>NZ_JAUSSH010000035.1 GCF_030812255.1 Paeniglutamicibacter psychrophenolicus | reverse complement strand
CTAGACGATTGATTCCAAGGGGTCAGTGGTCATAGGCGGTCAAGGAGCGCAGCGGATGGGCACCGATGTTTTGGTTGTGCCAGATCGCCGCGGCCATCGCGAGGATGCGTTGCAGCACCCTTACGGTGACCCCGGCGATGGTGCGCCCGCCGTGCGCCTCGAGGTCCAGCTGGCCCTTGAGGGTGTCGTTGATTGACTCGATGACCTGCCTCATTGGCTTCAGGAATTCCTTGCCGGGTCGTCGTCGCTCGCCCTGCCGGGTGGGACGGACCAGGACGATACCGCCCTCGGCCAGGTCCCGTTCGAAGAGCTTCCCGTAGTAGTTCTTGTCGGCCAGGATCATCTGCCCGGCGCCGGCCCTGGCGGGCATCGATTCCAGCATGCCGAGCAGGACCGTGCGCTCATCGGCCGTCGCGCCGGTCAGGGCGAAGGACACCGGCATCCCGGCCGGGGTGCACAGCAGATGCAGGCGCAGTCCCCAGAACCAGCGCGAGTGGGAGGCGCAGTACCCGTATTCGGCGAACCCGGCCAGGTCGGAGCGGTGCGCGGTGTCGCGGGAGCGGCCGCATTCCACGGGTGTGGAATCGGCGATCCAGATCCCGTCCGCCCACAGGTCCGTGTCCTGCCCCAGGTGCGCGATCACGGCCTGGAGGGTTCCGCCCAGGTGCCGCAGTCTCTTGTTGTAGCCGGACTGCTCGGGCAGGTGCGGGAACCATTCAATGAGGTCAACCCGGGCTTGGCGCAACCAGCGCCGTTCGGAGGTGAAGCCGAGCAGGGCTTGCATCACCGCCGCGGTCACCAGTTCCGCATCGGTGATCCGCGGCTGCAAGCCGACCGCCGGCCGCCACGGCGCCAGTTCCGGATGGCCCTTCAAAAAGTCGTCCGTCGAGGCGTACAGTGCTGTTGCAAGGGTGTCCAGATCGTTGTCCATCGGAACTCTCCAGGTTCGAAGTTGGGTATTACACCTCGATTCTGGACACCCTTGCCCGCCATGTCACCCCTTGGAATCAATCGTCTAGGC
>NZ_JAUSSH010000034.1 GCF_030812255.1 Paeniglutamicibacter psychrophenolicus | reverse complement strand
CTTCTCAAATTTCCTGCGCGCGCAGCGGATAGGGACCGAACTGTCTCACGACGTTCTAAACCCAGCTCGCGTACCGCTTTAATGGGCGAACAGCCCAACCCTTGGGACCTACTCCAGCCCCAGGATGCGACGAGCCGACATCGAGGTGCCAAACCATGCCGTCGATATGGACTCTTGGGCAAGATCAGCCTGTTATCCCCGAGGTACCTTTTATCCGTTGAGCGACGGCCGTTCCACAACGTGCCGCCGGATCACTAGTCCCGACTTTCGTCCCTGCTCGAGCTGTCGCTCTCACAGTCAAGCTCCCTTGTGCACTTACACTCGACACCTGATTGCCAACCAGGCTGAGGGAACCTTTGGGCGCCTCCGTTACTCTTTAGGAGGCAACCGCCCCAGTTAAACTACCCATCAGGCACTGTCCCTGACCCAGATCATGGGCCGAAGTTAGGTGACCGGTACAGCCAGAGTGGTATTTCAACGATGACTCCACCCGAACTGGCGTCCGGGCTTCAACGTCTCCCACCTATCCTACACAAGCTGCACCGAACACCAATACCAAACTATAGTAAAGGTCTCGGGGTCTTTCCGTCCTGCTGCGCGTAACGAGCATCTTTACTCGTAGTGCAATTTCGCCGAGTTCATGGTTGAGACAGCGGGGAAGTCGTTACTCCATTCGTGCAGGTCGGAACTTACCCGACAAGGAATTTCGCTACCTTAGGATGGTTATAGTTACCACCGCCGTTTACTGGGGCTTAAATTCTCAGCTTCGCACGCAAGCGCGCTAACCGGTCCTCTTAACCTTCCAGCACCGGGCAGGAGTCAGTCCGTATACATCGTCTTGCGACTTCGCACGGACCTGTGTTTTTAGTAAACAGTCGCTTCCCCCTGGTCTCTGCGGCCCACACCCGCTCACGCCAGCAAGTGGCGGTCACGGGGCAGGCCCCCCTTCTCCCGAAGTTACGGGGGCATTTTGCCGAGTTCCTTAACCATGATTCTCTCGATCGCCTTAGTATTCTCTACCTGATCACCTGTGTCGGTTTGGGGTACGGGCGGCTAAAACCTCGCGTCGATGCTTTTCTTGGCAGCATAGGATCACCGAATCACCCCCCGAGGGGGGCGCCTATCGGATCTCAGGC
>NZ_JAUSSH010000033.1 GCF_030812255.1 Paeniglutamicibacter psychrophenolicus | reverse complement strand
AAAGGGGTATCCATTTAGGTGCCCAAGGCTTCCGGTAGGCTGAAATGACATTAAGAACCCCCGCGCTGCGTCAACAGCCGGGGGCATGGACTGACACCGAGAAGGGGTGTACGTCGCTATCAAGCCTACCGTTATGCCGATTGCTGGGCAGGATTATCCTGCCGACCTTGCCCAGATGCGCGCCTGGTTTCCGGATGATGAGGCCTGTCTTGACTACTTGGACTGGCTTCGATGGCCCCAGGGGTTTCAGTGCCCAGGATGTGAAGGCCGCAGTGCGATCAAGCAGGCTGGACGGTACCGGTGCCGGGATTGCCGCAAACGCGTTTCGGTGACCGCGGGAACGATTTTTGACAAGACGCGGACGCCGCTGACGGTCTGGTTTGAAACCGTCTGGCTGATGACCTCCGGCAAACAGGGTGTCTCCGCGGCCCATCTACATCGGGTGCTGCCGATCTCCTCGTACCAAACAGCGTGGACGATGCTCAGCAAGCTGCGCACCGCGATGAGCTCAGCTGGCAGTGGCCGACTGACGGGACGTGTGGAGGTTGATGAGACGTTCATCGGTGGTCCCCGCCCCGGCACCGTCGGACGTGGTGCTGCCGGAAAGACACTGGTCGCAGGAGCTATTGAAGTCAACAAGCATGGGTGGGGTCGTGCTCGGCTGGCGGTGATTGCCGACGCGTCGGCTGGTTCGCTCAAGGCATTCATCCAAGCCAATATCGAGGCAGGATCCACCGTGGTGTCCGACGGGTGGAGCGCCTACCCGGCTGCACTGGAGGGGTACGCGCACGAACGGTTGAACGTGTCGGCGTCGGGATTGCCGGCCCATCATTCACTGCCTGCGGTGCACCGATTGTTCGCTTCGGTGAAGCGGCTGCTCGATGGCACCTACCAGGGCTCCGGGACTACGGAGCACCAGCCGGAGTATCTGGATGAATTCGTGTTCAGGTTCAACCGCCGCCACAGCAGCAGCCGGGGTCTGGTGTTCCTACGCTTGATTCAACGGGCAATTCTGTCCCCACCGGTCTCTTATCAGGAGTTGGTGCGCGTGCCGAAACCCAAGGCGGTAAGCCCGGCTGGGGTCCGAGGGCCGCGAGCCAAGCCGGGCTCCTTGGACCTTGGGCCGGTAGATCGCCCGTGGCGAGCCACCGACACCAAAGTAGACCGGTGAGTACAGTTTGGGCATCTAAATGGATACCCCTTT
>NZ_JAUSSH010000032.1 GCF_030812255.1 Paeniglutamicibacter psychrophenolicus | reverse complement strand
ACCGCGCCGATGGTACTGCACTCGGGAGGGTGTGGGAGAGTAGGTCACCGCCGGACAACTTGTCCCGGAACCCCCAAGCCACTGGCTTGGGGGTTCCGATGCTTAACGCCCGTTCCCGGCCCCCGGCACCCGCCGGGGGCCGCACCCGCTTCAGGCGTGCCCCGCCGGCCGGCCGGCCGGCCACCGGCACCGGCACCGGCACCGGGCCGGATGTCTCGCAAGCCACCTTCGTGCCCAGAGCCATGGATCGCGGACGCCGCATTGTGCCGTACCCCGTGTCCTGGGGGACCGGCAGACGCCGATCATTACTGCGGTTCCGGGATACCCCGGCGATCCATTGTTTGGCTCTTGTCCATTGCTGTTTCGAATCTGAAGCGATCGTAATGATCGGTTGGTTAACGACTTGCTGGGCTTCGTCGTTTGCGATGATTGGTCAGCCCTGATGCATATTGCCTTGGATCATGCGCAGCTGCAAGGATTGAACCCATGCATGCGAACCTATTGCCAACGCCAGTCGAGGAGATGCCTGAATGGATCGCCTCGATTAAAGCTGAGTACATCGTGAGTCGAATGACCGCCGGCGAGTCTCCGGCGGAGGCGAAAGCGGCAGCAGACACAAGCTTCGAGCAGCAATTCCCCAACGGCCGGCAGCGAAAACTTCATTTGGTGTTCAACGTCGTTGCCGATGACGATGTAGTTGGTTACCTCTGGATCGGCCCGCAAACCAATGGCGATGCCTCAAAGTGGTGGGTTTGGGATGTAGAAATCTATGAGCCGTTTCAACGCAGGGGATACGGAAGAGATGCAATGCTTCTGGCCGAGCACGAGGCAAGACTAGCCGGGGCCATTGAACTTGGCCTAAACGTCTTCGGGTACAACGTCGGCGCCCGCAAGCTCTATGAGTCCCTGGGCTATGAATCGACATCCATTCGCATGGCGAAGCATCTCTGACGAGGAAAACGTGGCTGTGACCACCCTCACCGGCCAATAAGCGGGTATTCGTTCGCGCTGAGCCCATCGTTCCGCTATAGTTATTTATGAAGAACCACAGCACTTGTTGTGACTCGATAAAGCCACCAGCGTTCCTGAATAAGGAATGCGCGGTAATAGAGTTACGGCGGTCATAGCGTGGGGGAAACGCCCGGTCCCATACCGAACCCGGAAGCTAAGACCCACTGCGCCGATGGTACTGCACTCGGGAGGGTGTGGGAGAGTAGGTCACCGCCGGACATAACGTCCCGGAACCCCTGAACATAATTGTTCGGGGGTTCCGATGTTTAACAGACGAGAGCCCCGAATCCCGGCCTCGGTTCCGGCTTATAAGCAAAAAAGTGTGTCTGCCCCGGGTGTGTCACCCGGGGCATTGTCATGTCGGACCGTGTTTCAGCAGGGCCTGCTGGCCCATCCCTTCAGTGTCAGCGGATCGTGCGCCCGTCTTGCAGGCTGGTGTCAGTAGTGATCAACCACGTCGTCTACTGGCATTTGGGCTCGAGGCTGCCGCTTGATTCTCCTTCTCGCCCATTCTCGGAAAAGGGGTATCCATTTAGGTGCCCAAGGCTTCCGGTAGGCTGAAATGACATTAAGAACCCCCGCGCTGCGTCAACAGCCGGGGGCATGGACT
>NZ_JAUSSH010000031.1 GCF_030812255.1 Paeniglutamicibacter psychrophenolicus | reverse complement strand
GTGAGTCACGGATTTGCCTATGACTCGCCCTACATCCTTGGACCAGGTCAATTCCATTGCCTGGCTCGGCTACCTTCCTGCGTCACACCTGTTAATACGCTTACCTCCCTGGTTCGGGTCCCACGCCGCACACCCGGTACCCTTCCCGAAGGAAGGATGGTGGGCACTTGGGGTGGTTAGCATCACCAGGTCAATATGGGCGGTTTTTCACCGGTACGGGAATATCAACCCGTTGTCCATCGACTACGCCTGTCGGCCTCGCCTTAGGTCCCGACTTACCCAGGGCAGATTAGCTTGACCCTGGAACCCTTGATCATTCGGCGGACGGGTTTCTCACCCGTCATTCGCTACTCATGCCTGCATTCTCACTCGTGTGGGCTCCACCGCTGGTTTACACCGCGACTTCACTGCCCACACGACGCTCCCCTACCCATCCACACGGCTGGACCACGAAGGCCTGCCAAAAATATGAATGACGCAACTTCGGCGGTGTGCTTGAGCCCCGCTACATTGTCGGCGCGGAATCACTTGACCAGTGAGCTATTACGCACTCTTTCAAGGGTGGCTGCTTCTAAGCCAACCTCCTGGTTGTCTTCGCAACTCCACATCCTTTTCCACTTAGCACACGCTTAGGGGCCTTAGTTGGCGTTCTGGGCTGTTTCCCTCTCGACTATGAAGCTTATCCCCCACAGTCTCACTGCTGCGCTCTCACTTGCCGGCATTCGGAGTTTGGCTGACGTCAGTAACCTTGTAGGGCCCATTAGCCATCCAGTAGCTCTACCTCCGGCAAGAAACACGCAACGCTGCACCTAAATGCATTTCGGGGAGAACCAGCTATCACGAAGTTTGATTGGCCTTTCACCCCTACCCACAGCTCATCCCCTCCATTTTCAACTGAAGTGGGTTCGGTCCTCCACGCGCTCTTACACGCGCTTCAACCTGGCCATGGGTAGATCACTTCGCTTCGGGTCTAGATCACGCCACTGACTCGCCCTATTCAGACTCGCTTTCGCTACGGCTTCCCCACACGGGTTAACCTCGCGACGTAACACTAACTCGCAGGCTCATTCTTCAAAAGGCACGCTGTCACCCCAACAAGGAGGCTCCAACGGATTGTAAGCGCACGGTTTCAGGTACTATTTCACTCCCCTCCCGGGGTACTTTTCACCATTCCCTCACGGTACTTGTCCGCTATCGGTCATTGGGTAGTATTTAGGCTTACCAGGTGGTCCTGGCGGATTCAAACGGGATTTCTCGGGCCCCGTCCTACTTGGGATGCTCTCACAAAGCGGCGGAACACATTCGCACTACGGGACTCTCACCCTCTATGGTCCGGCATTCAAGCCGATTCGCCTATGCGCCCGCACCTCACTTCACCAGTCCGGCAGAACTGGAACGTGAAAGTCCCACAACCCCGACCATGCAACGCCCGCCGGCTATCACACATGGCTCGGTTTAGCCCCATCCGCGTTCGCTCGCCACTACTAACGGAATCACTTTTGTTTTCTCTTCCTGCGGGTACTGAGATGTTTCACTTCCCCGCGTTCCCTCCACGCAGCCTATGTGTTCAGCTGCGGGTCGCACCACATGACATGGTGCGGGGTTTCCCCATTCGGAAATCCTGGTCTCAACGTCCGGTTATCGACTCCACCAGGCTTATCGCAGATTCCCACGTCCTTCTTCGGCTCCCAATGCCAAGGCATCCACCGTGCGCCCTTAAAAACTTGACCACAAACAAGGGTCAAAAATTTACATGAGCTTCATACATACAATCGAAAGAACCAAGAAACACACACCCGCGAGGGGCATGCATACCAGGTTCAATAATTCATAAGAAATTGCTTATGCAAAACAAGGACAAA
>NZ_JAUSSH010000030.1 GCF_030812255.1 Paeniglutamicibacter psychrophenolicus | reverse complement strand
CCACCCGCGCTCATCAATGGTCCCCGTTCCAGCCACCGGACAAGCCGGGGGCGTACTAGAAGACCATCCACCAGCGATGGACGGCCATGATTTGTTGATATTCCACCCTTGAGCACTCGCCCACCAACACAAGTGGTGGATGCGAGCAGCACTGAACACCCGTGAAACACGCGCTTTGGCGTGCACACCTGGTGCTAGTTGCTCCTTAGAAAGGAGGTGATCCAGCCGCACCTTCCGGTACGGCTACCTTGTTACGACTTAGTCCCAATCGCCGGTCCCACCTTCGACGGCTCCCTCCCACAAGGGGTTAGGCCACCGGCTTCGGGTGTTACCAACTTTCGTGACTTGACGGGCGGTGTGTACAAGGCCCGGGAACGTATTCACCGCAGCGTTGCTGATCTGCGATTACTAGCGACTCCGACTTCATGGGGTCGAGTTGCAGACCCCAATCCGAACTGAGACCGGCTTTTTGGGATTAGCTCCACCTCACAGTATCGCAACCCATTGTACCGGCCATTGTAGCATGCGTGAAGCCCAAGACATAAGGGGCATGATGATTTGACGTCGTCCCCACCTTCCTCCGAGTTGACCCCGGCAGTCTCCCATGAGTCCCCGCCTTTACGCGCTGGCAACATGGAACGAGGGTTGCGCTCGTTGCGGGACTTAACCCAACATCTCACGACACGAGCTGACGACAACCATGCACCACCTGTGAACCAGCCCCAAAGGGGAAACCGTGTTTCCACGGCGGTCTGGCACATGTCAAGCCTTGGTAAGGTTCTTCGCGTTGCATCGAATTAATCCGCATGCTCCGCCGCTTGTGCGGGCCCCCGTCAATTCCTTTGAGTTTTAGCCTTGCGGCCGTACTCCCCAGGCGGGGCACTTAATGCGTTAGCTACGGCGCGGAAAACGTGGAATGTCCCCCACACCTAGTGCCCAACGTTTACGGCATGGACTACCAGGGTATCTAATCCTGTTCGCTCCCCATGCTTTCGCTCCTCAGCGTCAGTTAATGCCCAGAGACCTGCCTTCGCCATCGGTGTTCCTCCTGATATCTGCGCATTTCACCGCTACACCAGGAATTCCAGTCTCCCCTACATCACTCTAGTCTGCCCGTACCCACCGCAGATCCGAGGTTGAGCCTCGGACTTTCACGATAGACGCGACAAACCGCCTACGAGCTCTTTACGCCCAATAATTCCGGATAACGCTTGCGCCCTACGTATTACCGCGGCTGCTGGCACGTAGTTAGCCGGCGCTTCTTCTGCAGGTACCGTCACTTTCGCTTCTTCCCTACTGAAAGAGGTTTACAACCCGAAGGCCGTCATCCCTCACGCGGCGTCGCTGCATCAGGCTTTCGCCCATTGTGCAATATTCCCCACTGCTGCCTCCCGTAGGAGTCTGGGCCGTGTCTCAGTCCCAGTGTGGCCGGTCACCCTCTCAGGCCGGCTACCCGTCGTCGCCTTGGTGAGCCATTACCTCACCAACAAGCTGATAGGCCGCGAGTCCATCCCTGACCAACAAGTCTTTCCACCAAGGACCATGCGGTCCACGGTGCATATCCGGTATTAGACCCAGTTTCCCAGGCTTATCCCGAAGTCAGGGGCAGGTTACTCACGTGTTACTCACCCGTTCGCCACTAATCACCCGTGCAAGCACGGGGTCATCGTTCGACTTGCATGTGTTAAGCACGCCGCCAGCGTTCATCCTGAGCCAGGATCAAACTCTCCGTAAAAAAATACAGACACAACCAACACGCCGACTGGAAAAAGTCGACCGGGTTGCACCAAGTAAAAAAATCCCGGCAAATTGCCCCAGGAATCCACACGGGGGTGCGGACCCTGAAACCATTCACCAATAAAATAAATAAATTGGTATCAACAAATTTGGCACACTATTGAGTTCTCAAACAACAGAC
>NZ_JAUSSH010000029.1 GCF_030812255.1 Paeniglutamicibacter psychrophenolicus | reverse complement strand
GCATGCGATTCCCGCCGTCGTTTCCGGCGCACGAAGGCAACCGGGAAAAACTGGGTGGGGGTTTTGGTAGAGATTTCGGTCGCCCGGCGATTCCTCCAGCGGCTTTCCCGCTGTGTCCCTCGCGGCGACTTAGAAAACTATACACACCATTTCCCACCACGGCAAATCGGGCCCTCTCTTCGCTAAAAACCGCGGGATAGAAGCCCAGAAACGGCCCTTGGGGGCAGTTTTGGCCACCGGAACCCCAAAAATGACGTTGTGAGCCCGGCGACACCTTAGATGGCCAATGCGGCCTGATACTCAAATGGCGCCTTGCTTCAGTCACGGTGGCCAGCCGTTGAACAGAAGAGCGTCACCCGGGAAGGACCGCGTTCCCTCCACGAGAGATGTGGTCGAGCGTCAGTGCATGAAGGGATCTATGCCAACGGGCCGGCGCAAGGCAAGGCCCGGATTTGCAGTCTCATGATTCGGCCGAACGCAATGCCTCGGCGAACTTGCGGCCTGGTTCCGGGTCAACTCCGAAACGTTCGGCATAGAGTTCATGGATCTCGGCCCACTGCCCATGTGCATTCGCCTCGGTTAGGTGCTCACCGCGAAGATGCGGATCAAGTCGCATGAGATAGCTTTCCCACCCCGCTGCCGTCTGCGCTGCGAGTGGAAGGTCATCGAAGACATGGACGAAGGTAAGCCTGCAACCGTCTCCCACATCCACAAGCTCAAAGCTTTGCAATTGGCCGGCATATGTCCAGGCCAAGTGATGCGGCACATCAACTTCGGTCACCTCAAGCAGGGCTCCTCCTGCCTCGAAGGTCTCCCCCGATTCTGGGGTCCAGTCAACGGCTCCGGGGAACCATCGCCGAAGTTCATCGGGTACGCTGACCGCCCGCCACACACTCTCGACTGCATGATCCAAGTTGAGCTCGAATCGAAGGTATACCTGATCCTCAAGCATTTCCAGGGTCCCGTGGATGACGGGTCCTCCCTCGGTGGCATTCTCCGGCTTCTGGTTGGTCAAGGTTCTCCTTCAAGATGGTTCACGTATTTGCAATGCTGTATTCAAAGCGCTTGATGAAGCGTCTGCCTCACGTGTTCCACGCCAGGGGTAGTTGGGGCACGAACGAGAGGAGGCTTCTTATGCTGGCTGCAGGTGTTCAACGAGAGGGGCTCCCGTCACTACATCCTGCCGGACGAGAATGCGTGCAGCAAGGAATCCTCCTACATGCACAACGGCGATCTCTAGATCCGGTCCGAAAGCCTTGGAGCACTTCAACCCACATAGTTGTTCTCTTGGCTCAGGGATGTGCCAAGGAGTACGGCAACCCCCTGGAATCGCATATGCCAGAGCGGCTGATACCGCTGGCTGTGCGAGCGTTTCCCACTGCGGACCGGTGCATGCGTGGCGAATTTCTGACGTTCGTGGAACTGGGTGCAAGGCCTTCGCAAGCTGTCAAGTCGTCGAATCGTTCGAGCCGGCGGCGTTGCTGGCATTCCACGCACGATATCGACCGTCGTGAATATCAAATATCCGGGAACCGCATTTTGCCTGGTACAGGTGTTCGTCCACACGAACGAGTAGCCCATCGGGTTTGCCGATGTAACCATGAACGGGTCGTTCAAACAATTGCCGGCGGAATCGTTGCCCGCTACCAATGCCCGGGCAACAGAGGAGACAGTGGCTGGGTCCGCCATATGGCAGGCACCGTATACATCCAGCGTCAGGACTTTGGCCATAGCAGACTGAGCGGTTTCATGGAACGCGGTGAGATCCAGCTTCCGATTTCCATCCTGTGCGCTGTCCAGGATCAGCGCGGCTCGGGCATCGTCCAATCCGATGTGAGCGGATCTATCCATGAGTCGCTAACCGCAATCGCTCCCTCGCGGCTATTTCCGAGAAAGGGGTATCCATTTAGATGCCCAAACTGTACTCACCGGTCTACTTTGGTGTCGGTGGCTCGCCACGGGCGATCTACCGGCCCAAGGTCCAAGG
>NZ_JAUSSH010000028.1 GCF_030812255.1 Paeniglutamicibacter psychrophenolicus | reverse complement strand
CCCCCGGCACCCGCCGGGGGCCGCACCCGCTTAAGGCGTGCCCCGCCCGCCGGCCGGCCGGGCACAGGGCACCGCCGAAACCAGGGCAACCAACGACCAACCATAACGCGGAGGTCTATGCGCCCGGGGCACTGCCCTTTCTTGGGCGCATCCCAACGGCATCGTGATGTTGTCATCCGTGGCAGTCGGACGTGACCTTCAGGGGATCCGCATTCAGAACGCCCTTGGCGGCACCGACGACCGCAAGAGATAATTGCTGTTGGTGGCCTTGGAAATATGCCCACTGGCGGTCATCATGAGGTCACCCTATTTGCCATGCCCGGCCACGAGGGTGGCCCGCTGGCGCTCAGCCACGCCAAAAGCTCGAATCCGCAGGTGGCTGGGGCTTCGATTTGCGCCCGGGTCACGTGGGGTCCAGCTACGATTGCGTGCCCACCGGTCAGTGGGACAACGGAAGATCGGCACGACCTGTCCGTCTCGAACAGTATTTCCCCGGATCGGCAGCGAATGCCGACCGAAGCGTGTCGCAGGGTAGGTGTGTCCCGGCCCTGTCAGGCACGGCTCCTATTGGTGCCGATCCAATGCCAAATTTAGAACTTCTTGCTCGGACGCTTGAAAGCCCGTGGCAGGAAATGGACCACACACGAATGTCCATTGGTTTGTGGCCATCTGTGAGCTCAGCGGTGGCCGCAGGTGGGCATTTCCTCATGGCCGCCTACAGACAATCTTGCGCTTCCCCGCGTTGGGCCTCCGTACTTTGGCTCGAGGCCCTCGACCTTCCGAGCCCACCGGGTTTCGCCTGACAGATCGGGGCCAGATCACATCGGTGGGGTTACCGCTCGGCCCTGGAATGCCGGCTACGGCCCACGACAGCAGAATCGGACTGCCTCCAACGTTGAAGAACAGAGCCGTCAGGTATCGTGCCCAGCCGGTGAGGACCTCCTGCAGCAGTTGCATTCAAAATCAGTCTTCGGCCAAGTACCACCTTCCGCCGACGGCCCTCTCCCTCGAGCATGTCCTCGATCCTCGAATCAAGGATCGCCGAGCTGAGATTCGCCGCTGGATGCGCTCGACTCTGAAGTCCTGGTTAGACCTGACGCGCATTCCAAGCACAGTACAGCGCGGCAGTTCAGGTATCAATGAGGAAAACAAGTTTTCATCTGCACGAACTCCTTGCCCAGCGGGGCAACAAACGCGCGGTGCAGGCCAGGAAAAGGGTGGATCGCCGGCGCAGACGATGGTGGCCCAAAAATATGCCAATTGTGGGCGTGTCTCCGGCCGCATGCCGAAGCTCGTCGTTGGCGGTCTGGCGTCTGCTCGCGTGTCGCCTGCTGATGCCCTAGTACAAGCTGGCATTCCTCGCCGGCCCGAACGCTCGATAAGAAGACCCCCCGTTACCTTTTTAGTAGCCCCTTAACCGAGCCTCATGGGTAAGGATTGGGGTTGCTGGCCTGTCGGTCCCGGCATGATTCACTCCCCCTGTTATTTCATGATCCGGGGGGTGCTGTCACCGGGACCGAAAGGCACCAAGGACATCGCTAATAGGGGCCGGATCCGGACAAGCCACCACCCGTCCAATTGTCGGTCGTAACGTGGATGCCGAGCCGAGGAGCCGCAGGACGAGCCAGCACCGTTTCATCCGCTGCCATGACCCATGGCTCTACGAATGAGGTGCACCATGATCCACAACCACGACTCCATCGACGTGTTCATCGGCGTCGACGTCGGCAAGACCAACCACCACGCCGTGGCCCTGGACAAGTCCGGCAAGAAGCTCCTGGACAAGGCCCTGCCGCAGGACGAGGCCAAGCTCAGAACCCTGATCAAGTCCCTGGCCAAGCACGGGCCCCTGCTCTTCGTGGTGGACCAGCCGGCCACCATCGGCGCACTGCCGGTCGCCGTCGCCCAGGCCGCCGGGATCCAGGTCGCATACCTGCCCGGACTGGCCATGCGCCGCATCGCTGATCTGCATCCCGGCGAGGCCAAAACGGATTCGAGAGATGCGTACATAATCTCAAATGCTGCACGCATCATGCCCGAATCCCTGCGCACCGTCGAGGTCCCCGAGGCGCAGGTCGCCGAGCTGTCGATGCTCTGCGGATTCGACGACGACCTGGCCAAGCGGGCACCGCGACCTCCAACCGGATCCGCGGGCTGCTCACCCAGATCCATCCGGCCCTGGAACGGGTCATCGGCAAGCACCTGGATCACCCGGCGATGGCCGAATTGCTGGCCAAATACCCGACCCCGGCGGCCCTGCGCCGGGCCGGGGAAGCCCGCATCGGCGCCCTGCTGCGCAAGCACGCGCCCCGGGCCTGGAAGGGCTGGGCCAGGGACGTCACCGCCGCCCTGGCCGCCCAGAGCGTCGTGGTCTCGGGCACCGAGGGCGCCGGCATCGTCCTGCCCGAGCTGGCCCGTTCCCTGGCCCACACCAGGGCCTCCCGCGCCGCCGTGCTGGCCCGCGTCGAGGAGCTGGTCAAGGACCACCCGCTGCACGTGCTGCTCAAGACCATGCCCGGGGTCGGGATCCGCACCCAGGCCAGGATCCTCACCGAGGTCAGCGGCAAGGACTTCGCCACCCCGGGACACCTGGCCTCCTATGCCGGGCTGGCGCCGGTGACCTGGCGGTCCGGGACCTCCATCCGCGGGGACCACTCCTCCCGCAAGGGCAACAAGGTCCTCAAGCGCGCCCTGTTTCTCTCGGCGTTCGCGTCGCTGAAATGCAAGGACCACATCTCGCGGGCCTACTACGACAAGAAGCGCGCCGAGGGCAAGAAGCACAACCAGGCCGTGATCGCCCTGGCCCGCCGCCGCTGCAATGTCCTGTTCGCGATGCTCCGCGACGGCGCTCCCTATGAGGTGCCCGAGGCCCTCGCCGCCTAAAGCGCCAGCCGAAAACACTTCCTCAGCCCGGCCCGGACCACCGGTCCGGGCGCGAAGCCATGCCCAAAAACGCCGGCACCGAAATTCGCAAAGTTTTTCCGGGAAAACCCCGAAAAGGGCTTGCGAAAAAGATAGGGGCACCCTCCGGTAACCAACCGTGTCGGTTCGCGCCAATGGTGCTGCGTCAATGCTGCTCGCACGACTAATTCCGGCTTGAAGGGCCTAGCTCGTGAATTTATGTATCTACGACATTGCCGGGGCCTATATGCATCATCCTGCCCGGTTAGAGAGAAATCCACGAGACTCAACCGAGGTGCGCGGAATCCCTTCTTGCAGCCAGAGTTAAGCCAGAGTTAACCGCAGAGATGGTCCGAAGCCAAGGGTGGCTGCAAGGAGGTAGCGGGGAGAGTGCATTGCTCGGTCAGGAACAGCGGACGTCATTTGATCCCGATGCTATCCATGTTTTCAGAGCACAATCGACAGCAACCGAGAAGACTGTGTATCGACGCCGTAGTAGGTACCCGCTCCATAGCCAAGCCGCGCCGCATAGCTGTTATGCCTTCGAATGCAGAACACCCTAGCCACCGGTGTGGGAGGCCATGGGAACAGGGAGGAACTAAGTTCTACTTCTGTCTTGAGGTGGCAGGATGCCCGCGGTAGTAGCTACCGGGCACTCTCGGTGTAGTTCCGCTATTTATGCCGCGGGTCGTCAATCCAGTTGAGAATCATGGCAGAGCACCGGTGGAGTCGCTGCCGTTGGTATCGGGTTTTCTTATAACCGGAACCCCAGGGGTCAGGGACGCATGAGGGATCGTGTCAGCGTTTCGGCGAGGCGGCCTCACTCATGATCGGAAGACGCTCGAGCTCGGCGCCAAAGCGGTGTCGTGAGCACACGCCGAGTCAACCGCACTCCGTTAAAATCTTGAGCAAGTGTCGGATGCGCGTATGGCGCGTACCGAAAACTGCGTAGTCGAATATGGGGCCAATAGTGACTGCCCGTGGCATGGTCTGGGAATAGTACGCGCGCAGGATCCCGATCGCCATCCCCGGTATTCTGAGACCGACGTGAAGCCCAGGCTGACTGGCAGCTACGACTTCAATGCTCTCTTGCTTGCACTGCTGGATCGTCGCGGGGTCCAGATCTGAGCTGGAGGACCATGGCTGATTTTGACGCACCGATGTACCGGGTGGATCCCAAAGTTCGGTGACAATCTAACAAAGGGTGAGGCGCTGTCCTCCTTGGTTCTTGTTCAGCCTGTTGATCAAGGAACTCTTGCTTTAGCTGGGTGAAACCGTGCCGAGCTATCAATCGTCCAGATTCGTGCAGCTGCCTGCTTTGGATTACGGGGGTGTCAGCATGGCGCGGATCACTACTTTCTGTTTCCGCCAATTGGCCTGACTGGATGCCGTGGCAAGCGTGCCTTCCCTTTGTTTGCATGGGTTCTTTGCTCAGTCGTTGCAGGTAACCGCCGATTTGCCGTGGTGGGAAACGGTGTGTATAGTTTTCTAAGTCGCCGCGAGGGACACAGCGGGAAAGCCGCTGAAGGAATCGCCGGGCGACCGAAATCTCTACCAAAACCCCCACCCAGTTTTTCCCGGTTGCCTTCGTGCGCCGGAAACGACGGCGGGAATCGCATGCTAGACCAGGTCGGGCCGGAAACGGTGGATTTGCGTCGGGACACGCGGTGGGGTAAGGTAGACAAGTTGCTCCAGAGCGAAGCGCCGGCAGGAATCATAAGCCCGGGTCGTGGAGGTTGGAAGCGTCTGTTGTTTGAGAACTCAATAGTGTGCCAAATTTGTTGATACCAATTTATTTATTTTATTGGTGAATGGTTTCAGGGTCCGCAC
>NZ_JAUSSH010000027.1 GCF_030812255.1 Paeniglutamicibacter psychrophenolicus | reverse complement strand
GCCGCCGCCCCCCCCCCCCCCCCGCGCCGCAATGCGAAAAATGCCTAGTCGTACGTGGGGAAAAGTATCAGCCATAGCCTTGGCCGCAGCACTCGCTGCTCAGCCTGTCGTGGCTCAAGCGGCACCAGAGACCCAGGGAGCGGTGATCAACACCGCTGACTGCAACGAGAATGTCCTCACCGCCAACGATGACTCATCATCCCCACAGGTCCCTCTGCCGTTCGGCGTCAACTTCTACGGATCGTCATTCCAGAGCCTATGGGTGAACAACAACGGCGACGTCACCTTCGACGGACCCCTCTCCACATACACGCCATTTGGACTTGCAGGCACCAAATCCCAAATCATCGCGCCGTTTTTCGCGGACGTAGACACCCGCGGCGAAGGTTCCCAACCGGTCACATACGGCTGGGGCGAAACCACTTATGAAGGCCACCGAGCGTTCTGCGTGAACTGGATCAACGTCGGCTACTACTCGCGCCAAACGGACAAGCTCAACAGCTTCCAAATGCTCCTGGTCAACAGGGAAGACTCCAAGAACCCCGGTGACTTCGACATCGTCTTCAACTACGACAAAGTGCAGTGGGAAGCCGGTTCCGCCAGCGGTGGCGTCGGCGGCCTCGGCGGAACCTCAGCCTCGGCCGGGTTCTCCAACGGCAGCGAGAGGGACGGCAGCTCATACCAGATCGCCGGTTCGCTCACCAACGGTGCGTTCCTTGATTCCAGCCCTACCGGGCTCGCGAAAACCAGCACCGACAGCACTATCCCAGGGCGCCATATCTTCCGCGTTCGTGGAGGTAACGCCCCACTGACCCGCTACGTCGCACTGGGCGACTCCTTCCAGTCCGGTGAGGGCGCCTACGAATACCTGCCCCTGACGGATGTGCCGGGGAACAAATGCCACCGCTCAGCAATGGCCTACCCGAAACGCCTTGTAGATAATGGCACAGTTGCCCTCGATTTGGATTTCGGGGCCTGCAGCGGCGCCACTACCGACGATCTCGCATTGACTGTTTCATCCTCAGGGCCTCCGTACACCGACGGCACCGCCCAGCTCGACAGGCTGGACAGCAGCACCAAACTGGTCACCATTGGCGTGGGCGGCAACGACCTCGGGTTTGGGCCCATCCTCAACGACTGCTTCACATCATCCATCGGCGATGCATTCAACCCATTTGCAGAATCCAGCTGTGAAGAGGATCTCGGTGACACCTTGCAGGCGAGTTACGACTCCCTGGTAAGCGACGACAAGCTTGGCAAGGCATACAGGGAGGTGCGCCGGCGTGCCCCGTTTGCGCGAGTCGTAATCCTTGGGTATCCCCGGTTCTTTGTGGAAGGAGGCAACAACAACGACTCTTCCAAGGACTATTGCGGCGGCTTCCGAATGGCAGATCAGCGCTGGATCGACTCGAATATCCGGAAGCTAAACGGCTTGATCAGCAACCAGGCCGGGAGCTTGGGTCTGCAGTACGCGGACATCTACGAGACCCCGAAGGGCCATGAGCTGTGCGGCCCCTCGAAAGTCCACTTCCTCAACGGCCTCGTCGGATTGGGCGACCCGGAGTCATTCCACCCGAACGCCTTCGGTCATGAGCTGATCACCGGCACGTTGACCGATTCGTTGACCTCCCCGGATCCCGGTACGTACTACAACGTCCTTCCGGGGCAGACCATCAAGACGACCTTCGAGTCATCAGGGGAGCCTTTGCGCATCTCCACGCAGTGGCCCGGAAGCGACGTTGTCCTGACCTTGACTTCACCGTCGGGCCGCGTGATTGACCGTGACGTCAATAGCGCCGATGTCCAGCACGAAGTGGGCCCCACATTCGAAAGCTATCGCTTGACCACAAGCGAGCCAGGGACATGGACGGCAACACTCTACGGAGCTCAAGTTGCTCCCCAGGGTGAGCAGACCCGCCTGACCGTCTGGCATACCCCTCCGGACAACAAAGACCCCGTGGCCCGGTTTAGCCTGAGCCAGGATGGTCGGACCGTTACCGTCGACGCGGCGGCCAGCACGGACGTTGACGGCAACGTTATCGACTACCTGTGGGAATTCGGTGACGGCACTTCAGCCACTGGCAGCAAGGTGGCCCACACATATAAGGCCGCGGGTAGATATCTGACGACGCTGGCCATCAAGGACAACGCCGGGGGAGAGGATTTCGCCTCTGCAGACCACGTGGTCACCATTTCCAACTACACCTTCACCGGATTCTTCAAGCCGGTGGCGCCGGAGCCAGCCATTAGTGAAGTCAAGGCGGGGCGCGCCATCCCTATGAAGTTCGGGCTCGGCGGAGATTTCGGCCTGGACGTCATCTCGAAGGGGTCGCCCACCTCCGTCCGCGTAACGTGTCCGGCCGACGCGCCTGTGAGCGCTGTGGAGGCCGCGTCGACAGCCGGAGCAAGCTCCCTTAGCTATGACGCGGAGTCCAAGACGTACAACTACGTGTGGAAAACCGAGACCAGCTGGGCAGGGACCTGCCGGACGTTTGACCTGACCATGGACGACGGCAGCTCACACCGGGCAACGTTCAAGTTTGTCCGATGACAGGGAGCGGAGCAGAAGCGATGAGCCGGGACCGGCCTTCCATTCAGCGCCGGGGGTGGCTGGGCGCGATCCTCTGGGCCCTGCTGGTGGTGACATCCATTGCCCTAATGGCCAAGGGTCTGTGGGTGTCAACGTTCATCGGGTATCTCCCCGTGCCTGGACTTGAGGAGGACGCCATCGTCGGCAGCCGCTACCTGCTAGGCGGCTCCGCGGCCTCGTTGACAGCAGCGCTCTGCTCGTTCCTACGAGGTCATCCGCACTGGGTCACCGCGTGCGTTGCGGCCCCTGCTGTGCTGGTTGGGGGAGTCGCCTTGGTGGAGCCGTACACCTTACTCCGGCATCTCGTAGCCGTGGTCGCCCTGCCGGCTGCGGTGGCGGGAATGATCGGCGGCCTGCTCAACCGGGGCTACCGCAGGACCGGGTAGCGGAACCGTCGCGGAAGCGGGATCCCGGAAGAACCCAAACCTTCCCAGCCGACGTTCGCGGGTAGAACGAGGTACGGGCCGTGACGCCGGGCTGGATCCGGGGTGTCAGGAGGTCGCCGACAGGAGACTGGCGAGGAAATAAGCGAATAGCACCGTGGCTAAGTAACCGATGACCAGCGCCGAAATCGCCAGCCAACGGCCGTCTTCGCCAGTTCTCTTGATCTGGTGCAGGGCGATATGCCCCAAAATGACGCCCGTTATGCCGATAAAGAACGACGTCGCGAATGCGGCGATGGCAAGCGGGTTTGTCCTGGAAGGTGCCGAGCCGTTGACTCGATGCGCGGGTACCTGGTTCAAGGGGATGCTCACGGGTGACGCCCTTCCAAATCCGCAGTTCCGATCACCGCAAACCTGTGCGGTGATCACAGAGTACCAAGACCGGTGGGCATTGTCTGCGCGTGATGGTTTCCGGGATCGCCCCGTCCGTGATTTCGTTTCCACACAGCGCGCCCCTGCCTGTTGAATCCTCCCCGCGGCCAACGTTGGGGCCATTCAGTCCCGGACCCCACCTTCGGTGAGCCGGAGCCCGGCGCCGGGACTCCTAGCGCGCGCCGCTTCCCGGCAAGTGCCGCCAACTGGCGAGCGGCCTGGGCGCGCCGGTTGCCATCCGGACCTGCGCCGGCGCCGAATCCGGGGGGGGCGGAGGGATAGTGCCCGGTCAGGACCCGGCGGCCCGGTCGGGCCCGGGACCCCCGTCGCCGGGACCCGTTCAGGATGCGGACGATGCGGGCGACGAAGGCCCGTTGGGCTCGCGGGCGGCATCCAGGCGCGCGGTGGCGCCCTGCAGCCAGGCCTCGCAGCGGGCGGCCAGCGCCTCGCCGCGCTCCCACAGCCCCAGGGACTGCTCGAGGGTCGCGGCCCCGGCCTCGAGCTGCGCGACCACGGCCACCAGTTCCTCCCGGGCCTGCTCGTAGCTCAGCGTGGCGATGTCGGTGTTGGCTGCTTCGGTGTTCATGGGGTTCATCCTTCTTCCGGGGAATGGCTGTTGGTGACGGTGGCGGCCAGGCGGCCGCGGGCCAGGCGCACCTGGATCCCAACGCCCGCCGGTGCATCCGCGGCGGAGCGGACGATGCCGCCGTCGTCGAGCTGCACCACCGCATAGCCGCGGTCCAGGGTCTGTTGCGGGGACAGCGCGCGGACCTGGGCGCGCAGGTGCCCGATGGAGTCGTGGCCGCGCGCCAGCGCCGCACGCATCGCCAGGGTGCTGCGCTGGCCCAGGCGCACCACGTCCTCGCGGCGCAACTGGACCATGGACTCGGGGTTGGCCAGCACCGGGCGGGCCCGCAGCGAGGCGAGGCGCTGGGCCTCGCGCTCCACGTTCCCCCGCACGGCCCGGTCCAGCCGGTTCCGCGCCATCGCCAGGTTGGCCAGTTCCTCGGCCAGGTCCGGCACCACGCGCTTGGCGGCATCGGTGGGGGTGGAGGCACGCACGTCGGCCACGTCGTCGAGGATCGGGCGGTCGGCCTCGTGGCCGATGGCGGAGATGACCGGGGTGGTGCAGGCGGCGACCGCGCGCACCAGGTCCTCGGAGCTGAAAGGGAGCAGGTCCTCCAGCGCGCCGCCGCCGCGGGCGATGATGATCACATCGACGTCCGGGTTCGCATCGAGCTCGCGCAGCGCGGCGGTGACCTCGGACACGGCGTTGACGCCCTGCACCGCGGTGTTGCGGATGTCGAAGGCCACCGCCGGCCAGCGCAGCGAGGCGTTGCGGACCACGTCCTTTTCCGCATCCGAGTCCCGGCCGGTGATCAGTCCGATCCGGTTCGGCAGCAGAGGCAGGGGCAGCTTGCGTGCCGGGTCGAACAATCCCTCGTCGAACAGGGCCCGGCGCAGCCGCTCCAGGCGGGCCAGCAGGTCGCCCAGGCCCACCGGGCGCAGGTCGAAGGCGTTCAGCGAGAGCCGGCCGGTCTTGGCGTAGAAGCTGGGCTTGACCCGCGCCACCACCCGGGAGCCGACCTCGGGGGGCATGTCCAGCGAGCGCATCACCGAGGCCCACACCGTCACCGAGAACGACTGGTCGGCATCCACGTCGCGCATCACCAGGTAGGCGTGTCCGTTGCGGACGTTGGCCTCCAGCAGCTGGCCTTCCACCCAGGACTCGGGGGAGTTCTCGATGTGGATCTTCAGCTTGTCGCTGAGCACCCGCAGCGGCCAGGGGTTCTCGGGCGTGGTCGCCGCGGCGGTGCGCGGCAGAGAACCGTCTTGCTTCTGTGCTTGCTCCACGTGTGCTGGGCCTTCCTTGCCGCCGGGTCTGCAGGGGCGGGTTGCCGGGCTGCCGGGATTTGCGGCGGCACCGGTTTTGCAACCACACCTAGTCCATTCAAGCAGTAACGTGGGACAAAACGCAGACGGCGGGGAAACACCCCCCGGCCCGGGATCGACCGGAAGACCACCAGGAGCGCCACAGCCATGCGAACCACCACCCGCAACATCACCGCGATCGTATTGATGGTCCTTGCCGTGCTGCTGGGCTCCGCGGCAATGCTCGGCTCCGCCGCCGCCCGCCTGGCCGACACCCCCGGTCCGTTGCAGGGGATCCTTGGCCCGCTGGCCTCGGACCCCGAGCTGCGCCGGGTGCTGCCCGCCACGCTGGGCACCGAACTCGCGGCCCGCATCACCGCCCAAACGGCCGTTCCGCAAATCCTGGCCGGGCCGCTGGACAACGCGATCGCCACCGCCGGCGGCGCCCTGTTCGAGGACCCGTCGTTCCGGCCCGCGTGGGAGGCGACCATCGAGGCGACCCGGGTCGACTTCACCGCACGGCTCCAGGCGGCGAAGGACCCAGGGCCGGGAAGCCCCGCGGAGGCCGAACAGGTCACCCTGCACCTGGACCTCGCCCCGTTGCTGGGCTCCGGCTACAGAACCTTGCACGGGTCCCTGCAGGGCTCCGCGCTCGGTGCCGTGCTGCCCGAGGCGATCCCCGCCGCGCCGGTGCTCCTGGACACCGGCTGGCCGCGGGCGGACCAACTGCCCACCGAAACCCTGGACAACTGGCTGTCGCTGGCCCGCGGCTGGGTCTGGATGCTCGGCGGGGCGGTGCTGGCGGCGGCGGCCGGGATGCTGCTTGCCACCCGAACCGGACGCCCCTGGGCGCTGCTCGCCGGAGGGGCCGCAGCGCTGCTGCTGGGCACCGCCACCCGCCTGTGGGCCGGGTCCCTGGGCTCCGCCGGCACCGGGGGCGGGACAGCCGACCTGGAGGCCCTGGTCACCAACAGGCTCGCGGCCGGGGTGGCGGGGGAATTCGGTGCGGCCACCACGATCCTTGTCACCGGCGGGATCATCGTCCTGCTCGCCGGCGCCGGTTGGGCGTGGCTGGCCTCGCGCACACAAGACCCCGGCCCGCGCGGCTAGGCCGGTGGCGGAAAGCCGCCCGCCGATTTTGCGCACCCCAGTAGACTTGGGTCCATGGCTACCAGTTCCACCGTTCAGGTCTCCCTTCCGATGCCCACCATCCCGCGCTCCCGTCGCTCCCCGGCAGAAATCGCCGCCGCGGCGCCCGTGAGCGGGGAACGCCACGTCCTGCTGGCCGCCCCGCGCGGCTACTGCGCCGGGGTCGACCGGGCCGTCATCGCGGTGGAAAAGGCGTTGGAGCACTACGGCGCACCGGTCTACGTCCGCAAGCAGATCGTGCACAACCTCCACGTGGTCTCCACCCTTGAGGCCCGCGGCGCGATCTTCGTGGAGGAAAACGAGGAAGTCCCCGAGGGCGCCCTGGTCGTCTTCTCCGCCCACGGCGTCTCCCCGGCCGTCGTGCAGTCCGCCGCGGACCGGAACCTGCGCACCATCGACGCCACCTGCCCGCTGGTGACCAAGGTCCACAAGGAAGCGGTGCGCTTCGCCCGGGAGGACTACGAGATCCTGCTGATCGGGCACGAAGGCCACGAAGAGGTCGAAGGCACCTTCGGCGAGGCCCCGGACCACACGCAGATCGTGAACAACCCCGACGAGGCCGACACCATCGAGGTCTCCAACCCCGACAAGCTCATCTGGCTCTCGCAGACCACCCTGTCCGTGGACGAGACCATGGAAACGGTCCGCCGCCTGCGCGCCCGCTTCCCCAAGCTGCAGGACCCGCCCAGCGACGACATCTGCTACGCGACCACCAACCGCCAGGACGCGATCAAGGCCATCGCCCCGAGGAGCGACCTGGTCATCGTGGTCGGTTCCTCGAACTCCTCGAACTCGGTGCGCCTGGTCGAGGTCGCACTGGAATACGGTGCGAAGGCCGCCCACCGCGTGGACTACGCCTCGGAGGTCGACGAGACCTGGTTCGAGGGCGTGGCCACCGTCGGGGTGACCTCCGGCGCCTCGGTGCCCGAGGTCCTGGTGCGCGACGTGCTCGCGCTGCTGGCCGACTACGGCTACGGCAGCGTCGAGGAAGTCACCACGGCGCAGGAAGACATCCTCTTCTCGCTGCCCAAGGAAATCCGCGCCAAGCTCAAGGAAGCCGGCGATGATTCCCGCGGCCCGGGCGGGCGCATCACCAAGTCCGACATCAGCAGCTAGGCACTTCCCGCAACGCACCTTGGCGTTGCGGCGCGAAGCCAGTGGCGTGGAGCCCCGCCATCCGGTGGAGCCCCACGCCACACCCGATTAACCGCCGGCCTGGCCCTTCTTGGCCTCGCGCCGCGTCAACGCCGGCACCGGGCCATCGACGCGCCCGTCGCCAAATCCGTCATCGGCACCGTCGGCAAGCATGTCGCCCGCCGCGTCCCGGGCGACCTCCCAGGCCGAATCCTTCTGGGCACCGGCGTCCAGGTGCTCGAGGAACTCCCCGGCACCGAGCGCGCGCGGGGTCGCCTCGATGACCGGCAGCCCATGCAAGGCGGCGGCCGGATCGTGTTCGTCACCGAGCCCCGGATCCAGGTCCCGGATGCGCCGGGCACTGGGCAGCACCCGCGATTCCAGGGTCCCGACGAACGCGTTGTACCTCTCCACGCTGGAGCGCAACGAGGATCCCAGCTTGGCCACGTGCCCGCCCATGGTCCCGAGCCGTTCGTAGAGTTCGCGCGAGCGCACAAAAAGCTCGCGCGCGTTCTCGGTCAGCAGCTCCTGCCGCCAGGCGAACGCCAGCCCCTTGAGCATCGCAAGCAGCGTGGCGGGGGAGGCCAGGGCGACGTTCTTCCCGAAGGCGTAATCCAGCAGGGCGGGGTCCGCGGCCAGCGCGTCGGCCAGGAACGATTCGGCCGGAAGGAAGCACACCACCAGTTCCGGGCTGCCCGCAACCGCATTCCAGTAGGACTTGGCGGCCAGCGCATCGACGTGCAGGCGCAGCGCCTTGGCATGCTCCTTCATCGATTCCTTGGCCCGGGCCCGGGAATGCGCATCGAGGGAGGCCGAGAGCTGCTGCGCCTTCAGGTAGGCCGCCAGCGGCACCTTCGCGTCCAGCACGATCAGCTTGTTCCCCGGCAGCCTCACCACCATGTCCGGGCGCAGGCCCTCGACGGTGCGCATTTGTTCGGAAAAGTCCACGTGCGCCAGCATGCCGGCGGCCTCCACGACGCGGCGCAATTGCGCCTCGCCCCAGGTGCCGCGCACCGCGTTGTTGCCCAACGCGGCGGCCAGCGATCCGGTGGTGCGCAACAGCTCGGCATCGTTGGCCGCGGCATGCACCAGCTGCTCGCTCAGCTGCCCGAACTGTTCGACGCGGTCCCTCTCCAGCACCGAGACCTGCGCCCTGACCTGGCGCAGCTGCTCCGCCACCGGGGCCAGGGCATGGAGCACGCTCTGGTCCTCGCTGCCGCGCAGGCGTTCCTCGGCGACGCGGTCGCGCAATTCCAAGACCTGCGCCTGCGCCCCGGCCAGCAGCTGCGCGGTCCGGGCCAGCTCGTCGCGTGCCGAGGCGACGGCGGAAAGTGCCGCGGCCCGCGGTTTCCGGTTCACGTACCACCACGCCGCGACACCCAAGACGAACCCAACAACCAGCGAGCAGAGGGCCGCCACCCAGACCAAAGCATCCATGGGCAAATCATCCCAGCAAGCACCGACGGTTTTTCCCCGGTAGACTCTATTCCCGTGGCTCTTACAATCGGAATCGTCGGACTGCCCAATGTCGGCAAGTCAACCATGTTCAATGCTCTTACCCGCGCGCAGGTCCTCGCGGCCAACTATCCGTTCGCAACCATCGAACCCAACGTGGGTGTCGTGCCGTTGCCGGACGCGCGCCTGAAGGTGCTCGCCGGAATCTTCGGCTCCGAGCGCATCCTGCCGGCGACGGTGTCCTTCGTGGACATCGCCGGCATCGTCAAGGGCGCCTCCGAGGGGGAAGGCCTGGGCAACAAGTTCCTGGCCAACATCCGCGAAGCCGAGGCCATCTGCCAGGTGACGCGCGTCTTCTCGGACCCGGACGTGATCCACGTCGACGGCAAGGTGGACCCGGCCTCGGACATCGAGACGATCGCCACCGAGCTGATCCTCGCGGACCTGCAGACCATCGAGAACCAGCTGCCGCGCCTGGAAAAGGAGCTGCGGGCCAAGAAGATCGAGGCTTCGTTCATCGACGTGGTCAAGGCCGCGCAGAAGGTGCTCGAAGAGGGCAAGACCCTCTACGCTTCCGGCAAGGCCGCAGGCATCGACATCGACGAGCTGGCACCACTGCAGTTGATGACCACCAAGCCGTTCATCTATGTGTTCAACACCGACGAAGAGGGCCTGGCCAACACCGCCATGCAGGAAGAGCTTTCCGCCCTGGTCGCACCGGCCGAGGCCATCTTCCTTGATGCCCAGTTCGAATCCGAACTGGCCGAGCTGACCGAGGAAGAAGCCGAGGAGATGCTGGAGGACGCCGGCTACACCGAGTCCGGCCTGGACAAGCTCGCCCGCGTCGGCTTCGACACCCTGGGCCTGCAGACCTACCTGACCGCCGGCCCCAAGGAAACCCGCGCCTGGACCATCCCCAAGGGCGCCACCGCCCCGCAGGCCGCAGGCGTCATCCACACCGACTTCCAGCGCGGCTTCATCAAGGCGGAGGTCTTCGGCTTCGAGGAATTGGTCGAGGCAGGCTCGGTTTCCGCTGCCAAGGCCGCGGGCAAGGCGCGCATCGAAGGCAAGGAATACATCATGAAGGACGGCGACGTGGTGGAGTTCCGCTTCAACGTCTAAAGCCATTCCCGCAAGGCACGCGGCAATATTAGGCCCCCGGCTCCATTTCTTGGAGTCGGGGGCTTTGTCGTCTTATGGTGACGGAGCCATTTTGCAGATGGAAGCCGAACGTGTCCCGGCCTGGCAATGCTTTACCCACCAATGCACTCGCAGTTGGGTCCGCTGCGGCACCATCCTCAGACGGCGGCATCCATCCCGCGGACCTTCAACCGCTCGCGCTGGTTCGGGTTGACCGAGTCGCGGAACGGCATTTCGACCACGTCGGCGCTGACGGGCAGCCCGGGCTCTGAGGCGTATGAGTCGGGCAGGTGTATCCACAACTCCGTGCCGAGCGCAGCAAGACCCACTGGAACCATTCCCATCGCAATGTTGGATTCCAGCTCCGGAGAGTACCAGGGCGAGGTGACATAGCCGATCGGATCGCCGTCCTGCGCTGCGCTAATCAACCAAAAGTCGGGCGCATAGTCGTCGATCGGCCGACCACCGAGCTTCATGCCCACGAGGGTGTGGGTATAGGGAGGTGATCCCGCTTCCACTGCGTCGCGGGCCGTCTCCAAGGCAGCTTTTCCGATGTAGTCCGCGGTCTTCTGCCGGGGTATCTGGTAGCCCAGATTCACCTGGAACGGCAACGTCTCGGCATCCATGTCCTGGCCCCAGGACAGAATTCCCGCCGCGATCCGCCGGTGGTGTGCCGGAGCAACCACCATGAGGTTGTGGCGTTTACCTGCCTCCAGCACGGCATTCCAGAGTTCTTCCGCGTGCAGGGATGCGTCACGGAGATAAATCTCGTACCCCTTCTCGCCGGTGAAGCCAGTCTGGGAAACGATGACCTCACACCCGCCAACCGAAGAGGCGAGTAGCCCATAGGAGGGAATGTCCGCGGCTGCATGACCAATCAGATCCACCATCAGGTCAACGGATTTCGGTCCCTGAATCTGCACGGGTGAAACGTCGATTTCCTCGATACTCACATCGAAGCGCTTGCCCACATTGACGCCTTGAAGCCATAGCCAGAGGTCGGAGTCGGAAATACTGAACCAGAACTCGTCCTCGGCAACGCGAAGCAACACCGGGTCGTTGAGGATTCCGCCAGCTTCGTTGCACAGGATCACGTACCGGGCCCTCATCGGGGGAATCCTTGTGGCATCGCGCGTAATAACGAAATCCACAAAGGCCTCCGCATCCGGACCCTTGACCTGGATCTGCCGTTCCACGGCAACGTTCCACATGGTCACGTGATTGACCAGGGCCTCGTACTCGGCCATCATTCCGCCGTCTTCGGGCCGAATGTAGCCTCTCGGGTGATACATCCGGTTGTACACCTGCGCACGCCAGCAGCCTGCCTCATGGGACAGTTGCCAGTACGGTGATTTGCGGACCCGGGTGTCGATCTGCATCTCCACCGGCGTCGGGCCCGATTGGCGGAGATTGATCGGAACGGTTCGGTCGCTTTGGTCAACTGATGGAACGTTGTGATGCATTGTGAACTCCCTCTCGACCGGCTTAGGGGAATTACAGACCGAAGCAGTCGGCGTAGTCTCATAATGTGGAACTTAAGTCCCACATTATGAGTGTATAATCACGCGGTGTGGCGTGCAAGGGACTTCGCGAAGCCTTCCTACCGCAGGCTGCTTGAGCACGCCCGGAATGAAGTCATGCCGACGGCGTCCATGGCGGATGAGGTGATGGCGCATCAAGATCACTTCGCTCGATGCAATAGAGGCTCCAGGTGAATCGGTCGAGCTTCTGGTTGTGATTGCACCACTCATTCGCTGCACCTTGCCACAATTGGTTCGGAATTCCGGATCAACATGCGAATGGCCATGGGAGGGGAAACCCCGAATCGTGGACCTCTGCGGAAGACCACATCAACCATTGCATCCCGGTAGCGATCTGAAATGGTTCCGGCCAGGTGAGCTCCAAAACGATTGCGGTTGGAAATCACACTGGGCTAGGGTTCAAATGTTTCCAGATTTCAACTACGCAGGGAGTTGCCATGGTCCGGACGCGGGTGCACAGCCTGTTCGTTTCCTCGGATGGATATGCCGCTGGCGATCACGTGACGCTCGAAAAGCCGATCGGTGGAGCCCAAGCGCTCTTCGGCAAGTTCGACGGACGCGTCATCCACGGCATCCATGGCGTGGACGAACCCGTGACCGTGGATCGGGCCATGTTCAGCATGTGGGGCCAGGGTATCGGGGCGGAAATCATGGGCCGCCGCAAATTCGGTCCGCAGTCGGGCGAATGGCCCGACGACGGCTGGGAAGGATGGTGGGGTGACGAACCGCCCTTTCTCACCCCGGTCTTCATCCTGACCCACTATCCCCATAAGACACTTGAGTTCGCGAACGGCACCAGCTTCCACTTCGTGGATGCGTCCCCGGAGAAAGCGTTGGCCCTGGCGCAAGATGCTGCCGGCGGGTTGGACGTTCGGATTGGCGGCGGGCCCACGACCGTGGGCGAATTCCTCCAGGCTGATCTCATCGACTTCCTGCATGTGGCGATCGTTCCGATCGTGCTCGGCTCCGGTGTCAGGATCTGGGATCACCTCGCTGGCCTGGAAGACCGGTTCAGCGTCGAATCCATCAGCACCTCAAGTGGACTGACGCATCAGCTGTGGAACAGGAAGGACCGCGTGTGAAGGCTCCACGTCGTTACCAGGAAGTTGCCATGTACCGAAACGTGGTGGAGTTCCGCTGCAACGCCTAAGCCACTTTCCGGTGGGGGCGTGATCGAGTTGCCTGCCAACGAATGAGGATCCTTCGTTCCATGGGATGTTTCCCTGGGACGGGGGATCTTCTCGTTTCCGGCACCGGCAAGGAGGCCGGCGGGCCGGATGAACGTGTCGAGATGTCCCCGGTCAGCTCGCACTTTCATCCCGATGGTCGCGAGGCCAAAAGCGTGACGACACATGGACTTGTTGTTTCTTGCATGCGGTTACTGGCGGAGAAAGAAACACTCGAACCGTGTCAATCATGCGCCTGGACGATGCATACGCATTGTGGGGATCCGCCGGTTCCGGTGAATTCGTTGTTCATGCCGGTTGGGATCACTGAAAACACGGCTTCGCCAGCGGAACCATTGGTTGTTTTCGTGTCGTAAAACATGTTTCCCATAGTCAGCACACTATTCGGAAAGGACAGCGGTTCGCAGGCACGATTCCTCCAAGTGAAGGATTTCTCATGAACATGGAAAGTTTCGATTGGGCCGGCATGGCGCAGAAGGTTGCCATCGCCGTAATCATCCTGCTGGTGACTTGGCTGCTGGCCAAGTTGGTCAAGTGGGGTATCGGAAAACTCGTGGGGCGGGTTAAGGGGTTGCAGCGTCAGGGCAACGACGGACAACAACTTGGGGAATCACTCGGCAAGATTGCGGCACTGATCATCTGGCTTTTTGGGCTCGTAGCCATTTTGCAGGTCTTCGCACTATCCGAGGTCCTCGCCCCGGTGCAGGATCTGCTTGGCAAGGTCATGGCCTTCGTCCCGAATCTCATCGGTGCGGGCATCATCTTCTTCATCGGCTACATGATCGCCAAGATCGTACGCCAATTGGTGACGACCGCCCTGGGTGCTGTCGACTTCAGCAGGCTGACCGCCAGGTTCAGGCACGGAGCCATGGAGCCCGACCTCGTGCAAACCCGTGAACAGAACGCCAAGATCATTTCGATCATCGGCAACATCCTTTTCGCGATTATCGTCATCGTGGTCGGCATCAGTGGCCTGCAGGTGCTGGGAATCGCGGCCATCTCCGATCCGGCCCAACAGATGCTGGCCTTGATCCTGAACGCCATACCGCAGATCACTGCCGCATTGATCTTGCTGGCCATCGGCTTCGTCATCGCCAAATTTGTCGGAACGATCCTGGAAAGCACGCTGCAGGGAATCGGCACCGACCCGGTCGTGCACAGGTGGGGAATCGTCCCCGAAGACAGAAGCCCCTCGGGCATCATCGCGCTGTTGGTGAAGATCGCGATCATGCTGTTCTTCGGCATCATGGCGGCACGCCTGCTGAACTTCCCGGAGGTCACGGTGATTCTCAACGAGATCCTGGCCCTGGGCGGCAACGTCCTCTTCGGCGGTTTGATCATCGCGGCCGGCTTCCTGATCGCCAACGTCGTGGTCTCGATCGTCGGACCGGGAACGCCTGCGACCATCATCCGGTGGGCAACGATCGTGCTTTTCGTCGCCATGGGGCTGAAGTACATGGGCCTGGCCGATTCGATCATCAACATGGCCTTCGGTGCGTTGGTCATCGGAGCCGCTCTCGCCGCGGCCCTCGCCTTCGGGCTGGGCGGGCGTGAGACTGCCGCTCGGACGCTGCAAAAACTGGAACAAAGGCAGCCTCCGGCGGCACCTGCCGGACCGGTGGACCCTCTCGCCTAGACGATTGATTCCAAGGGGTGACATGGCGGGCAAGGGTGTCCAGAATCGAGGTGTAATACCCAACTTCGAACCTGGAGAGTTCCGATGGA
>NZ_JAUSSH010000026.1 GCF_030812255.1 Paeniglutamicibacter psychrophenolicus | reverse complement strand
TTTCCATGGCACCAGTGTGCGCCGCGGGACGGCGGGGTGCGGACGGGTGCCGGGGGCCTGTGGATGCCGGGCGCGGCAGCATGTGCGGGAAAGCGAAAAGGTTGGGTCCGAAAATCGCGCCGGTGGCGCAACTTTCGGACCCAACCTTTGGGGATTGCCCCGGAGCGGTTAGGCCTGGGCCTTGAAGCGCTCGATCGAACGCTCGAGCTCGGCTTCGGCCGCTGCGCGGCCCTCCCAGCCCTCGGCCTTGACCCACTTGCCCGGTTCAAGGTCCTTGTAGCGCAGGAAGAAGTGCTCGATTTCCTTGATGAGCCAGCCGTCGAGGTCCTCGAACTCCTGGATGTGGTCGAAGCGCTTATCCGCAGGGACGCATATGAGCTTGGCGTCTCCGCCGCCGTCGTCGGTCATGTTGAAGACGGCGATCGGGCGGGACTCGACGACAACGCCCGGGAACAGGTCAACGCCCGGGATGAAGACCAGTGCGTCCAGCGGGTCGCCGTCTTCGCCCAGGGTGTCATCGAAGAAACCGTAGTGCGTCGGGTACTGCATGGAGGTGAAGAGAACACGATCCAGGCGCAGGCGGTGGGTCTCGTGGTCGATCTCGTACTTCACGCGCGATCCGGCTGGGATCTCGATGGTGACGTCATGGCTCATGAAAGGTCTCCTCGCTTTCGTGACCAGTGGCACGTCCGGAAGCGGGCGCATCCGATTGCCGTCTAGTCTTAGGTAACTGCGCTTAAGGGTATATGGCGCACGGGGACTACGACGATTTCTAAGGATGCCGGATGAAACAAGCGCTCCAATTCCTGCGCCTGGGTATTGCAGTGTTGGTTGCCGGCCTGGTGCTGGGCCTGGTGGCATTCTTTCTGGTCCCGGTGGCGTTCCCCGGCGCCGCCGCGGAGCCGGCCGCGGAGCCACGGGAACCCGCCTTGCTGGCCGCCGCCGACCCCACCGCACTGCCGCACCTTGACCCCGCGTCCCCGGCCCCAAGCCCGGCGGCACTGAAAGCCGTCCTGGATGCCGCGCTTTCCTCCGGCGGAGACGGCACCACGGTCACCGCGACCGTCATCGACGTGGCCGGCGGCGAGGAACTGTATTCACGCTCCGGCGGGCAACCGGGCATCCCCGCCTCGAGCCTGAAGGTGCTCACGGCCATCGCCGCCATCCAGGAAATCGGCGAGGACCACCGCTTCACCACCAAGACGATGCTCAAGGACCCGAACACCGTGGTGCTGGTCGGCGGGGGAGATGTGTTGCTGGGGGCCGGGGCCGGTTCGGCGTCGATCAGTGGCCGGGCCGGGCTGGGAACGCTGGCAGAACGCACGGCCACCGCGCTGCGCAAGGCGCGTGCCGCGGGCCAGGCGGGGGAGGCGGTGCGCATCGAGCTGGACGAGTCGCTCTTTGCCGGTGCGGCGCTGAACCCCGACTGGGACGCTTCGCTGGTGACCACGCACAACATCTCCCCGATCTCGCCGATCGCCATGTACGGGGCCCGCGCCACCCGGGATGCGAAGGCGGCACGGGTCGCCGATCCGGGCATGCATGCCGCAACGGTGTTTGCCAAGGAGCTTCGGGCCGCCGTGGCCGCGGCCGGGGGCGGGATGCAGGTTGCCGCCAAGGTGGTGCGGACCGGGTCCGGAACCCCGGGCACCGAGCTGGCGTCGGTGGCCTCGGCGACCGTCGGGGAGCAGGTGCGGTTCATGCTGGAGGTCTCGGACAACTACGTCGCCGAGGTGCTGGGGCGGCTGGTGGCCGTAGCCCGGGAGCAGCCCGGGGACTATTCCCACGGGGCGGCCGCCGTGGCGCAAACCATCGCCGGGCTGGGCATCGACACCACCGGCATGCACCTGGTGGACACCTCCGGGCTGGCCGGGGTCACCCGGGTCGCGCCGCTGACCCTGGCCCGCGCCCTGGAATACGCCGCCACCTCCGAGCACGCCGCACTGCGCAACCTCAGCTACCGGCTGCCGGTCGCCGGTGCCACCGGAACCCTGGCCTCGCGGCTGGGTTCCGGCGGCACCCGCGGGGTGGTGCGCGCCAAGACCGGATCGCTCATGGAGGTCTCCAGCCTCAGCGGGCTCACCGTGACCCGGGACGGGCGGGTGCTGGCCTTCTCCTTCTTCGTGCACACCAACGACCGGACCATCGCGCCGCACAAGGGCCTGCTCGATGCGGCCGCGGCGGCGCTGACCGGCTGCGGCTGCCGCTGAACCCTCCAACCCGGCCCGCCGCCGCGCCAGGGATTTTTTGCCCAGCGCGCAATCCCGCCGCACGGGCCAAAAGCGTGATGGGATGGAAGGCATGGACACCACCGATTTCCGGCTGATCAATTGGGACCTCGCCGCCACCACCGCGGCCAAGCTGGTTGGCGCCGGCCCGGTCCTCACCCCCGCACAGATTGCCGAGGTCGTCGCGGACCTGCGCGCCAAGGCCGACGAATCGGTCGGGCACGTGCACCGGATCACCGGTCTTGAGGCCGCCGCAGACCTGCGCGATTCGCAGGTGCTCATCGTCGATCGGCCCGGCTGGGCCAAGGCGAACACCCAAAGCTTCGAGGCGATGCTGGCCCCGGCCATGGAGCACCTGGCCAAGACGCGCGGGGAGAAGATTTCCGAGGCCACCCAGGTGCTCTCCGCCACCGCGACCGGCGTGGAGATGGGCGCGATCCTTGCCTTCATGTCTTCCAAGGTCCTGGGCCAGTACGACCCCTTCGCGGGGCTGCTGCGCGATGACCTGCCGGCCGGCGGGCGGCTGATGCTGGTGGCGCCGAACATCGTGGCGATCGAACGGGAACTGAAGGTCGATGTCGACGACTTCCGGCTCTGGGTCACCCTGCACGAGCAGACCCACCGGGTGCAGTTCGCCGCCGCCCCGTGGCTGCGGGCGCACCTGCAGTCCAAGATTGCCGAGCTGCTGGCCTCGCTGCTGGCCGAGCCCGAGGCGCTGGGCGAGCGGCTGCGCGCCGCCGCCTCCGACGTCATCCGCGGGAAGAAGACGCTGGACAAGACAGCCGACACGAAAGGAACGGCCGACGACTTCGCCTCCGGCGGCGGGTTGCTGGCCGGCCTGCGCACCGGGGAGCAAAAGGCGATCCTCTCGCACATCACCGCGGTGATGTCGCTGCTCGAGGGCCACGCCAACGTGGTGATGGACGCTGTGGATTCCTCCATCGTGCCCAGCGTGCGCACCATCCGCCAGCGCTTCGGCTCCCGCGGCAAGGACCGTTCGGCGCTGGAAAAATGGCTGCGCAAGCTGCTGGGGCTGGACGCGAAGATGCGCCAGTACGCCGACGGGCAGCGCTTCGTCACCCGGGCCGTGAAGCTCATGGGCATGGAGGGCTTCAACAAGGTCTGGGAGGGTCCGGAAAACCTTCCCACCGAGCACGAGGTGCACCACCCCGAGCAATGGGTGGCACGCATGGAAGGCGCCGGCACCGCTGCCGGGACCGAAACACCCCACAACAACTAGGAACAACCCCTCCGGGGGAGAGGCAGGTCGATGGGCGGGAAGCTGCCGCGCGTGCTGGCCGAGGCCCGCAACGCGATCCGTGCCATGGTGCCCCGGGGTGCAAGCGTACTGGTGGCCTGCAGCGGCGGGGCGGACTCGCTGGCGCTGGCCGCAGCGGCCGCGTTCCTGCACCGCAAGGGCGAGATCCGCGCCGGTGCCCTCATCGTGGACCACGGCATGCAGGAAGGCAGCGACCTGGTGGCGCAGCGGGCCGCGGACCAGTGCCGCACCCTGGGCCTGGACCCGGTGCTGGTGCTCGAGGTCCGGGTGGCCGGCGGCAGCGAGCAAGCGGCCCGTTCCGCCCGCTATGCGGCCTTCGAGCAAGGCCTGAGGCAGACCGGGTCCGACCATGTGCTGCTCGGCCATACCCTCGACGACCAGGCAGAACAGGTGCTGCTCGGGTTGGGGAGGGGATCCGGGACACTCTCGCTGGCCGGGATGCCGGCGGCCCGCGGGCCCTACCTGCGCCCGCTGCTGTCCCTGTCCCGGGCGGACATCGAGGAGATCTGCCGGCACGAGGGCCTCGCCTACTGGGAAGACCCGACCAACACCGATCCGCGCTACCTGCGCAACCGGGTGCGGCACGAGCTGATGCCGGTGCTGCGGGAGGTGCTGGGCGAATCCATCCCCGCCGCGTTGGCGCGGACCGCGGCGCTGGCGCGCGCCGACGCGCAGTACCTCGACGGGTTGGCGCTAACCGCGCTGGACGATGCCGCGCTGCCGGTCGCCGCGGACCGGCCAGCCGCGGTGCCCAGGCTCGACCTCGAACGCCTGCGCGCGCTGCCCGGCCCCCTGCGCTCGCGCGTGCTGCGCCTGGCCGTGGCCCGCCTGGGCGCACCGGTGCCCGACTTCGAACGCCTGGCCGCGCTTGACGCCCTGGTGTGCGGCTCGGTCTCGGCCGGCCCCGTCCAGCTCGAGGGCCCGGTGTACGCCACCCGCGTCGCCGGGACCCGGCTGCCCGCTGGCGCCCGGGCGCACCTGCGGCTGGATGCCACGGCCCTGCCGCACCCCGGATCGTGAGAATTGCCTCACATTCGAGGCTTCGCCTGCCGCCAAGACGCGGCAAGACCCAGGTGCCGCACTCCCCACCGCGCTCCAGACTGTGGCACTCTAGACCGTGGGTAGAAACGCCCTCCCCTCGACCGGTCTATTGCCGACCCCAGAACCAGGAGCCCTCGTGGATTCGAAAGATGTCAGCGCCGATTTGGCGCATGTCCTCTACACCAAGGAAGAAATCCAGGCCAAGATCGATGAGCTTGCCGCCCGGATCGACGCCGACTACGAAGGCCGGGACATCCTGGTTGTCGGCGTGCTCAAGGGTGCCGTGATGGTCATGGCCGACCTGGTCCGTGCCCTGCACTCCCACGTGACCATGGACTGGATGGCGGTTTCCTCCTACGGTTCGGGCACCCAGTCCTCCGGCGTCGTGCGGATCCTCAAGGACCTCGACACCGACCTTTTGGGCAAGCACGTGCTGATCGTCGAGGACATCATCGACTCCGGCCTGACCCTGTCCTGGCTGCTGGCCAACCTGCAGTCCCGCGGCCCCGCCTCGGTGGAAATCTGCACCCTGCTGCGCAAGCCGGAGGCCGCCAAGGTGGAGATCGACGTGAAGTACGTCGGCATGGAGATCCCCAACGAATTCGTTGTCGGCTACGGCCTGGACTTTGACGAGCGCTACCGCAACCTGGACTTCATCGGGACCCTGGCCCCGCACGTCTACCAGTAGCGGGCAGCAGCCCAGCCTTCCGCCGCATCACGCACCAAAATGCCGTGCGCCATGGCCGTTTCCGGTTCCCCGGGGGCGGCCATCGGTGTTCTTACGCCCAAAGGGGAACTTATCGCCTGGCCCATCCGTGGGTACCGAAGAGGGCGTTTACTTATTAACGTGTAGCAAGATACCGGCGTCGCCCAAGACGCCCGGGCCGGCATGGGCCCGAAAGCAGGAGGGATGGGGAGGGACCCCCAATCAATGAACGCGAAAAAGATCTTTAACAGCTGGATCGTCTGGGTGCTGTTGGGCGCCGCGGTGCTGCTGATTTTCCTGCCGACGCTCTTGGGTGGCAACTCCGGGCGCATCGACACCTCCCTGGGCATGCAGTTGCTCAAGGACGACAAGGTCTCCGAGGCGAAGATCTTCGACGGCGAGCAGCGCGTGGACCTCACGCTGAAGCAGCCGCTGAACATCGACGGCGCGGACAAGGGAAAGAACGTCTCGTTCTTCTACTCCATCCCGCGCGGAACCCAGGTCGTTGACGCGGTCAACGAAGCCAACCTGACCGGCTACACCGACCAGCCCGTGCAGAACAACTGGTTCACCTCGATGCTGGGCTTCATGATCCCGATGATCCTGATCGTCGGCCTTTTCTGGTTCATCCTGTCCCGTTCCCAGGGCGGCGGATCCAAGGTCATGCAGTTCGGCAAGTCCAAGGCGAAGCTGATCACCAAGGACATGCCCCAGGTGACGTTCGTCGACGTGGCAGGTGCCGAGGAAGCCGTGGAGGAACTCCACGAAATCAAGGAATTCCTGCGCGAACCGGGCAAGTTCCAGGCCGTCGGCGCCAAGATCCCCAAGGGCGTGCTGCTCTACGGCCCTCCGGGCACCGGCAAGACCCTGCTGGCCAAGGCCGTTGCGGGCGAGGCCGGAGTCCCGTTCTACTCGATCTCCGGCTCGGACTTCGTGGAGATGTTCGTCGGCGTCGGCGCCTCGCGTGTCCGCGACCTCTTCGAGCAGGCCAAGAACAACTCCCCGGCCATCATTTTCGTTGACGAAATCGATGCGGTGGGCCGCCACCGCGGCGCCGGCATCGGCGGCGGCAACGACGAGCGCGAGCAGACCCTCAACCAGCTCCTGGTCGAAATGGACGGCTTCGACGCCACCACCAACGTCATCCTGATCGCCGCGACCAACCGCGCCGACGTGCTTGACCCGGCACTGCTGCGCCCGGGCCGCTTCGACCGCCAGATCCCGGTGGAGGCACCGGACATGATCGGCCGCGAGCAGATCCTCAAGGTCCACGCCCAGGGCAAGCCGATGGCCACCAATGTGGACCTGAAGGCCGTGGCGAAAAAGACGCCGGGTTACACCGGCGCCGACCTGGCCAACGTGCTCAACGAGGCCGCGCTGCTCACCGCCCGCTCCAACGCCCAGCTGATCGACGACCGCGCCCTGGACGAGGCCATCGACCGCGTCATGGCCGGCCCGCAGAAGCGCAGCCGGCTGATGAAGGAACACGAGCGCAAGATCACCGCGTACCACGAGGGTGGACACGCCCTGGTGGCCGCGGCCATGCGCCAGACCGCACCGGTCACCAAGGTCACCATCCTGCCGCGCGGCCGCGCCCTGGGCTACACCATGGTGGTCCCGGACGACGACAAGTACTCTGTGACCCGCAACGAGCTGCTCGATCAGATGGCCTACGCCATGGGCGGGCGCGTCGCGGAGGAAATCGTCTTCCACGACCCCTCCACCGGCGCCTCCAACGACATCGAAAAGGCCACCGCCACCGCCCGCGCCATGGTCACCGACTACGGCATGAGCGAACGCATCGGCGCCGTGAAGCTGGGTTCCTCCTCCGGGGATGCCATGTACGGTCAAGCGGCAAGCCGCAACTACTCGGACGCCATGGCCAACGTGGTCGACGAGGAGGTCCGCGCGCTGATCGACACCGCGCACGACGAGGCCTACGCCGCGCTGACGGAGAACCGCCACGTGCTCGACCGCCTGGCTTTGGCCTTGCTCGAGCACGAAACGCTGAACCAGAAGGAAATCGAAGAGATCTTCCACGACCTCATCAAGCGCCCGGAGCGCGAGGTCTGGCTGAGCAAGGATTCCCGCCCGGTGCACGCTGCCGGACCGGTGCTTTCGGCGAAGGAAATCGCCTCCGAGGCGGCCGAAAACGGCGCTGCGGAAGCAGCCGACGGCACCTCGGGCGCTCCGGCCGGCGCGTAACCCAACGCACACACCAGCTAGGATCGGAAGCGTGAACGAGATCGATCAATTTGAAGACGACAGCGCCCAGGGCACCAGCGGCGTGGACCTGGTCCGCATCGAAAAGGCCGTGCGGGAGATCCTCTACGCCATTGGCGAGGACCCGGACCGCGACGGCCTGGTGGAAACGCCCAAGCGCGTGGCCAAGGCCTACGGCGAGTTCTTCGCCGGCCTGCACCAGGACCCGGCCGACCACCTGGCCACCACCTTCGACATCGAGCATGACGAATTGGTGCTGGTGAAGGACATCCCCTTCTATTCGACCTGCGAACACCACCTGGTGCCGTTCCACGGCACCGCACACGTCGGCTACATCCCCGGCCCCGAGGGCAAGGTCACGGGACTGAGCAAGCTGGCCCGCCTGGTGGAGGTCTTCGCCAAGCGCCCGCAGGTCCAGGAGCGGTTGACCACCCAGATCGTCGAGGCGCTCATGGAGCACCTGAACCCGCGCGGGGCGATGGTCGTCATCGAGTGCGAACACATGTGCATGTCCATGCGGGGCGTCCGCAAGCCGGGCGCCAAGACCGTCACCAGCGCGGTGCGTGGCCAGCTTCGCGAGCCCGCCACCCGCGCCGAGGCCATGAGCCTCATTCTCGGAAAGTAGGAAACCCCATGTCGCTTGGAGCGATCCCCGGAACCGGCCCGGCCACCAGCCCGCTGCCGGTCATCAAGAAATCAACGGCCCGCACCATGGCCGACCTGCCCGTTGGCCGCACCCTGGTCATGGGCATCCTGAACATCACCGAGGATTCCTTTTCCGACGGAGGCAAGTACGCCACCGCGGACGAGGCCATCGGCCACGGACTGCGCATGCACTACGGCGGCGCGGACATCATCGACGTCGGCGGGGAATCCACCCGCCCCGGCGCCGAGCCGGTGGACCCGGCCGTGGAACAGGCCCGGATCCTTCCGGTCATCACGGCGCTGGCCAAGGCCGGGGCGATCATCTCGGTCGACACCATGCACACCTCCACCGCCCGCGCTGCCCTGACCGCCGGCGCGCACATCGTCAACGACGTCTCCGGGCTCACCCACGAGGCAGACATGCCCGCGCTGATTGCCGAAACCGGTGCCCCCTACGTGCTGATGCACCGTCGCGGGGACGCCGCCTCGATGACCACCGAGGCGAACTACACCGACGTCGTGTCCGAGGTCATCGAGGAACTGCTCGCGCTGCGCGAGACGTTCCTTGCCGCCGGGGTCGCCTCCGAGCAGCTGATCCTGGACCCGGGGCTCGGCTTCGCCAAGGACCACGAACACAACTGGGAGCTGCTGCGCGCCCTGGACCGCTTCACCGCCCTGGGCCACCGCGTGCTGGTGGGCACCAGCCGCAAGCGCTTCCTTGGCGCGCTGCTGACCGTCGATTCCAAGCCCGCGGTCCCCACGGCCCGCGATGCCGCCACCGCGGCAACCAGCGCCCTGGCCGCGGCCAACGGAGCCTGGGGGGTGCGCGTGCACGATGTGCCCGGCAACCTGGATGCCGTGAAGGTCGCGACCGCCTGGTCCGCGGCCCGCGTCCCGGCACTCTAGGAAACGGGCGGGGCAGCAGCATGCGCACGGACACCATCACCCTGTCGGGCATCACCGCCATCGGGCACCACGGCGTCTTCGAGCACGAGAAGCGCGACGGACAGCCGTTCACCCTCGACGTGGTCCTGCACACCGACATCCGCAAGGCAGCGGCCAGCGACAACGTCGCCGACACCGCCCACTACGGGGAGCTCGGGGAGCTGGTGGTCGCCCAGATCCAGGACGGACCATGGGACCTGATCGAGACCCTGGCGGAAAAGACCGCCGCGGCGATCCTGGCCGCCTTCGGCACGGTCTCGGGAGTCGAGGTCATCGTGCACAAGCCCAAGGCCCCGATCACCGTGACCTTTTCCGACGTCACCATCCACATTTACCGCGAACGGGAGTGAGTTCGATGGTTTCCTGCATCCTTGCCCTGGGCTCCAATCTGGGTGAACGTGCCGGAACGCTGCAGGCCGCGGTCTCCTCCCTGGCCGCCACCGAGGGCATCGAGCTGGTGCGCGTCTCGGACACCGCGGTGACCAGGCCCGTGGGCGGGCCAGAGGGGCAACCCGACTTCCTGAACCTGGTGCTGCGCATCGAAACCACCTTGGCCCCGCGCCGGCTGCTGGCCACCTGCCAGCAGATCGAGGCGGCGCACCACCGCACCCGCGAGGTCCGCTGGGGTCCGCGCACCCTGGACATCGACGTGATCACCTACGGGGAAGAAACCAGCTCGGACCCGGTGCTGACGTTGCCGCACCCGCGGGCCGCGGAACGCGGCTTCGTGCTGCTGCCGTGGTCCTGGATGGAACCGGACGCGCAGCTGTCCGGGATCCCGGTCACCACGCTTGCCGCCGCCGCGGCCGACACCCCCGACATCGTCCGCGTCGAAGCGGGGGCCTAGGGCCATGAATTCCTTGCGGCCGTTGTGGGTCTTCACCGTGCTGGTCATCGGGGTGGTTGCCGGCTATGCCCTGCAGATCATTGCCACGACCCGCGGCTACCCGGTGCCGGTGCTGCACTGGACCTCCCTGGTGACCATGGGGGCCGCCTGCCTGCTCACCCTGGTCATGGGCATTCGCATCAAGCTGTACACCAGCGGGCGGACCAAGAAACGCGTGAACCCGATTGCCGCGGCCCGCACCCTGGTGCTGGCGCAGGCCAGCGTGTATGCCGGATCCACGATCGCCGGATGGCACGCCGGGATCCTGCTGGGCCTGCTCACGGCCGGCGGAATGGGTTCCGCGGCGGTGAAATCATCCTTGGTGATGATCGGTGGCGCGCTGGTGATGGTTATCGTGGGATGGGTTGTGGAACAGTTCTGCAAGCTGCCCCCGGAAGATCCATCGGACCCGGCGGCCAAGACCAAGGGCAAGGACGAGGAAGGCTATGCGGCAGGAACCAATTGACCCGGCCGGGATCCAATGGACACGCGTGTCCCCCAGCTACGCGAAGGTCCGCATGGTGGGTTGGGCCATTGGCGCGTTGATCACGCTGCTGGTGCTCAGCGTCCCGCTGGTCCTGGTGCTGACCGGGGTGTGGGACGGCTTCCCGCTGTGGCTGGCGATCGCCGCCCCCGCGGTGTTGCTGGCCGTCGAGATCACGCGCCTGGTGCTGATCCCCCGCCAGGTCGCCGCGATCGGCTACGCCGAACGCGAGGACGACCTGCTGGTGCGCCACGGGCTGATGTTCCAGAAGGTGCTGGTGGTCCCCTACGGCCGGATGCAGTTCGTCGACGTGGCCGTGGGCCCGATCGACCGGATGCTGGGGCTGTGCAAGGTCAAGCTGCACACCGCGGCGGCCGATGCCACCGCGGAGATCCCCGGCTTGCCGGTGGCCGAGGGCACGCGCCTGCGCGAGCAGCTTGCCGCCCGCGGGGAATCGCGATTGGCCGGGCTGTGACTCCCGGGCGGTCCGTGCCGAACCCCGGTCCCGGGGAAACCGACGGTCAGGAAACCCCGACGGCGCCGTGGCACCGTGTGCACCCGGTTTCCCCGTTGGTGCGCGGCTGGATCGCGGTGGTGGCCATCGCCTTCGTCTACGGCCAGAACACCTTGTCCTCCTTCTTCGGCGAGGAGGAGCCGAACCCCGGTCCCGACTTCATTTCCGGGACCCCGCTGATGGTTTCGCTGCTGGTCGGCGCCGGCATCCTGCTGCTGATCCTGCTGGGCTTCTTCGGCACCTGGTGGTTCACCAAGTACCAGATCACCGATCGCCACGTAAACGTGAACACCGGCATGGTCTTCCGCCAGCAGCGCCAGGCCCGCATCGACCGGGTCCAGTCGATCGACATCGCCCAGCCGTTGGTGGCCCGGATCTTCGGGCTTGCCGAGCTGCGCTTCGACGTCGCGGACTCGGGCTCCGCTGCGATGAACCTGGCCTTCGTGAAACTCTCCGAGGCGCACCAGCTGCGCAACGAGATCCTGGCCCGCGCCGCCGGGCTGAAGACGCCCGCGCCCCCGGCACCCCCGCTTCCCGCACAGACTGATGCGGTCACGGTCGCGGGGCAGCCACCGGATCCGACGGCACCGCAGGAAGCGGCCGTCCAGGCCCCGGCACCGGGATACGCCTCGGTTTCCGCCTCGCTGGCCGCCAGCGAGCGCGTGGTCGCCGTGGTGCCCACGGGCCGGCTCATCGGGTCCATCCTGCTGCGCCCCTCGACCATCTTGATGGTGCTGGGCATCATCGGGCTGGGCATCGCCATGTCCGCCATCGAGGGGTTCGCCCCCTTCTACCTGCTGCCGGCGTTCCTGGGCATGGCCGGCGCGCTGTGGAACAACCTGAACACCGGCTACAACTTCAAGGCCGCCACCAGCGCGGACGGGCTGCGCCTGGGCTACGGGCTGCTGGACACCCGACACCAGACGGTGCCGCCGGGCAGGGTCCAGGCCATCAAGGTCACCGCCCCCTTCTTCTGGCGGCCGTTGGGCTGGTACCGGGTGGCGGTGAACGTCGCGGGCATCGGCGGCGGGGCGGCCAACGACGCCGAACAACGCAGCGTGCTGCTGCCGGTGGGCAGCTACGAGGACGTCCTGGCGGTGCTCTCGGTGGTGCTACCGGCCCCGGGCGTTGCCGCTCCGCGCGACTTCTTTGCCGCCGCCATCAATGGCTCCGGCACCGAGGGCGGGTTCGTCGTGTCCCCGCCGCGGGTCCGCCCGCTCTCGCCGCTGGCATACAAGCGGCAGGGCTACGCGCTGACCGACACCGCACTGGTGGCACGCAACGGGGCGCTGCACCGCACCATCGCCATCGTGCCGCACGCCCGCACCCAGGGCCTGCGGCTGAGCCAGGGCCCGTTGGCCAGGCGCTTCGGGGTGGTGGACCTGTCCCTGGCCACGATCGCCGGGCCCGTGGTGCCGCTGGTGCACCAGCTCGATGTCGCCTCGGGCCGGGAACTGTTCCTGGAACAGGCCGACCGCGCCGCGGCGGCACGCAGGCAAACCGATTCAAACCACTGGCTGGGGGACGCATGAGAAGCACGGGCAAGCCGGGACGGCTGGGGGTCGGGGTCATTGGCGCGGGGAAGGTCGGCGCCGTGCTCGGTGCAGCGCTGCGTGCAGCCGAGCACCAGATCGTTGGCGTCCATGCGGTTTCCGATGCCTCGCTCGAGCGCGCGGAAATGCTGCTGCCCGGCGTGCCGGTGCTGCAGATCCCCGAGATCCTGCGCCGTGCCGAACTGGTCATCCTGGCGGTTCCCGACGATGCGCTGGCGGATTTGGTCTCCGGACTGGCCGTGGCCGGGCACTGGCAGGCCGGACAGCTGGTGCTGCACACCGCCGGGCGCTACGGCACCGAGGTGCTCGCCCCGGCCACGGCGGCCGGCGCCATCGGACTGGCCGTGCACCCGGCCATGACCTTCACCGGGATGAGCATGGACCTGGAGCGGCTGGCCGACTGCGTCTTCGGGGTCAGCGCCTCGAACATGGTCCTGCCCATCGCCCAGGCGCTCGTGGTGGAAATGGGCGGGGAGCCGGTGGTGATCGCCGAGGAGGACCGGGTGAAATACCATGCTGCCCTGTCCCACGCCTCGAACCACCTGGTGACCGTGGCCGGGCAATCGGCCGGAATCCTGGCCGGCATCGGCGTCGAACAACCCGAGCGGATGCTCTCGGCGCTCATGCGCGCCTCGCTGGAAAATGCGCTGGCCTCCGGGGAAGGCGCCTTGACCGGGCCGGTGGCCCGCGGGGATGTGCACACCATTGCCGCGCACCGCGCCGCGCTCTCGGACCCATCGATCACCGAGGACACCCGGGAGGGATACCTGGCGATGAGCCGGGCAACCGCGCTGCGCGCCCACGCCCGCGGCCTGATCAGCAGCCAAACCCTCGAGGGGATCCTGGGCGCGCTGGGAAAGTAGGACCGACGGCCACCGGCCACGACGTCCCAAAGCTAAGCTGGGATGGTGAGCACACCAGCAAATTCCGCCAGCCGCGCACCCCGCATCGTCCGTACCGCCGCCGAGCTCTCGGCGGCCATTGCCCAGGCGCTCGAAGCGCCGGCACCGGGAAACCACCCGGCGACCCTGGGGCTGGTGCCCACCATGGGGGCCCTGCATTCGGGGCACGAATCGCTGGTGTCCACCGCCCGGGAGCAAAACGACGTGCTGGTGGTCAGCATCTTCGTCAACGAACTGCAGTTCAATGACCGGGCCGACTTCGACCGCTACCCGCGCACCCTGGAGGCCGACGTCGAGATCCTGGCCCGGGCCGGGGCCGACATCGTCTTTGCCCCCGAGGTGTCGACGGTCTATCCCGACGGCCGTCCGCTGGTCAAGCTCGATTCCGGTGCCCTGGGCGAGAAGTTCGAGGGCGCTTCGCGTCCCGGCCACTTCGACGGGATGCTTGCGGTGGTTGCCAAGCTGCTGCACTTCTGTATGCCGCCGGCCACGTTGGGGGTCCCCGTTGCCTACCGTGCCTACTTCGGACAGAAGGATGCCCAGCAGCTGGTGCTGATCAACCGCATGGTGGCGGACCTGAACTTCCCGGTGGAGATCCGCTCGGTGCCGATCATCCGCAGCGCCGAGGGCCTGGCGCTATCCAGCAGGAACCAGTTCCTCAGCAAGGAACAGGCGGAGGCGGCCCTGGTGATCCACCGGGCGCTGAATCTGGTCAAGGGGCGGGCCGACCGCCATGAACCGCTGTACCTGGAGGACGCCGCGGGGCTCTTCGAGATGGAACCGCTGGTGGAGCTGGACTACTTCGAACTTGTCGACCCGCGCACCTTGCAGGAGCTGGCCTTCAACTGCCAGGACACCCCGTTTACCGGGGAAGGCTTGCTGCTGGTTGCGGCGAAGATCGGCGAAGTCCGGTTGATCGACAACATGACGCTGGGCTACTGAGCACAAAGAACCGTGCTCGCTAGGCGGTCTTCCAGCGTTGGGACGCCTGCTGCAGTATCGAGCGGAAGCGGGCAAGGTCCGCAACGATTTCCGCGGCGCTTTGGCCTGCGGCGGAGAGTCCTGCCGATTGGCCGGCATAGACCGGAGCCAAGGACAGGTCGGCCTTCGCCCGGGCTTCGTTGATCGAATTGGTCAGGGCATCGCTTGCATCGACCGTGGCACTGAGCGCCTCGAGGTCTTCGGCCCAGTTGTCGCTGAATTCGTTGCGCAGGGCCCGGCCGCCGTATTCCACCGGCCAATCAATTCTCTGGGCGATGTCGAAGGCCCGTGTGTAGATGGTGTCGTCGATTTCGGCGGCCCCGATTGCATCCTTGATGTTCCGGTGGCTCATCGATTCCGTGGCCGCGGCAAAGCGCGTGCCGATCCAGGCCGCCGAAGCCCCTGCACCCAGGACGGCCGCCACTCCGGCTGCCGTGGCCAGTCCGCCTGCTGCGATCACCGGCTTGTTGGTCTTTTCCAAGGCCAGTTGCAGCAGGGGGAGCGTGGAGACTTCGTTCCGGCCGTGGCCCCCGCCCTCGTTCCCGCGGCAGATCACTACGTCGATGTCGTCCTCAAGCGCACGAGACAGTTCGGCCGCATTGCCTACCTGCATCCCGGTCAAGGCTCCGGATTCATGGACCAATGCGGCAGCAGGGCCCGGTTCGCCGAAGCTGATGCAGACGAAGGATGGACCGTGTTCCAGGACATGCTCCAGGGGATCGAGGTTCTTGTCCAAGACCCAGGCCATCAGACCGGCACCCCAGGGGTGCCCCGACGAAGCCGCAATCCCTGCCTCGCCATCGATCCACTTCTTGGTGGCGTTTCCACCGATGCCCAGCATGCCAAAACCGCCCGCTGTCGACACGGCCGCGGCCAATGCGCCGCCGGCAGCCCCGGCCATGGAGGCATTGAAGATGGGCTCGGCATAACCAAGTACCTGCTGCAGTTTGTTGGCGGGATGGATGCTGACCGCTGTGTTCTTTGGAAGTTCAGGCATGTTTTTCAGTCTAGGACTGATGCGGCACAGTCGATGTGATGCAGCGCTCAAAGGTCGATATTGGCGAAATACGGGAATTTTCGGGCGAAAACCCGGAATGGTCCCCGCGTTTCCGCGGTTCCCGGTGTCTGGATGGTGCAGGAGGCGCCCGTTTGGACATTCGGGCGGGTTGCGCGTAGAGTTGTTTCTCGCACCGAGCCCCGCAGCGTAGCCCGAAAGGGAGAGCAGCGGAAGGCGGATGCAAA
>NZ_JAUSSH010000025.1 GCF_030812255.1 Paeniglutamicibacter psychrophenolicus | reverse complement strand
GGGCCAAACACCCGCCTTGCCCCCCCCCACCCCCCCCCAACCCCCCCCCCCAAAACCGCCCCCCGCCCGGGCGGGGCCGGGCGCCGGCGCCCCCCGGCCCCCCGCCACCGGCCGGGCCTCAACCAGCTACCGGCTACGCCGCTAGCATTCGATGACGTTCACGGCCAGGCCGCCCATCGCCGTTTCCTTGTACTTGTCGCTCATGTCCTTGCCGGTCTCACGCATGGTGATGATGACCTCGTCGAGGGTCACGTGGTGCTGCCCGTCCCCCATCAGCGCCATCTTGGCGGCGTTGATGGCCTTGGAGGCGGCGATGGCGTTGCGTTCGATGCACGGGATCTGCACGAGTCCGCCGATCGGGTCGCAGGTCAGGCCCAGATTGTGTTCCATCGCGATTTCCGCGGCGTTTTCCACCTGGTCAACGGTGCCCCCGAGGATCTCGGCCAGGGCCCCGGCCGCCATCGAGGAGGCCGAGCCGACCTCGCCCTGGCAGCCGACCTCGGCACCGGAGATCGAGGCCTGCTCCTTGTAGAGCACGCCGATGGCCGCGGCGGTAAGCATGAAGCGCACGATCACGTCCTCGCGCTCCTCCTGGTTCCAGTACTTGGCACCGGGTGCGTAGTGGGTCGCGTAGAACATCACCGCGGGGATAATGCCGGCCGCCCCGTTGGTCGGGGCGGTGACCACGCGACCGCCGGAGGCGTTTTCCTCGTTGACGGCCAGGGCCACGAGGTTCACCCATTCCTGCCAGAACACCGGGTCCCGGTCCTTGTCTTCCTTGGCCAGGCGCTTGTGCCACTCGGGGGCGCGGCGGCGGACCTTCAGCCCGCCGGGCAGCACGCCCTCACGTTCCAGCGCGGAGTTCTTGCAGTCCTCCATGACCTGCCAGATGTGCAGCAGCCCTTCCCGGATCTCTTCCTTGGAGCGGTAGACCTCCTCGTTGGCGGCCATGACCCCGGCGATCGACAGCCCGGTCTCCGCGCAGTGCTCGAGCAGCTTGGCGGCGGTGGTGAACGGGTAGGGCTGCGCGCTGACAGCCTCCTCGAGGTTCGCCGCGAGCTTCTCCTCGGCGCCCTCGCGCACAATGAAGCCGCCGCCCACCGAGTAATAGGTGTCCTCGGCCAGAACGTTGCCATCCGCATCCACGGCTGCCATCTTCATGCCGTTGGTGTGCCGCGGCAAAATGGTCAGCGGGTGCTGGATCATGTCTTCGACCTTGTAGTCGAGCTCCTTGCCGGCGCCCTCACCCACGGCCTTGCACAGCTGCAGCTTGCCCGTGGCGGCTATGTCTTCCAGGCGCGCGTCCACCTCTTCGGGCAGGATGGCCTCGGGCTCGTAGCCCTCAAGGCCCAGCATGATTGCGGTGAATGTTCCGTGTCCGCGGCCGGTGGCCGCCAGTGAGCCGTAGACATCGACACGCAGGGTGGCGGTGTTCGCGAGGTGTTCCTCGCGCACCAGCTTGGCGGCGAATGCGTGGGCCGCACGCATGGGTCCCACCGTATGCGAGGACGATGGCCCGATGCCGACGGTGAAAAGGTCAAAAACGCTGATAGCCACGAGAATACTTCTTTCAAGAGACATTGCTGGGTGGGATCCGACACGCGGACTGGTGAGGCGCGTCACTGTCGGTGGTGCATAGACCGCGAGCCCGGGACCTTGTGGATCCCGGGCTCGCAGCGAGGTGGTTGGCGAACCGGGATTATGCCAGTTTTGCCAATTTCGGGTACAGCGGGTGGGCGTTGGCCAGGGCGGTGACGCGGTCCTTCAGGGCCGCGAGGGTGTCCTGGTTGTTTTCCGTGGTGCCGGCGATGAGGGTCTCGGCGATGATGTCCGCGACCTCCACGAACGCGGCCTCGGAGAAGCCGCGGGTGGCCAGTGCCGGGGTGCCGATGCGCAGCCCGGAGGTGACCATCGGCGGGCGCGGGTCGAACGGGACCGCGTTGCGGTTCACGGTGATCTCCACCTTCGCCAGCAGGTCCTCGCCCTGCTGCCCGTCCAGCTCCGAGTTGCGCAGGTCCACCAGGACCAGGTGCACGTCGGTGCCGCCGGTCAGCACGCTGATGCCCGCCGCCACGACGTCCGCCGCGGTCAGGCGCTCGGCCAGGATCTTGGCCCCGGCGATGGTGCGCGCCTGGCGCTGCGCGAACTCCTCGGTCGCGGCGATCTTGAACGCCACGGCCTTGCCGGCGATCACGTGCTCCAGCGGGCCGCCCTGCTGCCCGGGGAACACCGCGGAGTTGACCTTCTTGGCGATCTCCGCGTCGTTGGTCAGGATGATCCCGCCGCGCGGGCCGGCCAGGGTCTTGTGCGTGGTGGAGGAGACCACGTGGGCGTGCGGCACCGGGTTCGGGTGCAGCCCGGCGGCCACCAGCCCGGCGAAGTGCGCCATGTCCACGAACAGGTACGCCCCGACCTTGTCGGCGATCGCCCGGAAACGCTCGAAGTCCAGCTGCCGCGGGTAGGCGGACCAGCCGGCCACGATCATCTTGGGCCGGTGTTCGATGGCCAGGGCCTCGACCTTGTCCATGTCGATGACCAAGCTGTCCTCCTCGACCCCGTAGGGGACGATGTTGTACAGCCGGCCGGAGAAGTTGATCTTCATCCCGTGGGTCAGGTGCCCGCCGTGGGCCAGGTTCAACCCCATGATGGTGTCGCCCGGGCGGATCAGCGCGTGCATCACCGAGGCGTTGGCCTGCGCGCCGGAGTGCGGCTGCACGTTGGCGAACTGTGCGCCGAACAGCGCCTTGACCCGCTCCAGGGCGAGGGTCTCGACGACGTCGACCTCCTCGCAGCCGCCGTAGTAGCGCTTGCCCGGGTAGCCCTCGGCGTACTTGTTGGTCAGCACCGAGCCCTGCGCCTGCATCACGGCCAGGGCCGTGTGGTTCTCCGAGGCAATCATCTCCAGGCCGCGCTGCTGGCGGGCCAGCTCCGCGTCGATGCGCTGCGCAATCTCCGGATCAAGCGTCCCGATGTCCTGAGTCAGCGACGCAGGGGCAAGGGATTCGTAAACTGCGGTCACGCTACATCGCCGCCGTTGGCGGAGGCGTAGTCGGCTGCCGAGAGCAGCGGACCTTCCTCGGTGACCTCGACGGTGAACAGCCAGCCGGCGCCGTACGGGTCTTCGTTCAGGATGGCCGGGTTGTCGATGGCTTCCTGGTTGACCTCGACGATGGTGCCGGTGACCGGTGCGTACAGGTCGGAGACCGACTTGGTCGACTCGACCTCGCCGCAGGTTTCGCCGGCGGTGACGGCGTCGCCGACCTCGGGCAGGTCAACGTAGACGACGTCGCCCAGTGCGTCGGCGGCAACCTGGGTGATGCCGACCTTGGTCGGGGTCGAGGCGTCAACCCATTCGTGCTCGGCCGAGTAACGAAGGGATGCGAGAACCTTGCTCATGGGGGTGTTTCCTCTCAAAGAATGTGGGTAAAGAAGATAAGCCGGTTGATCGGTGGCGGGACGCGTCGCGCCCGCCACCGACAACGTTACTTGGCTCGGGTGTAGAACGGCAGCGCGACGACTTCGAAGGCCTCCGGCTTGCCGCGCAGGTCGACATCGACCTTCGTGCCGATTTCGGCGTACGCCGGCTCGACGTACGCCAGGGCCACCGGGTAGCCCAGGGTCGGGGACGGCTGGCCGGAGGTGACAACACCGATCTGGGTGCCGTCAACCGAAACCGGGTAGCCGCCGCGGCCTGCGCGACGGCCCAGGCCCTTGAGGCCAACGAGGACCTTCTTGGCGCCCTCGGCCTTGATGGCTTCCAGTGCCGCCCGGCCCGTGAAGTCCTCTTCCTTCTTGAAGGAGACGATGGCGCCCAGGTTGGCCTCGAACGGGTTGCCCTCGAGGGACAGCTCGTTGCCGTACAGCGGCATGCCGGCTTCCAGGCGCAGCGAGTCGCGGCAAGCCAAGCCCGCGGGGATCAGCCCGTGGCTGGCGCCGGCGGCCATGAGTGCGTCCCAGAGGGCAGGTGCCTGGTCGTTGGGCAGGTACAGTTCGAAGCCGTCCTCGCCGGTGTAGCCGGTGCGGGCCAGCAGCACGTCGAAGCCCGCCACGGTGGCGTCGTCCGCCGCGTAGTACTTCATGTCGGTGACAAGGCCCTTGGTGGCATCGTCGACCAGTTCGTGCAGGATGGCCACGGAGGCCGGGCCCTGCACGGCGATCAGCGAGGTGTCCGCCGAGGCGTCGGTGACAACCACGTCGAAGCCCGCGGCGCGTTCGGCCAGCGCCGCGGCAACCACCGGGGCGTTGCCGGCATTGGGCACCACGAGGAATTTTTCCTCGCCGCGGCGGTAGGTGATCAGGTCGTCGATGATGCCGCCTGCTTCGTTGCAGATCACCGAATACTTGGCGCGGCCCACTTTCATCACGGCCATGTTGCCGGCCAGCGCGGAGTTCAGGAACTTCGCCGCTTCGGGTCCCTCGACCCAGACCTCGCCCATGTGGGAGAGGTCGAACAGGCCGGCGGTGGCACGCACTGCCTTGTGTTCGGCCAGTTCCGAACCGTACTTCAACGGCATGTCCCAGCCGCCGAAGTCGGTGAAGGAGGCGCCGAGTTCCGCATGCTTGGCATGCAGGGAGGTTTTCTTCGGGTCGCTCATCAAGCTACCTTTCGTGAGGTAAAAATCGAGTGGTCTGGGATTATTCTTCGAAGGCTTCGGGAGACGGGCAGGAGCAGATCAGGTTGCGGTCTCCGCCTGCTCCGTCGATGCGTCCCACCGTCGGGAAGTACTTGTCCACGCGCAGTGCATGGACCGGGAAGGCTGCCTGCTCGACGGTGTACTTGCGGTCCCAGGCCGTGTTGACCACTGCTGCCACGGTGTGCGGGGCGTTGCGCAGCGGGGATTCCTCGATGGAGAAGTCCCCGGCGAGCACCTGCTGCATCTCGGCGTGGATGGCGATCATCGCTTCGATGAAGCGCTCGATCTCGCCCAGGTCCTCGGACTCGGTCGGCTCCACCATCAGGGTGCCGGCGACCGGGAAGGACAGGGTCGGGGCGTGGAAGCCGAAGTCGATCAGGCGCTTGGCCACGTCCTCGGCGGTGACGCCGGTCTTGTTGGTCAGCTCGCGCAGGTCCAGGATGCACTCGTGCGCCACCAGGCCCTTGTTGCCGGTGAACAGGATCGGGAAGTACTCGTTGAGGCGGCTGGCGATGTAGTTCGCCGACACGATGGCCGTCTTGGTGGCTTCGGTCAGGCCTTCGCCGCCCATCATCGCGATGTAGGCCCAGGAGATCGGCAGCACGCCGGCGGAGCCGAACATGGTGGCGACCACGGGGATGCCGTCGCGGATCGAGTAGCTGCCCGAGGCATCGCCCGGCAGGAACGGGATCAGGTGCTCGGCAACGCCGATCGGGCCCACGCCCGGTCCGCCGCCGCCGTGCGGGATGCAGAAGGTCTTGTGCAGGTTCAGGTGCGAGACGTCTCCGCCGAACTTGCCCGGCTGGGCGAGGCCCACCAGGGCGTTCATGTTGGCGCCGTCGATGTAGACCTGGCCACCGGCCGCGTGGACCTTGTCGCAGACCTCGCGCACGTCGGCGTCGTACACCCCGTGCGTGGAGGGGTAGGTGATCATGATGGCGGCAAGGACGTCCTTGTTTGCCTCGATCTTGGCATCCAGGTCGGCGGCGTCGATGGAGCCGTCGGCCGCGGTCTTCACCACGACGACCTTCATTCCGGCGAGCACCGCGGAGGCGGCGTTGGTGCCGTGTGCGGAGGCCGGGATCAGGCAGACCTCGCGCTGCGTGTCGCCGTTGGAGAGGTGGTAGCCGCGGATGGCCAACAGTCCGGCGTACTCGCCCTGCGAACCGGCATTGGGCTGGATGGAGACCCCGGCGTAGCCGGTGATCTCGGTGAGGCGGCCCTCGAGGTCGGTGATCAGTTCGCGCCAGCCCTCGGTCTGGTGGGCCGGGGCGAACGGGTGGATGGAAGCGAATTCCGGCCATGAAATGGATTCCATCTCGGCGGTGGAGTTCAGCTTCATGGTGCACGAACCCAGCGGGATCATGGTGCGGTCCAGGGCCAGGTCGCGGTCCGAGAGCTTGCGCAGGTAGCGCAGCATCTGGGTCTCGGACTTGATGGTGTTGAAGATCGGGTGGGTCAGGTAGTCGCTGGTGCGCTGCACCGCGGCGGGCAGCTCGAAGCCCTCGGCCGTGAAGGACTCGCCCTCGATGCCGAAGACTCCCGCGAGAGCGGCCACGTGTGCGGAAGTGGTGGCCTCGTCGGTGGAGATGCCCACGGTGGTGGCATCCACGCGGCGCAGGTTGATGCCCGCTGCCTCGGCCTTGGAGATGATGGCGCCGGCATCGGCGACCTTCACCTGCACGGTGTCGAAGAACGAGTCGGAAACCAGTTGCATGCCGGCACCGGAGAGCGCGGTGGCGATGGTGCGGGCGTGGTTGTGGGCGCGCTGGGCGATGCGCTTGAGGCCCGCCGGGCCGTGGTAGACCGCGTACATCGAGGCCGTGATGGCCAGCAGCGCCTGGGCGGTGCAGATGTTGGAGGTGGCCTTTTCGCGGCGGATGTGCTGCTCGCGGGTCTGCAGTGCCAGGCGATAGGCCGGGTATCCGGCGTCGTCCTTGGACACGCCGACCAGGCGGCCGGGCAGCTGGCGTTCCAGGCCGGTGCGCACGGCCAGGTAGGCGGCGTGCGGGCCGCCGAAGAACAGCGGCACGCCAAAGCGCTGGGTGTTGCCCACGGCGATGTCGGCACCCTGATCGCCCGGTGCGGTGATCATGGTCAGGGCCAGGATGTCGGCGGCAATGGTGACCATCGCGCCGCGCTCCTTGGCGGCGGCAATGACGGCGGTGTGGTCAACCACGGCGCCGTTGTTGCCAGGCTGCTGCAGCACGATGCCGGAGATGTCTCCCTCGGGCAGGCCCTGGGACAAGTCGGCGATTTCGACCTCGAAGCCGAGGGCCTCGGCGCGGCCCTGGACCACGGCGATGGACTGCGGGAAGAGGTTGGCGTCCAGCACGGTCTTGGCGGTGCCCTTGGCCTTGTTGCCGCGGCGCATCAGCAGCACGGATTCGGCGACGGCGGAGGCTTCGTCAAGCATCGAGGCGTTGGCGATCGGCATCGCGGTCAGATCCATGACCATGGTCTGGAAGTTGATGAGGGCCTCGAGGCGACCCTGGGAGATTTCCGGCTGGTACGGGGTGTAGGCGGTGTACCAGGCCGGATCCTCGAGCACGTTGCGCAGGATGACCGGAGGGGTGTAGGTGTCGGAGAAGCCCTGGCCGATCATCTGGGTCTTCATCACGTTCTTGTTCGCCAGCACGCGCAGGTCGGCCAGGACTTCGGCTTCGGTGCGTGGTGCGGGCAGATCCAATGGCTCGGACTGGCGAATATCGGCCGGGACGGCCGTGTCGACGAGTTCGTCGATGGAGGAATAACCAAGCTGCGAAAGCATGGTGTCGATGTCGCTGCCCTGCGGGCCAATATGGCGGGCGACGAACTCAGCGGACGGGGTCACGGTCATGGGGAACTCCATTGGGTCATCGGCGTGCGCGCACACCGAACGAGCTGCAAGTTCCTCCCCGACCCTGTTGCTGTGACCTGAGAGTTTCCGCGACGTCTCCAACACCAGGCAGGAGGGACGTGCTTGCACCTTCGGTGAGCAGCACCGCCGAACGGCGATGTTGCTACTTTCCAGAGTTGCCTCTTCGCGGCGGTACGGGGGCCTGAGAGTTTCCCGGGGAGGAATTGCTCCTACGGCGCCCGACCAACTTTCGCTGAACGGGACTCTCCCGCCGCATGTCAGTGGCTGTGCCGCTTTCGAGGCACGGCTCCCATCCTACCGGCGAAGCGTGAGCCGAACAACACGAGGCGTCCCGCTTCAGGCCAGGATCGACTCTTGGGGATCCACCAGGGAATTTTCGGGCTTTCGGCCGACGCTGCCCATTCCTGCGGGGACGGGGGTTGCCCTCAGTCCGCTTCCCCGTCGTCGAGCAGGCAGTTGGGCTTGGCCTCGAAGCGCGGTCCGACGTCGATCGAATATGGAATGCCCCATTGGTTGTCATAGCGCACGCGCACGGCATGCAGCGAGGACCCTTGGCTCACGTCGACGGGTTCAAGCGCCATGATGATCGAATGATCGGGCCGGTCGCCCAGGGTGGCCGGCAGTTCGGTGCGGGAAAGCCATGTGGCCTGCATTTCCTGACTATCGTCCCCCACCGGGTACTCCCATGCACCAAGTTGCACACCGTCGTGCTGGATGCCCGTTCCGGCAAGTGCATAGTTCACCGGGGCCACCAACGTGAGCGCCCGCACCCGAAGCGAACGCCCGGGCTTCACCTCGATCCATGGAGTGGCCAAGACGCCCGGAGCCACCCCGGGGGCCGCGGTGCTGTGACAGGTCAGGTTGCCTTGGCCGTGCCCTGTCACCGGATCCAGCATCCGGTATCCGGCCCAGCCTGCGGTGGCGGCCACCGCGACGACGGCACCCACGGCAACCCAGCGCCGGGTGCCTGCCGGTGCCCGGGTGGCCGGCTGATTCGGGGCTGTCTCCAACATGTTCAGCGCCTTTCCCCCTGCCGCGCCGCGGGCTGCCCCGCATGCGGATGTCCGGGTCAGCCTAGCCCGTGGAATCGAAACCGGACAGGGCCCGACCAACCACGTTCGGGCGCTGGTGGGCACTTGCCCAAGTGCTACACGATCCCGGCGACCCCCAGCCAGGAGCCGATGGCGAAGGTGACCACGAGGGCAGCGGCACCGCCGATCAGCACCCGCAGGGTCGGTCGCAGCATGGGCGCGCCACCCAGCCTGGCGCCGAGCGCGCCGGTGATTCCCAGCGCCAGCATCACGGCGATGAACGTCACCGGGATCTTCAGGGGCCCGGGCAGGAACACCGCGGTGGCGAAGGGCAGTGCGGCCCCCACCGTGAAGGACACCGCGGAGGCCACTGCGGCGTTCCACGGGTTCAGGACCTCTTGTTCGTCGAGCTGCAGCTCGGCATCGAGGTGTGCGGCCAGCGCATCATGGGCGGTCAGTTCGTGGGCCACCCTTGCGGCGGTTTCCGGGCTCAGTCCCTTGGCCTCGTAGAGTCCGGTCAGCTCCGCCAGTTCCTCCTGCGGCATCTGGGCCAGCTCGAGGCGTTCCTTCTCGATGAGTGCCTTTTGCGAGTCCGCCGAGCTGGACACCGAGACGTACTCCCCCAGCGCCATGGAGATCGCCCCGCCGATGGCCGCGGCCGCCCCGGCCGCCAGGATCGGCCCGTTCGCCGTGGTGGCGCCGGCAACGCCGACGACCACGGCGGCTACCGAGACGATCCCGTCGTTGGCGCCCAGCACCCCGGCGCGCAGCCAGTTGAGGCGTTCGGCCACGCCCTGGTTGTGCGGTTCGTCCTCGTGTTGTCCCTGCGGTTCCTGCTGCCCGTCCATGCCCACCAGCAAAGCACCCTCGAGCGCTTCTTGGCCAGCGGCGCGACCTGCGGTTACCGGACCTGCGGCGCCGGCAGCGAAACGTAACGCGGGTACCGGGCGGACAGGTTGTCCCCCGACGAGGTGCCGGTGAGCCGGCGCTTGACCCACGGGGCCAGGAATTCCTTGGCCCAGACCGCGTCCCCACGCATCTTTTCGGCCCGTGACTGCACAACCAGCTCAGGGAGCTCGGGAAGCTGGATGTCGCTGTCCTGTTCCAGGACCTCGAGCACTTTCCTGGCCATCAGGGTGTGTCCGGCGGTGCCCATGTGCAGGCGGTCGGTGGCCCAGTAGCGCCAGTCCCGGAATTCGCGCCATCGCCAGTAGTCGGCGATCACCGCCCCGTGGCGCTCGGCGATCTCGCGCACGGCCTCGTTGTAGATGGCGGTGCGGCCGCGGGTTTTCTCGAAGATCGCCGAGCCGTTGGAATCGAACCCGGTGAACAGCAGCAGCGAGGCGCCGGTTGCCGCCAGCTGGCCGACCGCCTCCCCGTACCTGGACATCATGGCGTCGATGTCGACGGCCGGGCGCAGGATGTCGTTGCCGCCCATGTACAGGCTGACCAGCGTCGGGCGCATGGCCAACGCCACGGGCAGCTGTTCGGCGATCACCTGCCCGACCTTCTTGCCGCGGATCGCCAGGTTGGCGTATCCCCAGTCCGGGTCCACACAGAGTTGCTCGGCCACCCTGTCGGCCCAGCCACGCACCCGGTTCGGACGGTTCGGATCCACATCGCCCAGGCCCTCGGTGAACGAGTCGCCCAGGGCCAGATATCGTTTCGAAAATTCCACGCCCCCAGCGTATCGCCGGCACCGGTCTTGTTCCGGCACCGCGGCGACACGCTGCGCACCACCCGGGCGCCCAACCTCGTGGACCCGGCTCACCGGCTGCGCTGTGCCGGCACACAGCGGGCACCTAGCCAACGCGCGCACGCTGGAAAACATGAAGACCACAAACCGTCGCACCACCCGCCGCACCACCGGGCACCGGACCCGGAACGCCATCGGCCACGGTGCCGATCCCCTGCGCATGCCGGAGCACACGCCCGAGTCCGGGGCGCATGGAAACGGTCCGGTTTCCGTGGGCCCGGGGACCTACGAGGTGCGTTGCGACGTCGTGCCGACCCACCAGGGCCCCGGCCCCGCGCAGATCCCCTGGCTCAAGGAGATCCGCGGCGACCAGCACCTGAACGACTCCTACTCCGGGGTCATCTAACCGGCCAGCTGCACCTGGCGGGCCAGCACGCTCAGCCGGCCGACGCGCGACCCGGTCCCGTTCGCCTCGGCCCGTGCCGGGACGTAGCCCAGCGCCAACCCGTAGGCCGGATCCGCGTAGCCCAGCGAGGCGTTGGCCCCGTCGTGGCCAAAGGCCCGCGCGGAGCCGAAGTCGTTGTTCGCGTGGGCCTTCATGAACCCGATGCCGAAGGCCCCGGGGTACCCGCCGGCCCGGTCCAGCCCGAACACCCGGTCCTGGGTGACCTGCGCGATCGTGGCCGCGGTGAGCAGCGGCGCATGCTCGTCCCCGGACTCGTCGACGAAGCCGGTGCTCACCGCTGCGTAGAGCCTGGCCAACCCGCGGGCGTTGGCCACCCCGCCGATCGCGGCCAGCCCGGCCTCGCGGATGGCGCGCACATTGGGCACGTCCATGATCTCGAAGCTGGGCCCCTTGGGCCCGTCGAATCCGCCGGTCGAGTTCAGGGCCAGCCCCATCGCGGAAAACGGGTCGATGAAGGGGGCCGGCTCGCCGTTGGCGCCCTTGAGGACCGGGCGGAAGCGCGGTTCCAGTTCCTCGGGCAGGCCCAGGTGGAAGTCGATGTCGTGCGGGGCGCGGATGCGCCGCTCGAAGATCTCCTGCAGGGATTCCTGCGCGCAGCGGCGGGCGAGTTCCTCCATGAACACGCCCATGGTCAGCGCATGGTAGCTGTGCGTGCTTCCCGGGGTCCACAGCGGCGCGGCGGCGGCAATGATGCCGGCGGCCAGCCGCGAATCAAGCAGCTCCTCCTGGGTGAACCCGCCCTCGACCCCGGGCAGGCCCGCCTGGTGGCTGAGCAGCTGGGCCACGGTGATCGAGGCCTTGCCGGCGGCGGCGAATTCGGGCCAGTACACGGCAACCGGTGCATCCAGGTCCAGCAGGCCCTGCTGCACCAGCAGCGCCATGACGATGGCCCCGGCGCCCTTGGAACAGGAGAACACCCCGGTCATCGAGTCCGGGGTGCAGTGCTCGCCCACGCTCATGTCCAGCACCAGGTTTCCGCCCTGGTAGATGGCCAGCTGCCCGGAGTAGTCCGGATCGTTGGCGGCGAAGGACGACATCAGCTCGGCCACCGGGGCGAAGCGCTGGTCAATGACATTGGTGTGGTTGCTCTGCTTAGTCACGACCCCCACATTACCGACCCAACCGTGCCCGACGGCCGCCGACCTGCTCAGGCGGTCGGCGTTTCCTGGCGGTAGCGCAGCAGCCAGCGGCCCTCGACCCGCTGCCAGAACGACGAGCACAGCACCGCCTGGTCACCGGCCAGCAGCCGGTAGGCCAGCTGCACCTTGTCCAGGCCCCAGGGCGTGGCGGCCAGAACCTGCAAGGCGCCGCCCGTGGGCAGCGGCTCGGCGGCGTTGAACGCGGCGATGATGGTGGCGCGGTCTGTCAGTGAACCGTCGCGGCTGATCTCCTGGAACTCCGGGTGCAGGAACGCCATGACCTCTGTCAGGTCCCCGCGCACCGCCGGGGAGAGAAGCTCGGTTTCCAGTTCGAAGACCATCTGCACGTCGGCGGCGAGTTGGGCGGCCGGGTCGGCGGGAGCCGGCTCGACAGGCACGGGTTCGGCCGGCACCGGCGCTTCCAGGTCCTCGTAGATCATGGAGTCGTGGCCGTCGGGCGCCGGGACCTCGTGGTGGGCGGTTCGTTCGACGGCACCCTGCACACCATCGAGCCCCGGTCCGGCGTCCGGCTCCTTGCCCGCCTGGTAGGCGGTGGCGGCGGCGCGGGCACGGTCGTCGGCGGCCTCGTTGAGCTCGTGGCCCGCGTGCCCCTTGACCCATTCGAATCGGTACTTGCGGCCCGTGATGGCGGCGTCGATGTCCTTGAGCAACTCCAGATTCAGCACGGGCTTGCCGTCGGACTTCTTCCAGCCCTTTTTCTTCCAGCCCGGCATCCACTTGGTCACCGAGTTGATCACGTATTGGGAGTCGCACAGGATGTGCAGTTCCTCTTCGGGCAGGTGCGCGGTGGCGCGGAAGAGGTCAAGCACGGCCATGAGTTCGCCCATGTTGTTGGTGCCGTGGGCCCAGCCGCCGGCGGCCCAACGGTCGTCGTCGATGTACCAGGCCCATCCTGCCGGTCCTGGGTTTCCAAGGGCTGATCCGTCTGCGGCTGCGGTGATCGTCATATTTCAATCCTGCCACGGCCCCACCGGCCCTTTCACATCGGTGCCTTTCGGCGGGGTCCACCCATGGCCTTGTCCGCGTCCAGGTCGTACGCTGGGGCCATAAGGGATGGGGGCCGGAGACTGTGGCACCATGCAACACCGCCATCGAAGGCTTGGAGCCGTCATCGCGCCCGGGGATCTGCTTTTCCCCGCACACCGCAACGCCCGCATCGGCTTTCGCTTCCAGGTCCCCGTCCGACGGAGAGAAACAGAACTGCGGAAGGTAGTGGTGCCCATGCCTGGAAACAAGGCCGTCGCCTACGTGAAACCAGGGGTCGTCGAGGTCATCGACACCCCCTACCCCACCTTCGAGCTCAGGGACGGACCCGGGGTGAACCCCTCCAACGTCGGGCGCAAGGTCCCCCACGGGGTGATCCTGCGCACCGTGGCCACCAACATCTGCGGCTCCGACCAGCACATGGTCCGCGGCCGCACCACCGCCCCCGCCGGCCTGGTCCTGGGCCACGAAATCACCGGCGAGGTCATCGAGACCGGACCCGACGTCGAATTCCTCAAGGTCGGGGACATCGTCTCGGTCCCCTTCAACATCTCCTGCGGCCGCTGCCGCAACTGCAAGGAAGCCAAGACCGGCATCTGCCTGAACGTGAACCCCGACCGCCCCGGCAGCGCCTACGGCTACGTCGACATGGGCGGCTGGGTCGGCGGCCAGGCCGAATACGTGCTGGTCCCCTACGCCGACTGGAACCTGCTCAAGTTCCCCGACCGCGACCAGGCCCTGGAAAAGATCATGGACCTGGCCATGCTCTCGGACATCCTGCCCACCGGCTTCCACGGCGCGGTGTCCGCCGGGGTCACCGTCGGCTCCACCGTCTACGTCGCCGGCGCCGGGCCCGTCGGGCTCGCCGCCGCCGCCTCCGCCCAACTGCTGGGCGCCGCGGTGGTCATCGTCGGGGACCTGAACGAGGACCGCCTGGCCCAAGCCCGCTCCTTCGGCTGTGAGGCGATCAACGTCGGCGCCGGGGACCCGGCCGACCAGATCGAGCAAATCCTCGGCGTGCGCGAGGTCGACTGCGGCATCGACGCCGTCGGCTTCGAGGCCCGCGGCCACGGGCACGGCACGCACGCGGCCGAGGCCCCGGCCACCGTGCTGAACTCCCTCATGGACCTCACCCGGGCCGGCGGCTCCCTGGGCATCCCCGGGCTCTACGTCACCGGGGACCCCGGCGCCGCGGACGAGGCCGCACGGAAGGGCAGCCTGTCCCTGTCCCTGGGCACCGGCTGGGCCAAGTCCCTGTCCTTCGCCACCGGCCAGTGCCCGGTGATGAAGTACAACCGGGCGCTGATGATGGCGATCCTGCACGATCGGATCCACATCGCCAAGGCCGTCAACGCCCGGGCGATCCCGCTGTCCGACGCCCCGCGCGGCTACGCCGAGTTCGACGCCGGAGCGGCCACCAAGTACGTCCTGGACCCCAACGGCTACCTGTCCAAGTAGCCATCCACCCAAATTTCAAGGAGCAGTGCCATGTCATTGAATCTCGCGGACGCCCGCACCATCATCGCCGCCGCCGAGGCGCGCGCGGCCGAAATCGGCCAGCCCATGAACATCGCCGTCGTCGACGCCGGCGGAAACCTCGTGTCCCACGTGCGGATGGACGGCGCCTGGCTGGGCAGCATCGACATCTCCATCAACAAGGCCTTCACCGCCCGGGCCTTCGACCTCCCCACCAAGGACCTCGCGGACAATTCGCAACCGACCCAGCAGTTCTACGGCATCCATGCCTCCAACCACGGGCGCATCATGATCTTCGCAGGCGGCATCCCGGTGACCCGCGACGGCGTGGTCGTCGGCGCCATCGGGGTCAGTGGCGGGTCCGGGGCCCAGGACCAGGAGGTCGCGGAGGCCGGCAGCACCGCGCTGTAGCCGGTCCGGGCGGCCCACCGCCGGAACCCTCGACACCCGCTCTGGCCTTTTGTCCCCGTGGCCGCGCGCACCGCGGCTGATCGCCCCGCCGGTTTGGCGGGGCGTTCAGCGGGTGGGGCCGGCGGGTTCGGTCAGTTCTGCTCGGCGACCGATTCCTCGGAGCGCACGACGGGTGTCGGCGCCGCCTCGGGGGTTGTTCCCGCGCCATTCAGGAGCCCGGAGAGCATTCCGGCGATGTCGATCTCGGTGCTGCCCTTGATCATGGCGAGGCCCTCGGTAACGATGCGGTTCGCCTGCTTGACGGCATCGGATGCACCGTCCGAACTGATGACCGTGTAGTTGTCGATGCCGGAGACGGCATCCGAGCTGGCCTTGACGATCTCCGGCAAGGCACTGATCGCCAGGAACGCCAGGCTGGCCTGGGTGTGGCCGGTCAGTGCGGTGGCCCTCGCATCCTCTGCCGAAGCGGTTGCCGCACCGATGGCGGAAATGGACGCGCCCTCGGCCTCGCCGCGCAGGCGAATCGCGTCGGCCTCGGCCTTGGCGTTGTATTCAACGGCCGTCGCCTCCGCCTTCGCATTGAGCTCCACAGCGGTGGCCTGGCCCTCGGCGCGGAACACCTCGGCGTTCTTCGATGCTTCTGCCTCCACGGTCTGGGCGGCCGCGCGGGCCTCTGCGTCGGCGATGGAAGCGCGCTTGGCGCCGTCGGCCTCGATGGCCTTGGACTCGGAGCGGGCCGTTGCATTGAAGACGTCGGCATCGCGCTTGGCCTGTGCCTCGGTACGCAGCTTGTAGGCCTGGGCGTCGGCCGGCTTGTGGACATCGATGTCCAGGCGTTCCTGCTCCACCAGGGCCTTTTCGGCCAGCGCCTTGCGCTCGAGTTCTGCAACCAGGACGTCCTGCTCTGCCTTGGCCAGCTCATGGGCCGAGCTGGCGATGGCCGCGGCACGGTCTTCCTCGGCCTTGAACTCGGAATTCTTGATCGCGAGGTCACGGGCCAGGGCCGCAGTGGCCCCTTCCTGCTCGATGCGGGCCGCTTCCGATTCCTGGAAGGCCTTGGACGTGGCGACGCGGGCTTCGCGCTTGGCGCGTTCCAGGCCCGGCTTGCCGACCTCCTCCAGGTAGTCGATGACGGTCGGCTTGTTGTCCGGGCCGATCACCGTGCGCGAGGGCGTGCTGACCGACGAGATGTTGAAGGCGTCAATTTGGATGCCCTGCTCGGCGAACTGGGTGACCGCAGATTCCAGGGACTGGTCCTGGAATTCCTTGCGGTTGTTGTTGGCGTCCTCCACCGACATGGCCGAAACAATGCCGCGCAGCACGCCCTCGGCCGACTTGGTCACCGAGGCGTTCAGGTCTTCCTTGGAGTGCGTGAGAAAGCGCTGGACGGCCTTGCTCATTCCCTCCACCGAGTCGTCGAACTTGAAGTTCAGGCTGGCGGTCACCGAGGTGGTTATGAAGTTCTTGTCAACGCCTTCCACGGCAAGCTCCACCTGGCGCTGCTCGAGCGACATGACGTATTTCTGGTGAATGACCGGCAGGAAAAGCACGATGCCCTTGGTGAATATTTGTACCTGTCCCTTCGCCCCCTTGCCGGCGCGAATGACGGCCTGGTTGGGCGCGACGGTGACCAGCCGGGTGGTGGCGTACCAGATGAGGGCTATCAGGACAGCAAGGATTGCTGCGACGGCGATGACGGTTCCATTTACGGCAAGATCCATGGTTAAATTCCGTTCAGTTCAGAAGTGGATGCGACCCTGATGCGGTCTCCAACAATAGCCACGACGGCAATTGGTGTGTCCTTCTCGATAGGGCTGCTTGAAAATACGAGCCGCTGATTGATTTCGTCGGGGTGGTCCAGCTGAACTTTCCCGACGATCTCGTTGATGTCCGTGGTGGCGACGCCAAGCAGTCCGATGACTTCGTGCGGCTGTGCGTCAGAGATTCTTGCCAGCTTTCGGGCAAGCAGCGCTACTCCGACGATGCCAATCGCGCCCAGAAGGGCACCCGCGCTGTAGGCCAGAAAGAGTGGACCGTTGTTCAGCAACACAATCGCACCCGCGGCGCCGAAAAGCGTGGCTGCCGCACCAACGGCAGTGGTGGAGATGATTCCGTCGAAGAAATCGACAAGCTCTCCCAGGGTCATGGACACGATGAGGAGCAGCAGGCCAATGCCTCCGATCACTGCGAATGCGAGCATGTCGATTCCTTCGTGGGTTGACTGCCGGGCCAAATGGCGCGGCATGGTTCAAGTATTCGGCCTTGGCGGAGCCCCAGGTTTCCAGCGTTTCTCGTGGCGTGCACACCTCGTGAACCGTCGGTTTGGGCACCCGGTCGGACTCCCTGGATTGCCTCGCCTGACATAAAGTCTATTGGTTAGCTGTATAAAGTTGGGTCGGCGCGGTCACAAGCCCGCCATCTGCGGAACGCAGTTGCTGCCCGGAAGCTGCAAACCCGCTTGGCTGGTTCGCCGAAAGGGAGCATCCACAGAGACATGCCCGAAGCTCCCAGCACCTCGATCAGGGGTCGATCGAAACTCGCGGCTCCGGCGGCGAGGCAACCGAGGATCCGGTCCCGGCGCAGACAATCCCGCCGTGGTCTGGGCAAAAAGAGCCCGTCGCCGACAACGTTGAATACGCGTTCGATGAGCCCCGGCCCAGGGGGCAACGACCAGGGGGACGCAGCGACCTGCCATCACCCAAGCCCGAGCACCGCCAGGACCTGGACCAGGCCCAATACCGGCGGAAGGTCCGCCACCAGGCGCTCGGAGACCTCGGGAGTGGCGGCCGACAGTTATCGATGAAGTGGATTTACCGCCACCACATTCCTCCCGCACCGGGCCCCGATCGCCGGTTTCAGCAGCAGCGAACGGGGTCTCCCCAGACAGGACGCGTGAAGCATTTCCGAGCCAGCATTCAGCTCGCGGCCAGCCCGGTGTCCCGGCCGGTGAACCTCTAGCCGGCCGATGTCCCGGCCGGTTCGCCCACCGGAAGCAGGCCGGCAAACACGAGCGAATCGCGGGTCTTTCCGTCGATGCGCTTGTGCTCGTGCAGGTGGTCCACCTGCTGCATCCCGATCTTTTCCAGCACCCGCACCGAGCCGGTGTTCTCCGGCCGACAGGTGGCCACCACCCTCGTGATCCCCAGATGCCCCCCGGCCCAAGCCAGCAGCGCTTCGGCGGTCTCCGCCGCGTACCCGTTGCCCCAGGCGTTACGGTGAAGGACGTAACCGAGCTCCGCTTCACCGGGCTCGTGGACCAGGTCCGATTTCCCCGTCATCAGCGCCACCGAACCGATGACCGAGCCGCCCCAGACAATCGCGAAGGTCCAGGTCTTCCGTGGCACCGCAACCTGCTCCACGGCGCATTCTTCCAAAAACGCCGCTGTGTCCTGCGGAGTGTTGGGCCCCCATTCGGCGAAGGCGCACACCACCGGGTCTGAGGCGAAGGCATGCACGGCGTCCAGGTCGCCGGGGCCGTATTCGCGCAGCAGCAACCGCCTGGTGGAAATCTCCATGCTTCCCATGGTGGCACGGCGCCGCAACCTTGCCCGGACCGGGGCCCGCAATAACGTCTTCGGACGGTGCCCTCACATAGACTCGAAGGCGAACCCACCAGCACTCCCACGCAAGAACCGGCGGCTATGCAAAACAAAGATTCCTCAGTCCAGGCGACCTTCAATTCCGTCGCCCGGCGCTACGACCTGATCAACCGCCTGATGACCCTGGGCTCGCACCAAACGTGGTGCCGCGAGGTCGCCGCCCGCGCCACCTCGTTCCCGGGACGCGACTACCTTGACCTGGCCACCGGAACCGGTGTCATCGCCCGCGAAATCCGCAAACAGTACCCCGCGGCCAGCATCACCGGCGCCGATTTCTCCGACTCGATGCTGGCCCTGGCCCGGCAGATCAACGGCGGCGACGGCATCGAATGGCAGTTTGCCGACGCCCACGACCTTCCCTTCGCCGATGCCTCCTTCGATGCGGTCACCCACGGCTACCTGCTGCGCAACGTCAGCGACCTGGACAAGGTGCTGGCCGAACAGTTTCGGGTGCTCAAGCCCGGCGGCGTGGTCTCCGCATTGGAGTCCTCTCCCCCGGCCGGGCCGTTGGCACCGGTCATCCGCCTGGGCATGCGCATTGTCATCCCGACGTTGGGGCAGTTCATCGGCAAGGACCGCGCGTCCTACGAATACCTCGTCGATTCGACCCTGGGATTCCTGTCCCCCGAGGCATTGCGCGAGCGATTCATCAAGGCAGGCTTCGAGGACGTTCAGGTCAAGCCGAAGTACCTGCGCACCAACATGATTTGGTCCGCCCGGAAGCCCAGCTGATTCCTCGGCATCCGCACCGAGCTGCCGCCGCATCCGTCTACCGTCGACGGGCGTCTCCGCGCGGCGGCGGCGGCGTCCGGGCGCCCAGGCAGGGCGCTGGTTCCCCATCGTCGCCCATACCTCCGGCGCACCGCACGGCCGGGCCGGTGTCCGTCCGAAGCGCCATGTTGTCCCTCGCAAGTGCCCGGATTCTCCGCCGGCCCCCGGCGGAGCGCAGTTCCCGGCGCCACCGGTTTCGAGGATGTTCGCATCAATCGGAACACGATGTTTATACAATCTTTGGCAAAATTCGTTTAAGCTCGGGCCATGCAATCATTCCTGACCCCGGAGCAGCACGCGGATCTTTACGATGCCGAGAACACCTGGACCGTGGCCGAGGATTTCTTCCTCGGCTTCATCGCTGAGCAACCCCGCAGCAGGGTGCTCGACCTCGGCTGCGGCACCGGTCGGCTGTCCATCGCCCTGGCCCAGGCCGGACACCGGGTCACCGGCCTGGACCCGTACGCCGGCTCGCTGGCCGCCGCCAGGACAAAGCCCGGCGCCCAAGCGGTCGACTGGATCGCTGGCACCTCGGCGCAGCTGCCGCCGGGTACCACCTTCGATGCGGTGCTGATGAGTTCGCACGTGGCCCAGGCCATCAACGACGATGACGAATGGCAGCGCACCCTGGCCGATGTCCGCTCCGCCTTGCGGCCAGGCGGGCGGTTGGTGTTCGATTCACGCGATCCGGCTGCCCGGGCCTGGGAACGCTGGACCCCGGGCAGCACCCGCAGCCAGTACACGCTGGCCGACGGAACCGGTGTCCATTTGTGGATCGATGCCCAGGAACGCGAACGCGGCCTGGTTGCCATCACCGAGCACCGGCTGCTGGCGGATGGAAAACGGGAGTTCGAGGACGCCGTGCTGGCTTTCCGCAGCGAGGGGCAATTGCGAACCGATCTGGCCGCCGCGGGCCTGCAGGTCGATGCGGTGTTCGGCGGCTGGCACCGGGAACCGGTGGGCTGCGGCGCCGGGGAACTGATCGTGGCGGCACACCGTTAGCGCACCGGAATACCGTGCTTCACCGACCGGTGATGGCTGGTTGCGGTTCCGGGACGGCCGCGCCAGGGGCATCCGGCAGGCTGCCGCTTGGCTGGTTGCCGTGTCCGTCACCGATACCCGGCCCCGTTGGCCGGCAGCCCGGCCCCCTGCACCTCGTCCATGTAGCGCCAGCAATCGGGCGCCGACCCGTCCAGGTCCGTGAAACCGTAGTCGCGGGCAAGCCCCCCGCTGGAGAATGATCCGCCGCTGCGCGAGAGAACCTCGGGATCCGCGGCCAGCGCCGCCACGGCACGGCCCACGAAGAGCGGGGATTCGCTGATCGCGGCAAAATGTCCGTGCTCCGCGGTCGCCGAGCGCCAGTTGGACTCGTCGACGCCGAAGGCCTCCAGCATCATCTCCGAGCGCAGCCAGCCCGGGCTCAGGGCCACGGCGCTGCAGCGGTGCGGCGCCAGCTCGCGGGACAGGGTGAAGGCCATGCGCAGCGCGGCGTTCTTGGCCAGGTCGTAGAACGTGGAGAGCCGGTAGTTCTCCCGGTTGTAGGCCGCGGTCCCGTCGGTCACCTCGATCACCAGCCCCCCCGGGGTTGCGCACCAGCAGCCCCAGCGCATGGTGGGCGGTGATGAGGTGGGTGTTCACGCCCAGCTCCAGCATCCGCAGCCCCGCGCCCAGGTCATGTTCCCAGACCGGCTGGTTCCAGCCGATGAGCTTCTCCCCGCCCCAGATGTCGTTGACCAGCAGATCCAGCCTGCCCTGCTCGGCTTCGATGCGCGCCACCAGCGCGGCGACGGCGTCGGGGTCCAGGTGGTCAACCGCCACGGCGATGCCCACGCCCCCGGCCGCGGTGACCAGCTCGGCGGTCCGCTCGATGGTCTCGGGGCGGTCGTACTCGCTGCGCGCGGCCCGGGTGCTGCGTCCGGTGCAGTACACCGTGGCCCCGGCCTCACCCAGCGCGACGGCAATGCCACGCCCGGCCCCGCGCGTCGCCCCGGCAACCAGGGCGATCTTTCCTGCAAGTGTTCGCTCCATGGCTTCACGCTAGACCCGGCCCGCGGAGTGTGGCCAGAGTTGCCGGCGGTGGCTTCGACCCGTTTTCGGTGGAATCAATGCGCGGTTGAACGACGCAGAGGCCCAGAACCCCCACCCGGGATTATCGGGTGGGGGTTCTGGGCCTGCTTCACACGTGCCTTGGGCCCGGCGGTTGCTAGGCCAGCGGGTAGAGCGGGTTGTGGCCGGCGGCGACCTGCTCGGATTCGCGGACCGGCTCCGGGGCGGTGCCGTTGCCCCAGGGGTTCCCGCCGAGGGCATCGCGGCCGTGCGGCTCGAGCCAGTTTTCCAGGTCCGGGCCGACCGGGACGATCTGCGTCGGGTTGATGTCCTCATGGACCACGTAGTAGTGCTTCTTGATCTGGTCGAAGTCGACGGTGTCGCCGAATCCGGGCAGCTGGAACAGCTCGCGGGCGTAGGCCCAGAGGTTCGGCATCTCGGTGAGCTTGTTCCGGTTGGCCTTGAAGTGCCCGTGGTAGACCGGGTCGAAGCGGACCAGGGTGGTGAACAGGCGCACGTCGGCCTCGGTGATCGAATCCCCCATCAGGAAGCGGCGGGTTGCCAGGCGCTCCTCAAGCCAGTCCATGGCTGTCCAGAGCCGGTCATAGGCCTCATCGTAGGCCTGCTGGCTTCCGGCAAATCCGCAGCGGTAGACGCCGTTGTTGACCTCGGTGAAGATGCGCTTGATGACCGGCATCATCTCCTCGAGCTTGTCCTCGGGCAGCAGGTCCGGGGCGCCTTCGCGGTGGAATTCCTTCCATTGGGTGGAGAGGTCCAGGGTGATCTGCGGGTAGTCGTTGGTGACCACGGCGCCGGAGGGCACATCGACGATCGCCGGCACGGTGATGCCGCGCGGGTAGTTCGCAAAGCGCTTGAAGTAGTTCTCCTGGATGCGTTCGGTGCCCAGCACCGGGTCCACCGCGCCCTCATCGAGGTCGAAGGTCCAGGACCGCACGTCGTGCACCGGTCCGGGGGTGCCCAGGGAGATCGCGTCTTCCAGGCCCAGCAGGCGCCGCACGATGATGGCTCGGTTGGCCCAGGGGCAGGCGCGCGCGGCAACCAGCCGGTAGCGGTCGGCCTGAACCGGCCAGAGTTCGGCACCCTCGGCCGCACCCGCGTGCACGTTGCCGATGCTTCCCTCGGTCGGCCCGCCGGAGGCGCGCACGGCGTCGGGATCGGTGACGATCCGGTCTTGGATGTAGTTGGTGTCGCGGGTGAATTCCGCGCCCGTGACGTATGCACCGGCGGTGCTGTGCTGCTGTTCGCTCATAACCCAACCCTATGTTCGGGTGCCCTGAAGCACCATGGAGGAAAAGGAATGGCCCGCCCGTGGACATCTCCGGGGCAGGCCTTGATCCCGCGGGCCGGTCCGCGCGTCCGTTGAACGGCACGAGGCGGGCGGCCCGGGGGGAATCGCCTGGCCGGTCCCCGCGCCCCCATGTTGCACGGGGAGCGGCCAGGCGATGTTGTCAGGGGCGGTTGGCCCTTAGGCGGAAACCAGTGCGGCGTCGCGCACGGTCTTCATGGCAACGGTCCACGGCACCAGCTGGTCCAGGACCGGTGCCAGCGAGGCTGCCTGCAGTTCGGTGGGCTTGAACACCGAGAAGTTCTCGAAGTCGGTGAACAGCGAGAACATGCCGGTCTTCTGCACGTGGGCGACCTGCAGCTCGGAGAGGATGCCGCGCAGGTGCTCGACGGCGCGCACGCCGTAGGCCGAGCCGTAGGAGACGATGCCGGCGGCCTTGTTGGCGAACTCGGCATTCAGGTAGGACAGCGCATTGGCCAGGGCCGGTGCGACCGAGTGGTTGTATTCGGGGGTGACGAAGACGTAGCCATCAAATTCGGCGATCTTGGCCGACCAGGCCTTGGTGGCCTCGTTCTGGTAGTTCTGGTAGGCAGCCGGGTAGGCTTCATCCAGCAGTGCCAGGTTGAAATCGGCGATGTCAACGAGCTCGTAGTCGGCGTCGCCGCGCAGGTTCGCCTGCTCCAGGACCCACTGGGCCACGCCGGCGTTGTTGCGTCCCGGGCGGGTTGAACCGGTGATGATGGCAATCTTGGTCATACTGGGTCTCCTTGGACTGGGGTGACACGCAGGCTATTTGCTGACGCGTCAACTAAAACTTGATATCTCCATCCTGCCGGGAGAAGATTGACATGTCAACTAAATGTGAAGAAGTGTGAGGCGCACCATGTCCGAGCCCCGTTGGCTCAACGAAGAAGAAGCCCAGCTGTGGCTGGAGTTCCGGGAATTCCTCTGGGGCTTCCCCCGCGCGATGGATCGCCAGCTCATCCGCGACGCCGGGATGTCCGCCGGGGAATATGCGGTGCTTGCCGCCGTTTCGGAAGCGGCCCCCGAGGCCCTGCGCTCGGGCGACCTGGCCGCGACGCTGCAATGGGAGCGGTCCCGGGTCTCGCACCTGTTGCGCCGGATGGAGGCCAAGGGCCTGATCGAGCGCTGCGCCTCCAGCTCCGACGGCCGCGGCCAAGACATCAAGCTGAGCGATGCCGGCTGGAAAACGATTCGCAGCGCGGCCCCCGACCACGTCTCATTCGTGCGCGAAACGCTCTTCGACCCGCTGTCCGCGGCCGAGCAGGAAAAATTCGGGGTCCTGCTGGCCAAGATCCGGTCGGCAGCGGTCGACCGCAACCTCTGGTGACCGCGCCGGGCCCTGAAACCTACTCCCCGTGCTCGGCGGTTGAGGGCCAGTGTCCGTCCGCGGTGAACGAGGTTGCCCAGTAGTAGGGGTTCAGCTCCCGCAGCGTCAGCATCTCCCATGTATCGTTTCCCGCCGAACCCGGCACGGCTGCCAGGACCCCGGGCCCCCAGACGGCCAGGCGTTCCTGGCAGATGCCGCAGGGCGCAAGCACCTGGTAGGTCCCTTCTTCGGTACCGTTGGTCACGCAGGCCGAAGCCACCACACGCTTTCCGAGGGTGTAGGCCTGGGCGACCGCTCCGGCCTCGGCACACAGAGTCGCGGCGGCATTGAAATTGTCGAAGCTGACGCTGGTCAGGATCTGCCCGTCTTCCAGAACGACGGCAGCGGCCGCCACCGAGTCCTGCGCCCCGGGCCACCTGCTCCGCAGTTGTTCAATGGCGGAATTGACAAGCAGTTGGTTCGAGTCCATGTTTTTATTCTGCCACGCGATGCCGGTTTCCGGCCGCTGCCGATGGGACTTCTCCCCGCGAGGGCAATCGTTCCAGACCGCTTTCCCGCACATGCTGCCGCGCCCGGCATCCACAGGCCCCCGGCACCCGTCCGCACCCCGCCGTCCCGCGGCGCACACTGGTGCCATGGAAACACGCCAGCTCATCGATGCCCTCACCACCACCGGTGGCGAGCCGGGACACCCAGTGTCGCCGGTCGACAAGCTGCGCCTGCTGGCAGCCCTGGAGTTGCGGGCCGCGGCCCTCGCCGCCGAACTGGCCGCCGAGACCACCTCCCCCGCCCAGGCCGCACTGCTCGCCCACACCGTCGAACGCGCCCACCAGCGAGGCGAAATCACCCAGCTCCGCGCCGCCCTCGCCGCCCAACGCACCCTCGTCCAGGACCTGGGGCCCGAGGCCCTGGACGAGGTGCGCGCCATCGCCGCCGACCCGTCCGCGTTCATCGCCGGGAACCGGGAACTGCCCGCGGACCCCGCCACCGCCCCGGCCGGCATCATGCCGTTCAAGGACACCGCCGGATTCCTGGAACACGGCCTGCGCATCCCCCGCACCCTCGCCCTGCACCGCCTGCACGCCGCCAACTCCCTGCTGCCGGGCACCGATGTCCACGGCA
>NZ_JAUSSH010000024.1 GCF_030812255.1 Paeniglutamicibacter psychrophenolicus | reverse complement strand
GGGGGCCCCCCGGGGGGGGGGGCGCCGAGCGGTCGTGCGCCCCCGGCCCCCGGCCCCCCCCCCCCCCCCCCCCCCCCCGGGGGGGCCCCCCCCCCCCCCCGGCCCCCCCCCCCCCCCCCGGGGCTTTTTCACGGGAGGGAGGCCACTCCAATCGTGAAACCATGCGGGAATGGGTGACGATCGCGGCGAGATGACCGCCGCCCGGTGCAAAGCCCTGAAAAAGAGCGCTGCCGACTACCGGGGGCTGCAACTCGGCGCCTGCATCGTGATGATGCTGGTCTTTGCCGGCGGGACACTGGGCCGAGGCCGGGCGGCGGTGACCCTCAGGGGTGCCGGGCACCCTCGCCGGACAGCACGCTTGCATAGCCCTCGCGGTAGGTCGGGAACGCGAAACGGAACCCCGTGGCCAGCAGCCGCGCATTGGACAGGCGCCTGTCGCCCCCGCGGTTCACCGGGGCGTCCCCGGGCCCGGGTGCCGACACGTCCAGCAAGGCGGCGATGAAGCGCTGCACCTCGGCCAGGTCCACCGGTTCGAGATCGACACCCAGGTACAGCGGATCCGGTGCCGGCACCGCGCTGCACAGGTGGACGATGGCCGAGGCTGCATCATCGCGGTGGATCCGGTTGGTCCACACGGTTTTTCCCGGGGCGCGGGCTGCCCCGTTGCGCACCTGGGTGATCAGGTGGTTGCGGCCTGGCCCGTAGATGCCGGCCAGGCGCAGGACGATGGTCGCGGAGGCGCGCTCGCGCACCAACGCCTCGGTTTGGGCCAGGATCCGCGCGGTTGCGGTGCGCGGGGAGGCCGGGGTGTCCTCGTCGACCCAGCCGCCGGCCGCGTCGCCGTAGACCGCGGTGGAGGAGACCAGCAGGAAGCGTTGCGGGTCAACGCCGTCGCGTGCCAGCGCGTCGAAAACTCGACGCGCGGCCGAAAGATAGGTGCGCCGGTAGGCGTCTTCGCTGCGCTCGGGCGCGGCGGGGGTGAAAACCACGATGTCCGTGTCGGCATCGATGGTCGGCAGCTCGGTGCCGGCATCGCCAAGGTCGACCCGGCGGGTGCCGAAGGATGCAGGCAGGAGCTCGGGGCGGCGGCGCCACGCGGTGACCCGGTGGCCGGCCGCAATGAAGCGGAGCCCCGCCTCGGTGCCGAGATCCCCGGCACCGATAACGAGGATCTTCACTTGCCCGCTGGCCGCAATCCGGCCCGCGCCATGGCGTCGGTGTAGGCGGCAACCATTTCATCGAACCAGGCCTGCTGCTTTTCGGCCGAGCCCAGGAAGGCGCGGTCCGCGGTGGAACGCACCTCATAGATCTTGATGCCGCGCTGGTTGATGACCTGCTGGCCGCCGGCCTTGATCCAGGCCTGCACCAGGCGCTTGGCCTCGGTTCCGTGGGCCACGATCGCCGAGGTGCGGTACGCGATGCGCATGAGCTCCTTCAGCGGGCGGATGCCGGCCTTGACCTGGTCCGGGGTCAGCTTGGTGCCGCCGTCGGGCAGTTCCCAGGGAAAGACATTCCACGGGATGCCAAAACGCGGCTCCAGCCCGGCAGCCTCATAGACTGCAGCAAGCCGTGCCGCGGTGGGATCGTCGTTGCGCAAGGACAGGAATCCCGAAGACGTTCCGGGGCCCGGCGCGATTTGCAGGGAAATGACCCGAGCCTCATCGACATCGTGCACCGGATCGATGAGCGGAACCCGGGAACCGGGCTGCTGGTCTTGCAGCTTGCGACATAATGCCGTGAGCTCGGCGACGGAATCGTCCTCCACCTTGCTCAGCTGTTCTTCAAAGTACTCGGATTGGCTCATTATTCACCTTTCGCCCTCCCGTTGAGCCTACGCCGAATATGGCTTTGGCGCATTCCGCGCCCACACGGCAGGCCCCTGTGGGCAAAACGACGCCGATGTCGCATGATGGGGCCATGGAACTGACTCGCTTGGACATTGACCACTTGACCCGCTGTGTTGAACTGGCCGAAGAGGGCCTGGAAGCCGGCGACGAGCCCTTCGGCTCGATACTCGTCGATGCGGAGGGGGCTGTTCTTTACGAGGGCCGCAACCACGTGGCCGCAGGGGATTCCACCGCGCATCCCGAGCTGGCCATTGCGCAGTGGGCGCTGGGCAACCTGGAGCCGGAGCGCCGGGCGGCGTCCACGGTGTACACCTCGGGGGAGCATTGCCCGATGTGCGCCGGCGCCCACGGCTGGGCCGGGCTGGGGCGAATCGTCTTCGCCGCCTCGGCGGCCATGCTGGATTCCTGGCGCCGGGAGTGGGGTGCCGCTCCCGGGGCGGTGGCAGCCCTGCCCATCAACCTGGTGGTGCCCGGCATCCGAGTGGACGGGCCGGCCGACGAACTGGTGCCGCGGTTGCGCTACCTGCATTTCCAGTCGTTCCAGGAATCCCAGCGCGGAACGGCTTCTGCCGAGGGGGCCTGAGTGCCAATCGGAAACTGGAACTCGATGCCGGATTGTGAAACTTGGTTTCAAGGCCTTAGTCTGGTGCGGGGCAAGGTAGCCCGCGTCACATGTCGCCCTGGCGACCGTGGCCGGAAACATAGCTGACGACCGGAATGAGGAGCACATGGGTGTGCAACCACTGGCCAACCACTCGGAGCTGACACCACTGCGATTCCTGCAGCGCTCCGTGGAGGTGTATCCGACCAAGGAAGCCATCGTGCACGGGGCGCGGACCTACACCTATGCGCAATTCGGGGCGGAGGTGCAGCAATTCGCCAAGGCCCTGGCCGCACGCATCGAGCCCGGGGACCGCGTCGCGGTGCTGGCGCCGAACATCCCCGAAATGCTGACCGCCCACTATGCCGTCCCGCTGGCCGGGGGCGTGCTCGTGGCCCTGAACACCCGGCTTGCGGCCCGCGAGCTCGGCTACATCATGGAGCACTCGGCCACGAAGCTGCTCTTTGCCGACTCGGAGCTCCTTGGCGCCGCCGCGGCGCTGCGCGCCGAGGTCCCGACCCTCGAGGCGCTCATCGAGATCCAGGACGCCGAATTCACCGGAGACAGGCCAGACGTCCGGGTGGATGGCACGTACGCGGAGTTCATGGCCGCCGGCGCCGGGGCGGATCTTGGCTTCGCGATCCCCGACGAACGGGCGCCGATTACGCTGAACTACACCTCGGGGACCACCGGCAAGCCCAAGGGCGTGCTGTATTCGCACCGCGGGAGCTACCTGAACTCGATGGGGGAGGCCTTCCACCAGGGCTTCGACGCGCACACCCGTTACCTGTGGACCCTGCCAATGTTCCATTGCAACGGTTGGTGCACCCCCTGGGCCGTCACCGCGGCCGGCGGCACGCACCTGTGCCTGCGGGCGGTCCGCGAGGAACCGGTCTGGGACGCGATTGACAAGCTCGGGGTCACGCACCTGTGCGGCGCCCCGACGGTCTGCTCGATCATCGCAGACTCGACCCGGGCCCACGAGCTGGAGCGCGGTATCAGGATCACCACCGCCGGGGCCCCTCCGTCGCCGGCGATCATCCGGAAACTGCAAAGGCTGGGCATCGAGGTCGTCCACGTCTACGGCCTCACCGAGGTCTACGGGCCATACACGATCTGCGAGTACCAGGACGCCTGGGACGAACTGGACGATGAGGCCAGGGCCGAAAGGGTCTCGCGGCAGGGCGTGGGCATGGTCCAGGCGGAAACGGCACGCATCGTGGATGCGGAAATGCACGACGTGCCCGCCGACGGGGAAACCATGGGCGAAATCGTGCTGCGCGGCAACAACGTGATGATTGGCTACTACCGGGACGAGGCAGCCACCGACGCGGCGTTCGCCGGAGGTTGGTTCCACACCGGGGACCTGGGCGTGATGCACCCCGACGGCTACATCCAGCTCAAGGACCGCGCCAAGGACATCATCATTTCAGGCGGGGAGAACATCTCGACCATCGAGGTCGAGCAGGCATTCGCCAGCCACCCGGAGGTCCTTGACGTGGCCGTGGTCGGCGTGCCGGACGAGAAGTGGGGCGAAACCCCGGTGGCATACGTGATCCGGGCCAGCGGCTCGCAGGTCGACGCGGCGGCGCTGCAGGCCCACGCCCGCACGCAGCTGGCGGGCTTCAAGGTTCCCAAGACCATCCACTTCCCGCAGGACCTGCCGCGGACCTCCACCGGAAAGGTGCAAAAGAACGTGCTGCGGCAACAGGCCTAGCGCCGCCGCGCCTGGCATGTTTCGGCGGTCGGTCGTCCCGGGGAAAAGTCCCCGGGGCGACCGACCATTCATTGATCACTCGTGTCCCAACCGTGACATCAGCAACTTTGGCCACATAGGGTGTACCCAAGCGCGTACCGATCCACAGGGATTGATGCCTCACGGTCAATTCCCTTTTGAAGGAGTCTGCACCATGGGCACACAACCACTTCTTTCCCTGCGGCTTGCAGCGGCGACGTTCGGTGCGACGATGGCGGTCGGAGCACTGGCCCCCGCGGTGATGGCGGCGCCGGCACCCTCGACGTCGCCCCAGATGCATCTGGTTGTCGCGAAGAAGCCGGTAGCGCCGCGCGCACAAACCACCACGATCATTCGAACGACCGCGAACCTGAACCTGCGGCAAAACCCCGGCGCCCATTTCGACTCGCTGGCCGTGCTCAAGAAGGGCACCGTGGTGACCCGGACGGGCAAGTCCAGCGGCGCCTGGTGGGAGATGCGGGCCGGTTCGCGGACCGGGTGGGTGAGCTCCCACTACCTGGCGAAGAGCACCGTCGCTGCCCCCGCGCCCCAGGCCGCAACGGGATATCGAACCAATGCGAACCTGAACCTGCGCCAACACCCCGGCACCCACTTCAAGTCGCTGGTTGTCTTGGCGCGGGGCACTGCGGTCGCCCGCACGGGCAAGGCCAGCGGTGCCTGGTGGGAGGTGAAGGCCGGGTCCCGGACCGGATGGGTGAGTTCCCACTACCTGGTGAAGGCTTCCGGCCAGGTGCCCGACTCCAATCCGGTCACCGGCGCCAACCGCTGGGTGGACGGCACGCAACCGATGTACGCGAAGGCCTCGCTGTCCTCCAGCCGCCTGTCCGTGCAAACAGACGGTACCAAGGTACGGCTGGTCAAGACCGCAGGAAACTGGTCGTACATCGATACGCCGGCCGGCCAGGGCTGGATCCCGGGCTCGTCGCTGGCCACCAGCGAACCGAACAACAACTCCACCTCGTATCGCTGGACCGCCTACGCCGCAAACGTCCGCACCGGCCCCTCGACCTCCTTCAGCTCCCTGGGGATCCTGCCCGCAAACGAAAAGATGGCCTACCTGAAGACCTCCGACGGATGGTCGCAGGTCAAGACCACCAAGGGCACGGGCTGGATCAAGAACACCCTGCTGACCAGCGTCGAATACCGGGCGCCCCAGGCGCTGCAGCCGATGACCCGGGCCATGATCCAGGACGTCCAGGAGCGTTTCGGTGCGGGCATCAGCGGCGTCGGCGGCTCGCGCGCCGGATCCATCGGGCACAGCTCGGGGCTGGCCGCGGACTTCATGATCAAGGACCATTCCTCGGCCGCCGGCATCAAGGCCGGGGACCGGATCGCCGAGTACCTGGTGGAAAACCACGAACGGCTGGGGATCAGCTACCTGATATGGCGGGACAAGCTCTGGCTGGCCGAGGACGGCCAGTGGGGACCGTACTCGACCGGCGGGTGGGGCAAGCACCTGGAATCCTCGCGCGGATGGAACGCGACCACCTTGCATATGGACCACATCCACGCGGAAATCTCTTCTGCCCGGGCCAACAAATAACCATGGCCCATGGCGGTTGACCTTGACCCAGGGCCAAGGAAAAGACTGAGGCCATGAACCACGAAAAGCTCTTAAGCATTGGCGCCTTTGCCCAGGCGACCATGCTCTCACCCAAGGCCCTGCGGCTCTATGGCGACCGTGGGCTCCTGGTGCCGGTATCCGTGGACCGATTCACCGGATACCGCTATTACGATCCGGGCCAACGCAGCCGGGGCCGCATGATCGCGATGTTGCGCGCGGCGTCCATGCCGCTCGAGGACATCTCCAGGTTGCTGGACCTTGGCCCGGCGGACCCCGAAGGCGCGCTGGAGCAGCTGGCCGCCTACGAATCCGCGGTCCGGAACAACACCGAATCGACTTCCACCCTGCTCGCCGCCGTGCGGGCGCACCTCAAGGGACAGGACATGGATAACGTCAATACCGTGCTGGAGCCAGAGCGACACCTGGTCTCCATCATGCTGCACACCTTCGTCGACGGCCTTGACACCGGGATGAAGCAAAGCCTGGAACGACTGCAGGCCTTCGCCGCTGCCGAAGGGCTGGCCGTCACCGGCGACCCGTTTGGCATCTTCCACCAGGAAATCACCCCGGACTCCGACGGGCCGCTGGAAGTTTGCCTTCCGGTGGACGGACTCTCTGCCGGCACCCACGACGCACAGGTGCGCAGCTACCGGCTGGCCGGAGGCCGCTACGCCAGCATCCGGGTCTCCGGGGCCGAGACGGCCTTCCCGGCGATCCTGGCGGCCTATGACCAGACCTGCACCTGGGTTGAGGAGGCTGGCGCCACCGCGGTGGGACCACCGCACGAAATCTGGCATGTGTTGCCGTGGGCCGACGAGCCGGCGGATATGACGGTGGCCTGGCCCTACGCGTAGGAACAGGCCAAGGCCGCTCGATGCAGGGGGAGCCGCCGCGGCGGGCCGCATGCAGATATGCCGGCCTCCGCGGCGGTGTCCCGACTCCAATTCGCCAAGTGCACGTCACTTCGATACGTTCAAGGGAGGAAAACACCCCCCGCCCAGCCTCCGCGCCAACTGGACCTCCCCTCCCCGTGGGGACGCCGAAGCGCGACGGGGGTACGAGGGCCCAACCGGGAAGGAACCGGTGTCCCGGACATGACGGAATCCCCTGCAACACCAACCAAGGCGAAACTGCCGTGGTTCTGGATTCTCCCGATTCCGGTGGCCCTCGGATTGGGCATCGTGATTGGCCTGCAAATTGCCGCACCCGCTGATTCCGCCCCGTCCCCGGCGGCCGCGGCGACGCAGGAAAGCCCGGGCCCGAGCCAGGCAGCACCCTCGGAATCCCCGCAACGGATCAACGTGGAGCGGCGCGATGCCAACGACCCCACCGCGGTCGGCGAACTCGACGCGCCGGTTGTCATGGTCACCTATTCCGACTACCAATGCGGCTACTGCGCCAAGTGGGCCTCCGAATCGTTGCCGACCATCCTGGACAGCTATGTCGCCGGGGGACAGCTGCGCATCGAGTACCGCGACATCATGTTCTTTGGCGAAAACTCGCGGCAAAGCGCCGAGCTGGCCGTTGCGGCCGGCAAGCAGGGCAGGTACCAGGAATTCCACGACGAGATCTTCGCCAAGGGTGCCACCGCCAAGGATGCCGACTACTCCGCCCGGGGCATCGCGGCACTGGCCGAACGCATCGGGGTCGACGCCAAGCAGTTCACCGCGGACGCGGCGCACGCCGACACCGCGGCCCTGGTGCAGAAGAACCACGACGAAGCCGGCGCCCTGGGAGTCACCGGAACCCCGACCTTCATCGTCAATGGCCGCCCGCTGATCGGCGCCCAACCGCTGGAAGTCTTCGTCCAAACCATTGACGAGGAACTGGCCCGCTAAGGCCGGAGGGGGAAACTGATGGACATCGGGCTCGGATACGCACTGGTCGGCGGAATGCTCGGGGTCTTCAGCCCCTGCAACGCATTGCTGCTGCCCGCGCTCTTTGCCACCATCTCCACCTCCCGGGCCAAGCTATTGAGCCTGGGCTCTGTCTTCCTGGCCGGATTGCTTCTCACCCTGGTCCCGCTCGGACTGGGACTGGGGTGGCTGGGTGGAACCATCGTCCTGGACCGCGGGCTCTTGCTCGCCGGCGCCGGGTGGGTGCTCATTGCCCTTGGCATGTTGACGGCATTTGGCGGCGGCATCGATTTCGCCCGGTTCCTTCCGGGCAAGCCCCGGCCCGTGGCCGGTTCGTTGGCCGGCACCTTTGCCCTGGGCGCGGTATCCGGGGTGGCGGGGTTCTGCACCGGCCCGGTGCTGGGCGCGATCCTCACGTTGGCGCTGACCTCCGCGAGCCCGGCCCGCGGAGGGACGCTGCTGGGGCTCTACGGGGTGGGGATGGTCCTGCCGATCATGGTCATCGCGATGGCGATCCGCAGGCTCGGCCACCGCTCGGTGGGTTGGATGAGGGGCCGCCGGCTCAAGATGGGAAGGTTGCGGCTGCACACGACCTCGCTGCTGATGGGAGCGATCACCGCGGCCGTTGGGTGGCTGATGATCTTCACCAACGGCATGGCGACCGTCCCTGAGTTGTTGCCCTCGCGTGTGGTTGCTGCGGTCGAAAACCTGGGACGGCAACTGGATGCGGTGGTTCCATCATGGGCGTGGACCGCCTTGGTCGGTGCCTTGCTTCTGGCCTGGTGGCTCCGCGCGGCCGTGCGCCGCACCGGGGGGAGGACCCCGGTAGCAGCAGCGGAGTGCCCCGCATCCGGCCAGATGCCGCGGGAAGAGAACGTCTCCGAAAAACGGTAGCCGGATCCCGCACCCGTGGGCTCCGCTGGTAGGCTTGGAATCGAATCTATGTTCCATGAAAGCCGGGGGCTCATGTTTGGTATGGACCTGCCGCAGCCACCCGCCCCGATGCCGGAATCCCAGGGACCGGTCGGCGCGGTCGAAGCCATGGGCTTCCCATCCCCGGCGCGGGACTACTACGGCGGCGGAATCGACTTGAACCGCCTGCTCATCAGGGACCGGACCTCGACCTTCCTCATGCGGGTCTCGGGCAACTCGATGGCATCATCCGGGATCAGCCACGGCGACGAGGTCATCGTGGACCGCGCAGTGGCCCCGCGCGACGGTTCGGTGGTTATCGCCGTCCAGGACGGGGAACTGGTCATCCGACGGCTTGTGTCCCGCCGGGGCGCCATGGTCCTGTCCAGCGACGAGCAACCGGTTGAGCGGGCCGAGGCGATCACCGAGGAAACCACCATCTGGGGCGTCGTCACCCGGTGCCTGCACCATGTGTAGCGGTGTATTCCCCTTGAAGCGTTCCCCCGCGAAAGGGGGAACCCCGAGATTTTTTGGTTGCTTTTCGTGCCTGTGGACAGCGTGGCTCCCGCTCTTCGCCCAGAGAGGCACTTGTAGGTGGACGCGGCCTCCATGGAAATACCTGGCCGGTGGCATGGTCATCGAAGCCACGGCGGAGGGGCCCGACTCCTATGTAGATGACTTTAAGAATTTAGAAGCATGTAAAAGAGTGGCCGTGAAAAATCCGTTCAAGCCAACGGCCGATGGCCGCCCGCTTCTGCCCACCTGTCGAAACGACATCCGGGAAGCCCCGCTCTCCGAGGGGGCCGTGGCGTTCCTTGGCGAGTCCCCGGCTTTCGGCATGCGGCTGCACCGCCCGGAGACGCCATGACGGAGCGGATTGCGCTGGTGGACGTGAACAACTTCTACGTGTCCTGCGAGCGGGTCTTCGACCCGAAGCTCATCGGCAGGCCCGTGGTCGTCCTGTCCAACAACGACGGCTGCGTGGTGGCGCGCTCGCAGGAGGCCAAGGACCTGGGGATCACCACCGGCGCACCCTTCTTCAAGGTCAGGCAGTTCATCCAAAGCCACGGCATGGCCGTGCGCTCGAGCAACTACGAACTTTATGGGGATATGAGCGCCCGGGTCATGGAGGTGCTCTCGCGCTTTGGCACCTGGCAGGAGGTCTACTCCATCGATGAGTCCTTCATCGGCGTCCAAGGCAACCCCGGACAACTCGGTGAACTGGCCACTCGCATCCGTTCCGCGGTCGGCCGCAGTGTCGGGGTCCCGGTCTGCGTGGGGGTGGCACCGACCAAGACCCTGGCCAAGTTCGCCAACCACGTGGCCAAGCGCAACGCGCACCTGGACGGTGTGTGCTCCTTGGATTCCATGGACCCGCAAGTGGTTGGGGACATCCAGTCCAGGGTTCCCGTCACCGACCTGTGGGGTGTCGGGGCCCGCACCGGAGCAAGGCTGTCGGGCATGGGCATCTCCACCATCGCCGACCTCAAGGCGGCAGACGTGACCGACATCCGCAAGAAGTTCTCCGTGGTGCTCCAGCGCACGGTCCTTGAGCTGAATGGGACCCCGTGCATTCCCCACAACGAGGAACGCGCAGACAAGCAACAGATCATGTACTCGCGGTCCTTCTCCAACCCGGTGACAACCATCGAGGACATGGTCGAGGTCATGTCCATCTATGCGCAGCGCGGGGCCGCCAGGCTGATATCGGACGGACTATGGGCCACGCTGCTTACCGTCACCGCGGGAACCAGCCGCTTTGCCTCCGGGGAAGCCTCGTTTCCCTCGATCACGCTCAAATTGCCCTCGCCCACCCAGGACCCGATCCTGCTCACCCGCCTGGCGGTCGGGGCCATGCGTGAAATCATGCACCCCGGCGCCTCGTACGTCCGCGGAGGGGTCGTGCTTTCCGGCTTGCAGCCGGAACCCGGGCAGGCAGCCTTCGGGATCTTTGAAGAGGAAATGACCGAAACGCACGTCGGGGACGTGCTGGGCGCGGTCAAGGCTAAATTCGGGAACAAGTCCATTGGGCTCGGCTCGGGTGGACTGGCCGTGGAACCGGGATGGTCGATGAAGCGGGACTACTCCTCGCCCAGGTTCACCACCGATTGGGCCGACATCCCGGTGGTGAAGGCCTAGTCCTCGCGGTCGCGCGACGGGGAACAGATTTCCTCCGGGCACCCCTGCCAGGTCTTGGAAAAATACGCCACGATTTCCAGCCCGCGTTCAAAGCTGTACCTTGGTGCCGGCCCGCCGTTCACGGCGCTCGCCGAGCGCCGGATGGCCAGAAGGAAGAACTCGCAAACCGACACGTAGTTCCACAGGTCCATGGCGGTGTCGATGACCTCGTCGTGCGTCATCCAGTCCGGGTCTTCTACCAGGTCCTGGGCAAAACCGAGCACGATGCCCCGGTCCAGCACATGGTGGCGCCCGCAGTCGCACCACTCGATGCCGCGGGACGGCATGGTCCAGACCTCGGGAACCAACTCGGTGTCAAAAGGACCTTCCGATGCCATGGGATCCTCCTTCAATAGTCCTGTGCCCAGCTTAGGCGCGCCCGCCGACAGGTTCCGCAGTTCCTGCGACCGTGCGGGCCTACGTGCCACGCAACGATGGGCAACTGATAGACAGGTCACGATTTTGGTCCCATTGGCTTCCGGGCGCCCGAATCTCTGGCACGCTGGGTGTGGTGGAGAAGAGAGGCTGTGGACCATGAACAATTCGCGAGCAAGGAATTTTGGGCATCGGGTGGTCCTTTCCCTGCTGGTTCTGTCCAGCATGGTCCTGGCCGGTTGTGCCCCGACCCCGGCGCCCTCGCCGCCAAGCGCAACTACCTCGAGCACCCCTGCACCGTCGGTTACCTCGGCACCGTCCACGGGCCAGTCGTCTGCAAGCCAGCCACCGTCGGTGGCACCGAGCCACAAACCCAGCGCAACGCCGACGCACAGCTCGGGTCCCGGCCCGACCGCGCCGCCAAGCCCGGCCGAAAAGACGCTGGCCGCCATGAGCCTGAAGGAACGAATCGGTCAGGTCCTGATGGTGGGTATCCCGGCAACGGGCAGCAGCGCTGCCGACCGGTCCACCATTGCCACCCACGAGCTGGGGAACTTCTTCCTGAAGGGCCGCAGCAGCGCCGGGACTGCCGGCACGGCCAGCGCGGTCCAGCGGGTCGAGTCAACCATCTCGAAGTCGTTGTCGGTCGACGTCGACGCGTTTGTGGCCACGGACCAGGAGGGTGGCTACGTCCAGGTCCTGAAGGGCAGCGGCTTCTCCACCCTGCCCACGGCGCTGGTCCAGGGCAGCTGGGCCACCGCGACGCTGAGCGAGCGTGCCGAGGTCTGGGGCAGGCAACTGGCCAGGGCCGGAATCAACGTCAACCTCGCCCCGGTGGCCGACACCGTCCCCTCGGCGTCCTTCGCCGCATCGAATGCGCCCATCGGCTACTGGAAGCGCGAATACGGGTACGACCCGGCCAAGGTCTCGGCGGCAACGCGGGCCTTCTCCTCCGGTATGCTGGCCGCGGGCGTGGACCCGGTCATCAAGCACTTCCCGGGGCTCGGACGCGTCACCAAGAACACCGACATCTCCCGGAACGTCACCGACACCAAGACCACCCGGCATGATGCCTACCTCAAGCCCTTCAGCGACGGCGTTGCCGCGGGCGACGACTGGGTCATGGTTTCCAACGCCTACTACTCCAGGATCGACGCGAAGAACATCGCCCCGTTCTCCTCGACCATCATGCGTTCGATGCTCCGTCAGGACCTGGGGTTCAACGGCATCATCGTCTCGGACGACATGTGCGACGCCGAGCAGCTGGCGCCCTGGGGCCTGGGCACCCGGGCCCTGCGCTTCTTCGAGGCCGGCGGGACCATGATGCTCTGCGTGGACGCGCCGAAGATGCCGGCGATTGCCAACGCCCTGTATGCCAAGGCCAGCAAGGACCCCGCCTTCGCCCGGCTCATCGACTCCGCGGCGCTGCACGTGCTGCGGGTCAAGGACGAACGGCGCTGAGCGGAGTCAGCCCTTGGGTCCCAGCAGCGAGACCAAGGCCTCCTCGGGGCTGAACCCGCTGGATTCCGGGGCAATCGCCGCGGCCGCGATCCCGGTCGCCCGGGAGGTGAAGACCGCGGCGCGGTACCCGGGCCCGGCGCCGCCGTGCCCCCACAGCTGCAGGTCCGTGTCGATCATGACCCCGGCCCCGTAGCGCGGCGCACGCCACGGAGCGGGCGCAGCCACGGGAACCGAATCCATGAACGCGGCACGCATTGCGGGGGACAGGGACGAGGGGAAGAGCGGGCTGCGCTCCGTCACCAGGTCGCCGAAGCGCAGCAGGTCGGCCGGCGTGGAGAACGCGGCCCCGGCGGGCCCGGCCCACAGCGTCGAGTAGCCCGAATCCGTCAATGCGGTTTCCGGATCCGGATAGCGGGTCGAGGCCATGTCCGCCGGTTCGAAGATTTCCCGATGCAGGTACTGGCCCAGCGACATCCCGGAGACCTCCTCGAGCAACGCGCCCAGGTACCAGTAGCCGGTGTTGCTGTAGGCGAAGGGTCCGGGCGCGGTCAGGGCGCCGGCGGCGGCAATGTCCTGAAGCGACCACGGGTCCGCCGGCCGGTCCCGGACGGCAGCCAGATAGCCGGGGTTTGAGGCGTAATTGCCCATCCCCGCGGTGTGCGTGAGCACCTGGGAAATTGTGCGGCCGGCCGGGGCACCGGGAAGCCGGGAAGCCAACGGATCCGCGAGCGTGAAGAGGCCCGCATCGACGGCACGCAGGACGCCGGCGGCTATGAACATCTTGGTCACGCTGAAGACCGGCAGGGGCTCCGACGTACCGAAAACCTCCATGGCTACCTCGCCTCCACGGCAGGCGGCGGCTGCACCCGGGGGCAGCACCCGGGCCAGGGAAGCGGGGATCGACATTCCATCCATGGTTTCGAGCCTAAGCCCGCCGGCTGCCGGCATGCGGAAACGGCGCGGCCCGCCGGATGCGCGGTGGAAACCACTCCACCTCCATCCGGCGGGCCGCGCCGTCGGTGCCTGTTGCGGCACCAGGCCGCAGTGCTACTTGCGCACCTCCACATCCACTACCTGGGCGCGGTTGCCCGAGGCGTTGTGCAGGTGCAGGAACAGGGCCTTGGCGTCGGTGCCGTCCGAGGCGATGGTCGCGGTCAGCTTGGCCTTGTCCAGGTCCGCGAACGCGGTTCCGCCGCCAACGAAGGACAATTCCGGGGCGATCGCATTGAAGGCGATCCAATCGGTTTCATCCACCGGGGCCAGGGCACCGGATTCATCGGCGTTGTACACGGAGTACGTGCTCACGCGGTAGCTGATCGGCGCACTGGAACCGCTCAGGCCCAGCGCCGCGAGCGACACCGGGAGGGATGCCACGTTGGTGTCGAAGGTGTTGGTGTCGACATCCCCGCCCAGCCCGTTGAGGAACTGCAGGTCAACCTGTGAACCGGTGCGCAGATCGTAGGTCGAGGCCAGGTCGGCATCCAACTCGTCGAAGTAGCTGTTGAAGGTGACGAAGTCCGCCGCCCCGTCGCCGTTGGTGTCGATTTCGACGTCGATCTCCGTGGCTCCGGCCAGGTGGGCCCAATTGCCCCAGGTGCTCACACCGAAGTTCAGCAGACCGTCGGCCGCGCCCGTGGTGGGGGCGGTGGAGGAGGCACCGACGTGCTGCAGGTCCATGGAGCGTGCGCCCGGGATCGCGTCGGCGCTGCCGGGCAGCTTGCCCGAGGAAGCCCCGAGCTCGAACGCGGAGAGCAGCGATACCACCTGGGTGTCGCCGGAACCGGCCCGGACGTCCTTGCCAGCCAGATCGACGGTGCCGGAGGTGGCGCCGGCGTCGAGCTTGATCTTCTTGGCGCCCATGTCGGCAACCAGCTTCGGCGCCGCCTGGACCGGAACGCGGAGCGTCGGTGCGGTGGAGCTGGAAAGCTCCACGCGGCCGGAGACATCGGCGACCCAGGCGCGCGGCAGGCCAAGCTGCGTGCGGTCCATGGTCGGATCGATGGTCTTGGCGTACTTGCGGGCATCCACGTCAAGGGTGACCTTGATCTGGGTGCTTGCCCCGGCCGCGAGCGTCACGGTCTTCTTGTCCAACGAGTAGCCCGCACCCGGGATCTGCGTGGCTGGCAGGTACTTCACCTTGTAGGTCTGGGTCTTGTCGGACTTGTTGACCACGGTGATGGACTTGGCGGCCTTGTACTTGGTCTTGTTGACCTCGATGACGCCGAAGGTCACGGAGACCAGTTCCGGGTCCGCGGTGGCGAAGGCGTAGGCAGGGGAATTGATCGCCGCATCGGCAATGACGCGCCCGGAACCCACGCGGTTTGGCCCGTAGGCCTCGCCGTTGGCGGCCAGGATGTCCACCGTGGCGGTGTTCATCACCAGGGACTTGACCTGCAATGCGGTGTAGTTGCCGCTGCCTGCCACCAGTGCGGCAATGCCTGCGGTGTGCGGGGTTGCCATGGACGTGCCGGACATGACGGCCGGGCCGTTGCCCGTGCCCACGCCCACCGAACCGATGAGTGTGCCCGGTGCGGCCACGTCCGGCTTGACGATGCCCTCCGAGCCATGCACGCCGCGCGAGGACGAGGAGTTCAGGGTGTTCCCGATTCCCGACTCGGCCGAGGCGGTGCCGACCAGCTTCGGGTCCAGGGTGACGTTCAGCGTGCCGTCCTGGGCCGCGGGGCGCAACTGGTCCGAGAAGGCCTTGGTGAACTGTGCGCCGGGAATCGTGGCGTTTCCGGCGATGCCGGCCTCGAAGACCGCCACCTCGGAGTCCAAGATGACGCCGGTGGCGCCGGCGGCTTCGGCGTTGTTGAAGCGCGCGCCCGAGCCGCAGGGGAACTCGAGGTTCTCGCTCCACTGCAGCCAGACCCACTTGCCGGCCAGCGAGCCGGGCTCAAACGGGGCGCAACCGAAGGCGTTTGCCGCCGGTGCCATGACGACATCCCCGGTCAGCGTGGCAGGGTCGGCGGTGGTGTAGTTGAAGTTGGCCGAGTACTGGCCTGCCGCGGTTCCCGCGACGTCGGCCGGTGCGTTGACCTTGATGCCGTCGAGGGTGACCTTGGTGCCCACGGAGTTGGCCACGGTCAAGGAGGAGCGGGCATTGCCCGGCGAGCCGCCGACGTCGGTGACGTCCCCGGCGTTGCCGGAGGCCACCACGGAGAGGATTCCCAGGCCGGTGAGGGTGTTGACGATGTCGTTCTCGGGGTCTTCGACCGGCGAGTGGTCCGAGCCCAGGGACATGTTCACGATCTGGGCGCGGTCCGAGAAATCGCCGTCGTTGTTCGGGTCCAGGACGTAGTCCAGTGCCTGTCCGACCACGGAGGAGGAACCCTCGCAGCCAAAGACGCGGATGCCGACCAGCGATGCCTCGGGGGCGGAGCCCGGGCCGATGAGCATGGAGCCCACCTCGTCGGCGGTCAGCTTGGTGTAGTCGCCGGTGAAGGTGGTGCCGTCGGCCTTCACGCCGTATCCGGCCGCGGTGCCCGAGACGTGGGAGCCGTGTCCGGCCGAGGCGCAGTCAAGCGGGTTCGAGTCCGGCTTGGGAACCGGCTGGTAGTTCGGCGCGCTCGAATCCGCGTTGTAGTCGTCGCCCACCAGGTCCCAGCCGCCGATGAACTTCTCGGGGTCATACAGCCCGGAGGTCTTGGACGGCAGGTCCTTGGATGCCTGCGCGGTTGCGTAGGCCTCGAGGGTGCCCGGGCCGCCGAAGCCGGCGTGCGTGTAGTCGATGCCGGTGTCCAGCACGGCGATGGTGATGCCCTCGCCGGTTTCCTGCAGGGTGTTCCATGCCTCGAGGGCGCGGGTGTCGATGTCCGAGCCCTTGTTCTCGGGGGTCTTGGGGACGATCGCGGTGATCTTCTTGACGTCGGGACGCGAGGCCAGTGCGCGCAAAGCGTCGGCGTCTCCGCGCAGGGCAACGCCCGGCAGCGAGTTGGTGGTCGTGTAGATGACCTCGGCCTTGGCTGCCTTGGCGGCCGACTTGCCCTTGGCCTTGATGCCGTCGCGGATCTTCTTGACCTTGTCGGGGTTCTTGACCGACTTGCCGCGTGGCGTCTTGGCGCTGTCCGGCTGGGTGGCTTCGAAGGCTCCTTCGCCTTCGAACTGGACGAAGACGGAGACATCGCCCTTGGCCGAGGCCAGCGGGCCGGAGACCTTCAGGTTTTTCAGCGCCTTGGGGGCAGTCCCGCCGAGGGACGGTGAGTCGGCACCCGGTGCCGGGTCGATCGTCGGCGGTGCCGCAAGGGAAGGGACAGACATGGTGACGGCCAGGGCAAGCCCCGAGGCCGACGCCAGGATCGTCCGCGCAAGTCTGTGACGACGCGGGTTGGACATGGTTCTCCTTGAATCCGGTGGGAGTGACTGGGAGTGATGGAGACGGATTTCCGCGAGCGGATAGTGGGTACCGTCCCACGCCACATACTATGTGAGACGCGGCACATATCAAGGGGTTGTTTGAGATTCTTTGGAAAGTGTCGCGGGGAATTGGCCGGAATCGGGAGGGGGATCCGGACCCGGGGAACCGTTTTGGTTCCGTGCCCGCGGACGCTGGAGGGAAGGCCAGAACCCGTGCCCGGCAAAGTGTCGGAGGCCGCCGATAGCCTTTGGGCAGACGGTGGGCCTCTTGGGGAGGAACCACTGCCCGCACCGCGGGCGCGGGACGGACGGGGAAGCGACGGCTGGCATCGGGCAAGGACGCCGCTGCCGCAAACCTGTTTGTCCGCGCGCCGACGAGGCGGCGGCGTTTCTGGGGGGGGAAACGCAAAAAACGCTGGTCCCATGCGTGCATGGGACCAGCGTTTTGCCTGGAAGGTCTTCGGGTTGCGGCGGCCTTACCGTGTTCCCCCTTGCCACAGGGCGTCGAACGGGGCGGTGGATGCCACGCGGTTCTTGATGCCCTCGGTGACAAAGGCCTTGGCGTTGCGTGCAGCCTGCAGCGGGCTCTCGCCCTTGGCCAGCTCGGCGGTGATGGCGGCGGCCAGCGAGCAACCGGCACCCGACACGGCAACTTCCCCGACCTTCGGGGCCGAGAGGATCTCAAGGGTTTCGCCGTCGTAGAACACGTCCACGGCCTCGGTGCCGGCCAGGCGGACCCCGCCCTTGGCCAGCACGGCCGCGCCGGAAAGTGCGTGGATCTTCCTTGCGGCCTCGGCCAGGTCCTCGACGTTGTTGATGCTGATCCCGGACAGCGACTCGGCCTCGAAGTGGTTGGGGGTGACGAAGGTGGCCAGCGGCAGCAGGTTCGCCTTCAGTGCTTCGTCGGTGTCCAGGGCGTGGCCCGGTTCCTGGCCCTTGCAGATCAATACCGGGTCCAGGACGACGTTGTCCCATTCCTGGTTCTTCAGCGCGGCGGCAACGGTGTTGATGGTGGCCGGGGAGCCCATCATGCCGAGCTTGACGGTCTTCAGGTCCGCTGCATAGCAGGTCTGGGCCGCTTCGAGCTGGTCGGCAATGACCTGCGGCTCAACCGGGACGAATCGGTGGTTCCAGTTGTCCTTCGGGTCGAAGGAAACGATGCAGGTCAGGGCAACGATGCCGTAGGTCCCCAGTTCCTGGAAGGTCTTCAGGTCGGCCTGGGCGCCGGCTCCGCCGGTTGCTTCGGAACCGGCGATGGTCAAGGTGATGGCGGGACGGGTCCCGGTGGTGGCAGAAGTCATGCATCCATTTTAGGGTGGTTTTCCTGCCCGCCGATTCCACCCGGAAGCGGCTCGGCAGCCCGGCGATTCCGGTCGGGAACGGGTGACCGGGAATCAGGCCCGGGTGAAAGTGGTCAGCTGGGTTGCGTTGGACCAGCCGGCGGCGCGTTCGGCGCGTATTCCGGTGGCGGTGTCGGCGCTGGTGACCATGAACAGCACCGGCAGGCCCTGGCGTGCCGCAGCGGCGGCCAGGTTGGCCAGGATCGCGGCGCGGAACTGCTCGATGTTCGAGGTTGCGGTGATGCTCGGGTCGCCGAGCAGTGCGAAGTCCTCGCCAAAGCGGATCCGGCCGCGGCCCGCGGTCGAGTCGAAATCGGCGATTTCAACCACGTCGTAGTCGGCCATCGGGGCTTCGAACAGCGTGGCCGTTTCCGGCAGCGAGACCACTTGTTCCACATCGTTGGCCAGCGCGGCAAGCAGCACGCGCCGGTCGCTGAGGCTCCAGCCCCGGCCAACGAGCTCACGGCCGGCGGACTCGTCCGGGGTGCCCAGGAACGTCAGTCGTGTTTGGCCTTGGTGCGATGAACCATCGAAGTCGCCCAGCAGGGAGGCAATGCCGCCGGTGCCAGGCCAGGCGCAGGTGATTTCGTAGTTGCTGCCGTCTTCGGCGACGCTGTGCAGCCGACCGGAATCTTCACGGGTCACGGTGCGGTCCCGCAGCAGGGCAAAGGCGTGGACCCAGCGCGGAAGGCTTGAAGGTTTGAATGGCATCTGGCGGCTCCTGTTCCAAGGACGGTCAACGAAGAACCTCTTCGGGGCGCAAATGCATGACTGATCACCGGTGACGGTGTGCCTTCGGGTCCCTTTGACGGTTCATTACCGACTCTACGCCTGCGGCGGCCGATTCCAAGTTGGGAGACAGCGCGATACGCGGGATCCGGGGACCTGCTCGGCTCAGGACGCGGTGCGAACCAGCGAAAGCACGTCATCGAGAATGCTGCGGACCACCGGCATGCGGGAGAGCACGACGAGACGGGCCGTCACGGGGGCGACATTCTTGATGAGCCGGCGGCTGCGGGCAGCCCCGGGGGAGGAGTCATAGGCCCAGAAGAGGAAGATCCCGCGCTGTATCAACCACAGCAGTACCGGCAGGTCGTTGCGGATGGCCAGCGGGGGCAACGGCCTGCTGGCGGCCACGACCTGGCGCCACAACCCGAATTCAAGGGCGCGGTGGATGTCGCCGAGCTCGGTGTGGGCGCCGGCAAATGCGGTGCGGATAAATGCAGGTCCGAACTCGTGGAACGGCGTCATGATTTCCAGCGCCTGGTCAAGGGCAATGCGCAGGTTGGTCTCAAGGTTGTTTCCGGGCACCAGCAGCGGCCAGGTGGCGGTCCGGTGCCTTTCGAGCAGGTTGCGGAAAAGCTCGTGGACGATGGCGTCCTTGGACTCGAAATAGTAGTAGGCGTTGCCCAGCGAAAGCCCGGATTCCGCGGCAATCGCGCGCATCGTTGTCCCGGAGAAGCCCTTCGTGGCGAAGAGCTCCAGTGCCGTGTCCAGCAGCAGCTGGCGGGTCTGGGTGCTTTTGGTGGCTGGTGTCCTCATGGCACTTACCTCCATTGTTGGCCTGGTCTCCATCATAACCAATTTTGAACATGTTCAAAAATCAATAATTCCCGGCAGGAAGCGGCGGAACGGCCATTGCCGCGGAGAGAAGTGGGCTGTGCGAGGGGGAAACCGCAAAGTGGTTGGGAAGCCGGCATGGGATACTTGAACCTCAAGTGCTAATACAGCGAGCGGTCCCACCCGCCTCGACCGCCCCGTCCCCGTTTGCGCGGAGCCGGAATCGAGGCCCCGGGACCGGCTTGGCGAACCACTTCTTCGATTGGGAACCACCATGGGCGAAAAAGCCGCCTCCATTTCAACACGTTCACAGGCATCGCGCGCCGTTTTCGCGTCCGCGGGAAGCCCCTACTTTTCCACCGTGCTCGCACTGATGGCCGTCGTGGTCATCCTCTCCAACATAGGTGCAGCCAAGGGCGTCACCTTCGGCTCCATCGTCACCGACGGTGGATTCTTCCTTTTCCCCCTGGCCTACATCCTCGGTGACGTGATCTCCGAGGTCTACGGTTTCAAGGTTGCCCGCCGGGCGATCATCACCACCTTCGCGCTGGCGGCCTTCTCCACGGCCTGCTTCTGGATCATGATCCACCTGCCCGCGGCCGAATGGTACGACGGGCAGGAAGCCCTCGAACGCACCCTGGGGCCGGTCTGGCTCATCGTCCTGGCCTCGCTGCTCGGCTTCCTGGTCGGGCAGACCCTGAATTCCTGGGTGCTGGTGAAGATGAAGGAACGCTTCGGCGAACGCGGCCTGGTGGGACGACTGATGGGCTCGACCGGGGTGGGCGAATTCGCCGACACCCTGATCTTCTGTTCCATCGCCGCGACCGTCATCGGCATCACCGACATGCCCACGTTCATCAACTACGTGCTGGTCGGCTTCGTCTACAAGACGGCCGTGGAATTCCTCTTCGTGCCGGTGACCACGCTGGTCATCCGCTGGTTCAAGCGCCGCGAACCCAGCTACGCTCCCGGGCCGCAGGCTGCTGGCACCGCCGCCTAGGGTCAGCCGCGAAACATTCCGTGGGCGGTGGCCGGCTTCGTCTGCACTTGGCGAAGCCGGCCACCGCCTTCTTGTTCCCACCCCCCCGGTTCATCTGCATGGGGATCGAAGTCATCCGCAATGCTGAGGTGCGCCGGCGGTGCCGGTTGGTAACGTCAAAACCATGGACACCATGAACCGCGAACTGCTCAGGGCCACGGGACTTGTCGCCGGCTACGGCGGCCAGGACGTATGCGGGCCGCTGGACCTGTTGCTGGAACCGGGCCAAGCGCTGGGGATCGTTGGCTTCAACGCCGCCGGAAAGTCCACGCTGCTGCGCACCCTTGTCGGCTACCAGGAACCCGTGGCGGGGGAATCTGTGATCCTGGGTTCCTTCACCGACGACGCGAGCTTCATCTACCGCAAGGCCGTATCCGTCGTCTTCGACGAGGACGCCTTCTTCCCCTCGCTGAGCGTCGAGGAACACCTCCAGCTCATCGCCGGCGGGCACGGGATGCCCGAACCGCAGGTCGCCGTCGAGCATGAGCTGGCCTTCTTCGAGCTGGAAGCGGCCCGCACCGATTACCCGCACCGACTTTCCTCTGGGCAGCGCCGCCGCCTGCTGCTGGCGGCCGCCCTGCTGCGTCCCTGCAGCCTGCTGGTCCTCGATGAACCCGAACAGCGGCTCGACCCGGTGATGCGGGTGGCCCTGGCCACACGCCTGCGCTCACTGGCAACCGCGGGAACCGCCCTGTTGGTCGTCACCCACGATCCGGTCTTCCTCGCGACCGTTGCGGACTCCGTGCTGCTGGTTTCCGACGGGCAGGTCATCCCGGCCAGCGTCACCCAGGGGGCTGCGGCCATTGCGCACGGTTGATCCGAGGATGCTGTGGGACAACGAGCCGGTCGACTTTGATCCGTGGGCGCGAAACCGCGTGGTCGAGAAACGGGTCAAGCGCGAGGACTTCTGGGAACGCATGGGCGACGTCTACATCGCGCTGCTGGCCGCTGCCATCGTCTTTGGCTATGCGGCCGGGCTTGCCCTGGCCTTCTTCGACAACCTCCGGGGTGGCCCCGGGTCGGGCATCGTGCGCGCCGGTGCCGGCGTGGTTCCCGGCTCCTCGGCGGCCTCCGCCCTGGTGATGCTCGGAATGCTCGGTGCCCTGCTGCTGATTTCCAAGCTTGGCCCCACGGCGGTGGACCGGGCCCAGGGATTCTGGTGGCTCAGCCTTCCGGTGGCACGCACCGGCTTCCTGGCACGCTTGCTGCGCCAACGCCTGGTGAGCACGTTTTTGTATGGGGGCTTCCTGTGGCTGCCCATCGGCTACGGAACCGTGCTCGGTGGCTTGGCCCGGGGATCGTTCGCCGGGGTGCTGGCGGGTGCGGCGACCCTGGGATTGTTGTTCGTGGGGCTTTCGCTGCTGGCGGCATGGTCCCAGACCCGCCAGGCGGCAGGGCGTTTCCGCGCACTCCTGAACGCCGCGGCCATCGGGGTGTTGCTGGCGTACCTGATCGATGTGCTGCTGCGCATCACCGGGCTGGGCAACCTCGAGTCGCTGTGGGCGTGGCTGCCATCCTCCCTGCCGGTCCTGGCCCAGACCGGGGCCTGGTGGGTTCCGGCGGTCCTCGCGGTGCTCTGCGCCGGAGGATTTGCCGCCCTGGCGGGTCAGCTGCAACGTATTCCCAGCAGGGAATTGATTTCCAGCGGGGCAGCGAGCGAACACGCGGGAGCGGCGCTGGCGCTGCTGGATGACAAGGCGCTGGGCAGCGCGCTGGATGCCGCTGGCGCCCGGGAAAGCAAGCGCACGCGGGCCAGGCGGGAACGGATCCGGGCCCGCGGATCGGATTCCTTCGCGCGCATGCTTCCGGCCCGCTGGGTCCGCGGCCCCTATGCGGCGCTGGTGCGCGCCGAGCTGCTGGTGCTGCTGCGCACCGGCAAGTCCTGGCGGGGGATGTTGGTTGGCTGGTGCGTCCCGGCGGCCGGGGTCTTCGCCGTGCCCGGCGGGCGCCCGCTGGTCCTGGCCGTCTTGGTGCTCGTCGGTTCGGTGCTGGCTGCGCGGGCGGCATCCAAGGCTGCCGCGCAGGCAGCGGGCGTGCCGTCGCTGGATGCGATCATCCCGCTGGGCCGAGTGGGCGTGCGGCAAACCCACGCGTTGGTGGCGGCGTTGCTGCTGGTTCCGTGGAGCGTGTGCCTTGCCGGATTCCTGGGGTGGGCCGTTGGCATCGACGCGGGGGAAATCCCGCTGCTGCTCGGCCTGGGTGCCATGGCCGGTGTGGGGCTTGCCGCGGGTGCGGTGCGCATGGCGTTTCGGCCGGCAATCGACTGGGGATCGGTGATGCTCATGGCCGCCATGGGCCAGGCCGCCGGCCCCATGGTCCTGCACTTCACCTACGGGTACGACGTGATGGCAGTGTCGGTCGTCGCGCTGGTTGCGGGCCTGCTGCTGGCGCCGATCCCATCGGTGCTGCTGCTGCTTGGCGCGGTGGTGGCAGCCATGGCCTGGGGTGTGGGCACCTCGACCGCGAACCCGTCCAACGTCCACCGAGCGCAGCTGTAACACGTAATTGAATGCTGCACCGCACCAATGCGGTGATTGCACCGCCGCGGCAATTACGCTGAAGCCATGGAACTACTCACGGCCGCCGGGCTGAGTTCGGCCGCGGGCCTGAACGCCTACATCCCCCTGCTGGTGCTGGGGCTGCTGAACCGCTTCACCTCGTGGGTGGCGCTGCCCGAGGGCTGGGGCTGGCTGTCCAACGGCTGGGCGCTGGGCATCCTTGCGGTGCTGCTGCTCATCGAGGTGGTCGCCGACAAGATCCCTGTCATCGACTCGGTCAACGACGCGCTGCAAACGGTGGTGCGCCCGGCTTCCGGAGGGCTCGTCTTTGCCTCCGGAGTGGGTGCCCAGACCGTTGCGGTGGCGGATCCCGGGAACACGTTCGGCACCGCCGCGTGGGTGCCGCTACTCATCGGCGCGGGGATCGCCCTGGTCTTCCACCTGCTGAAATCCGGGGCCAGGCCGCTGTTGAACCTGGGCACCGCGGGGGTCGCCGCCCCGGTGGTGAGCACCGCGGAAGACGGGACGGCGCTGGGCCTGAGCCTGCTGGCCGTGGTGCTTCCGGTGCTGGTGCTCGTGGCCGCGGTGGCCCTGGCGGTGCTGCTCTTCGTGGGCGTGCGCAGGCTGCGGCCCCGGCGATCGGGAACCGCAACCTAGAACCTGCCGCCGCAGGTCAGACGGCGAGGGTTGCAAGGCCCTGCGGATCGGGGGCCCCGGCGTAGTAGCTGGACATGACCTTGTCCTTGAGCTCGAAGAAGGTGCCGTCCTCGATGGCCAGGCGGGCGTCGTCGACCATCTTCACCACGAAGCGTTCGTTGTGGATGGAGATCAGTGTGTGGCTGACCAGTTCCTTGGACTTGAACAGGTGGTGGATGTAGGCGCGCGTGTAGTGCTCGCAGGTGTAGCAGTCGCAATCCTCGGACAGCGGGGTGAAGTCCCGCTTGTACCGGGTGCCCGAGAGGTTGAATCGGCCATGCGGGGTGTAGAACGCCGAGTTGCGGGCCACCCGGGTGGGGGAGACGCAGTCGAAGGTGTCGGCGCCGTTCTCGATGGCCGTGAAGATGTCATCGGGCTCGGAAATGCCCAGCAGGTGGCGCGGCTTGTTCTCCGGGAGTTCCTCCGCGCACCAGCCAACGATGGTGCCGAGGTTTTCCTTCTCCAGCGCCCCTCCGATGCCAAATCCGTCAAAGGCCATTGCTCCGAGGTCCTGGCAGGCCTTGCGGCGCAGGTCCTCGTACTGGGCGCCCTGGATGACGCCGAAGAGCGCCTGGTATTCCTTGCCGACGCGCTCATCGGTGAGGTTGAAGTGCTCGGCCACGCAGCGTTCGGCCCACAGCCGGGTGCGCTCCAGGGATTCGACCTGGTAGCCGCGGGAGTTCTGCAGGGTGGTCAGCTCGTCGAAGGCGAACATGATGTCCGCGCCGATCTCGTGCTGGACCCTCATGGAGATCTCGGGGGAGAAGCGGTGCTTGGTGCCGTCGATGTGGCTCTTGAACCAGACGCCGTCGTCGTCCACGTTGGCCAGGCGTTCCTTGCCCGGTGCCACCGCATCGTCCGGGCCGGACTGGTCCACCGACTTCATGTCGATGACCTTCTTGAATCCCGAGCCCAGGCTCATGACCTGGAATCCGCCCGAATCGGTGAAGGTGGGCCCGGACCAGTTCATGAACCGGCCCAGTCCGCCGGCGGCATCCAGGACGTCCGAGCCCGGCTGCAGGTACAGGTGGTAGGCATTGGCCAGCACCGCCTGGGCCCCGAGCTGCTCCACGGCTTCGGGCAGGATGGCTTTGACGGTGGCCTTGGTGCCCACGGCAATGAACGCCGGGGTCTTGATCTGCCCGTGCGGGGTGCTGATCACGCCGGTGCGTCCGTTGGACACCGAACCGTCAGGGTTGCTTAGGCGGGTGCCGACGTCAAAGGAAAAGTCGGACTGGCGGGGATGGGGCGCTGTGGGGTCAAAAGATTCGTGGGGCACCTATCCAGTGTGCCGCATCCACCCGTGGCCCCGGCAAAATCCCCGCGTGGGATGGCTCATAGGACCGGGCAGCGCCGCGTGACAAGGCGTAGCGTTAATCCGTGGGTGCCGATCTCGGCACGCAGCGGGCAGCGGCTCGGGGCCACAAGCAACGAGCAAGGGACACCATGGGCAACAACAAGTTCGGAAGCCTGTTGACGCTGGCCCCTGCGAACAACGACCAGTGGATCGCGTTGCGCACGGCCGTGGGGATCTTCGTGCCGCTCTTCGGCCTGCTGGCCATCGACCGGCTGGATTTGATGGTGTTCGTGATCTTCGGGGCCTTCACCGGGGTCTACGGCAGGGTGCCGTGCTACCCGAACCGGCTGGCGGCCCAGGCCAAGGCCGGAGGCCTGTTCCTGGTGGTGATCCTGGCCGGGGCACTAGCCTCGCACTACCTGGTCAACCACGACGACCCGGCGGCGAGCGCCTGGATGGTCGTGGGACTCACCACCGTGGTTTCGGGGATCTGTTCGGTCGTCACCGGGTACCTGCAATTGCGTCCCGGCGGCTCGCTCTTCCACATCTTCGCCTTTGCCGCCATCGCCTCGATGCCGCACCAGCCGCCGCCGGCCGAATCGATGGCAGCGGCCGCCGCTGCGGTGCTGCTGTCGATCGTGCTGGGCTTCTCCGGGATCGTCTTCGTCAAGGGGGCGTCGTGGGGAAGCTACACGGCCCCGGCGCCGCTCTCGAAACCGGTGCGCCTGGCCATCTGGATCGAGGCGTTGATGTACCTGCTCGCCGCGGGACTGGCAGGTTCCATCGCCAACCTGCTGGCCCCGACGCTGTCCACCGGGCACAGTTACTGGGCGATGGTGGCGGCGGTGGTCCCACTGGTGGGGCACACCACCCGGCACCGCGTGCGCCGCGGCGTCCACCGTATCCTTGGGACCCTGACCGGGCTGGTGCTGATGGCTGCCGTCATCGCCTTCGCGCCTCCCGTGTGGGTGCTGCTGGCGATGATCGGGCTGCTGCAGTTCGCGGTCGAGATGTTCATCGCCCGGAACTACTTCCTGGCCCAGGTATTCGTCACCCCGCTGGCCCTGGTGGGCGTCTCCATCGGAACGGGGCTGGACACCGTGCTGCTCTACGACCGGATGCTCGAGACCATTATCGGGGCTTTGGTCGGGATGCTGGTGGTGCTGCTTGGCTCGGCCTGCGGAGCCTGGTTCAGGCGCCGCCTGCTGACCGCGGGCAACCGGGCATCCGGCTAGCCTGAAGTTACGTTAGACAGAACGCCAGGATCCCCGGATTGTCGGGGATCCTGGCGTTTTCGGTTCCGGGTGTCTGGCTACTTTCTGTGGTTTTTGGCGTGGAGGTCGATCA
>NZ_JAUSSH010000023.1 GCF_030812255.1 Paeniglutamicibacter psychrophenolicus | reverse complement strand
CCACCCGCCCCCCCGCCCCTCCCCCGTACAATACAAAACACCACCCATACAACACAACAAAAACCCCCCCGGCCCCCCCCCCCCCCCCGCCGGGGGGGCCCCCCCCCCCCCCCCCCCCCCCCCCCCGCTTCTTGGTTCAGCCGGGAGGCCGGGTGGTCGGATCCGGATGGGGCATCGGGTCCGGGCCCGGCACCGGGTTCGGGAAGGGGGCGGGGTCCGGAACCGGCGGATACGGCACGGGGCCAGGGGGAATCGGGTACGGACCGGGATCCGGTTCAGGCTCCGGGGTCGACGGCGGTGCGGGCGGATAGTCCGGATCCGGCCCGGGCGGCGGGCCCGGCGGCGGTTCCGGGGACGGGGCGTGTTCGGGCGGCATGGTGGAGTCGCTGGCCGGCACCATCCGGGGGCTGGATCCATCGGTGGAATTCTGGAACATGCTTTCTCCTCTGCTGGTGGGAGTTGACGCTCGTTCGTGCCGCGGTTCCCGGCGACGTACCGGTCCCGGGCGCCGGCGGCAGCTGCGGGCCGTTTGCCCATCGTTGCACGGAGCCGGACGCGAAGTACACCCCTTTGGCGGCTGGCGCCCGCGTGCGTCAAGGTACGCCTTTGGATGGACCCGGCGGCCTTCGGCGCCAACTAGAGTGGGTTGCGAAGCAATAGCGAACAAGACAATCTTTCTAGGATGGCAGATGCATCGGCTGGCCGCACTTTCCCTGGGCAACCGTGCCCTCATCGCACTGATCACCGTGTTTGTGGCGGTCTTCGGCGTGATCACCATGGGGCAACTCAAGCAGGAACTCATTCCCGCGCTCGAGTTCCCGCGGATCTCCGTGGTGGCATCCCAGTCCGGCGCATCTCCGGAGGTCATCGACAAGCAGGTGGCCCAGCCGCTGGAGGGCGCGCTGCAGGCCGTCGAGGGCCTGGAATCCTCCTCCTCGACCTCGCAGACCGGCTTCACCACGATCTCACTGTCCTTCGCCTACGGCACCGACCTGGACCGCGCCCGCGCCCAGGTCGACAAGGCCATCTCCAACGCCAAGGCCACGCTGCCCGAGGACGTGGAGCCCTCGGCCTTCGCCGGCTCCATCTCCGACTTCCCCATCGTCTACCTGGCGGTCTCCGGCGGGAAGGACCTGAACTCGCTGCGCTCGGACGTCGAGCGCCTGGTGCTGCCCAAGCTCTCCAAGATCGACGGCGTGCGCACCGCGGACGTCTCGGGCGGCACCTCCCAGCACATCGCCGTGCTGCCGGACGCCGCCACGCTGGCCTCCGAGCGCCTGGGCGTCAACGACCTGAAGACCGTCATCGAGGAAGGCTCCGGGCTGATGCCCGTGGGCCGGCTGGACACCGACGGCCTGGACCTGCCGGTCACCTCCGGCTCGCTGGTCGACTCGCTGAATGCCGTCAAGTCGCTGCCGGTGCGCGGGGCCTCCGGGGTGTACGACCTCTCCCAACTGGCCGAGGTGAAGATGGTCGATGACACCGCCACCTCCATCACCCGCACCAACGGGGTCGAAACCCTGGCCGTGTCGGTGACCAAGAAGCCCGCCGGGGACACCGTGGGCATCTCCCACGCCGTGGCCGCCGCGCTGCCGGCACTGGCCGACCAGCTGGGCGGCGACGCGAAGTTCACCACGGTCTTCGACCAGGCCCCCTTCATCGAGCAATCCATCCACGACCTCACCGTCGAGGGCCTGCTCGGCCTGGGCTTCGCCGTCGTGGTGATCCTCATCTTCCTGCTCTCGGTGCGCTCCACCCTGGTCACCGCGATCTCCATCCCGCTGTCCCTGCTGGTCACCTTCATCGGGCTGCGCATGGGCGGCTACTCGCTGAACATGCTGACCCTGGGCGCGCTGACCATCTCCATCGGCCGCGTGGTCGACGACTCCATCGTGGTCATCGAGAACATCAAGCGGCACCTGGCCTACGGCGAGGAAAAGTCCAAGGCCATCCTCACCGCGGTGCGCGAGGTCGCCACCGCCGTGACTGCCGCGACGCTGACCACCGTGGCGGTGTTCCTGCCCGTGGCGCTGGTCGGCGGCATGGCCGGGGAACTCTTCCGCCCCTTCGCGCTGACCGTGACCATCGCGCTGCTCGCCTCGCTGCTGGTCTCCCTGACCATCGTCCCGGTGCTGGCCTACTGGTTCCTGGGCCACACCCGGCCCGGCGCCGCGGACCTCGCCGCGGCCCGCGCGAAGGCGGAGAAGAAGGAAGCGGCCTCCTGGCTGCAGCGCGGCTACTCCCCCGTCCTCAAGGGCACCCAGAGGCACCCGGTGATCACGCTTGTCGCCTCCGTGGCACTGCTGGGGCTCACCGTCATCATGGTCCCGCTGGTGCCCACCAACCTGCTGGGCGGCACCGGGCAGAACACCTTCTCGGTCACGCAAAAGCTTCCGGCCGGTTCCTCGCTGGAGACCACCATGAAGGCCGCCGCCCCCGTCGAGAAGGCCCTGCGCAACCTCGATTCCGTGGTCGACGTGCAGCTGACCGCCGGCACCCCCTCCGGCGGGTTCTCCGCATTCCTGGCCGGCGGCACCGACTCGGCGTCCTTCACCGTGATGACCGATGCCGACGCCGACCAGGATGCGATCCAGGATGCGGCCCGCGCCGCGGTCAAGCCCCTGGCCAAGGACTCCGACATCTCCATCTCGGCCTCCGAGGGCGGGATGGGCGGATCCTCCGCCGTCACCGTGCAGGTCGGCGCCCCCACCCCCGAGATCCTCACCGAGGCCACCGAGGCCACCCTCGAGGCGATGGCCGGCATCGAGGGTGCCACCGATCTCAGCGACAACCTGTCCACCGCCCGCCCGCAGGTCTCCGTGGCCATCAACAGGACCAAGGCCGCGGCCGCCGGGCTCTCCGAGGCGCAGATCGGCGCGCTGACCGCCGGCAGGCTCTCCCCGGTCCCCGCCGGCACCGTGCGCGTGGGCTACACCGACTACCCGGTGAGCATCGGCGAGGGAACCGACCTGACCAACCTGAACCAGCTGCGCGACCTCAAGCTGCCCACCGCCACCGGAACGGTGCGCCTGGGCGACGTGGCGAAGGTCGAGCGCTCCGAGTCCCCGGCCACCATCACCTCCTCGAACGGGGAGCGGATCGCCACGGTCTCGATCACCCCGGGCGAGAACGACCTCGGTTCGGTCTCCGCCGAGGTCGCCAAGCGGCTCGACGCACTCGCCCTGCCCGAGGGCGCCACTGCCGAACTGGGTGGGGCCGCCACCGAGCAGGCCGAGTCCTTCGCCCAGCTCTACCTGGCGCTGCTGGCCGCGATCGCCATCGTCTACGTGGTGATGGTCGCGACCTTCAAGTCGCTCATCCAGCCGCTGATCCTGCTGGTTTCCATCCCGTTCGCCGCCACCGGCGCCATCGCACTGCTGCTGCTCACCGGGGTGCCGCTGGGGCTGCCCTCGCTGATCGGCATGCTGATGCTGGTGGGCATCGTGGTCACCAACGCGATCGTGCTGATCGATTTGATCAACCAGTACCGCCTGCCGCGCGACGGGCACCCGGCCATGAACCTGCAGGACGCGATCCACCACGGCGCCAGGCAGCGCCTGCGCCCGATCCTGATGACGGCGCTGGCCACGATCTTCGCCCTGATTCCGATGGCCCTGGGCCTGACCGGCGGCGGCGGGTTCATCTCCAAGCCGCTGGCCGTGGTGGTCATCGGCGGGCTGGTCTCCTCCACCGCGCTGACGCTGATCCTGGTTCCGGTGCTGTACCACCTGGTGGAGGGCGCCAAGGAGCGTGCCGCCGCGCGCCGGGACGAGAGGCACGGTGCCCACCCGGTCACCGAGGAGGTCATGGCGCTGGTGGGCGCCCGCATGGAGGTGCCCGCGGCGCAGGCTGCCCCCAAGGTGACCTCGACCCCGATCTCCGGGCCGGGCGCGGGAGCCATCCCTGCACCGAAGCCCGCAGGCCCCACGGTGCCGGCCCCGGCACCCGGGGTGCTGGTCAACCCGGCCACCGGATCGATCCCGCTGACCCGCCGCGAGCGCAAGGAAATCGAGGACGAGCTCAAGCACAAGCCCAAGGACTCCTAGCGCGGGCACCTCAGGCCTGGCGGGCCACGGATCGAGCGCCGCTGGCCCGACGCAGGGAGGCAGGAACCATTGGTTCCTGCCTCCCTGCGTATTTTCTTGGCATCATTTCCCCATCCACGCGCGGTGGCCGGCTTCCCCCAAACACCCCTCCACCCCGGATTTCTCTCTCTCGCGCGCGCGTGCGCGCCCGCGCCCGAGGCGTATCCTTGGGAATGTCGGGACCGCTCCGGAAGACGCTGTGGCTCTACCGGCCAACGCCGGGCACCCTGCAGGCAGGGGCGCACGTTGTTCGGGCCGGCAACCCACGAAAAACCGTCTCGGTATCGGCCCCGACGCCACCGGGTCCATCCATTCCGGGCGCCCGGCCGGGTAGTGCCCCGAGAGGCGCAGTCCAGCTCTGGCCACATGGCGCGCGCCGACGTACGCTCAATCCATGGAAGAGAACCAGACCCACACGGACATCGAAGCACTCGAATCCAACCAGTGCCTGGAACTGCTGCGCGCGGTTTCACTTGGCCATCTGGCCGTCAGCCACGATGACATGCCGCAGATCTTCCCGGTCAACTTCACCGTCGACCACGGAACCGTGGTGTTCCGCACCGGGGAGGGCACCAAGCTCAAGACGCTGCGCGCCCAGCCCCAGATCGCATTCCAGGCCGACGGGGTCAACCAGGAGACCGGCGTCGCCTGGTCGGTCATGATCCAGGGCAAGGCCGAGCTCTTCGGCGGCATCGAGGAGACCCTGGACTCCTTCAACCTGATGCTCTTCCCGTGGGAGTCCGGCCCCAAGGACCAGTTCGTGCGCATCGTCCCGACCTCGATGACGGGCCGGCGCTTCAAGGTCGCCGACCCGCTGACCTGGTGGAAGCACATGCGCCACGGCTAAGCCGTCGTGACCGGGTCGATGCCCGGACCGATGCCCGTCCCCCTTGGCTCAGGCGTCGCGGCGCGTGAACACCCACATCCCGGCAACCAGCAGCCCACCGGCCCAGGCCACCAGCACGGCGATCGCCGTCGCCGCGCCGTAGGGTTCCACCGCCCCGGTGCCCAGCACCTGCCCGGCCGTCGTCGGCAGGTAGACCACGACGCGTTGGATCCAGTCGACGGTGAACAGCGGCAGGATCTGCGGCAGCCCGAAGAGCAGCACGAACGCGCCGGTGATCGCACCGGCGGTGCTGCGCAGCAGCGCCCCGATGCCCAGCATCACCAGCGCGAGCATCCCCAGGTAGACCCCGCCCCCGGCCAGCGCGAGCAGCAGGTCCGACACCGTGAAGGCGCCATACGTCCCGGCCGCCAGCGCCGCCACCAGCGTCCCGGCGCCCACCAGCACCACGCCGCTTCCCAGCCCGACGATGCCCAGCACCGCGGCCTTGGCACCGAGCAGCCGGGAGCGCACCGGCACGGCCTGCAGCGAGGAAATGATCGTCCCGTTCGAATACTCCGAGGTGATCGCCAGGGCGGCGAGCGTGGCGATGAACAGCTGCGCCAGCTGCAAACAGGCCAGCGCCATGAACGGCGCTGGCATCGCCGACTCGTAGCCGTTGACCCCGCTGGCCCACGCCGAGAAACCGATCAGCCACGCCATCGCCAACTGCGCGGCCAGGGCCACGGCCAGCGTGATGCGGGTGGAGCGCACCGCCCACAGCTTCGTGAACTCGAACGCCATCGCCGCCCGGAAGCCGGGCCGCGGCCCCGCCGTCTGATTCATCGCTGCCCGCTTCATGGTGTCCACCTGCGTTGCCTTCGTCCCGCTCATGATTCCTCCCCGATCCGTGTCGGCACATAGTCCAGGGACCGGGCCGTCAGCTCCGTGTAGGCCTGTTCCAGCGACGCCCGCCGCAGGCCCAGTTCGTTGATCCGCACGCCCAGAGAGTGCGCGACGCCGCCGACTTCCTCCGTCGTGGCACCGGTGACCCGCAGCGAGTCCGGCCCCGCCACCGCCACCGCGTACCCGGCCCGCTCCAGACCCGCCGCCAGCACCCCGGCCTGCGGGGAGGAGACGACGACCGCGGTCTGCGCACTGGCGGCCAGCACCGCGTCCATCGACTCGTCGGCCAGCAGCTTCCCGCGCCCGATCACCACCAGGTGGTCCGCGGTGGACTGCATCTCGCTCATCAGGTGGCTGGAGACGAACACCGTCGCCCCGGCCCTCGCCTTCGCGCGCATCAGGTCGCGGATCCACGCGACCCCGTCGGCGTCCAGCCCGTTGACCGGTTCGTCGAACACCAGCACCTCCGGCTCGCCCAGCAACGCCGCGGCAATGCCCAGGCGCTGGCGCATGCCCAGCGAGAAGGTGCCGATGCGCCGGCGCCCGGCCTCCCCCAGCCCCACTTCCTGCAGCACCGCATCCACCCGGGCCACCGGGATCCGGTTGCTGCGCGCCAGTCCCCGCAGGTGCGATTCCGCGCGTTGCCCGCGGTGCCCGGTGCGCGGCTCGAGCAGCGCGCCGACGGTGCGCAGCGGAGCGGCAAGCTGCGCATAGCCCACCCCGTTGACCAGCGCCCGGCCGGAGCTCGGGGCATCGAGGCCCAGCAGCATCCGCATGGTGGTGGTTTTCCCCGCCCCGTTGGGCCCCAGGAACCCGGTGACCTTCCCCGGCGCCACCGTAACGCTCAGCGAATCCACGGCCCTGACCGACCCGAAGTCCTTGCCCAGGTTTTCCAGCGTGATCATGGTCCCCCTCCTTCCTGGGCAGTCCCCCGCCCGCTGGTTCGTGCACTTTTCCCTGCCTTCCACGCTAGGCCCGGCCCGGGCCCATTCACAGCAAAATCCCTCAGGGTCCGCCCCGAGACACCCCTGGTTTTTCCCCGACCCGACCCCGCACGGGCTTACCGCGCGCACACGCACACGCGCGCGCACACACGCGCTCACAAACACGCGCGCGCGAGAGTCACCATCGCCCACCGGGTGTCATCACCGACAGATCCCACCCGCAAAACGTTTCGTGGATTCGCCGAACTCCGGGTTATCCACAATTTCCCGGCCCGGCCCCCATCGCACTGCCCCGGCGTCCACACTGGAGGCATGCAAACAGACGCCTTCATCGCCAACCTCGCTGGACACAGCGACGATCCGGGGTATTCACCTACCTCGGACGATGAACTGCGCGCATTGATCGAGGACATCCACCAGATGGACGCCCTCGTCGCCCGGATCGCCGCCCGTCCCCCTTCCCCCACCCGGGCCCTGCTCACCGCCATGGCCGTCGAGCAGGCCAAGCACGCCATCGCTGTCGCGCAGCTGAAGACCGCGCAGCTGGCCCGGCATTCCCTGGTGCACGAGCTGCCCTCAGACACCCTCGCCGAGCTGCGCGCCATTGCCGAGGACCCCACCGCCTTCATGGCCGGCGAAGCGCAGCTGCCCGAGGACCCGCGCACCGTTCCCACCGGCCGGCTGCAGTTCAAGACCCCCGCCGACTGCCTCGCGGGCATGGCGGGAATCGACTACTTCGAGGCCCTGAACCGCATGCAAGCGGGAGACAACCTGTTGCCGGGCATCGACGAGCACGGCCTGCCCCGCGGCCCGCGCTACCCGCAGCTGGCCGAGCAGCTGGCCACCGGCAAGAGCGAACCGGGAGCCGTCGCCGCCGCGGCGCGCAAGCTGGAGAAACTGCGCCCGATCATCGAGGCGCGGCCCGACGCCGTCCAGGTCGCCGAGCGGATCGAGTCCCGCGTGGCCGAGTCCCTGGCCGAGGGCTACGCGAAGAACACCACCAAGCTCTTCGACAAGATCAACGACGAGCTCGACGACGCCGATTCGGCCCCCACGCCCCGGGAGATCCGCAACAAGACCGGCATCTCCATCACCAAGCGCACCCGGCACTTCACCTACTTCACCGCCTGCATGCTCAACATCGACGCGGAGGTCTTCCTCTCGCACTTCGCCGAGTCCGACAACGCCCGGACCCTGGCCGGAAACCGCCAGGCCATCGCCGCGGCCGCCACGGCCCCGGGTCGCGGACCCACCACCAGCCCCTCCACCGCCCAGCCCGGCAGCACTGCTACCGACAGCACGGAAGACGCAGGACCCGGCACCGCGGGCGACGTGAAGTCCTCCACCGACGTCGGCACCGACACAAGCGCCACCGCGGCTGAACCCGACGGCATCTCCCCCAGCGGAAACCCCACCCCTGACAACCCCGAACCCGCCCCTGAACCGACACCCGGACCACCCCTGGTCCCGGCCATTGGCCTCGACCCCACCCAGGGTTCCTTGTTTCCGCCATCGGAACCGTCCGATGGCCCCGATTGGTTCGACCACCCTCCCGGCGCGGAAACCCTCGACGACCCACAGCCCATGGAAAGCGGCACCGGCACAGTTGCCGAGGAACCAACTCCTGCCCAACGACACCTGCAAACCCTGCTCAACCTGATGCGCACCCCGAAGCCTTCGGCCAACGGTGCCACCGGGCTGCCCACGGCCAAGCTCTTCGTCTACATCACCCTGGAGGTGCTGCTCGGGCTGGCCCGCGGCGCAGGATGGAGCGCGCACGGCCTGGAAATCTCCGTCGCCGAGCTGCGCCAGAGACTGGCCGAATTCGGGATCATTCCCATCACGCTCGGCGGCGACGGCCAGCTGCTGGACTACGGGCGCGAGCGACGCCACCCGCCAGAATCCATGAAGCAGGCAATCCGTGCCCGCGACCGCGGATGCATCAAGCCCGACTGCGCCGTCCCGCCGGAACATTGCGACTACCACCACATCAAACCGTGGTCCGAGGGCGGAACCACGAGCGTGTGGAATCTGGGCATGTTCTGCCCCTCGGATCACCGCGGCGCCGACAAGGGCGACTTCGAGGTCGTGATGAAGAACGGCGTCCCGTGGGTGAAGCTTGCCCCGTTCGAGGACCCCGAGCAGCTTCCCCGCCGCAACAAGCACTGGCAGGGCGAACAGCCCCCGCTTTTCTGACCCTGCCCGGTGCCGGAACCGACGCGCACGGATCCACGTCGATCCTGCAGCCCGCCCCTGCGCCGGCAGCGAGGTTCAGGTCTTGGCGTCCTCCAGCGCATCGCGCGGAACCGCGAACAGGGCCAGCGCACACACGATCGCGGTGCCGCCGCAGATCGCCCACACGAGAATGTAGCCGGCCAGCGGCGCGGCGAAGTTCTCGCTCGCCCCGTCCGAGACGGCCCCGGCAACCTGTCCGATCAATGCCAACCCGAAGATCGCCGAGGCGAAGGACCCGCCAACGGTCTTGATCGCGTTGGTCAACCCGGTGGCCATGCCGGTCCGGTTGAATGGCGCTGCGGCCGCCGCAGCCGCAGGCAGGGCCGCGACCAGGGCCCCGGAGCCGATCCCCGCCACCATCATGTTCGCCAGCACCTGCGCCAGCGAATCGTGCAACGGCAGGAAGAGCAGGTATCCGATCCCGACCAGGGCACTGGCAGCAACCAGCGTCATCCGGGTCCCCGCCCAGCGGGCGGCGACCGGGAAGAGCAGCGCGCCGACGAGCAGCGCCAACACGTAGGCACCGATGATGACCGAAACCCCGGAGGCGCTCAGCCCCAGTCCGTAGCCGTTCACCGCCGGGTCGGTGCGGGCGAAGGTGCTCATCGGGATCTGGGCTCCCAACACCGAGACCCCGAAGAGCCCGGCCGTCAGCTGCACCGGCCACATCGCCCGGGCGAAGAGCACCTTGAAGTCGATCAACGGGTCCTTCTGCTTGTTCTCGTGGCGGTAGAACACATAGAGCACCGCCAGCCCCAGCACCAGGCACGCCCACACCAGCGGGCTGGAAGGCCCGTTGATCCGCAGGAAGCTCAGGCCGCTGGTGAGCAGCAGCAGTCCCACGGCCAGGTAGGTGAAGCCCCCGCCGTCGATCCTCGCCCCGTTGCGGTCCCCGTCATCGGGCACCCCGAAGGCCACCGCGAAGATGCACGCGGTGGTGGCGACGGCGGGGATCGCCATGGTCGGTGCGATGTTCCCGTCGAACACCCCGATCAGTGCGCCGCCGGCCAGGGCCCCGCCGATCACCCCTACCTCCAGCGCGCCGACCAGCAGGCCCGCGGCGCGCCGGGTCATCGGGCCCGGCACCCCGAGCTTTCGTGCGCGGGAGAAGACGATCGCGATTTCCAGCGGGAGCCACACCGCGTAGAAGCCCTGGAGCGCCCAGGCGATGAGGAAGGTGGTGAAGGAACCGGAGAACACCACGGCCCAGGAGGCAATCGCGGTGACGACGGCCGAGAGCAGCAGCATCGTCTTGTGCCCGAAGATGTCCCCCAGCGAGGCCAGCAGCGGCACGGCCAGCGCGGAAACCATCAGCTGGGCGGCCTCGAACCAGTTCACGTCCGCGTCGTGGATCCCCAGGTGGCGGGCGATGTCGGTCATCAGCGGCGTGTAATAGCCCTGCAGGATGCCGCTGGTCAGTTCGACGATGGCCAGGAACCCGACGATCCCCGCCACCGCGCTCCAGCGCACCGGTTGCGCCCTGGCCGGGTCCTCGTGGGCGGAAAGCGGGGTGTCCATAGCGGGAGCCTATCGCGAAGCCGCGCCACAGGGTGAGGCACCTCACGCGGGTGCCGGGGAATTATTCCGCTGCGGCACGCGCTATTACATGCAAACGCATACAACCCTGGCACAATGGATACCAGGGACCAGCACACAGGAGACAACCATGCAGTTCGGAATTTTCTCGGTCAGCGACATCACCCGCGACCCAACCACCGGCAAGACCCCGTCCGAGGCCCAGCGCATTAAGGACATCGTGGCCATCGCCAAGAAGACCGAAGAGGTCGGCATGGATGTCTTCGCCATCGGCGAGCACCACAACCGCCCCTTCTTCTCTTCCTCACCCACCACGACGCTTTCATACATCGCGGCACAGACCGAAAAGCTCATCCTCTCCACCACCACCACGTTGATCACCACCAACGACCCGGTGAAGATCGCCGAGGACTTCGCGATGCTGCAGCACCTGGCCGACGGCCGCGTGGACCTGGTGCTGGGCCGCGGCAACACCGCCCCGGTCTACCCATGGTTCGGCAAGAACATGCAGGACTCGGTGAACCTGACGGTGGAGAATTACAACCTGCTGCGCCGGCTCTGGGACGAGGACACGGTGAACTGGGAAGGCAAGTTCCGCACCCCGCTGCAGAACTTCACCTCCACCCCGCGCCCGCTCGATGGCGTGGCACCGTTCGTTTGGCACGGTTCCATCCGCACGCCGCAGGTCGCCGAGATCGCCGCCTACTACGGCGACGGCTTCTTCGCCAACAACATCTTCTGGCCCAAGGAGCACTACCAGCAGCTGATCGACCTCTACCGCGAACGCTACGAGCACTACGGCCACGGCCGCGCCGACCAGGCCATCGTGGGCCTGGGCGGGCAGTTCTTCATCCGCAGGAACTCCCAGGACGCCAAGAACGAATTCCGCCCGTACTTCAACAACGCCCCGGTCTACGGCCACGGCCCGTCGATGGAGGACTTCACCGACCAGACCCCGCTCACCGTGGGATCGCCGCAGGAAATGATCGACAAGACCCTCACCTTCCAGGAGGCCTTCGGCAACTACCACCGCCAGCTCTTCCTGGTCGACCACGCGGGCCTGCCGGTCAAGACCGTCCTGGAGCAGCTGGATCTCTTTGGCGAAGAGGTGTTGCCGACGCTGCGCAAGGAGTTGGCCAACCGCAAGCCGGCCGACCACCCGGATTCGCCGACCCACGCCAACCGCGTCGCCGCCCGCGACGCGAAGCTGGCCGCCGGGGCCGACAATGCCTAGCCCGGCTTCCCTCCGCGCCTCCAATGCCGCCTGGGAGGCCTTGTTTCGGGCGCAGGTCACGGTGATGCGCGAGATCCAGAAGCTGCCGGAGTTCAAGGAAATCAGCACCCGCGAATACGACGTGCTCTTCAACCTCTCGCGCTGCGAGGCGGGGACCAGCCGCCTCAAGGACCTGAACCAGCACCTGCTGATCTCCCAGCCAAGCCTCAGCCGCATGGCCGATCGCCTGGAGGCCAAGGGCCTGGTCACCCGCAAGCCGGATCCCACCGACCAGCGGGCGGTGCTCTTCACACTCACGGAAGAGGGCGCCCGATTGCAGAAGGCCATCGGACGCGAGCATGTCAAGGGCATCCACGCCCTGATTGGCACCGCGCTGACGACCGAGGAATTTGCAACGCTGGCGGAGCTGACGACCAAGTTGCGCCTCCACATGGAAGCGCGCTAACCACCGAATCCCACACGCACGAAGCAGGGGCCCGTTGGCCGGGAAAATATCCTTGGCCACCGGGCACCTGCCTGCGCCAGGGATCAACTCGGCGAGGCCGTTCAGACCCCGAATGGTTCGGAGTATCGGAAACTTCCCTTGGGCAGCGGCATCTCCGACAGGTTCAGCACCATGAAGTAGTCACCCCAGGACGGGTCCGAGGGGATGATGCCAGCGGGAATGGCGGGTCCGTAGCCAAATCGACCGTAGTACTCCGGGTTCCCCAGCAGCACGATCGCCCGCTCTCCCTGCTTGGCCGCGCGGTTCCGGATTTCGTCCAGCAGCGCCGTGCCCACGCCTTGCCTTTGGTGGCCGGGTTCAACCGACACCGGCCCAATGCCCAGCAGGGGGATGTCGCCATCGAGCCACCCGCGGGTGGCAATCGCGTGGCCCACCAAGTGGCCATTGATCTCAGCCACCACGGAATACTCGGGCAGGTATCCGTCGCAGGAGTAGAGCTCGGAGAGCAATACGGCTTCCCCGGGCTCCCTATGCGAGTCCGGGTCGGCGAAGGCCCGAACGGTCAGTTGACGGATAGTCTGACGATCGGCCGGAACCTCGCTTCGAATCTTCATCTCCCCAGCCTAGCTTTCCGCACACGATCACTTTCCGGAGCAGGCCAAGGGCCCGGTCAACGACCGGGCCCTTGAATTTTGGTTGTCTAGTGCGAGCCGATTGGGTGATGCTCGTGGTAGACCTTCATCGCGGGCTGAATTGCCATGATCGAGGCAATCAGTGCCACAATTCCCGGGATCCAGGTATTCCATGCCACGCCCGGCATACCCGAGGCGAAGCTGCCCATCCAGGGAGATGCGACAACGAGCGCGGCCACAACCAGCTGCACCCATTCGGCCACGGGCATGCCCGGGGCCGCCAAGTTGATTACACCGATGACAATCAAGACGATGCCGCCGGTCAGCATGTAGGCATCCGAGGATCCCACAGCCGTAGTCCATGTCATGGCCAAGACGGTGTAAAGGCCAGCAGCCACGGCGAGCCAATTCTGCCATGCAGTCCATCGCTTCATGGTCCAGATCTCCTTTTGTCTTCTACGCACCCCCCGATCGCGGATCTTCCGCAATCGCACAGGATGCCCTTGCCGTACCGACGATCCAGCTGGCCCCAACCTTCCTGCCGCGCTGTCCCTTCGGCTGTAATCCCATCGTGCCCGTAGCGCCCGTCCTCGGGTAGGGTCCAAAGTCACGGTGCCGAGAACGACGGCCATGGCGGTGCCCTCCCAGCGGTCGCGAGCACTTGTGGTGAGGCATGCGGGCGCCAACCCGGTACCCATTCGACGACCGGAAATTTCGCGAGCAAATCCAGGTGAGGCACCAGTAGTGTTTCGCGAGCACTTTGGGTGAGGCACGCACCCACCCTTGCGGCGTCCCGCCCGGCTGTGTTTGATGGAAAGCATGAGCGAATCCGTCAAGGGCCCCAAATCCTATTTCCCGTCGATCGAGTCTAAGTACGGCCACCCCGTTGGCCACTGGATGGAACTCCTGGACCAGGTGGCGGACCAAAAGCACCTGGAGCAGGTGAACTGGCTCAAGATCGAACACGGAATCGGCCACGGTCATGCCAATGCCCTGGTCCACGTCTACCGCGCCGAACACCAGCCATAGACATTAGCCGCCCTCGGTGACAGTCCCGAAATGACACGAAGGCAACGCAAGGAAACCGGCAAGCGTGCCCCGGACACCGTTCGTCGGGCCGGGGGCCGCTTGCGCGGTGTCCTGGGCATGGTCGCCGCCATTGCTGCTCCGCCGCTGTTGTTCTACCTCCTGCGCCATGCCGGGTTGTCCATCTACGTGTCCCTGGTGGTTGTCGCGGTGGCCACCGGATTGCTGGCCCTGGGATCGCTCGCCCGGCGCGGCCCGAAGAAGCACGTGATAGCCACCTACTTTTCCCTCGCCTCCGTGGCCGCAGTCGTCTTGGCGTTTGTCCCGGGCAGCCCGCAATTCCTGCTGGCCCGCGACGCGCTGATCACCGCCGGAACCGGCATCTGGTTCATCTCCACGCTGCGCGGCGCACGGCCCCTGGTCTACACCTTGACCAAGCCCGTCCTCGAGGGCCGCTTTCACTGGCCCGTTGGCTGGGAAAACCATTGGGAGCAAGCACCGCGTTTCCGGCGGATGTGGCGCATCTCCACAATCATGTGGGGGTGCGGATTCCTGCTTGACGCGGTGCTGCGCGTGGTCCTGGCCTACTCGCTGGAACCCGACGCGGTGCCCGCGGCGACCACCGCAATGTACCTGGCGACAAACCTCGTCCTGATCCTGCTGAGCAACGTCTTCTACATCTCCTCGGGAATGCTCAATCCCCGCTCCATTCTCTTTGCCCCGGCAGATGGCTAGGATGGGCCAATCGATTCCTTGCCCGTCCGCGGCCCGGACCCGATTCGGAAACCCACCACCCAGCCAACGGAGTTCGCCCACATGAGCAAACGGTCCCACCGCCCGGTCGCATTCGGCGCCGCGGCCTTCGCACTGGCATTGGCCATCTCCCCGTTGGCGGCCCCGCCCGCGCTGGCCACGCCAACCCCCATGCACCAGGTGGCGCGACCGCAGCATGAAGTCACACCGGCATTGACCCCCACGGCACTGTTGGCCACCAAGCCCAAGCCCCCGCGGGACCCCGCCAGGGCCGATGTCCTGGTCAACAAGAAATACCCGTTGATCCCCCGCAAGTACGTGCCAAGGCTCACCGAGGTGCCGGGCACGGGGATCCGCCTGCAGCCACAGGCCGCCAAGTCCTACAAGAAGCTGGTTGCCGCGGCCCGCCGCGACGGGGTGGACATCAGGCTCACCTCCGGATATCGATCCTATGCAGTGCAAAAGGGACTGCTCGAGAAATACACCCGCGCCTACGGCCCGGCCTACGCCCAGCGCATCGCGGCCAAGCCCGGCACCTCCGAGCACCAGACCGGGTTGGCCATCGATGTGGGAAACCGCAACCGCGCATGCGCCCTGCAAGCCTGCTTCGCCACCACCAAGGTTGGCAACTGGATGGCCAAGAACGCCCCGAGGCACGGCTTCATCCTCCGCTACCCCAAGGGCATGGAATCGGTCACCGGCTACGCCTACGAGCCGTGGCACTTCCGCTATGTCGGCACCGCCCAGGCCAAGGCCATGGCAGGGTCCAGGTCCAAGACCCTGGAGCATTTCTACGGCGTTGCCCCCGCGCCCAGGCCCAACGCAGCCAAGCCCTCGGCGCCCAAATCCGGAACCCTGAAGAACACCAAGAAGACCACCGCGAACCTGAACCTGCGCCGCGGACCGTCCACCGGAACCACCATCCTCAAGACGGTGCCCCGGGGCTCGACGGTTCGGCTGACCGGCAAGAAATCCGGGTCCTGGGTCCAGGCCACGCACCGGGGCACGACCGGGTGGATGAGCTCGCGGTACCTGCGCTGAGCGCCGCGGCCGCGACCCGATGACCGGGAGTGCGCCCGGGGAATCTAAACTGGAACAATGACTGCAACACTCGTGGCCAAGGACCTTGCCGGCGGCCACGCCCACCGAACCCTTTTCTCCTCCCTCAGCTTCACCGTCTCCCCCGGGGACGTCATCGGGGTGGTGGGGGCCAACGGCGCCGGCAAGTCCACGCTGCTGCGGCTGCTCGCCGGGGTGGACGAGCCGCTGGGCGGCACCGTCTCCTCCGCACCGGACGGCGCGTTCATCGGCTGGCTGCCGCAGGAACACGAGCGCATCGCCGGCGAAACCATCGACGCCTACTTGGCCCGGCGCACCGGCTGCGCCGCGGCCACGCACGCCATGGAATCGACCGCCGAGGCCCTGGGTTCCGGGGCTCCGGGTGCCGACGACGCCTATGCGGCGGCCTTCGACCACTGGATGGCAGCCGGTGCCGCGGACCTCGAGGACCGCGCCCCGGCCACGCTGGCCGAGCTGGGTCTCACCTTGCCCACCGACACGCTGATGACCGCGCTGTCCGGCGGGCAGGTCGCCCGCGTGGCCCTGGCCGCGCTGCTGCTGAGCCGCTTCGACTTGGTGCTGCTTGACGAGCCGACCAACGACCTGGACCTGGCCGGGCTTGAACGCCTCGAATCCTTCGTCTCCTCACTGCGCACCGGCGTGGTGCTGGTCTCCCACGACCGCGAATTCCTGGCCCGCTGCGTGACCCGCATCGTCGAGCTCGATCTGGCGCAGAACCAGGTCGCTGTCTACGACGGCGGCTATGATTCCTACCTGGAGGAGCGGGCCGTCAACCGCCGGCACGCCCGCGAGGCCTACGACGAGTTCGCCGACAAGAAAGCGGACCTGGTCTCCCGGGCGCGGACCCAGCGCGAATGGTCCTCGCAGGGAGTTCGCAACGCGATGAAGAAGAACCCCGACAACGACAAGCTCCGGCGCAAGGCCTCCAACGAGTCCTCGGAGAAGCAGGCGCAGAAGGTCCGCCAGATGGAATCGCGCATCAAGCGCCTGGACGAGGTCGCCGAGCCGCGCAAGGAATGGGTGCTGCAATTCGAGATCGCCGCCGCCCCGCGCTCCTCCTCCGTTGTCTCCACGCTCAACGAGGCAACCGTCACCCGCGGGGACTTCACCTTCGGCCCGGTCTCCGCCCAGGTCAACGCCGGGGAGCGGATCGGCATCACCGGTCCCAACGGGGCGGGCAAGTCCACGCTGCTGAACCTGCTGCTCGGGCACCTGGCCCCGGATGCCGGCTCGGCCTCGCTGGGCTCCTCGGTGGCGATCGGCGAGATCGACCAGGCCCGCAGCCAGCTGCCCGAGGATGCCGCGCTGGGAGATGCCTTTGAGCTCGCGGTTCCCGGGATGAACCCGGCCGAGGCCCGCACGCTGCTGGCCAAGTTCGGGCTCAAGGCGCACCAGAGCGCCTCGCTGGTCCGCGACCTGTCCCCCGGCGAACGCACCCGGTCGGGCCTGGCCCTGCTGCAGGCCCGCGGGGTCAACCTGCTGGTGCTGGACGAACCGACCAACCACCTGGATTTGCCGGCCATCGAGCAGCTCGAAGAAGCCCTGGAATCCTACGAGGGCGCGCTGCTGCTGGTGACCCACGACCGCCGGCTGCTGGACAACGTCCGGCTCGATGCCCGCTGGGAGGTCGACGCCGGGAAGGTGCGCATCGGCATCAATTCCTAAAGTTTCCGTTGCAGATTTCCCAACGTCCTGCCATGGAACTTCATGGCAGGACGCTCGATGAAACCCATGGCCTATTGTGCCGGTGCGGCGCTGCGGAGCAAGATGGTTTGGGCACGCGATGACGTTGCCCACCCCCTTCAGGCCGGTTCGTCGAAAGTGCTCCCATGAAGAAGTCCTTTGGCAAACGCACCTCCCAGTCCATGCTGCGCTCCGCGCCGGACAACCCTCCCGCGCTTGAGCTGACGGTGCACCCCTCCCGGGTGCCGGCCAACGAGGCACCCACCTGTGGTTCCTGTGGCTCCGGCGACTACCTGGTCTACGAGCACGTCGAGCTGCTGCTGGACCGGCGGCGAGTCCAGCCTCCCTGCTGGGACGTCGAGTTCTGGTGTGGGAAATGCGAGTCGTTCTACGGCATGCTCACCACGCAGGTGCCCGATGACCGTCGAGCCGTGCGGTTGGCCTCCGAGAACCCCCGCTACGTCAGTTACCCCGGGCCCGCGCCGGAATCCGGCGCCGGCACCAAGGTGTCCCGGGACGCGCGCACGCAGGTTCCCGGCCTTGATGGTGCCGCGCCGGTCGCCGCCTTCCACCTCGACCGGTCCACCGACCGGTTCAGTGGCGCCTTCGAGTAGCGCGGTGCCCGCGGTGCGCACCTTCGGAATCGAGCAGGAATTCTTCCTCATCAACCCCGCCACCGGGCAACCGGCGGTGCCCCGTCACCACGTCCACAACGAACTCATGGCCCTGGGCAGCGGCGGCACCCTCACGCACCCGGAGTTCCTGGCCTGCCAGGTGGAAAGCAGCACCCCGGTCTGCACCACGGGCGCCGAGGCGCTCGATGCGGTGGCCGGCGCCCGCCGCGGCCTGTCCAAGGTGGCCCGCGAAGCCGGGCTGCAGCTGGTCGGGCTGGGTACCCCGCCGCGGATCCCCGCGGGCCCGGCGGCCATCCACGCCTCGGACCGTTACCACGCGATCAACCGGTTCTGTCCGGGCATCGCCGCGGAGCAGTATGTCAGCGGCACGCATGTGCACGTGGGCATCGAGGACCTCGAGGCCGGCGTCCAGGCCATGAACTCGCTGCGCCCGTGGCTGCCGTTGCTCACGGCGCTGGGTGCCAACTCGCCGTTCTGGCGCGGCGCCGACAGCGGCTTCGCCTCCTGGCGCACCATCCAGTACCTGCGCTGGTCGGTGCACGGAATCCCCCCGCGCTTCGCCGATGCCCGGGACTACCTGGCGCGCATGGAATACCTGCTGGCCTCCGACGTGGTGCTGGATGCCGGGCACATCGGCTGGGGAGCCCGCCTCTCGACCCGCTTCCCGACCGTGGAGATCCGGGTGGCCGACGCCCAGCTTTGTGCCTCCGACGTCGTGGTGCTGGCGCTGGTGATGCGCGCCCTGGTGTCCGCCGGAATCCACAGCCCCGCCCGCATCCCGGACCCCGCACCCGAGGCGCTGGACATCGCCCAGTGGCAGGCGGCGAAGTTCGGGACCCGGGGAAACCACTATGACCTCGCCGCAGGATCCAAGTGCAGCCTGGACCGGCGCCTGGACGCGCTGCTGGACTACATCGGCCCGGAACTGAAAGTCAGCGGCGACACCGAAGTCGTGGGTGCCGGGCTGGCGCGCATCGCCGGCGAGGGCAATGGGGCGGCTGCCCAGCGGCGCATCTTCCGTGCCGGCGGGTTCGATGCGCTGATTTCCGAGGCCGGAGCCCGGCTCCTGGACTGAACCCGTCCCGCAGGCCCGTGCGCACGAGGCCACCCGGTGGTACCGGCCTTCCACCAGGCTATTGGATTGTTCCTGGCCTGGTTCCCGGCGAATATCCCTTCCCGCGCGTTCCCCGCGCGGGCGCACGTATCGGCGCCATGCGACTGAACCCTGGCCCGGGGCTCAGGCCCCGCCGGACAGTGCTTCTGCCACCCCCGGGATCCGTTCCCGGTAGTTCTGCAGCAGTTGCCGCGCGACGGAGATCGAGTCCACCAGCGGGTGGGCGGCCAACGCCCGCCAGGCCAGCGTCTCGCTCCTTTCGCGCGACGCGGCGATGACCAGCCGCTCCACGGCCTTGACCTGCTGCAGCAGCCCGAGCATCTCCCCGGTGACCGGCGCGATGGCCTTGGGCACGATGCCGGCGGCGCTGACGGTGCACGGCACCTCGATCACCGCGTCGTCGGGAAGCTCGGGAACCACGCCGCGGTTGGCGACGTTCAGGATCATGGTGGCCGGCGTCCCGCCCAGCAGCGCCGCCATCAAGTCCAGGGCTACCTGCTGGTAGCCCCCGCCCTCGATGTCCGCAGCCTCCCGGTTGGTGCGCTGGTCCTGGGGCCGGCTTTCGGCCATGTAGCTGGCCTCGCGTTCGTGCTTGGTGGCCAGCCAGGCTTCCAGCGCGCGCTCCGGGTGCGCGGCGGCATCTTTGTAGAAACCCGACTGCTGGCGGTGCAGGAACTCCCCGCGGGTGGGTTCCGGGCCGCGCAGCCGCGCCGTGGCCTCGCGCTGGAAGTAGTAGTAGTACAGGTATTCGTTGGGGATCGCGCCCAGCGCCCGGACCCAGTCCGGGCCCATCAGCCGGGCCTCCTCGATTCCTTCCAGCGCCGCGTCGTCGGCCAGCAGCGCAGGCAGCTTGTCCACCCCGTCCACCACCAGGGAGCGCAGCCAGCCCAGGTGGTTCAGGCCGACGTAGTCGAAGTCCACCTGCTCCGGGGTGGAGCCGATGGCGGCCACGGCCCGGCGCATCAGCCCGATGGGGGTGTCGCAGATCCCCACGACCCGATCCCCCAGCGCCTCGCGCATCGCCTCGGTGACGATGCCGGCGGGGTTGGTGAAGTTGATGACCGTGGCCTCCGGGGCGTGCCTGGCCACGCGTTCGGCCAGGTCCCGGGCGTGCGGCAGGGTGCGCAGGGCGTAGGCCAGACCGCCGGGCCCGGTGGTTTCCTGGCCGAGCACGCCCATCTCCAGGGCGACGCGCTCGTCCTGGATCCGTCCCTCGGTCCCGCCGATGCGCATGGCGGAGAAGATGAACCTGGCCCCGGCGACCGCCTCGTCCAGCGAGGCGGCGGTGGTGACCTTCGGGGGCGCGGGCAGGGAGGGGGCCAGCTGCGCCAGCACGGCCTCGATGGCAGCCACCCGCACCGGGTCGGAGTCGAAGAGGCACAGTTCGGTGATGCGCACGGCCTTGTTCCCGGCCGAGAGCGCCTCGAAGATCTGCGGGACCCTGAATCCGCCGCCGCCGATGATGGTCAGTTTCATGCCAGAACCACTTCGCTTCCTGATTTCCTGAATGCCTCGAGGGTGCGCGGATCGGCACCCCGGCTGGTCACCAGCGTGGTGATCCGTGCGGCGGTGCAGACGTCGCGGATCCCCACCCCGGGGAACTTGGTCTCGTCGGCCAGCAGCACGATCTTCGCGCTGGAGTCCAGGATGGCCTGCTTGACCGGCACCTCGATGCCGGTGGTGTCCTGCACCGTGCTGTCTTCCCTGATGCCGCTGCAGCCCAGGAAGCTGATGCTCGCCCGGATATTGGCCAGCGACGCCAGGGTCAGCGAGCCCACGAGCGAATGGTAGGAGCGGCGCAGCACCCCGCCGAGGATGACCAGTTCCACCTCGGGGTCGGTGCGCAGCTCGTCGAGCACCGCCAGGCTGGAGGTGATGACCGTGATCCTGCGCCCGCGCAGGGCCCGGGCCAGCATCGCGGTGGTCGTGCCGATGTCCAGCAGCACCACGTCGCCGTCCTCGACGAGCTCGGCGGCCCGGTTGGCGATCTTTTCCTTGGCCGGCGAGCTTCTGGCCAGCACCTCGCGGAAGTCGATCTTGTCCGAGTCCAGTGACCCGCCCCCGTGGACCCGGCGCAGGTGCCCCTCGGAGGAGAGCAGGTTCAGGTCCCGCCTGATGGTCGACGGGCTCACCCCCAGGTCGTTGGCCAGTTCCCGGACCGAGACGTCCCCGGCCTCCTGGATCCGGCGCAGGATCGAGCCCTGCCTCGCGCTTATCAGCATGCCCCCAGACTAACAGTCACCAATGAGCAGAACCGAGCATTTTCAATCACTTGTACCACCCCCTGGTGCGTGCTAACGTCCAATCAAGGGTGCGCCGCGCGCCCGGATGCCACCGGGAAGCCGGCGCGCGTCCCGGACCGCCCGCTGGCGGCGCAAGCAAGAGGAACCCACAGGTGAACACCGCATCCGAGCCCGGCACCGAACTCGACCTGTTCCTCACCGGCTCGCTCTTTTTCGACATCATCTTCACCGGCCTGCCCACCGCCCCGCAGCCCGGCACCGAGGTCTGGGCCGAGGGCATGGGTTCGGTGCCCGGAGGCATCGCCAACCTCGCGGTGGCCGCCGCCCGGCTGGGCCTGAGCACCGGGCTGTCGGCCGGCTTCGGGGACGACGCGTACGGTGCCTGGTCGTGGTCGCTGCTGGAGGAGCAGGAGGGCATCGACCTGAGCCGCTCGCGCGTCTTCGAGGGCTGGCACTCGGCGCTCACCGTCTCCCTGGCCCGCGGCGGGGACCGCTCCATGATCACCCACGGCCACCCGATGCCCCTCAGCGCCGCCGAGCTCATCGGCACCCCGCCCACCTCCAAGGCCATGATCGCCGAGCTGGCCATGCCGGGGCACGGGGAACCGTGGTGGATCGCCTCGCACCCGAAGCAGGGCAAGGTCTTCGCCGCGGTCGGCTGGGACCCGACCGAGAAGTGGGACACCTCCACGCTCAACGACCTGGAACTCTGCCACGGCTTCCTGCCCAACCACGTCGAGGCCATGGCCTACTCCCGCACCGACTCGCCCGACGCCGCACTCAGGGTGCTTTCCTCCCGCGCACCGCTGGTGGTCATCACCCGCGGCGTGGACGGTGCCATCGCCATCGACTCCTCCACCGGGGAACAAGCCAGCGTGCCCAGCCTGCGCGTGGCGGCCATCGACCCGACCGGCGCCGGGGACGTGTTCTCGGCCGGCATCGTGCTGGGCACCCTGGCCGGCTGGCCGCTGGAACGGCGGCTGCTCTTCTCCACGCTCTGCTCGGCCCTGGCCGTGAAGCACTTCGGCGGTTCCCTGGCCTCCCCGGGCTGGGGCGACATCGCCGACTGGTGGGAATCGACGAAGCTGCGCGCCCGGGAAAACGCCGAATGCGCCGACGTCGCCAAGCGCTACGGCTTCCTCGACGAGGTGCTGCCCCAACACAAGCCCAATGCCGTGCGCCGCGCCGAGGCCACCTTCGGGCTGCTCACCGAGGCAGAGGCCCACTACCGCCCGCACGGGCACGGGCCGCTGCCGCCCTCGCGCTGAACCCCGCTTCCACCCGCGGCCGCCGCCTTCCGCCGCAGCCGGCCGCACACCGATTTCCACCGCACCTTGCATGAAAGGACACACACCATGTCACCGAGAGGCAAAACCCGCACGCTGGCGCTGGCCGCCACGGCCGCCCTCGCCCTGCTGCTTTCGGCCTGCGCCCCCGGCTCCGAGGCCCCGGCCCCGTCGGCCCCGCAAAGCGGCGCGACCATCGAGACGGACGTAGCCAAGATGGGCGAGCAAACCCTCACCGTCTGGGACCAGGAGGTCCGCGGCGGGCAGAACGAGCAGATGACCAAGCTCAACGACGCCTTCGAGGCCAAGTACCCGAACATCACCATCAAGCGCAACTCCCAGTCCTTCGAGGACCTGGGCAAGACCCTGCGCCTGGCTTTGTCCGGCACCGACGCCCCCGACGTGGTCCAGGCCAACAACGCCCGCAACACCATGGGCGCGTTCGTCAAGGCCGGGCAGCTGCTGCCGCTGGATGACTGGGCCAAGGCCTACGGCTGGAGCGAGCGCTACCCGGCCTCGGTGCTGAAGTACTCGCAGTACTCCACCGACGGCACCACCTTCGGCTCCGGCTCTACCTACGGGCTGCCGCAGGTCGGCGAGGTCGTGGGCGTCTTCTACTCCAAGAAGAAGCTCGAATCCCTGGGCCTGGAGGTCCCGGCCGACTGGGCCGCCTTCGAAACGGCCATCGCCACCGCCAAGGACAAGGGCGAGACCCCGCTGCTGCTGGGCAACATCGAAAAGTGGCCCGCCGGGCACGTCTTCGGGCCCATCCAGGGCGCCAAGGTGCCCGCGGAACAGATCGAGAAACTCGGCTTCGGCAACGCCGGCGCCTCCTGGACCACCCCGGAAAACCAGGCCGCCGCGCAGACGCTGGCCGACTGGAGCGCCAAGGGCTACTTCAACAAGGGCGTCAACGGCACCGACTACGACGCCGCCTGGCAGAAGCTGACCAAGGGCGAGGGCGTGTTCCTGATGGGCGGCTCCTGGATGGCCGCGGATCTGGCCGATGCGATGGGCGATGACGTCGGGTTCTTCGCCCCTCCGGCCACCGCCGGGGAAGGCGCGCACACCACCGGCGGCACCGGGCTGCCGTTCACCGTGACCGCCAAGACCAAAAACGCGGACCTGGCCGCGGCCTACATCGACTTCATCACCAACGAGGACGCGATGAAGGTCCTGGCCGACACCGGGAACCTGCCGGTGCTCGACACCGCGGCGCACGCCCCGGCATCGGGCGTGCTCAAGGACGTGTACACCGCGTTCGAGTCCGTCACCACCGACGGGGTGCTGCTGCCGTACCTGGACTACGCGACCCCGACCATGGGAGAGACCCTCGGCGACTCGCTGCAGGGCCTGCTGGACGGCCGGATCGACGCGAAGGCCTTCACCGAGGCCATGGAAGCGGACTATGCGGGCTTTACCCAGGGCAAGTAGCACCATCGGCGCCCCTGGCCGGCACACGGCCCGCCAGGGGCTCGCCATCACCCCGTACCTCTTCATCGCCCCGGCCTTCATCGTCTACGCCTTGTTCATGCTCTACCCGCTGGCCCGCGCCGTGCACCTCTCGCTCTACGACTGGGACGGGCTGAGCCTGGCGACCTTCGTCGGGACGGGGAACTACACCGACATCCTGGCCGATACGCGGCTGCGCGCCGCCTTCGGCCATGCCGGCGCCTTCATCTTCTTCTACGCGGTGCTGCCGTGCGGGATCGGGCTGGTGCTGGCCGCGGTGCTGACCCGGGCCAAGGTCCGCGGGCTGGCCCTCTTCCGCACCCTGGTGTTCCTGCCCCAGGTCATCGCGATGGTCGTGGTCTCGGTGGCTTTCAAGCAGATCTACGCCCCCGACGGGCTGCTGAACTCCGTGCTGCGCTCCATCGGACTGGACGGGCTCACGCGCGCGTGGCTCGGGGACTACGTCTTCTCGCTGCCCGCCGTCGGGCTGATCGGCTCCTGGGTGTCCACCGGCCTGGTCACGGTGCTGCTGCTGGCCGGCATGGCCCGGATCCCGGCCGAGCTGTTCGAGGCCGCCCGGCTGGACGGCGCCGGCGCGGTGCGCGAGTTCCTCTACATCATCGTCCCCTCGGTGCGCGCCGAACTCACCGTGGCCCTCACGCTGACCATCGTCGCCTCGCTGAAGACCTTCGACTTGATCTACATGACCACCTCCGGCGGGCCCGGCTCCTCCACCACGGTGCCCAGCTACGAGGTCTACCGGCGGGCATTCGAGACCGGGCAGGTCGGATCCGCCGCGGCCATCGGCGTCACCCTGACCGTCATCATCTTCCTGGTCACCCTGGCCGTGAACCGGGTCTCGGAGCGCGGCGCATGAGGGTCTCGGCCACCGAGCGGACGCTGAACTATGCGATCCTCATCGGCTTCTCGCTGATCGTGCTCACCCCGGTGGCCTCCATCCTGGTCGCCGCGTTCGGCCCGGCCAACGCCTCGGCTGCCCGCGAGGGGGCCTTCCACCCGGGCAACTTCGCCACCGCCTGGGTGGAGGGGAGATTCGGGCAGTACATGGGCACCTCGGTGCTGGTGGCGGTGATCGTGGTGTCCCTGGCCGTGCTGCTCTCGATCCTCTCGGGCTACGCCTTCGGGACCATGTCCTTCCGCGGCGAACAGGTGCTGTTCTACCTCTTCCTGCTGGGCATCATGGTGCCGGCCGAGGCCATCATCGTGCCGCTGTTCTTCGACCTGCGCACCTTCGGGCTCACCGACACCGTCTGGGCCGTTGCGCTGCCGCAGGTCGCCCAGTCCGTCGCGTTCGGCACCTACTGGATGCGCGCCTACTTCAAGTCCGTGAACCCCTCGATCATGGACGCGGCGCGCGTGGACGGGGCCTCGAAGGGCCGGATCCTGATATCCATCCTGGTGCCCATGGGCCGCCCGGCGATCACCACCATGGTGGTGCTGATGTTCATGTGGACCTGGAACGAGTTCCTGATCCCGCTGGTGATGTCCCCCTCCGGGGAGTTCCGCACCGCGCCGCTGGGCCTGGCGTTCTTCCAGGGCCAGTACACCCAGGGCACCGCGCTGCTGGCCGCCGCCGCGGTGATGGTCGCGTTGCCCGTGGTCGTGCTGTACTTCCTGATGCAGCGCCACTTCATCAAGGGCATGCTGGAGGGTGCCGTCAAGGAATAACCGGCGCACAATGGGTGCATGAGGATCCTGCTGCAGACCGCGCGGCTGGTGTTGCGCGAATTCACCGCCGACGACGCCGGGGCCCTGGTGGAGCTCGATGCCGATCCGCGGGTCATGCGCTACATCTCCAACGGCACACCCACCCCGCGGGAGGAGATCACCGCGGAGCACATCCCCGCCTACCTGGCCTACCACCGGGCGGGTCCGGACTTCGGGTTCTGGGTGGCCCAGCTGCGCGGCACCGGCGCCTTCGCCGGCTGGTTCCACCTGCGCCCCGAACCCGGGTTCCCGGCCACGGACCCGGAGCTCGGCTACCGGCTCAGGCACGAATTCTGGGGCCGCGGGCTGGCCACCGAGGGCGCCCGCGCGCTGGTCGCCCACGGCTTCTCCGTTCCCTCGGTGACCCGCATCCATGCCAGCACCATGGCGGTGAACACCGCCTCGCGGCTGGTGATGGAGAAATGCGGGATGGACCTGGTGCGCCACTTCACCGCCGACTGGCCGGTGCACATCGACGGGGACGAGCTCGGCGACGTCGAATACGCGATCACCCGCGAACAGTGGCTGGCCCTGGAACCCGGGCCGCAGGAAGCCATGCCCGGGCCGTGATCCCCCGGCGTCCTGCCGGCACCCGGCGGGCTTCGGCCATGGGCCCGGGCCGCCACATCGTTTACGCTGAAGACCAGGGGGGCCGCTGCCGCGCTGCGGATCCCGACCGCCAGAAGGGGGAACACATCATGGGCACCACCCGCATCCACACGATCGGCCACTCCACCCACGGGATCGCCGAGTTCATCGAGATCCTCCGGGCCCACGGCATCGCCCGGGTCATCGACATCCGCACCATCCCCAAGTCCCGGCACAACCCCCAGTTCAATGGCGAGGAGCTGGCCGCGGCCCTGGCCGGCGCGGACATCGGCTACCACCGCGCCAAGGACCTCGGCGGGCTGCGCCCGACACATCGGGACAGCGTCAACGGCGCCTGGCGCAACGACTCCTTCCGCGGCTACGCCGACTACATGCAGACCGAGGAGTTCTCCGCGGGGATCGAGGACCTGCTGGACCTGGCCCGGGGCGAGGGCACGGCCATCATGTGCGCCGAGGCGGTGCCGTGGCGCTGCCACCGCTCACTGGTCGGCGACGCGCTGCTGGTGCGCGGCGTCGAGGTGCTGGACATCTTCTCCAGGACCAAGGCCACCGCGCACACGCTGACCTCCTTCGCCCGCGTCGAGGGCACCGCCATCACCTACCCGCCGACCGCGCAGGACCCGGGCGAGGGCACGCCCTAGCCTGGAGCGTCAGGGGGTTCGGCGCCGCAGCTGCCTGCTTCGCAGGGCCCGGGCCCGGGCACGCTTTTCGCGGGCATCGGGATTCATGTGCCGGCCCGTGTAGACCATTCCGAACCCGGCCACTGACGCCGGGGCGCCGATGAGCATCGCGAGCTGGAACGACCTGGCCTTCCGGCCCGGGAGCGCCGAAGCCTCGGGGGTGTCGATGACCATGCGCGTGGATCCGCCCATGTCGTACAGCAGGGGCAGTTGCCGGCCCACGACCCGGAGTCCGCTGTCCGTGGAGTCGTAGTGCTTCCATTCGGTTCTCGTGTGCACGCCGCGGATTTCCTGCTCGGTCACCGGGTAGTACGTGGTGCTTCCGCCGCCGGGCCGGGCGTGCGGCGTGGACGCGCGCCCGATCTCGACGATTTCGCCGATGGCCGGCGCCCCGTTCTGGCGCACCTCGACGTCGGCACGCTGGGCGGAGGCGGCGGAGGGCAGGTAGATGACGCCGCCGATCACCAGGAACAACCCGACATGGGCCGGGAAGAGCCCGATCGTCCACAGCCACATGCCCAACCGCTGACGCGGCGTCAACTTCTTGCGCTGGCGTTTTGGCGCCCGCCCGCCCGTGCGGTTCCGCTGTCGTCGTTTTCGCATCACGACTTCCATTGTTCCGCATTCGCGTGCCCGTTCCGGGACGGCTGCGCGTTTGCGCACCGCCGACTCCATCCAGGCCTCCCCCCTGCCGGGTGGACCAACCGCCACGGGCCAGCGTTACGCTGGGAGCCAGAACATTCCAGCGTCCACCGGAGGAGAACCCATGACCGGCCACGCATTCGTGCAGGTTGCGCAAGACATCGCCCGCCGCGCCCACGCCGGACAGCTCGACAAGTCCGGCGTCGACTACATCACCCACCCCGCGCGTGTGGCCGCCGGCGTGGCCAGCCACGGCGGGGACGACACCGCGGTGGCCGCGGCCTGGCTGCACGACGTGCTCGAGGACTGCGACGTCACCGCCGGGGACCTGCTGGAAGCGGGCATCCCGGCTCCGGTGATCGAGGCGGTCCGCGCCGTCACCAAGGCCGGGGGCGAAACGCTGGAGGACTACTGCGCACGGGTGCGCGCCAATCCCGTCGGGATGCTGGTCAAGCGAGCCGACATCGAGGACAACACCGACCCGGCCCGCACCGCGCTCCTGCCCGGGCATCTCCGTGTCCGCCTGGCCGCGAAGTACACCCGCGTCCGGGTCCTGCTCGGATTCCCGCAGCAGGGGTAGCCCCCTGGCACTCCGGCCGGTGTCCCCCAGGCAGGTCCGGGCCGCCGCCGGAATCCACCACGGGCCTTTGGCCCCTTGTCCGAAGCCGGTTCGGCGGCCAAGAATGGAAGCGTGCAGGGGCACCGGCACGCACCCACGGGATCGGGAGGGACCGTCATGGACCACGCAGCGGCAACGGGGAACGCCCCGGGGCAGGCCACCGGCCCCGAGCCCGCCACCGGCCCGGAACCTGCGACCCCCATCCGCGTCTTCATCCTCGATGACCACGAACTGGTGCGCCGCGGCCTGGCCGAGCTGCTGGAGGGCGAGGGCTTCGAGGTCGTGGGCACCTCGGGGACCGCGCACGACGCCCGCAAGCAGATCCCGGCGCTGCGCCCGGATGTCTCGGTGCTCGACGCCCGGCTGCCCGACGGCACCGGCATCGAGGTCTGCCGGGACGTGCGCTCCATCGACGGATCGCTGAACTGCCTGATCCTCACCAGCTACGACGACGAGCAGGCGCTGCGCGGGGCGGTGCTGGCCGGGGCGGTGGGCTACGTGCTCAAGCAGATCGCCGGCAACGACCTGATCCGTGCGCTGCGCCGGGCCGCCCGCGGGGAATCGCTGTTCACCCCGGGGCTCAAGGCCCGGATCATCTCCGGGCTGATCGCCCACGAAAACCCGGACCCGCGCATGAAGCAGCTGACCGTCCAGGAACGCCGCGTGCTGGAACTGGTCGGCGAGGGCCTGAGCAACCGGCAGATCGGCGAGCGCATGCGCCTGGCGGAGAAGACCGTGAAGAACTACGTCTCCTCGATGCTGGCGAAGCTGGGGTTCGAGTCGCGCACGCAGGCGGCGGTGTTCGTGACCCATCCGCTGCCGGGGCCCAACGACGGGGGCACCTAGCCCGCGGGGGGCGCCTGGTCTTCGGCGGGCATGGGCACGACCCAGTGCAGCGTGGTCCCCTCCCCTGGGGTCGAGTCGATGTCCAGGGTTCCACCCAGTTCCCCGGCGCGCTGGCGCATGTTCGCCAGCCCGCTTTCGGGCCCGCCGGGGACGAAGCCGGCCCCGTCGTCGCGCAGCGTCAGGGCCAGGGTTCCGTCGGTGCGTTCCACCGTGAGTTCGACGGCGCGGGCCTGGGCGTGGCGCACCACGTTGCTCAGGGCCTCGGTGATGACCGCCAGCAGGTGGGTCAGCGTGGTTTCGTCGGTCAACGCGTCAACTTCGTCGCCCAGGCGCAGCGCCGGGGTGATCTCCAGCGGTTCGGAGGCCAGGCGGATGGCGCGCAGGATCCGTGAGCTGGGGGTCTCGGTCTCCCCCGCGTCGGTGCGCAGCGAGTAGATGGTGGCGCGCAGCTCGGCGATGGTGGTGTCCAGCTCCCCGGCCAGCCCGGTGGCCCGCTCCCGGGCGGCGGGGGTGGGCAGTTGCCTGCGCAGCGCGCTGATGCCCAGGCCCGCGGCGAAGATGCGTTGGATGACGATGTCGTGCAGGTCCCGGGCGATGCGTTCGCGTTCCAGGTAGAGCAGCACCTCCTCGCGCAGGTGGTGCATCTGGACCAGGCCGAGCCCCTGGGCGATGTTGGCGGCGAAGATCCCTGCCATCTGGGCCTCGACGGGGCGGTAGCCCGGCGCCCCGTGTTCCCTGACCATGGCCAGCAGCCCGTAGTGGATGCCGCGTGCCAGCAGTTCGGCGACCAGGGTGGCTTCCCCGTCGGCCAGTTCGCCCAGCGGGAGGATGGCCTCGGGTGCCGCCAGCAGCAGTGGCTGGCTGTTGCGCAGCACCAGCCGGTTGCGCACCCCCACCTGCAGCAGCACCCGACCGGCCAGGTGCGGGTGGACGTGTTCGCTGATCCCGGCGATCCGGTAGCCGGTGTTCTCGGGTTCCTGGCCGGTGATGGGGGTCAGCAGCAGGGCGTACTTGGACCGGGATTCGCGGCGGGCCAGTTCGGCGACGTCGTTCAGGCCCTGGGTATGGTGCCGGGATTCGCCGCCCAGCAGGGTGCCGATGCGGGCGGAGGCGGCCAGCCAGCGGGCGCGGTCCGCGGCGTCCTGGTAGAGCTGGGCGTTCTCCAGGGCCACCCCGGCGCTTCCGGCGAGCGCCTCGCCCAGTTCCCGGTCGGCCCGCGAGTAGCGGTCCTTGCCGTGCTTGGGCCCCAGGGTGAGGCGGGCGAAGTGTTGCTGGCGGGTCTTCAGCACCAGGCGCAGGCGCTTGGCCTCGTCCTTGCCCGCGGCCTCGAGCAGGCTTGCGGCGTCCTTGCCCTTGGCCAGGTGCCCCTGCTGGTGGGAGGCGTTGGTCAGCTCCAGCACCCCGGAGGTGGCGCCGAAGATCTTCATGGCTTCGTCCAGCACGCGGTGGGTGATGGCGGTGACCGAGAGGTCGCTGGCGATCGAGGCCATGGAGGCGAGCAGTTCGCGCACCCGGGCGTCGCTGCGCTTGGACATCTGCATTGCCCCTTCCCGGTTCCCCGCTTGGTGCCCCCGTCGCCGACGGCATCCCCACCTATGCGCCACCCTACCCGCGCGCGCGAGGACGGCGACAGGGGCAAGGGTGCAATAGATTGGGTGGATGGATATTCGTGTTGCCACGCAGGAAGACTGGCCGGGCCTGTGGCCCGTCATCGAGGAGGTCGTGCGCCAGGGCGAGACCTATTGCTGGTCCGTGGACGCGACCGAGGAGCAGTGCCGCGCGTGGTGGACGGGCAAGGCCGGCGGGACGGTGTTCGTGGCGGTGGACGACGACGGCGCGGTGGCGGGCACCGCGGAACTGCACCCGAACCAGCCCGCCGCCGGCTCCCACGTGGCCAACGCCGGCTTCATGGTCGCCTCGCACGCCTCCGGGCGGGGGCTGGGCCGGGCCCTGGCGGCCCATGTCATCGAGGCGGCGGCCGGGCAGGGGTTCACGGCCATGCAGTTCAATGCCGTGGTTTCCAGCAACAAGCATGCGATCCGGCTCTGGGAGTCGCTGGGCTTCGAGGTCCTGGCCGTGATCCCGCAGGCCTTCAACCACCCGGTCCACGGGCTGGTGGGCCTGAACGTGATGCACCGGTCCCTGTAGCCACCGGGCATCCGCCAACTCGAACACCATTAGAACATGGTTTCGAATGCCGGTCCGGGAACCCCGCACTCCCCACGTCCTGCCACGTACCCCATCGGCTTCGCGGCCCATGGCACGGGTCTAAAGCGCCCTGAGCAGGAAGGTGTAGAACTGCACGGCCTTCCCCAGCTCGGCGACCTCCACCGATTCGCCGGTACCGTGGATGGCACCCCGCTGGGCCTTGTCCATGCCCAGGGGCGCGAAGCGGTACACCTGCTCGCAGATCCCGGTGAAGCGGCGCGCATCGGTGGCCGCCATCATGATGTACGGGACCGGGCGGGCCTCCGTGTGCGAATGGCCGAGCGCCGCTTCCAGCAGGGCAAAGCCGTCGGAATCCATCGGAGAAATCGGCGAGGGCTCGGTGGCGCCGAGCACCGTGAAGGCGATCTTCGCATCCCGCACGCGCCGACGCACCCCGGCAATCGCCGACTCCACCGATTCGGTGACGTTGATGCGGATGTTCAGCCCCACCGCGGCCCGCCGCGCCAGCACGTTGATGCCCTCGCTGCCCTCGAGCCGGGTGGCGGCGACGGTGGTGCGCACCATGGCGGCCGGTTCCGCCCCGGCACGGGCCAGCACCTCGCCGGCCAGCCGCCCGGGGCGGGATGCCAGCTTCAGCAAGGTGCCGGTGATCCCGGGGGCGGTGGCGGCCAGGCGGCGGAAGGTCTCCTGGGTGACCGGGTGCAGGGCGGCGGGGAACGGCTTGGACTGCAACCTGCCCACGGCCCGGGCGATGCGCTGCACGGCACCGAAGCGGGGCGGAGCCGAGGCGTGCCCGCCGGAGTCCTCGGCTTCCAGCAGCAGGTCCAGGATGCCCTTCTCGCCCACCCCGATCACCCCGGCCGGGGCGTCGATCCCCGGGAACGCCTGGTGCGCCACCGCACCACCCTCGTCCAGGACCATCCAGGGGCGCACCCCGGCAGCGGTGAGGAAGTCCACCGCCTCCAGGGCGGTGGGCCCGGAGATCTCCTCGCAGTCGCCGAAGAAGAAGTACACGTCCTGCCCCGGGACGAAGCCCGTGGCGGCCAGGTCGTCGGCCGCCTGCAGGATGCAGGCCAGATCCCCCTTGTCATCCAGGGCGCCCCGTCCGTGGACGCGGCCCTGCGAAACGACCCCGGCAAAGGGCGGGTGCTGCCAGTCCGCTTCGCCTTGAACCGGGACCACGTCCTGGTGGGCCATCAGCACCACCGGCTCGCTGCTTTCGGTGCCGCGCCAATGCCACAGCTGCCCGGTGATCCCCAGCGTGTGCTGCTCGACGGCGCCGGCGATGTGCCCGAAGAGCTCGGTGAGCAGCCGGGCGTGCTTGGTGAATTCCGCCCGTTCCTCGGCTTCGCGGTCGGGCCGCGAGACCGTCCGGCAGGCGATCAGCTGTGCCAGCTTGGCCGCCACCTGCTGCGCGGCTTGGCCGGGGATTACAGCCGGATGTGGGGTGGGCGACATGTTTGACAGTCTATGCCGCGGCGCCGGGCGGTCGACCGGTCCACAGCCGTGCGCCCGCAGGCGTCTTTTCGGATCGGTTACGGCTGATCGGCGGAACCGGAGTTGCCTCGCGCGCGCACGCGCGCGAAAGGATCACCGGCCAGCGCTTCGGATTGCCCGTGGTCCCGCTCAACCCGGTGCCCGAGAAGCGCTCCCACCGCATTGGCGTAGCGCCGGAGGGTCGATAGCCTGGGGTCGGCATCGCAGGCCTCGAACTTTGAGACCGCCTGCTGCGTAACCCCCATGCGCTCGGCAACCTCGCCCTGCGACAGTCCCGCCTCACGCCGGACGCCAACCAGTTCCGCGCGCATCAACCGGTGTTCGCGCGCCAGGACCTGTGCCCTGGCCGTGATTGCCGCCGGTGTCATCGGGGCCGCCGCGCTCGCGTCTTCCTGCATGCTTCGATGTCTACCGCACAAGCCCAAGGTTGTGAAGGGCGTCGGGGCGAGGTCCATCGTCCCCCGCAAGCCGGGCGGGAGGGAAGTTGCCGCCCCTCAGGCTCCGGCAGCCGGATCCCCGGCGTCGAGCGCGGCAAGCAGCCCGGCCAGCGGGGCGGGTATCGCGTCCAGGGGCACGGCCTCGGCGAGCAGTTGGGCGTAGCGCACCTTGTTGCCGCTGCGGCCGCCGAAGAACCGGGCCAGCTGGTGTTCGACAGGCTTTCCGGACAGGTTGGGCTGGGCCTGCAGGCGGCGGAAGGACTCGAGCTCGCCCTGCCCGGCGATCACCGCTTCGACCCCCTCGATGCCCAGGGCGCGGACGAATTCGGCTTCCAGGTCCGGGTCGCAGACGAACACCGCGACAAGCACCCGCTCGAAGTCGCGCCGCTGCGCCGCGTCCACCAGGCCAAGCAGCCGCTGCCCGTCCAGCTGACCTGCCGCGCGGCGGGCGCCCTTGGACCCGCCGACGGGCAGCACGCGCGGGGTGGGCAGGCCGAGCCTCCCGGCCAGGGTCCGCACGGCGACGGCGTCGGACTCGCCTTCAACCAGCACAATCGGCATGGGGCCATGAAATCACGAAGGGAGTCCCCGGCCCAAGGGATCCGGCCGGGTTCGCGAACCCGCGGTCCGCCGGGTCCGGGAGCTACCGGCCGGCTATGGCCTTGACCGCCGCCACCACGGCGCGGGCGGCGGTGGCGATTTCCGCTTCCTTCACGGTGCGGGTGAAGCTCAGCCGCACCGCGGTGTGCGCGGTGTCCTCGTCGTACCCCATGGCCAGCAAAACGTGCGAGGGATCGGTGGACCCGGCGGCGCAGGCCGACCCGGAGGAGCACACCACCCCGCGGCGCTCGAGTTCCAGCAGCACCGTCTCGCCCCCGGTTTCGGGGAACACGAAGGAGACGATGCCCGGCACGCGCCGTTGGGGATCCCCGGTGAGCCGGGCGCGGATCCGCCCGTCGGTGTTCAGCCCGTCCAGCACGGTGTCGATGAGGTGCCTGCCGTGGCCCTGCGCGGTGCCGGTGGAGTTGGCCGCGGCGGCCAGGGACAGGGCGGTGGCGGTGGCCACGGCCCCGGCCACGTTTTCGGTCCCGGAGCGGCGTTCGCGTTCCTGCCCGCCGCCGTGGATCAGCGGCTCCAGGGCCAGCTTGCCGCGGACCATCAGCAGCCCGGCGCCCTTGAGCCCGCCGATCTTGTGCCCGGAGATGCCCAGCGCATCGACATGCGCGGCGATCTCGGCCAGGTCAAGCCAGCCGGCGGCCTGCACCCCGTCGCAATGCACCAGGGCGCCCACCGCGCGGGCGGCCGCTGCCGCCTGCGCGACGGGCTGAATGGTGCCGACCTCGTTGTTCACCGCCATCACCGAGACCAGGGTGGTGTCCGGGCGCAGCAGCTTGGTGAACGCGTCCAGGTCCAGGATCCCGAGGCCATCGACCGGGGCCACGTCGAGCTCGAACCCGTGGTGCCGCACCAGGTAGGCGCAGGCCTCGGCGACCGCGGGGTGCTCGATGGCCGAGTGGATGAGGTGGCGCCCGCGCGGGTTGCCCAGCGCCAGGCCCTTGATGGCCAGGTTGTTGGACTCGGTGCCGCCGGAGGTGAAGACCACGTCCCCGGTGCGCACCCCGAGCACCTTGGCCGCGGTTCCCCGGGCGTAGTCCAGGGCGCGGGCGGCGCTCTGGCCCATCGAGTGGGTGCTGGAGGGGTTGCCGTAGTCGCTGGTCAGCAGCGGGATGATGACGTCCAGGACGTCCTGGCGCACGGGGGTGGTGGCCGCCGCGTCGAGGTAGATCACGGGGTGTTCGCCCCGCGGCCGCGATCGATGGCGATGTCCAGGCCGAGGTCCAGGGCGCGCACCGAGTGGGTGAGCGCGCCGGAGGAGATCACGTCGACCCCGGTGGCCGCGATGGCCGCCACGGTCTCCAGCTTCACGTTGCCCGAGGCCTCGACGAGTGCGGCTCCGGCGATGCGGCGCACCCCGGCGGCCAGGTCCGCGACGGAGAAGTTGTCGAGCATGATGGTGTCGACCCCGGCGGCGAGCACCGCGTCGAGCTGGTCCAGCGAGTCGATTTCCACCTCGAAGTGCACGGTGTGCCCGAGGTTGGCCCGGGCGGTGCGCAGCGCGGCGGTGAGCTCGGAGCCGGTGCCCAGCAGCGCCAGGTGGTTGTCCTTGGCCATGACGGCCTCGGAGAGGTTGTCGCGGTGGTTGTGCCCGCCGCCGCAGCGCACCGCGTAGCGTTCAAGCACGCGCAGCCCCGGGGTGGTCTTGCGGGTGTCCACGATGCGCGCGTTGGTGCCCGCGGCCGCCTCCACGAAGGCGGCGGTGGCGGTGGCGATGCCGCTCAGGCGCTGGAGCAGGTTCAGCCCCACGCGTTCCCCGGCCAGCAGCCCGCGGGCCGGGCCGGACACGGTGACCAGCGTGTCCCCGGTGTTGAAGCGCTGCCCGTCGGCGAGCGCCGGGTGCAGTTCCAGGGCGGGGTCGGTGAGCTTCATGGCCGCGATGAAGGTGTCCAGCCCGGCGCAGATGCCCGGTTCGCGGGCGATGACCGCGGCGGTGGCCGTGGCATCGACGGGGATCAGCACGTTGCCGGTCAGATCCCCGCGCGGGTTGTCCTCCTCCAGGGCGGCGAGCACGATCTTCTCGATGGCGCGGGCGGGGACCGGGAGCAGCGTGGCGGGGCGGGCCGGGGCGGCGGTGGTGGCGATGGCCGTGGTGGTGGTGTCAGACAAGGGAGGAGATCCTTAGGTTCAGGTTTGTGGTGGCCGGCACCTGGGCGTAGCGGGGCAGGTGCCCGTTGAGCGGCCGCGGCGCCTCGGGGGCGTCGGAGCGGTAGTGCGCGCCGAGGGAGTTTTCCCGGTTCAGGGCGGCGGTGGCGATGAGCTTGGCCACCTCAAGCAGGTTGGCCCGCTCGTGGGAGGCGCGGTCTCCGGTTGTGACACGCCAGCGTGCCAGTTGTGCCAGCGCGGTGCGCAGGCCCTGCGCGGTGCGTTCGACGCCCAGGTGTGCCTGGGCCAGGGCCTGCAGCGCGGACAGCTCCATTTCCTCGGGCGCTTCGCCTCGCGCGCGCAAGTCCGCGTCGTCGGCATCCCCGGCGGCGGCGGGGTGGGTCACGATCACGTTCATGGGCGCGCTGCCTGCCGCGGTGGCGCCCGGCGGGTTGGCCGGCAGGTTCGCCACGGTGCGCCAGGCGAAGACCAGGCCCTCGAGCAGCGAGTTGGAGGCCAGCCGGTTGGCGCCGTGCACCCCGGTGCAGGCGGCCTCCCCGGCGGCGTAGAGCCCGGGCAGCGTGGTGGCGCCGGTGTCGTTGGTGAGGATCCCGCCCATCCAGTAGTGGGCGGCCGGGGTGACCGGCACCGGTTCGGCGGCCAGGTCCCAGCCGAGCTTGGACAGTTCGGCGGTGATGGAGGGGAAGCGCCGGGCCAGGAACCCGGGCCCGTGGGTGGCCTCCACGCCGCGGGCATCCAGGTGCACCGTGCCGCCGTTGGCGCGCACTGCGTGGATGGCGCGGGCCACCACGTCGCGGGGCGCCAGTTCGGCATCCGGGTGCACCTTGACCATGAAGCGCTCGCCGTGGCCGTCGATGAGCACCGCTCCCTCCCCGCGCACGGCCTCGGAGACCATGAAGCCGCCCGGGGACACCAGGGTCGGGTGGAACTGGATGAATTCGGCATCGGCCAGCGCCGCGCCGGCCCGGTAGGCCAGGGCGGCCCCGTCGCCGGTGGCACCCAACGGGTTGGTGGTCGCGGCAAAGAGCTGCCCTGCCCCGCCGGTGGCCAGCAGCACCGCCTTGGCGAAGAGGTCCTCGTGTTGCCCGTCGGTCCCGCGCACGCGCACCCCGGTGACCACGGCTGCCGGGTCCCGCTGGGCGCGGGCCGACGGGTTGGCCTCGGTGAGCAGCTCGGTGACGAAGGCGTGTTCGCGGATCCGAAGCCGGCCGGCGGCCTGCTGGGTGCGGCAGGCATTGATCAGCGCGCCGGCCAGGCCCTTGCCGGTGGCGTCCCCGCCGGCGTGCAGGATCCGCGGGTGCGCGTGCGCGGCCTCCAGGCCCAGGGCGAAGGAGCCGGAGTCGTCGGTGTCGAACCGCGCACCGGCCTCGATGAGCCGGGTGACATGGCCCCACGCGGTGGAGCACATGATCGCCACGGCGTCCGCGTCGTTCAAGTGCGCCCCGGCGGTGAGCGTGTCGGCGATGTGGCTGGCGATCGAGTCCCCCGCCGCGGCCCCGGCCGGGCCCACGGCGCTCAGTCCGCCCTGGGCGTACCAGGAGTTGGAGTCCGCCAACGCGTCCTTGGTCAGCAGGGTGGCATCCAGCCCGCGGACCGCGGCGGTCAGCGCGGCGTAGAGCCCGGCGACCCCGGAGCCGACGACCACCAGGTCGGTGCCGTTCACGGCCGTGCCGCCAGCATCCGTTCCAGGGCGACCTTGGCGTCGGCCGCCACGTCCGCGGGCACGGTGATCCGGTTCAGCACGACCCCGTCCACCAGGGACTCGAGCACCCAGGCGAGGTAGCCGGGGTGGATGCGGTACATCGTGGAGCACGGGCAGATCACCGGGTCCAGGCAGAAGATGGTGTGCTCGGGGTGCTGCGCGGCCAGCCGGTTGACCATGTTGATCTCGGTGGCGATGCCGAAGACCGAACCGGCCGGGGCCGCGGCGACGGCCTTTTGGATGTAGTCGGTGGACCCGGCGGCGTCGGCGGCGTCGACCACCGGCATCGGGCACTCGGGGTGTGCCAGGATCTGCACGCCGGGGTGCTCGGCACGGGCGCGCTCGATCTGCGCGACGGTGAAGCGCTTGTGCACCGAGCAGAAGCCGTGCCACAGGATGACCTTGGCATCGTGCAGGGTCTGGGCATCGCTGCCGCCCAGCGGCTTGCGCGGGTTCCACATCGGCATCGCCTCCAGCGGTATGCCCATGGCCTTGGCGGTGTTGCGGCCCAGGTGCTGGTCGGGGAAGAAGAGCACGCGGCGGCCGCGCTCGAACGCCCATTCAAGCACCGTGGCGGCGTTGGAGGAGGTGCACACGATCCCGCCGTGCTTGCCGACGAAGGCCTTCAGCGCGGCGGAGGAATTCATGTAGGTCACCGGGATGACCGAGGCGCGCCCGTCGGGGGAATCCTCGTCCGCGTAGAGGTCCATGAGCTGTTCCCAGCACTCCTCCACGGAGGACTCGTCGGCCATGTCGGCCATCGAGCAGCCCGCGGCCAGGTTCGGCAGGATCACCGCCTGCTCCTTGGTGGAGAGGATGTCGGCGGTCTCGGCCATGAAGTGCACGCCGCAGAAGACGATGTACTTGGCCTGCTCGCGGGTTAGCGCCGCGTTCGCCAGCTGGAAGGAGTCCCCCACGAAGTCGGCGAAGGCCACGACCTCGTCGCGCTGGTAGTGGTGGCCCAGGACCACCAGCTCATCTCCCAGGGTTTCCTTGGCGGCCAGGATCCGGGCGGTCAGTTCCGCATCCGAGGCCTCGCGGTACTCGGCCGGGATCTCGCCCTGCCGCGGGGTGTCGGCCGGGGCCACGTCGTCCTGCGAGGAGCCCGGCCCGTAGTCGGCCTCCCCGGTGTCGAAGAGCCAGGGGCCCTTGGTCAGGTCGGTGTTGCAGCTGGCCTCGGGGGAAACGAGCTTCAGGGTCTGGAGGGTGGCGTTGATGCTGCTCATGAGATGTTCTCGCTCTCAAGGGGGTGGGTGGTTGAGCCGGTGTAGCGATAGAGGCGCGGGGGGCGGTGCTTGCCGCCGGAGAGGAACTCGTCGGTTTCCTCGATGTCGGGGGTGCTGCGCAGGGTCCGGCGGAAGTTCGCCGGGTCCAGTGCCCGATCCAGCACCGCCTCGTAGACCTCGCGGACCTGGGCGAGGGTGAAGCGCTCGCCGAGCAACCGGTGGGCGATGGAGCCGTATTCGACCTTGTTGCGCAGCCGCCAGAGTGCGTATTCGATGATTTGCCGGTGGTCGAAGGCCAGGCTGCCCAGCGCCTCGGGGTCGTCCGCGCGGAACCAGGCGACGTTGGGGTCGTCGAGCAGCACCGAGGTGGCGGTGTCGTGGGGGTCGTCCTCACGGACCAGCGCCCAGTAGACGATGGAGACCACCCGGCGGGTGGGCGAGCGGTCCAGGTCCCCGAAGGCGTAGAGCTGTTCGAGGTAGCGCGGGATGAGCCCGGTGGTGTCGCGCAGGTTGTTCGCCGCGGCGTCGAGAAGGGAGTCGCGGGGGCCCAGCGGGCCGCCGGGCAGCGCCCACTGGCCGCGGAAGGGTTCGCGGGTGCGGCGCACCAGTGGCAGCCACAGGCTCTTGCGCCCGGTGCGTTCGTCGTCGCGCAGCGAGAAGATCACCGTGGACACGGCCAGTGCCGGCGGTTGTTCGCGGCGCTCGGCCACATTCGAAAACGGCAACCGACCCACCCTCCTAGTTAGTGTCATCCTGACCAGAACTAAGAATACGGCCCGGCCCGCCCGTTCACAAGCCCTGTGACGCGAAAGGTTCCCGGCATGTCGAACTCGCCGCCCGGACCCCTTGCGCGATGCGTTAGTGAGCACTAACGTATATTGTGTGCCCGACGTCCTGGAAACCGCTGCCGAACCCACCCGGCGCGCCCTGCTGAACATCCTGGCCAACGGGGAACACACCGTTGGTGAACTGGCCGAACGCTTCCCCGTGACCCGCTCGGCCATCTCCCAACACCTGTTGCTGCTGGCAGAAGTCGGCCTGGTCGCCGCCCGCAAGGACGGCCGCAACCGGTTCTACCGTCTCGACCCGGCCGGGATGGCCACGCTGCGCCGATCGCTGGAGTCCTTCTGGACCTCGGAGCTCAAGCTGCTGGTCGACGAGGCCACGGGACCGCAATCATGAACACACCCCAAGGAGACTCCCCATGTCCATTGAAAAATCGGTGTTCCTCCCGATCGATCCCGAGGCCGCCTTCGAGCTGGTGACCCGCCCCGACCGGCTCCGCCGCTGGCAAGCCGTCGCGGCGCGCATGGACCTGCGCGCCGGCGGCGAATACCGCTGGACCGTCACGCCGGGCCACTCCGCGGCCGGAACCATCAAGGAGGTCGACCCCGGCAAGCGCCTGGTCTTCGACTGGGGCTGGGAAGGCAGCGATTCCGCGGCCTCGACCGTCACCATCACCCTGGAGCCTGCCGACGGCGGCACCAGGCTCACCCTGGTGCACGAGGGACTGGCCGCCGGGGAAGTTGCCGGGCACACCGAGGGCTGGAACCACTTCCTCGAACGCCTGGTCCGCCTGGCCACCGACGGAGACGCCGGGGCCGACGACTGGGCCGCGGTCCCGGATCCGCTCAACGAGCTGGCCAGCGCCGAGGCAACCCTGGCCGTCGTCCAGCGGGTGCTGCACCAGCTCAAGCCAGCCGACCACGGGCTGCCGACGCCCTGCGAAAACTTCAGCGTCACGCAGCTGCTGGACCACCTGGTCGGTTCGGTGCACGGCATCGGCAAGGCGCTGGGCCTGCAGCTGCTCGACGACCCCTCCGCCCCGGCCGAGGCCCGCGTGGCCGACGCGGCGCAGGCGACGCTCGAGGCCCTCACCAGGCGCGGGCTGGAGGGCACCATCGACATGGGCTTCGCCCGGCTTCCGGCCGCGATCGTCGCGAACATCCTGAACCTCGAGTTCCTGGTGCATGCCTGGGACCTGGCCACGGCCACCGGCCAGACGCTTCAGGTCCACCCGGGGCTGTCCGAATACGTGCTGGGGCTCGCCCGGAACACCATCAGCCCCAAGATGCGCGGCAACAGCTTTGCCGACGAGACCTTGGTCGAGGAATCCGCCGCCAGCCTCGAACGCCTGGTGGCCTTCACCGGCCGGAGCGTCGCGGCCCGCTGAGGCGGGTCCGCGACCCAAGGAGGCATGATGGTCGACGTCAGGTGCGGGATCGTGATCCAGCGACCGCGTGCAGTAGTGGCCGGGTATGCGGGCGATCCTTCCAACGCCCCGTCGTGGCACGCGAACATCGGCTCGGCCGACCACCGAGGCGGACCGCCCCTGGGCGTCGGCACGCCCGTGGACTTCGGCGCCCGCTTCCCGGGGCGGGAGCTGAAGTACCCCTACGAGTTCATCGACGCGGTGCCCGGGCGCAGGTTGGTCATGCGCACCGCCCAGGGCCCCTTCCCCATGCAGACCACCCATACGTGGGAAGACGTGGGCGCGGCAACGCGCATGGTCCTGGCCAACACCGGCGAACCCGCCGGGTTTTCGAAGGTTGCCGGATTCCTGATGGCGCCGATGATGCGCCGGGCCATGGGCCAGGACCTGCGCAAGCCCAAGGCCCTGCTCGAGGCCGGGGCAGCCGACGGCTGACCCGCAAACCGCTGCGCCGCCCAGGCTCCCCCGCCCCGGGGGGGGGGGGGGCGCCGGGGGGGGGGCCGCGGGGGCGGCGGGGCGGGGGGGGGGGCGGGGGGGGCTGCGGCGGGGCGGGCGGGGGGGGGTGGGGGGCGGG
>NZ_JAUSSH010000022.1 GCF_030812255.1 Paeniglutamicibacter psychrophenolicus | reverse complement strand
TTGGACCTTGGGCCGGTAGATCGCCCGTGGCGAGCCACCGACACCAAAGTAGACCGGTGAGTACAGTTTGGGCATCTAAATGGATACCCCTTTTCCTTGAATGCAAAATGAGGGTCCATTAGAATTCATTGTTAGAACATGTCAACGACAACGAAAAGCCTTTGACGTGCACGAACTGGATTTGATCCAAGCTGCAGCCGCGGACGTGGCCTCCGCGCGCGTCCTGCTCCAGAAGCGGATCGAGGCGTTGGAAGCCATCGTCCGGACCGCGCTGGATCACGGGATCCCCGAGACAAAAGTGAATGAGGCCAGCCAGCCTTCGCTGCTCCGCGACGACCGCGAGCTGGCCGGGGAACGGCCGGTCCTCGCGGCCTGAGGAGTCCACCCATCCACGCTCGCGGCCCCGGGAGTCGTTGACGAGGCCAGCCAAGGCGGCCTGCTTCCTTCCCCTGCCTCCGCCCGCAGTGGTTCGTCCTATGGCTGCAGGACCACCTTGATGCATCCGTCCTGCTTTTTTTGGAATGTCTCGTAGAGCTCGGGACCCCGGGACAGCGGCACGGTATGGGTCACCAGGTCGTCCAGGCCCAAGGGGTCGGCCGGGTCCTCTGCCAGCGGCATCAGTTGATCGGTCCAGTGGCGCACATTGCATTGGCCCTGGCGTAGCTGGATCTGCTTGTCGAACATCTCGAGCATCGGCATGGGTGTCGCCGCCCCCGCATACACCCCGCTGAGTGAAATCGTGCCGCCGCGGCGCACCGTGCGCACCGCCGTGTGCAGCACCGCGGTGCGGTCCACCGAGACATTTTTCATCGCCAGTTGCGCTACCTTGTCCGGCAGCAGGCCGGTGGCCTGCTGCAACAGCTGCGCCCCGGGCGAACCGTGGGCCTCCATCCCCACCGCGTCCAGCACGGCGTCGGGACCGCGGCGTGTTCTCTCGCGCAATCTGTCCGCGATGTGCTTGTCGAAGTCCATGGTTTCAATGCCGTGGCGTCCGGCCATGGCGCGCCGTTCGGGCAGCGGATCCACCCCGATCACCCGGTGGCCCAGGTGTGCACCGATGCGCGCCGCCAGCTGGCCAACGGGCCCGAGTCCGAATACCGCCAGCGTTCCGCCTTCCGGCACATCGGCGTAGGCCACGCCCTGCCACGCGGTGGGCAGGATGTCGGAAAGGAAGAGGTAGCGGTGGTCGGGCAATTCGCTGCCGACCACGATGGCCCCGTAATCGCCGTGCGGGACCCTGAGGTACTCGGCCTGTCCCCCGGGAACCTGGCCATAGAGTTCCGAGTAGCCGAAGAATGCCGCGCCCTTGTGCTGGGAGCGCACCTGGGTGGTTTCACACTGGGACTGCAGTCCGCGCTCACACATCCAGCAGTGGCCGCAGGAGATATTGAAGGGGATGACCACCCGGTCCCCGACCTTGACCCGCACGACCCCGGAGCCGGTTTCCTCCACGATGCCCATGGGTTCGTGCCCGACGATGTCGCCGGCATGCATGAACGGGCCCATCATTTCGTAGAGGTGCAGGTCGGATCCGCAAATCGCAGTGGAACTCACCTTGATGATGATGTCCCCCGGATCCTCGATGCGCGGATCGGGTACCTCGGTAAATTCAATTTTGCGTTTTCCCTGCCAAGTCAATGCCTTCATGGTTTCCTCCGGTGGCGTGGTGGGTGGGTGGGTGGGGCCGCATCGCGGCCGCAACGGGCACGGCAATACGTGGTGGCTTCGCCTTCAATCCCGTGTCCCGCCGCTGCCGAAGCGGCAGCCGGCGCAACGGGAAGCCACCTGGTGAACGGCACATCCAAGGATTCCAAGGGCGTCACGGCCCTTGGTTTCACCGTCGCGGGCATGGTGAAGGTGTTTTCCGGGGGGACGCCCGCGCGGGGGCCCGGGCCCGGGCGCAAAGTACGGAGGGGCCAGGAAATATCCTGGCCCCTCGCACCGTCCCTGCCGCTTCTACAGGCCGTCGGCGGGGTGCGCCGGATCGCCCGGTAGGACACCGGGCCCGGTCGGACCGCCGGAATCGTCCTTCATGTTCGACGCGGCATCGCCGGCCTGGTCCTGCAGGTGGCTGGCCTCGTCGCTTGCCTCGGACTTCACCGTCTGGACGGAATCCTGGGCCGAGGACTTGATGGCCTCTACCGCATCGGCCGCCGGTTCCTTCATGTCTTGCGCAATGGACTTCGCCGCGTCGGCCACTTCATGGGTGAGCGGTTCGGCCTTGTCCTTGAGCGTGTCGACCATTTCGCGTTCCTTGTCGCTCCCCGGGATCAATGAGGAGGCGAGCAGGCCGGCGCCGAAGGCAATCAGGCCCGCCGCCAGCGGGTTTCCGCGGGTCTGCGAGGCGACGGTCCGGGGGGCGTCATGCATCTTGTCGCTGGCGTCTTCCCCGACTGATTCCATGCCTCCCATGACCGCGTCCTTGGCCCTGCGGACCGTGCCCTTGATCTTCTCGCTCTGCCGGTGGGCAATGCTTGAGGGGCTGACCTTGTCGGCAATGGCATCTACGTCGTAGCTGAGGTTTCCACGGGTTCGTTCAATGTCCTCGCGAATCTCTTGCGGTTCCCTGCTCATGGGGTTTCCTCCCTAGGATTGAATGTTGGCGGAATTTCCTTGATGGTTTCCGCGGTCTGCGGCATGCCCTTGGCCGACTTGAACTGCTTCTTGGCCACAACGGCCATGACGGCGGCGATGATCGCCCACACCACCGCCACGATCACCGCGCCCCAGCCGTAGCCGACCCAGTTGGCGAGCCCGAACACGGCGGCCAGCGACAGGAACAGCAAGAAGAAGTGCCCGGCGATGCCGGCACCCCCGTAGAGCCCTGCCCCTTTCCCTGCTGAGCGTGCGGTTTCCCGGATCTCGGCCTTGGCCAGTTCGGCCTCTTGGCGAACCAGTTCCGAGACGTTCTGGCTCAGGTCGCTAAACAGCTCTCCAAGCGAGGAGCCCGACGTGGCGTCGGCCTGCTCGGCTGTCGGCGGGTTTCCGGCGCTGTGTGCACCCGTTGTCGATGGATATTCGCTCATGGCCCGGTGTATCCCTGTTCGTTGTCCCGCAACGCCGACGGGTAGTAGTCAACTCCCGGATCGGTGCCGGTGCCTCCGGCCCCGCCGGAGCCAATGGTCTGGTTCACGGTCGGGGGAAGCTGGCTTGCCGTGCGCGGCACGCCCCCTTCCGGGAGGTCGGGTGTGGTCTTGACGTTCTTCGTGGCCGCATCCGGTCCGCTTCCCGCGTTGCGCGTGATACGGCCAACAAGCAGTCCCGCCCCCAGCGCGATTCCCAGGAAGGCCCCGGGACGCCGTCGGGCAAAGTCCTTGACCTCGTCGAGCAAATCGCCCGGTTCGCGGTTGCCCAGCCATTCGGCGGCGTTGCCGCTGTGCCGTGCTGCCTGGTCCACCAGAGAGGATGCGGTGCCCGAAGCATCGGAGTTCGCCAGCATCCCCCGCAGCTCCTCGCTGATCTCGCGCAGGTTCCGGGAGATTTTCTCCTGCTGCGTTGCTGCCTGTGCCCGGACGTCGGAGCCAAGCTCATCGAGGAGGTTCGAGGTCTGCGCCTTGACATCCTCCACGACGGCCTCGGCCTCGCGCTTGGCGGTGTTGCCCACCTGGCGTGCCGATTCCTTGCCGTCCTGGGCCAACCCGAGTGCCTCATCCTTGGCTTGCTGTCCCTTGCCCGAGCCGGAAACCGCATCGGTGTCTGAAGCGAAGGCTCCGTGCCCGGTCAGCGAGGGATCGCCACCGACGGCTCCGGGCCCACCCAGGATCGGTGGGTCGATCGGTTCAAGCGGCTCGATGGGGTCCAGCGGCTCGATCGGGTCGGAGGACATGGGTGTACCGGCAATGGGTGGCACACCCGGTGAAAGCTTCGGCGGCGGTACGCGCCCGTCCCGGCCGACGTTTTCCCCGGTCGGGTATTCCGCGTTGAAATCGTTCTCACTCATTGTTTGCCTCCAGTTGATCCATGCCCATATCTGGGCTGTATTCGTCGGAATTCGGGACCCGCGGCATGCTTGGCGGGATTGTCCTGTGTGTCGGGCCGCGTCCGGTGTGCCGGCGCGGATCAATGAACTTGTGTCGATATCGAATGGTTTGGCGGATGAGGCGTGCCGCGCCCGCCATCCCGGGTCGGGCGCGGGTTGACCGATCCAAAATGTCCCTCCGGTTCCCGGTCTTCTTGGGAATCGGTGTTGTTTAAGTAGCAAACCAAGAGAAGCGTGCGGGCACAACCTTTTTGACATCCGCCCGCGCAAAAAAACCGCAACGGGCGCCGTAGTGGCCGCTGCCGCCGCCGGCTTGCCGGCCTCAGACGGGTTGCAGCGCCGCAGACGGCTTCCGCGCCGGGCTGCCGGTGAACCGGATGTGCTCTGCGGCGGCGATTTCTTCCGCCGCGAGCCCCGGGCCGGGCGCGGACAGCAGGTGTTGTTGCCACCGGGCAGGAACCAGGCAACGGTATCCGGGGTGCCGGACGATAACGGAACGGAAGGCAAAACAAAACGGGATGATCGCCACGCGCCGTTGCCACGCGTCCCGGAGGACGGTAGCCGGGCGATCCAACGCGGGAACGGGAGGCAGCGGCTCGCCGTCGCCCGTCCGGTCCTCCGTTTCGCTTTCCGCCACCGGGCCGGGCGCCACCCCCCGGTTGGCCGGGCAGCGGCACGGCAAGGCGATCCACGAAAACCTCCGGCGCCCGGGCACGGGACATCGTTGAAAAGCCGCCGACCAAGAGCCGTCTAAGACCTGGCAAGATGCACTTGCGGCCGCCCGAGAGGCATTTGGCGGCAGCGTCGGACGGGTCGGGTGGCGGGCCCGGGGGCCCGATGCGGGGGAAGAATCCCGCCGTCCCCGCAGGGATGGCGAAGCTAGCGTGCGGAGCGGCGTGCCTTGGCCAGCCGCCAGCCGCCGATGACCAGGTTCGTCAACGCATCGATGCCCCAGAACGCGGCAATGAGCGCCACCGCCCAGAACGGCAGCCACGGCTGCTGCCAGTCGGTGAGCATCACCAGCGCCAGGGCAACCAGTGCCTCGACGACGCCCCAGATCACCTGGGTGCGGGGGCGCCACGAGAGCACGTTGAAGAACTTGCGGATGCCGGTGGCCTCGCGCGCGTCGGCGCCCATGCCGCTGGCAATCGTGCCGCCCAGGGACTTGGGCTCCACCAGCACGGCGGTTTCGGGCAGGGTGTCTTCCTCGACGTAGTCGGCCAGGGATTCATCGCGGCCAAAGATTTTCAGCACGGTGCGCAGCTTGTCCAGCGACCCGCTACCGCCCAAGGCCTCGTTGAGTTGGGCGATCACGTCCTCGCCGATGCCGTATTCGGTCAGCTCGGCGATGGACTCCAGGTCCGGGGCCAGCCATTCGCGGGACAGGAAGTCGGCGACCTCGGCGGCATCGGTTCCCGGCGCGGTGTCCAGCACCGGTGCGGCGGCAACCGACCAGCCGTGGCCGAAGCCCGGGTAGCCGTGGAGCTTGCGATTTTGTCCCTCGAACCAGAAAACCATGGAAAAGCGCGGGCCCAGGCGGGAAAGCATGATGGCCGGGAAGGTGGCGCGGGAGAGCATGATCTCGGGCATGTAGCCCTCGTGCACCGCCACGTCGCCGTGGGCGGTGGAGAAGTGGTGCCAGGCGGTCTTGGTTGCCCCGGCAAAGAGCGCGACCTCCGAGCCCTTGAAGGTGCCCAGCAGCACCGAGCGCCCGCCGGTGGGATACTCGAGCGCCGCGTCGTCGATGGGCTCGCCGCTTTCGGCATCCACCCCGTCGAAGTCGGCCCAGCGGGCCCCGGTCCCCCGTTTCAGGGCGATGGCAAATCCCTCGATCTGCTGCCCGAAGCTGGTGTTGCCCTCCGCATCGGCCATGACGATGAACCCCTCGGGGTTCACCGCCAGGACCATCTCGATCACGCAGAGCTCACCCCAGGAGACCGGCTCGGCCAGCAGCGCAATGCACTGCCTGGCGCGCAGCGTCTCGGAGATCCGCCGGTGTGCATCACTCCCGGTGGGCTCGTCGAAGATCAGGGCCATGGAGGCGATCAGCCACGGCGGGCTCCCGCCTCCCGGCCCGGGGTGGGGGCTACTTGCCAAGGAACTTCTCAAACCCCTTGGGCAGGTTCAGTTCCGACGGGTCGAAGTCCTTGGGCCCGGCGCCGAACGCGGCACCGGCCGGCGCCTTGGCCTTGGCCTTGTTGGCCTCGGCCGCGGCAAGCTGGGCGGCCTTGGCCGGGTTGCCGAACTTCGCCGGCTTCTTCTTTCCGCCCTTGGCACCCTTCTTGGCGCCGCCGCGCCCGCCGGGCATGCCCGGGATCGCTCCGCCGGAGGCCAGCTTCTTCATCATCTTCTGCGCCTCGCCGAAGCGCTCAAGCATCGAGTTGACCTCGGAGACGTGCACGCCCGAGCCCTTGGCGATGCGGGCGCGGCGCGAGCCGTTGATGATCTTCGGGGCCACGCGCTCGTGCGGGGTCATCGAGCGGACGATGGCCTCGATGCGGTCCATCTGCGACTCGTCGAACTGCTCGAGCTGCTGGCGGGAGATCTGCGACCCGGGCATCATGCCCAGGATCTTCTTCATCGATCCCATCTTGCGGATCTGGGCCATCTGCGCCAGGAAGTCATCGAGGGTGAAGTCCTCGCGGTCGGCGAACTTCTTCGCCATCCGCTCGGCTTCGCCCTTGTCCCAGTTCTGCTCGGCCTGCTCGATCAGGGTGAGGATGTCGCCCATGTCCAGGATCCGCGAGGCCATGCGGTCCGGGTGGAAGATCTCGAAGTCGTCCAGGTTCTCGCCGGTGGAGGCGTACATGACCGGCTTGCCGGTCACCGAGGCGACCGAGAGGGCCGCGCCGCCGCGGGCGTCGCCGTCGAGCTTGGTGAGCACCACGCCGGTGACGCCCACGCCGTCGTTGAACGCCTGGGCGGTGTTGACCGCGTCCTGGCCGATCATCGCGTCGATGACGAACAGGACCTCGTCCGGGTTGACGGCGGCGCGGATGTCGGCTGCCTGGGCCATCATCTCGGCGTCGATGCCCAGGCGTCCGGCGGTGTCGACGATGACCACGTCGTGGAGCTTCGTGCGGGCCTCGGCGACGCCGTCGCGGGCCACCGCGACCGGGTCGCCGGTGGCGGACTCGAACTCGGAGGAGACGCCCGGGTGCGGTGCGTACACCGGCACCCCGGCACGTTCGCCGTTGACCTGGAGCTGCTTGACGGCGTTGGGGCGCTGGAGGTCGCAGGCGACCAGCAGCGGGGTGTGGCCCTGGGCCTTGAGGTGCTTGGCCAGCTTGCCGGCCAGCGTGGTCTTGCCGGCGCCCTGCAGGCCCGCGAGCATGATCACGGTCGGCGGGTTCTTGGCCAGGTTCAGCCGGCGGGTCTCCCCGCCGAGGATACCCACGAGTTCCTCGTTGACGATCTTGACGATCTGCTGGCCCGGGTTCAGCGAGGCGGAGACCTCTTCGCCCAGGGCGCGTTCCTTGACCTGCGCCACGAAGGCACGGACCACCGGAACGGCGACGTCGGCGTCCAGCAGGGCACGGCGGATCTCGCGTACGGTGCCGTCGATATCGGCCTCGGACAGCCTGCCCTTGCCGCGCAGGTTCTTGAAGGTGGATGTCAGGCGGTCGGAGAGTGAATTGAACACGTGCCGTGCACTTCTTTCGTTGTGGGATTCAGGCGCGGTCTAACCCGCTGGACTCAACATCCAAGATTACCAAGAAAGACTGAGCGTTTTGGGCAACACGTGGCAATGTAGAGGAGTGAGCATTGAAACTGGCCATCCCGGCGGCACCCACGTACGCACATTGTTGATCCTCGGAGCCTCCGGGGACCTGACCGGAAGGCTGCTGCTTCCGGGCCTGGCCCGGCTGATCGGATCGGGTCGCGCCACCGGGCTGCACCTGGCCGGGGCCGGGGGCCCGGGCTACAGCCAGGAAAAATGGGCCCAGCGCGTCACCGAGACCTGCGAGGCCGCCATGGAGCACGCCACCGAGGCGGGCCGGGCGGAACTGGCGAAGATCGCCAAGCACACCTCATTCACCGAACTCGATGTCACCAAGCCGAACGAACTGGCCAACATGGTGAAGACCCTCGATGGCCCGGTGGCCCTGTACTTCGCCCTGCCCCCGGCGGTGAGCCAGAGGGCCTGCGAGGTCCTGGAACCCGGGCAACTGCCCGAAACCACGCTTTTGGTCATGGAAAAGCCCTTCGGTTCCAACCAGCAGTCCGCCCAGGGGCTGAACCGCACGCTGATCCGGCTGGTGCCGGAGGAGAACATCCACCGGGTCGACCATTTCCTGGGCAAGGGCACGGTGTTCAACATCCTGGGCCTGCGCTTCGCCAACCGGCTGCTCGAGCCGCTGTTCACCTCCGAACACGTGGAGAAGATCGAGATCTTCTACGACGAGGAACTGGCCCTGGAGGACCGGGCCGGGTACTACGACGGGGCCGGGGCGCTGCGCGACATGATCCAGTCGCACCTGCTCCAGATCCTGGGCCTGCTGACCATGAACGCGCCGGCCACCCTGAAGGAGCGCGACGTGCGCGACCACCTGGGCTCGGTGCTGCGTGCCACGGCCCTGGCCGGTGACCCGGGGAAGTTCACCCGGCGGGCCCGGTACACCGCCGGCACCTCGAAGGGACGCCCGGTGCCGGACTACGCGGCGGAGAAGGGCGTGGAGCCGGCCCTGAAGACCGAGACGCTGGCCGAGGTCACGCTGCACATCAACAACTCGCGCTGGGCGTCGGTGCCGTTCATCCTGCGCGCCGGCAAGGCGCTGGGCACCGCGCGGAAGGAAGCGATCATCACCTTCCGCCCGGTCTCCCACCTGCCCACCGGATTCAAGGGCACCGACAAGCCCACCAAGCTGCGTATCGGGTTCGGCCCCGACACCCTCTCGCTGGATTTGGACGTCAACGGCCCCGGCGACCTGTACACGCTTGACCACGTGACCCTGGCGGCGGAACTGAACTCCCCGGACCTGCTCCCCTACGGCGAAGTGCTGCTCGGGGTGCTCTCCGGGGACCCGACCCTCTCGGTGCGCGGGGACACCGCGGAGGAATGCTGGCGGATCGTGGACCCGATCCTCACCGCGTGGGCCGATGACATGGTGGACCTGGACGAGTACCCGGCCGGGGGCAACGGACCGGCGGGCTGGGCCACCAACTGCACGCTGTAGCCGTAGGCGCCCGCTGAGCCTGGGCAGGCCATGCAAGGAATGCCGAACCGAGGTGCCCGACCGGGCATTACGCTGATGCCAAGGGTACACACCAGAAAACGTGGCATCAGCAGCACCGGGACTCCCTGACCCTGGGCCAGCGCTCGGCCGACGTGCTGCGCAACTCCATGGGCAGCTGGCCGTTCGTGGGCAGCTTCGTGTTGTTCATGCTGCTCTGGGTGGCGGCCAACAGCTTCATCCGCCCCGGCCAGGTCTGGGATCCGTACCCGTACATCCTGCTGAACCTGTTTTTGAGCATGCTGGCGGGGCTCCAGGGCGCCATCTTGCTGATCGCGGCCAAGCGCCAGGACGCGATCGCCGCGGCCATGGCCCAGCACGACCTGGACACGGACATGGGCTCGAAGCGGGACCTGGACTTGCTGATGGAGATGAACCGGGCGCAGCTGGCCATGATCGAGGAGCTGCGCACCGAGCTGCAGCGCCTGGGCAGCCCCGGAACGATCCCGGGCAGCCCAGGCCGGTGAGCCTCCACCACCACCGTTGATTTGCCGCGCGGCACAGCCAGGAGGTCTCGCGATGGTGGTTACCCGTGGGCGGCGGGAGGTTGGTCAGGTGATGGTGGGCACCGCTGTTCATGGAGTCCACGACACCTCTTGGTTGAGCAGGAATTACGCGTTGCCGTGGCCCGGCAAGATACCGGCGTGTCCTCCCCGGCACCGCCGGTGGGCACGCGGCGGCCGCGGTTGCACGGTCCCCCACGAACCGAGGTGTTCGGGCAGGTCCCGGCAGGCGATGCCGACACGGTAGCGGTGGATGCCGCCCTCGACCACGATCCGGTGGCCCTGGGCTGTTCTCCCCGCCCTGCCCGAGGAATCGCTCATCATCGGGGAGATCGGTTCCCCTCGCATCGACGAGGACGGCGCACCGGGGATACACCGGTCGGTCCTTCCACCCCGGGCCGGACGGGATCAGCAGGACCGGCAGTACTCCAGTCGCGTTTGTTTTCGCCCCTGCCTGCGGCTTGGCCTGACCTTGGACCCGATTCCCGTTGATGCCGGCGGGTGGGCGACGATCTCCGGTGGCAAAAAACAGGCGGGGCCCGGGACCCGGACAAAGTGCATGATGGCCCGTTTGCCTCGGGGACACGACGCCTGGGCAACCTGCAGCGGATCGTGCCGCCTTCCGGTAAAAAAGGCACCTCCGCGCTTGGGTTCGCCGGGCTGTGCCCGGGCACCGGCCGGCCCCTGCTCACCGGCCGTTGGCTCAGGCCGTCAGCTCCTCACCGGCATCGCCGACCACCTGGACCAGGCCTCCACGCTGGAAGCTGTTGCGCTGGCGCTGGGCACCGTTGCCGTGCCGTGCCAGGCGTTCCAGGCCCGCGTGGACAAAAGCCGTGTCGCCGTTCAGGGACAACGCCTCGCCAATGAACTGCAGCAACGCCTCGAGCAACAGGCCGGTCCCCAGCGTCCGCCCGCTGCCGGGGTCCACCTGGTTGCCGACCATGCCGTGCTTGGCTGCCTGCCAGAAGGCGAGGTCCAGGACCTCGGGCAACAGCGGAGCGGCCATGGCGGGGGCACGCAGGCTCGTGTCGACCAGCGAGCGCACCAGCAGTGCCAGCAACACCGAGTCCTCGGCGCGCAGCTGCGCGTCCGCGATCCTGACCTCAACGGTCGGATACCGGCTGGACAGGCGCGCGGCCCAGCCGATGTGGCCCTGGTCCACGACCACCTCGGAAGCCAACAGGGTGTCCAACCGGGTCCGGTACTCGTGCCCGTCGGCAAAATGCGGCTGGATGCCCTGCACCGACCACCGCCGGTAATGGATGCTGCGCCAGGAAGCGAAGCCGGTGTCGGCACCGTGCCACCACGGGGAGTTCGATCCGATCGCCAGCAGCAGCGGCAGCCAGGGCCGCAGGGCGTTCAGGGCCGTGACACCGGCATCCGCATCGGGCACCGAGACGTGGACATGCAGACCCGAGACGTATTGCTCCGAGCTGATTCCGGGCAGGTACTCGTGCAGCCTGCGGTAGCGTTCCTGGTCGGCGATGACCGCCGGACCGGTGGGGACCACCGGTGCCGCTCCGAGTCCGACGGGCAGCAGGCCCAGCTCCTGGGTGGTGCGGGCCAGTTCCTTGCGGTACTCGCGCAACGAGGCAAGCGCCGCCGGTCCGTCACTGCAGATCGGCGTGGCGGTCTCCACTTGGCAGGCCAACAGCTCGGACTGGGTGGAATTCCCCCCAGCCCGGATGTCCATCAGTGCGGCGGAGGCCACGGGATCCGGAACGCCGGGCATCCCGGTGTCCGGGTTGAGCAGGAAGAACTCTTCTTCGATGCCGAACGTGCTCATGGGGGTCCTCCCGGACGATGTGTGGACGAGGCAAGGTGCTTGTGGCGTGGCCGGCCAACGGCCGGACGGACGATCGCTCGGGTCGTGGTGGCAGGGAAGGCCCGCCGGCATCCCCTCGGGGGATGCCGGGCTTGAGTGGTCCCGGGCGACGTGCGACGCCCGGGACCACGGATCAACGGCCTTGGTGCCGAAGTCCTACTTGCTGCCGTCGGCGTCGAGAGCCGGTCCGGATTCGGTGGCTCCGCCTTCGTCGGTCCAGTCATGGCCCGTGTCGGTGGACAATGCCGGGTCCGAGACGTGGTCCTTCCTGGTGTCCCGGTCCTTGGCTTCATCCGAAACGTCGTTGGTGGGTTCCTGGTTTTCATTCATGGTGTCGTGCTCCTTGTTGTTGTGTTGTGAAGGATTCAGTCGAACGCCGCCGTCCCGGCCGGCGTTCTGCTGCTGGGGCTCGTCGAAGCGAAGCAGCTTGTGCGTGCCGTCGCAAAACGGCTTGATCCTCGACCCGCCGCATCGGCACAATGCCACGGTCCCGCGCCGCGGATCGACCGGCTGGTTGTCGCCGTCGAGGATGTCGAAGCTGCCCCGCACGATCAGCGGGCCGCGCGGACACACGGTGATGCTGGTCGGCCCGGAACCGCTCACGATGCGCCCTGGAGTTGGGCGCGCAGGGAGCTGGTTCCCGACTGCCACGCGTTCATCTGCCAGGTCCCGGCCAACGTGTCGAGCAGGATGACGGCCGCCGCACCGAAGAACACGTCCTGCATCATCCGGGGGTCAGCTTCGATGAGTCCGCCGGCAAGGTCCCTACCGGCGATCTGCTCATGGACGGCATCCGCCTCCACGTGTTCATCGAAATAGTCGGTGACGGGCGAGTCGAATCCTAGGCGCCGGAATCCGCGGGCGTACTTGGCGTTGGGCAACGACGATGTCATCTCGTAGATCGCGAGGTGGCCGCAGGTCGCTCCGCGGTGGCGCCGGTGGAGCCCGAAGAGGGAGATGGCGTTGACCGAAGCCAGGGTGATGGCCGGGATGGCCTCGATGTAGCTCCCGAAGTCGTGCTCGAGTCCCAAGCCCTCCATGGTCCTGGCAAACAGCTCTGCATGCGTTCGGCCGGGGACCCCGCCGCCGTATTCGTCGGCCTGGATCTCCACCAGCGCCGACTTTGCCCGTCCGCTCAGCCGGGGAATCGCCCAGGTGTGCGGATCGGCCTCCTTGAGCTGGTAGATGGATTTGTGGACGAGGAATTCGCGCGCCTGTTCCAGGGTTGCATGGCGTGCCACAAACGAGGACACCGAGGGGCCCGTCGCCGCCCGGGTCATCTCGAATAGCGCGTCGGCAACCGCCTGCACGTTCGGGGCCGGGTGGGGAAGGCCTCCCACGGCGTCCTTCAGGTGTTGCTCGAAGCGTTCTTCGATCCGCCTGCGCAGGGCGAGCAGCGGCGGATGCCATTCCCAGTCCTCGCGGATGGCATCGAAGCCCGAGTAGTGCAGTTCGTACAGGACAAACAGGGTCAGCTGGAGGTCCTCGTTGAACAGGATGTCGGCATCGGCTCCGAAGGCCTCCTGAAGCGTTTCCTCGAGGTGGCCCAGGTCCGGGGGCAGGTCCGTGCGGATGAGTGTCGCCAACAGGGCGGAACTGAGCGGTCCACGTTCCGTGGGAAGTACTCGCATGATGCTCCGTTCGTGAATTGGTGCAGTTGGAAATCCGGCCAGGCAGCTGCGCTTGAGTTGGGCTGCCATGGTCCTCGTTGCCGTCTGCAGGGTTTCGTCCCCCACCAACCGTAATTCACCGATTCCTGGCCGACAAGGATTTTGGCATCCGTCGACAGGCGGCCTGCAGCACCGCCGGTGGGCAAGGCCGGTTCCGGCCGGGAGACGGACCATCCATGTCGTGGGGCACGACTTCGAGACGCACCAGGGTGAGTCCCCCCATGGTGTTTTTTTGGGGGGCGGCTCTCCGGATAGGCACGGCGTGGAGGTAGACAGCTCAGCGATAGGCCAGAGCGGACCAGGCACACCGGGTGGCCATGCCGTGCCACTGCCGCAGGGCGTTGAAGCTGCGCTCGACTTTCATTGCGATGCTTGAGTCCTGCCCGGTCGCCTTTTCGGGGATCACTCATTGGACGCCGCGGTCCCGGAGGTATTCCCGGTTGTCCTTCGAGGATTAGGCCTTGTCGGCCAGGGTCGTCTTCGGACGGGTCCTGAGCGGCCAGGCAAGGCGGCCTTGGCCCTCAGGGCGTCCAGGAGGTTTTCGAACATCGGGAAATCATCGGGCTGCCCGGGTCAGATCGGCATCACCAACCGGCGCTGCTTCCCGTCGACCAGTCAGTGGATCTTGATCCCCAGGCCGCTGCGGGACGTGCCGATGGCGCGGCCAGGTGGCTCGCCGGGCATATTCTTGTCCATCGACACGCTCCCCTGCGCGGCGCGGGAGGTTGTGCAGTGCTGGTCGGCACGGTTGATCGCGGAGTCCACCGACACGCCCCAGTCGATCAGGCCGCGACTCTCGGCCTGGCCCAGCATGGCCGCCACCACGGTGTTCCAGGAGACGATGTTCCAGATGCAGTCGGCGGCGTACCGGCGGTGGCCCTTCCACAAGCTCATCCTCGAACCGAAGTGTTCGGGCAGGTCCCGCCGGGGATTGCCGACGCATTAGCGGGAGATGCTGCCATGAACCACGAGCCGGCGGTCGTTGAACTGCGCTCTCCGCTTAGGCCCAGGAATCGGCCATGATCGAGGAGCTGCGCACCGAGCTGCAGCGCCTTGGCAAGCCCGGAACGACCCCGGGCACCCCGGGCCGGTGAACCGCCAGCACCACCATTGACTTGCCGCACGGCACAGCTACTGTGGTGCCATGTCGGCCACCAGCAAAACAGGCCAGTCCGAACTGGCCGTTCGCCTCCCCAGGGCCTCGGTCTTCGGGTTCCTTGCGGCCGCCGTGCTGTTCCTGGCCTCGGCGGTGCTGCAGCACCTGGCCTCGATCCAGCGCTGGGTTGGGCTGCGGGGACAACGGCCCGGCTATGAGCTCTCGGTCGAAGACCACCAATTGGACTACAGCTTCCCCGCCGATCCCTGGGAACCGATCGGGACAGCGGCCCAGCTCTTCGGGGCGGGCACGCTGCTGCAGGCCGTCGGTGTCCTGGCCATGGCCCTGGGCGTGCTGGCCGTGCCCCGGGTGGCACCCAACAAGATCGGCATCATCGCCGAGCCGGTGCTCGCACTCCTGGTTGCCGCCGCTTTCGCGGTCCTGGGCGCCCATGCCCTGATCTCGGGGACCAACGCCGCTCCCTCCGACCTGCAGCACTCCCGGGTGTTGCTCCCGCTGATGGTCTGGGGCGGGCTCGGCGGCATGATCGCCCTGGCGTGGCTGTGGGCGGGCATGTCGAAGGCGGCATCGGTGGCGTGCGTGTTCCTGCTGGGTTCAAACATGTTCGGGGCCGCGATCGCCAATTTCACGGTCGCTGCCATGATCGCCGGCTACGTCTCGCACGACACGACCCCCTGGCTCGAAAGCGTGGTCGCCGGCACGAGCGCCGCGGCCGCCCTGGCCATGGTCCTCGCAGCCGGCACCGTGGTGCGCCGCTACCGGCGCGCGGGATAAGACCAAGCCCACGCACCGGCGCAGGTCCACTGCCATTGACTTCGGCGGTGCGCTGGCTAGGGTGGGGCCATGTCGGCCGTCAACGATTCGTCCCGGGTCACGCGGAGCGTCGGCTTCCGCACTTCTTCGTTCACGCTCCTGATCGGAGCCGCCCTACTGTTTCTCGCCTCGGCCGTCATACAGCAGCGGGCCTCGATCCAGGGCTGGGAGGTCTTCAACGGCGAGCTGTCCGGCGACGGGCCGGGGGTCGACCCTCAGGATCCGTTCGCCGCCACGGCTCGGCTGTACAGTGTGGCCAACTGGCTCAAGGTGCTCGGGATGCTGGCGATGGCCGCGGGGGTGCTGGCACTGCCGCGGGTGGCGCAAAAACGCAAGGCAGTGGTTGCCGGGTCGGTGGCAGTGGTCCTCGTGGCCGTCTCATTCGGAATCCACGCAATGCTCGCCGGGGACCAGGGTTCCACCGGCATCCAGACCCTCATGATGGATCCAGAGTTGCCGGTGCGGATGATATTTCTTCTCTCCTTGGTCGGCCTGGTGGCCGCGGCCATCTGGTGGCGGGGCAGCTCGCTGCCGGCCATGATCGGGTGCCTGTTCCTGCTCGGCTCCACCGTGCTGGGCGATTTCGTGGCCTCCATCGTCATCACGCCCCTGCTCTTCATGTTTGCCGGCGACGGGTTCTTCCCGGTCGCCGAAATGGTGGTCATTGCAACCACAGCCGCGGCCGGCATCTCGATGCTTTTCGCAGTCGGTTCGCAGGTGCGCAGGGCCAGCCCTACCGACTGAGCACCGGGGACCTTGGCCGGCTGCCCGGGCAACCATTGACTCCTGCAGGCACATTGCTACGGTTGGGCCATGTTGGGGTTAAACGAAACCGGTGGGTATGCCCGGGAAGTGCGCTTCCGCAAGACATCGTTCCTATTCATGCTCGCCGCCACGGTGCTGCTCCTGGTGTCCTTTACGCTGCAGCTGATCGCCTCGTTGCAGCGCTGGGTCACCTTCAGCGGCACCCGGGGGACGACTGACCGCTCGGTCGAAGACCACGCCTATGACTACTTCCTGCCGTTTGAGGGCTGGGAGCCCATCGGCAACGCCGCCCAGCTCCTCGGAGCGAGTTTGCTCATCCAGGTGCTCGGCCTGCTCGCGATGGCGCTGGCGGTCATGCTGCTGCCGGCCGCGTCAAAGGTGTTCGGCCGGGCCGCCACCGTTGGCATCGCCGTGGTCGAAGTCGTTTTGGTGCTCCTGGTGGCGGCCGCCTTCACGCTCCATGGCGGATTGGTCTTGGTCGCCGGGCTCAACGGGACGCCTACCGGGCTGGAGATCGGACCGGGGGTGTTCTGGCCGATGCTCTTGGTCGCGCTGGTGGGGCTGGTGGCCTTGGCCCTGTTCTGGGGAAACAGGTTGCCGGCGGCCGGGGTTGCGTGCGTGTTCCTGATCGGATCGACCATGGCGGGCTACCTCTTGGCCACCTACATGGTGGCACCGCTCTTCTTTGGCATGTCCCACGACACCGCGCGCTTCACCGAGACGGTTGTCGCCGCATCCACCGCCGCCGCGGCGGTGGCCGCGGCCTTCGGCGCCAGGGACGTGGTTCGGCGCGCGGCCGCCCGCGTGGAGCCCGCATAGTGTCCGAACCGGATTGATCCGGGCCCCGGCCAGCCTCGCCCGGCGGCGGAAACCAGCGCAACCATTGACTCGTGCGGGCACGTTGCTACGGTTGGGCCATGTCGGGCAGCAAGCCATTGGGAACGGGCCTCAAAGCCCTGCGTTTTCGCAGGGCCAGGATCCTGTGGCTGTCCATTGCCGCCGCCCTGTTCCTGGTCTCCTGCCTCGTGCAGCTGGTCGCGGTCCTGCAGCGCTGGGTGGTCCCCGCCGGCGCCCGTGGGCCCAGGGGCCTGTTGATCGAAAACCACCGCTACGACTACTACTTCCCCGTGGAGAACTGGGTCCCGCTGGGCACGACCGCGCAGCTGTTCGGTCTCGCCATGCTGCTGCAGGCGATCGGGGTCCTGGCCATGGCCGCCGGCGTCATGTTCCTGCCGGATCCAACGGTGGACCACCTCAGGATCGTCGGGATCGCCGCTGCCACATGCGAGGCACTGCTTGCCGTCCTCTTCGCGGCCTCCTTCGCCGTGATCGGGTCCCATGCGCTCATTTCCGGCCTCGCCGGAGCCGCGTCCGGGATGCCGGATGCCACGGGGCTGTCCTGGGGCGTGCTCGTGGCCGGGGTGGTGTCTCCGCTGATCCTTGCTGCCCTGTGGCGCGTCAGGCTGCCGGCCGCCGGCGCCGCATGCCTGTTCCTGCTCGGCACCGGCTTCGCGGGCTACCTCGCGGCCATCTACGTGATCTCGCCACTGATTGCGCTCAAGGCCTATGACGCCCGGTGGGCCGAGACGGTGATGGCGGTGTCGACCGCAGCCGCGGCGGTGGCCATGGCGGTGGGTGCCCTATTCCTTGCGCGGGGCTCGTTGCCTGCCGCTTAGCCGCCCGCAGTTCCTTGCGGCCTGGCCCGCTTTGCGCTTGGCTCTTAGGGAAACCGGCACCGGCCTTCCCGCGAAGGAACTGCTGATTCCAGCCCCCGGATTCCGGCCTGATTGCGCATGCCTCCCGGCCACAGGGAGGCCCCTTCCGTTGCGCACCGCATACAACAAAGGGCGCGCCCGTGTGTGGCGCAGGGACCGGCAGGGAATACGGTAGGAGGAGGACAACCTTTATCGTTGGATTCCCCGATGACCCCGACGACCATATTCTGCGCGGCCGGCACCGGCACGACAGCCCCGACACAAAGGCTAGATTTTGAACGGCAATGCAACGTTTAGGCACGAAAACGCGGCCCTTTTGGCCGTCACCAGCGTGCAGGCCCCCAGGGTCCTGAGTTCGGCCGAATTCGACGAACGCCTGGCCCCCAGCCTCAAGCGGTTGCGCCTGTCCAAGAAACTGCTGGAACGCGTCTCCGGTGTCGTGGAACGCCGTTGGTGGTCCGAGGGCACCAGCTTCGACGACGCAGCGGTGGAGGCCGGCGGAAAGGCCATGGCCCAGGCCGGCATCGAGGCGGGCCAGATCGGCCTGCTGATCAACACCTCGGTGACCCGGCGCAACCTCGAGCCCTCGGTTGCCTCGAAGGTGCACAACGATCTCGGCCTGCCTTCCTCGGCGATGAACTTTGACATCACCAATGCCTGCCTGGGCTTTGTCAACGGCATGACCCTGGCCGCGAACATGATCGACTCCGGGCAGATCAAGTACGCGCTGGTGGTGGCCGGCGAGGACGCCCAGACCACCCAGGAAACCACCTTTGCCCGGCTCAACGCCGAGGATTCGACCCGCGAGGACTACCTGAACCAGTTCGCCACCCTGACTCTGGGCTCGGGTGCCGCCGCCGCGGTGATCGGCCCGGCCGACGCGCATCCCGGCGCCCACCGGATCGTGGGCGGCGTCTCGCGCGCCGGGACCGAACACCACGAACTGTGTGTGGGCGGCCTGAACGGCATGTACACCGACACCAAGGGGCTGCTGGACAACGGACTGGAATTGGTGGTCAACGCCTGGGACGAGGCGCACCAAGCGGGCTGGAACTGGCGGTCAATGGATCGCTACGTGACCCACCAGGTATCCAATTCCTACACCAATGCCATCATCAAGGCCGTGGGCCTGGTCCGGGACCGGGTGCCGATCACGTTCCCCAAGTGGGGCAATGTCGGGCCGGCTTCGCTGCCGATGACGCTTTCCCAGGAAGCCAAGACGTTGAAGCCCGGTGACCGGGTGCTGTGCATGGGTGTCGGCTCGGGCCTGAACACCGCCATGATGGAGCTTGCCTGGTGACCGAGATCTTCCCCGGCGTCGATCGCAGGTACTCCCGCCGCGTCCAGGTTCCCTCCACCTCGGTCGTGGATGCACCGGGCACCAGCCACCAGTGGCACCTGCTGGACAACGACTCCGAGCTCAGGGACCAGGGCATCGAACCGGTGGGCACCCTGCTGTGCGTGCACGGCAACCCCACCTGGTCCTACCTCTGGCGCGGCCTGTTGAACCACGTCTCCGCCCACGAACTGCCCTGGCGCGTGGTGGCAGTGGACCAGCTGGACATGGGATTTTCCGCCCGCACCGGCGTGTTCCGCCGGCTCGCGGACCGGGTCAACGACCTCGACGACCTGACCACCACGCTGGGGATCACCGGCCCGGTCACCACGGTGGGACACGACTGGGGAGGACTCATCTCCCTGGGCTGGGCCTTGGCACACCGGGAGCAGCTGGCCAACGTGGTGCTCACCAACACCGCGGTTCACCCGGCCGGTTTCGAGCTGCCCGCCGCCCTGCGCCTGGCTTCCCACCCGGCGGTGCACGGCTGGGGAACCAAATCCACCGATGCGTTCCTGCGCACCACACACTCGCTGGCCCACCCGGCCCTGAAGCCGGAGGTCCGGAAGGCCTTCATGGCCCCCTACACCAACGCCAACCGGCGCACCGGGGTCGGCAACTTCGTGGCCGACATCCCCTTCACCGAGGACCACCCCAGCCGGCCCGCGCTCGAAGCAATCGCCGAGGGCATCAAATCCCTGAAGGTCCCTGCCCTGCTGCTCTGGGGCCCGAAGGACCCGGTGTTCTCCGATCGCTACCTGCGCGATCTGGTGGGCCGGCTCCCCCACGCCGCGGTCCACCGTTTCGAGGGAGCCGGCCACCTGCTGCCCGAGGACCGCGACATCGCCACCCCGGTCTTTGACTTCCTTGGCCACAACACGGAGTCGAAAACCGCCCACCGGGCCGAGGCCCTGGCCGCCTACCGGCCGATGCTGGCCGAGCTCGACGAGCGCACCGAGGACGACAGCACCGCGGTCGTTGACATCAACCCTCCGAGGTCCCTGTCCTGGTCGCAGCTGGGCCAACGGGTCAACGCATTGGCCGGCGGCCTGGCCGGGATCGGGGTCAAGCCAGGGGACCGGGTGAACCTGCTGGTGCCCCCGGGCATCGAGCTGACCTCGCTGATCTATGCCTGCCTGCGCCTGGGCGCGGTCATTGTCGTGGCCGACGCCGGACTTGGCACCCAGGGACTGGGACGGGCCATCCGCGGCGCGGGACCGAGCTACCTCATTGGAATCGACCGGGCGCTGACCGGCGCCAGGTTCCTGGGCTGGCCCGGGACCCGGATCGCCGTCGAGGACATGCCAAGCGCCAAGCGCAAGCTGCTCGGCGTGGCACACACCATCCCGGAGCTGCTCGAGGCGGGAAACCACGCAACACCAACGCTCACGGACTTCACCCCGGCGGACCCGGACGCGGACGCCGCGGTGCTCTTCACCTCCGGCTCCACCGGACCGGCCAAGGGCGTGGTGTACACCCACCGGCAGCTGGCCGCGATGCGGGACACCCTGCGCGAGACCTACGACCTGAAGGCCGGCTCGGCACTGGTGGCCGGGTTCGCCCCGTTCGCGCTGCTGGGCCCGGCCCTGGGTGCCACCTCGGTGACCCCGGACATGGATGTCACCGCACCGCGCACGCTCACCGCCGGCGCCCTGGCGGATGCCGCCGCCGCCGTGGATGCCACCACGGTGTTTGCCTCCCCCGCGGCCCTGGCCAATGTCCTGGAAACCCGGGATTCCTTGGACGCATCCCAGCGCCTTGTCCTGGAAGGCATCTCGCTGATGCTTTCGGCCGGGGCCCCGATCCCCGAGCCCTTGCTCGCCAAGGTCCAACACCTGGTCCCCAATGCCCGGGTACACACCCCCTACGGCATGACCGAGGCCCTTCCGGTCACCGACATCGACCTGGAGTCCATCCGTGCCGCCGGATCGGGCAACGGGGTCTGCGTGGGCACCCCGGTCGCCGGGGCGCAGGTTGCCATTGCGCCCCTGGACGCAAGCGGGAAAGCGGGCGACACGCCGGAAACAACGCCCAACCTCACCGGTGAGATCCTGGTCCGTGCCCCGCACGTGAAGGACCGCTACGACAGGCTCTGGATCACCGAACAGCTCAGCACCTCGATCCCCGGCTGGCACCGCACCGGGGACGTGGGACACCTCGATGACGCCGGACGCCTCTGGGTCGAGGGACGGCTGGGCCACGTGCTCAACACCCCCACCGGGCCCAAGACCCCGGTGGCGGCCGAGCAGGCCGCCGAATCCGTGACCGGCGCGGGACGTGCCGCACTGGTCGGAGTGGGCCCAACGGGGACCCAGGCCTCCGTGGTGGTCATGGAAGCTGTGCCGCCGGCCCGTCACGCGGCCCCCGCACCCGAGGCACTGGCCCAGGCCGTGCGTGCCGCGGTCGCCCGCACCGGGACCAAGGTCTCCGCGGTGATGGTGGTCCCGGTGCTGCCCACCGATATCCGGCACAATTCCAAGATCGACCGGGCCGCACTGGCCGCATGGGCCACCACCACGTTAGCTGGCGGAAGGATCCGCAACCCATGAGCAGCGAGCTGAATCTCGAGTCCCAGCGCCGCGTGCTGGTCACCGGGGCCAGCGGGCTGCTCGGCGGGGCCGTGGCCGCGCTGCTGCGGGCCAAGGGGCACCACGTGCGCACCTTCCAGCGCCGGGCCTCCACGGCAGCCACGGACGAGGTGCTCGGCTCGTTGACCGACCCTGCCGCGGTCCGGCTTGCCGTGCACGGCATGAACGCGGTCATCCACCTGGCGGCCAAGGTCTCCTTCACCGGTTCCTGGCACGACTTCGTGGCCACCAACATCACCGGAACCAAAACCCTGCTCGAAGCGGCCAAGGACGCCGGAGCCAGGGACTTCGTGTTTGTCTCCTCCCCCTCGGTCGCCCACTTCGGCGAGCCGCTGGCCGGAGCCGGGGCCGGGGTTGCCGATCCAGACCGGGCCCGCGGGAACTACGCCCGGTCAAAGGCAGCCGCCGAGCACAACGCGCTGGCCCAGGACGCACCGGGTTTCCGGGTGACGGCCATCAGGCCGCACGTGGTCTGGGGTCCGGGCGACACCCAGCTGGTGGAACGCGTGATCGAGCGGGCCCGGGACGGCAGGCTTCCGTTGCTGGACCACGGTGCCGCGCTGATAGACACCACCTACATCGACAATGCCGCCGGTGCCATCGTGCGCGGTCTCGAGCGCATGGAACACGCCCACGGGCGCGCCCTGGTGGTCACCAACGGCGAGCCCCGCCCCGTGGGCGAGCTGATCTCCGGGATCTGCCGGGCTGGCGGCGTGCCGGCACCGCGGATGAGCGTCCCGGGCTGGCTTGCGCGCGGCGCGGGCTCGGTCATTGAGCGGTTGTGGCTCGCGGCCGGGTCCCGGAACCTGGTGCACGACGAACCGCCCATGACCAAGTTCCTGGCCGAACAGCTCTCCACCGCGCACTGGTTCGACCAGCGCGAAACTCGCGAGGTGCTGGACTGGACTCCGACGGTAAGCCTTGACGAGGGATTGGAACGACTTGCCGCCTACTATGGCGGCAGCTGACCGGAAACCAGCGCGGGGCAGAACCCTTGAGCACCAAACGGCCTTTGCCCTTCGTTTGATTCCAGCGGGGGACGGTTTCATTTCTGGTTGCGCTGGCGCGCCTCCGGTGCGATCCCAAAGCGGCAGCTGTTGTTCAGGACTGTGTTGTGCTTTAAGCATCTCGAAAAGCAAAATGCCTCCGCGCGGAGTTGGACTTTGTGTCCTGCTCCGCCCGGAGGCATCTGCGTTCGTCAGTCAGCTCACGGCCTGTAAACGAAGTCCGTGAAATGGCTCGTTTCGGAGGCTGTCTTCGAGCCTTTTCGCGTGGCGGTGACCTTCAGTTGGAGCCTGCGACCGTTGTCTGCCTTAGTCGGGACATAGGTGGATTTGGTGGCACCCTTGATGGGCTTGACCGAGTAGAACCAGTTGCCCTTCATGGCGTGGTTGATCGTCATGTTGGAGCGGTACCACTGGTACTTGAACTTGGTCGGAGAACCGGTCCAACTGCCCTTGGTTGACATGATTTTCTTACCAACACGCGGGGAGCCCTTGATGGTGGGGTATTTCGTGTTCTTGATTGACTTCAGCACAACCTTGTTGGACTTCAGGACCTTGGAGACCGGGTACCAGCCCTGGCCCGAAACGTTCATCAGTTGGATGTCACCGACCTTGTCGGTGACCTTGACGCTGATCTTCTTGCCGGCGTCAGCGTTTCTGAGTGTGTAGTTTCGCTCCGTGGCGCCCTTGATGGCTTTGCCGTTGCGCATCCACTGGAATCCTTCCAGGAAATACGGAGAGCTCCCGTTCCCGCTCTTCTTGCCTGTCCCGGACATGTTGGCCCAAAGTTCATTCCCGACAACCATGTCGCCGCCAATCCAGGCAAAAAGCTTCTTGTTGGTCTTCCAGGGAACGTAGTCATACCCGGTAATGGATTTCAGGCCCTCGACCTTGTATTTGTTCAGGTGTGCGAATCCCGTTGGCTTGGAGGATGTCTTCCAATCCACCTCGTAGAATCCAACTTGGCCGAGCTTGACGCGAGCGTCGCTGCCGATGACGGGCTTTTTGTTCTTTCCCCCGCCGAAGACCACGCCGGTGTTTCGAACGGATATCGGCTTGAGCTTCTTGCCATTGATGCCGACAATGGACCCCACGTTTTGGTAGGAACCCACAGTGATTTTGGGAGATGTGCGATTCGACATCGCACTCACTTCCACCGAACGCAGCGCCTTGATCTTGGCCAGCGGCGAAAGATTGGCGTTGCCTGCCCCGTCGTAGTTGAAGGACTTGAGCCGTGTCAGCTTGGCCGCGGGAGCAAGCGAAGGAAAGACGTTCGTGCTTCGAATATCGAGATCAACCAACAGTGGTGCACTGGTGATGTTTGAGAGGTTCGTGAATTTGTTCGAGATGACGGTGAGCGACTCCAACTTCGGCGGCAGCTTGGGCAGGCGAGTGATGGTCGACTTGGTTTTGGCATATCCGGACCAGTACGAGTAGTCGAATCCATCCCCAAGGGTCAGGTACTTGACCGAGCTGTATTTGCTCAGATCGGTGATCTTGTCTGTCGCGGTAGGACAGTACAGGGTGTCGCTGAACTCGAACTTGCACCCGGCCGGCGGCGGCGCGGCGGCAGCGGCAGGTGTTGCGCTCACGAGCCCCAGTGCAAATACAGCTGCAACCGCGGCAGCAATTGGTCTCAGACGGTTCAAGTTTCCCCCAGAAATTAGAAAAGAGTGCGAGCGAATGCGCATTACAGCGCCGAAAGGAATCTACCTCATATTTTGGCGTTGGACAGGCACGACATTCACCCTTTCCAGGGAACTCCCAGCGTTTGATCCCGCCTGTCCAAATCCCGGCTCCACAAGGAGCACCGCGGTCCATGGCGAATCCCAAAGGGTGGGACTGAGAATTAGTCGTGAACACAAATTGCGATGCTTCCACGGAATCTCGGGGGGGTCCTTCATGACCCCGTGCACCGGCCGGGCCACCTCGGCAACCAGGTTCACCCCAGCTCACCACGACAGGTTCGGTGGCCTCTTCCGGGTCCCGCCGCTCCCACCGCGACATGCAAGACATCGAAGTTGCCAAGGAATGTCCGCCATTTATGGCCTTTCATCCGCGATGAGCGGGCCAGCAGTCGGCGGGAAAGTCTTCCCGAGATTGTCACATCTGACGAACCAAACCGTGTCCGGGCCATGCCGCGCGCGTGACGTTGGAACTTGGAAGCTGTGAACCACAATCGCGAGCCCCTTTCAAAACATCAGCTACGCAACGCTGCTTGCTCAGCTACCTCCTGGAACACGCAATCGACTGCAGGTGAAATCTGCATCCGGCTTATCACCACTCGACACCAGACCCCGCTTCAAAGCGGCAAGGAGCCCGGCCGACAAGGCCTGCCCCCTTCCGGCCCATGGTGGGCCCGGCCGTGGCTGGCGTTGCGGCAGCCCTAGAATTTGGTGCTTTCCTCGGGTGCTGCACCGATTTCGCCACGCTGAAGGCCTACTCCGTGGATCCTGACCCCTTCATCGGTCTTGATGAGGTAGACGTCGTATTCGATCTCGGTGGGCTTGAGGAACCGCTTCTTGCCTTTGGAGAATTTCCAATCGAACTTGGCGACGACGGTGACAGTGGCCCCATCGATTCCGGCCTTTTGGGAATCCACGGTCGATCCCTCATCGTAGGCACTGGCTTTGGCGATCGTTACCTGGGGGTTCATGAATCGCGAGGAGTCCTTGGACTGGTAGAAGTCGTAGCCCTGGAAATTATTGGTGGCAGGATCGGTCCAGGCCACGACCATGTTTTTCGACACGGGCTGCTCAAACAACCCGTTCAGCTGCTCTTCAATTCCCGCCTTCCGTGCGTCCTTGCCAAAGAGCTTGGTCATGCGCGTCACTTGCGCTTTTACGTCTGAAGTATTTCCGCCAACCGTGGTGCCGGAAAAGAGTTCAGCGTAGACGAAGTCAACCGCCGCAAGTTGCCCCTGGGCCAGGTCCGCCTCGGTCCAGTTCTTGCCAGTTGCCGTCCACCGGGCATTGTCGAATTTGCCCAATGCGGAATCCTTGTCGACACCAATCCGGACGTATGGTCCCGCAGCATTCTTGCTGAGCTCGCTGTACGCCAGGCCCGGACCGATCCGATCCGGGTCCGCCTCACGGACGAGTTCAATGGGGGATTTTGTTTTTTCGGCAGACGCTGAGGCCGATGCGTTATTCGGGGCCGGGGTTCCTGCAACAGCTGCGCAGGATGTGAGCAGCAACGCTCCAGCTATTGCCATGCCCAGCAAACGGAAAGGTGCTTTGGTCTTCAACATCGGATTCCTAAAGTTCGAAATGGAAATTCCATTGAAAGTAATAGTTTCAGGAACCGTCGGTTGAACCAACTGTGAACAGGTGACGTCACAGGATCTTTGCAGGTCAGGCTGATAAAAGGATCAGCCTGGGCGCATCTGGCGGCATATCCCGGGGCGCCTTCCCGGTTCCACGAAACCCCTGGCAGCACGTCAGGGCGTCTGCAAAGTCCTCAGTCTGAGCTGAATCCGATCATTTCGAGGATCCTGCCGGGGTGGTTCCGCAGGTGGCGGGTGGCCTTGGCGAGGTTCCTGTGGCCCCGGTTCTTGAGCAGGGTGATGGCGATGTTTCTCAGTATGGCCAACGCCCTGGGCGTTTGGCCGTTTCTGGCCTGGTGCGCGTCCTCTTGGAAAAGGACGTCCCGACGCCAGTGCAGGCCGTTTTCGATGCCCCAGTGGCCGCGGACCCAACCCGCCAGCTGCCCCGGGCTCGCCTGGTAGGTCGGCAGCGAGGTCACCGCGTAGACGGTTTCCAGGTGCCATTTCCCGGTGCCGATCGGCCGGGACCTGCGGGTGATCCGCAGGGCCTGCAGGGCGTGGGGAAACCTGATGCCCGGGCTCAGAGTGGCGCATTTGACGGTGCGGATGTTCTGCCGCCCGTTTGCCTTCGCCGTGCTTTTGTCCCCGTCGGGAACACGGCCCCACGGGATGGTGGAAAGCTGCTCGAGCAGCGTGGGCTGGTTCGCTTTCACGGTGAAGATGTAGTGCGCCTGCGCATTCGGCGAGGTAACGGGCGTGGCCCGTCTGGGTGTGCATCGCGTCGGCGGTGACGACCACCCCGGGCAGCGACGGGAAATGGTCCATGAATACCGGGAACTGCGGGATCTCGTTGCTTTTCTCCCCGACAGCAACCTGTCCCAGCACCGCGTGGGTGTCCTGGTCGATCGCCGACAGCAGGTGGACCCTGCTTCCTTGGCCGTTCTTCGCCCCGCGCATTTCATTCCCGTCCACGGCAAAGGCCACCGACCGTCCCAGGCCTTGGGTCCAGTCACCGGCCAGCAGGTCAAACGCATCGGAATCCAGGCGTTCCAGCACCCGGGCCAAGGTGGTCGCGTGCGGGGTTCCGATCCCGCAGGCGGCCAGCTCGGTCCGGGCGGTGTCGGCGGCCCACTCGGCCATTTCCACCAGCGTCTTTGAGGCGGCGAGAACCGAGCAAAGCATGATCAGCACCATGTGCGCGAATTGGTGGCGGACCCCGCGCCGCGCGCGGGGATCCGGAAGAACCGACAGTGCCGCCAGCACGCTGGCCGGATCGAGGACAACAGGCTCGGGAACGGAAAATTGGTCAACAATGGCCTGCAGGTGGGAAGATTGCACGGAGGAACTCTTGGTGAAACATGTGGGCTGATATTCACATGCTTACCGGGAGTTCCTGCACTTTAAAAGCTGGGACCGGTTTGTCTCATATTTTAAGACTCATGGGCTCGTTCACGACTTTGCAATCGCCCTGGGCAGCACGTTGCGCTCGGTGGCATTCGTCGTCCTGTTTCCGGCTCTCGCGATCGTAGTGGGCCAATGGCCAAAAGCTTTCATCGGTGTTCACCAACTTGCAGAGGCTCCGCTTTTGTCTTTTCCATCCGGCTCTCTAACGTTGGACCGAACCGGAGCATCCTCGACAGCTCGCCCGCGCTCGTGAAAGGCCGACAGTTCCAGTTGGTCCTAGGCATTTGTCCCCTACCGGCAAATGCGTCTCCCCCGCTACCTGATACGAAGCAGCCCGAGCGTGAGAAAACACGCCTGGAAACTCAGCTCCCTTTCGCCGGACGTAGCGTTGACTTCCCGTCTATGCCCGTGGCCACGGCTAACAGCGGTGACGGCTATCCGTGCCATGATCAGCACCTGCCCGATCACTACGCGGCAACCAACAACAGCCGCCTCCGTTGGCCTTCGACTCAGTTTCAACTGGAGCTCCCGTATGCGGGTAGCGTCAAGGATCAGGCGTTAAGGTGGACCAAGACGAGGCCCCGAAGCCGATTCGCCGACCCAAGGAGAGCCTTTCGATGCCAACCGATGAAGCGTCAGGGCCTTCGGGCCGCGTGGTCAGCCAGCCGGCACAAACCCACCAGACACCAAGGTCGGTGCTCATGGTCACGTGGGCGGTCGAACTGGGTTTCGGCGGCATGACCGCCATGTGCTTGAAGCGTGCCGGGCTCTTCCACGAGCGCGGCGTTCCCAGCGCAGTGGTGACCTTCGACGCAAACCCCGGGCTCGACGAAATTCGCACGACTCTGACGGCCAACGGAAAGCTCCACTCCGGGGTTCCGCTGCTTAATCTCCACGAGTACTACGCCGAGCAGGCGCCGGCAACGGCAACAGGCCCAGAGTTGAAGTTGCGCGGCACCGGGATTCCCTGGAAAGGGGCCACGCGGCTCGATCGGTCGGTTGACGGGTCGCTGTACTGCACTGTTTACGCTTTCCCCGGCAACGACAAGTTGTCCAAGCGTGAATACCACCGGCGAGACGGCAGCGTGTACCTGGTCGATGCCATGCTCCCTTCGCCGCACGATCCCGACGAAGCAGTCAGGACGCTGCAGCTGCTGGCCGCCGATGGCAGCGTCCAATTCGAATTCACCAGTGCCGCACGGCTCTACCGACATTGGCTCACCGAATTGGTGGACCGCAGCAATGCCGATGTGATCATTGACAGCAAGTTCTCGGCCGGGTTCCTCTTTGCCTGGCAGCACCCCACGGCACTGAAGTTCGTCAACTTCCACAGCACGCATGTCGCCGCCGGGCAAGACACGCTCACCGGGAAGCTGTCGCCCGCCCACCGGAAGATCATCGACAACCGCGACGCCTGGGACGGGATCACCTTCCTGACCGAATCACAGCGCACCGCCTTTGTGCAGAGGTTCGGCGACAGCTCCAACACCGTGGTCATCAGCAACCCCGTGGACGGGCCGGAAACGTTGCCGTCCTTCGAGGACCGGAGCCCCGGCACGGTGGTCCACGTGGGGCGGTTCACCAAGGGCAAGAACATCGGCGCGGTCATTGACATCGTCAACGCCGTGGCCACAGCGAACGTTCCCGTCCACCTGGACCTGATCGGAGACGGGGACCAACGCCCGGTCCTGGAAGAACAAGTCAATCGGCTCGGCATTGGGCATCTGGTGAACTTCCACGGGCACGTCCACGACGTGGCCCGGCGACTGTCCAGGGCACGCGTCCTGCTGCTGTGCAGCAGGTTCGAGGGCCAGTCGCTGGCCATCCTTGAAGCCCAGGCCCACGGCTGCGTACCGGTCGCCTATGACGTGGACTTCGGCCCCAGGGATGTCGTACAGGATGGACGCAACGGGTTCCTGGTCCCGTTTGGCGACCAGGAAGCCGCGGCCATGGCCTTGGGACGGCTCCTGACTGACGATCCGCTGTGCGCCGGGATGTCTGCCCGGGCGTTTGAATCGGCCAGGCAATACAGCAGCGAGCAAATCTTCACCCAATGGAAGGACGCCCTCAAGATGGCCCGGTTGAACAAGAAAGACCGCGAGGTCCTCGCGGCTGCCACGGTCCGGCTGGCCGGGCTGCGCTTCCATGCGGACGGTGACACCGACCTGGAGGTCGCCGTCAACACCGGCTCCGGGCAGCTTGGGGGCCTCACGCTCGTTGTCACCGAACGGGGAACCGACGCCAGCCAAGGAACGACGTTCGAACCGTACAACGAATCGGACGGCATCTACGGTTTCAGGATTCCCGCCTCCTTGCGCGCCCAGCTTCCGGGATCCGATGCGTTGGACATCAACGCCGTCCTTGACGTTGGCGGTCTGACACGCACCATACGCCTCGGTGCCACGCCCAAACCGGCTTCTGTGCCCTATTTCACGGCCTACGGAAACCTGAGCTTCAAATAGCGAGAGGAATCCCCGTCCTCGTGCACCAGGATCCGTGGACCGCGGCCAACAGCCCCGCCCTATCAATACGCGCTTGCGTGCCGGAAGATTGGTTCCATCAAGCTAATCCTCATCAAGCACACAGGTTGCACTGCCAGCTTTAAGGGCAACGAACATATCGGGTTTCCCGCTTCTCGCCGGCCGTCATGCCGGCCGGAGAACGGGCATGAAATGACGGAAGCAGGTGACCGGCACGATGAAGGATTGGTTGAGCCAACAGCTCAAGGCAGCGATCAGCTCCAAACCGGGCCTCAAGACCAGACGATGGCTTGGCCTGGGCACGGCGACCGTTGCCAATCACGAATTGGACCATATTCCAGTGGCCGGAGACATAGTTGTTTACTTCAGCGACGTGGTCAACAAGGCCTACCAACTTGAACAGTGGATCCCCACCTTGGAAAAGCTCCACGAGCTCCACCGCGTCGTACTCGTCTTCCGGAAGGTGCCCACAATGCGCCATTTCAGGAAGTTGACCGACCTTCCCAAGATCTACGTCCGCCGTTTGGACGACCTCGTGAACTTCTACGACTTCAATGACTTCAAGCTTTGCCTCTACGTCAACAACGGTATGGCGAACTTCCAGTCCCTGAGCGCCTCAAGACCGGTGCACGTCCATGTCAACCATGGTGAGAGCGACAAACTTTCCATGGTCTCGAACCAGGCGAAGGCCTACGACAAGATCTTTGTTGCCGGCCCGGCCGCCATTGAACGCCACAAGGCGGTCCTACTGGATTTCGACCTGGACAAACTTCTCAGCGTTGGCAGGCCACAGTTGGACTCGCGTTTTGAGTCCGAACTTCCCGCATTCACCGGCAGGACCGTAATGTATGCGCCCACGTGGGAGGGTGAGAACGATGCAAACAACTACACCTCAATGGATCTCTTTGGCGAGAGCATCATCGAGGCATTGGTGGCCCTCCCGGACACGCGAGTCATCTACAAGCCCCATCCACGCATCCTGACGTCAACGACAGCCGCAGTCGCAAGTGCACACACGCGGATCAATGAAATCCTTGAGGAACACAACACCGCCGGCGCCCAACACGTGATCGCTGAAGCCCAGAACATCCTGGCGCTCTTCGAAGACATTGACGCATTGGTCACCGATGTTTCGAGCGTGGGCCTGGATTTCCTGTATCTACACCCAGAGAAGCCGTTGATTCTTACCGATCGGCGAAACAATTTGGAGAAGCTGAATCGGGAAGTTCCCGTCAGCAGGGCATGCCCGGTGATCAGCGATTCAACCCAAGATTCCTTGCTGGCCTCAATGGCCACGCATCTCAACGCGGCTCCGAGTGAGGAACGCCTGCAGATGCGTGCGTTCTATTTTGGGGATCGTCAGCGAGACTCCTCAACAACGGACTTCATCGCGGCGATCGACACGCTGATCAAGGGCCGGGAACAGCAGCTGCAGTCATACGAGCAGCACGCCAGCGCCGTGGACTCCGGGGACGACGACTGACACGCTCCGCACCGTTCAAATAAGCCGACACGTAGTAATGCGGGTTGGTCCATTCATTCAGAATGGACCAACCCGCATTCTCGTATTGGTCGGGCTACACCGCGGCCATGCCGCGCTCCCCGGTTCGAACCCTGATCACTTCCTCCACGTGGGTGACCCAGATCTTCCCGTCACCGGCGCTGCCGGTGTTTGCGGTGGAGATCAAGACATCCAGGATGTCGTCGCAGGAGTCCTCCTCCACCAGGATTTCGAGGCGGACCTTGGGAAGGAGGTCGACCGTGTATTCGGCGCCCCGGTAGACCTGCGTGTGTCCGCGCTGCCGACCGTAACCGCTGGCTTGGCTGATGGTCATGCCCTGGACTCCGTAGGACTCGAGTGCCTCCCGGATCTGGTCGGTCTTTTCGGGCCGGATGATGGCTGTCACGAGTTTCATGCGTTGACCTCTTCCTTGACTCGATCCGCATCCTTGTCGGCGGCGGTGGACTTCAGGTGTGCCGAGGTGGCCGGGTGCGGGACGAAGGTCCCGCCGGTGCCCAAGCCACCGAACTCGTAGCCGGTCTCGGCGTGCTGCATCAGGTCGATTCCGGCGATTTCGTGCTCGGTGGTGATGCGGAAGCCCATGGTCTTGTGAATGGCAAGGCCGATGATGGCTGTCATGATGGCGGTGAAGGACATGACCACCAGGCAGGCAACAATCTGTGCCCAGAGCTGCCCGAACCCGCCGCCGTAGAAGAGTCCGCCACCCACCCCGTCAACGGGAAGGGCAATGAATCCCAGCGCCACGGTTCCAATGATGCCGGAGACCAGGTGCACACCCACCACGTCAAGTGAATCGTCGTAGCCCCAGCGGTACTTCAACCCCACGGCCAGGGCCGAGGCGACGCCGGCAACGATGCCCAATCCAATGGCGGCAACCGGAGTGATGTTGGCGCAGGCCGGGGTGATGGCCACCAGACCGGCCACGATACCGGAGGCAGCGCCCAAGGACGTGCTGTGGCCATCGCGAAGGCGCTCGACCAGGATCCAGCCCAGCAATGCTGCAGCGGGGGCTGCCAGGGTGTTCACCCAGATCAACCCTGCTTCCTCAGCGGTGCTGGCGGCGCCGCCGTTGAACCCGAACCATCCGAACCAAAGAAGTGCCGCACCAAGCATGACGAAGGGGATGTTGTGAGGACGCTGGCTCGGATCTTTCCCGAATCCGCGGCGCTTGCCAAGGATGAGCGCCAAGATCAATCCGGCAACGCCGGCGTTGATGTGCACCACGGTGCCTCCGGCGAAGTCAATGGCTTCGCCCACCACCGAGCCGATGGCGCCATCGGCTCCGAGGATGCCGCCGCCCCAGACCCAGAAGGCGATCGGTGCGTAGACCACGGTCACCCAGACGGGAACAAAGACCATCCAAGCGCTGAATTTTGCGCGGTCTGCCACGGCCCCGGAAATCAGCGCAACGGTGATGATCGCGAAGGTCGCTCCGTAACCGGCGGCAATGAAGCCGTCGGTGCCGAGCATCGATCCCATCCCGAACCCGTCAGCGGGGTTTCCGAACAAGCCGCCAATGTTTGCGCCGCCGCCCGACATGGAGTTTCCCCAGAGCACCCACACCACGGTGACCAGGGCGATGGCCGAAAAGCTCATCATCATCATGTTCAGTACGCTTTTGGCCCGGGTCATTCCGCCGTAGAAGAATGCCAGTGCCGGGGTCATCAGCAGGACGAGCGCGGCACACACCATCATCCACACCTGAGTCGTTGTTAGCTCCATGTCTAACGCCTCCCTGAATCGCTCGCGAGTCTTTCTCGCCTGATTCAAGAATTCCTTGGCGGTGTTACGTGCGATTCGACCAACCGTTTCGCGGTGGTTACCGAATCGGCCTTGAAGTAAAAGGCTCGTGTCTGGCACATTGCGTGCTTGTTTCCGGGTCTTGGTGGCATGACAAAGGCGGCCACGCTTTTTGCGTGGCCGCCTTCATCACCGGTTCTAGTACAGAGGGGTCCTCTACTTGAGCAGGGAAATCTTCTCTACCTTGAACTTCGGTACGGTTGTATTGCCGCCCGCTTGCGTGTCGTAGCTATACGAGCCCATCGACGTAGCAACTATCTTGACCTCGTCATCCGCAATGAAGTCGTCAAGCTTCGGACAGTCAGAAAGGCCGTCGCCACCAACGAAAATAGAATTGTGTTCGTATTTCCATGAGCTATACATCTTTGCGTGACTGATGTTGGCCCTAAATATACATTCACCGGTCGCGGCGTCGAATTGGGTGATGGTGCCATAGAAGACGGCAACGTCTCCAGTGGCGCTATCGGGCTTCTTTACCAATCGGGCGAGATCGCGTTTACTCATCGGCTTCGCATTCGCTATCCGTTCTTTAGCGGCAGCCTTCCTTTTCTTCGCCGCTGCTTCTTCAGCAGCTGCTTCCTTGGCCTCCTTCTCCTCTTCAGCCTTCAACGAAGCTACAGCCGCTTCTGCCGATGCTTCAGCTGATGCTTGCGCTTCCAAAGCGGCAGCAGCAGATGCTGCAGCTTCTTCGGTATTCACAGCGGCCGCCGAGACTGGAGCTGACACATCGCTGGTTGTTGCTCCATCACCAGTAGAGCAACCAACAACCCCAAGAACGCATACAGCAGAAGCAATTCCAAGAAGAATTTTCTTCATAATCTCCAAATTTCTACGAGTGTTTCCGGGCAAAACCATAGCTGTCGATTGAGAAGAACCACAATAAACTGGTCATAAAGACGGCAAAGAAAGTAGCCTTACAAATCAAAAAAGGCGGCCACGCTCTTTGCGTGGCCGCCTTTTGGTTAGCTAGCGGGTTCGATTCCCAAGGTAATGCCTAGTCAAGTAGTGCGTCGACGAACGCTTCGGCATCAAACGGTGCCAAGTCGTCTGGGCCTTCGCCCAAGCCGACCAGCTTGACCGGAACACCGAGCTGCCGCTGGATGGCCACGACGATGCCGCCCTTGGCGGTGCCGTCGAGCTTCGTGAGGACGATACCGGTGACGTTGACGACTTCGGAAAAGACCTTGGCCTGGTTCAGGCCGTTCTGCCCGGTGGTCGCATCCAGGACCAAAAGGACCTCGTCTACGGTTGCCTTCTTTTCAATGACTCGCTTGATCTTGCCAAGTTCGTCCATCAGGCCGACCTTGTTCTGCAGGCGGCCGGCGGTGTCGATCATGACAATGTCGACCTCCTGCTCGATGCCCGCGGTCACTGCCTCAAAGGCAACGGATGCCGGGTCGGCGCCATCGACGTCGGACTTGACGGTGGGTACACCCACGCGGTCACCCCAAGTGGCCAGCTGTTCGGCTGCAGCGGCACGGAAGGTATCTGCTGCACCAAGGATGACATCCTTGTTTTCGGCAACCAAGACGCGGGCCATCTTGCCGATGGTGGTGGTCTTGCCGACGCCATTGACGCCAACCACCATGATCACGTTCGGGCGATCCGCATGGCGAACCGGGATGAAGTTGCGGTCCATGGTCGGGTCGACCAGCTTGATAAGTTCCTCACGGAGCATGTCGTGGACCCTCTGCGGGTCCCGGCTGCCTTCAACCTTGACTCGTTCCCGCAAGGCGTCCACGAGCTCAAGGGTCGGTTCGGTGCCCAAATCTGCCAAGAGCAAGGTCTCTTCGATTTCGTCCCAGACGTCTTCGTCGATCTTGTCCTGGCTCAAAAGGGCCAGCAGGCCCTTGCCCAGGACTGTGTTGGACTTGCTCAGGCGGGCGCGCAGCCGTGCCAGACGACCCTGGACCGGTTCGGGGACATCGGTGGGGACGACCACTTTGCCGGCGGTTTCGTCCACAATTTCGATTTCCGCGGCCTCGGCCGGGACCAATGCCTCAGGGGCTTCGGTGGACGGTGCATCTGTGGTGAGCGTGGGTGCTGGGTCGTTGGCGTCGCGCGGACCGGTGTACGTTCCCTTGGGTGCCCTACGGCCACGCACAAGGAAGAAGGCAGCACCAATACCGATGACGGCAACCACTGCAACGAGGACAATGATCAAGTTAAGTTGTTCTGACACTGTCCTAGCTTCTCACAGACTAAACTTGTCTTACCTATGCCTGAGAATGCTTCGACTTCCGATTTCCCAGAAAAACCGGTTAATCCGGATTTACGGAAATTGCCGTCGGTCCCCCGAGAAATCCGCGTCCTTGTCGCGGCCGCCTTTGTTGTTGCCTTGGGATTTGGGCTCATTGCTCCGATCCTTCCCCAATTTGCCACCAGCTTTAACGTCGGTGTTGCCGCCGCCAGCGTCATAGTCAGCATCTTCGCTTTTGCCCGGCTGATCTTTGCACCCGTCAGCGGGAAGCTGACCGATCGGCTGGGGGAACCCACCGTCTATGTCACGGGTGTGTTGATTGTCGCCGCTTCGACGATCCTGTGCGGCTTTGCGCAGTCGTACACCCAACTGCTGATCTTCCGCGGTCTGGGAGGCTTGGGATCGACCATGTTCACGGTCTCGGCCATGGCCCTGATTGCCCGGATGTCACCGCGGGAGATACGGGGCCGGATCGCCGGATTGTATTCCGGCTCGTTCCTGCTGGGAAATGTCGCAGGGCCCGTGCTTGGCTCCTTTGCGGCCGGCATGGGATTCCGGATTCCGTTTTTCATCTACGGTGGTGCGCTAATTGTTGCCGCATCAATCGTGTATTTCTCCCTGTCACATTCGCGCGGGGCCACCGAGAAGAGCGCAGCTGAAGAAGCCGTCGTTGTTGAACGCATCCCGCTGTCGGAGGCCTGGGGCGCGGCTTCCTTCAAGGCGGCTCTGGTGTCCGGGTTCACCAATGGCTGGATGGCCTTTGGAGTCCGGATGTCATTGATCCCACTCTTTGCTGTCGCCGCATTTGCCTCAAAGGGAACCTTGCTGGCGGGCCTCGCGCTGGCTATATTCGCGGTGGGAAACGGTGCGGCGTTGACTGTTGCCGGCCGGCTGACCGACACCTACGGCCGACGACTTCCGATTCTGGTGGGACTGTCAATCGCGTCGCTCTCCACTGCCGCAATCGGCTGGGTCGACAACATCCCGTGGTTCATTGCCCTATCCGTCATTGGAGGCATCGGCACCGGTCTCATGGGTCCGGCCCAACAAGCAGCCATTGCCGACGTGGTGGGACAGGGTCGAAACGGAGGCAAGGTCTTGGCAACATTCCAGATGGCCACCGACTTTGGTTCCATCATTGGCCCAATCCTTGCAGGCCTCATTGCCGACCAGGTGGGCTTCGGCTGGGCTTTTACCGTCAGCGGCGCCTTGGGCTTCTTCGGCGTCCTGGCTTGGTTGCTGGTCAAGGAGAAACGTGACGCCTTCACCCAGGAATCGCCGATCCCCGAATAAATGCTTGCTTCTGTCAGAACTGGATTTCCCGGCACTGACTCGGCGCATCTATGCGCTTTGAACTACCTCGCGCTCCACGCGTTGGCTGATCACCATGGAAACTCCATCTCCACGCATGGTCACCCCGTACAGCGCATCCGCAACTTCCATGGTGCGCTTCTGGTGGGTGATCACAATGAGCTGGCTTGACTCGCGCAACTCCTCAAAGATCGTGATCAGCCGACCCAGGTTGGTGTCGTCCAGTGCCGCTTCCACCTCGTCCATGACGTAGAAGGGTGATGGCCGGGCCTTGAAGATGGCTACCAGCAAGGCGACCGCCGTCAGGGACCTTTCCCCTCCCGAGAGCAGGGAGAGACGTTTGATCTTCTTGCCCGCGGGGCGTGCTTCAACCTCGATTCCGGTGGTGAGCATGTTCTCCGGGTCGGTAAGGACGAGGCGTCCATCTCCCCCGGGAAAGAGACGGCCGAAGACCCGCTCGAATTGTGCTGCGGTGTCGTTGTAGGCCTCGGTGAAGACCCGCTCGACCCGCTCGTCAACGTCCTTGATGATGTCCAACAGGTCCTTGCGACTGTTTTTCAAGTCCTCCAACTGCGAGGTCAGGAACGTGTGCCGTTCCTCGAGCGCGGCGAACTCTTCCAAGGCCAACGGATTGACCCGACCCAAGGCCTCAAGGTCCCTTTCGGCTTTCTTCAACCGTTTTTCCTGCTCGGCACGGTCAAAGGCAATTCCCTCAGGAACCGAGTTGCCCTCGTCGTCGACTTCCTGGCGAAGGGCTGCCCATTTGTCGTCTTCGGGGGGTGGCTGTGGCACCGGCAAATGTGGCCCAAAGTTTTCAACGAGGTGTTCACTCGTGAGCCCGAGTTCCTCAATGGACCGGTTCTCGAGCGTCTCGATCCGCAGGCGCTGTTCGGCGCGAGCCATTTCATCGCGGTGCACCGAATTGGTCAGTTCGGCCAATTCGTGGCCCAGCTTGTTCACCCGCGCGCGAACCACCGATAACTCTGATTCCAGTTCTTCGCGCCGCTGCTGGAGCTGCTCGCGTTCCCTGTCGGCAAGCTCGATCGACACATCCATGAACGAAATGACGCGCTGGACCTTGGCCGAGACTTTTCGGGCAGCTGATGCCTGGCTTCGGCGAATCTCGGCGCGGCGCTGTGCCTCGGCACGTGCCCGGCGTTCGGTCTGAGCCGCCCGCTTCAGCGACTCGACGCGGCCACGAAGTGCGTTGGCGCGTTCCTCCGCACTGCGCAGGGCCAGCCGGGCTTCGAGTTCCTTCTGCCGCGCCGCGGAGGCGGCCGCAGCAAGCTCGTCGCGTTGGTCCGTTTCGGGTTCGTGGTCCTCAGGTGTTTCCTGGGCCATGTCCAGGCGTTCGATAAGTTCGGCGAGTTTTTCCTGCTCCACTTCGAGCTTTTCCTGCGCCACTGCGATCTGTTGTTCGAGGCGTTCACGCTCACCGTGGCCCTGGCGCAGCAAGGAACCAAGATGTTCCATGCGCTGGGCCACGGCGGAGATCCTGGCATCGGAATCGTGCAGCCGGCTCAGCGCCGCATCCGCGGCTTCCTCCGCCGCCATGAGCTGGGCGGTGAGCTCGGCGGCTTCGAGGCGCATGGCTACGAGCTTCTCGTCAACCACTGACAGCTCGGCCTCGGTTTCACTGATGGCGGCGTTCTGTTCAATCAATGAGGGGGCGGCTGTGGTCCCGCCGCTGGCGGTGCCCGAGGTAAGGAGGTCTCCGGCCAGTGTCACGGCCCTCAAATGTGGGTCGTTCTCCAGCAGGTGCCGGGCTTCGGATAGGTCGGCCACGACCACCGTGGAGTGAAGCAGGTGCGAAAGCGTTCCAGCCAGCGCCTCGGGGGTTCCGATGACCTCAAGGACGTGCTTTCCAAGGGTAGCTGCGGCATTGGGCCGTGTTGCTGCATCCAGGTTGCCGTTGACCAAGTGCACCCGGCCGCCGTCGGTTTCCCGCAGGTCCCCAAGGATTGCCAACGCGTGGTCAAGTTCCTCCACGGCAATGGCTTCGGCAACCGGACCCAAGGCAGCGGCAACGGCGACTTCATAGCCGTTTTCGACCTCAAGGTATTGCGAAAGACGACCCATCAAACCTTCGTGCCCACCGGCAAGGATTTCTTCGGAGGCATCCTTGCGGACTGCCCCCATGCGCAGCGCCTCCAGTCTTCCTCGCAAGGCACCCAGCGTGGTGGCAAGTTCCTGCTCGGCCGCCCGCTGGGCATCCATCTTGGCCACCAGGGCCTCGTGGCGGTCGGCTGCATTCTCGTAGGCTGTGTCGAGGTCCTCTTCGCCGCTTTGGACGGAGGCTGCCTGTTGTTCGAGGGCGGCAAACTCGTTCGCGGTTCCTTCTCGGCGCTCGGCCCAGCCCGTCAGGGACTGCCTCAGGCGGTCCAGTTCCCCCTCTGTGGCTTCGGCCTTGCTGCGGGATGCACCGATCTGTCCGGCCAGCCGCGCCAATCCTTCGCGGCGGTCAGCGGCCGTGCGCAATTCGTTGGTCAATCGCTGTTGCTCCGCGTGGGCGGCTTCCTCGGCCTCCGTCTTGGCCTCAAGTGCTTCTTCCAGAAGTTCCTGGCGCATCTCCAGGTTTTCTTCCAATTCCTCGAGTTCGTCGCCGAGGCGCTCGGCCTGCGACTCCAACCTGTCGGGATCGCGGGTTGGGTCAAATTCGGGGCCGTCGGTACCCAGCAGGCGGGAGCGTTCGGCTGACAAGGCACCCAGGGACCTGAAGCGCTCTCGGGTGGACGTCAGCCCGAACCAGAGGTCCCGGGCCTTGTTCAGTGCCGGGGTGGCATGTGCGGCGGCCACCTCCAGACGGGTCAATTCGGCCCTGGATTCCTCGAGCCGTCCCTGGACCACCTGCTGGGCAGCTCGCTGGCTGGCCTCATCAGCGACGTCTTTTTCAAGGGCCGCTCGCAGGGCTACCAGGTCATCGGCCATGAGTCGCGACTTCGCATCGCGAACATCGAATTGGACGGCCTGCGCGCGGCGGGCAATCTTGGCTTGTTTTCCCAATGGGGTGAGCTGGCGGCGGATTTCACCAGTGAGGTCCTCGAGCCGGTTCAGGTTCCCCTGCATGGCGTCGAGTTTGCGTACGGTCTTTTCCTTGCGTCGCCGGTGCTTGAGCACGCCGGCGGCTTCCTCGATGAAACCGCGGCGGTCCTCGGGTGTGGCATGCAGGATCCGGTCCAACTGCCCCTGGCCGACGATGACGTGCATTTCGCGGCCCAGGCCGGAATCAGACAGGAGTTCCTGGATGTCCAGCAGGCGGCAGGAATTGCCGTTGATGGCGTACTCGGAGCCGCCTGCCCGGAACAGCGTCCTCGAGATCGTGACTTCGGCGTACTCAATAGGAAGCGCGCCATCGCTGTTGTCGATGGTCAGCGAAACGTGGGCGCGCCCCAAGGGCGCCCGGCCGGAGGTCCCGGCGAAGATGACGTCTTCCATCTTGCCGCCGCGCAGGGTCTTGGCACCCTGCTCCCCCATGACCCAGGCCAAGGCGTCAACAACGTTTGATTTGCCCGAACCGTTGGGCCCCACCACTGCGGTGACACCCGGTTCGAATTCAAAGGTCGTCGCCGAGGCGAACGACTTGAATCCGCGAACGGTGAGTGTTTTCAAATGCACGTTGGGGCGTCCTGGGTTTTTGGTGGCTAAAGTGGTCGGTGGGCTGCCTTCCATCCTATCGAGTCGCTCCGACTCGATGGCGTAGGTCAAGCCCGGCATGCAGGTATTTTCATCACGAATGCTAGGAGCAGACCCCTTGAAGAGTCTTTTGGCCATCGATTCATGGCCTTCGACACACGCGGCCTCCGCCATTGTCGCCGCGGACGGAACGGTCTTGGGATCGCATGGCGATGCGGATCGTCGCTTTGCGCTGGCCTCGGTCACCAAGTTGCTCAGTTCCTATGCGTTCCTGGTGGCCTTGGAAGAGGGTGCCTTTGAGCTTGACACCCCGGCCGGCCCCGAGGGGTCCACTGTCAAGCATCTCTTGGCACACACCTCCGGCTACGACTTTGCCGAACGCAAGGTGCGCTTTTCCCCCGGTGCTCGGAGATTGTATTCGAATGTCGGCTTTGAGGTGCTTGCAGAGACCCTGGAACAGGCCACGGAAATGAGCTTCGCCGACTACTTGGGTGAGGCGGTCCTGCAACCCCTGGGTATGGATTCAACGTCACTGGACGGCAGTGCCGCGGCGGACGGAACCTCCACATTGGGCGACCTGGTCCAATTCGCAACCGAATTGCACAGTCCCACGCTCCTGGACGTACAAACCCATTCCCAAGCCACTCATGTGGTGTTCCCGGGCCTTCCCGGGATCCTGCCCGGATACGGGCGCCAAACTGACAATACCTGGGGCCTGGGATTCGAAATACGTTCCGAGAAGTCCCCGCACTGGACCGGGCTGCTCAATTCACCTGAGACCTATGGACACTTCGGCCAGGCCGGGACCTTCCTGTGGGTAGACCCGGCGTTGGACGCCGCGTGCGTGACGTTGACGGACAAGCCGTTCGGTCCGTGGGCCGTCGAGGCGTGGACACCGTTCAACGACGAGGTTGTCTCCGAGATCAGGGGTCGGTAGAGATTCAGCCCCGCTGGGCGGTTAGTCTAGCGGGGTTTGCGCTGGCACCGAGGGCAGCTGTAGGAAGATCGACCCATGAACGGATCGCGACGAATCAGCGAGACAAGGTCCTGCTCGGCACAGCGCAAGCACTGCTTGCCTTCACGACCGTAGGCATTCAAAGACCTGTCAAAATATCCGGAAGCTCCGTTGACATTGACGTAGAGGGCATCGAAGCTGGTCCCGCCCGCGTCCAGGGCCCTGCCCATGACGTCTACAAGGGCGGCATGAAGCCGGGCAACGTCCGGGCGGCGGATCGTGGCCGTGGAGCGCAGCCCATGGAGCTTGGCGGCCCACAGCGCCTCGTCGGCGTAGATGTTGCCGACACCGGAGATCACTTGCTGGTCGAGTATGGCCCGCTTGAGCTGTGTGTTTTTCTTGCGCAGGGCTTGATGGAGCGTTTCGGGAGTGGACGCCGGGTCCAGCACATCCCGAGCGATGTGCGCGGCAGCCTCCGGGATAAAAGGATCCTCGGACCCCACTCCACCGGGGAATTGGTCACCGGTTTGCACCATGGGCGAGAGAAACATGCCACCAAAGATCCTTTGGTCAATGAAACGCAACTGGCCGGGTTTGTTGGGCTCTCCAGAGAGTTCGAGGCGCACCTTGAGATGCTTTTCATCCGGCGCGGCGGGTTCCTCCACCAGAAGCTGTCCGCTCATGCCCAGATGTGCCACCAAGGCACTGGGGATGGACAAGCCGTCCAACGGCATCCAGAGGAACTTACCACGGCGCACGGCAGCTGCGATGCGTGCGTGGGTGAGGCTCGCGGCGAAGTCGGATGGACCATCCACGTGTCGTCGAACGGAGCGTGGATCGACGACCTGGACCGATTCGATGGTGCGGCCAACAACCCAGTCATCCAGGCCGCGCCGCACCACCTCTACTTCAGGCAGCTCTGGCATTGCCTATTTGGCTTCGGCGGAATCGTCATGTGGGCGAACCATCTTCCACGACACTGCTGCGGATTCCTGTTCGGCTTCCTTCTTTGAAGGTCCGGTTCCGGCGCCGTAGGCAGTTCCGCCGATGTGCAGCACTGCTTGGTACGTGCGTTGGTGGTCAGGGCCGGAACCTGTGACCCGGTACTCGATGTTGCCCAGCTTTTTGGCTGCGGCAATCTCTTGGATGGCAGTCTTCCAGTCGGTGCCGGCGCCCAAGACGTCCACGTCGTGCAGCAGCGGCAGGATCAGGCGCATGACCATTTGCCGGGCAACTTCAATGCCGTGGTTCAGGAACGTGGCGCCGATAAGGGATTCCATGGTGTCGGCAAGTATGGACGACTTGTCCTTGCCATTGGTCAGAATCTCGCCTTGGCCCAGGAGGATGAACTCCCCCACGCCTAGGGAACGGGCTATGCCCGCCAGGGCACGGGTGCTGACCACTGCTGAGCGTCGCTTGGCCAGATCGCCTTCGGGCAGATCCGGGTAGTTCTTGTAGAGATGGTCGGTGACGGCATAGCCGAGGACCGAATCCCCCAGGAACTCGAGGCGTTCGTTGGTGGGAATGCCGCCATGCTCGTAGGCGTAAGAACGGTGTGTGAGGGCAAGACGAAGCGTCTCGGGGTCAATATCGACCCCGAGACGCTTCAAAAGCTCTTCTGTTGAAGGCATCAGACAGACTTACGCGTCTGCGACCTTGCGACCCTTGTATTCAAGGAACAGCTCGGTGCCTGCGGAATCCGTGACAACCTTTGCCTGGTGCGGCAGGCTGTAGGTGACGCGACCATTTTCCATGGTCTTCACCAGGGTAGGCGCGGTTGCCTTCCACTGGGCGCGACGGGCGCGAGTGTTTGAGCGGGACATCTTCCTCTTCGGGACAGCCACGGCTACTTCTCTTCTCTCTCGACTGAATGTGTACTCTGTGTCGCGTCCTCTGCGACGATGTCGGTCAGCCCGGCAAGCGCTGCCCAACGAGGATCCAAGACCTCATGGTGATGCTCAGGATCCTCATTCAGGCTTTTTCCACATTCGGAGCAAAGCCCTGCACAGTCTTCCCGGCATACCGGTTGGAACGGCAGCGCGGTCACCACTGCATTCCGGAGCACAGGTTCGAGATCGATGCGATCATCTACAACCTGGTACTGGTCAAGCTCTTCTTCTTCGGTGAACTCGTGTAAGCCCTCGTAGTAGAAAAGTTCTTGAATGTCGGCATCGAAGTCATACGCGATAGCTTCCAAGCACCGGCCGCATTCACCGTCGATTTCGACGGTGGCGATTCCGGAAACCAGAATACCCTCATGCACGGCTTCGAATCTCAGATCAAGGTCAATCTCTGACCCTTCACGGACTCCGATGAGTGCAACACCGATTTCAGCCGGTGCGGCGACCACCTCATCAAGGGTCGTCATGTTTCCCGGGCTGCGCCCGAGATCCTTGGTTAGAAAAACCAAGGGCGAACTGCGATCGATGCCGTGTGACGACGAACGATCTGAACGCTTTTCGCTAATGATGACTCCTGTAGAACATAGACCGACATTACATCTTAGCCTGATCGAACATGAGATCCCAAACGGGGCCCCCCAACGACGGGGTGTCAGACCCGTTTTGCGATGATCCTCACAACATGTGGGTCTTCGCGTCCGTATGACGCAAGCCCGCGGTCCGCTTCGCAGTGAACGATAGCCATCCCGTGCGCTTCGAGGGATGCAACGGTCTCAGCCGGGGAGACAAATCGCCGGTATGACCGAAACAGTGCCTTCTTTAGGTCTTTGTCCTGATCCGTCCGATGCTCGAATGCAACGTAATCGCCGGGCGTACATGAAGCAGCAAGTTCAGCGAAGAGGACGTCCTCTTCCGAAGCGGTTAGTCCGTTGAGGAAGAAGCGGTGGTAGTACAGCACACGACCTTGCGCTTCACTGCGGTCCTTCGTGGCCAGTGCGCCGATGGTGCCCGGCACCAGAGCGTCGCCTCGCTCAACGAAAATCTCGCTTGCTGAGTGAACACGCGTTTGTGCAGCGCGGACTGCATAGTCACTCCGATCAAGGCCTACGACTTCGGTGGCAAGCCCTTGCAAGTGGAACAAATCACGTCCGTTACCGCACCCTATATCCACGACCCGAGCAAATTTTGGCACCAGACCTGAGCCCACCAACCAATGCGCAAACGTCGACGGTGTTTGGTCCGCCGGACGCGAATAAAAGTCATCCATGGCAATTCGTGAACGCTGGGCATAAGAAAGCAGGGCTTGTGCGTCGCGCCGCTGCCTCCGCTCAGACCATTTGAAATCCGGATCGGGAGTTCCCCATCCCTCACCATAAACGTGCGCTACGACAGCCGTCGGGCTCGCGGGGATCCCAACGCTGAATCCACTCAGTTGACCCGTTCCCACAGGCTCGAAGTCTTGTGGCGGCACAGCTTCCATCCCAACAGTCCCAAAGGGGAATCCGATGCAGCCGTCTGCCTTCACAAAGAGATGCGCAATATCAACCATGACTTTAGAGCCGGTCGATTCCCTCACCGAGATGCAGGAGGCTTTCGGAGTCACTTGATATCCAGCCGCAATGAGGGCCTCGCCAAGTGCAGCAAATTCGCTTGCCACTTCGGATGGGGAACCCTCCTTGCTGACATACGCGCAGTCCATATCCTTGTCATGAGGAATGAAGCCGTTGTTCCGCACATAACCGAGCAGCGTGCCGCTATAAATGAACGATTTGGAACCTGTAACTTCTTGTATGACGCGATCTACTACTTGATAAAGCGAGAGCACGCCATCTTGCCAGGTATGATCCAAGTCTTTAGGGAGATGCGTAACCTTGCCGTCTAAGTCGAACGCCTGGCCTGACGCAAGCCTTCTCTTGAGCGCTACTTCGTTTTCTTTACCATCTTTGGCCGGGTGGCTAAATAGCTCGCCATTTGGCATCACCAAGGAATGGCCTGCGTACCTCACCGATACGCGGTCGGTACGTTTAGCAAAACGCCAAACATCGTATACACCTATCTTGAAGGTTCCAGAATCGTGTCCGTTCGGAACCACCGGCGCCTTAAGTACCAGCGTTTCATTGATGAACAGCTCAACATAGACAGGTGGCTCTACACCCTTGGGCAATCTGATGCGTCCATCGATCCCCTGCTTTTCATACCGTTCTACGTGGCCGACTTTTCTCGACGTCTGAACCCTCGCCAGCGACCTCAATAAACTACGCATACAACAATCCTTTACATAAGTTCAACAAATGTCTGTTTCTTGCAATGAATCGAAACATATTTCTATTTTTCAAAAGTTGACTTCACGGGAAAGTAATTTTCCAAGAAGTTGTTGACTTCTTCGTCGGGGATCGGCGCGGCCCCATCCACTGGCGCATCGTTGATGCAGAAAGTGTCTCGGTGACGTAGCCGGAGCGTGTTTTCCATGGTTCCCCGATACTGGTCATCGAGGATATTGATGTAGTTGTATCGCAAGTTTGTGGGCACGGCTTTCCCAACAATCTGGGCATAATAATGGTGGAGTTGATCCGCCACAATGTCTTGGTGGTGGCGAAAGCGGCTCGACCACGTCCGTTCATAGGCGTCTGCGAATTTGGCTTCCATTTCAAAATGGACGCTCCGCAGCTGGGGATGTGGGGTGTGCTTGATGGCCCGCGAAATCGTCACACCAAATTCCTTCTCGAGTAAGGTCCTCATGTTGCGGGTCAGATTCAAGTGTGGTTCGTCATGGGCAGTTGGGGATCCGAACGGACGCCGATTTCTGGACGGTGACACCTTCGCAATTCCACTCGGCAAAAAGAACCGGTCCTTCGCCAGAGGCCTGCCAAAAAACACATCGTCATTTATGTAGACGTAGTGCTCACTAAGCCCTTCAATGTGATGGAGCCGCGAGATGATGGAATTGCTGTTGAACGTTGGCAGATATGTGGAATCCGGATAGATGTGCTGATGATCAATGAGTTTGACCTTCGGGTGATCCGTGTTCAACCATTCTGGGACCTGCCCTGCCGTGACAATGTATATGTGCCTAAACCAGGGTGCGTACATCTCCAGCGAACGCAAAGAGTATTTGAGTTCGTCTCGGGACCGAAAGCGCGCCACATGATTGGCTTCGCCATGGTACTCAACCCCAGAGATCTCCGCTTCCGCCCGCTGTTTGGAATCAATCCACTCAGGGTCTTCACCGTCAACCCAAGTGTAGACAGCATCGACGGGAAAACTCACATCGTCCAGCATCCGCTTTTTCAGTACATTTGGAATCTGCACATTTGAAACCATGGCGTCGTCATTCACGAGGGCAAAGTCCTGCTGTGAAAGCACGCGAGATGCACGGTTTTCCCGAGGAGCCATAGCTTGGCCTGTCTCGTCAAACTGCCAGAATTCAATTTGGCAAGCAGTTTCGATGCCAAACCGAAGCGGCGAATCGCCAACTATCTTGGGCATCAATACGCTGATCACTTCGGCAGTCTTTAGTTCGTTCGCCGCCGCGGCATTGGTGATGTGTCGAAGAACGACGGGCGCGCTTATCACCCCCGTATATACCGGGGCATTGGAGCCCAGGGCAGACAACGCACGTAAGACGAGTTCTCTCGAGTCTTCGGGCACCCCGACCACGGCATTCCGAGTCGGGGTGCTGTCAATCAACCACCAGGAGAGACTCATAGAGTCGAGAGCGTCAGTAACCAGACGGTAGTTTGCCTCAATGGCTTGGGGAAGAGTCATCTGGCGCACTACAACCCAGGAGACACCGTTTCTGCGGACGATGTCCTCCCCCGCAACGTTTTGGCCTAAGTTAACGATTCGCTGTGTCACCTTGGCTTGCAGACGATTGACCCTTCTCTCGGTCCTAAGCCCCCTCGCCCGCAGCGCCCGGTAGACGTCCGCTCCCAAGGAACGTTCAATTATGCTCTTCGCTCCTAAGCGGTGCATTACGGAACGAATTGAGAAATTGTTCATAATTATCCCTTTACATAAGAATCAAGGATGATTGCGGGGTTTGGAATGACACTGAAAGGGAGATAAAATTCAAACTGCTATTGAATAATTTCTTTCAGTCTCGCAGGTCGAATCAGTTTAGTCATTTCACGGTAAACGCGTTCTGAGTTCCCGGCATCAACGTATTTGAATGTCAGTTTAGTTAGTGCAGCGAATTTTGGGTCGGGATCACCGGCAATGGAAGTCACGGTTGCAGCTACAGCAGTATCCGCATCAACTGTGACTGGACCAAAGCCATGATCCTCAAAATCAAAGTATCCAACATCGTATGTGTGGGATCCTGCCTTGATGGCTTCCTGATCGAATTGATAGTAAACGACTGGGACTCCACAGTAGGCCGCTTCAAATGCTGTGGACGAGTAGTCGGTTACTAGCACCGCACTCTCATGAACGAATTCAGCAAAGGGCTTGTCATCCCAATCTAAGACTGACACATCCGGACTCAGATCCATTTCAGAGACATATTCTGCCAACGACGGATGTGGAAGCAGCCCGATGCGTAGTCCGTGGTCCTCGGCGAAGCGAACCAATTCTGGACTACGGAGAAACGCCCCCCACGACAGCGCATAATCAGACTCTGCAAAGCCAAGTATGCGGCCACGTCGCCCAAGAGAATCTGAGGGCCCAACCAAGCTCTGCCTCCAAGTTGGTGAAACCAAGATCCACTGCTTCGCAGGTCTAGTCGATCGGCTAGCCAGAGCATCATGTCTTGGGAAACCGGTAAGCTTGACTTCCTTCGTGGAAAAACGGTACGCGGTATCGTTCCCGACAATTGATTCATGCTCCGCTACGGTACTGGTCACCAGCAAGTCTATGGACTTGGTATTGAACCAATAAGAGAGGTCATGGTCTGTAACACCATGTTGAAGGAATACGAATTTCCAGCGGGCCCTGCTGGCGAGAAGCCCGGAAAGCGGATCGGTGACGAACTTGTCCAAGTGTGAAGAAGCGTAAATCTTGGCGTTCATGAGCGCAAGTTTGTGATCTTCCGATCCGTGCTCGAGGAGCTTGAATCCCCCTGCGCTCAGTCGATCCCAGTCAGGCGAGTGCCGATCTAGCACAAACCATGTATTGACGCGCGGGTATTTGTTGGAGATATGCCGATAAAGATGCTCGGCGTTGTCGTTGGCCCGATATATACGATCCATGAAGATCCAGGAATTGCGGTACTTTGCCTTGACCTTCGGAGTATCGGCCAACCGAAGAAGTTTTCTTTCCTCGTCCGACTTCATCTTCCAGGCATCCAACAACCGCTGGCGATAATCCATCCCAATACGCTGAGCCTTGCGAACTGCTCGAACCGGCAGATACTTAGATCTAGTGGTCCTTGGGATGGATGTAGGCCTAGTTAGGTCCACGCCGGCCAAGGCCTTACTCACGGTGTAGGGCCTGAGACTATAATGCTCGCGGCGCGGACGCCCAATTATAAGTTGCCGTTGCACACCGTCGAGCGCCACGTCAAAAGTCCCGTCGGCCGGAATCCAAATGTATCTGTGGGAGAAAAGCGTCTTCCCCAAGAAAGTCATCGTTCTCGTCTTGGCATGACGTGGGATGACTTGCTTACCCTTGTACGTAATAGTCTCTTCTGGCATCGATCCGGAATAGACATAATGCAGGAGGGTCATCTGCTGATCAATATCGAGCTTTTCCACGTAAATTTCTTGTGGTCTGTGCTCCGGTTTTTTGTATCCCAGTATCAAAGCGTTACGCAAGTCATTGTCCGTTGGCATGACCTCGAAAGAGTGGATGGCGATTTCTGAAATATCACCCATAACTTCCGTAACGAGCTTGTGGAAGTTCTCTAGGACAGCGGTATCCATCCTTCGCGAGGGTGCCCCGACCCTTCGATCCCCTCGGTAGTACCAGAGCAGATCATAAATGAGCATGAGCTGCAACCACATTGGAACTCTTCCAGATATGGCCTTGGCGCGAGCAAGGAGGTCCAGGTGCCCATGCGAAAGCACAGCACCATATTTCTCTTCCTTGAATGCGGACGTTTGAACTGAGGAATTGCCTGCGGCACGACGCCGGTAGAAATAGTCGCTGTTGGCCACAACACCTATTACGGGTTCTGGTTGTTGCAGCAAGTACGCCGCTACGAAGTGTGCGTCTTCGAAACTGAAGGTGAGTTCCTCCTGGAACTCATGACCAAGGCGCTTTAGTTCGCTACTCCTCACCACAGCGGTCGCCCCGCTCATGTGGAAGAAGCTAGGGGATCGTTCCAAGCTCACAAAGCGATTTCCGTCGCGGAACCGCCCGTTGAGTGGATGTGATGCCGAGACCGTTCCGCTCGCTTCGTCGAATCCAACGACTCGTGTTGCATACATCGAAGCGTGGTTAGATGGATCCTTCTCCATGAATGCGGTGAGATTCTCGAAGTAGTCTTCGGCCAGGTAGTCATCCGGGTCGCAAAAAGTGATCCACTCACCATGAGCTTCCCGTATGCCCACATTTCGGGCCGACGCCTGTCCACCGTTGACTTTGGTGAGGATGGAGTGGGATAGCGCAGTTTGTTCGGCCCACTCGCGGACGATGCGCTCGGAAGAATCCGTCGAGCCGTCGAGCACCAGAATTACCTCGAATGTGCTGGGCGTAGTCTGCCTATCCAATGAGTCCAAGTACTCGCCGATGTAGTCTTCTACGTTGTAGACGGCAGATACAACTGAAATCTTGGGTGGGACTTCCTCACCAACCACTCGAGATCTTTTCGACACAAACGGGTTGACCTGTTTTTCTGATGCAGCATACACAGTAATTGATTGTAGTGGTGATGGCCGCAGGTGCTGGCATCGGGGACCTGATGGTGCCATAGAGACTGGCCAAGGGTAGCACTGCCGGTGCAGGCGTTTGGGCGCAGGCGTATGCAGCGAGAATATGTTGTGGGCGCCCAGTTGACGGGCTTCTACCCCGCCCTGATGACCATTAACATCCACGTCGTGGTAGTCATATATCGCCTCGGCGGGCCAACCGTTCATGTATCGTCCACTGATCGCCGCGGGCATATGAACCTGTATTCGATTCGCAGATAACAAGCACTCGTTACAACGAAGCCTACGGACGCTTCATTAGCTGAAAGGGAGCGGCACCCCTTCCAAGGCGGGCGATTGCCATCCGACGAGCCAGATCAGCCCGGACTTATCCACCGTCAGCCATGAGGAATCTAACGAAACTGTGGCACTCGCGCAACCAGAGCCTTGAGACACACCCACACCCTATTCAAGGCCCTCCAGCCGGAAATTCGATCCTGATCACAACTGTGGCAAATGGTGTCAGCGAACAAATGCCCTCTACAGCGCATGCAGTCAAAGGACCACTGCCGACTTCCGGGTTGAACGTAAATTAAGTTCGCGAGTTATGATGAACATAATTTCGGAGATAGTGGATTCAGTCCGTCAAACGATCTGGCCTTGATTCATGCTCCTTGTGCCGATCGCAGCTGCCTGACGATGCATTATTGTGTTTGCAGCTCCCCTACCAACGGAGTCCTGATGAATGTCTTGGCAGCCATTGAAAATCTGAAAAGTACGTTGGCAAATACGCCAAAATTTCGAAAAGGAGTGCTACGCCGGATAGACGAGCAAAACGCCATCCTGCGTTCGGGACTTCAAACGGCTGAGCAGCAGCTCGAAGTCAACCGACAGATTTTGCGTGTCGTCAACGCGCAGCAGGCAGCACTCGAAAACATTCGACTGGCGTCAATGCTCCCGCTGCGCGAGGAAATCGCCAGTCTGATCGGCACACGTCAGCTTGGCCTACTGGAGACCGTAGAGAGAATCCGAGATCAGCGTCTAAGTTTTGCCAGATTTGGCGACGGTGAACTACGGTTGATGTTCAGACCGGAATTTGACATTAAATTCCAAAAAAACAGTGCTCGACTCACCGCGGAATTGCAGGAAGTTCTTTCCACACCATCACAGAACCTATTGCTCGGAATGCCACACATATTCGGCAATGCCCATTGGTCTGGAGTTTTCGCCGAACTTTGGCACTTCATCGCCCCCGCCCTTCCTGCCGTTGATAGTTTTGGGGACAGTCACGTAACGCGCCCTCTTTTCTTCTCTTTTCACGGACATGAGGGCGTTGACGCTTGGCGCTCCGTTTGGGCGGGACGCGAGGCAGCAGTTCTGGCAGGCCAGGGGTCGCGCTTTGAGCTAATCCCGCAGCTCTTCGATACTTTGGCAGGCTTCGAAACCATCGAGTCTTTGCCGGCACACGCATTTGCAGATATCGATCGAGTGGTTGAGAAGACGCTGGAAACAGGCAAGGACCTCGCGCTTATCGCGCTGGGACCAGCAGGAACGATCGTGGCTAATCGATTGAATGTGCATGGGATCCAAGCCATCGACATAGGACACATAGCAGCGAGCTACAGGAATGTTTTCAGAGGTGAACTTTTTCCTGAAGAGCAGCCCATTTCATCCTAAGGCTCTCCCCTGCCGTTAGCTTTCGTACGGCCACAGGAAAGGACTCGGGTCATTCCTATTCGGAGCTCTGGCAGGCTGATTTTGGGGGCACCTAGACGGCGGCGTGGGCATCCTGAAAGAGACGACGGCCCACTGGAAGGGAGTGGGCCATACGGGGTTCAATAAGCCACGTTTCCCTGTTGGCATCAACGAACAGAGCTGTCCGCGGCCGTGGATTGAGGTTGGGGGCGAGAGGGGGCTGAAGTTCAGACATCCCACTGAAAGATTCGGAAATTGGGGTTAACGTGTATGAGGTAGTGGACTGCTAACGCTGTGCATCCTGCGAGCAGACGAAGCCCATGGATGGACCCCTGCAGAGACCGGTGATTTCATCAGTCGCCCTGATACGAGGCATGGATCAGCCTGATGGCTCTGTTCTGTCTGCTGGCAGCATCAGGAATGATCGTCAACAACACACCATCGAGGTGCCCGACGATTGACACGTAGGGACCAAATGGGAACACCACGTAGCCAACCACGCAAAAGTAGACCAACCCACCGTATTCCATCTCTTGATTAGCCACCGATTCACCGCAATAGGCCAATACTGGAACTTTGACGTTCAATGTTGGCGGGGACCCCTTTTAGACCTGCTCGGAAGCCGGTTCGACTCTTCATTGGATCTGGAGCGAGTCTTTCTCGGCGGCCTATTTGGGCTGCTTCCCCAGCATTTCAAACGAGGAGGGCCAGGGAAACAATCGCTGCAGAATTTCATGAATCACGCACGTTCGTTCGATCTGGTCACGAAGTTCGTCACTAACCTCGTTGATGCAGAACATTTGAGGACGTTTCTGGAAGAACAACTTCGTGAGTTTCAGGTGAACGTCTCCCGACGCAAGATCGACATACCGGTAGTCGACATCTCCGGGATAAGCGGCGCCTAGGGCCAGTCCATAGTAATGTGCAAGCGCTGACGGGATCGACAGATCATTTTCGCTCCTGAACTTGGCCCTGGCTGTTTCTTGGGTTTCAATTGGATGATTTACTGCAATGCGGGCAAGCGTGCTTTTTAGCTGGGCATGGGCAACGTGCTTAAACTTGTGGGCCGCTGCCTTCCCAAACATCGATTCCAGGAGCCGGTTGTTGTTCTGCGCAGCGATATTTACCGGAAGATTTGCGGTCTTCTCGAGGTCAAAGCGCCCCTCCGATAACGCGAATTTGGGGTATCCGGCGGCCGTATAGAATACCTGCTTGCCCAGTAGATGCCCGAAAAAGACGTCGTCATTGACATAGAGAAAACGCTCCGACAGATTCGGGATTCTATGGATTTGGCTTTCAATGGCATGGGAATTGAAAGTAGGCAGTGCGTCAAGGTCTTCAAAAATAGCTTCATGGTCCACCACCGAAATACCTGGATGGTCCTCGTTTAACCAGTCCGGACGTTGTCCCGCCGTGACCACGTAAATGTGATTGACCCAAGGAAGAAACGCCTCGACCGATCGAAGCGAGTAACGCAGCTCATCGTGGGACATGTAGCGTGCAGCATCGTTTGCAGTTGGTGGAAGCTCTCCTTCAATGCAGGCTTCGGATTCACGTCGTCGGGCCTGCCACGTTTCATCGGCGCCGTCCACCCACGTATAGACCAAATCGATTGGTTCCAATACGTCAAGTATGGATTGCTTTGCCGGTCGCCTACCTCCAGGGATCACCAAAAGGCGTACCCCGATAGCTTCAACTAGATCCATGCGGGCACCAACCTGAGACTTCGTAGCACAGGACCAGCCTGCAATAGCTGCAGGGTCGAGGGAATCTTTGGCAATCGGAACCAGAACGAATCCCTGCGATTTTAGGGACTCGGTTACTCTTTGTGAGTCGCGAGGGTCGACATAAACCCGCGCCTCGTTGCCGACCCACTGGACTTTGAGTGCAAAACCGAGCGAACCGGTTTCGAAGGCCTCCACTTGAAGAACTCGAAGATCAGCCATGGGAATGCTCGAAGCAGGGGTCTTCCTGTCAGCAAGTTCGATGGCCTGCCGCCAATACCGGGGTGGAACAAGTCCTCCCACAAGGCTTTTCCAACGAGGTAGAAGACCCATAGTCACATCCTTCAAAGTATCGCTCTCCACACGAATGGCTACATAGGAGACCCAAACAGTCTATTCAGTTTTCTACATGGCCGAAGACAACTCGTCCACGATCCACAAGGGGACGGACATAGGATGGTCTCGTGACCAACTCCGAACTACTGATACGACAGTTTCGCCTCATGTTCAACAAGCTTCAGACGTTGGCCGTGGAAAAAGCGTTCCGCAGCAAGCTGCGCCAAGGCTCCCCAAAGTCCACGGACTCCATCGATTTCGTGGTCTTTTACGCAGATGGGCCAAGCCAAATTTATCAGCTCAATCAATGGACGGCGCCGTTCGAGGCCCTTCGGAATCGCGGATATGGAGTATGCCTGATTGCAATGAACGCGCTTAGCGCTCGGCAATTGGCCAAACAGACCGCCCTCCCGATACTTCAAACGCGTTCCATGGACCAAATTGAAACCGCCCTACTTTCTTGGGGAACGGCAGGCATCTTCTACGTCAACAATTCACAAGCTAACTTCACGATGCTGCGGGTCAATGGTCCCGCACATGTGCACTTAAGCCACGGTGAGAGTGAGAAGTCATCGATGGTTTCCAACCAGCTAAAGGCGTACGACTTTGCTTTCATAGCCGGCCAGGCTGCCCGGAATCGAATTCTGTCAAACGTCCCACGCTTTGATCCCACCAATCTTGTGGAGATTGGCCGACCCCAGCTCGATGTTCAATGCGAGCGGGCCGCAGCGGAGCGTCCCACATCACGCATTAGGGTCCTCTACGCCCCAACTTGGGAGGGGGATGGGCAAAACATGGCATATAGCTCAATTACCGCGATCGGGGAGAGTCTAGTCTCGGAATTGCTGAACGACAAGCGCTTTACGGTCATATTCCGACCGCACCCCAAGACTGGAAGCTGTTCGGCGAAGGCCCGGAGCGCGCTGGTCCACATTGAGAAGGCCATTGCCGTCGCCACGCACACATCGCCCGAGGCGGGGCATCGTGTCGACACGGCCGGCGATTCAACACCCAGCATTCTGGAATCCGACATCGTGCTTTGCGATATCTCCGCGATAGCGATGGATTGCGTAGGATTGGATGTGGCTCTCCTGCTATTCCACAATGCGCCGACTACGATGTCGCAAAAGCTTACACCCGGGCAAGCGCTGGCCACTCAGCATGTACGCCAGTTGCTCGACGACGATCACGGTAGCGCTCTGCTGAATGCTATTGCTGCCCTGGGCACGTCGGGGCCCCTCAAGGATCAACGGTCCCTGCGCAACAATGTGTTTGGGGATCCGGCCTTGGGCCGGGCGACGGAACGATTCATCGACGCAGCGGTCGCACTAACGGACACGGAAGCCCGGGAGTAAGCGAGGGCGCACGAGTCAATCCGCTTCGAGCGCTGTCCGTGGCAGTTCTAAAGTGACGATGGGCGGCAATCCCCGCTGACCATTACTTGAAGGCTGACCATTACTTGAAGCCGAAGAGTCGATGCAAAACCTGATGTCAGGTGTCGATTGGTAGATCAAGAAGTCGCTCGACGGGGATACACCAGCCGAGTATTTTGCGAGGACGCGCGTTCAGCTATTTCGCGACGGATTCCAGTGCCTGCGGTCCGTGGACGTTCAGGTCGGTGCACTTGGAGAAGTATTGGCGCATCAGCCCGTTGGTGTTTTCGTTGGAGCCTCGTTTCCATGGGTTGGCCGAGTCGCAGACATAGATGTCCATGTTGGGTGCGAGGATCAAGGCCTCGTGCTTGGATATCTCCGCACCCCGGTCCCAGGCCAGCGATCCGCGCAGGTGCGCCGGCAGGATGCCCATGGTCTTGATCTTGCCGTCGCGCACGGATTCGGGCCTGTGGTCCACTGGCAGGTCGACGAGCATGACGACCCGGGTGGTGCGCTCCACCCGGGTCCCGATGTGCAATTGATTGTCGGCCCGGACACTAAATCATCCTTCCCAGTGGCCTGGGACGGCGCGGTCCTCAACCCCGTCCGGGGCACTCGGAAGTGTTAACCGCGGGGTCCCGGAACCAGTTCGTGCGTTCCGCTGGGTACATATTCTTCTTCCGCTAGGGCTTGCGGATCCTGGTGAACGCCCGTGAATCCATGAGCCAGGACCGCACCCGTTAGATCAACGCCTCAAATGCTCTGGCGCAGCACCGACCTCAGTGAATATTCGACACTTTTGGGGCCAGTGATATTGCCGATGGGGACCAGCAGCAGTAGTGCCCCGTAGAGTGGTGTAACACCCACCGGTGACCTGTACGTTCCTGAAACGGGCGCGGCCACCGTGGGTCCTTCGAGGAAACTCTCAC
>NZ_JAUSSH010000021.1 GCF_030812255.1 Paeniglutamicibacter psychrophenolicus | reverse complement strand
TGTGAGAGTTTCCTCGAAGGACCCACGGTGGCCGCGCCCGTTTCAGGAACGTACAGGTCACCGGTGGGTGTTACACCACTCTACGGGGCACTACTGATTCCATGCGTGCACCGGCATTGTCCCGGGACACGTAACCGACTACATTTGCGCAACGGCGCATCTTGCCCGGGCGCACACGGCTCTCGCATCCACACATGAAGGAAGACATGACCCAGACCCAGATTCCGGTGCGCCGGCACAAACGGGGCCTTGCCTCGGCCGTGCTGCTCGCCGTGCCCGGCGGGGCGCTTGCCGCACCCGCGCCGTCCTTTGCCGCTCCGGCGGTTCCCACAGACCCGGTCATCTCGACGACCGACACGACCTGGCAGTACCTTGATGATGGTTCGGATCGCCCTCATGTTCGCGGGATACAGCGGAGCGATGGATGCATTCCGCATTACCCAAGTACCCGCTTAAGCCAAGGATCGCCCGACCTCGTGGTCGGGCGATCCTTGGCTTGTGGGCATCAAAGTAATTTCAAATCAGCCCTAGCTCCGCAAAAGCCGAGGCGATCCCGTCGCGATTCGGCGGAAGCGCCGTGCGGTCGGCCAACTCCAGCAGCCCGGGATGCGATCCCTCGATGGCTACGCCAAGGCCCGCGAAGGCCACCATTTCCAGGTCGTTTTCCCCGTCGCCGAAGGCGATGGTGTCCGCCTGGCTGATTCCCAGGTGGCCAATGGCCACGGCGACGCCGTCGGCCTTGCTGATGCCGCGTCGGAACAGCTCGCCCGTATGGCGTCGCTCATCGGCAATGGAATTCTCGACCACGGCGACATCCTCGCCGATCTCGGCCGCAATGCTTCCCACCGAAAGCGGTGCCTCGAACACGGAGATCTTGGCAAAGGACGGCAGCTCCGGGATCGGAGCCAGTGAACCCAGGATTGCAGAGGAGCCGGCGGCCCGGCCGTCGGGGCGTTGGCTGAAGTGCGCCTCGATGATTTCCCGCAGCCGTTGTTCCGCGGCGCGAGGGACGTGGAGTGATTCCGGGGATTCCAGGACGTAGACCGCGTCATGGGCGTCGAGGGCCGCAAGGGTCCGTGCCGCCATCTCCTCCGGGAACCGGCGATCCATGAGGATTTCGCCGCCCACCTCCACGTACGCACCGGCGCTGGCCACCAGACCGTCGAATCCGGCCGCCAGGATGTGTGCCGGAAGCATGGACAGGGGACGGCCGGTGCAGAGCAGGACCTTGTGTCCCGCCGCGCGTGCCGCATGGACCGCCTGCGCGTGGGCCTCCGGAACCACCCCGTAATCGGCATAGGTGCCGTCGACATCAAGGAAGACGGCGTGGATGGTTTTTACGGGCGTTGGGGGCAAAGCGTGCATGTCCACAGACTCTACCGGGGTCCGGCGCACCTGTCGCTTCCCGCGACGCTGCCCGGCTTTCGCCTATACGGGCACGACATCGGCGCCGGCCTTCGAGCTGAGGCGGCGGGCATAGAATGCGACGTGCTCGTCGACCATGCGCCGGGCACCGAATTGCGTTTCGGTAGCCGCACGGCAGTCCGCGCGCCGCAGCTCCGGGCACCGGGCCAGGGCCGCGGCCAGCGACTTGGGGGTGTCCCGGATGAAGCCGGTCACCCCGTCCGCCACGATCTCCGGCGCCGCGCCGCGCGGGGTGCTGACCACCGGGGTGCCGGTGGCCATGGCCTCGATCATCACCATCCCGAAGGGCTCGGACCACTGGATCGGGTTCAGCAGGGCGAACGCGTCGCCCAGCAGCCGGAACTTCTCCTGCGGCCCGACCTCGCCCACGTACTCGATGTGCCCGCCCAGCTCGGGGCCGACCACGTCGCGGAAATATGCCAGTTCGCCGGCGCTGTGCATCTTGGCCGCGATCTTCAGCGGGACCCCGGCCCGGCGCGCGATGCGGATCGCGGTGAGCACCCCCTTGTCCGGGTGCATCCGCCCCAGGAAGCAGGCGTAGCCGCCGGCTCCGGCGCCCAGCGGGACCGCGGCTGCCTCGATCCCGTGGTGGATGACGCCGCCGACCTCCACGCCGCGGGCTTCGCTCTTTTGGTGCGTGGAGATCGCCAGCAGCGATGCGCACCGCCCGATCGCCCGGTACACCGGCAGGGTGCCGGCGTCGAAGCGGTTGTGGGCCGTGGAGATGACCGGGATGCCCGGTCCGGCCAGGCGCAGCAGCGGCCCGGCCAGGGTGTGGTCGTGGATGACATCCATGGATTCCATCGCCGCGTAGGCGGCCAGCACGTGCCGCAGCTCGTCCTGGCCGCGTCCCATGTGGGCGGGGTCCGGCGGGTGGGCGCCGGGCAGCGGTTCCACGGGGCAGCTGCTGCCTGCCGCGGCTGCCAGCAGCACCTGGTGGCCCAGCCCGGCCAGCCCGCGGGCGAGCGAGTCGATGACCGCCTCGGTGCCGCCGTAGGCCTGAGGCGGCACCGTGAGCCAGGGCGGGGCGATGATCCCGATGCGCATCACCTGCCCCGTTCGCCGGTGCCCGGGGGCTTGGGCGCCCCGTCCTGCAGGATGTCCGCCAGCCGGCCCGCCCCGCCCAGCACGACCTGCAGCCCGGCGGGGACCTCCCCGACCTGCAGGTGCCTCCCGGTGGCCCGCAGTGAGAGCCGCCCCTCGCCCAAGACGATGTTCCCCAGCTCAACCTCTCCCCAGTCCTCCGGTAGCACCGGGTCGATGAACAGCTGACCCTGGGTCAGGAACGGGTCGAGGCGCAGCATCATCCGCAGCAGGTGCATCGGGGTGGCCGCTGCCCAGGCCTGCGGGGAACAGGAAGTCGGATACGGCACCGGGACCGGGTGGCTGTCGCGGTCCAGGCCGCAGAAGAGTTCGGGCAGCCGGCCGCCAAAGGCCTGCGCTGCCTCCATCAGCGCGACGGCAATGCGCTGGGACTCCGCGACGAAGCCGTAGCGCATCAGCCCCCCGGCCACCAGCGCGTTGTCATGCGGCCACACCGAGCCGTTGTGGTAGCTGGCGGGATTGTAGGCACGCATCCGGGTCGAGAGCGTGCGCACGCCCCAGCCGGAGAACATCTCCGGGTCCATCAGCCGTGCGGCCACCGCCGGAGCCTTGTCCTTGTCGACGATCCCGCTCCAGAGGCAATGGCCCATGTTCGATGCGCAGGAATCCACCGCCCGGCCGCTGCCGTCCAGCGCCAGGGCATAGTAGCCACGGTCCGGAAGCCAGAATTCCTCGTTGAAGGCCTCCTTGATCCGTGCCGCCCGCCGGGCATGGTCGAGCATCGTTTTCCCGTCCCCGGCCATCTTCGCCAGCAGGGCCCTGGCCAGGTATGCGGTGTACACATAGCCCTGCACCTCGCACAGCGCCAGCGGGGCGGCGGCGACGGTGCCGTCGGCGAAGGTGATCCCGTCCCAGGAGTCCTTCCAACCCTGGTTGGCCAGGCCGGTGGGCAGGGAACGCTTGTAGGCCAGGAACCCGTGGCGGTCCTTGGCCACGCTGCGTTCGATCCACCCCATGGCACTGTCCACCGCCGGCATGAGCCGCTGGAGGGTGTCGCGGCCGATGCCCCAGCGGGCCAGTTCCCCGGCGAGGGTGACAAAGAGGGGTGTGGAATCCACCGACCCGTAGTAGGCGCCGGAGGTGCCCAGCTCGCGCGCCGGTGAGGTGCCCTGGCGCAACTCATGCAGGATCTTTCCCGGTTCCTCCTCGGTGGCCGGGTTGGTTTGGGTCCCTTGGCGCTCGGCCAGAGCCTCGACGGTGCCCAGCGCCAGCGAGGAGTCCACGGCCAGCGACATGAAGCCGGTCAGCAGGGAGTCGCGGCCGAAGAGTGCCATGAACCACGGGGCGCCGGCCGCCACCACGGCCCGGGAGTCGTTTCCGGGCTGGAAAATGCGCAGGGTCCCCAGGTCCCGGCGGCTGGTGGCCAGCACCTCGCCCACCAGCGTGTTGCCGATCTTCAGGCTGGGAACCTTCCGGTTCCAGGCCGCCTGGCGGATTTCCGGCCGCTCGAGGTATCCGGGCTCCGGCTCCGGGGCGTCTTCGGCCCCGGGACGTTCCTCGTTGATGGAGGGGTCCACCGACACCAGGGTGGTCCACTGGCCCTGCGGCGGCACCGAGAGCCCGTAGCGCAGCCCGGAGGGGGTCCCCTCGGCCCGGTCGTCCTTCACCCGCAAGGCCAGCCGGTGCCCGCCGAGCTCGCAGGCGTGGAGTTGGCCGTGCGGCTGCACCGTGAGCTCCGAAGCGCGTTTCGGGCGGCGCAGGCCTCCCTTGACATCAAAAAGGTCCGCGAAATCGGTGTCGATGTCCACGGTGAGGGTCGCGGTGAACTGGCTGCTCGAATAGTTGTGCACGGTGATCTGCTCCGTGAACCCGGAATTCAGGCTGCGGTGGCGTTCGACCAGCACATGGCTCTCGGCGTCCCCTTCCGTCCCCTCGATCCGTCCCACGAACATGGCCCGGTAGGGCTCAACCGCCGTTCCGCTGAGCGGTTCAAGGTCCTTGCCGTTGATCCGCAGCCGCCAGCCGCAGACGAACCGGGTGTCGCGAAAGAACAACCCGTGGGGCCGGATCTCCTCCATGTCGCCGTTGGCCGCGGAAAGCACGAACGTGGTGCCGTGCAGGATGGTCACCGCCCCTGGCCCGGCCGACAGTGCCCCGACCCCCGCGGTCCATGCCGCTACCATGGCCGGCCGCCTGCCGGGGCATGGACGCTCGGTGGCGCCGCGGGGCGCACCAAGCCAAGCCGGTTGCGGTTCCGGCGATCGGGTGGGTGAGGACAAACAGCGGTGGGGCAAGGACAGGGCATGATCACGGTCCATCGGAAAGTTCCGGCTGCAGCCCGCTGCTGGACCGCTGTTTCCAGACTATGCCCGGCTTCGCGCCGGCGGAACATTTTTGCCATGCCCAGTGTCGGGCGGCGATGCACCGTGCGGAGGCCCGGGACATGCGTTCCCGGTCTCCGGCGGGACTAGTTCTCGAAGTGGGTGTCAACTGGCTGGTTGGTGGTGGAGGCGATGACCGCCTCGGCCACATGGCGCACCTTGATGTTCCTGGAACTGGAGGCCGACTTAAGGATCTGGACCGCCCGCTCCTGGCTGCACTTGTTCTGGCCCATGATGATGCCCACTGCCAGGTCGATGGTTGTCCGGGATTCCAGCGCCAACCTCAGGTTTTCCTCGTTGTCGCGGTGCCGGGCCATCCGCACCGCCAGGTTCAGCAGGGCCGAGGCCTGGTGCGCATATTCCTCCACCTGTTCAACGACACGTTCGTCGAAGGCATCCCTGTGCATGGAGTACAGGTTGATTGCGGCAGTGTCCTCCGTTTCCAGGGTGAACGGCACCGCAAGCATGGAGCGGACCCCGGTGGCCTTGATGGCCTCGATGTACTCGGGCCACCGTCCTGCTCTCTCGACGTCAGGGATGTGTACCGTCCGGTGCTCGATGCAGGCGCTGAGGCAGGGACCTTCGCCGAAATCGTACTGCAACTCGTCAAGTTCCTGGGCCAGCGCACTGTTGCTGGCCACGGTGCCCGCACGTTTGTGCCGGCGCAGGGTGATGCCGCAAAGTGCGGGTTCGTCGCCGTTGCCCAGGGTGTTGGCGCTCAGGTGCGTCAAGGCGTTGAGGAACGATTCGAGATCGTGTGTTTCCGCCAGCAGGTCCCTGATGAATTCACTTACGGCGATCATTGCCATCCCTCAATCTCTCGGCGTTCCCCAAACTGCCCTATGTGTCGCTCCGCGCCGTGGCGAAAGCGCGTACCGGGAGCGACGGCAATCGCGTGGATTGCAAGCTGAATGAACCACATGATTGTCATGTCACCGTCTGTCTCTAGGTTACGTCCAATTCCCGCACAAGCAAGCCCACATCCCCCACCAGGCCTTGGTCCGGGTGGGCGGCAGCGACACCGTCCGCCGCTTGGCCGCATGCGGTTCCGGCGCCTGCAACTGGTGCTCCGCGCACCCTGCAAAAAGCGGGACACGGCGCGCGGCAACGGCTAGTGTCGAAGCATGGCAAGACACCTGGAACTCGATTGGATTGATCCGTTGACCGCCCACGTGGCCAACCGCACCGGAAGGGCGGTCTTCGACGTTGATTTGCACGCGGTCGGGAGCGTGAGCGTGGACGGAACCCCGGATTGGAGCTACTCGGCGGAGAAGCTGCCGGACGGTGAATTCATTGGCCTGTACTCGATCAGGAAGGAAAACGGCTGGGCCACTTCCCCGCCGTTTCTGGAAATGTCGTGGCGCAACGCGGAGTCCTCGGAGGAGAACTTCAAGCGTGTCCCGCTGCACCACCTGGAGCCCTGATCTCCGTCCCGGCAAGACACACGGCGGGCCTGGCGCCAATTGCGCTTTGTGCAGCAGCCCGTGGGCACCCGGGCGCCGCGGCATGAATCGCGGCGTGCAACACGGCCTTAGCCATGGGCGTCGCGTGACTTCCAGCGGACGGCCCGAGTACACGGTGTTGGCCCCGGGCACGGGCAAGTAGGCATTGGACTACCTGAACGCGGTTATGCTGTCCCTCGCCGCCACCGGTGTAGGCGGAACCCACGTTGACGGCACCACCCGGCAGGTCCACGTCGGCATGGATCGCCTCGCTCATCGCCGGACCCGCTGCGGCAACTGCTCGTCTGCACGGGCGCGGCCCATGTCGGTTTCATAGGGGTCGAATGCCGTGTTGAGCTGCGGCGACAATCCCAACACCCGGGCAATATCAAGAAACGACTCAAGGCCAACCCCGAGCTCTCCGTGCTCGACCTTGCGCAGGGTCGCGCGACTGAGCCCCGCCCGGTCCGCGACCTGCTGCGCGGTCCGCCCCTGGAGCTTCCTCCACGTGAGAAGTTGCTGACCGATGTTCAAGGCGGTTCGATGTGTCTTCGGTGAAGTTCGCTTGAGTGCCATGCTCCCATTATGGTCATGATCAAGAACCTAAACAAGCTTAATGAACCCAGACAGGTTCATTAAACCCATTCTGTGGTTCCATGATGACTCTCCGGCAAGCCCTGAAGGCGCGACTGGTCCCGCGCCGGTATGCGGCCTGTTGACTGAAACACGATTGGGCACCCGCGGAGCATGCTTTCAACCTCCTCCCATCACGCCAACGACAATACCCGCCCCGACTTTCGTCGGGACGGGCATCGTCATGCGGCCAGCCGGGGCCCTGGGCCCCGCCACCAATGGGTTCGGCTCGCCTTAGCGTGCGACCGAGCCCTCGGTGTAGTCGTCGCTGGTCTTCCAGGAGAAGAGCTTGCGCAGTTCGCGGCCTGTCTCCTCGATCGGGTGCTCTTCGCCCTTCTTGCGCAGTGCCAGGAACTCCGGCGCGCCGGCATCCTGGTCCTCGATGAAGCGCTTGGCGAAGTTGCCGTTCTGGACGTCGGCGAGAACTGCCTTCATGTTCTCCTTGACCTCCGGGGTGATCACGCGCGGGCCCGAGACGTAGTCGCCGTACTCGGCGGTGTCGGAAACGCTCCAGCGCTGCTTGGCGATGCCGCCCTCCCACATCAGGTCCACGATGAGCTTGAGCTCGTGCAGCACCTCGAAGTAGGCGATCTCCGGCTTGTAGCCGGCTTCGGTCAGGGTCTCGAAGCCGTACTGGATCAGCTGCGAGGCGCCGCCGCACAGGACAGCCTGCTCGCCGAAGAGGTCGGTTTCGGTCTCTTCGGTGAAGGTGGTCTCGATGACGCCGGCGCGGGTGCCGCCGATGGCCTTGGCGTAGGACAGCGCCAGGTTCTTGGCGCCGCCGGTGAAGTCCTGCTCGACTGCGATCAGGTCCGGGATGCCGCGGCCGGCTTCGAATTCGCGGCGCACGGTGTGGCCCGGTGCCTTCGGGGCGACCAGGGCGACGTCGACGTTTGCCGGCGGGGTGATGTAGCCGTAGCGGATGTTGAAGCCGTGGCCGAAGAACAGGGCGTCGCCCGGCTGCAGGTTCGCTTCGATGTCGTCCTTGTAGACGTGGCGCTGGACCTGGTCCGGGGTCAGGATCATGATCAGGTCGGCTTCGGCCACGGCCTCGGCGACGGTCACGACGCGCAGGCCCTCGGCCTCGGCCTTGGCGATCGACTTGGAGCCGGCCTTCAGGCCGACGCGCACGTCCACGCCGGAGTCGCGCAGGTTCAGTGCGTGGGCGTGGCCCTGGGAGCCGTAGCCGATGATGGCGACGGTGCGGCCCTGGATGATCGAGAGGTCAACATCGTCGTCGTAGTACATGTCAGTCACTGTGGTGTCTCCTTGGTATCAGTGTAAAGATTTTATGCGTATCAGGCAGAGACGGAGCGCAGGGCGCGGTCCGACATCGATTTGGAGCCGCGCCCGACGGCAAGGGTGCCCGCCTGGACGATCTCGCGGATGCCGAAGGGCTCCAGCACCGCCAGCAGCGCGTGGATCTTCTCGGCGTTGCCGGTGGCCTCGATGATGAGCGAGTCGGTTGACACGTCCACCACGGAGGCACGGAAGAGGTCTGCGGCCTGGGTGACCTGCAGGCGGGTGGCCGCATCGGCGCGCACCTTGACCAGGATATGGTCACGCTGCACCGAAGCCTCGGGCATCAATTCAACGATCTTGATGACGTTGATGAGTTTGTTCAGCTGCTTGGTGACCTGCTCGAGCAGGTCGCCCTCGGCGTCGACGACCACGGTGATCCGGGAAATCCCGTTGATCTCCGTGGGGCCCACGGCCAGCGAGTGGATGTTGAAGGCGCGGCGGGCAAAAAGGCTTGCCACGCGCGTCAGCACGCCCGGGACGTCTTCGACGAGTACGGAAAGAGTGTGTCGTGCCATGGGATTTCTAGTCCTCTTCTTCCCACTCGGGCGTCATGCCGCGAGCAATCTGGATCAGGTCGTTGCTCACGCCGGTGGGGACCATCGGCCAGACCATCGAGTCGCGGGAAACCACGAAGTCGATGACGACCGGGCGGTCGTTGATGGCCAGGGCCTGCTGAATCGTCGCGTCGATGTCCTCGTCGCGTTCGCAGCGCAGGCCCACACAACCATAGGCGTCGGCGAGCTTCACGAAGTCCGGGACGCGCGCGGTGCCGGCCCCGGTGTTCAGGTCGGTGTTGGAGTAGCGCGAGTCGTAGAACAGGGTCTGCCACTGGCGGACCATGCCCAGGGAGGAGTTGTTGATGATCGCGACCTTGATCGGGATGTTGTTGATCACGCAGGTGGCCAGTTCCTGGTTGGTCATCTGGAAGCAGCCGTCGCCGTCGATGGCCCAGACCACGCGGTCGGGGTTGCCGACCTTCGCGCCCATGGCCGCCGGCACCGAGTAGCCCATGGTGCCCAGTCCGCCGGAGTTCAGCCAGGAGGCGGGACGCTCGTACTTGATGAACTGCGCGGCCCACATCTGGTGCTGGCCCACGCCCGCGACGTACACGGCCTCGGGGCCGGTGAGCTCGCCGATCCGCTGGATCACGTGCTGCGGGGCCGAAAGGCCGTCCTGGGTCGGGGTGAACCCGATCGGGTAGGTCTCGCGCAGCCGTCCGATGGTGTTCCACCAGGCCGACAGGTCCGGGGCGCCGCCCTCGGCAAAGCGGGTGCGGCAGGCCTCGGTGAGCTCCGGGATGATTTCCTTGACCGAACCGACGATCGGGATGTCCGCGGTGCGGTTCTTGGAGATCTCCGCCGGGTCGATGTCCGCGTGGATGACCTTCGCGTTGGGCGCGAAGGTGTGCAGCACGCCGGTGACCCGGTCGTCGAAGCGGGCGCCGAGGGTGATCAGCAAATCCGACTGCTGCAGCGCGGTGACCGCGGAAACCGAGCCGTGCATGCCGGGCATGCCCACGTGCAGTTCGTGGCTGTCCGGGAACGCGCCGCGGGCCTGCAGGGTGGTGACCACCGGGGCGCCGACCAGCTCGGCGAATTCCTTCAGCTCGGCCGCGGCGTGCGCCTTGATGACACCGCCGCCGACGTAGAAGACCGGGCGGGAGGAGGCGGCGATCAGTTTGGCCGCCTCGCGGACCTGCTTGTTGTGCCCGCGCACCACGGTCTTGTAGCCGGGCAAATCGATCTTCGGCGGCCAGGAGAACATCATCTTGGACTGCTGGGCGTCCTTGGTGATGTCCACCAGCACCGGGCCGGGACGGCCCGTGGAGGCGATATGGAATGCCGAGGCGAGGGTCCTGGGGATGTCCTCGGCCTTGGTGACCAGGAAGGAGTGCTTGGTAATGGGCATGGTGATGCCCACGATGTCCGCCTCCTGGAAGGCGTCCGAGCCGATGAAGGCGCTGTGCACCTGGCCGGTGATGGCAACCATGGGGACCGAGTCCATGTGCGCGTCGGCAATGGAGGTGACCAGGTTGGTGGCACCCGGTCCGGAGGTGGCGATGCAGACGCCGACCTCGCCGGTGACCATGGCGTAGCCCTGGGCCGCGTGGCCCGAGCCCTGTTCGTGGCGGACCAAGATGTGGTTGATCTTGGTCGAGTCCATGAGCGAGTCGTAGGTGGGCATGATGGCCCCGCCCGGCAACCCGAAGACGTCCTTGACGCCCAATTCTTCCAGTGAGCGCACAATGGCTTGTGAGCCAAGCATCTCGGTGGGAGCAATGATGTTGTTCGGGCCCTGGACCAGGCTCGATGCTTCCACGACGGAAGAGACAGCGGCATCCTTGCTACGGTTGGCGGGCTTGGCCGGCAGCGAGGGGCTGGCGGTGGTTCCGTTACTCATGGGGATATATCCTTCTCTATCTCTTCTAACCCTGCACATAAAAAAACCCCAAAGGCACCTTGCGGCGAATGGGGTTTGCGCGTCACCGAAGCCCTCCAGGTTGTGGAGGGACCCAAGCTCAGCGCTTGATAACTAGTAGTACGGTGCGGTTGTGCATGCATCCAGTTTGGTCGCCGCCGCATCCGGAGTCAAACACCAACACCCCTAATCTCACTATTTGAGATAGTTGTCCGATGGGTGGACGCCTTGGCGGCGTCCACCCATCGTTCCAAGGCTTATTTCCTAGCCACAGTATGCTCCGGTCGAGGCGGACTTGACCAGCTTGGCGTACTTGGCCAGCACACCGGTGGTGAACTTGGCCGGCAACGGCTCCCAGCCCACCTTGCGCGCCTCGAGCTCCGCTTCCTCGACCAAGAGGTCGAAGGAGCGGGCCGCGATGTCCACGCGGATCTTGTCGCCGTCCTTGACGAACGCGATCGGCCCGCCGTCGACGGCCTCGGGAGCCACATGGCCGATGCACAGGCCGGTGGTGCCCCCGGAGAAGCGCCCGTCGGTGAGCAGCAGCACGTCCTTGCCCAGGCCCGCGCCCTTGATGGCGCCGGTGATGGCGAGCATCTCGCGCATGCCCGGGCCGCCCTTGGGGCCCTCGTAGCGAATGACCACCACGTCGCCGGCCTGGATCTCCCCGGCATCGAGTGCCGCCAGGGCACCCTGCTCGCGGTCGAAGACCCGGGCGGTTCCCTCGAAGACGTCGGCGTCGAAGCCCGCGGACTTCACCACGGCGCCCTCGGGTGCCATCGTGCCGTGCAGCACCGTGATGCCGCCGGTCTTGTGGATCGGGTTGTCCAGCGCGCGCAGGATCTTGCCGTCGATGTCCGGCGGGTTGATCTCCGCGAGGTTCTCGGCAACGGTCTTGCCGGTGACCGTCAGGCAGTCACCGTGCAGCAGGCCGGCATCCAGCAGGGCCTTCATGATCACCGGCACGCCGCCGATCTTGTCCACGTCGGTCATGACGTAGCGGCCAAAGGGCTTCAGGTCCCCCAGGTGCGGGATCTTGTCGCCGATGCGGTTGAAGTCCGCCAGGGTCAGGTCGACCTCCGCCTCCCGGGCAATGGCCAGCAGGTGCAGCACCGCGTTGGTGGAACCGCCGAAGGCCATGGTCACGGCAATCGCGTTCTCGAAGGCCTTCTTGGTCATGATGTCGCGGGCCGTGATGCCCTCGCGCAGAAGGTTCACCACTGCTTCGCCGGAGGCGCGGGCGAACATGTCGCGGCGGCGGTCGGCCGAGGGCGGGGCGGCGGAGCCGGGCAGGGACATGCCCAGGGCCTCGCCGATGCAGGCCATGGTGTTGGCGGTGTACATGCCGCCACAGGCGCCCTCGCCGGGGCAGATGGCCTTTTCGATGCGGGTGAGGTCTTCTTCGCTCATCTTGCCGGCGGCGCAGGCGCCCACGGCCTCGAAGGCGTCGATCAGGGTGACTTCCTTTTCGCTGCCGTCTTCCAGCTTGACCCAGCCGGGCATGATGGAACCCGCATAGAGGAACACCGAGGCCAAATCCAGGCGGGCGGCGGCCATCAGCATGCCGGGCAGGGACTTGTCGCAACCAGCCAGCAGCACCGAGCCGTCGATGCGCTCGGCCTGCATGACGACCTCGACGGAGTCGGCGATGACCTCGCGCGAGACCAGCGAGAAGTGCATGCCCTCGTGGCCCATCGAGATGCCGTCAGAGACGGAGATGGTGCCGAATTGCATGGGGAAGCCGCCACCGGCGTGGACGCCTTCCTTGGCGCCCTGGGCCAGGCGGTTAAGCGAGAGGTTGCAGGGGGTGATTTCGTTCCACGAACTCGCGACTCCGATCTGCGGCTTGGCGAAGTCGTCATCGCCCATGCCCACCGCACGCAGCATGCCACGGGCCGGGGCCGCGTGAATGCCGTCCGTGACGACCCTGCTGCGGGGCTTGATATCTGGGGTTGTGTCCTGGCTCATGCCCTTGATTCTAGGGCTGGGCGGCACCGAGACCGAACCCGTGACGGCAACCCGACATATTTCGCCCCGCGAATACGAGACATGTGTTCGAAACATCCGATTGGCTAGAGTGGGTGGCATGGAGACACTCAACGTTGAATCCAGTGACGATGTCCTCAAGCAACTTTTGCACGAGGCCTTCGATGCTCAAATCCCCAACTTCGGCAGCTACAACCTGGTGGCGGCGGCGGGCACTTCCGGCTCCGCGGGACTCAAGGTGATCGGCTTCCGCCGGGAGCCCGCCGAACTCATCTTGTGCCCGCTGAACCCCAGAAACCTGCGGCCCTCCGAACGGGCGGTGTCGGTGAACAACACCAATGTCTCCCACGTGGCCCTGGTGCGCGACGGCGGCTACGAGGTGGGCACCAGCACCGGCCGGGTCTATCGCTTCAATGTCCCGGCCCGGCTGTCACTGAACATCCCGGGAGCCGAGGGCGCTGCGGCCTGCGGCCTGCTGGGCCAGGACGACGACGCGGCCGACTTCGCCGACTTCATGAACGGCTTCATGGACCGCCTTGACCCCACGGTCGAAGCCCGGGAGTAGTTTCGAACATCCGGCAAACCACTGATCGATGCCTTGGCCTCCGCGATTGCAGGAGCCAGGGCATTTGTTTTCGCTGCCGCTGCCTTCTGCCGCTGCCTTCTGCCGAGCCGTCGCCGGGCACCATCCGCGACCGCGCCGACATGCCACCGGCAAAGGCGCCGCCGGCATGGCTCCACACGCGTTTCGCCAACGCCGCTGTGCGCCGTTTCGCCCTTGTCTCACCCACCCCGGAAGCATAGGTTGGTTCCATGGATCTTTGTTCCCACCAGGTGTTGCCCCACCCGATCGTGAGGGCAAAACCGCAAGAGAAACGGGGAAGAACATGGGAGAAGAATCATTGGAGCCCGGGGCCACCGCCGGGCCTTCACCATCCCCCGCCCGCGCAGCTCCTGCCGGCGGAACACGAGCAGCGGTCATCTGGACATCCACGGTGGTTGCGGTCGCGGTCCTGATTCTCCTGGTCATTTTCATGGTGCAGAACCAAGATCGAGTCACCGTCTATTTCCTGGGGTTCCAAGGACAGCTGGCACTGGGAGTGGCGATGCTCATTGCCACTGTCGGAGGCGCCGTGGTGGTCTCGATCGTTGGTGCGGTGCGCATCATCCAGTTGCGGGCACGCGCCCACATCGCCAACAAGGCCCGGACCAAAAACGGTCCCTAGACCTTGGACCGACGGTTTGTCCCGCGAGCCAAGGGATCACGCCACAAGGATAGGAATGACGTGTCTGACCTCGAAAAGCAAATGAAATCCATCCAGAACCGTCTGGCGCTCTGGGCGCAAAAGGCGAAGAAGGATTACCCGGAACAGCTGGAGCATTCGGTGCGCAGCGCCGTGGACCGGCTGGATCCCGCCGCACTGGCCCACGCCTCGGAGGAGGTAATCGCCACCGTGACGGGCAACCGAAAGACGGCCCGCCGCGCACGCAAGGTGATCGAGAAGTCGCTGGTCAATGCCAAGCGCAAGGCCGGAACCCGGCATCGGGGCAAAGGCAAGGCCCTGGCATGCCTGGGCATCCTCGCCGCCATCGGCATCCTTGTCGCGGTGGGGGTACGCCGGGCAACGCACGGAAGCGAGCCGGTGGCTTACCGGGGACCGCGGCCGACACCGTCCGAGGAAGCCACGGCCGATCCCGACCTCAACTAGAAGCCAACCTGCCGGCCGCTGCCTAAGCCAAGAGCCTTGGTAGCGGTCGTCGGTGCGCTTGGCTGATTTGGGAAAATTGGCGTAGGAAGACTCCCCTGACCCAGAAGTGAGCGATGATGGTGGGCCTGACGCAGGGGCAGGGCGACCCGCTGCGCACCACGGCCTCGTTCTGCGACGACCGCGTCGCGAAGGACTCGATCTACGCGGTGCTGCACCGCGAATACTTCAGCCTCTTCCCCGATGAGATGTTCGCGGACTTGTTCACCCATGTGGGCCGGCGGTCGGTGCCGTCGATGATCGTGGCGCTCGTGATGGTCCTGCAGCGCATCGAGGGCTGCTCGGACCGCGAAGCGGTGGACCGCTTCACCTTTGACACCCGCTGGAAGTACGCCACCGGCGGCCGGTCCATCGACTGCCCGGGGTTCGTGCATACGGTGCTGGTGGACATGCGGGCCCGGTTGGCGGCATCGGATGCTCCGGACCGGATCTTCGAGGTCACCTTGGAGGCGGCGAAGTCCGCCGGGCTGGTGGGCCGCAAACACGTCCTGGGTTCGACGCCCTTGTATGACGTGGTCGCCACGATGGACATCGTGACGCTGTTGCGCTCGGGGATCCGGGGCCTCGCGTGTCGCCGACAAGGAGTTGGAAGCGGGGCTGTGGGCCGTACTGGACCGGGATGATGACTACGCGAACGCCGGGAAGCCTGTCTGAGCGTGGGATGACGCCGAGGCCCGCAGGGAACTGGTGGACGCGCTGGCGAAGGACGGGCCTGCGGCCCTTACCGTTTCGGAGGGCCTGAAGCCCGAACCGGCGGCGTCCTCGGCCGGGGAGCTGCTGGCGACCCTGCTGGGCCAAGACCTGGTCTGCGTCGACGGGGTGTTCAGCATCGCCCGGAGGGTGGCGAAGGTCTTCGGTGATTTCCACCGTGGATCCCGTGGCCGGGCATGGGCATAAGGCCTCGGCGCGCGGCTTTGACGGATACAAGGGCCACGTGGCGATCGACCCGGATTCCGAGATCATCACCGCGACCGATGTCACCGCCGGGAACACCGGGGATGCGGAACCCGCCACCGGGTTGCTCGCCGAAGAACCGGCTGCCGACACGGACGCGGACCCCGAACTCCCGGATGATTCCGGGGATGACGGCCCCGAACCCCTGCCGGTCTACGGGGACGCCGTCTACGGCGCCGGCGCCTTGCTGGTGGAGCTGGAGGCCTCCGGGGCGCAGGTGCTGGACAAGGTCCCGCCGCCGGCGGTCCAGGGCGGACGCTATCCCAAGGACCGCTTCCTCATCGACAGCGATGTTTCAACGGTTCGCTGCCCCGCGAACATCACCGTGCCGATCCGCCCGGGCCGGGAGGCGGCGGAACCGCCGCCTTCGGCGCCGCCTGCCCGCTGGCTGCGGCCCATACCGAGTCCAAGTCCGGACGGAGCATCACCATCAGCCCTGACGAAGATGAATTGGTCAGGGGTCGAACCACCCAACGCGAGCCGGCTTCCGCGCAGTTGCCGGAGCCGCGTCGGCCCGAGGCCTCCACCCGCGCCGCCAAGTCCCTGCCACGGGCAGGCACCGCGTGCCCTCCCCGAAAAGGGGGAGCCTCGGCCGGAGCTGCACCCCTTGTCCGGGTGCGCTTCACCGGGGCATCAATCCGAAGCGATTTTCCGCAGGGCCTGCCCCTTGTGCATCGCCACGTGGTCGGTCTTGTCGGATTGAATCTCGTATTGGGGATCCGCCTCGCTGCACCGATGCCAATGACCCTTGTATTCGACGTCCTTGGTGTGGATCTTTCTGATCGTCCCCCGGACGCGCCCGGCCTCGGAATTCCAGCTCACGTGGTCCCCCACGCGGAATTTCGCGCTCATAAGTTCTCTCCTTCGGGTTGCTGCGAGGCCGGAAACAAGGCGGTGCCCCGGCCGTTCGCGTGGTTAGATCCCCTCGCCCTCCGGGTAGTCCTCCGGCAACGGGCGCCCCAAGGCATCAAGGCCCCCGGCTTCCTGGCCGGCCACATCCGTGGGTTCGTCCACACGGGCGCCGGCTGCGCCTTCCAGGTCCGCCTGCGCGGTGGAGCGGCCTTCCTCGCCCACCGGCAAATCTTCCGCGGCCCGGGCTTCGTGCCCCGCGGGCTCGTCGACTTCGCGCTGTTCGTTGTGCAGCGGATCCATGCTGCGGAGGGTCCGCGGATCGTCGGAGGAGCCCTCCTCCACCGGCTGCCCGTCCCTGCCGTCCAACGGGTTTCCCTCGGATTCGGGATCGGTGCGTGGTTCGTGTTCGGGTGTGTCCATTGACATGGTGCTTTCCTTTCGTGGGTGCGATGGGTGCGCGGAGCGGGCTTCGCCGATGCGGGACGGATCCGGCTCTCAGCCAGCCCCGCTATTGGTTCCGCCGCGCGGAAAGTCCAGCATGCCCGGCCCCTTCAGGGCCCGGTACAGCCCGTAGCCGGCCATGCCCAGCCCGATAGCCACGCCGACCCACATGGGCGTGGCGTAGCCTTCGCCCGGATCGCGGCCAATCCAGATGAACAGCCCGAAGACAATCATGAGAATGAGGCCGGTGACCATCAGCACGGCGCCGCGGCGTCTGAAGAATGGCCTGGTGCCTGTGTTTGCGGATTCGTTCTCCATCACTTGCTCCGATCTATTCAGTGGATGTGTTCCCCGGCCTTGCCACCGCCGGAGGGCGCGGGTTCTTCCACCGGGGGCTGTGCCGGGTCCCCGGATGCGAGGGCGCGGGTTGTGACAACTTTCTGCCGGTACTCGGATTGCAGCAGCCCCAGCGTCGCACTGGCGAAATCCGGATCCGCCGAGGCTATCGCGTCCGAAACCAGCCATGCGCGCAGGTCCGCGGCGTAGGCATCTGCGGCGGTCGAGGCAATGCAGGTGTGGGTGGCAACACCGGCAAGGACCACCTCTTCGACGCCCAGGTCCGCGAGCAGCCCGACGAGGCCGGTGTCCCAAAAGGCGCTGTCGCGCCGCTTGACGACCTCCACCGCTCCGGAAACGTCCAGCTCGGCCAGGTTCCGGGCCTGCTCGCTGCCCTCAAACAGGAAACCTTGGTCGTCATCGAGCATGCTCAACGTCCACGTGGACTTGTCCCTCTTGTGCTCGGTCCGGATGTTCAGGATCGGCATGCCCCGGGAACGGGCAAGTGCCATCAGGACGTTGCAATGGCGCAGCAGGGGCCCCCGGTGCGCGGCCAGGGCGGGGTCCTCGAAGAAGGCGTTCTGCATGTCGACGACCAATAGGGCCACTCGCTCGGAAAGATTTGGGACATCCCGCATTGACTCCTCCGATCCTTGCTGGCGCGGGACCCGGACCATGCGGGCCTTTCTCCACCCTAGGCGGGGCACCGCGAGGGCGCAACGATTCGACAGCACGCCGCCGACCGCCGGTCAACAGGGCAGCCCCGCCGTTGGTCCGCCGATTCCACGTATCGACGGAAACCTTCCCCCCGGTGCCGCTGGCAACGGGGGGCATTTCCACGGGCCTTGGCAGCGCCCTCCGGATCCTGGCACTTTCAATGCATGCGCTGCGGCTGGTCCCCGAAGGGTGCCTGGGGCGGGCATTCGGGTGGCGTTTCGCCGCGGGCCGCGCCGTGATGAATGCGCTTGGCATTGTGGAATGCCCAAATACAAACATTGCAAAGAGGCTACCCATCAGTACTTTTTTCAATGTAGGCTCGAAACGTGCATCGCCACAAATGATGCTGAAACTGAACCTTCATCCGAACGGAGAATAGTTATGGGTTTCATTGGTTGGATAGTTCTTGGACTGATTGCCGGCGCTATTGCGAAGGCCATCAAACCAGGCGAACAGGGTGGCGGCTGGATTGCCACCCTGTTGCTCGGAATCGTCGGCGCCGTTCTCGGCGGATGGATCGGATCGGCAATCTTTGGTGTCGGAATCAATGAGTTCTGGGACCTGTCAACATGGTTGCTGGCCATCGGCGGAGCGTTGATCGTTCTCGTTATTTGGGGGCTTTTGACGCGCAAGCGGGCCTGATCGCTGCACACATGGGGGGTGCCCCGGCTTCGGCCGGGGCACCCCTTTTCCGTATCCCCGGCATACACGGGGATTCGTTGCCGGGCAGGAGACCGCGTCCATGCGCTTCACGGCACCCCGCCGCCCCTGGGCTGGCGCCGGGACAGACCTGGCCAAAATTCCCCTGCCACCCGTCCCCCGCGCATTTTCCTTTACGCGGACCGCCACAGGCCATACGCTCGCCTCATGAGAACTCAATTTAGCTTGTGGCTTGGAATGATAGGCGTCGGATTGTTACTCATGGTCATCATCGGCTTCTCCGGGAGGTGAACGGCAATGCGCAAGGCACTACGATCCCAAATGCTCAGCATCACCTTCGCGGTCCTTTTCCTCGGTGCCCTGGTGGGACAGTCCTTCGCGGGACTTGCGGTGTACAACGAGAACCAGGTCGCCCACCGGTCTTCCCCGGCGGGATACTGGGATTTCGTGATCTCGAGCAACTTCGTCGTGGACGTGGCCGAAAACTGGCAGTCCGAGTACCTGCAGTTCTTCCTGTTCATCCTCGCCACCATTTGGCTGGTCCAGCGCGGGTCCCCGGAGTCAAAAAAACCCGGTGACGAGGGCGTTGGCAGCGACGAAAGCCAACTGGTCGGCCGCTTCGCGAAACCCGACTCGCCGAAATGGGCCAAGGTCGGCGGATGGCGGCTCAAGCTGTATTCCAATTCCTTGTTGCTGGTCATGGGCACGGTGTTCCTTGCATCCTGGTGGCTGCAGTCGGTTGCCGGCACCGTGGTCTACAACGCGGAGCAGCTCGACCACGGACAGCCGCCCGTCGAGTGGATCCAGTACGTGTTCAGCGCGGACTTCTGGGACCGCACGCTGCAGAACTGGCAGTCCGAGTTCCTGGCGGTCGGCAGCATGGTCGCCCTGTCCATCTACCTGCGACAACGCGGCTCCGCGGAATCCAAGCCCGTCGGAACCCCGCATGCCGAGACCTCCACGGAAGGGGACTAGAAAACAATGATCGATGTGTGGCACGTGAGCTTCTCCCCCGCAGCGAAACCCGCGGCCCGGTCTGCGTCCCCCCTGGGCTGGGACGTGGAAACGCAATTGCCCATGGTCGCCCGCCGTTGTAAAGGGGATCCTGCTCCGATCCTTGCGACCCTGGCCGGCTCCCGGCAGGCCCCGCCGACCCCGGGATCGGGCCGGACCACCGCCCTGTGGGAATTTCTCGCCACGCTGGCCGGCGCGGACCTTGCCGCAGCCAGGACCGTGGAACCGCACCTGGATGCCGCCGCCATCCTGTCGCAGGCCGGCATCGACTGGCAACCGGGAACCACCTGGGGGGTGTTTGCCGCCGAGGGCGGCCCGAACAAACCCGCCACCGCACGGCAAGACGCACCGGGGGTTGCGTGGACACTCGATGGCCGCAAGCCCTGGTGTTCCCTGGCGGGAACCCTCGACCACGCGGTGGTGACGGCCCACGTCCCCGGCGGGCGACGGGCCTTCGCCGTGGACCTGCGCCAAGCGGGGGTCACCGCGCATGCGGGGTCCTGGGAGAGCCACGGGCTGGGCAGGATTCCCAGCGAGCCGGTGGATTTCTCCGGTGTCCGGGCCCACCCGGTGGGCCCCACCAATTGGTACCTCGAGCGGCCCGGATTCGCGGTCGGCGGCGTGGGCGTGGCCGCCTGCTGGTTTGGCGGTGCCGTGGGGATCTACCGCACCCTCTTTCGCTCCGCGCAGGGCCGGGAACCGGACCAGCTGGCCCTGGCCTGGCTGGGCGAGGCGGACCGGCTCCTGGCCTCCGGCGCGGCACTGCTGCGCGAAGCCGCCCGGGATGCCGATGACGGCACATTGACGTGGGAAACCGCCCTACGGGTCCGGGGCAACATCGCCGAAACCTGCGAACGCCTGCTGGTGCTGGCCGGCCGGGCCCTGGGCCCGGCCCCGCTCGGCTTCGACCGGGACCATGCGCGCAGGGTCGCGGACCTTGGCATCTACATCAGGCAACACCATTCTTCCCGCGACGATGCGGCGTTGGGCGGGCTGTTGCTCGAAAACGCGAACGGAGGCACTGGCCGATGGTGAACTTCAGCCACACCGATACGGGCACCCCGGAGGCCCTGTGGGTCGAAGCAGGCGTGGGCGAGCTGCCGCCCATTCCGGCGGAGGCCGAGCCGGGACGCGCACCGATGGTGCTCATCCTCTCGGCGCACCCCGACGACGAAACGCTGGGAGCGGGGGGCCTGGTCCGCCTGGCACTGGCCGCCGGTGCCCGGGTGCACGTCATCGTGGCGACCGCGGGCGAGGCCTCGCATCCGGGATCCCCGGGCCATCCCCCTCAGCGACTGGCCCGCATCCGGGCCGCCGAACTCGAAGAGGCGCTCGCGGCGCTGGGCCCGGCCGGCGACGCGGGCGCGGCCGCCACCTTCGAGTTGCTGGGGCTGCCGGACGGCGCGCTGGCCCAGGACATGTCCGCGGTGGAGGCGGCGGTGCGGGCCGCCGGCCCGGGGCCGGGCGCGATCCTGGTGGCGCCCTACCGCCACGACGGCCACGGGGACCACGAAGCACTCGGGTCCCTGGCCGCGCGGCTGGCCCGGGAACTCGGGTTGGCGCTGCTCGAATACCCGATCTGGTTCTGGCACTGGGCACGGCCCGACGTGGAGCCTGCCTGGACCCGCTGGCATTCCCTGGCCCTGGATCCGCAGACCGCGGCGGCCAAGGCCGCCGCGATGGAATCCCACCGTTCGCAGGTCGCCCCGCTCTCCGCCGCGCCGCAGGACGCGGCCCTGCTGCATGGCCCCTTCCTGCGGCATTTCACCCGCCCCGCCGAAACCTACCGGTACACGCCGGCGGGGCTGCGGGACTCCGGAACGGCCGTTCAGACCTTCGACGCGCTCTACACCCGGCGCCGCGATCCGTGGCACTATCTGGGCAGCGAGTACGAGGAACGCAAGCGTGCCATCACCCTTGCGTCGTTGCCGCGCCGGCGGTACGGAACGGTGCTGGAACTGGGTTGTTCCATCGGGGTGCTGACGCGCGAACTGGCACCGCGGGCCCGGTCGCTGCTGGCGTTGGACGCCAGCGAGGTGGCCCTGCGGGATGCCGCGGAGCGTGTGGCGGACCTGCCCCACGTTTCCCTGCTCCGGGCGGTGCTGCCGCACCAGTGGCCCGCCATCGAACCGGCCTCCCAGGACCTCGTGGTGGTCTCGGAGATCGGGTACTTCCTGGCCGCCGACGAATTGGACCAGTTGCTGCTGCGCTGCCGCGAGTCCCTGTCCCCCGGCGGGCAGCTGCTGCTGTGCCACTGGTTGCATCCGGTGGAGGGATGGCCCCTGGATGGGGCCCAGGTGCATGCAGCCGCCCGGAACCTGGGCCTGGAGCCCAAGCTGCTGCATCGGGAGACCGACTTCATCCTCGAAGTCCTCGAAAGGCCCGGCGACGGCGATGGGTGACGGGATCCGGAGGCTGGCCATCGTCGTGCCGGTGCACAACGAGGAGGCGTTGCTCGGCGGGTGCCTGAGGCACCTGCAGGCAGCCATGAACCAGGTGGGCGACGCACGTCCCGGGCTCCGGGTGGGGCTCACGCTGGTCCTGGACTGCTGCCGCGATGGCTCGGGGGCAATCGCCGAGGCCGCCGAGGCCCGGGATCGCCGCGTCGAGGTGCTCGCCGTGGATTGTGGTTCCGTGGGCGCCACCCGGGCCGCCGGCGTGGCGCAGGCCCTGGGCGGAGCCTCCGCGGCTGGCCGCAACGACCTCGCGCATACCTGGATCGCCTGCACTGACGCCGATACCCGGGTGCCGCGGCATTGGCTGACCGGGCAGCTGGAACTGGCCGAATCCGGCGTCGACGTGGTCACCGGGACAGTGGAACCGGACCGGGCGGAACTGGGGGAACACCTTTTTGGATTGTGGCAGCAGTCCCATGTCCGGACCGAGGGCCACGGGCACGTCCACGGAGCAAACCTCGGGTTCCGGGCCTCGGCCTACCTGTCTGTGGGCGGCTTCGATCCGGTGCCGGTGCACGAAGACGCATTGCTGGTCGACAAGCTGCGCGCCGGCGGTGCGCGGATCAGGGCCACCGCCCGGCTGCATGCCGTCACCTCCGGGCGCCTGCACGGCCGTCTGGAGGCCGGCTTTGCCGATTACCTGCGGGCACTGGAGCCCGGTGTCCTGTCGCACGTTGGCAGGCCCGGCCGCTGAGCGGCACCGGTGCAGTGTCTTGCCTCCCGTGGTCGATGCGCATAGGTTGGCAACACCGGACCCAACGTCCCGGGCCAGCGACGGGGACCGCCCCTGCAGCGGTTTCCCCGCGACACGCAATTGGAGGTATCCCATGGTCGAACAACCCAGGGCCACGCCGGAACCCGACCCGGTGCCCAGGCCGCCTACCCGCACGTCCCCCGCCAAGGATCCCAAGGACGCCAAGGCCAGCACGCGGGCCGCGGTCGTGTGGGCCTTCACCATCGTCGGCATCGCGGTGCTGATCCTCTTGGTGATCTTCATGATGCAAAACCAGGCGCAGACCACCATCTACTTCCTCGGATTAGAGGGGCAGATGGCATTGGGCATCTCGATGCTGCTCGCCGCCGTGGGAGGCGCCGTGGTCGTGGCCATCGTCGCAGCGGTGCGCATCATCCAGCTGCGCAGTCGTGCCGGGGCCGCCTCCCGGCGCCTGGAACGGCACGCAAAATAGCCAAACCGAAGAGAAAGGGGCCCATGATGCATGAGCTCGACAAGCAGATGAAGACGGTCCGGGCCCAGCTGGGGCAATGGGCCAAGAAGGCAAAGCAGGAATATCCGGCGCATTTGGAGGACTCGGTGCGCCACGCGGTGGACAAACTCGACCCCGCGGGACTGGCCCGTGCCTCCGAGGAAGTCGTCGCCACCGTCACCGGCAACCGCAAGGCCGCCCGGCGCGCCCGCAAGTCCGTGGAGCAGGCCCTGGTCACGGCACAGCGCAGGATCGGGACCAAGCGGGCCCGTGGAAAGGGCACGCTTGCAGTCCTGGGCGTCGCGGCGCTGATCGGACTGGCGGCCGCGGTGGTGTTCCGCAAGGCTGTCGGACCGCACGGCCGGAACCCCGGCCCGGCCGGCCCGAACCCCGCCTCCCCCACCCGGCCCGTGGATCCCGACCTGGGCACCTGATCCGGCCCGTATTTCCCGGGGCCCCGGGTCCATCGCTCCCGCCGCGGGAACCGATGGACCCGGGGCCCTAGTCGTTGGGCCGGCAACAAGGCCTGGCCCTGCCTGCTGGCCCCGCCGGGCCCCACCACCCCGGCAACGGGCCCGTGTTCGGTCCCTGCCGGACTGCCCCTGCGGCGCGAGGTGCAAAACCATGGACAGCCTCGGTGGCCCGCCCAGCGGTACATGAAGAACGACCCCGGGCATTTGCTCGCCCGGAGTCGTTCTTCTCTGCCTATTGACAAACTCGGCTACATATCAGCGTTGGCTTCATGCACCAATCGCTTCGGCCATCGAAGCAATTCACAGCGGAGCCCTGAGCCGGCCAGCCGGCGCTGCACCCGCACCGGAACGGCAATGAGGAGGAACCATGTACTTCAAGGATTCGTGTCCCCCGCCCCTTGAGCCGGGGCTGGCCCGCCGCAGCAGGACTGCCGTGGCGGTGGCCGCAGCCGCATCGGTGCTTCTTGTCGGCTGCGCCACCGGGACCCAGCCCAACGTCACGGCGCAGGGCCCGGACCAGTTCCCGGCCGGAGCCGAGCTCAGCGGGGTGCTCAACATCATGGGCTACAACGCCGACGCCGACGAAGTGGCCCGCACCCGGGCGGACCTCGCCGGCAAGGCCATAGCGCCGGCGACCGTCAAGGCCGTGGAGGGCGAGCTGGATGTCCAGCAATTCCTGTCGGCGGTGGCGGCAGGGGATGCCCCGGATTTGATCTATGCCAACCGCGACCAGCTGGGCACCTTCGCCGCCCGCAAGGCCATCATGCCGATCGACACCTGCATCACCGGGGAGACGATCTCCCTGGATGACTTCCGCAAGCCCGCCCTCGACCAGGTCACCTTCGGCGGACACATCTACGGCATCCCGGAGTTCAACCAGGTCCAGATCGTCATGGCCAACCGCACGCTGCTGGAAAAAGCGGGACTGGACACCTCCGATGTGGACGGATCGGACTGGGGCAAGGTCACCGAGGCCAACAAGAAGCTGGCGCAGCAGAAGGGATCCAAGCCCTCGGTCATCGGCTTCGACTCGAAGCTGCCCGAGTTCCTGCCGCTGTGGGCCAAGGCCAACGGCGCGGACATGATCTCCGCCGACGGCAAGACCGCCCGGATCGACGACCCGAAGGTCGTAGCGACCCTTGAATTCGGCGTCGGCATCTACACCGACCAGGGAGGTTTCGGCTCCGTGAAGGCCTTCCGCGATTCGGCCGACTTCTTCGGCAAGGGCAACCAGTTCGCCACCGGGGTGCTGGGGGCCATGCCCATGGAACAGTGGTACGTCAACATCCTCAACGACGTCTCTCCGCAGGCGCCCATGGCCTTTGACACCTTCAAGACCACCTCCGGGCAACCCCTGAGCTTCGGCTCGGGATCCGCCTGGGCCATTCCCTCGGCCGGAAAGAATCCGCAGGCCGCCTGCCGCTACATCAAGACCATCACCGAGACCGCCTCGTGGATGGCCGCAGCCGAGGCCCGAGCCACGGCGCGCCAGAAGGAAAAGAAGCCGTTCACCGGCCTGTTCACCGCCAACCAGAATGCCGATGAACAAATCAAGGCCAAGTACGTCGACTCCTCCACCGCCCTGGAAAGCCCGTGGAAGGAAGCGGTGCAGGCCTCCTACGAGGCCAACGAAGCATCGTTCTCATTGCCGGCCAACCCGGCGGACGCCCAGTTCAAGCAGGCCTGGCTGGACGGGGTCAACCGCGTGCTCAACGGCAAGGCCTCCCCGGCCGAATCCATGGCCACTGCCCAGAAGGAGGCCCAGGCGGCCCTGGACAAGGCGTGGTCAACGCTGGAAAAGGCCGACGCCGACGGCAGCGCCGGATAGCGGGGCAGTCGGTGGACACCGCAAGAACCTATAGGCTGCGCAAGCGCAACCGGCGCCAGACCCGGAATGCGCTGCTGTTCATCTCCCCGTGGATCCTGGGCTTCCTGGTCTTCACGCTGTGGCCGATCCTCTACAGCGGGTACCTCTCGCTGACCGACTACGACGTGCTCAACGACCCGAACTTCGTGGGACTGGAAAACTACCGCCAGCTCGGGCAGGACCCGCGGGTAATGCTCTCGTTGCGCAACACGATGTTCTATGCGGCATTGTCGGTGCCGCTGCACATCGGCATCGCGCTGCTGCTGGCCATGCTGCTGATGCGGGCCAGGCGTGCCACCGGCTTCTTTCGCACCGTGTTCTATTTGCCCAACATGACGCCCCCGGTGGCCGTGGGCATCTTGTTGCTGCTGCTTTTCAACGGGCACAACGGGCTGGTCAATGCGGTGCTGGGCTTCGTCGGTATCCCGGGGCCGGATTGGACCACCGACAGCACCTGGATCAAGCCCGGGCTTGTGCTGATGAGCCTGTGGACCCTGGGCGGGTCCACCATCATCCTGCTGGCGGCGTTGAACAACGTGCCCCGGGACCTCTACGACGCGGCTTTGGTGGACGGTGCCGGTCCGTTGCGCCGCTTCACGTCCGTGACCGTGCCGATGATCTCGGGCACGTTGTTCTTCCTGGTCATTGTCAACACCATTGCGGCACTGCAGTCTTTCACCGAGGCCTACACCGCGTACTTCGGGGCAGGAAACGGGACCTACAGCAACGATGCCGCTCTGTTCTACGTCATCTACCTCTTCCGGCAGGCGTTCGAATACCTGAACATGGGCTTCGCCTCGGCCATGGCTTGGCTGCTCTTCGCCATCATCATGGTCATCACCGCGATCCAGTACGTCGTGGGACGCAAGCTGGTTTTCTACGAAGGAGAAGACGGTGGCTAGCACCCCGATCCTGAAGCCAGTCCCTGCCGTCGAGCCGGACCCCGGGCGGGTTCCCGTCCCGGAGTTGAGCAGGACGCGGCCCAAGAGACGCTCGCCGCTCAAACTCCTGCTGTGGCTTGCGCTCCTGGCGGCCATGGCGGTATTCGTCTACCCGTTGGTCTGGCTTGTTTCGGCATCGTTCAAGCCGCAGTCCGAGGTCTTCGACAACCGGCTGTTCCCGCAAACCCCCACCTTGGCAAACTATGTGGAAATCTGGAACGCGGCGCCGTTGGCGCTGTGGATGGGCAACACCGTGCTGGTCACCGTGCTGGCGGCCGTGGCGGTGACGCTGAGCAGCTCCATGGTGGCTTGGGGTTTTGCCTACTACCGCTTCCGCGGCCGCAATGCGCTGTTCTTCCTGGTGCTGGCCACGATGATGTTGCCCGGGGCCGTCACGTTGATCCCCACGTTCCTGATCTGGAACGCGTTGGGGCAGGTAGGCACGCTCACCCCGCTGTGGGCCGGGAACTTGTTCGGCTCGGCCTTCTACATCTTCCTGCTGCGCCAGTTCTTCCTCGGGGTGCCCCGACAGATCTTCGAGGCGGCCCGCACCGACGGCGCCAACGACTGGCAGCTCTTCCGCCATTTTGCCCTGCCGCTGTGCAAGCCGGCCCTGATCGTCACCCTGCTCTTTGAGGCCCAGGCCGCGTGGACGGACCTGATGCGTCCGCTGATCTACCTGCGGGATTCGAGCACGTTCACGGTCCCCCGCGGGCTCAAGGCCATGGTGGACCAGTTCGGCTTCGCCGGCAACTGGCACTGGGAATTGATTGTCACGGCCAGCGTGATCACCACGTTGCCGATGATCGTGATGTTCTTCATCGGCCAGCGGCACTTCATAGAGGGTGTAGCCACCACCGGCCTCAAGGGCTGAACGGGGTTTCCAGCGGCAACGCGATCCACACGGCTGCCGATACCTGGTCGAAGAGGCACCGAAAATGCATCAACACCCGCTTCCGCTACGGACGGGTGCCGCCCCGACCGGACAGCACCCTCGACTGACATCGGGCACCTTCACGGTGGTGTGGCTGCGGATGCATGGCGGCGGTCCGAGGTGCCGCCGCCATGCCGGCTGACGCTGCGGCCGGCTCAGGCAGCGATGGGGCCGCTGTTGTAAACCAGTTCCGCGCGGCCATCGTTGAGGTGGTAGGTCAGCCCCACCACAGCCGTTTTGCCGCTGGACACGCCGGCGGCGATGATCGGGGATTCTTCCAGCAGGCGGGCGGCTGTCTGCTTCACGTGCTCGGTCACCATGGAATCGATGCCACTGGCGCTGTCCTCCCGCAAGGCCGCGAGCACGGACGGGGTGATGAGTTCAACGATGCCCCGGACATGCCCGGCCGGCATGCTGCCCGTCTCCACGGCCGCCTTGGTGGCGGTGACGGCACCGCAGCTGTCGTGACCCAAGACCACAATGAGCGGCACCTTCAGGTACTCCTCACCGAACTCAATCGATCCCAAGGCCGTGTTGTCAATGACGTGGCCAGCGGTGCGGACCACAAAGGCGTCGCCCAGACCCATGTCAAAGATGATCTCCGCGGCCAGACGGGAATCCGAGCAACCAAAGATCGTCACGAACGGATGCTGCCCGCTCGTCAGGGAAGTACGACGGACCGCATCTTGGTTGGGATGGGAAGCGATGTTCTCAACAAACCGCTTGTTTCCCTCCATCAGGGTGGTCCATGCCAAGGCCGGGGTGTTCGGATGGGACGTGTCGTTTTCTTTGTCTGCCATAGGGTGTTCCTTACGTAGCAAGTTGGCGGCGTGACCAGTAGTCATGAGCACCACGCCGGCGCCACCGGGGGTGCCCCGCATGTCCCGGCAGATGGCCGCTGGGCCGACGCCGAAACCCGTCGATGTTAAGTGACTCCTCAATCAGGTTTATCACGCCATGCACCACCCTGGACTGTTCCCCGAACGCTGGACGCGCAATTTACCTTGCCTGTGTTGGACCATCATGTTCCGGTGCTTGGCGCCAACCGCCGTGCGGGTAGTCTCCAAGGCGGTGGACCAGGCCGGACGCAGTTGGAGGTCGCTCCCCGGCAACCGTCCACACGGAAGGGGCATCTAGTCGGTGGTTTCGCCTGGTGTCATCCGACGACCGTTACGGGACCTGTCGGCATCGTTGGGCACACTCCCAAGTCTCGTGTTCGTCTTTCTTGGTCTCGGTCCGTCCATCTCGAGATGGTGAGACGCCGAGACCAATTCACCGATTCATCCCTCCGCCCTATGCGAAACTGTTTTCATCCCGGCCGCGTTCGGGAAAACTAGGGCCATGCGCAACTTCGGGGTCGAGGAAGAACTGCTGCTCATTGATGCCGCCACCGGGATGCTTGCCCCGACGGCGGCAGACGTGCTGCGTTCCTCCGGCACCTCCACCCATTTCGGGGGCCATGAAGCCCAAGACGTCGATGCTGCCTCGCTGGCCCACGAACTGAAGCAGGAACAAGTTGAATTGGTCTCCGCTCCCTTCGGCGATCTGTCGGCATTGTCGGCAGCCATGGTGAAGGGACGGCAGGAAGCCGACCGTTTGGCGGGCTTGTCCGGGTGCCGTGCCGTGGCGCTGGGAACATACCCGATGCGGGCAGCCTCCAGCCTGGTGCCGTTGCCCCGTTATCTCGCCATGGAAGGAAAGTTCGGCATCACCCTCAAGGAGCAACTCACCTGCGGGTTCCATGTCCACGTCTCGGTGATGTCGGACGAGGAATCCGTGGCGGTGCTTGACCGGATCCGCGTGTGGCTTCCCCTGCTCTTGGCGTTGAGCAGCAACTCGCCTTATTGGCAGGGGGCGGACAGCGGATATGCAAGCTTCAGGTACCAGGCCTGGCGGCGCTGGCCGACGGCCGGCCCCACGGACATTTTTGGTTCGGCGGATGCATATCGGCACATCGTTGGAATCCTCCTCCAATGCGACGTGATGCTCGACGAGGGCATGGTGTACTTCGATGCCCGGCTCTCTTCCCGGCACCCGACCGTTGAAGTCCGCATCGCGGATGTCTGCCTCGAGGCCGGCGACGGGGCTGCCATCGCCGCCCTGGTCCGGGCCTTGGTGGAAAGCGCCAGCAGGGAATGGCAGAGCGGCAAACCTCCGCTGCCCTGCCCCACCGAGGTGCTGCGGCTGGCCTCCTGGAGGGCGAGCCGCCTCGGTCTGCAGGGATCGCTGCTCCACCCGCTCGAAAATCGCCTCTGCCCCGTGGATGCAGCCCTTGCGGCCTTGTTGAGCCACACACGCCCGGTCCTGGAGGAATATGGCGACCTCCGCTACGTCTTGGAAGCGGTCCAGAGGATCAAGCGCACCGGAACGGGTGCCGATCGCCAACGAAGGGCCTTCCAAGCCAATGAAAACCTTCGGGACACCGTCTTCGATGCCGCCGAACGGACACAGACACTCATTTCCTGAGGTCCCGCAAGACATGCCGTGCTCCGTCGGCAAGGGGATCCCCGTGCACAACGTCATGCCTGCCGCAGTTGAGCGGACAATCATTGCCGCAAAAGCCGTTTCAGGACGGCGCGATGCAGTGGCCTGGTCCGGTACCCGTGCTTGTTCCACCGTCCGGCGGCGTCTGGCATTTCGGCCAACCCGGAAAAGCGGAGAGGATCGATCATGAGCCAGGACTACGACGAAAGCCGCCCCGATGTGGCCGAGGCGTCCGAGCGCACCTTGAAAGCCGTCAGGCAAATGGATGCGCCCGATGCCAAGAGGGTCCAGGCCGAGTTGGAGGAAGCGGACCTTTCCGAAGGAACTGAGCCCCCGGGCGCAATCGTGCTCGACGAGCTCGTGGTGGAGGTCGTTCCCCAGGCCTCGGATGAGTTCGTGTGCGGGGAATGTTTTGCCGTTCGACACCGAAGCCAGGTTGCCAAGGTCGTGGACGGCGTGATGATCTGCCGGGATTGTGCGGAGCTCTAGGAACCCCTGGTTCGCAGAGACGAACCGACCAGCGCCGCCGGGCTGCTGCGGCACCACGGATTCTTCGTGCCCATCCAAGCCCGGGCGAACACGCATGGGTCCCGCGCGGGAGGCCGCATGACGGACGTGAACCCCAAGAACCTGCAGGGTTCCTCCGGCCCGACGCCCGGGCTCGACGACGTGACCGAACCGGAAGGAGCCGCGTCGCCCGAAAACAGTTCTAGGCCACACCCGTCGCACCGCTGAGTCTGCCGTGTCCCGGGCCAACTCGGGACGGACGAACACACGTCGGAGCCAATCGCCGTTGTTTGCAGGAGCGATGAGTCTTCAGCGCGCCCGTGGCGGCCGTCGCCGCGACGCTGGTCGGTTCACCGGTTGGTTGCGGCTCAGTACCTCCATCGTTCCTGGCGGGTTCAAGGCCATGGTCAAACCAATACGGCTCTGCGGGAAACCCGCACCGGGACCTCGTCGTCGCGGCCAGTACGCCCGCCGTCCTGCCCGAGGCCACGAAAGTTCTTCCTGGGCCAGTCCTACTTCATCGAGGACACTGCCGCAACCAAGATCAAGGGCTCCGCAGCCACCGGTTCAAGCTTCCCATCGCACCGCTGCTGGTTCCTTGTCCCTGCGCCACCCGCGCCACACCGGGTGGCGCAACCTCTTGTCCCGCGTGCGTTCGGTGTATCGGACCTCGCCGACCAACTTGGGTGAGACCCAGATGGCATCGGTGCGGTCGATGCCAGGCACATCCTTGGCAGCAGGGGTCTTGCGCCGGTGTTGCTCGAGTTCACCACGGATTCGACGCAACTCGTCGGCGGAGAACCCGGTTCCCACTCGCCCGGCATAGTGCAATGCCCCATCCTCGTGCACGGCCAGCAGCAACGAGCCAAGGGTGTCGCTGCGCGCACCGTTGCCCTGCCGCCAGCCAATGACCACCACCTCCTGGTGCAGTTCGTTCTTGAACTTGACCCAGCTCTTGCTGCGCTTGCCCGGGCGGTAGGTCGAGGAAGATTCCTTGGCCACCACGCCTTCCAGGCCCAACTCGGCACTGGATTCCATGGCCTCTTCCAACGTTCCCTCGTGAACAGGGGGCACATGGATGTGTTTGCCTTCGGATACCTGTTCGGCCAGCCGTCGCCGCCGCTCGAGGTAGGGCAAGGACATCAAATCCTCCACCGTGCCGGGGCGGTCACTGGTCTTGCCCCGCTTCCCATCCACCGCCGGCAGCCGAAGCGCGTCGAACAGCATCAGGTGCACCTCGGCCATGGGCGCCTTGGCACCTCCACCGTTCTTCTTTCCGGCTTCGCTCCTGGCCTGCAGCAGGCCGAAATCCGGTCGGCCGTTGCTGTCCAATGCCACGATCTCACCGTCCAGGACCGCACCCTCCGGAGCCCGGTCCGCGAGCTCCTGCAGCTCCGGGTACTTGGCGGTCAGATCGTTGCCGTTGCGGCTGTGCAAAATGGCCTGCCGGGCCGCGACGCCGACCACGGTCCGATACCCGTCCCACTTCATTTCGTAGGCCCAGGCCTCGTCTTCATCGAGCTCACCGGGTTTTCCGGCGGTGGCCAACATGGCGCGCGGCAGGTCCTGTTTCGCGCGCTCCGGGGACTGCGAGGAAGATTTGGCTGCGCTGGGCGATTTCCCGGCGTGCCTGGTCGTTCCACGGCCTGCATCTGCGTCGTGGCCGGTGCCGTTCTCGCGGGGTTGCTCCTTCATGAGTTGCAGCAGCCAGTTCTTCTCGTTGCCCATGCGCGGGGCATGGATCAGCGCATAGCGTCGGGCCACTCCGCCGAGCCCTCCGTCCGGTCTCCCCCGCAGCTCGGCGATGACCTCTGCGCCCTCGTTCCACTTCTCGATCCGGCAGGAACCGCTGTCCCAGATCTCCACGGTCCCGGCACCGTATTGGCCAGCGGGGATCGTCCCCTCGAATTCTCCGTAGTCCAGCGGGTGGTCTTCGGTCATCACCGCCAGGCGGCTGACACCGCTCCGAAGGGGTGGGCCCTTGGGTACCGCCCAGGACACCAGGACGCCGTCGTGCTCCAGCCGGAAGTCCCAGTGCAGGGCCCGAGCGTGGTGTTCCTGGATCACAAAGCTCGCCTCGCCGCCGGTCCCCCGCGCTGATGCGGCCGCTTCGGGAACAGGTTCCGGAGTGGATGCCGCGTCGCGCTTGGACCGGTAGGTCTCCAGCCGATCGGGTGCCGGGGGCGCGGTCCGGCCCAGCGTCGCCATCGGGTCGAGTCCCGCCTCCACGCGTTCGAGCACCTCGTGGAAGTCGAGTTGGCGAAGGCCCGGCTCTCCGATCTCCTCCCAGGTGCGTGGTGCGGCAACCATAGGCCGCGCTCGTCCGCGCAGCGAATACGGGCAGATGGTGGTCTTGGCAGCGTTGTTTTGGCTCCAGTCAATGAACACCTTGCCCTCGCGCAAGGACTTCTTCATCTCTGCCACGACCAGTTCCGGATGATCTTGTTGGAGGTGTCGAGCCAGCTCGCGGGCAACCTGTGAGATCTGGTCCGAGGTATGGGTTCCGTCCAGGCCGGCGTAGAGGTGGATTCCCTTGGAGCCGGACGTCACTGCATAGGCCTCAAGTCCCATGCCGGAGAGCACCTCGCGGCACAGCAACGCAACGACGGCGCACTGGGCCAGATCGACGCCCGGGCCCGGGTCCAGGTCCAGCACCATGCGGTCGGGATTCGCCGGGGCCATCTCCATGTCGAAACGCCACTGGGGCACATGGATCTCCAGGGCAGCCAGTTGTCCCAGCCACGTGAGCACCGCCGCATCGTCGACCAGCGGATAGATGTTCTCGTGGTCCTTGTGCTTGATGGTTCCCCGCGGGATCCAGTCCGGTGCCGAGTCCTCAAGATCCTTGCGGAAAAACACCTTGCCCGGCTTTTCCTGCGTCCCAACCCCGTTGACCCAGCGTTTGCGGGTCGCCGGCCGCCGGGCCGCCAGCGGAACGAGCACCGGGGCAACCCGGGCGTAGTAGTCCAGCACCTCCCCCTTGGTGGTCCCCGTCTCCGGGTAAAGCACTTTGTCGAGATTGCTGACCCGCAGCACCCGTCCTGCAATCGATACCGTTTCCCCGGAATTTCTCGGTGCCATGGGCGTCTCCCTTCGGTTCTGTACACCACTGTGCCGCGGCCCGGGGCCGAAGACCAGCGTTTGTCATCCCGGCACCTCATCGCTGTTGGCTTTGCCGCCCGGTTTGAAACCAATGGGCCCGGCCGTGGAAGCATCGCCAATCTGTTCTCGCCGTGGTGCGCGAATCAATGGACAGCGCCGTGGCCCGTCCGTAGCGTGGGAATCGCCGGAGGGTTCCGACTGGACCCGGTCCCCGCCGAAGGAGCAAACCATTCCTCCGGGGCCGATCCGGGATTCATGCGCAGCATCCACTTTCCGGGCAAGGGGAAGGCAACCCGGCCCGCGCTGAGCGCCGGAACCCCCGAAGGCCCTTGGCGAACACGGGCCCAAGGCAGGCAAGATCCAATCCAACCCACGCAGGGGGACCCATGACAACCGCACGCGAAATCATGACCGGCTCGGCCGAATGCATCGGCGAGAACGAAACCCTCGAGGAAGCGGCACGAAAGATGCTGCAACTCGACGTCGGATCGCTACCCATCTGCGGCGAGGACAACCGGCTCAAGGGCGTTGTGTCGGACCGCGACATCGTCGTCAAGTGCCTGGCCCAGGGCGGGGACCCGCGCAACACCCGGGCGGGAGACCTCGGCGAGGGAAAACCTGTCACCATCGGGGCCGACGACAGCGTCGAGGAAGCAATCAGGACCATGCAAGAGCACCAAGTGCGCAGGTTGCCCGTCATTGACGGCCACACCCTGGTCGGCATGCTCAGCCAGGGCGACATCGCCAAGAACTATCCCGAGGACAGGGTCGGCGACCTGGTCAAGTTCATCTCCGTCGACTAACCCCGGGAGCACCTTCGAAGGGGCGGGACAGGGTACCCACGGCGTGCCAGGTCCCGCCCCTTCTTGGCTTTTTGCCAAGGCCCGTTGGCTGCCTCCCGCGCGGAATCCGCCTCGGAACAGCGATCTCTTGTCGCTTTCCGGTCTTGTCGATACGCTGAAATCGGTTCAGCAGTGGGCCATGGTTTCCTTGATTGGAGCATCCCATGAAGCTGCACCTTGGCCAGACATTCCATGCCCCCGTCTCCCGTCCCCCGTGGCACGCAAACAGATGCCGGCCGCCCATCCCGGATCCACCGGCCATCATCCCGTCGGCCAGCACACCGGAGGGCGGTCTCCATGCGGGTCATTGAGAACAACCAGAAACTGCGTCGCTACCAGCTTTACGAGCACGGTGACCTGGCCGGATTCGTGCAGTACAGCATGCGCGGCGAAGAACTGTGGCTGCACTACACGCAACTCAAGCGCCGCTACAAGTCCGAGGAAATCGTTGACGCCCTATTCCTGCACATCCTCGAAGACGTCATGCGGCGCCGCTTGGCCCTCATGCCGTTCTGCCCCGCCATGCGCACCTTCATGGTGGAACGGCCGCAGTACGCAGGTCTGGTGCCAGAGCTCTGGCAGGACCGCTTCCTGGTTCGGTCAACGGTGCCGCACCGGCCCATGGACCGGGTCCGCTACACCGGTTCCCCGAAGCGGCGCAGCACCGCCACGCACCAGGCCGAAGGAACGCGGGTAGCCGTCTGGGCCGGAGCCCCGGCACAGGGACAGCCCCGGACGCAGTCGGCGTTCTGCAACGGGGCGCCGCTGCAAGGCACCTGAGGACACCACCCATGCAGAAGGGCCGGCCCCGGAATCTCCCCGGTGCCGGCCCTCTGCAATGACTCCCCGCCGTCGAGGCAACAGCCCTCAGGAAGTGGACGTGTCGAAGCGGGCCCACGCGCGGTGTGCGGCCAGCAGTGCGGCCACCCCCGCTATCGCCTCCTCCACGGCGGCCGTGGCCACGCCGAAGTCCGAGGCGGGCAGCCCCGACCGTTCGAGCACCTCTGCCCCCTGCCCCACCGCCACGATGGCCTTGGACTGCCGGTAGGCCTCCTGGAGCAGCAGCACCAGCCGCGGATCCACGCCGTCGGCCTCCGGAGGGACCACGGCCCCCGCCTTGGTGTCCCGGTCCACCCGTGCCCCGGGAGCCGGAGCCAGCGCCTCGGCAACGACCAAGGCATCGAACTCGATGGACCGGGCCGTCAGCAGCGTCCGGTCCACCGGCGACCCGTCGGCCAGCGCGCCGCCGATGGGGGCCACCAGCAGCGGGGTCATGCCCGCCAGGTTGGTCTCGGCGACCAGCCGTTCGACCACCGCGGCCTCGGTTGCGTGGCCGACGACGATCCCCACGACGCGGCCGTCCACCGGCCAGTTTTTCCCGATCTGCGAGACCGACGGGCACAACTCCGCGTCCTGCACTTCGGTGTCCGCTTCCGGTGCGGGGAGGCCCAGTTCCCGGGCCACGGCTGCGCAGAGCTGCGCATCGATGTTGGCCAGGGCCTGGAGCTGGCGGGTCCGCACCGCCTCGCTGGCGCACTTGCCCAGCTCAAAGGCGTAGGCCTGTTGGACATGAAGCTGTTCAACCGTCGACAGGCTCCGGTAAAACATCCGCGGCTGGGAGAAGTGGTCGTCGAAGGACACCGGGTTGGCGCGTTCCTTGACCGATTCGGCGACGCGTTCGGGCACGTCGATGAAGGGCAGCGCCGTGTTGGATCCCTCGCCGGCCATGAACGGGCAGCCCCCGTCCAGCGAATTCGGGTGGTAGGGCGCGATTCCCTCGTGGATGTAGCGCTGGTGCATGCCGTCGCGCAGCATGTCGTTGACCGGGGCATGGGGAAGGTTGATGGGCAGTTGCGAGAAGTTTGGGCCGCCGAGGCGGGTGAGCTGGGTGTCGATGTAGGAAAAGAGGCGCACCTGCAACAGCGGGTCGTTGGTCACGTCGATGCCCGGCACCAGGTGCCCCGGATGGAAGGCTACCTGCTCGGTCTCGGCGAAGTAGTTGGACGGGTTGCGGTCCAGCACCATCTTGCCCACGGTCATCACCGGTGCCAGCTCCTCGGGCACGAACTTGGTCGGATCGAGCAGGTCGATGCCGTGGAACATCTGCTCCTCGTTGTCCTCGAACACCTGCACGCCCAACTCCCATTCGGGGAAGGCCCCGGCCTTGATGGCCTCGGCCAAATCGCGGCGGTGGAAGTCGGGATCCGCGCCGTTGGCCAGCATCGCTTCCTCCCAGACCAGCGAATGCACGCCGAGCCGCGGCTTCCAGTGGAACTTCACCAGCGAGGTCGACCCGTCCGGGCCGCTCATCCTGAAGGTGTGCACCCCGAAGCCCTCCATCATCCTGAAGGAGCGCGGGATCCCCCGGTCGGACATGTTCCACATGGTGTGCGCCTGGGCCTGGGTGTGCAGCGAGACGAAGTCCCAGAACGTGTCATGGGCCGATTGCGCCTGGGGAATCTCCAGGTCCGGATGCGGCTTGACCGCGTGGACCACGTCGGGGAACTTGATGCCGTCCTGGATGAAGAACACCGGAATGTTGTTGCCCACCAGGTCGAAGACGCCCTGGTCGGTGTAGAACTTGGTGGCGAAGCCACGGGTGTCGCGGACGGTGTCGGCCGAGCCGCGCGACCCGGCGACGGTGGAGAACCGGACGAACACCGGCGTCGTGGCGCCCTCGGCGAGGAAATCGGCGCTGCAGATGCGCGAGCCGGTGCCGTAGCTCGTGAACACCCCGTGGGCGCCGGCGCCGCGGGCATGGACCACGCGTTCGGGGATCCGTTCGTGGTCGAAGTGCGTGATCTTCTCCCGCAGGTGGTGGTCCTGGAGCAGGATCGGGCCGCGCGGGCCGGCCTTCAGCGAGTGGTCGGTGTCGCGCAGCGGTGCGCCCTGGCTGGTGGTCAGGTCGCTGCCCTGCGGGTGGTCGGGGTTTGCGTTCGCGTTGGCCTTTCCGGCCTGGAGGGGTTGGGGAACGACGGGCTTGGGGTTGGGGCTGTTCATGCCAGGACTCGCTTTCGCTCGGTGCCCGCTGGGGACACGGTCGATGGAACATGGGCATTGCGCCGGTGCCACTGCAAGCACCTCGTGTTCGGCACCCTGGCGGCGGTCGCGACACATCCACCGTAGGCCCGTGCACCCGGCCCGAGTCAAGGGAAGTGCACCCCGCAGGCCCCGCCGGATGAAGCGGGCCGCGGGCCCCGTCCCCGCCGTCGGCATCCCGACGCCCGGAGGGAGGGCGGCCCTACGGGGCCTGGACCAGGTTTTCCGGCGTCGTTCCCGTGGCCCACGCGACCAGCTGCCGCTTGAGCAACGCGGTCATGCGCGGCAGGAACGCCTCGGTGTTCCCGCCGTTGTGCGGCACGACCAGGGCATTGGGCAACTGCCAGATCGGGTGGTCGGCCGGAAGCGGCTCGGGATCAAAAACATCCGAGGCACAGCGCAGCCGTCCGGTCTGCAGCTCGGCGACCAATGCATCGGTGTCCACGACCGGGCCGCGGGCGACATTCACGATGACCGCACCATCGGGCAGGGCGGCCAGCAGCTCGGCGTCAACCAGGTGGTGGGTGCTCGCGTTGTGCGGAACGATCAGGATCAGCACCTCGATGTCCTTGGCGTGGTCCAGCAGGTTGCCGACCGCCAGGATTTCCCCGTGCTCGTCGGTGCGGGCACGGGTGCCGAAGCGGCTCAACTCGACTTCAAATGGATCGAGCCGCTTGCGGATTTCCTCGCCGATTCCCCCGACGCCCACGATGGCGACCTTGCGGTCGGCCAGCCCGGGCCAGCGCGCCGGGTTCCATCTGTTGGCGGCCTGGTCGCGCACCGACTCCCCGATGCCGCGCAGCGAGGCGATGGCCAGGCCCACGGCCAGTTCGGCCGTCGAGGCCGCATGCACGCCGGCCGCGGTGGCGACGGAAACGCCGGGACCGACCAGGTCGTGCACGCCGTCGTATCCGGTGGTCTGCGTCTGGACCAGCTTCAGGTTCCTGGCCCGCCCGATTCCCTGCAGCATCGAGAAGTTCGCCATGTACGGAAAAATCGCGACGTCGATCTCCTCCAGCTTCACCCCCGCGGGCTCCCCTTCGATGTCCCAGACGCCGGCCACGATGCCTGCGGGCAACGGGCCAACGGCCTCGAGGAGTTGGGTACTGGGAAAGCTCACAACGCGAATCGGGTTCATGTCCATCAGCGTAGGTCGCCGCCGGGGGCCGACCCAAGGATGAAACGCTGCGTGGACATAAATGCGTGCGCATATGACGCGGCGCCGGCCCCGACATCCGGAACCCTGCAACGACCCAACTCAAGTCGATGTTTGTGACGTCAATCGCAAACTACCGCTTTGGTTTGCATTCGGCCGTCAAGCTGGTAGAGTTTCATGTCGTTGCAGAGCGCGGGAGCCACGAACTTCCAGCGAAACAACAGCCGCACCTCTAGCTCAATTGGCAGAGCAATTGACTCTTAATCAATGGGTTTCGGGTTCAAGTCCCGAGGGGTGCACAGTCAAGAAGGCCCGGTTCGCCATAGCGAACCGGGCCTTCTGCTTTTCCCGGAAACCGCACGAGGCATCCGCAGCCCGCGACACGGCGTGGGCCGCACTCCCCTGCCCGCCGGATGACGGGGGTTTTCCGGGCGGGCCACTGTCCCGGAATGCCCGTTGCACCCATTGCGCGCCCTGCAATACGGATGGGAGGCTGCCCCCGGCACTGGCGCACAACTGGTTGCGCCGACGCCGACGGCATGCGACGCTGCCTTGAAGGACGCTTCCGGGACGACCGGCGACAGGGTGGCAACAATGGGAACGAAGCGCATGGGGCAGGCGGCCCCCCGGGTGATGACGATAGGCCATTCAACCCGGGTTTTTGACGACGTGGTGCAGATGCTGCGTTCAAACGGCGTCACCGAACTGGTGGACGTGCGTTCGTTTCCGAACTCGAGGAAGTTCCCGCAGTGGAACCAGGCATCGATCGAAGCGGAACTGCCTGTCGGCATCGGCTACCACTGGATCAGGGATCTGGGCGGGCGCCGGTACACACCCGCCGGCGCGGAAACCCCCAACGACGGGTGGAAGGTCAAGGCCTTCCGCGACTATGCCGATTACATGTCCACCGATGCTTTCGCCGCCGGGCTCGCTGAACTCCTGGCCGTCGCGAGGCACTCGGTGCCGGCAATCATGTGCAGCGAAGCGGTCCCGTGGCGCTGCCACCGCCGACTGGTCACCGATGCGTTGATCGTTGCGGGGGTCGAAGTCCTGGACATCATGTCGCCCAGCTCCACCCGGCGCGCGAAGCTGACGGCCTTCGCCCAGGTGCACAACGGGAAGATCACCTATCCCGCACTCGAAGGGGAATGAGCATGGAACCGGTGGAGGTTGTCCGCGCAATCGTGGTGTCGATCCCTGCGGGATCCGTGGCGAGCTACGGCGAGATCGGACGCCTGGCGGGCGTCGGTCCGCGCCAGGCCGGCCGCCTGGTTGCCCGGCTCGACGAGGATGTGCCGTGGTGGCGGGTGGTGTACGCCGACGGCACGCCGGCCACCTGCCACGACGGAGGCGCGCGGGCGTTGCTGGAGGCCGAAGGCGTCCCGTTCCGCGACGGTCGCGTCGACATCGGGAAGATCCGCGGCGGTGGAATCCCCGGTCAGGAATAGGCGCAGAACGGGTACCAAGCGGTGCTGGTGCAGTTCAGCTGCCCCTCGACCCTCGTCGGCGCGTAGACCCCGGTCCGATCGAGGCGGTAATGCCTCAGGTAGCCATGGGCGGACTTGATGTACTCCTTGCCGTGTTTCGCATTCATGAGGCCGTGGACCACATTTCGAATGCGACGCGTTCGAGCTGTTCAGTCACGAAAGCGGCCCGAATCGTGAATTGTGCCCACCATCACAAACCCCATTTCACCTCCCAAGGCGCCAAAGCATCAAGTTTCACACCTGGAAAGACGCTGAAATCCGCATGAAATCAAGGTATTTGGCATGCCGCTCGTTCGTAGAATCAGGGATTTTATTTCCACGGCACTTTCTGGTTATGATTATCTGCGTCGCAAGGACGGGCTCCGCACGGGGCGCTGACCGAAGCGACTAAGCACCTCTAGCTCAATTGGCAGAGCAATTGACTCTTAATCAATGGGTTTCGGGTTCAAGTCCCGAGGGGTGCACGGTGAGAAAGACCCGATCTGTTTCGACAGGTCGGGTCTTTCGTTTTCCCGCTGACGTCGCCCAAATCATTGGTGCCCGCTGATAGGCTCCGCTCATGGACGAACAGCTGGCATCCTTCCTTCGCGATTTCTCCAAGCTAACAACCCTGGCCTCCATGGCCTCCGACGTCACCGGCGGCACCCCGCTGCTGCCGGCTGTCGCGGCGCACCTCGGCACGGAGCCGGGGCGACTGCCCGTAGTGGTCGAATCCTTTCCCGCACATCGGCTGGCGGACGCCTCGGGAATCCTGAACGATCTGGTTGAAGCCGACTCCGGCGCACGGATCCACGGACTGACCGGCCAGCAGCGCCACCACATGGACCTTTCGGACCTGGTCTCCAGCAACGGCATGCATGCCGGGTGGCTCGGCGAGCCGGACTACGAGACAGTTTCGGTCGGCCCGGACGAGGAACGCCGAATCGTCTCCTTCGGACTCTTCCTCTTCACCCGCGCCGGAAACCCCATGGCGGTGCTGATGCGGCAAGCCAATCCCCAGTACGGCCGCGAACGCGCCACCGTGGAAGTCCTCGGAGCCAGCCCGGATGCGGTGGATGAGTTCCTCAAGCACTTCAAGACGTCCCTTCGCGAAAACAGCATCTTCCGCGGCCACGTCATCTCCTTCACCGCCAACGACTATTCCTCGTCCGCCGCGGGGATCACCTTCCACCGCCGGGCCAACGTGGCGGCCGGGGACGTGGTGTTGCCGCCGGGGACCCTCGAGCGGATCGAGGCACAGGTCCTGGGCGTCGGCAAGCACCGCGAGAAGCTCCTGGCGCACGGGGCGCACCTGAAGCGCGGGGTGCTGCTCTACGGTCCTCCGGGCACCGGCAAGACGCACACGGTGCGCTACCTGGCCTCGGCAGCGGCCGGGCACACCATCATCCTGCTCTCGGGCAACACCCTGGCCTTCGTCAGCGAGGCCGCGCGCATGGCACGGGCCCTGCAGCCGGCCATCGTGGTGCTCGAGGACTGCGACCTCGTGGCCGAGGACAGGAGCTTCGGCCATGGGCCCCAGCCGCTGCTCTTCGAGGTGCTCGATGCCATGGACGGGCTGGACACCGATGCGGATGTGGCGTTCCTGCTCACCACCAACCGGGTTGAACTGCTCGAGGAGGCCCTGGTGCAGCGCCCGGGACGCGTCGACCTTGCCGTCGCGGTGCCGCGTCCCGACACGGTGGCCCGGCGGATGCTGCTGGAGCTCTACGGGCGCAGACTCAACCCCTCGGCGCAGGCCATCGCTTCCATCGCCGAGCAGATCGCCGGGACCACCGCCTCATTTGCCAAGGAACTGACCCGCCGCGCCGTCCTGCTTGCGGCCCTGGCCGGCGAGGAGCCGGGAGATGCGCATTTGTCGGCGGCGGCCACCGAGCTCATGTCGGATGCCGCGTCACTGACCCGCAGCCTGCTGGGAGGGACCGGGGAGAACGGCTCGGACCAAGAACAGGAATCGCCCCCCAGGCACTTTGGCTTCGAGCCGGGGATCGCCCCGGAAATACCCGGAACCATGGGCTGGTCCTAAACCCCTTGAATCCCCGAGCGCCGCGGCACGACGGTAGTCGCCCGTCGGCCAGTCACCAGCCGTTGTTGCGGATGGCCGCCCGAGTGCGTGCGGAGCGCGAGCCCACTCGGTTGGTCGCGCCGGTGCGGTGGATTCTGGCCAGCTGGTCTTCATGTGTCCCGGCTGCACCCGATGCCGCAAACGCCACGCGCTGGGCAACGAGCTCCTCGGGCAGCGCGAAGCCCGCGGACGAGGCGGAAGATTTGTTCTTGGACATGAAACTGGTCCCCACTTCAATGATTGATGTCTCTCAATCACTTATGCTAGCGCCCTGATCCCCAAACACGAACGATTGGCATAGCGCCGCCTCCGGAGCCCCTGAACCCTGCCTTCCAGCCACGGACCCGCACCACCGGCATGCTGCCGGCAACCAGCCACGGGCTTGCCACTACCCATTCGGGATAGGCTCATGGGTAGAACCCGTCGCCACCCCAAGACCTTAGGGAGCACCCACACCGATGAGCGAGAACACCACCACCGAAGCCGTCCGGCTCTCCGCCGGAGACACCGCCCCGGACTTCACCCTGACCGATGCCCGCGGCCAGGAACTGACCCTGTCCTCGCTGCGCGGGAAGAAGACCATCGTGTACTTCTACCCGGCCGCCTCCACCCCGGGCTGCACCAAGCAGGCCTGCGACTTCCGCGATTCCCTCGAATCCCTGGCCTCCGCCGGCTACCAGGTCGTGGGCATCTCCCCCGACGCCCCGACCAAGCTGGCCAAGTTCACCGAGAAGGAAGAGCTGACCTTCCCGCTGCTGGCCGACGAAGACCACGCCGTGGCCGAGGCCTACGGAGCCTGGGGCGAGAAGAAGAACTACGGGCGCACCTACGAGGGCCTGATCCGCTCCACGATCGTGGTTGACGAGAACGGAATCGTCGAGGTGGCTCAGTACAACGTGCGCGCCACCGGGCACGTTGCGAAATTGCGTCGTGATTTGGGTATTGACCCCAAATAAAGTTTCGCCCTCAGCCCAAAAGCGATAAATCGGGCCGAAAATCTCCGCTAGACTGATTCCTGCCGAACTTCGAAAGCGGTTCGCTGCCTTGCGAGCGTGGCGGAATTGGTAGACGCGCTGGATTTAGGTTCCAGTGTCTTCGGACGTGGGGGTTCAAGTCCCCCCGCTCGCACTCCCGAGCCGCATGCATCCCCCCTGGGACCAGCGGCATCGCGCAGGGCCCCCGGATGATTTCGGGGGCCCTGCTCGTTAACAACCGGCAGCGGCCAGCCACCATCGTGGAGCCCAAAACACTGACGAGGAGTCTTTGGTGCCAAGCCAGCCGCACAGCCTTCAACCACCGAGCGCCAGCCGCCGCGCCTTCCTGGCCGGGGGCCTGGGGCTCGGCGCCCTGGCCCTGGCCGGTTGCGTCCCGAAGGAAACCCCGGCACCACCCAGCACCACCGCCAGCACCGAACCGGTCATCCGCACCTTCCACTTCGGCTCCGCCGCAGACCCGCTGACCCTGGACCCGGGAATCTCCGGGGACAACGAGACCTTCCGCGTCACCCGCCAGATCTACGAGGGGCTCGTCGGGGTCGACCGCGAGACCGGCGCCCCGATCCCGCTGCTGGCCACCGACTGGATCGTAAGCCCCGATAGGCTGCAGTACACCTTCGTCCTGCGCCACGGGGTCAAGTTCCACGACGGCACCGACTTCAACGCGGCGGCCGTGGTCACCAACTTCGAGCACTGGGTGGCCCTGCCCGCCGACGTGCGCGCCAACTCCGACCAGGGCTTCACCCAGGTCTTCCGGCACAACGACCAGCTGCCGGTGCTGCCCAAGAGCATCCCCAAACCCGAGCCGACCCTCGATGCCAACGGCGGCGAAATCGTCGACCCGCAACAGGCTGCCCACCACGCCGCCCAGCTCGAACTGCTCGAATCCCTGCGCAAGCAACTCACGGACGACCCCTTCGTGGGCGCCAACACCGGCGGGACCGCCAGCTACTTCGGATCAATCAAGGCCGCCGACACCCACACCGTGGTGCTCACGCTGCGCAAGCCCATTACCGGTCTCATCGAGGCACTCACGCTGCCCGGTCTGGCCATCGCCTCCCCCAAGGCCCTGGCCACCGCGCCGGAGTCCGGGCGGACGGACTCGGCGCTCTCCGCGCAGCCGGTGGGCACCGGGCCCTACAAGTTCATGGCCTGGAAGGACGGGGCCATCACGCTGCGCTCCTTCCCCGACTACTGGGACGCCGACGCCGTCGCGGCCAACACCACCGCCCCCACGATCGTGGTCTTCCAGGAGATCAGCACACCGGCCGGGCGCCTGGGGGCGCTGGGCCGGAAGGAAATCGACGGCTTCGACATGGTCACCGTCACGGGCCTGCGCGAGCTGGTGCGCGAGGGCAAGCTGATCGTGCAGCGCGACCCGTATTCGGTCACCTACCTGGGCATGAACCGGTCCAACGAGTGGCTGGCCAAGGACGAGTTCCGCCGCGCGATCGCCCACGGCATCGACCGGAACAGGCTCATCGAGCAGTTCTTCATCTCCGGCACCAAGGAGGCCCGCGGCTTTTTGCCGGCCTCGCTGGGCATCAAGACCTCCGACACGTACTACGGGCCCGACGCCAAGCGCGCCAAGGAGCTTCTCGAATCCTGCGACTACGACGGCACCCCCATCCCGTTCCTGTACCCGCTGAACATCTCCCGGGCCTACCTGCCGCTGCCCGAGCTCATCTATGCCGAGCTCTCCCGGCAGCTGGCCCTGGTCGGCATCAAGATCCGGCCGGTGCCCATCGACTGGACCGACGGCTACGTGTCCAAGGTCCGCTCGGGAAACATCCCGGGGCTGCACCTGCTGGGCTTCAACGGCGGCTACCGGGACCCGGACGATTTCATGGGCGCGCTGTTCGCCTCGAACAACCGGCAATTCGACTACGCCTCCCCCATCCTCACCGCCCAGGTGCTGCTGGCCCGCTCCATGCCCGCCGGCGAGGAACGCGTGGCCGCCTACGAGGATCTGTCCAACACCCTGGCCCGGGATTTGCCGGCACTGCCGCTGGCCTTCCCGATCTCCGGGCTTGCCTTCAACGACACCGTGAAGAACTATCCTTCCTCCCCGGTATTGGACGAGGTTTTCTCCGATGTGAGGCTGAACACTTAACACCCTCGATGTCAAGCGACCAATTTCCTGGACCCGCCCGCATCAAGCTACCCTTGCGTAGAGTCTAGAAGAACTTTCAATGGAGATCCCCCCGTGCCTTCTGAATCCACCCAGCAGTCATTCGACGTCGTCCTCATCGGCGCCGGTGTCATGAGCGCAACGCTCGGAACCCTGATCAAGCAACTGGAGCCGGGGTGGAGCATTGGACTTTTCGAGAACCTGGACCAGGCCGGCCTCGAGTCCTCCTCACCCTGGAACAACGCCGGCACCGGCCACTCGGCCCTGTGCGAGCTGAACTACACCGCCGCGGGCCCCGACGGCACCGTCGACCCGGCCAAGGCCATCGGCATCAACGAGCAGTTCCAGGTCACGCGCCAGTTCTTCTCCCACCTGGTGAAGAACAAGCAGGTCGGCGATCCGTCCACCTTCATCAACGCGCTGCCGCACATGAGCTTCGTCATCGGCGAGGACAACGCCAGGTACCTCAAGACCCGCTACGAGGCCCTGAAGCCGAACACGCTGTTCAACGAGATCGAGCACACCGAGGACCTGGACACCATCAAGTCCTGGACCCCGCTGGTGGCCAACGGCCGCGACGAGTCCCAGCGCGTGGCAGCCTCCCGCGTCACCTCCGGCACCGACGTGGACTTCGGTTCGCTCACCCGACAGATGACCGACGACCTCGCCGCCAACGGCGCCGAGGTCAACTACGGCCACCGCGTCAAGGGCATCAAGCGCGACGGCGCCGGCTGGACCGTCACGGTCCGCAACAACGCCACCAAGGCCCAGCGCGCCGTCAAGGCCAAGTTCGTCTTCGTCGGCGCCGGCGGCGGGGCCCTGGGCCTGCTGCAGAAGGCCGGCATCGAGGAAATCAAGGGCTTCGGCGGCTTCCCGGTCTCCGGCCAGTTCCTGCGCTGCACCGACGAGACAGTCATCGACCAGCACCACGCCAAGGTCTACGGGCAGGCCTCGGTCGGCGCCCCGCCGATGAGCGTGCCGCACCTGGATACCCGCTTCGTCGACGGCAAGCGCTCGCTGATGTTCGGCCCCTACGCCGGATTCTCCACCAACTTCCTCAAGACCTCCTCGCTGCTGGACCTGCCGCTTTCCATCCGCGCGCACAACATCCTGCCGATGCTCGCCGTGGGCAGGGACAACCTGGACCTGACCATGTACCTGATCAAGGAAGTGCTCAAGTCCCGGACCAAGAAGGACGACGCGCTGCGCGAGTACCTGCCCGAGGCCGTGGGTGAGAAGTGGGAACTGATCACCGCCGGACAGCGCGTCCAGGTCATCAAGAAGGACGCCAAGAAGGGCGGGGTGCTGCAGTTCGGCACCGAGGTCATCACCTCCGAGGACGGCACCATCTCCGGCCTGCTCGGCGCCTCCCCGGGTGCCTCGACCGCGACCCCGATCATGATCGGGTTGCTGGGCCGCTGCTTCCCGAAGCAGTTCTCTTCCTGGGAGTCCAAGCTCAAGGAGATCATCCCGTCCTACGGCGTGAAGCTCAACGAGAACCCCTCCCTCTACGCAGAGGTGCGCGCCGAGACCGACAAGGTCCTCAAGCTCGCCTAGTGCCTTGACCCATCCTGAGCCAACCGAACCGGCCCGGTTTCCTGCAAGGGGACCGGGCCGGCGGCATTCGGCATGCATTGTCCTTGAACGGGACGGAGCGCGGTGCTTTGCTTGTTATGGATGCCCGGCGCCTTTGCCTGCCAACGTCGTACCTACTCGGGAACCATCGCTACGGTCGGCAGCCGAGCCGGTCCGTTGGTGAACCGCACCCGGAGGGACCATCCGGTAAGGACAACGTCATGCTGGGCCACGGCTACCTGAACGCTTTGAAGAAGGCCAAGAGCACGGTCTATGGGCCCTCACGGGAAAAGGTCGGCACGCTGGGAAACATTTTCATGGACGTGCGCACCGGGGACGCCGACTTCGTCAGCGTCCATCTGGGCTTGTTCGGCTCGGAGGAAGCGCTGGTCTCACTCAACGGCGCAGTGTTCACCGACGGACATCTTCAGGTCCGCTATGCCAAGGACGTCATTAAGCACGCGCCGAACATCGATCCCGCCGCGGAGCTTGGCGAGGAGGCCAAATACATGCTCGATGAGTATTATGCGGCCATGGATCCCGATATCGGTTCGTAGGCTCATCCCGCGCACGGAAGCACCAGCATTCCAGCTGGGCACGGCGCGACCGCACAGGCTTCCCCGACGACTGCCGGAACCGCTTTCGATGCCTCGGCCACCTCTGGCTGCATCGGTTGGGGGCGGCCAGCATGGTTCCTGCGGTCGGCTCCCGCGGCGCCGGACCAGCGGGCCCTACTTGCTCAAACATGCGGGAGCAAAGGCATGCGGCGCAGAGTTGCGGCGCCGAGTTGCGGCAACGAGTCTTGGTATTTTCGCGATACTTTTATTCCCCATGCGGCAGCTTGTCCCCAACGGCTTGACACTTCCTTGAACCGGCTTGGCGGCGGTGTTTGGCTATTGTCAGGAACAATCGGCCGAATCGACATTGGCGCCACAGTACCGCGCCGAGGTTCCAGGATCGGAAGGAGGCCATGGATGACTCGGGTACCTCCGACGGCTGCCGAAGACCAGCCGACTGGCCAGGCGGGTCCGGCAGTTGCTTTTCCCATGGAAACGCCAGTGGGAGTACCGGCCAGATGCCGGACCCGACGTGGAACTCCTCCGATGCCTGCAAGGAAAGGAAAAACACCATGTTGAACTACGAAGACTTCAAGCCCTTGCTGGAATCCAAGACGAGCGTGTTTGGTTCCGACGGAGAGAAGATTGGCACGCTCGGTCAGATCTACCTGGATGATGGAACCGATCTGCCGCACTTTGCCACCGTCAACACCGGGCTGTTCGGCTCCAAGGAGAACTTCGTACCGCTCTCGGATGCGGAAATCACCAAGGGCAATCTGTACGTGAAATTCACCAAGCACTTTGTCAAGGACGCTCCCGAGATCGACCCAAGTGGCCATCTCAGCCCCGACGACGAAGACCGGCTTTTTGACTACTACTCGCAGGCAGGCCTTGGCCAGTCGCGCATTCCGGACCCCGAGGAATCAGTGTCGGATCGGCGGAACCCGGCAGGGCACCCGGATCCGGTTCGTGATAGCCAAGTGCCAAGGACCTCCCGCATTCGCCGGCACGATGCCGCAGCTTCGGCCCGCCGCGAGGAATCCGTGCCCGGCCCCGGCCCCACGTCAGATCCCGGTTCACCCGGTGACGCAGACCTTCAACCAGCCGAAGACAAGGCCCGGAACGCGAAGGCCAGAGGTGAAGAACAGCAATTGGCAGAGGGACCGCGCACGGCGACCGAAGAGGGACCCGAGGCGAAGGGCCCCGGCCCCCTGCACCGGATGGACCCCTAAGAACGCGGCCGCCGCAGCAAAGGGCGGGTGCGCCGCCACAAGCCACTGTCCGTTTTCAATTTTGAAAGAGGTTGTTCGTTGGAAACCACAGATTCCGGATCAAGCACGGCCGATTACCGCAGCCATGAACGACTCTCCCGCGAGAGCCGGGAATTCGGCGGCGTCAAGGTCGGAAGCACGTTCTTCGGCTGGGTCGTTGCCATGGGGATGAGCGTGCTGCTCACCGCACTTCTCACCGCGTTTGGCGCCGGCGTCGGATTTGCCACCAAGACCAACTTGGGGTCCGCCGCCGAGAACATGGCACGCAACCCGGACACGGCAGCGTGGATTTCCGCTGCAGCCTTGGTCCTGGTGCTGCTAATCGCCTACTTCTGCGGCGGTTACGTGGCAGGTCGCATGGCCCGCTTCCATGGTGGCCGTCAGGGCGTGGCAGTGTGGGTCTGGGCGATAGTTGCCGCAATCGTTGTGGCTGCCCTGACCATGGTTCCAGACATCAACTTCGACGCATGGCGCCAGCTCAACGGCAGCCCATTGGTTCCGCAACAATGGAACATGGGGTTGTTGGGCTGGATAGTGCTCGTCATTGCCTTGGTAATCCCGTTGGTTGCCGCGGTCCTGGGCGGTCATGCCGGTATGCGATACCACCGCCGCATCGACAGAAGCATCTAGCCCCTCGGAGCCGAATCCGGCTCCGGCCCTCAAGCTTCCCGACCCCACGCCACGAAGGGAGAGACACGAGACCCCCACCAATGAACCCGGAATATGCGGGACCTTACGGGCGCACGCATCAACCGGCGCGGCAATCCATCGTAGAAGCACAGCAAGGAGGAACCCCCATGGGACTCGGCGACAAGATCAGCAACAAGACCCAGGAAACTGCCGGCAAGATCAAGGAAAAGACCGGTGACGCGACCGACAACGAAACGTTGCAGGCCGAGGGTCTGAAGGACCAGACCGTGGCCAAGGCAAAGCAGGCCGGCGAACGCGCCAAGGATGAAGTCAAGGACATCAACCGCGAGTAGGCCCGGCGCGTGGAAAAGGAGCCGGCTCGATGACGGGCCGGCTCCTCTTTTCGCCCGGACACGGAACGTGTTCCATCCGCGGCATCGATCCTGCCCGATTCGGGTGCCCTCGGAACCGGGTCACGGTTCCGAGGGCCAGGTGCCATATCGGGTTGGTTGGCCCGGAGCTACGCCCGTTGAAGACTGGATCTGCCGCTGTTCGAATCACACAACGCCAGGCAAGGCCGGAAGCATCAAGCCACCAGGGCCACCCGATGCACGTGCCTAGAGTTCCGACAGCGGCGTGTCCAGCATCCAAGCCAAGGAAGTGCCATCCACCCGGCCCTCGCGCATGCCCTTGAGATGCGCGTTGAACAGGTTGTAGGGGATGCGCGGGGCCCGGTAAGCCCGGGCCCGGGGATGGCTGAGGCATTCGGGGTTCTGCCAAACCAGCAATTGCAAGGTCCCCTCGTCCGCATGCACCAAGGCCGGTCCTGGCTGGATGTCCAGGGATTTGAGCCGATGGGTCAGCCCCTTGGCCGAGACACCTGCCTCCCACAAGAAGTCAGCCAGCTCCCGGGGCGTCTGCCTGTTCCAGTTGATGGAGCGCAGCACCGCTTCGGGCAGCAGGAGGGAATAGGCAAAGTCGGTGGACCAGCTGTCTGACGAGGTCCTGCGGCGTCCAATGCTCGGTTGCCGGCCCTGGACAAGTTCTCCCAGTTCACGCGCCAGCACCAGATTGGCCTGGTACCACGCACCTGTGCCGCGCACCACCACATATGTCACCTTGCTGATGGCCATGGCGCGGGCATCGAATGCAGGTCCCTCGCCCACCACGAACACCCCGATGCCGTAGGTGTGCTCGATTGCAGCGGGAAGATCGTAAATAAATGGGTCCGGCGAATTCGCTTCAAGCCCGACAGCTGCCTCGGCTGCGGCCGCGTCCGGAGGCGTTCCCGGTGCAATGGCGGGCACCGATCGGGTGGACATGCCAACTTCCCGATAGGCCCCGGCCGGAAACGCCACGGTCTCCGCCACCCGGTCCGGCCGTTCCGTGCCAATGGGCGGACTCCCGCGGTCCCAGTCCGCCGGTTCATGCCCGGTGCTTCGCGGGTCGCCTGTCACCAGCCATTGCAAGGAAACCCGCAGGATCTTTGCCAACGCGGCCAGCTCGCTGGCACTGAAATTCCGCTGTCCACTCAAGGACCGACTCAGGCCATCCTGCGTCATGGCGACCTGACGGGCAATCGCTGCCTGGTTCAATCCCCCGTCGTTCGACCTGATCGCATCCATGACCCGCAACCGTATTTGTTCCATCTGCCCTGCCTTCCCCGCTTTTGGATGATTTCCCGGCGGAACGGCGCACGTTGGCGTACGCGCCGCTCACATGTCATGCACAGCATCGCCGCATTGGGCCCTCCGTGTAAAGGCACATGTCGCTTTTGCGACTTTACGCCCGCAACCGGAGTACCGGAACCTGTCGATGGGCCGGGGCCCGATCGCCTGCCGCTCCGGGCCCCGGCGATCGGTGCCCGTCGTCGGCGGGAGCTCGGGACTTCATGGGTCGTCCCGGCCAATGCTCTGGGGACAACGGTGTTGGAATCCTTGACGGTTCATTCCGGACGCGGCACAGTAGCAACATGCCGGTGCGCTGCTGCCCCAGCCAGCGTTGCCATTTTGACGCGGACGATCCCGACGGAGGAGAACAACATGAACCACCTTTCCCATCATGACCACTTCGGCCTCCGGGTGGGTAGGGAACTCCGGGCGCCGCGTGCGGGACAACGGCACCTGTCAGCGCACGGATGCCACTGATCGACGTGGCGCATGTCCTGGATCCACGGTGGCCGCCGCCATGGACGTTCGGTCGCAGGGTCCCCCCGAGCCAATAGACATGCGCCACCGAGGCGACGGGGCGACGGAGCATTGCGCTGCGGCGAACACGCAGACCCCCGGCTTCCCGCCGACTTCTTCGCCACACATATGCGGACGGAGCCGCGGGTTCACGCTTCGTTTTACAGAAAGGCACAGGTCATGAGCACCTTTGGCATTGAAGAGGAATTCTTCCTGTTGGACCCAGCCTCGGGGCTCCCTGCCGTTCCCGATGAGGGCACCCGAAAGCGCCTGATGTCGATCCGGGCGGGGGCCAGCGAATCACAACACGAGTTGCTGGACTGCCAAGTGGAAATGGCAACACCCGTTTGTTCCGCATCCCACGAAGCGCTGGCTTCGTTGCGTCGGTTTCGCCAAAACCTGGCGACCACCGCGTCAGCCAGCAACCTGGTGGCGGTTTCGATGGGCGCTGCTCCCTTGATGTCCGAAGGCTCGGCAACCATCGCCCCGGTTGAGCGATATCGGAAAATACACCGCTACCTGCCGGGGATCAGCAGCCAGCAATACGTCTCGGGAATGCACGTGCATGTCGCTATCACGGACTCGGAAGCCGGGATCCTTGCGTTGAACGGGTTGCGCAGATGGCTGCCCATTCTGGTGGCGATCGGCGCGAATTCGCCGTATTGGCGGGGCATGGACACAGGATTTGCCTCGTGGCGCAGCATCCACTACAGGATGTGGTCCGTCCAGGGAATCCAGCCTTACTTTGCCGGTCCCGAGGACTACTACAAGTTCCTCTCCCAGGTCCTGGGTTCCGACGTGGTCCTGGATGCCGGCCACATCGGCTGGGCGGCGCGCTTGTCCCACAACTATCCAACCGTCGAGATCCGTGTCGCCGATGCGCAGCTTCGGGCCGCGGATTCGGTGGCGCTGGCCTTGGCCATCAGGGCACTGGTTGAAACATCTGTCCACCAGCCTCTGCCCGAATCCGGGTTGCGCAGTGAATTGCTCGACCTCGCCACCTGGCAGGCAGCCAAACATGGCCTGGACGGAAACCAGCTGGATCCCGAGACCGGACGGTCGGTATCCCCCGAACGCATGGTTGGTGCCCTGTTGCGGCGCATTGGCGATGCCCTGGAGGAAAGCGGAGACAAGGAGGAAGTGGAAGCGGCGCTCAGTCGCATGCTCGCCGATGGCAATGGTGCGCGGCTTCAGCGCGAAAGCCTCGCCTTCGGCGGTCTGTTGGGCGTCGTCACCAATGCCGCGGCCCTCCTGGTTGAATGACAGCCGGTCGCCGGACGGTTGCTCGCCCGACCTTCAATGCGCGATTGCCCGGTTCCACGGACAACGATGAGAAGCCATCGGTCCGATTTTCAGGTGTTCGCCATGGCCTGCAAGCCCACTGCATACCATTTTGGCTGGGACCTGGACAGGACTGAATTCCGTGTCCCTGCCCCGCTGGCAGAAGCATGATTCCCGGGATCGCGGCTCCGGCTATTCGGCGGCGTGTGGATCCGACGTGCACCGTCGCCGATGCAACGGCAGCTGCTGCCGGGCCCCTCGTTCATCCGCGGTCTTGGCGCCGCCCATCCTCTGTGCCACTCGTCGAGGCAGAGTCCTGACCGGCGGATTCTTCCACAGCGGGTTCCTGGGGGACGTGGTCGGCGGCGGCCTGCGTGTCCTCGTCGGTGAGCAGGGTCTCCGCGTCGCGCAACGGATCGAAACTATCCAGCGTCTCATGCCCTGCGGGTTTCTCCGGAGGCACCGCCGCGGATTCCTGCCCGGAATTGGTGTGTGCCATGTGGTTCTCCCTTCCGGGGTGGGCCGTCACGAGTTGCGCAGGGACTCGATCAGCTGGTCCTTTGTCTGCTTCGAATATCCGTGCAACCCGATTTCCTTGGCCCGTTCCTTGAGTTCGGGAACGGTCCAGTCCTCGTAGCCACCGGATTTTCCCCCGCGGGCTCCCACCACCGAGCGGCCTTCCTTGGCGGCTGCATTGGCGATCCGCGCGGACTTCTGCTTGGAGTTTCCCTCATCGCGCAGCTTCTCGTAAAGTTCGTCGTCCTTGATCTGCGGAGTCTTGTCCTTTGGCATGGTGTGTTTCCCTCCCGATGGGTTGATGCGGGCCGGTGTCACTTCTGCTTCACATGCGGTTGACCGAACGTGGCTCGACGCCGCGCTACGTGCCCGGGTGCGAAACCGGCTCCGCCCGATGTCCGTGCTCATTGCACGCCCGTATCCGTGCTAGCCACGCTACTGCGCGCGCCGCCGCTTTCCAACCTTCTGGCAACGCGTAGCTGGAATTCTGCGGCCAAACCGGCGTCTCCGGTGCGACGCCGGCGACACCGAGGCTGCCTCGATCCGGGGCAGGGCCCGTCGAACAACGTGGCAGCAGTCAGTGGCCACCGGTGGCCGGGCCTGGTGGCCGTTCCACCCTCAAAGCTCCTCCAGCGGGGTGTCAAGCATCCAGGCCAGCGAGGATCCGTCCACCACGCCGCGGCGCATGCCGGAGAGGTGCGCACCAAGCAGGTCCGCCGGAATCCGCGGGGCCCGGTACGCCCTGGCCCGGTGGTGGCTCAGGCACTCGGGATCCTGCCAGACCAGCAGCTGCAAGGTTCCCTCGTCGGCATGCACCAGCGCCGGGCCGCGGGCGATGCCCAGTGCGTCGAGCCGGTGCGCCAGCGCCCTGGCCGAGGCCCCGGATTCCCACAGGAACCCGGCCAGCTCGCGCGGGGTCTGCCGGTTCCAGTCGACCGACCGCAACCGCGCGGCGGGCAGCAGCAGCGCCAGTGCGAAGTCGAGGGCCCAGCCGTCCTCGGCCTGCGCGCGGATGCCGATGCCTTCGTGCCGCCTGCCCAGCAGCGCGCCCAGCTCGCGGGCCAGCACCAGGTTCGCCTGGTACCAGGCCCCGGTGCCGCGCACCATGATGTAGGTGACCTCGTCGGTCCGCATGGCCCGGGCGTCGAACGCCGGCCCCTCGGCGGCCACGAACACCCCGATCTCATAGGCCTGTTCGATGGCCGCGGGCAGGTCATGCACGAAGGCCTTGCCCAAGGCCTCATCCAGCACCCTCGCGACCTCCGCCGCGCCCTCCTCGGGGTCCAGGCCGGGCTCGAGCTGCGGCACCGTCCCGGTGCCGAGTCCCACCTCCCGATACGCCCCGGCGGGGAAGGCCACGGTCTCCGCCACGGAATCGTGCTTCCAGCCCGCACCCTGCCCGTCCCGGCCAGTGGATCCCTCGGGGCGCGGGTCCCCGGTGACCAGCCAGCTCAGCGACACCTCGAGCACCTTGGAAAGCTTCGCCAGCTCGGTGGCGCTGAAGTTCCGCTGCCCACTCAGGGAGCGGCTGAGCGCATCGCGGCTCATGCCGATTTGCCGGGCCACCTTCGCCTGCGTCAGGCCGTCGTTGTGCGATTGCATGGCGTCTTGGACGCGCAAGCGGATCCCTTCCACAAGCCTTCACACCCCTCATGCATTCGCCCTCCGGCCCGCGGCCTCGGTCCGTGGCCGGCGGGATTGTTGCCGTTGCGGCACTAGGGACAGCATTCACCACCCACAGGCGGCGTGTAAAGGGAAGGCCGCCATCCCTCCGTCCCCCGGAACCGCGCCGGCCCATGCACTCCGGGACGGAATCCGGACCGAGTTTTCGGCGTCGCGGGCACTTGACGCCCGGGGCACGGAGCGAGACGGTGGCAGGGAGGGATTCCACCCGCCAACCGCATCGAAGCCCCCGAGGGCGGGAACGAGAGGAAGCACGATGGACACGTTCCCCGGACCTCCGGCGCAGGAACCGGAACTGCCCGACTCGACCCCGCTGGATCCGGAGCTGCCCGGGATCGACGGGCTGGGCGGCATGGGGGCCGGCCGGGGCAGCGGCTACGCGGTCACCGTGCACACCCACGGCTCCGACCTTCCCGGCGGCCCCGCCACGCTGGCCATCGAGATCCGCTCGATCGCAGGAATCAACGAACCACTCACGCTGTGCATCGACCAGGGCTACCTGGATCGGCTGGGCACGTTGACCGTGTCCCCCGCCCCGGAAGCCGAATCCGGCGACGGCATGTACCGGATGCTCGATTTCCCGGCGCCCGGTGCCCCGGGATTTCGCCTCGAGATCTCCGGCACCCTCCTTGGCGCAGAGGCCCCGGCGGCCGCCGGGGACCTGCACGTCTACGTCGGGGGGATCCATGTCGCCACCATCGACCTGCGCACCGGAGAGGCGCCGTAACCCGAAGCGCGAAGCGGCGACTGTCTCGATTTTCCCAACACCCCGGGCGGCGTCCCAAGAATTCCCTCCCCGAAACCCGCCTTCCTCTCCCGCCTGACCTGCCGCTTCGGTAATCTCACGGGTAGCACACCAAGCAGGAGGGACGGCCCATGGCGCAGGCAGGATTCGCATCGCTCGACAAGGCCGTTCCCGTTGTGCGCGGCGGATCGTTGACGGCTATGGGGGTTCCCGTCAACGATCCGCGAACGGCCCGCCAGCGAGGGCGCCTGCGGCCCCGTGGCCGGGCCGGGCCGGCCGCCATCTAGCCGCGGGCACGTTCCCTGGCCGTCCGCGCCCCCACCACGGTGGGCGACCGCCGGGACCTTGAACCAGCCATGCTCCCTTCGCGGGTGCCGGGAAAGAATACGTGAATCGGGGGATTCCCGGCACCCGCGAAGGTACACACCAAGACCCGCGGGGGGGGGGGGGCCCCCCCGGGGGGGGGGCCCCCCCCGGGGTTGTTGGTGCGGGGGGGGGGGGGGGGGGGTTCGGGGGGGGGCGGGGGGGGGGGCCGCCCCCGGG
>NZ_JAUSSH010000020.1 GCF_030812255.1 Paeniglutamicibacter psychrophenolicus | reverse complement strand
TCCATCGGAACTCTCCAGGTTCGAAGTTGGGTATTACACCTCGATTCTGGACACCCTTGCCCGCCATGTCACCCCTTGGAATCAATCGTCTAGGCTGGGAAGTTGCCGTGAACCTTGGGCCCGCCGGACGGGCCACGTCGCCCTCGGGTTCCCGCATCATCCCGGGGCCCGGGGCACCTGCGGCGCTGTGCGGCGCCACTGGGCGGGGACCGGCAGGAAAGCCGGGCAGCGTGTGTTCCGCTAGAGTTGAAAGCACTATGGACGACCCCCCTTCACACATGCCCTGGCCCCTCCCACTGACTGCCGGTTCGATTCCGGCACCTGGCGGAGAGGGGCGCCCACATGAATGAGTGGATCATGATCGGCATCGGTCTGCTGCTCACCGTTGGCACCGGCTTGTTCGTTGCCTCCGAATTCGCCTTGGTGAACCTTGATCGGCACGACCTCGAGGCGCGCGCCGAGCGCGGCGAGAAGCGCCTGGGAACCACCATCAAGGCCCTGAAGATCACCTCGACCCACCTCTCCAGCGCGCAGTTGGGCATCACCCTGACCACGCTGCTGACCGGCTACACCTTCGAACCGGCGATCAGCTCCCTGCTGCGCGGCCCGCTACTGTCCGCGGGCGTCGCCGAGACACTGGTCCCGGGCATCGGCACCGTCGTCGGGGTTTTCCTGGCCACGGTGTTCTCCATGGTGATCGGCGAACTGGTGCCCAAGAACTTTGCCCTGGCCGTGCCGCTGGCCACCGCCAAGTTGGTGGTGCCCTTCCAGGCCGCCTTCACCGCGGTGTTCAAGCCGGTGATCCTGCTGTTCAACAACACCGCCAACGCCATCATCCGCTCCTTCGGCATCGAACCGAAGGAAGAACTCTCCGGGGCCCGCAGCGCCGAGGAACTCACCTCCCTCGTGCGCCGCTCCGCCCTCGAAGGAGCCCTGGAACAGGACCACGCGACACTGCTGCACCGCACGCTGCGCTTCTCCGAGCGAACGGCCGGTGACGTGATGACCCCGCGCGTGCGCATGGTGCCCGTCGAAGCCTCCGCCTCCGCCGGTGACATCCTCGAGGCCGCGGTGGCCACCGGGTTCTCCCGCTTCCCGGTGATCGGGCGGGATCGCGACGAGATCCTCGGGGTGGTGCACCTCAAGGCCGCCTTCGCCCTGCCCCTTGCCCGGCGCGCCACCACCACCGCAACCGAGCTGATGGCCAGCCCGCTGATGGTGCCCGAGTCCATGGGCGTCGACTCGCTGCTGGGCAAGCTGCGCACCCACGGCCTGCAGGTGGCGATCGTCTCCGACGAACACGGCGGAACCGCCGGCATCGTCACCCTCGAGGACCTCGTGGAGGAACTCGTCGGCGAACTGGAAGATGAACACGACCGCGCCCGCGTCGGCGTGCTGCGGACCGCAGGGGCGATCACCTTCGATGCCTCGCTGCGTCCCGACGAGCTGCTCGAGCGCACGGGCGTCTTGGTGCCCGAGCACGAGGACTACGACACGCTGGCCGGCTTCGTCGCCCAGCAACTGGACAGGGTCCCGGAGCCCGGTCTCGAGGTGCGCATCGACGCCGGCTCCCTGCGGGTCGAACGCGTCGTGGGCACCGCCGTCCAGCGCCTGAAATTCACCCCCGACCCGGCCGAATCCACCCAGGAGCAGACCCGATGAACGAGTACCTGCCCGGAATCATCTGGCTGGTGGTACTGCTGGTGATCAATGCGTTCTTCGTCGGCGCCGAGTTCGCCGTGATCTCCGCCCGCCGCTCGCAGATCGAGCCGAAGGCCGAGGCCGGATCCAAGGCCGCCAAGACCACGCTGTGGGCCATGGAGCACGCGACCCTGATGCTGGCCACCAGCCAGCTGGGCATCACCGTGTGCTCGCTGGTCATCCTGAACGTCTCCGAACCGGCGATCCACCACCTGCTGGAAATCCCGCTGGGGTTCACCACGCTCTCGGCCGAGGCCATCGGCGTGATCGCCTTCGTCACGGCCCTGCTGCTGGTCACCTTCCTGCACGTGGTCATCGGCGAGATGGTCCCGAAGAACATCTCCTTCTCCGTGCCCACGCGCGCGGCCCTGCTGCTGGCTCCCCCGCTGGTGATGGTGGCCCGGATCGTGAAGCCGGTGATCTGGAGCCTGAACGGCATCGCGAACTGTGTGCTGCGGCTCTTCCGCGTCGAGCCCAAGGACGAGGCCACCAGCGCGTTCACCCTCGAGGAAGTCGCCGGCATCGTGGAGCAGTCCACGCGCGACGGGGTGCTTTCCGACGCCAGCGGAACACTTGGCAAGGCCTTCGAGTTCACCTCCAAGAAGGTCTCCGACGTCGAGGTCCCGATCGGGGCGATGGTGGTGTTGCCGCAGGATTCCTCCCCGGCCGACATCCAGCGCGCGGTCGCCACGCACGGCTACTCCCGCTACATCCTGGTGGACGGGGACGGGGTACCCTCCGGTTACCTGCACCTGAAGGACGTCATGGACCTCACGGCCTCGGACGCCTTCGCGGTGGCGGTCCCGGCCAAGCGGATCCGGGCCCTGGCCTCGGTGTTTGGCGGCAGCGAGCTGGAAGACGCGTTGGCGGCCATGCGCCGCAGCGGTTCCCACGTGGCCCGCGTGTTGGACGCCGCCGGCTCCACCACCGGAGTGCTGTTCCTGGAGGACATCATCGAGGAACTGGTCGGCGAGGTGCAGGACGCCACCAGCGCCTAGGAACCCCACCGCCGCAGCGGCTACGGAAGCGGCCCATCTCCCTGTCGGGGATGGGCCGCTTCCGTTCGTTCTGGTGCCGGAGGTACTTACTGACGCAGCGTGATCGAATCGATCGCCGCGGCGGCCTCGGCGGCCAGGTCCTGGGGCATCGGTGCGCTCTTGGCCGAGTCGGCGGCGACCTTTTGGCCCTCGTCGCTGACGATGTAGTGGCCGAAGGCCTTGACCAGTTCCAGGGAGTTGGCATCGGTGTAGCCGCTGCACACGATGAAGTAGGAGACCAGCACCAGCGGGTAGGCCCCGGGCTTGGTGGTGGCGCGGTCCAGTTCCAGGGCGATGTCGTTGCCGTGGCGACCGGGCACCCGGTGCGAGGCGCTCACCGCGATGGCCGCGGCCTCGCCGCTGACCGAAACGAACGAGTCCCCGACCTTCAGCGTGCCCTTGCCCAGGGTCGCGTCCACCAGCGAGTCATCGGCGTAGGTCACCGCACCGGCGGTGCGGGCCACCGTGGTGACGACCCCGGAGTTCCCCTGGGCCTGCTCGGTTCCCAGCCCTCCGGGCCAGGACCCGGAAGGATCGTGCGTCCAGTTCTCGGGGGCGGCGGCATGCAGGTAGTCGGTGAAGTTCTCGGTGGTTCCCGAGTCGTCCGAGCGGGCGACCACCGTCATCGGGACATCGGGCAGCGCCGCATCCGGGTTCAGGGCCTTGATGGCCGGGTCTTGCCAGGAGGTGATGGTGCCGGAGAAGATCTTCGCGATGGTTGCCGCGTCGAAGTCCAGTTCCTTGATGCCGGGCAGGTTGAAGGCAATCGAAATCGGCGAGATGTAGACGGGAATGTTGATCGCGCCCTCGGGGCCGCAGGTTTGCTGCGAGCGGGCCACCTCGGATTCCTTGAGGTAGGCGTCGGAGCCGGCGAATTGCGTGGCCCCGGCCAGCAGGCCTGCGCGTCCGGCACCGGAACCCACCGAGGCGTATTGCACCTGTACCTTGGGATGCCGGGAGGCGAATCCGCCGATCCAGGCGTTCATCGCGGAGTTCTGAGCGCTGGACCCGCCGCCGGTGAGCGTGCCGGACAGATGCGAGGTGTTGTTTTCGGCGGCCTGGCGTTGGGCGTCGCCCAGCGGGTAGTCGGCACCGCAGCCGGTCAGCAGCAGGCCAAGGCCCAGCATCAGTGCGATCCGCCGCTTGGGCGCCGGGCGCAGGACGGAGAAGGTGGCCATCTGTTGGTGGGCCTGATGCGGCAAGGAATCCTCCTGGGGGCGATGCACGAAATGGACCTAGACGACCATAGCGTGCACACGGACCTGTACCCGAATCGACGGAGGGTTTCGATTCGGTGGCGGTGGTGGTGTTGTCCTGCGGTTTTGGCGGCCTACTGCCGCCGGCGCGGCGGGGCCGCCCGCGACCCCATGGGGTGCACGGCGTAGTCCTCGGTGCCGGGCATCCGCGGCGCGCTGGAGGTATAGGAATGTCCGCTCGAGGTGGTGATCCGGATGCTGTGCCGGTCCCCGGGCACCGGGATTTCGGACCAGCCGGGTGATTCCTTGGTGGCGTTGCACCAGGCGCATCTTCCCCCGCCATTTTCCGCACAGGTCTCTCCGCCGAGGGCAGCTTGGACCACGTGGTCAAGGTGCTGGACCTTGCCGGTGCAGAAGGGGGTGCGGCAGAACTGGTCGCGCGTGGTGATGAAGCGTTTGAGCCCGCCGGTGAAGAGCCTGGCCTTGCGGTCCATGGCGATGAGGTCCCCGGTGCCCGGTGCCGTGTATAGCCGGCGAACCCACGTTGCCAGCGGCTTAGCCGGGTTGCCGGCGAAGAGTTCGCGGGCCTTCTTCGCGGAGATGACGCCGTAGCCCTGCAGGAAGGCCGGTTCGGGGTGTCCCTGCATGAGCGTCCGGTCGGTCATGACCAGTTCGAGGGTGACCGGGATGTTGGTGAAGTCCTTGATGCCGGTCAGGCCCTCCAGCACGGTGTCGGCGGCGATCTGAGCGGCGTTGCGCGTGTCCCCCGCCGCCTGCGCGCTGGCGATTTCCCGGGCCAGCACCTGTGCAAGGGCGGCCCCGACCTCGGTGGGCACGATGCCGATGATCTTCATCCGGTGTGAATCGATCGGGTAGACATGCACGTAGCGGTCCTTGGCGGCCTTGGCCTCGAGATCGGCCTCGGCCGGGTTTAGGTAGGCAAGGGCCCAGTGGCGGAGCATCGCTTCGAGCTTCTTGCCGCCCAGGCCGAAGCAGGTGTGGGTTTCCATGAAGAGGCGGGCATCGAGCTCCGTCCGGGCTGCTTCGTCCAGGTCCTTCAGCACGCGGTAAATGATCCGGGCTTCGGCGTCGTTGATGACGCCGAACTTCAGGCCCGCCTTGGTGAAGGGCAGCGATTGGCAGAGCATCCGGGAATAGTTCAGCTCCCGGGTTCCGGAGCGCGGCGCTTCGTGCCGGGCCATGGCGACGTCTGCGCCGATGCCTTGCTGCGGGTTCTTTTCCAGCACGCCGCGGCGCGTGCGTTCGGTGGTGACCGCTGCCTCGTGGGCGCAGGCGATTTCCGCTTGCACCGCATTGGCGCAGGATTTCAGGTCTTCCAGCGCCCCGACGCCCTCGATCGCCTCGTACGGGGAGAGCTCCAGCGGTACGTCGGCGACGGCCTGGGTTACGGTGCGGATGCCGTCGACCCCGGTGCAGGCGAAGAAGTCGGCGAGAAAGGCGTTCATGTCCAAGCCCCTGCCGAGCAGGGCCCCATAGCTCAGGTCCACGAATTCGAGGTCGGCTTCCAGGTCCGCGAACAGCTCATCGTCGAGGTCAGCATCTGCGATGCTGCCGTATCCCGAAGACGATGACGACGTTGCCATGACTCCATTCTAGAAAGCCCCACAGACAGTTTGGGAATCGGGATCCGCAGCCGGGCACGTCCGCACGTTTTCATCCCGGCGAAGGAAGAGTTGGTATCCGGGTGGGACGGCGCGCGCTCGCGGTGGCGCCCGCGGCGCCACAATTGTGAATCTCGGGATCAGTGCGCGGGCCATGTTTGCGCGGGTGGTTCATGTCCGGACAAGACTCCGAGAGCATGGCAAGGTCGGGGCACGGGCCGGCCGCTGGAACAGCCGGTCACCAGGAAGTTGCGGCGACGTTTGCCTCCCGGGTCCGTGACGAAACGATCGGAGACGGGGGGGTGCGGATCGCGCACCGACTGGCCGACGAGCCCGGCGAGCGCCACGTCGAAAGCCGGCAGAACATGGAGATGCTGCCCGATGGCATCCATATCCGGGCCAGGGACGTGACGTTCCACTGCTGGGTGCTGCTCGGTTCACCCGGCGGGCGCCGCGGACTTCGGTCCGTCTTCGGTTTCGGGGATCCAGCGCTGCAGGGCGTCGAGGATCAGCTCGAGGCCGATCTCGAATTCATCGCCGAAGTCATAGCCCGGTTGCAGCACGTGTTCGGTGGCTATTTCCATGAGGTGCGGGTAGTCGCCGGCGGAGAACATCTGCACGATCGGATCGGTGACGCTTGCCGCGGTGTCGCGGCCGCTGAAGGGAAGCGCGGCCTCCTGCAGGGCGAAGCCGTAGGTGTAGCTGTCCAGCAACGCGTAGGCGTGCGCCGCGGCCTTCACCGAGAATCCGGCGGTTCGCAGGACCCCGAGCGTGGCGTCGTGGTGGCGCAGCGTCGCCGGGCCGGGGGCCGTGCGCGACTCCAGCAGCCCGATGGCCCAGGTGTGGCGGCCCAGCGCCTGGCGCACCGCGCCGGCGCGCCGGCGCATCTCCCCCTTCCAGTCCCCCACGACGGATGGGACATCGATCTCGGCGAACACCATGTCGATGATGGCGTCCAGGATCTCGCCCTTGTTGGCCACGTAGTAGTAGAGCGACATGGGCTTCACCCCGAGTTCCCTGGCCAGCGATCTCATGGTCAGCGCCCCGATCCCGTCCGCGTCGGCAATCGCAACGGCACTTCCCAGCACGCGTTCCCGACTCAGCGGGATTCGAGGCGATGGATCTTCAGAAATTTCTTCGGCCGTCATGTCCCGATCCTATCGCATTTTCGTACTATGTAAGATAAGCTCACTTACTAAGTAAGGCAACAATCCGTGAAGCCTTGCACCCCGGAAGGAATCGCCATGAACGGCGAACGGCAAGAACCACCACAGGCCTCCGAGACGACAGGCCGGACCGCAACCCCAGGAACCATGCGCGCCGTCACCCAGGACCGGTACGGGGACGCGGAGGTCCTCCACCAGTCATTCATCCCCACACCCGTCCCGCGGGACAACGAGGTGCTCGTGCGGGTCCATGCCGCCGGACTGGACCGCGGCACCTGGCACCTGATGACCGGCACCCCGCTGCTGGCTCGCCTGGCCGTGGGCCTGCGCCGACCGAGAAACCCGGTGCCCGGGCTTGACCTGGCCGGCACGGTGGCCGCAGTCGGAACGGCGGTCACCCGCTTTGCCGTCGGGGATGCGGTCTATGGCTTCGGGCGCGGAACGTTCGCCGAATATGCGGTGGCCAAGGAAGACCGGCTGGCCATGAAGCCTGCAAACCTCGACTTCCGCCAGGCCGCGGTGGTCCCGGTGTCGGCGGCCACCGCGCTACAGGCACTGCGCCTGGGCCGTGTCGCCGCCGGCCAGCGGGTGCTGGTCACCGGCGCCTCGGGCGGGGTGGGAAGCCATGCGGTGCAGCTGGCCAAGGCGCTTGGCGCCGAGGTCACCGGCATGGCCTCCACCGCCAAACAGGACCTCGTCCTGGCCCTGGGCGCCGAGCACGCCGTGGACTACACGCGCCAGGATTTTGCCGAGTCTGCGCAAGGCTACGACCTGATCATTGACACCGGCGGAAACCCGAGCCTGCGCCGGTTGCGCATGGCCCTGGCACCCAGGGGCACTGCGGTCATTGTCGGCGGCGAGGGCGCCGGAAAGTGGCTGGGCATGAACCGCCAGTTCAGGGCCGTGGCGCTTTCCCCGTTCATCCGCCAGCGCCTGGCCATGCTGGCTTCCGCCCAGCGCGCCACCGACCTGGAGGAACTGTCCACGTTCCTGGAATCGGGCGCGGTGCTCCCGCACATCGATGTGTCCTTCCCGCTGGAGCGGGCGCGGGCGGCCATGGAACACCTGGTGGCGGGCAAGGCCCGCGGCAAGATCGCCATCACCATCTAAGGCACCCCGCCCGACCCACCGGTCCACGCCCATGCATCCGGGCACCGGCGCAAACCTGCCCTGCCCGGATCCCGGGCCCGGCACACCCGCGCAATTCCGCATCCCCCCCGTTTCACCACCGCTTCGTGAAAGCCGAACGCCATGACCACCCAGCCTGCATCCGCACCCCAGAGCCCTTCCACCGATCACATGTCCGGACTCCACATGGCCCTGCTCGTCATCGGGGTGCTGCTCACCGTCGCATCCCTCGGCTCCCTTGCCGTGCTGGGCTTTCCCGACACGGGCCCGGAATTCGCGGCGCTTGCTGCCGGGGCGGCACTGGGCGTCCTGGCGATCCTCGTGGGAGCCGCCGGCCTGGGCCGCGGCATCGCCGCCGGCGCCCCGCAGGTCGGCGAAACAACCGCGGCGCTGCCCACAGGGGTTTCCGGGCAGCTGGATCCGGCGCTCTCGCGCTGGAAATGGCTGGTCAAGTGGTTTCTGGCGATCCCGCACCTGGTGGTGCTCGCGCTGTTGTGGGTCGCGTTCCCGGTGGTAACACTGGCCGCCGGCCTGGTGATCCTGTTCACCGGGAAGTACCCGGCCTCCTGGTTCCAGTTCTCCGTCGGGGTGCTGCGCTGGAACTGGAGGGTGTCCTTCTACGCCTATGGCGTGCTGGGCACCGATGCCTACCCTCCCTTCACGCTGGCCCGCGGAAACTACCCTGCCGCTTTCGATGTCGCCTACCCGGAGCGGCTCTCGCACTGGCAGGTGCTGGTGAAGTCCTGGCTGTTCGCGCTGCCGCACCTGTTGGTCGTGGCCGCGATGACCGGGGGCGCCTGGTCCAACGACTCCTGGAGCGACGAGGCCCGGGGCATCTCGCTGACCGGGGCGCTGGTGCTGATCGCCGCACTGGTCCTGCTGTTCACCGGCGTGTACCGGCAAGGGCTTTTCAACCTGTTGGTGGGGCTGAACCGCTGGGCGTTGCGCACCGCCGCGTACACGGCCCTGATGACCGATGCGTATCCGCCCTTCCGACTGGACCAGGACGCCGGCGAGCCGGTGCCCGGGGAGAAACCGCGGGCCTGATGCGCGGGCGCGGCTACGCGCGCCCGGCCGCCCGGCGGGAGCGCCGGGAGAGCGAGTCGATGACCACGGCCAGCAGCAGCACCGCGCCGGTGATCATGTAGCGCAGCGAGGAATCCAGGTTCACCAGGGTCAGCCCGGAGGAAATCGACTGGATCACCAGGATCCCCAGCAGCGCGGAGAATGCCGAGCCGCGCCCGCCGAAGAGGCTGGTCCCGCCGATCACCGCTGCGGCGATCGCGTTGAGGTTGATGTCCCCGCCGCCGGAGGACTGGTTGGCCGCCGCCAGCCGGCCCGCGGCCATCAGCCCGCCCAGCGCGGCGAAGGTGGAGCACAGGATGAACACGCTCATGGCCACGGCTCGCACGTTGATGCCGGCGCGGCGGGCGGCCTCCACGTTGCCGCCCACCGCAAACACGGCCCGCCCCCAGCGGGTGCGGGAAAGGAAGAAGTGCATGATCAGCACCAGGGCCACGAAGGACAGGAACATCACCCCGACCCCGCGGCTGCGGTTCAGGTACCAGACCGGGACGCCCAGCACCACCAGCAGCCCGGCGGCGCGCAGACCCAGCGCCGAAGCGGAAACCCCCGAGAGCCCGGCGGCCTTGCGCTTGGTCGAGGCCAGGAACTTCGCCAGCCAGTAGCCGGCCACCGCGATTGCCACGAACGCGTAGGAGAGCCATTCGGGCATGTACAGCTGTTGGGCGTAGTAGACCAGCCAGGAGTCGAAGGGCAGGTTGATGGAACCGAACTTGCCCAGCACCCACAGTTGCGCCCCGAGGATCCCCAGCAGCCCGGCCAAGGTGATCACGAAGCTGGGCACCCCGAAGCGGGTGTTCAGCAGCGCATAGAACAGCCCGATCAGCGCGCCCGCGGCAATGGCTGCCACCACCGCGGTCCACAGCGGCCAGGCGTGCCCGACGAAGCCCACCGCCACGATGGCCGCGGCCAGCCCGGAGACCGATCCGATGGACAGGTCGATCTCGGCCAGCAGCAACACCAGCACCACCCCGATGGCGATGGTGCCCACCGCGGCGCATTGCATCGACAGGTTCACCAGGTTGATGCTGGAGAGGAACCGCGGGTTCACGATCCCGAAGACCGCCCAGATGATCGCCAGCCCCACCACCACCGGCAGGGAGCCCAGATCGCCGCCGCGGATCCGGCGGGTGAACGCGCGCACCGCGCCGCCGAATCCCGCGGATTGGATCAACCGCTCATCGAGCAGGTCGGCCGCCACCGTTCCGGGCTCCGGGCCCGGTTCGGGCACCTTGGCACTCATGGTTCCTCCGTTCCGGGCACCGGCCGGGTCGCGGCCCGGCGGGTGACGGCGTTGTCGGTGGCCCCGGTGATCGCCGCGACGATGTCTTCGCTGGTGGCCTCGGCGGCGAGGAACTCCCCGTTGTTCCGTCCCAGCCGCAGCACCACGATGCGGTCCGCGACCGCCATCACGTCGGCCATGTTGTGGCTGATCAGCACCACCCCGTAGTTGCGTTCGCGCAGCCGCTCGATGAGGTTGAGCACCTCGGCGGTCTGTGCGACGCCCAGGGCCGCGGTGGGCTCGTCCAGGATCACGATGCGCGGCTCGCCGATCAGCGAACGGGCGATGGCCACGGTCTGGCGCTGCCCGCCGGACAGCGAGGCAACAGCGATGCGCACCGAGGGGATCTTGGCGCTCAGCTCGCGCAAGAGCTTCCAGGACTGCTTCTCCATGGCCACCTCGTCGAGCCGGCCGCGGTAGGTCAGCTCGTGCCCGAGCCAGAGGTTGGCCACGACGTCCAGGTTGTCGCACAGCGCCAGGTCCTGGTAGACCGTGGCGATGCCCAGCGCCCTGGCGTCGGTGGGCGAGGAAATCGACACGCGCGCGTCCTGCATCTCGATCCGCCCATCGTCGGCCGGGTGGACCCCGGCGAGCACCTTGACCAGGGTGGACTTGCCCGCGCCGTTGTCCCCGACGATGGCCACAACCTGCCCGGAGTAGATCTCCAGTTCGACCTCGGTCAGCGCCTGGACGGCGCCGAAGCGCTTGGAGATCCCGGTCATGCGCAGGATCCGTTGCGGTGCCGCCGCCGCGGTGTTCGAGGTGGCTTCCTCCACGTTCCACTCCCCAAGGGTTGTTCCGTGCCGTGCACCGGTGCGGGGTGTGGGGCCGGTTGCCGCCGGCCCCGCCGTCCCGCTGGGGTGCCTACTTGATGTTTGCCGCGGCGCAGGCCTTGGCGTATTCGGCGGTGCAGATCTGCGCCACCGTGTAGAAGCCGTCCTTGACCACGGTGTCCATGATGTTCTCCTTGGTCACCACCACCGGGGTGAGCAGCTTGGTCGGAACCCCGGCGACGTCGGTGGCGTCGGTCGGCGTTTCGCCCTTGGCCAGCTGGTCGGCGACGGTTGCGGCAAGTTCGGCCTCGGTCTTGATGGCCTTGTAGATGGTCATGTACTGGTCCCCGGAAACGATCCGCTGGATGCCGGTGATTTCGGCGTCCTGGCCGGTGATGACCGGCCACGGGGTGACGTTGGCTGCCTTCAATGCGGCGACCGCGCCCCCGGCGGTGCCGTCGTTGGCGGCGTAGACCCCGTCGATCTGCCCGGTGAACTGCGTGATCTGTCCGGCCACGAAGCTCTGGGCCTTGTCGGGCGACCAGTCGGGGGTGTCGTACTCGGCCAGCACCTTCACGTCGGACTTGTCGATGACCGAGTGGGCGCCCTTCTTGAACAGCACCGCGTTGCCGTCGGTGGGCGAGCCGTTGACCATCAGGATGCCGGGGTCCTTGATGCCGTCCTTGGCGAGCTTGTCGACCAGCGCGTTGCCCTGCAGCACCCCGACCTGTTCGTTGTCGAAGGAGATGTAGTAGGCCAGGTCGGTGGTTCCGGCGACCAGGCGGTCGTAGGAGATCACCGGCACGTCCTGCGCCTTGGCGCTGGCCACGATGCTGGCCGCGGCCTGCGCGTTGACCGGGTCAAGGACCAGCACCTTCACCCCGTCGGTGAGCGCGGACTCGGCCTGCTCCTGCTGCTTGGACGCATCCTGGCTGGCGTTGGAGTAGACGACGTCGTAGTTGCCCAGGGACTTGATCTTGGCTTCGAACAGCGGGCGGTCGAAGGCCTCATAGCGAGTGGTCTTGGTTTCGGGGAGCAACAGGCCGATCTTCACGGCCGGGCCGGAAGAGCTGTTGCCGCTCGCTGCCGGGGGGTTGTTTCCCCCGCATGCGGTGAGAGTCGTAGCCGTGAGCAGGGCGCCCACGGCAACGGTGGCAAGTTTGTACCCAAGTTTCTTCATTTGTGTTTGCCTCCACATTGCACCGCCGTTCGGCGGTGCTTTCAGTCTGGCCCCGAACAGGCGTGTATTCAACACTTGTTCCCTGACAGGTGCGAACGCGTTCGGGACCCGGCCTCAGCCGAAGAACGGGGCGGGTACCGGCCCGGTGCGGCCAGGTCCCCGGCGCCCCCTCGGCAGGTGGGCCGGCACGAAGCCGCCGGCCTCCCGGCCCTTCGGCGCACGGCCAACCCCAAAAAACCGGTGCCACATGGCAGGGCACGGGGAGTCACGCGGTGCCGGAGCCACAGGGCGGTTGTGAAACACTGGTCTTCGACCCGGAGCCAACCCGGAAACCACACCGTGACATCAGGAGAGCCGAATGCAGGCACGCGCCGGGCGCCCCGGGAAGTTGTTGCTGGCCGCCCTGCTGACCGCGGTGGCCGCCGGCCCGATCCTGAACTACGGGCTGAGCGCCATCAGCGACCTGGTGATCACCGACCTGGGCATCACCGAGGCGCAATTCGGCCTGCTGGCCACCGTCTGCTTCGCCGCGGGGGCCGTGGGCAACGCGGTCTTCGGCCGCTTCACGGACCGGCAGCCAGACACCCGGCTGCTGGTGCTGGTCTTCGCCCTGGCCGCCGCGGCCCTGGCGCTGGCCGCGATCCCCGGCGGCTACGTGCTGCTGCTGGTCGCCGCGGGCCTCTCCGGGCTCGCCCAGTCCTTCCCCAACGGGGTCACCAACCGCATCTTGGCCGAACGCGTCCCGGAGGACAAGCGCATCGGCTGGATCGGCATCAAGCAATCCGGCGTCCAGGTCAGCCAGCTGGTGGCTTCCCTGGCCTTCCCGGCCCTGGCCGCCTGGATCGGCTGGCACGGGGCCAACGCCGTGGGCGCCGTGGTGGCCGGGGCGCTGGGCGTGGTCGCGGTGCGCGTGGTTGCCTCGGTTCCGCTGCTGCCCAAGGCCCCCACCCGCATCGGCCCGCTTCCCGCAGGGCCCGCCCCGATCCCGGCGCCGCCGCCGAACACCAGGTTCCTGATCTACGCGCTGGCCGTCTTCGGCTTTGTCAACGGCATGGGCGTGCAGGCCACCAACGTCTACCTGTCCCTGTATGCGGTGCGCGAACTGGACTTCACCCTGGTCATGGGCGGGGTCGCCGCAGCAGCCGCCGGGGCGATCGGCGTGGCCGCCCGCGTGGGCTGGGGCAAGATGATGTCCGGCGGCATGGCCGCTCCCCCGCTGTTGCTGCTGCTGGCCACCCTCGCGCTCGCCGGGGCCGGGGTGTTCCTGGCCGCCGGGGCGACCGGGTCCGCGGCACTGCTGTGGGGCGCCGTGGCCCTGCACGGGGCCTCGGCCCTGGGGGTCTCGGTGGTGCTGATGGCAGCGGTGGTGCGCAGCGTCCCGGCCTCCACCATTGGCATGGCCACCGGAATGGTCACCGCCGGGCAGTTCGGCGGATTCACCGTCGGCCCGCTGGCCATGGGCGCGCTGATCGGCTCCCCCGGCGGATTCGCGGTGGGCTGGGGCGCGGTGGCCTGGACCTACGCGCTGTGCGTGGCGCTCGCCGGATACCTGGTGCTGCGTCGGCGCCGCAAGGACCGCGAAGCGGCCGCCTGAGCCCGATTTCCCTCGCCACGGGTGCGGGCGAAGACCTGCAATGTGGCCATCGGGCGAGCTGCACTTCGGCCGGCCGGCCCGGGGCTCCTCGCCTCCGGAGGAAAGAATTCCCATGGGCAGCACAGCATCGGCCTCCCGGCGGATGAGCCCCGAACAGCGCAGGGTGGCAGGGGCCACCATGATCGGCACGACGGTCGAGTGGTACGACTACTTCATCTATGCCAATGCCGCCGCCCTGGTGGGAGCCTTCAGATTCCGGCCATGCTCTTGAGAGGCAACCGTTCCAGGTCATCTGGCAAGCTGCTCCGGTTGGCCGGTATGGCCGCGATCGCGGCTGGGGGTTCTTTCCGCCATCGGGGATGTGATGGGCCTGGTGGTCGATCTGGAGGCTCGGATTCTTTCTGTGGCGGCGGCACGGGCACCGGCCCGGATCGGTCAGCGGCGCACCGAAAAGCGCAGGTGAAGCACCCGGTTTCCCTGGATCACCACGTCGGGATCCCCCAACAGGTGCTGTGCGTGGACCGACCCGAAGAAGCGCTTGCCGGTCCCGAACACGACGGGTACAACGTCCATGCGCACCTCGTCGACCAGGCCCGCGGCGAACACCTGGCCACCGACATCGCCAACAGAGACCTCGACGATGCGTTCACCCGCGAGCTCCTGGGCCTTGGCCACGGCGGCCTCGACGCCGTCGATGAAGTGAAACGGCGCCTCGTGGTCCCAGTCCTCGGGCCCGGGCCGGTGCGTCACGACGACCACGTGCTCCACCCCGCCTGGAGGCTTCCCGTCCCAGCCGTCGGTAATGTCAAAGACGTGGCGGCCGACAATTGTCGCCCCGATCCGGTCCCAGTACGCACGGGTGTAATCGTAGGAGGCCTGCGACACCTTCAGTACGCCGCTCTCGTCCAGCGGGATGTCCCCTCCGGTCAACCAGTCGAACAGCGGTCCGGGCTGGTCGTTCCCGTCCGCGATGAAGCCGTCCACCGACACCGAGCCGTACATGACCACCTTGCCCATGGTTCTCTCCCTTGCCCTGGCGCCCAATTTTAAGCGGAACGGACTCATCCGGCAAGTGCGCCGGTGCCCCTCCATCAACCTCGCAGGGCCCACCAATCTTTCCCACCTGAAATCCTTGTTTACCTACGACGGCAATTGGGGTTATTTCGCTGGGGAAATCTCCAAAGCTGGTTCGCCTGGCGGCCACGAGCCGCCCGGGCCCGCCGGCGGCAGCCTCCCAAGACCGATCGGGGAGCACGTGCGATATTAGATCGCACCTAAAAGGAACGGTACATTCTAGGGATGGTTCCCAGCACTTTCACTGATTTCGACTCCCCACCCACCACCGACGGCAATGACGTATTTCACGAGGCCCGCAGACGCCGGACATTTGCCATCATTGCGCACCCCGACGCCGGCAAGTCGACATTGACCGAGGCCTTGGCCCTGCATGCGCGGGTCATCACGGAGGCAGGCGTGACGCACGGCAAGCAAGGGCGCCAGGCGAGCATGTCCGACTGGGGCACCATGGAACGCGAACGCGGCATCTCCATCAGCTCCACCGCATTGCGGTTCGAGCACGGCGATGTCATTTTCAACCTTCTCGACACCCCGGGGCACGCGGACTTCTCCGAGGACACCTACAGGGTGCTGACGGCCGTGGACTGCGCCATCATGCTTGTCGATTCCGCACGGGGCATGGAAACCCAGACCCTGAAGCTCTTTGCCGTCTGCAAGGAACTTGGCCTGCCGGTGGTCACCGTGTTCAACAAATGGGACCGTCCCGGACAGGAAACGTTGCAGCTGCTCGATGAGGTCCAGGATGCCACCGGCAGGCTGCCGGTGCCGCTGAACTGGCCCGTGGGCATCGCGGGCGACTTCCGTGGCCTCTACAACCCGGAAAGCGGAACCTACACGCGCTTATCTCGCACCAATGCCGGTGCCAGTCTCGCGCAGGCCGATGAGCTGAGCCCCGAAGAGGCCGCCCTGGATGCCGGGGACGCCTGGGAGGCCGCCCGCGAAGACTGCGACATGGCCGTGGCCCTCAATGGCAACTTCGACTCGGAAGAATTCCTGGCCGGCCGGGCCACGCCGGTGCTTTTCGCTGCCGCGGCATCAAACTTCGGGGTTGCCCCGCTCCTGGATTTCCTGGTGGACCGGGCGCCCGCGCCGGGTCCGCGCCCGGATGCGTCCGGCACCCTGCGAGCACTGGATTCGGATTTCTCCGGATTCGTCTTCAAGATGCAGTCGGGCATGAACCCGGCCCACCACGACAAGCTTGCCTTTGTCCGGGTGTGCTCCGGGACGTTCCGACGGGGCATGGCGCTGCGGAACGATGCAACTGCAAAGCCCGTTTCCTCCAAATACACCCACCACATGAGCGGCAGGGACCGCGACTCGGCGGATGAATCGTGGCCCGGAGACGTGGTGGGCTTCAGCAACGCCAGCGGATTGCGGATCGGCGACACGGTACATGCCGGCGAGGCTGTTTCCTTTCCACGCTTGCCGCACTTCAACGCCGAGCACTTCCGCGTGGTGCGCAGCCTGGATGCAGGCCGTTCCAAGGCCTTCGCCCGGGGAATCTCGCACCTCGAGGAGGAAGGCACGATCCAGGTTCTGTACCGCGGCTTCGGGACGAGCCAGTCGCCGATCTTCGCGGCGGTCGGAGTCCTGCAGTTCGACGTGGCCCTGGATCGGTTGAAGCGCGAGTTCAACGCCCCGGCCGCCATCGAAGAGGCCCTGCCCTACGAAATGGCCCGGGACCTCTTCGGCCCGGAACCGGAAAAGACCGCCAAGGCCGCCGCCGTCGATGTCGTCTACCGGTCGAACGGGAACCCCGTGGGGCTCTTCAGGAACCAGTGGAAGCTCGGTCGCACCATGGCCGACAGCCCCGAGCTGTTCGGCATCACCGAAGACGAAGCCACATAACACGGGAACCCGCGGATCCGGCTAGGCGTCGATCACCAGGTCGCCGGTCGGCGTGGAGCAGCAGATCAGGATCTTGCCCGCGGCGATTTCCCTGGGCCGGATCCCGCCGGCGTGGTTCATCTCCACCGTGCCCCCGAGCAGGGTCGTCTTGCAGGTGCCGCACATCCCCAGCGTGCACGAGGAAGGCACGGGAATTCCCGCGGCCAGCGCGGCGTCGAGGATAAACCCGTCCGCTGCACAGTCGATGGTCCGCCCGCTGCGCACGAACTCGACGCTGAACACCTGCGTGCCGGCCGCGGCGTCCGGCGGCGACGGCGCCAGGGAAGCAGCCGCCGGGGCGTGGTCGGCGATGTCGAAGCTTTCCACCGTGAGCGCCGAGGCGTCGCAGCCCGCCGCGGCCAGCATCCCGCGCACCGCTTCCAGATACTGCGGCGGGCCGCACGCATAGACCTCGCGCCCGCGCACATCGGGCACCAGTTCGAGCAGCAGCTCCGCATCCAGCCGCCCGGGTGCCCGCGGGGTGCCCAGGGTGGGGATGGACCCGGTGCTGAGGATCGTTTCCACGCGGATGCCGCTGGCCTCCGGGATCGAGCGCAGCTCGCGGTGGAAGATGACCTCGGCCGGGCCGTGCGCGCTGTAGAGCAGCACCGCGTCCACCGGTGCGCCGGCATCCAGCAGGGCCCGGGTGATGGACACCAGCGGGGTGATCCCGGAGCCGGCTGCGAGGAACAGGTAGCCGGGCGCAGTGCCCGGCAGCCCTCCGGCGAGCGCGGGCGGGGTGAAGCCGCCCAGCGGCCCGTGGGCCTCGAGGACCGTGCCGGGGGCCAGCGAGTCATGCAGCCATCTCGAGGCCGGTCCCCCGGGCAGGGCCTTGACCGTGATCTCCAACCCGTCCCGGGGGATGGAGCTGATGGTGTAGCAGCGGGCCAGCTGCCCGTGGGGCGTGTCCAGCGAAAACGTGAGGTACTGGCCCGGCAGCCAGCCGAAGTGCTCCCCCGCCTCGGGTTCGAAGGTGAAGGTCTTGACCTCCGGGGTCTCCTGGCGGATGGCGGTGCAACGCAGGGATCGGTCGGCGGGTGCCGCCGGAAGGGAAACCGGCAGGACCTGGAGTTCCTGTGTCATGGCTGCACCTCCATTCCGAGGCCCGCGCGCAGGCGCTGGATGTACCAGGAGCAGAAGTCTTCGACCTGGTATTCGTTCGGGGCGTACGGTCCCTGGAGGTAGGCGGGGCTGGTGACCCCGAGCTGGGCGCGGCGGACAAAGGTCTGGTCCTGCTCGTTGGTGCGTTGCCACACCCGCTTCAGTGCCTCCAGGTCGTAGTCTTCCCCCTCCACGGCGTCCTCGTGGACCAGCCAAGTGGTGCGCAACAGCGTCTTGTCCGGGCCCAGCGGCAGCACCGAGAAGGTCACCGCGTGGTCGGAGAGCACGTGGAACCAGGCGTTGGGCTGCAGGTGCATGGACAGCCGCCCGAGCCTGGGCTCGGTGAGCTCCCCCAGCAGCCTGCGGCACAGCAGGGTCCCGTCGGGGCTGAAGGACTCTCCCGCCCCGTCCATGGGTTCGCGCTGGATCCGGAATCCGGTGCCCGGGGCGCGCAGCTCCTGGATCTGCGCGTAGGGAAGGTTGAGTGCCTCGCTGCGCCGGTGCAGGTCGGCCTCCGCGGCGAGGTAGCGGTCATAGGCCGGGCGCAGCCTTGGAGGCAACCCGTCCGGTTCGTACCCGTAGGTGGGGAACAGCGAGCAGGAGAGCTCGGGGTGCCCGTCGCAGTGATAGCACTCCCGGTTGTTCTCCATCACCAGCTTCCAGTTACCGTGCTCCACCAGGTCCTCCTGGGCGGCGACCTTGGTGCGGCGCAGCCGGTGCGGGGCCAGGTAGGGTTCGATCCGGCCCGCGTAGGAGGCGAAGTCTTCCGGCGGGTCGGTGGAGAGGCAGATGAATACCAGCCCGGCCACCGACTGCACAGCCACCTTCCGCAGTCCGAACCGGGTTTTGTCGAAGTCGGCCGGCTGCGAGTCGGCGTGCAGCAGGGCCCCGTCGGATCCGTAGGTCCAGTGGTGGTAGCCGCAGACCAGGTTGCCGACCGATCCGGACGGGTCGGAAAGGATCCGGGCCCCGCGGTGCCGGCAGACGTTGTGCAGCGCGGAGATTTCCTCGTCGTCGTCGCGCAGCAGGATCACCGAGTGCGGGCCCACCGAGATGGTGAGGTAGTCCCCGGGTTCGGGGATCTCGGCGTCGGTGGCCACGAAGATCCAGTGCTTGGCGAAGATCTCGGAAATGTCCATCTCAAGGACCTCGGGCGAGGTGTAGAACGGGGCCTCGAGGCTCAGCCCCGGAATCCGCCGGGCAACCAGTTCGGCGATCCCGGCGGAGGGGGTGTGCGAGGGCGGCAGGTGGTGGACCGGTGTCGTGGTCGTGGTCATGGCGGTTCCTTTCGTGGCGTGGTGGCTGGGTCTGGTCAAGGCAAGCGGGTATTTACATGGGCAGGCACAATCGCAGGGCGTCGTAGATGGCCGCGTGGATGTTCCGGCTGGCCACCGCGTCCCCGACGCGGTAGAGCGCGAAGCGGCCCTGCGGGTTTTTCCCGGCGGGCTGCGGGGTCCCGGCCAGCAGTGCCGGGTAGTCGATTTCCCCGGCGTTGGTGGAATCGGGCAGCAGCTCGAAGTACAGCTCGGTGTTGGGCAGGGTACCGTGCTCGGTGACCACCAGGTCCACGGTGCGGGTGGTTTCGAGGCCCGAGTATTCGCTGTAGAGCACCGCGGTGAATTTTCCGTCCGGCTCGCGCACCACCGAGCGCAGCCGGTGCGCCAGGGTGGTGGTGACCCCGTGTTCGGAGAAGGCCCGCAGGTAGGCCGGGGAGTTCATGGCCCCGACATCGGGGGCGAGCATGCGCTCGGGGGTGACGATTTCCACCTTCGCACCGGCGGCAGCGAGTTTCTCGGCGGCGTCCATGCCCGGTTCTGCCCCGTTGTCGTCATAGACCAGCACGGTTTCGGGGATGGAGGCCAGGTGCCCGAGCACGTCCCAGCAATCGGAGGTCAGGTCCCCGCCACGGGTGAGGAAGTCGTGGTTGGGCATCCCGCCGGTGGCCACCAGGACCACGTCCGGGTTTTCGGCCAGCACGGTGTCGGCCTCGGCGTAGACCCCGTAGCGGATTTCGACACCGGCCAGCAGTGCCTCGGAGACCCGCCAGTCGATGATGCCCAGCAGGTCCCGCCGCCGGGGCGTGGAGGCGGCGATGAGCACCTGGCCGCCGGGGGCGTCCGCGGCCTCGAGCACCACGACCCGGTGCCCGCGTTCGCCCAGCACACGGGCGCATTCCAGGCCGGCCGGCCCGGCACCGATGACCACGGCCACCTTCGAGGGCGCGGCGGCCGGCGGCACGGCGTGCGGCAGCTGCAATTCGCGCCCCGTGGCGGGGTTGTGGATGCACTTGGCGTCCCCGGAGGCGTAGATGGAATCCAGGCAGTAGTTCGCCCCCACGCAGGGCCGGATCCGTTCCTCCTGCCCCGCGGCCAGCTTGGCGACCAGGTGCGGGTCGGCGATCTGGGCCCGGGTCATCCCGACCAGGTCCAGCAGCCCGTGGGAGACTGCGTGGCGGGCGGTGGCGATGTCGGCGATCTTCGAGGCGTGCATGACCGGGATCCCGGCCTCGGCCCTGATGGATGCGGCGAAGTCCAGGAACGGGGCCGATGGCGCGCCCATGGACGGGATCACCTTGGCCAAAGCGGCGTCGGATTCGATGGACCCCTTGATCACGGACAGGAAGTCGATGCCGGCCTCGACGTAGCGGTGCAGTGCGGCCATGGCCTCGGTGCGCCCCAGCCCGTGCTCCTTGTCCTCGTCCATGGACATGCGGATGCCCAGGATGAATTCCGGACCCACAGCCTCGCGGACGGAGCGGATCACCAGCAGCGGGAAGGCGATGCGGTTCTCAAAGCTGCCGCCCCAGGCGTCGGTGCGGTCGTTGGTGGCCGGGGACAGGAAGGCGTCCATGAAGTGCCCGTAGGACTGGATCTCGATCCCGTCCATGCCGGCATCTCGGCAACGCACCGCGGCGGCTGCATAGTCGGCGGCGATCCGGTGCAGGTCCCATTCCTCGGCGACCTTCGGGAAGGCGCGGTGGGCCGGTTCGCGCATGGCAGAGGGGTAGGGAACCGGGAGCCAATCCCCGGCGTAGTTGCTGGTGCGCCGGCCCAGGTGGGTGATCTGGCACATCACCGCCGCCCCCGCCTCGTGGATCTCGGAGGTGAGCTTGCGCAGCCAGGCGGAGATCTCGTCGCGGTGCAGCTGGAGGTTCCCGAAGGAGGGCGGACTGTCGGGGGAAACCACCGCGGATCCGCCGATCATCAGCAGTGCCGCACCGCCCTTGGCGCGCTCGACGTGGTAGGCCCGGTAGCGGTCGGTGGGCATCGAGTTCTCCGCGTAGGCCGGCTCGTGCGAGGTGCTCACGATCCGGTTGCGCAGCACCAGGTGCCGCAGCGCAAACGGCTCGAGCAGCGGGTCCGTAAGTTTCATGCGCCACGCCCTTTCGTTCACCGGGTGTCCCGGTCCCGGGGACCCGTTGCCTCAAGTGTGACGCGGGCCACTGCTGAAGACCAGCAAACGAAATCGCAAGATACCGTGTAATCTTCGTGCATGATCGATCCGAGGCTCCACGTGCTCCGCATGCTTGCCACCCACGGGACCGTCACTGCCACCGCCAAGGCCATGCACTTCACGCCCTCGGCCGTCTCCCACCAGCTGCGCACCCTGGGCGAGGACCTCGACGTGGTGCTGCTGGTCCCGCAGGGACGCGGGGTCCGGCTGACCCCGGCGGCGCGCATCCTGCTCAGCAACGTCGATGCGCTGTTCTCCAGCTGGGAACACATCCGCGGGCTGCTGGCCGCCGAATCCGGCAGCTACGCGGGCTCGCTGCGGATCTGCGGCTTCTCCACCGCCGCGGCGGCCCTGCTGCCGGCGGTGGTCACGGCGCTGCGGGCCAGCCACCCGGCATTGGAGGTGCGGATCATCGAGGCCGACCCGGCCGAATGCCTCGAGCTGCTGCTGGCCGGCGACGCCGACCTGGCGGTGATCGTTTCCACCGAGGCCGCCCCGTCGAGTGCCGACAGCCGCTTCGAGACGCATTTCCTGCTCGACGACCCGCTGGAGTTGTTGGTTCCGGCCGGCCATCCGCTGGCTTCCCGGCCCGAGGTGGGACTGGCGGAGACCGCGGACCAGCAGTGGATCGTGGACCGACCCGGCCGTCCGCACCGGCAATTGGTGTTCAATTCCTGCGCCGAGGCGGGCTTCACCCCGATGGTGGCCCACGAGGCGGCCGAGTGGGACACCGGTGCGGCACTCGTGGCGGCGGGTTTCGGGGTGTGCCTGGTCCCGCGGCTGGCCAGGATACCGGCCGGCTATCCGATCGTGAGGGTTCCGCTGCGCGGGGATCCGGCTCCCTCGCGGCACATCCGCACCGTGGTGCGCCGCGGCAGCGGCTCCCAGCCGGTGCTGGCCGAGGCCCTGGAGGTGCTCTCCCGGGCCGCGGCCGACGTGCAGCTCCGTGCAGGGAAGGGACCGTCCGGGGCAGGACGTGCCTAGGGATAGCTGCATCCTGCTGGCACAACCCATGGCCATGCGGGATTAGATCTCATCACTCCGCTCCGCATAGCCGCACAGGTTAGCGCGGCAGCGGTGGTGGATCTCGATTGACGCGCGAGCGGAGCCACGGTGGTTGATTGATATATGCGCGAGAATCCGAATGGGATTTCAGGTCCTTCAGAAGATCTTTCCCCCGAGGGCTGGGAGTAGCGACGAATACCGAGTCCCTCTCAGTCACAGACCATCCACGCTTCTGGTAGAAAACCTTCAGCTGCGCGTCGCCGGTCAACAGGGGCATTCCAAGAACATGGGATGACGCGGCCACATACATGTCATTCATGGTGTTCCGCGCCGTGCCCTTGACGCGATATCCGCCCTCTACGAACTGGTTCGCGAGGACGAGTGCCTCAGCCGCGATCTCTTCGTCCAAAGGGATCACAGCTTCAATGTCACTACGTAGAAACTCCCATTTGCTGAGGACTCGCTTGAACGTCTTGCCTCGGAGGCCTCTCGAGGCGAAGGCGCGGAAGAGGCGATCGTGCCCGCCACTATGAGCGGCCGCGATGGCCACATGTCCCAGTTCGAGCGCTTCAGCCCGAAGAGCCGATCGGGGTACTGTCAGGCGATCAGCTAGTTTTGAGACAGGGAAACGCTTCCCGTGGTCGATGGCCCAGCGAATAATCTCGTCCGGTGGCATCCCGTGGCGGATGTTGAGGACATGCCCATCGATTACCGGCAGAGCATAGCGATATCTTGTCTCCTTGTCGGGCACTTGCATACCAAGGAGCTCTTGGGCAGACACCGAGGATGCAAACAGGGGCCTATCGAGCCATGAGCCATGCTCGGCCACCCAGTCCGGGGAAAGTCGATTCGTATCCAACAGGTACATGATCGAAATCCTAGTACCGCCCGCAGAACAAGTTGGAGCCGAGGGCGTTGGCGGTCGACTGGCGTGAATGGCGGTGCGCCACAGTCTACTTTTGAATCGGACAAGGAGAACTGACCCCGCGACGCTCAGCACTCACTGAGGCTCCCGGGAAATTCTCCAGGAATTGCATGGCATGCTTGCCCAGTTTCACGGCCCCAGCGGCTACCTGCTCACCTGTATTCCTCATCATTTCGGAAAAGGACGAGCCTTTAATCGTTGAATGTCGCGCCAGGCAGCGAGTTCGTATTCCCATTGTTCAGTCATACCGCGAGTGCAATCACCTACACCAACAGACATGGAAGTAAATCAGGCGCGTGCAGAAGAGAGTCCAGTTTGTTTCAGTGAGTGTGCAACCACACTAATATCCACGAACGCTGAGAAACTGAAGGCGGCGCAACGTCGTGTAAAACAACTTCGCCCCCCTGAATTAGGGTAGGTCGCTGGCCACTTATTACGACAAGCTCTAGCTGGCCTAAAGATCTGCATCCATGTTCCCAGCAACGCTTGGCTGGCACCATGACATCGCCGATACCGGTTTAGGCGTCAAGCCTAGTCCGCCCAGTGGTCGTGGTGCATGTGCGCACGTTCCCCACCGTGGTCGAAGATCGTCAGGATCTCCACGGGCCCCTCGTGTGCCCCGATGCGGTGCGGGACCATCGTGGAGAATTCGGCGGCCTGCCCCTCGGAAACCAGGATGGTGCGCTCCCCCAGCACCAGCGAGACGGTGCCGGACAGGACGGTGAACCATTCGCGGCCCGGGTGCACGCTCAGCCCGACCTCCTTCACGGAACGCTCGTGGGTGATGCGCATCTTGGCCACCGTGGTCCCGTTGGCCGAGTGCTCACGCGAGAGCAGCCAGGTGGTGAGCCCGGGCTGGTGCTCGGGCTCGGGGCGGATCACCACGTCCTCGTCGCTGGTCGGCTCGACCAGCTGGTCAAGGGTGGTCCCCAGTGCCTTGGCCAGGGGAACGAGTTGGTCCAGGGCGATGCGCCGATTGCCCGTCTCGATGCGGCTGAGCGTGGAGGGGCTCATGAAGCAGCGTGCGGCCAGGGCATCGAGCGACCAGCCCTTGGCCAGCCGCAGTCCCTTGAGGCGTTGGCGGATCACGGTGTCCATGGAAAGCTCTTCTTGCGTCATACGCAAGAGTGTATGCCAATCGCGCATTCGGTGGTTAGGCTGGAACCATGACGACACAGCACCCCCACGGACACGGCCACGACCACACCCACGACGGAAACCACGGCAACCACCACGAGCACCAGCACTCGGACGAGCAGGGCATGGCGGAAATGCTCGACCTGGACGCCCTGCTGATCAACGACCACCTGCAGGATATCTTCGCCTGGACCGCCGGGCACCAGCCAAGCCCGCGCACCATCCTGGACCTGGGCGCCGGCACAGGCACCGGAACGCTCGGCCTGGCGCGCACCTTCCCCGAGGCCGGGGTCGTTGCCCTGGACCAGTCCGAGTTCATGCTCGGGCGCCTGTCGAGGAAGGTGGAATCGCATGGGCTGGAGGAGCGGGTCTCGACCCTGCAGGTGGACCTGGACACGGCGTGGCCGGAACTGACGGACGTCGACCTGGTGTGGGCCGCGTCCTCCATGCACCATATGAGCGAGCCTGCCAATGTGTACGAGCGGATCGCCGGCACGCTGTCGGCCGCCGGACTGCTGGTGGTCGTGGAGATGGACGCCTTCCCCCGCTACCTGCCCCGGGACCTGGGGTTCGGCGCCCCGGGCCTGGAGGAACGCTGCCATGCGGCGGTGGGCAGCGCCAACTGGAACGCCCACCCGGACTGGGCCGGACCGATCCGGGAAGCGGGGATGGCGGTCGTCGACCAGCGAACCTTTGGCTACACGATCGATGAGGACCAGGAGCTGGTCGCGCGTGCCGCCCACCGATGGCTGTCCCGGATGCGCGATGCCCTCAAGGACGACCTGCCTGCGGCGGACCTCCACGCCCTGGACGTGCTGCTGGATGACAAGGACCCGCGCTCGGTGCTGGCACGCACCGACCTGTCGATGCGCGGCAGCCGCACGGTGTGGGCCGCACGAATCGCCAGGTAGGAACGAACCGCAGGGCTCCCGGGCTGGTTATTCACCGGACCCTAATCGGTTCGGGTCCAGCGCACAGGGACGGTCAGGACCGGAAGTCGACGTCCTGCGTGGAGACGACGGCGGCGGTGCGGCCGGGCGCTCCCTGGAACTGCCAGTAGAGGTTGATGTGGGAGATCGCGACCTCCGGCGCCGGTGCTCCCCATTCGGTCATGTCGCTGGTGGTGTGCGCGTCCGAAACCAGGGTGACGTCGTAGCCCCGGGTGAAGGCGCCGTGGACCGTGGAGCGGATGCACGCATCCGACTCGGCACCCGAGACGAACAGCCGGCCGACGCCGGCGGACGCGAGCACCGCTTCCAGGTTGGTGCCCTCGAACGAATCCCCGTAGATCTTCTGGATCACCGGTTCTTCGGCGGCGGGCGAGAGCTCCGGGACGATTTCCCAGTCGGCGCTGCCCACTTCCATTTCCTCGTCGGAGTGCTGCACCCACACCACCGGCGCACCGGATTCCCTGGCCCGCTTCACGAGTTCGTTGATGTTGCCGATGGTTTCCTCGCGCAGATAGGCATCTGCCACAACATTGTTCTGGACGTCGATCACCACCAGGGCGGTGCGGTCCCGGTCCGGGAATGTGCTCATGGTCGTCTCCCCTTTGAAGGATGTGCCGGTGCTTATCCACGAACCAACCTACGCCGATGCACCCTCGATTTGGAATGGCCGGCGCGGAGAACTTAACCCGTCCCCGGGCCGCTATCGGGTCTCGACCACGAAGACCGCGAACGTTCCCTGCTCGAGCGTCTCGAAGTCGTGGGCCTGGTCGCCGGGGTAGCTCATGTAGTCGCCCGGCCCGAGTTCCGTGGCGTTGCCGGCGACGGTGTTCCTGGCCCGGCCCGCGGACAGGATGATGTGCTCGACGGTTCCCGGGGCGTGCGGCTCGGAATGCTTGACGGCTCCTGGTTCCGCGGTGATCAGGTAGATGTCACGGCGTGCGTTCGGCGGGCTGGGTGCCAGCAGGGCGGCCGCGTAGTCCGCGGATCCCGAGGCCAGTCGCGGGCCCTCGCCGGCCCGGATGACGGTCACCGCGGGGCGGGGCGGATCGAGCAATGCGGAGAGCGGGACACCGAATGCGGTGCTCAGGGTCCCGGGCGGGTGTTACAGGCGACGAGCATGTTGGCCAGCGCCTCGCTGGTGGCAGCGTGGTTCAGGTAGGGTTCCGGGGAGCTTTCGCCGTGGCCGGACAGGTCGGGCACCTGGACCCGATATCTGGTTTCCAGGCTCCGGCGCAGCGACGTCCACATCCACCCGGCGACTCCCCCGCCAGGGAGCAGCAGCACCGGCTTGCCCGTTGCGGGCCCGAAACCGTTGGTGATCATCCATGCAACCCTATCGGCAAGGCCCGGGGGAAGGCGGTTTCAGGATTTGCCAGCCAACTCTGCGATGGCCCCGAAACTGGCCTGCAGGATCTTCTCCACCACCGCCGGCGGGTACCCCAGCAAGCCCAAAACCGTCTTGTAGCGGGCGATGTTCCCGCTCTTCCATTGTTCGGCTACCTCGGCCGGGGTGAGTTCCGGCTTCCAGCGGCCCAGCGTGGCAAGGGCTTCCTCGGGGCTGGTGGTTCCGGCGACCAGACCGTCAAGCAGCTGCTGGAAATCCGGGACTCGTTTGCGCCGGGCCTCAGCCCCCGCGGTGTACACGCTGATCAACGACAGCAGCAGCCCCACCACACCCACGAGGAATCCTGCCACCTCGAGGAATTCCGCGTGCGGCTCGCCTTCCGACTCGCCACCGGGATCCCTGTCGAACGGTGCCGCGGCGGCCGCGAAACGGCCGGCCACCGCGGCGAGATCCGGCGTTAGCCCTTCCTCGAACACGCCCATGTCTTTCCCCGTTTCCCGAAGCATCCGATATACACCACTTGGCGCGGAGTCTAGCAACGAATCCGGTCCCGGGACATGGCAACGCAAACCGCCCACGGGCGGCGCCTGGTCATTTGGTCTTCGGTCAGCAGGGCTTCCAGCTCTTGCCACCGGGTGCGTAGCAGCGCGGGCCGGTGTATCCGGAATACGAACCGCCACCGCTCTTGGGCCTCGATTTCTGGACCGGGGCCCGGTATGTCTTCTTCGGCGCCGCTTGGCGACGGCGCTCCGCGGCCTTGCGCTCGGCGGCACGCTTGGCCGCGGCCTGGCGTTCGGCCGTCGCCTTGGCAGCGGCCTTGCGCTTGGCTTCCGCCTTGGCCTGGGCTTGGGCCTTGGCCACGGCAGCAGCCTTGGCCTTGGCCTTGGCTTCGGCCTTCACCTTTGCGGCCTGCTTGGCTGCTGCTTCCTTCTTGGCCTGAACCAGCGCCGATTCCTTGGCTGAAAGCTTCTTCTCGATGGAGGCGGCCCGGTCCATCGCAGCGGACATCAAGGGCAGGTAGGTGGCCTTCCGCGATGCCCAGACCGCCGAACGCACGGCGTCCCCGGAGCCGTCCAACGCCTGCAACGCGGCAGACTTGGCCTTGCCCGCCACGATTGCTGCAGCAACGATACCCAGCGCCGAACCAACGGCTTCGACGCCGGCAGGAACCGTGTCTTCCAGTGCCTCAAGCCCGGCGATCGCGTCCTGCGCCATGGCGGGAACCGTGCACGCAACATCGGTGCCGAACAAGCCCTTGCCGCCATCCTGCGCTTGCTGCTCGGCGGCAAGGACCTCGGCGTAGAAGCGCTCGTTGGGCTGGAAGAGGACCGCAACCCCGAGCCCGGCGGCGGCAATGTCGGCATTTACCAGGCTTCCGTCCTTGTAGACTCCGGCGAGCGTGCGGCCGTATGGATCCAGGCGGCTGACGTCGTAGGCCAGCTCGATTCTGTCCCCGGGCGCGAGCAAGGACTTGGTGAACTCGGTGGCCTCGGCACCCAGGCACTGGACCGGCTTGTCCGGGTGCTTGGTTTCGGGCGTATCGATATTCAGCAGCCGCACCGTGGTCTCGGTCCCCGACAGGTCGGCAACAATCGTGTCGCCGTCAATGACCCTGACCACGGTGGCCCCGCTGCCGTCGCTTGCCGACTTCGCCGGCGGTGCTTGCGTGCACCCCGTGGCGACAAATCCAAGTACTGCCACGGCCGCAACGACCTTCCCCAGTCTGCCAGCCAACGCCCCGGCCGAATTGCTTCCCCTGAACAATGAATCCCCCTGATGAATCTCGAAAATGCAAGTGGTCAAACGTTCAGTATAGTCTCGGCACGCACCCAGAAACATTCCAGGAGACTCCATCTCCGATGCATCGATGGCCCGCTTGCTCGCCAACGGCCATCGGCATTTTCCGGGCCGGCGATTGTTCCGTCTGCAAGACAGGGATCCAGCGGCCCGGGCGTGTGCACGCCATGCCGCGCGGGCACGCAGTTAGGGTGGATCCATGAACCGTTCCTCTTATTCGGACACTTCAACAATCCGTTCGCGACTTGTGACGTCACTGGTCACCGGTGTGGCCAGCGGCGCCTTGACGCTCATTGACCCGGCCAAGCTGAAGCCGGCGACCCGGGGAACCCTCTACGCGGGGACGGGAATCGCTACCGCCACCCTGGGATGGTTCGGTCTCCAGGCAAACGCGGAAACCAGGGATCGCGCCGCCCTTCGCACAGCCGTCGCGCTGGGGCTGGGGACGTTGAGCGCAGCGGGCACCAAGTTCGGCTTTGTGATCGATGCAAGAATTCACCAAGCACTGCTCCGCCGCGGCATCCGGAACCCGCGTCCGGTCATGGCCATCGGTGCCGGGGTCCTCACGACCATGATGGTGCTGTTCGACTCCCCGCCCGCCGGAAAAGACACGGAGCAAGTTCCGGATCTCCCAGAAGAGGCAACCCAAGACCCGGGCTTGGCGTAGCCGTTCCGGACACCCCTCCTTGGGCCCGCTCGCGGAAGCCGGAGTGCCACGGGGCGTCCATTTTGGCCTGCCGTCCTTCCGGGGCAAGCGAGTAGCATGGGCGCCATGACGCGCTTTGCGATCGACCCACAGACCCTTTTGCATCTGGCCGAGATCGGTTACGAACTGGACCCGACGGACCAATTGGTTGCGCCGAATGCGATCCGTCCAGCGGCCATGGAGCTGCTCCTGCGCAAGGTGCGCAAGGGCGAGATCACCGAGTCCCGGGCACTGGAGATCCATGAATTCATCACCGCACTGAAGATCCGTGCGCTCGGGGACCGGGTGTCACGGCGCGTTGCGTGGGATCTTGCCCGCGAGCACGACTGGGAGTCGACCATGCTCGCGCAATACCTGTCCGTGGCCAAGCTGCAGGCAGATGTGCTTGTCGCCCTCGATCCGGAACTCATGGCAATCGCCGCCGGAATCGTTCCACTGGCCCCGGTCTCCGCATTGCTTCCCCGGTAACCCCGTCTATCGGTCCTTCGCGCGCATGGGTGCGAACCCGGTCGAGGGAATCAACGCCGGCCGGCCGCACCCAACGGCACGGGCGGCAACGCGGGCCCACACAGGTGGGCCCCGGCCGCTAGGACAATTCCTAAAGGCCCTTGCCGCTCGGCGAGACGAGGATCTTCACGGCCGTCTCGTTGTGGTTGATCAGCGTGTCGAAGCCCTCATCGATCAGGTTCTCCAGGGCGATCTTCCCGGTGATGAACGGCTTGAGGTCGATCTTGCCGCTGCCGACCAGCTCGATGACCTCGGCGTGGTCGCGCACATAGGCGATGGTGCCGCGCACGTCGATTTCCTTGAGCACGATCTTCTGCATGTCCACCGTTGCCGGATGGCCCCAGATGGAGACGTTGACCAGCACGCCGGTGGGCTTGAGCGCATCGAGCAGCGTGTCGAGCACCGCGTTGACCCCGGCGCATTCGAAGGCCACGTCGGCCCCGAGGCCGTTGGTGATTTCCAGGACGCGGGCCTTGACGTCCTCGGTGCTGGGATCCAGCACGTGGTCGGCGACCCCGCTGTCGCGCGCCTTGTCCTTGCGCGCGGCCGAGAGCTCGCTGACGATCACCGTTACTCCCATGCCCTTGAGCACCGCTGCGGTGAGCAGGCCGATGGGCCCGGCGCCGCCCACGAGCGCGATCTGGCCCTGGTGCACACCGCTGCGCACCACCGCGTGGTGCCCCACCGACAGGGGCTCGATCAGCGCCGCCTCGTCCAGCGGGATGTCCCCGATGGGGTGGACCCAGCGCGCGTCGACAACGATCTTCTCGCCCAGTCCCCCGCCGCCGCCGGCCAGCCCGATGAAGCCCATCTTGAGGCAGAGGTGGTAGTTCCCCGCCTGGCAGGAGGCGCACTGCCCGCAGGTGAAGTACGGCTCGACCACGACGTTTTGGCCAACGGCCAGGTCCATGACGCCCTCGCCCACCGCCGTGATGGTGCCGGAGAATTCGTGCCCCAGGGTCACCGGGGCTTCCTCGTGGGTCAACGGGTGCGGGTGGCCCGGGGACGGGATGAAGATCGGGCCCTCGAGGTATTCGTGGAGGTCGGTGCCGCAGATGCCGCACCAGGCGACGTCGATGGCCACCGCCCCGGGGCGCAGCTCGGGCTCGGGGATCTCTTCGATGCGGATGTCTTTTTGTGCGTAGAAGCGTGCAGCCTTCACGGCGGATCCTTTCTCGAACGACCGGACGCGGGGACACGCGCCCGTACGGGTACCATGCGGGCAAAATGGATTGTCCGTGCATGGAATCCGTTCATTCTCGACGCTACAGCCGAGCCGCGGCCGGTGGCTAGTGCCATGCCGACGGCTTTGGGCCCCGAGGCCCTATTTGCGCCCGGTGAAGTGCTCCATGGACTTGTAGACCCCGAACACGCGCCCGGCGACGACGTCCCAGGCCGCAAGCGGCAGCACCCCGCGCAGCGCGGTGCTCAGTTTCACGGTCCAGGGCATCATCAGCATCGGCTGGCCGTCCTTCATGGCCCGCCAGACCCGCTCGGTCACCGGCCCCGGTTCCAGCAGCGGGGTCAGCAGCGGCCCGCGGGCGCCGGCGAACATGCCGGTCTTGATGTAGGAGGGGCAGAAGGTGGTGACCTTGATGTGCGCATGCCCGGCCTGCGCCAGTTCCAGGCGCAATGAATCGGACCAACCGATCACTGCCCACTTGGAGGAGGAGTAGACGCTCATCCTGGGGTTGGCCAGCAGCCCGGCCGCCGAGGCGACGTTCACGATCCGGCTGGTGCGCCCGCCGGAAATCATGGAGGGCAGGAATTCGCGGGTGATGTGCATCAGCGCCAGGGTGTTGATGTTCATGGTCGCGGCGATGTCGGAGCGCTGGTCGTGCTCCCAGAAGTACTTGCCGCGCACGATGCCGGCATTGTTGATGAGGATGTCCGGTGCCCCGACCCCGGCGCGCACCGCCTCGGCGGCTTCCTCGATGGACTCAAGCCTGGACACGTCCACCACCATCGTGTGGATCCGGCTGCCACCTGTGCGCAGCTCGACGGCGGTGCGTTCGAGCTCCGCCGCGTTGATGTCCCAGAGGATCACGTGGCTGGCCCGGTCGCGCACGGCAAGTTGGGCATACATCTTGCCCATGCCCATGGCCGCCCCGGTGATGAGCACGGTCGATCCGGCCAGTGTGTCGATGACGGGGCTCATGGCTTCTCCTTGGTTGGTGCTGCGCCTTTGGCTGCGGGGATGAGTTTTCCGGGGTTCATGATGCCGCTCGGATCCAGGGTTTCCTTGATGCCGGCCAACACCGCGATGCCCAGGGCACCGATTTCCGCTTCCATGTAGGGTGCGTGGTCGGTGCCCACCGCGTGGTGGTGGGTGATGGTGGCCCCGGCAGCGACGATGGCCTCGGAGGCGGCCTTCTTGACGCGGGCGTTTTGCGCCGGCCCGTCCTGCTCCAGCCCGGCCAGGAACGTGAAGTAGAGCGAGGCGCCGTCCGGGTAGACGTGGGAGATGTGGGCCTGCACGTAGCCGGTTCCCCCGCCTTCGCCCAGGGCGTCGAGGATGGCGCCGCGCACCGCGGCGTAGGTGGCTTCGAGCCTGGTCCAGGTCGCGGCGGTTTCCAGGGTCTCGACCAGCACGCCGCGGGTCAGCAGTTCGTCGCGCAGGTAGGGGCCGGAAAAGCGCCCGCGCTCCCAGGCCCGTGCCGGCAGGGGTCCGACACGGATACCTCCGGCGGCGCGCAGGATCCGTGCGCTGCGCCGCTTGCGGGCGGCGGTTTCACGTTTCGATCCTTCCCAGACGAACAGGGCGAGCGCGGGCGTGTGCTGGCCGCGCAGCGCCAGGTACCTGGCCATGGCGGCGGTCTTGGGGCCGCCGAGCTTGAAGGTGGCGGCCGTCTGGTCGGTGTCGCTGAGCCTGCAGACATGGGGCATGTCCCCGCGGACGCCCTCGTGGCGCAGCCGGCGCAGGGCGGCGGCCCCGGCGGCGAAGGATTCGAAGGACCAGGCGCCGTGGCTCCTGGCTTCGGGCAGCGGCTGGACCAGCATCGTGGCGGAGGTGATGACCCCGAGGGTGCCCTCGGATCCCACGACGGCATCCAGGAGCTTCGGGCCGGCGGCGGTCCCGGGTGCCGGGGATCCGACGTCCAGGGGCCCGGCGGGGGTTTCCAGGTGGACGGCCTTGACCAGGTCGTCTGAGCGGCCGTAGCCGGTGGAGGCCTGGCCGGCCGAGCGCGTGGCGACGTAGCCGCCGAGGCTTGCCTCCTGGTGGCTTTGCGGGAAGTGCCCGAGGGTGAATCCCAGTGGTTCCAGGGCCGACTCGATGGCGGGGCCGCGGATCCCTGCCTCGAAGGTGGCGGTGCGCGAGAGCGCATCGAGGTGCAGCAGCCTGTCCATGCGCCGCATGTCGAGCGTGACGACCCCGGAGAAGGGGCCGCGCAGCGGTTCGACTCCCCCGACGACCGAGGTTCCCCCGCCGAAGGCGACCACGGCCAGGCGCCGACGAACGCACAACTCCAGGACCCGGCGCACCTCCTCGGCGCTGCCGGGGAAGAGCACCGCATCGGGTGCCTGCAGCGCGTCGCCGCCGCGGATGCGCAGCAGGTCGGGGGTGCTCTTGCCGCCGGCGTGGAGGATGCGTTCGGTGCGTTCACTCGAGACGTGTTGGGCCCCGCAGATCCCGCGCAGTTCCCCCAGCACCTCCTCGCCCAGGGCGGAAGGGGCCAGTGCGATGTCCTCGAAGTCGACTGGCGGATGCGTGGCCTTCACGTGCTGAAGCCCGAGGGTGGCGCGCAGGTATTCGAGGCCGCCCGCGGACAGCGGCTTGGCCCGGGCCGGGTCTCCCCAGCCGTACCAAACCGAGCGGGGAATCGTCACTGTGCTCTGGGTCACCATGCGATACAGTGTGACACATGACGTCACAACGTACCAGCAGCCCCGGCGACGAGGGCCTCCTGCTGGCCACGCGCGCCTCGGTGGTCCGCCACGGGGTGCGACGCACCACCGCGAACGACATTGCCGAACGGGCGGGGGTCTCCCGCATGACGTTCTACCGCCGGATGGGCTCGGTGGAAAACGCCGTGCTCGCCACCCTGACCCGCGAATTCCGCACCGCCGCCGCCGATGTCCGCGCCGCCTCCCCCGCCGGCACCGGGCGCGAACAGCTGGTGCACTTCAGTATCCAGGCCGTGCGGGTCTTTGCCACCTCGGAGCTCCTGGAATCGATTGCCGAGCGCGACCCCGAGTTCCTCATCCCCTACGTCACCGACAGGTTCGGTGCCAGCCAGCAGCTGATCCTGGCCCAGCTCGAATCGCTGATCGCCGCGGGGCTGGAGGATCGCAGCATCGAGGCGGGCGAGGCCACCGCCACCACGCTGCTGCTCGCCCTGCAGGGCGTGGCGCTCTCGGCGCGGCTGCTGCGCAAGAGCGGCACCTTCGAAGCAGCGCTCGCGGAGCTCGAGAAGATGCTCGTGCGCCACCTCACCCCCGGCGGGGAAGGCGCCCCCGGGGCAGGATCATGAGTGCCCGCCGGCCGACCTGGATCAACGACGCCACCCGGGCCCGATCGCTCGAACACCTGGCCGGGCGGGAAGTGGACGTGGCGGTCATCGGCGGCGGGATCACCGGGGCCGGCGTGGCCCTGGATGCGGTAAGCCGAGGATTGAGCGTGGCATTGCTCGAATCCCACGACTTCGGCTCCGGCACCAGCGGCTACAGCTCCAAGCTCATCCACGGCGGGCTGCGCTACCTGGCCCGCGGAGACTTCCCCGTCGCCTGGGAATCGGCGGTGGAACGGCGCCGGCTGATGCAGGACATCGCCCCGCACCTGGTCCGCCCGCTGGGCTTCATCATCCCCGACACCACCGGTGCCCCACGCACCCAGACCGCCGCGGCGGGGGCCGGCGTGCTGCTCTACGATGCGCTGCGCCGCGCCTCGGGCCTGGGATCCTCCATCCTGCCGCGCCCCCAGCTGCTCTCAAGGCAGGCCGTTGCGGCCATGGCGCCGGCACTGGACACGCCGGGGCTGCGCCGCGGGCTGCTCTACTGGGACGGGCAGGTCATCGACGATGCGCGGCTGGTGCTGGCCGTGGTGCGCACCGCCGCAGGGCTCGGCGCGCACGTGCTGCGCGATGCCAAGGCCACCGCGGTCACCGCCAGCTCAGTGGAGGCCATCGACACCCGCACCGGCGAAACCCTGGGGATCCGGGCGCGGAGCGTCGTCAACGCCGCCGGCGTCTGGGCCGCCGATTTCGATGCCAACCTGGAGCTGGTCCCGAGCCGCGGCACCCACCTGGTGGTGCGCGCCGCACGCCTGGGCAACCCGCATGCCGCCCACACCGTGGCGGTCCCCGGGCACTTCGGCCGGTACGTTTTTGTGCTGCCCCAGCCCGAGGGCACGGTGTACATCGGGCTGACCGACCAGGAGGACCGCGACGCCGACGGCCACCGCCCCGCCGTGCCTCAGCACGACATCGACTTCCTGCTCGGTGTCGTGAACCGGGTGCTCGATCCCCCGCTGGCCCGCACGGACGTGATCGGTACCTTTGCCGGCCTGCGTCCGCTGGTGCGCTCCGCGAGGGCCAACGGGCCCGACGGCACCGCGGACATCTCCCGCCGGCACTTGGTGAAGGATGTTCCCGGGGAACCGATCACCGTGGTGGGAGGAAAACTGACCACCTACCGGGCCATGGCGCAGGACGCGGTGGACGCCGCCGCGGCACGGCTCGGCGTTTCCACCCCGAGCCGGACCAGGCGGCTTCCGTTGGTCGGCGCCGCAGACCGCGACGCCCTGGCCGCGCTCCGGGCCCCGGCACGGCTGGTGGCCAAGTACGGCACGGAGGCACCCGTGGTCCACGCCCTCGCCGGGGAACACCCGCTGCTGGCCGAACCGCTCTTCGAGGGCACCGGGATCACCGGCGCGGAACTGTTCTTCGCCATCCGCGCCGAGGGGGCCACGGGCATCGAGGACCTGCTGGAGCGCCGCACCCGGCTCTCCCTGGTGCCCGCGGACGCGGCCCGGGCCGCCGGCCGCGCCGCCCAGGTCCTGGCACTGGCCGCCGACAGCCCGCCCGCGGAAGGACCGGGCGCATGAAGGCACCCTCGTTCGGACCGGCCCTGCTGCTGGTCAATCCGGCCTCGGGACGCGGCCGCGGCCTGAAACACCTTGAACAAACGGCCGCAGCCCTGCACGCGGCCGGATTCACCCCCTTCGTGCACATCACCGAAAGCCTGAAGGAGGCCACCGACCGGGCGCGCGCGGCCGCTGCCGGTTCGCTGGTGGCGGTGCTGGGCGGGGACGGGTTCCTGGGCGCCGCGGCGGCCGGGGCCAGGGAATCCGGTGCCATCCTGCTCCCGCTGGCCGGGGGCCGGGGCAACGACACGATCCGCCGCCTCGGGCTGGACCTGGACCCGGCCAAGACCGTGAGGGAGCTTCCGCGGCTGCTGGTGCGGGAGCTGGACCTGGGGCTGGTCAACGGCCGCGCCTACCTCGGGGTCGCGAATGTCGGCTTCGACGGGCTGGCCAACGAATACGGCAACGGCGCCCGGATCAACCTCGGACCCTTCGTCTACCTCTACGGCGGGCTGAAGGCCTTCCTCCAATGGCGCAACGTCACGTTCACGCTGAACGTGGACGGGGTGCGAAGCATCGTTCCGGGCTGGTTTGTCGCCGTGGGAAACGTCGGCCAATACGGCGGGGGACTGCACATCTGCCCGCAGGCCAGGGCCGACGACGGCCTGCTGGACGTGGTGTCCCTGGGACAGGCCACGATCCTGGGCGTGGCCCTGACCTTCCTGCGTTCCTACCGCGGCACGCACCTGCGCCAGCGGAACATCACCTTCAGCCGCGGCCGGGAGATCACCATCAACGCCAGCAAGCCGCTGAACATCTATGCCGACGGGGAAAACGTCGGCCCGCTGCCGGCCACGATCTCCATCGCACCGGCAGCCGTCAAGGTCCTGGTGCCCGCCGATTCCCCGGTGTTTGGCTGACCCGCCGCCGGGGCCCTCCTAACTTTTCAGGAAGGCCAGCAGGATCCGGTTGACCTCCTGCGCATGGGTCCAGAGCATGCCGTGCGGCGCTCCCTCGATCTCGTGGAACTGCGCGGCGGGAAGGGCCTTGGCGAAGCGGCGCCCGGTGTGTTCGATCGGCAGGATCCGGTCCGCGGTGCCGTGCACGATCAGGGTCGGCACCTTGATCCCGGCAACATCCTCGCGGAAGTCGGTCAGCCAGGTCGGCTGGGCGGCGACCGAGGCAAACGGCGAGGCCGCATAGGCCACATGCTTGTTGGCCTCCAGCGCCTCCGGGCTGAGCCGGTTGCCCAGGAACTGATCGGTGTTGAAGAAGTTCTTGAAGAACTCGGTGAAAAATGCGTAGCGGTCGGCCTTCACTGCCTCGAGCAGGGGTTCGAAGGTCGAGGCGGGCAGTCCCTCGGGATTGTCCGCGGTCTGCAGCAGGAACGGTTCCAGGGAACCGAGGAACACGGCCTTGGCCACGCGCGCGGCGCCGTGGTTCGACAGGTAGCGGGCCACCTCCCCGGTGCCCATGGAGAAGCCCACCAGCACCGCGTCATACACGTCGATGGCTTCCATCACGGCGTGCAGGTCGGCGGCGAAGGTGTCGTAGTCGTAGCCTTCGGTGGGCTTGGAGCTCTTGCCGAAGCCACGGCGGTCATAGGTGATGACCCGGTAGCCGGCCTCCAGCAGGGCCGCGGTCTGCTTCTCCCACGAGGTGCCATCCAGCGGATAGCCGTGGATCAGCACCACCGGCTGGCCGCTGCCGTGGTCCTCGTAGTGCAGTTCGATTGGCTTGCTGTTCTCGGTTCCTACGCTGATGGTTCCCATGGGGATCTTCCTTTCACCGTGCCGGGGCGCGCGGCGCAACGCCGCACTGCTTCCCACGCTATGCAGGCGGGGTGCGGCTTGGCAAGGACGCCGCCGCACCACCCGCCACTCCCCGCCCGGATCCCGGGGGTCGCAGTGCCTAGCTTTTTTGCTCGACGAGCAGCTCGGTGTGGCCGTGCAGGGTGCCGGTGGCGAAGCCGATTTCCACCGGTTCGGGGGTGCCGCAGCAGGACCCGGCCACAGGATCGGGGGTGCCGGTGGCGAATCCGATTTCCACCGGTTCGGGGGTGCCGCAGCAGGATCCGGCCACAGGATCGGGGGTGCCAGCTGCCGGTGCGTCGCAGGATCCTGCCAGGTCGGTGGAACACACCCCGGTGTCCGGCAGCTCCAGTTCCACTGTCTCGGCTGCGGCGCGGTCCCCGGCCAGGGCGGCGGCGATGGAGCGGACCTGCTCGTAGCCGGTGGCCAGCAGGAAGGTCGGGGCCCGGCCGTAGCTCTTCATCCCGGCGATGTAGAAGTCGGTTTCGGGGTGGGCAAGCACGGAAGCGCCGTGGGCGGAAACGGTGCCGCAACTGTGGAACTCGGGATCGATGAGCGGGCCGAGCTGACGCGGTGCCTCCACGGCCTGGTCCAAGTCCAGGCGCAGCTCCGAGAGCATTCCCAGGTCGGGGCGGAAGCCGGTGGCCGGGACCAGCAGGTCCACCTCCAGCCGACGTCCATCGGCCAGAACCACGCCGAGTTTCTCCCCGCGTTCCAGGGTGGTGACGGCGACGTTTTCGACGATGTCGATGTCGCCGTGCTCCACGAGGCGGCGCAGCGAGGTGCCCAGCTGTCCACGCGCCGGCAGCTGGTCCGCCGGTCCTCCCCCGTACATGCGGATCGGGTTGGCAGCCCCGCGCAGGCCCCACAGGATGCGGGTGTCGGGGTGGCGCTGGCGCAGCCGGCCCAGGCTGATCAGGGTGTTGGCCGCCGAGTGCCCGGCGCCCATGACCAGGATGGTTTTGCCGGAGAACGGCTCGGCGTCGGCGCCCAGCGGGTCAGGCAGCGGAGAGGTGATGAGCCCCGCCGCGTGGGCTTCGGCCTCGCCGATGGCCTCGATGCCCGAGCGGCCCACCGGGTTGGGGGTGCCCCAGGTGCCGGAGGCGTCGATGACAGCACGGGCCAACACGTCCTTGGTTTCGTCTGCGGTTTCGGTCCTGACCAGGAAGAGGGAATCCTCACGATTCTTGGAGCTGGTCTTGTCCACGCCTGCGCCATCCGCCCGGAGGCGGGTGACCTTGGCGACCCGGTGGCCGTAGCTGATGTGCGCGGCCAGGGCCGGGTGGGCGGCCAGCGGCTCGAGGTACTGGGTCACCATCTCGGAACCCGTTGGGAGGCGGGTTTCCCGGGGTGCGTTCCAGTCGCCGGCGTAGGCCGCGGTGGGAGTTTCGAGCAGCCGGCGGGCGGCGGCGTCGATGTTCCAGCGCCAGGTGGAGAAGAGCCGGATGTGCCCCCAGTTGCGGATGGCGGCTCCGGCACCGCTTCCGGCCTCGAGGACGCGGACGTCCTGGCCGCGTTCGAGCAGGTGCGCCGCGGTGGCCAGCCCGATGGGTCCGGCGCCGATGACGATGATCGGGTGGCTGTGGTTCATGGTCTTCCGGTCCTGGGGGTCGAGGGGTTTCTTACCTGGCGGCGGGCAGCAGTTCGGAGATCAGGGTTTCGATGCGCGCGCGGATCTCGTCGCGGATCGGGCGCACGGCCTCAACGCCCTGGCCCGCGGGATCCTCCAGCACCCAGTCCTCGTAGCGCTTGCCCGGGAAGATCGGGCAGGTGTCCCCGCAGCCCATGGTGATGACCACGTCCGATTCCTTCACGGCCTCGGTGGTGAGGATCTTGGGGGTTTCGCCCGCCATGTCGATGCCCACCTCGCCCATGGCCGCGACGGCGGCAGGGTTCACGGTGTCCGCCGGGGCGGAGCCGGCGGAGCGGACCTCGATCTGCCCGGCCGAGAGGTTGGCCAGGAAGGCGGCGGCCATTTGGGAGCGTCCGGCGTTGTGCACGCAAACGAACAGGACGGAGGGCTTGGTGGCGGTGTTCATGCTTGCGCCTTTGCGGGGTTGACGGAGGGGAAGAACTTTCGGGACCAGAGCGCGACGTAGACCAGGGCCACCAGCAGCGGCACCTCGATCAGCGGGCCTACGACCCCGGCCAGGGCCTGGCCGCTGGTGACCCCGAAGGTCGCGATGGCCACCGCGATGGCCAGCTCGAAGTTGTTGCTGGCCGCGGTGAACGCCAGGGTGGTGGTGCGGGCATAGCCCATGCGCAGGGCGCGGCCGATGAGCATCGAGGCGCCGAAGACCACCAGGAAGTAGACCAGCAGCGGCAACGCGATGCGCATGACGTCCAGCGGCTTGGCGATGATGTTGTCCCCCTGCAGGGCAAAGAGCAGCACGATGGTGAACAGCAGGCCGTAGAGCGCCCAGGGGCCGATCCTGGGCAGGAACCTGTCCTCGTACCATTCCCGGCCCTTGGCCTTCTCGCCGAAGGTCCGGGTGAGGTAGCCGGCCACCAGCGGGATGCCCAGGAACACGAGGACCGAGAGCGTGATGGTCCAAATGGAGAATTCGGCGCTGGTGGTGGGCAGCCCAAGCCAGGACGGGAGCAGCTGCAGGTAGAACCAGCCCAGGGCGCCAAAGGCGAAGACCTGGAAGACGGAGTTGATGGCGACCAGCACGGCGGCGGCCTCACGGTCCCCGCAGGCCAGGTCGTTCCAGATGAAGACCATGGCGATGCAGCGGGCGAGCCCGACGATGATCAGCCCGGTGCGGTATTCGGGCAGGTCGGCCAGGAAGATCCAGGCCAGCACGAACATGAAGGCGGGGGCCAGCACCCAGTTGATCACCAGGGAGGTGACCATGAGCTTTTTGTCGCTCAGCACGGCACCGGTCTCGTTGTAGCGGACCTTGGCGAGCACCGGGTACATCATCACCAGCAGCCCGACGGCGATGGGCAGGGAGATGCCGGCGACCTGGATGGAGTCAAGGGCCGCGCCCAGCGAGGGAATGAGCCGACCCAACACCAGCCCGAGGGCCATGGCCGCCAGGATCCAGACGGCCAGGTAGCGGTCCAGGGTGGAGAGCTTGGCGGTCAGGTGCCGGGTTTCGGCGGGCGGGGCGCTAGGTGTCACGTCGGGTTCACTCCAAAAGGCTAGGCATCGACGAGTGTCGATGTATCGAGTATCGTTGCATATATCGACGATTGTCAATCTCCCGTCCGGGAGCCGAAGGAAAGCGAGGCAAGGCACATGCCCACACCGGTTGCCACCCCAGTCCGTCGGGAATCCCCCGTGGTTCCCGTCCAGGAATCCGAAGCCCCGTGCTGCGTTCCCTCCCACGGGCAGGAGTCCCTGCTCGCCGGCGAGGCCGAGGCCCTGGCGGCGCGCTTCAAGGCGCTCGCCGACCCCAACCGGCTGCGCATCCTCTCGATTGTTTCCTCCTCGCCGGAGGCCGAGACCTGTGTCTGCGACTTGTCAGAGCCGCTGAACCTGGGCCAACCCACGGTCTCCCACCACCTGAAGATCATGGTGGAGGCCGGGCTGCTGACCCGCGAAAAGCGCGGCGTCTGGGCGTACTACTCGTTGGTCCCCGGCGCGCTGGACTCGCTGGCGGCAACGCTCAGCCCGAAGGCCAGCCGATGAGCTTCGAGCCTTCGCAGCCCGGGCGTCCCGCCGTCCTGTTTGTGTGCGTCAAGAACGGCGGAAAATCCCAGATGGCCGCCGGCCTCATGAAACTCGAGGCCGGCGACCACATCACCGTCACCTCGGCCGGCACCAAGCCCGGAACGGCCATCAACCCGCTCTCGGCCGAGGTCCTGCTGGAGATCGGCGTCGACATCGGCAATGAAAAGCCCAAGGCGTTGACCGAGGAAAACATGCGGGCCGCCGGGCACGTCGTGGTGCTGGGCACCGAGGCCAACGTTCCGGCCATTGACGGCGTCCAGATCGAGGTCTGGGAAACCGACGAGCCGTCCCTGCGCGGGATCGAAGGCCGGGAACGCATGGAACTTATCGCTAATGACATCCACGCACGCATCAAGGAACTCAAGCACCGCCTTCTCGACTCCCGCTAGACCCACACGCATCGCTTGATCAGGAACGCCAACACATTCCGGCAAGCTGCGTCTTGGGATGCGAATCCCGGAGCCCCTTTGAGCGCGACGGAACCCCCTACGGGCGAAACAGCTGGTGGGCCAATGTCGCCACGCACCAGGAGCGCCACTGCCCCGGCGTCCACCCGTACTCTGCCACGAAGCTCTGGTACGTCGTGGGGCTCATGAGGACCATCATGATGTCGGTGGCCCGTTCGTGGTCGAGTCCTTCGGCCAGGGTCCCCAGCGGCTCAAGCTTGCGCAACATCCCGCTCCACGCGGTGCGGCGCAGTGCTTCATTGGTCCGACGCACCTTCGCCGCCTCCGGGTCCGAGGCGGCCGCCCGCACGAACTCGTCAAGCGGGGCGGTCCGGGCCAGGACGGTCGCGGTGTTTTCCACCATGGTTTCGAGCGCCGCGCCCAGGGTCCCGGTGCGCCCCAAATCCCTGAACCAGTCCTGCTGCTCCGGGGGAAGCGAACCGCTCACGCCATAGACGGCATGCTCGTACACGTGCTGCAGCATGCTCTGCTTGGATCCAAAGGAGAAATACAGCGTCTGCACCGCCACACCGGCCCGCTCGGCAATCTCGGCCATGGTGGTGTTGTGGTATCCGGAGGCCACGATCAAGTCGTAGGCTGCGCCCAGCATTCGCTGCCGGGTGGCCAGCGCGGACTGCGCCCGATTCATGCGAGATGCCATGAAATTTCCTCCGCCCACCTCTTGACTCAACGCCGCTTCAGGATCATTCTACTAGTAGCTTCACTAGTGATAGTTCTAGTGAACTACCTGGGAGATGTCAACCATGAAAACCCAACCATTCGAAATCCCCACGCCGGTGGCACCCTCCGACGGTGAACCCGTCCCGGCATTGAACATGGTCCACAAGGTCAATTATCCCGATCTCGGCGGCCTGCTGCTGGTCATGGAGGGAATACTGACTCCCGGTGCCTTTGTTCACCCGCACACCCACACCCGGGAGGATGAGTGCACCTACATCCTCGAGGGCACCTTGACCTTCCTGGTCGGCGAGCGCGTAAGCACCCATGGCGCCGGAAGCTACATCCCCAAGCCCCGCGGGATCCCCCACGCCTTTTGGAACTCCTCCACGGAACCGGCCCGGGCCATGGAAATGCACACGCCGGCGACTTTCCAGCGCTACTACGACGAACTGGGCGTTGTCTTTTCCACCCACCCGGAAAACAGCCCCGGATTCTTCGCCGCATTCGACGCGCTGGCCGCCAAATACGGGCTGTTGATGCACTGGGACATGGCCAAGGACCTTCAAGCCCGATACGGCGCAGGGCTGGTGGCGACATGAACAACCAGGCCGGTGCCCCGATCTTTGTCACGGGCGGTTCGGGAATGCTCGGCTCCCGGGTCGTCACCGCCCTGGTCGCGGAAGGGTACCCGGTGCACGCACTGGCCCGCAGCGAGGCCGCCGGCAACAAGGTCGCGGCACTGGGTGCCCTGCCCTGCGCCGGGGACCTCCACGACGAAGGGGCCCTGCTGGCGGGATTGGTCGGATGCGATGCCGTCATCCACTGTGCCGCGGCCACCGGCGGCGACGGCGCAAAGCACGACTATGTCCGGGACAACCTGGAAGGAACCCGGAGCCTGCTTCGCGCATCGATGTTGGCCGGTGCCGGACGGTTCATCCATGTTGGGGCGGCGATGTGCCTGCTCGGCGGTCGCCCCGTCGACGGAGCCGACGAAACCTGGCCGCTTCACGAGTCGCGTTTCTCGGGATACATCACGACCAAGACCCTGGCCGACCGGGCGGTCCGGGCGGCGGCCACCGAACGCTTCGCGACCACGGTGATCCGCCCCGCCTGGATCTGGGGTGCCCCCGGGGATCCCCAGCTGCAGGGCATCTGCTCGGCGATCCGCAGCGGCAGGATGCGGATGGTTGACGCAGGTCGCCATCGCATTGTCACTTCGCATGTCGACAATGTCGTTTCGGCCCTGCTGCTGGCCTTGCACCATGGACATGGTGGGGATGCCTATTATGTGTTCGACGAGGATGCCCTACCCATCAGGGATTTTCTCGGCGGGTTGGTCGCCACGCAGGGCCTTGGGCTTCCACCGGCAAGCATCCCTGCGCCGGTTGCCAAGTTCCTGGCCTCGGTGTTGGGCGGCTTGTGGGCATTGGCACGCAAGCCCGGTCCCCCGCCCCTGGACCGGTTGGTGGTCGAACTTAACGCCCGGGATTTCCTGGTGTCGGACCAGTTGGCTCGGGACGTGCTGGGCTACCGGCCGCCGGTGACACGCGCCGAAGGCTTGGCGCGCCTGAGGCGCGACAGCGCACCGTCACCCCAGGCATCACGGCATCCCGCCTGAACAAAGCGCCCGGGAAAACCGACTGGATTCCACGGTTTGGTCGCCGGCGCACAGCGTGCAGAAAGGTTACGGTGCGGTTCTGGGTTCGGCGGCACCCGTGCGCCGGCCCGGCATTGCCCTTGGCCGCGGAAACGGGATCACCCCCAGCGCCAGCATGCCGTTGAATATCCATGCCGGCAGGGAAATGATCGGCCCGCTGCCGGCAACGATCGGGATCGTGCCTGCAGCGGCCAGATGCTGGCGCCGGAGGACCCACCAGTGTTTGGGTGAACCGGCGACCGGAGGTGCGACCTGCATGAGCCACTCATGGCCGTCACGGTCGTGAAGTGTTCGTGGACGGGCGGGCCGGGAAAACGAACGGGATCTACCTGTTGTTGCGACTTGGAAAAAGCACGCGAAGTATTCTTTGCGACAATCGGTTCCGGTCGCGTTCGAGAGACTCGTTGACGTCATCCACGAGCTGCTGCAGTTCGCTAATGGTCTCGGGGCTCAGATATCTGTGTGGCTGTTCAGCCTCATGATTCTTCGTCATTTTCGTTGGCCTCTCTCGTAGTATCCATGCTACGTGTGATTGCCGGTTGTCTCAGCAATGGCTCGGCTACCTTGTTGAACAGCTTCAGATCGCTGGCATCGACGATCCTCGCGCGGAACCATCTTTGTCGTTCGTGCTCATCCCTGAGATGTCGCAGCATGCCCGTCCCCACCATTACCAACAAGTCGTTCTCGGACGCCAACTGGTCCAGCCCAACTGCGTTCGCTTCCACCATTCGGTCCTGGCGTCGGCTGCACGCTTCTGCCGCAGAGCCAAAAAAGCAATCAGCGCGGCACCTGCCGCCACCATCGGAGTCACCAAATGCGCGGGGATCGACAGCACCCAGCCAGCAATCGGGTCCATGACAAACCGTTTGCCGGCATCAATCAGTGTGCCGCCGAATGCAACGAGCCCGAGAACGACCAGTACCCCGGCAATCCCCACCAACGACCACGCCAGCACCGTGGATCGCTGCTCGGCACTCATGTGACGGACGCAGAAGCACCGGCTCCACCGTGCCATGCGCGTGCCCGGTTGCAGGGGCGCAACCTGCGTTTCCACCAGCGAAGTCGACCGAGGAGGAACAATCGATGGGCCCTTGGGCGCCTTCCCGATTCCAGCACGCGTGTTCGTGGCCCTCCGCCGCCTGCGCTTATTGCTCTTCATCCATCCACCGTAGGTACGAGCCACCACCGGCGACAAGTGCGGACGACACGCTGTGGACAACAGCCTTGTTGGCAACCCGGCGATTTCGCCCCGGTTGGGAAAATCCCCATGTCCACGGCCGATTCCCTGGTCTTGGTTGTCGGCGTACGATGCAAACGGGCCGTCCACCCGGATGCCGCAGAACCAATGATCCGTTCCGAATCGGAAGGTGGCCCCCCATGTCCTCCACAAAGGTAGCAAGCGTTGCCCAACTCAACGAGGCCTTGGCTTCCGGCGCCAGCGACATAGAGATCACCGGGACGCTGCGGGGCATGCCGTCACTCACCCTGCCGCCGGGGGTCGCCCTGCGCGGCGGCGGGCTGGTCTTCGGCGCCAAGGGCCTGAAACTGACCAGCGACAACACCATCTCGGATCTCACCGTGCGCACCTCCACCCACGAGCTGGCGATCTACAACGACCCCGCCGTGTCCGACATCGGCACGCTGCGCCTGCGCAACGTCACCACCCACGGGCAGGTCTACCTCAGCGCGGCGGGCAACATCCACGGCCGGAGCGCCCGGCCCACCGGGTTCGGTGTCGAGGCCATGCAGGGCGCCTTCACCCTGTGGAACCGGCAGCCCGATCCCGCCGTCACGCTGTCGGCCAGGCTGGAAAACATCTCAGTGGGTTCCGCCGCTTCCCCGGTGCGCGGCGGCGGAGTCTTTGTCGGTGGCCACGGGGACACCGCGGGCACGGCAGATGGCGGAACGGTCGAGCTGGAGCTGCTCAGCACCGGAGACGTCTTCTCGGACGGCGGGATCGCACCGGGCACCCCGGACCTGATCTCGGGCGGCGTGTTCATCATCAGCGGCGCCCGCGCCGAACGGGCCCTGAACCTGGGCACCACCACCACGTACGGGCAAAACGACATGGTCCTGGACAACTGGGGCCGGGTCACGAACTTGACTGCCAAGGCCGCTGTCACCTCGCACGGACCCAGCGGCATCGGATTCGTGAACTTCGGCGACATCGATGTGCTGTCGATCCAGGCGCCGATCATGACCACCGGGCTCGGGGCCCGAGGATTCAATGTCTATGACGGATCGCTGAACGAGGCCGGTTTTGAATCCATCACCACCACCGGCGACAGATCGGTGGGCGTGCAGGTCAGCCGCGAGCTGCCGAAACTCACCATCACCGGCAATCTGTCCACCTCCGGCGGCACCGGCGAGTCCCTGGTCAAGGGAGTGCTGATGCCACTGTCGGCGATCGCGTTGAGCGTGAAGCCCTCGGGCCACATCGGAACCGTGAGCGTGGGCGGGGACATCGTCACCACCGGCGACGGCGTGGCCACGGTGGATCTGGAGGGACCGGTGGACACGCTGTCGGTGCGCGGCAAGGTCGTTGCCCACGGCAGCGGTGCCACCGCGGTGCGCACCGGCAGGGGAAACCGGACCGAGGTCGGGCACCTGGTCCTCGAGGCACCGAACGGCACGGCCCGGACGACGCCGTAGCACCGGTTGGCTTCCGGAGCGATGGTGCCGACTGCTGCACGGGCTATTCGACGCCGTCTCGACACCGGCAAGGTGGCTTGCCGCAGGGACAACGCGCTCCCGGTTGCCTCAGGCCGTGTTGCTGCCGACTCCGGCGACAGCCGCAGCCAGATCGCGGCCAGTGAGGACCGCAGGGCGGTAGGGCTCGATCGCCCCGGCCTCGATAAGGCCGATGGCACCGCGGGCAAACTCCCCCGGATCCCTGACGTCAAGCTGGTTCAACGCGGTCGGCGAATAGTCCCACCAGGCGCTGCGCCGCAGCTCATTCACGGTGCCCTCGTCGAAGCGTTGCCGAATGATCTTGGCGGGCACCCCGCCGACCACCGCGTAGGGCGGCACATCGCGGGTGACCACCGAGTTGGAGGCAACCACTGCCCCGTCGCCGATGTGCACGCCATGGCCCAGCTTGACGTCTTCGCCGATCCACACGTCATTGCCGACCACCACGGGGTCGGGTGCATAGTCGAACTCCCGGTAGGCGGGAGTCTCTCCCCGGTCACGCTCGAAGGTTTCCATCATGAGCCGGCGGTTGTAGAAGACCGGGCTGGTGGAGGCCCATTCGTGCGGATGCATCGCCCCCATGACCTTCACGCCCTTGGCGATGGAGCTGTAGCGGCCCACCTGCGTCGACAGCGGCAGCCGCGAGTGGGTGTAGGAGAAGGAGCCCAGGCCCACCAGATGCCGGCCGCTTCCCGCCCAATAGGTGGCGTAGGGCTCCAATCTCAGGTCAGGGGTGAACTTGATCAGGCTGTCCTCGCCGTAGCTGGCCCCGGTCGTCTCGATGGTCTTGGCCCCGGGACCCATCAGGAAGATCCGGCTCGAAACCAGGTGCGGGCGAAGTTCACTCAGGCGCAAATGCATCGTACGACCCTAGCCACCGAACCCTGTGCCTTCGTGGGCGTTTGCTGGCAAGACCATGGCCGCCGGTGTCGCCGGTGCAGCTTCCCGCACGGGTTTGCCGGCCAGGTGCTACCGCACACTTCAATCTCCCGCCCAGCGCCTACCGGCCGACCCTGGGGCACGGGGCACCGGGGCTGCGGGCCGGCCGGAGGCCTACTGGCGGAACCTGACCATGCGCCGGGACCACGGAGGGCGGGCCGGGGACACCGCAAAAACGCGACAATCCCGGCCCGCCCTCCGACGAAACCCTTGCTACTGGCCCACGGCCACGCGCAGCTGGTTGTGCCACGGATCCTCGAAGCGCAGCTCGGCTCCGGTGTGGTGGCTGGAGATCCCGGCGACCTTGAGGCGGTCGGCCAGCGCGCCGATCTCGTCGGCATTGGGCACGGTGATGACGACCTCGCCCAAGCCCAGGGTGTCCTTGCGCGGGCCGGCGCCGCGGGAATTCCACACGTTCATGGCCATGTGGTGGTGGTAGCCGCCGGCGGAGACGAACAATGCCTGGCCGTGGAAGCTGGTGGTCTTGGCGAAGCCCAGGGTGTCGACATAGAACGTCTCGGCGGTCGCGACGTCGCCGACCTGCAGGTGCACGTGGCCGATGCCGGCATTGGCCTGGACGAGCCCGGAAACGGCCGCCTCGTTCAGGTGCGCATTGAGGTAGTTGTTCGGGTCGAGGTGGATGGTGTCCATGGCCACGGTGCTTCCGTTCCAGGTCCAGGTCTCGCGCGGGCGGTCCCAGTAAAGCTCGATGCCGTTGCCCTCGGGGTCGTTGAAGTAGAAGGCCTCGGAAACCAGGTGGTCGGAGCTGCCGGTGAACAGCGAGCCGTCGAACTGGGCGGCGGAGAGCACGGTGGCGGCCAGGTCCGACTGGGTATCGAAGAGCAGCGCGGTGTGGAACAGCCCGGCCTCGCCGCGGCCCGGAAGGTCCAGGCCCTTGCCGTCGGAAAGGTGGACGAGCTCGAGTCCGCGGCGACCCAATCCGGTTCCGGCCGGCCCCTCGGAGAGCACCTCAAGGCCCAGGGCCTTCTGGTAATAGTCGCTCATCTTCTTCATGTCCCCGACCTTGAGCATGACGGTGCCCATGGCCAGTTCGGCGGAAAGTTGATCCTGGGTGGTCTTGCCCATGGTGGTTACTCCTTGGAGTCAGGCGTTGGATTGGTCTTGGTTCAAGTATGACACCGCTTACTTGAAGCTACAACCTTTAGTTTCGTAAATCACGTCCAAAAAGAAGGGAAGCGGATTGCGCCCCGGCGACCATGGTCAATCCGGTCCGCCCGCGGATACGCTCGTGGCATGGCGAAAAGCGAAAAGCACACGGTCAGCATCGAACTCGTCGTGAAGGTCGTCGACAAGGCGGCCCTGAAGGCCCACGCCGAGGCATTGATGCGCGCGGACTACGCCGATGACCCGGACATGCTGCAAGACGAGCTCGGCGAACTGCGCCACGGGCACACTTCGGCGCTGTCCATGGCCCTGGATCCCGAACACCTGGCCGCCGGTGTCCCGGGAATCAAGATCACCGAATCCCGGTTCTCGGTCTCCGAGGACCCGACCGAGGCATTCGAACTCGAAGAACCTCCCACCACCACGGGAGAACGGCAAGACCAAGCGGCTCCATCCCCCGGGGTTTCGACGATCGAGCGATTCGCGGCGCTGGGCTCGAAGGTGCGCATCCTGGCCCTGGAGGACTACGCCAAGGAATTCGAGGACGGCGACCCCGACGCGGAGGACTTCAAGCCGAACCCGATGCTCGCAGGTGCACTGCTGTGGTCCTACGAGGTGCTTGTCGATCAGCTCCTTGAGGACATCACGATGCTGCGCACCGGCATGGCCGGGATCGAGGACGCCGCGTGCCTGGCCGAGTTGCCCGAGCTCTACCGGATGCACTACACCCCGCTCTTTGCCCAGCGATACCTGGCGGTCACCATGGACCTGGGAACCAGCCTGCTCACAGGCTTCTCCTCCCCCAGCTGCGTGGCGCAGGAACTCGCGCTGCGCCTGCTGTTCAACGGCGTGGAGATACTTCAGGACATGTATCCCGAGCTCGAGCTGCCCGATGGCTGGCGGCCCATGCTGGAGGACTTGATGTTCGAGGACCTCGACCACGAGTTCCTCTACGAACCGGGGCTTGACGGGATCGCCGGCGATTCCAGCCTGGGCCACCTGCGGATCGTGAACCTGGATGTCGCCCACTGGTTCGCCCCGTTCCACCAACACACGGTCAATCCCTACGCCCACGATGCGGGCATCATCGAACCATGAGCACGGCGCTGGCGATCGGCTGCTATGTGGCGGTGCTGGGCGCCGCCTCTGCCGCGTGGCAGTTCGGCCCACCGCGGACCCAGGCGTCCCGTTTCAGGCCGGTGGCCACGGTCGCGGCGCTGCTCGTCATCGGGATTCCGTCGCTGCTGCAGCTGACTCTGGCACCGGGCCTGCTGGAAGCACTGGAACGGCAGGGGGCCGGCGCCGCGGCGGCGCAACCCTGGCGCATCGTCACGGCATTGGTCGTGCAGGACGGCGGATGGCCCGCGGCGATCACCAATCTTGCCGCCCTTGCGTGGATCGGCTCGATGGCAGAGCACGCATGGGGAACCCGCCGCTGGCTGGTCATTGCCCTGGGCGCGGGAATCGGTGCCCAGCTGTGGGGATTCCTGGTCCAACCGGTCGGGGCGGGGAACTCGGTGGCGGTCTTCGGGCTTGCCGCTTCCCTTCTGGTGCGCGCCTGGATCGGCACGCACCTCACGGCAAGGATGGCCTCGGTGGTCGGGTTGGCCGCTGCAGCCGTGTTGCTGGTGGGCGGGGACCTGCATGGGGGCGCAGCGGCAATCGGCTCCGTGATAGCCATGCTCCTGCTGGGACTGAAGGCGCGACCACACACGCGAAACCAAAAACAGCATCGCTGACCGCGCCGCGGCGGCACCACTCGCGTGCCACCAAACCTTCCGCCTTCAAGCAGGCAAGAACCCGGGGCACCCCAGAAGGCAGGGACAAAAGGACACCCTTCCTTTCCATTGACAATAGTGTGTCTGACACAGTATCGTGTGAAGCATGATTGACGAGGACGTGCTGGCCGGACACCAGCAGGAGCTGCGCCGCGGCACGGTTGTAATGGCCGCGCTGGCAACGCTTGAAACCCCCGGCTACGGCTACGGACTGCTGGCGGTGCTGGAACATTCCGGCCTGAGCGTGGATGCCAACACCCTCTACCCCCTGCTCCGCCGTCTGGAAAGGCAGGGGCTGCTCGAAGCCGAGTGGGACACCACCGAATCCCGTCCCCGCAAGATGTACAAGACCAGCGACAGCGGACGGGCACTGCTCAAGCGGCTCGAATCCGAATGGAACGCGTTGGCCGGATCCCTCAACAACCTGCGCACCACCGACCCAAGGAAAGCCCTCAAGGAGTTGCCATGAGCACCCTCACCAGCCGCTACATCACCGCGGTCTCCCGCGCCGTCCCCGATTCCCAGCGAAGCGATGTCGAGGCCGAAGTCGCCGCCGCCATCGCTGACCTGAGCGAAGCGAAGCTCGACGCCGGCGCCACCCCGGAGGAAGCAGAACGTTCGGCGCTGCTCGAGCTCGGGGACCCGATGCGCCTGGCCGCGGACTACTCCAACAGGCCGCTGCACCTGATCGGCCCAGACCACTTCCCCACCTACGTCCGCCTGCTCAAGGTCCTGGCCGCCACGGTGCTGCCGATCGCCACGATCGCAGTGATCGTGGCCAAGCTGCTCACCGGCGCCGACGCAGGGCAGGTCGCCGCAGCGGCGGTGACGACACTGCTGCAGCTGGCGATGCAGCTGGCCTTCTGGGTCACCGTCGTTTTCGCGATCATCGAGCGCAGCCCCGGGTCCAAGGTCATGCACCCCAAGTGGGACCCCTCGATGCTGCCGGATTCCCCGACCGGCCGGGCACGTTTGGGCGACACCGTGGTCTCGGTGCTGCTTGCCCTGGGCGTTGCCGCATACCTGCCGTGGCAGCATTTCCGCTCGCCCTTCACTTCCTCGGACGGCTCTCCGATTCCGACCCTGGACCCGGGATTGTGGCAATCCTGGATTCCGGTGCTGCTGGCCGCGATGCTGGCGATGGCCGTGCTGGAAATCCTGCGCTACCGTGCCGGTGGCTGGTCCTTGAAGTTCGTTTTCGTAAACGCGGCACTGAACCTGCTCTTTGCCGTTCCGGTGATCTGGCTGGCCGCGGCCGGGTCCCTGCTGGAACCCGCGTTCGTGCAGCGACTCGTTGATGCGGGATGGGCCAACGCAGACCTCCAGCTCAACGCCACCATCATCGTGGTGACCGCCGGAGTTGTCCTCTGGGACGTGGTGGATTCGCTGCGCAAGCTCCCGGGCGACGCCGCGGCGCTGGCACTCGGCACCCCGGGTCAGGGCCCGGCCATACCGGGCTGAGCCTTCATCATGCCGAACCACGATCATCCGCAGCCCATTTGGCAATCCTCCGATTCGGCATCACGCCGCCGGCAGCCGAGAACCATCGGTAGGCAGGCACGGCTGGGCGGATGCGGCATTGCACCTGAACGTGATGGTCATCGTGATCACCGCCGGCGTGCTCGCCTCGAACCCGATCGACCCGCTGCGCAAGGTCCGCATCGACACCGCAGCCCGTGCCACACACGTTGACAACTTCGGATAAACCCACGGCTCCCGGTAGCCACCGATATTGGGCGAGAGAAACACGGCGGAGTTTCACCCGCGCGGTACACGCTCCCCCGAGCCCATGGCCTCGTGCACCTGGAACGCCAGCCACAGCTGGGCGACCGCCGAGGTTTCGGCCATATCAAGGCCGGTGAGTTCGCTGATCTTGCGGATGCGGTAGATGATGGTTTGCCGGTGGACAAAAAGCAGCGCGGCGACCTTCTGGGCCGAACGCTGGTTGTCCAGGTAACTGCGCAGCGTGGCCATGAAATCCGTTCCATTGAGCCGGTCATGCTCAATCACCGGACCCAGCAGCCGCTGCACGAGCTCCGCGCCATCGCGATGGCCGCCCAGCCCGAACCACGGAGCATCCTCCGAGTATCCAACCCACCGCACGCCCCGGGCGGTCGCCTGACCCAGCGCCCACAGGGATTCGCGCAACCCGCGCGCGATCGCCTCGATGCCCACGGGCGTACTCATTCCGATGGGCAGCGAGGGATCAAAGACATGCAGTAGCTGGTCCTCCGGGCAATATTCGGAGACCATCAGATGCAATTTATCCTCGCCCACCACGCAGACGCTGTTGATGCCGTGGCGCCACAGCGCGCTGTGGACCTGGGGCAAACCGACCTCCGCCTGGGCCGGGATCGAAAGCAGACGCAGGTCGCCGGCCGTAAACCCGAAATCCTCGAGGCGGCGGGCGGCCTCGGCGGCCCCGATGCGTCCCTCAAAGGACTGCAGCAGGAATTCGCCGCCGGAGCGGTAGCGGCTTTCCATTGCCAGGGCCGAACGCGAAAGACCCAGCCCCAGTACGGTGGCCGAGTGCAACAAGACCACCCCGTCCGGCTGCCTTCGGTCTTCGGGCAAGATGACCAGCAGTGCATGCGGATGGGTCGGAATTTCCATGATCAACATGGATTCCCCGCCATCAACGGTCCACAGAAAGTGCCGGGTCTCCGCAGTGGATTCGGAGGTGACCTTCCGCACCCGCACCAACACGTCCTCGGGCAGGGCTGCGTCGCCGGGTTGCCAGGGATGTTGGCAGCGGTCATCCACCACGTAGAGCCGCGCGCCGATTTCCTTGCCGATCCCCGCCAGCAGCTGGCTCCAGGTCTCCCCCGGCGTCGTCGCCTTGCGCAGCAGGTCGTAGATGCGGGCGGTTTGCTTGATCCGCCGTGATTCCTCGAGCAGGCTCGCTTCGGCAATGGACCGCGAAATGGCCATGAAGGGCAACGGGTAGGGAACCGAGACCAAGGGAAGCGGAAGTGCATCGCAGGCCGCGAGGAATTGATCGGAGAACTCCGGGGCATGCATCTTCTCGCCGACCGCCAAGGCGACCGCGCCGGCCGCCACCAGTGATCGGGCCAAATGGACCTGTGCCTCGGGCTCGGCGGGGATCGAGAGCCCGTTGGTCATCAGCAGCACCCCTGGCGAGACCCATTCCCAGAGCTGGGGCAGGTCCGAGGTGTGGGACCAGGTGACCGGATGCCCCAGCCCGTCCGCGCCGGCCAGCAGCCGCAGACCCAGCTGCGGCTCGTCCAGCAGTTCCTTGACCGTCATGGCCATTGGGCATTCCCCTTCCACTTTCCGGCGTCCAACGCATTGCCGCCGGGCACCCGTCCATCAAACGTGAACTCTCATACAAATGTCTAGTGCGTGTCTGCGAAAGTTGACACTTGTCGATTGTCGCCGTGACGCCGATCACGAATGATTGAAACACACCACAAGCCAGCCCGGATTACCCGGGCACCTAGAGAGAAAAGAGCCCGCAATGAGCACCTCCGTTCGCCTCATTGACGATGCGCCACTGACGCGGTTCCACAAGAAGCTGACCGTGTTTTCCTCCGGCGGCCCCTTTATCGACGGCTACGCGCTGTCCATTATCGGGATCGCGCTGATCACCATGACCCCGGCCCTGGACCTCGGCCCCAAGGAAATCGGCATGGTCGGCGCAGCCAGCCTGGTCGGGATCTTCTTTGGCGGCGGGGTCTTCGGTTGGGTGACCGACAAGGTCGGCCGCCACACCATGTACATCCTGGACCTGCTCGCCCTGGCCGCCTTCTCCATCCTCAGCGCCTTCTCCACGGACATCTGGCAGTTGGTGATCTGGCGCTTCCTGCTCGGCGTGGCCATCGGCGCCGACTACCCGATTGCCACCTCGCTGCTGGCCGAGTTCCTCCCCCGCAAGCACCGCGGCCGCCTGCTCGGGGCCACCTTCGTGGTGTGGGCCGTGGGTGCCGCGGCGGCCTTCGCCGTCGGTTACGCGATGCGCGGCTTCGGACCGGACGCCTGGCGCTGGATGCTTGCCAGCCCCGCGATCTTTGCCGTGATCACCCTGCTCTTCCGCCTGGGCACCCCGGAGTCCCCGCGGTGGCTGCTCTCCCGCGGCCGGGTCGACGAGGCCCGCACCGTGATCAAAAAGGTCTACGGCAACGACTACGACGTCGATTCCCTCGGTGAGGACGAAGACACCGGCAAGCGCGCGGCAACCTTCACCGACATCTTCAACAAGAAGTTTTGGCGCCGCACGCTTTTCGTCTCCATCTTCTGGACTGCCCAGGTAATCCCGCTCTTCGCGGTCTACACCTTCGCCCCGGAGCTGCTTGCCTCCTTTGGCCTGGACGGGGATGCGAACCTCTACGGCGGGTCCCTGCTGATCTCCCTGCTCTTTGTCGTCGGCGGCATCCCGGGCCTGTGGCTGGTCGAGCGCATCGGTCGGCGCAAGCTGCTGTTGTGGACCTTCGGCATCATCGTGGTGGCGCTGGCGGCCCCGGCCTTTGTCCCCGGGGTTGGCCCCAAGACGCTGTTCACCGCCCTGGCGATCTTCGCCCTGGCCTCCGGGGCCTCCAGCTTCCTGGAGGTCGTGTACCCCAACGAACTGTTCCCCACCGAGATCCGGGCCACCGCGGTCGGCTTCGGCACCGCGATCAGCCGCGTGGGCTCCGCCGCAAGCACCTACCTCATGCCGGTGGCCATCATCAGCTTCGGCGCCTCTGGCGCCCTGCTGATCGGCGCCGGGATCTCCCTGGTCGGACTCGTGGCCACATTCATCCTGGCCCCGGAGACCGCCAACCGCTCGCTGGCGGACATCTCCGGCGGCAGCACCACGAACAAAACCAAGACCAACGCAACGACCAAAGAAACGAAAGCAGAAGGAACCCTCGTATGAGCAAGCACCAGCCCATTGGCCCCGTCGAAGCCACCAAGGTCCCCCGGTTCGCCGGATTGGGCACCTTCGCCAGACTCCCGCAGATCGATGCCGTCCCGGACTACGACATCGCGGTGCTTGGCGTTCCCTTCGATGGCGGCACGTCCTTCCGCCCCGGCGCCCGCTTCGGCCCCGCCGCGGTCCGCGAGGCCTCCCGCCTGCTGCGCCCGGGCTACCATGTGGAGCTCGATGTCACCCCGGTCGAGGCCGTCCAGGTCGTCGACGCCGGCGACGTGGCCTGCACGCCGTACGACATCGCCAAGGCCGTGGAACAGATCGAGGAGCAGGCCCTGCCCCTCATGGCCAAGGACAAGCGGGTCATCGCTGTCGGCGGGGACCACACCATAGCCCTGCCGATGCTGCGGGCCGTCAACAAGGTCCACGGACCGGTGGCCCTGCTGCACTTCGACGCCCACCTGGACACCTGGGACACCTACTTCGACGAGCCGATCACCCACGGGACCATGTTCCGCCGGGCCTTCGAGGAGGGCCTGCTGATCGAGGACAAATCGATGCACGTGGGCATCCGCGGCCCGGTCTACGACCAGGACGACTTCCTGCGGGACCACGAATTCGGCTTCCAGATCATCCGCAGCACCGACATCGACGACATTGGAGTGCCGGCGGCCATCGCCAAGGTGCGCGAGCGCCTGGGCGATACCCCGGTATACCTCTCGGTCGACATCGACGTCTTGGACCCGGCCTTCGCCCCGGGTACCGGCACCCCCGAAATGGGCGGCCTGCACTCCCGCGAACTGCTGCGCCTGCTCCGCGGGCTCAACGGCATCAACATCGTCGGCGCCGACGTGGTGGAGGTCGCCCCGGCCTACGACCACGCGGACATCACCTCGCTGGCTGCGGCGACCGTGGTTTTCGACATGATGGGCCTGATGGTCAACTCCGGCAACCTGCGCACCAACGAGGATGACCACCGTCTCGAGGCCGCGGCCGTCTAGAAAACAAACCAGGATCCCAACCACACGCAGTCCGGCCCTGCCCATTCATGGGCCGGGACGGACCGCTTGTGCGCCAAGGGCAACTTGGCGAGGAGGCTGGGACAGCTCGGGACCCCACGATGGCCCAGGAAGCCGAAGACCATCAGCACAGCGCCCGAACGGCCGCTCAACGCCCTGTCGCCACAGGCCATTTTCCACTGTGTCCGACATTGCGCAAGATGCCGCCACTGGTCAATTTCAGTGGCCGTCAGCTGATAGGTTCAATTCGAGGACCATGCACAAATTGGCGATCACCACACCGAAACCGACCCCCGTTGATTGGGCCACCGAATAGGTGGTTGCCCCTATGTAAAACCAGCCGGAATCGTCTGCCTCAACTTACACATGTCAAGAGATCATCGACAGTCCCGTCTGCCCTACGCCGGCTTGCCCATCCCTGCGCTATTAAATTCCGCCCGATTCCATGAGCGGCACTGTTCCAAGACCCCGCGACATCGGGGCGGCACGGTGCCACCTGGATTCGCGATTCCGGACGCAGGTCTTCGTGGCACATGCGGCGGGAAAAGCCGCAGTCGGATGAACTTCCGAGCAGGCCGACGGCAACAGCCACCCGCCGAAGGATCCGCTCGGGCGTGGAGGCATGGTTAGGATGAGTCATGGACAAGGACTTCGATCCCCCGGAAACAGCGGATCCATCCGACGGCTCGACGTTCTTCGATGTGGTTGATTCCGGCTATGACAAGGGCGGGCGCATCGGCCGTCGCATCATCCTGACACTCGTGGCGCTGTTCGTCTTGGCATCCCTCGCCAATGTCTTCGGCATGGACACCACCTCCACGGGCGGTTCCCCGGGCTACGAGCTCACTGTCTCCGCCCCGCGGACCAGCAGGGCGGGCATGGACGGGAAGATCACCGTCACGTTGCACGCGGCGCAGAAGATCTCCGGCCCGATCACCGTCAAAGTGGAGCAGGACTACCTGGATGCCTTCACGACGTATGGCATTTCCCCCGCTCCGGACGGGGAAAGCAGCGACGGACACCTGCTCGTGCTCGATTACGACGCATCCGATGAAAAGACTTTCCGCCTGGACATCGACGGCACGGTCAGTGAAGACAGCGACCTGCGGGCCCACGGGAATGTCCAGGTCTACATCGACGGCGATCTGGTGGCATCCACGAAACTGAGGCTTTGGAAGGTGTTCTAATGGAAATCGTACTTCGCGCTGCAGTGACATTCCTGGTGCTCTGGCTCATTACCCGGGCCGTGGGACGATCAACGCTGGGTGAACTGAGTTCGTTCGAACTATTGCTGTTCATCACCATGGGCGACCTCGTCCAGCAGGGCATCACCCAAGAAGACCATTCCGTGGCAGGGGGGCTGATGGCCGTTGGCACCATGGCGTTGCTGACGGTGCTGTTGGGTTGGGCAAATGCACGCTGGCCCAACCTCAGTCGACTGGTCCACGGGGCTCCCGTGGTCATCTTGCACGAAGGCCGCCCGGACACCAAGGCGTTGCGTGCCGAACGGATGGGCTCGAACGATCTGATGTCCGCTGCGCGTGGACAGGGATTCCGGAATCTCTCGGACATCGACCTTGCGGTGCTCGAACCCAATGGCAAGATCTCTTTCTTCGCCAAGGATCACGCGCCATCGGACGGTTCCCCCGAAGAGCCCGAACCCGGATGACCACATGTCCATACCAGCGTGCCGGGCCCCGGCACGCTGCAAATCCCCGCGATCCACGCGGAACCTCACAATCGTGGGACGGGATGCCCAACAGCCCTGTCCCCCCGGAGAAGCCCGCTGGGGCCAACAACCAGTCGGACAGCGTGGTCGAAAAGGCCAGCGACGGCACAACGGCAGGTGCACCACACCGGCCGCGCCGGTCCACCCCGCCGGCCGCTGCCGTCCATTGACGTGGAGGAGACGTGGCACCGGGAGGGACCTGCGGCGCTTCTCCCCCCGCGGACACCGGGAGTGCACCCGGCGCAGGTGGACGCCGGGGGCCAGGTATCAAAGTCCCCTGGACCCCGTGGCAGAGGCATACCGCCCCGGCACCGGACCGCTTTTCGCCTTCCGGCCGTACGCGGAACCGTGGTCCGACGGACACCGGGAGAAGCCCGGCGGGTCCGCAAGCCATACAGCGTGCCGGACGGGCAAAGGCCGCCGGCCATGGCGCGGCTCCACGCGGCGCCAGCAATGTGGAACTCCGGCTCGGAGCCAGGTCCAGGTTACTCGTCGTGCCCCTGGTCATGGCTCATGGATCCTTCGCCCGGGGGCGTTTCCCCGGGAGGAACGCCTCCGCCCGGTTCCAGGCCGGTGATTTTCTGCTCCACGGGGTCTGGGTTGGAGGTGGAGGATGCGTCGGGGCCCTTGGCCTGGTCTTCCTCCTCGTTTCCCCCTTTGCCCATTTTCTGGTTCTTCTCGGGGATGGATTTCTCGCCCATCGGGTCCTCTCCGATCTTTTCTTGGCTCCCGGGTGGCGCCGGGCCGCTGGGTGTGAAGGCTCCTCAGGGAGTCGACTTGCCGCCGTTGACATTCAGGGTTTCCCCCACGACGTAGCTGGATTCGGCCGAAGCCAAAAAGACATAGGCAGGGGCCAGCTCGACCGGCTGTCCGGCACGTCCCAGCGGCACGTTGTGCCCGAACTTGGGCAGCTTGTCCTTTGGCTGGCCGTCCGACACCTGCAGCGGGGTCCAGATCGGTCCCGGAGCCACGGCGTTGACGCGGATGCCACGCGGTGCCAGCTGCACGGCCAGCCCCTTGGTGAAGGCATTGATCGCCGCCTTGGTCGAGGCGTAGTCCAGGAGAGTGGGTGAGGGATCGTAGGCCTGGACCGAGGTCGTGTTGATGACGCTGGCCCCGTCCGGAAAATGCCTCAGGGCCGCACGGGTCAAGGAAAACATCGCCAGGATATTGACCTGGAACGTCTGCATGACCTGTTCGTCGTCCAGGTCCTCGAGCTTGTCGACGGCAATCTGCTTCCCGGCATTGTTCACCAGGATATCCAGTCCGCCCAGTTTCTCCGCTGCCTGGTCGACCAGCGAATTGCGGTACCCCGCGCCCAGCAGGTCTCCGGGCAGGCCGATGCCCACCCGGCCTTCGGCCTCGATCACCGAGATGACCTTGCGTGCGTCTTCTTCCTCCGCGGGCAGGTAGGCGATGGCCACGTCCGCGCCTTCCCGGGCGAAGGCAATGGCCACGGCGGCGCCGATGCCCGAGTCCCCGCCGGTGACCAGTGCCTTGCGGCCCTTGAGCCTTCCGGTGCCGACGTAGGACTCCTCGCCGTGGTCTGCCCGGGGCTCGAGCTTCGCGTCGAGGCCCGGCTCGGGCTGGTCCTGTTTCGGCGGGGATATCTTCGGGTGGCGCTTGACCGGATTGTCCAGCGACAGCTGGTCGTCGGAATCCGGGATGCTGGGGTCTTGCATGTGCGTTCCTCCAGTTGCCTTGGCATGGACGATTCGGGTCGTGTTTTTTACGCTACGACACACCACGGGCCCTTGGCAACGAATCCGCATCGAGCACCGGGGCGGCCTTGGCGCAACGGCGGGCGGTGCCTACTGGCGCCCTGCCGACCCGGCTGCCTCGTCCCGCGGCTCGGACGAGAAGGGAGCACCCGGGGAGGTGTCCTGGTTCAGGCCCGGCTTGATTTCTTCCTCCGTCGACGGCACATCGTCGGTGTCCGGACGGGCGGATTTTTCGGCCGCCTTGTTGTTCTTCGGCGGCGGCGGTTCCTGTCCCGGTCCGCCGCGGCCTTGGTTTCCTTGGTGTCCCATGGTGTGTTTCCTTTCTCTGGTGTGGTTCCGGTGCAGCGTCGCCTGCCGGTGGTTGCAGGCGGCGCGCTACCCTTTGTGGGACAGCTTCCCGGTCCAGCGCTTGGTCATGGCCTGGATGATGGCAGCGCTGGCGCCCGAGATTGCCGCGAACGCCAGGGCCTTGCCCAGGGTTGCCCGTTGCTGGACCTCCGGATTGGCCGGCGTGGGCGGATTTTCTCCGGTGGCACCCTTCCAGATGCTGCCGATGAGTTTGGCTCCGAGAAGTCCGGCCGCGATCGAGACCGCCGTTCCGAGTACCTTGGCTAGCAGTTTCATGGTTGTTCTCCCTTGTGTTTCACTTGTGTGTTTCGCTTGTGTGTGCGCTTCGCTTGCTCCAAGTCCAGTCAGGCTCCGGGCGGGAACGTTGCGGGCGGTTCGCCGTCCCGCTGCCGGAACCGTGCCGCCCCGGCGGTCCCCTGGGCTAGTCATCCCTGGCAGCCTCATGTTCCGTGTCCTCGTCCAGGGTTATTTGCCGCCGGTCATATTCCCGGCGACTGAATGTCGCCTTGCGTACGGATTGCTCATCGTCGAGACTCGACCCGACGGCACCGGCAATGGTGCCCAGCGACGACGCCAGCCAGGACAGGTTCACATACTCCCCGAAACCGACGTCGTGGCCCAGTTCGATGGCCAGGAAACGGGCGTCGATGATGACCAGGGCCCCGACAAGGATGATGGCAAAAAGGGCCAGATACATCAACAGGATGGCCAGGAAGATGGTTGCCAGCGTCGCCACGTTGTACACCACGCGTTTTTCGGTGTGGCGGGCCCCGACAGGGGTCTCCCACAGCCCGTTGTGCAACACGAGCCAACTGCCCATGACCAATATCGAAAGCACGCTGATGGTGGCCAGGCGTTGGGGCGGCAGGTAGTCCGCCATGCTCCAGATGCTGGTGTAGAAAACGCCGAATGCGCCGGTGGCCAGCGCCGCGGCCATGGCCGACGACAGCCGCGGCACCAGCCGCCACGGCTGGTTGCTGCGCACCATGCCCACCAGCAGCAGGAGTCGGCCCCGCAACCCCTTGTTGGTCTGAAAGGCATCCTCGCCCGCGTCGGCGGGCTCGATCCGGCGTTCGACGGAGAACGGGTCCGCCTGGGGATCCAGCCGGCCATCAGCATCAAGATACGGATCCTTGACCCCGTGCAGGGAGGCCAGCGCCTGCACCACGGCGCGGCGAAGGCGGTTGCTGCGGACAAATCCCAGTGCCGGCAGGACGACGACCGCGGAGCCGTATCCGGCGTTGAGGCCGGTGGCCAAGGGTTCCCCGTTCTCGAACTTGGGCAGGTCGGTCAGGTAGACCAGGTAGTCCCATCCGTTCAGTTCGCGCAGCCGGCCCGAATGGGCATTGAGCTCCACTTCCCCTTGGTCGTCCAGTGGCAGGGAGAATTCCTTGACTTCCACTTCCCAGGGCATGCCGGAGTCGAGTTCGCGTTCCAGGGTTGCGGGAATGGATGTCTTCAGTCCCAGGGCCAACGACAGCGGCAGGCCGGGATCGGCGATGAGCCCGACCACGATTTTTCCTCCCGGTACGGTGGGCATCGGACTATCCAGCGTCGAATCGGTCCGCGTCCTCGTCGGCGGAATTGGATCCCGGGCTGCCGGCGGGCCGATCCGCTGCGAACCGGTCCGTGTCGGACCCGTCGGAACCGGAGCCATCTGCGGCCCCGGGAACCAGGGCCTCGCCATCTGGCAGCCGAGCGGCCAGCATCTCGGGGTCCTGGAATGGATCGACGGTGCCATCGGCGGTCGCTTTGCCGCCGGATGCGTCCCGGGCACCCTGGGGGGTCTGCCCGGCCTGAACGAGTTCTTCCTTGCGTGGTGTCGTTGACAAGTCGTGCTTCCTCGTTTCTTCGTGCGGTACGGGTTCCACGCATTCTGCATGCGTGGAACCCACGCTACTGTCCCGGCGCCGTGCCGCCAAGGCTTCTGCATGCCCACGCCGCGGCCCGGGGACCGCGGACAGCCGGCTGTGAGGCGGCTGTCCCGCGGGGGCCTTGCCGGTCTCCAGGAACAATTCCCTGCGAGCCCGGGGCGCGTTTCACGGGGGTTTGCAGACCCGTTCCCGAAACCGTGCCTTCAGCGAGCGGCGGCAGCTCGAGGACCGACGGCCCGCTCCCCGACGGTCGAGCCCGGCCTGCAGGAAGAAAGCCGCCGGCAACTGGCTGCACCTGGTCCTGGCTGTCTGCATGCTGGCGCGGGGCCTCCAGGTGACCAGAACCGACCGCCACGGACCTGCCCACAATCGCTCGCGCCAGGGTGCCGAGGCCCGCGAACGAATCCGGGGTCGGGCAGAACCAGCATGGCAGGACCCCAAATGTCGTCAAGACCGGGCCGAGGCCGGTCGCTTGCTTCTCCATGCCAACGTCAAGGGCACCTTGCCCAAGCAGGAGGGCTTGCTGGGCCTCCCAGCCGTTCAGCCGCCCGCATCCTTCTGGAACGCCGCCTGAAGTGAATGGGCACGGGCACCCTGTGTCTCAAAGCACCGTGAAGGCCGCCGGCAGGTGGCAACGGCCGGTGGCGGCGAGAAGGATCGGCCCTGCCAGGCCCCCGGCCACGGCGAGTTCGGAGACAATCCTGAGTGCCTGCGTTGCAGCAGTGTCGGGAATCTCGACGGGCAATCCGAGTGCCGTGCGGAGATCAGCCGTGTGCACGGCCAACTCGAAAGTGCGGCTGGGCAGGTAGTCATGGAGCCTCATTCCACCTGCGATCGTTGTGATTAGCTCGGTGCCTTCCTGGGCATCGACCAGTTTGAGGACGCGTGCGGCGATCTCCTCCACCGTGCCCTGGGGGTCGGCGCCAAGTGCGGTCCCCGCATTGCGTCCGCGCGTTGCGACGTCTGGGCCGGCGGCTTCGGCCTAGGTCGCCTGGAAGTATTCTGCGGCGGAAGCCACGTCGACGGCCTGGGCCGGGCGGGCCAGGTATGTCTCAACCGTCAGCAGCGCGCGGCTCGTGTGGCCGACGAGCGCGCGGACATCCCATTCGCCCAAGCCAGGCTGGTCCCGGCGTCCACGCACCAGGGCGGACGTTTGCACGAACCACTGCGTGGCGTCGGCAAAGGCCTGACGTGAGGAATCCCACGAAGCAGTCATGCGACCAAGCATAGTCTCGTTCGGCACCACCGGCGTTGGTGGCCTCGCAGCTGTTGCTGCACCGGACCCGTCCCGCTCCCGATCGCTGCCAGACCCGCGGAACGTCGGGCCGGGAAAGCCGGTAACCGTTGCTGCCGAGACGAGTCCAACACCTGTGCCGTTCCGGAACGCGGCGCCCCCACGCTGGCATCTGCCTGCTGCTTCTTCCGCAACAAGCCGAGCTGAACGTGGTAAAGACCGCCCCGCGGCAGGAGGGCGTCCGGGCCCCGTGCGCCGGCTCGCAAACCCCCTTCGAGGCGCCCCCGCCCAGGGCGCTGGTCTCGGCGCGGAAACGACGTCACCCGCGGCCGTGCCCAAGAGTTTCACCGGCGATTCGGTCGGCGAGGGATTCGAGGGGCCCCCGAGACGGGTGTCGGCACAACGCCACGGACCGGGCAACCTCGGTCGTCATTTGCCCGAGGAGGCGCTTACGCGCAGCATTGTCTGAAAACTGGCGGGCATGTGCCGCGTCCCACTTCCGAATTCGAAGGTCGACGGGCTCTTCGCGACCGGAGCATGGCCGCGTGGCGGGACCCGACCATGTCTGTGGCCCCGGTCCGAAGACCGGGGCCACAGGCGCACAACGCACAGAATGACCGCAAATCAGGTGGCAGCCTTGTTGCGTCCGGTAATGGCTCCGTAGACACCGGCCACAATGAGCCCGCCAAGAATGGCCAGCAACCAGGAGCCGAGGCTCCAGAAGCTCATCTCGCCGTCGTTGAAGAGCGCGTCGCCGATCCAACCGCCCACGACGGCACCGACCACGCCGAGGATCAGGCTGGTGACCCAGCCGCCCCCGACTCTTCCGGGAAGAACCATCTTGACGATGGCCCCGACGATCAATCCAAGAATGATCCATCCGATGAAACCCATGATTTCTCCTCTACCCATTCATTGGGCGCAGCGGCAGCCGAGCCGCGGCGCAGCTACTTTGTTTTCTTTGCTGCAGTCTTTTCGGTCTCGGCTCCGGCATGTTCAAGCACGCCGCTTGGGTATTCCAAGTGGGCGCGCATGAACCATTGGAAGAGTTCGAGCTGCGCGCATTGGGTGATGAGCATGTCCTCGGTGACCGGATCGAGCTTTCCGGTTTTTTCGATGGCCTGCCGGTGGCTGGAAATCACCCCGTTGTAGACGAGATCCAGGGCAGCCAGGTGCTCCGCAGTCTGGGCCCGGCCGATGGAATAGTCGTCCCAGTCCCGCTCCTTGACCAACGCGCCGGGCAGCCCGTTCGGCGACATGCCCAGCGTGGCAATGCGTTCGGCGATTTCATCGATCATGGCCCGCACCAGCAAAATCTGCGGATCCAGCATCTGGTGTACGCCAATGAAGTCGCGGCCGACCACGTTCCAGTGTGCATGCTTCAAGGTGAGCTGCAGGTCGTTGAGCGAGTGCAGCCTCGTTTGCAGGACCTCGGCGATCTTTTGTCCGTCCTGCAGGGAGAGGCCCGGAACCGTGAAGCGAGGCCGGACGGTGTTCTTTGCTGCCATGGTGAACCCCTTCGATGGTTTCGCTCGGGCCGCCGGCGGCCCGAAACCGTTCAATTCACGCTAGCGGCTCCCGGTGCCACTGTCCATGGTTTGACCTGCGGTCTCATCCGTCGTTTTCACGGCCGTTGGTTCGCGGAGAGCTGCCTGGCCGTGCCCCCGCCTGGAGCTGCGCACGGCCCTGGAGGGATCGGTCAGGGCCCCTGCGGAGTGGTCGTCGGGGTCGATGCCCTGGGTCCGCGAACCGCGGGTGCCGGGTTCCGGGACAGCCAGTCCGCGCTGCCGCCCGGCTCACCGCCGCACTGGCCGCCCGGGAACGGTCCGCACCGACTGCGGTTTTGGCGATGCATGTCGTTTTCTGCCGGCGAGGGCCTCCCCACACAGGTCAGTGCAAGCTTCTTCGTGCTTGGGGCGGGGCTGCCGTTTTCGGGGAGGGACCGTGCCGTCAAACACTTGGGATCGCCACGCCGCCGGCCCTGGCCAGGCCCACCGCCACCGTCTGCCCCTGCCGCGCCGTGCGACGACGTTGGTGCCCTGGTTCCTGCGGGAAGCTTCCGGCCTGTGGGCCCCGGCGCGTACCTGTGCCCATGCGGCTGCCGGACAGGTCCTAGCCCGCACCTGGCAAATACACCTGCACGCGCTCATCCTTGACCCAGACCGCGAAGGACGCGGCGGGCGCCGTGGCGGGGCCGCGGACGACCTGCCCGGTGGACAGCGAAAATTCGCTTCCGTGCCACGGGCACCTCACGCAGGTATCGGCTTCCGTCCCTGTCACCGTGCCCTCGTGCAGCGGGCCCGACAGGTGCGGGCACTCGTTGGAGATCGCCGAGATTTCGTCGCCCTCGCGCCAGAGCAGCAACGGCACCCGTCCCAGCATCCGCCGGTGCAACTGCCGCTCGGGGATCTCCTGCAGCAGCCCAAGATGGGACCATCCGGCTGGGACCAGGTGTGGCACGGCCTCAACGTGGTTGGCGCCGGACGCGAGCCTGAACGACAGATGCCCGCCCAGGAAACCGGCAGCGCCCAGCACCGCGAGTCCGGCCAGGGCAGAGACCCTGCCCCCGCTGCGACCGCTGATCCGTGCCGTCAGCGAATAGGCGAAGCATCCGGCCGCCACGACGTTGCCCCCCGCATGGACCAGCCCCACACGCAAGTGCTGCGGGTGTCCCTCGGCCCAGTCCGCCAGCCCCGTGGCGATGGCAGGCGGCATTGCGAGCAGGCCCGCGGCGAGCAACGTCCGTGCCGCCCGTTCGGCTCCGGGCACCGCATCGAGCAGTACCGCCGCGCCCAAGGCACCGGTGGGCAACTGGACGAGAAAGGGGTGGGCCGGGTGGCCGAGCGGAACACCGTGGAGCAGGTCTGCGGCGTCGGAAGTCCCCAGCACACGGCGCACCACGCGCTGCACCGGGGCGACCATCGCATCCAGGGATTCCAGCCGTTCCAGCAGTTCCACGGCCTTGAATGGCTTGAGGGTTTTCATTGCGGTGCTCCTTTGGCATGGGTGGATGGCGGTTCCCTGAACATGATGAATCCGCTGTGCGGGTCCGCGGGCGCCTTGTGCAGGGAAATGCTCAGGTCCTGGACCGGCACCTTCCAGGAATCCTGTGCGGCCAACAGGCCGATTGCCTCGGCCAAGATCCCCAATGTCGCTTCCTCCCCCGGGCAACGGTGTCCTTCGGCAACGTTGCCCGCGCCCTGGGGAACCAACTCGTTGGGACCCGGCTGCCGACCCATGAACCGCCCGGGGTCGAATGCGGCCGGGTCGGGCCACAGGCGCCGGTCGTGGTTGGTCCCGTAGAGGTCAAGGAGCACCCACTCTCCGGGGGTGAATTGGTGGTCTGCGAAGGTGAAGGCCCGTTCCACCGTGCCTCCGACAAACGGGAAAAAGGGGTAGCGGCGGCGCACCTCCTGGGCAAAGGCCTCAACGGTGCCGTCCTGGCCGGAGGCGATGCGCCGACGCCAGGACGGATTTTCCTCGAGCGCCACCGCGGAGAACACGAGGTACCGGCCGATCGCGACCACGGGGCGCAGGAGGTTGAGCAATTCCACGGCTGCCACTTGCGTTTCCAAGGGTCTTCCTGCCGTATCGAGGTGCCGTGCCAGTCGCTGCACGACGTCCCCGGACCCGCCTTCGGCGCTCCGCGCCGCCTGGATCTCCGCTGCTGCCCAGCGCTCGCTGTTCCGGCGCAACCTCCGGGCGTTCCAGTTGGCCGGCCCGAAGGACCCGGCGCGGTTGATCATGGCTGTAAGCTCGCGGGTTCGTCGCCGCAACGCTGCGGATCCCAGCTCCAAGCCGGCCCATTGGCAGGCGGTGCGGGTCAGGATGCGCGCGGCAGCATCCTGCAGCACCATTTCCTGGCCGCTTTGGGCCAGTTCTTCCATCCAGCACCGCCTGAAGATGCTGCGCAACCGTGCCAGGTCCGAGGGGCCGAGCAGGTCCAGAAACATTTCCTTGCGTTGGCGGTGTGCCGCGCCTTCAAGGGTCTGCACGCTCCCGGCGTCCTGCAACAGGTGCTGCACGGAGGCCGGCATGGCGTTGGCCCGGCTGAAGCGCTCCCCCTCGTAGAAAAGTCGTGCGGCTTCCGCCCCGCGCATGCAGGTGACCCTGCGCAGCGCAATGCGGGTGGTGAACACGTCGGTGTCCATTTTCTCGCACCGGGCCGCGATGAAGGCATACCCTTCGCGCAGCAGTGCCACGGTGCTGTCCGGAGTACGCCACTGCATGGGGAATCAGACTGCCCTTCGTCGTTGCGCTCAGGCTAGCACCGGGCTTCGGCGTCGGTACATGGTTTTGCGACCGGCACTCCCGGATTTGCACCCGTCCATGGCCCGGGCCGGTGGCTTTGCAGGTCCTGGCCGCCGGCGATCCGGGCGGTACCGCCCCAGGCAGGTTCCCGCCCACGGGGGAACACCTTGGTCGCCTGGCCCATCAATGGTTGCCCCACAGGGACACGATGGGTGCTTCGCCGTCCATCAAGAGACCAGTGGCGCCGCAGCAGGCAGCAATGGGTGCGGTCTTGCGTGTGGCGGGACGCCACGAGACGGTGGGCGGCAGCGCCTGGTTCCCGGCATGGACGACCGGCAGGCTCCCGCAGGTTCAGCGGCCTGCCCGCGGCCCGTCATGCCGCGGGTGCGCTGCCTCCGCCCTGGCGCGGGAGCCGAGGGCCCGATTCAGCCCTCTTCGCGATCGGCGTCGCCCGCGATGCCGTCGTCGCCCGGCTCGCCGGTCTCACCGGAATCCGTGTCACCACGCGATTCCGACGATTCTTCTGCCTGGCCATTGTCGAAGCCGCCAATGCCCGTGTCGCCGCCGAACGCGCTCTGGTCCGCGGCACCCAACCGCCCGGATTCGGAGCCTTCGGGATCCTGGCCGCCCTCCGCTTCCGATTCGACCTCCATGCCCGATTCCCTCTCGGGGTCGTACTGGGTGTCCTGCGATCCGCCCGAGGCCCTGCTGCCCCCGTAGCCGCCGGTGCTCACGACGCCGGCCGCCGCCTCGCCTTCGGAACCGAACTGGTCGGCATCCGAGGCCCCGCCCGCGGGGTTCTTGGCTTTCTCGCCGGGCCCACCGCTGTTTTCGTCAGCTCCGAAGTTGTTTTCGTTTGCCATGGTTTCTCTCCTTGTCACGCTTCGGCCCCCTGTCCCAGCGGGATGACATGACCAAACTTAACGACGCGGTGTGCAAGCCGCAAGCCTTTTGCATTTCCACCCGAAATGTTCGTTTGGGTGCCGGGCGCTGTTCGGGGTGGGTCCGGCCGCGGGGTTGCTACCCAGCAGTGTCCCTTGTCTCCGGCGAACCCGCTAGCGGAAAACCTGCTTTGGACCACAGTCCACGTGCCGGCGTGCGCAGCCCGGGCAGCAGGATCATGGCAGAGGCGCAAATTCGTGGCCGCCGGCTTCTTTTTTTGGAAATTCCGGTTCTTCAGGCATCGGAAGACCTTGCCGACCCGGTCACCAAGTCTGCGGAACCGAGTGTGGGGTATGCCGAAGGAGGGGAAGTTGATCGGAGCGTGGGAGGCTGGCGGACACCCATGCGTTCGGGTCCGGCCAGGCGGTGATGCCCTTCCGGCTCGCCGTCGCGGGAGGCATCCGGCACCGTACAGGTAAGGGCCAGGGTCTTCGGCTGGTGCTTCGCCGGCGGAATGAGAGCCATTTGGAGCGGATCGATCGCATTCGGGCTGGTCAATGTGCCGGTCAAGGCCCATGGCGCGACGACCGACCGCGACGTGGAGCTGCACCAGGTGCACGCCGCAGACGACAGGCGGATCCGCTACCAGCGTCGCTGCGAGGTGTGCGGCAAGAAGGTCCCTTACGAACGCATTGCCAAGGCCTACGACGACGGCGACCGGACCGTGGTGCTGACCGACGCGGAGATGCGGGCGCTGCCCGCGGAGAGTAGCCGCGAGATCGAGATCGTCCAGTTTGTGCCCAGCGACCAGATCGACCCCTTGATGCTCGAGCACAGCTACCACCTCACGCCCGATTCACGTTCCGCCCAGTCCTATGTTCTGCTGCAGCGGACGCTGGAGGAAACCGAGTTGGCCGCGGTGGCTAAATTCGCGCTGCGGCAAAAGACCCGGCTGGATGCCCTGCGGGTGCGCGGAGGCATGCTGGTGCTACAGGGGCTGCTGTGGGCCGACGAGCTGCGCGAGGTCGAGGTTCCCAAGGCCCTGGCGGACAGCAAGGTCTCGGCGCAGGAGCTAAAGATATCCGCGACTCTCGTCAAGCAGTACAGCGCCGATTTCATGTCCGGTGATTTCGAGGACGCCTACCAGGTCCAGCTGCGCGCGCTGATCGAGAAGAAGCTCGCCGAGGGCGACGCGCTGGACACCGGGGAAACCTTCTCGGCGGCGGGCACCGGGGCGGCAACGGCAGGCGCCGGGGAGGTGGTCGACTGATGGAAGCGCTCAAGCGAAGCATCGCCCGCAAGCCGGGGTCCGCGAAGGCAACCGGCACGGGGAGCCAAGGTGCGGCCACCGCCAAGAAAAAGGCCACGAAAAAGGAATCCGCAAGCAGCACCAGGAAGACGGCCGCCAAGAGCAAGAAACCCGGCACCACGCAGAAGGCAACGGGCCCAAGGTCCGGAAAGGGTGCCTGGATGCACGATGGCCTCAAACACGTCGAGCCGGGCAGCGGCGGCTTTCGTCGCAGGGCCGCAGGAGGCGGTTTCAGCACCACGGGGCCGGCGGGCGGCGCCTCGGTTCGCCGCGGACGCTCGAATGCATCCGGAAACTGGCCATCCCCCCGGTCTGGACCGACCTCTGGATCTCGGCTTCCCCGGAGGCCCACATCCTGGCCACCGGGGTGGAGGCCGCCGGCCGTACTCAGTACATCCACCATCCGCGCTGGCACGAGGCCCGCGGGGAGGCGATGTTTCTCCGGTCGCCGGCCTTCGCCCGCCGCCTGCCGGCGATCCGCCGTCGCGTGTCCCTGGACCTGCAGTCAACCTCCGATCCCCGGTTGCGGGCGTTGGCGGCGGCGGTGCGATTGATGGACCGGCCGGCTTGCGCGTGGGCGGCGCGGTCTATGCCCGGGAGAACGGATCCTTCGGCGCCACCACGTTGCTCAAGCGCCACGTGAAATGCACGGGCGACAAGGTGTACTTGAGGTTCACGGGCAAGTCCGGGGGAACCTGGGGCGTGTCGTTCCGGGACCAACGGCTGGCCAGCTACCTTGCCGCGCTGCCGTGCCGCCGGGCGTCGGGGCCAGCCATCTGCCACCCGGCGGACAGCGGACGGGGGGAAGAACTGGCTTCCCGTCACCGACGCGGAGGTCAATGCCTACCCCGGCCGGATTGCGGGCCACGGATTCACGGGAAGGACTTTCGCACCTGGCAGGGCACCGTGGTGGCAGCCCTGTCCCTGGCCCGTTCCTTCCGCTCGGGGCAAGGTTCTCCTGCGGCCGTGACGCCCGCGGTCCAGGAAGCTGTCGACTGGCTCCACAACACCCCGGCGGTGGCGCGGGATTCCTATGTTGACCCGCGGGTGATTGAGCTGTTCGACCACGGGAAGGCGGCCGATGCCCGGCGGCAGCCCGACCGTGCGGTATCTACCCTCCCGGTGCGGGGGCAAAGCGCTGCACCGCGCTGACTCCCCGCCCGGCGTCCCGAACGGTCGCGGAATTGCGGGGCTCCCGACGCGAACGGGCGCAGCCGCAGGGAAGAATGCTCTGCCTTGTTCCCCTCCACGACGACCCCGCGCCCGCGCGTGTTGAAACCCTTGCCTAGCCGGAAGCGCGGTGTGCATAATCATGCTATCGATGGGTCGGCGGTGTTTGCGCCGGCCGCACGTGGTTTCCCCAGACCCGGGAAACGCTCTCTCCGTTGCAACATTTTCGGAACTTCGAGGATCGGGCTCATGAAAACCCCACATGAAATGGATCCGGCGACGGGACGCAGCGAACCAACCGCTGACATCCCCGTCGCGGCAAGGGTAAACCGGGAGTCCCCGGCGATCTGCGGACGATGCCATAGCGACCAGTACCTGGTCTATGAAGAGGTGAAGCCGGTGCCACGGCAAGGCACGAACCCCCCGCAATGGGATGTTGAATGCTGGTGCGGCCAGTGCGAGGAGTACCAGGGATTTCGCACCACCACACCACCGGCGATGCCGCACCGAATTTTGCTGCATGGTGACGGTGCGGAGGCATGGTCCATGGGCACCTGACGCCCCCTCCGGGTCCAGCTGGCCTTTCCGCCCGAGCTCCGCGCAAACCCTGTGGACACGATGCGCAGGTTCCGGCCACGGACCGGCGCGTTGCCGACGAAGGCAGCCAGCCGCTGGCGGCACCGGACGCGGAGCCGTCACCGGCATCGGCAACCAAAGGTGAAGCAACGTGCCAAGACGCTTGTGCCTGGCGCAACGTCATGTCCATAATCAACGGTGCAACGGTCTGTGAATCATTCGGCCGGCCGCACGTGACTTCTCCAGCCTCCGGGAAACACGTTCTGATTCCGTGCTCCACGAAGGATCGAACCCCTGATTTCCCCTCCGCGCATTGCGCCTCCCCAAAAAGCTTGCCACAAGGCCGCCGCAAATCCTGCAAACATCCTTGCGGCACCCGCCGTGCCGGAAAACCCGCCGGCCGTCATCTGCGAAACGTGCCACAGCAGCGACTACCTGGTCTACGAACGGGTGACCCCCGTGCCGGCCACAGGCTCAACACCCGCGGCATGGGACGTTGAATGCTGGTGCGGCAGCTGCGAGGAATTCCACGGCGTGCGCACCACCCGGCCGCCTTCGGTGCCGTATTCCGTCCTGCAGCAGGGCTACACTCCCGGCGGGTAGGACGCCGGCGCAGGCTACGTCTCGAAGTGGGTCTTGGCTCCGGTACCGTTCAGGTTCTCCTCGAGCCCGGCGGCCACGGTCCGCGGTTTCTGGTTTCGGTTGGATGCCGCCCGCGAGAGGAACGTGAACGCCTCATCCTGCGAGCAGCGCTGCTGCCCCATGATGATGCCCACCGCCGGGTCGATGGCGGTGCGCGACTCCATGGCCGCTTCCAGGTCTTGCGCGACTTGAGCCTTGGAAGTGATCCGCCGGGCAAGCAGCAACGCCTTCCGGGCATGGTGCCCGTTGCGTTCGGCTCCTCGGACCACGATCCCGGTGAATGCTTTCGGGTCCGCGGAATAGAGGCCAAGGACCGCCACGGCTCCCTCTTCCAGCACGAGCGGAACCGCCAGGACTCTACTCACCCCCTCGTCCAGCAGCGCGGCGGCGCATGCCGGACAGCGGGAATCCTCCGCGGCCTTATTAAGCAGAACTCCCCGGGTGCCCTCAAGTGCGGCCGAAACGGGGCCTTCGCCCGGGCCGGACTGCAACTGGGCCAGGGTCCGGGCGGCTGAGGCCCCCGGCGTGCAGCATGGCACGGCGCCGCTGCTTCAGCGTCACGGTGCAGGCCAGCTGCGGCAGGGTCTCCCCCGCGGCCAGTGCCGCCGAGAATCGGGAAAGCTCGGTGAGGAAGTCCTCGAGGTCCACACTCCCCAAGACCAGGTCTTGGAGTCTCTTCGCAACGCCTGGATCGAAGTCCGGGCCGCCTGGCACGGCCACTCTTCATTGCGCGAAGGCCTCGGCACGGCTGCACTTGTCTTGGACCATGATCACTGCGACCGCGCCGTCGACCAGTCCGCGCGCCGGCAGTTCGATGCCCAGGTCCGAACCGGCAAGCGCCGGCAGGGGGAAACCCAGGGCCTGGCGCAGGATGCGCGAGATCGGTCCGGTCAAGGCCTCCACCGCCGTGACGAATTCCTCGTCCATGGTTCCATGGGTCGCGGGCGTAGCAGTTGAGTGCCGCCCGGGTGCCGCTGCCGGCTTCCACGGGGACCGCCAGAATGGAATGCACGCCGCTGGAGGCGATTTCCCCGGCCCAGCGCCCCCATTGCCTCGATGTGTGAAGGTCCGGAATGAAGACCACGCGCTGCCGGCACAGCGCGGTCAGGCAGGGCCCGTCATCGAAGCCGTACTGCCGCTCGTCCAGCGCCATGACGGCGAGCTCGCTGCACCGGGGATCCCACCCGGGGACGAGCGGGCCCCAGGCGGCGCCGGCGGAGCATTCCGCCCTTGGGCCTGGATGCGCCGGCCGCCCGGAGTCCATGCCGTCACGGCCATAACCCAGCATCCGGCCGACGGCCGTTCGGTTCGCCAGGGTTGCGTGTCCCGGCGGGAAGCGTTCCATGCACCGTGGAATCGGACGGGCAAGCGAACCGGACGCCGGTGCAAGCATTCATGGTTCCAGCAAGAGCCCGAGCGTGGCGCGAGCCGCTGTGGGGCACGCCGGCAAGCCCGGTCGTTTTCCGGCTGCTTGCAAAAAGCTATCCCGATCCGATTTACGGCCATATCCTGAATCCATACCACGGGAACAGGCAAGCGGGCTTGCCTGTTCCTGAATGCCAGCACCAAGTGAAGGAGTCAGCTGCCGATGCGGATGCGCACGTGATACTCGAATCCCACCCCGCCGGCGGTCGACTCCGGATCGCCGTCCTGGCGCACCTGCACCACCCGATCGCCCCGCCCTTTGCCGGCGGCATGGAGTCGCACACCGCCCATCTGGCTGCCGGGCTGGCAGCCCGGGGCCACCACGTCACGCTTTTTGCCAAGGAAGGCAGCGTGGCACCATGCCGTGTGGAACCAGTGTTGCCGCAGTCCTACGCCGTGGCCGGGTATCCGGATTCCGATGGACGCAACCGCCAGCACGAGGCCCTGGACGGTGCCATGTCACGGGCAGCGACCTCGATCCGCGCCGGGTCATACGACGCCGTGCTGAACAATTCCCTCAGTCCGGTCCCCCACCGCGAACTGGTGGGGATTCCGACCCTGCACGTGCTGCATACACCGGTCCTGCCGCGACTGGCGGACATCTTTGGCGCCCCGGCTTGGGAACCGGATCCGCTGCACCGCCACGTGACCGTCTCCCACGCCAACGCCCTCGAGTGGCGTCGCTGGCTGCCGGACATCGAGGTGGTCCACAATGGCATCGCCCTGGAGAACTGGGGCACCGGCGTGGAACCGGTCCCCGGCACCGCCGCGTGGACCGGTCGCATCACGCCGGAAAAAGGAACCCACCTGGCGATTGCCGCCGCCCGGGCCACCCACACAAAACTGCAGATCGCCGGCCCCATCCAGGACGCCGAGTATTTCCGGGCCCTCATCGAGCCGGAACTGGACCGCGACGTCACGTACCGCGGCCACGTGGGGCAACACGAGCTGGGGAGGATGATTTCCTCCGCGCAGGTCTTCATTTCCTCACCCCTGTGGGAGGAGCCCTTCGGGTTGACGACCCTTGAGGCGATCGCCTGCGGCACCCCCGTCGCCGCACTTCCCGGGGGCGCCATGGCCGAAATCATCAATGGGGACGCCGGTGTCGTTGCCCACAGCCGGGACGCCGCCGCATTGGCCCGGGCCATCATCCAGGCCAGGGACCTGGACCGGGCCCAGGTGCGCAACAGTGCCCGCGCATACTCACTGGAATCAATGATCGAGGCCTACGAGAATCGCTTGGCCGCGGTGTCCGCGGTACGCCCCGGCCCGCAGGAAAGGCATTCGTGAGCTGGAAAGTGGCCTACTATGCCCACCATTTCGGCACCGGCCACCTGCGCCATGCCCAAAGGCTGGCGCAGCTGGAAGGCATCGAACTGCAAGTGGCCAGCACCGGTGCCCTTCGGCACGACCTCGTGCCCGCGGTGCGGGATTATGTGGCACTTCCGCCCGATGCCGGACCCGCGCAGAATCCGGGAAAAATGCGGCCCGGGGACCACCTGCACTATGCCCCCGTCGGCCAGGGCATCCAACGGCGCTTCACCGCGCTGAACCACGCCTGGGCCCGGTTCGCCCCGGACGTGGTCATGGTCGATGTCTCGGTGGAAGTGGCACTCTTTGCCCGGCTCAGCGGCTATCCGGTCGCGTTCCGTCGGATGCCCGGGGACCGGCAGGACCCCGCCCACCGGTTGGCCTATGCGATCAGCGATGGCCTCTTTGGGTATTTTCCCGAAGCGCTCGAGGACCCTGCCCACCTGGCGGCCTACCGCGGCAAGAGCCACTACCTGCCGGTGCCCGGAACCCTCCACGCGGCCGTGGCGGCCGCACCCGGGACCCCCCGCCCCCCGGGAAGCCGGCGACGGGTGGTGGTGCAGACGTCCCTGGCTTCCGCCATTCCCTTGCGGCACTTGGCGGCGGCGGCCGCCGGCTCGCGGAACTGGACGTGGGAGGTCGCCGGTGCCGTGGAGCGGGACGGGACCCCGTTGCCGGAGAACCTCACGTTGCTGGGGGTCTTGGCGGATCCGGCCAGGACCATGCGCGGCGCCGATGTCCTGGTCAGCTCCGCGGGGCACAACGCGGTGGCCGCCGCGGCAGCCTGCAACCGGCCGGTGCTGTTGGTCCCGGAGGAACGCCCGCATGGCGAACAACTGCATTTTGCCCGTGCCTTGGAACGCGCCGCGGGAATCCCGATGCTCGAATCCTGGGCGGCTGCGGCCGATTGGCCGGCGCTGCTGCAACGGACCGCCGGTTCGGCGCCCGGGGCGCTGGCTGCCTGCCTGTTTGGCACCCGGGAGGGCTTCACGGCCGGAATCAACGCCCTGCTGGCCACATGCATCCAAGGCGCCCGCTCATGAGCCTGGGCTCAATAGGGGTCGGTGCTGCGTGCCGCGGCGATTTCCTTGGCCTCCGGGGACCGCAGCACCTCAAGCCGGCAGCCGGCAGGATCCCAGTCCAGCAAGCCCAGTCCGGCAAACGCCCCCAACCAGCCTTCCATCGGCCAGGTGCCCCAGCGGGCATGGAACCGCCGGGCATTGGCGATGATCGCTTCGAAATGGTTCAGCGGAGGCTTGTGTACCCCGTGGTGCTGGTGGAACAGGGCCTCGGGGACAAAGCACATCGGCACCCCGGCGGACCGCGCCCTGAAGGCGAAGTCGGTGTCCTCGGCCCCGTACCCGGTGAACCCCTCGTCAAATCCGCCCAACCGGGCAAAGAGTCCGGCCTTGATGGAGAAACCCAACGACCAGAACATCTCATGGCGCAAGCCGGACCCGTTCCGGTCCAGTTGCGCGCGGGCCCGGTGGGGAACGGAAGCGGCACGCAACGCCCTGTCGTCCCTGCCGGATCCGGGCTCCAGCGGAGCCCGGAGGTAGCGCGGCTCGGCCATGGCCAGCACGTCGCCGCCCGTAATCGCATCGACCATCGCGGTGAACAACGGGGCGGCGGGAATGCAATCCACATCCAGGAACACCAGGTAGGGACAGGCCGCCGCGGCGGCGGCGGCGTTGCGGGCCCGGGCCAGCGGCAGACCCGCTTCGCCCGGGCGCGAAGCGACATGGTGGATCCGCAGCGGCACGGAGCACGGGAGCGGCTCGGGGTCAGGCTCATCCATGTAAACGACCACGACCTCCTGCGGCAGTTCGGCCGAACGCTGGACCCCGGCCAGCAATGCCCGCAGGTGCCCCGCCCGTCCGTGGACGATCACGAGTACCGAAAAACTGCGTTCTTCCATCGAACCCCCCGGGTCGCCCGCCTGCCGACATCCCGGGCACCGGATGCCATCCGCGGGGTTCCACCCAGCATACGTTCCCGTCCCATGGATCGGTGTCCAATATGTCCATAACCAAGGAGGAAAGCTTGAGCAGCACCCGCGCTGGCGCACCGGTCAGGGTAGCTTCCGTCCCGGCCAACCAGATCTACATCCGCCACCTGGAACACCCAAACCCCGGCGGCGCCCGCGAGGTGCTGCGACTGCCCGATCCCCGGCCCGCCGGCGGGGTCCGCTCCGTGCAGTCCCGCTGGTGGCCCCCGGCCATGCTGTCACCCGAATGGGTCAGGGCCAACCGCCACGCCTTTGACCTGATGCACATCCACTTCGGGTTCGACGCTGCGGACCCGGCCGAGCTGCGCGGCCTGGCAGCCGAGCTTCGCCGCTTCGGCAAGCCGTTGGTCTACACCGTCCATGACCTGGTCAACCCGCACCAGCCCGATCCAGGGGCGCACCGGGAACGGCTCGAGGTGCTGATTCCCGCGGCGGACAAGCTCATCACCCTCACCCCGGGGGCAGCACGGGAAATCCACGCCCGCTGGGGTGCCGAGGCCCAGGTGCTGCCGCACCCCCATGTGGTGGACTTCGCCTCCATGGACCGGATCCGCAGCTCGCGCACGCGTACTGCGCCTTCAAGGCCCCGCGCACCCAAGCGGATCGGCGTGCACTTCAAGGGCCTGCGGCCCAACATGGATCAGGGAATCCTCGATCCGCTGGCCCGCATCGTGGCCCGGTTGCCCGGCACCGTGCTCCAGGTCAATATCCACGCCCAACCACTGGATGCCCACAGTCCCGAGTACCAACCCGCCCTGGCGCGCAAGCTGCGCGCGGGGGCGGCCGAGGGACTGTGGGAGCTGCAGGCCCATGAGTACTTCAGCGAACCGGAGCTGTTCACCTACCTGGCCTCGCTGGACCTATGCGTGCTCCCCTACCGCTTCGGCACGCATTCGGGCTGGCTGGAGGCGGCCCTGGACGTGGGCACGCACGTGGCGGCCCCGGATTGCGGGCACTACGCCGACCAGCACCCCTCGATTGCCGAATTCCGGCGGGGGGCCGGCGGCGTGGAGGAGGACTCACTCCTGGAGGCGGTGGAGGGCTTGCTGCGGCGGCCCGGGCTGCCTGGGCTTGATGCATCCGCGCGCCTGGCCCAACGTCGGGATCTTGCAGCGGCGCACCGCCGGATCTATGCCAGGCTGCTGGCCGGCAGCTAGTTTGCCTGCGGCCAGCGGCGCATGTCTCCGCAAGCTCCCCGGCCCCGCGCGCAGACCACCACGCGGTACCCGCGGTTCCCGAGTTCGCGGGCCACGAGCGGGCCCAGGGACCGGGAGGCCCCGACGGCGAGCGCCAGCTTGCGGGTTCGGTCGTCCGCGAGGGACTGCACCCGGTGGCGGTATCCACCGTCAAAGGGCGAACCTGCCGGGTGTCGCCGGCGTGCATCCACCTCGGTGGCATCCCCCCTTGGAACGACAAGGAGGCATCGTGGGACTGCCCGCTGCACGGGTCGCGCTTCACGCCGACCGGAACCCCCGTTGCGGGCCCGGCGACCGACGACCTGAAGCCGGCCGACTGACCCCGGGGCAGGTCCGCTCCGCGGCCCTGCCCGACGTGCATTCTCTGGCCATGGTCGGGCGCGGGTGCTTGACTGGGTCCATGAGAGCAATATGGAGCGGATCCATCGCCTTCGGACTGGTCAACGTGCCGGTCAAGGCCTACGGGGCCACCGAGGACCATGATGTGGACTTGCACCAGGTGCATGACGCGGACGGCGGGCGGATCCGTTACCTGCGCAAGTGCGAGAAATGCGGGAAGAAGGTCCCCTACGAACACATTGACAAGGGCTTTGACGACGGGGAACGCACCGTCGTGCTCAGCGACGTGGAGATGGAAGCCCTCCCCGCGGAGAAAAGCCGGGAAATCGACGTCATCCAGTTTGTTCCCAACGACCAGATCGACCCGATCATGCTGGAGCGCAGCTACTACCTCGCCCCGGATTCGAAGTCGCCCAAGGCCTATGCCTTGCTGCGCCAGACGCTGAAGGAAACGGAACTGACGGCCGTGGTGAAGTTCGCCCTGCGGCAAAAGACCCGCCTTGGCATCCTGCGGGTCCGCGGTGACGTGATGCTCTTGCAGGGGATGCTGTGGGCGGACGAGGTTCGCGAGGCGGACTTCGCTTCCGCCCGCGCAGCCGGCAAGATCAGCCCGCAGGAGATGAAGATGTCCGCGGCCCTGGTCAGGCAGTTCACCACCGACTTCACCCCCGAGGCCTTCGAGGACGAGTACCAGGTGCAGTTGCGCACGCTGATCAGCGAGAAGCTCCAGCGGGGCGACGGCTTGGATACCGAGGCCACCTTCGGAGCCAGCGACACCTCGGACAACGGGGAAAAGGGGGAGGTGATAGACCTGATGGAGGCACTCAAACGCAGCATTGCCACCAAGCGAACCCCCTCCACACCAGCGGCGGGCCAGGCGGCAGGCGGCAAGGGCGGGTCAGGTTCTGAGTCCGCGCAGCCGGGCGCGGAAAAGAAGCAGGCCGACAAGAAACAGGCCCCGGCCAAGAAGAAGACGCCCACCACGGGGAACGCGTCCGACACCAAGGCAGCCCGGAAGAAAACTCGCAAGGGAGCCTAGGTGGACGAGGAACTGGAACATGTACGGCCCGGCACCAGGGGCATCCGCCGCCGGGTCGCGGGACGCGGATTCAGCTACGTCTCGGCCAACGGCCGCAGGATCCGTTCGGAGCGCCTGCTCGAGCGCATCAACGCACTGGCCATCCCCCCGGCGTGGACCCAGGTGTGGATCGCTTCCGCCCCCACGGCACACATCCAGGCGACCGGGGTGGACTCGGCTGGACGGCTGCAATACATCTACCACCCCCGGTGGCGGCAGGTGCGCGAGCACGAGAAGTTCGTTCGGTCCCTGGCTTTCGCCCAGCGCCTGCCCACGATCCGCCGGAGCGTCACCCGCGACCTCAAGCAGGTGCGGGACCCGCGGCGGCGGGCACTGGCCGCCGCCGTTCGCCTCATGGACAGGGCCGGGCTCCGGATCGGGGGCGCAGCCTACGCGAAGGAGAACGGTTCCTTCGGTGCCACCACGCTGCTCAAGCGCCACCTGCTCCTGGAGGGAGATACCGTGCAGCTGAAGTTCCGCGGCAAGTCGGCCGGTGACTGGGATGTCGCGATCACGGACAAGTTGCTGGCCGGGTACCTCGCTGCGCTGCCGCGCACTCCCGGTTCGGGCCCGGCGATTTGCCATGCGGTGACCGTGGCGCGGCGCAAGGAATGGAAACCCGTCTCGGACGGCGAGGTCAACGCCTATCTGGGAGAAGTGGCGGGGCACGGCTTCACCGCCAAGGACTTCCGCACGTGGCAGGGCACCGTCGTGGCCGCCCTGTCGCTGGGCCGCTCCCTGCGCGCCGGGGCCACCTCCCCGGACGCCGTGGCGGCGGCCATCGACGAAGCCGCCGCATGGTTGCACAACACCCCCGCCGTCGCCCGCGGCTCCTATGTGAACCCCCGGCTCATCGATCTTTTTGAGCGCGGCGTCGTGGCCGATCCGCGTCGCCAGGCCGACCGTGCGGTGCTCGCTTTGCTGATGGAGGGCATCCGGGAGCAACCCGGTTGAGACGGTGGCCGGCATGGCCGGCACGGCCGATGGCCCGGCTTCAGGTGGCCTGTCTTGCTTCGCTGCATCCTTTCCGCGTCGCCAGCGTCGTTGCCCTCCCGCCGAAGCGGCATGCCGGGACAGGCATCCAACCCGTCAGGGCCCCCTCCAGGGCCGCCAAGACCCATGGTCGAGGGGTTCGGCCGATACCACCAGCGTGCCCTGCACCCGCCCGAGGTGGCAGGTCCTCTCCTTGTTGGCACCTGTGGAATCCCCACGCCATCGGCCGCCCCGGGGCATCTTCCTGCCTTCCGAAGCAGGCCCCGTGCCACGGTGCGCCCGTTGCCGGCCGGGGACCGGAATACCCGCGCCATCCGTATCGCCCGCGTCGGCCGCATGGTCCAGGGACCGCGCGGAGGCCGCGCCGATTCCGCCGGCGCGGCTTTGGCCCGGGCACCGGCCGCGCCGCATGCCCGCAACCAATGCATCCGGCGGTGGGTGCGCATCCCGGCCCGGGCCGTCCTGGGGGCCGGCGGAATATGGCAACGCACGGCCGGGAACCAGCCGGGGCGGAACCGGCCGGACGCATCCGAAGACCCCTGTGCAAATCCTTGCCCGGCCCGGTGGGGCGTGTTTGACTTTGGGCCAGCGGGAAAACGTCCACGAAAGTCCATCGATCTCGAGGTGTTGGCATGTCCAGTAGAAGCGAATCCACGAGCGGAAGTGGAACCTACGCCAAGACCGCCCAAAAGGGCCGTTCGGCTCCGGCGCCCGACGACGAACGGAAGCCCGACACGCCCGCGGAGTTGGGCGGCGCATCGTGGCGCTATGTCCTCAAGCGTTCGATCAGGGAATTCTCCCGCGAGAAGTGCATCGACCTGGCCGCCGCACTGACCTACTTCGCCATGCTTTCCCTGTTCCCCGCCCTCCTGGCGCTGGTCTCGCTGCTGGGCCTGGTGGGCCAGGCCCAATCCACGACACAAACCATGATGCAGATCCTCGACGGCGTCGCGAGCCCGGAAGTCGCCAACACGCTGCGCCAGCCCATCGAGCAGTTGGCCAGTGCACCCTCGGCGGGATTCGCTTTCGCCGCCGGTCTGCTCGGTGCCCTGTGGAGCGCCTCCGGCTATGTGGGGGCCTTCGGCCGGGCGGTCAACCGGATCTACGACGTGCAGGAGGGGCGTCCCTTCTACAAGTTGAAGCCACTGATGCTGCTTCTCACGCTGGTCCTGCTGTTGATCGCCGTGGTCATGGCCATCCTTCTTGTCGTCTCCGGACCGCTGGCCCGGACCATTGGCGATGCTGTCGGGCTGGGCGAAACAGCTGTGGCGGTGTGGAACATCGCCAAGTGGCCCGTCCTGGTGGTTTTCGCTGTCGTGCTGGTTGCCGTGCTCTACTACGGCACCCCGAACGTGAAGCAACCCAAGTTCCGTTGGCTGAGCCCGGGCTCGGCCATCGCCCTGGTCGTCCTGGCGGTCGCGACCCTGGGGTTCTTCTTCTACGTCGTGAACTTCGGCAACTACAACAAGACCTATGGCGCCATCGGCGGGGTCATCGTGATGCTGCTCTGGATCTGGATCGCCAATCTCTCCCTGCTTTTTGGCGCGGTCTTCGACAGCGAGACCGAACGCGCCCGCGAACTGCAAGGCGGCATCGAGGCCGAGGAAACCCTCCAGCTGCCCCCGCGCGACACCAAGGCCAGCGACAAGCAGCAGAAGCAGGAAGACCAGGACGTCCGGGACGGCAGGGAGCTGCGCCTGGAAGCCGAAGCCAACGATCCGGTCCCCCCAACCGATGACAAGGACGGCAGATAGAAAGCACCTTCAGCGGTCCCCGCGGCGGGCGCATCGTGGCCGAACATGCGCAGTCGACCGCAACGACCAAGGAACCTCACACGCCGATTCCCGACCCGGAATTTCCGCGCCAGATACTTGCAACTCCGTGGGAGCAATGCTATAAAACTGCTGTATCCGCCGAAACACTGGTGGCGGGTGCAAGGGACATTGTCACCGAGAAGGAGTGAAAAACCATGTTGATGCGCACAGATCCGTTCCGGGACCTCAACCGGCTCGCCGAGCAAATCCTGGGGACCGCTTCCCGCCCGGCCGCCATGCCCATGGACGCCTGGCGGGATGGCGACGTGTTCCAGGTGGAATTCGACCTGCCCGGAGTCAGCCCGGATTCGATCGACCTGGACGTGGAACGCAATGTCGTCACCGTCACGGCCGAACGCGGGCCGCTGGCCGAGAACGTCGAGATCCTCGCCGCCGAACGGTCCCGCGGGCACTACAGCCGGCAACTGGTACTGGGCGAGAACCTGGACACCGGACACATCGAGGCCAACTACGACGGCGGGGTGCTGGCCTTGCGAATTCCGGTTGCCGAGCAGGCCAAGCCACGCAAGATCGCGATTACGGCGAAAAACAAGGAACAGCACCAAATCAACGCCTGAGTGCGGATCCCGACAGGGAACCTCCAGCCGGCGGGCACCCCGGGGGTGGGGGGGGGCGCGGGCCCCGCCCCCCCCCCCCCCCCCCCCCCCCCCCCCCCCCCCCCAACAACAAGGGGTGGTGTGGGAGAGGGCGGGGGGGGGGGCGGCCCCCGCCGGGTG
>NZ_JAUSSH010000019.1 GCF_030812255.1 Paeniglutamicibacter psychrophenolicus | reverse complement strand
GGAGGAACCCGACTCCGCGTCCGACAACCACAGCTTCTAGCCCCAGCAACCTCGAAGCATCACCAAATGGTTACACCACTCCACGGGACTTGACCATGGAATCCCAACGTATCGATGGCGTATGTAGTTCTGTTCGCGTTCACATGGACGGGCGGCAAGCCCCGAGTGGCTGGTGGTTCGTGGCACCGGACAACAGCGGGCGGTCGGCGGGAAGATCGAGGCCAGTTGCTGTTCCCCTCCCGTGAATATGGGCGGAAAATACCAAATAGGTAGAGGTTGGATTGCAACGACGCCAGGAGGCCATGATGGACAACGAAATGCCGAACGTCGGGGGAGTGGGGCCGATCGTCGTCGGGGTGCTGCCCAAGCAGCCCCGGCGCGTGGTCCTCGAGGCGCGGACGCTGGCGGAGGGACTGGGGGCGCCGTTGGTGTTTGCCTATGTGGAGATCAACAGCTACCTGGTCGAATGGGAACTGAAGGAGGATATCCGCGGCAACTCGCTGCATCCCCAGGAGATCGACGAGAACATGACCGAGGACGCGCGCGACATCTTGCGGATCCTGGACAGCGCCATGGCCGGATCAAAGATTTCATGGTCGTTCCGTGTGCTGGCCGGGGACCCCGGCAAGGCCTTGGCGCGGCTCGGCAGCGAGTTGCATGCACGCATGATCGTGGTCGGAACCCGGCACCAAGGCGTGGGTGCCCGGCTGTCGGAACTGCTCAACGGAACGACCGCGCACCGCGTGATCGCCCACCAGAAGCTGCCGGTCGTGGTGGTCCCGGTGCACCACGAACCCCATTGATTCAACGGTCCTTCGACGGGGCGGAGCGTGAGGGCCCGTGGTGCGAGTTGCCCAAGGGGCCAAACGGAACAAAACCATGTCTGCCCACAAGTTGCTAATAAGAATCATTATTAGTGACTGTGGTCGGTGTGACTCTCATACTTGTAACTTCGCTTGAAGCCCACGTCCGAGACAAGGCACTGGACGCATTGCTGGCGACCAGCCCCGAAGCCATGGTGTTTCGCCACGACTTGCTTGAGGGCGAACGGGTGCTGCGTCGCGTGTCCCGCGGTGCGGTCGAAGTCGACCGCACCGAAATTGCGCTGGAGCATGGCTGTCTCACCTGCACCGTGAGGCTGGACGCGGTGCCCACGGTGACTCGAGTCCTCGACGCCGCCCTCAGGGAAGTTTTCGTGGGGCTGCCGCCAAGCGTGAACGCGGGCATGATGCTGGAAATTCACGGTCCGCTGTTGGCCGTGCGCGGGATAAACATTGATTCGGTTTCTCTCGCATTGGACCCGGCGGCGCTTGAGGACCAGATGTGGGACACTCGCACCCTCTGGCAGGCGGGGCTCAGCAGCGTGCAAGACGATGACCGGACTCCGGGGGAATTTCTCGTCAAGGAAATCGCCTTTGCCGACACCGCGCTGTTGCTCGAGGGGCTCTTCGCCCACCTCTTTGAGGCCGAGGCACCCGGCTGCCAAGCCGGAGGCGACTTGTTCCATCGCGGATCCCAGCTTCTCGGGGAGCTGGGACCGCACCTGGCCGTGATCCACCCCGACCAAGACCTTGCACTCAATGCCCATGAGCCGGAGGCTGCTCGCCGACGCTCGACACCCGGAAACGTCCATGTCCGCATTGCCGGAACTTCCATGGAGACGATGGCCAAGGACGGTCCATTCACAACGGTTGAACTACTGGCTGAGCGTCCATTGCACCCGGGGCGGCTCAAGGAGGCGCTGGGCTGGCTGGCCGAGGGATGCGTGTGGTTGCGAGGCACGCTATGGGTCGGCAATTCACCGGAAACCAAGGTGGTGCTTGGCGGTGCAGGTCCGTTCGTGTGGGTCGAAAACCAGGGGACATGGGGCGCGGAAACGGCGCGTACGCACGTGACGCTGACAAGCGACAGCAACGACGCCGTTGAATTGGCGGCGCTCCTTCACTCCTGCGAACTCACCGATGCCGAAATCCTGGAGTCACCGGATTTCGAGGATGCCCTCCGACTCGCCGACCTCGCCTGACGCCACGGCGTTTGCCTCCAACAGATTTTTGCTGCAACACCTACAAAAGGAAAAAGTATGAAAGTGCGCAATTCGATCCGCTCGCTGAAGAAGATCCCCGGCGCCCAGGTTGTTCGCCGCCGTGGCAAGGTCTTTGTCATCAACAAGAAGAACCCCCGCATGAAAGCCCGACAGGGCTGACGCGAGTCGCCATGGGCGCGCTGCCTGAACATCGTTGAACCACGTGCAGGCATCGCGCCCATGCTATTTTGTGGGCACGGTGCAACGCCTCGCGAGTCTGGATGAGCCGCGGGCAGTGGCTTCACCTATCAACTTTCCTGCCTCCGCTGGGAATGGCTTGGCAGAAATCGAGCCACCGGCAAAGCGGGCCGCTGATGGCCGGTGAATCGCGCGCCGCTTGACCACGAAGACACTGTGCGGCGCATGTTGTTGGAAAGGACGGAGATTTTCATGGAAATCAACCCGGACATGACGTTATTGGGTACTGTTATGCCTTGATCGTCATCCCTTTTTCAGGAGCCCACATTGCAGCGTAAACACCTTGGAGTAGCGCTGGCCCTTGCCGTTGCGCTGGTTGGCGGGCCAACCAGCATCGCCACCGCACAGCCGCTTGCGCCGATCGCGTCGGTCGGCATCAACACCGCCAAGGCGAAACCGGTTAAGCTGACCACGGCAAACCTGAATCTCCGCAAGACCACCAATGTGAAATCGGCCTCGCTTCTGGTGATTCCCAAGAACACCAGGTTGACAATCCTCAAGACCAGTGGCATCTGGAACCAAGTCACTTACAAATCGAAAACCGGCTGGGTATCGGGTAACTTCCTCAAGCCTGTCGCGGCGGCCACGGCGAAGGTTTACAACTACACCAAGGCATTCACCACGGTGAAGGCGAAGTCAGCCGCAAACTCGGCCAACGTGGTCTCGGTCCACCGCCAGACCAAGATGGAGGTCATTGGCAAGACCGGGTCCTGGAGCAAGGTCGTCGTTTCGGGCAAGACGGGGTTCGTTCCGTCCAGTGCCCTCAGCGCATCGAATCCCGCGGCCATTTACCGCTGGGTGAACGGCAAGCAGCCGGTCTTCCAGGGCACGAAGACCACCAGCAAGAAGCTTGGCACCCTGTCGAACAACACCAGGATCCAGTGGCTGCGGACCTCGGGTTCCTGGCAGCAGGTGCGCACCAGCGCCGGCATCGGCTGGATGCAGTCGAGCAAACTCTCGAATGCGGCAATCAAGCCACCCGCTAAGCCCAAGGTCTACAACTACACCAAGGCCTTCACCACGGTGAAGGCCAAGGCGGCAGCAAGCTCGTCCAGCGTGCTCTCGATCCACCGCCAGACCAAGGTCGAGGTGCTTGGCAAGTCCGGGTCCTGGACCAAGGTCGTCGTCTCGGGGAAGACCGGATTCGTTCCCGCAAGCGCACTGAGCAAGACGAACCCCGCTGCCGTATATCGCTGGGTGAACGGCCAGCAGCCGGTTTTCCAAACCACCAAGACCACGAGCAAGAAGCTTGGCGCGCTCTCAAACAACACCAAGATCCAATGGTTGCGAACTTCTGGTTCTTGGCAGCAGGTGCGCACCAGCGTCGGCATTGGCTGGATGCAATCAAGCAAGCTTTCCACCAAGGCAATCAAGGCCCCCGCGAAGCCCAAGGCGTACAACTACACCAAGGCCTTCACCACGGTGAAGGCGAAGTCAGCCGCAAACTCGGCCAACGTGGTCTCGGTCCACCGCCAGACCAAGATGGAGGTCATTGGCAAGACCGGTTCCTGGATCAAGGTCGTCGTGTCGGGAAAGACGGGGTTCGTTCCGTCAAGTGCCCTCAGCGCATCGAATCCCGCGGCCATTTACCGGTGGGTGAAGGGCAACCAACCAGTCTTCCAGAGCACCAATACCTCCAGCAGGAAGCTCGCCACGCTCTCGAACAACACGAAGATCCAATGGCTGCGTAATTATGGCTCGTGGCAGCAAGTCCGCACCAGCGCCGGCATCGGCTGGATGCAGTCGAGCAAACTCTCGAATGCGGCAATCAAGCCACCCGCTAAGCCCAAGGTCTACAACTACACCAACGCGTACACCACGGTGAAGAGTGCGGCCTCTGCTTCCTCGGCGAACCTTGTCACGATCCACCGCCAGACCAAGGTCGAGGTGCTCGGCAAGACCGGTTCCTGGTCCAAGATCGTTTCCTCGGGGAAGACCGGATTTGTCCCGTCGTCCACGCTCAGCAAGACGAGCCCCGCGGTGATCTATCGCTGGGTCAACGGCAGCCAGCGGGCCTACGCGGGCACGAGCACCACCAGCAAGGCAATCATCGCGATGCCGATGAACACGAAGGTGCAGTGGTTGCGCACCTCGGGTTCCTGGCAGCAGGTGCGCACCAGCGCCGGTATTGGGTGGATGGATTCCAAGGGCTTGTCCACGAAGGTGAACCAGGTTCTGCCCTCCAAGCCACCGGTGACCTTCAACGTCCCGCGCTGGGCCACGGCCAATGTCAATCTCCGCTCGGGATCCGGAACCAACCACAGCATCATGGACGTAGTTTCCAAGGGGGATCGGGTCATGCTTGGCACGTCCTCCGGCGGCTGGGCCAATATCGAGGTGGATGGACGAACAGGTTGGGTCAGCGCAGCCTACCTGGCAACCTCGGCACCCCAGCCTCCTGCCCCCAAACCCGATGAAATCACTTTCACCTCCCCGCGCTGGACCACCGCAAACCTGAACCTGCGCTCGGGCGCCGGAACCAACCATGACTCCATTGGCGTCGTCCCCGTGGGGGAGAGGGTGCTTCTTGGCCGCTTCTCGGGTGGCTGGGCCAACGTCAAGACCAGCAAGGGCACAGGTTGGGTAAGCGCGCTGTACCTCGCCACCTCGGCGCCGCCTCCGAAGCCTGTCACGCAACACCGTTGGGCCACCGGTACCGTCAACGTGCGCTTGGGAAGTTCAACCGTGTATCCGGTGATCGGCCAGATTGTACCCGGTGAAAAGGTGACCTACCTGGAATCCCGGGACAAGTGGGCGCGAGTGATATCTCGCCACGGCACCGGGTGGATTTCCGAGGCTTACCTGACCAAGACTCCGCTGGCCCAGCTACAGCCGGAGACCGTTGGCATCATGAATGCGGTCGAGTCCAGGTTCGGGGATTACGTCTCCTCCTACGGCGGCGTCCGCCCGGGTTCCGTTGGCCACAGCCAGGGCTTGGCTACGGACATCATGATCAAGAACTACAAGACCGCCCAGGGCGTCAGGAACGGCGACGAGATTGCCGACTTCCTTATTGCTAACCGGGAGTCCTTGCGCGTCAGGTACCTGATCTGGCAGGACAAGATCTGGCTGGGACCGGCAAAGGGCTGGGAAGAGTACTCGAAGTCTGGCAAGTACGGCCAACAGTTCACCAACAACTGGAACGACACAACCAAGCACCTGGACCACATCCATGCCGAGACGTATGACAAGTAGCTGGACGGTGCCCGCCAAATAATCCTTTGAAGGGAAAGAGACGAATCCGGGTCATCCCGCGCGGGTGTTGAGTTCACGCAGGATGGCGGACTGGATCAGGCGCTTGCGGATCTTGAGATTGATGGGCCGTCCCGCCATATGCATGCCGTAGGCGATCTTCTCGACCTTTCGTTCGGCTCGGCCGATGATGTTGTCGATCTCGCTGGCGGGCAAGGACTCGATGTAGTCCCAGATGAGTTGTTCGTGGGCAGAACTGTCGCGTGAACCGGTGAATTCGTTTGCAGACACGGCACGCCTCCTGCATCCAGTGTGGCATTGGAAGCAGGAACGCGCCATCATGCGCGTTGAGCCGCTGGGGGAGGAGATCGAAGAGACCCAGCGACCAGCCTTGTAGAATCGTTGTTGGTGTTTAGCGGTATTGGCTCGTGTCCATTTCACCGAGCGGTCTCCGCATGGGGAACGTGCCCGCTATTCCACCACCGATGCTATTGATAGGACCACACCAGCATGAGCTTGATCCGGCTAAACGATGTCAGCGTTCGATTCGAAAACAACCAAATCCTGCGCGAGGCATTCTTCAAGCTCGAGGCCGGGGACCGGGTCGGCCTGATCGGGCGGAACGGCTCGGGCAAGTCGACCCTGCTGAAGCTGGTCCTGGACCACGTATCCCCGGACACCGGGACGGTGGCCGTGGAACTGGGAACCAAGATCGGCTACTTCTCCCAGTTCTCGGAACTCAACGGTGCAGCCACCATCTCAGAGGTGCTAAACGAGCTCTTTGGCGAGGTCAAGGCCATCGAAGCGGAACTTGCCGAGATCGATGAGGCCATTGCCGCCGATCCCAAGGCCGACGAGATGGAACGTTTGATCCATCGCCAGTCGGAGCTCTTTGAATCCATGGATCGACTGGATGGCTGGGACTACCCACGCACCATTGACACCGTGCTCACCAAACTCGGCTTTGACGAAGCCCACCGCACCTGCCCCATTGACTCCCTCTCCGGCGGCTGGCGCAACCGTGCAGCGCTGGCCAAGATCCTCCTCGAGGACCCGGACGTGCTCCTGCTGGACGAGCCGACCAACTTCCTTGACGTTGCCGGCGTTGAATGGCTGGAGAACTGGTTCAAATCCTTCCAAGGTGCGGCGATCATCGTCTCGCACGACCGCAAGTTCCTGGACTCGGTGGTCACCCGGATCGTTGAGGTCGAGAACTTCCACCTCCACGAGTACCCGGGAAACTTTGCCCAGTACGTGGTGGCCAAGCAGTTCAAGCTCAAAACCCTCGAATCCCAGTTCGTCCACGAGTCCGAGTTGTTGGCGTTCGAGGCCGAGGGCATCTCGGACCGCCGTGAGGCAGCCAAGGCCGCAAGCAAGGGGCTGGACAACAAGCTTTCGAAGATCAAGAAGTCACGGGCCCCGCGCCCCGTGGACAAGATCATGACCGAGATCTACGGCGGCCTGCACATCAAGGAAACCCTCTGCCGGGTGGAGGGCCTGTCCAAGTCATACGGGGAGAAGACGCTCTTCACCGATCTCAGCTTCGAGGTGCGCCGCGGCAACCGCCTGGTGATCCTCGGTGCCAACGGCAGTGGCAAGTCCACTCTGCTGCGCGTGCTGACCGAGGAGGAAAAGCAGGATTCGGGTTATGTCACCTGGACCAAGGGCGCCGCGGTCGTTTCCTACAACCAGATCCTTGAGGACCTGGACAACGAGGACACCGTGACCCATGCGGTCAACGCCATGCCCAATTCTTTGGCCTTCACTGCCACCAAGAAATCGGTCAACCGCTTCCTGGCCATGTTCCAGTTCTCCGAGGCCGACTTGAAGAACCGCATTGGCAACCTCTCAGGAGGCCAGCGTTCCCGGGTGGCCATGGCCATGTGCCTGCTCTCGGGCGCCTCGGTGCTGGTGCTGGATGAGCCCACGAACCATTTGGACATGTCCAGCACCCAGGTCATGGAACGCGCACTGCTGCATTTCCCGGGCGCCGTGGTGGTGGTCAGCCACGACCGGTTCTTCACAGAGAAGATCGCCAACCGCTATCTGGTGTTCGGCGCAGAGCACGCAAAGCCGGGAGAGGTCGCGGTCCGCGGCGCCTGAGAAGACGCCTGCGATCGTGCCTTGATGCTGCAAGGAACTCGGGAAGTCACGGTCGTGGTCCCGTCACTACCCGTTCGGACGCTGCATCGGGACGGCAGGCTTCTTGCGTGCTGCCACCTTGACGGGTTGCAAATCCAGCTCGACCAATACGGTCTTTCCGGTGTAGCCAAAGACTCGGCCCGATGGAGTCGACGCGAGTCGGGTCCCGAACCGTTCCTTGCCCGCAGGGCTCCCGATGATGGCTCTGGTTCCGGATCGGAAGTCGACGACGGTCGTGGTCCCCGCCGCGCTGTGGACAACTTTGGAGCCCTCGCGGACCTGCGCGAGGTCTGCATCGGCCCAGCCGGGGCGGGCGGCAGCGTTGCTGGCCTGCGTCAAACGATGGCGTGCCACCAACTTGCCGGTGGCCGGGTCAATGATGTTGATGCCCTCGATGTCGGCGACGACCAGCCATCCGGCGATGCGTTTGGGCGCATACAGTGCACCCGCTGTGCGCACCGGTGTGGTTTCCCAGATCTTCTTCCTGGTCGCGATCTCCAGCTTGAAGACCTTGGCCGGCCCCTTGGTATCGGGCAACCCATAGCCGTTGCGCACCGAAGAGGTTCCGTACAAGTAACGTTCGTCGGCCGTCAGACCAATGATGGAGTGGGCCTTGACGAATCCCGTGCCGCGGCCATCGAGCACCCATGCGATCTTGTTGGTTCGCGGATTGATCATGCCCAGTACACCTCCGGCCAACCCGTAGTCCGGCACCGTCCCAAAAAACACGTTGCGTGAATTTACTGCCCAACCGAATGGACGGGATTGGTGATATCTGCGGCTCAGCCTGTCCAGCCGCACGTAGCCATCCGACCGGTCCTTCTTGAGGCTGTCCATGCTGATGATGTCGGCTGAACCATAGGATCCGATGTAGCAACGTTGGCCATTGAACTCGATCATGCCCTCGACTTGGTTGACCACATCTTCATCGTGAGGGGAATGCCAGCGGGCTCCTGTGTCGGGATTGATAGCGGCAACGCCGTGTCCCATGTAGCCGCCCACGTAGATGTTCCCAGTGGAATGTCCCATGAGCGATTGGATCTTGTATTCGCCGGGGGTAAGTGAGACAGTGCGCACGGTTGCCACGTTGCCGGTGGCAAGGTTGAAGTATTCCAGGCGCAGGCCGGTGGGGATCTGGCTGGCCACGAGTACCTGGGTGGCAGTGGCAATCAGGGCCAGGGGGGCGCTGGTCCCGACCGGGCCCAGCTTGGTGTCCTGCCATGTGGAGGTATCGGTGGCGTAAAGATAGCCCTTGGAAATACTGTAAATGCGCCCGCTGTCCTTGACTTCCGTCGACGTCAGGCGGGAGGCCCACATCCGGTTCACCTGGCCTGCCCATTTCTTGCTGGCTGGGTCAAGCAGCAGCTCGGCCGTGATGTCACTGGCAGTCACCGCCACGCGGTTTCCGAGAACAGCGATGGAGGAAATGAAGCCGTTGGACATCGGCTCGGGCAACTGGATTTCGGTGCGCTGCCCCGGGTTGGCCGCGGGGAAGCTGAACAGTCGGGGTTTCAGTGAACCGGTGCCGATCCAGACCGTGTCATCCGGGCCGATGGCCAGGCGCCTCGCGTAGTGGGTGTCCGAAGCGAGCCGCGAGTGGGTCTGAATCTTTTTTGTTGCTGGAGTGTAGATGAAGGTGGTCCCAGTGGGGTAGGTACCTCCCCAGATGTTTCCGGCCGTGTCCAGCGTCAGCTCGTACACTGTGCTCGCTCCCGGGACTTCGCCGATCCGGTGAACCAGCTTGGGATTTGTCGGGTTCCACGCGTAGAGGCTGCTGCCGGTAGCCAGGTAGAGGGTCTTGCTGCTCCGGTGCCAGACCAGTGATTCGATGCCACCATTGTGGCTGGCGGGGATGGTTACTACGTGAACAGGAACCCCGGAAAGCGGATTGACGATCTGTAATTGGTGGATAGGACCAACTATTGATACAGCCAGCCAAGGGAATGGGGCAGCGGCCAGCCCCGGCAAAGGCACAACCGCTTTGAGACCGAGGGCCGGGAAGGCTCCTGGGAATCGGGCGATGGCACCTCTAGTGTTCGACACTTTCGCCAAGGTGGCAGTCAGCAATGGATCGCGCTGGCGCAATGGGGGCGGTCCGGGTGCAGGCGTCGGTTTGGAATTCGGGGTAGTTTGCGCTGGTGCGGGAGGGTTGGGAAGTTCGTAGGGTACCCAAGGCGAAAGCGCAGCCCCTCCGGATGCCAGTGCCGCGAGAGACAACAATGCACGTCTGGTGAGCCGTGGCGATTCATGCTGTTGTTCTGGGGGCAAGGTTGACGAACCTTTCGTGGTGAAGATGAATGCCGGCCGCCTCGACACTAGCAGTCCGACTTGGTGGTTCGCTGAAAAGGATCATCAGGCAACACGGGAATCCATATCTCCGTTGGTACGGTTCGCCTTGGGGCCAAAGCGGCGTCCAAACTATGTGGGCCCCGAAGGGATGCTCCACTATGGCCCGAGTCGGATGCATGAAAACCGGAGCCCATAACGAGGGGTCGACGGGGCTGGCGAGAGTGTCTTCTCCAGCGACACGATCCTGGTCTGCTGTATGGGTCGGGGAGCGATCCGCAGCAATGCGCATGCCCGGATGCATCAGTAGTGAAAACGAGTGGTGACGAATCGTGTTGAGGCAAAGCCGAGCGGCAAGCATTGAGTCTTGGCATTGCGCACGTTGGCTTCACGGGAACCCGCAGGCCACCAGGACGGCATGCTGATCTGCTGGGTGGGGGTGTGGCTCGAGGAGCTCGTTTGGGCCTGCTCTGTCGCGCGGGCCACTATATTCGATGGAATCCAAATGCTTGTGAAGATAATCACGAAACGCTTGCGCGAACCCGTAACATCGAGCCGTCGAGCCGGGATTATGACGTGCCGGGCGATATTCTGGGCTTTCTGGTTCGGTCGATCCCGGACCATGCATCCAGCCCACTGAAATAGCAAAGGTGCCACCCCGTGTCTGTAAACAAGCCAGTCGTCCTTTTGGCCGAAGAACTCTCGCCCGCAACAGTTGCGGCCTTGGGTCCCGATTTCGAGATTCGGCAGACAGACGGTGCGGACCGCTCCCAGCTGCTGGCCGCCATTGCCGACGTGGATGCCATCCTCGTGCGCTCGGCCACCCAGGTCGATGCAGAGGCAATTGCCGCAGCCAAGAACCTCAAAATCATTGCCCGCGCCGGTGTCGGCCTGGACAACGTTGACATCAAGGCAGCCACCCAGGCCGGTGTCATGGTCGTGAACGCTCCGACCTCCAACATCATTTCCGCCGCGGAGCTGACCGTGGGGCACATCGTGTCCCTGGCCCGTCGCATTCCGGCAGCCAACGCCTCGCTGAAGAGCGGAGCTTGGAAGCGCAGCTCTTACACCGGTATTGAGCTCTTTGAGAAGAAGGCCGGCATCATTGGCCTCGGCCGTATTGGCGCCCTCGTGGCCGCACGCCTGCAGGGCTTTGGCATGGAAATCCTCGCGTACGACCCCTACATCACCCCGGCACGCGCCCAGCAGCTCGGCGTCACCTTGGTGGAATTGGACGAGCTCTTGGCCGAGTCCGACTTTGTCACCATCCACATGCCGAAGACCCCGGAAACCGTTGGAATGCTCGGCAAGGACGCCTTTGCCAAGATGAAGAACTCCGCCTACGTGATCAATGTGGCCCGCGGTGGCTTAGTTGACCAGGATGCTCTGTACACGGCATTGAAGAATGAGGAGATTGCTGGCGCCGGGATTGACGTTTTCGTCCAGGAGCCGAGCACGGATCTTCCCTTCTTTGAATTCGAAAATGTCACGGTCACCCCGCACCTGGGCGCCTCGACTGATGAGGCCCAGGAAAAGGCCGGGGTATCCGTGGCCAAGTCCGTTCGCCTGGCACTTGCCGGCGAGCTGGTCCCGGACGCAGTCAACGTTGCAGGTGGTGTCATTGACGAAAACGTTCGCCCGGGCATTCCCTTGATCGAGAAGCTGGGTCGCATTTTCAACGCATTGACCGTTGGCTCCCTGACCAGCATCGACGTTGTCGTCGCCGGAGAGATCGCTTCCCTAGATGTAAAGGCCCTGGAGCTGTCGGCACTCAAGGGTGTCTTCATGGATGTCGTCTCCGACCAGGTCTCCTACGTCAACGCCCCGGTGCTCGCCGAACAGCGCGGCGTGGCCACGCGTCTGGTCACCACCCCGGATTCTCCCGAATACCGCAACTTGCTCACCTTGAAGGGCGCTTCCACCGAAGGCACGCAGCTTTCGGTCGCAGGTACCCTGACGGGCCCGAAGCAGATCGAGAAGCTCGTGGGCATCAACGGCTACGAAATCGAAATCCCGGTCACCGACCACATGATCGTGCTGCGCTATGCAGATCGCCCGGGTGTAATTGGTACCTTGGGCAACGTCCTGGGCGAGCAGGGCGTGAACATTGCCGGCATGCAGGTTGCCCGCAAGGAAGAGCGCGGCGAAGCCGTTGCGGTCCTGGCCATCGATTCCGCGCTCCCAACAGGGGTGCTGGACATTGTCCGTGCCGCCATCGGAGCCACTGTAGCCCGCGAAATCAACCTCGACGACTAACACTCCCGGTATCCACCAAATAGCGTGCCTCGCGTGCCGCTGGCGCTTTTCCTGACGTCGAATCACAGGGACTGACCGGCTGGCACCGAGACACGCTTTTGTGTGCCGTGGAGCAACCAGTCTGGCTCCGCTTCGGACAGCGGTCGATTGAACCATTGAAACTTGATGAAATTTCCGTGGTCCAGATTGAGGTGGTCGTGACATCAATAGAAAGCTCGAAGACGGCCCGTGCCTTTCTCAATGGCTTCATCGCCACGGCATAGGATTGAGTGATGATGTCTCAGAGCGCAATTTTCGTGGATGCCAGTTTCCTGTTGGCCATTGGTGGACACCGTGCCTCCGGAACAACGCTACGGGCGGCATTTACCGTCAACTACGAGGCGCTGATAGACGGGATCCTCAAGACGGCCAAGGAATTCAGCGGTCTGGATAACCTGAGGATCTATTGGTACGACGCGGCCAAGGACGCAATCTTTACGGATCAGCACAAACGGATTGGCCTGATACCCGGCGTGAAGGTTCGCTTGGGTCGTATTTCCTTCAATGGTGAGCAGAAGGGCGTTGACCTCAAGCTTGGCTTGGATCTGGTTGGCATTGCCCGAAACCGTGCTGCTTCGGTCGCGTTTCTCGTTTCCGGCGATGACGATCTTGCAGAAGCCGTGGAAGAGGCCCAAGACCTGGGCATGAAGGTCGTCTTGATTGGCGTCGAGAAGGCTGACCACCGTCTGGGCGTGGCCTCGGTCGCCGAACATCTTGCCCTTCGCGTGGACAGCATTATTACCTTCCCCGAAGAACTCATCAAGAATTCGTTCGTGAAGGCTGTGGCGTGGGACCCCGGGCACGCGGCCCAGTCTGCCACTATCGCCAGCGCAGGCGCTGCGGCGAACCTAATTGAAGCCGGCTCCGTTCCACAACCGTCTGCTCCGAAGTCGGCCGGTCCCAAGCCTCCCACGCCCGCATTGCTGAACCAGCGTCCTAAGCTGCGGGCGCCGGTGCAACCTCATGCCCCGGTGCAGTCTGACTATGAGCTTGTTTATAGTTCGACACAACAAACGTCGGGATTTTCCGGCGGCGCGGGCATTGCCGCAAGCGCCATGGATATTGCTTCGGAGGTGGGCAGTAGCGTGGCCAAGAACTGGTACGCCAGCACGACCCCGGCCGAACTGAACGACCTGATGTCCGATCGCCCACTCCTGCCGCCGGAAATCGACAGGGTGCTGCTCAAGGACTGCGCACAACGTATTGGTGAATGGAAGACCGATCTGCAAGATATCCGTCGAAGCCTCCGTATTGCCTTCTGGGATCAGCTCGACAAGCTCACATAGGGGTCTTCGATGGGCGGTTTGAAGCCAAACTACGGTAGATTTTTAGGGTGACTTCAGAGCAGACTCCGTTTTTCATCACCACCGCTATCTCCTACCCGAACGGCGTGCCCCACATTGGGCATGCCTACGAGGTGATCGCCACCGACGCCATGGCTAGGTTCAAGCGCCTTGACGGTTATGACGTGTTTTTCATGACCGGCACTGACGAGCATGGCCAGAAGATGCTTCAGACGGCCGAACGCGAGGGAATCACGCCGCGAGAGCTGGCACAGCGCAACTCGGATGCCTTCCAAGCCATGAACGACGAGCTGGGCATCAGCTACGACAGGTTCATTCGCACCACGGATTCGGACCATTACGCCGCTGCGCAGGCCATCTGGAAGCGTATGGAAGCCAACGGCGATATCTACCTCGACAAGTACGCCGGATGGTACTCCGTGCGTGATGAGGCGTTCCACGCCGAGGACGATACCGAGGTACGTGAAGACGGCCTGCGTTACTCCAAGGAAACCGACACCGAGGTTGTGTGGACCGAAGAAGAATCCTACTTCTTCCGCCTTTCGGCATACCAGGACAAGCTTCTCGAGCTTTACAAGTCCCAGCCCGAATTCGGTGCACCCCACACCCGTTTCAACGAGGTCATCCGCTTTGTTGAGCGGGGACTGGAAGACCTGTCAATTTCGCGGACCACTTTCGATTGGGGCGTTCCGGTTCCCGGGAACAAGGACCACGTCATGTACGTGTGGGTCGATGCATTGACCAACTACCTGACCGGCACTGGTTTCCCCGATATCGAATCGGAGTCCTTCAAGAAGTATTGGCCGGCAGACGTCCACGTCATTGGCAAGGACATTTCGCGCTTCCATGCGATCTACTGGCCCGCCTTCCTGATGTCTGCAAAGCTTCCCTTGCCGAAGCGCGTGATGATCCATGGTTTCCTTCACAACAACGGCGTGAAGATGTCCAAGTCCTTGGGCAACGTCGTTGCACCTGCAGACTTCGTTTCCCAGTATGGTCTAGACCAGGTCCGGTACTTCTTCCTTCGGGAAGTTCCCTTTGGCGCTGACGGAAGCTACAGCCACGACTCCATTGTTGGACGAATGAACTCCGACCTAGCCAACAACTTGGGCAACTTGGCACAGCGGTCATTGTCAATGGTCGCCAAGAACTGTGGGGGAGCGGTACCAACTCCCGTAGAGCTGACGGACGCGGATCAGCAGATCTTGGCTGATGCCGGGAAACTGCTTGAAATTTGCCGAGACACGTTCTCACGCCAGGATTTCAGCAAGGCGTTGGAAGCCATCTGGACGGTTCTGGGCGATACGAATGCCTACTTCGCCGATCAAGCACCTTGGGTGCTTCGCAAGACCGACTTGGCGCGCATGGAGACTGTTCTTTACGTGACACTGGAAGTAGTTCGCCGCGTTGCGCTGCTGGTCCAACCCGTAATGCCAGCAGCCGCTGCATCGTTGCTTGAGGTTCTGGGCCAGCCGGAAGGATCGGCACGCGAGTTCGGGTCCTTCGACACAGTGCTCGTAGCGGGCACTGAGTTGCCACCACCGGCGCCCATCTTCCCTAAGTTGGACAGCTAAGGTACATGAAGTGCGAGGTAATTGCCGCCGACCGATTAGTTCACGAGTTCCGCGAAACGGCGCTTCTAGGTGAATCGGTAAGAAGATCAGGGTGTTTGGTTAACAATGAGCAAACATTGTCAAAATTCCGGTAGCTCACAGGGTGTTGATTCTCACGGCGCGATTGGAGTTTCACCTGCAATCACGGCATCTCGTCCTGGGTGATGTGGAGATCGTTCTTGCAGTCGTTTGCGTTGCCGTCCCTGCGAGTTCGGTCCTGATTACTAACTGGTCGATATGAGAAAATATAGGCCTTTCATGACTGAGAGCTTCTTGCCCTGGGGAAGACCTGGCCAAAGTTGAGTATTCAAACAATGTAGTGAATAAAGATCTTGGATCGTACACAAATGCGATGCACGGGACCGATCGCCCGTGTCGGCCCGCAAACCTTGGACGAGCTTATCCACTAGGATGAATGATGATATTTGTCCTGCCCTGAGTCACCAAACGTTGTAGAGAGAAGGACTGCGTTTTGCCCAAACGAGTCGTTAAATCCAAGTTGCTACTTGCCATACGCCTGTTGATCGACGTCGTTCTGTCGTTCGGGTTAGCATTCGTAACTGGCTTTATGAGTTCAAATGCAGTCCTTGGAATAACTATTGGTGTATTAGCCGTGGTGTTCCTCGCCGCGCGAACGATGCTGATGCAGCGTGACGGTCTTGCCAATGCGAAGTTCCGTAAAGATACGCGTGAACAGATGCGCAGAATTCGTGTAGATGCGTCCAAAAAGCCTGCGCCGTTGTCGGGCAAGGCACTTCAGGATCAGATCCGTGATATGGACCAGAAAATTGAAATCTCGCAGCGAAATCTCGCCAACGGCATTAATTCCTTGTCCGCAACGGTTCAGGCCGTAGGAGCAACTGGGCCGACATCCACAGCAGCGGCCGTTCAAGCTCATCCAGTAGTGCTAACCACTGCCGAGCCTACACAGGCGATCCTGGCAGCCGATATCAAGAAGCGCGCCAAGCGGCCGGCACCGATTCGCAATGTGGCCTCAGCCTATAAACCGATCGTCGAAGGCGAGCGGGTGCAGTGGGCACTGTCTAAGGAAGGTCGCGATACGTGGACCGCCGACGATGAAAGCCAGGCATACCGTGGTTCGGATTTGCCGTACAGCCATCAAATTCCTGTAGCAATGATTGCCGACGACTTTACTTTCGGCAGTTTCCAGCCGGAGTTCAAGACCGTGCGACTGAAGCCTCAGACCTGGCGCCAGCAGATGGATGCGAACAAGCCGCAGATGTTCATTTGCGAATCCGCGTGGCAAGGTGGATCTCCAAGTGAACACCCATGGCAGGGAAAGATATACACCTCAATTCGTTTCAAGCACGAGAACCGCAAAGAACTCATCGAGATTCTGAATTACTGCCACGAGCACGGAATTCCGACAGTGTTCTGGAACAAGGAAGATCCGGTCCACTTCTCTGACCGAATCAATGACTTCATTCGAACTTCAGCATTGTTCGATTACGTGTTCACGACAGCTGAAGAGTGTGTGGAGCTCTACATCCGTGACGTTGGCGTACCATATGCTGATGTACTACCGTTCGCAGTGCAGCCGAAACTCTTCAATCCAATCGGTTCTTACGGTGCAGATTCCAGCGTTAACTTTGCGGGTACATGGTATGCGCGATACCCGCACCGGGCAAAGTCCGCTTCGAGCATTATTGACAAGGTCCTAGCCTCTGACAATGACATGGTTATCTACGACCGCATGTATTCGTCGCCAAGTAAGGCTTACGAGTACCCGGAGCGCTATAAGCAGTACACTCGTCCGGCGATCTCCTACGAAGAGACTGCCGACGCATACCGCAACTCAAAGTTCGGCATCACCCTGAACACCGTGACCGATTCCAAGACCATGTTCGCACGCCGAGTGTTCGAACTTGCCGCTTGTGGTGTCGTGGTTCTTTCAAACACAGCGATGGGCGTCAAGCACTTCTTCGGTGACAGCGTTTACTACGCCGATTCTGATGATTTTGATTTCAGCAAGATCAGCAATGCCGAGTTCTTGACGCAGCAGCGCAACAGCATGCAGATTGCCTTCCAGAACACATATCGTCACCGTGCAGAACAGATCCTGCATGCCGTGGGTATCGAGCATGCAAGTTATTTCGATAAGGTTCAGCTCGTTGCCCGCGTAGATGACGATAAAGCCGCCGAGCGAATCCTCGCATATTTCGAGGCCAATCGAGCCAAGTTCAGTGGATTACTCATCGTTTTGACTGATTCTGCAGACCAGACGTTGGCGATGGAACTCACTCGTAAGCTTCCAAGCACTGTCCGAGTCATCCGCCAAAATGAAATTGACACCCGTTCCATTCGTTCACGAAATGTCCTGAACTCCCGCAAGGCTCTTCTGATTGACACCCGTGAAGGCTCGTTCCTGAAAGAACCCGATCTTGCGTATCTGATCGACGTAGGTAGCTCTATGAATGAAGCAATCGCTGTGACGGATCAGCCTGAGTTCAATCGATTCCGCTACACTCGCCAATCGCGCCCGAACAACGTTCTCGTGAATGCGGAACAGGTGTTCCCGGTTCTAGCCGAACGTTCCAACGACTCATCGATCTTCCTGGTCTAGAAGGATACTTAGATGATTAGCATCATTATTCCCACGTACAATTCCATCGCGAAGATGGACGAGACGCTGGCTTCGTTGCGGTCGATCCCGAATACCGTACCTCACGAGGTCATCTTCGTTGACGATCAGTCCAAGGACAATACCTACGAAATGCTGGCGGCTCAATGCGAGTCCGAGGCTTTCTGGAAGCTTTTTCGTCTGCCGGAGAATTCAGGATCCGCAGCCAAACCCCGTAACTACGGTATTGACAAGGCAGAGGGCGAGTACCTCTTCTTCCTAGACTCTGACGACATTCTGATCCCTTCAGGTTTGGTCAATGCCTACGAGCACGCTATTCGTTTCGACAGTGATGCTGTACGCAATAGTCTCCAAGTCGTGGCACCCAACGGAAAGTCACGTAAGTCGGACCGCATCCCGGGCTGGGACAAGGTCAAGGATGCCAGCTCCAGACTGCGCGTTATCGCCAAGTATCAGAGCCTTACGTGCTCATTCTTGATGCGTCGTGATGTTGTCATCGATAACGAAATCCGCTTCATGGAAACCCGCCGCATCGGCGAGGACATCACCTTTACAGCGGAAGTGCTTACGAAGTGCAAGAACGTTGCTTATCGCGATGTCCCAATTCGAAAGTACGTAAAGAATGACGACGAAGAAGCCTCTGTCACGCAGAAGTTGGATTCCCAGAACTTCCGGGACTTTATCGAAGCTTGGTCTGATGTCGATGCCATCCTTGGTAATAGCGGAGTGTCGTTTGTTAAGGAGCATGGCCACGCGGCCATGGACTACGCCCTGAGACAGTTCATCTGGTTCAAGACCGAGGATCTGTCCCGCGATGTCTTTGACCGCTTCAGCGAGTTTTGCAACGTCCACTGGAACCTCATCGCTGAATTCCCATTCTCACGTCGCCTAAGCGAACTTGTGCTGGCAGCACGTGACGGCAACTATGAAGAGTTCGTTGAAGCTTGCAAGACGCGCCTCGTTCTTGCGGGCCACGACCTGAAATTCATGAACGAACTGCTGCCGGAACTCGAGAAGCGCTACAACGTCCGCACAGACAAGTGGACGGGGCATGAAACCCACGATGCATCATTGAGCCAGGACCTGCTGGACTGGACCGATTATGTCTGGGTCGAATGGCTACTAGGCGCGGCTGTTTGGTACTCGAACAATGTAGCGTCACACCACCGTCTGGTTATCCGTGCCCACCGTAGCGAGATGACTGTAGATTATGGTTTGCGAGTCAAGACCGAGTCCGTTGCGAAAATAATTGCCATCGCGCCTCATTCGCTCAATGACTTCAGTGACCGTTTCGATATTCCGTACGAGAAGTTCACCCTGATTCCGAACGCCTTCGACGTGAATTCCTATCAGACCACCCCGGACGATGCAGAAAATCGTCTGTTCGAGTTGGCTCTGATTGGCAGTGTGCCGGCTCTCAAGGGCTTCCACCGAGCAATTGAATTGCTGTCGCAGCTGCGACAGATTGATGATCGTTATCGACTGCGCGTCTACGGGAAGAAATACAACGAATACGCATGGGTAATGAGTTCCGAATCTGCACGTAGGTACTACGACACGTGCGATTCACGCATTGCGGAGCTCGGGCTCGAAGAGCACATTCACTATGAAGGTTGGGTGGACACTAAGGCATCCCTTCGTAATGTCGGCTTTGCTTTGTCGCTCAGTGATTTTGAGGGTATGCAGGTAGCCCCGGGCGAAGCATTCTGTGCCGGTGGACAGGGCCTTTTCCTTCCGTGGCGCGGAGTTGAAGCTTGTTACCCAGCCGAATTCATCTTTGAAACGATAGAGTCGATGAGGGACTATATCCTGGAGATGCGGGATGACGCAGTGTCGTTCAGTCGCGCGTCGAATTACGGTCGTCATTTCATGAATGAACGGTATGATATTGAAATGGTTTCAAGTCAAGTAGTTGATCTCTTGAACCGAGTTCGTGCCTAGGCTTTGAAATGGAGAGTGAATGCATGTCTGCTGTGCATGCTATGGATACCCGTGTTTTACTTGACAGGTACGCGGGGGAGTTTTCCGACGGATCTCCAAAGGGTTGGATCGTTAGTAAAGATGAGCGTGGATATGCATTCACTCTACCGAATGGGGCTTTGATTCATTCGGCAGAATTGCAAGATGAAAGTATCTGGACTCAGATACCGCAAAAAGATTCGAACACTACGATCCTCTGGCGGAATTCGCTTGCGTACTTGGTCCGTCTCTTCGAGTTGGAACTAAGCCCACCATCCGTAGAGACCGCTCGAAATGTAGTTGAAAGCTTCCTGCGTTGGATAGAACATAAATCAGCTGAAGACCCGAAGTCTTTGAAATCGGGCAGCCTCGATCATCAAGGTGCCTTGCGTATCCGTACGCTAATGTCGCTCATATCAACGCTGTCTCGTACTGGTGATTTCGAAAACTTGGAGATATTCCAAAGTCTTTTTAATCGCTTGATTGTCGTCGAGGAACGACTCTTGGAACACCTAGACCTTTACCAGCCAAATAACCACGGAATTATGCTGGGTATGGCGCATCTTCACGCGTCCTCGTTGTTCCCAGCGAGTGCCCAATTGCGCGATGCCAGCGACTGGGTCAAAGCACTCTACGAAACGCTTGGTCAAATCATCGATTCAGATGGAATTGCATCGGAAAATACGCCTATCTATCAGGTCTTCTACGTTTCATTGATCGAAGACGTAGTGGCATTCCTAATCTGGAGCGGTCGATTCCCAGGAAAAGTTAGACTGTTTCAGCTTTTATTACGTGCAGCGCAAATGGGTGTTCAAAGACAATTGCTGCCAAATGGCGCGGTACCTCCACTCGGTGATAGCCCTGGCGGCATGCAGCATAGGTTCAAGCCTCTCCTCGGTATGTTATGGTCTCCTGCCAACGGTTTGGCAATTTCCAGCTCTGAATCCAGCTACCTTTCCTTCATCGCGGGATTCAAAAGTGTGATCCATAAGCAGCTCGATGAGCTAAGTGTTAGCTGGTGGGTAAATGGCGAATTCGTATTACGTGACGCCGGGCTTTTGAGCTACGATCAAGGCGACCCAATTGCTGCATCGATGCGCGGGCATCAAGGCCATTCGCTGCCGACCTACGCAAAATTCGATTCGTGGACTACACGCGAAACCATATCGTTCGGAAAGAATAGCAGCAGGCTACGCGCACATTTGATATCAAAAGAACAAAAATCTGATTCGACTAATTTCGTTGGTAAATTGAATTTTGATGGAAATGAAATATTGCAGCGTACCGTTTGCTTGTCTGGCAAAAATAGACTTTCTATAACCGACAATTTTAACGCTAGATCTTATGGGGCTGCATTGGTTCGTTTCGTATTCGATCCATCCTTGAAAGTGGAGTCACATGAAGATGGTAACGAAATAGTCTTGCTATCCGCGAGCCGTCGAGTTGTTGTCAATTTTCGGGGAGAAGGTAACAAAACTCCAATTAGTAGTGTCGTCAAGCAAACTCATGTAGCGATTCAGCACTATTCGGCTGCGTCTACCAATGAACTTTTAATAACTGCAGTTGACGCAGAAATCCCCTTCCGAATTGAAACGGAAATTCTTGTAAAGGATATCGGGTAGGCGTAATGCTGATTCGTGTCATTGGAACCCTGTAAAGTTTGCCCTTAGCTTTCCGCTCTCCTTCGTGAAAAATCTGGAAATGTGTTACACGGTGACTTTCCTTTTCGAATGGTTCTCGATTCATATTTTTGCACTCCATCGACCCTGGTCGGGCAATCGTGAAGGCGATCGATTCAAGGGCTTTGTCAACGAATCCTGCAGTCATGTATTGATCACATGTGCTAAATTGCTAAATAGGCCCTCCTGGTAGTGGTATTCCGGTGACGTGGTGTGTAATCTCGCAGCATCGTGGACACCGAATCTTGTCACTTCGTAGACGATGGATCTCATGACACCAGTTTGCCAGAACACCGGTACTTTCAGACGCTATTCAGCAGTAAGCGATGTCTTAAGTTGGCAAATGTGCATAGGTGGAACGCCCATTTCAGGTTACGCACCACTTACGCGGAATGCCCGTACCAGGTAGGCATATTTGCCATCTTAAGTGATGCTGTAAACGATGTTATGAGAGATCACATACCATCAGACGCTATTTAGCAGTTTCGTAGTCGAGTTGCGGGAGTGCAGAGTGGCGTTTCATGAGGGTTTCGAGAGATGATGTCATGAGGAATTCCTGTTGATCCTGGTTGTTTAGTCACTTTGATGATTAACAGAATTTTTGTGATGTCTCGACTCATCGGTGACACTTCTGCATCAGCACTTCGGTGACACTCGATGTGTCAAGACATCGGTAGCGGTCCCGGAGTGGCCTTGCCTCCGCCCGTCCGCATGATGGAAAGATCCACCAAACCGGTCAACACATAGGAATCCAGCACCCTCACCAACCGGCCGCACGCCTTTCGACGCTTGTTGCTGAACCTGCCGGTCCGCGGGCTCGTGGTCATCGAGGCGAATACCGCACCCAGCTCCACGGTGTAGAGGCCATCCTGTTTCCGGGAGAGCTGCTCAAACCGCTTGATCCACTCGCGGTATTCCCGCATCGTCGACTCCGCGTATCCGGCCGCTGCCAATGCAGCGAGGACCTGTTCCCCAATCTCCGTAACCGTCGTTTCCATGACGTCTTCCCTTCGCTGGGCATGTGGCTACGACGAAGGTAACACCAAAATTGAGGCAAAGCGCTAAGCCGAGGAAAGATTCCATAATCCCCGGAAATCCGGGGCCCAAAAGGCGTCATTCGGCTTAGCGTTTTCCTCGGCTTAATCCGTGCTAAGGCGAATTCGCCTTAGCACCGACAATGGCGATGCCTTGAACCCCATCCGTCGGGGCGTGATCAGCGAACTGGTCGCGTACGCCAATAGTCTGGGCGTTGCCACTATTACCGGCAAGCCGTATAAGCCCACGACTCAAAGGAAGAATGAGCGCTTTCATTCGACGTAGTTCAAGTGCTTGAAGAAACAGCCTTTCGCCAAGGACCCAGGGCTCTGGTCATCGAGAGATATTAGTCTAGAGCCCGGGTGCGTTCCCTGACGGCAAAACGGAGGATCCGGTCGGTGCCCGGGAACGGTGTTTCGGTCTCGGTGAGGTGCTCACAGAGCTCCGCGGCCGCGGCGGTCTCCCGGCCGGTGGGCAGCGGATCCAGGGTGATGTCCAGGTAGCCGGGCACGGTCGGATCGATGTCGCCGGGCTGGGTCAGGATCTTCCGGACCAAGGCGTGGGCCCCGTTGTGAGCGCTCCGGTAGCCAGTGTTGGTACGGACGTCGCCGGCCAGTGACATGGAGATCGTGTAAGCGCTCATGCCGATGAGGTGGGTGAACTGCTTCAGTCGGGTTTCCAGGACCTGCTGGCCGGGATTCACCTCGCCCAACGGCAGCCGGCCGGGCACCTTCTTGTGCGCGGCTTCTGCCTTCTCGACCGCGGCGTGGGCGTCGTTGACCGGTGCGTTGATGGCGTTGATGGCCTCGTTGGTGACCAGCACGCCGGTTGCGCCTTCCGGCGGGGTGTTGGCCGCCAGCAGCGCGGCGTCGGCGATGGCGTTCATTTTCTCGTGGTGGGCGCGGGCCGCCAGCACCGCTTGGTGGGACTTGTCCTTGGCGGGGTTCGGCACCGAACGCTCCGGATCATCATCGTGGCTGCCGTAGCCGGGGTGCGCGTCCAAGGCGAAATGCTCGCGGGCGTAGCGGAAATAGTTTTCCTGACGCCAGCGAGCCCCCAACGTATAGATCAGTTCCCCGGCGCCCGGCTCCCTGAGCGTGGTGAGAATGTGGATCTGCCGGGTCCCTGAACCCTTGGCCAGCGGGACGATGCGGCTGATCTGCCGCATCGTGACCACCCGCCCGGTGGCCTTGGAAAGCAGGAAATCCACGGTGGTGTCCGCGGCCTTCCACTGCCGGGTTTGCCCGTGGTCGTCGATGTGGGTGACGGTGCCAAACAGCTTTTCGCCGACATCCTCGGCAGTGCCCTTGCGCCAGGTGAGCGAGTCGAAGCCGGCCGCTTCCATGTCGGCGAAGAGCTCCGGGGACCAGCCGCCACGATCAAAGCCGACCAGGACCCGCCGGTCGTCCCCGATCGCCTTGCGCAGCTCGGGCAGCAGCCGGCGGATTTCCTTCACCAAGGAGGATCCGGGTTCGGCCATCACCACCATCACCGGATCCCCGTTCGCGTCCGATACCCAGGTTTCCTCGGTGGCGGGGGCCGGGAACTTCAGCCGGGTGGAGTGCAGTTTGCCGATCTTTTTGCCTCCGGTGTAGGCGCGGGTGTGTCCATCAACGTAGAGGACCATCACCGGCCCATCCGCCGGGCCCTTGGTCTGTTGGAAACGTTCAAAGGCCATGGCCTCGAGCAGGTCCCCGACCTTGTCGGTGTCGGCGATTTCCCGGTGGCGCCGGCGCAGGGTCTTGACCTCCGGGGCGCGGTCCAGGCCCAGGATTCTTCCGAAGCCTTCGGGGTCCAGGCGGGTTGCGCCCTCGGTGCGTGGTTCCCCGGCGAGGGCGCGGAATACCGCTTCGAGGAGGATGGTTTCCAGCCCGTAGAATCCCGGTTTCAGCTGATTTCCGAGCTCTTTCTCCGCGCAGGGCAAAAGCTTGGTCGGTTCCAGGGCCGGCAGCGCCAGGAACAGCCCGACGTAGGGGATGCGGGATGCCGGCTCGAAGCGTGGTGCCTCCTGGTGTCCGCCGCCGATGGAGGCGGCGAAACGCTCGGTGGCGCGGGGCATGACCTCCGGCAGCACCGGCAGGGATGCCGGCGCCTCGGGGGCTTCCCTGACGGCCGTTTCGGCGGCGGCCGGTGCCGCCGCCGGGGCCGGCTCCATGGCCAAGGCGCGGGTGACGCTGAAGTCCGAGACGCCCACCGCGCGGCCGATCGCCATCTTGGAGAGCCCTTCGGCCCTGAGTGCGTGGATGCGGGTGATGACCTCGTCGGTGAGTTTCGAGTTGCGCTTGGGGCCCTTGGTTTCGGGTATCAGTGCGGCGACGCCGCCGGTGCCCAGGGCCTGGCCCCAGTTCCAGAGCGTGCCTTCGCTGACGCCGAAGGCCGCGGCGATCGCACTGACGGGGGCGGCCTTGATGGCGACCAGCTTCGCGGCCGCGAAGCGGCGGGCCACCGCGTCGTTGGCGTCCCAGACGAAGTGGAGGTTCCCGTGCACGAACACCTGGCCGCCCTCGGGGGTGTCGACGAGTTCGACGGCGTCGGAAACCCGCAGGCTGTCGGGCACCACGGCGAAGGGAAGGTGAGATTGCGCAGTCATTACAGACATCATTTCACCTCTCCGAAATCGCTAGTATATCTGCAATCTATTTTATCGGATGACGGGCAAGATTAAAAGGGTTTGGCGAAGAAAATCCCCGAAAACATACGGAACTTCAAAACCGCGGACTCCACGGTGACCAGAGCCCTGGGACCTAGCCGAATTGCAAGGGCAGGTTGAGGTCTTTGACTAGGCCTACAACACCCAGCGCGGTCATCAGTCCTTGGAGGATCGGATGACGCCGCAAGAGGCGTGGGATGCCACACCGGTCGCTGAGCCCCTCGCGCCTGGGGAATGGGCGAAGCACAGCACCACGCCCGCTCCTAGCATCGGTGAGGCCGTCCTGGCCGTACAGCCGGGTGAAGGGCAATCACCAACGCCACAGGACCATTCAACCCCGGAGCCAGCCAAGCTCAGTGCCACGCTGCGGACCGAGCACATGGAGGCGACAGGCAGTAAGTTGATGCGCGTCAATAAGAACAGGTGCCTGCGGGTTGCCGGCGTGGAGCTCTATTTGGGCAAACTGCTACGCAGCACCATGGTGAAGGTCATCTGGGATCAGACGGAGTTGATGGTGATCTCGACGGATGGTGAATTGATCACGAAATACGACTATCCATTCCCAGACGGCGTCACGTATCTGAGCTTGAAGCATGCCACGGCGAAATTCCAGAACCAACCGGAAATGGGGTAAGTGTTACCGATGTCTTGAGACACCGAGTGTCACCGATGTTCTGGTATAGAACTGTCACCGGTGTCTTGAGACATCACATTTCGTCATTAAAAGGACCCGGACGGCCGTGTCGGAAGATCCGTTCGCGAGTAGTCACTCACGACTTTGCATTAGCCCTGGGTTCGAGGGCCGCAGCCTGGCCTTCGTTGCGGGCAACGGCGCGGATCTTGTAAAACGTCTTGCGGCTGATGCCGTGGGCCTGGCAGAAAGTCGTCACTGCGCCACGGGGAGCATCGTCGGGCCATTGGGCAATGTCTAGCCGGAGTCGGGCATCGACGGGTTCGTTGGGTTTCACATCCGATCAGTTCACCCCATGGATTCATGGATTAACAAATCAAGAAGTGTCACCACCAAGAGTGCTTGTTTTGTCACCGATGTGTTGATGCAGAACTGTCACCGACCCTGCGACATAAAAGATTAACAGAAATTTCCGACATTAACAACACGGCGTCATACTTCTCTTCGGTCAGATCAACGAATGATTTTGGCTAGAACGAAACAGCCCTGACTGACCGGCGCCATATCCTTCCCCGGCATAGCAGACTGGTCAACGTAGGCCGCCTCCACCTCGCTGCGCACCACCGGAATCACGGCGCCGCAAGTCACCACCTTCCGGCGCGTCCTGGCCCGATTGGATGCTGAGGCCTTCGACGAAGCCCTGGGCGCGTGGATGCAAACCCAGGTCGACTCGCGGATCGTCGCCATCGACGGCAAGGAAGTGCGCGGAGCCAAAAATGGTGGCGCGGACCGCGTGCACTTCATGGCAGCATTGGACCACGACACCGGCACCGTCATCGGACAAGTGTTACCGAGCGTTGTTTGACGCTGGCGGCGGCGCCTCGGATGCCGATGGGTTTGGTCGTCGTCATCATCATGACGCGGTGGTCGGCAACGCTGCCAGGCACATGGAAATAGCCATCGGTGTCGTCGTCATGGTGACGTCGGTTTCAGGGCATAGCAAAGCACGGTCTCGCTAGATTTTCAGGTGCGCAGCGGTGGTCTCAGCAGGTTACCCCGGGCGAATAGCCCGATGCGGGTCCAGTGCGGCAATTCGGGGCCCGCCCGGCGGCGGTGGGCCAGTGCGGCACCGGCCAACACATTCAAGCGCCAGCCGAGCAGGCTCGGCCACCGCCTGGGACGGACCAGGATCTCGGGGTCGAGGCGGAACGCGTGCTGCGCCACCTGCTCATACAGCCAGTGGACGTGATTTTCCGGCACCCTGCGAAGCCAGCGGCGCACCGTCGAGAGGGGTCGGCCGATGTGGGCGGCGATCGTGCGGTGTCCGCTGCCGGCGGCCTGGGCTGCCAGTGGGGTCCCGATAAGCTCGAGGGTGTCGGCTCGGCTGGCGGACAATGCGGCCGACAATAGTGCCTGTGTGCGTCCGCAGCCCGTGGGCACGCTGCTGCTCCGAACAGGCCGGGCACGGTATTTCGCCTGCCAGCACGGCCGCTTCAGTCTGTTCGGGGCTGCCCCTGATCATCATCGTATCCGCTAGTCTTCGTTGGTTCAGCGCTCATGTCAATGACTCTTGCCCATCATGCCTACCCATCAGAGATATGTAGCCGAGTTTGTCAATAGCGTTCCAGCGCCGCTGCGCGCCGTGGAGGTCGAAAATCACGGCCGGGTCACCTGGGGATCTGGTATCCGGGGTGCGTCGGCGGGATGATGGTGTTGCCTGCCACGTTTGACGCCGGTCTTTCCTTGGTGCCGTGACTTGGCCCGTGCAATAGCGTGGTGCGGAGGGTTCCACGGGAACCGTGGATTGTTGCTGTGAGCACGAGTACTAGAGTCCTGATTTGATTCCGCCCTCCACGCGGCAGGCACCATCACCCATCGGAACGAACAACTTCAGGAGGTGTCCCGTGGATCTGATTCATGAACGTGCCGCGGGCCTTGATATTTCCAAAAGCGACGCGAAGGTCGCCATCCGTGTTCCAGGCAAGCGTGCCGGGACCTTCCCCATCACGGTCACCACGTGGGGTTCGACCACCAACCAGATCCTGGCCCTGCGGGACATGCTGGTGGCCGCACAGGTCACCACGGTGGTGATGGAGGCGACTAGTGACTACTGGAAGCCGTTCTACTACCTGTTTGAAGACGTGCTGCCGGTGATGCTTGTCAATGCGAAGGCGGCACGCAACATCCCGGGTCGCAAGGCGGACGTTTCGGACGCCGCCTGGCTGGCCCAATTGGGGGCCCACGGGCTGTTGCGTCCCTGCTTCGTCCCACCCCCGCCGATCCGCATCCTGCGGGATTTGACCCGGGCCCGCACCATCGCCACACAGGACCGGACCCGGGAGATCCACCGGTTGGAGAAGTTTCTGGAGTCCACCGGCATCAAGCTGTCGGACCATGTGTCGGACCTGTTAGGCGTGTCGTCCAGGGCCATGCTCGCCGCGCTCATCAGCGGGGAGCGCGATCCGCAGGTGTTGGCGAACCTGGCCAAGGGTGCCATGCGTCCGCGGATTCCCGAGCTCGTTGAGGCCCTCACCGGCAGGTTCGAGGAACACCATGCGTTCCTCTGCAAGATGCACCTGGATCGCATCGATTCGATCACCGGGTGGGTGGACCAGCTCACCGAAAGGGTCGAGGCGGCGATGGAACCCTTTCTGGTCGCTCGGGAGTTCCTGACCACGATTCCCGGGGTCTCCACCCTCGTTGCCGATGTCATCGTCGCCGAGACCGGGGCGGATATGTCCACCTTCGAGACCCCGGGCCGGCTGGCCTCCTGGGCCGGACTCAGTCCGGGGTCCAACGAGTCCGCCGGGCGGGTCAAGTCGTCCAAGACCCGCCCCGGGAACAGCTACCTCAAGGGCGCGCTGGGCATCGCCGCACTCAACATCGCCAGGCATCCCAAGGGAACCTATCTCGCGGCGCGCTACAAGCGCATCGTGGTGCGCCGCGGCAAGATGAAGGCCTTGGTCGCCACCGAGCATTCCATCCTCACCGCCGTCTGGCACATGCTCGCCGAGGGCGAGTGCTATCACGACCCCGGTTCGGATTTCTTCACCCGGAAGGACCCCGCCCGCACCAGGAACAACGCGGTCCGGCGCCTCCATGAGCTGGGCTACGACGTCACCCTGAGCACTCGGGAGGCAGCCTGACTCACCCTATTTTCGTACTAGGTAGAGAAGAACGACTCCGGGCCAGCAAACGCCCGGGGTCGTTCTTCATGTACCGCTGCGGTGGCGAAGGTGTGGGCGCGTCTTTCGACTACAAGGTCAATGCTGATATACGCGGGTTGGGTACCGCAGGACAATTGTTCGGCTGGAGCGTTTCGCGGTCTAGGAGCGGGCGTCACCGGAACCATTGGTCCTGGTTGTCCATAGCGTTAACGCGAGTTTGCTCCACGTGCTGCCCCATCGCCTCCACTGGCCGCAGGGTACGTCTGTAGGGTCAGGCCGCGTGCATGGCGGCCTCCGTGAAGATCGGTCCCCTGGCGGCCTTTTGCTGCAGGGGTGCGGCGACCGACCAGCACCAGCCGGCCAGCTCGCGGGCGACGGCCGTGTTTGCCTTCACGGGCAGCTTCCCGCGTTTGTTGAACTGTTCCCAGATGTGGTGCAGCCGGCGGTTTCCCTCCATGGCCCTGGTTCGGGTGGCCGAGTCGACCAGCCGGAATTGTTTGATCAGCCGGGCCCCGGGCCGCGAGTAGTCCCGGTCATGGTGCCAGGCTGCTTCCACCAGCAGGCGCCTGGCGTAGGAATTGCCGGCCTTGGTGATCGAGCCCTGGGACCGGGTGACGCCGGAGGAATGCTCGGAGGGCACCAACCCGACGTAGGAGCCGATGGACGACCCGGTGAACCGGGTCCAGTCCCCGATCTCCACCGCCAGCCCGAAGGCGGTGGTGGTGGCAATGCCGCGGAAACACATCAACGCGTTGATGACTTCCTGGTATTCGCAATCCTCGATCTGCTCGGTGATCTGGAATTCCAGGCGCTTGAGGTGCTCCTTGAGCATCGCCACCAGTTCCAGGTCGGTCTCCAGGGTGAGCTGGGCGGCCCGCTGCTCGAAGCGCTGCCGATGCAGCCACTCCAGATGCTGCAGGGTCCAGCGCTTCTTCTCCGGGTAGTAGAGTCCCCTGCGCAGCATCAGCGCGTTGATCCGTTGCCTGGCGTGGGCCAGTTCCTTGGAGGCCTGCTGCCGGGCCCGGGACAGGTCGCGCAGGGCCTCCTCGTCCTCGGTGGGGACCCGCACGGCGGTGACCTGCCCCAGGGACAGCATCCTGGCCAGGATCAGCGCATCGCGTTTGTTTTTGACGTGGTCGCCGGGGGCCCGCATCAGCTTGGACGGGGCTGCGATCAGGCAGTCGACCCCGTGGCCGGTCAGGAACCGGGACAGGCCAAACCTGGTGGGGCCGGCCTCGTAGACCACCTGCACCTGCCCGGTCAGCGTTTGCAGCCAGGCCAGGACGGCCACTGGGTCGGGGATCATCTTGGCGCGGATGACTTCGCCGGTGGCCGTATCCAGGGCGCAGGCAACGATGGTTTTGGCATGGACATCCAAGCCGATAAAGGTACGCTCAAACATGTCGGGACCTCCCAAGTCTCAAATATGGCACTACCAGTCAATATCCGCCTCCGGGCGACCGGAAGGGATGTTTGGCACTGGCAACCCGTGAAACATTGAGCCGCGTGGGTCCCGACCCCTTCACCTCATAGTGTCTAGGAAGGGGCCACTTTATGTGGAACGGGCATGGTCCCGGAAAGGATCAGCCTCCCCACGCCGGCCCCCCGACAAAACCACCCTGGCGACATTGCCGTGGCGATCATTGCCCGCCGGTCGGGGCACCCGGTGTGGTCGTCATGCTGACGCCGCCAACGAACCCCGGAGCACGGCAGCGACATCGTTACCCACCATGACCAACGCAGCATCAGACAACGCTCAACAGCGTGGGGGCCTGATAGAGTCCTTGAATGCTTTGCGGACCGTCTTTCAGATTTTGATGCTGACACCTCCCTCGACCATGAGACCAGACGTGAATACGAAAATTTCCCTGACAGCAAGAGAGGTTACCCAGTTAGTCATGGGTGGCACCTTCCGGCGGAAGGGAGATGTGCATGGGAGCCTTTCGGGAGGGCTGATACGTGACTTGGAGTAAGATATCCTGGTGGCTATTCGTGAAGCATCCAAAGAGGCACCAGTGTTCGAATCGGTGGACGATTTTCTATCCGCCCCCGAAACTCCATCAGGTCTCTTCGTGATCATGATTGGCGGTCATCCCGCAGATTTTCGATACGATGACCGGGGCCATGAGACAACAGTTGTTCTCCTTCACCCGGCCATCAACTCGAGGGTAAAGCGTTTGCCTGTGTTTATCGGTAGTGGGGTTACGGAATCACTTCACGTCAATCGGCTGCTGGTTTCAGACTCTTCTCTAAGCCTTCACGAGGGAATCCAAGCAGGATGGTTCGCGGGGAATTCGAAACAACCAGAGTTGCAGGCTGCGCTTGCCATGATTTTTGAGAAGGTCACGGCAGGAAAACGAACCATCTATTTCGGCCTTTCCGCTGGAGGATTTGCTTCCCTGGTGTTCTCATCCGTACATCCTGGATCGATCGCTGTTCCCGTCAATCCGCAGACCCACCTTGCCAATCACCCTTCGCCTAGGGTTCGAAAATGGACCATTCATGCGTGGGGTCTAAACAGTCCCTCAGATGAAAGAGCCAAAGAGATGCCGCCCGTTCTCACGGATGTTTGCGATCTTTACTCTCAACCTCTGGAAAACCGTGTCGCTTATATTCAAAACACGGGGGATGAGGAACATATGCGCATTCATTGGAAGCGCTTCAAGGACGAAGTACATCCACAGAACCTCGCGGGTTCAGCTCTTGTCTACGCTGCGGATGGGCATATCGCCCCGAGCGTTGCGTACATGACGGCGGTTCTGGATGTGGTCGTAAACGCTCAGTCTTGGGATCAGGTCGATTTCTCCGCGATTAGCGTCTCACCTGTTCGGTAAACAAAAATCTAGGGATCGATTATCGCTGACCCTTCTATGGATTAAGTGAAGAGGGTCTGGAGTTTCCTGAACATTTGCCGGGCGATAAATCGTTTGATGCAGCGGCGGATCTCCCGAAGGCTTTTGCCTTCGGCGGTGCGTCGCTCAACGTATTCCTTGGTGACTGGATCGCAGGTCATCCGAGACCGGGCAATCGTATGCAGGGCCCGGTTCAGCTGTTGGTCGCCGTTGCGGTTGATCCGGTGCCGGATCTTGCTGCCCGAAGACGCCGGGATCGGGTTCACCCCGGCCAACGCGACGAAGGTCGCTTCCGAGCGGACCCGGCCATGGTGCGAGTGGGACACGAGTACCTGCGCGGCGCATACGGGGCTGAGCCCGGGCAGACCCATGAGACCTGCAGCCAACAGGTCAAAGATTTCATGAAGCTGCTTCTTGTTCCGCACCAGTAGGGGCCGGAATTCATTGATGGCGGTAGCCAGCCTCGTGGCCTCGGCGCGTGCAATCCGAGTCTGCAGGTCATCAGTTCCGTGGACCCTCCAGCGGCTGATTTGCCGGACCGGCTCCTCGGTGAGGGCATGGTGCGCATCGACACCCAGGTCAATGGTGCGCAGCAGCGCGGTGAGCATCAAGCGATCGGCGATGCCCTGGCGTTCCATCGCGCTTTTGGCATTGAGCAGGATCCGGAGGGCTTCACGGTCCCCTTCGGAACGGGGATCCAGCAGGGCCTCGATCTGTTCCCCGAGTACCGTACGGGCGGCCGCCAGAGCGTCGATGTCGGATTTTCCGCGACCGGCACGCGAGATCCGGCGGCGGACGTACCTCGCAGATATCCAGTTCCGTGGCGCGCAGGGCACGGGGCAGCCCGGATCCGTAGGAGTTGATGCCTTCGATGGCCACGAGGGTCTTTCCCTGCAGGCTGCGCCGGTCGATCCAGGCAACGGCCCGCTTGAGGCCCGACGGGCTCGTGGGAGACGTTGCAGTATCCATGACCTGGCCGGAAGCAGCGACAAGGATGGCATAGGTGTGGGTGCGCGCGTGGGTGTCCACGCCGAGGATGTTCACGTATTGCTTTCGGACCGCGCTCATTGCAGGGTTCCTTCCCAGAATCGGACACTCTAAGGCCAACTTGAGAGGTCTGCTCCGAGGCAGATCTCTAACGAATCACGTCCCGCAGGACGGACAACCTTCTATCAGGCCACCGGTGCGAGCCAGACCGGCCCCACGGGCGGGACACGTCAGCATCAAGACACTGCAATGGCAGGTCAGATATGTAAAAAGCCACGCCCCGCTTACGTGGAGCAAGTCTGGCAGCAAACCTCAGGCTTGCCACTACCCATTAGAGATATGCGCGGGTTGGGTACCGTATGACGATTGTTCGGCTGGAGCGTATCGGCGTCTAGGAACGGGCGTCGCCGGGACCGGTGTCTCGGTTGTCCATAGTGGGAACCCGAGCTTGCTCCACGTGCTGCCTCAATGCTCCCACCGGCCGCAGGGTAGGTCTGTGGGTCAGGCCGCATGCATGGCGGCCTCCGTGAAGATCGGGCTCCGCGCGGCCCTTTCCTGCAGGGGCGCGGCCACCGACCAGCACCAGCCGGCCAGTTCGCGGGCGACCGCGGTGTTGGCCTTGACGGGCTTCTTGCCGCGCTTCTCGAACTGCTCCCAGACGTGGTGCAGCCTCCGGTTCCACACCTCGGCCCTGGCCCGGGTCTCCGAGGACACCAGGTCGAACTGCTTGCGCAGCGGCACCCCGGGCCCGCGGTACGCGCGGGCATGCTGCCAGGCGGCCTCCACCAGCAGGCGCCTGGCGTAGGAATTCCCGGCCTTGGTGATCGAGCCCTGGGAGCGGGTGTTCCCGGAGGAATGCTCCGAGGGCACCAGCCCCAGATAGGCGCCGATGGAGGACCCGGTGAACCTCGTCCAGTCACCGATCTCCACGGCCAGCCCGAACGCGGTGGTGATGTCGATGCCGCGGAAGCACATCAGGGCGTTGATGACCTCGGTGTGCTCGCTCCGTCGGGTATTGCATCCGGTGTTCCGCGCTTCCAGGTGCTTGAGGTGCCCCTGGAGCATGGCCGCCTGTTCGAGGTCGGCGTCCAAGGTCAGCTCGGTGGCCGGCTAGTCGAAGTGCTGCCTGCGCAGCCAGGCACAGTGGTCCCTGGTCCAGCGGGACTTCTCCGGGTAGAAGAGTCCGTGGCACAGCAGCAGCGAGTTGGTTCCCTGCCTGGCCTAGGCACAATACCGTTTACTTAGGCTTCAACTGTGTTAATCTTTTGGAATGGCACGAAGCGGATGGGTGAAACCCGAAGGACCAGAACGGCTGGGTGACCACGTCTCCCTGGGCGTGCTCACGCGGGTGTTCCCGCCCGGGGAAGTCGACGCGGCGATCGCGCGCACCGGTGCAGCCGGGCAACGCAACCGGCTGCTGCCGGCGCGGATGATGGTCTACTACGTGATGGCGCTGGCGATGTTCTCCGCCGGATCCTACGAGGAGGTCATGCGTTCGGTGCTGGCCGGGATGGAATGGATCACCGGCCGGTTCAGGGAATGGTCGATGCCCACGAAGGCCGCGATCTTCAAGGCCCGCACCCGCTTGGGATCGGCGGTGATGATCGACCTGTTCGACGCCTGCGCCAAGCCACAAGCCGTCACGGGCGGTCCCGGGTTCTATCGCCAATGGCGGCTGGTGAGCATCGACGGCACCACCCTGGACATCCCCGACACCACGGCGAACGAGCGTACCTACGGTCGCCCCGGAACCAACACCGAGGCCAAGAGCGCCTATCCACAAGCCCGGGTCCTGGGACTGGTCGAATGCGGCACCCATGCCGCGATCGGCGCGGTCGTTTCCGAGTACGACACGGCCGAGCAGACCATGTACCCGGGACTGCTGCACAAGCTGGAAGCGGACATGCTTGCGATCGCGGACCGCGGGTTCTTCAGTTACGAGGCATTCAAGGAAAGCGCCGCCACCGGGGCCCAGCTTTTGTGGCGGATGAAAGGCAACGCGGTGCTTCCCGTGCACGAGGAACTTCCCGACGGGTCCTACCTGTCGGCCGTCTACGAAGGCACCAAGGCCCGGCGCCACAACACGGACCCGATCCCGGTGCGCGTGATCGAATACACCGTCACCACCGGCAAGGAAAAAGAGGCCTTCCGGCTGGTCACCACCATCCTGGACCCGGCCGGTGCACCGGCCGGGGAGTTGGCCGAGGCCTATGCCCAGCGCTGGGAAATCGAGCTGTGCTTCAAGGAGCTCAAGACCCACCAGCGCGGACCGTCCCTGGTATTGCGGTCCAAGACCCCCGAGGGGGTGCTGCAGGAGATCTATGGCTATCTTTGCGTGCACTACGCCCTGCGGGCCCTGATCGGCGAGGTCGCCCGCGACCTGGACGAAGACCCCCTGCGCATTTCCTTCACGCGAACCCTCCGGGCCGCACGGCGATCACTGGCCGCGCGCCCGGCTTTTTCCCCCTAAAAAACACGCGGAGACCTTCGTGGTGTTCTGCCGGGAAATCCTGCATGAACTCCTGCCGCCGCGGCGGCAGCGCAGCAACCCCCGCGTGGTCAAACGCAAGATGTCCGGATGGCCTCTCAAGCGCGTACCCAAAAAACCTAAGTAAACTGTGATGATGGTAATAGGCCATCAGCCCGGCGTGACCCATAAGTAAACCGACGCTCTCACGGGTTGTCTTCAAGCCGATCAGTCCGCCGGCTGGTGGCCCGCACCAAGCGTGTTGCCCGGCCGGTCATGACTTCATAGGAGCCTGATCCAGAGGTCCCATCACAGTTCTGTCTGCCCGACCGGTCAACACGAGCCCACCCTGTTGCTTTACCGGTTTCAGAGGAGCTCCATCCATCATGTCAAACGAGCAGTTCAAAGTCATTGCCGGCATCGACACCCATTCCGACACCCACCATGTCGCACTCGTCACCGACTACGGGAAGCGGCTCGGGGACCAGAAGTTCCTGGCCGTCGGATCCGGGTACCGGGAGATCGCCGCGTACCTGACCAGCTTCGGTCCAGTCACCGCCGTCGGAGTCGAGGGAACAGGCTCCTACGGGGCCGAGCTCGCACGGGTCCTGGCCGGCCACGGTTTCACTGTCAGGGAGGTGAACCGACCCAACCGGGCCGAGCGCCGCTTGCGCGGAAAGTCCGATCCGCAAGATGCCTACCAGGCTGCCGAATCCGTGCTCGCCGACAGGGGCACCTCCACGCCCAAAACGCGTGACGGGTACGTCGAGGCGTTGCGGGTGCTGCGCACCGCCCGCACCAGCGCGATGAAGGCCCGCACGGCCCTGCTGAACCAGATCAGCGCGGTCCTCACCTCTGCAGCGGATGAGGTCAGGGCCAAGTACCGGGGCATGACCAGCGTGGCACGGGCCAGGGCCATGGCCGCGAGCAGGCCCTCCGGGGACCCCGCGGATCCGGTCGTGGCGACCCTGCTGACGCTCAAGCGGATGGGGACCCGGCACCGGTTCCTGAGCGAGGAAATCGCCGAGACCGACGCCGAGCTGGCGGCCATCGTTTCTACCCATGCCCCGCATATCCTGGAGGTCAACGGCGCGGGCACCGTGGTCGCTTCCCAGCTGCTGGTGGCCTTCGGCGACAACCCCGAACGCATGGGCAGCGAGGCCTCTTTCGCGGCCCTGGCCGGGGTCGCTCCGGTCCCGGCATCTTCGGGGAAAACGAACCGCCACCGGCTCTCCCGGGGCGGTGACCGGCAGGCGAATTCCGCCCTCTACCGCATCGTTGTGACGCGGACGTCCAACGATGCCAGGACACGGGAATACGTGGCCAAGCGTACCGAGGATGGGCTGGGCAAGAAGGAAATCATCCGCTGTCTCAAACGCTACGTTGCCCGGGAGATCTACCGTGTCATGAAGAATCCGCGGCCCGCTGAGCTGGTCAACGATCTGCGCCCGCTGCGCTTGGCACTGGGTCTCACACAGGTGGCGGCGGCGACCGCGTTGGGCTCCTGGCCGACCGCTATTTCACGGATCGAACACGGCAAATCCCGGGACCGCGAAGCCATTGCCGGATACCGGAGTTGGCTTGAAGAACAGGTGGCGGAGAACAGTTGACAAGCATAGGAGCATCGGTATTGGGCCTAGGCAAGGCTCTTCGAGGCCCGTTGCCGGGCCCGCGAGAGGTCGCGCAGGGCCTCCCGTTCCTCGGTGGGCACCTGCACCGCGGTGACCTGCCCCAGGGACAGGATCCGTGCCAGGGCCATCGCGTCCCAATTGTCGTTCTTCAAGCGATCTCCGGGTGCCCGGAGCATCTTGGACGGCGCGGCGATCAGGCAGTCAACGCCATGGGCCAGCAGGAACCTGGCCAGGCCGAAGCCAGTGGGCCCGGCCTCGTAGACCACTTGTGCCGGGCTGCCGACCCTTTCGATCCAGGCCAGGGCGGCCGCCGGGTCGGCGGCGAGCTTGTCCAGTTGGACCTCGTGTGTGAGCGATAAGCATCAGGCCGTTTCAGCCATGCATGTGAGCCAAGTTGGCAGCTCATTTCAGGCCAATTGAGCGGGGCCGCCGGCAGGGACGCCAACCACAGCCCGGAATTGTCCATCTGCGCTCAGGCGGCAACAAGAGCGAGCGAGTTTCACCCGGCTGGTCCGAGCCGCACAGGTGGTCGTCGGCACCCCTGGAAGTCCGCGGTTGGCCGCGTCTGCGCCGTTCGCCTCTGGGAGCGGGTCCGCTCCGGCCGGCCGGATTCCCCACCTTTCAGGCAGGCGTGGGCATGCTGCAGCAGGCAGCCGTCATGGCCGGTGGCAATGATGGGCGGGTGGCGTCGGCAACGAGGCCGGATCCCCCTGCGTCGGCGACCTGAACCGGAAGCGGTCGCCACATCCCGGATCTCGAGAACGACCACGGCAATCAACGACGCGCAGCACCACCAAGGGATTGCAAAACACCCAGTCAGATGATTATTAATGAGCATCGTTGCGGCGACTCAAGTCTCCCCTTGCCGACGGCGTGGAGCACGCCCGGGCGGCCAACGCCAAGAGGCAATTTCGGTGAACAAGGCGAAGAATTCAGCGCGGGCGCGAGTGATTGCCGAGATTGCCTGAAACCGTGCCGACATGGCCTGTTTCTTAGCGCCGAGATGGCCTACTTTCGGCTGACGAAATTCCTTGCCGGTGAACGGGTTCAGGGCGCAGGCGGCGATGCTTTGGGCGTGGACATCCAGCCCGATAAAGGTACGCTCGAAAATGTCGGGGCCTCCAAGACTCAAGTTGTGGCACTACCGGTCAATGCCCCATCCGAGGCGACCGGAAGGGGTGTCCGAAACCGGTAACCCACGAAGCGTTGATGCAGTGTGAGTCCCAATTTCTCCCTTGACCTCATATCCCTAATGAATTGATCGACTAGGAAGCTGTCAAGGCAGAGTCAACGCCCGAATTGATGGCCGCTAAGCATTCCACTCCGCAGCCTTTCTCCGCGTCATAATCGTTCCGGGCACGACGAAGGACCCCACCAAATAGTGGGTGCCTTGCCCGGGGTTTTCTAGTTCTCGATCTGACTAGCCAGGTATTCATATGCTCCAGCCACGTAATGATACTGGGCAGCGCCACATTAGTGATTATCCGTGGACGCCAGTAGGGAGTCTGGTATTCGGATCTTCCGCAGTCCCTTATTTGAGAGGTACTCGTAGTATCGGTCATACAAAGCGGCTCTTCTGACATATCCGTGGGCTTGTCCAGCGAGCCTTGACGCCCACACGCCGCTTCCTGCCTAGGATTTTTGACTGACTAAGGTACAAAAATTCAAGGGCTGAAAACGGCGTGCAGAAAACAAGCATATGGGCAACCTGCTGGGTGTCGAAAAAACGACCGTCCACCACGTGGAGACCTGCCCCGACACCGGGGTCCTGCTGGCCCGGGTGACACCCCACAAGTCCATGCGCAACAGGTGTGGGAGCTGCTCCAGGAAGTCCCCGCGCTACGACCGCGGCGCCGGACCCCGACGCTGGCGCACCCTGGATCTGGGAACCACCGAAACCTACCTGGTGGCCGAGGCCCCGCGGGTGAACTGCCCCGAGCACGGGGTCACCGTCGCCGCCGTGCCCTGGGCCCGCCACCAGGCCGGACACACCCGCGTCTTTGACCAGCAGGTCTCCTGGCTGGCCACCCAGTGCTCCAAGTTCGCGGTGACCGTGCTGATGCGCATCGCCTGGCGCACCGTGGGCTCCATCATCGACCGGGTCTGGAAGGACACCGCCAAGGCCTTCGACCCCTTCAAGGACCTCAGGCGCATCGGCATCGACGAGATCTCCTACAAGCGCGGACACAAGTACATCACCGTGGTCGTGGACCACGACTCCGGCCGCCTGGTCTGGGCCTCGCCGGGCCGGGACAAGGCCACGCTGCGGAAGTTCTTCGACGCCCTCGATGCGGAGCGCAGCGCCGGAATCACGCATGTTTCCGCCGATGCCGCCAACTGGATCGCCACCATCGTGGCCGAACGCTGCCCCGGCGCCGTCCGCGTGGCCGACCCGTTCCATGTGGTCATGTGGGCCACCGACGCCCTGGACGAGGAACGCCGCGCATCCTGGAACCGGGCCCGGGCCGCGGCCCGGGAGAACGAGCCGGCCCGCGGCCCGGGACGCCCGGCCAAGGACGCGCCCTCCCGGCCGGACAGCGAGAAGGTCAGGACGCTGAAGGACTCCCGCATGGCCCTGTGGAAGAACCCCGAGAACCTCACCGACAAGCAGGAGGTGAAGCTCGGTTGGATCGTGAAGACCGACCCGAGGCTGGGCCGGGCCTACTACCTCAAGGAGGGCCTGCGCACCGTCTTTAAGCTTCCCCATGCGGATGCGGTGGTGGCCCTGGACAGGTGGGTGGCCTGGGCCAGGCGCTGCCGGATTCCGGCGTTCGTGAAGCTGCAAAAGAGCATCGTCAAGCACCGCGACAGCATCCTGGCCTCGATCGAGCACGGGCTCAGCAATGGGCGGATCGAATCAATGAATACGAAGATCCGGCTCATCACCAGGGTCGCATTCGGATTCAAATCCCCGGAAGCCTTGATCGGCCTGGCCATGCTCAGCCTCGGAGGTCGGAAGCCAGTGCTCCCGGGACGGGAATGACCCACGGATATGTCAGTAGAGCCTACAAACCATTCCATTCGGCTGCGGTCGTGCCTCGAGTTATTTCCCTGCTAGACCCTGTGTCGGTTTCGTGAACGAAGGGAGCTTCAATCAGCCGCACTTCGTAGAGGGCGCCAATGCGGTCAATCGTTGCACACAAGATGTCGGCAGCTTTCGTCCACAACTCGAAATGTTCATCCGTGCCAAACGTAATGAACGGCCCGCGTCCTTTCATCTGGGGCATGAGCCTTGATTGGTTTAGTTCGTTTGAAAAAGTCAAAAAACCGCCATTACTGTACGGATAGACACCCAGACGCTCATCGACTAGATCTATGACTATCCAGTCTGTTGAGCCGCCCTTTGCCTGCAAGTCGCTCAATAGGGACGACGTGAAGTCACCCTCGACGGAACGTTTTTGGAACGCCGAGGTGAGACTCGCCGGGCCGGGTATGGGTACTGGCGGATTCGCTGAACTGATCAGAGACTGACGTGCAACGTAGCCATCCCGATGTCATGCCTGACCTCTTGCTTCTGCTGTGTCTCGCGAGACGCATGACCCGAATGTGAACACTGAAATTTGAGACTTATCCACGGGAGCAAGTTACCACAAGGGGGCGGTAGCCCAACTGGTCGATTTAACAATGTGATCTCTCAGAACATCGTTTACAGCCTCACTCACGACATCGTTTACAAGATCTCTCAGGACATCGCTTACAGGTAGCAGACGCGTGGCAGACCCGAGGCTGACCTCGGATTATTCGATAATGATGAGTGTCAAATACATTATCGGCGTCGGTACACCGTCAAATCATAGAGTTCGACCCGGGCCTGCCAGACTCTCCAAGTATCTCGCAGTTTTGCGTGCAACTGGGAATCACCAAGCCCTCCTACTACAAGGTCAAGAAGCGCTACATCGCCGAAGGCAACAAGGCCCTGAACCCTCACTCCAGGGCCCCGAAGACGGCGGTGAAAATCTACGGGGACCAGACCAAGGAGCTGGTGCTGCGGATCCGCCAACGCATGGCCAAAGCCGGCTGGGACCACGGACCGCAATCGATCTGGTTCGAAGGCGTGGACGCCGGAGAATTCGGGGAACAGATCCCCTCGGTGGCAACGATCGGTCGCATCCTGGCCGAAGCCGGCGTTACCAAGACCAACGCCCGCAAACGGCCCCGCCGGGCCTGGATGCGTTTCTCCCGGTCGTTCCCGATGGAGATGTGGCAGATCGACGGACTGGAATACCGGCTCTTTGACCAGGACGGCACCAAGGCCACGATCTACCAGCTCCTGGATGACGGGACGCGTTTCGATGTCGGATCCCGCTGCTTTGCCCGGCCGGAAAACAGCGACGCGATCGCCGCGCTGCGTGCAGCCTTCGAGGAATACGGGGTCCCACAAGAGCTTTTAAGCGACAACTGGCTGTCCTTTAACCAGGCCCGCCGCGGCACCATCGGGACCACCGAGACCTTCCTGGCCGAGCACGGGTGCCGGGGCATCACCGGGCGCACCTGGCACCCGCAGACCCAAGGAAAAACGAACGGAGCCACCAGACCCTGACCCGGTTCCTCGACGCCCACGCCCCGAAAAACCTGGAGGAGCTCGCTAAGCTCCTCATCCGCTACAGGGAGCACTACAACCACCGGCGGCGCCACCAGGCCCTTAAGGTCGGAAGCACCCACCTCACCCCCGCCCAGGCGTGGGAAGCCGGGGAACACCGCGGCTCCGACGGCACCCCGATCGACATCGCCGAGCTTCAGGCCAAGGCGGCTGCCTACAAGGACGGCAAGCTTGCCCGGGACGCAGCCGAGCCAGCCGGAGGAACCGGCGGCGAGATCCTCGCCGTGCAGCAGCAGGCCCAGGAGGCGCTGCCCGCCCAGACCGGGAGGCTGCGGGACCAGCCGGAGGACCTGGTGCAGATCACGCGTACCAACCCGCAGATCTACCACCGCGGCCGGATCTTCAAGGTGCCCACCCACCTGATCGGTGAGCACCAGCTGGTCACCACGGCCACGGCATTCACGATGTTCAGCACGCTGGATGGGGAGGAAAGCCTCTACTTCCCGCTGCCGGTGCGCGTGGCCTCCAGCCAGCGGCTGATCCCGCTCTGGCAGGTCCACGGTGCCCGCATCCGCGAACCGAGACCGGCGTGGGTGCTGAAGCGGATCGAGTACGAAAAGGAGCACTACGCGCAGGAACAGGCGGGCTGACCGGCTCCATTCCCATCAATGCACACGGTGTCAGCGATGTCATGAGTTTGGTTGTCAACGATGTGCTGACATCGTGTGTAAAGGATGTCGTGAGTTCGGTTGTCAACGATGTCGTGCGTGCGTGTGTAAACAATGAACCGAGTGATTACATGGTCGATTTAACAAGGAGCTACTGCGGTGAAAGATTTCTTACATGATCCTGCCCTGGCACTATCGAATTGCATGACCGTTCCGCCTGAAGCTGGGGCGTCAGAGCATAATTTTCATGATGGGCTGTCCGTCTGATGGACCTTCGCGGAAGGGATCGCATGTCCCAGATATTGGGGGCGTACGCCGATCTCACGCCAATATCTGGGAGAGATTCGAGCGTCCCCGAAGATTGACGTAATTTCACCCAAGTCCTGCGTCTCAAGCTCTACGGAAACGAACTCTTGGGAAGGTCGCTCATCCCCGAGAATCCGGGGAGCTGACGACTTATGTAGAGTCCGTGAGGCTAGGGTCCATCAAACGCATAGCCCATTTTTCATCATTGGGGTTTCCACTTAGATGCCGTAACCCTAAAGCCGTTTACTCCCGCCAGGGAAGCTGGACACCCGAGCCTAGGTTGTCCCTTCGTCTACTCAAAAGCTCCTGGACCCCCACCTGGAATCTGGCACTACAGGAAAACACAGGACCATCGAATGCGCGCACAGTCTGACCTGCGTCACTGAAATGATTAGGTATAAATCATCTAGACTTAGGTAGCTTGGCATGGCAATGGTAAGAAGTTGGCAATCAAATCTATAGGAAACCATCATCAAAAATCTGCGGGTAGCATTTTGGCACTTTAGGCAAGGTGGGCTGAAACAACTGCTCCGTTGGAAACGCCGGCAAGTCGTTCTGAACCACAACGGCGCGAACAACATCATGGGACGCGCGATCCGCTCAACTTCGAATGGTCGGATGATGTTGGACTTTCCCGCACTCCAACATAATCGGAAGCCTGCCCCTATGGCCAAGCTTCGTGTGGCGACAATCCTGGATGACTTCTCGGCGCAGGCTTGGGGATACGAGTGGGACTGCATCGCTGTCAAGCCCGATACCTGGCTAGAGGAACTGACAGCCGAACCTGTTGGTCTCCTCTTCGTTGAGTCCGCCTGGGCCGGAAACGGCAAAGCCTGGTCGTATCACTTGACTGGAACTTCGGCACCACGACCGGCCATCGTGGAGTTGGTGGAGTGGTGCAAGTCTCAACAGATCCCCACTGTATTTTGGAATAAGGAAGACCCTCCTCACTACGAAGACTTTCTGGCAACTGCGAGGTTGTTTGACACGGTGCTCACATCGGACTCAACACAGATTGATCGGTACAAAACGGATCTGGGCCATGATCGTATCCATGCACTGAGTTTTGCTGCCCAGCCAGTGGTTCACAACCCCATTCGTCCACAGCAAGGGTTCCAAGCGCGAGACGTTGCCTTTGCAGGAATGTATTTCGCCCACAAATTTCCTGAACGCCGCGAGCAGATGGATATGCTGCTCTCAAGTGCGTTGGACGTATCCCAAAGCATGGAGCATGGCTTGGAGATCTTTTCCAGGCAACTCGGAGGAGACGCAAACTATCAGTTTCCGGCGCCGTACAATGAACACGTGGTCGGAAGCCTGCCGTACGAGAAGATGCTGACCGCTTACAAGGCCTACAAAGTGTTCCTCAACGTGAATTCCGTGGTCAACTCCCCGAGCATGTGTGCCAGGAGAATCTTCGAAATCACGGCATCCGGCACACCCGTCGTAACCGCTCCAAGCCGGGCGATTGCAGAATTTTTTGACAAGTCGGAAGTGCTCGAAGTCGGCACTCGAGAGGAGTCGGCGAGCATGATCCGTTCGTTGGTCCGCAGCAAGGAGTTGCGAGATCACACGGTTCACTTGGGCCAACGCAGGATCTGGCAAGAGCATACGTATGCACATCGTGCGGATCAGGTTGTTCAAGCGTCGGGGATCCGTGTTTCGACACCCCACCCGTCCTCAATGACGCTGAAGCCCACTATTTCGGCGCTCGTTTCGACCATTAGACCGCAGCAGATTGATCATGTCCTTGCCACAGTGGGCAAGCAGCTAAACGTAAACATCGAACTAGTGCTGCTAAGCCACGGCTTCGAGCTTGACGAGCGTGCCGTGAGAGCGAAGGCCCGTGACCAGGGAATCGAGAACCTCGTCATCCTGCACCAGCCGCGAACTACGTCGCTCGGAGCATGTCTAAATCTTGCGGCCGATGCTGCTTCCGGCTTTTATGTCACTAAGATGGATGACGACGATCTCTACGGCATCAACTATCTGCAGGACCAGGCAGCCGCCCATCGCTACAGTGGCGCAAACGTTGTCGGCAAGCAGGCGCACTACATGTATCTTGGGGGCCGAAATGCGACGCTGCTGCGTTTTGAAGAACGTGAACACCGATTCACTGATCTGGTCATGGGGCCAACGATTTTCACCACTCGAGAAATAATGCAAGAGGTTCCGTTCCTGGAACTTGGCAGGGGAGAAGACACCAACTTTCTTCGCGGTGTCCTTGAAGTTGGGGGGACCGTATACTCGGCTGACCGTTTCAACTTCATACAGATGCGTGGCGTTGAGCGCGACGCCCATACCTGGTCAGTTGAAGAGACAGAATTGTTGGCGACAGGTGTGTTGTCAACGTTCGGACTCAATAAGGCACACATCATGTTCTGATTGTGTATCCGAATTCGGAATATACATTGCACATGCAACCTCGGGCTGAATCATGTCCGAGGTCGAAGCAACGTAACGTAGGATTTATGAATCAATTGTGGAGCTAATGCTCCTGGAGATAGGCGGAAGATGTCAGTGGGGGCTGTGCGAGTACTGTTGCTGACGCATTCCTATTCTCCGGAAGTTTCGCCGCCACAGCGGCGCTGGGATTCTTTCGTTTACGTCATGCGACAATGCGGATGGAAAGTGCACGTCGTAACCCCTAGATTCGAAGCTCAAACTGCTGCCTCCGCCGCGAATCTACGGATGGGCGCAGCAGAAATCGGGGCATACGGTGAAACCATTCGCCGCTATTGCTCCATGAGGAAGCCCCGGACTATCTTGGGCAAGCTCATAAAGAACGCCATCGATGGCACCCTGATGCTACCGCGCGCCCTCTTTCAAGGACGTCCGAGCGTGGTGATAGCAACCGTTCCTGCGTTGCCGACCATGTTTGTCGGGTTCATCGTAGCGACAATCTTCCGGCGACCTCTGCTCCTGGAAATGCGGGACGCGTGGCCGGACATCATCTCAGATTCACGAATTCTCCGATGGAAGTGGCTGACTCGGCTGGCGCATTGGAGCGTACGGTCCATTCAGCGCCGGGCAACGGTGGTCGTCACCGTGACTGATGGTTTCGCGACGATCCTGAGTCGCGAGGGGGTTTCGGCCGTGCGAACGATCCATAACGGAATCAGCACCAGAAAATTTGAAGTGCTCCCAGAAACCCGAAAAAGGTCGGATTCAAAGCTTCATGTGCTCTACTTGGGAAATTTGGGGGAGAGCCAGGGCTTGGAGTCGGTGATCTTGGCATCCACCATGGTGTCTGAGGACGTACAAGTTCGCATAGTGGGTGGCGGAACAGCCAGTGATCGTTTGAGACGATATGCAGAAAGCCTTGATGCCAATATCGATTTCCAGGAACCTGCCCGGGGCGATGCTTTGCGTGCGCACTATCAATGGGCAGATACATGTGTCGTTAGCTTGCGCGACGACTGGGCGAGTTTCAACCACACAGTGCCCTCTAAGATTTATGAACTGCTGTCGCTCAGTAGACACGTCACGGGATTAGTAACCGGTGAAGCCGCACGAATCATCACTGATGCGGCCGCAGGAGACATTGTGGATCACGATCCAACAAACATTGCCGAGCTGTGGCGAATACTGAATGCCGACCCACAGAAACTGGATGTCGGTACCACAGGGCGTGACTGGGTGTTCGAACAGGCCTCCTTGGAGAAACTGGGGCAGAAATACGTGAAACTGGTACTAGAGATAACCGGGCGAGAATCAAATAATGACTGAGCTTACGCCTGTCCGGCTAGGGAGCCGCGTTCTTCGTGTGTTCCAGAATTTGCGAACAATCAGCCGAATCGTCATAGAGAATCTGCTCGATGACCCGACTTATTTCCTGCTGCAAGTCTCGAGGAGAATTGATTCCGGAAGTCTTGCGAGAATTGCGGGTTCCTGTCAACGTGTTCTACCTCCTCGGGCAGTCCTACTGAGGAGCTTCATCCTGATGCTGTCGGGCAACACTTCCCAGTTGGGGAAGTACCTGCGCACTGTTGATACAGAACCCCTTTCTGATCAAAAGCTCGCGCGATTGGGAGATATGGCAGTCGCTATCCAAGATTCGATCAGCACGTCGTACCTGCTCGATGGGCGAGACTCAGAGAACCCTGCCCTGCGTCGCACAAAAGCGCGACACGCCTGGTATATGGGAAACATGCAGGAAGCCATTGATCTCTTGGCCACTTTGGTGCCACCATCCAACAGGCAGCTACGACACTACCGAAGCGAACTCGAAGTATTTAAAGGTGTACTTCCAGAGATAGGCCGCAGAGAAGTGCCACAAAGTGGCGAAATAGCAGCGCCGACGACCGCGCTGCATTTTCTGACCAATTCTCTGCCCCACACCGGCAGCGGCTATGCGCAACGCTCACATTCGATCATGACCTCCCTCAGGGATGAAAAATGGCACGTTGAAGTTCTGACGCGAGCTGGGTATCCTCTCTCCACTGGCAAATTCCTTGCTAAGGCAATGGACCATATCGATGGCATTACATATCGGAGGGTTCTTCCGCGGACTTATAGTTCCGATACCCGGTCCAAGATCCAGCAACAGGCCGATGCCTTGGTAGATGCTGTAGTCAGATTGAAGCCTACGGTTCTTCACACGACCACGGATTTCACCAATGCCATTGCTGTCATGTGCGTTGCCGAGTCATTTGGTTTGCCCTGGGTTTATGAGGTTCGAGGTCAGCTTGCGGACACCTGGGCTGCTACTCGACCTGCAGATGCCAAATCATCACAGCGATACAGGCTCTTCAAGGAACGAGAAGCCTTCGTGGCGTCACGTGCGACCCACGTTGTCACCCTGGGAGAGAGCATGCGGTCGGAACTTATTGCCCGTGGCGTTGAGGACGATAAGATCTCCATCGCACCAAATGCCATCGGTGATGCATACCTGGACGAGCCGATTGAACGCAATGAAGCGCGCTCGTTATTGGGTTTGTCGAAAAGCCATCAGTATGTGGGTACTGTCAGCAGCTTGGTTGCCTACGAAGGGTTGGACCTTTTGGTCAGGGCCGTGGCCGAGCTGATTCCGGAGAATCGGGCTCTTCGACTACTCATCGTCGGCAGCGGTGTCGAAGCTAACAATCTCAGAGAATTAAGTATCGAACTAGGCATCGATGAATTCTGTATTTTCCCGGGGCGCGTCCCTCGGGAGGATGCTAGGACCTACCATTGCGCGCTCGATATTTTTGTCGTCCCACGTAGGAATCTCTCGGTGACGCAAGCAGTAACACCTTTGAAGCCTGTGGAAGCCTTGGCCTGCGAAGTTCCAGTCATTGCAGCAGATTTACCGGCTCTCCGCGAGCTTGTGGAACAAGATGTAACCGGCCTTTTGGTCAAGCCGGACGACGTCGGGCAATTGGCCGAATCCATTCGAACATTGCTCGCAGACCCGTCGAAGAGAGCATCGATGGGCGCGGCGGGCAGGAAGGCCATGCTTGCTGATCGCACTTGGGCGGCCAACGCCCAAAAGTTGTCTGCGACATACAAGTTGATCGCCGACAAACTGCAATGAATGGATGAATGAAGTATTCTGGACGAGGCTCCAAATCGAAGCCTCCTGAATTTCAGTGCCTCTGGCGAGTTATCTGCACGCCTCGGTGCTCCCACTCGATCCAAGGGGAAACGTCATAGTGACGAGCATTAAAGAAGTGGCCGTAGTCGGACTTGGCTACATCGGACTGCCAACGGCAGCAATCCTTGCCTCCAAGGGCATCATCGTCAAGGGCGTGGACGTCACCCCGCGTACGGTCGACGCGGTAAACCGCGGCGAAGTGCCGTTCGTCGAACCCGCACTCGGAGACTTCGTTGCCGCCGCAGTGGCAAACGGCACCCTGAGCGCAAGCTTCGACACTCCTAGCGCCGACGCCTACATCGTTGCAGTACCGACGCCGTTCAACGGCGACCACAGCGCTGACCTGTCCTACATCGAGGCAGCAGTCGACAAGATTGCCCCGCAGCTTCGCGGCAACGAACTGGTCATCCTCGAGTCGACGTCCCCTCCAGGCGCCACCCAGCACATGGCAGACCGTTTGTTGGCAGCGCGCCCGGACCTGGATTCCTCGAGCCTGCACATTGCACACTGCCCGGAGCGCGTGCTTCCAGGTCGCGTCATGGAAGAGCTTGTCACCAACGACCGCATCGTCGGCGGCATCACTCCCGAGGCTGCCCAGATGGCCAAGGAACTTTACAGCGTCTTCTGCGAGGCAGAGATCCTTCTCACCGATGCAACCACCGCAGAAATGGCAAAGCTGGTGGAGAACTCCTACCGCGACGTCAACATTGCGTTCGCCAATGAGCTGTCCGTGATCTCCGACAAGATCGGGATCAATGTGTGGGAGCTCATCGAGTTGGCCAACCACCACCCGCGTGTCAACATCCTCCAGCCTGGTCCCGGCGTCGGTGGACACTGCATTGCCGTCGATCCATGGTTCATCGTTGCCGCGGCTCCCGAGGAATCCAAGCTGATCCGGCAGGCTCGCGAAACCAATGACGCGAAGCCGGCCTGGGTGGTCGACAAGGTCATCGAGTCCACGAAGGCAGAAGGGTTCAACGGCAAGGTTGCCGTCTTGGGTCTTGCCTTCAAGGCCAACATTGACGACCTGCGTGAATCCCCGTCGATTGCGATCGCCCGTTCCTTGGCCGACAAGGCCCCGGGCGTCGAATTCCTCCTTGTTGAACCGCACATCGAAGAAATGCCGAAGGCACTGGTGGGCATCGAAAACGTCCGTTTGGCAACCACCGAGGAAGGACTGGAAAGCTCCTCCACCGTTGTCGTTCTGGTTGACCACGACCAGTTCAAGACTGTTCCGGCCACCGCTTTAGCGGGCAAGGACATCATCGATACCCGCGGACTTTGGCGCTAAGCTGATCGAGGCACTCGCATCCACATCATCATTCGCCCCAACGGATAGGTAATCGTGAAGAAGATTATGCCGATTTACGGCACGCGGCCGGAAGCCATCAAGGTGGCACCAATTGTCAAGGCCCTCAAGGACTCAGAGCTTTTCGATTGCGTGGTGACCGTCACGGGCCAGCACCGCGAAATGCTCGATCAGGTGAACGAACTTTTCGACATCACCCCTGACTATGACCTCGACGTCATTCAGCCACGTCAGACACTCAACTCATTGCTCACCAAGACCATCAACGGATTGGATGAGATCTTTGAGAAGGAGAAGCCCGACGCAGTAGTTGTCCAAGGTGACACCACCACGTCCACGGCCGGTGCAATCGCGGCATTCTACCGGGGCATCCCGGTGATCCACGCCGAGGCCGGACTGCGTAGTTACGACATCTTCTCTCCGTTCCCGGAGGAAGCGAACCGCAAGATGACGTCGCAGATCGCCAGTCTCCATTTGGCTCCCACCAGCTTGAGCCAGCTGAACCTGATCAACGAAACCATCGATCCGAAGACCATCTCCGTCACCGGCAACACGGTCATCGACGCGTTGTTCACGGTTGTCGAAAAGAACATCCCTTTCAGCGACCCCAAGCTGGAAGAACTCGTTGCTTCCGGCCGAAAGATCGTCCTGGTCACGACACACCGTCGGGAAAACCAGGGCGAACCCATGCGGGGGATTGGTCGTGCTTTGGCTCGCCTCTCCGCGGTCGAGCCGGATGTTGAATTCATCCTTCCGCTGCACCGCAACCCCGCCGTTCGTGAGGCTTTGCTTCCCGAGATTGAGGGTCGTTCAAACATTACCTTGACGGAGCCGCTCGCTTATGGTGAGTTCACCCGACTCATCGCCGCGGCGAACATCGTGTTGACCGACTCGGGAGGGGTGCAGGAAGAAGCCCCGAGCCTGGCCAAGCCCGTGCTCGTGATGCGGGAAAACACCGAGCGTCCCGAGGCGGTGGTTGCCGGTACCGTGAAGCTGATTGGCACGGATGAAGAGAAGATCTTTGAATCCGTGGAACTGCTGCTCAACGACGCCGCTGCCTACGCGCAGATGGCTTTGGCAGCAAACCCGTATGGCGACGGCAAGGCGGCTATCCGCACGGTTGCCGCCATTGCGGAACTGCTAGGCGTGGGCACCCGGATGGAAGATTTTGACTCCAACCTGACTTCCGAGGCGAGCCTGGTGAACGCGGCAAGCATGTAATTAGGCGAAACGCCAGAAGGCTTGGTCCACAACTTGGGGGTTGTGGACCAAGCCTTCTGGCGTTCCACGGCACTTGCTTGTGACACGTAGCACGGGTTGAACTGAACGAGCTAGACGGAATGTTGCGCCTAATCAGGGGGTTACGATCCCGGTTTCGTAGGCGATCACAACGGCTTGGACACGATCCCTGGCATTCAGCTTGGCCAAGATATGCCCCACATGTGTCTTGACCGTTGCCTCCGACAAGAAAAGTTCCGCGGCAATCTCCGGATTGGATTTACCATTGGCTATGAGCCCAAAGACCTCGCGTTCACGCGGGGTCAATGATTCCACGGCCTTGACGTGCGCGCTGCCCGGGAGCGTCGACCGCCGCAGCATGGGGGCCACATGGTCCAGGAGTCTGCGTGTTGTTGAGGGCGCAATGACTGCATCTCCGCGGTAGACCGTGCGAATCGACTCCAGGAGCTCTTCCGGAGGAGCGTCCTTGAGAAGGAATCCGCTGGCGCCAGCCTGGATGGCTGAAAGCGCGTACTCGTCAAGGTCAAACGTTGTCAGCACTATGACCTTGGGCCCCGGGGCTTCCTTGGCCTGCTTTCGAAGCAAATATTCCGTGGCCTCTATCCCGTTCATCTCGGGCATGCGCACGTCCATGAGGATGACGTCGGCGCCAGCCAGAGCCGGTGAGGCGATGGCTTCACGGCCGTTGGATGCCTCTGCAACGACTTCCAGATCTGTTTGGGAGTTGATCAGCATCCGGAAGCCACTTCGAACCAATAGCTGGTCATCGACGAGTGCAACCCGTATGGGGTTTTCTTTGGGCAAGATTTCTAGTCCTCGGTGTAGGGGATGAATACGTCAACGTGGAATCCGCCACCGGCCTTGGGCTCTGCCCGAACACGGCCATCGTAGAGGGCGACCCGTTCGGCCATGCCCAGCAATCCTTGCCCAACGTCCGATGTGCCGAGAGCTCCGGCTCCGCGGCCGTTGTCAGAAATTGCCAGCTGCAGTCCTTTGCTGTTCCAGGTGAGGCTTACTTTTGCCGTGGTTGCAGGTCCGGCATGTTTCAAGACATTGGTCAGTGCCTCCTGCAGTACCCTGTAGGCTGTGAGCTCCGCGCCCGCAGGCAGCGAGCGCCGGGCCGTTCCTTCTGGCGTGTAGCTTATCTCCAGGCCGCTTTTGCGTGTGGTTTCCAACAGCTCGGGTACATCCGCAAGTGTAGGAAGTGGCCTCGTGGAGGCCTCATCGCCACCGCGCAGCACACCCAGCAGTCTGCGCATCTCCTGGAGGGAGCTTCGTCCGGTCTGGGCAATCGTGGCAAGGGTTTCCCTAGCAATCTCCGGGTTGTGTTCACTCGCGTAGCGTGCACCATCGGATTGCGCGATGATCACGGACAAGGAGTGGGCAACAATGTCGTGCATTTCCCGCGCAATGTGGTTGCGTTCATCGGCGGCAGCCAGCGCACGTTCCTGCTCCCGCTCGGTCTCGAGCCTCCGGGCGCGGTCTTCGAGTGTTTGCAGCGTAAGCCGCCGAGTCCGGGCCAAATCTCCAAATGTCCAGGCAACCAGAACCACGAGTCCTAGGCCAATGAAGTTCAGAACCATTCCTTCAAGCGAATTGCCGCCGGCCCAGACGCCTACCCGTACACTGGCCAGCAGAGCTCCAACGAATCCCGCTGCCAGCCCGGCGAAGGATTCCCACCGTTTGCCGAAAGCCGCCAATGTATAGACCGTAATCGGCACGGCAATCTGGGAAGGCAACAATTCGCTTGTGACCACGACCTGGATCAGATGCGCGATGACGATGATTCCGGCGGCCGGCGCGGGTCGCCTTCGCCGCCAGATGAGCGGAAGCGTCTGCAACGAACCCAAGACGAACATCGTCCAACCGTTGCCTGAAACGCCAAGCATGATGCCGGCAAGGAATCCGAAGACGAGCCAGATTCCGAGGCCAAAGATGAGGTCAACCTTGTTTGGATTCTCGCGAATCCACTTGTCTATGGTGCGGTGTGGCGTCATCGGATCCTGCGTTGGCAACTGGAGGGGTTAGTTTCGTCCTAAAGCCTACGGGGCAAACGCCGGGCGTGCCTCATGCCTCGGCATGAGATTTGGCTCTGTCCAGCCACGAATTGTTCATATTCTGAGACAGGTTGCTCACATAGTGATACAAGTCGATAAACTCATGTGTCATGAGCGAATCCTTGAATATTGCCGTCATTCCAGGCGATGGCATTGGTCCAGAAGTTATTGCCGAGGCCGTGAAGGTCCTGAAGAAGGCCATTGAGAGCACCAACGTGCAACTGGTGCTGACCGACTACAAGCTCGGTGCCGAACATTGGCTCGAAACGGGGGAGACCCTGCCCGAGGAAACCCTCGTCGCGCTGCGCACCCATGACGCCATCTTATTTGGTGCCGTTGGTGCGGCACCGGGGGATACCCGCATTCCTTCCGGCTTGATTGAACGCGAACTGCTGCTCAAGCTGCGCTTCAGTCTGGACCACTTTGTGAACCTGCGTCCGTCCAAGCTGTACCCCGGCGTCCCGAGCCCGTTGGCCGAACCCGGCGAAATCGACTTCATCGTTGTTCGCGAAGGAACCGAAGGCCCCTATGTGGGCAACGGCGGCGTGCTTCGTGCCGGCACGCCCCATGAAATTGCCACAGAGGTGTCCATCAACACCGCACACGGTGTCGAGCGCGTCGTGCGTGACGCATTCCGCCGTGCCAGTGAACGTACGCGCAAGCACGTCACTTTGGTCCACAAGCACAACGTCCTGGTCTACGCCGGTCACTTGTGGCGCCGCACCGTCGAAGCAGTCGCTCAGGAATTCCCGAACGTCACCCACGATTACCTGCACGTGGATGCCGCAACGATCTTCATGACCACTAACCCCTCGCGCTTCGATGTCATTGTCACCGACAACCTCTTCGGTGACATCCTCACCGACCAGGCCGGCGCGATCACCGGCGGCATTGGCCTGGCCGCTTCGGGAAACATCAATATGGACCGCACCGCACCCTCGATGTTTGAACCGGTGCATGGTTCGGCGCCGGACATTGCTGGCCAGCAGAAGGCCGACCCTACGGCGGCGATCCTTTCGGCTGCTCTCTTGCTTGACCATGTTGGCCTGTCGGAAGCCGCCCGCCGAGTGGAAGAAGCCGTGGAAAGCGACATTGCATCACGTGATGAAATGACCGACCCGCGCACCACGGCCGAGATTGGCGATGCAATCCTTGCTGCACTGGCTTAAGCTGGAGCGTAGGTTCACTTAGGAACCAATTCTTAGGGTGGCAAGCCCTTATGGGCTTGCCACCGCAACACCCTGTCGAAGAGGAAGCCTGACGGCATCATGGAATTCACCGAAGTTCTCTCAACACACCGTAAAAGCGATCAGGAACGTGCCGATATCCTGGCCAACCCGGGTTTCGGGGATTTCTTTACCGATCACACGACTGTCATCGACTGGGCAGCCAACGAAGAAGGCAAGGACGGTACCTGGAGCAATGCACGCATTGAACCCTACGGTCCCATCGCCATGGACCCAGCGGCATCGGTCCTGCACTACGGCCAAGAGATCTTTGAAGGACTGAAGGCATACCGTCACGCAGATGGAAGCATCTGGACGTTCCGTCCGCATGCAAACGCCGCCCGGCTCAACCGTTCGGCCGAACGATTGGCTCTCCCCAAGCTGGATGAAGAAGTCTTCGTCGAGTCGTTGCGTCGCTTGGTCAAGGCCGATATCCAGTGGGTCCCCTCGGGAGACGGTGAGGCTCTGTACCTCCGACCGTTCATGATCGCCACCGAGGCCTTCCTGGGTGTTCGTGCGGCTCGCCAGGTTTCCTACCGTGTTATTGCATCCCCTGCTGGTAACTACTTCGGCGGCGAATTGAAGCCGGTGGGCATCTGGGTATCCCACAACTACGCCCGCGCCGGTCGAGGCGGCACGGGAGCTGCCAAGTGCGGAGGCAACTACGCCGCATCCCTGATTGCCCAGCTTGAAGCCGAGGAGAATGGTTGCAAGCAGGTGTTGTTCCTGGATCCATTTAATGACGAGGCAGTGGAAGAGCTGGGCGGCATGAATGTCTTCTTCGTCATGAAGGGCGGCAAGTTAGTCACGCCACGACTGACCGGAACCATCCTGGAAGGCGTCACGCGCTCCTCGATCATCCAGCTGGCCAAGGACCGCGGCCTAGAGGTTGAAGAACGCACGATCACCCTCGGCGAGTGGCGCGAGGGAATCGCCAACGGGGACATCGAGGAAGTCTTTGCCTGCGGAACGGCTGCTGTCATCACACCGATCGGTGTGTTGAAGAACGGCGAGGAGCACATCGGTGATCCCGAGGCTCCCGCCGGTGCAGTGACGATGGCATTGCGTACTGAATTGCTCGGCATCCAGACCGGCGCTATCGAAGACCGCCACGGCTGGCTCGAACAGCTCGCGTAATCGCAAGACATTTGAAAGGGTGGGATTCGAAACGAATCCCACCCTTTCGGCTCATGTGACCCAAATACGGCTCAAAGTTTCATAGAATGAGAGGCATGCGCATTTTGGTCACCGGCGGCGCCGGCTACATCGGATCCCACACAGTGTTGCTTCTTCTGGGAGAAGGGCACGAGGTCCATGTCTATGACAATCTGAGCAACTCATCACCCGAGGCATTGCGTCGTGTTGCGGAACTCACCGGCCACGACGCGCAGCTGCACATCGGCGACCTGCTGGACGAACGCCGTCTTCGGGACGTTTTTGACGTGGCCAGGCCCGAGGCGGTCATCCACTTCGCAGGACTCAAGGCAGTCGGAGAGTCAGTATCGAAGCCGCTGGTGTACTACCGCAACAACGTCACCGGCACCTTGAACCTGCTCGAAGCCATGGACGCCAACGATGTCCGGACACTGGTCTTCAGCTCCTCGGCAACCGTGTACGGCGAGACAGTTGAACTGCCGATCAACGAATCAACTGCGCTGTCCGCCACCAATCCCTATGGACGCACCAAGCTTCACATCGAGTACATGCTTGATGACCTTGCTGCCTCCGATCCACGGTGGTCTATTGCCAAGTTGCGCTATTTCAACCCGGTTGGTTCTCACGAATCGGGACGAATCGGTGAGGACCCGCAGGGAATCCCCAACAACCTCATGCCATACATCGCCCAGGTTGCGGTGGGGATCAGGGAGAAGGTGAGCGTGTTCGGCGGAGACTATCCGACCCCCGACGGCACCGGCGTGCGCGACTACATCCACGTTGTGGACCTGGGCGCCGGCCACCTGGCCGCGCTGGAGTACCTGCAGGATCACGGCGGGTTGCACGCGTGGAACCTGGGTACCGGCAACGGGTCCTCCGTGCTGGAGGTCATCCAGGCCTTTGCCCGGACCTCCGAGCGGGATATTCCGTACGAGATTGTCGACCGCCGTCCAGGGGACGTTGCCGCCAGCTACGCCGATCCGACGTTGGCCCGCGAGGAAATTGGCTGGAAGGCGGAACGTGGCCTCGAGCAAATGGTCGAGGACATGTGGCGGTGGCAATCCGGGAACCCCAACGGTTACCCGGAGGAAGCACCGCACGATCCTGAAGACGACGAAGTGCAAGAAGGCAATGTGGCCAAGTCGTCCAAGACGAAAAGCGATCCTGACGTCGACGAAACCACTAAGCTGTAACCCATGCGTATTGCTCGTTTTGTCGTTGACAGTGACCCCATGTACGGCGTCGTGGAAGATGACGAGGTCATCGTCATTGCCGGAGACCCGTTCTTCCAAGGAATCAAGCCAACCGGTGCCAAGCACAAGCTTGAGGACGTCCGCCTGCTTGCCCCGATCATTCCCCGCTCCAAGGTCGTGTGCTTCGGGCGCACCTATGCTGACCATGCCGCCGAGCTTGGCAACTCCGTGCCCGCCGAGCCCTTGATGTTCCTGAAGCCGAACACCGCGGTGGTCGGCTCCGGCGATCCCATCACCTTGCCGAGCTTCTCCGAGGAAATTTCCTATGAGGGTGAGCTTGCGGTGGTCATTGGACGCATCTGCAAGGACGTCCCGGCCGAGAAGGCCCAGGACGTGATCTTTGGCTACACCATTGCCAATGACCTCACCGCGCGCGATGCCCAGCGCACGGACGGCCAGTGGGCCCGTGCCAAGGGCTGGGACGGCTCCTGCCCGCTCGGTCCGTGGATCCAGACGGAACTGGACCACGACGACACGCAGCTGACCACCCGACTGGACGGAAAAGTCGTCCAGGACGGCAACACCTCCGAAATGGTGTGGGGGATCAACGACCTGGTGGCCTATGCCTCCCAGGCCTTTACCCTGCTTCCCGGTGATGTGATCCTCACCGGCACCCCCGCAGGCGTCGGCTTGGTCACCGAAGGCCAGCGAGTTGAGGTCGAGATCGAGGGAATCGGTACGCTGAGCAACACATTCCGCCGCTGAGCTCCCTGATTAATCGCTTTTGAGCTTGGCCCCAGTTTCCGGGGCCAAACTCGTTAGCTGAAGTATTTCCGACTTGTTGCGGGTTGCGGACCATCCATGAAGGGCATCGAAGCACCTTCCCTTGACCTAGCGCTGAAGGCGGGGTTTCAGGCGGGAATGCAGGATTTCGAACATGATCTCCCGGATGGATGCCACGTAGACGGTCGAGAAGAGCTCAGGGGAAAAGCCTAGACGATTGATTCCAAACCGTCACTGGTCGTAGGCGACCAGTGACCGGCGGATGGAGGCGCCGAAGTTCTCGTTGTAGCAGATAGCAGCGGTCTTCACCAGAAGCCGCTGCACCACGCGGGCGATGACGCCGGCCGGGGTGCGGCCGCCGTGCCGTTCCCGGTCAAGCTGCCCTTTGAGGGTGTCGTTGATCGGTTCGATAGCCTGCCCAGGGGCCCGAAGAACCTGGCTCTGGGCAGGCGTTTCTCGCCCTTGCGTGCCGGGCGGAGCAGCTCGATGCCGGCCGGAGCCATGGTGTCCTCCAACTCGGCGCCATAGTAGTTCCTGTCACTGATCACCAGCTGGCGGAACTTGTCCTCGTGGAGCTGGTTCATAGTTTCGGTGCCGTTCAGGATATCCAGGAAGATCTGGCATTCATCCGCCATCGCGCCGGCCAGGGCGAAGCCGACCGGCAGCCCGTGCAGGGTGCAAATCAGAATCAGGAGCACCCCCAGAACCAGCGCGAATGCGAGGCGGAGGAGCCGTACTCGGCCCACCCGGCCAGGTCCGAGCATCGCACGGTCTCGCGGGAACGCCCGCATTTGACCGGGGTCGAATCCAGCACCCAAACGTCGTCGGAGCCGGCATCGGCGTCCCGCACCAGGGTTCCGATGACCCATGTCATGGTCGGATACAGCTTGCGCAGGCGCTTGTTATATCCGGGTTGGCCGCGCAGATGCGGGAACTGTGAGACTCGTTTGTAGCTGGTCTGGGACTGACTGGCAGGATAGGAATCGGCCGTTCCGCCCGTTGAATGTGACTCAATACGGGACCGACCCTTAGCTTATTTAACCTTTTCGCGCAGGATGGCGCGCGTGGCCCGCTCGGAGGCCTCGCGCATGTCCTTGATGATCCGCCGTAGCTCGCGGTCGTTCTCGATCCATTCTCGATAGAGGTTGGCTTCCTCCTCGCTCAGGGTGCGGGTGACGGTCTTGCCGTTGACCTTGCTGCTCCACTGGTAGAACGGTGCCCGTCCCGTTTTCTTCTCCGTTCCGTCGGTAGGTGCGGCCGCGTGGCGGTGGACGACTGAGCCGTGGTGGATCAATCCCAGGGCGCCGATGCAGGCCGCCAGCTCCCGGTATTCGGCGGTGGCCGCGGCCAGTTCCTGGCCCGCAGTCGGTGTTGATTTGGGGGTGGTGGCCATGGGTGCGCCTTCCGGGCGGGGTGGGTTGCGAAAATTGCTGCCGTGTCGTTCCCGGCTTCCCATCAGTGTATCGATCAGTATTAGTACTGTCTGATGATTGGTGACACCCGGGAGCCCTTCGATGACCGAAAACCCAGCACAAAACCTGATCGAGTTCCGCGACTGCTTCTACCACTGCCTCGAATCCCGCCCCGATGCCCAGTTCGAGCTCTGCGACGCGATCCTGTGCTCCGAAGGCCCGGTCGACACCCTGGTGGGGCTCTCCGAGGTTCCCGAACACCGCCGCGGCTACGGGGCGCTCTATGATGCGGTGAACCAGGGAACACTCACCGAAAGGCAGCTGCGCGGCGCACTGCTGGCGGCCCCGCTGCCCCGGGATGCGAACGGGCGGATCGTGCTGGCCGTGGACATCAGCAATCGGCTGCGCCCCGACGCGCCGACCAGCCCCGAACGGCTCTTCTGCCACACCTACGCCCGCGGCTCCGGGGCCAAGCAAATGATCCCGGGCTGGCCGTATTCCTTCATCGCCGCGGTGGAGCCCGGGCGCGCCTTGTGGACCAGGCTCCTGGACGTGCGCCGGCTCGGACCCACCGAGCAGGAAACCGAGATGACCGCCGGGCAACTACGCAACGTCATCGAGGGCATCATCGCCGCCGGGCACTGGAAACCCGGGGACCAAAAGATCCTGGCGCTCTTCGACGCCGGATACAACGTGGCCCGCATCGCCCGGCTCCTTTCCGATCTGCCCCTGGAAGTGATCGGGCGCCTGCGCTCGGACCGGGTGCTGCGCAACGATCCGATTCCGGCACCGCCGGGTTCCGGGCGTCCGGCCCGCCATGGCAAGGAATTCAAGCTCCAGGACCCGGACATCTGGGGTGCCCCGGCCACCGCAAGCCACACCGAAACGACCCGATACGGGGACGCCGCCGCGCAAAGCTGGAATCGCCTGCATCCGCGGTTGGCCCACCGCGGCGCCTGGGAGGACCACCGGGGTGAGCTGCCGGTCAGCCCGGGCACGCTGATCCGGCTCGAGGTCCAGCATCTGCCGGGCAACGCCAAGCCCAAGCCCCTCTCGTTATGGACCTCGGCACCGGTCCTGGACACCGCCCAGGCCGAGAAGTATTGGCAGTCCTACTTGCGTCGCTTCGATCTGGAGCACACGTTCAGGTTCCTGAAGCAGCCCCTGGGCTGGAACGCGCCGCAGGTCACGTCCCCGCGGGCGGGTGACACTTGGACGCAGCTGGTCCTGGCCGCCCACACCCAGCTGGCGCTGGCCCGCGAGCTCACCGGCGACCTGCGCCGACCGTGGGAAAAAGCCGTGGAGCCGCACAAGCTCAGCCCGGCGCGGACCAGACGGGGGTTTCGGCACCTCCACCGGAAGCTGCCGCTGCTTGGCAGGGCACCGAAACCCGCGCATCCGGGGCCCGGGCGGCCGCCGGGCAGCAAGAATCGACGACCAGCCAGCGTGCACCCGGTGGGAAAGCAGCCTTCAACGGTTAAGTAGCAAGCTCAGAGGCAGGGCGTCTGCAAAGTCGCGGATGAACTCCGGACCTATCCTGTGAGACGGCCCCGCCAGGCGGAGACCCTTGGCGAACTGGGCCCCGAAAGTTGGAGCCGGTAAGTAAGAGTCTACGCAGCGAGTGCCCGGGCCCGGTATTTGATCGGGCTTAGGCACCGCAGCGTCAACGAAATGCGGTCCTGGTTGTACCAGTGGATGTAGTCGCCGAGCTCGGCGATGAACGCCTCGACGCTGGTGTGTTCGTGGTGGTGGAACATCTCTTCCTTCAGGTGCCCGAAGAAGTTTTCCATGACGGAGTTGTCCAGGCAGTTGCCCTTGCGCGACATGGATTGGGGCATGCCGGCGTCGGCCAGCAGCCTCTGCCAGCTGGCGTGCTGGTACTGGAATCCCTGGTCCGAGTGCATCATCGGAGCCTCGCCCGCGGCCAAGGTCCCGATGGCCTCGCTGAGCGATTGGTTGGTGAAGGCCACGGTTGGGGACTGCGACACCGAGTAGGAAATGATTGAGCGGTCGAACAGGTCCAGCACCGGCGAGAGATAGACTTTCCGCTCGGCAATCTTGAATTCGGTCACGTCGGTCACCCACTTCAGGTTCGGTGCCTCGGTGTCGAACTGGCGCTTCAGCAGGTTCTCGGCGACCTTGCCGACAGTGCCCTTGCAGGAGGAAAACCGTCGCTTGCTGCGGACCTTGCAGACGAGGTTCTCCTCGCGCATCAGCTTCAGCACGGTCTTTTTCGCCACCGGCCACCCGCCGCCGAGGAGTTCGGCGTGGATGCGGCGGTGGCCGTAGCGGCCCTTGGCGTTGGTGAAGACCTCGTGGATCCGTGCGCGGAGCTCCGCGTGCCGGTCCGGGGCCTTGAGTGCGGCCTGGCGGTGGAAGAAGGTGGAGCGGGGAAGCCCGGCCGCGGCCAGGAGCAGGGGCAGGGGGTGTGTGGCCTTGAGGGCTATCACGGCGCTGATTTTCAGCGCGGTGGTTGGTTCCTCAAGGCCCGAACTTTTTTAGGTAGGCATTCTCCGCCTGCAGCCGCTGGTTCTCGCGGCGCAGCTGCTCGACCTCCGTGGGTTCACCGGGTTCGGCGCCGGAGGCGGCCTTGGGCCGGCCCTTGGCCTTGGAACGCAGCCCCTCCTCGCCCTGCTCCCGGTAGATCCGGATCCACTTGCCCAAGAGCTTCGGGGAACTGAGCTGGTGCCTCAGTGCCAGTTCAAGCAGTGTCCCGTCGCCGTCGAGGAACTGGCGGACGGCCGCGAGCGTGAACTCGAAGGAATTCACCTGCTTGGTCGGTTTGCTGTCCAACGCTGCCCTACCCCAAATCTTGAATCGTGCCTCCAGCCCCTTAACGGAGTGGACGCTAGCGCCAAGTCTTGAGGATACCGCGTGATGCCCGATTCCCTGCTCGAATAGATCGACGGCAGCCGACCGCTGCTCGGTGGTTAAAGAACCTTGTTGTGGCATGAAAAACTCTCCGAAAGTATGGATCTGAATTATTCATTCCAACTTTCGGAGAGCAGTTCATTGGCTAGGGGGCTTCTATTTGATCCGCAATAGCTTCATAGGCGGAATTTACATAATGGTATTGAGCTGGACCCCATCTGTGGGCCTCGCTAGAGAATAGTGATAGCTCCGGGATCTCTACTAAGCGAATGCCGTATGCAGCAATTTGTGAGTAGTACCGCTCATATCGTTGGTTCCAGTAGGCATGCGTCAACCCACGTGTGAGCTGCACTGATGTTCCTTCCTTCGTGGAATCCACAAATGGGGCTCTAATTACTCTTGTCTTACTCAATAGATCTTGTTCTCGTAGTAACGTGATGAGTTTGCCGAGAGCGTCAACCCAAAGTTCGAAATGATGATCCGTCCCGAACTCTATGAAACGTCCGCGGCCTTTGATTTTCAACATCAGCTTTGATTTGTTCAGCTCGTTCGAGAACGTGAGGTATCCACCATCTGCATATGGGTATACACCTAGACGTTCGTCGACTAGATCGATCACGATCCTGTCTGCTTCTTTCCCCGAGATTTCTAGGGATGGGAAGAGAGTGGAAGCGAAGTCCCCTTCAACGGCACGGTTCTGAAAAGGCGAGCTTAGCCCGCTTACCTCTGGCAGAGGAACGGGAAGATTCGCGGCACTGATGAGAGACTGGCGGGCGATGTATTCGGTTCGCTGCCAGAATTCACTGCGCAACTCTGCGGTGTCGCGGGAGACGCATGAACCGGCCAAGAATACTTTGAGGGGGTTTGGTGTCATTCGCTCAAATTATCATAGTGACACGGCTCGGTCGCCCCTCGACCTAATATCCGTTGGGCAGTCAATTTGCGGGTATCATGCCATAATTTTCGGGGGAAAAAAGAGAGCGTTTCAGGGGTGGCGTGTAGTTAGAGCAATGTAAGACACAGTTCTTGGGTATGGCACATTGCTACTCACTGTTCCAGTCGAACGGGAACCGCCTTTCATCAGGCTGTAGTTGCCCTGAAAGATTGATGGTGGACCCTCTCATCGCTCTGTTTAAGGCTGCTGAATCTCGGAATTTCAGGGTGACGGCAGTCGGCTTTCTCCCCTCTCAGTCGAGCTTAGTTTGGAAAGGGACTCCCCAATTTCATTGGTTGCGTCCTAACTCCCAATTGCTTGACAACGCCTTTTGGCGCTCGGCGCGCACGCTAATGGTGGTAGTTCTAGCGATAGTGGTGATCGCTCGCACGAATGGAATGACGAAGAGTGCGATGAATAGTCTGAAGCATGCGGCGTTGCTGACGGGTGGCAATTGAGCTACCTGCAGCGGACCGGGTAAAAGTGTCCACGGTTTCTAAGTTTTTCCGGAGGGCGGGTAATATTGGCTCTAAAACTCGAGTCTGGGGGGAAAGTGCTATTCATCGGTCAAACACGGTTCAGTGTTTACAGTCCGAAGTCGGGTGCGTGGAAAGCTTCAAATGGTTCAAGGTTTAGGTCAGAGCCGGAATATCGGGAATACCTGTTCTCCGACGAACGGCTTGCTGGTCGCTCTGCGATCTTCTTCAACCTTTCGCTCCCGCAGTTGGCCGCAGCATCGAAAGGGCATGGGGTCCGGCACCTAATTTCGTACTCGGAGTACCTCCCTGAGAAGTACCAGGATCGTCTTCGGGAAGCCGCCGCGGCCCACAACTTTCTAATCCTCGATAAGCAAGTGGCTGGGCAGGCACCGAAAACGGTCGAGTCTGTTGCCCGTGCATCGATGTTCAGCGAGACCACAGCGGACCCATACCAGCCGTTCGGTGTCTATCGCTTGGATGATGATGATTTGCTCCCCATCAATTACTTTGACTTGAATGCAAGGTATGTCAAGAGCGAGTTCGTAGGGATGCAGGTCTCGCTTGGCACCGGTATAACAGCGATCTACATGGAGGGTAAATTTTATAATGCAAGACGCAGCTACCATCCAATGCTTGGCATCGGCTACATGAGCATCCAGAATTTCAGTGGTGATGGCACGCTCAATTCCCCTCCGGCCGTCATGCACAACACCGCTGATCGGCACTACCCAGTGGTCATGGACTCCAAGCGGCTTGGTTATGTATGGACTCGTCATATCGAGCAGGACACCTCACTGGGGCTGGTCGCATCGCCCGAAGGCGACATAACGGACAGCATTAGGAACCACATCAATCAGCACCCCGCAGTAACAGACTTGAATGAACTGCATGAGTCATTCCCTGTACTTGAGGGGCTGATCACCGCTTCAGCTGACGCTAATTCAGAGCATCAAGAGCTTGTGACTTCGCCGCAGATTATTCCGTCGCCTGGTCTTCAGTTTGCCATTGATAACGCGAGAGGTGCGCTAACAATTACGACAAAGATTGTGTGCGATATGCAGTCGGAAGTCCGTAATGCCCTTCTGAGCTTTGAGTTGGTTGACGGTCAAGGTAATGCTGTTGACCGCGAGGTTATTCAAGATCATATGAAGGAGCAGCAAGTAAGTTGTTCCGGTAACCCGGGCATTGGATGGTTCCGTTACCTGACGACTCGCCCGGGCCAGAATCAGACTGTAATGAAGTTTGCACTCCCGAGCGGTGTCTATTTGTCGCGTGTGACGGTGAGGAAGTGGAGGAAGCCGGACACAGCAATTACACTCCGCTCCATCACAGTGGAGCATTCTGATCGTTAGATGCGTCCAGCATTTAGTGCGGTGACGATGCAGGCTCCGCAGGCAGTCACAAAGTACGTGTGCTCGTCCGGTTCGTTTCTCAGTTTCCGCTGCGTCTACTTTGCTGGGATGCTGAAGTTTAGGGTTCAGCGATCCTTCGTATTGGAATTCCCTATTGCTCTAAGGAAGCTTATTATTCCACCAGGTTCCTTGAGCTGACATGTTATGTGCGGCGCATTTGTTCGCTTTACGTTGTAGAGTATTGCGGGTAGCGGCGCATGACCATGGGTAGCCGCGGTGCCGGTCGTCGGGACATTTGCCTCGGGGTTCCCCGTCAGCGGCGTCAGGCTGACGACGGACCTGTGTTCCGGGGGTGGACATTGGGCCGTTTGTCCCTTGAATGTGGGCCAGGGTGGCAGTGTGTTTCAGGCCAATTTGGCGAGGTGGTCCGAGTGGACTCCGATTCCACTCTGCGGGCGGAAACCCCTTGTGGATAGGCCGATGCTGGCGCCGTCGATCAACCGCTCGAGCCCTTGAAGGGCAGTTCATCCACAATTCGCCACGCTAAAAAGCTAGATATCAGGACGTCCAAAGCAGATGGCGGCGTCTTTGCCCGACTTGTGGAGCAGAGGCGTGCTGCCGTGCTGGCCGGTTGATTTCCTGTCGCGGCATAGAATGGTCACATCATGACTGATGTATCCCTCATTCCCACCGTGACCGATGAAACCCCCGTCCGCGTACGCTTCTGCCCGTCTCCGACCGGCACACCGCACGTAGGCCTGATTCGCACCGCCCTGTTCAACTGGGCCTATGCCCGCCACACTGGCGGAAAAATGATCTTCCGCATTGAAGACACCGACGCCAAACGAGACTCCGAAGAGAGCTACCACCAATTGCTTGATGCGTTGGATTGGCTCGGGATCACCTGGGATGAGGGTGTCAATGTCGGGGGACCGCACGAACCGTATCGCCAGTCCCAGCGCAGCGACATCTACCAGGACGTCATTGCCAAACTGCGCGCCGGCGGCCACGTCTACGAATCCTTCTCCACTCCCGAAGAGGTCGAGGAACGCCACAAGGCAGCAAGCCGCGATCCGAAACTGGGCTACGACGGCTACGACCGCGACCTGAGCCAAGAGCAGATCGCCGCCTTCCGCGCAGAAGGCCGCGAGCCGGTGTTGCGCGTGCGCATGCCGGATGAGGACCTGACCTTCACGGACCTGGTCCGCGGGGAAATCACCTTCAAGGCCGGTTCTGTTCCGGACTTCGTGGTGGTCCGGGCCAACGGCCAGCCGCTCTACACGCTGGTCAACCCGGTCGATGACGCGCTGATGGGTATCACGCACGTACTCCGCGGCGAGGACCTGCTTTCTTCCACTCCGCGCCAGATCGCCTTGTACCGTGCCTTGATTGCCATCGATGTTGCGAAGTACATGCCGCTCTTTGGCCACTTGCCATACGTGATGGGCCAGGGAAACAAGAAGCTTTCGAAGCGTGACCCCGAATCCAGCCTCTTCCTTCACCGGGACCGCGGCTTCATTCCGGAGGGCCTGCTGAACTACCTGTCGTTGCTGGGCTGGTCGCTGAGCGCGGACGAGGACATCTTCACCCGGGACCAGCTCATCGAGGCATTCGACGTCCACGACGTGCTGTCGAACCCGGCTCGCTTTGACATCAAGAAGGCCGAGGCCATCAACGGCACCCATGTTCGCATGCTGGAGCCGGAAGACTTCCGTGCCCGCTTGGTTCCTTACCTGCAGGCCCATGGCTTGGTGGGGGAGACGCTCACCGATCGCCAGAACGAAATCCTTGCCGAGGCGGCTCCGCTGGTCCAGGAGCGCATCACGCTCCTGGGAGAAGCACCGGAAATGCTCGAGTTCCTCTTCAGTGAAGATTCGTCCATCGAGCCGGCGGCCGATGCCTTGAAGGGGCTGCCAGAGAATACCGCCGAGGTCCTTGACGCGGGTCTGGCCGCGTTGGAGGCTGCAACCGAGTGGAATGCCGAGACAATCCAGGACGTCTTGAAATCCGCTTTGGTCGAGGGACTTGGCATCAAGCCTCGCCACGCATTCGGACCCATCCGCACCGCTGTGTCGGGCAAGCGCATTTCCCCGCCCCTCTTTGAATCCATGGTGATTCTGGGCAAGGAATCATCCTTGAACCGCGTACGCGCGTTCCGGGCCACCCGGTAACCAGGAGTAAACAAGAATCGTGCATAACGCGACCAGCGCCCTCAACCCAACTCACGGAGCATCTTCCGTGGCCCGGGTTGAGGGCGTTCTCTTTGACATTGATGACACCCTGGTGGACCTGAACTCCGCTTCGATCATGGGCTTTCACCAGCTCACCGCAGAAGACTTCCGGGATATTCCAGCTGCACTGCGCGAGCATGCGGCCCGGGACTATGCGGATGACGGCGCGGGGGCTTACGAGCGCTACATGGCCGGGGAACTGACATTCCTTGGCCAGCGCGCCGAACGAATCCGCCGGGCGTATGGACTCGTTGGCGTGGCAGCGCCGCCGGCGGAAGCCATCGCAGTGTGGAGTGCCCGCTACGAGGACGTGGTCCAAAGCATGTGGGCGCCGTTCCCCGATGTCCATGATTGCCTGGACGAGCTGGATGCGCTTTCCATTCCCTACGGAGCCGTCAGCAACAACGTGAAGGACTACCAGCGCATCAAGTTGTTGTTGGCAGGTCTCGAGCGCATAGCGGTGCTCGTGGGTTCGGACACTGCCGGTGCGCCAAAGCCGGATCCACGTCCTTTCCATGCCGGCTGCCGGCTCTTGGGCACCAGCATTGGCGCCACGTTGTATGTGGGCGACAACCCGGTCAACGACGTCCAGGGTGCCAAGGCCGCGGGACTGCAGGGAATCCTGCTGGATCGTGCGGCAGATCACAAAACCGGGTCTGGCGGAATCCTGCAAAATCTCGGGTTGCTGACTTCGCTAATCCGCGGAAATTCGGGGTTTTTGGGCACCTAGGCACCTAGTGAGCCCCCGATTTGTACTTTCCGCAGATCCGCCGGTATAGTTATTTCTCGTGCTGAGGCGCAGGAAAGCTTCCGAAAAGGAAAGCCGGAGAGCGAGTCAAGCGCTGTGGGGTATGGTGTAATTGGCAACACACTGGTTTCTGGTACCAACATTCTAGGTTCGAGTCCTGGTACCCCAGCGTCACGGTCTTCGCGAAAGCGGAGACCGGTCTGCTTGGGGGATGAAAGTCCTCCAAGCAGAGCATACGGCCCCATCGTATAGCGGCCTAGTACGCTGCCCTCTCACGGCGGTAACGCGGGTTCGAATCCCGCTGGGGTCACGATTCAATTGAATCGGACGGCAACAGTCCTAAAACGTTGCAGCTATGCGGCCCCATCGTATAGCGGCCTAGTACGCTGCCCTCTCACGGCGGTAACGCGGGTTCGAATCCCGCTGGGGTCACCAGCGCAAAGGTTCCAAACCAAGGTTTGGAACCCTTTGTATTTAACCGGTAGTTTCGGATTTTTCCGGGCTAACTCCGCACAGCTTGCGGATAAAAAGCCCAAGTCTTTGGCATGATGTAGTGGTGACTACTAGTAATGGCTCCGGACCCGAAGGTTCGCCACACCTCTCTGCAGTTCCAGCAGACATGGAAGCCATCAATCTGCTCACCGAAGTCCGTTCCGATCTTTCGGTCAACATCCTTCCCCTGGACATTGCCGGTGTTGCCCAGCTACGTGAAAACGTCCGCAGCTCGGTGGAACAGCTCGACGACTACATCCTGCCGCGTTACCGCAGCCTGGATGCACCGCTGCTCGCCGTTGTCGGTGGATCCACCGGTGCCGGAAAATCCACGCTCGTCAACGCGATTGTGGGCCACCCGGTGACCCGTGCCGGCGTGATCCGGCCCACCACCCGACAACCCATCCTCCTGCACCACGAGCTGGATCGCCCCTGGCTGGAAAACGACAGGATCCTTCCAGGCCTGCGCCGCATCACCGGAACCACCGTCAGCCGCAACGAATCGATTCCGGCAAGCCAGGCAGGTGCCACACCGGATGCCGCCCTGACCGATTCGATCATCCTGCTCCAAGATGATGCCGTCCCACGCGGCCTGGCGATCTTGGATGCCCCGGACGTGGACTCGATCTCGGATGAGAATCGCCGACTCGCCGGACAGCTGCTGGCTGCGGCAGACCTATGGATCTTTGTCACCACCGCCAATCGGTATGCGGACGCCGTTCCCTGGAAACTTCTCTCGGAGGCGGCTGGCCGCAACATCACTGTCGCCGTCGTCCTGGACCGGGTCCCTGCCGGCGTGGAAGAGGAGATCGCCACTGACCTGCGTGGCATGCTCCAGCGAGAAGGGCTGGGCGGGGCCGAGCTCTTTGTGGTTCCGGAACTCGAACTAGACGAGATGGACATGCTGCCGGGCCTCGCCGTTGCGCCACTGAAGACGTGGCTGGGCGAGCTGGCGGACACCAGCGAATCGCGCGCCGCCATAGCCCGCCAGACCCTTGCCGGGGTTCTTGGCCAGCTTGCCGACCGCGGGGACGTTATTGCCGTGGCCATGGGGGAGCAGGAAGCCAGCGGCAGCAGGCTGGCCCAATACGCGGAGGAAGCCTTTGCCCAGGCGCACGTCGGTATCCTCGCCAGCGTTCAAGACGGGACCTTGTTGCGTGGCGAGGTCCTGGCGCGCTGGCAAGACTTTGTGGGAACCGGTGAATTCTTCCGATCTCTTGAATCCGGGATCGGCAGGCTGAGGGATCGGATCGGGGCATTCTTCACCGGCAAGCCCAAGCCCGTCGACAATATCGAGGCCGCCATCGAAAGCGGCCTGCATGCCGTCGTCGTCGACCAGGCCGCCAAGGCGAGTGAAACCACGGAGGAACGCTGGAGAGCCGACCCCGCCGGCAAGGGGCTGGTCGGCACCGCCAATCTCGGAGTCCTCTCCGCGGGCTTCTCCGACAGGGTTGCCGAGCAGGTGCGAGCCTGGCAGGGAGACCTGATGGGCATCATCCGTACCGAGGGGGCCAACAAGCGTATGACCGCCCGCATGGTTTCCTTTGGTGTCAACGGGGTTGCCGTTGCGCTCATGGTTGTAGTCTTTGCGTCCACCGCTGGCCTAACCGGGCTGGAGGTCGGTATTGCGGGCGGGTCGGCCGTGGTCGGGCAAAAACTTCTCGAGGCAATCTTTGGGGAGGACGCCGTGCGCAGACTTACCAAGCGTGCCAAGGATTCCCTGGCGGCCCGGTGCACCGATCTTCTCGAGACGGAAAAGGAACGTTTCCTTGTCCGCTTACAAGGTATTCCCACTGCTGAGGACGCCAAACGAATGAAACAGAATTCGGCTGCCATACGCCGACTGGCCCGGGAGCAAGGTGCATGAGCCGCCGCCGTCAAACCACGACCACCAGCCCGCTCGAGCTTCGACTGGAAGCTCTCAAGGAAGCCACGGAGTTGGGGGCCGACTGCATCGACGTTGCGGTGAGTGAAGCTTCCTGGAAGATGCTCGAACGCGCATCAACACGCAGGACACTTTCCGCGGAACACACCGTGGTCGGATTTTTTGGAGCCACCGGCAGCGGAAAGTCTTCATTGTTCAATGCCATCGCCGGACAGGACCTCGCGAAGGCGGCAGCAACCAGGCCAACCACAAGCCAGCCACTGGCCGGAATCTGGGGCCGCACCGGTTCCGATCCGCTGCTTGATTGGTTGGGCGTTCAGGAACGCCATGTGCTTGACTCACCCTTGCGCCTGGAAAAGAAGGGCTTCTTTGGATCGGAAAAGGAAGCCAGCGGGCTGATCCTCCTTGACCTGCCGGACTTCGATTCCACGGTCGCAGCAAACCGCGAAATTGCCACCAAGCTTGCCGGGCAGGTCGACGTGTTGATATGGGTCCTTGATCCACAAAAATATGCGGATGCCGCAGTTCACCACGACTTCATCCGACCGCTGGCAACCCACGGTTCGGTAACCCTGGTGGTGCTGAACCAGATCGACAAGCTCAGGGAGAATGAGCGTCAACCGGTGATGGATTCCTTGCGCTCGATACTCTTGGCAGACGGCCTGGCCAACCCAAGGTTGCTGGGGGTCTCGGCATTGACCGGCGAAGGCCTGGACCCATTGCGCCAGGAAATTGCCCGAGTAGTCACTGAACGCGGGGCCACCACACGCCGGCTAACCGCCGACGTGGCGGGCATTGCCGAGCGGATGGGCGAAGGCTCTTCCATGAAAGAGCTCGCTCTTCCTTCGGAACCCGCGAAGAAGTCGCTCACGGGCGAACTGGCAGCAGCAGCCGGGGTCGACACCGTAGTGGATGCCGTGCGAAGCTCGTATCGTCTTGATGCCCACAAGAAAACTGGCTGGCCGCTAACCCGGTGGCTGGCGAAGGTTCGTCCGGATCCGCTGCGCCGGCTCAACCTAAAGAGCATGGACGTGAATCCGAAGCTCAACCGCACCTCCTTGCCGACCCCCGGCGCCGCGCAAAAGGCCCAAGCCGATTCCGCGGTCCGCCGTTATGCGGACCAAGCCGGTGAAGGTGCACCCGAAGCCTGGCAGGGTTCAATCCGGCGCGCGGCGCGAGAGGGACAGGACACCCTGCCCGATGAATTGGATCAAGCCATTGCCAACACCGATATCGGCGCCACGAAGGGCGCCTGGTGGTGGCCGGTGGTCTCCGTCATCCAATGGATTTCGCTAATCACCGCCCTGGCCGGAGGGCTCTGGCTGGGGGCGTTGTTCGCTGCGCAATACTTCCAATTTTCGTTACCTGAAGTTCCCAAGATCGAAGGATTCCCCGTCCCCACGCTCATGGTCGTCATAGGCATACTATTGGGAATCGTCCTGGGACTTGCCACGGGATTGGTTGCCCGGGTTGGGGCGGGCGGCAGAGCCAGGAAGGCCAAGAAATCCATGCTCGCGGCTGTCGGTGCCGTGGCGCAACGTGCCGTCGTTGAACCCGTGGATGCAGAAATCACTCGACACAACCACTTCATTGGAGCCCTTGAACGTGCCCGAAAATAATCAGTTGACCGTTGGAAACCTGGGGGAGAGCGGACTACTGGATCGTATCCTGCCGCGCCTCCGGGGGGCGGCAGCGCTGCTGGGACCGGGCGATGACGCGGCATTGATCGCGGCACCCGGGGGCAAATTTGTGATCACTGTGGATACTCTCGTGCAGGACCAGGATTTCAGGTTGCGCTGGCCCAACGGGTTTGAAAGCAGTGGCTTCGACGTCGGCTGGAAATCAGCGGCACAAAACCTCTCTGACGTCAATGCCATGGGAGCCATTGCCACGGCCGCGGTTATTTCCTTGACTTTGCCCCACGGCACGCCCGTCTCTTGGGTGGAGGACCTGGCTGAAGGCTTCAGTGCGGCTGTCCGCGACCTTGGTGCCTCCTACTGCGCCATTGCCGGAGGAGACCTTGGCCGCGGGGGAGAATTGTCGATCACAGCGGCCGTCACAGGAATGCTTGCCATGGGCAAACCCGTGTTACGCAGCGGGGCCAAGCCGGGTGATCTCGTTGCCATCAACGGCGTGCTGGGTGTTGCAGCAGCGGGACTGGCCCTGCTTGATGCGCCGGCTTCACATCTCGATTGGAGTGAACAGGAACGGGCATTGGTCTTTGGCCAGCGACGCCCGTCGCCTCCGCTGGGAGCAGGGCCGGAGGCGGCGCGCGCCGGGGCAACGGCCATGATGGATCTATCCGATGGCCTGTTGAAAGACGGCCGACGGATGGCGGTTGCCAGTAACGTCAAGATTGAGATTGATAGTGCCAGTCTGAGGAGTTATGCCGCCCCGCTGCAGACAGCAGCACAAGTGCTGTCTGGTGACCCGATGTCTTGGGTGCTCGAGGGCGGTGAAGACCATGGTCTCCTCGCTACGTTCCCGCGAGGTCTAGAAATCCCTGTCGGATTCAAGGTGATTGGTGAGGTCTCCCCGAGGAATACAGGCGACGCTGCGGTGCTGCTCGACGGCATCAAGATTGCCGAAGGGGGTGGGTATGATCACTTTCGGGCAAGGTCCTCCTGGCATTCCACGTAGGATTGTCGGCGGCGGTTCGTGAATCGCTGTAAGGTCAACGACAGCTGCCGAGGGAATATGACAAACGCTAAGCCAGAAGCCACTCATCCCAAGAGGGATGCCGGTGTCCGGCTCTACCTGTTGGACGTACTCAGGCTCTCGGCAGCGATTTCCGTCGTTTTATACCACTTGGTCGCGGCTCGACCAGCCGGCTGGGATCTGGCGTCAAAAGGCGCAATGGAGCCGTTGGGTGCCGTTGCTTCTTATGGTGCTTTGGGTGTTCAGTTCTTCTTCATGGTCAGTGGCTTCGTGATCCTGATGTCTTTATGGGGGCGAAGCCTGGCTTCATTTACCGCTTCACGGATATCCAGGCTGTTTCCTGCCTATTGGGCGGCCGTGTTGTTGTGCAGTTTCCTGTTCTTGGTCATTGCTCCCGGGGAGTTTAAAGACCCATCAGGCTCCCAGATCCTCGTTAACCTGACAATGCTTCAAGAGCCTCTCGGTGTGAATCACATAGACGGTGTCTATTGGACATTGTGGGTCGAACTAATCTTCTATGTCACTGCCGCCGTGTTGGCGACCCGTGGACTGACAGCAGGACGAGTTCTGGCTTTCGCATTCCTATGGCCACTCGCAGGGGCGATGGCCATGAATGCCAAACACGAACTCTTGACGCAGCTTTTGATTCCGGAGTATTCGCCGTTCTTCGCTCTAGGCATGGTTCTCTACCTGATTTTCGCTGAAGGATCCACGGTGCTCCGCTGGCTTGTTGTAGGCATGAATTTTGTGGTGGGCGGATTCATGGCCACGAAACACTTCCTCCCCACTATGGAACGGGTGACCGGAAGGGACCTGTCGAGTGTGGTTGTGTGGGGAATTCTGGCAGTTGGAGTGATTCTCATTGTTTTGGCGACAGTCAGCCCGCTGAACGGGCGGGGTTTTGCGTGGATGTCCGTTGCCGGCGCTCTCACGTATCCGTTGTACCTCGTGCATGAATATTGGGGTTGGTGGATCATCCGATCCTTGTCGGGCAGCTTGAACGCCTGGTTTGTTCTGGCGCTGGCGTTGGCTGTCGTCACGGTATTGGCATGGGCTATCTACAAGCTGATTGAAGTGCCGTTTAGTCGGAAATTCAGGAGACTTCTTGAAAAGAGCCTTCCATCTCGTCAAGACAAGAGGGAAAAAGTCGAACGCGCATCGAATTCAACGTTCAGGAGCTGATTTGGGAAGGCAGCAAATCGCCGGCTGAAGTTTGGGGCAGGGGTGGATGGGTGCCTTATTTGGCAGGTGGCCGGCATGGGTTGGGTTGCCCCGGGATGCTGCTGCTGCCCCTTAGTTGGATGACCGTGGCCTGGTAGAAGGCCCTCCGCATTTTCGCTAGGTGAACCGTGGCTTCAAGCTGAATACCACGACGTGCTCTGAAGACCGCGGTGACGTTTTGCCAATTTGCAAGTGCATTGATCCTTCCGGCGCATTTCACCTGGACGGATGCATGATGGGCCTGTTGCGATCTTGGCAGACGAATATGTGCCAGCCGCGCCCAGAACAAGCAGCAATCCAAAGACGAGCAGTCATCAGTCCCCGGTCTTGCGCAGTGCGTCACTCAGGGCGTTGGCCGTCTGGACGACCACTTCCTGGTGCGCCCGACCCGGCTGGCGGGAAAGACGCTCGATTGGTCCGGACATGGAAACCGCAGCAATAACACGACCCGAAGGCCCGCGGACGGGCGCCGAGACCGAAGCCACACCGGGCTCACGTTCACCGAGGCTTTGGGCCCAACCGCGGCGCCGGACTCCGGCAAGTATGGTGGGGGTGAACCGGGCTCCGTGCAGCCCGTCCAACAATCGTTCGTGGTCCTCCCACGCGAGCAGGACCTGGGCGGCGGAACCGGCTTTCATGGAAAGCTGGGTTCCCACAGGGATGGTGTCCCGCAAGCCAACGGGACGTTCGGCTGAGGCGACGCACACGCGGTAGTCCCCTTGCCGGCGGAACACCTGGGTGCTTTCGCCTGTGGAGTCCCTCAATTGGAGCAGCAGCGGGCCGGCCGCGGCAATCAGCCGGTCCTCACCGGCCGCCGAGGCTAGTTCGACGAGGCGACCACCCAGCACGAACCTGCCGTGGATGTCCTTGCCGACCAACCGGTGGTGCACCAGGGCCTGCGCCAGACGGTGCACGGTCGGCCTCGAGATCTTGGTCAGCGATACAAGCTGCGCCAGGGAGGTGGGCCCCGCTTCAAGGGCATTGAGGATGAGGGCCGCTTTGTCGATGACGCCAACGCCACTTGATGTGTCCATAGTTTGATATTGCAGTCTCACTATTTGAGATGCAAGTCCGTGTAGTGGATATTACGAGGGTTGCGATGGAACAGTTGAGACATAGGATTTTAATCAAGTGAGGGAGTCGGTCATGGCCGCACACCAGGCAGCACAGACGCTGGCCGAAAAAGTATGGAACGCGCACGTGGTGCGCAAGGGAGACGGGGCAGGCGCTGCGCGCCAGCCCGACCTGATCTATATCGACCTGCACCTGGTTCACGAGGTGACTTCCCCGCAGGCATTCGAGGGCCTTCGCCTCGCCGGGCGCCCGTTGCGCCGACCCGACCTGACGATCGCCACCGAGGATCACAACACCCCGACGCTGGACATTGACAAGCCGATTGCCGACCTGACCAGCCGCACGCAGATCGAGACCCTGCGCAAGAACTGCGCCGAGTTCGGCGTGCGCCTGCACTCCCTCGGTGACAAGGAACAAGGCATTGTCCACGTGGTCGGTCCCCAGCTGGGTCTCACCCAGCCGGGAATGACGGTCGTCTGTGGCGACTCGCACACCTCGACCCATGGTGCCTTTGGTGCCCTGGCGTTCGGCATCGGAACCTCCGAGGTCGAGCACGTGATGGCGACCCAGTCGTTGTCATTGAAACCTTTCAAGACCATGTCGATCAACGTCGAGGGAACACTGAAGCCGGGTGTGACCGCCAAGGACATCATTCTGGCCGTGATCGCCAAAATTGGCACCGGCGGCGGACAGGGCTATGTCCTGGAATACCGGGGTTCGGCCATCCGTGCGCTGTCCATGGACGCCCGCATGACCATTTGCAACATGTCGATCGAGGCCGGCGCACGCGCCGGCATGATCGCACCGGATGCGACCACCTATGACTACCTCAAGGGCCGCCCGCACGCACCGCAGGGTGCCGACTGGGATTCCGCCGTTGCTGAATGGGACACGCTGGCAACCGACGAGGGCGCAAACTTTGACGCCGAAGTGTTCCTGGATGCCGACACCTTGGAGCCCTTTGTCACCTGGGGCACCAACCCGGGCCAGGGCGTCTCGCTCTCCGAGACCGTGCCGGCACCCGAAGACTTCGAGGACGAAAACGCCCGCGCGGCCTGCGAGCGTGCCCTCGAGTACATGGACCTGAAGGCCGGGACGCCCATGAAGGAGATCCGGGTGGACACCGTCTTCCTGGGTTCCTGCACCAATAGCCGGATGGAAGACCTCCGTGCGGCCGCAGCGATCATCCAGGGCAGGGAAAAAGACCCCGAGATCCGCATGATCGTGGTCCCGGGTTCTGCGCGTGTTCGCCTCGAGGCCGAGGCCGAGGGACTGGACAAGATATTCAAGGACTTTGGTGCCGAATGGCGTTTTGCCGGCTGCTCCATGTGCCTGGGCATGAACCCGGACCAGCTGGCCGAGGGGGAGCGCTGCGCCTCCACCTCGAACCGCAACTTCGAAGGTCGCCAGGGCAAGGGAGGTCGCACCCACTTGGTCTCCCCACTGGTTGCCGCGGCCACCGCCATCCGGGGGACCCTGTCCTCGCCGTCCGACTTGGATGCGCCTGCCGCGTCCGCAAAAGCAGCCTAAGGATTCATCATGGAGAAAATCACCACCCATACCGGAATCGGCGTCCCGCTGCGCCAAAGCAATGTCGACACCGACCAAATCATCCCGGCCGTCTACCTCAAGCGCATCACACGAACCGGTTTTGAAGACGCCCTCTTTGCGGGCTGGCGAAAGGACTCTTCCTTCATCCTGAACCAGGAGCCGTTCTCCAAGGGCTCCGTCCTGGTGGCCGGCCCCGACTTCGGCACCGGTTCTTCCCGCGAACACGCGGTGTGGGCCCTGAAGGACTATGGCTTCAAGGCCGTCCTCTCGTCCCGATTCGCTGATATCTTCCGAGGGAACTCCGGCAAGCAGGGACTGGTTGCCGCCGAGGTGGCCCAGAGCGACATCGAATTGATCTGGAAGGAAATCGAGAACCATCCGGGCACCGAGGTCACGGTTGACCTCGAGGCGCGTACGGTCACCTGCGGATCGATCATTGCCCCGTTCGCAATCGACGATTACACCCGCTGGCGCCTCATAGAGGGGCTCGATGATATCGGCCTGACCCTCCAGCATGAAGAAGAGGTTACGGCCTTTGAAGCCCAGCGTCCAGCCTTCAAGCCAACCACCTTGCCGGCACGTTACTCCTGAGTATTAGCTCACCGCGTAACTGGCTCTCATGTTCCGCTCATAGTCGCTGATCACCGGCGGAATGGGGTGGATCCGGCGAGTACAGCGCCCTGAGACGCGACCGGCGTTACACCTTCCATGCAGCCCCCGGCAATGTCGGGGGCTGTATGCTTGCTTAGTCTTACCTTCGGTTTCGAAGGCCAAACAATTGTGGTGAGGTTCTTAAGTTCATGGCGAAAGTCCTAACGATTCATGGTGGCGTGCCACTCAAGGGAAAAGTGACCGTCAGGGGTGCCAAGAACCTGGTTCCCAAGGCCATGGTCGCGGCTCTTCTGGGGGATTCACCCTCTGTCTTGCGCAACGTCCCGGAAATCAAGGACGTTGCCGTTGTCACCAGCCTTCTGAAGATCCACGGTGTCACCGTGACCAAGGACGAGGCCACGGGCGACCTGACCATGGACCCCAGCGGGACCAAGACCGCCACAAGCAATGAGATCGATACCCATGCCGGGGATTCCCGCATCCCGATCCTCTTCTGCGGCCCCCTGCTGCACAGCCTGGGCGAGGCACTGATCCCCAACCTTGGTGGTTGCAAGATCGGCGACCGCCCCATCGATTTCCACCTTGATGTGCTGCGCCACTTCGGGGCCGAGATCGACAAGGCCGGCCCACTGGGCACGAGCATCCGGGCCCCGCACGGGCTGACCGGTGCCAAGATCTCCCTGCCGTACCCGAGCGTCGGCGCCACCGAACAAGTGCTGCTGACCGCCGTGCGTGCCAAGGGCACCACCGAGGTCGAAAACGCGGCCATTGAGCCGGAAATCCTTGACTTGATTTCCTTGCTCCAGAAGATGGGCGCAATCATCACGGTGGGCCGCGACCGCGTCATTCGCATCATCGGTGTCGAACGCCTCAGTGGCTACAACCACAAGGCTCTGCCCGATCGCAACGAGTCCGCCTCCTGGGCATCCGCGGCATTGGTCACCAAGGGCGACATCTACGTCGAAGGCGCAGCGCAGCGCGACTTGACCGCCTTCCTTCACACCTACCGCCAGATCGGCGGCGAATTCGAGGTCACCGACGGCGGAATCCGATTCTTCCACCCGGGCGGGGAGCTCAAGCCGCTCATCCTGGAAACAGACGTGCACCCGGGCTTCATGACCGACTGGCAGCAGCCGCTGGTTGTGGCGCTGACCCAGGCCACCGGCGTTTCCATCATCCACGAAACCGTGTATGAGAACCGTTTCGGCTTCACCAACGCCCTGGTGGAAATGGGTGCCCGCGTCCAGTTGCACAGCGAGTGCCTCGGTGCGATCCCGTGCCGTTTCGGCCAGCGCAATTTCCAGCACTCCGCCGTGATCACCGGGCCGACCCCGCTGGTTGGCGCTGACATTGACATCCCGGACCTGCGCGGCGGATTCTCGCACCTGATTGCCGCGCTCGCTGCCGAGGGCACGAGCCACGTCACCGGGATCGAACTGATCAACCGCGGCTACGAAAAGTTCATGGACAAGCTCACTGACTTGGGTGCGCGCGTCGAGATGAATGAAATCGCCTGATCCGCATAGGCTGACTTGCATGAAAGAATCTCGCGGTACAAAAACCGCGTTTGCAATAGCGGCCGGAATCGTTCGGCCGGTCATGAACCTCATGATCAGTCGAACGTGGCGGGACTTCGACAAGCTGCCCGAAGGCGGTTTCATCCTGTGCCCCAACCACGTGACGGAAATCGATCCGCTGGTCGTGGGCCACGCGATCTACAGCTCCAAGCGCTACCCGCGGTACCTGGCCAAGGAATCCTTGTTCAAGGTGCCGGTGCTCGGCACGATCCTGCGCAACACCGGACAGGTTCCCGTGGCTCGCACCTCCGCGGGAGCATCCCAGTCGCTGAAGGCCGCACGCGAGGTCCTTGACGCCCATGGCGTCATCGTCATTTACGCCGAGGGTACCCTGACCCGGGACCCGGACCTGTGGCCCATGCGTGGGCACACCGGTGCCGCGCGGCTGGCCCTGCAGACCGGTGCCCCCGTCATTCCGATGGCGCACTGGGGTGCCCAGGAATTGTTTCCCCGCTATGCCAAGGGCTTCAAGCTTTTTCCCCGCAAACGGGTAACGGTCATGGCCGGGGATCCGGTTGACCTGGATGACTTGCGGGATGTCCCCTTGACCCGGACGATTCTCCTCGAAGCCACTGAACGCATCATGCAAGCCATTGCCAAGGATGTGGGCGTCTTGCGTGGCCAGAATCCACCGGAGGTCCTTTGGGACCCGGCGGATCACGGCCAGGCCGCTCAGGGCCGAAATTTCGACAACGGGGCCCCGACGAACGAAACAAAGGACAAATAAATGAGGCCCGCACCAAGGAAGATTGCCGTCATGGGCGCCGGAAGTTGGGGGACCACCTTTGCCAAGGTGCTTGCCGACTCCGGAGCCGATGCTGGCATAGAGGTCATGATTTGGGCCCGCCGCGACGAGGTGGCGGCGGAGATCAACACGCGCCACACCAACTCGCGCTACCTGCGCGAAACGAAGCTCCCCGGCAATATCTCCTCGTCCTCCAGCACCGCCAAGGTGCTGGCCGGGGCCGAATTGGTGGTCCTGGCCGTCCCGGCCCAAAGCCTGCGCGAGCAGCTACGTTCCTTCAAGGAATTCCTGGAACCCAACGCCGTGCTCATGTCCCTGATGAAGGGCCTTGAACGCGACACCGATGCTCGCATGAGCGAAGTGATCTCCGCCGAGGTGGAAATTTCCCCGGAACGAATCGCGGTCCTTTCCGGCCCCAACCTGGCCATGGAAATTGCCCGCAAGCAGCCCACCGCCTCCGTGGTGGCCTGCACCGAGATCGATACAGCCACGTGGATCGCCACGCTCTGTTCCACGGACTACTTCCGCCCGTACACCAACACCGACGTCATTGGCGTTGAAATCGGGGGCATTGCCAAGAACGTCATCGCCCTGGCCGTGGGCATCTGTGACGGTCTGGGCATGGGTGACAACACCAAGTCCTCAATCATTACCCGTGGCCTTGCCGAGACCACGCGCCTCGCCTTGGCGCTTGGTGGAAGCTATGAGACCCTTTCCGGCCTTGCCGGCCTGGGGGACCTGGTCGCCACCTGCTCCTCTTCGCTCTCGCGCAACAACACCGCGGGCCGGCTGTTGGGCCAGGGCCTTTACCTGGACGAGGTCAACGACCGCATGTCGCAGACCGCGGAGGGCATCAAATCGGGGCGGGCCGTGTTGGACCTCGCGACGCGCCACAACGTGGAAGTACCCATTACCGAGGCCGTGGTCATGGTTCTGGAAGGCACGCTCAGCGTGGAGAACATGGGAGCACGCCTGCTGGGGCGTCAACTAAAGTCTGAAGGTGAACTCAAGTGAGTCAAGTTAACAACCACAAGCCCCGGGTCATGCTGCTCTTTGGCGGCCGCTCATCCGAACACCCGGTCAGCTGCGTCACCGCCGCCGGTGTTCTTGAAGCCATCGACCGTGACAAGTACGAAGTCGTGCCAGTGGGGATCACCCGCGAGGGAGCCTGGACCCTGGTGGACCAGGACGTCACGTCTTGGTCGCTGGCCAACAGCAAGAAGCCCGAAGTAACCGCAGGCAACGAGGTCCTGCGCCTGACTGGTGAACCTGGCAGCCACGAACTGCTCGCCTCGGATGCAGCGCACGCCGTGCGCAGCCTGGGCGACATTGATTTGGTCTTCCCGTTGCTGCATGGCCCGTTCGGCGAGGATGGTTCCTTGCAGGGAATGCTGGAAATGGTGGACGTCCCCTACGTGGGTTCGGGCATTGCCGCCAGTGCCATTGGCATGGACAAACACTTCATGAAGGTCGTCTTCGAGGCCGCCGGATTCGCGGTGGGGCCCTACGTCGTCATCCATGACAAGCAATGGGAACGTGACCAGGATGCCTGCCTGGAATCGGTCAATGGACTGGAATACCCGTTGTTCGTCAAGCCGGCCCGCGCGGGTTCGTCCGTGGGTATCAGCCGAGTGGACACTCCCGATGGACTTGTTGCCGCCATCGAGGCGGCACGCATCCACGATCCAAAGGTGATTGTGGAAGCCGGCATCGTGGGACGTGAAATCGAGTGTGGCGTTCTTGAGGGACGCGGCTCGCTGCCGCCGAGGGCCTCCATGCCCGGCGAGATCGTGGTGGACAACGCCGGCCACACCTTCTACGACTTTGATGCAAAATACGTGGACGGGGCTGCCGCGCAGCTCAGCTGCCCCGCGGTCCTTGATGCAGCAGCCACGGAGGAAGTGCGTCGGCTGGCAGCCGACGCCTTCGACGCCGTGAATGCCGAGGGTCTGTCTCGTGTTGATTTCTTCTACACGCCAGAGGGTAAATGGATCATCAACGAGATCAACACCATGCCCGGCTTCACCCCGTCAAGCATGTACCCGCATATGTGGTCCAAAACTGGATTGGGCTACGCGGAGCTCATTGATGAATTGATCCACCTGGGACTGAACCGGAAAACGGGTCTTCGCTAAGAGCCGTGCCGAATGAAAGAGGGGTGTTTAGCCAAGTAGATCTTGGCTAAACACCCCTCCTTTTAGGTTCCAGCAATATCGCTAGGGGACATCCACGGTTTTGCTCACCGTCGAGCACGCACGCTCGGCAGGAATCTTTGACGCTGCCGATGACAGCGTCGCCAGAACCGTGCTGGAAGGGATCACATTGGGATCGAACACCAACTCGGTGGCCGGAACCCGTCCGTAGGTGGTCAAGGTCCACGCCTCGTCGCCTTCCTTGGCCAACCAGTCCACTCCGTTCACGCTGACGCATGGATCCGTTGACGGCGGCGGGGGAGTGACTCCGCAACGCAGAACCAGCTGCGCAGGGTCTCCCCATACAGCGGTGGCCTGGCTATTGGTCTGGCGCTTCTGCTGCTCCGAAATCTCAGGAGGAAGAACGACCATCATTTCGGCACACAGCGGATTGCCGGCATCGTCCGCTGATTGGACGTTGGCAATGGAAGCGCAACCGGAAAGGACAAGGAATCCCGCGAGCGAGGCCACCGTAACGGTGGCAAACCGAACTCGACTGGTCTTTCTGGCTGTATCTTTTCTGGGAGCCGACTGTGAGTTATGGGAATCTAGGCTACTAAAAATCAATCTGGGCACTTAAACAGCCTACCGGTCGTGGGACATGACTAGGATGTAAAGGAGTATTTGCTAGAGAGGCATGGATGACACATCTGAACGGGTCCTTCGAGGACACAGGCTACGAATCACCAAAGAAGAAGAAACGCACCGGTCTAATGATATTGCTGGGTGCCGTATCTTTGGTGCTCATTGCACTTCTCGTAGCCGGGGGGTACCTGTTCTCGCTTGCTCGCAGCTTTGACAACAACACCACCAAGCTCACGGACGCATTTCCCGAGGAAAGCTCACGACCGCAAAAGGCTGAAGCCGCCAAGGACGCGGTCAACATCCTGCTCCTGGGCAACGACACCCGGGCCAAGGACCAGGGCGAAGAGAACTTTGCCTCGCTGCCCAACGGTGGCCGTTCCGACACCATGATGCTCGTCCACATCCCGGCGAACCGCGAAGGCGTCTACGCCACCTCGATCATGCGTGATACCTGGTTGGACATTCCGGGACATGGAAAAGCGAAAGTGAATGCCGCCTTTGCTTACGGCGGAGTGGCACTGGCCGTGCAAACACTCGAGGGCTTGCTGGACACTCGTATTGACCACGTGGCCTCCATCGATTTCGAAGGCTTCAAGGGCTTGACCGACGCACTAGGTGGAGTCCAGATCAACAACCCGATCGCCTTTAAGCAGAATCTGAAGAACGGATTTGTCTTCCCCAAGGGAGTGCAAACGCTCGATGGTGACCAGGCACTGGCATTTGTCCGTGAACGCTACGCATTCAAGGACGGCGACTACCAACGCGTGCGCAACCAGCAGCTTTACGTCAAGGCCGTCATGAGCACCCTGATGTCCAAGGAAACATTGACGGACCCCGCGAAGATCTCCGAGACAGTCAAGGAATTCGCGCCCTATGTTGCAGTCGACGAGACCCTCGACGCCGTAAAGGTGGCCAAGCTGGGAACCACCATGGCCAACGTGCGCTCCAGCGACATGCACTTCTTCACGCTCCCCAACAAGGGAACGGGGCGTTCCGCCGATGGCCAGTCCATCGTCATTCCTGACATGGCCGTGATTTCGGACTTTGCAGACGCCTTGAAGCAGGACAAGGTGGGACAATTTGTAGAGGACAACGGTCTCTAAGGATCCAGTGATCACTCACACCATGAACCAAAAAATCCATGCCAATTCCAAGGCCATGTCAACGTGGCTTGAACGAATGGTCAAGAGCCTGGGAAACCATAGCGACCGCCTAAATGCGATCAACATCTTCCCGGTGGCGGACGGGGACACCGGCAGCAACCTCTACCTGACCGCACGCAGCGCCCATGACGCGATTTCCAAGCTGGAAACGGAAAACATTGGTGAGCTTCTGACCATGGCATCGCGCGCCGCCATGGAATCGGCCCGTGGAAACTCGGGAACGCTGTTGGCGGTCTTCCTGGCCGGCCTGGCCGAGCCGCTGTGCGGAGTGGAGCGGATGACCGCCCCGGCACTGGCCACCGCCCTGGAACGCGGCAAGGTCAGGGCCTGGTCGGCCCTGAGCGATCCGGTTTCCGGAACCATGCTCTCGGTGATGGATGTCGTGGCCTCCACGGCCCGGTCCACCCACAGGGCCAGCTCGCTGGAACCGGAAAGCAAGGCCGCGCTTGTTGAACTGCTTGATGCCCTCTGCGTGGCGGCGGAGGCGGCCGTGGTGGCCACGGAGAACGAGCTCGGGGCACTGCACAAGGCCAAGATCGTTGACGCCGGCGCCGTGGGCATGCTGATCATCCTGGATGAACTTCGTGGCTCCCTTCTTGGACACTTCATTGACCCCGACGAATACTCGAACCTGCACGGCTACGACATCCAGGACCCCCACATCCACCAGGACATCTCCCCGGAAACCGGTGTCGAGGTCATGTGCACCATCAGCCTCGATGCCTTGGGCGCGGCCACCTTGCGCGGGCAGCTGGACACCATCGGCGACTCCGTCATCATGAGCCCGGTCAACCCTACCGAAGACGGGTACCGCTGGCGCGTCCACGTACACGTACCCGAAGCCGAGAGCGCCCTTGATGTCATCCGAAGCCTGGGCACTCCGGTCAACGTCTCGGTGACCGACCTTTGCACGCATGACGGATGACCAAGACTTCACCAGCAATACGCCACTAGACTCCGTCCTTGGCGTTGCTTCAGCACGCAAAGTGGAAACCGCATTCGGATACACCACGGTCGGTCAACTGCTGGGACATTTCCCCCGCCGCTACATGGAAATCGGGGAGCTATCCAAGATTTCGGAACTTCCCGTCGGGGAAGACGCCACGATTGTCGCCGAAGTGAAATCGGTGAACCAACGGCGCATGCACTCGCGGTCAGGATTCCTGCTCGAAGTTGTCGTCAGCGACGCTCTGGGACCCGAACAATCGATCTTGCGGATGACCTTTTTCAACGGATACGAAGCCAAGCGCGACCTGCAGGTCGGTTCCACCGCCATGTTCAGCGGCAAGGTGACCATCTACCGCAACCACCTGGAACTCACCCACCCCGAATACTCCTTGCTCGACACGGCAGAAGAAGCCGATCCACGGCCCATTCCCATTTACCCGGCCACCGCCAAGTTCCCGAACAAGAAGATCCGGGAGACCATGGACCTTGTGCTTTCCCGCGTCCGGCCGGAGATCTTCGAGGAATTCATTCCAAAACAGGTCCTGGAATCCCAACGAATCCCGTGCAGAGCCACGGCCTTTGAAAACATCCACAGACCACAGACCGTTGCCCAAGGTTATGCAGCCAGAAAACGCTTTGCCTTCGAGGAAGCCTTCTTGCTCCAACTCGCGCTGGCCCAACGCCGGGCCCACCGGATGCAACAGCCGGCAATTGCCCGGCCCGGAGCCCCGGCCGGGCTGCTGGAAGCCTTTGACAATTCGCTTCCCTTCACCCTCACCGACGGCCAGGTGCTGGCCGGCATGGAAATCGCGGACGATCTCGTACGCGGCCACCCCATGAACCGGCTCTTGCAGGGGGAAGTCGGCTCGGGCAAGACCCTGGTGGCGCTGCGGGCGATGCTGCAGGTCATTGATTCCGGCGGGCAAACCGCCTTGCTAGCACCCACCGAAGTGCTCGCACAACAGCACTACCAATCCATCAAGAAATTGCTTGGCTCCCTGGGCGCTGGAGGCGAACTTGGATCGGATCCCCGCGCCACCCGTGTGGACGTGCTGACCGGTTCAGCCGGGACCGCCGAACGCAAGCGCGTGCTGCTTGGTGCCGCTTCGGGAGAAACCGGAATCCTCGTGGGCACACACGCACTGCTCTCGGAAGCGGTTGGTTTCGTGGACCTTGGCCTGGTCGTCGTTGACGAGCAACACCGCTTTGGTGTCGAGCAACGTGATGTTTTGCGATCAAAGGCGGACACGCCGCCCCACATGCTGGTCATGACAGCCACCCCGATCCCGCGCACCGTGGCCATGACCGTCTTTGGCGACCTCGAAGTCAGCCTGATGAAAACCCTGCCACAGGGCAGGGCACCCATTGCAACCCACCTGGTCCCACTCCAAGTTCCACGGATGCAGGAACGGCTTTTTGCCCGCATCGCAGAGGAAACGGCCAAAGGCCACCAGGTATATGTGGTGTGCCCGCGCATCAGCGAAAAGGCCGTCGAAGACGACTTCCTGCCGATGCCTGTGGAACCTGGCGCCAACGACGCGAGCTCGGATGCCATCGCGAAGCCGGCATCGATGACCGTAGAGAAGATGCTGGACATACTGACCACCATGCCAATCTTTGCGAACACCAATATCCGCGCCCTTCACGGGCGCATGGCCAGCGACGAAAAAGCCGAAGCCATGACTGCCTTCGACAGCGGGCGCGCCTCCATTCTGATCTCGACCACGGTGATCGAAGTCGGGGTGGACGTGCACAATGCCACACTCATGGTGATCATCGATGCGGAGAATTTCGGGATTTCGCAATTGCACCAGTTGCGTGGACGCGTCGGGCGAGGCGGCCTGCCGGGCACCTGCCTGATGACCACATGGCTGGATGCGGAGCATCCCTCGGTGGTGCGGCTGCGGGCGGTTGAATCCACCACTGATGGGTTCCTCCTGGCCGAGTCGGACCTGAACGAACGCCGTGAAGGCGACATCTTGGGGGCGAGCCAGTCCGGCTCCCGGTCCACGCTCAAGGTCCTGCGCGTCATGAAGGACGCCAAACTCATTGCCCGGGCCCGGGATGCCGCCGAGGCCATCGTGGACGGCGGTGGCGGGCTCGGCTCCTATCCCGGGTTGCAGGCCGCCGTCGAGGAATGGGTCGACGAAGACATGCAAGCATTCCTGGAAAGGGGATAGATCCACCATGAGTCGTATCGTGGCCGGCGCCGCCGGAGGAACACCACTGAAGAGCGTGCCGGGGGACTCCACCCGGCCCACCACCGACCGCGTCAAGGAAGCGTTGTTTTCCCGGCTCGAGAGCTACGAAGTACTGACCAACGCCAGGGTTCTAGACCTGTACGCGGGCGCCGGTTCACTGGGCGTCGAGGCAGCAAGCCGCGGGGCGCGCTCCGTCTTGCTCGTGGAGCTTGCGCCCAAGGCCGTAGCCGTATGCCAGGCCAACGCCGGACTCGTCAACAAGGCCCTGCGCAAAGACCTGGTCAGCGTCCGCCGCGGCTCGGTCGATTCGGTCCTTGATTCTTTTGCCCCTGTTCCCGGCGGCAGCGCGGGAAAGACCTGGGACTTGGTGTTCATGGATCCGCCCTACCCGCTGACAAACGAGGAGCTCGCCAAGACCCTGGAAAAGGTTTCACTGGTGCTCGACGTCGGGGCAACCGTGGTCGTGGAACGCTCGACCCGATCCGCCGAGCCCACCTGGCCCGCGGGACTGGAGAAGTTCGCCGACAAGAAGTACGGCGAAACCCGGTTATGGTTTGCCGAACCCGTCCAGGTCGCTGCCGAATAGCACCGTGCCTGGGTGCGGACCCGCGGCCCGCAACCGATCCACCATGGCCATGTCGATTTTCGATTGGGTGCCGGCCAAGATCATGTTTCCTGGATACCTTCGGGAAAAAATCTCGGTCGGTGCGCTGGCGATGAGCGTTCGAAAAACCTGAGACATGGCCTGGATCTGTGAGTCGGCGAAGGAAAACGGCGGATCGTCGCCAACGTTGACCAGTACGATCCCGTTCGGCCGAAGCAACGCGTTCATCTCGGAATAGAAGCCGGGGACGGTCAAGTGATGGGGAGCCCCGGAGCCGCTGAAGATATCCAGGACGATGATGTCGAATTTCTCAGCGGCCAATTCCTCGGTCAGTACCCGCCGAGCGTCCCCAATAAGTGCTTTGAGATTCTTGGGGTCACCCATGGGGAGAGCCTCAAGGACAAAGTCGAGCAATTCTCGTTCGAGGTCTACGGCTACCTGCTGGCTTCCGGGGCGCTTCTTCTCGATGTAGCGTGCCAAGGTCAACGCGCCGGCCCCGAGATGGAGAACCCGCAAAGGGGCTCCGGGCGCGGCCTGCTCGTCCACATGGTTGGCTAGTCGTCGAAGGTACTCGTAGAAGATCTGCTCGGGGTGATCCACATTGACGTGGGATTGTTCCGCGCCGCCCAAGGTCAGGACCCATGCCCCTGTAACGAAGGCGTCCTCCTCCAAGGTGGCGTGGGCCCCGAGGTTGCTGAGCCAGCGGCTGGCACGTTGCACCATGTTCAGCCACCCAGCTTTGCCGTGAGCAGGGACAGCCTTCGGGACGCCTCGGTGAGTAGCTCCGGCTTCTTGCAGAAGGCAAAACGCATCAGAGTGCGTGTGCGCTCCGCGCCTTCTTCATGGCAGAAGACGGACAGCGGGATGCCTGCGACGCCGATCTTTTCGGGCATTTGGCGCGCCAGCTCCAACGCGTTGTCAAAACCGAGGGGTGCCACGTCGCCGACGATGAAGTAGGTTCCTTTCGGACGGTAAACCGTCATTCCAGCCGATTCAAGGCCCTTGGCCAATATCTCGCTGCGCTGACCAAGATCCTTGGCGAAATCCGTAAAGAAGTTGGCCTCGCTGGCCAGCGCCTCGGCAACGGCCGGTTGGAATGCCGTGCCGGAGGAATAGCTAAGGAACTGCTTGACCGTTCGGACCGCGGCGATCAGGTCGGCCGGGCCGGTGGCCCAGCCGACCTTCCAGCCGGTGAACGAAAAGGTCTTGCCCACAGATGAAATGGTGATGGTGCGGTCCCAGGCTCCCGGAAGGGTGGCGATGGGGATATGGGATAAACCAAAAGTGAGATGCTCGTAGACCTCATCCGAGACTATGAGGCAATCGTGCTGCTTGGCCAAGGTAACGATCTCAGCGAGCAGGTCCTGGCCAAAGGCGGCGCCAGTCGGATTGTGCGGGTTGTTCAACACCACCATCCGTGTGCGTGCGTTGAACGCCTTGCGGAGTTCCGTGAGGTCTGGCTGGAAATCCGGCGCGTTCAGCGCGACGGTCTTGTGGACTCCGCCAGCCAAGCCGATGGTTGCACCATAGGAATCGTAGTACGGCTCAAAGGTGATGACCTCGTCTCCGGGCTCCACGAAAGCAATAACGGCAGCGGCGATCGCTTCGGTGGCGCCAGTGGTGACAACCACTTCGCTCTCGGGGTTGACGTCCAAACCGTAGAAGCGCTTTTGGTGATCCGAGATGGCCATGCGGAGGGGGAGTATTCCGGAACCCGGGGCATATTGGTTAAGATTTCCCGAAATGCCGTGGGCAGCCATGCCCTTGAAGACGCTAGGCCCGTCGGTGTCGGGGAATCCTTGTCCGAGGTTGATGGCCTGGTGCTTCGCAGCAAGGGTAGTGATCTCCTCAAAGATGGTGAGACCAAGGTCACCGTTGGGGGAGAGGAGGTTGGCGCCTGCAGCCATGCGCTGCCAAGGAAATTCGAATGAGGGCATGCCCCCCATTATCCCGTCATCGACCGGCTCCGTATGCAGCCCACCGGGAAACGACACGTTGTGTCATCAAACCATGGGAAGCAACTGTGCCCATAGCCGAGTTGATAGATTGCAAGGTATGCGTCGAGCCGTCTGCCCCGGGTCCTTTGACCCCATCCACAATGGTCATGTTGAGATCATTGCCCGTGCCAGCAACCTCTTTGACGAGGTCATCGTGGCGGTGTCAACCAACTATGCCAAGAAATATCGTTTCGAACCCGAGGAACGCCTCGAAATGGTTCGGGAAACCATTGGGGGACTGCGCGGTGTCAGTGTTGAGCCCATGGGTGACGGACTGCTCGCCGACTTTTGCAAGCTGCATGGGGCCGATGCGATCGTCAAGGGACTTCGGTCCACTGTTGACTACCAGTATGAAACCCCCATGGCGGTCATGAACCGCCACCTGACCGGTGTGGAAACAGTGTTTCTGGCCGCCGATAATCGCTACACGCATCTGTCCTCATCCTTGTTGAAGGAAGTCCAGTCCCTTGGGGGAGACGTTGCGGACTACTTGCCGAGAACAGTGCTCAAGAGGCTGCGAAGCAGCTCGCAATAGGCCCAAAGCGTTTCGATGTTTGTGCATTGAATGACGTAAAGTCGAATCCATGACTCAAAGTAGGCGTGTAATTAAGGCCGTTATCCCTGCGGCAGGTTTGGGGACGCGTTTCCTGCCAGCGACCAAGGCAATGCCCAAGGAAATGCTGCCCGTCGTTGACCAGCCAGCCATTCAATACGTTGTTGCCGAGGCATCAAAGGCCGGACTTACCGATGTACTGATGATCACTGGGCGAAACAAGCGGGCGCTGGAAGATCACTTTGACCGGGTCCCTTCCCTCGAAGCAACCCTCGAGGCCAAGGGCGACACCGAGAAATTGCAGCTGGTGCAGGGCGCCACGGCTCTGGGAGATATCCACTACATCCGACAGCGTGACCCAAAGGGTCTCGGACACGCAGTGCTCTGCGCCAAACAGCATGTTGGAGACGAGGCCTTCGCTGTCCTGCTCGGTGATGACCTCATTGACGAACGGGACGAGCTTCTCTCGATCATGATCGACGTGCAGGAGAAGACCGGTGGTTCGGTTATCGCGCTTATGGAAGTGGATCCTGCACAGATTAGCGCTTACGGTTGCGCTGATGTCTCGGCCGTAAACGGCGAAGATTACGTCAAGGTCAACGGGTTGGTGGAAAAGCCCGCAGTCGAGGATGCCCCGTCAAACCTCGCGATCATCGGGCGTTACGTCCTTCACCCGCGTGTTTTCGAGGTACTTGAAGAGACGAAGCCTGGACGCGGTGACGAGATCCAGTTGACCGACGCGCTGGAGACCTTGGCCGTGGCAGAGGGTCCGGGCAGTGGCGTTCACGCCGTCGTGTTCCGGGGTCGGCGATACGACACCGGCGACAAGCTGAGCTATCTTCAGGCTGTGATTTCCTTGGCAACGGAGCGGCCGGACATCGGCCCGGAACTGCTTCCATGGCTCAAAGACTTCGTCGCCGGGCGCTAGGATTCTTGTAGTTGGCAAGGCTAACCCAGCATCCTCACAGGGGTGTTGGTTAGCCTTGCTTTGTTTGTGCGAAAGTTGTCGACCGAAACATTGCCTCGAATCGTCCAAGGCTTCTCGTTCCGGTTTTTTGGAGACGTTGATTGACTGACAATAGAGAATTTGAAGGCGGTTACCTACCGCGGCGGCTGGCCCGTCGAAAGAAACGCACTGGCCTTGTTGTGCTTCTGAGCGCGATTGCCGTGGTGGTCGTGGCGGCAGTTGTGGCCAGTACCTACCTCGGTAGTCTTGCCCAGACGTTTGACAACAAGACGCAGGTAATTGCAGAAGCTTTCCCCGACGAGGAATTGCGCCCGATCAAGAACCCCGATGACGGTTCCTTGAATTTCCTGTTGCTGGGCGTCGACCACGGTGCAGAAGGCGCGGAGACGTCCGACTTGCTTAAGGGCGGTGGCACGGATCAGCGATCCGACTCGATGATGCTGATGCACATCCCAGAGGACCGCAAGGGCGTATACGTAATGTCGATCGTGCGTGATCTCTACACTGACATTCCTGGATATGGGCGCCAAAAGATCAATGCCTCCATGTCGCTTGGAGGTGTGCCCCTGGTGGTCCAAACGATCGAAGGCATGCTGGATACCAAGATCGACCATGTGGCCATGATTGACTTCGATGGCTTCAAGGAACTCACAACTGCACTTGGTGGAGTCACCGTTCACAACGACATCGAGTTCTATTCGACTGACAGCAAAAAGTATTTTTACCCTGTTGGTGATGTTGTTCTTAAGGGCAACCAGGCCCTGAGGTTCGTTCGTGAACGGAAGCCGTTCGTCGACGGCGACTACCAACGCGTGAAGAACCAGCAGAAATTCATCAAGGCCGTCATGAACGGATTGCTGTCCAAAGACACGCTGACAAATCCAGCTACGGTCTACGAGGTGATTGACCAGATATCCCCCTATCTTTCGCTGGACGATGGTTTTGATGCGGCAACAGCCGCTGGACTGGGACTTCAGCTGAAAGGCCTGCGAGCATCTGGCATCGAAATGTTCACCCTGCCAACTGCCGGAAGCAGTACGTCGCCTGGCGGGGAATCGATCGAGCTTCGTGACGAAAAGGCCATCGAGGAGATCGGCAAGGCGCTTCGAACCGACACCCTTAAGGCTTACTTGGACAGCGCAAACTTAGAGCATTGAGAAGTGATGCATAGATCACACATCGTGATATGGGACGATGCCGATCGGCCTTCAGTACGCGCATCTACTAGACTTCAATAGGTTCGCCGGCCAGAGCCGACGTGACAACCGTGATCAACGAGGTATCGAAAACTATGACAGCTGCCGAATATGCGGCGCAGTACGGCCTGAACAGGGTCGGCGCTCGCCCAAGCCTGGTGAGCTATCTGAAGCAGGCCTGGGGCAGACGTGACTTCGCCTACGAGCTAGCCAAAAGCCGTGTCCAATCGGAGAACCAACGCAACCGCCTCGGCATGTTGTGGGTGATCATCAAGCCAACCATGAACGCTCTGATGTATGGGTTTATTTTTGGAATCCTGCAGGGTGGTAGCCGAGGCCATGATTTTCCCGTTTACGTCGTCATTGGCGTATTCCTCTTTGAGTTCTTTTCGGGATCCGTAACCACCGGGGCAAAGGCAATAACCGGGAACGCGGCACTGGTGCAATCGCTAGCCTTCCCGCGCATCACGCTGGTGATTTCCGCGGTAATCCAGCAATTTTTGACACTGGTCCCCATGGTTGTAGTCATGTACCTGTACTGCATGATCTTGGGAACATATCCACGCTGGAGCTGGCTGATGATCGTTCCCGTGTTGGTAATGTTCACCATGTTCAACACCGGCATGGCCTTGATTTGCGCCCGGTTGACTGTGCACATTCGTGACTTCACGCAGATTCTCCCGTTGATCACGCGGATACTCTTCTTCACCTCCGGTGTGCTCTTCCCCGTCGAAAGGGTCCTGAATGCATTCCCTTTCCTCGTGCGGGTATTTGATTTCCATCCGATCTATCAGGTCCTTCAGGTTGCACGCGGATCCATTATGAACGGTGTGGAGTACCCGTCGTTCTATTGGATGGTCATGGCAGTCTGGGCCGTGGTCGCCCTCGTTGGCGGCACCATCTACTTCTGGGCAGCCGAGGAGCGTTATGGTCGAGTTGACTAACTTCGATGATCTGATCAACCCCCGTCTACACGGCAAATTCGAACCGAAACCTGTCTACGATCCGGAACCCCACGATGCCCCTGCGGCATCAACCATTAGGATCGATGAATCCCGTACACCGGTTGTCATCGTTGATGACCTCCACGTCAAGTACCAGGTATACGCGAGCGGGAAAGCCGCCGGATCCGCAGGAGCCAAACGTTTGCTGCAAGCTTCCGCTCGAGGGATTCGTGAAGTGCACGCGGTGAAGGGTGTTTCCTTCGTTGCCTATGAGAACGAATCCATCGGGATTGTTGGGTCGAACGGTTCAGGGAAATCCACTCTCATGCGAACCATCACTGGGCTGACCACGCCGGCATCAGGATCGGTCTATGCATCTTCGCGTCCGAACATGCTTGGTGTTGGCGCTGCCCTGATTGCTGATTTGTCAGGTGACAAGAACATCATGCTTGGCGGTCTGGCGCTCGGTTATAGCCGCCAGGAAATCAACCGGATGCGCGACGACATCATCAAGTTCGCAGAACTTGAGGAATTCATCGACCTGCCGATGCGTACCTACAGCTCCGGAATGTCCGCTCGGTTGAAGTTCGCCATCGCAGCTTCGAAGCAGCACGACATCCTCATCGTAGATGAGGCACTTGCCGTGGGCGATGCCCGCTTCCGCAAGCGGAGCGAGGCCAAGATCCGTGAAATCCGCGAAAACGCCGGCACCATCTTCCTGGTTTCGCACTCCATGAACTCGATCTTGGATACCTGCAACAGGGCGATCTGGATTGAGAAGGGCGTACTGATGATGGATGGGGATGCCAAGACCGTCGTCAATGCCTACAAGGGCAAAAAGAAGTGACTGCAGCACGGGATTTGGGAGTTTCCTATGTGATGCCGGTGCTCAATGAAGCCGGGTACCTGCGAGATGCCGTCGCCAGCGTGCTTGGCCAGAACTACGCCGGCGACAAGGAAATCGTACTGGCGCTTGGCCCCAGCGCCGATTCCACTGACGAAGTCGCCGCGGCGTTGGCAGCCGAGGACTCCAGGGTCAAGCTGGTCCATAACCCGCAGGGACGCACTCCGATTGGCCTGAATCTTGCGATCAAGGCTTCGCAATACCCGATCGTGGTGCGCGTCGATGCGCACAGCGAACTTGCGCCCAATTACACGGCTCGCGGTGTCGAAACTATGTTCCGCGTCGATGCACACGACGTGGGGGGACTCATGGATGCGCGGGGGAAGAATCCGCTTCAGCGAGCGGTGGCGGCCGCCTACCACTCCCCGTGGGGTCTTGGCGGCGCGGCCTATCACAGCGGTGCCCCGGAAGGACCATCGGAATCTGCCTATCTGGGAATTTTTCGCCGCGAGGTCTTTGACGAAGTCGGCTACTACGACGAATCGCTGCACCGTGCCCAAGATTGGGAACTATGCCTTCGTATTCGCCAAGCCGGATTCAAGGTGTGGTTTGATCCTGAACTTGAGACCGCATACTATCCTCGCGACAAGTACAAGGCATTGGCCGCGCAGTCCTATGCCTCGGGTGTCTGGCGGGGCGAACTGTCACGTCGTTACCCGGACGGAAAATCCATCCGCCACGACCTGCCGCCATTGATGGTTCTCGGAACCACCTTGGGGGCGGTTGCTTGGATCGTTGACCCGTGGCTGACGACCGATGCCCCCAACACCGTAAGGGTGGTCCTCAACTTGTTGAAGCTCGCACCGGTGGCTTACGCCGGTCTTGTGGTATTTGCGACGCTGACCGGCAAGCGAACAACCCTGAAGGAAAAGCTTTTGATGTTCGGTGTTTTCCCTTCCATCCACTTCCCTTGGGCCGTTGGCTTCGTGAAGGGTCGTGTTCATGGCGCTCAAGGCACCTTGGACCGGGGCCGGGTGCGTTCATGAACAACGAGACCATCCGCCCCAGCAACCCGACGCTCGAGCAGCTGCGCGCGGTCTGCCAGCCTCCCGAAGTCCGTGCCAGGCGCAACGCCGAGCACTGGACCGCGGAACTCTACCTGCGCCACATCTCCATCTACTTGACCGCAGCGCTGGTGCGTACACGCATCAGCGCCAACGGCGTCACCGGGCTCATGATCCTGGCAGGATGGCTGATGTCGGCGGCGCTGCTGATCCCTGGAGTGTGGGGGCCGCTATTGGCGGTGGTCCTATCGCAGGTGCAGCTCTACTTCGATTGCAGCGATGGGGAAGTAGCCCGCTGGCGAGGCACGCAGTCGCCGCGCGGCATCTTCATCGACATGGTGGGGCACCATACCACCGAGGCACTGATTCCCATCGCTTTGGGCTACCGGGTATTCCTTGAGCTGCAGACCCAAGGTGCCGATGCGGCACAGGCATGGCCGACGTTTTTTATTGCGGCGGTTCTTTCGGTGCTCCTGGTGTTGAACCGCTCGCAGAGCCTCATGGTCCATGCGGCACGAAGCATGGCCGGGCTGGGCAAGCTGCCTGACACCGCAGAGGCTCGTGCGGTGTCGCAGACCAGCCTGGTTGGTAAGCTTCGCTCTGCTGCCCGCTTCTTGCCCTTCCACAAGATGCTCCACGCAGTGGAACTCAGCCTTCTCATCCTGGTGTTGTCTATTGTTTCGGCCATCGTCGGTGTTCCCGGCATCGCTGAAAAGTGGATGCTCTGGATCCTGTTGCCTGCAGTTGTCCTTGTGAATATCGGACATTTTGTTGCGACCATGGCCTCTCCTCGGTTGCGGTGAAGCCTTGACGATTTTAGATGCCAATCTTCCTTCGGTCGGTGTCGTGGTGCTGACCATGGGCGACAGGCCCGTGGAACTGGACCGCGCCCTGCGGAGTCTCCTTGCCCAGCGCAACGTCAAACTAGACGTCGTGGTGGTGGGCAATGGCTGGGATCCGATCGGCCTGCCCCATGGCGTGCGAGCCCATTATCTGGAGGACAATCTGGGTATCCCGGCAGGCCGCAATGCAGGGGTGCCGCTGGTGACGGGGGAGTATTTGTGCTTCCTGGATGACGACTCATGGTTTTTGGATGGGGATTTCCTCGAAGAAGCAATCTCCCGGTTCAAACTGCACCCGAAGATGGGGCTGCTCCAGCCACGGATCACCGATCCTGAACGTGATGACGACCCGACACGTTGGATACCTCGTTTGAACAAACGCACGGCCGAGGAATCCAGCCGCGTCTTTCACGTGGGTGAAACCTGTCTGATAATGCCTCGGTTCATTTTCGACGAAACCGGAGGATGGGCCGGTGGTTTCTGGTACGCCCACGAGGGAATCGAACTCGCGTGGCGGGTCTGGGACACTGGTCATCACGTTTGGTACGCCGGTGACATGAGAATCGGCCACCCTGTCGTAGACCAACGTCGACACGAGGAGTTCTACCGCCTCAACGCAAGAAACCGTGTGTGGCTAGCCAAGCGGAACCTACACTGGCCATTTAGCTGGATCTACGTTGGTAGCTGGGCCCTGATTGAGAGTGCACGGTTGCGCAGGGATCGCGGAGCAGTGCGACAGTACTTCAGCGGATGGATGGGGGGCTGGCGGGAAAGTCCCTGGTACTCAACACCGCGGCGCAAACTCAAGTGGTCGACCCACCTGCGGATGCTGTTGGCAGGCAGACCACCCGTAATCTAAGACCTTCGATCCGTGCGTCCCAGGGCGCAGCAAAGCAGCAAATGGAGTTGAACATGGCAAAAACAGTTCTGACATACGGCACGTTCGATCTTTTCCACGTTGGTCACTTGAACATCCTCAAGCGCCTAAAGGAAAAAGGCGACCGTTTGATTGTCGGCGTGTCCACCGACGAATTCAATGCCATCAAGGGCAAGAAGCCAATCGTTCCCTTCGAGCAACGCATCGAGATCGTCCGGGCGATTAAGTACGTGGACGAAGCCATTCCGGAGGACAACTGGGATCAGAAGCGTCTGGACATTACCAAGTACGGTGTCGATGTCTTCGGCATCGGAGAGGACTGGAAGGGTAAGTTTGACGACTTGGGCGACAAGGTCGAGGTTGTGTACCTTCCCCGCACCTCGGGGATCTCCACCACCGAACTGAAGCGGGTGCTGAGTGCGTTCGACGAGCGTCACGTGGCCAAGCTGAAAGACACCCTCGACAGCCTGAGCCAGATCGTCAAGGAGCTCAGCTGAGGTCTTTCAGTTCTGCAATAACGGAATTCAACTATGTAGTGTAGGGACCGCTACGTTGATAGTGAATCTCCGTCCGAGCACGGCTGTTTTGATGTGACTTAGTTTAGGTCTACGTCTCAGCTGTTGGCCCACCGGGCTCGGTCCCGTGCCCTCGAGCTATCGGCCGGCTCAGGGCTCAGAGGCTCGGAGAACGTCCCCCCGGATAGTCCGGAACAAATCGTGCGCCATTGACACCCGCCTACTGTTGCACTCGGTGGCCACAGCGTAAGGCTTAGAGGCGAGGATTACGTGCCAGAGAACTGGGGTATCTTGAACCACGTCTTCCAAAGGGAAAGAACCAACGAGAGATTATGAGTAAAACGAACACCCGAACGTCCTTCCGGCTCGACATTCAGGGACTGCGAGCCATTGCAGTCGGGCTCGTAGTCATATACCACCTGCACCCGGCCAGTCTCACCGGGGGCTTTGTAGGTGTGGACGTCTTCTTCGTTATCTCTGGCTACCTAATTACGTCCCACCTGGTTAGGCACCCGCCCCGTACGCCAAAGGAGTTCGGGGGCTTCTGGTTACGTCGCATCAAGCGCCTCTTGCCAGCTTCAATACTGGTGCTTCTAACGACGGTCATCGCCGTCCGCGCCCTCGCGCCCCCATCGTTTTGGCGAGAGAATACCTTCCAGGCCATAGCTTCTGCATTCTATTCACAGAACTGGTACCTGCTGGCGACTAGCGTTGACTACCTGGCGGAAGACAATGCGCCCACGGCCGTGCAGCATTATTGGTCACTGGCTGTTGAGGAGCAATTTTACCTACTGTGGCCGCTGTGCATCGCCGCTCTGTGGTGGTTTGCGGTGCGGAAAGAACTCATTCCCAAACGCGTAGTGTCCCTCGGTGTTTTATCGATTGTGGTTACTTCGTTGGGCTATTCGATCTACTTGACGTCTGTTGATCCAGGGGTTGCATACTTTTCGACATTTACTCGGGCTTGGGAACTTGCTTTGGGCGCCCTGGTGGCGCTCGCACCTGCTCCGCAGTACCGCATCAGTTCCTCGTGGGTCGGAGCCGCGATTGCATGGACCGGTCTTGCTGGAATTGTGGGTGCTGGAATCGCGTACGACTCGACAACACCATTTCCCGGCTATGAAGCGGGTTTGCCAGTTCTTGGGTCCGCGCTGGTAATTTGGATTGCAGCAACGTCACGCTTCTCACCAAACTGGCTGCTCAGTTCGAGGCCATTCCAGTTCCTCGGGGGCCATTCCTATTCGATCTACCTCTGGCACTGGCCTGTCATCGTTCTCCTGCCCTTCGTTTCGGGCACTTTGGGTGTCTTGGACCTGTTGGCGGCGACAGTGGCGATACTTATTCTTTCCATGCTCTCCAAGAGGTACGTCGAAGACGCATTCCGCAAGACCCTCGATGTCTCTAGGATCGTGACACCGCTGCGGTTCCTTGTCATCGGGACTGCAACCGTGGCACTGCTCGCTGGAGGCATTGCCGGAGAAGCAAAAATTCGCGAACAGTCAACTTCGGTTACGCTTTCAGCCGCACTCGATGGGACAGTTCCATGCTTCGGCGGTGCTGCCCTCTTGGACCTCAATGATGGTTGCCAATACGATGCTAATAGCGAGCTATTGCTGTCGCCAGCGCTGGCCAAGAATGATAAATCGCAGGCATATGCCGATGAATGTTGGTCCAGTGCACCCTTCGAAAAGAAGCCCACGTGCACCTATGGAACAGGAAAGAACAAAGTCGCACTTGTTGGGAACTCGCACGCGGGACACTGGCTACCGGCACTTCAAAAAATCGCCGTGGACAAAGACTGGACCATCACGACCTTCTTAGTCGATCGCTGCAACCCCACGGATGCCATGCTTAAATTCGATGCGGAAATCAAGTCGCGAGGTTGCGAGGCTTATGGCAAATGGGTCATGGACCAAACGAGTCACGGGGAATTCGATCTCATTATTACCTCGGAGAGGCAGTCCATTCCAGTAGTTAACCATTCCTTTGCCACCACGGAAGATCCGGCCCGTGTCGGCTACGAAAGTTATCTCAATCGCTGGACGGCCTCCAACACCCCGATTCTGATCATCCGGGATACGCCGTTCCCGGGAGCCACTCTCAAGAACATTCCGGATTGCGTAGCGACCGCTACTGACGCAAATGCGGAGTGTTCTGGCAGCGCCGAGGAATGGGAGTGGATGGATCCGTTGGTGGCCGCTGCAGAACGAGCCCCACACGAAAATGTTGCGGTTATCGATCCGACGCGGTACTTCTGCCAAGATGGCACCTGTCCCGCCGTGATTGGCGGGGTGGTCGTTTACTTCGATGCGTCGCATATCACTGCTACCTATGCGTCGACTCTCGCGGCCTTCCTGGAAGCAGATCTCGATAAAGCCTTGAAGAAAATTAGTGGATAGATGTTTGGAATGTAGCCACCACGGGATAAGCGAGGTGGGTATGAAGTGGGGGACAAGATTCGTGGTGTTTCGGTGTTAGTATCGGTTTCTCAATCCGTGTCGTTGACAGCCCAAAGAGAGTGGCTGTCAACGACAGTTTGAAGCTGCCTGCGGGCTGCAAACGAATTCGCCCCTGCTTGGTTTCGATCGATCTATTCTTCTATGTCCGTCAGGGCGCTTCCTGCGCCTTTTGGCCTGAGTCGAGGCAGTCAGAATCCAGAACATGCTTCAGGCCAGGAAGCGCTTGGCGCAACGCAGGATTTCATTATCGACTTTGCCTTCGGCGTTTCGGCGCGATGGATCGGCAGGTTTCGGCGTCATGCGTCATCCTCGTGTTCGCAGCCATGTGAAGCGCGCTGATAAGCCTTCTATCTCCTCCCCAGTTCAGGCGATGTCGCATCGTGTTGCCCGACGATGCCGGAATGGGAATCATGCCAGCCAGACAGGCGAAAGCCGCGTCGCTACGGGCGCGTCCCTCGTGTGACCACGCCACCAAGCATTTTGCCGCGGTCACCGCCTTGAACACTTTCTCCACGGTTAGAGGGGCAGCCTCGCTGTCGTTGACCAGCCCGCCCAATTGCTTTTCGCTGGACTTCACCTGCTTCTCAAGGTTGAGGATTTGCTTGGGCTACACGGATTGCCTCGGCCCCGGCGACACCCAAAGCCAGTTCTTCCTCACGCTCACGCCACCGGGAGATCTCCTTGATCTGGGTGGCGGTGAGCTTCTTGCGGGCATCGATACCGATGAATATTTGCTCCTGCGGGGGCCAGCCACATTGCCAGTGGGGACCATCCCGGGAATACGTGAATATTCCCTTTGGGAGCCACCAATGGCGTGCTTGGGAGCCACTTGGCCGGCGACAGACGACGGTACCAGTTCGGTGAGCCGGTCGGGAGGGACCGATTGCTCGGGACAATCCGATGGGCGTTGCAGTGCCCCAGACGAGCCTGGCCGGTTCAATCCTGCCGGTGTAAAGCGGACCCTGCCGCCCCCCGGAAAATGCCTGCGCACGCTGCTTGGGCACATGCCACGCCGCCGCGGCAGGACGCTGTTCCGCGCACAGTATGAAGTCGAGCCGACGCCCGCGGCCCGGCCCTGGCGTCCACGACGACGCAGTCCTGAACCGGATCATCCACAACACCCTCTGGATCAATGCCCGAAGCTGCAACAAGAGGGAGCGATTCGGCACCTTTCACCATGAGCGGATCGATTGGACATGTGGCTCCCATCCGGGCTGCTGCTGGGGTCAAGTCCCGTGGAGTGGTGTAACCATTTGGTGATGCTTCGAGGTTGCTGGGGCTAGAAGCTGTGGTTGTCGGACGCGGAGTCGGGTTCCTCC
>NZ_JAUSSH010000018.1 GCF_030812255.1 Paeniglutamicibacter psychrophenolicus | reverse complement strand
GCCCTGCGCAACCCCAAGCCCCTGCAGGCGGCCGGGGCACCCGCCGGCTGACCCGCAAACCCCTGCGCCGCCCCCCCCCCCCCCCCCCGGCCCCCCCCCCCCCCCCCCCGCCAAGGTGGTCGCAGCGGCGTAGTGCCGTGGACGAGACCGTCCGCGGCACTATTTCGCATCGGCGTGCCGGGGTGGTGCAAACTGGGATGCATGATCACCGAACACGCATTGCTGCCGGTCATCGCCGGCATGGAGGACGAGTTCATGGCCGCCTTCGAGCAGACCCGCCCGTTCATTTCCGCCACCGAGGACTTCGGCGGCCTGCAGCTGTCCCGCAGCATCGAGACGCCCAACCATTTCCTGCTGCTGGTCTCCTGGGCATCCGTCGAGGCACACACCGTGGGCTTCCGCGGTTCGGGGAACTACCGCCACTGGAAGGCCCTGCTGCATCGCTTCTACGAGCCGTTTCCGGTGGTCGAACACTTTCGGGCCGTTGAACCGGCAACCACCGCCCCGCACACCGTCGCGCAAGGCGGCAGCGACCCTGACACACGCCCGCCCACCGCCCGGACATTCGCCAAGTCCTTCCGGATCTGAAAGGATCTGCCACATGGAATCCACACACGAGCACCTCGTCGAAGGCACCGCCAACGCCCTGGGCCTGACGGTATACGAACCCGGCACCGCCTCGGCGCTGCGACCCGTCGTGCTGCTGCACGGCTTTGCCTCCTCCAGCGAGTTGAACTGGGTGAAATCCGGGTGGATCCGCTCGCTGACCGAGGCCGGCCGCAAGGTGCTGGCCGTGGATCTTCCCGGCCACGGCACTTCCCCGGCACCCGAGGACCTGGATGCCTACACGCCCAGCCGCATGCGCGCGGACCTGCTGCAGCTGTTGATGGACCACGGGGCGAGAACCCTGTCGGACAACGACCCGCTCAGCGGCATCGACGTGGTCGGCTATTCCCTGGGCGCGCGCCTGGCCTGGGAATTCGGCGGCACCCAGCCGCAGCTGGTCAACCGGCTGGTGCTCGGCGGGCCGGCGAGCATCGACCCGCTGGCCGCCTTCGACCTGGACGCCGCCCAGCAATTCCTGGCCGACGGCAGCTCGATCGCCGACGAATCGACGGCGGATTTGCTGCGCATGGCCCAGACCGTGGAATCCAACGACATGTTCTCGCTCATGAGCATGATCCAGGCCATCAAGACCGAGCCCTTCTCCCCCGAGCAGATGGTCCCCACCATGCCCACGCTGCTGGTGGCCGGGGACGGGGACGCGCTGGCCACGACCATGCCGCGGCTGACCGAGCTGCTGGCAACCCGCGACACCGAGAAGTCCGTGCTCTGGCTGGCCGGACGCGACCATGCCAACGCAGTGACCAGCCGCGAGTTCAGGAATGCCGCGGTGTCGTTCCTGGCCGCCTAGACCGGGCACCCTTCCCGGGCTGCACCAGTGGGCGCGGCAGCTCCCCGCGCGGTTAGGATGAGGCATGGACAAGGACCCGGGTTTCCCGCAGGACCTGCAGCGGGAGAATGACTCGACCCTCGCCGATGTCGTGGACTCCGACCAGGACCGGCAGGGGCGCATCGGACGCCGCGCCATCCTCGGGTTGACGGCGCTTTTCATCCTGGCTTCGCTTTCGGGGGTCTTCGGCCTCAATTCCGTCGCCACGAGTTCTTCCCCGGGCTACGAGCTCACGGTCAAGTCCCCGGGCTCGACGAGGGCGGGCATGGACGCCAGGATCACCGTGGAACTCCACGCCACCGAAAAAATCACCGGCACCGTCATCGTGGAAGTTGACCAAAACTACCTGGACTCCTTCACGAGCTATGGCATTTCCCCCGCACCCGACGGGGAAGGCAGCGACGGCGACGTCGTTTCGCTGGAGTTCGATCCGCCCGGGGAAACCGGGTTCCGGGTCGACATCGACGGCACCTCGAGCGAAGACATGGTGGTGCTGTCCACCGGCCGGCTACGGGTGTACGTTGGCGGAGAATTGGCGGGCACCGTGGACCTGAAGACCTGGAAGGCGTTCTAATGGAAATCGTGCTTCGCGCGGCGGTGACATTCATCGTGCTGTGGCTCATTACCCGGGCCGTCGGGCGCTCCACCCTCGGGGAGCTCAGTTCCTTCGAGCTGCTGTTGTTCATCACCATGGGCGACCTGGTGCAACAGGGCATCACGCAGGAGGACCACTCGGTTACCGGGGGCCTGTTGGCCGTCGGGACGATCGCGCTGCTCACCGTGCTCCTGGGCTGGGCCAACGTTCGATGGCCGCGGATGGGCCGCTTCGTCCACGGATCCCCGGTGGTCATCCTGCACGACGGCCGCCCCGACACCAAGGCGCTGCGCGCCGAGCGCATGGGCATCGACGACCTCAGGACCGCCGCGCGCGGACAGGGGTTCCGGAATTTCTCGGATATCGACCTGGCGGTGCTGGAGCCCAACGGAAAGATCTCGTTCTTCGCCAAGGACCGTTCGGGCGCCTCCGGCTCCCCCGAGCAGCCGGAGGTCGGCTGACCGGCCATCCCTACCCGGCCTGCACCTCGCCACAGGCGACCGGGGCCCGGACCGGTGGCCCGGGCCCCGGTCGGGGACGAATCAAACCACCAGGGGCCCCCACGCCAATGCGAGCGGTGCGAAGCTACTCCTCGTGCCCCTGGTCCATGCTCATGGACCCTTCACCCGGCGGGGGCTCCCCGGGAGGGACTCCCCCGCCCGGTTCCAGCCCGGTGATCCGCTGCTCCAGGGGATCGGGGTTGGAGGTGGCGCCGACTTCCGGCGTTTGGGCTTCCTCCGCTTCCGCGGATTCCTGCTGCTGCGCCTCATCTCGCCCGAATTCCCTATTGTCTCCCATGGCCGTCCTGTCTTTTCTGTCGAAAGTGGTTTCCCGGCTTGCCTCTGCGGGTTCCGCCCGCCCGTCCTGTCCGCGTGGCCCATCGGGGGTGTCAGACCATTCCGGGTCGTCCGGCGTGAGGTTCAAGGGATCATCGCCGGCCGGGTCCTGGGACTCCAGCCGGGGGTCGTTCCCGGGCCGCCGGGATTCGTCCGCCGGTTCCGGGTGGAAGCTGGATGTGTCCATGCGTGTTTCTCCTCGTGGGTGTTTGCCGTCGGCCGGCTCACGGCGTCTGCCGGCCGCCGTTGACGTTCAGCGTCTCCCCGATGACGTAGCTGGATTCGGCCGAGGCAAGGAATACGTAGGCGGGCGCCAGTTCCACTGGCTGGCCGGCACGGCCGAGGGGAACGTTGTGCCCGAACTTCGGCAACGCGTCCTTGGGCTGGCCGTCCGAGACCTGAAGCGGGGTCCAGATGGGCCCGGGTGCCACCGCGTTGACGCGAATTCCGCGCGGTGCCAGCTGCACGCCCAGTCCCTTGGTGAACGCGTTGATCGCCGCCTTCGTCGAGGCGTAGTCCAACAGCGTCGGCGACGGGTCGTAGGCCTGGACCGAGGTCGTGTTGATGATGCTGGAGCCGGCCGGGAGGTGCTTGAGCGCCGCGCGGGTGATGGTGAACATGGCCAGGATGTTGATCTGGAAGGTCTGCAGGATCTGTTCGTCGTCTAGGTCCTCGAGATTCTCGATGGCCACCTGCTTGCCGGCGTTGTTGACCAGGATATCCAGGCCGCCGAGTTTCTCCGCCGCATCGTCGGCCAGCGAGTTGCGGTAGTCGGCGTCGAGGAGGTCGCCGGCCAGGCCGATGCCCACGCGCCCCTCGGCCTCGATCAAGCCGATGATCTTGCGGGCGTCTTCCGCTTCCGCCGGCAGGTAGGCAATGGCGACATCCGCACACTCCCGGGAGAAGGCGATTGCCACGGCCGCCCCGATGCCCGAATCTCCACCGGTGACCAGCGCCTTGCGTCCCTTGAGCCGCCCCGTCCCGACATAGGATTTTTCGCCGTGGTCGGCCTGGGGATCGAGCTTGGCATCCAGGCCCGGTTCGGGCTGGTCCTGTTTCGGCGGCGAGATCCTGGGGTGGCGGGTGACGGGGTTGTCCGGGGAAAGCTGGGCTTCGGAATCGGGCTTGAGGGGTTCGCGCTCGTCCATGGGAAATCCTCCGGTCTTCGTGGGCGTTTTGCTCGTACTATTCATGCCAGGGCAAAGCCCCGGGGTGATCAATGAATGCGCAGCCCCGGCCGGCGCGGTCGCGGGGTGCCGGGGCCGGGCATGACTAGTCGGTGCCGGAGGCCTCCTCGTCCGGTTCGGGGGAAAAGCCCTCCGCGGTGGGGCGGTCCTGGTTGATACCGGCCTTGACCTCCTGCTCCGGCGAGGGCGTTGCGTCGTCCTCGGGTTCTTGAGGCTGGCCCCCGGCGGCCTGGCGCGCCGCCTCCGACTCGTCGGACGCGTCGTTGTCCCGATGTTCCATCGCGGTTTCCCTTCCTCTCCGCCTGCCTACGGGGCGCTCTTCTTCTCGACGAGATTCTGCGTCCAGCGCTTGGTGAGGGCCTGGATGATCGATGCGGTGGCGCCGGAGACCACGGCGAAGGCCAGCACCTTGGAGATCTTCGTACGTTGCTGCGCCTCCGGGTTGGTCACCGCGGGAGCCGGTTCGCCGGTGGCACCCTTCCAGATTGCCCCGGAGATCCGTGCCCCGGCCAGTCCGGCCAGAAGCGAGAGCGCGATGGTCAGTGCCTTGGTGAGTAGTTTCATGATTCTCCTTCGTTGGCGTGCTTTCGGTGTTCCGGGGCGTGTGGCTACGCGCCGTCTTCGGTGTCATTGGACAGGCTGATCTGTCGCCGTTCATACTCCCTTCGGCTGTAGGTTGCCTTGCGCACGGATTCCTCGTTGTCCAGGCCGGATCCCACGGCACCGGCGATGGTTCCCAGCGACGCGGACAGCCAGGACAGGTTCAGGTAATCGCCGAAGCCCACCCCGTGGCCCAGCTCCAGGGCCAGGAACTGGGCATCGATGATGACCAGGGCGCCGGCGAGGATGACGGCGAACAACGCCAGGTACATCAGCAGGATCGCCGAGACGATGGTCAACAGTGTTGCCAGGTTGTAGATCACCCGCTTCTCCCGATGGCGGTCGCCGACGGGGCGTTCCCACAGGCCGTTGTGCAGCACCAGCCAGGAACCCATGACCGTGACCGAGAGCAGGGTGATGAGGGCCAGGCGCTGGGCAGGCAGGTAGTCGGCCATGCTCCAGATGCTGGTGTAGAAGACGCCAAAGGCGCCCGTGGCAAGGGCCGCGGCCATGGCCGTGGACAGGCTCGGAACCAGGCGCCACGGCCGGTTGCTGCGCACCATGCCGATCAGCAGGAGCAGGCGGCCCCGCAGCCCCTTGACTGTTTCGAAGGCGTCGCCCTCGGCCTCGACTGCCTCGATCCGGCGCTCGACGGAAAACGGGTCCACGCGTGCGGGCACCCTGCCGTCGTGGCGCAGGTAGGGGTCCCCGACACCGTGCAGGGCGGCAAGGACCTGCACCACGGCCCTCTGCAGCCGCTTCCGGCGCACGATACCCAGCGCGGGAAGGACCACGACGGCCGACCCGGAGCCGGTGTTGCGGCTGGTCGCCACCGGCTCGCCGTTCTCGTACTTGGGCAGGTCCGTCAGGTAGACCAGGTAGTCCCACTGCCCCGCCTCGCGCAAGGTGCGGGCATGCGCGTTGAGTTCCACTTCGCCGTTGGCGCTCAGGGGAAGGGAGAACTCCGCGACCTCCAGCTTCCACCCGACGGCCGAATCCAACCGCGACCGCAACTGCTCGGGCAGCGTCTTCTCCAATTCCAGGGCACGGCCCAACGGCATGCCTGCGTCCGCCATCAAGCCGACCACCATGGTCCGGTCCGACCGCATGTCCATCGCCCTACCCGGCGTCGAAACGGTCTTCGTCCTCGGACGGCGCACTGGCCGAGGACTCGTCGCCCTCCGAAGCCCCGCCGGTCCCGGGCACCGCGCCCACGTCCTCGGGCAGGTGCTCGGCCAGGTACTCGGAGTCCTGGAACGGATCGACGGTTCCCGGGTCCTCCGGCCCGTCGAGGTCATCCGGATTGACGGGCGTCCCGCTTTCCGGTTCCAGGGCGTCCTCGGGGTAGTCGTCCTCGTGCGCCAAGCTGTTGTCGGGGGAATTCGTCGTCATGTCTCGTCTCCTGGAGTGGTGTTGCCCGTTGGGGAGTCGTTCCGGACTGGTTCCCGGCCTGGAATCCGCCGGTGTCGTGGCTCCCACGCTACTGATTCAGGATGTCGATGCCAAGTGATTTGCACGGCGAACCTCCGGGCGCAGGATCGATTGGCTCGCGCCTGCCCTGGGCGCCGGCAGGCCACCCCCGGGAGGCACGCACGGCCCAGGGCAGCGGATCGACGTCCGCAAGCAGCCTGCCGAGCCTGGTGTGGACGCGCTGGTGCTCCGGCGCGGTCCCGGAGGGGGTGTCTCAGCAGTCAAGGCCCCCATGGAGGCGGCCCTGGCAGCCCGCAGCACCGGGGGCAAGGTCAGCCCGGGCGGCGAGGAGGCCTGCGGTCGGGTCGGCCGATGCGCGATTCCCATGCAGCAGGTTTTCCGCGCCGCGCGCAGTGGCCAGGACCAGCGTCATGCGCAGGCCGCAGCATTCCTCCCCGTGGTCCCGGCACCAGGGCAGGCAGTTGTCCAGTTCAGGCTCCACCGGGTCCTGCGCCCTCCGGCCCGCCAGCCTCGGTCCCCGACTCCCCCGCATCGGTGCCGACCACGATTTCCAGCTCCTTGTCTTTCGGGCCCGTGGTCTCGATCCCAGCCGGCCGCTCCCCGCCGGGGAGGATCGGCGGCCGAGTGTACGGCCGGGTGTGCACAAGGCAGTCCCCGTCACAGTCCGCGGCGGGGCTTTTCCCGCCCCACGGGAGGCAATGGCTTGCGGGTTCCATGTTGCCGGCTTCTGGGGCGAAGGGGGATCGTGTCCGTCGGATCTTGCCGACCCGACCCGGCATTTTGCGGTGGGAACGGCCTCCATCGGGGCTTGGCCGCACGTCGCCGAATCGGTGGACGGAGTTCACCCCCGCCGTGCCAGCCTTCCAGTGACAGGCAGCAGCAGGGAGCGAAGGCCATGGGCGAAGCGCGCGGAGGTGTATTCATTTTCGTCCACCCCGCGCGCGAAATTCCGCGCAATCGAGGGGCCGAACCAGCACCCTGCCAGCCTTTGCCGAACGTAACCGCAGACACATCTTGACAACCCCGGAGATCCCGATCACACTGGATCGTATACGATTTCATACACAACAGGAGGAAACCGTGAGCAGCGACGCCACAGCCACCGAACCGGTGCAGGTCGACCAGTCCATCTTCGAGGCGGCCGGCAAGGTTCTTGCTGTACATCTTTCCTACTCCTCGCGTGCCGCCCAGCGCGGCCGCACCCCGGCCTTCCCGTCCTACTTCATGAAGGCCTCCTCCTCGCTGGCAACCTCCGGATCCACCGTCGAGCGTCCCGCCGGCACCGAGCTGCTCGCCTTCGAGGGCGAGATCGCCCTTCTCATCGGCACCGATGCCCGCCGCGTCTCGGTCGAGGACGCCTGGTCCCACGTCGGGTCCGTGACCGCTTCCAACGACCTGGGCGTGTACGACATGAAGTACGCCGACAAGGGATCGAACATCCGCTCCAAGTCCGGCGACGGCTACACCCCGATGGGCCCGGTGCTGCTTCCTGCGTCGGCCGTGAACCCGGCGGCCCTGCGCATCCGCACCTGGGTCAACGGCGAGCTCGCCCAGGACGCCTCGACCGGGGAACTCATCTTCTCCTTCGCGCAGATCGTTGCCGACCTGTCGCAGCAGATGACGCTGAAGGCAGGCGACGTGATCCTCACCGGCACCCCGGCCGGATCCTCCGTGATCGTCCCGGGCGACGTGGTCGAGGTGCAGGTCGACGACGAGGCCGCGGGCCTGTCCACCGGGCGCCTGGCCACCACCGTCGTGGAAGGCACCGAGTCCTTCGCGGCCTTCGGCAACCAGCCCAAGATCACCGATGCCGACCGCATCGACGCCTTCGGCACCGCCGCCGGCGCGGGCATCGAGCTGCCGATCACCGGCAAGCAGGCACTGACCGACGAGGTCAAGGAAAAGCTCATGTCGGTGGCCACCGCCACCATCTCCGGCGCCCTGCGCAAGCGCGGGCTGAACAACGTCTCGGTCGACGGACTGCAGGCCACCAAGGGCATGAGAAAGGTCATCGGCACCGCCCGCACGCTGCGCTACGTGCCGGGCCGCGAGGACCTGTTCAAGACCCACGGCGGCGGCTACAACGCACAGAAGCGCGTCATCGACGACATCGGCCCGGGCGAGATCCTGGTCATGGAGGCCCGCGGCGAGAAGGGCTCCGGCACGCTGGGCGACATCCTGGCGATGCGCACCCAGGTCCGCGGCGCCGAGGCCATCATCACCGACGGCGGGGTGCGCGACCTCGACGCCGTCGCCGCCCTGGACATCCCCACCTTCCACAACGGCGCGCACCCGGCGGTCCTCGGGCGCAAGCACGTGCCGTGGGACACCGACGTGGCCGTGGGCTGCGGGGGGACCACCATCGTGCCCGGGGACATCGTGATCGCCGACGCCGACGGCATCCTGGTCATCCCGCCGCACCTGGCCGCCGAGATCGCCGAGGAGGTCGTCGAATCCGAGCGCCAGGACACCTTCGTCTTCCTGAACGTGTCCAAGGGCAGCAAGATCGAGGGCCTGTTCCCGATGAACGCGCCCTGGAAGGCCAAGTACAACCAGTGGGTCGCCGACGGCGAACCGGAAATCTAGGTCGACGATGGCCCCGAGCAAGTCAGAGTCGGCCTACCGGCTGCTGCACGAGAAGATCACCGACGGAACCTTCACCCCCGGCTACCGGCTGGTGCTGGGCGCCATCGCCGCAGAGCTTGGCTGCTCGGTGGTCCCGGTCCGCGAGGCCATCCGCCGCCTGGAGGCCGAGGGCCTGGTGACGTTCGAACGCAACGTCGGGGCCACGGTGGCCGCGGCCGACCTGACGCTCTACATGCACACCATGCAGACCCTGGCGATCATCGAGGGCGCAGCCACCGCGCTGAGCGCCCCGTTCATCGACGCCGACCAGCTGGCCGCGGCCCGGTCCATCAACCAGGCCATGGCCGACCTGTTGGTCGACTTCGATGCGGTGCGCTTCACCGAGCTGAACAACGAGTTCCACCAGGTGCTCTACCGCAATTGCCCCAACCCGCACATCCTGGAGCTGGTGCAGCGCGGCTGGAACCGCCTGGCCGCGATGCGCTCCTCCTCCTTCATCCACATCCCGGGCCGCGCCCGGGAATCGGTGAAGGAACATGCAAGCCTGCTGGATTTGATCGAGGCCAATGCCCCGGCCGCGCAGATCGAACAGGCGGCCCGGGCCCATCGGACCACCACCCTGAACGCCTATCTCGCGGCGGCCAATCTCCCGGCCTCCCCGCTCTAGCACTTCCGAAGCACGCCACCTTTCCCCGCAATCCCCCACAAGGAGCCAGTAAATGAGCAAGCACTTCGTTCCCGAGAACCTTCCCACGACCATCCAGCACTACATCGGCGGCAAGTTCGTCGACTCCATCAACGGGGAGACCTTCGAGGTCCTGGACCCGGTGACCAACACCACCTACGCAACCGCCGCCGCCGGCCAGAAGGCCGACATCGACGCCGCCGTCGCCGCCGCCACCGAGGCCTTCAAGAACGGCCCCTGGCCGACCATGAGCCCCCGGGCCCGCGCCAAGGTGCTGTACAAGATCGCCGACGCCGTCGTCGCCGCCGAAGACCGCCTGGCAGAGATGGAAACCTTCGACACCGGCCTGCCGATCACCCAGGCCCGCGGCCAGGCCCAGCGCGCCGCCGAGAACTTCCGCTTCTTCGCCGATCTCATCGTCGCCCAGCACGACACCGCGTTGAAGGTCCCCGGCTCCCAGCTGAACTACGTGAACCGCAAGCCGATCGGCGTCGCCGGGTTGATCACCCCGTGGAACACCCCGTTCATGCTCGAGTCCTGGAAGCTCGCCCCGTCCATCGCCTCCGGCTGCACCGTGGTGCTCAAGCCGGCCGAATTCACCCCGCTGTCCGCCTCGCTGTGGGCCGGCATCTTCGAGGAGGCCGGCCTGCCGGCCGGCGTCTTCAACCTGGTCAACGGCATCGGCGAGGAGGCCGGCGACGCGCTGGTCAAGCACCCGGACGTGCCGCTGATCTCCTTCACCGGCGAGTCCTCCACCGGCCAGCTGATCTTCCGCAACTGCGCCGAGAACCTCAAGGGCATGAGCATGGAGCTGGGCGGCAAGTCCCCGGCCATCGTCTTCGCCGACGCCGACTTCGACGCGGCCATCGACTCGACCCTCTTCGGCGTGTTCTCGCTGAACGGCGAGCGCTGCACCGCCGGTTCCCGCATCCTGGTGGAGCGCCCGATCTACGAGAAGTTCATTCAGGCCTACGCGGCCCGCGCCAAGAACATCAAGGTCGGGGACCCGCACGATCCCGAAACCCAGGTCGGCGCGCTGGTCCACCCCGAGCACTACGACAAGGTCATGGGCTACGTGGAGATCGGCAAGACCGAGGGCCGCGTCGTGGCCGGCGGCGGCCGCCCGGAGAACCTGCCCGAGGGCCAGGAAAACGGCTCCTACGTCGCCCCGACCGTGTTCGTGGACGTCGCCCCGGACGCGCGGATCTTCCAGGAGGAGATCTTCGGCCCCGTCGTGGCAATCACCCCGTTCGACACCGATGAGGAGGCCCTGGCACTGGCGAACAACACCAAGTACGGGCTGGCCGCCTACGTGTGGACCAACGACCTCAAGCGCGCGCACAACTTCGCGCAGGATGTCGAGGCCGGCATGGTCTGGCTCAACAGCCACAACGTGCGTGACCTGCGCTCCCCCTTCGGCGGCGTGAAGGCCTCGGGCCTGGGCCACGAGGGCGGCTACCGCTCGATCGACTTCTACACCGACCAGCAGGCCGTGCACATCACCCTCGGTGAGGTCCACACCCCCAAGTTCGGCGCCTAGGCACTTCCACTACTTTCCAGCCTTATTCGCGAAGGAGCGAACCCGTCATGACCAAGACCCCAGCAAACCCCATTCCCACCCCCTCGGTTCCGGCCCCGGACATCCTGCGCTGCGCCTACGCCGAGCTCGTCGTCACCGACCTGGCCGCCTCGCGCAGGTTCTACGTCGACGTCCTGGGACTGCACGTCACCGAGGAAGACGAGAACCAGATCTACCTGCGCTCCTTCGAGGAGTTCATCCACCACAACCTGGTGCTGACCCAGGGACCGGTCGCCGCGCTGAAGGCCATGGCCTTCCGCGTGCGCTCCAATGCCGACGTGGATGCCGCCGAGGCGTACTACAAGGAACTGGGCTGCCGCACCGAACGCCGCAAGGAGGGCTTCACCAAGGGCATCGGCGATTCGGTGCGCGTCGAGGATCCGCTGGGCTTCCCGTACGAGTTCTTCTTCGAGACCACCCACGTCGAGCGCCTGCACCAGCGCTACGACATCTACTCGGCCGGCGAACTGGTCCGCCTGGACCACTTCAACCAGGTGACCCCGGACGTCCAGCGCGGACGCGGCTACCTGGAGGACCTGGGCTTCCGGGTCACCGAGGACATCAAGGACGAGGAAGGCACCACCTACGCCGCGTGGATGCACCGCAAGGGCACCGTGCACGACACCGCCCTGACCGGCGGCGACGGCCCGCGCATGCACCACGTCGCCTTCTCCACCCACGAGAAGCACAACATCATCCAGATCTGCGACAAGATGGGCGCGCTGCGCATGTCCGACCGCATCGAGCGCGGACCGGGCCGCCACGGCGTCTCCAACGCGTTCTACCTCTACATCCTGGACCCCGATGACCACCGCATCGAGATCTACACCCAGGACTACTACACCGGGGACCCGGACAACCCGGTGATCACCTGGGACGTGCACGACAACCAGCGCCGCGACTGGTGGGGCAACCCCGTGGTCCCGTCCTGGTACACCGAGGCCTCCCTGGTCCTGGACCTCGACGGCAACCCGCAGGAAGTCATCAAGCGCACCGACTCCTCGGAGATGGCGGTGACCGTGGGCGCCGACGGCTTCTCCTACACCCGCGCCCCCGGGGACGCGCTGACCGGGGATCCTGGCGAGGAAGTCGGCTTCAAGATGGGCCACCAGCTCTAGCCGGCACCCCGCAACCCGCCGCACCACCGGACCTTCGCGTTCGATCGGGGGCCGGCGTGCATGCACCATCCCGGCGATGGTGCGTGCGCGCCGGCCCCTTCGGCGTTCGAAGGATCCGGCGCGGTTCCCGTTTTCCGCCGCGGCCACCGCGTCCGGGGCTGCTAATGCAGCACGCGGTGGCGCATGAAGACCATGCCGTTGGCGAAGCGGCGTTCCTCGAGCAGCTCCAGGGGTTGGCGGATCCCGTCGGGGAACATCGGCTTCCCTCCCCCGACGAGCATCGGGGCCACAAAGACCTGGCACTCGTCGATGAGCCCCGCGCGCCACGCCTCGGCCGCGATCGTCGCGCCGGAGACGTTCAGGTCCTTTGCCGCGCTTTCCTTCAAGGCCCGCACCGACCCGGCGTCAAAGGAGCGCTCGATCCGCGTGCGCCTCGTGCTTGCCTCCTGAAGGGTGCGCGAGAAGACGATCTTGTCGGCGGCCTGCCAGAGCCGGGCGAACTCGGCGTCCCCGGGCGACCCGGCGGCATAGCCGGGGTCGGTTTCCCAGCCGGCCATCATTTCGTACATCGTGCGCCCGTAGAGGTAGGTGCCCACGTCGCGCTCGGCGGCGTTGATGAAGTCCATGACCTCTTCGCCCGGGTACGCCCAGCCGAAGTCCCCCGTTTCGTCGGCGACGTAGCCATCCAGCGAGGCGAGGTATGCGTAGATCAGCTTGGCCATGGTGTTTCCCTTCCCGGGCGCCCCGGGTTTCCCCGAACGGCGGACGGGGGCCCAGCGGCGCATCGGGTTCAGGCTACTCCCCGCCGGCCGTGAAGTCACCGGCGGACCACGGTGGGGCAACCAGTCCCGCACGCGGACAGCGCGATGCACCGTGGGGCAATGGTTGGATCGTGGCCGGCCGGTGGTCCTGCGCCGATGACCTATTCCTGTGCGAACGCACGGTGCGCAACCAGGGCGGCCTGGACCCTGGACGAGACGCCCAGCTTGCCCATGAGCCTTGAGACATGCGTCTTCACGGTGGTCTCGCCGATGCCCAGGTTCCGCCCGATCCGGTGGTTGGTGTGGCCCGCACCGAGTTCCCGCAGGACCTGCAGTTCCCGCCCGGTCAGCACCGTGCGGGGATCGATCCCCGGGAACTGCGGCGCGGGCGCGGGCGCCGCCTCGAGCGCCGCGTGCACGATCTTGGCGGTGACCTCCGGGGCCAGCACCTTCTCGCCGCCGAGCACCGCGTGCATGGCGGCGATGATGGAGGGCGGGGACGCGCTCTTGAGCAGGAAGCCCTGGGCGCCGGCAGCCAGCGCCCCGAAGAGGTACTCGTCGTGGTCGAACGTGGTGAGCACCAGGACCTTGGACAGCGCCTCGGCCACGATCCGCCCGGTGGCCGCAACCCCGTCCATGACGGGCATGCGCAGGTCCATGAGCACCACGTCCGGCCGCAGGGCGCGGGCCATCGACACCGCCGCGGCACCGTTCCCGGCCTCGCCGACGACGGTGAAACCCGGTGCCGATTCCACGACCATGCGCATGCCGAGCCGGACCGCGGCGTGGTCGTCGGCCAGCAGCACGGTGATCGCTTGCCGGGGCATGGCTTCGCGGGGTTCGGGGCCGGGAACCGGTCCCTGGTGTGCGCTCACGTGGATCCTTCGTTGAGGTGGGCAGGTGCGTGGCCGAGGGGCAAATCCGCTTTCCCCGGCGCCGCGGCTGCTGCCGGCGGGCGGTGGCCCATCGGCAGCAGCATGAACACCGCGAAGGTGTTGTTGGCCGTCGAGATCCGGAACGAGCCGCCCAGCTCGGCGCTTCGGGCCCGCATGCCCTGCAGTCCGGTGCCCGTGCCGGTGCCCGTGCCGTGGACGCCGGCGGCCCCGCCATCGCCCGGGTGCCCGGCGGCCGCCGGGTTGGAGGCCGAGAACAGCACCGACCCGTCGCGAGGCACCAGCGAGAGCGCGAGTTCACCGTCCGGGGCATGCTTGGCGAAGTTGACCAGGGACTCGTTGACGCTCCGGTAGATGGTTGCCTGGGTCACGGCATCCAGGGCGCTTCCCCCTGCGGGCAGCTCGTTGCGGTAGGCGACGCGGAGACCAGAGCCGCTGTAGGCCTGGACCAGGGCCGGGACATCGCCCAGCGACCCCGCCGGCGCGAGCGGGGTGCCGCGGTGCAGCATGCGGATCATGGTGCTCAGCTCCTCGATCCCGTTGACGCTCTGTGTACGGATGGCGTCCATGGCGCGGGCGGCCAGCTGCGGGTTCTGCGGGGAGTTCAGCGCCGCACCGCTTTGCAGCGCAATCGCGGCAAGCCGGGCGGAGAGCACGTCGTGGACCTCGCGGGCCATGGTGGTGCGCTCGGCCACCAGCAGCCGTTCGTGTTCGGCCGCCTGCGCCGCCGAGCGCGCCTCCGCGGCCTCCGCCATGGCCGCCGCGGTGCGTGCCTCGCTGGCCGCCAGCTCCCGGGCGTGGCGGATGTTTCCCGCCCATTGCGCCGGCATCACCAGGACCATCGCCGCAACCAGGGCGAGGGTCACGCTGATCGCGGCGGAACCGGTCACGAAGTACATCACGATCGTCAGCAACGCCGTGAGGACCAGCGAGCCGTGCTCGGCGGCCCGCGAAACCCTGGCCCCGCCCCAGAGCACCAGCGTGAAGACGGACTCGAAGACCAGGAAGAACCCGCCGCTGCTGCCCACCGGCAACAGCACGATCCCGGCCACCGCCATGGTGGCCGAGGCGGCCAGGACGTGGCGTTGCCTCAGTGCGACGGCCAGGCAGCCGATGGCCAGGGGCAGCGGCCACCACTCGTTGTACCGGTGCAGCCCCCAGGCCCCGTCGTTGTTCATGGCCAGCGCGTGCAGCAGCCAGGCGACTCCGGCATAGCCCAGCGCCAGGGCCAGGTCCTGCGGTCGCACCCGTCCGCGGCGGCCGGGCCCGGGCGTCGCGGTGGCGTTGTCATCGGCTAACACCCTTTCATCGTGGTACGTCGGGACGCTTTTACCAAGGGCGACACCACGAAGTGCCCCTGTCGAGGCCGTCGCGCGCGAACCGCCCGCGCGCGGCTCGGGGCTGCGGGGGCAGCGGATATGCCGGATGCGCGGCGCGCCGAAAACCCGGGGTGGCGGCCTGGTTCGCGCGCTCGCGCGCGCCCGCGCGAGGCTCGGGGCTGCGGGGGCAGTCGATATGGCGGATGCGCGGCGCGGCGCCCTGGCGTCGGCAGCCGGTGTCCTACGAAGGGATGACCCCGGATGCTCCCATTGATCGACGCCCATGCGCCGGTGCCCGGGGGAAGCTGGAAGCATGATGCTTGGAACCACCGGATTGTTCGCTTCCCTGGCCGTGCTGGCCCTGATCGATGCCACCAGCATCGGCACCCTGGTGATCCCGGTGTGGCTGGTGCTGCGGGCGAAGTCGCGCGGGGATCTGCGCTCGGCACTGGCCTACCTGGGCGTTGTGGGGAGCTTCTACCTGGCCGTCGGGTTGCTGCTGCTCGGCGGCGTGGACCTGGTCAGCAGGGAATTCACCGGCGCGTTGCTGGGCTCCTCGACCTTCCGGTGGGCGGTGCTGCTGCTTGGCGCCGGGATGCTCGCCTGGTCCTTCAGGAAAAACCCGGACAAGGCCAAGGCGGCATCCGGGGCCGTGCCCGCGGGTGCGGGCCGCTCGGCTGCGGAAACCGGCCGCGCACCGGCTCCCGGGCGGGGCGCCGCACACCAGGCCGGGCCGGGCTCCGAGGGCCGCTGGGCACGTCGGCTGGACGCGGCACTGGCCAGCCCGTGGGGCCTTGCGGCGCTGGGCGTCACCGCAGGGCTCCTGGAACTGCCCACCATGCTTCCCTACCTGGGGGCCATCGGGCTGCTGACCCAAAGCCCCTACCCCCTGCCGGTGCAATCCGGGCTGCTGGTGCTCTACTGCCTGGTGATGCTGCTCCCGGGAGCGGTGGTCATCGGCATCCGGGCGGTTGCCGGACCGAGGGTCCAAGGCCCGCTGGGGCGGCTCTCCGCGTGGCTGGCCAAGTCGTCCTCTCAGTGGCTGCCGTGGGTCGTGGGCATCCTCGGGTTCCTGATGGCCCGGTCCTCGTTGGCGTTCCTGTTTCCCACCGCCGGGTGGAACCCCTTCAAGTGACCGGATTCGCCGGGCATTCGTGCGTGCCCCGGCAGTGGGCGGGGCCGGATCGGGCGGCCGGCTGCGCTGTCCGGTATTCACCCGGTCGCCAATCGCGGGCACACTGGTTCCATGGGCAGGCATGAAGCGGTGAAGTTCCAGGACCGGGCGCAGGCCGGCGCGCTGCTCGGCGAGGTCCTGGCCGCCCAGGGCCTGGGTGCCGACACCGTGGTGCTCGGGCTGCTGCGCGGCGGGTTGCCGGTTGCCGCGCCGCTGGCCCACAGGCTGGGTGCCGAGCTCGGTGCGCTGGCCGTGCGCAAGCTCGGGGTCCCGGGCCATGCGGAGGTCGCCTTCGGCGCCATCGCCTCCTACCGCCGGGTGGCCGGACGCTACCTGGTGCCCTCGGTCCACCACCACGCGCTGGCCTCGGTCGGGACCGCCGGGCTTCAGGCCGTGGAAGAGAGGGCCGCCGCCGAGCTGGAGGTGCTGGCCGCGCGCTTCGCCGACTTCGCGCCGCCGCTGGCCGGGCGCACCGTGGTGCTGTGCGACGACGGCCTGGCCACCGGTGCCACGATGCACGCGTCCCTGGATGTGGTCACCCGGTGCGGGGCGGGCCAGGTCGTCGTCGCGGTCCCGGTGGCACCGCGGGACCGGGTGCACGCCATGGAGGGGGCATCGGCGATCGTCGTCCTTCACTCCCCACGCGATTTCTCCGCCGTCGGCGCCCACTACGAGGACTTCTCCCAGGTCCAGGAGGACACCGTGGCGGCCCTGCTGCGCGGTTCGCAGAACCCCGAGGCGTAGCCGGCCGGCGGCTACCCCCGGGTGCGCCGGCGCTGGTCGGCGAGCGCCACCAGCAGCGTGAGGAGCACGACCGCGGCAATCGAGGCCAGGCCCACGCTCATGGCCGTGTCCCAGGCCGTGGCGGACAGCGTGGCGAAGAAGATGGCGGTCATCATGGCGATGCCCACCGCCGTGCCGATGCGCTGGGAGGTCTGCATCACTCCCCCGGCGCTGCCGGAATGTGCGGCGGGCACCTCGAGCATCGTCAGGGCCTGGTTCGGGGCGATGATCGCGCCCTGGGCGATGCCCACGAACGCGAGCGTGCCCAGCAGCCACCACAGCCCCACGCGCCCGCCCGCGTGCAGCTCGATGACCACGATGCTGGAAAGCAGCCCGAACAGCGCGCACAGGATCCCGAGGATCACGATCTTGCCCCCGTACTCCATGACCCGCAGCCCGGCCAGGTGCGAGCTGGCCGCCGCGCACAGCGCCGCCGGCAACCCGAGCAGCCCGGCATCCAGCGCCGTGAACCCCTGCCCGTCCTGGACGTAGATGGCCACCAGCACCCACACGCTGGAGATCCCCACGAAGTACAACCCGGCGATCAGCGTGCCGAAGGTGAAGGAGCCGATGCGGAACAGGTCCAGGTCGACCATCGGGGCGTACCCGCGGGCCGCGTAGCTCCGCTCCCACAGCACCCATCCGGCAACCACGGCCAGCCCACCGGGCAGCAGCCACCACACCCAGGCGCTCTCGCGTCCCTGCACGAAGGGCAGCAGCATTCCCAGCACTCCGAGTCCCAGCAGTGTGCTGCCTACCGGGTCCAGGTCGGTGGCCCGCCCGGTGCGGCGCCCGGCACCGGGTGCGGGTTGCGGTTCCGGGTGTGCGGCCCGGGTGAACATCGGCCGCGGGAACCAGCGCAGCGCCAGCACGATGGCCAGCGCCCCGACCGGGACGTTGACCAGGAAGGTCGCCCGCCATCCGGCATCCGGTCCCAGCAGCGCGATCAGCGCCCCGCCAAGCAGCGGGCCGATCGCCACCGAGAACCCGACCATGGTGCCCATGGCGCCGTAGGCCCGCCCCCGCTCGGGGCCGCGGAAGTATTGCTGGATCATGCCCAGCACCTGCGGGTTGACCAGGCCCGATCCCACGCCCTGGATGAACCGGGCGATGTTCAGGCTCAGCGGATCCGGTGCCAGCCCGGCGGCCACCGAGGACAGCGTGAAGACCGCGACCCCGGCGATGAACAGGGCACCGCGGCCAAAGACGTCCCCGGCGCGCCCGGCGGCCACCAGCACGACCCCGAAGGTGAGCGCGTAACCGGCCAGCACCCATTGGATGTCCGATTGCGAGGCGCCGAGGCCCGCCTGGATCGCCGGGAGCGCGACGTTGACGATCGACACCCCCACGAGCGACATGAACATGGTGACCAGCAGGACCGCGAGGATGCGCCAGCGCCCGGGGTCGGGCACGTGGCTCTCCGCTTCCGGCACCTCGCCGCGCATCGTGTCCTCCTTCGTTTCTTCCTCTATTCATACGCGCTGCCGGCACCGGCGCCAAAGACCCACGCCACAGCGGGGATTGATGCCGGTCCTCGGCACCGGCCCGGTTCCGGGTGCCGTGGGGCGGACTCCCGTACCGGATTCGCCGCCCGCCGCGCATTGCGTACCGGCGGCTTGCGCCGTAAATTGTTGCTCGTCCGGGGTTGGGCGCCGTCCGCACGGACGGCCCGGGACCCGGGCGCCCGCTGTCTCGAAGGAGCACCCGATGGGGCTGGTTGGTTGGATCATCCTGGGCCTTATCGTCGGCGCCCTGGTCAAGAACATCATGCCCGGGCGCGTCAACGGCGGCTGGTTCACCTCGCTGGCCCTGGGGGTGGTCGGCGCCATCGTCGGCGGCTGGATCGGCAGCCTCGTCTTCCACACCGGGCTCGGCGGGCTCCTCAACCTGCGCGCCTGGGCGCTGTCCATCGTTGGCGCGGTGATTGTCGCCGGGGTCTACGGCGCCATTCGCCAACGGCGCCTGGATCGCTAGTCCCGGCAGGTGCACTGCCCCTCCCGCATTGCCCGAGGGCCCGCGCCATCCGTTGCCATGGTGTGGCCCATGATGGTTGTCTACCTGTAATCGGTTCGCCTTCCGGCGCTCGCCTCCATGGGGCGTGTCCGCCGGTTCGCCCGGTGTGCAAACCCTGCCCTGTCCATCGCCGTACCGGCGGTCCTGGCATCCGCGCCCGCGTACCCTCCCCCGATGACAGCAAGCGCAGCGGTCCGGCCCCGCACCCGGGAACTGCACGCAAATACCTGGGACACCATCATGAAAACCCAACTTTCCCTGCACGGGATCACCGTTTCCTTCCCCGCGCGGACAGTGTTCCGCGAGCTGGAACTTGCCGTGCGCCCCGGCGAACGGCCGGGCCCCATCGGCGAGAACGGCGCCGGCAAGACCACGTTGCTGCGCCTGCTGGCGGGCGAGCCCACCCCGGAACGCGGGACGGCCATCCTGCATGCAGCCGGGGAATCGGCTACCTGCCGCAGCAACCCCACGTCGAACCGGGATGGAGCGTCGCAGACTTCCAGTCCCATGCCCTGGCCCCGGTGCGCGAGCTCGAAGCGCGGATCTCCGCCGCGGCAGAGCTCCTCGCGCGCGCACGCGAGGAGCTCGGCCACGGGGAGTTCCGGGCCAGCGACCGCTCGCACGGTTCCTCCGGGGCGCTGCGCCGGGCCAAGTCCCGCCTTGGCCGGCTGCAGGCCAACGAGGCCGCGGTTCCCGTCGAGCCGCTGCGTTTCATCCCCTGCCCGCTGTCCGTCGCAGGCCCCGCGGACCAGCTCTCACCCGCGGCGCTGGAGCTTGCCGATGTGCGTGTTCCCGGACGCCTGGGCATCGACCGGCTGCAGGTTCGCACCGGGGAGCGGGTACTTGTCACGGGTTCCAACGGCGCCGGGAAATCCACGTTGCTCGATGTCATGGCCGGTGTGCTGAAGCCGGTCTCCGGCACCTGCGCGGCCAACCAGGTCGTGGCATACCTGCGCCAGCATCCCACCGGGTTTCCCGCGCACTGGCTGGCTGCACAGGCCTTCTGCCATGGCTCGGGGCGCGGACTCGAAGAGGACCTGGGGCAATTGCTGTCCCTGGGCCTGTTCCGCCGCGGGGAACTTGTCGCGCGCGTGGGGGCCTTGTCACTGGGCCAGCGCCGCCGGATCGATGTGGCACGGGTCTTTGCCCGGCCGGCGGACGTGCTGCTGCTCGATGAACCGACCAACCACCTGTCCCCCGCGCTGGCCGACGACCTCGAGCGGGCCCTGGATGCCTTCGCCGGCACCGTCGTGCTGGTCAGCCACGACCGGGCGCTGCGGTCGAGGTTCTCCGGGCGCCGGATCCACCTGGAAAACGGGAGGATCGTGCAGTAGCCGGGGAATAGGCAATCACCGCAGCCGGACCTGTTCGATTCGCCCTCGCACCTCCCGGCCCGCACCGCAGCGGTCAGTAGCCGACGTTGAGGCGCGGCAGCGTGCCGATCTCCCGGCCGGCCGCGTCGGTGACGTGGAGCGTGTCGCCCTTCACCCGCACCGCTGCCGCCGAAGAGAGCCAGGTGTCCATCCCGAGACAGGCCACCAGGGTCATGATCGTGTCCTTCAGCTCGATGCGGGCCCCTTCCACCACCCAGGAGCCTGCGAGCGAATTGCACCCGTCGTTGCCGTTGAAGCCGCCGGTGTCGGAGAACCACAGCACCGGGGAGCCCTCGGTGGCCCCGCCCCACTGGCCCGAGACCGCGGCGGCAACCGGGCCGCTCGGGGGCACCGGCGGCACGGCAGTGGGAGCCGGCATCGCGGTCGGGCGCACCGCCTTCGGCCCGCCGCTGCCGTCGGTGGGTCCGACGATGTCCAGGCGCAAGGACACGCTGGCCGCGGTGCTTTCCGGAGCTGGCGCACCGGGTGCGCCCGCGCAGCCGGCCAGCGCCAGGGCCAGCGCCGCGGCCGCGACGAGGGCTGGAGATCGCTTCATGCCCACATCGTAGTACGCAACAATGGGCGTTTGGCGGCCAAAGAGGTGCCCAAGTCGTGGCTTGGCTCCCGCCCGGACACACGGGGGTGCAGACTTGGAGACATGACACCCGAACACATTGCCCCCAACCGCTTCGCGGACCGCACGGCCGCCGGTGAATTCCTGGCGGTCGACCTGCAGAAGTACTCCCGGGACCCGAACGCGCTGGTGCTCGGCCTGCTGCGCGGCGGGGTCCCGGTGGCCGCGGAAATCGCCGCGCGGCTGGGGCTGCCGCTGGACGCCTTGGCGGTGCGCCGCCTGGTGATGCCCGAACGCACCGACATCGCCTTCGCCGCGCTGGCCGCCTACGGGGAGCACACCTCGCTGAAGTACATCGAAGGTGTCTGGGACTCGGCGCAGCTGCGATTCGAGAAGGAGACCCTCGACGAGGTCGAAACCGACGCCCGCAAGGAGCTGGACGAGCTGCGGGCCCGCCTGGTGGGCCAGTCCGTGCTGCCGGTCGCCGGTCGCACCGTGATCCTGGTCGACGACGGGATGGCCAGCGGGGCGACCATGCTGGCCGCGGTGGAACTGATGCGCGAAGCCGGCGCCGGCCGCATCGTGGTGGCCGTCCCGGTGGCCCCGGCCCCGGCGCACAAGGCGGTCCAGCCGCTGGTCGACGAATTCATCTGCGCCATCACCCCTCGGGTCTTCCACTCCGTCAGCGCCTTCTACTCGCGCTTCGACTCGCTGGCCGACTACGAGATCCTGGCCCTGGTCCCGCACCTGTAGCAGGCGCATTCCGGGGATCATCCGGTGCAGGCAGCACAGGGGCCCGGCGGCTCCCGGTCCCCGAAGACCGGGGTACGGGAGCCGCCGGGCCCCTTGCTTGTTGGTCGCCTGCGCGGTGCGCACGGGCGCACCGGGTGTGGTGGCTAGGCGTGCTGGTCGCGCTGCGCCGCGTCGTGGGCGGCCTGCAGTTCCGGATCCACGTCCTCGACGTGCAGGTTGTTGCCCTTGGTCTCCCCGACCCACAGCACCGCGACCACGGAGATCACGGTCAGGACCATGATGTAGATGGCGATGGAGATCGACTTGCCGGTCTCCTCCAGCAGGATCTGGGCGACGGTCGCCGCGAAGGCTCCGCCAAGGATTGCACCCAGGGCATAGCCGATGGAGATGCCCGAGTAGCGGATGTGCGCCGGGAACATCTCGGCGTACATGGCCGACTGCGGTCCGTAGGACAGCCCCAGCCCGGCGGTCAGCACGAAGACCGAGAGCCCGTAAAGGAAGATGGACCCGGTGTCGATGAGCATGAACATCGGGATCATCCAGACAAAGACGATGCCGTAGCCGATGACGAAGGTGTTCCGGCGTCCCAGGTGGTCGGAGAGCCAGCCGCCGACCAGGGTGAAGATCAGCCACCCCACGGCACCGATGGTGGTGGCCAGCAGCACCGGTGCGACCGGCATGCCCAGTACCTTGGTGGTGTAGGAAATGAAGAATGCGATGACCAGGTATCCGGCGGCATTGTTCGACACGAAGATCAGTGCAGCCTGCAGGACTTCCTTGGTGTTGGACTTGAAGAGCTGCTTCAGCGGGGTGTGCTCGGATGCCTTGCGCAGGGCAAGCTGCTTGAAGACCGGGGATTCCTCAACGGCCTTGCGGATCATGTAGCCGACCACGATCAACACCACCGAGAGCAGGAACGGGATGCGCCAACCCCACGAGGTGAACTGTTCCGGGGTCATCGAGGTACGCAGGATGTAGAGCAGGCCTGTTGCCAGGATCATGCCGATTGGTACGCCGATCTGCGGGTAGGCGCCGAAGTAGCCGCGCTTGTTCGCCGGTGCGTGCTCGACGGCCATCAGGGCGGCCCCTCCCCATTCGCCACCGGCGGAGAAACCCTGAATGATGCGCAGCAGCACCAGCAGCAGTGGTGCAGCAATGCCGATCTGGGCGTAGGTCGGCAACACGCCGATCAACGCGGTGGCAATGCCCATCATGATCAAGGTGGCCACCAGGACGCGCTTGCGGCCGTACTTGTCCCCCAAGTGGCCTGCGACGATGGCGCCCAGTGGGCGGAACAGGAAGGAAATGCCGATCATGGCGAATGCCAGGATCTGTCCCAGGCCCGGGTTGGATTCGCTCAACGGCTTGAGGAAGAGCGGAGTGAGCAAGGTCGCCGTCAGCTGGGCGAAAATGAAGAAATCGTACCACTCGATGGTGGTGCCGACCAGCGTGCCGGCGAGAACGCGGCGTTCTTCGGAACGCTTCCGTTGTGCCGCAAGTGAAAAGGATGCCATGGATGATCTCCGGAATCTGGCGCTGCGCGCGGTGTGAGTGTGGTTATACCGACCGTTCGGACGGTTATGCCGTGTGACCATAGTAACCCATGATCGTGAGTTCACTCACGTCCGCCTAGCGGGGGTTCGTCCGCGCGCCTCCTTCGGCGCCGGATCCGTGCCGGTCCGGCGCCTGCACCGCGCAGGGGCACGGCATCGCAACGGGCGGCCGGCCAAGGGGGAATCCGTTCAGGGTTCATTGGTCGCGGGCCAGGAATTCGCGCACCCTTGCCCGCACCGGCTCGCGGTCGTAGCCGTTGACCATGGCCCCGGCCATGCGCACCGGGTCCCCGAAGAAGAAGTACTCGTAGAGCGACTGGCGCCCGGCGAACCCGGTGATCGAGGCGTCGTAGGCGAGCTTGAACAGCGCAATGCGCTCGGACCCGGTCAGCGACTTGCCCTGCAGGTACTTGGCGATGTCCTCGCCCGCCACCTCCAGGTCCGCCTGCCCGGGCAGCGCCATCAGCCCCGAGGCGCACATCTTGCGGATGATCTCCGGGTAGCGCTGGGAGATCTTCGGGTACCAGTTCCGTGCCGCGTTCAGCGTCTCCCAATGCGGCAACAGCACCCCGTCGACGCTCATGGCGGCCTGCGCCTCGGCGGCGACCACCAGCGCCTTGCCGATTTCCACGTTGCGGATCAGCTCGGCCAGGTCCTCCTGGATGTGCGCGAAGCCGTCAATGCCGATGGCCGCGCCGATCTCCGAGGCCAGGCCCAGGAAGAATTCGGACTTGGCCACGGTGCGGGTGACGACCTGGTGGGTCATCAGCGCGCCGGCGCCGGTGTCGGTGTACCAGGCGTTGCACAGCTCCGGGTGCCCGAGCATGAAGATCCGGTCGTTGGGGACGAACACGTCGTCGAAGACCACCACCGCGTCGATCTCGTCGAAGCGTGCGGCCAGCGGCTCGTCGTGCGTGTTCCCTCCGTTGTGCAACCCGGTGCGGCAGAGATAGCGCAGCCGCGGGGCATCGTTGGGCACCGCAACGGCGAAGGAGTACGGGGCGTCCTCCGGGGTTCCGCGCAGCACCGTGGAGGGGAAGACCAACAGCTCGTCGGCGATCGGCGCGACGGTGGCCAGCATCCTGGCCCCGTTGATGATCACGCCATCGGAGCGTTCCTCCACGATGCGGGCGGTGAGCTGCCCGCCCATCTGCTCGGATCCCGAGACCGAGCGGTTGACCTGCGGCGGGATCAGCGTGTGCGTGGCCAGCAGGTCGTTTTCGCGCGCGAACTCGTAGTACGCCTCGATGCGCTCCCCGTAGACCGGGCCTCCCTTCGCGAAGAAGGTCTTGGCGCTGGCCAGGGCGGTGAGCGCGGAGTTCATGTAGTCGGCGGTGCGGCCCAGGAATCCGTTGGAGTACTGCGCCCAGGTGTTGGTGGCGGCCCGGCGTTGGGCCAGGTCCTCCGGGGTGCGGGGAATCAGGAAGGAGGCATTGACCCGGTCTCCGGTGGTGGGCGAGATGTAGGTGAGGGCATCCTGGTGCGCCGGGTCGTGTTGCATGTCGAAGAGCCTGGCGTAGGTCTGCGCCAGGTTCTTGAAGGCGGGGTGCTGCGTGAGGTTCCTCGACACCACCTCCCCGTCGATCACCAGGTGCGGGGACATCGCATCGAGCTTGTCCAGGAACTGTTGGCCGGTTCGGATTCCCATGGTGAGGACCTCTTTTTGCGTGGCGGGCTTTCTTCGGATGTGGCGGTGGTGTGCGGGAAGGGACATGCGGCGGGCGCGGACCTAGAGAAGCTCCTCGACGCCGAGTTGGCTTTCGGGGATGGTGGTGAAGGCGGAGTTGGCGAAGGCCAAGGCGTCGCCGCGACGGTAGTTGAAGTCCTGGACCTCGCCCAGGTACAGGGTGTGGTCCCCGCCGTCGTAGGCGGCCCACGGGGTGCAGGAGAAATAGGCGAGCACTCCGGCCAGGCGCGGGGCGGTCTCCCCCTCGACCCAGGCCGGCTCGTGGCTCGGGCGGCCGGCGAAGTGCAGGGCCAGCGCCTTTTGCTCGGCACCCAGGATGTTCACGGTGAACGGCGTATTGGCCAGTTCGTCGTGGGCCCTGGACTTGCGGGCGATGGACACCAGCACCAGCGGCGGGTCCATGGAGACGGAGGTGAAGGAGTTGACGGTGATCCCGTGCCGGCGGGTTGCCCCGTCGAAGGTCACGATGGCGACGCCGGTGGCAAAACGCCCGAGGCTGCCGCGGAAATGTGGCAATGTTGAGGCATCGATCCTGCGCGGGAGTCCGCCCTCTGCGGCTCCCCTGCTGCGCGGAACGATCATGGCGTGCTCCCGGATCCATTTCCTGCCGTTCGGTTCCTCGCAACGGAGAAGGAAATGTTCTAATATCGAACGTATAGTTCCAATAAAGAACCCTATTTGCACCATAGCCCAGCACCGGTTGGCCAACAACCCCCCCGGCAGCAACCGGCACGCCACATCAGCACGATTCCCCAGAGGATGGCCACCAAACCCATGACTGCCACCAGCGCCCCCGCCCCGGCATCGCAAACCCTGTCCCGCGGCATCCGCATGCTAGAGATCCTGGCCGAGGCCGACGGCCCGCGGACCATTGCGGAACTCGCGGCCGACATGGGAGTGCACCGCTCGATTGCCTACCGGATCCTGCGCACCCTGGAATCCCACCGCCTGGTCACCCGCGACGAGTCCGGCCGGGTGCACGGGGCCCCCGGGCTGGCGGTGCTGGCCCGCGGGGTGCAGCGCGACCTGCAAAGCGCGGCGCTGCCCGAGCTGACGGTGCTGGCCAACGAGTTGAAGATGTGCGCCTTCATCGCCGTGTGGGACCAGCCGGACTGCACCACGCTGGTGACGGTCGAGCCGCGCCACGTGCACGCCACGGTGGTGCAGCACCCGGGAACCCGGCACCCCTTCGGGCACGGGGCGCCGGGCATCGCCATGCAGTCCACGCTCACCGCGGAGCAGTGGAACGAGCTCAACCACGGGACGCCGTACCGGGACAATGCCGCCATTGCACGTGCCCAGGGATATGCCACCAGCATCGACGAGGTGATCCCCGGCCTGTCCTCGGTGGCCGCGCCCATCAACGTGCCGGGCCGGCTTCCGGCGGCCGTCGCGGTGGTCTACAGCACCGGGTCGAACACCAGCGAGGTCGCTGCAATCGGCGCCAGGATGAAGGCGGCGGCGCTGGCCATCGAGGCCGAACTGGCCTGAGTTCCCCGCACGCGAAAAAGCGGGCGCCGGCACCCGGGGAAATCCGTGGTGCCGGCGCCCGCTCGACGTTTCCGGGCCGGTGCGGTCAGGCGCGCGGGCCGTGGCCGGCGAGCATGGTGCGGCGCTGGCGCTGGCGCAGGATCGCCATGGCGATGCCGGCGGCCAGGATCAACCCGGCGGCCCCGGCGGCCACCGCGTAGGCTCCGGCATAGCCGTGGGAATCGGCCAGCAGCCCGGCCAGCGAGTTGCCGATGGCGGTGCCCACCACGATCCCCGAGGACAGCAGCGTCATGACCGTGGACAGGCGCTCGCGCGGGGCGATTTCCCCGCCGAGGGTGAAGATCGTGACCAGCACCGGGCCCACGGGGATGCCCACGATCAGCAGTGCGGCAATCATCGGGACTAGGTCCCCGGGAAGCTGCAGGGCCAGGGCCGCCGGGACCATGAAGATCGCCGCGGCGAGCCAGCGGCTGGCTTGCGGCCACCCGCTGGGCCAGAAGGCCACCGAGAGCGCGGCGATCGCGGAGGTGAACCCGACCGCGGCGTACAGCAGCCCGCCGATGTTCGCGTTGCCCAGCGCCCCGGCAAAGGCCAGGGTTCCGGCGGCACTGGCGCCGAAGAAGGTTCCCATGCCGATCATGCCGGCCACGGCGAAGGAAATGCCGGTGACCTGGTTGGAGGTGAGCTTCACCTTCACGGCGTTCCGCGCCGCGGGCAGCACGGCCTTTTCGGTGCGGTGCACCGCGAAGAGCGGGACCAGCACGATGGTCAGGACCGCGGCGATGGCCAGCGGCAGCCAGGGTGCGACCAGTGCGGCGAACAGGCCCACGGCCGCCGGGCCGAGCACGAAGCCCAGCTCGTCGACCATGGACTCGTAGCTCAGGGCCGCGGAGAGCTCGCGACCGCCGGTGTCGCGCTTGCGGGTCAGCGCCATCCAGCGCACACGGGCCAGCGGGCCGACCTGCGGGCCGGTGGCCCCGGCCAGGATGGCCAGCAGCACGATGACGCCCAGCGGCGCCAGCGGACCGGCGCCCCCGAACCAGAGCAGCGCGGTGATCAAGATGGCCTGGGCCACCGCCACCGGGACCAGCACGCGGCGCTGGCCGAAGCGGTCCGAGAGGTAGCCGATGGTGGGCCCTCCCACGGCCGAGCCGATCCCGACCATGGCGGCGGCCATGCCGCCGGCGGCGTAGGAGCCGGTCGAATCGATCAGCAGGGTCATGGAGCCGATGGTCAGCATGGCCAGCGGCAGGCGGGCGAAGAAGCCCAAGGGGAAGAAGGCCCAGCCGACCAGCGGCGGAAGCGCCGCATAGGGCGAGGGCTGGGGCGTTGTTTTCCTGGAAACGGAATTACTCATGGTGATGACGGGCACTCCACATACACGCGTGCACCGTCCCTGCCTCCCGCTACACAAAACCCTTTGAAACCAACGATCAGTCTATCGGAGGGCCACAAGGGTCCCGGTCACACCCCCGCCTGCATCGACACCGTGGAACCCGTGCGTGACTTGTGCACATTCAGCTGGGTGGTGATGCGCTGCTTCATGTCCGCCACATGCGAGACGACCCCGATGACCCGTCCGCCGCTGCGCAGGTTCTCCAGCGCGTCCATGACCTCCTCGAGCGTCTCGGCATCCAGGGAGCCGAAGCCCTCGTCGACGAAGAGCGTCTCGATGTCGATGCCGCCGCTCTGGTGCTGGATGACGTCGGCCAGCCCCAGGGCCAGGGACAGCGAGGCCATGAACGACTCCCCGCCCGAGAGGGTCTGGGTGTCGCGCCGCACCCCGGTCCAGGAGTCAAGGATCTGCAGGCCCAGCCCGGACTTGTTGTTGCCGCGCGGGGTGTCGTCGTGGACCAGCGAGTACCGCTCCCCGGTCATCGCCAGCAGCCGCTCGGTCGCCGCCAGCGCCACCGATTCCAGCCGGGCCGCGAGCACGTAGGTGCTCAGCGTCATCTTCAGCCGGTTCTCCCCCGCGCCGCGGGCCAGGTCGGCGATGCCCTTGAGCGTCTCGAAGCGTTCGACGACCGGTCCGGCTTCAACGGCCAGCGCGGCCAGGCGTTCAAGGGCGGTTTCCAGGCGTGCGGCGTAGCTGGCGAGCACCGCGTCGCGGGCCAGCAGGCCGTCGCGTGCCTCCGTGCCCCGGGCCATGGCCTGGCCGGCGGCCTCGATGTCGTCCTCGTCCGGGGCACCGATGCCTTCGGCGGCCTCGGTGCGGGCCAGCTCGATCCCCGGCGCCTCGGCCAGGGTCTTGATGCGCACGGCCGCGTCGTTGTGCTCGCGCACCCGTGCCTGCTCGGTGGAGCGCCGGGCATCGTCCAGCTGCAGCTCCTTCCAGGCGGCGGTGTCGGCCGCCCCGATCCCGGCCAGCCTGCCCGCCCACAGGAGCCGCGCATCCTCCAGGGCGGTGCCCGCGTCGAGGCGCACCTGCACCGCGCCGGCCAGGGTTTCCAGGGATTTCGCGGCGGCGGACAGGGCCATGTGGCGTTCGGTTAGGGACTGGCCGTCCCGGCCCAGCTTGGCCAGCCGCGCGGCGAGCTTGGTGGCCTTCGCCTCCTCGGCCTGCTTCCTGGCGGCCGCGACCTCAAGTGCGGTGGCGGCCGAGGCCAGTGCCGCATTCAGGGCCTCGAGCTCGGTTTCGGCCTGCTCCAGCGTCCGGGCCGCGGCGGCGGATTCGCCCGCCGAGGCCAACGCCTGGGCGTGCGCGTCGGTGGCCGTCTTCAACTCGGCCTCCGCCTCCTCGGTCGAGAGCTCGCCGATCTTGCCGCGGCCGACATCCAGGGCGGTGTCCGCCTGCTTCAGCGCGGTGCGGTGTTTCTCCTCGGTCTTTTCCGCCGTGGCCAGCAGGGCCTGGGCGGCCTCGATGTCCCGGGCCCCGATCAGTTCGCCCTCGGGCAGGGTGGCCGGTTCCGGGTGGGTGGTCGATCCGCACACCAGGCAGGGTTCCCCGTCGACCAGTTCCCGGGCCAGGGCCGCGGCCGACTGCTCCAGGCGCAGGGAGATCAGCGCGGCGACCCGTTCGCGGGCCTCAAGGGTTCCGGTGCGTGCCTTGTTCCACGCTGTGTGCGCGGTGACCTGCGCCTTTTCCGCCTTGGTGCGTGCGGCCACGGCGTCGCGGCGTTCGGTGGCAAGCCGCACCGCGGATTCCAGGCCGGGTGCGGATTCGGCGAGCGCGGCCAGTTCCCCGTTCCGGGTGCGCAGGACCGGGAGCTGGTCCCCGAGAGCCTGGATGCGGGTGGATCGCTCCGCCTGCTTGAGGGTGCCGGCCTCGATGTCCTCCTGCAGGGCGTCGATGTCCCGGCGTGCCTGGGCCAGTTCGGCCTCCTCGGGCAGCGCGGCCTCGATCAGGGCCGCGGCGGCACGGGAGTCCTTGGCCGCGTCGCCGGCATGCCCGCCCAGGGCCTCAAGTTCCGTGGGCGCCGGCTCCCCGCTGCGCGCGGCGGCCAGCAGGGTTTCGAGGCCTGCGTCCCGGGCATCCAGTGCCGTCCGGGCCTCGCCGGATTCGATCGCGGACATCGCGTCGGCCAGCCGGCGATGGGCAGCATCGGACTTGGTCCGGGCGTCGAGCAATTGCTGGTGGTACGGGCGCAGGCCAACGGCGCGGGCGTCGGCCTCCAGCAGCGCCCCGAGTGCGGCGATCTCTTCGGCGCGGTCCTCGTGGGATGCGCGCAGGGTTGTCAGCTCGGCCAGCTGGCGGTGCCGGGTGGCCCGCTCGTGCAGTGCGGTCCGGGATTCTTGGGCCGCGGCGAGCGCCGCCTCGGCCGAGGCCCGCGCCTCGCCCAGCGCGGTGCGGGTGGTGGCGACGCGTTCGCGCAGCACGGTGCCTAGTTCCGCGTCTTCCCCGGCCTGCAGGTGTTCGCGGGCCTCGGGCGGCAGCCCGGTGTCCGGTGCAGTGCCTTCCCCGGTGCCCTGCCCGTTGTCCCTATTGGCTTCGGCCCCGGTTTCGGCGTCGTGGACACCCGCGAACAGCGTGGCCTCGGCGTCGGACACCAGCGCGTGGAGCGTGGTGGTGCGGGCGCGCGCTGCCTCCTCGGCCTCGGCGCGGGCGGCGTTGAGGCGCTCGCCCAGGATCCGCTCGGTCATCGCGTACTCGCTGGTGTCGAAGAGCGAGCGCAAAAGGTCCTCGCGGTCCTTGTCCTTGGCGCGCAGGAAGGCGGCGAAGGCGCCCTGGGGCAGCATCGCGACCTTGGTGAACTGCTCCCGGTCCAGCCCCAGCACCTCGGTGAGCAGCTGCCCGACCTCGTCGTTGCGGGTGGATTTCTCCACCCAGGTCCCGTCGATGCGTTCGCGCAGCCGGGACTGGGCCTGGGCGGTGGTGAAGCCGTTCTTGCTGCGGGCCGAGGGCCGCTCCCACGCCGGGGAGCGGGTGACCTCGAAGCGCCGCCCGCCGGTGGAGAACTCGCAGATGACCTCCGGCACCGCATCGGGTGCCGCGTGGTCGCTGCGCAGCGACTTGGACCCGGTCCGCACCCCGGGCAGCGAGCCGTAGAGCGCGTAGCAGATCCCGTCCAGCACGCTGGTCTTCCCGGCGCCGGTCTCCCCGTTGAGCAGGAAGATCCCGGCCTCGGAGAGCGCGTCGAAGTCGATGGTGGCCCGCTTCGCGAAGGGGCCAAAGGCCTGCAGCTGAAGCGAATGCACCCTCATGCCTGCACCTTTTCGCTCTTGACCTGGTCCAGCACCGAGACCACCAGTTCTTCCTCGGCCTCGCTCAGGGGCCGCATCCGCACGTGGTCGACGAACCCGGCGCAGACCTGGACCGGCGAGGTGGCGGCGGCCAGCCGCTGCGCGTAGGAATGGTGCGGGTCCGCCGCGCGGTCCTCGGGTTCGAAGTTCAGCACCAGGGTGTCCGGGAAGCGGCCGCGCAGCCGCTCCATGGCCCCGGCGGGCCGATGGGTGTCGGTCAGGGTGACCTGGCACCAGGCGTCCTGCGCCGAGGCGTAGGCCGGCTCGGTGAGCAGCTCATCGATCTTGCCCTTGAGGATCCGCAGCTCCTTGGATGCGGGCCAGTCGATGCCGCGCACCTCTCCCAGCCCCCCGGGGCCGATATCCAGCAGCCAGGCGCCCTTGGAGTGCCCGGCCTCGGAGAACGAGTACGGAATCGGGGAACCGGAATAGCGCACGTTGTGCCCCAGGGCCTGGCGCCCGTGCAGGTGGCCCAGGGCCGCGTAGGCGAAGTCGGCGAAGAAGGAGGTGGGCACGATGTCCAGCCCGCCGATGCTCAGCTCGCGCTCCGAATCTGATCCGGCACCCCCGGCGGCAAAGACATGCGCCAGCACGATCCCGTGCACCGGGACGCTTGCGGCTTCCTGGCGTTCGGCCAGGTCCGCGCGGACCCGTTCAAGGGCGGCGGCAACCACCGGCGGGTGCCCGGGCTCGGTGACGCCCAGGGACTCGGCGACCATGCGCGGCTCCAGGTAGGGCAGCCCGTAGACGGCCACCTCGAACCCGTCGCCGGCGAACACCGCGGGCTTGGCGATGTCCGCGACTCGGGTGCGCAGGTGCAACCCCGCGTGTTCCAGCAACGCCGAGCCGAAGCCCAGGCGCAGCGCCGAGTCGTGGTTCCCGCTGGTGATCACCATGCGCACCCCGGTGGCCCGCAGCCGCGCCAGGGTGTCGTCGAAGAGCTTCACCGCGTCCACCGAGGGCAGCGCCCGGTCGTAGACGTCCCCGGAGACCAGCAGCACCTCGACGGCCTCGGCCTCGATGGTCGCCACGAGCCGGTCGACGAATTCACGTTGGGCCCCAAGCAGCGAGGCCTGGTGGAAGGAGCGGCCCAGGTGCCAGTCGGAGGTGTGCAAGATACGCATGGGTTCCACAGTAGCCAGCGGCGGCCACGAGTTGGTATTCGGCCCGGCCCGCCGGTGCAAAACCACTAGACTTGCTTCCGTGAGTGAATCAACTGATCAGTACGCGCTTCCCGCCGATTTTTCCGACCGTGTCTTCGGGGTCCTGCTGGCCGCGGCCGACGGCGCCGCCCACGCCCGCGATGCGCAGGAGCCCGGCGAAACCGAGACCCTGGCCCTGTACCTGCTCGACGGGCTGCTCGAGGCCCTGGAATGGGCCCACGACGGCGTGGCCTCCGACGAAGCCGCGTGCATGTGGCTGGCCGCGCTGCGCTGGTACAAGCTGGTGAACAAGGCCTTCCCCGAGGGCGCACCCGAGCCGCAGCCGCGCTGGATCGACGAGGCCTTCGCCGGAGCCCCGGCCTTCGCCACGGGCGACTCGCAGAACCTGCTGGCCCTGGACAACCGCGACATGGCCTCGGTGGGCCGCCCGCTCTTCCCGCAGGCCGACACCACCGGGGTGCTCACCCGCGCCGCGTTCGTGGCGTTGCTGCCGCGGGTCGATGAGGCCACCACCGCCAAGATCGCCACCGATGCCGCGGCGCTGACCCACGGCTCCCCCGCCGCCCACCGGGCTGCCGGGGCCGCGGCCCTGGTGGTGCGCGCCGCCCTGGAATCCGGGACCGGTTCCGTGGACCGCTGGGCGGCCCTGGTGCAGGAATTCGCCCCCGGGGAACCCGCCGACGAGGAGGCGGAGGGCACCGCAGCGGAGCCCAACGCGTCGGACACCGCCGGGCAGCACAGCGACGAAGCGACGGCCGGCGAAACACCGGACCGGGAACCGGGGAACACCGCCGGGGCCGGGCTCTTCCGGGCCGTCACCTACGTGCGCAACGCGCTGGCACACACCGCACCGAAGGCCGCCTACGACGCGCTCTTCGAGGCCCTGGGCGAGGAGCCCGACGTGGAGACCGCCGCGTTTGCCACCACGCTGCTGGCCGCGGTGCTGGGCACCGATGCGGTGGCCCACCGCCCGGCCTCGGAGATCGACCCGGTCCTCGACGCCATGCACGAGCGCTGGATGACCCTGACCGCCGGGCAGTAGCGGAACACCGATGCCGACCGCGCACCGGGCAGCCGCGCCCGCCCGGTGGGGTTCGATGCTGCTCGCGGCACGCGGGGCCATCGCCGCGGCCCCGTTCACCGCGGTGTTGTGGCTGGTGGTGCTGGGCGGCGGGAGCGCGACGGCACCGTCCAGGGGTTCCTCTCCTGGCTGCCGGTGTATGGCGCCGGCGGAACGGTGACCGGGTGGACACTGGATTTGATGCATTTGATGCGCCGGCGCGCGGGCGGCTTCGGGCCGGTCATCCAGTTCCTCATCGCCTCCTCGCTGCGCACGTTTTCCGCCGAGGGCGCCGCCTTCGCCTCGCTGTCCGGGGCGCCGCTGGCCCATGCCGTGCACCGCGCGGGGACCGAACCGGTGGACCGGGTGCTCGCCGCGCTGGCCAGGGCCCTGGAACCGGTCTACGGGTTCGGGTCGCTGCACGCGTTCAAGGCGAAGTTTTCCCCGCGCATCGTGCCGATGTACCTGGTGTACCGCGACGAATCGGATCTGCCGCGGATCGCCGGGGCGCTGGCCCGGGCGTACCTGCCCGAGGCCAGCGTGGGTCAGCTGGCGCGCGAGGGATTCGGCGCGCTGCGCGTGCTGCGCGGACGGCGCTAGGCTGCGGTGGCCCCGCCCACGCGCCCGCGCGAGGCGCCAGCCGGCTCAGGCCGCGTCGAAGCCGTCGATCAGCTGCAGGAACTCGCCCTCGGACAGGATCGCCACGCGCTGCCCGGCCTCCTGCAGGCGCAGCACCCGCTTGGCCTTGCCGGTGAGCCGGCCGGTGGACAGGTCCTCGGGGACGAAGCCGTCGCCGACCACCAGCACCGTGGTGGCGCGGGTGACCCGGCTGGCGGTGTTGGCCCCGCGCTCGGCGGAGCGGTCCTTGGCGATTTGCCGCGAGATGCGCAGGTTCCCGGTGAACACCACGGTCTCGCCGAACAGCGGGTGTGCCGGGTCGGCCTGCGGGTCACCGGTGCGGTCCTCGCCCTCCTGCGGCCACGCGGCCCACTCGGGCTGCACCGGCACGCGGTTTCCGCTGGCTGCCCAGCCCTGGGCGTCGCGGGTGGCCTTGGACAGCGCGTCGCCCGGCACATAGGCCGGGGCGAAGCCCATCTTCACCTTCAGCGTCTCGGCGGCCGCGGCCACCGCGTCGGCCTGCTGGCGGCGGGCGATGTCGATCATGATGTTGGCGCAGGCCCGGGCGTCGGCGAGCGCGTCGTGGTGGTTTTCCATCGGCGAGCCGGCCTCTTCGGCCACGAAGGGCAGCGAGTAGGAGGAGAGCTCGTAGGTGCGCCGGGACATCTTCACGGTGCAGGCGTAGTCGAAGGCCGGGCCGGCCAGCCCGGAGACCTCGAGCGCGGAGCGGATCACCCCGAGGTCGAAGGCCGCGTTGTGCGCCACGAGGGTGTCGGTGCCGATGAAGTTGGCCATCGGGGTGAACAGTTCGCCGAAGCGCGGGGCGTCGGCGACCATGTCCGCGGTGATGCGGTGGATCATCACGTTGCGCGGGTCGAAGTGGTCGAATCCCTCCGGCGGGCGCATCAGCCAGGAGGCTTCCTCGACGATGGTGCCGTTGCGGACCCGGCTGAGCCCGACGCTGCAGGCGGAGCCACGGAATCCGTTGGCGGTTTCAAAGTCGATCGATGTAAAGTCCAGGGCCACGCACCAAAGGATACCGTTGATCCCCTGCGCCTCGGGCACCGCGACCCGGGCATGTGGCGCGAATGACACCGCACACGCACGGCGAACCCCGGCGGGGAGGGGGCCGCCCCTCTTCCCCGCCGGGGTTCGCACGGTGCGCTTCGCCTAGGTCGTGGCCCGGCGCAGCGTCAGGTAGGAGCCGCCGGCCAGCAGCACGCAGAGGCCACCAAGGACGATGCTCAAGCCCAGCACCTGCATCGCTGCGAACCACGCGCCGACCTGGGGCCAGGCGTCGTTCAGTGTCGCCAGCGCAACCAGGCCCAGCAGCACCACGGCGAAGCCGATGCCGGCGATCAGCAAGCCGGTCGCCTTCCATCGCATGTACACCGTGGCAGCCCAGAAACCGATCATGAACAGCAGCACCATGGCCACGAAGTAGAACAGGATCTGGATGGCGGCGTTGTTTCCGGCGATCCAGCCCAGGGCGAAGAGCTGCCCGTTGAAGCCCCAGCCGCCGGTGGCCTTTTCCACCAGGCCCAGCAGGTAGTACAGGATCGCATAGCCCATCGCGATGGTCGCGAAAAGCCCAAGGGTTCCCAGGTAGAACGTCCTGCGCGAAACGCTCATGGCTTGGGAGAACGGGAAGGTGAAGGTCAGCGACTGGATGCCCAGCGCCAGAAAATACCACATGACCGCCTGGCCCGATCCCGAATACAGGGTCCCTTCCCTGGCGCTGGCCGGCAGCAGGGCCCAGATGGCAAAGGTCATCAGGGTGGAGGCCACCAGGATCACCATCGGGATCCCCAGGAATGACCACTTGTTGATCAGTTGCATCCGGGCAACCTTGACGACGCGGTTCATTTGAGGGCCTCCTGGTAGTGATCCCCGCGGGGTTCAGTTTGGGCGGCCATGGTGGTGCGCACGACCAGTTGCTGCAGTGGAACCGGTGAGATCTCAAGCCCCAGCTCGGCGGCCATGGCGCGCTCGGTCGCCCCGAGCCGCGCCTGGATGGTGACCGAGGCCAGGGAACCGAGGGAGTCGCGGTGCAGCACGCGGCGGCCCTCGATGAAGGCCGCAACCTTCTCCTGGTTCCCGGTCACGGCGAAGGCCGAACCGCGCAGCGAGTCGGCGTCCTCGTCTAGGATGATCCGTCCCTTGTCGATGACCACGACATGCTCCAGGAGGTTCGCGATCTCGTCGATCAGGTGGGAGGAGAGCACGATGGTGCGCGGGTGCAGGGAGTAGTCCTCGACCAGGCGGTCGTAGAAGATCTGCCGGGCCACCGCGTCAAGCCCCAGGTATGGCTCGTCGAACACGGTGATTTCTGCCCGGGCCGCCATCCCTATGATCACCCCGACGGCCGAGAGCTGGCCGCGGGAGAGCTTCTTGATGCGCCGCTTGGTCGGCAGGGCGAAGTCCTCGATGAGCCGCTCGGCCAGTTCCTGGTCCCAATTGGCGAAGAACAGCGCTGCGGCCCTGAACGCCTGGCGCGCATTGAAGTCATCGGGATATCTCTGCGATTCACGGATGAAGCAGATCCGCGCCAGCGTCCCGTCGTTTTCGTACGGGTCCTTGCCATGGATCAGCACCTGGCCGCCGGTCGGGAACCCCTGGCCACTGAGGATCGACATCAGGGTGGTCTTGCCGGCGCCGTTGCGGCCCAGCAGCCCGTAGATCCGGTTTGCCTCCAGGGACAGGGAGACCGAGTCCAGGGCGTTGGCTTCGCGGTAGGTCTTTGTCAGGTTTCGCACCTCGATGGCCGGTGCGGGTGTCGCTTCCATTATCGGACACTTCCTTCGGCCGCATCGGCAGCCAGTGATTGGCGGACCATCGAAGCCAGTGTCTCGGCGTCGATGCCGAGTTTCCTCGCCTCGCGGGCCAGCGGTTGGATGTATTGGGCGGCGAAAGCGCTGCGCCTTTTACCCAGCAACTGGTCGCGGGCCCCAGTGGCGACGAACATGCCAATTCCTCGTTTCTTGTACAGGATTCCTCGTTCAACCAAGAGGTTCACTCCCTTGGCCGCGGTGGCCGGATTGATGCGGTAGTAGGCCGCGAACTCGTTGGTCGAGGGGACCTGCGTTTCCTCGGCCATCGTGCCGGCGACGATCTCGGACTCGACCAGTTCCGCGATCTGGATGAAGATCGGCCGCGAATCATCGATGGCGCCCAAGACGACCAGCCTTTCTTGACACGCAACGATCCCACGAGCCTGATTGGTTCAGTGGTTCATTACTCATGTAACTAACCTAGGGCGGCGGGAACCGGTTGTCAACAGGAAACAGGTGATTCATTCAGTCGCGGGTCGACACCGCGCGCCACCTCTCACCGGGCAGCAAAAAGCCCGGCCGTCCACAGCCCCGCGCGATGCGATGGACGTGGACGACCGGGCCCGTGATGCTTGCCGCGCGCAGCCGCGTGGCAAGTCGATCTCGTTGTGCAGCGTGCCGGTGGTTTCCTGGTTCGTCGCTTGCGGATGTACCCGCGAAGAACCGTGTGCGCCCTGAGAACATGGAGAAGCCAAGACATTTTTGGAGACATCGTCACTGGATTCGCGACGAGCTCGGCATCGGGAAACTTGCGGTTCGCAGGACAAGGAAGACGCTCAGAGCAAAATGTCTCCAACGAATTCCCCCTTGCGGATACATGGGGGGAATTCCTGAGCGAGTCTCGTTTGCCCACGACTACCAACTCACAGCCGCACTGCTTTTACGAGCTATCCCGTCGGCAATCAATCCACGAAACGCAATCAACTACGGACGTGATCTCTTACTTGATCCCGAAGTCGAATCCACCTTGCTGGTGATGCCCGAACCGTTCTCTCAGGAAGTTGCCGGTAGTGGTCAGATCCGCCGAGGCTTGGCTGTGACGGGTGGAGTGCAGTGTCTCGGCCTGTCCGAGAAGGAGCCCAAGTTGCTCAACCAATTCCTCATTGGGTGTTCTTCCGTTTGGTTGCCGGTTGTCCACCATGCTCGGCGGTATGGCCAGGAATCCCCGAAGAACCGTTGGCAGGTATTCCCTCACCACGGCTTCCAGTTCATACTCAAACCGCGCATCACCGGACGGCTGCAGAATTTCCGCGTCGATTACCGAGTCCAGCATCTGGCAGGTTTCCAGGATGGTTACGTATGTATCACCGGGAAGGCGGTGCTTGTTCTGCTTGGCCTGGGCGCTCACCCATGCCAGAGCGGACGACAGGTTGTCCGACGCCCCGGGGAGCGAAGTTGCGGTCGGGTACGGCTGGGCGGGAGGGGGCATGGTCGCGTGCTCGTGGACCATGTTGCCGCGCTCAGATTTTCGCACCCTTCTGGGAAGCCACAGATCGCGAAGCATGTATGAACGCACGGCTGACAAGCCCATTGCCGCGAGACCGACGATAGCACCGGTGCTTCCAAGGGAAACGGCGGCAATGAAGACGGCGGCGTAGCACCCACCTTCAAACATAACCTTCTTGTTCTTGGCGCCAATTCCGATCACGAGCACGTAAAAAGCGACGAAAAGCCAGAAAACGAATGCAAGCACTACCCTGAAGATATTTCCTGCAGTGATGCGAGACATCGTTAGCCCCTCTGTGTGTGCGTAGTGGCTGCGTCTGTGGCGTGACTGCGCTCAAGCTGACGTCGCGCTCGACCCACTTGACCCTCGAGAACCTGCACCGTCTGTTTCATGGACTGTGCTGCTTCCGTCTTGTACCTGTCGATCTCGTCCATGGCCTGGAATACGTTGTCGAATGCTTGCTGCAACTTGGTGGAGTCGATTGTTGCCCGGGCAGCATTCTTGTGAATGGCAGCACCCTGGGAACGGAGGAGTTCCGAGGTCGAGACAATCAAGTCCGACGTGGTCGAATTGAGGGCATCAATTTGCGCCAGAACGATCTTTTGCTGAGCCAGGGCTTGCGCAACTATCACCGCGACCCGCAGCGCTGAGAGAGTGGTGTCGAGCGCCCGATCCACGCCCTTGATCAGCTCCGAGTTGTTCTTCTTGACCACGTCAAGAGCCAGATACCCTTGGATGGACACCGCCATCTGGGTCAACAAGTCTTGGTGGCGCTGGCGGACATAGTAGAGGGCGTCTGCCTCCAGGGTTGTGGCGTCGTCCGCTTTGCCAACGTTGCGCAGCTCTTCAATGCGCCGCTCCAAACCGTCTCCAAGGTGGCTCGCGAGCACGGCGTAATTCGCCAACTTCCCCATCGCAGCCCAGAGAGCATCGCGTTCGGTCTGAATGGCAGCGTTGTCCTGCCGAAGGTCGTCCTGCCCACCCTTGAGTGCCTTGGTAATGGCGTCGAGTTGCTCTTGCGACGACTCGTACTTCAAGAAGTATCGCTGCATAGCGCTACCCCCGGGCAGGAACTTCAGAAAACGCTTCGTTCCAGTCAAGTCGTGGCGCTTGGGATCCAGCTCGGTGACGATCTGCCGCAGTTCCACCAAGGTGCTGCCGGTCCGCGATGCAGGGTCCGCGCCAGTCGCGGCAAGAGCGGCTGCCGGCCTCTTCAACATGCGGTTGGACGCACCGCTTGCCTGCTGCATCGTGCCCTCGCCCAGCCGGGTCAACTGGGCCAACTTGGTCTGAAACTCCGGGCTCTGGAGCGGGACCGCCAGCAGGTCGTCAAGAAAGCTGTTGGCAGTCTCAGCGTGCTTCTGCTGCGCGTCGGCATCCACCAGGACCATGCCACCGACCTTCTCCGGAACATGAACCGTTACCTCGGCCACAGGCTTCGGCGGCTCCAACTCAAGCGGGTTCCCTGCCTGCAGGGACGAATTCGAGTCGAGGTCGAGCGGGTTCAACATGATGTACTCCTTGGAGGCTTTGGGCCAAGTTGCAGTCTGCAAGAGGTTACCTGAAGGTTACCGCAGATGACCGACATCAATGTCGGCCGCGGTCTACAAGATGACCACTGCCGTCGGGCCATCCACACGTTGACCTTCAGTCACCGGGAAAGCCCCGCAATCAGCGGCAACCGCATCGCCGGGGGGACGCCACGTCGCCCCGGGCCGCAAAAAGCCCGGCCGCACGTCCTTGGCTTTCCTTTCGGGGTGCCAGGGACATACGACCGGGCCGGGGCTCGGTGGGGCGGTGCGGCTACTCGGCGGCGTCCGCATCCTGCAGCGCCGCGGACTTCTTCGCCCTCGACTTGCGGACCTTCAGCACGGCCCAGAGCACGATGAGCGCCGCGACCACCACGATCACGAGCTTCTGGAAGACGTCGGCGTAGGCCTCCACCACGTGCCAGTTCTCGCCCAGGTAGAAACCGGAGAGCACGAAGATGGAGTTCCAGATCAGCGACCCGGCCGCGGTCAGGCCCAGGAACTTGGCCTGGTTCATCTTGGTCACGCCGGCGGGGATGGAGATCAGCGAGCGGAAGATCGGGATCATCCGGCCGAAGAACACGGCCTTGGAGCCGTTGCGGTCAAACCAGCCCTCGACCTTGTCCACGTCGTCCAGGTCCACCAGCGGCAGCCAGCCGAAGATCGCCCGGGTGCGCGCCCGGCCCAGCGCCCGACCCACCCAGTACAGCGCGTAGGCACCGAAGATCGACCCGATCGTGGTCCACAGCAACGCCTCGAACAGCGAGAAGGACCCGCGGCTGGCGGTGAATCCGGCCAGCGGCAGGATGACCTCGGAGGGCAGCGGCGGGAAGAGGTTCTCCAGCGCGATGGCCAGCGCGGCACCGGGCGCCCCGATGACCTCCATCAGGTGCACGGCCCAGTCGGCAAATCTCGTGATCAGGCTTCCGCCGGAGGGATCGGCGGTCGCGGCCTGTAGCGCAATCAAAGTAGTCATTACCCATCAGTGTCTCTTAACGGGCTGGAAATCCGCCGGGCCCGCAGGTCCAATGTGTCCAAGGCCTCACGCGCGCGGACACACACAACCGTGGCGGTCCTGGTCGCACGGCTACGCGAATCCCCTAAAGACCCCTGACTCGTCGGAAGCGCGCACGAAATCCTCCCAATCCATGTTGGCGATGTTCAGGTTGTTCTCCACCGCCCACAACTCCGAGGCGGCACACCGGAATTCCGGACGCCCCTTCATCAGGTCGATCACCAAGACCGGGTACCCGCGGTCGGCCAGGCTGCGCCGGTCGGCGGCGAAGAAAACCATCGGGCCAAACCGGTTGGGAACGACGGCCGCGCGCAGCAGCTGCGGGGCCGCCCCGTCGAATGCCGGATCGTCGACGATGGACAGGTTCGCCACAAGCCCTTCCTCGCTCGCTCGTCCCACGGCCTCAAGCAGGCGCCCCCAGGCGGCCTGGTCGGTGAAATCAAGGCGGACCAAGGGAGAAATCGACCAGGTGTCGGGCAGCATCTTCATGGCGCCGGTCTTCCACGGCCACCCGCGCCCGTGGATGGATGCCGGCAGCGGAAGCAGGCGGCCCGCGAATCCAGGCTCAGTCGTTTCCGGCCGCTTCCAGCCGGTCGATCTTGGCCACGTTCAGCAGCAACCCCGATTCCTCCAGCGCGGTGATCTGCGAATACCCGGCCGGCAGCACCAGCAGGTCCCCGGTCCGCCCCTCCCAGTGCTCCTGGCCCGAGGTCAACCGGATCCGCCCGCTGAGCACCATGATCGTCGCCTCCCCGGGGTTGATGTGTTCCTTCAGTTCCGTCCCCGCGGCCAGGCCGATCACCGTCTGGCGCAGCGTGTGCTCGTGCCCGCCGAAAACCGTGTTGGCACTGCGCCCGCTGGAGGCCGTCGCGGCAAGCTGCATCTGGGTGCGGGCCATGGCAGTGAGCGAAAACTTCTTCATGCGTCCTCTTATCCCGGAAGGCGAATCCTCTTGCCCAAGGATGGCCCTTCGTGGATGCGGCGGTCAAGCACCGGATTCACGCTCACCCGGCCTCGATCCGGCACGCGAACCCCAGCCATGTTCAATTGCGGGTTCTGGCGGTAGGTTGAAAAGAGCTGACACCCGGCCGAGCGCCCGGGCACCCGCCGGCCTTTCGCCCGGCGGCACGGCATGTCGGATCGGAGGTCTGCACCGCGCCAAGCCCCCGCTTCCTGCCGTTTTACCAGCACCCGCCGCGCCAGCCGCCGGCTGCCCCCGGGTGGACCCCCATGTGAGAGGACCCCACTTCCATGACCAGCAACTCCTTCAATTCCCGCTCAACCCTTGACGTCGACGGGCAAAGCTACCAGATCCACCGGATCGATGCCGTCGAAAACTCCGCACGCCTGCCCTACAGCCTCAAGGTGCTGCTCGAAAACCTGCTGCGCAACGAGGACGGACGGCTGGTCACCAAGGACCAGATCAATGCGCTGGCTTCCTGGGACCCGGCCGCCGAGGCGGCAAGCGAAATCCAGTACACCCCGGCGCGGGTGCTGATGCAGGACTTCACCGGGGTGCCCTGCGTGGTCGACCTGGTCGCCATGCGCGACGCGATGACCGCCCTGGGCGGGGACGCGAAAAAGGTCAACCCGCTGATCCCGGCCGAGCTGGTCATCGACCACTCGGTGATCGCCGACGTCTTCGCCCGCTCCGACGCCTTCTCCATCAACGCCGACTACGAGTTCCAGCGCAACCAGGAGCGCTACCAGCTGCTGCGCTGGGCCCAGCACTCCTTCGACGACTTCCTGGTGGTCCCGCCGGACACCGGGATCTGCCACCAGGTCAACCTCGAATACCTCTCCCGCGTGGTGTTCACCCGCGAGGGACCCGACGGCACCGCAGCCTACCCCGACACCCTGGTCGGCACCGACTCGCACACCCCGATGGTCAACGGCCTGGGCGTGCTGGGCTGGGGCGTGGGCGGCATCGAGGCCGAGGCCGCGATGCTCGGCCAGCCCATGAGCCTGCTGATCCCGCAGGTCGTCGGGCTCAAGCTCACCGGCGAACTGCCCGAGGGCACCACCGCCACCGACCTGGTGCTCACCGTCGCGGAGCTGTTGCGCAAGATCCGCGTGGTGGGCAAGTTCGTGGACTTCTTCGGCCCCGGGGTCGCCAACGTCCCGCTGGCCACCCGCGCCACGCTGGGGAACATGTCCCCCGAGTACGGTTCCACCGGCGCGCTGTTCCCCATCGACGCCGAGACCCTTGACTACCTGCGGCTCACCGGACGTGCGGAGCACCAGGTCAAGCTCGTCGAGGCCTACGCCAGGGAACAGGGCCTGTGGCACGATCCGGAGCACGTGCCGGACTTCAGCCAGGTCGTCGAACTGGACCTGGGCACCGTGGTGCCCTCGCTGGCCGGGCCCAAGCGCCCGCAGGACCGGATCCCGCTGGCCGCGGCCCAGGGCGCGGTGCGCCGGCTGCTGGCCGGGGACACCCACGAGGAAGCCATCGCCGGAGGGCTGGACGACGCCTCGGCCGAATCCTTCCCCGCCAGCGACCCGGTGGCGATCAGCACCCGGATCGAACGCGACGATCCCCCGCACAACTACGCCGACGAGGAACCGGCCATCACCTGGCCGTCCAAGCCCACCAAGATCCACCTCGGGGGCAACTCCGAAACCCTTGACCACGGCTCGGTCGTCATCGCGGCCATCACCTCCTGCACCAACACCTCCAATCCCACCGTGATGCTCGGGGCGGCGCTGCTGGCGAAAAAGGCGGTCGAGAAGGGACTGCGCTCCAAGCCATGGGTCAAGACCACCCTGGCGCCGGGCTCCCGCGTGGTCACCGACTACTACAACCGCTCCGGGCTGACCCCCTACCTGGAAACGCTGGGCTTCAACCTGGTCGGCTACGGCTGCACCACCTGCATCGGCAACTCCGGCCCGCTGATCCCGGAAATCAGCGAGGCGGTGAACTCCCACGACCTGACGGTCGCCTCGGTGCTCTCGGGCAACAGGAACTTTGAGGGCCGGATCCACGGGGAGGTGAAGATGAACTTCCTGGCCTCCCCGCCGCTGGTCATCGCCTACGCGCTGGCCGGCTCGATGCACGTGGACCTGCTCAACGATTCCCTCGGCGAGGACACCGAGGGCAACCCGGTGTACCTGCGGGACATCTGGCCCACGAGCGCGGAAATCAAGGCCGTGGTCGACGCCAACCTCGAGGCCTCGATGTTCACTAAGGGGTACGCGGACGTCTACCACGGGGACGAAAACTGGCGCTCGATGCACATCCCCGAGGGCGACCAATTCGCCTGGGACGAGACCTCCACCTACGTTCAGTCCCCGCCGTACTTCGACGGGGTGGGCCCGGTGCCCGAACCCATCAAGGACATCTCCGGCGCCCGGGTGCTGGTGAACCTCGGCGATTCGGTCACCACCGACCACATCTCCCCGGCCGGTGCGATCCGCAAGGACTCCCCCGCCGGGGAGTACCTGCTGTCCAAGGGCGTGGCCCCGGCGGACTTCAACTCCTACGGCTCGCGGCGCGGCAACCACCATGTGATGATCCGCGGCACCTTCGCCAACGTGCGGCTGCGCAACAAGCTGGTCCCGGGCGTCGAGGGCGGCTTCACCCGGCACCTGCCGGGCACCGAGACCACCAGCATCTTCGACGCCTCGGCCGCGTACCTGGCCGAGGGCACCCCGCTGGTGGTGCTGGCCGGGTCCGACTACGGCTCCGGTTCCTCGCGCGACTGGGCCGCCAAGGGCACGCTGCTGCTGGGGGTCAAGGCCGTGCTGGCCACCTCCTACGAGCGGATCCACCGCTCCAACCTGATCGGCATGGGCGTGCTTCCGCTGCAGTTCCGCGACGGGGAAACCGCCGAGTCCCTCGGCCTGACCGGCGAGGAGGTCTACTCGATCGCCGGGCTGGCGGGCACCGAGAAGCTGCCCGACGAGGTCCAGGTCTCCGTGGAATCCGATGGCGGTGCCACCCGCGAGATCACCATGGCAGTGCGCATCGACACCCCGGCCGAGGAGGCGTACTACCGCCACGGCGGCATCCTGCAATACGTGCTGCGCCAGCTGCTCGACGCCTAGTGCGGCATCCCCAATGGGTGCCATGACAGGCGAAAATGAGTACGCTGGAAGCACGGTTCAAGACATTCGTTGGTGCCAGGTCGCCCGGGAAGGCGGAATGATTATGAGTATCGGTGCCGGAGTATTTCTTTTTGTCCTTGGTGCGGTCCTTCGCTTCGCACTGAACGTCGAAGTGGGCTGGCTGGACGTTCCGCTGGTCGGAAACCTGCTCATGGGTGCCGGGGTCCTGGTCTTTGTGCTCGGACTGGTCTTCACGTTCCGCCGCCGCCGGACCGTCTCCACGCGACGGACCGTCGGCGGACGGGGCGAGGTCGATGGGGTCACCAGGACCACCCGCGAAGTGGACGACCCCGGCCTCTAGCCGCCGCATCGCCCGCTGCCCTTGTTCCCGTCCCGCGGGACGGGCATACTCGGGGCATGATTCGAAGCGCCGCCGTCCTGTCCGACATCCACGGGGTGCTGCCGGTGCTCGAGGCGATCCTGGCCGAGCCCGCGGTGGCGGCCGCCGACCTCATCGTCGTCACCGGGGACCACGCCGCCGGGCCACAACCCGTCGAGGTCCTGGACCGGCTGGCGGCCCTGGGGCAGCGGGCCGTGCTGGTGCGCGGCAATGCCGACCGCGAGCTGGCGGCCGTTGCCCGGGGCGCTTCGATCGAGGTTCCCGACGACGTCGTTCCCTGGGCGGCCGCGCAGCTGGGCCCGAAGCACGTCACGATGCTGGAGCAGCTGCCGCATCCGGTCACCCTCGAGCTGGAGGGCTTCGGCCCCGTGGTGTTCTGCCACGGGACCCCGCGCGACGACGAGGAGGTCGTGTTGGTGGACACCCGGCTGGAACGCTGGGCCGAGGCCTTCGCCGAGCTGCCCGAGGAGGTCCGGACCGTGGTCTGCGGGCACACGCACATGCCCTTCGTGCGGCTGGTGGACTGCCGCCTGGTGATCAACCCCGGCAGCGTGGGCATGCCCTACGGCCGGGCGGGCGGCAACTGGGCGCTGCTGCGCGACGGCGCCGTGTCCCTGCACAGGAGCATCATCGACGTCGAGGAGACCATCGCCCAGGTGGTCGCGGGTTCGACGTACCCGGGCCGCCGGAAATGGGCAGAGTTCTTCATCCGTTCGGCCGCGAGCGACGCCGAGGCGCTGACGGTGTTCGGCCCGCGGGACGGCCGCGACGCCTGACCCACGCCCCACATCGGCCCCGGCCTCGGCCCCACACGCCGGGCTGCCCGGATTTCCGGCCATTAGAAAAAATAGTTATCCACAGATTCCCGGTTCCGGCCCCAAGGCACCCCGGGCCGGAGCATGCTGGTGGACATGGAAACCGACCGGTTCATCAGCCTCATCGCGGGCACCCGCGGCGACCCGGGACACCACGTGTCGCCGGACGATGAACTGCGTGCCCTGCTCGAGGTCCAGGCCCTGGCCCGCGATTTGTCCCGGCGCGTCGCCGCGCACACCAGTTCCCCGGTCCATGCCGCCCTGTTCGCCCGTGCGGCCGAAGACGGGCACCGCACCGCCGCCCACGCCCGGCTGCTGGCCGCCGAGACGGCCCGGCGCACCCTGGTCCACGAGCTTCCCGAGGCCACCTTCGACGACCTCGACGCGATCCACCGGGACCCTGCCGGATACCTCGCGGGCAGCGCGGTGCTTCCGGCGGATCCGGCCACGGTCCCGACCGGGCGGCCGGTCTTCAAGGACATCACCGCTTTCCTGTCCGGCTTCCTGCACATTTCCTTCTTCGAGGCCCGCGAACGGGTCAGGTCCATCGACCGGCTGCTGCCCGGCACCGATCTCAACGGCACTCCAACCCCGCCGAGGTTCCCGGTGTTGGCAGGGGACCTGGCCGACGGGACCGCCGACCCCGGCCAGATCGGGGCCGCCGCCCGCAAGCTCGAGGCTCTCACCCCCAGCATCGACCGGCATCCCGAAGCCGCCACCCTGGCGGGGACGCTCGAGGACCAGGTCGCCGAATCCGTGCGCACCCAGGATCCCCGCACCACCGCGAAGCTGCTGGCCGGGATCCAAGCCACCCTCGAGCAGGGACCCGGGGACCTTCCGGAAGAGGTGCTGCGCACCCGGACCGGGCTCTTCTACCGCGGGACCACCGGCGGGCTCGGCGAATTCCTGCTGCGCACCCTGCCCCGGGACACCGAGGCCCTGCTGGCCCTGTGCGCCAGCACCGACAACCCCAGGACGAAGGCCGGGGACCGCGACGGGCTGCTCGCCCAGGCCCTGGCCTCCACCGGCACCGGCACCGATGCCGATGCCGATGCAGCTTCCGCCGAGAATGCCGCCCCGGGTGCCGGGTTCCCCGATTTCCTCACCGACCCCGCCACCGGCGCCCCGCTCACCGACCCGGCCGCCATCCGGGAACTCTCGCTGGATCCCCATGGCCCGGACAACCTCGGCAGCCTGTTCACCGCAAACGGCAACGGCAACGGAACCGAAGCCAACGGAGCCGACGCGGGCACCCGGAACGGGCTATTCGATCCGGGAACCATGAACTCCACCGCCTATGGAGGCGACGGACTCACCCCGCCCCAACGACACCTGCAGGGACTGCTGAACCTCATCCGGGCCGCGGGCCAACCACGCACCGGGAAGAAGACCATCGGCCTGCCCTCCCCCAAGACACTGGTCATCGCCACCCTGGACGAGCTTCGCGGACTGGCCGACACCCACGGCATCACCTCCCGCGGCCAGCAGCTCACCCCGGCGGAACTGCGCCAGGGCCTGTGCAACGGCGGGGTCGTGCCAGCGGTCATGGGCGGCAAGTCCCGGATCCTGGACCTCGGCCAGGAGGAACGTTTCTTCCCCGACTACATGCGCGAAATCATCCTAGGGATCTACGGCGGCTGCATCATGCCCGGCTGCACCGTGCCACCGGAGCATTGCGAGATCGATCATGACGACGATTGGGCAAATGGCGGAACCACCAGGATCAACGATGGGCGGCCCTTCTGTTCGGGGCACCACCATGCCAGGCACACCGGGCTCATCGATGTCGTGCGCGACGACGACGGGCTCTTCTCCGTCATCCTGCCCAAGTTCATGGACCCCGAACAAAAACCGCGGCGCAACACCTACTGGCGCACCCCCAACCCGCGACTCTTCTGGGCCCAATGACAACGACCCTGCCCGTTCGATCCGGAATCGGATCAACGTGCAGGGTCGTTCACTGTGCAGCGGCGAGGAGTCGAGGCGACTACTCGAAGTCCACCTGTCCGCGGCGCGGCGGGACCGGCGCGATGTGGTCGCCGGCAGCGGCCACCAGCTCCACTTCGTTCAACCGCGGTGCGGGTCCGTCGGCGGAGTGCAGGATCCACGGCCCGACCATGAGGTAGTCGGCATCGCCCTCGGCCGCGGTGGCCACGCCCGTGACCACGAAGTCGCCGTAGGGTGCCTGCGTGAACGAAGCGACCACCAGGTCGCCGTGCGCCACTTGGTTCACGGCAATCGGCGTCGGGTCGAAGTCCCCCTCGAAAACCGCCGGGAAGGCGCGCACGTCCGAGTCCGGCTGGCGCTGCCGCAGCGGCTCGCCGTCCGCGGACTTGGCCGCCTTCGCCGCGGCCGCTGCGTTCAGCCCGCCGACCATCAGGTCGTCGAGCACGGTCAGGTGCGCGGCCCCGGTGACCAGGAAGTTGCCGTAACGCGCATTCTTGAACAGGACGGACACCACCTCCGTGCTCCCAACCAGTGCGAAGGCCGCCTTCATGCCCGCAACATCGCGCTTTGATGGCCCCTTGATAAAGGTGTCCACTCTTGCTCCGTTCATTCTCGGTAGGTTTGTCTTGCTTCCACTCTAGGCGCCGGGCCGCCGCCGGCCCGGGACGGCCGGGCCGCACCGTTCGATCGGGGGCCGGGCACCGCCAGGGGCGGCCCTCCCAGCGGCACGTGGCCGAACGAGGTCCGCCCCTTGGGGGGTCGTGCCGCCGGCGATCCGGAGCCTACGCGGCGTCCTGGTCCGCCAGCGCCTTGACGATCTGCGGCAGCAGGCCGCGGAACGCGCGCCCGCGGTGGCTGATCGCGTTCTTTTCCCCAGCCGTCAGCTCCGCCACGGAGATCCCATAGCCCTCGGGCTGCAGGATCGGGTCGTAGCCGAAGCCGCCGTTCCCGCGGCGTTCGTGCAGCAGCGTGCCGGCCAGGTGCCCCAGCTCCACGGCGACATGGCCGCCCGGGGTCGCCAGGGCCGCGGCGCACACGAAGGAGGCGCCGCGGTGCTCCTCGGCGATGTCGCCGAGCTGGGCCAGCAGCAGGTCGATGTTGGCCTCGTCGTCGCCGTGCCTCCCGGACCAGCGCGCCGAGAAGATCCCCGGGGCCCCGCCGAGCACGTCGACAGCCAGCCCGGAGTCGTCCGCGATGGCGACCAGGCCGGTGGCCTCGCACACCGCGCGGGCCTTGAGCAGGGCGTTGCCCTGAAAGGTCACCTGGTCCTCAACGACATCCGGGGCACCGACGGCCCCGGCATCGACGACCTGGGTGTCCACGTCCAGCCCGGGTACCTGCCCGCGCAGCAGCTCGCGCAGTTCGCGCAGCTTGCCCTGGTTGTGCGTGGCCAGCACCAAACGCGGGGTGGTGCCCATGCTCAGAGCCCCAGGGTTTCGGACTGGATGCGGGTCAGCTCCGTGGTGCCCACCAGGGCGAGGTCAAGCAGGGAGTCGAGTTCGGCGCGCTTGAACGGCACGCCCTCGGCGGTGCCCTGCACCTCGACGAAGTCGCCGGTGCCGGTGACCACGACGTTCATGTCGGTCTCGGCGCGCACGTCCTCCTCGTAGGGAAGATCCAGCATCGGGACCCCGTCGATGATGCCCACGGAGATCGCGGCCACCGAGTCGGTGAGCACGATCGCGTTCTTCTTCACCAGGTTGTTGGCCCGGGCCCATTCGATGGCCTCGGCCAGCGCGACGTAGGCGCCGGTGATCGCCGCGGTGCGGGTGCCGCCGTCGGCCTGGAGCACGTCGCAGTCCAGCACGATGGTGTTCTCGCCCAGCGCCTTGGTGTCGATGACGGCGCGCAGCGAGCGGCCGATCAGCCGGGAGATCTCGTGGGTGCGCCCGCCGATCTTGCCCTTGACCGACTCGCGGCCGTTGCGGGTGTTGGTGGCCCGCGGCAGCATCGCGTACTCGGCGGTGACCCAGCCGGTGCCCTGGCCCTTGAGCCAGCGCGGCACGCCCTCGGTGAAGGAGGCGGTGCACAGCACCTTGGTGTTGCCGAATTCGATCAGGGCCGAGCCCTCGGCCTGCTTGGACCAGCCACGGGTAATGGTGATCTCACGGAGTTGGTCGACGCCGCGCCCGTCGGCGCGCACTGCTGCTGTGGTGGATGCTGAAGTCATGGCTTCAAGTCTAGTCGGCGCGTGGCCGGGGCCGGGCACGCCCGCGGCAGCGGAAGCGCGCCCGCTGCCTCGCGGCTACCTGCGCGGGTTCCTGGCCTTGGTCCCGGGCCACTCGCGGTTCGGCGCCGAGCGCACGATGGACACCGGCGCGGTGGGCAGCGACTTCGGGGTGCCCAGCTGCGAACCGGAGAACACCCCGTAGGTGACCCCGGAGACCGCCACGGCGATCCCGCCGTCGTAGGTCTCCTTGGCCTCGTTGACCACGGTGTTGATGTCGGTCCACACCGGGATGTGGGTCAGCAGCAGGCGCTCGACCCCGGCGTCGGTGGCGGCCTGGCCGGCCCGCTTGCCGGTCAGGTGCACGCCGGTGATCGCGTCGTCGCGACCTTCCTCGAAGGCGGCCTCGCAGAGGAACATGTCAGCTCCCTGCGCCGCCTCGATGAGTTCGGGGCAGGAATCGGTGTCGCCCGAATAGGTCAGCACGCTGGTTTGCAGCGACCCGTCGGCGACCGGTTCGGTGGCCTCCACGCGCAGCGCGTAGGACTCCTCGATCGGGTGCAGCACCGGGTAGGGGGTGATGGAGAACGGGCCGACCTTCACCGGTTGGCGGGATTTCCAGTGCCGGAAGTCGTAGTCCGGGTGCATGCCCTCCTCCAGCGGCAGCCCGTAGGCGGTGGCCATCCTATCGGCGGTGGCCGCCGGGCCGTGCACCAGCATCCGCTCGCGGCCCCAGCCGTTGGGGTCCCAGCGGATCGCCACGTGCATGCCGCACAGGTCCATGCAGTGGTCCGGGTGCAGGTGGGAGATGAAGATCCCGTCCAGGTCCTTGATGTCGACGTAGCGCTGCAGCACGCCCAGCGCGCCGGAGCCGAGGTCCAGCAGGATCTTCCAGTCGCGTGTCCCGTCGAACGCGGTGACCAGGTAGCAGGAGGCGGGCGACCCCGGGCCGGGGAACGAGCCGGTGCAGCCGATGATGGTCAGCTTCATGAGGCACTCGCTTTCGAAAGGGCCACCATCTGCGGGGTAACCATCGCAATGGAGCCGGTCGGGTAGTGGGCGGCCACGTTCTGGACCTGCTCGACCGCGAGGACCTCGGGCCCCAGGAAGCGCCGGGCCAGGATCTCAAAACTTGCCGCATCGCCGGTGGCGAGGAACTGGTGGGTGGGGTCCGCGTCGGCGGTGCGCGCCAGGTCGTGGCCCACCAGCGCGCGGTAGACGTCCTTCGCGGTCTCCTCGGCGCTGGAGACGAGGGTGACGTCCTCGCCCATGACGTAGGAGATCACCCCGGTGAGCAGCGGGTAGTGCGTGCAGCCCAGCACCAGCGTGTCCACGCCGGCGGCCTTGAGCGGCGCCAGGTATTCCTCGGCGGTGTCCATCAGCTCCTTGCCGGTGGTGATGCCGTTTTCGACGAATTCGACGAAGCGCGGGCAGGCCACCGAGGTGATGGAGTAGTGCGGGGCCGCGGCGAAGGCGTCCTCGTAGGCGCGCGAGCCGACCGTGGCCAGGGTGCCGATGACCCCGATCCTGCCGTTGCGGGTGGCGGAGACGGCGCGGCGGACCGCGGGCTGGATGACCTCGACCACCGGGATGCCGTAGCGGGCGGTGTAGCGTTCGCGGGCGTCGCGCAGCACCGCGGCGGAGGCGGAGTTGCAGGCGATGACCAGCAGCTTGACCCCGGCGTCGACCAGTTCGTCCATCACCCCCAGCGCATTGGCGCGGACCTCGGCAATGGGAAGCGGGCCGTAGGGCGAGTTCGCGGTGTCCCCGACGTACATCGTCGATTCCCCGGGAAGCTGGTCAATGATGGCGCGTGAAACGGTCAGGCCGCCGACCCCGGAGTCGAAGATCCCCAACGGGGCGTTTGCCCGGGGCCGCTCGGATGGTCGCTTATCGCTGGAGGACACACTTGTCATGGTGTACGAAGCCTACGTGGTTTTGCGCGCGAACGGCCAGCACGCGCGACACACTGTATCCCAGCTCACAAGGACTTGAGCATGGCCTGCATCAGGGATTCCTGCAGCCAGGTGACGAAGTTGTAGACCAGTGCCAGGTATTCGTCGACGGATTCGGCCTTCGACCAATCGTCCTGCGCGTGGATCCGCTCGGCGTCTTCCTCGCTCGCCAGGCCCAGCCGCTGCGCCAGCACCAGGCGCACGTCGTTGACCGCGGCGGCGAAGCGCGGGGCGGTCTCGTCGGACAGCAGGATGGTTCCGGATTCCATCAGCAGGGCCGCCTCGCGCAGCGCCCCGATCTTGCGTTCGCGGATCCCGCGCTCGGAGAGCCTGCGGAATTCCAGCGACGCGGCCGCGTCCTCCGGATCCGCGTCCGGCAGCAGGCGCTTGGTGGCGGGGTCGCTCGGGGGCGCGAAGTCCGCGCGGTGCGCGTGGGGGTCCAGCCCGACCATGGCCCACAGCGGATCCTCGTCCGCGGCGCGCTGGGGCTCAAGCAGGGTGATGACGTCCTGAAACAGGCCGCGGAGCAACTTGCGCTCGGCGGCTTCCAGGGAGGCGGAAAAACCGCGCAGGGTGCTCTTGAATGCTCGTGCCACGGTTAGGCTGCGTCCGCCTTCGACAGGGTGGCCCACAGGCCGAAGCCATGCATCGCGGACACGTCGGCCTCGATCTTTTCGCGGTTCCCGGTGGCGACGACGCTGCGTCCCTCCCGGTGGACCTGCATCATCAGCTTCTCGGCCTTGGCCTCGGGGTACCCGAAGTAGGAGCGGAAGACGTAGCTGACGTAGCTCATCAGGTTGACCGGGTCGTTCCAGATGATCAGGATGTAGGGCTGGTCAAGTTCGTGTGCTTGTGCCTGCTCCACGTGCTCAAGCACATCGGGCATCGCAGTCATGGTTGGCATACCTCCCATTCTACGACGGTGCGCCACCGAAGCGAACCGGGCCGGTGCCCGCGTGTGCCGGGCCCTGCCCCCCGCATGCCCCGGGCGGCAAGCCCCACGCACCCCGGAGCGCGCCGGGCCGGTCCGAAGGCGGCAACGGGTCGATGCCGGGTCTAGAGTATCTACTAACGTTTGCACCGCCGTTGCCGGCCCAATCCGCCGCCACCTGCGGCGGGACGGGCCCCGGCGCCCAGGCTCCCGACGCCGGTGCGAACCGCCCGAACACGCTTTCATCACCCCCGATACCCATCGCGAGGAGCCCAACGGCCATGTGGCAGCAGCCCACCTCACTGTTTACCGACCACTACGAATTGACGATGCTGCAGGCCTCCCTGCACTCCGGTGCCGCACACCGCCCCAGCGTCTTCGAGGCCTTCGCCCGCCGCCTGCCCGAGGGCCGGCGCTACGGCGTGCTGGCCGGCACCGGCCGCATCCTGGAGGGCATCAAGGAGTTCCGCTTCGGCGACGAGCAGCTGCGTTTCCTCTCCGACACCAAGGTCGTGGACGCCGCGACCATCAAGTACCTGGCGGACTTCACGTTCAGCGGAAACATCCACGGCTACGCCGAGGGGGAAATCTACTTCCCCTACTCGCCGGTGATGATCGTCGAGTCGACGTTCGCCGAGGCCTGCGTGCTGGAGACCTTCATCCTTTCGGCGCTGAACCACGACTCGGCGATCGCCTCCGCCGCCTCGCGCATGATCGCCTCGGCCGGCACCCGCCCGTGCATCGAGATGGGTTCGCGGCGCACCCACGAGGAATCCGCCGTCGCCGCGGCCCGCGCGGCGATCATCGCCGGGTTCGACTCGACCTCCAACCTCGAGGCCGGACACCGCTACGGGATCAAGACCGTGGGCACCGCCGCCCACTCCTTCACGCTGCTGCACGACAACGAGCGCGCCGCCTTCGAGGCCCAGGTCGCCTCCATGGGGGCCGACACCACGCTGCTGGTCGACACCTACGACGTCGAGCAGGGCGTCCGCACCGCCGTCGAGGTCGCCGGCCCGGGCCTGGGCGCCGTGCGGCTGGATTCCGGGGACCTGGTCGAACAGGCCCGCTGGGTCCGCGTGCTGCTCGATGACCTGGGCAACGAGAACACCCGCATCATGGTCACCTCCGACCTCGACGAATACGCCATCGCCGCCCTCGGCTCCGCCCCGGTGGACGCGTACGGGGTGGGCACCTCGCTGGTCACCGGCTCCGGACACCCGACCGCCTCGATGGTCTACAAGCTGGTCTCGCGCCACGACGACGCCGGAAACTACGTCGACGTGGCCAAGGCCGCGAAGAACAAGGTCTCGGTGGGCGGGCGCAAGTACGCGGTGCGCCGGCTCAACGAGCGCGGCCGGGCCACCGGGGAACTCATCGGCGTGGGCGAGGTGCCCGCAACCGATGCCGACGACCGCGCCCTGCTGACACAGTTTGTCTCACACGGGGAAGTCGATGAGGCATTCACCGGCGCCGCCGGGGTGCGCCGCGCGGCGAAGCGCCACCGCGACTCGATCCTGGAGATGCCCGGCAGCTCGCGGCGGCTGCAGCGCGGCGAACCGGTCATCCCCACACGTTTCATCGACGAAAACTGACCACGAGGAGAAGCACACCATGAGCGAACCAAGCAGCACACCGGAAAACGCCTCGACGCGTGCCCTGATCATCGTCGATGTGCAGAACGACTTCTGCGAGGGCGGCCCGCTGGCCGTGGCCGGCGGGGCCGCGGTGGCAACGGCCATCGCCGAGCTGGTGGCCGCGCGGCACGAGAGCTACGCGGTGCTCGTCGCCACCCAGGACTGGCACATCGACCCGGGAAGCCACTTTTCCGAGGCCCCCGACTACATCGACTCCTGGCCCGTGCACTGCGTGGCCCAGACTCCCGGTGCGGCGTTGCACCCCAACCTCGCCCCGGCCACGGCCCACCTGGACGCGGCGTTCCGCAAGGGCCGCTTCACCGCGGCCTATTCCGGTTTCGAGGGCCGGATGGCCCTCGAGGGCGCGGCGGTGGAGGACGAATCCGGGCCGCTGCTGGGCGACTGGCTGCGCGAGCGGGGCATCACCTCCCTGGACGTGGCGGGGATCGCCACCGACCACTGCGTGCGGGCCACGGCGCTGGACGCCCGCACCCAGGGTTTCGAGACCACCGTCATCGCCCCGCTCACCGCCGCGGTGCACCCGCAGAACAACGAAGCGGTCTTCGAGCAGCTGCGGGCCGCGGGCGTGACCGTGCTGACCCTCGGCTGACCGGCCCCCTGCGCAAGGAGGCGCGGTGCCTGCCCGGGATGTGGACTGCTCCCCGGCCAGGCACCGCGCCTTCGTCGTTCCCCGCGCCGCCGTCCCCGCACGGCGGCGGGGAGGCGGGCGGCTACTTCTTGCCGATGAACCAGCCCTGCAGCTTGTCCAACCGCATCTGCAACTGCTCGGCGTTGGCCTGGGCCACCGCGGGCCCGCCGCAGGCCTCGCGCAGCTTCGTGTGGATGACCCCGTGCGGGGTCCCGGTGCGCGCACTCCACGCCGAGACGTTCTTGGACAGCGTCGAGCGCATCTCCATCAGCGCCCGGTGGTCCATGACCGGGGCCTCGGCGCTTTCCTCGTGCGCCTTGCGCACCTTGCGCCGCGAGACCTGCTCGGCCTGGCGCTGGCGCAGCAGCACTCCCACCTGGTCGGCGTCCAGCAGCCCCGGGATGCCCAGGAAGTCCTGTTCCTCCTCGGAGCCCACGGCGCCGCCGGTGCCGAACTCGCCGCCGTCGAAGAGCACCCGGTCGAAGGAGGCGTTGGAGTTCAGCGCCTCGAACTTCTGCTTGTTCAGCTCGTCGCTGGCCTTCTCCTCGCGGTTGGCCGCGGCGACCAGCTCGTCCTCGGGGTTGTAGTCCGGGTCCTGGAAGTGCTTCTCGGGTCGGTCCAGGGCGTGGTCGCGCTCGGTCTCCATCTCGTTGGCCAGCGCCATGAGCACCGGCACCGAGGGCAGGAAGATCGAGGCGACCTCCCCGCGCTTGCGGCTTCGCACGTAGCGGCCGATGGCCTGGGCGAAGAACAGCGGGGTGGAGGTCGAGGTGGCGTAGACGCCCACGCAGAGCCGGGGCACGTCCACGCCCTCGGACACCATGCGCACCGCTACCATCCAGCGCGAGTCCCCGGCGGAGAACTCGTCGATCTTCTTCGAGGCGCCGGCGTCGTCGGAGAGGATCACGGTGACCTTCTCGCCGCAGATCTTCTCCAGCTGCTCGGCGTAGCCGCGCGCGTCCTCGTGGTCGGTGGCGATCACCAGGGCGCCGGCGTCGGGGACGGTGCGGCGGACCTGGGTCAGGCGCTTGTCGGCGGCCTGGAGCACCGAGGGGATCCAGTCGCCGGCCGCATCCAGCGCCGTGCGCCAGGCGTGGGCGGTGATGTCCTTGGTGAAGCCCTCGCCGAGCTGGGCCTCCATCTCCTCGCCGCCGCTGGTCTTCCAGCGCATGTTCCCGGAGTAGGCCATGAACAGCACCGGGCGCACCACGTGGTCGCGCAGCGCCTGGCCGTAGCCGTAGGTGTAGTCGGCCTTCGAGCGGCGGATGCCGTCGGGACCCTCGGCGTATTCGACGAAGGGGATCGCGGCGGTGTCGGAGCGGAACGGGGTGCCGGTCAGCGCCAGGCGGCGGGTCGCGGGCTCGAAGGCCTCGCGGATGCCCTCTCCCCAGGACAGGGCGTCGCCGCCGTGGTGGATCTCGTCGAGGATCACCAGGGTGCGGGCCGCCTCGACCTTGGCCCGGTGCAGCATCGGCTTGGAGGCGACCTGCGCGTAGGTGACCACGACGCCGATGTAGTCCGCGCCGTGGCGGCCGTCGGAGTTCTTGAAGTTCGGGTCAAGGGCCAGGCCCACGCGCCCGGCGGCGTCGGCCCACTGCTTCTTGAGGTGGTCGGTGGGGGCGACCACGATGATGCGGTTGATGGTCTTCGCATCGACCAGCACCTTGGCCAGGCGCAGCGCGAAGGTGGTCTTGCCGGCGCCGGGCGTTGCCACGGCCATGAAGTCGCGCGGGTTGTCGGTGAAGTACTTGTCCAGCGCCTCGGCCTGCCACGCACGCAGCTTCGGTCCGGTGCCCCAGGCCGCCCGTTCCGGGTAGGCGGGAGGAAGCCGGTCCTCCATGGGCAGCTTGTCTGCAAGTGAGAACAAGGTATCGGTCATGCATACACCTCCACGGCGCTAAAAATCTTCCCTGCCAGGGCGCGTGCCGGCGCGCCCGGGCGGGTTCGGGTCAAGACGTGTTGCGTGGAAGGGGCTACTTCTTGCCCTTGTCGCCGCCGCCGGTGAGGCCCTCGTAGATTTCCTTGCACTCGGGGCACACGGGGAACTTCTGCGGGTCGCGGCCCGGAATCCAGACCTTCCCGCACAGGGCGATCACGGGGTCCCCGGAGAGCGCCGACTCCATGATCTTTTCCTTGCGCACATAGTGCGCAAAGCGTTCGTGGTCCCCGGCCTCGACCTCCTGGGCCACTTCGGTGCGCTCGATGGTGGTGGCACCGCCGCCGGAGGTGGTGCGGGGATCATTGCGGAACGGATCTAGGGGCATGCTCATGTCCTCCAGTCTAACAAGCCAATCCCCCGGCTCGGTCGAACCCGACGGTCCGCTGCGCATCGCGTGGGGCACATCAGCGGTTTGCCGCGACCGCCTGCATCAGCTCCGGGGCCCGGGCGTCGAGCCAGCGCCCGCCGAGGCGGATTCCGGCCACCAGCAACACCGCGCCCTCCACCACGCCCACCGCCAGGGCGAGCCAGCCGAAGATCGCGTGGTGCGTGAGGACCTGGGCCACCAGCAGCCCCAGGGCCGGCAGCAGCAGCACGGACATGATCGCGAACGTCGCCAATTGCACCACGGCCATCCGCGCCCCGGCGCCCGGGGGCGTCTTGAACGGGCTCTCCCCCGGCAGCGGGACCGCGTAGGTGAAGCGTGCCGAGGCCACCGAGGCCACGCCGAACCCGGACAGCAGCCCGCACAGCGAGATGCCCAGGATCGCCGGCAGCAGGTCCGTGCGGCCCAGGAACACCGGCGGCAGGATGGCGGCCAGCAGCGTCACCGGCAGCGCGAACACGGCGCAGGCCAGCACGCGCCCGGCCCGGTCGTCCACCCCGCGCACCCCGGTGAGCACGTGCAGCGAGAACGCGGTGGAGTCGTAGGAGACGTCGGCGGAGATTGCGAACGCCATCAGGATCCCCAGCAGCGGCCCCAGCACCAGCATCAGCTGCGGGTTCCCGGAGTTGGTGGAGGTGAACCAGATCAGCACCGGCATCAGCGGGACGACCACGATGGAGGCGGCGTAGCGGGGGTCCTTGAGCCAGTAGGTCAGGGCGCGGGCGGCCACCGCGCCGCGCGGGGTGGCGGGGAAGATGCCGAAGGCGCCCATCCCCACGGGCTTGGAGCCGGTGTGCGGTGCCAGCGGGTTTTCCATGGACTTGTGCAGCCCGCGTTCCCACGCCCAGAGCACCGCGCCCAGGTACGCCAGTCCCAGGACCAGGCGCGCCGCGCCCAGCCCCCAGGCCCCGGCGGCCAGGTCCCCGGGAAGGGCCGCGAAGACGCCCAGCGGGGTGAAGCCCAGCACCGTGGCCAGGCGCGGCAGCCAGTCCAGCACCGATTCGATGCCCTCGGCCGCGGTGCCGATGATCGGGCCCAGCAGGATCAGCGGGATGATCGCGATGATCCCGGCGACGTCGCGGAAGCGCCGCGATCCGGTCAGCCGGGCCATCGAGGTGGTGGTCAGCCGCGCCAGGGCCAGGCACATCAAGGCGCCGGCCACGCCGCCGGCCAGCGCCGCGAGCAGGGCCGGCGGATCGCGGCGCCAGGCCAGGAACTGGCCGCCGAGCAGCAGCAGCGTCAGCAGCCCCGGGACGCCGATGAAGCCCGAGAGCAGCAGGCCCGTCGCCAGCCTGGGCCGGGAGATCGTGAAGGTGGTGAAGCGTGCCGGGTCCAGGGTCAAATCGACGCCGAAGGCGACCAAGGGGACGATCGCCCAGCCCAGGGTGACCAACGACGCCGCGCAGACCAGGATGGTGTTGGCCAGTGCGGCGTCCGCGTCGGCCAGCAGGGCCGTGCCGGTGACGGCGAAGACGACCATGCCCAGTCCGTAGAGGCCGCCGATGCACACGCCCACCAGCTGCCAGGGGCTGCGCCGGAAGGAGTTGCGCAGCAGCGCCAGCTTCAACCTCATCAGGTGTGCAACCATGAGAGCCCCTCGCTGTTCCCGCGCCCGCCAACCAATTGCACGAAGCGTTCCTCCAGGGAGACGCCGCCGCGCACCGCATCCACGGTGCCGGCGGCCAGCAGGTTGCCCTCGGCAATGACCGCCACGTGGCTGCACATGCGCTGGACCAGGTCCATGACGTGCGAGGAGACGATGACGGTGCCGCCGTGGGCGACGTAGTCGGCAAGGATCTCGCGGATGTTGGCCGCGGAGACCGGGTCCACGGCCTCGAAGGGCTCGTCGAGCACCAGCACCCGCGGGGAGTGGATCAACGCGGTTGCCAGGGCGATCTTCTTGGTCATGCCCGCGGAGTAGTCCACGACCAGCTTGGCCCCGGCGTCTTCAAGGTCCAGCACGCGCAGCAGGTCCTCGGTGCGTTCGGCGACCGTGTCGCGGTCCATGCCGCGCAGCAGACCGGAGTAGGTGACCAGCTGGCGTCCGGAGAGCCGGTCGAAGAGCCGCACCCCGTCGGCCAGCACGCCCATGGCGGCCTTGGCCCTCAGCGGTTCGGCCCAGACGTCGATGCCGGCCAGCCAGGCCTGGCCGGCGTCGGGGCGCAGCAACCCGGTGGCCATGGACAGCGTGGTGGTCTTGCCGGCGCCGTTGGGCCCGACCAGGCCGAAGAACGACCCGGCGGGGACGTCGAGGGAGATGCCGTTGACCGCGACCTTGTCGCCGAAGCGCTTGCCCAGCGATCGGATCGACAGGGCCGGGGTGCCGGGTTCCGCAGTGGAGTTGCTCATGCCATCGAAATTAGCAGTCGCCACGTGGTTTTGCCGTCATCCCTGCGGACTAATCCCGCCGAACGTGCCGTCCCCGGGGATGACGCGCCGGGAATTTCGCCCGCCGGGGCCCGCGGCCCTGCCGGCTGGCGGGACGCGAAAGGGAGTGCCCTGCGCGGACCCGGACGGGTTCGCGAAAGACACTCCCTGGTTCCCGCCCGCCGGGTCCGCGTGTGGCAGCGCGCGGGACCGGTTCGGCGAGGGATCCTAGAACAGGACGCGGGCCAGCTTCTGGCGCGAGGCAACCACGCGCTCGTCGGCCACCCCGACCACCGAGTACAGCTCGACCAAGCGGGCCCGGGCGGCCTCCTTCTCGTCGCCCGCGTGTCGGCCGATGAAGCCCACCAGCCGGGAGAAGGCGTCCTCGACGTGCCCGCCAATGAGGTCCATGTCGGCAACGTCCAGCTGCGCGGCCAGGTCGTCGGGGTTCGCAGCCCCTGCGGCACGCACCGCGGCCAGGTCCTTGTCCTGGGTGCGCATCAGCAGGCGCACCTGGTTCAGGCCGATGGCCGCGTCGTTGTCGTTGGGCTTCTCGTTCAGCGCCTGCTTGTAGGCGTTTTCCGCCGCCGGCAGGTCGCCGGATTCGATGGCGTCCAGCGCCGCCTGGTGCAGCGGGGGCAGCGGGGCCGGCGCGGTTGCGGCAGCGGTGGTGCCCAGCGGCGCGATGGTCCCGGCGACGCCGTGCTGGACACCCAGGCCCAGCAATTCCTCGATCAGCGACTGGATCTGTTGGACGTCGGCGCTGCCCTGGAACAGCGGCACCGGCTGGCCGTTGACCAGCGCGATGACCGCGGGCACCTGTGTGACCTGGAAGGCCTGGGCGATGGCGGCCTCGGCCTCCGCGTCCACGGTGGCCAGCGCGAGCGTTCCGCCCTTCGCGTCGACCAGCGAGGCGAGTGTTGCATCGAGCTGGACCGAGGCCGGGGACCGCGGGCTGCCCAGCGAGACGATCACCGGAACCTGTTGCGAGAGCGCAACGATTTCCGGGAAGAGTTCCTGGTTGACGGAGCGCACCCAGGTGGGGGCCCCGGCGTCCGCCGTGCCGTTGACCGGCTCCGGGTGGGGCGTCTTGAAGGCTGCCAGATCAATGGCGCCGCGCGAAGAGGGTGCAGTGGGTTCAGGCATGCTGGTGGTCATTCCTCTACTTTAGGCCGCTTCGTGCCCGGGTGGAAAACCCGTCCGCTTCCCGCTGACAAGCACACCGGCGCGGCGGCTGCCGGGGGCGGCCGCGCGGGACGATACCGGGACGCCTCCGGGGACCCGCGCGGAGGGCGCGGAGGGTGCAGGTCACGCCAAATCCACCCGGGCCGCGCCGGTGGCCTATCCTAGTGATTGGAAATCTCCCGCTGCACCGATCCCTGCATCCAGGCACATCCCAACGGCAGCGTGGCAGCCCAGTTGCGGACGGGACGGCCCGTTCGATCGGTCGAACACGGGGACGGCCCCGTGGAATAGGGTCCATTCCGTGGTTTCCCCCACTGCACGCTCCATCCTCACGCGCCGCGCCATCGCGCGCCTCGCCGTCGGCTGGGGCGCCGTCCTCGGCCTGCTCCCGGCCGGCCCCCTGCTGGAGCCACCCGTTTCCGCACCGCTGCTTATCGGTGCGCTGGTCCTGGTCATCGGCGTCATCCTGCTGTGCGCCTTCGGGGTGGTCCACGAGGCCGAACACCTGGCCCGCCGGCTGGGCGATCCCTACGGGTCCCTGGTCCTGACGCTGTCGATCGTGCTGATCGAGGTGGTGCTCATTTCCGCGGTGATGCTCGGGCCCGGCGAGCACGCCACCATCGCCCGGGACTCGGTGATGGCGGTGTCGATGATCATCCTCAACGCCGTGATCGGGTTGTCCCTGCTGGCCGGGGGCCTCAAGCACGGCGGGCTGGGGCACAACCGCACCGGCACCTCCGCCTACCTGGGGATGATTATCGTGCTGTCCTCGCTGGCCTTCGCGCTGCCGGCACTGATCGGGAAGGCCGGCGCCTACACCCGGGGGCAGCAAATCCCGATCATCGTGCTGGCCCTGGCCCTCTACGGCTTCTTCCTGGTCCGGCAGATGGGCCGGCAGGCCGATGACTTCCGGGAAGTGGATCCGCGTGTGGCCCCGGCCGCCGACTCCCCCGCCGCCGCGGACCCCACGGCGGAGCGCCAAGCCATCACCGCTGTCATGGCCGAGCACCGCACCGAGATCGGGCTGCGGCTGGGCCTGCTTGTCGTCACGGTGCTGCCGATCGTGCTGCTCTCGCACGCCATGGCCACGCTGCTGGACGACGGCCTGGGCCGGGTCGGTGCGCCGGTGGCGCTCTCGGGCATCCTCATCGCCATGGTCGTCTTCCTGCCCGAGTCGATCACCTCGGTGCGCGCTGCCCTGAACGGGGAGATCCAGCGGGTCGGCAACCTCTGCCACGGGGCCCTGGTTTCCACGGTCGGCCTGACCATTCCCGCGGTCCTGGTCATCGGCCTGCTCACCGGCCAATCGGTCGTGCTGGCCGAAACCCCCGTCAACCTCATGCTGCTGGGCGTGACGTTGCTGCTGTCGGTGACGACCTTTGCGGCCAGGCAGGTCACCGCGATGCACGGGGCCGCGCACCTGGTGCTCTTTGCCGTCTACGGCATCGCCGTGTTCTCCTAAGGCGCCCCCACCGGTTCCCGCGTCCCGGTTCACTGGGCCGGGGCGGCCCGCGGCCGGGCCGCGCCCGGCGATCCGGGGCATCGGACGCCGGCACGCAAAAAAGCGCGGTGCCGCCGGCCACGGGATCCGTTACCCCGTGCCGGTGGCACCGCGCCCTGCGTGGAGGGACCGACAGGTCCCCGCACTCCCCCGCCGAAGGGGGCTTTTGGCTACTTCAGCAGTTTCGCGCCCTTGGTGATGACCTCGGCAGCGACCACCGAGACCTTGTCCTTGGAGTCGGCGGCCGGGATGTAGATGAGCATCGGCTCGCCGTAGGTGATCTCGATGCCCTTCTTGGTTTCCTTCGCGTCCACGATCGTGGCGGTGGTGTCGTCCAGGCCGATGGTGCCGCCGGTTTCCTTGGGCTTCGCGGTGGTCGTGGCGGTGAAGTTGCCCGAGACCAGCGCCCCGCCGTCCGGGGTGGCCAACACGACGGTGTCCTTGGCGTTCACCTGGCGCTTGAAGGTGATCTTGGCGTCCTTGTTGGCCTTGACCAGCGCGTTCTGGTCCTTGGCGTTGAGCGTCAGGAACGCGTTCTTGGCGAACTTGTCCGCATCCTTGGACTTCTCGTTGTCCATGAGCCCGGCCAGGCGCTCAAGTGCCGACTTCGGGGTCATTTCCAGGCCCTCGGCGTTGTCCTTGAGCAGCTTCACGGACTGGTCCCCCACGGCGATCCCGGGGAACGTCGAACCGGGCAGCATCGGGGTGGCGAAGGCGACCTTGTAGTCGTCCCGCGGCCCCGCCTGGGTCAGCGTGATGGCGGTGGGGATGGTGGAGGCGGCGGAGTCCTTCGCGGTGACAACCATCAGCGAACGCGGGAAGTGGGCACCGTCGTCGGTCGGCACGGCGGCCGAGCGGATGACGGTGGTGTCGATGGCCGAGGGGCCGTCGAGCTTGACCTTGTCGTTGCGCAGCTTGTAGTTCTGGCTGCGCAGCGTCTTCAGGGTGCCGGTGGTGCGATCATCGAGGTCCTTGGCGTTCTTCGACTTGTCGGCCTTGGCCACGGAGCTGGAAACCTCGGAAAGGATCCGCTCGAGCTGGGCCTGCAGCACCACCGGGAAGACCTTCTCGGTGTCCTGGGCTGTGCCGTCGGCCGGGGAGGACGACGGACTTGCAGCCAGCGCCGGCACGGAGGGAACCAGCGCCAGGGCCAGGATCGAGGCGGTCGCAACGACCTTGGCCACGGTGTTCGGTCCGTTCTTCACCGGGGGCGTGGTCGGGAGCGAACCGGTCTGCGGGGCACCGGCACGCTCGGCGGCGCGGCGTCCTCCGCCGGTGGAGCCCCCGCGCGGCGTGGTGCGCACGGCGGCCAGCGCAATCCCGGCGACCAGAAGCAGGGAACCGATGATGATCAGCGGCATGGAGTACGGGGTGGCGGTGTCGCCGGGCCAGGTCACCGAGATGTCGGTGGGCGCCGCGGCCTTGCCGTCGGCTGCGAGCAGCAGCGTCCAGGAGCCCTCGTCGGGGTCCGTCCAGCGGTAGGTCATGGTCTTGTCGGCGTTCTCGGTCGCCTGGAACAGGTCCGCGCCGGCCGGATTCGGGACCTCGGCCTCGCCGGTTTCCGACGTGGATTCAAGAACGGTGTCAGCGGTGTTGATGCCGGAGATGGTGGTGTGTGCGGCCTTGCCGACCCACGCCTGGGCATCGGCGGAACGCACCAGCGAGGCACTGAACTTGCCCTCGGCCTTGATGGTGATCTCCGTGGGGTGCCCGGCAACGGTTCCGATACCGGATTCGAGCAACGTCACCGGTGCCGCCGCGGGGGCTTCGGCAAGGTGGGCGGTCAGCGTCTCGGGCGGAGCCCAGACGGTACGCTGGCCGATCCCCACCACCAGGGCTGCAAGCCCAAGAATGATAGCGATCGCTGATAAGATCTTTCGCACAATTACACCTAACGGATGGGGAGTCGAGATTCGGCCTCGGGCTGCCGCCCCGCGTCATGGACTCAGGGTGGCACGCCATAAGTCTAACGAGTTGTACCGCATCCGGGTTCCTTGATGTGGGTAGCACCACGCTGCGCACCGGTGAGGCATCGGCCACCATTTGCCGCATCCGACATCGGGGGCCCAATGCCGACAAGAACCCGCCCCGGGTATTAAGCTCGGGGTTGTGACTACTCAAGACGGGGACGACGCAGTGCCTCCGGAGGCAACCGGCGGCCAGGGGACCGTGCCCGGAGCCGACGGACCTCAATCTCCTGGAGCTCCGGGCACCGGGGAAGTTTCCCGGGACGACACCCGGCTTCCGGCACCGCTGGCGGGCCCGCGGCAGTGGTGGCGCCGGCTGCTGGGCACCGCCCAGCAGACGCTCGATGCCCGGATCAAGCCGCCGGCGAACTTCGGCTTCCCTCCCGAGCCGAAGCACGAGGCAGGCACGGGCCTACCGGGCGCGGATGTTTCCCCGGCCGCCAACCCGATCGCCTTCGGGTTCCTGTTCACGGTCGGCGTGGGACTGGCCCTGCTGGGCTTCTTCCTGCTGACCAACGTGGGCTCGCTGGTCATCTGGATCGCCATCGCCCTGTTCATTGCCCTGGGGCTGGACCCGGTTGTGCGCTTCCTGGTGTCGCACGGGACCTCGCGCACCATCGGGGTGCTGGTGACGATGCTGGCGCTGCTGGGCTTGGCCGCCGGGTTCATCGGCAGCATCATCCCCACGCTCACCGAGCAGACGGCCCAATTCATCGAGCGCGCACCGCGGATCGTCGACGACTTCCTGAAGTCCGAGCTTTTTGTCAGTCTCGACGCGCAGTACCACGTCTCGGACCGGATCAGCGAGGAGATCGGGAAGTTCTTCTCCGACGCCGGGGCCGTTGGCGGGATCTTCGGCGGAGTGCTGGGCGTGGGCAGCGTCATCGCCCAGGGCGTGTTCGGCGTGCTGATCGTGTTGGTGCTTGCCATCTATTTCCTGGCCTCACTGCCGGCGATGAAGTCCTTCTTCTACCGCATGGCCCCGCGCTCGCGCCGGGCACGGGTCGAGGAGCTGGGCGACACCATCACCCGGTCGGTGGGCAACTACGTCATGGGCCAGGCGTTCGTGGCGGTGCTGAACGCCACCGTCGCCCTGGTCCTGATGAGCATCCTCGGGGTGCCCTTTGCCGCCCTGCTGACCCTGCTCGTTGCCATGCTGGCGTTCATCCCGCTGGTCGGCGCGGTGATCGCCGGAATCCTGGTGTCCCTGATTTCGCTGACCCTGGGGTGGCAGACCACCGCCATCTACGCGATCTGCTACTTCGGGTACCTGCAGATCGAGGCGTACTTCATCTCCCCGCGCGTGATGCAGAAGGCCGTCTCGGTCCCCGGCGCGGTGGCAGTGATCTCGGTGATCGCCGGCGGCTCGCTGCTGGGGGTCATCGGCGCGCTGATGGCGATTCCCGCGGCCGCGGCGATCATGCTGATCCTGCGCGAGGTCTTCATCGCCCGGCAGGACAACCGATAGGGCCTTCCGGACCCCGACGGCCGCCGGCGGCGGATCACCGGGCTAGTACCGGTAGGAGCGTGATTCCCAGCACTTGGGGTGCCAGTGGCGCCGCGCCGCGGCCGAGGCGTCGTCGCCGGACCAGTGGTCCGCCCTCCACGCCACCAGGTGCTCGGTCCCCGGGGAGATGAAGCGCCCGCACCCCGGGCACTTGTAGGTCTTGGAGGCTCCGACGGCCGAAATCCGCCGCACGTGCCATTGCCCGTCCGGCGCGTCCTGCAGCCGCTGGACCCCGTAGCGCGCCTTTTCCAGCCACGCGTCGTCGCCCGCTGCCTCGGGGCGGGTCCACTTGTTGACCCGGCCGGAACGGGGTGCGGGCGTGGAGGAACGAGAAGGTCGATTCGAGCGGGCCATGGTCCAATTCTGCCCCAGTTCCGTGGCGGGCCGTGCCCGCGGCGCACCCGCGGCCCGCCACGGCCGGGCCCGGGGCCACGGCGAAACCCGGTAGAGTGCCTGTTGTGCGTTTAGTGATTGCCAAGTGTTCAGTTGATTACGAGGGCCGCCTTCGGGCCCATCTCCCCCTGGCGACCCGTCTGTTGATGGTCAAGGCCGACGGCTCGGTGCTGGTGCATTCCGACGGCGGCAGCTACAAGCCGCTGAACTGGATGAGCCCTCCGGCGGTGATGCGGGTCGTCGAGCCCGACGAGGAACAGGCCGCCGAGGGAGACATCGAACTCTGGCACGTCGCCCACCAGAAGTCCGATGACCGCCTGGTGGTCCACATCAAGGAGATCATCCACGACACCGAGCACAACCTCGGCACGGATCCCGGGCTGATCAAGGACGGGGCCGAGGCCGACCTGCAGCGCCTGCTGGCCGACCAGATCGAGACCGTCGGCGCCGGCTACACGCTGATCCGCCGCGAGTACATGACCGCCATCGGACCGGTGGACATCCTGGCCCGCGACGCCGACGGCGCCACCGTGGCCATCGAGCTCAAGCGCAACGGCGACATCGACGGCGTGGAGCAACTCACCCGCTACCTCGAGCTGCTCAACCGCGACCCGCTGCTCAAGCCGGTGCGCGGCATCTTCGCCGCCCAGAAGATCAAGCCGCAGGCCCGCACGCTGGCCACCGACCGCGGGATCGATTGCCTGGTGTTGGACTACGACGCGATGCGCGGCGTCGACGACGTGGCAGCGCGGCTCTTCTAGGGCCCTTGCGGCACCGCATTGCAGCGCCTTCGGGAGCACATCCCTCGGCGGCGCCGGCCCGGCTTGGCCCGGCCGGACAGGCGGGCGGCGCAACCTTGTGCCGCGGCTAACTCGGTACGCGGGCGCTCGGACCTAGAATGGGTCCATGACTTCCACCGACTCACCCGACCGTTACGCATTGACCGGACGACTGGTGTCCCCCGGCAGGGACATCACCAAGGGCATCATCGCCGTGGAGGGCAACCGGATTGCGTTCGCCGGCGATGTGCGCGAGTTCTCCTTCTTCGACGAAGCCGGCGCCTTTGAGCTGCGTGAAAGCCCCGAGGGAACCATCATCATCCCCGGCCTGATCGACCTGCATTGCCACGGCGCAGCCGGCGGCGATTTCCCCTCCGGGGACCGCGAGAAGATCGCCACCGCCATCGAGCACCTGCACCGCTCGGGCACCACCTCATTCTTGGCATCGCTGGTCACCGCCTCGCGCGCCGACATGCTGGCCTCCGCCACCGTGCTGTCCGAGTTCGCCCAGCGCGGGGACATCGCCGGGATCCATGCGGAGGGGCCGTTCCTGTCCACCGTGCGCTGCGGCGCCCAGGACCCGGCATTCCTCTCCGACCCGGAACCGGACTTCGTCGACGCGTTGATCGATGCCTCGGCCGGCCAGCTGCGCACCATGACCTACGCGCCGGAACTTCCCGGGGCCGACGCGCTGCTCGAGCAGTTGGTGTCCCAGGGAGTTGTCCCGTCCCTGGGACACACCGATGCCGATGCGTCGACCACCGCCGCCTCGCTGTCGCTGGCCCGCGAGGAACTGGCCAGCGCCGGGGTCGACGGCTTCACCGAGCGCCCCACCGTCACCCACCTGTTCAACGGGATGCCGCCGATGCACCACCGGGCACCCGGTCCGGTCGCTGCCTGCCTGGAAATGGCGGCCCAGGGCAAGATCATCGTCGAGCTCATCGCCGACGGCGTGCACCTCGACCCGGACATGGTCCGCACCATGTTCAACCTGGTGGGGGCCGAGTCCATCGCGCTGGTCACCGACTCGATGGCAGCCACCGGGCTGGCGGACGGCACCTACGAGCTGGGCCCGGCAGAAGTCATGGTGTCCAACGGGGAAGCCCGCCTGGCCTCGAACGGATCGCTGGCCGGGGGTACCGCCAGCATGCTTGACATCCTGCGCTTCACGGTGGCCGCCGGGGTGGATCTGCGCGACGCCCTCGTTTCCGCCACCAAGGTGCCGGCGAGCGTGCTGGGCCTGATCGACGAGGCAGGTCGGCTTCACCAGGGTTTTGCGGCGGACCTGCTGGTCTTGGACGCGGACCTGGGGCTGCAGCAGGTCATCCGCAACGGCAAGTACCTGCTCTGACGGTCCACCCCTTCACCACAAGGCATCCACCGGCCCGCGGCATCGATCCCCGGCCCGGTGGTTGCCGGGGTTCGGCCCGCTGCCGCACCCGGCGTGCCCGCAGGCCGGAGCCCTGCAGCACCAGCACCTCCCCCGGAGCGACGGCACCGTTCCCCGCCGGCGGGCCCTATCACGGGTCCGATCCGCGCGCGCCCATATGAAGTCTTTGCTTGCCATCTGCGCCCAAGGTATTGACCCAAGTCACACCATTGTGTGATGCTTGACTCAGTCTTTGTGTTGGTTAGTCATACCCGCCAAAGCAGTGCTGCGGGTGTGAAGTGACTGCGGCGGGGTTAAACCCACGCCAGTGATCTTCTCACTTGAGTACCACCCATGGCCGTTGCACGGTGCAGCGGCCAGATTTTCGCACTAAATGAGGAGATATACATGGCTCAGGGAACCGTGAAGTGGTTTAACGCCGAAAAGGGATTCGGCTTCATCACTCCCGATGGCGCCGAGGCTGACGTTTTCGTGCACTACTCGGAAATCCAGACCAACGGTTTCCGCACGCTGGAAGAGAACCAGCGCGTGGAATTCGAAGTTGGACAGGGCGCCAAGGGGCCGCAGGCCACCGGTGTGGTCGGTCTCTAAAGGACTTCACAGACTCTTTGAACTTCCCGCCCTTCCGTACCCGGCCCGCATAGCGGAGCCGATCGGATAGGCGGAAACGCTAAAAGAAAACAAAAGCCTGGGGCGGGATGATTTATTCATCCCGCCCCAGGCTTTTGTCTTGCTTGATCAGTCTTGCCGCCAGGTGCCGACACCCGCAACGGGGCCGGCCTCCAACCAGGCCGAAAGGCCGTTGTAGGTCTGGTAATCCATGGCAATCAAGACGTCTCGGCCTTCATAGCTCATCATCACGATGACGCTTCCGGGCTGCACCAGGTGCTTTTCCTCTTCCTCGGGCCTTCTCCAGCCCTTGAGCTGGATGGAGGACCGTTGGAATCGATGCACCGGTATTGGGGAGACCGAAAAGAGCTTGAGAAACTCAAGCTCTCCAGGAGCATAACGCGCAATCGCCATCATCCACTTCCCGGAGGACGTGCAGATGGAAGCGTCGAAAGTGCCAAGAGTGCGCCGCAACTGAATGCGGCGCACTCCCATGGCACCCAAGAACATCACCACAAGCAGCAGGGCTGCCAACACGATGAGTACAGGAATGCCGAGTTCGTTCAAGGCAGGACTATCGAGTTCCCGCCGGGACGGAGTCGGCCATGACGGCGTTGTCCGCTACGATCACCACGCGGTCGGCGTCAACGGAGAAGAACCCGCCATCAACCTGGACCGAGAACCGTGACCCGGAGACCGGAACGATTTCCAGATCCCCGGCAGCCAGGACGGCCAGCATAGGCACGTGGCCGGGAAGGATCCCGATCTCGCCATTGCTGGTGCGTCCCTTGACCAGTTTCGCCGCACCCGACCACACGAAGTGGTCGGCTGCAACGATTTCGACTTGGAGTTCGGCCATGACTAGCGGGTCGACTTCTGGATGTCGGCCCACTGGCGCTCAACGTCGTCCATGCCGCCGATGTTGAAGAAGGCCTGTTCGGCAATGTGGTCCACATCGCCGTTGCAGATCGCGTTGAAGCCCTCGATGGTGTCCTTGATGGCAACCGTCGAACCCTCGACACCGGTGAACTGCTTTGCGGTGTAGGTGTTCTGCGAAAGGAACTGCTGGATGCGACGGGCGCGTGCCACGACAATCTTGTCTTCTTCGCCGAGCTCGTCGATGCCGAGGATCGCGATGATGTCCTGCAGTTCCTTGTTCTTCTGAAGGATCTGCTTGACGCGAACCGCGGTCTCGTAGTGAGCCTGGCCGACGTACTGCGGGTCAAGGATTCGCGACGTGGAGGTCAGCGGATCGATGGCCGGGTACAGGCCACGGGAAGCGATTTCACGGGAAAGTTCCGTGGTCGCGTCCAAGTGGGCGAAGGTCGCTGCCGGTGCCGGGTCGGTGTAGTCATCGGCGGGCACGTAAACGGCCTGCATCGAGGTAATCGAACGGCCCTTGGTCGAGGTGATGCGCTCCTGGAGGAGACCCATCTCGTCGGCAAGGTTCGGCTGGTAACCCACGGCCGAAGGCATGCGGCCCAGCAGGGTCGACACCTCGGAACCGGCCTGGGTGAAGCGGAAGATGTTGTCAATGAAGAGCAGCACGTCCTGGTTCTGCACATCGCGGAAGTACTCCGCCATGGTCAGCGCCGACAGTGCCACGCGCAGACGCGTGCCTGGCGGCTCATCCATCTGGCCGAACACCAAGGCGGTGTCCTTCAGAACGTTTGCTTCTTCCATTTCGACCCAGAGGTCGTTACCTTCACGGGTGCGCTCGCCAACACCGGCGAATACCGAGGTACCACCGAAGTTGCGGGCCACACGGGTGATCATTTCCTGGATCAGAACCGTCTTGCCAACACCGGCGCCGCCGAACAGACCAATCTTGCCGCCCTTGATGTAAGGGGTCAAAAGGTCGATCGACTTGATGCCGGTTTCGAGCATTTCGGTCGAGCCTTCAAGGCTCGCGAAGCTCGGAGCCTTGCGGTGGATCGGCCAGCGCTCGGTGATCTCGAGTTCCGAGGCTTCCACGTCGAGGGGCTCGCCCAGGACGTTGAAGATGTGGCCCTTGACGACATCGCCGACGGGTACGGAAATCGGGGCACCCGAGTCGACCACCGAGGTACCGCGGACAAGTCCGTCGGTGGCCTGCAGGGAGATCGCGCGAACCATTGAGTCACCGAGGTGCTGGCTGGTTTCAAAGGTGATGGTCTTGGTCTCGCCGTTGAGGGTAATCTCAGCGGAAAGAGCGTTGTAAATTGCAGGCAAGGAGTCGGCGGGGAATTCAACGTCGACAACCGGGCCGATAACGCGTGCAATGCGACCGGTTGCACCGGTCGAAGCAGCGGTACCCTGCTCGTTAAGTTGGGCAGTCATCTCTCTCACTTCACTTGTGTAGATGGCGTGGATGTAAGTGTTGGTAGGAAAGTCCCGTTAGCCGTTCAGCGCGTCAGCGCCGGCAACGATTTCGGAAAGTTCCTGGGTAACCTCGGCCTGGCGGGCGTTGTTACGAAGACGCGTGTACTTCTTGATCAGTTCGTTGGCGTTGTCGCCAGCGGACTTCATGGCACGTTGGCGTGCTGCCAGCTCGGAAGCGGCGGCCTGCAACATGGCGTTGAAGATACGTGACTCGATGTAGCGCGGGAGCAGTGCGTCCAGCACCTGCTCCGGTTCCGGCTCGTATTCGTAGAGCGGCAGCAGCTCGTCGGCGGGAGTCTCGGACTCCCCCTCGACAACCTCAAGCGGCAGCAAACGAATGACCGTCGGCTCCTGAACGACCATCGACTTGAACTGGGTGAAAACAACGTGGATCTCGTCCACGCCACCAGCTTCAAACTCGTCGGCGAAGTCCTTCAGCAGGACCTCGCGCAGTTCGCGTGCGGTTTCAAACTCCGGAGCGTCGGTTCCACCGGTCCACACCTGCGCGTATTCCCGTCCACGGAAGTCGAAGTACGCCTGGCCCTTGCGGCCGACCAGATAGGTCTTGACGTCCTTGCCTTCTGAATGGAGCAGTTCAACGAGGTGCTCTGCCTGCTTCAAGACGCTGGCGGAGTAGGACCCGGCGAGTCCGCGGTCCGAAGTCATGACCAAGACTGCCGCGCGACGGATTGACTCCGGCTCGGTGGTCAGTGGGTGTTCGACCTCGGACTGTGACGCGACGGCAGTAACAGCACGGGTAATCGCATTGGCGTACGGCAGCGATGCCGAGACACGCGCACGTGCCTTGCCAATACGGGAAGAGGCGATCAGTTCCATCGCCTTGAAGATCTTGCCCATCGACGTCGTCGATGCAATCTTCTGGCGGTAGACCCGAATCTGGGCTCCCATGTTTGTCCTTTCCTTATCCCTTTGCAGGGGCTGCCGCGCCACACGTGGTGGCGCGGCAAGCCCTACTCAAAGGAGATGTCAGCGCTTTTGCTTGACGATCTTTTCCTGGTCGACGGAACCCTCGGCCAAGGGGTCGAATTCTTCGCTGCCGGCGGCGACAAGCTTGTCGTCGCCCTGGCCAAAGAAGCCGGCCTTGAAGTCGATGATGTTCGACTTGAGCGTCTCGACCGTCTCGTCCTCGAGCTTGCCGGTTTCGGCAATCACGGTCAACGCATTGGCGCGGTGACGCAGGTGGGCGAGGAATTCGGTCTCGAAGCGGCGAACGTCTTCAACCGGGACATCGTCCAGGTAGCCGTTGGTGCCCATCCAGATGGAAACAACCTGGTCCTCGACCGCGAACGGTGCGTACTGGCCCTGCTTGAGCAGTTCCATCAAACGCGCGCCACGGGTCAGCTGCTGCTTGGAAGCGGCATCCAGGTCCGAGGCAAACATGGCGAAGGCCTGCATGTCGCGGTACTGGGCCAATTCCAGCTTCAACGTACCGGAAACCTTCTTCATGGCCTTGACCTGGGCCGAGCCACCCACGCGGGAAACCGAAACACCCACGTCGACGGCCGGACGCTGGTTGGCGTTGAAGAGGTCCGACTGCAGGAAGATCTGGCCATCGGTGATCGAGATGACGTTGGTCGGGATGAATGCCGAAACGTCGTTTGCCTTGGTCTCGATGATCGGCAGACCGGTCATCGAACCGGCACCGAGCTCGTCGGAGAGCTTGGCACAACGCTCAAGCAGACGGGAGTGCAGGTAGAACACGTCACCCGGGTAGGCCTCGCGTCCTGGCGGACGGCGCAGCAACAGGGAAACGGCACGGTAGGCTTCGGCCTGCTTGGACAGATCGTCAAAGACGATCAGAACGTGCTTGCCGTCGTACATCCACTGCTGGCCAATGGCCGAGCCGGCGTACGGTGCCAGGTACTTGAAACCAGCCGGGTCGGATGCCGGGGAGGCCACGATGGTGGTGTACTCCAGGGCGCCGTTGTCCGCAAGGGTCTGGCGCACTGCGGCAATGGTCGAAGCCTTCTGACCGATTGCCACGTAGATGCAGCGGACCTGCTTGTTGGTGTCACCCGAAGCCCAGTTGGCCTTCTGGTTGATGATGGCGTCCACGGCCAGGGCCGTCTTGCCGGTCTGGCGGTCACCAATGATCAGCTGGCGCTGGCCACGGCCAATCGGGATCATCGCGTCGATGGCCTTCATGCCGGTCTGCAGCGGTTCGTGAACCGACTTGCGCTGCGTGACGCCGGGGGCCTGGGTTTCCAGGGCACGACGGCCGGAGGCCGCGATCGGACCCAGGTCATCGATCGGCTCGCCCAGCGGGTCGACCACGCGGCCCAGGAAGGCGTCGCCAACCGGAACCGAAAGGATCTCGCCGGTGCGCTCAACGCGCTGGCCTTCGGCAATGCCGGTGAAGTCGCCAAGGACAACAACACCGATATCGCGGGTATCAAGGTTCTGGGCCAGGCCCAGAGTGCCGTCTTCGAAGCGAAGCAGCTCATTGGCCATGACGGAGGGAAGACCCTCCACCTTGGCGATGCCGTCACTTGCCGTGGTTACGCGGCCGACCTCGGTGCGCTCAGCTTTGCCCGGTTCGTAGGACGCTGCGAACTCATTCAAGGCATTGCGGACGTCGTCGGCGTTGATGGTCAATTCGGCCATCTGCAGTCCCTGCTCTCCTAAGTTGTGATTGCCGCGATGGATCCTTGCGGCAACCGAAATTTGATTCAGTCTATGGTGACTGGCCTGCAAGGCAGGCCCCCCGTTGTGGTGGGGGGCTGCCTAGCTTGCCAACTGGCGGCGAAGATCCGCGACGCGGGTGGCGATGGTTGCGTCAACAACCTCGTCACCCACCTTGATGCGGATGCCGCCAACTAGTGCCGGGTCGATCTCGACATTGATCTTCAAGTCCCGGCCGTAAAGGTTGTTCAGGCCTGCCTGCAGGCGCGCTGTTTGCTCGCTCGTGAGATCACGGGTGACGCTCACTTGGGCAATCCAGCGGTCCTGGCGTTTAGCCACCAATTCCACGAAGCGCTCCAGAAGTGCAACGGGCTTGAGCCCGCGCGGCGAAGCGACGGCCTGGCGGATCAGCAGTGCCGATGCGTCCGAGGCGTTCGGAACCAGCTTGAGCGCCAAGGCGCCCTTGGCTTCGTCCGATGCCTTGGAATCATCGAGTGCACGCTGCAGATCATGACTGGACCCAACCACACGGATGAACGCGAAGAGGTCTTCTTCGAGCCTCTCCAGTCCTGCGGAACCGCCCTGACGCTCGGTCACCACGATGGCGACAGTTGCCGCCAGGGTTTCCAATGCATCGCCAATGTCTCGTGCCGAGCTCCAACGCGAGGATGCCAGAGACGCGACGGTGGCTTCGGCTTCCGCCGACACCCTCCCGTGCAACAGCTTGGCCACGAGGCCAGCCTTGTCCGAGGCCCCACGGGCCGGATCAGTCAGTGCGCGACGCAGGCCTGCGTTGCCATCCAGAACGTCAACCGTTCCAAATAACTCGGCGGACAATTCCAAGGACGCGTGTGCAAGCTTGGTTTCCAACGACGCCAGCGCCGCGGACAGTGACTCGCTCGATACACCTGCCATTAGTTCGATGCACCTGCGTTCTGCTGGTTTTCCAGGTCTGCCAGGAACTTATCGACCACGCGGGAAGCGCGGTCATCGTTCTCAAGAGCGTCGTCGACGATCTTGCTGGCCAAAGCGGTTGCCAGGGTGCCGACCTCGGCACGCAGCGAGGTAACTGCTGCGACGCGCTCGGATTCGATCTGGCGATGTGCCTGCTCGGTGATGCGAGCGGACTCTTCGGCGGCCTTGGTCTTGAGATCCGCGAGGATCTGTGCACCTTCTTCGCGCGCTTCCTCACGGATGCGGTTGGCTTCGGTGCGTGCTTCCAGCAGCTGTGCCTTGTACTGCTCCAGGGTGGCGTTGGCTTCGGCCTGTGCGGCCTCTGCCTTCTCAAGTCCACCCTCGATGGCCGTGACACGGTCCTGGTAGGACTTCTCGAATGCCGGGGCAATGTACTTGACCACGATGAACAACAGGACAGCGAAGCCTGCGGCAGTGACAAGAATTTCCCACGGGTTCGGAAGCAGCGGGTTTGCGCCCGCACCTGCAGCGAGGATCAATTCGTTGCTGATCATTCTCACTCTTCCTTATCTCTTAAGTTCCAATTGCAATGGCGCCTGCGACAGTGGCAGGGCCACTACGAGGGGAACTAGGCGCCGACGACGAAGGCGAAGACCAAGCCCAGGATGGCCAGTGCTTCTGCAAGGGCGAAGCCCAGCATGGCGATCGGCTGCAGGATGCGCTGTGCTTCCGGCTGGCGTGCAACGCCGTTGATGTAGGCAGCGAAGATCATGCCCACGCCGATGGCCGAGCCGATTGCAGCCAGGCCGTAGCCGATCATGTTAAGGGAGCCGTGGAGTTCCATTTCGTTCCTTTCAAGATACCGACACTTTGTCGGCAGGTTGTGAGGTCATTCCCTGATGAAGGGGAAAACTTTGTTTATTTGGTGCGAGCCCGAATTAGTGGGCGTCTGCATCCAGGGCACCCTGGATGTAGATGGCGGTCAACAGGGCGAAGACAAACGCCTGCAGGACCATGATCAAGAGTTCGAGGAAGTACATCGCAACCGAACCCGCGATGACCGCAACGCCGATGGCGTTCATGGCCAGGGACTCCTGGACCATGATCAGGTGGCGGGCGCCGGTGGCTGCCAGCATCACGATCATGTGGCCGGCAAGCATGGTGGCCATCAGACGCAAGGAGTGGGTCAACGGGCGGACGATGAAGTTGGAAATGATTTCCAACGGCACCATCAGCGGCATGATCCAGCCCGGGACGCCCGAGGGAACGACGGCCAGCTTGAAGTAGCGGATACCGTGGTTCTTCACCCCGACAGCGATCCAGGTGCCATAGATGATGATGGCCATGGCGTATGCTGCACCGGCGTGGGAGAAGGACGGGAGCTGAAGGAACGGGATGGCCCCGAACAGGTTGTTCAGCAAGACGAAGAAGAAGGTCGCAAACAACAGCGGGACCCACTGGGCGAAGTTCTTTTCGCCGATGATGTCGCGGCCGATGCCGTTACGGACGAAGCCGTAGGCGCTTTCAGCCAGGAACTGTACCTTGCCTGGAACGAGCTTCGGGTTCTTGATGGCCGACTTGAAGAACCACACGATCAAGATGATCGAGAGGATGATCATGACCATCTGCTTGCCGAAACCGGTCCCGTACTCGGCTAACCATGGCAGCACCTCGGGAAGGTGGGTGTCGGAAATCGACGGCGGGACATAAGGTTCAGTGGCCGTCGGAAGCGCAAACGCGGTCAACGCGCTGTCCTCTCTGCAGTTTCGGTCGTGGGGCAATATCGGTGATTCGGCGCAAGGCGCCGCCCACCGTGTGAAGTTCTATTGGTCGATCTCATCGTCTGGTGAAAACCCGCGGCGTCGATGCCGCAAATGGTGGCGAGCCAGAAACATTCCTGCGGTTGCGCCAAGCAGCGCTCCGAGGAAAACTATCCAGCGGGTGTCCAGCAAAAGATCCAAACCCCAGCCTATCAAACCCCACGCGATGAGCCCGCCAACAATGTAGTTGACGTACTCGCGGACACGAGGCTGTTTCGGCCCTTGGACGGGACTGGTTTCAGGGTTGTCCATTTTCCCCTCCAGCGGATGGGGTCGGCGATGGATCGTCGGAATTGAAAATGGGAAGCCGTGCCCGGGAGAAGGCCCGGATCTCGCCAAACTGCCATAGCACCAGGGAACCCAGCGCTCCCCACATGAAATAAGGCGCAAGCACCCAATCGGGCAGCCCGGAGAAAAGCACCAGGAAGCCCATTGCCAGGATCTTGGCAATGTACATGAACAAGAACGCCGGAAGCGCCCAGGTGCTGCGATAGCGCCCGGCCCATTCGGCGACCAGCAGGCTGACGCCGAAGAACACAACGATCAAGGTGCAACCGAAGGCCAGGGAACTGGCCTCGCGTGCGCCAAGGATCGGCCACGCGGCGAGGGACGCAAGTGCGCCGACACCAACGGTGTATGCGACGCAGGTCTTCAGGATCCCCAGCCAAGGGGAACGCGGAGCCGACGATGCAACCAATGCACCGCTGGCCTTGGAACCGCGTTCCGGCTTGATCATGTAATTCCAGTTCCCTTGTATACAGAAGGGCCCGCTTGCTGCGGGCGCCTGCCTGGTATCGAGGCTTGATGGGGGGATGTCCCCCGGTGAGGGCGACCCTTGAATTCTACACGAGATAGAACGGGGCTCGACCAGACGGTCGACGGGCCGGCGCAAGCCCGGGGTCGGCTAGTTTTCTCCGGGCGCCGGGGCCCTGCCCCGGGCGCGCTTGAGCAACGGCCACCAGGTGACCAACGTCACGCAAACAAAGGCCGCAACATAAAGGGGAATGGCGATTTTCCTGTTGGTCAGGGAGATGACCACGACGCCGGAAGCGACCAGCAACGCCCACAGGTAAAGGATGATGACCACGGCGCGGGCGCTGTGCCCCAGATCGACCAGGCGGTGGTGGATGTGCCCGCGGTCCGCGCTGAAGGGGGACCTGCGATTGGCGGTTCGCCGGATCACCGAGAGCAGCAGGTCGACGTACGGCAGCACGATCACCGCCACCGGAAGAATCACCGGCATGAAGGCCGGGACGTTGCGGAAGCGGAAGGCGTCCTCCCCCAGCACGTCCCCGGTCACGGCCAGGGTGGCCACCGCAAAGAGCATCCCGATGGCCAGCACCCCGGTCTCCCCCATGAAGATGGAGGCCGGCTGGAAGTTGTGCGGCAGGAAGCCCAGCGTGGCACCCAGCAGCACGGCACACAGTAGGGCGGAGAAGTTCGCGTTGTCCTCGGCGCTGACGCGCGTGGCCAGCAGGTAGCTGTATACAAAGAAGGTTGCCGCCCCGATGGCGGAGATGCCGGCGGCCAGTCCGTCCAGGCCGTCGACGAAGTTGATGGCATTCATCGTGCCCACGATGATCAACACCGTGACCACGACCTGGACCATCGGCGATTCGATCTGCAAGGAACCCACCGGCAGGGCCTTGAGCAGGATCCCGTGCCTGACGATCACCAGGCCCACCGCGACCTGCCCGATGAGCTTGATCCACCAGCGCAGGTCCAACAGGTCGTCAAAAACCCCCATGACCAGGATGATGCCCAGGGCGATCAGCACGCCCTGGATCGACTCTGTCGACCGGAAGATCCCGGCGAAGAACGAAATCTGCGAGGCCACCAGGATCCCGAGATACAGGCCGCCGATGATGGCGACCCCGCCGAGCTTGGGGGTGGGATTCCGGTGGAAGTCGCGGTCGCGCACCGGGGCCTTGGGCATGAAACGCACGCCCACGACGCGGAGCACCGGGGTAAGCAGATACGAGGTCATGAAGGTGATCCCGATCAGCAGGAGATAGCTTCTCATGACGCGCGGGCGGACTCCCCTGCCGCGTCCTCGCCCCGGGGCGGTGCCTGCTTCGCGGTTGCGTCCAGGGGAGCACCGGAATCGGCAGGTGCCTCGGAATCGGCTGCCGTGGCCGCGTTGGGGGCCTCGGCGGTGCCGGCCTCGGGGGCTTCGGACTCGTCGGCGGGGCCAGCCTCGGGCGCATCCGCGGCGGCGGTCGCCGGATCCGGCTGCCCGTCGGCGTCCAGCAGTTCCGGGACTACCTCGCGCAGCAGCTCGAGCGCCAGCGCGCCGGCGCGCACCACCCGCGGCGGGGTGAGCGTGCAGTCAATGATCGTGGAGCCCAGCGCTTCACCCGTGGCCGGGCGGGGCCCGGCCTCGAGGTACACCTCGACGGTTTCGCCGAGCTGGTCGAAGGCCGCTTCGGCGGTGTCCGCGGCGGGTTGGCCGGTGCGGTTGGCCGAGGAGACGGCCAGCGGGCCGGTGAGCTTGAGCAGGTCGCGGGCGATTTCGTCGTCGGGCACGCGAAGGGCGACGGTCCCCCGGGTCTCACCCAGGTCCCAGGTCAGCGACGGCTGGGCATGCAGGATCAGGGTCAGCGCACCGGGCCAGAACCGCGCGGCCAGTTCGCGGGCGAAGTGGGGGATGTCGGCGGCCAGTCCGTCCAGCGTCGCGGCCTGCGGGATCAGCACCGGTGGCGGCATGCTGCGTCCGCGGCCCTTGGCGGCCAGCAGCGTGGCGACCGCCTGGGCGGAGAAGGCGTCGGCGGCAATGCCGTAGACGGTGTCGGTGGGCATCACGATGCACCGGTTTTCGGCCAGTGCGGCGCGTGCGGCCTCGAGTCCAGTCTCTAGTTCCTGGCTGTCGCGGGCATCAAAACGTGAAGTCACGTGATTCATTCTTCCATGTTTCGGGTGGTGTTAGCGGCGGACACCACTGGTGGCCCGGTCCCTGCCGGTCAGATCCAGGTGGGTCTCGATCTTCTCCCAGTTCCCGGAGACGGCAAACATGGCCGCCATGGCCTCGGCCTGGACCTCGGCGTGCTCCATGACGAAGAAGCCCCCGGGACGCAGCAGCCGTGCGGCGGAGGCCTCGGCTGCCCGCGGCAGGACCATGCCGTCCTCCCCGCCGCCGTACAGCGCCATGGCCGGGTCGTGGTCGCGGGCCTCGGGCTCGCGTGGGACCGCATTGGCCGGGATGTAGGGCGGGTTGGACACGACCACGTCACAGGTGCCGTCGAGCTCGGCAAACGCGTCGGACAAATCCCCCTTGACCAGGTGCACGCCCAGCGGTTCGAGGTTCCGCGCCGCATAGCCGAACGCGTCGTCGGACAGCTCCACCGCATGCACGCGGGCACCGTCCAGCTCGTGGGCCAGGGACCCGGCGATGGCCCCGGATCCGGTGCCCAGGTCCACCAGCACCGGGTGCTGCAGGCCGGAGGCAAAGTCGATGGCCAGCTGGACCACCGCCTCGGTCTCGGGGCGCGGCACGAACACCCCCGGACCCACCGCCAGGTCCAGGTAGCGGAAGTGGGCGAGCCCGGTGAGGTGCTGCAGCGGGATGCGGGTGGCGCGCCTGGAGACCAGCAGCGCGTACGCCTCGGCGTCCCCTGCGGTGAAGCACTCCCCCATCATCACCATCGAGGCGAGCCGGCCGCGGGAAATGCCCAGCACGTGCGCGGCCAGCAGCTCGGCGTCCACCCGCGGGGAGGGGACTTTCGCCGCCTCAAGGGCGGCGGTGGCCGCGCCGAGCACCTGCGACAGCGGCCTGCCGAAAACCGGTTCGCTCACCTGCCGCGCCTAGCCCTTGTCCCCGCCGATGGCGTCAAGGCGCTGCTGCTCGTCCATCTCGATGCAGGAGTTGATCAGCGGCTCGAGTTCGCCGTTCATCACGTGGTCGAGGTTGTACGCCTTGTAGCCGGTGCGGTGGTCCGCGATCCGGTTTTCCGGGTAGTTGTAGGTGCGGATGCGCTCGGAGCGGTCCATGGTGCGCACCTGGGACTTGCGGATGTCGGAGTTCTCCGCGTCGATGATGGCCTGCTGGTGGGCCAGCAGGCGCGAACGCAGCACGCGCATCGCGGCCTCGCGGTTCTGGATCTGCGACTTCTCGTTCTGCATGGCCACCACGATGCCGGTGGGGATGTGGGTGAGGCGCACCGCGGAGTCGGTGGTGTTCACCGACTGGCCGCCCGGTCCCGAGGAGCGGTAGACATCGACCTTCAGGTCGTTCGGGTGGATATCGACCTCTTCGGGCTCGTCGACCTCGGGCAGCACCAGCACGCCGGCGGCCGAGGTGTGGATGCGGCCCTGGGATTCGGTCTGCGGCACGCGCTGGACGCGGTGCACCCCGCCCTCGAACTTCAGATGCGCGTAGACGCCCTGGGCCGGGTCGTTGGACTTGCCCTTGATGGCCATCTGGGCGTCCTTGTAGCCGCCGAGGTCCGACTCGTTGAAGGAGATCAGCTCGGTCTTCCAGCCCATGTGCTCCGCGTAGCGGGTGTACATGCGCAGCAGGTCCGCGGCGAACAATGCGGCCTCGTCGCCGCCTTCCCCGCCCTTGACCTCGAGGATCACGTCGCGCGCGTCGTTGGGGTCGCGCGGGATCAGCAGCCGGCGCAGCTTCTCCTCGAGCGCGGGCAGCTTCTCCTCGAGCTCGGCGACCTCGGCGGCGAAGTCGGGGTCCTCGTCGGCCATTTCGCGGGCCGCCTCGAGGTCCTCGGTGGCCTGCTTCCAGCGCTTGTGCGCCTCGACGATGCCGTTGAGTTCGGCCGAGCGGCGCCCGAGCTTGCGGGCCATCGCCTGGTCCTGGTAGACGGCGGGGTCCGAGAGCTGCGCCTGGAGGGCTGCGTGCTCATCGAGAAGGCCCTGTACGGACTCAAACATAATTCAACTTCTTTCACTACGACTGGTTCCCAGTGTAGGGAACGAAGGTGGATCTGGGGGTGGCGGATGCCGATGCCGGTGTTAACGACCAACGCCCAGCCTCACCGGCGCCGGGATGAAGGGCACGGTGAAACTGGGCGTGTAGGGCAGCTAGGCGTCGTTCTTGGAGCCCAGCGTGGTCTTGTTGATGAGCATCAGGAACTCGGCGTTCGAGGAGGTCTCGCGGATCTTGCCCGTGAGGGTCTCCAGCGCCTGCTGGGTGTCCAGGCCCGAGAGCACGCGGCGCAGGCGCCACATGATGCGCACCTCGTCCGGCGAGAGCAGCTTCTCCTCACGGCGGGTGCCCGACTCGTTGACATCGACCGCCGGGAAGATGCGCTTGTCCGCGAGCTTGCGGCTCAGGCGCAGTTCCATGTTGCCGGTGCCCTTGAACTCCTCGAAGATGACCTCGTCCATCTTGGACCCGGTCTCCACCAGCGCGGTGGCCAGGATGGTCAGCGAGCCGCCGTTTTCGATGTTGCGTGCGGCACCGAAGAAGCGCTTGGGCGGGTACAGGGCCGAGGAATCGACACCGCCGGAGAGGATGCGCCCGGATGCCGGGGCGGCCAGGTTGTAGGCACGGCCCAGGCGGGTCATCGAGTCCAGCAGGACCACGACGTCCATGCCCATTTCCACCAGGCGCTTGGCGCGCTCGATGGCGAGCTCGGCGACGGTGGTGTGGTCATCCGCCGGGCGGTCGAAGGTCGAGGCAATGACCTCGCCCTTGACCGTGCGCTGCATGTCGGTGACTTCTTCGGGACGCTCGTCGACCAGCACCATCATGAGGTGGACCTCTGGGTTGTTGATGGTGATGGCGTTTGCAATGGACTGCAGGATCAACGTCTTGCCGGCCTTCGGCGGCGAGACGATCAGGCCGCGCTGGCCCTTGCCGATCGGGGCGACCAGGTCGATGACACGCGGGCCGACCAGCTTCGGGTCGGTCTCCAGGCGCAGGCGCTCGGTCGGGTACAGCGGGGTCAGCTTGGAGAAGTCGACGCGGTTGGTGTTCTCCTCCGGGGCCTTGCCGTTGATCGCGGTGAGCTTGACCAGGGCGTTGAACTTGGCGCGCGAGTTGGCGTTCTCGTTTTCGCGGGGGGCGCGGATGGCGCCGACCACGGCATCGCCCTTGCGCAGGTTGTACTTCTTGACCTGGTTCAGGGTGACGTAGACGTCCGACGGGCCGGCGAGGTAGCCGGAGGTGCGGATGAACGCGTAGTTGTCCAGCACGTCCAGGATGCCAGCAACCGGCAGCAGCACGTCCGTGTCGCTGAACTCGGTGTCATCGACATCGGGCTGGTTGCGGTTGCGGCCGCGGCGGTTGTTGCGGTCCGTACGGTCATTGCGGTCGTTGCGGTCGTTCCGGTCGTTGCCGCGGTCCTGGCGGTCGTTCCGGTTGCGGTCGCGGTTGCGCTCGTTGCGCTCGCGGTTGCGTTCGCGGCGGTTGGCCGCGCGGTCCTCGGAGCCTTCGCGGGCCCGGTCCTCGGAGCGGTCGGACGACTTGGTGTCATTCGAGCGGTCGTTGGAGCGGTCGTTCGAGCGAACCTCGGCCGACTTCTCCTCGTGGGCCTCGGCGTTTTCGCCCTGCTCGGAGGAGTCATTGTTGTTGGACTCGCGGCGGTTGCGGTTGCGGTCGCGGCGGTTGCGGTTGCGCTCGTGGCGGTCGCCGCGGTCGTTGCGGTCGTTGCGTGACTCGTTGGTGTCCTGGCTCGACTCGGAGGAGTCGGTGGACTCGGCAGAAGCCTGCTCGGGCGCAGCGGTTGCCTCGGCCGGGGCCTCGGCGGCTGCGGCGCCGGTCGACTCGGCACGGCGGTTGCGGGTGTTGCGGCGCGGTGCGCGTTCTTCGCTGGCCGGGGCCTCTACGGCCTTGGCCTCGGAAGCCGGAGCCTCGGTGTCCTTCGGCTCGGCGGCGACCGGTGCGGTTTCCACGGCCGGGGCCGCGGTTCCGGAGGAATCGGCGCGACGGCTGCGGGTGCGGCGGGCAGGTGCTTCGGCCTTCGCCTCGGCGGCCGGGGCCGCGGCGGTCTCGCTTTCGTCGGGCTTGCTTGCCGTCTTGGCGGTGCCCTTGGCCGGGGCCTTCGCGGCGGTCTTGGCGGGTGCCTTCGACTCTGCCTTGGCGGGGGCCTTGGACTCGGCCTTGGTCTTGGCGTCGGCCTTGGGCTCCGCCTTGGCCTTGGCGTCGCGGTCGGCCACGGAACCGCCACGTTGGTGGTTCGAGATCGCGGTGACAAGATCGTTCTTGCGCATCCGCGAACCGCCGGTGATGCCCAGCTGGGACGCAAGCACCTGCAATTGTGCAAGTTTCAGGCCGGCAAGTCCGCCGCCCTTGGATGCGTTGTTTTCGTCCACGCCTGCAGTAAGGCTGGTGGTTTCGGTCACGAAGGTTCCTTCCCCCTCGTCGGGCGGATTTCATCAGAGAGATCCGCAACTAGTGACTACCCCTTGTTCCCGCGTCAGATGCGGGAAAAGGTTCGGCCGTGCACCGCCTCGCAAAAACGGGGCATGTGCGTCGGTCGATCGTAAGACACACCAAGGGATCGAATCACCAACATGGTTGACGGCTTCAATCGGATGGTGTGGGTGTGCCTGCTCGCCTCGGCGAAAATGGTTTGTGGTGATCGAATTCCCCAAGATCCGCCCGCCGCGGCGAGGGAAGGAATTGATGGCTGCACGAAACGCAATGAACCATCCACTGGAATCCGGATGTTTCTTTTCAGGCGGGTGCTAAAGCACTTCTACTCTAACACCCGTTGGCGGTACTGACTCAATCCGGACACGCCAGGTTGCTTCGCCGTGGCTTGCCGCGAACGCGGAAATGGCCGCGGCGGCCTCCTGGGCCTGGGCCTGCCCGGCGCACAGCACCAGCACCGTGGGACCGGCGCCGGAGACCACGGCCGCATGCCCCGCCGCCCGCAGCCGGGCAATCAGCGCGGCGCTGGGCTCCATGGCCGGCGCCCGGAAGCCCTGGTGCAGGAAGTCCTCGGTGCCGACCAGCAGGACCGACGGGTCGTGGGCCAGGGCGTGGATGAGCAGGCCCACCCGTCCCCCGTTGGCCGCGGCCAACCCATGCGGCACGGTCGCCGGGAGCAGCCCGCGTGCCGTGGCGGTGGACAGTTCGACATCGGGAATCGCGATGACCGGGACGATGTCTTCGTGCAGCTTCCCTTGCACCGTGCCGAATCCGTCCTCGGTGCTCCAGGACAGCGTCAGCCCGCCGTAGACCGCCGGGGCTACGTTGTCCGGGTGCCCCTCCCAGCGCGAGGCGGCCTGGAAGACCTCATCCAGTCCGACCTGCGACGCGGCGGGAAGCAGTGCGTTGGCGGCGGCCAGCGCACTGACCATGGCCGCGGCGCTGGATCCCATGCCGCGGCCGTGCGGGATGTTGTTGGTGGCCTCGATGCGCAGGCCGGCCGGCTCGAAGCCGAGTTCCTCCCAGCGCTCCAGGATGGTCCGGGCGATCAGGTGGGATTCGTCGGTGGGCAACGTGTCGGCACCCTCTCCGGTGACTTCCACACTGACGCCGGGTGGGGCAAGGGTGTGCACCACCAGGGTGTCGTACACGCCCAGCGCCAGGCCCAGCACGTCGAATCCGGGCCCCAGGTTCGCGCTCGTGGCCGGCACGTGGACGGCTATTGATTGTCCGGCTTGGATCTGCGCCATCTTGTGCTTGTTTTCCCTACTCTGGAGTGCTCGGCCTAGTCCAGGCCGAGGGCCGAGGCCACCGAGACGACGTCGAAGGCGACCTTGGTCGGGGTGACGGGCGATCCGTCGGCGGTCTTCAGCGCCCAGTCCGGGTCCTTCAGGCCGTGGCCCGTCACCGTGATGACGATCTTCTTGCCCGATGGGACGTTGCCCGCGGCGTGGTGCTTGATGATGCCGGCGACGCCCGCGGCGGAGCCCGGCTCCACGAAGACGCCCTCGCGGCTCGAGAGCCAGCGGTGCGCGGCCAGGATCTCGTCGTCGGTCACCGAGTCGATGATTCCGCCGGATTCGTCGCGGGCCTCTTCGGCCTGCTTCCAGGATGCGGGGTTGCCGATGCGGATGGCGGTGGCGATGGTGTCCGGCTCGGTCACCGGGTGGCCCAGCACGATCGGTGCGGCGCCCGCGGCCTGGAAGCCCCACATGATCGGGGTCTTGGTGGACACCGGTGCGAGTTTCTCGCCGGCGAAGTTGGTGTACTCGGAGGAGTACTCCTTGTAGCCCTTCCAGTACGCGGTGATGTTGCCCGCGTTGCCCACCGGCAGCACGTGATAGTCCGGGGCGTCGCCCAGGAAGTCAACAACTTCGAAGGCGCCGGTCTTCTGGCCCTCGATGCGGGCGGGGTTCACCGAGTTCACCAGGAACACCGGGTAGTTTTCACTCAGCTTGCGGGCGACCTCGAGGCAGTTGTCGAAGTTCCCGTCGATCTGGATGATGTCCGCGCCGTGCGCGATCGCCTGCGACATCTTGCCCATGGAGATCTTGCCGTCCGGGACCAGCACCGCGCACTTGAGCCCGGCCTGGGTGGCGTAGGCCGCGGCGGAGGCGGAGGTGTTGCCGGTGGAGGCGCACACCACGGCCTTGGCGCCGGCGGCGACCGCGGCGGTCATCGCCATGGTCATGCCGCGGTCCTTGAAGGACCCGGTCGGGTTCATGCCCTCGACCTTCAGGTAGACCTCGGAGCCGGTGAGCTCGCTCAGTGCGGGGGCGAAAACCAACGGGGTGCCGCCCTCGCCCAGGGTGATGACCCTGGTGTTTTCGTCAACGGGCAGGCGGTCGGCATATTCGCGGATGACTCCGCGCCACTGGTGGGCCACTTAGTTTCCTTCAACTCGCAGTACAGAGGTTACTTCTTGGACGGCGGCCAGCGCGGAGACGGCGGCCACGGTGGCGGCAAGCGCCGATTCGGTGGAGCGGTGGGTGACGATGCGCAGGTCCGCGACCCCGCCGTTGGCTTCCGGCTTTACGGTCTGGCGCAGCGTCTCGATGGAAACACCGTGCTGGGCAAAGATCGCGGCGATCGCGGCCAGCACACCGGGCTCGTCGGTGACGCGCAGCCCGATCCAGTAGCTGGTGGCGATGTCGGCGAGGTCCATGACCTGCACCTTTTGCTGCGCGGCGATGGCCGGCAACGGGCCGCCGGAGACCACGCGGCGGGCCACCGCGACGGTGTCGCCCAGCACGGCCGAGGCGGTGGGGGCCCCGCCGGCGCCGGCGCCGTAGAACATCAGCTCCCCGGCGTTCTCGGCCTCGACGAAGACCGCGTTGAACGCGCCGTGGACGGCGGCCAGCGGGTGGGTGCGGCGCAGCAGCGTCGGGTGCACGCGCACCCCGATGCCCTTGGCGCCGCGTTCGGCGATGGCCAGCAGCTTGATGACCATGCCGGCATCCTTGGCCGCCGCGACGTCGGCCGCGGTGATCTTGGTGATGCCCTCGCAGTGGACATCCGCGTAGGCGAAGTCGGTGTGGAAGGCCAGCGAGGCGAGGATCGCGGCCTTGGCGGCGGCGTCGTGCCCCTCGACATCGGCGGTCGGGTCGGCCTCGGCGTAGCCCAGGTCCTGGGCTTGGCCCAACACGTCCTCGAACGCGGCACCGGTGGTGTCCATGGCGTCGAGGATGAAGTTGGTGGTGCCGTTGACGATGCCCATCACCTTGGTGATCCGGTCCCCGGAGAGGGAGTCGGAGATCGGGCGCAGGATCGGGATGGCGCCGGCGACGGCGGCCTCGTAGCGCAACTGGGCCCCGGATTCGAAGGCCAGCGCGTTCAGTTCCGCGCCCTGGGCCGCGAGCAGCGCCTTGTTGCCGGTGACCACCGAGGCGCCGCGGGACAGCGCCCGGCGGATCAGCGCACCGGCCGGCTCGAGGCCGCCGAGCAGCTCGATGACGATGTCTGCGCCGTCGACCAGCGCCTCGGCGTCGGTGGTGAACAGGTCCGCCGGGAGTACCACGTCGCGCGTGGCGGCGGTGTTGCGCACGGCAATGCCCGCCAGTTCAAGTTTCGCGCCGGCGCGGTCGGCCAGCACCGCGGCGTCGTCCGTCAGGATGCGGGCAACCTGGGCTCCCACGTTGCCGCAGCCCAGCAGGGCCACCTTCAATGTCTTCACGTTTATTACTATGCTCCCAAGTCGCGGGCCAACAGATCGGCTTCGGTTTCCCTGCGGATGATGGCGCGGGCTGCGCCGTTGCGCACCGCCACCACGGCCGGGCGCCCCAGGTAGTTGTAGTTGCTGGCCAATGCCCAGCAATACGCCCCGGTGCCGGGCACCGCGAGCAGGTCGCCTGCGGCAACATCCTCGGGCAGGTAAACGTCCCGTACGACTATGTCACCGGATTCGCAGTGTTTGCCAACCACGCGGGAAACAATCGGGTCGCTTTCCGTCACACGGGAGGCGAGCACCGCGGTGTAGTCCGCGTCGTAGAGCACCGGGCGGGCGTTGTCGCTCATCCCGCCGTCCACCGAGATGTAGCGGCGCGGCACCAGTGTGCCGTCGGCGGTCTCCACCTGGACACTCTTGCGCACGCCGGCCTCGTAGAGGGTGAAGGTGGAGGAACCGGCGATGGCGCGGCCCGGTTCGATGGAGATCCGCGGGACCGCCAGGCCCAGCTGGGCGGCGGTGCTGCCCACCACCTCGGCCATCGCGGCGGCCAGCACGGCCGGTGTGCTGGGGGTGTCGGCCTCGGTGTAGGCGATGCCGTAGCCGCCGCCCAGATCCAGCTCGGGCAGCTCGACGCCGTGGTCCTTCTTGACCTGTGCCAGGAAGCCGAGCATCTTCTGCGCGGCCAGCGCGAAGCCCTCGGAATCGAAGATCTGCGAGCCGATGTGCGCGTGCAGGCCCAGCAGGTTCAGCTCCGCGTGTCCCAGCGCGAAGCGCACCGCGGCGGCGGCCGGGGATTCCTCGTCGCCCGCCGGGATCATCGAGAGCCCGAACTTCTGGTCCTCGTGGGCGGTGGCGATGAATTCGTGGGTGCTGGCGTGCACACCCGGGGTCAGGCGCAGCATCACGTTGGCGCGCCTGCCGGTTTCCCTGGCCAGGTCCGCGACGCGCTGCAGCTCGTCGAGCGAGTCCACGACGATGCGGCCCAAATCCGCCTCCAGTGCGGTGCGGATCTCGGTGACGGACTTGTTGTTCCCATGCAGCGACAGGTTTGCGGCGGGCACGCCGGCAACCCGGGCCACTGCCATTTCACCGCCGGAGCAGGTGTCCAGGCGCAGGCCCTCGGCGGTGACCCAGCGGGCGACCTCGGTGCTCAAAAACGCCTTGCCGGCGTAGTAGACATCGACCCCGCCGCACAGGTCCTTGAACGCCGCGTCGAAGGCCCGCTTGAAGCCGGCCGCGCGGGCGCGGAAGTCGTCCTCGTCGAGCACGAACAGCGGGGTGCCGAACTCGCGGGCCAGCTCGGCGACGCCGATGCCCTGGACGGCCAGCTCACCGTCCCCGGCCCGGGCCACGCCGGCGGCCCATTCGATGGGGCGCAGCGCGTTGGCGTCCTCGGGGAAGGACAGCCAGGAAGGGGCAAGCTGTGAAACGGCCATGGGAAGGGTCCTTACATCTTTTCCGGTGCGGATACGCCCAGCAGGTCCAGGCCGTTGGCCAGGACCTGGGTGGTGGCGTCGTTGAGCCAGAGGCGGGTGCGGTGGATGGGCTCGACGGTGCCGTCGCCCACGGGGGTCACGCGGCAGGCGGCATACCAGGAGTGGTAGGCGCCGGCGAGCAGCTCGAGGTGGCGGGCCACGCGGTGCGGTTCGCGGTGCGTGGCTGCCTGGGCGACGACCGAGGGGAACTGCCCCAGGGCCGCGAGCAGGTCGTTCTCGGTCTCGTGGGTGAGCAACGTGGCGTCGAAGTCGGTGCGTTCCACGCCCTTCTCCACGGCGTTTCGGCTCGCGGCGCGCGAACGGGCGTGGGCGTACTGGACGTAGAACACCGGGTTGTCGTTGGTGTTCTTCTTGAGCAGTTCGGGGTCGATGGTCATCGGCGAATCGGCCGGGTAGCGGCCCAGCGAGTAGCGCAGCGCGTCGGCGCCGAGCCAGTTGACCAGGTCGCGCAGTTCGATGATGTTGCCGGCGCGCTTGGACAGGCGGGCACCGTTCACGGAGATCAGCTGGCCGATCAGCACCTCGATGTTGACCTTCGGGTCGTCCCCGGCCGCGGCAGCGATGGCCTTGAGGCGGTTGACGTAGCCGTGGTGGTCGGCGCCGAGCAGGTAGATCTTCTCGGTGAAGCCGCGGTCCTTCTTGGACAGGTAGTAGGCGGCGTCGGCGGCGAAGTAGGTCGGCTCCCCGTTGGCGCGGATCAGCACGCGGTCCTTGTCGTCGCCGAAGTCGGTGGTGCGCAGCCAGACCGCCCCGTCGGTGTCGTCGATGTGGCCCTGCTCGCGCAGGCGTGCCACGGCGTCCTCGACCGCTCCGCCGGCGTGCAGTTCCTGCTCGGAGAAGAACACGTCGAACTCGACGCCGAAGTCGTTCAGGGTCTCCTTGATGTCGGCCATCTGCGCCACATAGGCGGCGTGGCGGACGATCGGCAGCGCCGCTTCGGCGGTCAGGTTGCGGATGTCCGGGTGCGCGTCGGCCACCGCGTCGGCGAGTTCCTTGATGTACCCGCCCGGGTAGCCGCCCTCGGGCACCGGCAGCCCGTGCAGGCGGTTGTAGACCGACAGGGCAAAGATGTTCATCTGGTTGCCGGCGTCGTTGATGTAGTACTCGGACGTGACGTTGGCGCCGCTGGCCTTGAGCACGCGGGCGATCGAGTCGCCCAGGGCTGCCCAGCGGGTGTGGCCGATGTGCAGCGGGCCGGTGGGGTTCGCGGAGACGAACTCCATGTTGATCTCGTGGCCGACCAGGGCCTCGTTGGTGCCGTAGGCGGCACCGGCCTCGACGATTGACCGGGCCAGTTCGCCGGCGGCTCCGGCCTCGAGGGTGATGTTCAGGAAGCCCGGTCCGGCAATCTCGACCTTGGCTACCCCGTCGGCATCGGCCAGGCGGGTGGCCAGGACCTGGGCGAAGTCGCGCGGGTTCATGGACGCCTTCTTGCCCAGCTGCAGGGCGATGTTGGTGGCCCAGTCCCCGTGGTCGCGGCTCTTGGGTCGCTCCACTCGCACGCTCTCGGGTACGTCGACGGAAATCTGGCCGGCGGCGACGGCATCGCGGAGGCAAGCGGAAATGGCTGTGGAGAGTTCTTCAGGAGTCACCACTCAAGGATAACCGGGCCCGCGGGCCGCTGCCGCCGATGTGACGGAGCGACGTCGCACACATCAGGGGCGCTTTTGGGCACCGCCGGAGTGCGGCGCGGGTCCCGATTTGTCATTCCCCGCTTGACACCTGCTAAGCTCGTCTACGTTCCCAGCCGGAATTCGTTTTGCGGGCACGTATCGCACTCCGGCATTGCCCTCGTAGCTCAGGGGATAGAGCGTCCGCCTCCGGAGCGGAAGGTCGAAGGTTCGAATCCTTTCGAGGGCACCGATGAAAAGCTCCCGTTTGCCAGGCCAGCCTGGCGGACGGGAGCTTTTTTCATGCCCGCAGCCCGGGCCCGCAAGGGGTGCCTTGACCTGGCCCGGGTTAAACCCCATACGCCGGGCAGTACCCGGATGATTATCGAATTCCGAGCCGGCCGTCAGCCGGCCAGCATTCCACTGACCAGTGCCCGCCAGGTAATCGGTCCCACAATGCCATCCACCACCAACTCCAGGGCCGACTGGAAGCCGCGCACCGCCCCGTCCGTCTTGGGTCCGAAAATGCCGTCGATCTTCAGTCCCTTGTTCGGATCACCTGAGAGATTGCGGAACTGGAATTCCTCCTGCACCCCCTTGACGGCATCTCCGGTGCTGCTCTGCCGGACGGTGACCACTACCGCCGGCCATGTCTTGGGGCCCACGATCCCGTCCACATACAGTCCCTTGCTGCCCTGGAACGCCCGCACAGCGGCGTCGGTGATGGGACCGAAGTCTCCATCCACCAGCAGCGGGTGCCCGTGTTGGCGCAGCAGCCACTGCAGGGTCCGCACCGGATGGGCGGTATCCCCTTTTCGGGTGGTCGGCCATGGGCTGATGGTCTCTGTCGGTGTTGTCATGACTGGGCCTCTCTTCCCCCGGTGCCCGGGACGGGCAGCTGGTTCACGCCACGCTAGACCAGCGGCGGGCCCGGGTCAACGTCTTAACAGTTGGGCTGCGCCTGCGATAAAGAGATCGATCCGGCTTACCCGAGGATGAACCAGTGAATGACTGAAAATACTCCGGAACACCGGAAAGGCCAGTGGCTGGATTGCCCCGTCAGCATGCGCCGGGGGACTTGGGTGCCTGGGCAGGTGAACAATGTCGAAATACCCCGGATCCTGGAAGAGGCGCGGATCCACCCCTTCGGTCCGCCGGCATCCCCCGCGGGCAGATATCGCAGGTAGCCCTTGAACAGCAGCACACCACCGCTGCCCAGGAAGCGGCTTGAACCGATGTCCACGACAACGAGACAACACCAGAAACACGCGCCGCCACACGGGTATTCCTATCTGAGGCAAGACGAATCGGACAGATCTGGCCACAACCCCGGATCGCAGGACCACGAGTTCGCCGCGTCCCAATTGCCGATCAGCTACCTGCTGGGCACCGGTGTGGCGCCGACGTATCCTCTTCCTTTCGGAATGGGTTCCCGCGAACCAGCTACTTCTGTCTGTTCGGCTCGGGACGGAGAGCCAAATGCTTCAAGACTACTGCCATGGAAACCAGTCGCGGAAAGGCTCCCTTCCCGTATCGCGGCAATGGCATGCCATCGGCTAGATTAGAGGAAAAGCTCCTCGAGGGGAAGCAATTGTGATCCTGACTAAGACCGATGTCGGGCATTGGCTCGACTCGGTCGCGCCCGGCATCGGTCTGACGGTGCTGTCCAGGCAAGCCGGTTTCTCCCGGATCCGCATCATCCAGCAACTGGCCGGTGACAGGGTCCAAGCCGAGACGATCATCAAGGTCGCCCGCGTCCTGGACCTCAACCCCCTCGAGCAGCTGCGCTCGTTCAAGGGCCACGAAGATCTCGAAAATGCGGGCCGCAGGTTAAATTGAGCGGCCCCCGTGGTGACGGCGAATCTCCACGGGGGCCTAACCGCCGCTCCTTTGAGAAAAGGTGCATTGGCTACGGATGAGACTACAGCCAATGGTGCCGCGGCCACCAATTGACACCACGTGTCTTGCCCCACAGGCCGCGGGGGACGCATGCGCAAAGCGGGCCGGACGCCCGTCGGGAACGCGCACGGTGCTAGCGGCCGATGCCGTTCTCGTAGGAGTACACCACGATCTGCACCCTGTCGCGCAGCGCGAGCTTGCGCAGGATCGCCCCGATGTGGGTCTTGACCGTGGATTCGCCCAGGAACAGCCGCCCGGAGATCTCCTGGTTGGTCAGCCCCAGCGCGACGGCGTTGAAGACCTCCCGTTCCCGCTCGGTCAGTTCCAGGTACGGCACCGGGATCTCGGGCACCGGTTCCGGTTCGTCGCGCAGCAGCGCGGCCAGGGACTGCGGGGCGATCACGGCTGAACCGCCGTGCACCGCACGGATCGATTCGCAGACGAACTCCGGGGTGCTGTCCTTGAGCAGGAACCCGCTGGCGCCGTGGCGGACGGCGGTGGCGGCGTGCTCGTCCCAGTCGAAGGTGGTCAGCATGATGACCTTCGGCACCGTGGCGAAGCGCCCGGATACATCCTCGAAGATCCTGCGGGTGGCCTCGACCCCGTCCATGGGCGACATCTGCACGTCCATCAGCACCACGTCCGGGCCGTGGGCGGCGATCTCCCCCAGCGCCTCGGTGCCGTTGGCGGCCTGAGCCACCACGGCCATGTCGGGCTGGGCGCCGATGATCACGGCCAGGCCGGAGCGGAAGAGCTGCTGGTCATCGACCAGGGCCACGCGGATCTTGGGGAGGGTCAACGGCTCATCCATTCGGTGTTGATCGGGAAGGTCGCGGCAATCGTGAACAGGTCGGGGGCGCCGGCCACCCCGACCTCGGAGTCGATGCTCAGGGTTCCCGAGAGGCTGGCCAGGCGCTGGCGCATGCCCGCGATCCCGGTCCCGGTGCGCGCCGAGGCGGCGGGGGACTCAAAGTAGTTTGTCACGCTCAGCGTGTAGCTGGTGGCACCCCAGTAGTGCCGCACGTAGATCGGGGTGGTGGAGCAGCCGTGGTGCAGCGCGTTGGCGAGCATCTCCTGGATGATCCGCCGGGTGGCCGGAACGATGTCCGCCGGCAGCGGCACCGGCTCCCCGAGGGTTTCCTCGCTGACCTCGTACCCGGTGCCGCGCACGTTCTGGAGGATGGCGGAGATCTCCGAGGTCCGCGGGGGCAGCAGCCCCATTTGCGCGGTCGCCAGCGCCAGGCTGCGCGCCACCGGGTGCCCGGGGCCCGCGGCCGCCGCCCTGGAATCGGCCGGCGGTGTTTGCGTCGGCCGGGTGTCCGCGGGCCTGGTTTCGGCGGTTTGCGAGAGCACCTGGCGCACCTCGCCCAGGGAGCGGCGGGCCGCGTCGGCAATCGTGCCGGTGGTCTCGCGGATGCGGGCGACATCGTCGTCCGGGATGAAGCGGATCGAGTCGGCCTGCGCGATGATCACGGCCAGCGAGTGCCCCACCACGTCGTGCACGTCGCGGGCCAGCGCCGCGTTCTCGGCCCGCAGCCGGGCGAGCTCCAGCGCGCTGTCGGCCTCCTCCCGGGCCCGGGCGGAGCCGCGCTCGGCGGATTGCTTGCCGGCGAACAGCCGCACCAGCAATCCCAGCAGCCACGGCAGTGTCATCACCGAGGCGACCACCACGAAGATCGCGACCAGCTGGTTGCGCTCGGGCCAGGCATTGGAGTCCATGGCGGCGAAGAGCGGCCCGGAGACCCAGGAGCCGACGCGCGCGATGTACAAGGTGCCCAGCACCGAGCCCACCGCGATCGAGGCCCCGGCCATGAAGACCCAGAGCCGGGTGCCGAAGCGGGCCACCATCCCCACCACGTACAGCGCGGCCAGCTGGGCCAGGTCGACGTCGAATCCGCCGAGCATCTGCAGCAGCGTCCCCACCCAGATGAGGGACAGCGCCACCCCGGGCAGCACCCGCGCACAGCCGATGGCCACGGCGGCGGCCAGCACGAAGAGCGCGGTGTCAGCCAGCTGGCTGCCCGAGATCCGGGCCATGAAGAGGAATTCGTGGCAGAGCACCACCAGGGCCAGGAACATGAACGCCGCCGTGACATCGGAGCGCCATCCCCACCGCCCGCGCCAGCGGACCGGTTCGATGTCCCGCGCCCGCGCCTGAACCGGCGAGCTCACCGGGCGCCCTCCGGCCCGATCGCGGGGCGGGCTCGTGCCGGGGCAGCTGCCGCCGAACGACGGGAAACGCAATTGTGCATGCCCACTACGTTAGACGTCCCCGCGCGGCCGCGGGTCACCCGCAGGTACCGCACGGCTCAGACGCAGGTACCGCATCGCCGGGACGGGATTCGGCCCGCGGCCCGATGCGCACGGCGCCGGATCCGCGAAGACTGGAACCATGATGAGTTTTCCCTCCCAACTCCCGCCCTCGCCGATGGCCCGGGCCATGCGCCTGGCCGCCGTGCTCACCGCGCTGGCCATGCTCACCGCTTCTGTCCTCGGGATCGCCTATGCACTGAAGCCCTTCGCGGAGCCGGAAGCGGAGGCGGGGTTCCCGGCCGGGTCCGTGCTGCGGCCGGCTGCCGCATCCGCGGAGGGCACAGGCCTCGGGGCCACGTACGGCAACGGCAAGATCCCGCTCGATGAGCTGGTGCGCATCGGGCCGGGCCGATACCTGGCGTCGGAGGCCGCGGCCGCGTTCACCGAGCTGGCCGTGGGGCTGCGCCGGGCCGGGCACGAGGTGCAGGTGAATTCGGCCTACCGGAGCCTGGCCGACCAGGAAGGCCTCATCAAGCGCTACGGGCTGCTCTCCGAGGGCGGCACGGCGGCCGCGGTGGGAACCAGCGAGCACGGGCTGGGCATCAGCGTGGACATGACGCTTTCCGGGGAGGCGCTGCGCTGGATGGAGTCGCATGCCGCACGCCACGGGTTCGGCAGCACCGTGGCCGGCGAACCCTGGCACTGGACCTACGTGGGGGCGCGCTAGGACATCCACAACACCCCGTGCTCCAGGTACTCTTCGGCCCGCGCGGCGGCGACGCGCCTGATGAGCCCGATCGGCAGCGGCGCATCGTGCGGCAGCTGGATCGAGCCCTTGCCCGTCCGGTGGCCGGCCAGTTCTCCGGCGAGCGCCTCGCGGGAACTCGGCGTGGTGTACAGGTTGATGTGCTTGGCGAACACGGCGTAGGAGACCAGGATGGTGCCGTCGACGAAGGCCGGCTGCCCCCACTTGATCTGCACCTGCGCCCGCGGCAGCGCCTGGACCAGGGTCCGGTGCAGCTGCCTGGCCCTGGGGCGAAGTTCGGCCGGGACGTTCGCGAAGTACTCCTCGGTCGTGGCGCCCCTGATCCTGGCCATGGTGCTCCTTGCGGCGTTGGCTGCGGCGTTGCCTGCGGCGGAAGGGCCCCGGCGGCCCTCGACCGGGCTACCCCCGGGCAAGGCCCGCCTGCCCCTGGCACCCATTGTGCCCCATGGCCGGGGCGGGTGCCGGGGCACCGGAACACCCCCCTGCCATTGGAGCCGTCGCGCCGCTAATCTGGATTCATGGCGGTGGTGGCGCAAGAACAAGGTGGAATCCATGGGTGTCGGCAATGATCCGCACGGAGTCTCGCTGATCCGTGCCACGCCCAGCGGCCCGGTGGAGGGAATGCTGGTCGGCGGCGTGCAGCGGTTTTTGGGCATCCCCTATGCCGCGGCGCCCGTCGGGAAGAACCGCTTCGCCCTTCCCACGCTGCCGGAGCCGTGGACCGGCCCCCTGCCCGCGACCGCCCACGGACCCACCGCCTGGCAACTCCCGTATGCCGGGGCCCTGGGACGGCTGCTGCCCACGAAGGGGATTCCCGGGGACGGGTGCCTGAACGTGGACGTGTACGCCCCGGACAAGCATTCCCCGGCGCTGCGCCCGGTGCTGGTGTGGATCCACGGCGGGGCGCTGCAGCACGGATCCAACTCCCTGGAGGGCTATGACGGCACGGCCTTCGCGCGCGACGCGGTGGTCTTCGTCGCGGCCAACTACCGGCTGGGCGCCGAGGGGTTCTCGGTGCTGGAGGATGCCCCGCTGAACCTGGGGCTGGCCGATGTCATGGCCGCGCTGGAGTGGGTCAAGGCCAACATCGCCTCCTTCGGCGGGGACCCGGGACAGGTCACCGTCATGGGGCATTCGGCCGGCGGCTCCCTGGTGGCCGCGCTGCTGGCCCACCCGCATGCGGCGTCGCTGGTCTCCCGGGCCATCATCCAAAGTGCCCCGTTGCCGGCGCAGCCGGTGAACCGGGCCCGGCGGATGACGCAGAAGATCGCCACCGACCTGGGCATCGGGGCAACCCGCGAGGAATTCGCTGCCCGCACCCCCGCCGAGCTGCTGGCCTCCCTCCAGCGGGTGGCCACCGGGGCCGGCCCGCTGGAGGGCGGGTTCTCCTACACGCTGGCGATCGATGGGCAGCTGGTCCCCGAGGACCCGTTGGAGGCGCTGGTCGCCGGCGCCGGGAAACAGATCCCGCTGCTGGTCGGCACCACCTCCGAGGAGGCCCGGCTGTGGCTGGTGCCCTCGGGCCGGGCCGAAAAGATCACCAAGGTCCACCTGGCGCTGGCCCGGCGCAAGGCCGGGATCCCGCATGCGGCGCAAAAGCTCTTCGCGCACAACCGCCCCGGTGCCGGCCCGGGCGAGCTGCTCGGTGCGCTGGCCACCGACAAGCTCCTGCGGGTGCCGATGTACAGGCTGGCCGATGCCCGGCACTACGCCGGGGCGCAGACCCAGGTGTACGAGTTTGCGTGGCACAGCCCCGTGGAGGAACTGGGTGCGGCGCACGGCACCGAGTTGCCCTTCGTCTTTGACAACCTGGCCACGGCCGATGCCATCGGGCTGGTGGGCAATTCGGCACCGCAGGCGCTGGCCAGCGCCATGCACGAGGCCTGGGTGTGCTTTGCCACGATGGGGATCGCCGAGTGGCCGACCTGGGACATGCGCCGCCCGGTGAAGATCTTCAACGGGTTGGACAACAAGGTGGTTCTCTCCCCGCGCGAGGACGAGGCCGAGTCCCTGGGCTGAGTCCCCGGACCGGGCCGCCGGCGCCCTCCCCCGCGGCATCCGGTGGCAACGCGCCGGCGGCTCCGGGGCCGGGTGAACACCGCGGGAACCGCCGATCCGCTAGCGTACCTAGTGGAACGCGTTGGTTCGGACGATCGGTCCGGCTTCGGGAAAGTTGCATACATGTTTACAAGTGCCTGGTGGTGGGCGAGTGCGCTGGTGGTCGTCGATTTGGCCATTCGCGTCCTGGCGATCATCTTCGTGCCGCGGAACCGGCGTCCGACCTCCGGGATGGCGTGGCTGCTGGCGATCTTCCTGATCCCCTACTTCGGGGTCATCGCCTTCCTGCTGATCGGCTCCCCCAAGCTGCCGCGCAAGCGCCGCGAGGTGCAGGAGGAGATCAACACGTTCATGCGCGCCGTCAGCGCGGAGGAGCGCCTCGAGGACACCCATGGAAACAACCCCGCGTGGTTCAACTCGCTGGTCCGGATGAACGCCGTGTACGGGGGCCTGCCGCTGCTGGCGGGTAATTCCGGGACGCTGCTGGGCGACTACGAACAGACCATCGCCGCAATGGCCGACGCCGTGGACTCCGCCACCGGGTACGTGCACGTGCAGTTCTACATCCTGGGCGTCGATGCGACCACCGCCGGCTTCTTCGACGCGCTGGAGCGGGCCATCGCGCGCGGGGTGACGGTGAACGTGATGCTCGACCACTGGGCCTCGCGCGGCAAGAGGGACTATGCGGCCACCAAGGCCCGGCTGGATGCAATGGGCGCGAACTGGACGTTGATGCTCCCGCTGCAGCCGCTGAAGGGCAAGTTCCAGCGCCCCGACCTGCGCAACCACCGCAAGATCCTGGTCATCGACGGCACCGTGGGCTATATGGGCTCGTTGAACATGATCTCCCGGGACTACAACGTGAAGAAGAACATCAGGCGCGGGCTGAAGTGGAAGGAACTGGTCGTGGAGCTGCGCGGCCCGGGCGTCTCGACCCTGGACGCGGTGTTCATCTCCGACTGGTACTCCGAGACCGGCGAGGTCATCCTCCAGGGCGTGCGCCGGGCCGAGCTGGTCTCCGGCGGCGAAAGCCTCTCGCGGCTGGGCAGCGCACTGGTCGACCACCGTGCCGATGCCGGGACCATGCTCATCCAGGTGGTGCCCTCGGGCCCGGGGTTCGAGCGCGAGAACAACCTGCGGCTCTTCCTGGGTCTGATCCACGCGGCCCAGCAGCGCATCGTGATCACCTCCCCGTACTTCGTGCCCGACGAGTCGCTGCTGTATGCGATCAGCTCCGCGGTGGCGCGCGGGGTGCCGGTGGACTTGTTCGTCTCGGAGATCGGCGACCAGGCGCTGGTCCACCACGCGCAACGGTCCTACTACGAGCAGCTGCTGCGCGCCGGGGTGCGCATCTTCCTCTATCCCGCCCCGTACATCCTGCACGCCAAGCACTTCACCATCGACGACGAGGTGGCGATGATCGGATCCAGCAACATGGACATGCGGTCCTTCAGCCTGAACATGGAGGTCTCGATGCTGGTGCGCGATGCCGGATTCGTGGCGCGGCTGCGCGCGGTCGAGGACGAGTACCGCGAGGTCAGCCGGATGCTGACGCTTGAGGAATGGATGCGCCAGCCGCTGCGCTCCACGGTGCTGGACAACCTGGCCCGGCTCACCTCCGCCTTGCAGTAGCCCCGGGGCCCAGCCTCCTGCCTGAACTGCCGGGGAGCCGGCAGCGGGGGGGGGGGGGGCCCCCAGCCCCCCCCGGCCGCCGCCCCGGGGGGGGGGGTGGGGGGGTGGCCGGCGCGACCAAGACGCCCCACCCCCCCACC
>NZ_JAUSSH010000017.1 GCF_030812255.1 Paeniglutamicibacter psychrophenolicus | reverse complement strand
TGCGGACCTACAAGTCCCTGGCCAATGTCGAGAAGGTCTTCAAGACCCTCAAGACCCGGGATTTGGGCATCCGCCCCATCCGCCACTACACCGAGCGCCGGACCCGCGCCCATGTGTTCCTCTGCATGCTCGCAGCCCACCTGACCTGGCACCTGCGCACCGCGTGGGCTCCGTTGACGTTCACCGACGAGAACCGGCCCGTCCCGGAAGAGCCGGTCGCAAAGGTGGTCCGCTCGGTCGCCGCGGCGCGCAAGGCCAGCACCCGAAAGCTCGACGACGGAACCACCGCCACCAGCTACCAGGACCTGCTCACCCACCTGGGAACCCGGACCCGGAACACCACCAGCGTCCCGGGCACCGAGAAGACCTTCGAGCTGCTCTCCCTGCCCACGCCCCGGCAACAGCGCGCCATGGAGCTGATCGACCTCCACGCCAAAAACCACAGAAAGTAGCCAGACACCCGGAACCGAAAACGCCAGGATCCCCGACAATCCGGGGATCCTGGCGTTCTGCCTAACGTAACTTCAGATTAGCAATGGCCCAAGCCAGGCGGGCTTCCACGGAACTCGGCAGCTAGCTGCCAAGGCAAGGACTCGAGCATGCCTTCGGTGGCACTCCCCCGGCATCGCCCCCCTGTGTACTCCGGGCAGGCTCTCCCCGGCACACGACCGGAACCAAGTCCTTGGGCCCCCGCCAGACGCGATTGGATTCATCCGGCAGCATTGGTTCACGTTTCCCGCTACCCATCCGGGGTTCGCGCATGGTCGTTGCACAGGCTTGTTGCCCCATGCCCTCGGGCGTCCGGGCAAGTGCCCGGTGTCCGGCTGGCGACGACATGCCCGTTAAACGGGCTAACCCGGTACCAGCCCCCGTGAGGGGCCGGTACCGGGTCAGCGACGTGGACGCGTAATTAGGAAGCGTCAGGCAGAACACGGGTGACGTTGGCGTCAACCGCAATGCCCGGACCGAACGTGGTGGTCAGGGTCGCCTTGGTGATGTAGCGGCCCTTGGAGGAGGAAGGCTTCAAACGAAGAACCTCATCCAGTGCTGCTGCGTAGTTCTCTGCAAGCTTCTGCGCATCGAAGGAAACCTTGCCGATGATGAAGTGCAGGTTCGAGTGCTTGTCGACGCGGAAGTCGATCTTGCCACCCTTGATGTCGTTGACGGCCTTGGCGACGTCCATGGTGACGGTGCCGGTCTTCGGGTTCGGCATCAGGTTACGGGGACCCAGCACCTTACCCAAGCGGCCAACCTTGCCCATGAGGTCAGGGGTTGCAACTGCTGCGTCGAAGTCGGTCCAGCCGCCGGCAATCTTGGCGATCAGGTCGTCCGAGCCAACAAAGTCGGCGCCGGCTGCGATTGCAGCCTCTGCCTTGTCGCCGTTCGCGAACACGAGGACGCGGGCGGTCTTGCCGGTGCCGTGGGGAAGGATCACGGTGCCGCGAACCATCTGGTCTGCCTTGCGAGGGTCAACGCCCAAGCGGAAAGCAACCTCAACGGTCTCGTCGGCCTTCGAGAAGGCGACCTCCTTGGCCAGGGCAATTGCCTCGACCGGAGCGTAGAACTTGTCTTCTTCGATCTTCGCCGCGGCGGCTACGAATGCTTTACTGCGCTTTGCCATCTGCTTTTTCTCCTTATGCAGTCGTGGTCATGTTTGGGTCGCGCGCGACCCTGCCACTTGCGATGCGGTGCACCGGTTAGGTCCGGCTGGTTCCGCATCGTCTGGTTGTTTTGGGTTTGCGTTCCTGGCTGGCCAGGTGCGCGGTTGTAAAGGGCGTTATTAGCCTTCTACGGTGATGCCCATCGAACGGGCGGTGCCGGCGATGATCAAGGCGGCAGCCTTGATGTCGTTGGCGTTGAGATCTTCCATCTTGGTGGTGGCGATCTCTTCAACCTGGGCCTGGGTCAGCTTGGCAACCTTGACGGTGTGCGGGGTGGCTGAACCCTTGGCAACGCCTGCGGCCTTCTTGATGAGCTCGGCTGCCGGCGGGGTCTTCGTGATGAAGGTGAACGAACGGTCTTCGTAGACAGTGATTTCAACCGGAACCACGTTGCCGCGCTGCGACTCGGTGGCGGCGTTGTACGCCTTGCAGAATTCCATGATGTTGACGCCGTGCTGACCAAGCGCCGGGCCGATCGGCGGTGCCGGGTTGGCGGCGCCTGCCTGGATCTGCAGCTTGATGAGTCCGGTGACCTTTTTCTTGGGGGCCATGTCGGGTCCTTCTTCTTTTGCGTTGCCCCGTTGCACAGGAGCGTGCCTCGGGGGGTTGGCCGCCGTGGCGCGGCGACCGAAACCGTGCCTGTGCCCGGTAAAGCATCCGGGTGGCAGGCACGAAACCTAAATGTTACTGGATCTTGGTGACCTGGCTGAAGGACAGGGTCACGGGGGTCTCTCGTTCGAAGATCGAGACCAGGACGACCATGGTCGAGGATTCCAGCTTGATCTCACTGATCGTTGCCGGCAAGGTCTCGAACGGGCCGTCGTTGACGATGACCGATTCGCCGACCGCGAAGTCGACGTGGACCTCGGTGATCGGGGCGCGGCCGGCCTTCGAGTGCTCGCCGGCTTCCTCGGTCACGATGGTGTGCTCAAGCATCGAGAAGACTTCCTCAAGACGCAGCGGGACCGGATCGTGGGCGTTGCCGACAAAGCCGGTGACACCCGGGGTGTGGCGAACCGCACCCCACGAGGCGTCGGTCAGTTCCATGCGAACCAGCACGTAGCCGGGGATGCGAACACGACGCACGATCTTGCGCGTGGTGTTCTTGATCTCGACGACTTCTTCCATCGGGACCTGGATTTCATAAATGAATTCCTCCATGCCCAGGGTCTGGATACGGGTCTCGAGGTTCACCTTGACGCGGTTTTCGTAACCTGCGTACGAGTGGATGACGTACCAGTCGCCGGGCTGGCGGCGAAGCTTGGTGCGGAATTCTTCAATCGGATCCACGGCCGGGGTTTCCTCGGCTGCTTCATCCTGCTCGGCGTCCTCGGAGGCCTGCGCGGCGTCCTCGGAAACCTCGGGAGCCTGCTCGGCGTCCTCGGAAACGACGGAATCGGCCGACACCTTATCGGTATCGACCTCTACTGCCTGGCCTTCGAGTTCTTCGGTGGCCTGCGGTTCGAGTTCCTGCTCGGACACTGCGGTTCCTGCTTTCTGTTACTGGTTCACCAGAAATGTGGGGCGTTTGGTCCCGGGTTACTGTTCGGGCGAATTGGTGAAGATCAGAATCGATCCGTTGCCGAACACGAAGTCCAGACCGGAAATGATCAACATCATCAACACCACGAAGCCGATGACAACCAGTGTGTAGTTGACCAGCTCACTGCGGGTTGGTGTGACGACTTTCTTCAGCTCGGAAATCATCTGGCGGAAGAAGAGGGCAATGCCTGCGAAGAAACCGGCTTTCGACGGCCTCTTGTTGTGCCCAGCGCCATGCGATTCGTTCGCAGTCGTTTCGGTCACCGATTCCTCGTTTCAGATTATCCCACTTGAAACAATCACGGTGTGCCGCAGCCGTATCGACCACAACACACCGTGACGTGAATATTCGCCGAGCAACCGTAGATGATTGCCACTGCGCAGGGCAGACAGGACTCGAACCTGCAACCTGCGGTTTTGGAGACCGCTGCGCTACCAATTGCGCCACTACCCTTCGAGCGTCAAGCTCGCGGACCATCAAACCCTCATCGGACTTGGTGATCCAGATGTTTTCCAACACCGAGGATCAAGTCTACGCAAAGTTTGTGCCGATTGTCGAACCGGGGGCCCCGTAGGCGTTTTCCGGCCGATATTTGGCCCGGAAACATCCTGCTAGGTTGGTGGCATGTTCCCCACGACAGCCGGGCGCCCGCACCCCGGCTCCACCACCGCCCTGGTCTTGCTGGTCTTTGCCGGCGGCTCGGTGCTTGACGCCATCCTGCGCGCAACCTCGCGGTACTCACCGGCCGCAGGGATGCTGCCGCAGCTGCTGCTCGCCGCCGTGCCGATGTTCATCGCCATTGGCGTCTGGATCTGCCTGCGTGGCCGGAACGGGCTTTCCGGGAGCCTGTTCCTGCAATTGCTGCTGGCAATCGGCGTGGGGGTCCTGGCCATGGGCTCGGCGCTTCCGCTGTCCTGGTACCTCGGCATCGGCCTGGTGCTCTGGGCAATGCGCCTGGGCCGGAGCCTGCTGATGTGGGTGGGCACCAGCCTTTTGGTGCTGGCAGGAGGGGCCCAGTTCGGAATGATCGACTTCTCCGGGGTGCTGTTCCTGCCCTTTGCCCTGACCCCACCGCTGTTTCTCGGTGCCGCCGCCTACTACCAGTGGCACCAGGTGCGGCACAGCCAGCTGGAGAGGGACGTCGACGCGGAGCGGTCCGCGGAGCTGCATCGGAATCGCTACGGCCGCGAGCCGGGCCACTAGGTCCCGAACCGATCCGGGCCCCGTGACAGCATCGTCCACGGTGCCGCCGGGAGTCCGGCCGGCGGCGGCTCGGTTCCCCGGGCCAGTGCGGCTTCACACTACGACGGCGTGTCAACAAATAATCGTGCCGCCACGGCCGCGACCACTAAGCTTGTTCCATACGCACACCCACACCTCCCTTTCCAGGAAGCGACGACATGCCACGCATTTCCCGACGTATCGGGTCCATCGCAGAATCAGCCACGCTGGCCGTAGACGCCAAGGCCAAGGCATTGAAGGCGGCGGGCCGGCCCGTCATCGGCTTCGGTGCCGGTGAACCGGACTTCGCCACCCCCGACTACATCGTCGAGGCGGCCGTTGCCGCGGCACGCAACCCCAAGTACCACCGCTACTCCCCCGCCGCCGGCCTGCCCGAGCTGCGTGCGGCCATTGCGGAGAAGACCATGCGCGATTCGGGCTACCAGGTCGACGCCGCGCAGGTGATGGTCACCAACGGCGGCAAGCAGGCCGTGTACAACGCGTTTGCCACCCTGCTGGATCCGGGCGACGAGGTCATCGTGCCGACCCCCTACTGGACCACCTACCCCGAGGCCATCCGCCTGGCCGGCGGTGTCCCGGTCGAGGTGTTCGCGGGACCGGAGCAGGGCTACAAGGTCACCATCGACCAGCTCGATGCCGCGGTCACGGACAAGACCAAGGTGCTGCTCTTCGTCTCGCCGTCGAACCCGACCGGTGCGGTGTACTCCCCCGGGCAGGTGGCCGAGATCGGCCGCTGGGCCGCCTCCAAGGACCTGTGGGTCATCACGGATGAAATCTACGAGCACCTGACCTACGACGATGCGGTGTTCACCTCGATCGCCACGGCCGCCCCGGAACTGGGCGACAAGGTCATCGTGCTCAATGGCGTGGCCAAGACCTACGCCATGACCGGCTGGCGCGTGGGATGGATGGCCGGGCCGCTGGACGTCATCAAGGCCGCCACCAACCTGCAGTCGCACGCGACCTCCAACGTCTCGAATGTCTCGCAGGTCGCCGCGCTGGCCGCGGTCTCGGGCCCGCTGGATGCCGTGGCCGAGATGCGCACCGCGTTCGACCGCCGCCGCAAGGCGATGGTCTCGGCACTCAACGCCATCGACGGGGTCAACTGCCCCGTCCCGGAGGGCGCGTTCTACGCCTACTCCGATGTGCGCGCCCTGCTGGGCCGCGAGATCCGCGGCGTGGTCCCCACGACGTCGGCCGAGCTGGCCGCACTGATCCTGGAACAGGTCGAGGTGGCCGTGGTGCCGGGCGAGGCCTTCGGTCCGTCGGGCTACATCCGCATGTCCTACGCGCTGGGCGATACGGACCTGGCCGAGGGCGTCGGACGCCTGGCCACCCTGCTGGGCGAGGCCAGGTAGCGCAACCGCCTGCCACCGCGAAGGCCGGTGTCCGGATTCCCCCGCGGGATTCCGGACACCGGCCTTCCTTGCGTTCCGGGTGGCCCCGGCGCGGGGATGTCAGAGGATCCGGCGGTCAACGGCCCAGCGGGTGAGTTCGTGCCGGTTGGACAGCTGCAGCTTGCGCAGCACGCTCGAGACATGGGTCTCGACGGTCTTGACCGAGATGAACAGGTCCTTGGCGACCTCCTTGTAGCTGTAGCCGCGCGCAATCAGGCGCATGACCTCCAGTTCGCGGGCGCTGAGCAGGTCCAGCTCCTCGTCGGCGCTGATCGCCGCCTGGGTGCCGAAGGCATCGAGCACGAACCCGGCCAGCCGCGGGGAGAAGACCGCGTCCCCGCCGGCCACCCGCAGCACCGCATCGGAGATCTCGGTGCCGGAGATCGACTTGGTGACGTAGCCGCGGGCCCCGGCACGGATGACCGTGACCACGTCCTCGGCGGAATCCGAGACGCTCAGCGCAAGGAACTTCACCTGGTCGAATACGTCCACGCAGCCGGTGAGCACCTCCGCGCCGCCGCCCCCGCGCCCACCGGGCAGGTGCACATCGAGCAGCACCACCGCGGGGAGCTGGGCGTGCACCACCGCGATGGCGGATTCGACGGTGGCGGCCTCGCCGACCACTTCGATGCGCCCGTCCAGGTCGGCCTTGAGCCCGGAGCGGAAGATACCGTGGTCATCGACCACCACCACCCGCACCCGGTTCGATGCCGTGTTTTCGGTTGACTCAGTCATGTCCTTCTCCGTTTTCCGTTTCCAGCACCAGATGCACCTCGGTGCCCTCCGTGTCGCTCTTGATGCGGGCGCTCCCGCCGTTGCGTTCCATGCGCCCGATGATCGATTCGCGCACCCCGTGCCGGTCCGCGGAGACCGCGGCGGGGTCGAAGCCCGGTCCGCGGTCGCGCACAAACACCTCGACCTTGGCGGGGGATGCCTCCACGTACACCGAGATGGTGCCGCCGGCGTGCTTGGCCGCGTTGGCCATGGCCTCCCGGGTGGCCTGCAGCAGGGCCTCGTGCCCGGGGGCTCCGGTGCGCTCCCCGACGCCCACCACGTTGATGGAGACCAGGTAGAGTTCCTCGATCTCGCCGGCGGCCGTGCGGATCGCCTCGGTGATCCCGTCCTCGCTGCGCTCGTGCTCGTCGTACAGCCAGGAGCGCAGCTCGCGTTCCTGGGCGCGGGCCAGGGTGAGCACCTTGGCCGGGTCCTCGGCGCGTTTCTGGATCAGCGCCAGGGTCTGGAGCACCGAGTCGTGCAGGTGCGCGGCGATGTCCGCGCGTTCCGCCGCCCGCACCCGGTTGGTGCGTTCGGAGACGAAGTCGCGCCAGAAGCGCAGCGCCCAGGGCAGCAGCACCAGCGCCAGCCCGGCGATGACCGCCACCGCCACCGCGAGCCCCGAGAGCAGGGAGCTGAGGCCCACGGCCCCGCTGAGCAGCAGCAGCACCCCGGCGACCACCAGGGAGACGCCCACCAGCAGCCGCGCCAGCCCGGCGGCGCCGAGCGCCCCGGTGTTCTTGCGCAGGTCCTGCCGTCCGCCCTCGTCCAGTTGCGTCCAGGCCAGCACCGCGCCGGCCACCACCACCAGCAGCGGCCAGACGACGTTCCAGCGGATCGCCACCCCGAGCAGCTGCGCACCGGCCAGCGCCGCCACCAGCAGCAGGGCGATGCCGATGAGCACCTGGCGCAGCGAGGCCTGCCGGGCGCCGTCCCCCGGTTCATCCGGCGTGCCGCGGGTGCCGGCGCCCAGTTCCTCGGCGAGGGTGAAGCGGCGGGTGCCGCTGCGCCGCTCGGCGTCGCGTTCGGCGTCGTTGGCACTGGGCAGGAAGATCCACAGCCAGGCGTAGAGCACGACCCCGGCCCCGGCCAGCAGGCAGGCGGCCAGGAAGCCGATCCGCACCCATTTCACCTGCACGCCCAGGTGCGCCGCCACCCCGGAGCAGACCCCTGCAACGATGCGCGTGGGTCCGCGCAGCAACTCGGGACGCAGGGGTGTTTGGCTCATGTATCCATCCAAGCATGCCCCGGGCCCCAAACGGGCCCTTGGCCACCGATCCCGGGGTCGGGCTCAGGGTTCAACCAGGGGCGACCCCCATGGCGCGGGGTGCAGCCGAGGCGCGAGGATTGAGGCATGAATGAAGCATCGATGGAACACGGGTTTTTCCGGTGGATACGAGAACTGGGGCTGCGGCGCGGCGAGGACCACTGGGTCGGCGGCGTCGCCTCCGGGGTGGCGACGCGCTTCGGCATCGCCCCCATCCTGGTGCGCGGCATCTTCGTGGCTCTGTGCTTCGTGGCCGGGCTGGGATTGCTGGTCTATGGCCTCGGCTGGGCCCTGCTGCCCGGGGCCGACGGGAAGATCCACGTGCAGGAGGCCATTGCCGGGCGCTGGAGCAGCGGGATGAGCGGGGCGCTGGTCTTCTTCGTCATCGGCGCGGTCGGCTCCCCGGCACTCTTTGGCTGGTGGGACGGCGGGTTCTGGACGCTCCTGGTGATCCTGGGCGTCTGCTTCCTGGTCTTCTCCCGGAGCGGACGATTTGCCGAAAATGCCGGAGGCAAGCAACCCGCCGCATCGTGGACCACCGGCACCGACAGCCCGGCCCCGGGCAACCCGGCAGGTTCCGGTGCCCCGCAGGCCCCGGCCTCCCAGGCGGCACCCACGGCGTCCTTTGCCGCGTCCACCGGAGCCTTTCCGGGGGAAGCAACCCCTGCCACCGCCTCGGGCACGGTGCCCGATGACGCTTTTGCCTCCCACACAACGGCAGGCGCAACCAAGGACACCGTCGATGAAGACTCCACGACGGACGATGTGCCCGCCCCGGATGCCACGGACGCGGACGCCACCGAGGCGGACGCCACCGAGGCGGACGACGCCCAAACCCCGGCCGGAGGCGATGCCCGGAGGACGGACGGCGACCCCGCCGGACCCGGTGCCCCGGGATCCGAGGCACCCACCACGCCATTGACCGCCGCCGTGCCGGGGCACGGCCCGTTCCCGGAGGAGCAAACCATGCCGCAACCAACATCCCAGTCCCCCGCCTCCCCGACCGGTGCACCATCCGGCCACCGCGCGGGGCAGCCCTCGGGATCCGGGCCGACGCCTCCGTCGGGCTTCGAGCCGGCAACGGGTTCTCCCGCGCCGGGTTCCGGCAAGGCTCCGCGGCAGGTGCGCGGCAGGTCCATCCCCGGCTACGTGGCAACCATCGTGCTGGGCCTGGCGGTGCTCGCCTTCGCCCTGGTCACGGGGCTCGAACACCTGGGCATGCTCCAGGTGCCGGCCAGCCCGCTGGCCGTGGGATTCGCGGTGGCACTGATCATCATCGCCCTGGGAGTCATCGGGGCGGCGCTGGGCAACCGCACCGGCGGGGCCCTGGTCGGGTTCGGCATCGTCGCCCTGGTCTTCGCCCTGGTCTGGGGCGGCGGATCGCTGCGCGACTCCGGGCCGATCTCCTCGTTCCGCGGCATCACCACCACCGATGGCTCCGGCACCACCAACGTCTTCCACTCCGGGGAACTGGACCTGCGGTCCTACTCCACGATCACCTCGGACACCACGGTGCGGATCGACAACGTCTTCTCCTCCACGAAGTTGATCGTGCCGGACAACATCCCGGTGGTCATCGACTCGCAAAGCGCCTTCGGATCCCAACGGATCAATGGCGCCACCGCCGAAATCCGCAATGGAAGCACGGTCCTGAATGCCGGGCTCGGCGGCCCCGAACTGCGCCTGCAGATCGACGGGGCATTCAGCAGCATCGAAATCAACGTAGAGAAGGCAGAGGTTGCACCATGAGCCAGCACACCGCACAACCCTCCAGCCCCGCCGAAGAGGCGCCGGCTTTCCCCACCGGCACCCTGGTCTTCGGCCTGATCCTGCTGGCCATCGGCATCGCGCTGCTGGCCGGGCTGCTGCTCAGCTTCCAGATCAGCGCGCCGCTGCTGTTCATCGGGCTGGTGGCCGGGGCCGGGCTGATCCTGGTCATCGCCGGGATCATGGCCGCCCGCCGCTCCCGGTAGTAAAACCCGGAGGGGCAAAATCCGCTCCCGCACCCACAAACCGCGATCCACATGAAAGACTTTGACACCATGGACACCTTTTTCAATTCCCTTCGCTCAATCCCGCTCCGCCGTGGCCCCAAGCGCCTGGTCGGCGGGATCGCCGGCGGCATCGCCGACAAGTTCGGCTGGGACGTCACCCTGGTGCGGATCGGGGTGCTGCTCAGCTTCCTGCTGCCGGTCTTCGGCATCGGCGCCTACGTCATCGCCTGGCTGCTGATCCCCAACCAGGACGACACGATCGCCCTGCAGAAGCTGATCCGCTCCGTGCGCTGACGCTTTCCCCCATGCATTGCCCCCGGGCCATGCCGCCGAGGAGAACCCCCTCCGTGCGGCATGGCCCGCGGCGCGTCCGGCAGGCGCCGCGGCGGCGTCATGCAGGGACCCTGCGGCTGACGCGGTGTTGGTCATCACAAGTGTTGCTTGGCTACACTTGTTCTCGGCGAGCTCAACGTCGCGCTCCAACACAACGCCCGGACCGAAGGCAGGTCCATCGTGGGTGATCGAGCACGGAAAAGAATCGAGTGAGCATGCGCATCGGGATCATGACCAGCGGCGGGGACTGCCCCGGATTGAACGCCGTCATCCGCGGAGCCGTCCTGAACGGCATCAAGAGCTACGACCATGAATTCGTCGGCTTCCGCGACGGCTGGCGCGGGGTCAAGGACGGGGACGTCATCGAACTTCCCCGCCACGCGGTCCGCGGCATCTCCAAGCAGGGCGGCACCATCCTGGGCACCTCGCGCACCAACGCCTTCGAGGGCGAAAACGGCGGGGCCGCGAACATTGCCGCCACGCTGGGGCGCCTGGGCGTGGACGCGTTGATCGCCATCGGCGGCGAGGGCACCCTGGCCGGGGCCAAGCGGCTCACCGACGCCGGGCTGAAGATCGTCGGGGTGCCCAAGACCATCGACAACGACCTGGACGCCACCGACTACACCTTCGGCTTCGACACCGCCAACCAGATCGCCGTGGAGGCCATCGACCGGCTGCGCACCACCGGCGAATCCCACCACCGCTGCATGATCGCCGAGGTCATGGGCCGGCACGTGGGCTGGCTGGCATTGCACGCCGGCATGGCCACCGGGGCGCACGCGATCCTGATCCCCGAGCAGTCCACCACCATGGAACAGATCTACGCCTGGGTTTCCGAGGCGCACGACCGCGGGCGCGCCCCGCTGGTCGTCGTGGCCGAGGGCTTCGTCCCCGAGGGCGCCGACGGCGCCTTCTCCGAGCGCGGCCTGGACGCCTTCGGCCGTCCCCGCCTGGGCGGCATCGGCGAGCAGCTGGCCCCGTTCATCGAGGACGCCACCGGCATCGAGACCCGGGCCACGGTGCTCGGGCACATCCAGCGCGGCGGGGTGCCCAGCGCCTTCGACCGGGTGCTGGCCACCCGGCTGGGGATGGCGGCGGTGGATTCGGTGGCCGATGCGGCCTGGGGCTCGATGGTCTCGCTGCGCGGCACCAAGATCAACCGGGTGCCGTTCCAGGCGGCGCTGAACAACCTCAAGCGCGTTCCGCAGGACCGCTACGACGAGGCGCGGATCCTCTTCGGCTGATGCGCCCGGCCGGCGGCTGCGGCGCAACGCCGAGGCGTTTTGCGCGCCTCCGGCGGCGTCCGCGGCCCTTCACCTGCATTAGGCTCGAAAACGTGAATCTTGAATTCGGCACCCGTGCCATCGTTGCGCTGTCCTGGGCACGCGAATTTTCCGTGCCCGACTCCGCGCTGCAACCCGACCGCCCGCCGGTGAGCCTGTTCGTCCCCGCGCCGGGCAGCGACCGCGTGGAGGTGCTGCACCTGGGCGACCACCAGGTGGTCCGCGCCCCGGCGGACATCCTGCCGCTGCTGCGCGATGCCGGGGACCAGCGCTTCGTCGATGACCGGGCGCTGCTGGGCCTGCTGCATGCCTCCGGGCTGGCCCCCTCGGTCCGCTCGCTGGGCGTGGACGCGCTGACCTACCTGGACGCCCCGTTCGAGATCGTGGACTCGGAACACATCACGGTCTCCGTCGACGCGGAGGACCTGGCCCAGCTGCGCGAGCAGAGCCCGCGCGACGATGCCTCCTCCACCGAACTGGCCGGCTGGGACCAATGCTTCGTGCTGTTTTCCGACACCCGGGAGGACCCGGTGGCCGGGGCCGGCTACTGGGCGCCGGGCGGGTTGCTGGCCGACACCACGGTGCTCACGGCGCCGGGGCTGCGCGGCCACGGGCTGGGCCGGTATGCCGCGGCGCTGGCCGTGGACGACGCATTGTCCGAGGGCCTGGTCCCGCAGGCGCGGATCAAGGAGGGGCAGGATGCCGCCAACGCGCTGGCCACCTCGCTGGGTTTCGAGCTGGTCGGCTCGCTGATGACCCTGAAGCTGCACAACGGGTTCTAGGGGCCCGGGGCCGGCTTGGCCGCGGGCCTTCTTGGCCGCGGGGCCTTCTTGGCCGCGGGGCCTTCTTGGCCGCGGGGCCTTCTTGGCCGCGGGGCCTTCTTGGCCGCGGGGCCTTCTTGGCCGGCCCGTCCATGCACAACGCCCGACCAGGATTTCCCGGTCGGGCGTTGTGCAGGTTGTGCCGCAAGCGGTGCGTTCCCGCCCCTTGCTGCGGTTTTCAGCTTAGTGCGGGGTGCGCAGGAACCCGGTGAAGCGCCCGGCGGTCTGCCCGGCGTCCGGGCTCACGATGGTCTCCTGCTTCGCGGCGTAGTGCTCGTCGCCGTCGACGACCTCGACGTCGGTGTCCGGGTCGATGTTGCGCTTGATCAGGGCCAGGCCGATGGGGCCGGCCTCGAAGTGCGAAGCCACCGAGGTCAGCGTGCCCACGGATTTCTCCCCGATGCGGACCTCGGAGCCGAGGGCGGGCAGCGTGTGCATCGAGCCGTCCAGCTGCAGGAACACCAGGCGGCGCGGCGGCCGGCCGATGTTGTGCACGCGGGCCACGGTTTCCTGGCCCTTGTAGCAGCCCTTGTCCAGGTGCACCGCGGTGCGCAGCAGGTCGAGTTCCTGCGGGATGGTCTTCTCGTCGGTGTCGAAGCCGAAGCGCGGGCGCCAGGCGGCGATGCGCAGCGCCTCCACCGCGAGCATCCCGGCCAGCGGCGTCTGCCCGACGGCGGTTTCCAGCTCGTCGGCCGGCACGATGTATTCGAACCACGGGCGCTCGGCACCGGGGTGCTCGGGCGCGGAGTAGGCGTAGCCGCCCTCGGTGACCCCGGGCCACGGATCGACCCACACCGGGTACTTTTCCAGTGAAGGCTGCGCCGCGCACGCCCCGAGGATCGCGAACCGCTCCGAGACGTCGGTGATTTCCACGCGCAGCATGAAGCGCATCCGGTTCAGGAACGCGGCCAGCGGCTCGGCCTGGCCCGGTTCCACCAGCAGCCAGAGCTTGTCCGTATCGGCCAGCACGCGGATGTCGAATTCGATGCGGCCCTGCACGGTGAGCAGCAGCGTCTGGGTGCTTTGTCCCGGACGCAGCCCGGTCAGCGCCTGGCTGGAGAGCGTGTTGAGCCAGGTCAATCGGTCCTCGCCGGCGAGGGTCACCACCTCGAAGTGGGACATGTCGGCCACCGCGGCGCCGTTGGACAGCGCGCGTTGTTCCTTGTTCAATTCCCCGTAGTGTGCGGCGGTGCCCGCGTCGATCCCTGCACCGGCGACTGCGCCGGGTCGTGACAGTAACGGCGAATTCGCCATGGTCATCCCTGTTTCTTGAGGGCGGCCGACGCGTGGGCCTTCAGGTCGTTGCCGCCGGTGGATACGTCCCAGCGCCAGAACAGGTCCCCGTTGACCAGCCCGTAGATGCGGGTGGCCGAGGCGTAGTCCTTGGCGTTGGTGCCGCGCATCACCAGGTCCGTGGCCAGGTGGATCTGCGGGCCCTTGATGACGCCGTAGTAGAGTTCGGAGATCGCCCCGGGGTGCGCGATATTGGCCTGGATCTTGAACCCGCCCTCATCGGTGCGCAGCTCCTCGACGTCCTGCGCCGAGCGAAGTGCCGGCACCACGTCGCCGGGCACCATGCCCGGGCCGAGGTCCGCTTCGACCATGGGGCGTTCCAGGGACCAGAACCCGGTCTCCACCGTGAGCGGGCGCAACGTGTTGCCCTGCTCGTCGGTGAGCCAGGTTTCGGACCGGTATTCCAGGAACGGCAAGCCGTTCTGGGTGAAGCTCACGCGCTGGAAGAAGTGTTCGTCGTCGACCTCGCCTTCGCCGAGGCGGCCGGTCCCTTCCCAGGATCCGATCAGCCACGACAGCGGCACCAGTTCGGGGGTCAGGTCGGTGGGAATCTCAATGGCCATCGTGTGTGCTTCTTTGCTGCCGGGGGTAGGTTACTTCTGGCCCTTGAAGAGGCGCGCAACCACGAGCCCGGCGAAGCCGGCCATGCCCAGGCCCGCGAGGGTCAGCAGGGAGAGGAAGAAGATTTCAAGTCCAAGGTATTCGTTCATGGCACCATCCTAACCGGTTCGGGCCGCCGGTTGCCTCTTTCATGACGCCAGCCACGCATTGGGTGCGACACGCCGCAGCCGCTAGAGCAGCAGCAGCAACACGTACCAGGTGACCGATCCGCACACCAGCAGCGGTGCCAGCGCCGCGGCCGCCATCTGCACGGTTCCCGTGGGTCCGCCCAGGGAGACCAGCATGGCCCGCGAGCCGACGACCACCAGCCCGCACGCGGCGCCCAGCACCAGCGCCGGGGCCAGCTGGACCGCCGGGTGCAGCATGCTCGCGGCCCCGCCGGCCAGCACGGCCAGCACGAACCCCAGCGGGAAGACGATGCGGTCCGGCAAACGCAGCACCCCTGGCACCGCGGCGGCCAGGATGCTGATCCCGGCCATCAGCGCCACCGAGCGCCATGCCGGTTCGGTGCCCAGCACCGCCCAGCCGGAGCCGAAGGCGGCGACGAGCAGGCCGAGCATGCCCACGGCGGCCGATTCCAGGCGCTTGGTGGCATCGGTGCCGCGCACCAGCTGGGTGAGGAACACCAGGATGACGCCGGCCGCCAGGGCCGGTGCCACCCATCCCAGCGAGGGGCGCGGAGGTGCCCACAGGCCCAGCACCGTCGAACCGGCTCCCACCAGGAAAATCACCACGGACACCGGCAGCGGCGCCGAGAGCTTCATCAGCCGCGGCCAGCCGAGCGCGAAGGCGGCAATCAGCACCAGGGTCACGGCGGCCAGCGGCCAGTTGGTCGCGCCTTCCAGCTGGCCGGGCAGGTAGCTGGCCGTCACGAGCAGTGCCAGGGCAATGGTTCCGGTGGCCAAAACTTTGAGTCTCACAGGTTACATCCTGCCTTAACCACCCCCGGGGCCCCATTCGGGCACCGGTGCGCTGGGCGTGTTGCGCGGACCGAAACATGTTCGAAACCCGGCGCAATCTATACTTCATGTTGTAAGCACCGTTTGCCCCCCGGTGCGCCGCGCAGGCGGCGCCGCACGGGGAGAAGCGGCAACCCAAGCACAGGGGAGGTCCCGATGGCGATCATCGCGCTGCTGACCAACACCCCCGGCACCTCGGCCCAGATTGTCCCGTCGCTGGAGCTGCTCTCCCACCAAATCCGCGTCCTGCCGGCCTCCGGCTCCGCGCTGCTGGCCTCCGACAGTGCCGAGGTCGTGCTGGTGGACGGGCGCAAGGACCTGGCCGGCTCCCGCACGCTGTGCCAGCTGTTGCGCACCACCGGCGTCTCGGCCCCGCTGCTGCTGGTGCTCACCGAGGGCGGGATGGCGGCGATCTCCGCGTCCTGGCAGGTCGACGACGTGCTGCTGGACACCGCCGGGCCCGCCGAGGTGGAGGCGCGGCTGCGCCTGGCGATCGCCCGCTCGGCACCCGCCGCGGGAACCGCCGGCGCACCCATCCGCGCCGCCGGGGTCATCATCGACGAGGCCAGCTACACCGCCAAGGTCCACGGCACCCCGCTGAACCTCACCTACAAGGAATTCGAGCTGCTCAAGTACCTGGCGGCGCATCCGGGACGGGTCTTCACCCGCGAGCAACTGCTGCACGAGGTCTGGGGCTACGACTACTACGGGGGCACCCGCACCGTGGATGTGCACGTGCGCCGGCTGCGCGCCAAGCTGGGCACCGACCACGAACAGCTCATCGGCACGGTGCGCAACGTCGGCTACCGCTTTGCCCCGGCACGCCACGAAAACACCGAGGTCGTCGACGCCTAGGTGCCGCTGCGGCTATCTTAGGGATATGAACGCCGCACCGAATCCCGAAGTCAGCATCGAAGTCGTCACCGGCACCCCGGACCCCGAGGTGCTCGCCGAGCTGCATGCGCTGGTGGCTGCCGGCGAGGAAGCCGACGGCAACCCGCCGCTGGGCGAACAGACCCTGCTCGATCTGCGCACGCCCTCGGCCTCCGGGCTGCTGGTGGGCGCCTACGCCTACCTGGGCCAGGACGACGACACCGTCTCCACCGACCTGGTCGGCGCCGCGGTGGCGGTGCGCGGCACCGACGCGGCCCCGGGCACCCTGGAAATGGTGGTGCACCCCTCCCTCCGCGATTCGGGCATCGCCGGGGCGCTGCTCACCGCCCTGGGAAAGAACACCGGGCCGGGCACGCTGCGGGCCTGGGCGCACGGGAACCACGAGGCCGCCGCCAAGCTCGCCGAACGCTTCGGCTACACCCCGGTGCGCGAGCTGTGGCGCATGCGCATGGTCGCCGGAACACCGGTGCCCGCCGCGGTCGTCCCGGCCGGCATCACCATCCGCGCCTTCGACCCGGCCACCGACACCGCCGGCTGGGTCGCGGCCAACGCCGCGGCCTTCGCCCACCACCCCGAACAGGGGGCGCTGACGCTCGAGGACCTGGCCTCGCGCATGGCCGAGGACTGGTTCGACCCGGCCGGCTTCCTGCTGGCCGTGGGCGAATCCGGGAAGATCCTGGGCTTCCACTGGACCAAGGTGCACCCGGCGCTCTCCTCCCCCACCACCGGCGAGCACCAGGCCATCGGGGAGATCTACGTGGTCGGGGTCATCCCCGAGGCGCAGGGCACCGGGCTGGGCAAGGTGCTCACGCTGGCGGGCATCGAGTACCTGGATTCCCTGGGCCTGGATGCGCTGATGCTCTACGTGGATGCGGACAACGCCCCGGCGGTCTCGCTCTACCGAAAACTGGGCTTCACCAAGTGGGATGTGGACGTCATGTACGCCCCGGCTTCGGTAAGGTAGATAGCGACGCAAGGCCGCGTGCCCTTTCCACGGCCCGCCGTGAAAAGCACGCACCACCACCAATATTTCATGCTAGGGGCAACGCTCATGGATTCGCACCCACCCACCTCCTCCCTGGGCATCACCGACGTCCCGGCGGCCCGCGCCACCCAGGACCGGATCGAGCTGCCCGACTTCGAGCCCTCGCCGATCCCCGACGGCGACTTCGCCGACGACAGGTTCCTGGACCGCGAGCTGAGCTGGCTGCACTTCAACGCGCGGGTGCTGGAGCTGGCCGAGGATGCGGAAATGCACCTGCTGGAGCGGGTCAACTTCCTGTCGATCTTCTCCTCGAACCTGGACGAGTTCTTCATGGTCCGGGTCGCGGGCCTCAAGCGCCGCATCGCCACCGGCCTGGCGGTGCCCTCGGCGGCCGGGATGAGCCCCATCGACCAGCTCGAAATGCTGCTGGCCGACGCGCACGCGCTGCAGCTGCGCCACGCACGGGTCTTCGCCGATTCGGTCCGCCCGGCCCTGGAAAAGGAGCAGATCCTGCTGGTGGGCTGGGCGGAACTGGACGAGCGGGCCCGCGAGGAGCTGCACCGCTGGTTCATCGACCAGGTCTTCCCGATCCTCACCCCGCTGGCAGTGGACCCCGCCCACCCCTTCCCCTACATCTCCGGGCTCTCGCTGAACCTGGCCGTGGTGGTCCGCAACCCGGTGACCGGCAAGGAACTCTTCGCCCGGCTGAAGGTCCCGGACACCATGGCGCGGCTGATCTCGGTGGACGGGCCGCGCGCCGGGAACTCGGCGGGCCGCGTGGCGCGCTTCATCTCGCTGGAAAACGTGATCGCCGAGCACCTGGAACACCTGTTCCCGGGCATGGACATCGTCGAGCACCACTTCTTCCGCGTCACCCGCAACGAGGACCTCGAGGTCGAGGAGGACGACGCGGAGAACCTGCTGGCGGCCCTGGAGAAGGAGCTGCTGCGCCGCCGCTTCGGCCCGCCGGTGCGCCTGGAGGTCGTCGACGACATCAACCCGAACATCCGTGCGCTGCTGGTGCGCGAACTCGGCGTCGAGGACGACGAGGTCTTCGCCCTGCCCGCGCCGCTGGATCTGCGCGGGCTGGGCGTGATCGCCAACATCGACCGCTCGGACCTGCACTTCCCCAGGCATCTGGCCCACACCTCGCGCTTCCTCAACGAGTCCGAGACCTCCAAGGCCGCGAACGTGTTTGCCGCGATGCGCCGCCGCGACATCCTGCTGCACCACCCCTACGATTCCTTTTCCACCAGTGTGCAGGCGTTCCTGGAGCAGGCGGCCAACGACCCCAAGGTCATGGCCATCAAGCAGACGCTGTACCGCACTTCCGGCGATTCGCCGATCGTGGACGCGTTGATCGACGCCGCCGAATCGGGCAAGCAGGTGTTGGCGCTGGTGGAGATCAAGGCCCGCTTCGACGAGCAGGCCAACATCTCCTGGGCCCGGAAGCTGGAGCAGGCCGGGGTGCACGTGGTCTACGGCATCGTGGGCCTGAAGACGCACTCCAAGCTCTCCCTGGTGATCCGCCGCGAGGGCGAGCGGCTGCGCCGCTACTGCCACATCGGCACCGGCAACTACCACCCGCGCACGGCCCGCTACTACGAGGACCTGGGCCTGCTGACCAGTGACGACGCGGTCGGCGAGGACCTCTCGAGGCTGTTCAACCAGCTCTCCGGGTACGCCCCGCGCTCGACCTTCAAGCGCCTGCTGGTGGCCCCGCGCTCGCTGCGTTCGGGGCTGATCGACAGGATCGAGGCGGAGATCGCCAACCGCAAGGCGGGCCTGGCGGCCCGGGTGGTCATCAAGGTCAACTCGATGGTCGACGAGGCCGTCATCGACGCGCTCTACCGCGCCTCGCAGGCCGGGGTCGCGGTCGATGTCATCGTGCGCGGGATCTGCGCGCTGCGCCCCGGGGTGCCGGGGCTGAGCGAAAACATCAGGGTCCGTTCGATCCTGGGCCGCTTCCTGGAGCACAGCCGCGTGTTCATGTTCCACAACGCCGGCGAGCCGATCGTCTACATCGGCTCGGCCGACATGATGCACCGCAACCTGGACCGCCGCGTCGAGGCCCTGGTCTCGCTGAGCAGCCGCGAGGACACCGCCGAGCTGGTCGCGTTGCTGGACCGCTACATGGATCCGGGCACCGCCAGCTGGCACCTGGACGCCGAGGGCCAGTGGACCCGGCACCACAAGGACGAGGACGGTGCGCCGCTGGAAGACATCCAGTCGTGGCTGATCGAGTCGCGCACCCGCCAGCGGACCGTGGTCAGGCGCTAGGGGCGTGCATTTCGTGCGTTCAAGCGATTCGGAGTCCATCCGCACCGGCGACTTCGCGGTGCGGGCGGCCGGGGCCCTCATCTGGCGGGTCAACGGCGGCGGGCTCGAGGTCCTGATGATCCACCGGGACCGGTACGACGACTGGTCCTGGCCCAAGGGCAAGCTCGATCCCGGGGAGACCCTGCCCGAGTGCGCCACCCGCGAGGTCTTCGAGGAGGTCGGGCTGGACATCGTGCTGGGCATCCCGCTGCCGGCGATGACCTACCAGGTGGGTTCCGGGGCCAAGGTCGTGTACTACTGGGCCGCAAGGTTCCCGGGCACCCCGCCGGTCCCGGACGGCAAGGAAACCGACGCGGTGCGCTGGGCCACCCCGAAGATGGCCCGCTCCTGGCTGACCAACCCCGGGGACCTGGAACCGCTGGAGGCGCTGGTGACCGCGCACCGGGCCGGGACGCTGGAGACCCACCCCTTTGTGGTGGTGCGCCATGCCAAGGCCAAGCCGCGCTCCAACTGGACCCGCGAGGAGGGCAAGCGCCCGCTGGCCGCCACCGGGCAGCGGCAGGCGCTGGCCGTGGCCCGGCTGCTGGGCTCCTGGCGCCCGGCCAAGGTCGCCTCCAGCCCGTGGACCCGGTGCGTGCAGACCGTCGCGCCCTACGTGCAGCAGCACCGCTTCATCGTGAAGATGCTGCCGGCGATCACCGAGCACGAGGCCACGCGCCGCCCGGACAAGGCCCAGCGCGCCGTCGCCAAGCTGCTGGACAAGCGCCGTGCCCAGGCGGTGTGCACGCACCGACCGGTGCTGCCGCTGGTGCTTTCCGAGCTGCGCGCCAGGATGGATTCGGCGCTGGCCGCCTTCCTGCCCGAACGGGACCCGTTCCTGCGCCCCGGGGCGCTCGTCGTGGTCCACCAACCGGTCTCTGGCAAGCGCAAACTCGTCTCGGTGGAAGTTTACGACGCGTTTGAGGACTAGCGTGGACCCTTCGCGGTAGTCTCTAGGTAGGCGCCCGTACAGGCGGCGCCCCGGTTGCGTTTTTCACGGCTCAACGGTTCAAGGAGTGCATCATGGCCCGACACGATTCCCCACCAGTCCACGGCAACGCCGGGGAAAAGATCGCGCACCAGGGGTTGCGGCTGGACCACGACGAGGACCGCGGCCGCTACAGCCTGTGGCACGGCGCGACCTACGTGGGATTCCTGGGCTACAGCGTCGAAGGAGATGTCGCGACGCTGCAGCACACCATCATCAACGAGGAATACGGCCGCCGCGGCTACGCCCGTGCACTGGTCACCCTGGTCCTCGAGGACATGCGCACCCGCAAGCTGAAGATCATCCCGGAGTGCTCCTATGTGCAGGACTACCTGCGCCGCTACCCGGAGTACAACGACCTGCTGGCCTGAGCCCCCTCGCGTAACGATTCGGCCGCGCCGAACCGACATCCCCCGAACGGACGGACTTTGTCTCAATGAGTTGATACATTGAGACAAGTTTCCAACCAAAGGGGTTCCCCATGATGGGCGCGCTCACCGCCATCGGCTCCGGCCTGGCCATCTCGGCGGCACTGATCTATGTGCTGCTGCGCTTCCTGGTCGCCGAGCCCAGCGCGTCCAACGCCGCCGCCGCAATCTCGCGCCACGCCTTCTGGACCGCGCTGATCGCGTTCCTGGCCTCGGGCACTTCCGGGCTGTCCAACCTGTGGGCCAACCCGGGCGAAAACCTGCTCCGCGAGACCGGACCCGCGAGCACCAGCGTCCCGACGCTCATCATGCATGCCGCCGCCCCGGGGCTCTGGCTGGGCATCGTCTACGTGCTGGGCCAGTTCACCTGGCCGCGGCACCTCAAGCCCGTGCGCGCCGCCTCGTTGGAGGTGCGCCGGCTCAAGACGCTCGTCCCGAGGTTCCTGGCCGGATTCCTGCTACTGTGCACCATCATCAGCACCGTGCTCATCATCGTGGCCTGGAACGATTCCGGGGTCCCCGACCGGGTGGGCAACGACGCCTCCACCGGCATCGAACTGCCGATCTACGCCGGGGACACCGACGCGTACGGCAACCCCATCGATACGGACGGCAACCTGCTGGACCTCGAGGACCCCGAGGGCTACACCACCGAAGCCGAGGCCGACGCCGCAGCCAACGAGCCGGCCATCTGGCCCATCACCGGAACCCGGCCCGGAGACATGGTGGGCCCGTACCTGCTCGGCGGGCTCGGGCTGGTGCTGCTCGGATCCTTGGGCGCGGCCACCGCGGTCGTGCGCCGTCCGCCGCTGGATTCCCTGGATGCCGGGGACAACGCGGTGCTGCGGGCCATCTGGATCAACCGGCTGCTGCGCACCACGATCTTCGCCGTCACCGGCTTCGGCATGGCCGCCCTGGGCTACGTCACCGAGGGCATGCGGGCCCGTGCCGACTGGGCCATGCCCCTCGGCGACGCCGGTTCCCCCTTCGATTCGACGGCCCAGGACCAGGCCAACGCGATGAACGGCATCGCCGCGCTCTGGATGCTGCTGGTGCTGGTGCTCATCGTGGCCTGCGGGCCCCCGAAGCTGGACGCCTCGGCCTCGTCCACCCGCCGCCGGCCAGGAGCGCCGTCCGCATCGTTTTCCAAGGGCCGGGATTTCCTGCTGCTGGCCCAGGGCGCCTCGATCGTTGCCGTGGCGGTGCTCGGGTCGGTCCCGGCGTGGACCGCGAAATCCGGTGCCACGCGCCTGGGTGAACTTGCTTCGAACGCCCTGGCCATGCTGCTGGCCGTCGCCGGGTACTTCCTTCTCCAGGCCCTGGCGGCCTGGGTCGTGTCCCGCCGGCTGGGCGGCGGTGTTGCCCTTGGTCGGCCGCGCACCAACCTGCTGCCCACCTGGTTTGTGGTGGTGCTGTGCCTGGCCGCGACCACGGGCGTGGCGAGCATCGCCACGTTCCTGCTCACCGGCCCGCCGGCGCTTGCCGCCGCGGCCTGGTGGATGCTGGGCATCCTGCTGCTGGCCGCGGCGCTCGCGTGGGGCCTGTACCGCATGTCCGCACGCCGGCCGGTGCTCCGCGGGGCCAGCGGCGCCGAAGACCACCAACTGCGCGTGCTGGTTGCCCAGCGGGGGGCCCGCACCTTCGGCGGGGCGTCGTTCATCATCGCTGGCATCCTGGGCACCCCCGGCTACTGGGTCGCGACCGACTTCGGCCATGTTGCGGGTTCATTCCAGGACCCGGCTCCCTCCGGCTTCCAGGTCATCTGCCTGGTGCTCGGGGCGGTGCTGTGCCTGCTGCCTGCATCCACCGCCTACCGCACTGCGCGCTTCGACACCCCGGACCTTAGCCCGAGCATCCATTGAGCGCCCTGGTCACCGTCGATTTGCGCGACGCCACTCCCCCGTTCGAGCAGATCCGCACGCAGATCGCCTCGCTGATCGCCGTGGGGCAGCTGGCCGACGGCTCGCGCCTGCCCACCGTCCGGGCCCTGGCCTCGGACCTCGGCGTGGCCACCGGAACCGTGGCCCGCGCCTACAGGGAGCTCGAGGCGCTGGGGCTGATCGAGTCCCGGCGCCGGCTCGGCACCGTGGTGACCCACACCCCGTCGGGCAGCAAGCTGGAAGCCGAGGCGGACATCCGGCTGCGGATCGCCGAACTCATCGCCGCCTCGCGCGCCGCCGGCATCGAGGACGCCACCTTGCTCGCGCTGCTCCAGGGGCGGTTGCGGGCCACCGACCGGGCCTGATTCCGGGCGGCAACGCAAGGGTGCGGGGCCCTCCGCGGCCCTGCGTGCGGCATGTCCCTTCGTGGTGATCATGAGCGCATTTCCGGTGTCCGGGGCCAGTCGTTTCCGCCTGACCCGCGCGCCCGCGGCTAGACTGATGCGGTGACGATTCCAACTCCTTACGAAGACCTGCTGCGTGACGTCCTGGCCCATGGCACCGCCAAGGGAGATCGGACAGGCACCGGAACCTCGAGTGTTTTTGGTCGACAAATGCGCTTTGACCTCTCCGAATCCTTCCCGCTGATCACCACCAAGCGGGTGCACTTCAAGTCCGTGGCCGTGGAGCTGTTGTGGTTCCTGCGCGGGGACTCGAACACCGCCTACCTGCGCGAGAACGGCGTGAAGATCTGGGACGAGTGGGCCGACGCGAACGGCGAGCTCGGTCCGGTCTACGGGGTGCAGTGGCGCTCCTGGCCCACCGCGGACGGACGGCACATCGACCAGATATCGCAGGTCGTGGACTCGCTGCGCGAAAACCCGGATTCGCGCCGGCACATCGTCTCGGCCTGGAACGTCGCCGAGATCGAGAACATGGCGTTGCCGCCCTGCCACGCGTTCTTCCAGTTCTACGTGGCCGACGGCAAGCTTTCCTGCCAGCTCTACCAGCGCAGCGCCGACATGTTCCTCGGCGTCCCCTTCAACATCGCCTCCTACGCGCTGCTGACCTGCATGATGGCCGACCAGCTCGGCCTGGCGCGCGGCGAGTTCGTCTGGACCGGCGGGGACACCCACATCTACGACAACCACCTCGCGCAGGTCACCGAGCAACTCACGCGGGAACCATACCCGTACCCGCGACTGCGCATCACGCGCATCCCCGATTCGATCTTCGACTACACGCTCGAGGACTTCGTGATCGAGGACTACCAACACCACCCGACGATTAAGGCCCCCATCGCCGTATGAGCAACCAAAACCAAGGCGCCGGACACCGCGCCGAAACCACCGCCCCCGAACGCATCGGCATGATCTGGGCCGAGGCCGCGGACGGCGTCATCGGCGCGAACGGCACCATGCCGTGGTCGCTGCCCGAGGACCTGGCCCATTTCAAGGCCACCACCAGCGGCCACCCGGTGATCATGGGACGGAAGACCTGGGAGTCGTTCCCGGAAAAGTTCCGCCCGCTGCCCGGACGCACCAACATCGTGATCACCCGCGACGGAACACGCCACGCCGCGCTGCGCAGCGCCGGAGCCGTGCCCGTTGCCACCGCCGAGGGGGCCCTGAAGGCCGCCCGCGCGGCCGAGGGCGCCGCGGAAATCTGGGTCATCGGCGGCGGCGAGATCTACTCGATGTTCGCCGGCCGGGCCCACCTGGCCGTCAAGACCGTGATCAACGCCTCCCCGAAGGGCGACACGAAGGCCCCTGCACTGGATAACGGCTGGAGCAAGTCGCTCTCGGAACCGGATACCGGATGGCTCACCGCGGCCAACGGCACGCAGTACCGTGTCGAGGCGTGGGAGCAGAAGTCATGAAGGACGCCATCAAGGCGCTGAAGACCAGCCCCGAGGGCCTCTTCGTGCTCGGCTACATGCTCTTCCCACTCTTCGCGCTGATCTTCGCCGGGCTGGGCCTGTTCATGGTTCTCACCGGCTCCAAGATCATGGGCCTGGTGCTGCTGCTGGTCTTCACCCAGGTCTTCGCGTTCGGCTCGCTCAAGCTGGTGGGCATGCGCAAGGCGCTGCTGGAAGACGAAGGCAAATAGTCCGGCCATTCGACCGACCCGCCGGCCGAACACCACCAGGCGCCCCTGCACGGACATTGCTCCGGGCCGGGGCGTTCGGCGTTTTCGGGCCAGGCGCCGTTCGGCCTTGGCACGTAACCGAATCCGCGCGCGGGGCCTTCAACCCTTAAGCTTGAACCATGACTTCTTCCGTTGGCTTTGTCGGTTACCGCGGCATGGTCGGCTCCGTCCTGATGCAACGCATGCAGGACGAGGGCGACTTCGCGAACCTCGACCCCGTGTTCTTTTCCACCTCCAACGCCGGCGGCGCGGCCCCGGCCTTCGCCGAGGGCGCACCCGCCCTGCAGGACGCCTACGACTTGGACACCCTGGCCAAGCTGCCGATCATCGTCACCGCCCAGGGCGGGGACTACACCTCCGCCGTGCACGGGGACCTGCGGGCGCGCGGCTGGGACGGGCTGTGGATCGACGCGGCCTCCACGCTGCGCATGAACGACGACTCGGTGATCGTGCTTGACCCGGTCAACCGCAACGTCATCGACAAGTCGCTGGGCGACGGCACCAGGGACTTCGTGGGCGGCAACTGCACCGTCTCCTGCATGCTCATGGGCCTGGGCGGGCTGTTCACCAACGGGCTGGTCGAGTGGGGCACCTCGATGACCTACCAGGCGGCCTCCGGCGGCGGCGCGCGGCACATGCGCGAGCTGCTGACCCAGTTCGGCGACATCAACAGCCACGTCGCCTCCGAGCTCGACGACCCGGCCTCCGCGATCCTGGAGATCGACCGCAAGGTCCTGGCCGCGCAGCGCGGCGGCCTGGACGCCACCCAGTTCGGCGTGCCGCTGGCCGGCTCGCTGATCCCGTGGATCGACGCCGATTTGGGCAACGGGCAGTCCAAGGAGGAGTGGAAGGCCGGGGTCGAGACCAACAAGATCCTGGGCAACACCGAGGCCAACAAGGTCGTCGTGGACGGATTGTGCGTCCGCATCGGCGCCATGCGCTCGCACTCCCAGGCACTGACCCTCAAGCTCACCGAGGACCTGTCGGTCGCCGAGATCGAGAAGCTGCTGGCCGCGGACAACGAGTGGGCCAAGGTCGTGCCCAACACCAAGGAAGCCACCGTCGACGCGCTGACCCCGGTCGCCGCCTCCGGCACCCTGGACATCCCGGTGGGCCGCATCCGGAAGCTGGAGATGGGCCCGAACTACATCTCCGCCTTCACCGTGGGCGACCAGCTGCTCTGGGGCGCCGCCGAGCCGCTGCGCCGCATGCTGGCCATCGCGCAGGGCCGCCTCTAGGCACAAGCTTGCAGGCCGGTCGCCGTCCGTTGTCCCCTGGCCGGGGCAGCGTGCGGCGGCCGGCCTCTTGCGTGCCCGGAAGGTGACTGTCCGGAACCCCGTGGGCGGGAGCCGGGGGGCGGCGGGCGGGGCGGGAGCCGGGTGCGGCTTCCTGAACCCGTGCTGCCGTGGACCTCTTGGTGGCACGTTGGGGAGGCCCGTTTAGGAAGCCATGAATTCCAGGTAGGCCTGCAGGGCATGCCGGATCGCTGCCTCGGTGCGGGACGAGTGCGCCGGTTCGAAGACGGTACTTCGCGCACGCAGGGTTCGCCCGCTGCCCTCCACGGCCCAGGTCCCCACCACGTGCCCGGAGGAGACCAGGGTCCGCAGGAAGATCCCGTTCTTTCCCGGGGTCACGGCCTGGGCGTGTTCGGGGGCCAGCGCCGCCGAGCGGTCCTTGTAGCCCAGCAGGAATTCGTCGAAGCCCGGCAGCGCGAGTATCCTGCGTGCCCCGTGCAGGCTTGCCCAGCGGTTTGAATGCTCCTCGGCAAAATGGAACACTTCCCCGCCCAGCGAGCGCCCGGGCAGCTGCCGCTGCTGCGCGGCAAGCGCCCCGCGCACCGGAACCAGCGGCATGCCCAGCCACCAGGCGCAATCCGCGGCGGTCGTCGGCCCGTGGGAGCGGATGTAGGTCCCGGCCAGCAGCCGCAGCGCCTCCTCGGGGTCCGGGGCGGGCTCGCTGCGCCCGATCCACTGGTTCGTGGCCATGAACAACTGGCGGGTGTTGCTGCCGGGCTCCATCGGGCCCTGCACGATCACCCCGCGCAGGCTCACCGCCACGATCAGGTGGTAGCCGCGCTGTCCCGCGATGCTGGAACCTGCCTGTTCGAAGGCCGCCAGCAGCTGGGCGCGGGTTGCCCCGGCTCCGGAGCAGCGCTCGCGCGCGACATCGGCCAGGCGGGCGATTTCGGCCTCGGTGATGCCTTCCGCCGCCCGGGTCGCGGCCATCGAGGAGTCCATCCGCGGCCCGGTGACCGAGAGCAAGGCGGCGTGCAGCGCCGGGGCGATGAGCATCAGCGTGCCGCGGGCGCCCCAGCAGCGGATCACCGACCCGTCGGCCAGGGCCGCGTGGATGTCGCCGAGCCCGGAACCGGGCAGCCGCACCCCCACGGCCCAGCATCCCTGGGGCAGGTCCTGGGCCTGGACCATGCCCATCGCCGAGACGACGTCGGCCGGGCTGGACGCCCCCGCCGCCATGGTGGCCACGGGAATGCGCGGCAGCAGGCCCTGGGCGGCCAGGCGCATGCGCGCGACGGCGGTGCGCTGCGGGCTGCTGAGCTTGATCGGGTGCGGTGCCATGGTGCACCCCACGATTCCCTACAGGGCGCAGCCGATCAAGAGCGGTTCGTTGTGCAGCTCGATGCCGAAGCGTTCGCGGACCCCGGCGCGCACCGCGCGGGCGATGGCCAGCACGTCGGCGCTGGAGGCGTGTCCGCGGTTGGTGATGGCCAGGGTGTGCTTGGTGGACAGCGCCGCCCGCCCGCCGGCCAGCGCTTCCCCGGCGGTGCCCTGCAGGCCGAAGCCCTTGGCGAACCCGGCCCGGTCGATCAGCCAGGCCGCCGAGAGCTTGACCATGCCCGGGGTGTCCACCGGGAAATGCGGGGCCCCTTCGGGCAGCGAATCGAGCACCGCGGCCGGCACGATCGGGTTGGTGAAGAAGGATCCGGTGGAGTAGGTGTCGCGGTCCGCGGCGTCCAGCACCATGCCCTTGGAGGCACGCAGGCGCAGCACCGTGGCGCGCACCGCCGCGGCGTCGGCGCGTTCGCCCGCCGCCACGCCCAGGGTGCGGGCCAGCTCCGCATAGCGGATCGGCGCGGAATCGGCCCGGCGCTCCAGCGCGAAGACCACCGAGAGCACCACGTATTGCGGGGAGCCGTTGGCGGTGGTGCGCTTGAGCAGCGAGTCGCGGTAGCCGAACCCCAGCCCGGCATTCCCGAAGTGGGTGGTGGTGCCGGTGGCGCGTTCGTAGACCTTGGCCTCGAGCAGCGTGTGGGCGACCTCGGAGCCGTAGGCGCCGACGTTCTGCACCGGGGTGGCCCCGGCCGATCCGGGGATCCCGGACAGGGCCTCGAGCCCGGACAGGCCCGCGGCCAGGGTCTGGGCGACGGCGTCGTCCCACGGGTGCCCGGCGGCGATGTCCACGCGGATGCGCCCGTCGGAGAGTTCCGGCCCGATCACCACTCCCCGGTTGGCGATCTGCAGCACCGTGCCGGGGTACCCGGCGTCGTCGATGACCAGGTTCGAGCCGCCGGCAACGATCAGCAACTCTTCCCCGGCCGCGTCGGCGCCGGCCACCGCGGCGGTGATCCGTTCCTCCGTGTCCGCGCGGACGAAGGTGCCGGCGGGGCCGCCGACGCCGGTGGTGGTCAGGGGTGCGAGCAGCTGGGTGTTCACGGTGGTTTGCGCCTTAGGGTTCGGTGGTGGTGGTTGCGGATGCGGCCGCGCCGGCGGCCTTGCGGGGGCCGGCGGCCGGGGCCAGGAAGAAGGAGACGGCCACGAGGATGCCCACGTAGCCCAGGGCATGCAGCAGCCCGACACGGTCCGCCAGCAGGCCCAGCAGCGGGGGCCCGCCCAGGAACGCGCCGTAGCCGATGGTGGAGACCACCGAGACCCGGGCGGCGGCGCGCATCGGGTCGTCCGACGCCGCGGTCATCGCCACCGGGAAGCTCAGCGCGACCCCCAGGCCCCAGAACACCAGGGCAGCGAAGGCCGTGTGCAGGGAAGGGCCGAAGACGAAGAGCAGCAGGCCGGCCAGGGTGGAAGCCGCGGAGAAGCGGATGACCACCACCCGGCCCAGCCGGGCCAGGACGAACCCGCCGCCGAGGCGGGCCAGGGTCATCGCGGTGACGAAGACCCCGTAGCCGATGGCGCCCACGGAGTTGATGGCCCCGTAGCCGTCGGACAGGGCCAGGGCGACCCAGTCCCCCGCCGCGCCCTCGGCCAGCGCCATGCCCAGCACCAGCACGCCGAGCACCAGCGTGCGCGGTTCGCGCCAGGCGTCGGCCAGCAGCGACTTGTTGGAATGCCCGGACCCGGCGTTGGAGGCGTCGGGCCTAAAGGTCCGGGTGCCGAGGTGGATGATGGCCAGCACGGCCACGGACATCGCCGCGAAGTGCCAGGAAATGGGCAGGTGCAGCGCGGCGCCCAGGGCCCCGGCCGCGGCGCCCAGCACGGTGCCCACGGAGAAGAAGCCGTGCAGCACCGGCATGATCGGCACGCCCAGGGCCCGTTCCATGGCCGCGCCCTGGACGTTGGAGGACACGTTCCAGGCGGCGTTGCCGGCACCCAGCAGTCCCAGCGCCGTGCCCGTGAGCACCAGCGAGTGCAGCCCCGCCGCCGCGACGCCGACCACGGCAAGTGCCACGGCGGTCAGCGAGGCGGCGAGCACCAGGGTCCGCCTGGAGCCCAGGCGCATGACCACGAATCCGGAGACCGAGACCGAGGCGAAGGACCCGGCCGTCATGCACAGCAGCAGCAGGCCGACCTCGCCGTGGCTCAGCCCCAGCGCGTCGCGCACCGAGGGCAGCCGGGAGACCAGCGTGGAGAGCATCAGCCCGGAGGCCAGGTACAGCGCGAGCACCCCGTTGCGCCAGGGAATGACCTCGGGGTTGCCCCGGCGCCGGGCTGGGGCGGGCGCTGCGGAATCCGGTGCTGGTTTCAGAGCTGCACCACGGCCTGGGCCTTGACCAGGACCTTGGTGCCCTCGACGCTGACCACCAGGTCCACGCGGGCGGTGCGGGCCTCGGCGTCGAGCGCGCCGATGGTGCCGGCGATCTCGATGGCGGTGCCCTCGAAATCGGACGGGTTGGTGCCGGCCGGGTCCGCGACGGGGACGGGCTTGGTGAAGCGCGTCTGGTAGTCGACGATGGCGCCGGGGTTGCCGGCCCAGTCGGTGACCAGCTGCACCGCGGCCCCCATGGTGAACATGCCGTGGGCGATGACCCCGGGCAGCCCGACCTCGGTGGCGAAGCGCTCGTTCCAGTGGATGGGGTTGAAGTCCCCCGAGGCCCCGGCGTAGCGCACCAGGTCCGCGCGGTTCACCAAGACGGTGGTGGAGCCGATCTGCTGGCCCTTTTCAAGGGTGTTGAAGTCGATCATTACTGGTCCTCTCCGCGTACCAGGATCGAGGAAACGGTGGTGGCGACCTTTTCCCCGGCGACGGTGGCGATCTCGGCGCGGGTGCTGATCATGGCCCCGCCGCCCATGGCCCGTACGGTGTCCACGTGCAGTTCGGCGACCAGCTGGTCCCCGGCCACGATGGGGCGGTGGTGGGTGAAGCGCTGGTCGGCGTGAACCACGCGGGAGAAGTCGATGCCGCTGTCGGGATCGTTGACCAGCAGCGCGTCGGCGCGCTGGGCGACGATGATCGCGAAGGTCGGCGGGGCCAGCAGGTCGCCGTGGCCCAGGGCCGCCGCGGCGTCCAGGTCGTAGTGGGCCCGGTGGGTGGCCTTCACGGCGGCGGCGAATTCGCGGATCTTTTCGCGGCCAACCGCGTAGGGCTCCTGGGCCGGGTAGATCCGGCCTGCCAAGTCGGGATTGATGCTCATCGGTTGTGCCGCTCCTGTGTGGGACGAGTGCTGGTGCTGGGGGTGGACGTTGCGGGGCCCGGGGTCCTGCTAGGGGGTGTCCCCGGGGGTGGTGTTGTTGCGCTTGGCGCGCTTGGGCGGCCGGGGCCGGACCAGTCCCTGGGAGACGCGCCAGGCCCGGGCGTCGCGGGCGCGGATCCCCATCCCGATCATGTGCGTCACCAATCCGATGCCGATGATGCCCATGGCGGTGTACATCAGCGGCCGGTTGTGCGTGTTGGCACCGATCAGGGCCAGGACGATGCCCGTGCCGGAAACCACCATCGACCCGATGGCCAGTTTCTTGTACAGTCCGGAAGAAGCTTCCCAGGGGGTATTGGTCATGCTCCAATCCTAATTCAGCGCCGCAAATCGGCTTAGAACAGTGCGCCCTGGACCGGTGGCGACTGTGTCACATGTTCGCCCGGCGCCAGCTTGCGCCCCTTCAACAGTGCCGCATTGGCCACAAACAGCTCCGGCTGCCCGTCGAGTTCCACGCCAAGCACCTGCCCGGAGACCCCGGCCACGCAAAAGCCGTGGGATCCCTCGGCCAGGAAACCCGGGTAGGGCTGCAGCCGGTGGGCGTCGAACCCGGCCAGCAGGACCTGTCCCTGGGGCGGCCGGTTCCAGGTCTCCTCGACGGCACGCGAACCGGCCAGGGTCCCGGGGTCCAGCCGCGCGAGCAGGGTGCGCGCGGCCTCGGCCCTGGATGAGTTGAGCGCATCGAGATCCGCGGTGGTCACGTGGTTTTCCAACAGGCCGCGGGCCTTGGAGTTGGCCCGGACCTGTTGGGTGAATCCGAGCTCGCGGGCCACAAGGTCCTCAAGGTTGCGCACCGAGACCCCGTCGGGGCACCAGGCGACATAGCGGGCGCTGATCGCGCCCTGTTCGGCCAGACGCCGCCATTTGCTGGGGTTCGCGGCCGTGCCGACCTTGGTGGTTCCCTGGGCGAACGTCGCCACGTAGAGCCAGTGCGGCTGGTCCAGGTAGTCGCGCAGGCCCGGAGAGGCGCGGCCCGTGCGATGGAATTCATGCATCGGCCGGGATTGGTCGGCGGCCTCGCAGGGGGCGCACTGGGTGCCGCCGGCAATCAGCGAGCCGGTCGGGCAGGGCACCAGGGTGCGGTGGGCCCGGTCGGCGATCAGTTGGTGGCCCAGGCACCAGCGGCCGGGCAGCACCCTGAAGCCAAGCCGGGTTCCCGGTTCCAGCACCACGTCGCCGGCGTGACGGTTCCCGTCATCGAGCACCAGCGACGGGGTTCCGGGTTCCGAGGGCCAGCGGATCCCGCGGCAGAGCAGGGCGGGGGTTTCCACCTCAGTCGTGCATTGCCCCGGCGACCGCGGCGGTGGCGTGCAGCCAGGCCCGGCGCGTTGCCGGACGCAGTCCCTCGAAGCGGATCTGTCCCTTGACCAGTGCCGCGTCGTAGGGAACGGTGACCACGGAGCGGGCCAGGCGGCCGAAGCCGTGGGCGATGCGGTCAAGCTGTTCGCTGTTGCCGTGGGGCTGGTGCTGGGAAACGATGACGACGGCGTTCTGGGCCAGCTCCTGGTAGTGCCCCCCGCGCTTGGCCAGGGCCTCGAGCAGCAGGGCGCCGGCCTCGGCATGCTCCTCCACCGTGGTGCTGGCAATGACCAGCTGGTCGGTGTGGTCGATCATGCGCATCCAGCGTTCGGCCGACTCGTCGTTGCCGGAGTCCATGATGGTCAGCGCGAAGAATCGCGAAGCTATCGAGTGCAGCGCGTCGAAGTCCGCGGCGTTGACGAATTGCTCGCTGGCCAGCAGCGTCGGGTCGGTGCGCAGGACGCTGTAGCAGTCTTCGGGCTGGTAATGCGTGTAGTTGTGGATGACCGGGTCCCCGACCTTCACGTCCTTGAGCCGCGGTGCGGCGGACAGCAGGTCCATGGAGTGGGCGGCGTGCGGCCCCTGGACCGTGCGCCAGCCCAGCGTTCCGCGGGTTCCGTTGTTGTCCCAGACCAGGACCGGGTCGCCGGTGTTGCGGCCGAAGACCGCCGACAGCAGCACGGCGGTGGGGGTCTTGTTGGCCCCGCCCTTGCCGTTGACCACGGAGATGGTCTTGGATTCGGTGAGCCGGGTGCCGACGATGCGGCGCCATTTGCGTTCCTCGACTTCCTCGGCCGAGGGTTCCATGTTGAAGCCCAGGCGCGTGAGGAAGCCGCGGAAACCGCGTTCGGCACGGAACGTGGTCTCGTCCTCGGGACGCAGGAACGTGTCGCGGGTCCCGGCCGCCGGGTTCATCTCGCGGAAGGCCTGGCGGCGGCCTTCGGGCGTCGTGAGGTCCTCGGCCGGTGCGGAGGCGTCCGCTGCCTCGGCCGAGGTCGCGGCGGGCACCGCGGGGTTGGCGGCGGCCTTGGGTTCGGCCGGTTTCGGGGCAACCGGCTTGGGCACGGCGGGCTTGGCGGTTTCCGTCGGCGTCGCGGGCTTGGCCGGTGCAGCTGCAGGCTTGTTGCCAGTCGTGGCCGTCGGCTTGGCAGGAGTTGTCGCGGGCTTCGCGCCCGGCGTGGCTGCCGGCTTGGCGGCCGCGGGAGCCGGCTTTGCCGCGGCAGGTGCGGGCTTTGCCGTCTCGGGAGCCGGTTTCGCTGTGGCTGCGGCCTGTGCAGGCTTTGCTGCCACGGGAGCCGGCTTTGCCGCGGGGGCGGCCGCCGGCTTGGCAGCTTCGGGCTTCGCAGCCGGGGCCGCGGGCTTGGCCGGTGCAGCGGCAGCAGCAGGTTTCGGGGAAGCAGCAGTTGCGGGCACGGGTGGCTTGGCGGCGCCTGCGGCGGGGGCCGCGGGCTTGGCCGGTGCAGCGGCTGCGGGCTGCGCCTCGGCCTTGGTCGGCACGGCCTTGGCCTGCGGTGCTTTTGCGGCTGCTGGAGCCGGGGCTGCCGGTTTGGCGGCGGGCTTGGCACTTGTCGGCGCCGATGCGGCGGCAGCGGGCTTGTTCACGCTCTTGGCGTCGTTGCCGCCCGTTTCCTGGGCGGGAGCGGCGGCTGCGGGAGCCTGCTTTGCCGGAGCTGGCTTCGGTTGCGGCTTCGCGGGGGCCGGTGCGCTCGATGCGGCCGTCGGTGCGGTCTTGGCTTTTGCGGCGCCCGCGGTGTTGACCGGGCTGGCAGGTCCGGGCTTGGCAGTTGCAGCCGGGGATCCGTCGAGGCCGGATTCGGGAACGGCATCGAATTCGTCCAGCACCCGGGGCTTTTCCGCGGCCTTCTTCGCTTCGTCCTTGGCCTGTTCCTGCGCTGCAACTTCGGCTTGGCGGGCGCGCCGCAGGGAAGCACGGGTCGGGAACTCTTGGTTGAAGTCCGCTTTCGGCATGTGCTTCGTCCTCTCCTGGAGATTCATGGTCGTCGAGAGCGAATCACCCCAACGAGTCCAACCTTCCAGGTCGGGCACGCATGATTGCGGCTTTCGCACTTCGTCCATCTTATCGGGCAACCCACGTGAACCGCCGGATTGAGTCGGCTTGATCACGGACGCCGCCAAAGTAGGAAATGGTATGTGTCGTGGTTAGCCTTGGAGATGACAGCTCGCGTTGACCTAATGGGGAGCCCGGGACATTGAACGAACAGGATCTCTCTTGGACTTTTTCACCACGGCTTTGGACTCGCTAAGCGCCTTCATCTTCGCTGCTGCCGGAAACCCCCTGTCGTACTTGATGATTTTCCTGTTTTGCGCGATTGACGGCTTCTTCCCGCCGGTGCCCAGCGAATCGCTGGTCGTTGCGTTGGCTTCCCTGGTGCCAACCCACGGAAATCCGAATCCCTGGCTGCTGGGGCTGGTCGCCGGCCTGGGCGCCTTCGTCGGCGACAACGTGGCGTACCTGATCGGGCGCAGCATCGGAACCGACAGGTTTGCGTGGATGCGCCGCAAGCGGCTCCAGCACGCCTTTGCCTGGGCCGGTTACGAACTGCGGCTTCGCCCCGTATCCCTGATCCTGGTTGCCCGGTTCGTTCCCATTGGTCGTGTCGCAGTGAACCTGGTGGCGGGAGCCACGGGCTTCCCGCGCCGGACCTTCGTCATCCTGACGTGCTTCTCCAGCCTCGGCTGGGCGACCTATTCCGTTCTCATCGGCGTCCTGGCCGGCCGGTGGTTCGAGGAACACCATCTTCTGGGCATGGCGGTCGCAGTCGCGGTGGCCATCGGACTTGGCATCCTCATCGACCGGATCGTTTCCAAGCTCAGCGGGAACACGTCTTTGCGCAAATAGACTGCGCCGGAGCAAAACAAAAACCGCGGTTGGAGCCCTGTCTGGGACCAACCGCGGTTTTTTATCGAGCCCCCCACCGGAATCGATCCGGTGACCTCGTTCTTACCAAGAACGCGCTCTACCACTGAGCTAGGGGGGCAACGAGAAAATACTCTACCCAATGAACGACACAAAATGCACATCGAAAACCTCGGACATGACCAACACCACATTTTGGCGTCCTTGGGCGCACGCTTCCGCTGCCCCGAAAGGCGCAGTTCCTCCATGCGGCCCCGCATCGGCGGGGGGCCGCGCCGTCCCCCGCCCCCGGGACGCGGGTCAGCTTTCGGGTGCCTTGCGCCTCCCGGCCTTCAGCAGCTCAAGTGCGACGGGGACGAGCGAGATGAGCACGATCACGATGAAGATGACATCAATGTTTTCGCCGACCCACTCGTATTGGCCCAACCAGAAACCCAGCAGTGTCACCCCGACGCCCCACAGCAGGGCTCCCAAGAGGTTGTAGAGCGCGAAAACGCGGTACCGCATGTGTGCCACGCCTGCGATGACCGGGACGAACGTCCTGACGATCGGAACGAATCGGGCAAGCACCACGGCCCGCCCGCCGAAGCGTTCGAAGAAGATGTTCGCCTTGACGACGTATTCCTTGCGGAAGAGCCTTGAATCGGGCTTGTTGAAGATTGCAGGGCCGGCCTTGCGGCCGATAAGGTATCCCGTTTGGTCACCGGCGAAGGCCGCAATGAAGATAAGCAGCGCAAACAACGGCAGGCTGACATCCAGGGCGCCGGTGGCGACCAGAAGCCCCGCGGTGAAAAGCATGGAATCACCCGGCAGGAAAAAACCAACCAGCAGTCCGGTCTCCGCAAACACGATGCCGCAGATCAGCAGGATCACCCACGGGCCCAAGGCGGGATTCCGCAGGAATACGTCGGGGTTTAGCCAGTCCGGCAGAAAGCTCGCCGACACCGGCCGCACCGCAATCGCTGCCAGTGTTGCGTGCGCATCAAGAAAGGGAATCACCGCTAAAACCCTACGGCACCGAGTTCCCCCCAGCCCGGATTGACCCCGGCGTGCGCTGGTTTCCCAGCGAATTCACGGCCTGCACGCGGAAACGTCCCGTGGTGCCCGACAACGGGCGCCGGCACTGCGCCCTTCCGCCACCTCTGGATCAACCGCGCCGCCCAAAAAGGGACCTTGCCTGATGGGCAGCGGCCACGGTGATTGCAGCTCCTGTGCTGCCAGCCCCCGCGGGCGCAACCGCTGCGGTATTTTCTCCGTCCGGATTCCTTGATCTCGGGCGGACGGCAGCCCCCGCCTGGCAGACCGCAGCCAAGCAACTGCCCGCATCGCCAACCCAGCCGAACGGTGCGCCGAAATTCAACGGTTCGAACGCATGGAAATGGTGAGCGGCCCGCTGATCCCAACGGCAGCTACACTCGGCCTGTCTTTGGGCACAAAAAAACCCCGGAAACCGTGGGGTTTCCGGGGCCATTCTTGTGTAGCGGCTCCGGGACTCGATCCCGGGACCTCACGATTATGAGTCGTGCGCTCTAACCAGCTGAGCTAAGCCGCCACGAATGGTAAGACCCGCGTCCGCGTCAGGTTCCCTTGCGGGCTGACTCAGGCGCGGGCCATTCCATTCAGAGCCCCCCACCGGAATCGATCCGGTGACCTCGTTCTTACCAAGAACGCGCTCTACCACTGAGCTAGGGGGGCAACGAGTAAGAACTCTACCAGCAATTTTCGGCGCTGTGAAATCGGAGTGGCACTTTGTGATCGACCGCACAAAATCTGTCGAAAACGGCACGTCAGGGTGTCATTCACCCTAAATGGCAGTGACGCAATTCACCGAATGATCGGTGCCGGGCGATGGCGCGGAATGCTCCGGTTCCAGTGATGTCAGCAACGGTGGCCCAAGGTGTCGCCTGGGAGCACCGTTGCCGGGAGGTCCACTCATCCGGCAGTCCGGAAACATGCCTGGCTCCCCTTCGGCATTCTCCCCGCGTCGGGACGGTTGCCGTTGGCGGAAACGGGCAGGCCCGGGATCCGGATGTTTGGGCCGCTGAATGAATGGGCCCGCCAAGGCCTTCGGATACGCCGGGAACCGTCCGGGCGGGCTCACCTTCTGGCGGCACCGGGGTTCCCCGCAGGGGCCTCCCGGAATGGCCGGCAGGGGCCGCTGCCGCCCCCTCCGGGTGGCCGTGGGCCGGGAACGGTCCACGGGGCCGTGGTCATCGTCGGGGGCTTCCTGGCTGCCGCGCACTGCACGTCCCGGCGTCCCGCGGGGTCGGCACGATCTCTTCCCCGGGGAAATCCGGCGCTTCCGTGAAGGCGCCTTCGCTGTTCGCGTGAAACCCGGGGTTGCAGGTGCTCACCCAGGGCATGCCCGCATCGGGGGTTCCAAGCCTGCGGGGTCCTCGGCGCACGGCCGGGAACGGGCGAGGCACACTTCAGGGCCGGGGCCCGGGAAAAGCAAGACCCCCGGCGGGAGTGCCCCTCCCTTTCGGGAAGGACACCCCTCACCGGGGGTCTTGGCTGTTTAGTGCTTAGTAGTCGCGACGGCGCGGGCCGCCGGTAGTGCGGGGCTTGCGCGAGGAGCCGCCGAAGCTGCGCTCACCTGCACCTGCGCCTGCACCGGCACCGGCGTTGCCGCGGTATCCACCGCTGCGCTCGCCACCGGCGTTGCGGTCGTAGCCGCGGCCGCCCTCGGAGGAGCCGCCTTCGGTGCGACGGTCGTTGCCACCGCGGTAGCCACCGCCGCCACCGCTGCGTGCGCCACCCTGGTAGCCGCCGCCACCGCCACGGCCTCCGCTGAAGCCGCCGCGTCCGCCGCCACCCTGGTAGCCGCCTTCGCGGTCGGACTTCGGGCTGCGGCCGTTGTCCAGCTCGAGGTGGATCAGTTCGCCACCGATGCGGGTGCGGGACAGCGAGCGGAGCTGCTCCGAGGAGAGGTCGGCCGGCAGTTCCACCAGGGTGTGGTCGGCACGGATGTCGATGCCGCCGATCTGGGCGGAGGTCAGGCCGCCTTCGTTGGCAAGTGCGCCAACGATGGAGCCGGGCATGACGCGCTGGCGACGGCCCACCGCGATGCGGTAGGTGGCGTTGCCTTCGGTCAGGGAGCGGGACGGGCCGCGGGAGTTGAATCCGTCGCGTCCGCCACTGGCCAGGCGTGCCTGCTTGGCCGGGGCCGCCGGCATTTCCTGCATGAGCAGCGGGCGGCCGCCCTGTGCCATGTGGGCCAGCGCCGCGGCGATCTCGACCTCGGTGATGTCCTCGTGCTCGGCCGAGTACTTCTCCACCAGGTTGCGGAAGACCGTCAGGTCCTGCGAGGAGATGGTCTCGCCGATCTGGTCGGCGAACTTGGCCAGGCGCTTGTCGTTGACGGCGTCAACGCTCGGCAGGTGCATGTGCTCCACCGTCTGGCGGGTGGCCTTTTCGATGGCACGCAGCAAGTACTTTTCGCGCGGGGTCATGAAGAGGATCGCGTCGCCCGAGCGGCCGGCACGGCCGGTGCGGCCGATGCGGTGCACGTAGGACTCGGTGTCGTGCGGGATATCGAAGTTGATCACGTGGGAGACGCGCTCCACGTCGAGGCCGCGGGCCGCAACGTCGGTGGCCACCAGGATGTCGATCTTGCCATCGCGCAGGTTCTCGATGGTGCGCTCGCGCTGCTGCTGCGGGATGTCACCGTTGATGGCTGCGGCGGTGAAGCCGCGGGACTTGAGCTTGTCGGCCAGGTCCTCGGTTGCCATCTTGGTGCGCACGAAGGCGATAACGCCTTCGGACTTCTCCGACTCCAGGATGCGGGTCATGGCATCGAGCTTGTGGGCTCCCATGACCTGCACGTAGCGCTGGCGGATGTTGGTGCCGGTCGAGGTGTTCGACTTGACCGAGATTTCCTGCGGGTTGCGCAGGTACTGCTTGGAGATGCGGCGGATCGAGGACGGCATGGTGGCCGAGAACAGCACCACCTGCTTCTCTTCCGGGGTGGCCTCGAGGATCTTGTCGACCTCTTCGGCGAAGCCCATGCGCAGCATTTCGTCGGCCTCATCCAGGACCACGTACTGCAGGTCCGACAGGTCCAGGGAACCCTTGTTGATGTGGTCGATGACGCGGCCCGGGGTGCCGACGACAACCTGGGCGCCGCGGCGCAGGCCTGCAAGCTGCGGGCCGTAGGCGGATCCGCCGTACACGGGAAGGACGGTGAAGTCTCCCATGTGCTTGGCGTAGGAGGTGAAGGCCTCGGCGACCTGGAGCGCGAGCTCGCGGGTCGGGGCAAGGACCAGGACCTGGGTCTTGCGGGCGGTGCCGTTCAGGTCGGCCAGTTCGGCCATCTTCGACAGCGCGGGAAGGGCGAACGCGGCGGTCTTGCCGGTGCCGGTCTGGGCAACGCCCACGACGTCGCGGCCTTCGAGCAGCAGCGGGATGGTGGCTGCCTGGATCGGGGAGGGCTTTTCGTAGCCCAGGTCGGAGACGGCGGCGAGAACGCGGCCGTCGAGGCCCAGATCGGTGAAGAGGATCGAATCTTCTTCGGTCTTGGTTTCGGCGGTGGGCTGGTTTTCGGGCATGTCAGAAGACAAAGGGAATTACCTCATTCATAGGGGCGGATGGACCCCGTATCAACGAGGTTCCGCAGCACAATCGGACTCAATCACTTTGGTCCGGCGACTCCCCTATGAAAGGAACAGCCCGCATCAGATGGCGGGCTCACACACGACAGCTTCTGCCTCAAGAATTGGGCAGAATGCGAGGGAAGCCGGATACAGTGAACACCTAATCTTATCGCCCTTGGCGCAACATGGGGTACTTAATGCCGGTGAGGTTGCGCACACGGGGTGGCAAACCGGACTATGATGTGCCCGTTCGCGGCTTGAATCCGCCTTTTTGCCGGGTCCGGACCTTCCGGGCTACTGCCCCGCGGCATCGGGCAGCGTGCGCAGGACCTTGTCCGGAAGCCGGTGGCCGGTGGCCGCCTGTTCGGCCAGCAGCGCCTGCGCCTGCGCGGGCGTGGGGCCGAAGAAGACATCGCGGATCCGCACCCCGTGCCCGCGACGCGACAGCACCACCACCTCGTCGCCCGCACGGATCTTCCCGGTGCGGATCACCCTCAAGAAGCAGCCGACATCCCCGCGTTCGGTGAACCGTGGCACCCAGTTGTCCTCATCGAGGTGACGGGCAAAGGTGGAGCAGGGGATCCGCGGGCAGGTGACCTCGACGACGACGGAAGCTCCGATCCGCCAGCGCTCCCCCACCACGGCGTCGGAGGTTTCGATGCCGGAGATCCTCAGGTTCTCCCCGAAGAGCCCGGCAACGATTTCGCGCCCCAGTTCCGCACCCCAGCGTTCGGCCTCGGCCGTGGAGTAGGCGTAGATCGCCTGGTCGTAGCCGCCGTGGTGTTCGCGATCCACCTGGGTGTCGGCGTACAGCCCGATCTTGCGCACCTTGACCGGTCCGGCAACGGGCCGCTTGTCGATGGCGGTGATGCCCACCGCGCCGGCGTCGGGCTTCAGCGCGTGCACGATGCACACCGCTTCCAGGTGCCCGCGGGCAATGTCGGCGGATTCGGGGTGGCCGGTGGCGGGGTTGGGGCTCATGGGAAAAATCCTATGCCAGGGACAGGAAGAGCTTTTCCAGCTTGTCCCGGTCCAATTGCGCAGACCCTGGCTCCCGGGCCTCGGCGAGCATGCAGGATTGCAGGCCGCTGGCGATGATGCTGAAGCCGGCCCGGTCCATGGCCTTGGAGGCGGCCGAAAGCTGCGTGATGACCTCGCTGCATTCGCGCCCCTCCTCGATCATCCGGATCACGGCGGCCAGCTGGCCCTGGGCGCGCTTGAGTCGGTTGAGCACCGGTTTCAGTTCCACGGGGTCGAGTTCCATGCCCACAGAATATACGCCCGGGGGTACGGTCCCGGTGCGCGCCGCGGCCGGGGGCCGAATCCGCGCACGGGCATTCATCGGGTAACCTGCGGTGCATGGAGAAGAACCAAAACACCGTCGAGGCAGCATCGTGAAAACCGTGAAGGGCGCGCTGCCGGCCTCGCTGCGCACCGCGCGCTGGTGGTGGGCCGCCGCCTGCGCCTCCGCGCTGGCATTCGCCGCCGGGTTCTTCCTCAACGCCGCCTCGCGCCCGGCCAACGAGGCGCCGGGTTTCTGGGGTGCGGGCATCGCCCTGGTCGGGCTGGGCCTGGTCATCGGGTACTGCACCTTCCAGCTCTGGCTGGGCAAACTGGCCGGGCGGATGTCCCTGACCTGGTGCGGGATCATCGTGGGCATCCCGCTGCTGACCCGCGGGGTGCGCTTGGGCATCTTCGGCGCGCTGCTGCTGGTGGGCGTCGCGCTGCTCTGGAGCCCGGGAACCACCAGGTACTTCGCCCCGCAAAGCAAGGCCGCCCGCGCCAGGCGGCGGGCCGAACGCAGCGCCGGGAAGGCCCGCAACCAGCGCTAGGAAATCGCCGGTGCCCGGACATCGACCCATGTCGGAGTGCGGCAAACCATGGCAGAGTGCACCCATGAACACTTTTGCGATCACCAATGCCCACGTCGTCCCGATCATCGGGGAACCATTCACCGGGACCGTCGTGGTCAGCGGCTCGGTCATCACCGCGTTGGGCCCGCAGGCCAAGGTCCCGGCCGGCGCGCAGGTCCTCGACGCGGACGGCGCGTGGCTGCTGCCCGGCTTCATCGACGCGCACGTGCACCTGGGCATGCACCCGGAGGGCGAGGACGGATCCGGGTCCGACGTGAACGAGATGACGGACCCGAATATGGCCGCGGTGCGTGCCATCGATGCCATCGACCCCTTCGACCCGGGCTTCGACGACGCCCTGGCAGGCGGGGTGACCACCGTGAACGTGAACCCCGGATCGGGCAACCCGATCGGCGGGCAGACCGCCGCGATCCACACGCACGGGCGCTACGTGGATGAGATGGTGCTGCGGGCCCCCAGCGGCATCAAGTCGGCCCTGGGCGAGAATCCCAAGCGCATCTACGGCGCCAAGGACAAGACCCCCTCCACCCGGCTGGGCACCGCATTGGTGATCCGCCAGGGGTTCATCGAGGCGCAGAACTACCTGGCCGCCAACGACCCGGAGAAGCGCGATGCGCGGCTCGAGGCCCTGGGGATGGTGCTGCGCCGGGAGATCCCGTGGCGCCAGCACGCCCACCGCACCGACGACGTGGCCACCGCGCTGCGCCTGGCCGCGGAGTTCGGCTACGAGCTGGTCCTGGACCACGGCACCGAGGCGCACGTGATCGGCGACGTGGTGGCCGCCGCCGGGGTGCCGGTGCTGATCGGCCCGCTGTTCACCACCAAGTCGAAGGTGGAGCTGCGCGGCCGCTCGCTGGCCAACCCGCGCCGGCTGGCCGAGGCCGGGGTGGAGATCTCGATCATCACAGACCATCCGGTGATCCCGATCAACTTCCTCATCCACCAGTGCACCCTGGCGGTGAAGGAGGGCCTGGACCGGGACACCGCGCTGCGCGCCGTGACCATCCACCCGGCGAAGGTGCTGGGGCTGGAGGCGCGCATCGGCTCGCTGGAAGCCGGCAAGGACGCGGACCTGGTGCTCTGGAGCGGGGATCCGCTCGATGTCTTCTCCCGGGCCATGCGCGTGTGGATCGGCGGGGTCCAGGTCATGGAATACGATGCGGCCACCCGCACCCCGGTCGTGGCCTCCCGCAAGGTCGTGCCCGAATAGGCGCCGGCGGGTCCGGAACCCACAAACGCGGGGTGCGTGCCCGCCGGGATCTCCCGGCGGCACGCACCCCGCGAAGGTTGCAGCTGCGCGTGCGCCTACAGCTTGGCGAAGGCCTGCTCGAGATCGGCGATCAGGTCGGCGATGTCCTCGATGCCCACCGAGAGGCGCAGCAGGTTCACCGGCACTGCCAGCTCGGTGCCCTTGACCGAGGCGTGGGTCATCTCCGAGGGGTAGTTCATCAGCGATTCGATGCCGCCCAGGGACTCGGCCAGGGTGAACACGCGGGTGGCCTCGGCCACGATGCGTGCCGCGTCCTCGCCGCCGGCGAACTGCACCGAGACCATGCCGCCGAAACCGCTCATCTGCTTCTTGGCCAGCTCGTGCTCCGGGTGGGACTCCAGGCCCGGGTAGTGCACGGCCTCGACCTCGGGGCGCTGCGCCAGCCAGCTGGCCACGGCCATCGCGTTCTCCGAGTGGGTGCGCATGCGCACGCCCAGGGTCTTGAGCCCGCGCGTGGTCAAGAACGCGTCCATCGGGCCGGAGACCGCGCCGACGGCGAACTGGATGAATCCGATGGCCTCGGCCAGCACCGGGTCCTTGACCACGATGGCGCCGCCGACCACGTCGGAGTGCCCGCCGATGTATTTGGTGGTGGAGTGCACCACCACGTCGGCACCCAGGTCCAGCGGCCGCTGCAGCGCCGGGGAGGCGAAGGTGTTGTCGACCACCAGCAGCGCGCCGGCCTCGTGGGCGATGGCCGCGACGGCGGCGATGTCGGTGATGCGCATCATCGGGTTCGAGGGGGTTTCCACCCAGACCAGGCGGGTCTTGTTGGCCGCGATCGCGGCCTTCAGCGCGGCGTGGTCGGACATGTCCACCGGGGTGTTGCCGATGCCCCAGCCGCCCAGGACCTTGGAAATCAGCCGGTAGGTGCCGCCGTAGGCGTCGTTGCCCAGCACGATGTGGTCCCCGGGTTCTGCCAGCGCGCGGATCAGCGAGTCCTCGGCGGCTAGGCCCGAGGAGAACGAGTAGGCGTGGGTGCCGTTCTCCACGGCGGCGAGCTGTTCCTGCAGGGCGTCGCGGGTGGGGTTGCCGCCGCGGCCGTATTCGTAGCCGGCGCGCAGGTTTCCGATGCCGTCCTGGGCGTAGGTGGAGGAGAAGTGCAGCGGCGGGACCACGGCCCCGGTGCGGGGCTCGAACGCCTGCCCGGCGTGGACGGCGCGGGTGTTGAATCCTTGGGTGTTTTCACTCATGTCTGGGAGCCAACTTTCTTAGTGGGTGAGGTAGGTGAGCAGGTCGTGGCGGGTGAGGACCCCGGCCGCCGCCCCGTCGTCGGTGACCAGCAGGGCGTCATGCGTGGAGAGTTGCTCCTTGGCCCGGTCAATGGTTTCGTGGATGCCGATCAGCGGCAGCGCGGTGGTCACCAGCGGGCCCACCGGGTCGGTCAGCGAGATCTCGTTGCGGAAGAGCCGCTCGGTCAGCGTGCGTTCGTCGATGTAGCCGCGGACCTCGCCCAGGCGCACCGGGGGTTCGGCGGAGAGCACCGGCAGGGCCGAGACCCCGTATTCGCCCATGATGCCGATCGCGTCGCGGACCGACTCGTTGGGGTGGGTGTGGACCAGCGCCGGCAGGCCGGCGGGCTTGGCTGCCAGCAGCGCACCGACGGTGTCCGTGGCGTTGTCGCGCAAAAAGCCGTAGGAGCGCATCCAGGCGTCGTTGAAGATCTTGCCCAGGTAGCCGCGCCCGCCGTCGGGCATGATCACCACGACGACGGCCTCGGCAGGAAGGTCCTTGGCCGCCTGCAGGGCGGCTACCACGGCCATGCCCGAGGAACCGCCGACCAGCAGGCCCTCCTCCTTGGCCAGGCGGCGGGTCATCTCGAACGCGTCCGCGTCACTCACGGCGATGACCTCGTCGGGGACCTTCGGGTCGTAGTTCCCCGGCCACATGTCCTCGCCGACGCCCTCGACGAAGTAGGGCCGGCCGGTGCCCCCGGAGTAGACCGAGCCGTCCGGGTCCACGCCGATGACCTTCACCGGGCCGGAGGCGCGGTCGGCGGAGACGTCCTTGAGGTAGCGGCCGGTGCCGGTGATGGTGCCGCCGGTGCCGGCGCTGATGACCACGTGGGTCAGCGTGCCGTCGGTATCGTTCCAGATTTCCGGGCCGGTGGTTTCGTAGTGGCTTTCCGGGGCTGCGGGGTTGGAGAACTGGTCGGGCTTGTAGGCCCCGGGGATCTCGCGGACCAGGCGGTCCGAGACGCCGTAGTAGGACTCGGGGGAATCGGGGGCGACCGCGGTGGGGGTCACCACGACCTCGGCCCCGTAGGCGCGCAGCACGTCCCGCTTTTCCTCGCCGACCTTGTCGGGGGTCACGAAGATGGTCTTGTAGCCCTTGAGCTGGCCGACCATGGCCAGACCCACCCCGGTGTTGCCGCTGGTGGGTTCCACGATCGTGCCCCCGGGCAGCAGCTGCCCGTCGGCCTCGGCGTTCTCCACCATCTTCAGGGCGATCCGGTCCTTGATGGACCCGCCGGGGTTCAGGTATTCCAGCTTGGCCAAGACCGTGGCCTCGATGCCTGCGGTGACCGAATTTAGCTTGACCAGCGGCGTGTTGCCGATCAGGTCCAGGACTGTGCGCGCATACTTCATGGCGCCACTCTACCGGCGCGCCGTCACATTGAAGACGCCGTTCGTAGTGAATCTTCATGCACCGAAATGCCGTGCCCCGGTGGGAGTATGGAGGTATGCCCGATTCGAGTGCAACAGCCTTGCCGGGGTGCGATGCGCAGGCCTCGTGGAAGCCGCACGGCACCTATTCGCTGCGCCAGTCCCTGGGCATCCTGCAACGCGGTGCCGGCGACCCGACCGCCAAGGTCACGGACTCCGCGGCCTGGTTGTGCTTCCACTCCCCGCGCGGACCGGTGACGCTGCTGGCCGGGCACCCTGCCGGTCGCGGCACCGAGGTTTTCCTCAAGGCCTGGGGCCCGGGCGCGGAGCATGCGGTGGAGCGCGGACTGCACCTGCTTGGCGCCTACGACGACTGGCGCGCCTTCGACGCCCCGGAAACCTCGGCGTTGCTGCACCCGGTGGTGGCCCAAAGCAGGAAGTTCAACCCGGGGCTGCGGTTCCCGTCCACCGGGCGCGTGTTCGACGCCCTGCTGCCGGCCATCCTCGAGCAGAAGGTCACCATCATCGAGGCCCACTTCGCCTGGCGCTACCTGTGCCGGGCGGTTGGCGAGATCCCTCCGGGCCCTGCACCGGCGGACATGCGGTTGCCGCCGTCCCCGGCGGCGGTCCGTGCGTTGCAGCCGTGGCAATGGCACCAGGCGCGCGTGGATTCCAAGAGAGCGGCCACCGCGGTTCGTGCTGCGGCGGCCGCCGCAAGCCTCGAACGCTGGGCGCTGCTGGAGCTGGGGGCCGTGCGGGAAAACGTGATGGGGGAAGGGACCCTGGCCGCCGCGCTGGGATCGATTCCCGGGGTGGGACCGTGGAGCATTGCCGAGGTGCTGCAGCGCACCCATGGCGCACCCGACCATGTGTCGGTGGGCGACTACCATCTGGCGGCATTCGTCGGCCAGGTGCTCACCGGGCGTCGGGTGGATGATGCCGGGATGCTGGAGTTGCTGGCGCCCTTCAGCGGGCACCGCCAGCGCGTGGTGCGACTGATCGGCCTCTCCGGGCAGCGCAAGCAGTCCTTCGGTCCCCGGCTGGCGCCCATGGACCATCGACGCCGCTAGGCCGGTGCGGAAGCTACTTCGCTTCGGCTTCCTGCTGGGCGATCTGTGCGTGGACCTGCTGCATGTCGATGCCCTTGACGGCGACCACGAGGTCGTCCAGCTGCGAGGCATTCATGGCGCCGGGCTGCGAGAAGACCAGCACCTTGTCGCGGAACGCCATCAGCGTGGGGATGGAGGTGATGTTCGCGGCGCGCGCCAAGCCCTGTTCGGCTTCGGTGTCCACCTTGGCGAACTTCACGTCGGTGTATTTCTCGGAGATTGCGTCGTAAACCGGGGCAAATTGGCGGCAAGGTCCGCACCACGCTGCCCAGAAGTCTACGAAGACAATGTCATTTTCTTCCAGCGTCGTCGTGAACTCAGACTCGGTGATATTGATAGTAGCCATGTACCAACGGTACCGCGTGATGCCGTTGGCGCCGCAGTCGGCATCCGATTTTCGGCGTGCATGGTCCCTTCCCACGGCGTCAGGGTGCCGCCCATCAAAACTTATCCACAGATTCGCGACCTTGCCCCCGAGGGCTTTCCCACACCCCTATGCTCGAAGGACTCCTCTTCACCACCCAAGGAGGCAGCCATCGACCGCACCACCACGGAACCCCCGGCTTCGCGGCCGAATCGGGTTCGCCACACAGCCCAGCTCCCCTGCCGGGAGCACCGGTTCGACGGATCACAGGAAGGATGCATCCGCAGTGCCCCCACCGAACGGGAACGCGACCGGATGCCAACAAGAACATGACACGCTGCACATTGTTGCTGGTCACAACGGGAGGGTCCGGACGCAAGGCGCTCTCCGAGGGAATGCTGCTGGCCGAGCGCTACGTCGATGCGCTACCCATGGATTTGGCCATCGTTGAATCCACCCCGTTCGCTGTCGCTCCCGCGTTGCGGATCCAGGAACGGGTGTCTTTTCCCGTTCCGCTCGAAGACATCTCGGCCGCGGCCACGTCCGTTGGCCCGCTGCAGGCCATCTGGAACGGGACTCGGTGGCTCACTCCCGGATCGTGCCCTCCCAAGCCGCTGGAAGACAACGGGGCCACCGAATGGCAGTGGGCGCACTATCACGCGGTGTTGTCGGCCCCACGCGATTCCATCATGTTGCTCTGGGACATCTACGTGGTTCCGATGAGCCAGAAGATGGCCGCCTGAGATCTTGGGCGGCGGGTATCGCCCGCCTGGGGGATGTTGAGTGGGTCACATTCCTGGACGAAGCCCGTCGCCCGACTTCCAATACGGTCCCCACCTGCTGCAACGGGGCCCGGGCACGAAAAAGCCCGTGTTCAAATCCTGGGATTTGAACACGGGCTTTGTTCATTCGGTGGCAGATACTGGATTCGAACCAGTGAAGGCGTTGCCAGCTGATTTACAGTCAGCCCCCTTTGGCCGCTCGGGTAATCTGCCGAATTGTTCCCTTCGGAACGAGTAGAAACTCTACCTGACTTTTTCCCAAGAGTACAAATCGAGGGTTCGGCGGCGCGTCAGCACACGGTTCCTCCGGGCTTTTGGGACGCCCCGGTACTCTTGTAGGCAAAGCACAATCACTACCCAAGGAGGCTCACATGGCGAGCGATTCAACTTTTGATGTTGTCAGCAAGGTCGACAGCCAGGAAGTGTCCAATGCACTGAACCAGGCGCAGAAGGAAATCGTCCAGCGTTACGATTTCAAGGGCATCGGCGCGGAGATCGACTTCAGCGGCGAGAAGATCCTGATGAAGGCAAACTCCGAGGAGCGGGTCAAGGCCGTTCTCGACGTTTTCCAGTCGAAATTGGTCAAGCGCAACATCTCGCTCAAGTCCCTGGACGCGGGCGAGCCGTTCCCCTCGGGCAAGGAATACCGCATCGAGGCGTCCATCGTGGAGGGCATTGCCCAGGACGTGGCGAAAAAGATCAACAAGCTGATTCGCGACGAGGCACCCAAGGGCGTGAAGTCCACCATCCAGGGTGACGAACTGCGCGTCTCCTCCAAGTCCCGCGACGACCTGCAGACCACCATGGCGTTGCTGCGCGGCTTCGATGAAGCGGACCTGCAGTTCGTGAACTTCCGCTAAGCGGACCTTCCGATCCCCGCGGCACTGCCGCACGCAAGGGGAGGACGGGTGGAACCACCGTGGTGGTTCCACCCGTCCTCCCCTTTTGGCATTCCCGACGGGTGCCGGGCCGGGCCTCGGGCCATCAGGCAAACAGGGACTGCCCCAGGAACTGGCCTTGGGCGACTCCCGGAGGGACCGCGAAGAGCCCGGATCCGGTGTGCTTCAGGTACTCCACGAGAGCATCGTTCTTGGCCATGGCGTTTTGCATCGGCACATAGTGCGTGCGCGGGTCAATGACGAAGGCGATGAAGAAAAGCCCGGCGTCCAGCCGGCCCAGGCCGTCGGATCCGTCGGTGTAGTTGAATCCGCGGCGCAGCATCTGCACCCCGCCGTTGGCCGAGGGATGGGCAAGGGCCACGTGTGAATCCACCGGCATGATCGGTCCGCCGCGACCGGGCATGGCGAAATCGGGTTCGGAGAACTCCGTGCCGCCGGACAGCGGCGCCCCCTCGCGCTTGGTCCGTCCGAAGATGGTTTCCTGTTCGCCCAGGGACGTCCGGTCCCAGGTTTCGATGTGCATGCGGATGCGCCGGGCCACCAGGTAGGTGCCCCCGTTCATCCATGCCTCGTTTCCGGTGTTGCCGCCGACCCAGACATGCGTGTCCAGCGTCTTTTGTTCCTCGGCCTTCAGGTTTGCCGTGCCGTCCTTGAACCCGAAGAGGTTCCGCGGGGTCATCTGGCTGGTGGAGGTCGAGGAGGTGCGTCCGAACCCGATCTGGGACCACCTCACCCGGGCCCGGCCAAATCCTATGCGAGCCAGGTTGCGGATGGCGTGGACCGCGACCTGCGGGTCGTCGGCGCAGGCCTGGAGCACGAGGTCTCCCCCGCTGCGGGCCTCCTCCAATGCGTCGCCGGGGAAATGCGGCAGGTCGATGAGCGCGTCGGGGATGCGCCCCTGCAGCCCGAAGCGCGGGCCGCTGGCATCCTCGAAGAGGGTCCTCCCGAAGCCAACGGTGACGCTCAGGTGGCTGGCCGAGAGCCCGATGGCCTCGCCGGTGTCTTCCGGCGGGGCATCGTAGCTGCCGCCGGTCGCGCCGAACTCCCCGACGTCCGTGCCCTGCATCAGGTGCTCGATGGCGGCCGTCCAGTCCTTCAGCAGGGCCACGAGCTCGTCCCGGCTGTCGACCGTGACGTCGAAGGCGGCGATGTGCATGCGGTCCTGCATGGGCGTGGCGATGCCGGCCTGGTGCTGCCCGTGGAACGCAACGACGTCATCGACCTGTGCGCCCCCCGAGGCCTCCGCGCCCAGGGCCGCATGCCCCAGTGCCCCCACGGCGAGTCCGAGACCGCCTGCCCCGGCGGCAACCAGCAGCGAACGGCGGCTCGGCGCGGCCTTGGGCGCGGCCGCGTCCGTCGGGGTCCCCTGGCCCGGGCCCTTGGCGCCGGTATTCTTCCTGCCGAGCATGCTTCCTACTTCACCACGGCGGCGGTCAACTTGGACAGCGGCTCGGCCAGTGCGTCGACCGCGGCGCTCAGTTCCTGCACCTGGGCCTGGTCCAATTCGTCGTAGAACACGAAGCCCTGGCCCTTCTTGTGCCCGTCGAGCAGCTTCTGCAGGGCGTCGAAGTTCCTTTGCAAGGTGGCGTCGAGTTCGGCGTCGGAGTCGGTCAGCAGCGGCTTGAGGTCCTCGTAGGCGATGCGGGCGCCGTCGACGTTGGCCTGGAAGTCCCACAGATCGGTGTGCGACCAGATTTCCTCCTCGCCGGTGACCTTGCCGGTGGCTACCTCGTCGAGCAGTTCCTTGGCGCCGTTGGCGAGCTTGTCCGGGGTGTAGGTCAGCTCGCGGGTGCGTGCGTAGAGTTCCTCGGTGTCGGCGACCATCTTGGTGGCCAGGGCGGATCGTTCGGCGTCGCCCATGGCCTTGTATCCGCTGGCCGGCGGCCAGAGGTCCTTTTCCGCGCGGTGCCAGCCGGTCCATTCCTGTCCCTTTTCCAAGTCGGCTTCGCGGGCGTCGAGGATCGGGTCCAGGTCGCCGAAGGATTCGGCGACCGGCTCGATGCGCTCCCAGTGCATGCGCACGGACGGGTAGAGGTCCTTGGCGGTGGCGGTGTCCCCGTCCGCGAACGCCCGGGCAAAGTCCTTGGTGCCGGTGACCAGCTGCTCGGTCTGGTCCTTGACGTAGGCGGCATACAGCGTGACGGCCTGTTTCTGCTTTTCGGCCCGGTCGGTGCTGACGGTCTGGCCCGCCGGTGCCGCACCCAGGGCAAGCTCGGTCCGGATGCCGTCTCCGACCATGCCCGGCTTGCAGGCGGTGATGTAGTTTCCCTCGGGAGCCACCACGACCAGGTCGCGGCTCAGGCCCGGGCCGATGTTTTCGACTTCTCCGATGATCCGCAGCCCGTCCTGGGCCAAAAGGTAGAACTCGGTGACCTGGGTTCCCTCGTTCTTGACGGTGAACTTGACCGTTCCTCCCGGGGCGCTGGTGGTGGACAGCGTGCAGGTGTCGGCGGTGCTGGTGACCGCGATGGCCCCGTCGCCCGAGGCCTCGGACGTGTTGGTGGTGCAGCCGGTGATGGACAGGGCTGCCACGGACAGTGCCGCCGTGATCTGGAGCGGGCGAGCGGGTTTCATGAAGGTCCTCGTGGTTGGGTGCGAGATGGTGTCAGGCGGAGACCGGCTGCGGGGTTGTTGCCCGCTTGGCTCCATTGTGGGTGTGGATCTTGCGGAAATAAAGGATTGTCACCGGCACGACGTAGGCGACCCAGGCGATGGCCTCGATCCAGGTGGTGGCGGGCGAGAAATTGAAGATGCCCTTGAGCAGGGTGCCAAGGAAGCCCGAGGGGGCGATGAGGTGCGAGACATCGAAGGCGAGGTGGTGCAGGCCCGGGAGGATGCCGGCCTCCTGCAGGTCGTGGATCCCGTAGGCCAGGACGCCGCCGGCGACGACGATCAGCGCGGCCCCGGTCCAGGTGAAGAACTTCGAGAGGTTGATGCGCAGCACGCCGCGGTGCAGCAGCGCACCGAGCCCGACGGCAACCAGGATTCCCAGGGTGGCGCCCAGCAGCGGCTGCCAGGTTTCCCCGGTGGCCCGCGTCGCGGCCCAGAGGAACAGCGCGGTTTCCAGGCCCTCGCGCCCCACGGCCAGGGCAGCGACCAGCACCAGTGCCCAGCCCGAGCCTTCGGCGGCGCCGTCGACCTTCCCGCGCAGGTCGCTGGCCAGCGTCTTGGACGCGCCCGCCATCCAGAAGACCATCCAGGTCACGAATCCGACGGCGAGGATCGACAGTCCGCCGCCGATGGCCTCCTGGGCCTCAAAGGTCAGGCCCCGGGGCCCGAAGGTCAGCAGCGCGCCGAATCCCAGGGAGACGGCGATGGCGACCGCGACGCCGGTGAAGATCCGCGGGATCAGTGCGGTGCGTCCGCTTTTGCGCAGGTAGGCCAACAGGAGGACAACAAGGAGTACCGCTTCGAGGCCTTCGCGCAGGCCGATGAGGAAGTTTCCGGTCATGTCTGGGGCGCCTTCGTGGTTCACCGCCGGTCGCACAAGGGCCTGCGGGTGCAGGCCATCGGCTGGACTTAGGCGTGACTGGGTTCAATAGGCCATACGCCCATCGCCTAATGAGATTACGCCCGGCTTAGTTCCCCCCGCAAGCCGAAATCCGTCCCGCTACGCGCACCGCACACCGCGCCACGGCCGCCCGCGGGCAACAAAATGGTCTTTCACGTGGGCGGATCAGCTCAGGACCGAGGAGATGCAGATTGCCTAAGATTGCGTGAAAAGTCGCGGCACGCCAGAGGCGGCTCCCCGCAGGGAACCGCCTCTGGCTTGCCGGTTCGATTGCGCCCGTCGGGTCAGTAACCCAGGGACCGGCCCGCCATCTTCTCCAGCCGGGCAACGCGGTCGTCCATCGGCGGGTGGGTGGCGAAGAGCTTCTTGGCACCGCCCAGGAAGGGGTTGGCGATCATCAGGTGCGAGGTGTTTACCAGGCGCTGGTCGTCGGCAGGCAGCGGTGCGCGCTGCACCCCGCTCTCGAGCTTGCGCAGGGCCGAGGCCAAGGCCAGCGGGTCGTTGGTCAGCTTGGCCCCGTCCTCGTCCGCGTCGTATTCGCGGGTGCGGCTGATGGCCATCTGGATGACGGTGGAAGCCAGCGGCGCCAGCAGCGACATGGCAATCAGGGCGATGGGGTTGGCATTGCGCCGGTCCCCGCCGCCGAAGAAGAGCATCATCTGCGCCACGGAGGTGATGACGCCGGCCACGGCGGCGGCAACCGAGGAGGTGAGGATGTCGCGGTTGTACACGTGCATGAGTTCGTGGCCCAGCACCCCGCGCAGCTCGCGCTCGTTGAGCAGCTGCAGGATTCCCTCGGTGCAGCAGACCGCGGCGTTTTCCGGGTTGCGCCCGGTGGCGAAGGCATTGGGCGCGTTGGTCGGTGAGACGTAGAGGCGCGGCATCGGCTGCTGGGCTGCCACCGAGAGCTCGTGCACGATCCGGTACATGGCCGGCTGCTCCGCCTCGGTGACCGGGTAGGCCTGCATCGAGCGGATGGCCAGCTTGTCGGAATTCCAGTACCCGTAGGCGGTGGTGGCCACGCCGATGAGTGCGAAGATCCAGATGAAGCTGCTGCTTCCGGTTCCCGACGCCAGCAAGGCACCAATGGCCAGCAGCAGCGCGAACAGGCCGCCGAGCAACCCCGCCGTCTTCAGGCCGTTGTTGTGATTGTGCACTGCGGTTCACTCCTCGTTAGACGTTCCGGACATGCCGGACCGATGCTTGCATCCAGTGTACTTAAACCTACTGTGTGCCGGCTTTGTTCCCGCTGGTGCCCTTCTTTCAGGACCGTGGGTGCCTGGCATCGTAACGCAGGAACCCCGGCTCCCAGCGCATCAAGGCGGCCGCAACCACGATGCACGCGACGCCGCCGGCCAGCAGCGTGGCGCCCTCGCCCAGACCGGTGGCCACGGTCCCGGAGAGCATCTCCCCCAACCGCGGCCCGCCGGCGACCACCACGATGAACACGCCCTGCAGGCGTCCGCGCAGGTGGTCGGGTGTTGCGGTCTGCAAGATGGTGGTGCGGAAGACCGAGGAAATCGCGTCCGCCACCCCGGCCAGCGCCATGGCCGCGGCGGCGGGCCAGAGCCACACGCCGGCCGAGCCGTCGGCCGGGACCGGGGTGCGTGCGGCCAGGATGACCACGACCCCGAACAGGCCGATGCTGGCACCCCACACGCTGACGCAGACGAACACCGCCACCCCCTGGCGGTGGATGCGGCCCACCGGCCCGGAGAACATTCCGGCCAGGAATGCGCCCATGGCGGTTGCCGCGAGCAACAGGCCCATGGTCAGCTCGCCCCCGCCGATCAGCACCGCGCCGATGGCCGGCAGCAGCGCGCGCGGCGCGGCCAGCACCATGGCCGCCAGGTCGATCAGGAACGTCATGCGCACGTTGGGCTGGGAACCCAGGAACCTGAATCCCTCGATGACCGAGCGCAGCCCCGCCTTGGCCGGGGTGCCGGAGGGAGGCAGCGACGGCAGCTTGTAGACGGACCAGACGGCTGCGGCGTAGGTGAGCACGTCGATGGAATAGGTCCAGCCGAAACCGACCTGGGCGACCAGCAGACCGCCGAGCAGCGGGCCGACCATCTGGGCGATGCCAAAGGTGACCATGTTCAGCGAGTTCGCCGCCGGCAGCAGCTTCAGGCCCACGATGGCCGGGATGATGGCCCCGCGGGTGGGCTGGTTGATTCCGCCGGCCGCCGAGTGGATGGCCACCAGCCCGTATAGCACCCAGACGTTGTCCATGCCCAGCCAGGCCTGGGCCGCGATGGCGGCGGTGGCCGCCCACAGCACCAGCGCGGAGCCCAGGGCGACCTTGCGCCGGTCGTGTGCATCGGCGATCGAGCCGCCGTACAGCCCGGTGAGCACCAGCGGCACCAGCGCGAAGGCTCCGAGCAGCCCGACGTGCAGGCTGGAACCGGTGAGTGCGTAGACCTCGAGGCTGACCGCCACCAGGGTGAGTTGGCCGCCGACCGCCGCGAGGGCATTGCCGATCCACAGCCGCCTGAATGCGGGACTTTCGCGCAAGGGGCTGAGGTCAGCCAGGAGTCGTGCCACGAATCGAGTCTAGCCACAGGCGCCACGCCGAAACGACCGCTATCTTGACATATTCAAAATAAGGGGGTGGAATGGATCACATGGACTATTCGGCACAGATGCGGGACCTCGGCCTGCGGGTTACCCGCGGCCGCCTTGCCGTGCTCGAGGTCCTGGACGAACACCCGCACTCCTCGGCGGAGAAGGTTGTCGAAGCGGTCCACCACGAGTTGCCCGACGTTTCCATCCAGTCCGTCTACAACGTGCTTAATGATCTGACGGAGCAGGGCTTGCTGCGCCGCTTCAGTCCCCCGCACTCACCGGCCCTCTATGAGACCCGCGTGAACGACAACCACCACCATGCCATATGCACCAGCTGCGGCCGGATCGAGGATGTGGAATGCGCGGTGGGCCATGCCCCCTGCCTGACCCCCTCGGACAACCACGGCATGGAAATCCAGATTGCTGATGTCCTTTACCAGGGCATCTGTGAAGACTGCAGGAAGACCGGCGCCGCCTAGCTGCGCTCCGGGACTCCGGCAGAAGAGTTACCAACCCACACAGAAGGAGAATCTCTTGAGCGAGAACTTCACCACCACCCAGTCCGGTGCCCCGGTCGCAAGCGACGCACACTCGCTGACCGCCGGTCCGGACGGCATCACCGCCCTCCACGACCGCTACCTGGTCGAAAAGCTGGCCTCGTTCAACCGCGAGCGCGTGCCGGAGCGCAACCCCCACGCCAAGGGCGGCGGCGCCTTCGGCGAGTTCGTTGTCACCGAAGACGTTTCCAAGTACACCCGCGCGGCCGTCTTCCAGCCGGGCGCCAAGTCCGAGACGCTGCTGCGCTTCTCCTCGGTTGCCGGCGAGCAGGGCTCCCCCGACACCTGGCGCGACGTGCGTGGCTTCGCACTTCGCTTCTACACCACCGAGGGCAACTACGACGTCGTGGGCAACAACACCCCGGTGTTCTTCATCCGCGACGGCATCAAGTTCCCGGACTTCATCCACTCGCAGAAGCGCCTGGGCGGCTCCGCCCTGCGTGACGCCGACATGCAGTGGGACTTCTGGACCCTCTCCCCGGAGTCGGCCCACCAGGTCACCTACGTCATGGGCGACCGCGGCCTGCCGACCTCCTGGCGCGAGATGAACGGCTACGGCTCGCACACCTACCAGTGGATCAACGCCGAGGGCGAGCGCTTCTGGGTGCAGTACCACTTCCACTCCCGCCAGGGCGTGCACAACATGTCCAACGAGGAAGCCGAGAAGCTTGCCGGCTCCGACGCGGACTACTACCGCCGCGACCTGTACGAGAACATCGAGGCCGGAAACTTCCCGACCTGGGACGTCTCCGTGCAGATCATGCCGTACGAAGAGGGCAAGACCTACCGCTTCAACCCGTTCGACATCACCAAGGTCTGGCCGCACGCCGACTACCCGTTGATCCCGGTTGGCCACTTCACGCTGAACCGCAATCCGCGCAACTTCTTCGCCGAGATCGAGCAGGCAGCCTTCTCGCCGTCGAACCTGGTCCCGGGCATCGACATCAGCCCCGACAAGATGCTGATGGCCCGCGTGTTCTCCTACCCGGATGCCCAGCGCAACCGCATCGGCACCAACTACAACCAGCTGCCGGTGAACCAGCCGCACGCGTCCAAGGTGACCACCTACATGCACGAAGGCAGCATGCAGTACCACTTCAACGACACCGATGCGCGCGTCTACACCCCGAACTCCTACGGTGGACCGGCAGCCGATCCGACCCGTGCCGCCGAAGGCAGCTGGGAGAACGACGGCGAGTTGGTGCGCGCCGCGCAGACCCTGCGCTCCGAGGACTCCGACTTCGGCCAGGCAGGCACGCTGTACCGCGACGTCTACAGCGCCGAGTCGAAGGAACGCTTCCACGCAACCCTGCTGGGCCAGGCCAACGGCATCACCCGTGATGACATCCGTGAGCGCTTCTTCCAGTACTGGGGCAACGTCGATGCGAACCTCGGTGCGCTCCTGCGCGACGGCTACGCAGCCGGCGTTGTGGGCTCCACCGACGGTGCAGCAGAAATGGCCGGCAAGGCCTAACCCGCCCCTGGCATCCACCAAGTAATACCGGTTCGGCCCGGCTTCCCCCCGGTGGGGAGGCCGGGCCGAGCCGTTTCCAGGTGCCCTCCGGTCCTTGAGGGCACCTGGCCCAGGCGGCATCCACGTTCGCGCGGCGCGGCCCGGGTCGCCCGGAGCACCAACGCGGTCCCGGGCACCGGTGTCCCCTCGACGGAGAACGGGTCCCTGCTCGTTGAAGGGGAGCTGCGCCCTTCCCGCGGTTTCGATGCGTCGGGCTTGGAGCGCGAGCTGATGCTGGAAAGCCGTGGCGTCCCCGGACAGGGCCTGCATCTGGATGTCGAGCCGGTGCCAGTGGACGTACGGGCGCTTCCACGGCTGCCGGGAACCCTCTGGAACCAGGCAAAAACAAGGGCCCATGTTCTCCGCTACTTCGGAAAACACAGGCCCTTGCGCTATACAGTCTAACCGCGGGAAATCTTGACCATGTCCTCGCGCTCCACAACCTTCACGCGGGCACGGTCAACCGGACCGTTTGAGGTCTGTGCCGGGGAGGCCGCGGTACCCAGGGAAATCTCGTGTGCGTCCAGCTTTTTCCAGCCGTCCCAGGTCGTGTACTCAACGCCGCGGGATTCCAGCAGCTTGATGATCTCGTCCTCGCCCGGGTGGCTTGCCACCGGCAGCGAAAGGCGGTCCTCGAGCAGGTTTCCGATGGTCTCGAGGGCATCGCCCTTGGTGTGGCCGATCAGGCCGACGGGGCCGCGCTTGATCCAACCCGTGGCGTAGAGACCCGGAACGTGGGTGCCGGCGGCGTCAAGCACACGCCCACCCTCGTTGGGAATGACACCGCGGCGTTCGTCGAATTCGAGCTCCGCCAGTTCCGAGCCGAGGTAGCCAATGGCGCGGTAGACGGCCTGGACCGGGTAGTCGATGAACTCGCCGGTGCCGCGCACGTTGCCGGTGCCGTCGAGTTCCTGGCGCTCGAACTTGATGCCGGCAACCTTGCCGTCCTCGCCCATGATCTCGACGGGGTTGTGCAGGAAGTGCAGGTGCAGGCGGCGCGAGGCGCCGGTGTCCTGCTCCTCGACGATCCAGTTGGTCAGCGTGTTGACCATCGTCTTGACCTGGTTGTTGGACTTGATCAGGGCGTCGGAGGCCTCGTCGAACTCGAAGTCCTCGGGATAGAGCACGATGTCCACATCGCGGCTGTGGGACAGCTCGCGCAGTTCCAGCGGGGTGAACTTCACCTGCGCCGGACCGCGGCGGCCGAAGATGTGCACGTCCGTGACGGGCGAGGCCTTCAGGCCCTCGAAGACGTTGTCGGGGATTTCGGTGACGAGGAGGTCCTCGGCATGCTTGGAGAGCACGCGGGCCACGTCCAGGGCCACGTTGCCGTTGCCCAGCACCGCGATCTGCTTGGCCTCCAGCGGCCAGGTGCGCGGCACATCCGGTTGGCCGTCGTACCAGGAGACGAAGTCGGCCGCGCCGAAGGATCCCTCAAGCTCGATTCCCGGGATGTCCATGCGGGCGTCCTTGATGGCGCCGGTGGCAAAAATGACCGCGTCGTACATGTCGCGGATGTCGCGCAGCGTCAGGTCCCGGCCGTAGGTCACATTGCCCAGGAAGCGGATGTCGCCGCGGTCAAGCACCTTGTGCAGGGCATTGACGATGCCCTTGATGCGCGGATGGTCCGGGGCGACGCCGTAGCGGATCAAACCGTAGGGGGCCGGGTAGGCGTCGAGCAGGTCGATGCTGACCTCGAACTCGCGCTCCGCCTTGGTGAGGATGTCGGCAGCATAGACTCCCGCCGGACCTGCCCCGATAATGGCGACACGGAGCGGGCGTACTGCTGAATCGGACACGAGGGGGGTTCCTTCCGGAGAATGATCACTGGACCGCGCAAATAGCGCACACCCAACTAGTCTAATTGGCGCCGGTGGCCGAACGTGAACCATTGTGGGGATGCTCACGCCCTGGGCGGTCAGCCCCGGCTTGCGGTGGGCAATCAGCACGTTCCGACACTGCCGCCGGGCCTCCGGCGGGCGCGGGCCCGCGATAGGCTCACCTGGAAGGGGCAAACCATGCCCCAACACGACGCCAGACACCCATGCTACCCGTGAGCATCGTGAACCGGCGCCCGACCGCCCCAAGACCTGCGCGAATCCCCGACGGGATCGCGCGCCCGGAATGGAAACGATGCACGCCCTGTTGAGTCGATCATGACCCAAACCCCGTCCACGGCCACGACCACCGCCACGGCCGGCGCTGGCGGGCCAGCCGCCGAACGCACGGCGGGCCTGATCCAGGGCTTGGGTGCGTACGGCCTGTGGGGACTGCTGCCGCTGTACTTCCTGACCATCGCGCTGGCCTCCCCCTGGGAGATCGTTGCCAGCCGCATCGTTTGGTCGCTGGTTTTCTGCGCGATCCTGTTGAGCGTGACCAGGAACTGGGGCCGGTTCCTCACGCTGGGCCGTGACCGCCGGGCCATGGTTCGCCTGTCGGTGGCCTCGGTGCTCATCGCGGTGAACTGGTTGACCTACACCTATGCGGTGCTCAACGGGCACGCGGCGGAGGCGGCGCTGGGATACTTCATCAACCCGCTGGTCTCCATTGCCCTGGGCGTGATCTTCCTGAAGGAAAAACTGCGCAAGCTGCAGTGGGTGGCCATCGGGTTCGGGCTGGCAGCGGTCATCACGCTCACCTTTGCCTACGGCAACGTCCCCTACATCGCGCTGATCCTGGCATTTTCCTTCGGCTTCTACGGCTTTGTGAAGAACCGCGTGGGCCGCACCGCCACGGCGCTGACGTCCCTGAGCATGGAAACGGCGATCCTCGCCCTCCCCGCCCTGGGGTTCCTAATCTGGTTGGTTGCCTCGAACAACGACACCGTTCTTTCCGCCGGGCCGGCACACTTCTGGCTGCTGGCCGCCAGCGGAATCATCACCGCCGTCCCGTTGCTGCTCTTCGGGGCCGCGGCACGACGCCTGCCGCTGACGACGCTGGGGACCTTGCAGTTCCTGGCCCCGATCCTGCAGTTCATCGTGGCCCTGGTGGTCTTTAATGAACCCATGCCGGTGGAGCGGCTGATTGGTTTTGCACTGGTCTGGGTCGCGGTGGCCATGCTGTGCATCGACATGGCCCGACTGCCGCGCAGGCTCACCCCGACACGGGTTTCCTAGCCGGCTTCCGCACCCGGGATTTCGGCGTGGCCGTCGTGGCGGATCCGGGGCACCCGGATACGGGACCAGGGAAAGGGACCGATCCGGTTGTCCAGTGCCCTGGACGACCGGATCGGTCCATTTCGTGGTGTGGCGCCAGCCCCTGGGCTAGGCGTTGGCGCGGATCGCACCCTCGAGGACCTCGAAGGCCTCGGCCAGCAGCTCGTCGCCGATGACCAGCGGCGGCAGCAGGCGGATGACGTTGCCGTAGGTGCCGCAGGTGAGGATCAGCACTCCGGCGGCCAGGCAGTCGGCGGCGATCTTCTTGGTGATCTCCGCATCCGGCTCGGTGCCCCCGGCCTTGACCAGCTCGATGGCGACCATGGCGCCGCGGCCGCGGATGTCACCGATGACCGACACCTCGGAAGCGATCTTGCGCATGCGGGTGAAGAACTGCTCTTCGATCTCGCGGGCGCGCGCCGCAAGGTCGTGCTCTTCCATGTACTTGATGGTTTCCAGTGCTGCGGCGACGGCAACCGGGTTGCCGCCGTAGGTGCCGCCCAGCCCGCCGGGGTGGACCGAGTCGAGCAGTTCGGCGCGTCCCACGATGCCCGACAGCGGCATGCCGCCGGCAATGCCCTTGGCCACGGTGATGATGTCCGGGACGATCCCTTCGAGGTCGGAGGCGAACCAGGCACCGGCGCGGCAGAAGCCGGCCTGCACCTCGTCGGCGACGAAGACGATGCCCTGCTCCTTGGCCCACTCGGCAATGCGGCCCAGGAAGCCCTCGGCCGGGACGATGAAGCCGCCCTCGCCCTGGATCGGCTCGATGATGATGGCTGCGATCTGGTCGCCGCCGATCTGTTTCTCCATGGCCAGGATGGCGCGCTCGGCGGCTTCCTTGCCCGAGATGTTCGGGTTTTCCTCGCGGTACGGGTAGCTCATCGGCATGCGGTAGATTTCCGGTGCCAGCGGGCCGAAGCCGCGCTTGTATGGGGCCGCCTTGGCGGTCAGGCCCATGGTGAGGTTGGTGCGGCCGTGGTAGGCGTGGTCGAAGGCGACAACCGCCTGGCGGCCGGTGGCCACGCGGGCAACCTTGATGGCGTTCTCCACGGCCTCGGAACCGGAGTTGAAGAAGACGGCCTTCTTGGCGTGGGTGCCCGGGGTGATTTCGGCAAGCTTCTCGGCCAGCTCGACGTATCCCTCGTACGGTGTGACCATGAAACAGGTGTGGGTGAAGCTGGCGGCCTGGGCCGCGACCGCTGCGGCGACCTTCTCATTTGAGGCACCCACGGACGTCACGGCGATGCCTGAGCCCAGGTCGATGATCGAGTTGCCGTCGACATCGACGATGATGCCGCCGTCGGCATCCGCGACGTACACCGGCAGGGCGGAGGCCACGCCGGCGGCGACGGCGTTGGTGCGGCGTGCCGCCAGCGCCACCGACTTCGGTCCGGGGAATGCGCCGTTGATCTGTCGTTTTTGTTCAATGCGGTAGGTGATGGCCATGAACGTTCAGTCCTTTCCCGGGCCGGGTTCCCCTGGTTGCGCCGTGCGGCGGCAATGGCGACGAAGGCGCGCGGGGAGACCCGGTGATGTGGTGGTGTTCTCTACCTCGAAGCCTATGTTGTGGCGTTCGGCGCCCGCCAGTGAATTTGGCACAGTTCCGTTCCCGCGGCGCAGTGCAGTTGCACAGCGCAGCACCGGCCCCGATACGGGCGCGGGCCCGTGCCCCGGGGTCTGTTCCCGGGGCACGGGCCCGCGTGCGGTGCGGCTTGTCGGAACTAGAGTTCCGGCGCGATGTCTTCGGGCAGGTTGCCCTCGTCCTCGGGGTGCCGGGACAGGTTGACCAGGGAGAGCGCGAGCCCGCCCCAAATGGTCAGCAGGGCGATGACCAACATGGTGATGGCGATGGGTGTCATGGTGTTGTTTCCTCATTTTCACGTGCGGCAATCGCCGCGTATTCGGGGTCGTCGACCTTGGACTTCCGGCTCCAGGGCACGAGCGTCAGGATGACCGCGACGATGACGAGGGCTCCGGCCATGCCCCACCCGTAAATGGCCAGGAACTCCACCGGGTAGCCCTCGTAGGGCTCGGTGATCTTGGTGACAAACTCGTTGTAGAGCATGTAGGCCAAGGCCAGCGGTGCGACGACTCCGACCAGTACCATCCAGGTGCGACGCATCTTGATCGAGGAGGACCGGTTGAGGTGCACCGAAAGCGTCGGGAGCTTGCGGAACACCCAGGAGATCAGCACCACGGCCACCAACGCGCCGGCGAGGATGCCGAAGCTGTTGACGAAGGCGTCGAAGGTGTCCAGCAGGTACAGTCCGGTCACCGTCGGGAAGAGCACGGTGGAGATCACCGCGACCGGAACACACACGGCAAGTGCCGAGGCGATGCGGCTCCAGCCCAACTTGTCTTGCACGGCCGCCACGATGACCTCCAGGATGGAGATCAGCGAGGTCATGCCGGCGAAGACCAGCGAGCCGAAGAAGAGCACGCCCATCAACGCACCGAACGGGGCCTCCGAGACGATGGTCGGGAAGGCGATGAACGCCAACCCGACGCCGGCCGTGGCCACCTCGTCGATGGCGCTGCCGGCGGCCTGGGCCATGAAGCCCAGCGCCGCGAAAACGCCAATGCCGGCAAGGATCTCGAACCCCGAGTTGGCGAACGCGACGACCATGCCGGAGCCCGTGAGGTCGGTCTTGCGCTTGAGGTACGAGGAGTAGGTGATCATGATGCCGAAGGCCACCGAGAGGGAGAAGAAGATGTGGCCGTAGGCGGCGGCCCACACGCCCGGGTCGCCCAGGGCTTCCCAGTTCGGAGTGAAGAAGGCGTTCAGTCCGTCAATTGCGCCGGGCAGGAACAGTGACTGCACCACGAGCAGCACGAACATGACCACCAGCAGCGGGAGGAAGATGCCGTTGGCCCGCGAAATGCCCTTGCGCACGCCCGCAACCATGATCACGATGGTCACGATCCAGACCACCAGCAGCGGCCAGAAGATACCCGGAACATACTCGAGCTTCACCCCCGGGACGTCGGCGACTTTCAGGAAGTCCCCCATCAGGAAGCCGGCCGCGTCGTCCCCCCAGGCCTTGGTGACCGAGAACCAGGTGTACATGGCAGCCCATGCGATGATCACCGCGTAATAGATGGCGATGATGAAGCACACCAGCACCTGCCACCAGCCCAGGACCTCCGCACCGCGGTGCAGGCGCCTGTAGGCCAGCGGCGCCGAACCGCGGAACTTGTGTCCGATGGCGTAGTCAAGAAAGAGCAGCGGAATGCCGGCGCTCAGAAGCGCCGCCAAATACGGGATCAGGAAGGCGCCGCCGCCGTTGTCATAGGCGATGTACGGGAAGCGCCAGATGTTCCCCAGGCCGACGGCGGAGCCGATGGCCGAGAGAATGAAGAGTTTGCGAGTTGAGAAAGTCTCTCGACTTGCCGAAGCGGGTTTTACGCCCGAGGCTGAAGATGGAGTGGTCATGCTGCAACGTTACCCAAATTGTGTGGCTCTTTGTGAAGTGAATCCCATAAACGGCAGCTTTCGGCCATCGTCGTAGTACGAATGCACAAAGGTACTCATAGTATTAGTGCATGGCCATCACTCTGCTGAACCTTCTTGAGTCCCGCACCCTTGGACTCAAGGCCCACACCGACATCTCCGGGGTGGGACACAAACCCATCGAGTGGGCGGCCGTCACCGAGCTGCGCGACCCCTCCCCCTTCCTCAGCGGAGGTGAAATCGTGCTCACCACGGGTCTGCGGCAAAACACGATTGCCAACCAGGAGGCCTTCGTCGCCACGGTCCACGGTGCCGGCGCCCTGGCGCTGGGCTACGGGACCGGGCTGAGCCACCGCGGCGTCCCGGCCGCGGTGGTCCGCAAGGCCACCGAGCTGGGACTGCCGGTCTTCGAAGTCCCCTACGAAACACCGTTCATGGCCATCACCAAGCTCATCGCGGATGCGTTGAACGACGACCACCTCAGGCGCCTCGAGCAGCTGCTCCAGGGCCACCAGAAGCTCGCCTCCACCCTGCTCACCGGTGGCCTGCGCGCGATGCTCAGCGAGCTGTCCCGGATGCTGGGCACCGCCGTGGCCCTGACCCAATATGCCGCCCGGATCCACGGACCCGAATTGGGCGACGACACCTGGCACGAGGTTCCCATCGCCACCGGGCTGCGGGACAAATGCACCCTGTACCTGTCCGAGCCCTACGAGCACGACGGCCTGGTGCACTACGCCCAGGGCCTGATCGGCCTGGAACTGGCCAACCAGGCCAGGCTGCGCGAATCCACCCGCCTGGTCGCCGGGCAGGCGTTCTCCGACCTCATGGGCGGAACCCTCAAGGGCTCGGAGGCCAACGCGAGGCTCCAGGGCATCGGGGTTGTCCCCAGCCAGCCGCACTCGGTGGTGCTGGTCGCTGCATCCCCGGGGCAGGAAAATGCCCTGCGCACCCTGCCCATCCCGCCGCAATTCGAGCACATCGTCTCGGCCATTGTCGAGGACCGGCTGGCGCTGGTGGTGGCACGCAACGACGGCACCGAGGTGGCCGACGGGATCGACCGCTACCTCCAGGGTGCAGGCATCGGGGCCCGTGTCGGGTTCGGCGGCGGCTACACCCAACCCAACGGACTGCGTTGGAGCTTCTTCGAGGCCATCGAGGCGCTGCGCCACGGCGAACGGATCAACACCCCCTCCAAGCTGTCGCTGACCTCGCTGCTGCTGGCCGCCCGCGACGTGCCGCTGCAGGCCCTGGCGCAAGAGGCCCTGGAACCGCTGCAGGTCTTTGACAAGAAACACTCGGCCGAGTTGTTGGGCACATTGCGCAGCTACCTGGAACTCGACGGCAGTGTCGGGGCGGTGGCCGAAGCCCTGGGGTTGCACCGGAACACCGTGCGCTACCGGCTGCAGCAAATCAGCGAGCTCTCCGGCTACGACCCCACGACCACCGCGGACCGGGTGCAATTGTGGCTGGCGTTGACCGCGATGGACCTGAACTAGGGCGCTGGCCTACTAAGATGGTTGGCATGGCTGAAATGTTCCTTGAGAAGTTCCGTTCGCTGGTTCCGCTTTACCTCGAGGACGAGTGGCAAGTTGAAGATGGACTGACCGAGTCCGAAATCGAAGATGCCCTGTCCGAGGTCGGCTCCCCCATCCCGCTGGTCTTGCGCGAGTTCTACCTGGCCCTGGGCGGCTGCGAGGACCTCATGGAGGCCTACCACTACTTCTTCGACCCGGACGAGCTCGAGGTTGAAGACGGCTACCTCTTGTTCCTGGAGGACGAAGAGGAAAAGTACGTATGGGGCATCCGCGTGGACCAGCTCGAGGTCCCGGACCCGATCGTGTACCGCCGGCAGAATGCCCGCGGCATCTGGAAGTCCGAGGAAGGCACCTTCAGCGAGTACGTCCTGGACATGTTCAGCTGGGTGTTCGACGAGCTTTCCCCCGAGCTCAACAACTAACGCGCGGCCCATGGGCGGATTGTGGAAATCGCATGCTCCGCAGGGTTACGCCTGCCCGTTTTGCGAGCTGCTGGCCGGCGGCCCACTCTCGGAGGGAAACCTCTGCGTACCCACCGACCTGATCTACCGCACCGAATCCGTCGCCGTGATCATGGCCTGCGACGGTTTCGGCCCCTACGGCGGGCATGCGATGGTCATCCCGGTGCAGCACCATGAGGCGCTCTACGACCTGCCGGACGAGGTCGCCGCGAACATCATGTTCGAGACCAGGCGCATCGCCCTGGCCATGAAGCATGCTTGGAACCCGGAAGGGACCAGCACCCGCCAGCACAATGAGCCGGCCGGGAACCAGCACGTCTGGCACTACCACCAGCATGTCTTCCCGCGCTTCCCCGGCGACAACCTCTACGGGCACCTGCGCCACCGCGTATCGGTTGAAGAACGCGCGCAAAAGGCCGCCCGGTTGCGGGCGGCCCTTGACGAAGCAAATCTTTGGGGAGATTCCCCCGACGGATTCGGTTATTAGTTCTTGGTTTCCAACCCGGCTTAGAGCTCGCGGGTGACCACGGCGTCGGCAAAGGCGGCCAGGGATTCCTTGACGGTTCCCTCCGGCAGCGGAGCCAGTGCCTCGATGGCGGCATCGGCCCAGTGCCGGGCCACGTCCCAGGCCTGGTTGGTCGCGGGGTTTGAGGCCACCGCGGCAACGGCGCTGGCCAGCGCGGCATCCTCGGTCAGGTCCCCGTCCACCAGCTCCAGCACCTTCGCTGCAGCGGTGTCTCCGGCCGCGGCCGCATCGCGCATCAGCAGGATCGGCAGCGTCGGGACGCCCTCGCGCAGGTCGGTGCCCGGGGTCTTGCCCGAACGGACCTGCGCGCCGGTGACGTCGATGACGTCGTCGGCGACCTGGAAGGCCACACCGACCTTCTCGCCGTAGGAACGCAGCACCTCCACATACTGCGCCACGCCGCCAAAGAGCGCGCCGAAGGCACCGGAGGTGGCCAGCAGCGATGCCGTCTTGTCGGCGATCACGTTCAGGTGGTGCTCGATCGGGTCGTCGTCCTCGCGCGGGCCGACGGATTCGTGCAGCTGGCCCAGGCACAGTCGCTCGAAGGTGCGCGCCTGCATGGACACGGCCTCCGGGCCCAGCTCCGCGCCGATCACCGAGGCGCGGGCGAAGATCAGGTCGCCGGTGAGGATCGCGACCGAGTTGCCCCAGACCTCGTGGGCGGTGGGTGCCCCGCGGCGCAGCGGCGCCGAGTCCATGACATCGTCGTGGTAAAGCGTGGCCAGGTGGGTCAGTTCCACGATGGCCGCTGCCTTGATGACGTCCTCCGTCACGCCGTCGCCCAGCAGGGACGTGAGAATCACCAACAGGGGCCGGATGCGCTTGCCCCCGGCCTCGACCAGGTGGCGGCTGGTGGCATCGATCAGCGGGTCGGAATTGGCGATCGCATCGCGCAGCAGCTTCTCGACCTTGGCCAGCCCGGTGGCGATGGCGGGACCGAACTCGGGGTCCTGGGCGATGAGCCCAAAACCGCCGGGAAGGTTGACCGCGGCGGCCAGCACGCTGGTTTCCGGGTTCAAATCGAAGGAGTCGTGCACGCCGTGTCCGGCAGCTGTCCAGTTTGTCTGGGAATCGGTCACTGTTCTAAGACTTACTATCTCTCGACGGTCGGCTCCAGGTGCGGCGTGTGGCCGATTCTGGGTGCTGGTCGGTTGGCACCAGCTGCTCAAGTACAAGGTTCACTCTATCGCCATTCACCGCGCGGGCATCCTTTGTGCCGGGATCGCCGCAGGTCGAGGACCCCGGGAGGTCGCGATTGGCCGTTCTCAGGCCTTCGGTTTGGTGGCCCGGTGCACCGCCACGATCCCTCCGGAGAGGTTTCGGTAACGGCAATTTTCCCAACCGGCTTCCTCGATCCACGCGGCCAGCCCATCCTGGGTGGGCCAGGCGCGGATGGATTCGGCCAGGTAGACGTAGGCGGCGGGGTTGGAGGAAAGCTTGGTGGCCACCGGCGGCAACGCCCGCATCAGGTACTCGGAGTACACGGTGCGGAACGGGGCGAAGGAGGGGTGCGAGAACTCGGCTACGACCAGTGTTCCGCCGGGTTTGGTCACGCGCAGCATTTCCGCCAGCGCCTTCTTGGGCTCGTTGACGTTGCGCAGCCCGAAGCTGATGGTGGAGGCGTCGAAGCTGTCGTCGACGAAGGGCAGGTTGGTGGCGTCCCCGGCGACGAAGTCGATGTCGGGGCGGCGGCGTTTGCCGACCTTGAGCATGCCCTGGGAGAAGTCGCACGCCACGACGCCGATTCCGGCATCCGCGTACGGTTCGGAGGAGGTGCCGGTGCCGGCAGCCAGGTCAAGGACCCGCTGGCCGCGCTTGGCGCCCACCGCGTCGACGACGACCTTTCGCCATCGCCGGGTCTGGCCCAGGGAGAGGACATCGTTCATCACGTCGTAACGCGGGGCGACATCATCAAACATGGCTTGGACTTCTTCGGGGCGCTTTTCCAGCGATGCACGGCTCACCGTTTCATTGTTGCAAAGTTCACCGGCATCGGGAAAACCCTTGCGGCTCCGACGCCCGGGTGAGCGGGGCCACTACCGCCCCATGGGGCCCGTTCCGCGGCGGTAAGCTAGGCAGATCATGACTTCGCAACTTTCCGCCGCCGTGGGGACCCCCGTCCCGGGCACCGTCCCGCTCCTGCGTTCGATCACCGTCCAGCGGCCGGCCATGAGCGAGCACGGCCTGCTCGACTACATCACCCGCGACGATTCCCTGGTGTGGTCCCGACATGGCGAGGGAACCATCGGTTTTGGCCAGGTGGCGAGGTTCGAATCCACGGGCCCGGAGCGCTTCGCCCTGGCACACGCGTGGTGGGATGCGGTTTCCGATGCGGCGCAGGTAAGTGACCCGCTGGATTTACCGGGCACCGGCCTGATCGCCTTCGGGGCGTTCGCCTTCTCGTTTTCCAGCACCTACTCCTCACGCTTGATCGTGCCGCGGATCGTGGTGGGCCGCAACGAGACCTGCAGCTGGATCACCTACACGGTGGCGGACCCCGAGACGGAACTGAGCGCGGAGGCGGCCGAGGCGGAACTGGCTGACTTGCTGGAGGACTACTCCCCCGAGCACGAGCTGGGCGAGGGCCTCGACCGGCTCGTGGCCGGGCAAATCTCGGAGCAGGAATACAAGGACTCGGTGCGCAAGGGTGTTGCGGTCATCGAATCCGGTGCCGCGACCAAGCTGGTGCTCGCCCGCGACGCGGTGGCCGAGCTCGCTTCCCCGATCGCCGTGGCCCAGGTCCTGCGCCAGCTGGTGCTGCGCTACGACGACTGCTGGACCTACTCGGTGGACGGGCTCATCGGAGCCACACCCGAAATGTTGGTGCGCGTGCGCGGGGAGATTGCCGAGGCCAGGGTCCTGGCCGGGACCCTTGACCGAGCCACTGCCCCGAGCGGGGATTCCCGCTACGCCCACCGCATGCTGATCGAGGACGAGAAGCAGCGCCACGAGCACCAGTTGGCCATCGACTCGCTCACCGAGCAGCTCGGCCCGCTTTCCTCGGGCATGGACGCCCCTGACGAACCCTTTGTACTGCAGCTGCCCAACGTCTGGCACCTGGCCTCGGACGTCAAGGCGTCCCTCGCGGCCAGGGCCGACGGTTCGGTGCCCAGCGTGCTTGATTTGGCCGAGGTCTTCCACCCGACGGCCGCCGTGTGCGGGACTCCCACCAAGGAGGCGGGCCGGATCCTGCGCGAGCTTGAGGGCATGGACCGCGGGCCGTACGCAGGACCCGTGGGATGGATCGATACCCGCGGAAACGGCGAGTTCGGCATTGCCCTGCGTGGTGGAGTCATCGAATCACCCACCTCGGTTAGGCTCTACGCCGGGTGCGGCGTGGTTGCCGCTTCCGATCCGGTGGCCGAGCTTGCCGAGTCCTGGGCCAAGATGCGCCCCATGCGCGAGGCACTGGGCATCTAGGTTTTTGGGCAAGCCCACGTCGTACAACGATTAAACAACGAAACTTGTTTACCATGAGAAAAACAATGTAGCCTGTGAGGCACATCTCACAAGGGCTGCGCTGCCGGTTAGAATGATCTTCAACGCAAAACCTGCGAGCGTTCACCTAGAGAAGGATCACACTCCATGCGGATTACATCAACCGTGCTCAAGTCATTGGCAGTAGCGGCCGTGGGGGCCTTGGCCTTGACTGCCTGCGGCAGCAGCGAAACCCCTGCTGCATCCTCGACGGACGCCAACGCGCTTAAGCTCATCAATGCCGGCAAGCTCACCGTTTGCTCCGACATCCCGTACGAGCCGTTCGAATTCGTCAAGGACGGCAAGAACGTCGGCTTCGACATGGACATCGCCGCCGAGATCGCCAAGGACATGAAGGTCGAACTCACCGTGATCGATTCCAGCTTCGACGCCATCGAGTCGGGGCTGTTCAAAACGCAGTGCGATATCGCCATTTCCTCGGTGTCCATCACCGACGCGCGCAAGGGAAACATGGATTTCTCCACCCCGTACATGGATGACGACCTGACCCTCGTCGCCAAGGAAGGCTCGGGCGTCACCGACCTGGAGTCGGCCAAGGGCAAGAAGGTCGGCGTACAGCAGGCCACCACCGGTGCGAAGTTCGCCAAGGAAAACGGACTTGACGCCATCGGCTACGAGGACTCGGGTCTCCAGCTCGCCTCGCTCAAGGCGGGAACCACCGTTGCAACCTTGGGAAACCAGTCGGTGCTGGGCTACGCCATCAAGGATGACCCCACGCTCAAGCGCGTTGCCGATTTCAAGACCGGCGAACAGCTGGGTGTTGCAGTTCCCAAGGGTGCGACCCCGATGCTCGACCAGGTCAACACCACGCTCAAGCGCCTGACCGATGACGGTTCACTCGCCAAGTTCACCGCGACCTGGTTCGGCACCACCAACTAACGTCAACCCCATTTGATGCAGGCACACAGGCGAGGCCCTGGCTCCCGATCGGAACCGGGGCCTCGCCATCTTTCACGGAAGGCTTCAATCCCATGGCCATGACCACTCGTCAACGCGCCCGATTAAGCAAAATCATTCAGATCGTCATCTTCCTCGGCGTCATCGTGGCGGTGGTGCTCCAAGTCGACTGGAGGATCCTCGGCGACAATTTCTTCGCGTTCGACAAGCTGGGCCCCATCTTCCCCGAGCTGATCACGGTCGGCCTGAAGAACACCCTGTACTACACGGTCATCTCCTTTGCCTTCGGATTGGCCCTGGGTCTGCTCCTGGCGCTCATGAAGATGGCCAGCTTCGCTCCGTACCGCTGGTTCGCGACCGGATTCATCGAGTTCTTCCGCGGGGTTCCCGCAATCCTGGTCCTGATCGCCTTTGGCTACGGCGTGCCCACCGCCTTCCCCGGCACGAGCTGGCCGCAACCGGTGGTGGTCATGGTTTCCCTTGGCCTGGTATCAGCGGCCTACATCGCCGAGACCCTGCGCGCGGGCCTGCAAGCCGTACCCAAGGGACAGATCGAAGCCGCCAGGTCGCTGGGCATGCCCGCGTGGCGCGCCATGGTCACCATCGTGATCCCCCAGGCGTTCAAGATCGTCCTCCCGCCGATGACCAACGAAATCATCTTGCTGACCAAGGACTCGTCCCTGGCCTTCATCTTGGGGGCGAGCATGGCACAGTACGAAATGACCAAGATCGGTCGAGACGGCATCACCTCCCTCGGTGCCGGCATCACCCCATTGATCGTGGCCGGTGCGTTCTACCTCGTCATCACCATTCCTTTGAGCCTGATCGCTCGAAAGTTTGAATCCCGTTCTGCACGGACGAAGCGTTAGGGAAGTACCTCATGTCTGACAACAACACCCAAACCACTTTCAAGGCATCAGGCGTGGATATCCGCGGCCTGCACAAGTCCTACGGCGACAACGAAGTCCTCAAGGGCATTGACCTGGAGGTCAAGCCCGGAGAGGTCGTATGCCTCATCGGCCCCTCGGGCTCGGGGAAATCGACGTTGCTGCGCTGCGTCAACCTCCTGGAACAGCCGAATGCCGGCGTCATCCATGTCGGCGGATTCGACGCCACCGACCTCGATGTGGATCTGGACAAGATGCGCCAAAAGGTTGGCATGGTCTTCCAGCAGTTCAACCTGTTCCCGCACCTGACGGTCCTGCAAAACTGCACCGTTGCACAGACCAAGGTCCTGAAGCGGCCGGCGGCGCAGGCCAAGGAAACCGCCCAGAAGAACCTCAACCGTGTGGGCCTGGGGGACTTCGGCGACCGCTACCCCGACCAGCTCTCCGGCGGGCAGCAACAGCGCGTGGCCATCGCCCGTGCGCTGTCGATGGATCCGACCCTGATGCTCTTTGACGAGCCGACCTCCGCGTTGGACCCGGAGACCGTGGGCGAGGTGCTGGCCATCATGCGCTCGTTGGCCAAGGGCGGCATGACCATGCTGGTGGTGACCCACGAGATGTCCTTCGCCAAAGAGGTCGCAGACCGGGTGATCTTCATGGACGGCGGCGTCGTCGTCGAGCAGGGGCCCGCCAAGGAGGTCATCGGCAACCCGCAGCAGCCGCGCACCCAGGACTTCCTCAAGCGCGTGCTCGATCCCACCCACGTGGAGATCGCAGAGTAGGTCCCGCACACCGGAAACCCCGAGGGGCGGTTTGGCATCCACTCGGATGCCAAACCGCCCCTCGGTCCTTAACCGCACCGCAAGCGGCGCTCCTGCGGCCGTAGCTGCCCCTTCAGCCGAGCTTTCGCGAACGGGACCCGCCCGGTTAGACGATGGGCCAAGCTTTCCCCCGCAGGGAGCCCGTACGTTTCCGGCGGCTCCGGTCTAGCGGATTGGTGGCCAGGCCAGTTCTCCGGTCTGTGCCGCGATGCCCGCATGCAGGGCACGCAGACCGGACCTCGTCACGGCCACCTCGATGATGCGACGGGTCCCGGGGCGCTGCAGCACGTCCCGCAACTCGTCCACGGTGTCCACGGCCAGGTATTCCCAGCCGTAGGCCTGGGCCAGCGGCTGGATTTTGACCCGGTGCGGTGTGGCAAAGAGACGCTCGACGGCGTTGGCGTAGCGCCCGGATTCGGCCACCGCACCGTGTTCCAGGGTGGAGAAAATGGCCCCGCCCGAATCGTTGAGGACCACGACATCCATCTCCGGTGCGGCTTCACCCTCGCCGATCAGCAGCGCTCCCACGTCATGCAGGAATGTCACGTCCCCGACCAGCAGCGTGGTCTTGCGCCCGCCGCGCGCCTGGGCGATGCCCGTAGCGGTGGCCAGCGTTCCGTCGATCCCGGCCAGTCCCCGGTTCGCGTAGACCGTTGCAGCGGGATGGGGTGCGGGGCGTCCGCAGAGGTCGGCGTCGCGGATGACGTTGGAGGATCCCAGGACCAGGTTCCCGCGGGACAACGCCCAGGTTTCGCGTGCAACCGCCGGTCCGTCCAGGCCGCCGTCCGCCGCCAGGGCCTGCTCGATGGCTTCCTCGGCCTGCCGCCCCAGCTCCTGCCACTGCCCCAGCCAGCCTTCGGGCCCGACCCCGGCGAACTGTGCCAATGCGGCGGGGTCTGCCATGGCCTGCTCGCGCCGGCGTCCCGGTTCAAACCACGGGGCGGGGGCCGGGGCCCACAGCGCCGAAACGATGTCCGGGTCTGCCAGCAGCCTGCCCACGGGACGGGTCAGGGTGGGACGGCCGAAGAGGACCACGCGCTCGATCCGTGCCATGTGACTGCTCAGCAGCGTCCGGTACGGGCCAATGGCGTTGGGCCCGAATCGCGCGTTGGAACTTGGCTCGGCAAAGAGCGGCAGGCCCAGCGCCCGGGCGAAGCCCTCGGCCTCGGGGCCGGCACCGTGGCCGGCCACCACCACGGTTCGGCGTTCGGTCACGGGAATGTGGTTCCGCCATCCCGGGTCGTTGTCGGATGCGAGCGCGACGGGTGGGTGGGTGATGTTGGCTCCGAATTCCGGCAACCTGTCCCCGGGTGCCGGAACCAGCGGATCCCGGAAGGCCACATTGATCTGAACCGGGCCCGGCGCCACCGAGGCGGTGCCCCGCGCGAAGGCCATGGCTTCGGCCACCAGGGCATCGGGGTGCGTTCCGGCGGGAATGGTGACGGCGCCGCGCACATGTGCACCGAACAGGTCGACCTGGTTGGTGGTCTGGTTAGCTCCGGTCCCGTGGAGTTCGGCGGGACGGTCGGCCGAGAGGACCACCAGCTTGACCCCAACGTGGTTGGCCTCCATTACTGCCGGCAGCAGCTCCCCCACCGCGGTGCCCGAGGTGGTCAGCACCGGAACCGGACCGCCGCCGGCCAGGGCTAGCCCCAGCGCGGTGAACCCGGCAACGCGTTCGTCGATGCGCACATGCAGGCGAATGGTTCCTGCGGCTTCCGCCTCGGCCAGGGCGTAGGCCAGCGGGGCGCTGCGTGATCCGGGGCAAATCACCACGTCGCGGACACCGTGGGTCTGCAGCGCGGCAAGCAACAGGCGGGCGACTTCCATGGAGGAAAGTTCGGGGACGGAATCGGAGGGCATGGGTACCATCCTAATTCCGTCCCCGACCAGAACCTCTTTCGGCTTATTCGGAGATGGCGATGTAGCGGGTGACCAGATCGGTGGAATCCCCGCCCTGGGCGTTGGCAGTCCTGTCCACGTGGAATTCCTCGACGTAGTCGATGGGGCGTCCGGTGTCAGGGTTGAACATCAACATGGTCTGGTGGGTGCCGCCCATGCCGGGGGGTGTTTACGCCGAAGACCATCGTCTTGCGATCCCACCTGTCGGTGCTCGTACCCAAGTATTCCAGGCCCTTGACCGCGGGCAGCATCCTTAACATCGTCACGCTTTGGGACTGGTTCAGTTTCCAATCCGTCAGCATGAACCCCACGCTTTGAACGAACCCCTCGGAGCTGTCTCCGACAGCGGCTCCATGGGACAGCTGGAACTTCTGGATCTGTTTGAAGAGCTTTGTTGGTTCGTCACTTGGGGATGTCTTGAACCAAGGCTGCATCTCCCCGGGGTTGAAATCGATGGTGTCGACGCTGCCAGGGACTTGGTTCCCGTCGAAGGGCACAAACTTGACGGTTTCACCCGTGATCGAAAACGGGTCGCCCATCGTCTGCTTGATGCTGCCGCTGAGATCCTTCTCCCGCCGGGTCTCGGTCACCGTGGGGATGGAGATCCGTTCGTCGAAGTCGCCCTCGATCAGCGTGATCGTACCCGAACCGTCCTCGAGAACGACAGGTTCTGCGTACTGCACGGCCAGGGGCACAAACATGGAGCCGGCCTCCCAGTGCCCCACCTTAAGGTGTCCGGGGTTGAAGTCCGCAGGATCGGGGTTTTTCCGTGCCGCCGCAACCAGCGCGGAGACCGCCTCACCGGTGCTCATCGTGGCTGGTTTGATGCTCGTCAGAGGCAGGGGCGCCGCCACGGCCTTGCCCAATCCGTTCAGCGATACGCCCAGCGGCACGGCCACGAGCACTCCGGCGGCGACTGCGGCCAGGGCTCCGAGCACCCGCCTGCGCGTGGTCTTGCGCTTGGCATCCAGCGCCACGACGTTGCTCGGTGCCGGTTCCCCGGCTGCCCTTGCGGCCGGCTCCGCGAAAGGGTCGGTTGAAGCATTCGTTGTGGCTGGTGTGGCCAGTATGGAGGCCAGGTCGTCCAGGGCTCGCTGATCCAGCTCCGGGGTCTGTTCGACGGGGAACGGGTTGGCATTCCGGATCCCTGCATCGAGCGTGCTGTCGTCCTCGAAAAGTTGCTTAGGCATGGTGGACCCCGCTTCGTAGGATGTCTTGAGTGACTTGCGCGCGCGGCTGACCCGTGCCCAGGCCGCTTCCTGGGAGCAGCCCAGGACGTTGGCCAGTTGTTGGGCGCTGAGCTGCTCCCAGTAGGTCAGGTACAGGATTTCGCGTTCGGCATCCCGCATGCCCAGCATGGCCTCGCGCAGCTGGAGGGAGTGTTCGTCCCCGGCATGGCGTTCGGGGCAGTGCTGCAGCTTGACCTCGAGTGCGGCAACCCGGAGCTGGCGCCGGTACTCGTTGCCGATGAGGTTCTTGCAGGTCTGGTAGAGAAAGGCCAAGCCCAGGTGCTCGGCCTGCTCGAACTTGGACCAGGCCACCCTGAAGGTCTCGCTGGCCAGGTCGCGCGCGGTCTCGTGGTTGTTTATCCGGCGTTGGGCATAGGCCAGCACCAGCCAATAATGTTGCCGGTAGAAATTGCTGAACCGCTCTTCGGGTGCGCTTGGGGGTCCGTGTTCGCCCTCCAGCAACCTTGCATCCGGTTGCATGGGCCTCCCTCGATCTCGATGGTAAGTCTTACACCCTATCTATTTCCGCCATCGGGGCGTTCCTGACATGGGGAAACCGAAAACCTTCCGGGCAGGCAAAAGCGCCCTTGGCGGCAACGAACCTTCTCGTTGCCGCCAAGGGCGCTTGGTGGTGCATCAACGCCGCACGCATGCGGCAAAGCGCGGCTACTTCTTGGGACCGTGGCCCTTGGCCGAGGTGAAGACCTGGACCACCGAGGGGCGGGGGCCGTAGACCTCGCCGCGCTTGGCCTTGGAGGGGTTCAGCACGTAGTCCGGGAAGAACGAGATCGGGTCGGCAAAGGTGCCGCCCTCGCCGGGGTGCTGCACGGCCACGAACACCGAGCCGTCGCGGTCGTGGATCAGCGGGCCGCAGGTCTCGGCGCCGGCCGGGACCGCCAGGAACTGCTCGACCTTCCCTCGCTCCGCCCCGGTCAGGGTGACCTTGTGCAGGGCGTCGCAGTACCCGATGGTGCCCGGCTGCCCGTCGGTGGAGATCCACAGGTTGCCCTTGGAGTCGAACGCCAGGTTGTCCGGGCAGGAAATCGGCGAGACCTTGTCCTTGGGGTAACCGGAGAAGTAGGTGCTCGCGTCCTTGGACGGATCCCCGGCGACCAGCAGGATGTTCCAGGCGAACGCAGTGCCCGTCGCATTGTTGTTGCGTTCGGTCAGCTCGATGACGTGGCCGTCGCGGTTCCGGGTGCGCGGGTTGGCCTCGTCCACGGTTGCCTTGCCGGTGGTGTCGCGCTGGGTGTTGTTGGTCAGGGCGATGTAGAGCTTGCCGGTGACAGGGCTCGGCTCGACGTCCTCGGGGCGGTCCATCTTGGTGGCCCCGACCTTGTCGCCGGCCAGGCGCGTGTAGACGAGTACTTCTTCCAGGCTCATGCCCGGCACCTTGGAGGCGCCGTCCTTGACCAGTGGAATCCAGGTTCCGGCGCCGTCGAAGGAACCGTCGGCTGGAACGGCGGCCGACCCGTCGATCTGGGAGGCCGGGGAGTTGCCGGAGAACTTGGCGACGTAGAGGTCGCCTTCCGAGAGCAGCGTCATGTTGTGCTTGCGGTCCCCGCGGCGGTACTTGGCCTTGGAGACGAACTTGTAGACGTAGTCGAAGCGCTCGTCGTCGCCCGAGTAGGCCACGACGCGCCCGTCGTCGGCGATGAGGACGTTGGCTCCCTCGTGCTTGAAGCGGCCCAGCGCGGTGTGCTTCACCGGGGTCGAATCCGGGTTTTGCGGGTCGATCTCCACGATCCAGCCGAAGCGGTTGATCTCGTTCTCGTATCCGGGATTATGGGCGGAGAAGCGCGGGTCCACGTCCTCCCAGCCGCGTTCGGTGGCCTTGTCGGCGATGCCGTAGCGGGCGTCGGTCTCCGAGCCGGTGCCGCGGAAGTACTGGTTGAAGTTTTCCTCCCCGGAGAGCACGGTGCCCCACGGGGTGGTGCCGCCGGCGCAGTTGTTCAGGGTGCCCAGCGCCTTGCGGCCCGTGGGGTCCGCGACGGTCTTGAGCAGCTCGGACCCGGCGGCCGGGCCGTCGATGGCAAAGGCCGTGGTGGCGGTGATGCGGCGGTTGCGCTCGCCCCCGCGGACGTAGGTCCACGGCGTGCCGGCCTTCACGCGTTTGACCTCGACCACGGAGAACCCGTGGGCGGCCATGGCGATCTTCGCGGCCTCGGCCTTGTTCGCCTGGAACCAGGTGGGGTCGAACATCAGGTCTTCGTTGGTGTATTCGTGGTTGGCCACCAGCACGCCGGAGCGTCCGGAGTACTTGTCCACGATGATGTTCAGGTAGTCGTTGTTGTAGCCGAACTGGCCGGCCTGACGCTTGGCGCTCTGCTTGGTGATGTCGAACTTCGGGGCGTGGTTGAACAGCGGGTCGCCCCAGCGGATGATCGGGGCCCAGTCGTAGCCCTCGGGAACGGTCATGGCATCGACCGTGCGCGGCACCGGGGCAATGGCCTGGAAGGACAGCTTGCCGCCGCCGTTCGGGGCGACGACGGTGTCGGCGTGGGCAGCGGTGGCCCCGACCGTCTCGACACCCACGACCAGTGCCGCGGAGGCCACGGCACCGATGCCCAGGATGGAGCGGCGGCTCAGGGCGGCGTCGGCGATGTCGCGGAAGTAGCTGTTGGAGCTGGTGTTGCAGACGTCCTTGGCACAGGCGTCGCCGCACTTGAAGTGGCAGGTGGCCGCGTCGCGATTGCCGCGGGTGTGGCCGAGCATGGGAAGGAAGGTACGTGTGAGGCTCATGGTTTTCTCCGTGCAACGCTATCGAGTGGATGACTTCGATTCCCAGCGTTCCAGCCACCGGTGAGCGTCCGGCCGCCACCAGGTTAACGGCAGGCTACCGCAGGGTGTCGGTTTCGTGGCGCGGGGGCCACTTTGTGGCCCGGGTCACGGGATCGGGCCGGATCCGGCTTCTGCGACGGCAAAGGCATGCCCTGCCTAGCGGCGGGCAGTGAGCAGTTCCCGGTGGCAGTCGGCCAGGCGCTGGTGCCACCAGGTGCGGCGTTCGGCGTTGACCTCGTGTTTGCGGAGGAGATCCGGGTCGGCGGCGATGTCCCGCAAGCGAAGTTCCCCGCCCACGGCCAGAAACCTGTCCGTGGTGATGTCGGAGGAAAAGAGCGAACCGGTGGCCAGCCCGCAGGCGTAGGGCAGATCCGGCAGCGCGGCGGCCAGGGCTGCTCCCTGGCGCAGGCCGATGGAGGTGTCCAGGGCGGAGGAAACCACCGCCGGCAATCCGGCGTCGCGCACCACCTGCAGCGCCCGCCGGACCCCGCCCAGCGGCTGGGCCTTGATCACGATCAGGTCCGCGGCCCCGGCGCGGGCCACCGCCAGCGGGTCCGATTCCTTGCGCACCGATTCGTCGGCGGCGATCAGCACCCCGAGTCCGCGGCGCGCGACTTCCTCGCGCACCCGCACCAGGCCGTCGATTCCCGCCACGGGCTGTTCGGCGTATTGCAGCCCGTAGCCGGCCAGTGCCTCCAGCGCCGCCATAGCCTGATCGTGGTCCCACCCGGCGTTGGCGTCGATGCGGATCGCGGCGTCGGGAAACAGCCGGCGGACCTCGGCCACCCGGGCCACGTCCTGGGCGAGGTCCTGGCCGGTTTCGGCGACCTTGACCTTGATGGTGTGCGCCGCGTCGTAGGAGGCCAGGACCGCTTCGACCCGCTCCGGGCCCACGGCCGGGAGCGTGGCGTTGACGGGAATGGCTTGGCGCACCGGATCCGGGTATCCGTCCCAGGCGGCCTCGATGGCCGAGCGCAGCCAGGCGGAGGCCTCGGCCGGGCCGTATTCCAGGAAGGGCGAGAACTCACCCCAGCCTGCCGGGCCGTGCAAGAGCATCGCCTCGCGGTGCCGCACCCCGCGGAACTGCACGGTCATGGGCAGGGAAACCACATGTGAGGCATTGATTAGCTCGTCAAGGTCCGGCAGCTGGTTCATGGGTTCCAGCCTATCTTCCCTTCTGGTTCAGCTCCGGTAGGCGGCGTCGAGCGCTTCCTGCCAGGCGGCCGTGTTGGCCCGGGCATCGGCGCCGTGGGCGAAGTCGTGGACGATCACCCCAACGGGGCCGCCGAAGGCGTTGCGGCCAAAGATCCGCACCAGTGCGTCGGTGGTGCGCAGCCCCACGAAGTTCTCGTTGCGGAAGTCCACGGTGGCGCGGGTGGTTCCGCGCCCGGGCAGTTCGAGTTCCAGTTCGGCGCCGGCCGCGGCGTCGGCCAGGCCCAGGGCCGAAAGCCAGGTTTCCAGTGCGTCCGGGGCCTTCGAGGCCTCGGGTCCCTGGATGTCGCTGAAGGCCACCGGGAGCCCATCGAAGTGGCGCAGGTACTCGCCCAGGGTATGCAGGTAGAAGACGGTGTGCTTGGAGGCCCCGTCGTATTGGTTGTCCCAGTCGTCGACGAAGATCCCCGAGTGGACGTAGCGCAGCGCGGTGCCGTTCTCGTCCGGGGTCAGCACGTGCTCCAGCTGGTTGTACCAGCCGTCGGGTCCGTCCATCCGGGTAACCAGGTGCGTGGGGTACTCGTCCACCGTGCGCACCGAGGGCCACTGGTCCGTGGGGAACATCCAGGCGGCGGTGCCGTTGGTGACAGCTTCCCAGATCCGTTCCGGTGTGCTGTCGATCACCAGTTCTTCGACGATCTCGAATTCCTTGCTCATGGCGTGCCTTCCTTCAAGGTGGGGTGCAGGGCCACGACCAGGCGGTGGGCCCGGGCGGCGGGTGCGTTGGTGTTGTCGTGGTACTTGGTGGCGAGCCGGGCGATCGCGAGGCCGAGCTCTGCGCTGAATTCCGCCCGTTCGCGGGCGGAGGCAAAGACAATGTCAGCGTCGATGGCGAAGGTTCCGAAGCCCTTGCGGGCCTTGCGTGCGCCGATAAGCAGGGCCCCGACCTCGCGTATGGTCCGTGCGGCCAGGGCCAGCAGCCAGGTTGCGGAGAATTCGTTCCGCAGGTCCGCTGGTGCCGGGCTGAGGGCGGCAAGGGTTTGCGGCGAGATCACGTAGGACGCCGCGGTTGCCTGCATGAGCCGTTCGGTCATGATGCCCTTGTGGCGCAATTCCACCTGGGCCAGCAGCCCGAGTTCGGCCATTTGGTTCAGGTGGTAGGTGATTTTCTGGCGCGGGATCTCCAGCCTGGCCGCCAGCATGCTTGCCGAGGCCGGTTCGGCGAGCTCGGCCAGCAGCCGCTGGCGCATCGGGTCCAGCGTTGCCGCCGCTGCCCGCGGGTCTTCGATCACTTCGAGGTCCAACATGCTTCAAAGAATTTCACTGACAAATTAATTTGTCAATAGGTCGGTGCCGACCGGAAACCCGCGACCGCTCTGCGTCCTCCCCCGTGCGCGGGCTTGGCGAATCCATGGGAGAAAGCCCACGTTCCGGGCCACCGGCAAGGATTGTGTGAAACCCTGTTGGCAATGAGCTTTTCCTCCAAGCCCCCGCCCAGCCAATCAACGGGCAGCGCCCTGCTCCCCTGGTACGGCTCGTTGGTGCTGCTGGCTGCCCTCTTTTGGGCCTGCTACAGCTTCTTCGTCATGACCAAGCTCGGCCAATGGATCGACGAGGCGGCGCTGCTGGGCGGCGAGGCCTTCCTGGCTGCGGACAAGACCCGGGGCCCCGCGCTGGCCTTCCTGGACCACATGCCGGCGGCCTCGGCGCTGCTGGCCGGCGGATTCATCCTCTTCGCACTGGTTCGCAGGCGCGATTTCCTGCGCCCCGCGGTGGCCGGGGCCCTGCTGCTGGGTGCCGCCGGATCCACCCAATTGCTCAAGCATGTGTTGCTGGTGCGGCCGGATTTGAACATTTCGGGTGCCTCGATGAACTCGTTCCCCTCGGGGCACACGACGTTCGCCGCCGCAGCCATGGCCGCGATCTTCATCGTCGCCCCCGTGGCGCACCGGTCGCCGGTGGCCCTGCTGGGCTGGGCCTACGCCGCGGTGGCCGGGGCCTCGACGCTGGTGCTGGGCTGGCACCGCCCCAGCGACGTGCTTGCCGCCTATCTGGTGGTTGCCTGGTGGAGCGTGCTGGCAGGGCTGTTCCTGCGCCATGCCCACGGGAGCGGTCCCGGGCCCCGCACCACGGCCGCCGGATCCAGGACGGTTCCCGAGCGGCTCTTGCGCGCGTCGGCAGTGGTGGGCGCAGTGGCTGCGGCAGCGGCCTTGGCACTCGCGCTGGCCATGGACCACCCGGCGATCGGTACCGTGCGCAACGGCGCCCTGTTCGTCTTCCTGGCCGTGGGCCTGGCATTGGTCCTGGGCACCGCCATGGTCTCGGGCTGGTTCATTCATGGGCTTTTTGCCCGTTACGGGGCTCCCATCCGCCGCCGGTTGGTCCGGGGAATGAAATAACCGAAGATCCCCGCTCCCAGCAGCGAAATCCCGCCGATCGCCATCACCCCGGCGCCCAGCGTCGCCACGGCCACCAGGACCGAGAGCAGCACCGGTCCGGCCATGGCGCCGGTGTCGGACAGCAGGCGCCACAGCCCCAGGAACTTGGGCCGCCCGGCCACCGGCGAGTAGTCGGCTCCCAGGGTCATCACGATGCCCGACCCGATGCCGTTGCCGAATCCCAGCACCATGGCCACGGCCAGCATCGTGGGCATGGAGTGGGTCAGCGGCAGCAGGAACAGCGCCAACGACATGACCGCCATGCACGGCACCGCGACCCAGGCCCGGCCGCGCTTGTCCATGACCTTGCCCGCGGGGTAGAAGATCAGCATGTCAATGGCCCCGGAGAACCCGTAGACCAGCGAGATCGTGGCCGCATCCAACCCGATGTTTTCGCCCCACAGGGGAAGCACGACCTGGCGGGTTGAGCGCACCGCGGAGATGCAGACAATGCCCAGCCCGATCCCCAGCAGGATCCGCCACTGGTCCTTGGCAATGGAGAGCATCGATCCGCCGGCGCGGCTTTGGCCCGCTTCAACCGGCGCCCGGGTCTCGAGATCCGGAATCCACAGGCATACGACCGTGGCAATGGCCATGGCCACCATGCCCACCCAGTAGGCCCCGGCGATGCCGAGCCACTTCATGGCCAGGGTGGCGGCGAAGGGTCCGATGAACACCCCGATGCGCATCACCCCGCCCAGGGTTGACATGGCCCTGGCCCTGAATTCCAGCGGGACGGCCTCGGCCAGATAGGTCTGCCGGGCCAAGTTGAACACGGCCCCGGCCATGCCCAGCATCATCACCCCCACGGCAAAGAGGCCGAGGTTCGAGGGGACGATGCCCAGCACCATGCCCAGGGCCGCCCACCCTGCAGCGAAGACCATGGCCAGGCGTTCGCCGACTTTCGTGGTCAGCACCGCGGCGGGGACATTGGAAACCAGGGAACCGACGCCGACCAGCGTGACGACCAGTGCGGCCGTGGCCAGGTTGGCCCCGCGGTCCAGGGCAGACAGGGCAATGATGGGCGTGACCGCACCCAGCCCCAGGCCGTACAGCAGGGAAGGTGAATACACTTTCACCGCGATCCTACGCAGGCTGAAAGGTTGTTCACTCATGTGTTCATCCTACTGAACCGGCTATGGCATGGTTTTGCTCAGCCTTTGCAGGAAGATCGTGGATTGTTCGGGGCCGTAGGGCAGCACTTCCAATTGGTGGGCGGTGGGGTCGAAGCTTCCGGTCGGCCAGGAGCGCACGATGGTTTCCCCTTCCAGGATTGCGGCCAGCATTTCGCGGTGCTGCCGGCGCACGAATTCCAGGTCCACCGGGTCTCCGTGCCCGGGCACCACCACCACGTCGTCGTCGCATTCGCGCACGAGCCGGCCCAGCAACTCCGCCCAGAGATAGGGGTTCGAATCCTCGAAGTTCGGCGGTCCGCCCTCCTCGACCAGGTCGCCGGTGAACAACACCTTGCCGCAGCGCACGAGCAGGTCTCCGCTGGTGTGCCCGGGGCCCAGGCCAAAGAGCTGCGCGGTGACACCGCCAAGGTCCAGCGTGCCCCCGGTTTCCGTGACGATGTTGCCTGGCACGACGATGCCCGAGTGCTCTCCCTGGCGCAGGGCCATTTCGGGTTCCAGGAAGCGCACCAGCTGGCGCTCGGCCTCCCCGTTGCGGCGCAGGTGCTCGATCGCCGCTGCCGTGGCGTGAAAGCCTTCCACGCCCTGCGCGGCAAAGTAGTCGTTGCCAAAGACGTGGTCGCCATGGGCATGGGTGTTCACCACAAGCAAGGGGAGACCGGTGATCTTGCGGATGGCCGCATACAGGCCCTTCGCTTCCCGCGGCCCGGAGCCGGTGTCGATCACAACGGCGCGGTCCTGGCCCACGATCAGGCCGGTATTCATGGAAAATCCGTGGTTGAGCAGTCGCCAGCAATGCGGGGCAAGCTGTTCCACGCTGGGTACCAATGGCTGCTTCATGGCGGGTCCCCATTTCCTCGGTGCCGGGCGGTGCCGGTGTTTTGGCGATATCCACATTCTGCATGAAAATCAGTCCGGGCAAAACCGATTCCCCGGAGACCGCAGGGGCATGCCGGGGAATCGGGTCGCACCACCGTGGAACGGCAGGTGCTAGGGAACGGTGATCTTGATCTTCCCGAAGGGGACGGTCTCGTCAACGAAGGCCTGTTCGGAATGGCCGCCGAGTCCGCGGATGTGAACCCCGTACTTGCCTTCGGCCACGGACTCCCGGAAGATCGGCATGATCGTTTCGATGTGGAGTTCGTCCTTGCCTAGAAGGTAATGCTCGTATTCAGCAGGTAGCTTTTCCATGGCATCAGGATAGTTGGTCGTCGCCGCTTTCAATAGGGGTGGTGGGAAGCTGATCCGGGCCTCGGCCAAGGCGGTTGGCGATGGCAAGGCGAATCATGCGCCAGCGGCAGCATCCCTGGGCCCCGGCGGCGGATGCGCAGGTGCCCGCGGCGAGGTTCCATGAAGCACCTCTCGCCGCGGGCACGTGCCTGGCCGCGATACGGGAAACCGTTACAGGTCCGCCAGCACCGAGGCCGGGTTTTCCATTGCGTCGGCCACGAAGCGCAGGAAGCCCGCGGCCGTGGCGCCGTCGCAGACCCGATGGTCGAAGGCCAGCGTCAACTCGGTGACCTTGCGGACCGCGAGCTCGCCGTCCACAACCCAGGGCTTGTCGATGATCCGCCCGACACCGAGGATCGCAACCTCCGGGTAGTTGATGATCGCCGCGGAACCGTCGACGCCAAAGACCCCGTAGTTGTTCAGGGTGAAGGTGCCGCTGGTGAGCTCGGCGACCGTGGCCTTGCCGGAACGGGTGACCTCGGTCAGCCGTGCCAGTTCGGCATTCAGCCCGCGGGCGCTGAGCTGCTGGGCGTTGCGGATGGACGGGACCATCAAGCCCCGTTCGGTCTGCGCGGCAATGCCCAGGTTGATGCCCTCGAAGCCCACGATCTCGGCTTCGCCCTGCGCGTTGTGCTCGATGCGGGAGTTGAGCGCCGGGTACTTCTGCAGCCCGGCAACCACGAAGCGCGCAATGAAGGCCAGCAGCCCCGGGGTGTTCTCCGGGTCGGTTCCCTTCATGGCCGAACGCATCCGCACCAGGTTGGTGGCGTCCACCTCCACCCACACGGTGGCCTCGGGGATCTCGCTGCGCGACCGGCTCATGGCCTGGGCGATGGTCTTGCGCACGCCGTTGATCGGGGTCCTGGTGGAAATTCCCAGGCCCGAGCGCGCATCGATTGAGCCCTCGGCCGCGGATGCCGGGGCAGCCGCGCGCACCGGTTCGACGTCCGGTGCCGCGGTCCGCGCCACCGGCGCTGCAGTGGTTGCGGCGGCAGCCGCCTCGATGTCCGAGCGCAGGACCAGCCCGCCGGCACCGCTGCCGTTGAGCGTGGCGATGTCGATGCCGTGGTCCCGGGCCAGTTTGCGCACCAATGGCGAGATCACCAGAGGGGCACGGCGCGGCGCGGCGGCGGGCACCCCGCTGGCGGTGGCCGGTGCGGTGCCGGCATCGGTGCGCGGGCGGCGCTTGCGTGCCTTGGCCGAGAGCCCCTCCGGGGTTCCGTAGCCGATGAGCACGTTGCCCGAGCCTTCGCTCGCCGGAGCCTTGGCTCCGGCTCGTTCCTCCTCGCGGTAGCTTTGGGCGACCTCGCGCTCCGGGATGCCGGACTTGGGTTCCGCGGCGGGCGCTGCCGGGGCCACCGCGCCTTCCTCCAGCACGGAGAACAGCGGAGCGTCAACGAGCATCATCTGGCCCTCGGCTCCGTGCAGCTCGTGCACGGTCCCGGCATAGGGGCTGGGCACCTCCACCATCGACTTGGCGGTTTCCACCTCGGCGATCGGCTGGTCGATGACCACGGTGTCGCCCACGGCAACCAGCCACTTGACCAGCTCGGCCTCGGTCAATCCCTCACCGAGGTCCGGCAGCAAAAAGGTCTTCACGCTCATGCCCCTTCCTCCCATTGCAGCGCATCCACGGCATCCAGGATGCGGTCAACGGATGGCAGGTAGTACTTTTCGAGTTTCGGCGCCGGGTACGGGGTGTCGAACCCGGTCACACGCAGCACCGGGGCCGCGAGCGAGTGGAAGCACCGCTCCTGGATCCGGGCGACGATCTCGCTGGAGACCGAGGCGAAGCCCGGCGCCTCGGCGATGACCACGGCGCGCCCGGTCTTGCGGACGGACTCACAGATCGTTGCGTCGTCGAGCGGGACGATGGTGCGCACGTCGATGACCTCGAGGCTGCGGCCCTCCAGGGCTGCTGCCTCGGCCGCGGCCATGGCGGTGGACACGGAGGGACCGTAGGCGATCAGCGTCGCGTCGGTGCCCGAGCGGGCCACCGCGGCGCGCCCCTCGGTCGGCGGCACCGCGTCGGTCTCGTGCGAGAGCCGCAGCGCTTCCAGGTCCACCTGTTCCTTGGACCAGTACAGCTTCTTGGGTTCCATGAAGATGACCGGGTCCGGGGAGTCGATGGCCTCGCGCAGCATCAGGTATGCGTCGCGGACCGTGGCCGGGGTGAAGACCTTCAGTCCCGGGGTGTGCGCGTAATAGCTTTCGGAGGAATCGCAGTGGTGCTCAACTCCCCCGATGCCGCCGGCGTACGGGATGCGGATGACCATCGGCAGGGGCACGCGGCCCTTGGTGCGGTTGTGCATCTTGGCCACGTGCGAGGCGATCTGCTCGAAGGCCGGGTAGGCGAAGGCGTCGAACTGCATTTCGATGACCGGACGCATGCCGTTCATCGCCATGCCGATGGCCATGCCCACGATGCCGGACTCGGCCAGCGGGGTGTCGAAGCAGCGCTCCGAGCCGAAGCGCTTGGTCAGTCCGTCGGTGATGCGGAAGACCCCGCCAAGGACCCCGACGTCCTCGCCGAAGACCAGGACCGAATCCTCCAGGGCCATGGCATCGGCCAGGGCGCTGTTCAGTGCCTTGGCAAAGGTGACCGGCTGGGTTCCGGCGTCGGCGGTCCGTGCCGCCGCAGCGGCAGTGGCGGCGGAAACATTGCCGTTGGCCGCCGAAGACGTGGTTACCGTGGGGCTCATTTTGCGTCCTCCTCGCGGGCGAGTTCGTCGGCCAGCATCGCGGCCTGCTCGGCCATCTGGGTGGTGGGTGTGGAATAGACGTGGGCGAAGAGCTCCGACGGGTCCGGGTTGTTCTCCGCGTTCATGCCGTCGCGCAGGGTCGTGGCCACCGCTTCGGCACTGGCCGCGATCCGCGCCTCGGTCTCTTCGGGCAACAGGCCGGCATCGGCCAGGTACGCACGCATGCGGGTGACCGGGTCCTTGGCGATCCAGGCTTGGACCTCGTCGTCCTGCCGGTAGCGAGTGGCGTCGTCGGCGTTGGTGTGGGCCTGCATGCGGTAGGTGTGGGCCTCGACCAGCAGCGGACCGTTGCCCTCGCGGGCCAGGCGCACCGCGCGGCCCAGCACAGCCATCAGGGCAACCAGGTCGTTGCCGTCGACACGCTCGCCGGCCATGCCGTAGCCGACCGCCTTGTGCGCCAGCGACGGCGCCACCGACTGCTGGGACAGCGGAACGGAAATCGCGTACTGGTTGTTCTGCACGAAGAAGATCACCGGCAGGTTGAAGACGGCGGCGAAGTTCAGTGCTTCGTGGAAGTCGCCCTCCGAGGTGGCTCCGTCACCGCACATCGCCAGCACCACCGTGTCTTCGCCGCGCAGCTTGGCCGCGTGGGCGACGCCGACCGCGTGCAGCAACTGCGTGGTCAGCGGCGTGGACTGGATGGATACCTTGTACTGCTTTGGGTCATATCCGCTGTGCCATTCGCCACGGAACCCGGCCATGACCTCCATGGGGGCCACACCCTTGGCCATGACCGCAACGGTGTCTCGATAGGTGGGGAACATCCAGTCGCCCTCGGCCAGGCACAGGGCGGCTGCCACCTGGCAGGCCTCCTGACCGTGGCTGGAGGGGTAGACGGCCATGCGACCCTGGCGCACCAGTGCCGAGTTCTGGTCGTTGACGCGGCGTCCGATGACCAGCTGCTCGTAGGCGTCAACGAGCGCCTTTGGGCTCGGCAACGGGTATTCGTGGCCGGGTTCGGCGCCTTGCTGGCCCGAGGGGTGCAGCTTGCCATTGACGTCGAGCATGTGGATTTCGGTGCGAGCCGGGAGCATGTAGTCCTCGGGGGTGATCCCGAACTTGCTGCTCACCTGCTCGATTGCGTCGCGTGGTTCTGTGGTCGTCACGGGTCACGCCTTTCTGCTGTTGTTCCTGACGCCGGGGCCCGGGCTTGGCCGGAGAACGTCACTTCTTGTCTTAATTATGGGTATTTTTGATGAAACGTATCCATCATCCGGGAAAATTCTGGAATAGTGCGCTTCAAAGCGGTATTCTTGTAGACAAATCAACAGTGTGACCGCCGCAACATGGTGGTTTTTGGACAAAGCGGAAAGTGGCTCTTCATGGAAACTCCCCCGGCACGGCTCGACGAGGTGGATCGCCGGATCCTGGAGGAGCTCACCAAGGACGGCCGCCAGTCGGTGACCACCGTCGCGCAGAAGGTCCATATTTCGCGGGCACACGCCTATTCGCGGATCAATCGACTCCAGGACGAGGGTGTCATCACCCGCTACACCGCGGTCATCGACCCGTTGCGTGCCGGGCTCCGGGCCAGCGCCTACGTGACCCTGAAATTGCGCCAACACTCCTGGAGGGAAATGCGCGAACGCCTCTCCGCGATACCCGAGGTGCACCACATTGGCCTGGTGGGCGGCAACTTCGACGTGATCCTGTTGGTGCGGGCACGCGACAACGTCGACCTGCGCCGCGTGGTCTTCGACCAGCTGCAGTCCATGCCGGGAGTGCTGGATACCCAGACGTTCCTGGTTTTCGAGGATGTCGACACCCGCTAGTCACCACGGACCCCATAGACTCTTCCCAATGGCTTGAGTCGAGGCAGTCGAACGGGGAATCCATGGACAAGGACACTGCGGCGGGTTCCGACCTCGACGCGGCAGTGCCGAATCGGCTTCTGCGCAACCGTCCCGGATTCCAGGCGCTGCTGTTTTCCGTTGCGTTTGGCGCCCTGTCGACGGGCATCCTGAATGTGGCCAACGATTTGGTCGCCATCTATGCCCTGGGCGCCAACGCGACCCAGATCGGAATCCTCAATGCCTCCGAATCGGTGGCGTTTTTATTCCTGGCGATCCCCGCGGGAATCATGCTGGACCGCGTCAACCGGATCGGGACCATGATGTGGGCGCAGCTGGCGGCGGGTCTGGCCATTTTCTCGGTGCCGCTGGCCTGGTCGATGGGTGCCCTGGGCTACCTGCAGCTGGTCTGTGTTTCGTTCCTCGTGGGAGTGGCAGGAATGTTGTGGAACATGGGTGCCGGATCGGCGCTGCCTTCGACGGTGGGACGGGATCTGGTATCCACGGCCTATGCACGCAAGGAAACCGTCGAGACTTCGGTCGGGATCGCTTCCCCCGGGTTGGCCGGCGTGCTGGTCGCCGTCATGTCAGCGCCCTTTACCCTGCTCGTCGCCGGAACCGCCAATCTGCTCGCCGCAGCCACCTTGCTTTGGGGATTTCGCAGGAAGCCGGGACGATCGGTGCCATCCGCGGAATCGACACCGCGGATCGGCTTCCGGGATTCCTTCGGCGAGGGGCTTCGCTTCACACTCACGAACCCCGTCATCCGCGCTCTGGTAACGTCGTCGGCAATCACCAACATGGGATTGGCGTTCGGATCGGCGCTGGAGACCTTGTACTTCGTCAAGGTTCTGGGTTTCACACCCCCGGCCATCGGCTTGGTCATTTCCACCATCGCCGTCGGAGGGCTGCTCGGCTCGCTGTTGGTCCCGTCCCTCGTGGGCAAATGGGGAGAATACCGGGTCCTGGCCCTGTCCATCTTCCTCCTGCCGCTGGCCGTGGCGCTGGTCCCCCTGGCCGCGCTCGCCGGCACCGGGGCCGTATGGGTGGTCATCGGCCATTCTGTGCTCTACAACGCGCTGATGGTTTCCTACAACGCCACTGCCTACGGGCTGCTGGCCGGTTCCACCCCGGATGGGATGATGGGGCGCCAACAGGGATTCCGGCTGGTGTTCACCATGGGACCGGTGCCGATCCTGGGCATCGTCGGCGGCCTAGTCGGGGACGCGCTGGGCCTGCAAAACGCCATGTGGATCTGGGTGGGCCTGACGGCCTTTGCGGCCCTGCCCCTGCTGGCCCTGCTGCGTGGCAAGACTCGTGAGGAAGCTTAGTCTCCCTCGCCCACCGTCGTCTCGAACTCGTACCTGAAGACCTCGGTGATGGGGAGGTTCAGCGCGTGGGCGATCCGGAATGCCGATTCCAGGGAGGGCGAGTATTTCCCCTGTTCGATGGCGATGATGGTTTGGCGCGTCACCCCGACCAGAGCGCCGAGTTCGGCCTGGGTCATGTTGTTTTTGCCTGCCCTGAGTTCCCGGATGGAGTTGCCGAGCCGCCCGCGGTTCACCACGTTGGTACGCCACGGCGGTAGCCGGCAATCTGCACCCCGGCACCCACGAGGAGGGAGAATCCCAAACCGGCAAAGACCGTCGAAGCGATCCAGAAATGTTCGGTGCCGGTGAAGGCCATGGACAAGACGACCACGCAGGCGAACAAGAGGACCTGGAACTTGGCCTGGTCGGCGCGGCGTGCAATGTCGCGATCCCGCTCATCTGGACCAAGGTCCGTCTTTTTGCGGCCCCTGGCCAGAAGTCCGCGCACTATCCACACCGGGGCCACCATGACGAAGACACAGAGGATCATCGGAATAGTGTAGTTTTGCCCCGCCAGGCGGCCGTCTCCCAGCGCATGAATCAGCGCCAGCGCGACAAATACCAGCATTCCAGCACTGCCGGAAGCGACGCCCACCCAGGCAACACGTTCTTCGCTGGACACGTCCACCAACCCCTAAATGTCAAAGATTCTTTACTTTAGAGCCTAGGTCCATGATAGATCAATGTAAAGATTTTTTGACATGGCAATCGCCCGGGAAAGCAGAGTGGACGAAGACGACGTCCTGCCCATGGCGCACCGGCTCGGTGTTGCGCCTACCGCAAATCGACATTTCCCCGTGAAGTACGTGGTTTTTCCCAAACCCGCATACCCGGATCACGGGCCATGCGTTACAGCTCCCCTGCCGTCCTGTCCGGCCAACCGCTCCCGACCCGCCGGAACCCGCCGAGGTCGCTCCGGTGGAATCCCGCCAGAACCACTCGTGGCCGGCCACGGCCTCCCGCATCGTCTCCAATTCGCACCCCCCTCAAGGATCCGTCCGGCGGCGAATTCAACGCACACGGAAAACCCGCGACATCCGCTTCGGCCCAAGCCGCCCGACCGTGAAATGCGCTCCTGGCCAACTCGGGTGCCGCTGGATCCGGGTCCACGGATACGGGTCCAGGCTCAGCGAACTGCGCGGAGCGTTCTACACCGCCATTCGGCTGGAGTCCTGGCTCCGCGGCTGGTGGGCAAAGTGGCTTTGAACAATGCCAGGTGCTCGATGGGCCCTCGCCGCCGGCATCATTACCCGTCCTGATCGCGCTTGAACACCAGCATCAGGCTGCGCATGCCCAACACAAAACCTCCAAAGAGCAAGGCGAAGCCAAAGACCGCGTAAAGGTGGATGTCCCCCGCGACCAGGGGCCCCTCATTGGCAACGATCAGGATGATCGCCCCAAGCACTGCGGCCCCGGCCAACACCGCCACGACGAGTTGTTGGAACAACCCCGTGAGGTAGCCTCGGTCGGAGGGATGGGCCAACATGCGCACGTTCATGGAGAAGCGGCCCTGCTCCAGGTCCTCGAGGTATCCCCGGGCGATGCTCAGGGCAAAGACCCCGCCAAGCAGTGGTCCGATCACACCGGCAAAGGTGGTGGACCCGAATTCCAGAATCGGGGCAACCGCAACCATGGCGTAAACCACCACAGAGAAGAGAACGGCCCAGCGCCAACGCAGGACATAGCCGGCCAGCAGCCACAGGGCAAAGGCCAGCCAAAGGTACTCCGGTGAGACGATCACCGCCCCGATCCAGAGCAGGGCAAGGCCCAGCAGCCACCAGCCGGCACTCGAGGCGACTCGTTGCGGCCCGGCCACCAGCATCCCGGCCAGGTACCAAACAAAAATTGCCACGCCGCTGCCCAGCGCCAAAACCAGCGGGGTCCCGCTCATCAGCGCCCGGGCCACGGAGATCACCACCAGCGCGGCCGTGAGTAGGTGCAACCCCACCCGCATCGTACGGATCGTCAAGTTCGAGGCACGGTTTCCTTCTCCCGGCGCCTTGCCGGTTTGGGAGGGGGACCCGGGTCTAGCGGGTAAGGGAGACTCCACTGGAATAAGCGCCATGACCTGATTCTCCCTCCTCGGAGTCCGTTGCCGCCACGCCCCCATCCGTGTGCCGGGCGTGGGGCGGCGGGGAGGGCCACCAAATGCGGTCTCCAACCACGCTGAAGATGGCCGGAACGATCACCGTGCGTACGACCAAGGTATCGACCAACACGCCCAGTCCCACAATCAGGCCCAGCTGGCCCAGGGTCACCAACGGCAGCATGCCCAAGGCGGCAAACACCGCGGCCAGGACAATGCCGGCGCTGGTGATCACACCTCCGGTGCTGGCAACCGCACGGACCATGCCCTGCCTGGTGCCATGGACCTCGGCCTCGCTTCTGGCCCGGTGGACCAGGAATATCGTGTAGTCGATGCCCAAGGCGACCAGGAACAGGAACGCGAGCAACGGCACCTGCAGATCCAGCGAGTCCTGGCCGAAAAACCTTTGGCTGAGCCACGACCCCGCACCGATGGCGGCCAGCGCGCTGAACACATTGACCACCAGCAGCAAGGCCGGGGCCACCATCGAACGCAACAGTGCCAACAGCACCAGGAAGCTCACCGCCAAGACCAACGGTGCGATCAGCAGCAGGTCGCGCATGTTCCCGGCACGGGCATCGACGTCCTCGGCCACTGCGCCGCCAACAATCGCGTCGGCACCCGCGACGGCATGCACCGCCTCGCGCAGTTCCTCCACCAGGGCCAGGCTCTCGGGGGTTCCGGGGCCCGGTTCCCCGGTGACCATCAGTTTTTCAAGCTCCCCGTTCTCGGATGCACCCAGCGGCGTCACGCGCAATACTCCTGCGACGTCCCGGGCTGCCGACTGTACCTGGTCGATCTTCGAGCTCTTGGCAATCAGGAACATCGGCTGGGATTCACCGGGCGGGAAGTGTTCGCCAAGTGTCTCCAACCCGGCTGCCGATTCGGAGGCCACGCGGAACTTCTCGGTCTGTGTCAAGCCAATGGACGTGCCAAACAGGCCGCTGGCCATGACGGCCAGCAAGGCACCACCGGCCAGCAGTGCCACCACCGGGCGGCGCACCACCTTGCCGGCGATCACTCCCCACATGCGCTGACGGCCCTGCGGCTGTTCCGGGCGGGGAATAAACGGCCAGAAGATCCTGCGCCCGCACACCACCAGCAAGGGCGGCAACGCAAAGAGCACGGCAACCAGGGCGATGATGAGCCCCACGGCCGAGGAAATGCCCAATCCCCGGGTTCCGGGGATGACGGCCAGAACCAGGGTGGCCAGGGAGAGTACAACGGTCACGTTCGAGGCCACAATGGCCGGAGCCGTGCCGCGCCAGGCGTTTGCCATGGCCAGGCGATGGTCCCGGGTATCCATGAGTTCTTCGCGGTAGCGCGAGATCAAGAGCAGGGCATAGTTCGTTCCGGCACCGAAGACCAGGACGCTGATGATCCCCGCATCGAATTGCAGATCGAAGGCGCTGCCGAGTGCCGCCGTGGCCATCCCGGCAATCTGGTCCGCGATGGCCACCACCACCAACGGGATCAGCCATAGGACCGGGGAACGGTAGGTGAGGATCAGCAACACCGCAACGATCCCGATGGTGACCAACAGCAATGTGAAGTCGGCGCCCTCGAAGGATGCTGCGATATCGGCGCCGAAGGCGGATCCCCCGGTGACCTGCAGGGAGATTCCGGCGATGGGGTTCTGCGCCAGGGTGTTGCGCACGTCCTTCACTGTTTGGGCAGTGGCCGTGTTGTCTTCACCCAAGGTGATTGCGGTCTGGATGACGGCGGCCTTCCCGTCTTCGCTGACGAACGGCCGGAAGGCCTGGTGCCCGGTGGTGTCATCGATGGCCGGTGCCAGCGCGGCCAGATCGGCCATGTCTGCCTCGGAAAGCCGCGTCCCGTCCTGGTGCGTGGCCACGATCAGCACCGATCCTTCGTCGCTGCCGGGGAACTGCTCAGCCAGGGCGTTGACCTCGGCCGACTCGGAAGTATCCGGAGAAATCGCATTTGAGGCCGGTGCTTCGGCGGAACGGAGTAGCCCAAAGAGGGCAACAACGCACAGGAGCACCAGGACAAGCGAAACCCAGGCGCCTCGACGGGAGGTCAGTCGTTGGGGCAGGGAGGAACGAAGCCGAAAATTGGACATGGCTTCAGTCAATCAAGAGGGCCTGCCACCACACATCGGACAACCGGTTGAAAACCATCTCAATCCTTTGGTTGATACGCGGATCCCGCGCACCCGGGACCAGCGCGCGCGTTATTCCGGGCCCGGGACGGTGGGTCGGGTGGTCACGGTGCCTTGGCCACGCCGCTGCCGCAAGGCACCACCGACGGCGATCAGCTGCGATTCCTCCCCCGGGAGTTTCCCACGCCTGCGGTTGGTTCGCGCCGCGCTGCGGGAACGCCATGCACTTGCCTGGAGAACCGCCTCGCCGCGGAGCGCCACGGCGGTGTTTCGCTCCCCCGCACGGCCGGCCGATGCCGGATAAACGATCACACGCGGACCAGACGCCCCACGGATGCGGGCTTGCGCCCAGGCCTCACGCCCCGCCCGAGAACGGCGCGCCGTGGCAAAAACGGCGGCGCCCCCGCTCGTGGCAGGGGCGCCGCTGTCATGCATTCGGGAATCTCAGCCCTTGAAGGCGGGCTTGCGCTTTTCCTGGAAGGCCAGGAAACCCTCGGCGTAGTCCTCGGTGGCGCACAGGTCGGCCTGGGCCTGGTTTTCGTTGGCCATCGAGTCCCACAGGCCCAGTCGGGCGTCGCGGATCTCGGCGACCAGTTCCTTGGAGGCGCGGAACGCCCCGGTGGCGCCGGTGGCGACCTTCGCGACGATCCCCCGCGTCGTCTCCAGCAGCGTGTCTGCCGGCATGGCGCGGGAGAAGAGCCCCGAGGCCACCGCATCGGCACCGCTGATCAACTCGGCAGTGTAGATCAAATCCAGCGTGCGGTGCGTGCCCAGGCGTTCGGTGAACAGCCAGTGCCCGCCCGAATCCAGGGTCGCACCCAGGTTGGCGAAGGGGGAACCGATTTTCGCATTATCCGCCACGTAAACCACATCGGTGGCGATGGCCAGGCCCAGCCCGACCCCGAGGCACGCGCCGTGCACGGCAGCAAAGGTGGGGGCCGGGAAGGAGGACATCTTGGCCAGCAGCGGCTGGACCTTTCCGCCCAGGTAGCCCATGACGTCGTCGTCGGCGGGGACCACCCCGGAGATGTCGCGGCCGGCGCAGAAGCCGCGGCCCTCCCCGCGCAGCAGCAGCGCGCGCACCTCGCCGGTTTCCACACCCTCGGCGGCCTTGTCATAGGCGGCTTCCAATTCCGCCAACGCCGCCTCGTTCAGCGAGTTCATCTTTTGCGGGGCGTTGAGCACGATCTCCGCCACGCCGTCGGAGATATTCAGTTCAATCATCGTTGGTCCGTTCACTGGGGATTTTCGGGTCCTACGGCAAGGATCCACCCGCTGGGTGCGGATGGATCCTTGCCGGTGTTGCTTGTGACTAGGCGTCGTAGTCGACCAGGACGCGTTCGGTGGTGGGACGCGACTGGCAGGTCAGCACGTAACCACGCTCGATCTCGTCCGGTTCCAGCGCGTAGTTCTCATCCATTTCCACCGCGCCTTCGACGACCTTGGCGCGGCAGGTGCCGCACACGCCGCCGGCGCAGGCAAACGGGACATCCGGGCGGACCCGCAGCGCCGCATTGAGGACGGTTTCGCGTGCATTCACCGGGCTCTTGACCTCGCCCTGCAGGCCATCGAGCTTGAATCCGATCGAGTAGGTCTCATCGGATTCATCGATGAGCACCGGGCGGCCGATGTTGCCCTCGGGGCGGTTCGGCTCGCCGGTGGTGAACAGCTCGTAGCGGACCTTCTCGGCAGGGACGCCCTGGGCGGCGAGATTGTCGCGCACCAGCTGGACCAGTTCGAAGGGCCCGCAGAGGAACCATTCGTCGACCTGGTCGGTGCGGATGACCGCGCCGAGCAGCTTGTTCAGCTTCTCGGAGTCGATGCGGCCCGAGAGCAGCGGGGAGATGCGCTGTTCGCGGCTCAGTACGTGGTGCAGCGCAAAGCGGGCCGGGTAGCGGTCCTTGAGGTCGGCCAGTTCCTCCAGGAACATCACGTCCATGGCTGCCTTGTTCGCGTAGACCAGGTCGAAGTGGACGTTTTTGTTGGCTGCCAGCACCGTGCGGGCGATCGCCATGACCGGGGTGATGCCCGAGCCGGCGGCCACCGCCACGAACGTGTCCTCGTTTTCCACGTCGATGGACTCGGGGTCGTTCATCCCGGTCATCTTGTGCTTGGAGATGAAGCCGCCGGTGGGGCTCATGACATCCATGGTGTCCCCGGCGACCAGCGACTCGTTGGCCCAGGTGGAGAAGATCCCGCCGATGTCGCGCTTGATGGCCACGTGGATCTCGCCGTCCGTGGGCTCGGCGCAGATCGAGTAGCTGCGGCGCAGCTCGACCATGTTGCCGTCGAGGTCCTCGAGCTCCTTGCGCAGGGCCACGTATTGGCCCGGCAGGTAGTCGTACTGTCCGGCCAGTTCGGCGGGGACCGCGAAGGTCACCTCGATGGCGTCGGCGGTGAGCCTGCGGACCTCGGCAACGGTGAGGGTGTGGAACGTGGTCCGGCGGCGGCCCGGGACCTCGGGATCAACGCCCCCGTCGGTGGGCAGGGAGGCAGTCGTGTCTGTCATGAGAGCACCTTGAAGTAGTCGAAGGGTTCCAGGCAGTCCTTGCATTGGTACATGGACTTGCAGGCGGTGGAACCAAAGCGGGAAAGTTCTTTGGTATTGAGCGAATGGCACTGCGGGCATTTCACGGCCATGCCCAGGGTCACCGGGCCGCGGTGTCCGGTGCCCGTGGGCGGGGCAATGCCGTAGGCCTCCAGCTTGGTCTTGCCCGACTCGGTCATCCAGTCGGTGCTCCAGGCCGGGGAAAGGACCAGGTTGACCCGGACATTGTCGTATCCGGATTCCTTGAAGACGATTCCGAGGTCCTCGGTGATTGCGTCCATCGCCGGGCACCCGGAGTAGGTGGGGGTGATGGTGACAACCACTGTGTCACCCTCCATGTCCACGTCCCGCAGGATCCCCAGGTCCGCGATGGTGAGTACCGGGATCTCGGGATCGGTGACGCGCGAGGCGATCTCTCGGAGCTCGGCGATGGTGGCAATCATGTCTTGTGTCCTTTGCTTACCAGGTGGCGCCGGGGTGCTTGCGGGCAAGCACCTGCATCTCGGCCAGGATGAAGCCAAGGTGCTCGGAATGCTCGCCGCGCCGGCCCCGGGCCATTGCGTACGGAACGGTTGGTACCTCGAGCCCGGCGTCGGCCAGGACGGAGGCGAATTCCTCGTCCCAGGCGGCGCGCAGGGTCGAGGGCGCCACGGCGACGTCGCCGAGGGCGGTGTGCAGGTCCTCGTCCTCGAAGATCTCCCCCACGTAGGGCCAGAGCACCGCCAGGGCGTGGCGCATGCGTCGGGCCGATTCCTCGGTGCCCATCCCCAGGCGCAGGGTCCAGGCGATGGCGTGGTCGCGGTGGTAGTCGACCTCCTTGACGGCCTTGGCGGAAATCGCCGCGATCGTCGGGTCGGAGGACTGAAGCAGCTCGGTGTAGAGCAGGTGCTGGTAGATGGAGATGATCAGCTGGCGCATGATGGTGACGCCGAAGTCGCCGTTGGGCTGTTCGACGATGTGCAGCGAGCGGAAGTCCTCTTCCTCGCGCCAGTAGGCCAAATCGTCCTCGGTCTTATCCCAGGCCTTGCCGGCGTAGGTGAGGAAGGAGCGGGCATGGCCCAACTGGTCCAGGGCGATATTGCCCAGGGCGATGTCTTCCTCCAGCTCCGGGCCACGGGAGATCCAGTGCGAGAGACGCTGGGCCAGGATCAAGGCGTCGTCGCCCAGGCGCAGTGCGTACTGCGCGACCAGGTCGGTCGGCTTCTCCTGCTGGATCGCGATGTCCTCGGGGCGCAGTGCGTTGCCCGGGGTGACGCGGGTGGCCGAGGCGCTGGCGTCACCGAAGGAATCCAGCGAGTGGTCGATGTCGTGTGCGCTCACAGGTGCTTCACGCCCTCGGACTTGGTGTAGTAAGTGGCATGGCGGTAGTCCTTGCCCTGCGGGGACTCGAAGTACATGCCCTTCGCGTCGGGGTCCGAGGCAATGATGTCGGTGCTCGCAACGACCCACAGCGAGATGCCCTCGTTGCGGCGGGTGTACAGGTCGCGGGCGTTCTTCAATGCCATTTCCGCGTCCGGTGCGTGCAGCGAACCGGCGTGCACGTGCGAGAGCCCGCGGGAGGAACGGACGAATACTTCCCAGAGCGGCCAGGTGCCGTGTGTTTCGGTCATGATTTATGCAACCTCGGTCTTTCGAGCCATATTTGCCGCGTATGCAGCGGCAGCTTCGCGCACCCAGGCGCCTTCGTTGTGTGCATCGTTGCGGCGCTGCAGGCGCTGGGCGTTGCAGGGGCCGTTGCCGGCGATGACTGCCTTGAATTCTTCCCAGTCCAGGTCCATGTGGATCCAGGTGCCGGATTCCTCGTCGAAGCGCAGCTCCGGGTCCGGAAGGGTCAGGCCCAGGACCTTGACCTGCTCGGCGATCATGCCGACGAAGCGCTGGCGCAGTTCGTCGTTGGAGAAGCGCTTGATCTTCCAGGCGGTGGACTGCTTGGAGTTCGGCGAATCGGCATCCGGGGGTCCGAACATCATCAGCGACGGGGCGTAGAAGCGGTTGATGGCGTCCTGCGCCATCTTCTTCTGTGCCTCGGTGCCGCCGGCCAGTTCCAGCAGGATCTCGAAACCCTGGCGCTGGTGGAAGGATTCTTCCTTGCAGATGCGCACCATGGCGCGGCCGTACGGGCCGTAGGAGGCGCGGCACAGCGGGACCTGGTTGGCGATTGCGGCGCCGTCAACCAGCCAGCCGATTGCTCCCATGTCGGCCCAGGAACGTGCCGGGTAGTTGAAGATCGAGGAGTATTTGGCCTTGCCCGTCATCAACTGGTCGTTGAGGACATCGCGCGGGGTGCCGAGGGTCTCGGTGCCCGAGTACAGGTACAGGCCGTGGCCCGCTTCGTCCTGCACCTTGGCCATCAGGATGGCCTTGCGCTTCAGCGACGGGGCCCTGGTGATCCAGTTGGCCTCGGGCTGCATGCCGATGATCTCGGAGTGCGCGTGCTGCGACATCTGCCGCGTCAGCGTCTTGCGGTACGCCTCCGGCATCCAGTCGCGCGGTTCGATGCGCGAATCCTCGGCAATGATCTGGTTGAACCGATCCTGCCCTGCTTGCTCCTCAGGAGAAAGTACTGCGGATAGCGATCCGCCGCTTTCTTGCTGTGCAGCCATAGTGCTCACCTCACTGTGACAAAAAGTTATTTACTGACCGTTCGTTCAGGATATGCGGACGATCACCTTTTCGTCAATCACGGTGCTGCCGGGAGTCGTTGTCCTGTCTCACTACAGGTGAGGCAATCTCACTACACCCGAGGCATTAGGTGATTCTGTCTCACTACACCCGAGGCATAAACGCTTCTGCCTCACTACACCCGAGGCAATTGGTCCGTTCCGCCTTACTTCGCCTGAGGAAACTTCCCATCTCACTTGGGCCGACCGAAACCTCGATCCTTCAATCCGAAATTCCAACATCAAACGGCCTCAGCGAAACCATCACACCACCGCGAACCCAGCCAAATGCCGATTTGCCTCGGGTGTAGTGGAATGGAATTCGGGGTTTCGTTCCACAACACCCGAGGCAACCGCGGAAAACCGGGGCCGTCTGCCTCACCTGAAATGACAAAGGTCGGGAGTCGTGGTCCGCGGCCGTGTTTCGCCCCATGGGGAACCCGCGCTCCGAGATACCACGCCCGCCGAAAACCTGCCGCGCAGATGACGCGCGGCGTCGCTGCGGGCCGTGCACCTGCGTCACGGCAGGCAACAAAGACCGGGGTTGCCCGCTCCGGATGACGCACCATGTCGCCGCGTGCCACCGGGTGACAGGGGCATGGATTCAGGGCATTGCTACGGCACAAAATGGTTCATCGCCCCTTCACCGGATCACCGGGCAGGGGCTTCACGCCCCCTGCGGCACCACCCCGGTGCCACTCCAGCACGGAGAAACAACGCATGATCACCCTGAAAAAACTCACCAAGGTCTACGGAAACGGGCCAGGTGCCCTGACGGTCTTGGACAACCTCGACATCGAGGTCGCCCCCGGCGAGATCCTCGCCGTCACAGGCCCCTCCGGAGCCGGCAAGTCCACCCTCGCCCAGTGCATCGGCCTGCTCGAACGGCCCACTTCCGGGCAGGTCATCGTCAACGGCGAGGACCTTGCGTCCCTGCCCGAACGCAGGCTGCGCGTCGCACGGCGGCGCATCGGCACCATCTTCCAGTCCGCCAGCCTGCTCTCGCGCAGCACCGCGGCGCAGAACGTGGCCCTGCCGCTCCAGTACCTGGGCGTCACCCCGGCAGAGACGAAGGCACGGGTTGCGGAACTGCTCGAGCGCGTCGGGCTCGCGCACCGCGCCGACCACTACCCCTTCGAACTCTCCGGCGGCCAGCGGCAGCGCGTGGGCATCGCCCGCGCCCTGGCGTTGCGCCCCTCGGTGCTGCTCTCCGACGAGGCAACCTCGGGCCTCGACCCGGAAACCACGTTGTCCATGGTGGCACTGCTGCGCCAGCTGCGCGACGACCTGGACCTCGCGGTCGTGTTCGTCACCCATGAAATGGACACCGTGCTGCATGTGGCGGACACCGCGGCGCGCCTGGAGGACGGGCGCATCGTGGAACAGGGCCGGCTGGTGGATCTGGTCACCGACCACGACTCGGTCCTTGGCCGGGCCCTGCAACCACGGCCCGCAGCGGCCGCCCCCGCCCCCGGCTCGACACCCTGGGCGCTGAGCTACGATTCGCGCGCTGTACCGGCAGACTGGCTGCAGCGGGTTTCGGCCGAACTCGGCGAACCGCTGGCCCTGTTGGCGGCAAGCATCCAAAGCATCGACGGCACCAGCACCGGCACCGCGACCGTGGGGCTGCGCGCCCCGGCCCACCAGGCCGCCGCGGCCTTTGCCCGGCAGGGCCTGCACGCGGTGCCCGTGCGCACCGCAGGTCCCGACCCCGTGTCCACCGCCGTCCCACGAGCCACGGAGGAACTCCAATGGGCCTGAACATTTCCGCCGCGGTGCAGATCCGCGCCCTGGCCGACACTCCCCTGCCGGAGCTTCCGGCGTTGCTGGTCCCGGCCCTGGGCGAGACCCTGGCCATGGTCGGCATCGTGATGCTGATCGTCGTTTCCCTGGGCACCCCGATCGCCGTCGCCTTGCACAACATGGCACCCGGCGGGCTCTTCGAGCACCGCGGCACCTATTCGGTGCTCAGCTGGATCGTGAACATCGGCCGGTCCCTGCCCTTCCTGGTGCTGATGGCCGCGATCGTCCCGTTCACCCGCTTCGTCACCGGCACCAACATCGGCATTGCCGCCGCCGTGGTTCCCATGTCGCTGGCCGGCATCCCGTTCTTCGCCCGGCTGGTGGAGAACTGTTTGCGCGATGTCCCGCGGTCGGTCACCGCCGCGGCCCGCGCCTCGGGCGGCTCCCCGCTGCAGATCATCCGCACCGCGCAGCTGGGCGAGGCAGTCCCGGCAATCCTGGGCGGGCTGACCATCAACACCATCGCGATGATCGAATACTCGGCCATCGCCGGAACCATCGGCGCCGGCGGCATTGGCTACGTCGCCGTTACCTACGGCTACCAGCGCTTCGACCAGACGGTCATGCTGGCCACCGTGCTGCTGCTGATCGCGATGGTCACCATCGTCCAGCTCGGCGGAGACGCCCTGGTCAAGGCCACCACACCGCACCTGCGCCGCCGCGCCTAGCCACCCCCGGCACCCCGCCGCACCCGGGCCCGGACATTCCTCCTGCCCCCGACCAACATTCGTTTCCCCACTCCCGCGCCCGAAAGGCGGTTCCCCCATGACCATCACAGATCCCGAGACCAAGCCAGTGACCGATTCCCACGGCTTCACCATCCAAAAGCACAAGAAGTGGCCCTGGACCCTCGCCGCCATCGCCCTGGCCGGAGCCATCACGGCGGGTGCAGTCATCGGTTCCAACTCGGGCACCGAGTCGCCGAACACCGTTGCCGGTGCCACGCTGACGGTGGTTACCGCGGAGGGCAACCACGCCGAGCAGGCCCTGGTGGACTTCGTGGCGGAGGAAATCGCTCCCAAGTACGGCATCAAGGTGGCCTTCAAGGGGCTGGCCGATTCGACGACGCTGAACCGGGCGGTGTCCACCGGCGAGGTCGCCGGAACCATCTACCAGCACAAGCTCTGGCTTTCCCAGGTGCTGGAGGCCAATCCCGACTTCAAGCTCGCTGCGGCCACGCCGGTCTTCCGCTGGGGCTTCGGGATCTGGAGCGAGAAGTACAAATCCGTCGACCAGATCCCTGACGGGGCGACCATTTCCCTCTACTCGGACCCGGCCAACGAGGCCCAGGGACTGTGGCTGCTGGAGCGCGCCGGGCTGATCAAGCTCGACCCCTCGGTTGACAAGTGGAAAGCGACGCAAAAGGACATCGCGGAAAACCCCAAGGGCATCAAGTTCAAGCTGCTGGACTTCGCGGCCCAGTCGCGTTCCCTTCCGGACCTTGACGCCGCGGTGGGCTACACCGAGTACTACGTCTCGGCCAAGGTTCCGCTGTCGCAGCAGATCTTCGCCCCGGCCGCGCCCGACGAGTTCGCCGGGCAGCTGACCATTGGCACCGAGTACGCGGACACCGAGAACGTGCAAAACCTGGTGAAGGCGTTCAAGGACCCCGCGGTCCAGGAATTCCTGCGCACCGACCCGTCCGTCAAGGACCTGCTGGTGCCCATCGACGCCAAATAGCTTGCCTGCGAAGTTATTTCGCGGTACTTGACCCAGGTCAAGGCGTGCAGCGCGCACAAGCGGTGTAATGGTGGAACCATCCGCACCAAGCCTGAAAGCGTGGATCACAACCATGAAGACCGCCAAGTTTGAAACCGAACCGTTCACCTGTCCCTCCTGCATCAAGAAGATCGAGGGCGTCGTCGGCAAGTTGGAGGGCGTTGAAACCACCCAGGTGATGTTCAATTCCAACAAGGTCAAGGTCGGCTTCGACGAGAACATCGTCAAGGCAGAGGAGATCGCCAAGACCATCAGCGGCCTGGGCTACCCGGTGCTTTCGCAGAAGGTCGCCTAGCCTTTCGGGGCAACCCGCACGGGTCTCGGGGGGGTCCGGGCAGCGGCCATTCGGTCGCCGTCCGGGCCCCGTTTGTGCTCCCCCCTTGCCAGCCGCCGGTGAAATCGCTGGTTAGATGGGTGGCATGCACCAACACCTTGGCCACCCCGAAGGGGAGAACGCGCTCGAGCAGCTCGTGGCGCGCATCCCGCTCTTTTCCCAACTTTCCGATGCGGAACTGGGCGAAGTTGCCAGGCGCGTGACACCGCGCAGCTTCCCGCGCAACGCCCAGCTCTATGGGGCGGGGGAACACAATGCCAACCTGATGATCATCCACAGCGGCCTGGTGAAGGTCTACCGCATCACCGACGCCGGCCATGAACAGGTCATCAGGATCCTGGGACCGGGCGACTTCTTGGGCGAGTCCACCTTCATCGACCGTTCCGCTGTCGACCATTTCGCCGTCACGCTTGAAAAGTCCGACATCTGCGCGCTGCACCATGACGACCTGCACTCCTACGTGCTGACCTTTCCGGGGGTCGCGTTCAAGATGCTTGAAACCCTCTCACGGCGCCTGGCCGAGACCGAGCACCAACTCAGTTCGGTGGCCGGGGACGACGCAGACCACCGGGTTGCCACCTATCTGCTGGAGGCCTCTGCCGCGGCCGGCACCGAGCGGATCCGCCTGGGCATCGCCAAGAAGGACGTCGCTTCGCTGCTCGGGCTGACCCCCGAGACCTTCAGCCGCAAGCTCGCCGCCTTCGAGGAAGCCGGCTGGATCACCCTGCACCGTGGCCGGGACATCGAACTGCTTGACACACGGGCACTGTCCCTCTTGTAACGGGGATCACCGTCCACAAAACCGAATGATTGACGGTTCTTGATCCGCGTCAAGGCGCGGATCCGGATTTGTCGATGTAATGGTCCTTACGGCGGACTGGCACCGTTGCCGGTCCCAGCATTGACAAGGAGCATCATGACGGGCAAAACCAAGGCGTGGTTCGCGGCGCTCACCGGCGCCATGCTGATCCTCGCCCTCGGATTCCACTTTCTCTCCCTGGAACTCCCTCGTGACATCACATTGTTCGCCACCGCCGTGATTGCGGGGATTCCCACGGCGATCCGGGCCTTCCAAGGCCTGCGCGCCAAGGCCTTCAGCATCGACTTGCTGGTGACCATCGCGGTGACTGGCGCACTGATCATCGGCGAATACGTCGAGGCCTCCGTCGTTGCGTTCCTCTTCATTTTCGGCGCCTGGCTCGAGGCCCGGACCCTGGAAAAAACCCGGCGTTCCCTGCGTGACCTCGTCGACATGGCTCCCGCCGAGGCACAGGTCATTCGCAACGGGGAAACCCTCACCGTCCCCGTCGACGACATCGCCGAAGGCGAGATCATCGTCATTCATTCGGGCGGCAAGGTCCCCGTCGACGGACCCATCGTCTCCGGACGCGGCCTGCTCAACGAGGCCGCCATCACCGGCGAATCGGTCCCGGTGTCCAAGTCCACCGGCGATGGCGTCTACACCGGAACGATCCTCGACACCGGATTCGTGCACGTGAAGGCCGAGCATGTCGGGGACGACACCACCTTCGCCCAAATCATTGAACTCGTGGAAGAGGCCCAGGAAACCAAGACCCGCGCCCAACGTTTCCTTGACCGTTTCGCCAACATCTACACGCCCTCCATCGTGGTGCTCTCCATCCTGGTGCTGGTCTTCAGCCGCAACGTGGAATTCGCGCTGACCTTCCTGGTCATCGCCTGCCCCGGCGCCCTGGTGATCTCCACCCCAGTGTCCATGGTCGCAGGGCTCGGCAACGGCGCCCGCCACGGCGTGCTGGTCAAGGGCGGCGACGCACTGGAACAGATGTCCAAGGTCGACACCTTGGTGGTCGACAAGACCGGAACGCTCACCGAGGGCAAGCCACGACTGACCGAGATAAAGGCAGCCAACGGTGCCGACGCCAACTGGACCCTGCGATTGTCGGCCCAGCTGGAACTGGCCTCCGAGCACCCGCTGGGTCGCACCATCGTGGAGGCAGCCACCGAAGCCGACCTGGAACTTGGTGTGCAGCCGGCCGACGTGGAGGTCATCAAGGGCGGCGGCATCCGCGGCACCGTGGACGCCCACGAGGTCGTGGTGGGAACCCGCAAGGTCCTGGCCATTGTCGGCACCGAGATCTCCGATGAGTTCGAGTCCTACGCCGTTGCGCGCGAACAGGCCGGAAACACCGTGGTCTTCGCCTCGATCAATGGGAAACTGTCCGGCATCCTCTCAATTGCCGACAAGATCCGACCCGAGGCTGCCGATGCCATTGCGGCGTTGCGCGCCCGCGGCATCAAGCAGGTCATGATGCTCACCGGCGACAACCGGCACACCGCGGAGCTTGTCGGCCGGCAGCTGGGCCTGGACGCGGTCCACGCCGAGCTGATGCCTGCGGACAAGGTCGAGATCGTCAAGCAGCTGAAGGCCGAAGGGCACAAGGTCGCGATGATCGGCGACGGGATCAACGACGCCCCGGCGATCGCCACCGCGGATGTCGGCATGGCCATGGGTGCGGGCACCGACGTCTCCATCCAGACCGCCGACGTGATCTTGATGGGCAACCGCTTTGACCAGTTGGTGCACTCGTTCTCGCTGGCCAAGGCCACGGTGCGCAACATGAAGCAAAACACCTTCATTGCCGTGGGCACCGTGGTGCTGCTGCTCACCGGCGTCCTGTTCCAGAAGGTCTTCATGTCCACGGGCATGCTGGTCCACGAGATCAGCGTGCTGGTGGTGATCATCAATGCCGTGCGTTTGGTGAAGTACCGCGACAGGAAGTCCGAAGCCATCACACCCGGCAAGTCGTTGGCCATCTCCGCCGCCGGGGACGGGGACCCCGAGCGCGAGCTCGAACGCGCCGGGGCATAGCACCGAGTTGCGGATGAGCCCCTGCAGGTCAACCGGAAACCGGTTGCCCTGCAGGGGCTCATCCTCTCCCACCGGGGACTTGGGCCCGGCCATCCTCCCCCGCACCATGAACCTGGGCACCGAGTACGCGGACACCGAAAACGTGAGGAACCCCGTGGCAGAGCAGGACTTTCGCGGCACCCAGTCGGGCGGGGGCGGGGGCCCCCGGCCGGGGCGGCGCCGGCGGGCCGGGCTCCGGGGGGGCGGGGGGGGCGGGGGGGGGGC
>NZ_JAUSSH010000016.1 GCF_030812255.1 Paeniglutamicibacter psychrophenolicus | reverse complement strand
CACACGGGGGTGCGGACCCTGAAACCATTCACCAATAAAATAAATAAATTGGTATCAACAAATTTGGCACACTATTGAGTTCTCAAACAACAGACGCTTCCAACTTCCACGACCCGGGCTTATGTTTCCTGCCGGCGCTTCGCTCTGGAGCAACTTTTCAAGCTTAGTCCCAATCAAACCCGGAGTCAAATCGACTTCCGAAATTCATTTGGAATTCTTTGCATCCGCCTTCCGCTGCTCTCCCTTTCGGGCTACGCTGCGGGGCTCGGTGCGAGAAACAACTCTACGCGCAACCCGCCCGAATGTCCAAACACAGGCTTCCTTCGCCCTTCAAGGTGCATAAACCGCAGAATCACGGCGAATCTCGGTCATATAACGGTCCAAAACCAACGAAATTTGCCAAATTGGATTCCTGTGAACTGGCCCACAGTATTTACCGGTCAATGGAGGGGTTTCATTGCATTGAAAATTCCCGCATTTCTAGGCTTCGAATCCCTCGGGTTGGACCACACAGATGGTGTCCGGATCCTCGGTCGAATAATGGCCAACCGGGTCGGCGTACTCGACCCATGTACCGGTGGGCTCCAGGTACTCGAACCGGTATTTGGCCCCGATGGCCACGCCGGGGATGAAGATCTCCCAGATCCCGCTGTTTCCAAGCTTGCGCATGGCGTGGGAGGAACCATTCCAGATATTGAAGTCGCCGCACACCCGTACGGCCACGGCTTCTTCCTGCTTGACCACGAAACCGGTGCCTTCCACCTCCCCCATGGGTGAAGAGTAGTGCTGGGGGTGCGCACCAAGCAGGAGCTCCTGCACCTGTACTCCCCCGGTCCTGATTCGATGCAGCTCCATCTCGCCAAGGCGCGGTGTGTGCCGGTACGGATCGTCGACCACCCGTACCCCGTCGGGCTCAATGCGTTGAATCCGGTAATCGGGAACCCTCCCGATCTCCTTGGCTTCAAGCAGGCCCACCCAAATGTCCCCGTGTTCACGTGTCATCGGCACAATCTCGGTTTTGGTGAGGATGTTGATGGCCAGGGCACCGCGTTGCAGGGTCCGGACGCCCACATGACCCAAGCGGTTCAGGTGCGGGCCGAGGACCGCATGCGGGGATTTGTCTTCGCCGCGTTCAACCGCTTCCAAGACCTCGGGCCGCACATGCAATGGCGCACCCAAGGATTCCTCAAGCCGTTGCGGTGCATAGTCGTCGGCGTCTAGCTGCGTTGGACCCATGGCGTTTCTCCATCCCTTCGCTGCGACGAGATGTTCCCCCGGCTGCAGTCCGGAGCCCGGGGTTCCCTTGCGTCTCACGCTATCGAGAATCGCCGGGCTTGGGAATAGTCCGTCGGACCGCCCCGGGGCACCGGGATGTGCGTTAACGAAGAAAGTGGTCCGACGAATCCTTGCCGGAAACGTCGAACCACTTTCATGAAAGCCTAGCGCCTTCCGGGCAGTGCCCGATGCACGGTGTTGCCCTACTTGGTGCGCTTGCGCGAAACCTCGTACAGCGTGATGCCCACGGCCATCGATGCGTTCAGGGATTCCATCCCGGAGTTGATCGGGATCGAGACGATCGAATCGCAGTTCTCGCGTACCAGTCGGGACAGGCCCTTGCCCTCGGAACCCACCACGATGCACAGAGCCTCGGTGGCCAGGCCAAGATCCGGAAGGGAGACATCGCCGTCGCCGTCCAGGCCGATGACAAACACCCCTGCTTCCTTCATGCCCTTGAGCGTGGAGGTCAGGTTGGGGGCGCGGGTGACGGGCACGCGCACCGCGGCACCGGCGCTGGTCTTCCAGGCCGAGGCGGTCATGCCCACCGAGCGGCGCTCGGGAACGATCACGGCGTGGGCGTTGAAGGCCGAGGCCGAACGAACGATGGCACCGAGGTTGCGCGGATCGGTGATCCCGTCCAAGGCAATGAACAGCGGGGCGTTCTTGATATGGCCCTTGTTGTACTTGGAGATGGTGGCCTTGACGGTTTCCAGCGCGTCGGCGTAGTTGTACGGCGGGACCTGCAGGACCAGGCCCTGGTGGATCGCCTCATCGGTCATCCGGTCGAGTTCCGGCTTTCCGGTTTCCATCACGGGGATGCCGCGTTCGGCGGCAATCTTCAGGGACTCGCGCACGCGCTCGTCCATGTCGATGCGGATGGCCAGGTGCAGGGCCTTGGCCGGGATCCCGGCGCGAAGGGCCTCAACGACGGAGTTGCGCCCGGTGACCAGCTCTTCGCTGTTCTTCGAACGCCCCCCGGTGCTGCGGCCGCGGGGCGCAGAGCCCTTGGCCGGGCCGCGCTTGGCGGCGGAGCGCTCGGCGAGCTCCTTGTTCTTGTACGCCTTGTGGTAGGGGCGGTCCTCGGCCTTGGGCGTGGGGCCCTTGCCCTCGAGTGCCTTGCGGCCATATCCGCCGGTTCCGACGGAGGGGCCCTTCTTGCTCTTGCGTATGGCGCCGGAACGCTTCTGTGCAGCAGACATGATGGTGTATTCCTAGGATCGGGGCGGACGGCACGGCGATTTCACACACCGCCCCGCCCATTTTAGCGACAAAGAACGTCGATTCCTTGCCCTTTGTGGGGCAACTTACCCTTTCAGGCTCCAGCGGGCGCCGTCGGCGGAATCCTCGACCACGATTCCCGCCGCAGCCAGGGTGTCCCGGATGGCATCCGAGCGTGCCCAGTCCTTGGCTTCGCGGGCGGCGGCCCGGTCGGCCAATTGCGCGGCAACCAACACGTCCAGGGCGGAGCTCAGGGCCGAGTCGGCACCGCCGCCGGCCTCGATGGTGTCATCCAGTCCCAGCGCGTAGGTCATGGCCATGACCTGCTGCATTGCCTCGTCCGCGGTATCCGTCTCGCCGGCCGCCAGCGCGGTGTTGCCGCGGCGCACGGTCTCGTGCAGGGCGGCAAGCGCCTGGGGCACGTTCAGGTCGTCGTTCATGGCGTTGGCAAACGCCTCGGTGACCTCGAAGTGGTGCATGTCGATGGAGAAGTCGTCGTTCGGACCGACATTGTGGATGCGCAAGAGCGCGTTGGCGACGAAAGTGTCGATGCGCTCGACCGCGGCCGTGGCCTCGGCCAGTGAGTCGGGGCGGTAGTCCAGCTGCGAGCGGTAGTGCGCCTGGCCCAGGAAGTAGCGGACCACGCGCGGGGTGGCCAGTTCCAGCATCTGCGCCGGGGAAATGGTGTTGCCGATCGACTTGGACATTTTCTCGCCCTGGTACGTGACCATGCCGTTGTGCATCCAGAAGTTCGCGAAGTCGTGGCCCGCGGCCATCGACTGGGCCATCTCGTTCTCGTGGTGCGGGAAGCGCAGGTCCAGGCCACCGCCGTGGATGTCGAAGGCGGTGCCGAGGTACTTGGTGACCATGGCGGAGCATTCCAGGTGCCAGCCCGGGCGGCCGGCGCCCCAGGGGCTCGGCCAGGAGGCGGTTTCCGGGTCGGTGTCCTTGTGGCCCTTCCACAGGGCGAAGTCGCGCGGGTCGCGCTTGCCGCGCGGATCGGCGTCCGGGGCCCCCTGCATGTCGTCGACGTTCTGGTGCGTCAGCGAGCCATAGGCGGGGAAGGAGCGCACGTCGAAGTACACGTCGCCGGAGTCGTCAAGGGCCGGGTAGGCGTGGCCGCGTTCGATGAGCCTGGCAATCAGCTGGTGCATCTCGGTGATGTGGCCGGTGGCGCGCGGCTCGTAGGTCGGCCGACGCACCCCCAGGGTGTCGTAGGCGGAGGCGAACTCCTGCTCGAAGCGGTAGGCAAGCGCGAACCAGGCCTCGTTGGCGAAGTAGTCCTCGTCGCCCTCGAAGTCCTCGGAGAAGGAGGCCGCGGACTTTTCGAGGATCTTGTCGTCGATGTCGGTGACATTGCGGACCACGGTGACCTCGAAGCCGCGGTTTTCCAGCCAGCGGGTGAGGATGTCAAAGGCGATGGCGCTGCGCACGTGGCCCACATGCGGCATGCCCTGGACTGTCGCGCCGCAGTAGTACAGCCCGACCTTGCCCTCGTTCAGGGGAACGAAGTCCCGGGTCGCTGCCTGCTTGGTGTCGTAAAAACGGATGCTCACCAGTACAGGTTATCCGAAGCGGTCAAAACCCGGTGCGCGGCAGTCCGGGGATTCAGGGGCGGACCGAGTACACAAGCGCGGTGGCATAGGCGGTCAATCCCTCGCCCGCCCCTTCGTAGCCCAATCCGTCCGAGGTGGTGGCGGTGACGCTAACGGGGGCGCCGGCAGCCTTGCTCAGCACGGCATCGGCCTCCAGCCGGCGTGCGGCGAACTTGGGGCGGCGGCCCACGAACTGGACGGCCACGTTGCCGATCTCGAATCCGGCCTCGCGCACCAGGCGGGCCGCCTCGGCCAGCAACGTGGTGCCCGGGGCCCCGGCGTACTCGGGACGGTCGGTGCCGAAGTGCGTGCCCAGGTCCCCGATCCCGGCCGCGGAGAAGAGCGCGTCGCAGGCGGCGTGGGCCACGGCGTCCCCGTCGGAGTGCCCGGACAGGCCCTGGTCCCCGGGGAAGTGCAGCCCGGCCAACCACATGGGCCGGGACTCGGAGGGATCGGCGACGGCATGCACGTCGATCCCGATTCCGGTGCGCGGGATCAACAGCGGGGCAGGGTGGCCGGTGGGCTCGGTCATCGGGGCTTCCTTCTCTGGATGGCGCGGCAGCATGGATTCGGCCAGGACGAGGTCCGGTTTGGTGGTGATCTTCAGTGCCGCGGCTGCGCCCGGCACGGTGTCCACGCGCTCGCCCAGCATCTCCATGAGCATCGCGTCGTCGGTGATCGCCTCGGCTTCGGCCCGGTCCCGGCTGGCGGCGCGTCGGTGGGCGGCCAGCAGCGTGGGGGCGTGGAAGCCCTGCGGGGTTTGGACCGCGCGCAGCGTTTCGCGGGCCGGGGTGCCGGTGATGTGCGGCTGCCCGTGGCCCGGGTCGGTGGCGACATGCTTGATGGTGTCCACCACTGGCACCACCGGAATCACCGCGCGGGCCCCGGCAACCAGCGCCGCGGCCACCTGGCGGAAGACCTCCGGCGGGGTCAGGGCGCGGGCCGCATCGTGGATCAGGACCCGTTCGGTTTCCGCGTCCAGGGCAGCTAGCCCGGCCCGGACCGAGTCAGTGCGGGTTGCCCCTCCATCGACGCAGCGTGGTTTCAGCGGATGGCCGGCGGCGCGTGCCGCCAGTTCCGTGTCGCCGCCGGGCAGCACGACAATGACTTGGGCTGCGCAGCCTGCCTGCTGGATGCGGTCCAGTGCGTGCTCAAGCAGCGACCGCCCGGCCAATGGAACCAGGGCCTTGGGGATGCCGAAACCCAGCCTGGTTCCGGAGCCGGCCGCAACCACAATGATCGCCGTTTGTTGGATCTCTGGCCGGCTTAGGGAAATGGAGGAATTCACGCACCCAAGCCTAGCGGTGTTCGTTTCCCGGTCGGCGATGCCCGGCAGATGGCGGGTTAAATGCCGGTGGGGGTCCGGGGCTCCTTGCGGAGTCCGGACCCCCACCGGGGTTCAAATCAATTAGTGCTTGAAAGCTGCTACGAAGCCAAGACCTCGTCGAGGACGGTTTCTGCCTTTTCTTCGTCGAGCTTCTTGGCCAGCGCAAGTTCGCTGATCAGGATCTGGCGTGCCTTTGCAAGCATGCGCTTTTCGCCTGCGGAAAGACCGCGGTCGTTGTCACGGCGCCACAGGTCACGAACGACCTCTGCCACCTTGATCACGTCGCCGGAAGCCAGCTTTTCCAGGTTCGCCTTGTAACGGCGTGACCAGTTGGTAGGCTCTTCTGTGAACTCGGCACGCAATACCTCGAATACGTGGTCCAAGCCCTCCTGCCCAACTACGTCGCGCACACCAACGAGATCGACATTTTCTGCCGGAACCTCGATGGTCAAATCACCCTGGGCAACCTTAAGCTTGAGATACATCTTCTCTTCGCCCTTGATGGTGCGCATTTTGATCTCTTCGATCATTGCTGCACCGTGGTGCGGGTAGACAACTGTCTCGCCAACCTCAAAAACCATGTGGATAAACCCCTTTCCCGTTAACCAGTTTATCACGATAATTGGTCAAAACGATTCGGGACCCTCCCCTACTCCCTAGCAATGGCGCGGTTTTGGCCCTTCCCAAGCGGCCGATCTAGTGCTATGTCAAGCGGTCATTTCGGGTCGGTTCAGTGCCTTGATCAGCGCATTGATGACACTTACGCCGGGGGCCGAATCATACATTCGGGACAAAACCCATTAGGCTAGGGGACGAGAGTGGCTCCCTCGGGTGCAACCCGTGTGCCCACGAGCTCACCCGAACTCGAACCTGATTGAGGAGTTTGTGCCGTGATGACCGCACAGAAGAACCGTGGACGCCGCGTCGTTGCAGCAGCCGCACTGGCCATGTTGACCCTTGGTGTTACAAGCTGTGGCGCCATCAACGAACAAGCGACGACGTTCCAGTACGCCGCATCCGATGGAATCGTGCTCAATGTCGGCGAACTTGATGTCCGCAACCTGATGCTCGTCACCAAGAGCGCCACCGACGAGGCCCGCGTACTTGGCTCCCTGGTCAACAACACCGACACCGCCCTGTCCCTGGAACTGAAGCTGTCGACCGGCTCGGTCACCATTGCGGTCCCCGCCAAGAGCGCCGTCCAGCTGGAAAAGACGGAGAACGAAAAGCTCCTGCCTTCCACCGGAGTGGCCCCCGGAGCCCACGCCAAGGCAACACTGGTTGTTGGACCGAACTCCGTTGAGGCCGGTGTCCCGGTGATCGACGGCACCCTCGAGGAATACCGCCAGTACGTTCCGGGCGGATTCGACCCGAGCGTTCTCAACCACTTGACCCCGTCCCCGAAGCCAGCCGAACACTAGGCAGCGCGGGCGCCACGGCGCCGACGGTGGAATTCAAGATTCAAAAGCGATGGGCCCGGAGGATTCCTCCGGGCCCATCGCTTTTGCCGTTAACCGTCGTTGGCCCCAGATGCCCGGGCGAAGCATGCGACGAACCCCGGTTTGGCAGCGCCAAGACGGGGACCGTCACACCGGCCGGTTAGGCCTCGAACTTGTAGCCCAGCCCGCGCACCGTGACCAGGTGCACCGGGGCAGCCGGCTCCGGCTCGATCTTTGTCCGCAGCCGCTTCACGTGCACGTCCAGGGTCTTGGTGTCCCCCACGTAGTCCGATCCCCAGACCCGGTCGATCAGCTGCCCGCGGGTCAGTACCCGGCCGGCGTTGCGCAGCAGCATTTCCAGCAGTTCGAACTCCTTCAGCGGCATCGGCACCTCCGAACTGCGCACCGAGACGACGTGGCGCTCCACGTCCATGCGCACCGGGCCCGCGGCCACGATGTTGGATACCAGCTCGTCGCCCTCGCCCTGGCGCCGCAGCACCGCGCGGATGCGGGCCACCAGTTCCCGGGAGGAGTACGGCTTGGTGACGTAATCGTCGGCACCCAGCTCCAGGCCGACCACCTTGTCGATTTCCGAGTCCTTGGCGGTCAGCATGATCACCGGCACCTGGGAGGTGACGCGGATCTGGCGAAACACCTCGGTGCCGGGCTGGCCCGGAAGCATCAGGTCAAGCAGCACCAGGTCGGCGCCGTGGCGCTCGAACTCGGTGACGGCATCCAGGCCGTTCTCGGCCACGCGAACCTCGAAGCCCTCCTTTTCCAGCAGGTACGTCAACGGGTCGGAAAGCGACTCCTCGTCCTCAACCAGCAAAATACGGGTCATCCCCGGCCTCCTTCCGGCAGCGCATCCGAAGGGCGCGCACCGTGTTGTGTGTGATCGTTCCGCGAGGGAAGCGAGTTGTCTTGTTCGCCGGATTCCTCGATCATCGGCAGGCGCACCGTGAAGGTCGAGCCCTGTCCGGGCTGCGACCACAGGGTGATTTCGCCGCCGTGGTTGGCCACCACGTGCTTGACGATGCTCAGCCCCAGCCCGGTGCCCCCGGTGTGTCGGGAGCGTGCCGCGTCGATGCGGTAAAAACGTTCAAAGATCCGTTCCTGCTCGTCCGGGGCGATGCCCGGGCCCTGGTCGGTGACGGAGATCTGGATCAATCCGTCGCGCGCCCGCAGCCCCACGCCCACGGTCGTGTCTTCCGGGGAGTAGCGGATCGCATTGTCGATGAGGTTGCGCAGGGCGGTCATCAGCAGGTCGCGGTCGCCGAAAACCGCCTGTTCCACGGTGCCGCCCACGGAGATCTTGATGCGCTTTTCCTCGGCCGGCAGCTTGTTGCGGTCCACCGCCTCGGCGAGCACCTCGTTGAGGTCGATGGATTCGCCGGCCTGTACCACGTCGGTGCCCTGCAGGCGGGAGAGTTCGATGATGTCCTGGACCAATGCGGCCAGCCGGGCCGATTCCTTGTGCAGCCGGGTGGTGAAGCGGCGCACGGCAACCTCGTCGTCGGCGGCGCCGTCGATGGCCTCGGCCAGCAGCGAGATCGCCCCGACGGGGGTCTTCAGCTCGTGGGAGACGTTGGCGACGAAGTCGTTGCGGACCGCGGCGGTGCGGGTGATCTCGGTGCGGTCGTCGGCCAGCAGCAGGATGTATTCCTCGCCCAGCGGGGCGACCCGGACGTGCACGAACATGCTGGTGGCACCCATGGTGCCGCGCTGCAGCTCGAATTCGCGCTCGGCAATCACTCCGTCGGCGCGGACCTTGCGTGCCAGGGCGCGCAGATCCTCATGGATCAGCGTGTGCCCGCGCACCAGTCCGTAGGCATAGGAGGCGGGGTTGGCGCGCACCACCCCGTCGACCTCGTCGAGGATCACGAAGGCGCGGCCAATGACCGAGAGGACTTCGGCGGAACCTTCGGGCAGCGTTGGTTCGCCGACCACGGGCAGCCCGCCGCGGGAGCGCATGGAGCCGCGGTACGCCATGATGCCCACAATGCCCAGGGCCAACCCGACGAGGCCCGCAACCACCGATAGCAAGACATCATTCACGCCTCCTAGCCTAGCCGGGGTTCGAAGCCCGACCCGTGCCAAAGCGGGGAGATCGGCGACTCATTCACCAAACGTTCACCTCGTTCCCCCGGAGGGTTCACCCGGTGCTGTAACAATGGACATGAACAGTTCCGTCGTCCGTGCCGGACGCGGTGCCCCACCGTAGTGAAAGGACGCCCGCGTGCGTAAGGTTTTCCAGGCCGATCTGCAGCAAATCGGAGAAGAACTCATCGAGATGTCTCGTTTGGTGGCCTCGGCCATGGAACGGGCCTATGAGTCGTTTGCGAATGCGGACATCGAGTTGGCCCAGGAAGTCATCGGCGAGGACGCGAAGATCGATTTCCTGCAGAACCAGCTCGATGAGCGCGCCATCGACGTGCTTGCCCTCCAGGGCCCGGTGGCCTCGGACCTGCGCATGATCGTCGGGTCCCTGCGCATGAGCGCCTCGCTGGAGCGCATGGGCGATTTGGCCCGCCACGTGGCCCAGTTGGCCCGCCTGCGCTTCCCGCAGCAGGTGGTCCCCGAGTCCATCGCCCCCACCTTCAAGGCCATGGCCGAGCTGGACATCGCGATCGCGAAGAAGGTCGGGGAGTTGCTGGACAGCCGCGATCTGGCCGTGGCCCGGGAAATCATCGAGCTGAACACCAAGATCGATGAATTGCATGTCTCGATCTTCAAGGCCGTCGCCGCCCCCGAATGGAACCACTCCGGGCCGATGACCGCCGATGTCACCTTGACCAGCCGCTATCTGGAGCGCTTCGGCGACCACGGTGTCTCGGTGGCACGCAAGGTCTCCTACCTGGTCACCGGGGAATGGGATCCGGACATCACCGGCTTCTAGCCTTCAAGACGCGAAAAACGCGCCGGGATCGCCCCCACGGGGCCGGGCCGGCGCGTTTTTTGTGGTGTGCATTGTGCGCTTAAACGCCAAACCGCCACAACCATCCCGCACGCGGGCACCCTCGGCACCGAGGACCATTGGCCATCGACGGGCGGGCGCCGTTGCGCGAAAAAGTGCAGCGGCAGAGCTTGGTGGGCGTTGGCTTCTTTAGCCTTCGCAGTCGCGGCAGTATGCCACGCCATTTGCCTCGCGCGCCAGCAGCGTGCGGTGGCGGATCAGGAAGCACGAGCCACAAAGGAACTCGTCTTCCTTCTGCGGAACGACGGTGACCGTCAGTTCCTCGTTCGACAGGTCGGCACCCGCCAGCTCGACACCGTCAGAGGTGTCTTCCTCGTCCAGGTCTCGGGACACGCTGCGTGCGTCGGGAGCGTTTGCGGACTTGACCGCTTCAAGGGAGGCCTTACGGGCCTCGGCTACGTCTGGCCGGACCTCGTCATAATCAGTTGCCACGAAATGCAATCCTTACGTGATTCAGGGGTACGTCGAGACGACACAGTACAGCATGAACCCGTGTGCGCAAGTGCCAATTCTTCTTTTTAAGCCCGTCGCGCACATTTTGTGATCAGACACACATTCAGGGCACCTGCCTCCGCCGCATCCGCATGGCGCCGGACACAGTGGACGACCTTGCTTGCGGGCCCCGCAAACCGCCAAAAACGCACCTTCCACCCAACGGATCGGGGCCGTGCCCCCCGCCCGTCAGGGCAGGGAACACGGCCCCGAAAATCCCCCCTCGGAGGGGAATCGCGTGCTTGGGCCCTAGCGGCCCTGGTTGGCCACGGCCTTGATGGCGTCGGCCGCCGCGTCGGCATCCAGGTACTGCCCGCCACGGGTGACCGGGGTGAAGTCCTCGTTCAATTCGTACACCAGCGGGATCCCGGTGGGGATGTTGAGACCGGCGATGTCCTCGTCGCTGATGCCGTCCAGGTGCTTGACCAGGGCGCGCAGCGAATTGCCGTGCGCGGTGACCAAAACGGTCTTGTGCGCGGCCAGGTCCGGCTTGATCTCATCCTCCCAGTACGGAAGCATCCGCACCAGCACGTCCTTGAGGCACTCGGTGCGCGGTGCGTCGTCGCCCAGGTTGGCGTAGCGCGGATCGTTGATCTGGCTGAATTCCGAATCGTCGGCCAGGGCCGGCGGCGGGGTGTCGTAGGACCGGCGCCATTCCATGAACTGCTCCTCGCCGTATTCGGCCAGGGTCTGGGCCTTGTCCTTGCCCTGCAGGGCGCCGTAGTGGCGCTCGTTCAGGCGCCAGCTGCGCTTGACCGGGATCCACGACAGGTCCGCGGACTCCAGGGCCAGGTTGGCGGTGATGATGGCGCGCTTGAGCAGCGAGGTGTGCAGCACCGCCGGGGCCAGTCCGGCCTCGGTGAGCAGCTTACCGCCGCGGGTTGCCTCGGCACGGCCCTGCTCGGTGAGCGTGACGTCGTACCAACCGGTGAACAGGTTCTTTTCGTTCCACTCGCTTTGCCCGTGGCGCAGCAGGATCAGGGTGTAAGTCATGGAACCCATTCTAGGACGCGTGAAGTGCCTTACTTTATTCCGTGACACGCGCGGGTCGCGGCGCCGGGCACTTTACGCTTAAGCCAATGGTTCAGAAAGCGACTCGGCTCGGCGGACGGTCGCTGACCGGTCGCCCGCTGGGCAATACGACCCGTGGGACCACCAATCCCAACCGCATGCGCCGCGTGGACCGCTGGATGACCGGGCCCCAGGCCTGGCGCCTGCGCCCCGGAACCACCGGGGCCCCGCCCATTGCGGTGGACCTGGGCTACGGGGCGTCCCCTGCCACGGCCGTCGAATTCTTCGACCGCGTGCGCTCCGTGTCCCCGTTGGCCCAAGTGGTAGGCATCGAGATCGAACCCGAACGCGTGGCACGCGGCACCGCCCTGCACCTGGAGGGGCTCGATTTCCTGCTGGGCGGCTTCGAGATCCCCATTCCCACGCAGGCCACCGTGATCCGCGCCTTCAACGTGCTGCGGCAATACGACGAGGCAGACGTGCCCGGCATCTGGAAAACCATGGCCGGGCGGCTGACCGAGAACGGCGTGCTCATCGAGGGCACCTGCGATGAGATCGGCCGGCGCAGCTCCTGGGTCGCCGTGACGAAAAACGGTCCGCAAACCCTGAGCATCTCCCTGCGCTTCGGCGCCTTCACCCGCCCCTCCGATGTCGCCGAGCGCCTTCCCAAGGCACTGATCCACCGCAACATCCACGGCGAACGCATCCACGAATTCCTCGCCGCGGCCGATGCCGCATGGCTTTCCGCCGCACCGCTGGCCTCCTTCGGCAACAAACAGCGCTTCGTGGCCATGTGCCGGGCCCTGCGCGAGAACGGCTGGCCGATCTGCGACTCGGCCTCGCGCTGGCGGCTGGGCGAGCTGACCGTGAAGTGGGAGGCCGTGGCCCCGCGCACCGGCGCCCTGGCCTTGGCGGAACTCAACTAGCCAGCCCCGGATTTCACGCTCCCCAGCGGGGATGCAATTCACCGCCCGTGGCCCCATACTTGACCCATGGCCAAAGATATTGGGCGGCCCGGGAGACCACTTCTGGTGCTGCTGAGCGTGATCGCCGCACTCGTGCTCGTCTCCGTTGTCGTCGTGCTCACCCGGGGAACACCGAAACCGCTGGATGCCTCCACCCCGGCCGGGGTGGTGCAGGGCTATGTCACCGCCGTCATCGGCGGGGACGAAGCCGCCGCCGCACGCTTCCTCGAGCCCGGGGTGGACACCCGCTGCAAGGGATTCGAGTCCATCGCCCCGGAGCGGAACATCCGCGTTGCGCTCATCTCCACGACCCAGCGCGAGACCACCGCCGATGTCGCGGTTTCCATTTCCTACACCAACGTCGGCGGCCCCTTCTCCAGCCCCGAATACGCCAGCGAGGAATCCTTCGGCCTGTCCCTCGTCGGTGGCAAGTGGCTGATCTCCAACGCCCCGTGGCCCCTGCTCACCTGCCAGGACACGGAAGTCGGGCCATGAGCGCCCCCGCCGCGGCGACCAGCCGCCCCAGCGCCCCCGCCCTGGGCACGCTGCGCCGCATCATCCTCTTTGCCCTCCTCTTCACCCTGGTGTCCCTGACCGCCTCCGGCGTCGGCGGGCTGCTGGACAGGTTGTTCACCGCGTCCGAGACGATCGCGTTCAATGATTCCTCGTCGCTGGCGCTTTGGCTGGCCCTGACCCTGGTTGGCGGGCCGCTGGGTGCCGTGGTGTTCTGGGCCTCCTGGCGCATGCTGGCGGATCCGGCCGAACGCCGCGCCACGGCCTGGGGCATCTACGTCTCGGCCATGTACATGACCTCCCTGGTGACCGCGACCAGCTTCGGCATCGGCGCCCTGGCCTCACTGGCCGGCGGGGACTCCGGTTCCTGGAAGTCCTCCCTGGCCCAGGCCCTGGCCTGGGCGGGGGTCTGGGTGTGGCACCGGTGGATCCTGGGGCACCGCGGCCGGGGCCCGGAGGCATTGGCGAAGGTCCCGCTCGTGCTGGGCACCGTCCTGGGCCTGGCGATCGGCCTGGGCGCCGGCACCAACGCGCTGGCCGTGCTCTTCGAGCGTGCGTTGGGGACCGACGGGGAACTGGCCGCCGTCGGGGTTTCGTGGTGGCGACCCGGGCTCGGCCTGATGGTGTGGGCCGCCGGGGGCATCCTGATCTGGTGGTGGCACTGGGTTCGCGAGGGCGCCCGCGGGCTGCACACCAAGCTGGCCGGCGTGGGGCTGGTGGCGATCGGAGTCGCCGGGTCCGCGCTCCTGGCCCTGGGCGGGGCCGGGGTGCTGCTCTACGTGCTGCTTCGCCTAGGCCTGGATCGCACCGACCCGGTGCCGGCGATCCTGGAACCGGCGCCCGAGGCGCTGGCCGCCGCGCTGCTTGGCACGCTGTCCTGGCTGTACCACGCCCGGATCGCGCGGGCCCGGCCCGAGCCGGTCCCGGCCGCGGCGCAGCTGGCGGTCTCCGGGATCGCCCTGGCCGCCGCCGCCTCGGGGATCGGGGTCGTCATCAATGCCGCCCTGGCCACGGGCACCACGCGGCTGGGCGGCACCGACGCCACGGTGCTGCTGCTGGCGGGCCTGAGCTCCCTGGCCATCGGAGGGCCGCTGTGGTGGTTCGCCTGGCGTCCGACCCGTCCGGCGGAACCGCACGGCCGGCGGATCTACCTGGTGCTGGTCTTCGGGATCAGCGCCGTGGTCGCCCTGGTCACGCTGCTGGTGATCGGCTTCCGGCTCTTCGAGTTCATGCTCGGGGACGCCGGCGGCACGGGCCTGCTCGAACGCGTCCGCGCGCCCCTGGGCCTGCTGGTGGCCACCGGGCTGGTGGCCGGGTACCACTTCGCGCTGTGGCGGCACGACCGTGCCGCGGCCCCGGCGCCCGCCAGGGAACAGGCACCGGCCATCGGGGAGGTGCTGCTGGTCGCCGGAGCCAACGCCCGGGACCTGGCCACGGCCATCGCGGCGCACACCGGCGCCGTGGTCACGGTGCTGCCGCGTGCGGACGGCGCCACCCCGGCCCTCGAGGCGGTGCTGCCGGCACTGGAAGGCCTGGAGGCCGCACGGGTGCTGCTGCTGGCCGGGCCCGGGGAACGGGTCGAGGCCATCGAGCTGGATGCGGACACGCCGCGCTAGCCGCGAGCACCCGAAACCGGGAAACGCGGCCGGCATGCTCCCGCGAGGGGCGTGCCGGCCGCGTTCGAGGCACCGGTGCGGCGGGTGCGGAACCCGCCGAATGCTCAGTAGTTGTAGTAGCCGCCCTTGCCGGACACCGCCGGCTTGACGTCCGCCAGGTACACGCAGGCGATGCAGGCGCCGATGAGCTGGAAGATCCCGCCGCCGCCGCCGGAGAGCACCGAGAGCACGCAGACCAGGGTTGCGGCGGCGGTCATGCCCATCCAGAACGGCTTGGAGCGCTTGTTTTCGCGCTGGTAGTTGGCGGCCGGGTGCCGCACGGCGTCAATGAGCGCCACCAGGGCCAGCACCGCGGCAACGATGCCAAGGGCAAACAGGAGATAGTACTCAAACAAGTGCGCGTAGACCATGGGAATCAGCTTAGCCGCCAACACCCAGCGCGGCGACGAGGTCGGCGTGCAAGTCCTCGATGTTTTCGATTCCGACACTCAGGCGCACCAGGTTCTCCGGGACCGTATCCGGTTCCCCCTGGTGGCGCCGGCGCCGCTCGGCCAGTGACTCGACCCCGCCCAGCGAGGTTGCCGGGGTCCACAATTCCAGCCGTGCGAGCATGGCGTCGGCCGCGTCCGCGCCGCCTTCGACCTCGAGGCACAGGATCGCCCCGAACCCGTCAAGCTGCGCCGCGGCCCGCTGGTGCCCGGGATCGGTCGGCAGCCCCGGGTAGCGCACCCTGGCCACCGCCGGGTGGGAGGACAGGCGCACGGCCAGCTCCATCGCGTTGGCCTCGGCCCGGTCCAGGCGCAGGGCCATGGTGCGGATGCCGCGCAGTGTCAGCCAGGCCTCGAAGGGCCCGGGGATTGCCCCGTGCAGGGTCCGCATGGTGTGCAGGCGGGTGCGCAGCTCCGGGTTTCCGGTCACCACGGCACCCAGGACCACATCCGAGTGGCCGCCCATGTACTTGGTGGCCGAATGCACCACCACGTCGGCGCCCTTCGCCAGCGGACGCTGGCGCAGCGGGGTGGAGAAGGTGTTGTCCACCACGGTCAGCACGCCCGCGGTGCGGGCGGCAGCCAGCAGCACCGGCAGGTCGGCGACCTCCAGCATCGGGTTGGTGGGCGATTCCAGCCAGGCCATGTCGGCCCCGGCAAGGGCGGCGATCGCGGCCTCGGTGTCGGCCAGGTCCACGTGGCGCACCGTGAGCCCCAGGGTCCCCTGCAGCTCGGCGACCAGGGAGAGCGAGCCGTTGTAGGCGTGGGCCGGGATCACGATGGTGCCGCCGACCGGCAGCAGCGAAAGCGCCGCGGCCACCGCGGCCATGCCCGAGGCATAGGCCAGCGCCGGCAGCTCGCACCCTTCGAGGGTGGCGATGGTCTCCTCCAACGGGTCCCAGGTCGGGTTGGTGAAGCGGCCGTAGACCTTCTCCCCGGCTCCCGGAGCCCCCAGCGAGTGGAAGGTCGAGGAAAGCACGATGGGCGGGTTCACGGGCTGGTCAATGGCGTGCGGCGGGCGTCCGGCGGCCACCACGACGGTGTCCGGGGCCCACGGCGCGGAAGCGGGGCGAGTCATGTTTTTCAGGTTACTCCCTGGCCCTTCCGATTCCCGGCTTGGTGACGCGCACCGTGCGGGTTCGCCGATGGGGAACCCGGTGCCCGGGGCAGATAGGCTAGTGGCCGTGAGTGACACGCAGCTGAATCCCGAGATCGCCGGCCGCTTCATCGTCTTCGAGGGCGGTGACGGTGCCGGAAAGTCCACCCAGGCCGCCCTGCTGGCCGACGCCCTGCGCGCGTCCGGCCACACGGTGCTGCACACGCGCGAGCCCGGCGGCACGCAGATCGGCGAGAAGCTGCGCTCCCTGGTCCTCGACCACGGGCAGGGCACCGTCGATGCACGCACCGAGGCGCTGATGTATGCCGCTGCCCGCGCTGCCCACGTCGAGCAGGTCATCCGCCCGGCCCTTGAATCGGGCACCATGGTCGTCTGCGACAGGTACGTCGATTCCTCCCTGGCCTACCAGGGCGTCGGCCGGGAGCTCGGCGAGGATGCGGTGCGCTCCATCAACGACTTTGCCACCGGCGGACTGGTCCCGGATCTGACGGTGCTGCTGGATGTGGCGCCGGCCGACGGGCGCTCCCGGCGCACCACCGGTGCCGACGGAGCCCCGGTGGTCGAGGACCGCCTGGAATCCGAGCCCGACGAGTTCCACTCCCGGATCCGCGACGCCTTCGTGCGCTTCGCGGCCCGCGAACCGGACCGCTACCTGGTGCTGGATGCCGCCACCGGGGTTTCCTCGCTGGCCTCCGCCATTTCCGCCGCCGTGCGGGGCCTGTTGGACGGGAACGAAGCCTAGCCATGGACGTCTGGGACGACTTGCCGGGGCAGGACAAGGCCATCACCGCGCTGCGCCGCGCGGTCGCCGAGGGCAACCCGGCGCACGCATGGCTGTTCACCGGTCCCCCGGGCTCCGGGCGCTCGAACGCGGCCCGCGCCTTCGCCGCGGCCCTGCAATGCCAGCTGCCCGATCCGGCGCAGCGCGGCTGCGGGCAATGCAAGGCCTGCGTGACGGTGCTGGCCGGAACGCACCCCGATGTCGCGCTGATCGCCACCGAGAAGGTCAACTACCAGATCGAGGACGTCCGGACACTGATCACCAAGGCCCAGGACCGGCCCTCCACCGCGCCCTGGCGGGTGATCATCGTGGAGGATGCGGACCGGATGACCGAGCGCACCACCAACGTGCTGCTCAAGTCCATCGAGGAGCCGCCCCCGCACACCATCTGGATCCTCTGTGCCCCGTCCCCGGCCGACGTCTTGGTGACCATCCGCTCGCGCTGCCGCTCGGTCTCCCTGGCGGTGCCCACCCGCCAGGCGGTCGCTGAGCTGCTGGTGCGCCGCGACGGGCTCACCGCCGAACAGGCCGACTTCGCCGCCCGGGTGTCCCAGTCGCACATCGGCATTGCCCGCCGGCTGGCCCGCGACGAGGAGGCCCGCCGCCGCCGGGACCGGACCGTGCGCATGCCGCTGCGCATCCGCTCGGTCTCCGACGCCGTCATGGCCGCGGCCGAGCTGGTGGAACTGTCCACCGCAGAAGCCACCGCCTCGTCCACCGAACGTGCCGAGAGCGAAGCCGCGGCGCTGCGCACCGCGCTGGGCATGGATGCCGATTCGCCCATCCCGGCCCAGCAACGCAGCCAGTTCAAGGCCCTGGAGGAAAACGCCAAGCGCCGCGCCCGGCGCTCCACCCATGATGCGCTGGACCGCTCGCTGATCGACCTGACCACGTTCTTCCGCGACGTGCTGCTGCTGCAGCTCAAGAGCGGCACCGAGCTGGTCAACGAGTACCTCAGCGACAACCTGCACGCCTACGCCAACGCGTCGCGGCCCGAGGCCACGGTGGCGAAGATCGACGCGATCGCAGAGGCCCGCGCGCGCATCGGCGCCAACGTGGCCCCGTTGCTGGCCATGGAGGCCATGATGGTTGCGTTGCGCCCGGCCAAGTAGCGTCGTCTTCGTCTTTACCCACCTGTCCCGCCCCGAGATCCCAGATCCGCCACCAAGGAGCCCGAAGCCTGCATGAGAGCACCCCGCCGCCTGTCCCTGATTGCCGTCCTGGGGTCGTTGGCCCTGCTGCTGGGCGCCTGCTCCATGGCCACCGTCGAGGCACCGGCGCCCGCGCCGGCCACCGCGCCGGCAGCCCAGCCTTCCGCCGGTGCGCCGGTGGACGCGGTCCCGGCCGGCCTGGAGAAGTTCTACGCGCAAGAACTGGACTGGAAGTCCTGCGGCGGGGTGCTGCAATGCACCGAGCTGAGCGTTCCGATGGACTATGCGAACCCGGGCGGAGACACCATGACCCTGGCGCTGAACAAGCGCCCCGGCGCCAAGAACGCCGCAGGTTCCCTGCTGGTGAACCCCGGCGGGCCCGGCGCCTCCGGGCTCGAAATCGTCCGCGACGCGGTCCCGACGATGTTCGGACAGAAGCTGCAGCGCGGCTTCGACGTCATCGGCTTCGACCCGCGCGGGGTCGGCTCCTCCACCCCGGTGAAATGCGAGAACCCCGAGGAGCAGGACGCCAGCCGCGCGGAGCAATTCGACGCCACCACCGATGAGGGCCTGGCAGCCATGCGCAAGGCCAGCGCCGGGTATGCCGCGCTCTGCGCCGAGCGCACCGGCCAGGCCCTGGGCTTCGTGGACACCGTTTCCGCGGCCCGCGACATGGACGTGATGCGCGCGGCGCTCGGGGACAAGCAACTGAACTACCTGGGCTACTCCTACGGCACCTCGTTGGGTGCCCACTACGCCCAGCTCTTCCCGCAGAACGTCGGCCGCCTGGTGCTGGACGGGGCCCTGGACCCCACGCTGGACAACAACGAAATCACCATGGGCCAGGCCGTCGGATTCGAGCACGAGATCCGCGCCTACATGCAGGACTGCCTGGATTCCGGGGACTGCCCGTTCACCGGCGAGCTCGAGGACGCCCTGGGCCAGCTGCGGGAGCTCTTCGATTCCGTCGAGGCCAACCCGATGGTCTCCAGCGACGGTCGCCGCGTCCCGATCATCGACTTCGTCAACGGCTTCATCATCCCGCTCTACGACAATTCCACATGGCCCATGCTCACCGAGGGACTGCGCAACGCGATTGCCGGGAACGTCGATGACATCTTGTACTTCGCCGACCTGAGCGCCGGGCGCGAGTCGGATGGCAGCTACACCGGCAACGGGACCGCCGCCTTCACCGCCATCAACTGCCTCGACTACCCCATGGATGCCGGCATCCCGGCCATGCGTGCCGAGGCCGAGGCACTGGCGGAGGCCGCCCCCACCATCGGCAAGTACCTGGCCTACGGCCCGGTCGGCTGCCAGGACTGGAAATACCCGGCCACCGGCAAGCCCGGAGAGCTGACCGCCAAGGGCGCGGCCCCCATCATGGTCATTGGCACCACCGGGGACCCCGCCACCCCGTATGCCTGGAGCCAGTCGCTGGCCGAGCAACTCGAGTCCGCCTCGTTGGTGACCTTCGAGGGCCACGGGCACACCGCCTACGGCCGGTCCAACGGCTGCATCTCCAACGCCGTGGAATCCTATTTCCTTGACGGCACGGTTCCGGCCGACGGATTGCGCTGCTGAGCCAGGATCGGCGTCGGGCCGTTTTGACCGCTGCCGATAGACTCCTATAAAGTGTTCACTTGTGGTGCTTGCGCACCACGGTGCCTCCTTAGCTCAGTTGGTAGAGCGTTTCACTCGTAATGAAAAGGTCGCCAGTTCGATTCTGGCAGGGGGCTCGTTTTTTGGTTCGAGGGCCCGTCACCACCAGGTGGCGGGCCCTTGAGCGTTAACGACCACGGCGCCCACGACACCCGCGGCCCCAGGAGAAACCCCTCATGCCACCTGCGACGCCCGATCCCGAAGACTACGTTCCCGAGTTTGCGCGATTCCTGGAAAACAGCGGTTTTCTGGAGGCCGGTCGCATTTCGGACCATGTCCCCGATCCAAACCCGGAGGCGCGCGCCTACGCCGGCTGCAGCTTCGTGATGGCGGGAGCCGTTGGGGCAGGCACCCTGACGGTATTCCGCTCGGCCAAGGTGACGCCCACGAAGGCGGGCCTCTTCACGACCCTGTGGAAACGCGACGGGAACGGTGCCACGCGGCCGTACTCGCTCGCCGACGAGGCCGAGAATTTCATCATTGCGGCCTCCGTGCCCTACGGATACGGGTATTTCACCTTCACGGCCACGGATCTGGCCAACCACGGCATCCTGGCCACCGGCGGCAAACCCGGAAAACGCGGGTTTCGGCTCTACACCCCGTGGGACACCGGGTTGAACAGGAGCGCGGAGGCCACGTGGGCCTGGCAACGCGCCTTCTTCACCATCGTGGACGGCTAGTCTTTTTCCATGGAAAAACTCTCGCTGGCCACCGCGAACTTGGAGCTGGTTCCGCCCGGACCCGATGATGCCGAGGCGGTTTTTGCCGCCTGTCAGGATCCCGAGATCCAGAACTGGGTGCCGATTCCGGTGCCCTATTTGCGCGAACACGCCCTGGTGTACGTCACCTCGCACACCGATACGACGTGGGCCGAGGGCACCGAGCACACCTGGACGATTCGCTCGGCGGGCACCCTGGCCGGGGTCGTGGGCCTCTACCGGGTCGCCAACGGCTCCGCCGACCTGGGCTACTGGATGGCACCGGACTTCCGCGGCCGGGGCTTACTGACCGAGGCCTGCAATGCCGTGCTGGATTTCGCCTTCGCCCCCGTGCCCGAGGGGCTCGGCCTGGCGCGGGTCGGCTGGAACGCGTACGCGGGGAACCTCGGTTCGGCCCGCGTCGCCCAGAAGCTGGGCTTCCGGTTCGAGGGCACCGCGCGCCTGGGTGCGGCGCTGCGCGGCCAATTGCGCGACGACTGGGCAGCCGGATTGCTCGCCACCGACGACCGCTCCACCTGCCCCTGGGCAATCCTGGACTGAGCCGGTCCCCGCCCAAACGGCCGGTGGCCGTGGAATTCCTTGGGGGAACTCCACGGCCACCGGCGTTGGTCGTGCTCGGGCCCCGAAGGGGCCGGAATCATGGATCAGGCGAAGTCGCTGACGGCCGGGTCGGCGGCAATGCGGCCGGCGGCGCCCTTGTCCAGCGCGTTGATCGCGGCGATGTCCGACTCATCCAGCGTCACGCCCAGGCCTGCGTGGTTCTCCACGATGCGCGAGGGGGTCACCGACTTCGGGATCACCACGTTGCCCAGCGCCAGGTGCCAGGCGATGACGACCTGCGCGACGGTGGCGTTGTGCTTTTCGGCGATGGCCACCAGTGCCGGGTCGGCCAGCAGCTCGCTGCCCTGGCCCAGCGGGGACCACGACTGGTGCAGGATCCCCTTGGAGGCTTCGAACTCGCGCAGCTCGGTCTGCGGGAAGTACGGGTGGGTTTCGACCTGGTTGATCACCGGCAGCACCCCGGTGGCTTCCTCGAGCTCGGCGAGCGCCTCGACGGTGAAGTTGCAAACGCCGATGGATTTCACGCGTCCGGACTTCTGCAGCTCGATCAGGGCCTTCCAGGTGTCCACGTACTTGCCCTGCTTGGGCTGCAGCCAGTGGATCAGGTACAGGTCGAGGTATTCCAGGCCCAGACGCTCCATGGACGCATCGAAGGCCGACAGCGTCGATTCGTAGCCCTGGTCCGCGTTCCAGACCTTGGTGGTGATGAACATGTCCTCGCGCGGCACGTCGGTGGCGGCGATGGCGCGTCCCACGCCCTCCTCGTTGCCGTAGATGCGGGCGGTGTCGATGTGGCGGTATCCGGCGGCGAAGGCCTGGACGACCACGTCGGTTGCGACGTCGTCCTCAACCTTCCACACCCCGTAGCCGAGCTGCGGAATGGAGTTGCCGTCATGGAATGAGAGTTCTGGGGATACAAGGTTGGTCATGTTTTCCATCCTGCCACCGGACATGGTGTGGCCGGGCACCGGCCCCAAGCGATCAGCGGTGGGCGAAACCGGGAATTTCCACCACGCGTGTAACAGTCCGCCCACCTGCGGACATAGGTGCAGTATGGAGGGAATGATGACACTGCCGCGGCCGGTGCCAAGCGCCGAGGAACGTTTCGCCGCCGTGCATGCGGCCTGCCACGACACCGTGTAGCGGATCATGCCACGCGGCGGCATGATCGGCGAGGGAGACGACTCGCCGTTCAACCTGGACACCGGGGACACACCCACGGCCGATTTCACAGGAATCCCCACCAGAAGGAACGCAACCTGCGGGGAATACTCCGGGGAGGTTCTCTTGTTCCGGGCGGTGGCCACGTAGCGCCGTGCTGCCCCGGTTAGTGCCGGGCCAACTCGGCCTCGGCGGCGGCAATGCCGTCGGCGACCAGGTCCGCGCGCATCGCAACGTTCTCCAATCCCGCGGATTCGTAGCCCCAGCGCTCGCCATCCATGCGCGACATGGCGGCGACCTGCGCGGTGGTGGCCAGGTCGTTGGCGGCCTTGGACAGCAGCCGATGCACCTCGTGGAGTTCGTTGGGGATGTTCTGGCCGTCGCTGGGGCATTGGGCCTGGGCGGCCACGCACACCGTGCGCACCCGGGACTGCAGGTCGGCCAGGTGATTGGCAATCAGGATCAGCGCATTGTTCAGGTCGTCGTCCTCGATGCCTTCGAGGATCTGGTGCACCCGGTCAAGTGAGCGCCCGAACCTGTCGTAGGCCCGGCGCCACACCCCGTCGCCGAGTTCCTTGTTGTCGCGGCGTGCGCTGCGCGCTGCGGAGAACAAACCCATCTAAGTGTGTGCCTTCGTTAATGCCGCGGGAGTTGTTCCCTCGTGCAAATCCAGTCTAGAGGTATTGCCCAAAACCGCCGTCGCCCTCGGTGCCCTGGCCCTGGGTGGGTGACTGCGGGCCCGGTCCGGTGCCCTGGCCCGGTGCGCCCATGCGTTCGGGTTCGCCCTGCTCGTTGATGATGATGCCCGGGGCCACCCGCGTGCCCGGGGGAAGCTGGCGCATGGACATGCGCTGGGCCAGCTGCTGGTTGGCCAGTTGCTGGGCGGCCATCGCGGCCTGCAGCCCGTGGAAGACGCCCTCGAGCCAGCCCACCAGCTGGGCCTGGGCAACGCGCAGCTCCGCGGCCGAGGGGGTCTCCCCGTCGGCGAAGGGCAGCCGGATGCGGTGCAGTTCCTCGGCGAGCTCCGGGGACAGTCCGCTCTCCAGTTCGTGGACGGAGCGTTCGTGGATGTCGGCCATGCGGGCGCGGGCTTCGGCGTCCAGCGGCGCCGAGCGCACCTCGTCGAGCAGCTGCTTGATCATCCCGCCGATGCGCATGAGCTTGGCCGGCTCCCCGATGCTAACCACCTGCACCGCGTCCTTGCCCGGGGCGTGCTTGCCCTCCGCGCCGGGTTCGCCGGGACTGGCCGCGGGGCCCGCCGGCTGGGCGCTGGGGCGGGTTCCGGCCGCGGCCGCCGCCAGGTTCGCCCACGTGGCGTCGTCGGGCTCGGAAGCGTTGGATGCGGCGTGGGGATCGGGGATCTGTTCACTGTGCTCGCTCATGGCTCCATCTTGCCATGTGATCCCTGCGCCCGACTGGAAGATTTCGCCGGTGGTTCCGGGCACGTCACACGCCAAGGACCGGCGGACCTGTGGTCCACCGGCCCTTGGCCTTCATCAAGCGGTGCGACCCCCTGGGGGATCAGCAGCACCGGCCTTGCGGGTTTTTCTCCTGCCAGTCGGTGTAGTCGCGCCAGAATTCGCGCTCGCCCATGGGCTCTACGCCCGGATGCGTGCGGGCCTGGTGTTCCAGGTAGACCCGGTATTTGTCCGCTCCCAGCACCCCCTCCAGGTAGCGTCCGAGGCCGCGGGCCGCGTTGCCGACGGCGCACAGGCCGCGCACCAACACGGAGGTTCCGGCACCCTGCGGGGTTGCCCCTGCGGTGTCCATGCTCAGTGTCCTCCTCGTGCGGTCCGGTGTTCCGGGGCAACCTGCTTCCAGGCCTTCTCCAGTTCCTTCTCTGCCGGAGAGGAAACCAGTCCGCTCGGGGCATAGATCATTGAGGGGATTTCCGGGTCCTCGGTGTTCTTGCCGCCGCCGTTGGGGTAGGCCCGGATGGTGGCGATGATTGCCGCGATGATCACGATCACCGAGAGCACCAGGAAGATCACCGAGAGCCATCCCTGCACGCCGGTGTTGCGCACCACGGCCTCCATGGCCTCGACGTTCTTGGCGGAACCGAAGCTGGTTTCCCCGCGTTCGAGGGCGCCCTTGTGGGCGTTGTGCTGGGCGAAGTAGCCCACGGCCGGGACCGTGGAGAAGATCTTCAGGAACGAGGCGTACACGGTGACCACGGTGGCGAAGGCCAGCGGCAGCACCACGATCCACAGGTACCTGAAGTTCCCGCGCTTGGCCACGATGGCCATGACCACGGCCAGCGCGATGGCGGCCAGCAGCTGGTTGGCGATGCCGAAGAGCGGGAAGAAGGTGTTGATTCCGCCCAGCGGGTCGGTGACGCCCAGGATCAGGATGTATCCCCAGGCCGCGACCATGATGGCGGTGCACGCCCAGGCACCGGGACGCCACGAGGTGTCCTTGAACCTGGGGATGAAGTTGCCGATGGTGTCCTGCAGCATGAAGCGGGCCACGCGCGTGCCGGCATCCACCGCGGTGAGGATGAACAATGCCTCGAACATGATCGCGAAGTGGTACCAGAAGCCCATCAGGTTCACGCCGCCGAACCACTGGTGCATGATGTGCGCGATGCCCACGGCCAGGGTCGGGGCGCCGCCGGTGCGCGAGACCACCGATTCCTCGCCCACGCCCGCGGCCAGGTCGGTGAGCATGCTCGGGGTCAGGTTCACACCGGTCAGGCCCAGCGAGTTCACGAACGCCACGGCACCCTCCACGGTGCCGCCGGTGGCGGCCGCGGAGGAGTTCATCGCGAAGTAGATGCCGCGGTCGATGGAGATCGCCGCAACCAGCGCCATGATGGCCACGAAGGACTCCATGAGCATGCCGCCGTAGCCCAGGAAACGGGTTTGGCGTTCCTTTTCCACCATCTTCGGGGTGGTGCCCGAGGCTATCAGTGCGTGGAACCCGGACAGGGCGCCACAGGCGATGGTGACAAACAGGAACGGGAAGAGGTGCCCGGCAACCACGGGGCCCTTGTCGGAGCCCGCGAACTCGGAGATCGCCGGAACGCTGATTTCCGGGCGCACCACGAGGATCGCGATGGCCAGCAGGCCGATGACACCGATCTTCATGAACGTGGAGAGGTAGTCGCGCGGGGCCAGCAGCAGCCACACCGGAAGCACCGCGGCGATGAAGCCGTAGATGATGATGAACCAGGCCAGGGTGGTGCGGTCCATGTGGAAGAGCTCGGCACCCCATGCGGATTCGGCAACCCAGCGTCCGGAGATGATGGCGAACATCAGCAGTGCAAAGCCGATCACGGAGATCTCCAGGACCTTGCCCGGGCGGATGAAGCGCAGGTAGACGCCCATGAACAGGGCGATCGGGATGGTCAGGCCGACCGAGTAGACGCCCCAGGCGGATTCGCCCAGTGCGTTGACCACGACCAGGGCCAGGATGGCAACGATGATGACCATGATGGCCAGGGTCGCGATCAGTGCGGCGGTGCCGCCGATGACGCCGAGTTCCTCACGGGCCATCTGTCCCAGCGAGCGCCCTCCCCGGCGCATCGAGAAGAACATGACCAGGTAGTCCTGGACGGCACCGGCCAGCACCACGCCGATGATGATCCAGATGGTGCCCGGAAGGTAGCCCATCTGCGCGGCAAGAATCGGGCCGACCAGCGGCCCGGCACCGGCGATCGCGGCAAAGTGGTGCCCGAAGAGCACGCGGCGGTCGGTCGGCATGAAGTCGCGGCCGTTGTTGTTGTATTCGGCCGGGGTCGCCCTGAAGTCATTGGGCTTGGCGATCTTGCGCTCGATGAACTTGGAGTAGAAGCGGTAGGCCACCAGGTAGGTGCACACCGCGGCGAAGACGAACCAGATCGCGTTGATGGTTTCCCCGCGGGAGAACGCGAGGATGGCCCAGGCGACGCCGCCGAGCAGCGAAATCGCCACCCACAGGGCGATCTTGGCCGGCGTCCATTTGCGTTCCTCGGCATCCGCGACCTGCGGATCCACACCTGCCGGGGGAAGCTCGGGAGCAGAAGGTTGAGACGTGCTCATGTTTTCCTCTCAAGTGACTGATGGATCGGACGATGCGAGTGGTCCTGTGGGCACGTGCCGCGGATGCTTGTGGTCCGCGACACCACCCCATGTCATCCACCGTAGTCCTTGGGAAAAACAGAATCAGATCTTTACGATGATTTTCCCCGTGTGGTTCCCCGAATCGAAGTATTCATGCGCCGAACGGGCCTGGGTGAAGGGGAAGCGGCGGTCGATGGACAGGGCAAGCCGTCCATCGGCCAGCATCGGCAGGGCGTGGTCCTTCACCGCCGCGACGATCTCCGCCTTTTGTTCCAGCGGCCGGGCGCGCAGCGTGGTGCCCACGACCCGGGCGCGCTTGGCCATCAACACCCCGAGGTTCAGCTCGGCCTTGGCGCCGCCCTGCAGGCCGATGACCACCAAGGTCCCGTCCTTGGCCAGCGCACGCACATTGGCCTCCAGGTACTTCGCACCCACGACGTCAAGGATCACGTCCGCCCCGGCACCGTCGGTGAGCTCCCTGGTGCGCGCGGCAAAGTCCTCTTCGCGGTAGTTGATGCCCGCGGAAGCACCAAGCGCCAGGCAGTGGGCGATCTTTTCCGCGCTGGAGGCGGTCACCAGGACCTTGGCCCCGGCGGCCACGGCCAATTGGATGGCCATGGACCCGATGCCTCCGGCGCCGCCGTGCAGCAGCACGGTGTCGCCGCGGGCCAGCCCGGCTTCCAGAAACAGGTTGGACACCACGGTGCAGGCGACTTCCATGAAGCCCGCGGCATCAACCAGGTCCACGGTCTCGGGAACCGAAAGGACCTGCCCCGCGGCAACCGCCACGTACTGGGCGTAGCCGCCGCCGGCCAGCAGGGCACAGACCCGCTGGCCCACCGCCGGTCCCTCGGTGCCCTCCCCCAGTGCCTCGACGGTTCCCGAAACCTCGAGCCCGGGAATGTCGCTGGCCCCGGGCGGAGGCGGGTAGACGCCCCGGCGCTGCTGCACGTCGGCACGGTTCAGTCCGAAGGCCGCCACCTTGATCAGCACCTCCCCGGGCCCGGGGACCGGCATGGGCCGGTCGACCTCGGTGAGAACCTCCGGGCCGCCGGCACCGCGGTATTCGATGGCACGCATCATCGTCATGGTCGTCTCCCGACTTTGTTGGCTTCGCACGCGGGCATGGCACGGAGGCCCGTGTTTCAGGGTCCCGGCGCCCGCGTCCTGTCTCGTTGGGGTCACTCTAACCGTTCCTTTTTAAATGCGTTTAAGCAACGCACTTGCTCCCCGGACGGTCTTGGGAGCCTGCCGCCGGCCGGTTCCCGACGGGCCCGGGCGGTTCGTGGCCGCCGGGCGAACTGGGCCTGTGCCGGTGGCCGCACCCTTGGATGCTTGATTGGGCCTGGGACTGGGTTGGCCCGCACCCGTCCACTGTCGAGTGCGGGGACCGTCCTCCCGTCGCCTAATCCTGCATCCGAGGGCGCGCCTGCCGATGGCCACGGATGCGGCATGGTGCCGCGTCACCGTCCCACCGGAAGCTGCTTGGAGGGGCCTCTGCCAGTGCTGGCCGCCCCACCGCGAGGTGTACGCCGGGTCCGCCGCAATCACGGACAGCCCCCGGCTGGCGGCCATCCCCACCAGCCGCTCCCCGAATTTCCCGGTCGGGATCCCGTGCACGGTGCGCCGGAAACGCTTGCCACGGGCACCTCGGCCCATCTTTTCGCGGCCTGTGCTGTGGGCGTCCTGGAAGTCAAGGTTTTCGATGGCGATCGCTGCGGCACCGGTGTCCCGGGCAAAATCCAGCAGGGTGGTGATTGCCGACCGCAGCCGCCCGTCCCGCGTGCCAGCAGGAAGGCCCGCCAACTCCAGCGGGATGCTGATCGGTGTCCCGACCGGGTTGCCGGATGCATCCAGCCGGCAGGCGGCCAGGTGGTCGGCATTCAAATCCACGCCCACCACCCCGCCCGCTTGCAGCACCGCTAGTCCCGGGGCCGGGGTATCGCCATATGACCAGGATGCATCCAGGTACCAGCGCCCGTTGTGGGGGTTGTAGGTGACGTCGTAACGGATGCGCCGGCGTGCCTCCACCCGGTCGGCCCACTCCTCGCCGCGGTGATTGAAAGCTACCGGGACCGACAGCACCAGGCGCTCACCCAGCTCCGGGACCAGCGAGGCCGGGACCTTCACAGCCAGGGTTCCGGCCGCATCGAGCCGGATGGTCTGGTTGCCGCCGAGACACCCGGATTCCCCGTCGGCGGTCAGGAACATCCGGGAGGCGGCCCACCGTTCCTCCCACTGCACCCGGGTGAGGCCGGCTTCGCCGAGGTGGTTGCGGGTCTTCCAGAGTCGCTTGCCGCCCAGCGTGATCGAGGGGCGGCCCGCGGCCAGGGATTCCTGTGCCGTCTCAAGGCTTTCCTGCAGCTGGGCCAGACGGCGGGTTTTCTGGAACCGCTCCGACTCGCTCCGGTAGCCGCGATTCTTCCCGTCCTTCCGGCCGACAGGCACCGCAATCCGGCGGTGCAGGGCCGCGGTGGCGGCCCGCAGGTGCGAGACCTCCGCCACCAGCGCGCGCATGCCTAGCTGGTATTGGTCCTCGGCGGCCCGGGTGATGGCACCCGCCCACCGGGAAGACGATACGGCGGTGAGGTTCCGCTTGCGTTCGGTGCGGCCCCGCTGGGCTGCAGGGACCCGGCCCAGGGCCACGCGGCCGGCCAGGTCGGTGCGGTACAGGTGCCCCAGGTGTTCGCCGATCGTGGTGAGCGCTGCTGCCTCGGTGTCGGTGGGGCGCAGCCGGGTGCGGATCCGCACCCCGGCCGGCGGGGCGACCACAAACGGGACCGCGATCCTCCGCAGTCCACCGGCATTGCGGGCAGGATCCCGCCCGGCGGGTGCCTCGGATGGCTGGATGGGTGTGTCCATGCCTCAATCATCCGCCCCGCCACCGACGCTTTGGTGCCTACCGGGCGGGGATGTGGACAACAGGACGCTCCCAACCCTGTCGGCAGTTGGCACGCGGGGCGGGACGTCCCGCAGCGGCCACGTTCCCACCCGTGGGAACAGTGCGGGGCCGACACCGCCGCCGCACCACCGGCAGCCAGCAGGGCGGGGACTTCCAGGCTTGGGCTGGCCCACGGACGCGGACAACGCCGCACCCGAAGGCATTCATTCGTACGCAAACGCATTCCCGGGCCAACTGTTGGCAACCCCCGATGAATTCGGGTTCCCGTTTGTGACTGCCGGGGCGTGGCGGTCCGGCAGCGTCGCCGGGCTGGCGTATACTTTTTGGGTCTGGATGGTTGTCCGAGCGGCCTAAGGAGCTGGTCTTGAAAACCAGTGTGCGGTAACCCCGTACCAAGAGTTCAAATCTCTTACCATCCGCTCACGGATAAGGCCCCGGCTTCCCTGTGTCTACAAGGAAGCCGGGGCCTTTCCTGTGCCCAACAGCATGCGCTTTGGGCACAAGCCATCTTGGGACGGCGGCATCCAGTGCCATGGCCACGACGTCCAAGTCCTCATCGAACGGCTCTGCATAGGTGTCCGGCCTCCTGACGGCAATGCCGGGATCGCCATCGGCCAGCCGCATTACGGCTCGGCCTTGGGCGGCAGGAACGCTTGGACGACCCCCCGCCGGGCAGGTGGATTAGTGGAGGCCGTTGATGTCGGTGCGCGGGGTGTCCGCCCACATCGAGCCGTCGTGGGAAGTGACGCGGACCAGCTTCAAGCTGTGGTCTGTCCAGCCGGCTTTGCCCATCATGTCGAAGGAGAGAGAACTGAGGTACTTTTCTTCCCAGTTGTTGCTCGACAGCACAACTACCAGGACACCTTCTTCAGGAGAAGACCAAGAGTCGATATTCCGGTGCGGAGTTCCTTCCAGGAATCCCCGGAAGCTTGCCGCGCCGTAGCCGTTCAAGAAGTGGTTGATCTGGGCGTCCGCCCATTTCTGTGAGAGGTCTTCATTCACTGGCGCGACGGAGTGGGTCCGATGAGACTCAGCCGATACTTCCATACCTGAGGTGCATCCGGTGAGCGCGAGGGCCGCAGCGAGCAGCGCAGCAACCTTGTTACGCATCATTCAAGTCCCTGCGGATGGAGACTACGGCGAACCCGAGCGTTACCGCGCAAACAGTCCGGATGATGCCGAACGCCACCGGGTAGGTGGAGCTGGCAACGTAGCTTCCGGCCGCTATCACGACGGCGATTACCGCCAAGCTGATTGTTAGTCGGTGCTTCAGTAGGCGTTTCATGCTGGATTCCTAACGTGCGAGCGATTGATTCGAGTGTAGGCAGGCGGGGCGACGAATGGCGAAATGCCCATTATTTGCCCACGTCATGCATCAAGTGTTGTTATCTGGAGTGATGTAAATCCGAGTGGTTACAGGATTTTTTCGACTTCCCAGAGCACCTTTAGGAATTCAAGTCTCTTACCATCCGTGCCATTCAAGGAGTCGGTTCCCGTGCCAACGGGAACCGACTCCTTTCGTTAACCCGCAGGCCATGGTCTGCACCGGGTGCGGCACGTAGGATTCATCGCAACCGGGCAGGCAGGATTCCCGGTTCACGAACCAACGGAAACCCCAGGATTGGAAGCGTTCGAAAATGCCCCTGCGCGATACCACCCCCGCCGGAAACCCGGTCTGGACCGACATCATGACCACCGACATCGAAGCCAGCAAGAAGTTCTACTCGGCCCTCTTCGGCTGGGAGTTCGAGGAGCCCGTTGCGGAGGAGTATGGCGGCTATCTCAGCGCCCGGCACAATGGGCGGCTGGTGGCGGGAATGTCTCCGCACAATCCGGATTTTGGCGGCATCCCCAACATCTGGTCGTTGTACCTGAAGAGCGATGACATCACCGCCACCGAGGCCAGCATCCAAGGCGCGGGCGGCAAGGTCCTGATGCCGCCGATGCACGTGGCACCTTACGGGCACATGGGAATCTTCCTTGATGCCGGCGGCGCCGCTTTCGGTGTGTGGCAGCCGCAGGAGCACCAGGGATTCGGTGCCGATTCCCAGCACGGCACCCCGGCGTGGCACGAGCTGTACTCGAAGGACTATCCCGCGGCGGTGGAGTTCTACTCCAAGGCCTTTGGCTGGGACACCCATGTGATGGCCGATTCCCCGGAATTCAGGTACACCACCTACGGGGAGGACGACGATGCGAAGGCCGGGTTGATGGATGCCTCCGGCTTCCTGCCGGCCGAGGTCCCCGGATTCTGGGTGACCTATTGGGGCGTGGATGACGTGGACGCTGCTTGCGCGACGGTGGTGGCCAACGGCGGCACCGTGACCGAGGGTCCGCAGGATTCCGAGTTCGGCAGGGTTGCTGCGATTACCGATTGCTGCGGCGCCACCTTGAAGCTGGTGGGCGTGTAGCAGGGCCGGGAAGTTCCCGGCGCGGGGAGGGAACGGGCGTTGGCGCCCGGCCCCTCCCTGCGGCCCTTTCGTTCCACGGCTTAGGGCTGTGTCCTCAGCGCGGCTGGTTCAGGTCCTGGACCTGGCTCAGTCGCAGCAGTTCCCGGGCGATGTCTTGGGCGTCGCCCAGGGTCCGAGCCGCACCGTCGAGCGCGGCCCCGGCCTGGGCCGCGATGGCGGTGCCCCATTGCGCGGAGGAAAGCTGGAGCCCGAGCACGAAGATCGCCCGGTGCGCCACCCCCTCGGCATCAACCATCCTGTAAGGCTCGCCCATGACCTCGAGTCCCGAGCCCGGGAACGGTTCTCCTTGGTCGTTGCGCATGTGGAACGCGGTAGCCAAGCCATCGTCGAGCAGCTGCCGCAGCAAGGGCGAGGCAGTCTGCAGCACTCGGTTGGCCGGCATCATGGCCTCGATGAGCGTCCGTGCCGTACACGCCGGCGCGTCGACCCACGGCGAGGATGCGGTGAACACTCCGGAAGGCCTGTCAATCTCGAATTCCGGGTCCGGGCCGATGAACTCCACGACGTTGGCCCGGGCCAATGCTGCGAGTTCCTCGATGCGTTGCAGCGGAGGACCGGAGGCCAGGCCCTCGACCAGCGGTTCAAACCAGCCCTGCACCTCGCTCTGGCGCGACTCGTCCGAGATCAGGCGCTCGGTGATCATCCTTTTGACGACCATGCGCCCGGCGTTCAAGGTGGCAATGGCCATCTTCAACGGGTCCTTCTCGCCCTCCACCGAGGAGATCGCATCGAACTCCAGGTATTCCATGACGGCCTTCTGGTATTCCTTCAAGGAGGAAAAACCGCGTTCGGCGAAGGGATGGCCCAGCCGGGGGACATCAAGGAATCCCAAGGCGGGTGCCTGCTCGTCCACGAGCCGGCGAGCGCCCTCCAACCACACCTGGGAGCCTGCCTGGTGTTCGGCGTCGAGCACCGCAATCAAGTTGTCCACGAATTCATCCGGGTCCACCTCGAAGCGGGACGGGTGCCGCCTGGCTGCGGTGCGGTAGTAGGCCAGCAGGACGTCGCGGTGCAGCAGCGGCCACACGTGCGCGTCAAAGCGGACAGCTGCCTCCGTGTTCAGTGCCCGGTCCTCGGCAACCTTCTGGACGATCACTTCGAAGTCCAGGTAGCGCAGGCTCACGGAGTCCGGGATGAACTCCTCGACGCAGGATTTTGCGCGGTACGGCGTTCCGCGGCGGGAGGCCGCCACGATCCGTGGTTCCCGGCCCGAGGGCCAGTATTCCAGGGCACGCCCCGGGCCGCCGTTGATTTCATTGAATTGTCCGCCGCGTCCCACGGTCAGGGCAATCATCACGTCAAAGAAGTTCAGTCCCAGGCCGCGGACCAAGACTGTTTCCCCGGCCGGAATCTTGTCCCAGGCGACGTCCCCGGGGACATTGGGGCCCTGGTAGGCCAGGCCGGCGTCATCGGCGGCCTGGGCCATGGCCTCCTGTGCCGGGTTTAGGCGCGCCGGAACGTGGCCCAGTGCCAGCACCACGGCGTCGGCACGCAGTTCAAGTGCATCGCCGGCTTGTGGCGTTTGCGCGCTGGTGCCATCAACCCGGTGGCCAGTCAGCAGGTAGTCGGCCGCGCCGCGGCGCAGAGCGGTGATCTCGGCGCGCTCCACACGCACCTCCACCACGGCGGTGTTGGCGCGCAGTGCCGCCACCGACCGGTCAAAAACGTGGCGCAGATACCGTCCGTAGAGGGCCCGTGGCGGGTAGGTTCCCCTGCCCATCCGTTCCAGCTCTTCGGCTTCCACGCTGCTGAGCACTGCGCCGTCGCCGCCGGCCAGGCGCCATTGGTCAAAGCTCATGCCCGGTTCGCCCGGGGTTTCCCGTTCCGGGGCAACGGTGGGAAATCCTGCCGGGGTGTTCATCAGGAAGAGCCTGGACTGGGACGTGCTCCAGACATGCCCTGCACCCGGGTCGTGGACATCGAAGACGACCACGGTGATCGCGCGCGAATGGTTCCGGGTGCGCCCCAGTTCGGATGCCAAGCGCTCAAGAACCGAGGTGCCACGCGGTCCGGCTCCCACAACGGCAATGACATACGGTTCTCGACCGGGATTCTGCTGCTCACTCACGGTTTCAGCCTAGTCTGCCGTCATGCCGTATCGGTTCGCTTGGACACGGGAATTGAAGATCGTGCCCAAGCGAACCGCTGGTTCAAGACATCCATCCCTTTCGGCTACGCCGCTTCATAGCTTTCCACCGTGGCGCGCAGGGCATCTGAATGCAGGTAGATTTCGTCGAGGCTTTCAATGGGGATGCGCGATTCTGTCTTGTCTTCCCCAAACAGCCCCAGGTATTTCTGCGCCCTGTTGAAGTGCAGCCGGGCTATCGGTTTGCGGTTGTTGTCATCGAGCAGTACCGCAAAATAGGACTTCGCATCTCGGTGCGCAATACGGTTGACCTTGACGTTCTTGCAAACTATGGCACGAACAATGTGGAAGCCTTCGAGTTCTTCCAGCGTCGTTTCAACGCCATCGTCCGGTTCAAGGTCTGCTTCGACCACGGATTCGCTGGTTACGCTGGCGGCCGCTTCCGTACTCGACATCATGGGGATGTTCGGTTCCCCGAGCGCCGCCTTGAGGCGGTCGTTGACTTGATCCGCTAGGTATTGCTTCGTGGCCTTGGCAACGAGGACTGTGAATTGCTCGCGAACACGCTGCGTAAATTGACCCTCGTAGACGCCAGCAGACAGGAATTTGACCCACTCCGCCGTTGGTTCCTGGAAGTTGGCGGCGATGGCGCGCTTGATCTCCCCGACGTAGCGGAGTTCCTCGGCGGCGCTGACTATGGATTCAAGATCGAACGCATCACGGGACAGCTTGCGCAGCTCCGGGATCAGTGTTTCGTCGATGTCGTTCATGTCGAGGATCAGGAACGGCTTCGCGTCCATCTTGTTCGGGGCATCGAGGTCGGTATAGAACTGGTAGACCTCACCGTTGGTCAGGATCGCGATTCTTGCGGTTGTAGCGGCAAAGTACCGGTAGAGCTGCGATGCATGTTCATACTTCAGGCCACCGGCCGAACGCTTGCACTCAATCAGGATCTGCACCTCGCCACCAAGCATGATCGCGTAATCAATCTTTTCGCCCTTTTTGATCCCGACGTCGGCGGTGTACTCGGGGACAACTTCCAGCGGGTTGAACACGTCATACCCGAGGATCGTCGAAATGAACGGCATGATGAATGCGTTCTTCGTGGCTTCCTCGGTTTCTATGATGTTGCGTTGCTGCTGAATCTTTGCCGCAAGCGCTGCTAGCCGTTCTCCGAACTGCATCGTTTTCCCCTATTCGACGAAACTGAGACCTTCTGCTCAACCTACCCACCTACCCCGACAAAAAGGGGCATCCCACCACGAGTCATATAACGAATCGATTACGAATCCCCAGTGCGCAAACAGCCGGTTTCCCTAGACTGTCCATATGAGCACCCCTCCCCTTGAAACCCCCGCGTCCGCCAGCCTCGCCGAAATGACCGGTAGTTCCGAAGCCCCGGCCTCGGATGCCCTCGTGCAGCACGCCCAAGCCCAGGCTTCCAAGAACACTCCCGAGGATCCTTTCCTGTGGCTCGAGGAATTGGATTCGGACCAAGCCATGGACTGGGTGGTCGGCCAGAACGACCGCACCGAAGCGGAACTCTTCGACGCGGATTTCGCCGCCACCAAGGATGCCATCCTCACGGTGTTGGATGCCGCCGACAGGATCCCCATGGTCACCAAGCGCGGGGAACACTACTACAACTTCTGGCGCGATTCGCAGCACCCCAAGGGATTGTGGCGGCGCACCAGCTGGGAGTCGTATCAGCAACAGGAACCGGAGTGGGAAGTCCTGCTGGACGTGGATGCCCTGGCAGCGGCCGAGGGAATCGACTGGGTCTATGCCGGGGCGCAGATGCTCCGCCCGAAAGCTGGCACGGAGTACACCCGGGCGCTGGTCAAGCTCTCCCCCGATGGCGGTGACCAGGTTCGCGTGCGGGAATTCGACCTGCCTACCCTGGCCTTTGTCCCCGGGGGCTTTGACCTGCCGGTCGCCAAGACCAACGTCTCCTGGGCGGATGCGGACACCTTGTTTGTCGCCACCGATGTCGGGGAAGGGTCGCTCACGCTGTCCTCGTATGCCCGCACCGTGCGCCGCCTGTCGCGCGGCCAGGAGCTGGCCGAGGCCGAGGAAATCTTCGCCATCGACCAGTCACACGTCCTGGCCTACGTTTCCCACGATTCGACCCCGGGATTCGAACGCGATGTGGCCCACGACGTCATCGATTTCTACAATTCCAAAACCTACGTGCGCAGCGGCGCTCAATGGGTGCACCTTGATGTCCCCACCGACGTCGGGGTCTCGCTGCATCGTGACTGGGTGATCTTCTCCCCGCAAACCCCGTGGACCCGCGAAGGAGTCACCCACATTCCCGGCTCACTGGTGCTGGCAGAACTCGACGGGCTCATGGCCGGCACCGCGGCCCTGCGCGAGATCTTTGTCCCCACGGAATCGACCTCCCTGCAATCCATTGATTTCACCGCCAGCCACATCCTGCTCAACGTCCTGCAAGACGTCTCCTCCCAGATACTCATCTGCGATCCCGCCCGCGACTTCGCGCTTCGCGCCCTGGACATTGGTGCCCCGCTGCACAGCTTCAGCATCTCGGCCGTAGACGACGAGGATCCCGAATGCGGGGAGGATTTTTGGCTGACCCTCACCGGGTTCCTCACACCCACCACCCTGGCACGCGGGACCGTCTGCTCGGACGCGGCCTACGCGGCAACCCCGCTGCCGGTGAAGAGCGCACCGGCTCGTTTCGATGCGGAAGGCTTCGAGGTCACGCAACACTTTGCCGTTTCCGATGACGGAACCCGCGTCCCATATTTCCAGGTGTCACCGCACGAGCTTCCGCTGGACGGGAAGAACCCGGTGCTGATGAACGGCTATGGCGGGTTCCAGGCCAGCCTGACCCCGAGCTACCTCGGTGCGTTGGGTCCCGGCTGGCTGGTTCGCCGCACTGAACAGGGCCGGCGCGGCAGCTACGTGGTGGCCAACATCCGCGGCGGCGGCGAGTACGGGCCGCGCTGGCACCGGGCGGCGCTGCGGGAAAACAGGCACCGCGCCTACGAGGACTTCGCGGCCATTGCCCGCGACCTCATCAACCGCGGGGTCACTTCGCGCGAACACCTGGCCGCGACGGGGCGTTCCAACGGAGGGCTGCTGATGGGCAACATGATCACCGGCTACCCCGAGCTTTTCGGGGCCATCTCCTGCGGTGTCCCGTTGCTGGACATGCGCAGGTACACGCGGCTGGCCGCCGGGCATTCCTGGATTGCCGAATACGGCGACCCGGATGTGCCCACTGACTGGGAATTTGTTCGCACGTTTTCCCCGTACCACCGGCTCGACGATGCACTCCCGGAGGGGGCCACCTACCCGGCCTCGCTGATTTGGAGCGCCACCAGCGACGATCGGGTCGGCCCGGTGCAGGCACGGAAGATGGCGGCGAAGATGATGGACATGGGTGTCGGCAATGTCCGCTACCACGAGTCCCTCGACGGTGGACATGCCGGGGCCAGCGACAACGGCGCGACCGCGACCATGCTGGCAACCAGCTACGAATTCCTCTGGCGGCACGTCGCCGAGTAATTCATCTTCCGGGGCGCATGCCGCCCAGGTCGTCGAGTGCGGCATCGAGGCGCTTGAGCAGACGGTGGCTCAGCCGGACTTCGTGGGGCAACTCGCGAAGCTCGGCGGGGCCGATGTCGAGATCTTGTTGTTCCAGGATTTCACTCAGGAATTCCCAATACTCCGTTGCCATCTCTTCTTTGTCTTGGTCCTCCGTCGGGGCATCGGGTCCCATGACATCGAATGCTCTCTTTTCGATGTCGTCAACCGATGCGTCCGCCCAGTGCTGGCTGGTCGACCACCCGCGGTTGTCGAGCAGCAGGACGCTCCCGCCGTCCTCCAGCAGCAGCCCCAGCCGGGCAGCCACCGAAACACGGCTTTTGTCGGCCGAGCTGTAGTCGAGGTCCGCCACGGTCACCAGTTTGGAAGCACTTGCCATGTGGCCAACGTTAGCGCGTCAGGCCTCCTGTTGGCGGCGGCAGTTGGCCTTTCCCGCGCGGCTGTTGCGGCCCTTTCGGTCTCGTTTTGTGCGGCGCGCCAGCTTTGGGTAGTCTAGGGGAGCTGGAAACAGCAATATGGACACGTGCCAGAGCGGCCGAATGGGCTTCACTGCTAATGAAGTGTCGGGGTTATACTCGACCGGGGGTTCAAATCCCCCCGTGTCCGCTGAAACAGCCTCGATTCTTCGGGGCTGTTTTCGTTTAACCCGCCGGAACCGCCGTCGCCGGATATTTGCCCCGGCAAAGGCAAAAACCGCGTATACCCGGCCCCTTCGGAAAGCCAAGTGCACGCGGCCTCAAGCGGTCCCCTCGGGGATCCCGCAGCGGGAACTACTTGTCGCCGTCCCCAAATGCGTTGAGCAGGGTTCGCACCATTTCATCGGGCAGGCCCGTGTGGCGGACGACGATGGTGGTGGCCTCGTCCAGCTCACCCAGGCGCAAGTGGTCGAGCAGTTCCGACCGCTCGGGTTCCACCAGGTCGTTGATGCTGAATTTCACCGCTCCGTCCGGTCCCTGCCCCTCGAAGCTGAAGTCGGCAATGTTTGCGGTTGAGGCCTGGCCTCCGCCCAATGGGGACGCCGCAAGCATCTTCAGGATCTCGGCCTGTTCCAGGCCCGAATGCTTGGCAATGAGTCCCGCGGCCCCGGGCAGGTCATCGTCCCGAACCAGCGACAGGAACTGGTCGTACTCTGCCGGCGGCAGGTCCTCGCTGGCGAATTCCCTGGATTCCCCGTCCACCAGGTACGAGACCTTGAATTGCGTCGAGGTCCGTTCCGCTTCGCTTCCGAATTCCTCTGCCCATTCGCTGGGCACCACCCATGCGTCCTCAAGGTTCCGCTCATTCGCGGAAGTGGGAGCGGAGTCGTTGGGCAGGACGGGCTCGCTCGGGATGGTGGTCGCCGCGTTCGACTCCTGCTCCTGCGGGTTCTGGGGCTCCGCGGCCTTGGCCGCCTCGCGTTCGGCCTCGAGCTGCTGGGAAATGGTGGGTCCGAGGTCTGGTTCCTTGCGGACCTGCGGGAAACGCTCCAGGCTTCGCACAGCAATGATACTGGCCTTGTATCCTTCCCCGGTCATGGCCTTGTAGTTTTGCACCGCGGCCATGAAATCGCCCTGGGCCAGGGACTTGTAGACGGCTCGGTGTCCTTCCCCGGTCAGGTGCGCGGCGGCGGCCTGCGCCGATTCCGGGGTGATTGCAGCAGAAACCTCGGCCGAGTTCTTGATGCGCAGCTTCTTCAGCCCCATCCACGCAAGTCCGAGAATGAGCAGCGGGACGACGACCCAAAGCAGTATTTCCATATCTCTAGCCTACGGCCCGGCGAGACCCAGCGCTAAGTTGCAAGGACCAAAGATTGTCCTTGCCCGGACCCGCAGGCCATGTTCCATCGGCCGCTTCTCCCCAAATAGCAGACCGCTCGGAGGCGGGTGTCCGCCTCCAGATCTGTTGAATGGGCAATCGGGTCGCGTTGCCGCTTGATAGATAGCCAGTGGCAACGCGACCCGAGTCCCCCGAATTCACTTTTGCCGCTGGACCGGCTCGGCCGAGGGGCCTTCGGAGAGGCAGAAGATCTTCCCGCTGACCGGGTCGGCCCACGCCCTCTTGAACTCCACGCCTTCCTCGCCATGGAAGGCGAGATCGGCCCCGTGAGCGGCCTTGAGGTCCGCTGCGGACAAGCCCTGCATGTGGTTGTGGACGTCCATGTATTCAGCCATAGCAACACTTCCTTGGATTGTGGCAAACGCATTCATGACTCTGCGTTGGCCCCATTCTTAGGAGCAGCGCGAGCGCATAAACACCGCTGCCGGCCACGAATCCTACCGCGGACCGCCACCCTGCCGGCACGGACCGAAAACTTCGGAAACGTGCCGCCTGGCGAATGCGGCTAGCCGGCCACGCCCAGCACAAAGGGAAGCACCCCGGGGGCCCCGGCCTCACGCAGGATCCTGGCCGCCTCGGTCATCGACCACCGGCTGTCGGCCAGGTCGTCGAGGAGCAGGATCGGGCCCGGGGCGCCGGCCAACTTCTCGGCCATTTCGGCGGGAACCACGAATTGGTCCCAAACCGCGGCGAGCCTGAAGGCCGAGTTGCCGCCCGAGCCGCCGCGCGGCCCATGGTCCCGGTATTCCAGCTGCCCCAGGTACGGCAGCCGGCCGATGGTGGAAATGCCCTGGGCAAACGATCCGACCAGTTGCGGGCGGGACCGCGAGGGCATGGAGACCACCGCGACTGGCCTGGTCGACCATTTCCACTCGCTGAGCACCTTCACGCAGGCATCGAGCATGGCCTGGGGCACCGGTGCATCCGGCTCGTCCGTGCTTTCGAGCAGGGCACGCAACCGGCCGCCCCAGCCCAGGTCGGTCAGCCGGGCCAGGGCCCGTCCGTCCTCGGCCTGGAACTCGGGCTTGATCTTGCCCTTGAGCGGAACACCCAGTTTTTCCATGCCGCCGGGATACATCCGACGTGCCTCAACCAGGGCCCCAACCCTGCCCAGGGCAGTCTGCGCCGAGTCCTTGGCGGAGGCCTGGATGTCATCGCTGAACCAGACACCCGCGCAGTTGTCGCAGCGACCACACGGGGCAGCGGCCGGGTCATCCAGGGCCCGGGAGAGGAATTCCATGCGGCAGGTCTTCAGGTTTTCGTAGTCGAGCATCGCGTTCTGCTCGGCCACGCGGGCGGCAGCCACCCGGGTGTAGCGTTCGGCATCATAGAACCACGGGGCATTGGAACCGATCCACCCTCCGGAGACCCGCTCCACCGCGCCGTCCACGGCCAGCACCTTCAGCAGCAGCTCGAGCGGGGTGCGCTTGATGTTGACCCGGGCCTCGAGTGCGGGCACCGACAGCGGCCCGGACGTGGCGGCGAGTTCCTGCAGCACGGCGTTGGCCTTCTGCTGGTCCGGCATGGAACTGGTGGCGAAGTAACGCCAGATCTCTCGGTCCTCCGGGCCCGGAAGCAGCAGGACGTCGGCGTTGATGCTGCCACGACCTGCACGGCCCACCTGTTGGTAGTAGGCCACCGGTGAGCTGGGTGCCCCGACGTGGATGACAAACCCGAGGTCCGGCTTGTCAAAGCCCATGCCCAGCGCGCTGGTGGCCACCAGCGCCTTGACCTCGTTGTTCTTCAGCGCGGTTTCGGCGCGGTGGCGTTCCTCGGTGTCGGTGCGACCCGAGTACGCGAGCACCTTGTGCCCGGCCTCGGCCAGCAGCCGGGTGATGTCCTCGGCCGCGGAGACGGTCAGTGTGTAGATGATGCCCGAGCCGTGGAAGTCGTTCAGGTGGCTCAGCAGCCAGGCGAACTGCGAGCGCGGCGAGGCCAGGCGCAGCACGCCCAGGCGCAGGGACTCGCGGGCCAGCGAGCCGCGCAGCGTGAAGACCTCGGTGCCTCCCACGGCCAGTTGCTCCTGCACGTCGTGGACCACCCGTTCGTTGGCCGTGGCGGTGGTGGCCAGCACCGGGACATTGCCCGGCAACGCCTGGATGAGGTCCTTGATGCGGCGGTAGTCGGGACGGAAGTCATGGCCCCAGTCGGAGATGCAGTGCGCCTCGTCGATGACCAGCAGGCCCATCCGTGCCACCAGCGCCGGCAGCTGGGTGTCGCGGAAGACCGGGTTGTTCAGCCGCTCCGGGGACACCAGCAGCACGTCCAGCTCGTCGTTGTCGAGCTTCTGGGCAATCGACTGCCAGTCCAGGGCGTTGGCGGAGTTGATGGCCTCGGCCCGCACCCCTGCCCGGGAGGCGGCGGCGACCTGGTCGCGCATCAACGCCAGCAGCGGGGAGACGATCAACGTGGGACCGGCTCCGCGGGCCCGCAGCAGCAGCGAGGCCACGAAGTACACGGCGGATTTTCCCCAGCCGGTGCGCTGCACCACCAGTGCCCGGCGGCCGCCGGCCACCAGGGCCTCAATGGCCTCGAACTGGCCGTCGTGGAACTGCGCATCGTCCCGGCCGACCAGGGAACGCAGGATGGAGGTGGCAGCGGAGCGCAAGTCCGAATCAATGCTGGGTGTGTAGGCATCCATGGCCCCCAGTATTCCAGTGTCCACCGACACTTGCCCCCACCGGCGGCAAACGCCGCCCCTATGTCGCTACTCACCTTCATTGCGCCAATTTCCCGGCGGGACGGACCAACCGGATAAGCTCATGGGTGTGAGTGTGGAAATCGATCTTTCAGAGTCCTTCAAGGCCTACGACGTGCGCGGCATTGTCGGGGCCACCATTACCGCCGAGGCGGTCGAGGCCATTGGCGCCGCATTCGTCGACGTGTTGGGCCTGTCCGGACAGGACGTCCTGGTCGGCGGGGACATGCGCCCCTCCTCCCCCGAATTTTCCGCTGCCTTCGCGCGCGGTGCAGCCTACCGCGGCGCCAACCCCAAGATGCTCGGGTTGATCTCCACCGACGAGCTGTACTTCGCCGCCGGTTCGCTGGGCTGCGCCGGGGTGGTGTTCACTGCCAGCCACAACCCCGCCGCCTACAACGGCATCAAGATGGCCAAGGCCGGTGCCGTCCCGGTCTCCTCGGACACCGGGCTCTTCGACATCCGCGACCTGGCCCAGTCCTACCTCGACGAGGGCCTGCCGGTGTCCACCGAGGCCCCCGAGGGCACCGTCACCGAGGCCGACGTGCTGGCGGACTACGCCGCCTACCTGCGCGACCTGGTCGACCTCTCAAGCATCCGCCCGCTGAAGGTCGTGGTGGATGCGGCCAACGGCATGGGCGGGCTCACTACCCCCGCGGTGCTCGGCGACACCTTGTTGCCGGGGCTGCCGCTGGAAATCATCGAGATGTACTTCGAACTCGACGGCACCTTCCCCAACCACCCGGCCAACCCGCTGGAGCCGGAAAACCTGCGCGATTTGCAGGCGGCGGTCATCGAGCACGGCGCCGACATCGGGTTGGCCTTCGACGGGGACGCCGACCGCTGCTTCGTGATCGACGAAAAGGGCGAGCCGGTTTCCCCCTCGGCGATCACCGCCCTGGTCGCGGTGCGCGAGATCGCCCGGGCCCGGGCCGCGGGCGAGGACACCCCGGTGATCATCCACAACCTGATCACCTCCCGCGCCGTGCCCGAGGCCGTCACCGCCGCCGGCGGCCGCCCGGTGGTCACCCGCGTGGGGCACTCCTTCATCAAGGCCGTCATGGCCGATGAGGGCGCGGTCTTCGGCGGGGAGCACTCCGCCCACTACTACTTCCGCGACTTCTACAACGCGGACACCGGCATGCTCGCGGCGATGCACGTGCTGGCTGCGCTGGGCCACCAGGACACCCCGCTGAGCGAGTTCGCCGCCGAGTACGAGCCCTACGTTTCCTCCGGCGAGATCAACTCCGAGGTCCAGGACAAGGCCGGGGCCGTGGCCCGCGTGCTGGCGGAATTCACCGACGGTCCGGTCACCGTCACCCGCATGGACGGCACCACCGTGGCCGCCACCGACGGGTCGTACTGGTTCAACCTGCGCCCCTCGAACACCGAACCCTTCCTCCGCTACAACGGGGAAGCAATAGACACCGCGACCATGGAATCCATCCGCAACCAGGTCCTCTCAATCGTCAGGAGCAACGCATGAGCACCCCCGAAAACAAGATCGCCGAACTCGACGAGGCCGCCCAGGCCGAGCTGAACAAGGTCCTGGGCACCGCCCTGGGCGTGGCCCGCGAACAGCTGGAGGAACAGGGCGTCTTCCTGCCCTTCGCCATCGCCGTGGAACCGGCCACCGAGGATAACGCCGAGCCGGAATTGCGCCTGCTGGCCGTCCAGCCCACCGAGGACCTCGACGACCCGGAAGCCGACATCGACGCCGAGGTCATGATGGCCGATCTCGTCCAGCTGTTGCAGGACCAGCGCGAATCGTTCAACGCCGTGGCCTTCGTCTCGGATGTCACCTTGCTGGATGACGCCACGGACGCCGTGCATGTGCTGGCCGAGCACCGCAACGGCGGTTCGGTAGCCATCGTGCAGCCCTACACCGCACCGGATCCGGAAACCGGGATCTGGGAGTTCTCCGAGCCCAGTGCCGAGGGCGGCCAGATCCAGGTCTGGGCCTAACCCCGCCTGTTTGCTTTCCGGCCTGTGGCCCGGAACCGGTCCCCCGGTTCCGGGCCACAGGTCCATGAACGGCTGCCAGGTTTCCGCCCCGAGCGGGAGGTTGCCGGTATTCGGCCGCGCGGCGGGAGCGGGGCCGCCCGAAGCTGAAGGCGGAGCAGGATCACCGGGACCGGGACACACGATCGAAGCGGTTGCGGGAGCAATACCGGGTGGGCGCCGGCTGACGGAGGCATGGATCACGGCGCAGGTTTCCAACACCTGCGAGAATGGAACACGTGAAACTCAGCGCCTATGCAGACGTGTGCCTGCGCACCTTGATGTTTCTCGGCTCCCGTCGCGACCAGCAGGTCACCACCAAGGACATCGCCGAGCAGATCGGCGTGCCCTACAACCACGTGGCCAAGGCCGTCGTTGAGCTGCGCAACCGCGGTGCCCTGGATGTGGCGCGTGGGCGCTACGGCGGATCGCAGATCACCGGCCGCGGCCTGGAGCTGCGCGTGGGCACCTTGATGCGCGATCTCGATCTCCGCGAGGATGTTGTCGACTGCATCTCCGAGGCCGGTGTCCCCTGCCCGCTGCTTGCCGCGTGCAAGCTGCGCAGCGCCCTGCGCCGGGCCCGCGAGGCCTTCTACGCGGAGCTGGACCTGCTCAGTGTCGAGGATCTCACCTCCATTTCCACCAAGGCACCACTGCCTTTCCCCGCCATGCCCTGACCACCAGAGCCCCGATTTCCGGGCCCTGTAGCGGTGTCAGGGGCATTGCGCGGGCGCGCGGGCACGGGGGTTCAATGCCCCCGAAATGACACCCTTCTTCACGAAATTGACGGGCCGATTTGCATCAAACTTCTACGCCATGTAGAAATGAAGTATCAATCTTGCATGACAGATGCAAGATAAGAGCCACCCTTCGTCAAGGAGCCACAAGATGCTTTCCGACAAGTCCCGCCCGGTCATCGAAGCCACGCTGCCAATCATTGGCGAGCGGATCTCCCACATCACCCCGAAGTTCTACGACCGGATGTTCGCGGCCCGCCCGGAACTCCTTGACGGACTCTTCTCCCGCGCCAACCAGAAGAACGGTGCACAGCAGCAGGCCCTGGCCGGCTCCATCGCCGCCTTCGCCACCCACCTGGTCAACAACCCCGGCACCCTGCCCGAGGCGGTGCTCTCCCGCATCGCCCACAAGCACACCTCGCTGGGCATCGTCGAGGAACAGTACGCCATCGTCTACGAGCACCTCTTTGCCGCCATCGTCGACGACCTGGGCGAGGCCGTGACCCCCGAGGTCGCAGAGGCCTGGTCCGAGGTCTACTGGCTCATGGCCGACGCCTTGGTCAAGATCGAAAAGGGCCTCTACGCGCAGCAGGCCAACGACAAGATCTGGACCGACTGGAAGCTCGTGGCCAAGGAAGCTGCCGGGACCGGTTCGGTCACCTTCCGCTTCGTCCCGGCGGACGACACCCCGGTGACGGTGGCCAAGGCCGGCCAGTTCGTCTCGGTGCGGGTCCCGCTGCTGGACGGACTGCGCCAGTGCCGCCAGTACACCCTCAGCGATTCGGTCACCTCCACGACCGAGCGCGTGATCACCACCAAATTCGACGGCGGCGGCGAGGTCTCCCCGTTCATGCACCAGCACCTGAACGTCGGGGACGTCATCGAGCTTTCCAACCCCTACGGCGACCTGGTCATCGACACCACCGGCGCCCCGATCATCCTGGCCACCGCGGGCATCGGCTGCACCCCGAGCGCCTCCGCGCTGGCCACCCTGGCCGCGGCGGGCTCGGACCGCCAGGTCATGGTGCTGCACGCGGAGGCCAACGAGGATGCCTGGGCGCTCAAGGAGCAGATGCTCGAATCCGTCGATTCCCTGCCCAACGCCGAACTGAAGCTGTGGCTCGAGGACATCAATGCCAAGGCCGAAGGCACCGAAGCCACCGAGGGCTACATGTCCCTGGCCAACCTGGAACTTCCGGCCGATGCCCGCCTGTACCTGTGCGGCCCGCTGCCATTCATGCGCGCGGTCCGCTCGCAGGCCATCGAGGCCGGCATCCCGGCCACCAACATCCACTACGAGGTCTTCGGACCCGACCTGTGGCTCGCAGCCTAACGGCCCGGAATCCGCGGGTCCCGCGACGATAGGCATATCAGCGGAACCCGCTTGGGGGGCGAAGGCCGCCACCGATCACTCGGTGGCGGCCTTCGCGTTTCGTTTCAATACCCCACGGGAACCACGTCGCCAAAGACCCCGGACTCGGTGATCCTTGCACCGTTGTATTTGAATGTCCTTAGGACGATCCGCCGGTCATCGATGGTCAGACCGGGAACGGCACGCAGGATCTTGCGCTCGATGGCCAACGAATCGGCTGGGCTGTTAAGCCAGACCACCATGTGGATGTTGTGCGCGCCGGTGACAGCCATCATGATCCGGAGTTCCGGTATTTCAGCCCCGAGATCTCGGTCAATAAGAAGCATGGCCTCCGGCGACATGGTTCCCCAAAACACGGCACTGACATTGCGTCCCAGCCCGTGACGCACCAGATCGCAGCGTACATTGATAAAGTTCCCCGTTATCAGCCGGTTGACGCGTCGGGCCGCGGCCGTCGCGGAGATTCCGGCGCGATCGCCGATTTCCCTGAAGCCCATCCTCCCGTTGGTGCTCAAGGAACACGCCACCGCGCGGTCGGCTTCATCCATCACAACGTTGCGGTCTTCGCGAGCGGAACCGGCGCTGGAGGAAATGCTTCGAAGCGTGCGCACCGTAGCCGCCGGCAATGCACGAAAATGCCATTTGCTGGCTTCCACCAACTGGCCGGTCACCGTGCGCACCGAGTAGTGCAGCACTCCGTCCATGGACCCAATGGTGGTGATCAGGAAGTCCGCCAGTGAGCCCCCGGGAGCGGCAACCGTCACCAAGAGGTGAGCAGACCCTGCAATGAACTGGACGGTCATGGCCCGGTGGTCCATGAAAAGTTCGTTAGCGACCTGCGCGACCTGGCTGTTTCTGCATGTCAGCTCCACGAATGCCATTTCCAGTTGCGTGGCGCTGCCATGGCCCGGGGAGGTGGAGATGCGAGCCAGTCCGGCCTCCGCGATGCGGTCCCAGCGGCGTGAGAGTGTGGTTGCATGCACATCCAGGACCTTCGACAGCTCGCTCCAGCTGGCTCGCGGTGCCAGCTGCAGGGCGTTGACGAGTTCCAGGTCACTTTCGGAGATGCCATCAATTTTCTGCAAATTTTTCGCCATAGTATCTTTTTCCTGCATTCTGGAGAAAAGTCATGTCTATCTCCTTACGTTTAGTTGAAATTATGGCACAGCGCACATGGAGGAAAGTTGCAGCAGCTGCAAACGGTATTTGAACACGTCACCCTTATCGATGGCACGGGGACTGCCCCGGTGGAAATGCACACCGTAGTGGTGCGGGGCCGCGAAATCGAATGGGTTGGCCCGGACGCACATGCACCGATCTTCGATACCGATGCGATCCGCATTGACGGACGTGGACAGGTCCTTCTCCCAGGATTCATCGATTCCCACGTCCATTTGGCCATGTCCGCCGGCCTGTTCAGCGGCACCGAAATGCTGCACCTGCCTCCGCGCTTTGGTTACTACGCAGCGATTCCGCTGCTGCGCGCCACCCTTGACGCCGGGGTCACCACCGTCCGGGACTTGGGCGGCATAGACATGGCAACCGAGGTGGCCGTCGAGCGCGGACTCGTCGAGGGACCGGAAATCATCTTCGCTTACCGTGCGCTGGGCCCCACTGGCGGCCACGGCGATTTTCGCACCTGCTGCGGCTTCAACCAGGGCTCCGCGATTTCCCCGAACGGGGACATCGGATTCCTGACCGACGGGACGGATGAGGCCTTGCGCAACACCCGCGAGGTCATGCGCCTGGGCGGAAAGGTCATCAAGGTGATGGCCAGCGGCGGCGTGTGGTCCCCGCGCGACACCCCATGGCACGACGGCCTGAACATCGCCGAAATGCGCACGGTGGTCGACGAGGCCGGAAGCCACGGCGTGCCCGTTGCTGCCCATGCCCAGTCTGCTCGTTCCATTTCCAATGCCCTGGTTGCCGGTGTGCGAAGCATCGAGCACGGCTATGAGATCGATGAAAAGGCGATCGAGCTTATGCTCGACAAAGGCAGCTTCCTGGTGCCAACCCTCAGCACGGCAACGGTCCCAGCAGACCCGGCGACTGCCGCTTCCTACGCGGTTGAAAAGAAGCAGCGCCTACAGAAAAGCCTCTACGGCTGCGTTTCGAATGCCATATCCGCCGGAGTCAAGGTGGCCATGGGAACCGACGCAGGGATTTCCCCGCACGGCACCAACCTCACCGAGTTGGGCCTCCTTGTGGACTTCGGCATGTCGCCGATGGATGCCCTGGTCGCCGGAACCCTCAACGCGGCACGGCTGCTGCAGTTGGAGGACCGGGTCGGCTCTGTCGAGGTCGGGAAGGAAGCGGACTTGGTCCTGACAAGTATTGATCCCTTGACGTCCATCCATGCCTTAGCCAATGCCAAGAACATCGAGCTCGTCATGGCCAAGGGTCGCATCGTCAAGGACAGCCGCGTCGGCGTGCCGGCAGGGGCCGTGGCATGAGCACCCTGATGAGCAAGAAGCCACCAACCAAGCCCCGGGCCGGAAAGAAGAAGTTCGGCGCAGGGGCATTGGACCATATAGAACGCGTTGGCAACAAGCTGCCCGAACCCTTCGCGCTCTTCCTTTACCTTTTCCTGGCCATCGGGATCATTTCCACCGTGGTTTCCTGGTTCAATGTGAGCACCACGCTGCCGGGAGCCGAGACACCAACCTTGGTCAAGGGGCTTTTCACCGGCGAAGGCATCGTGTGGCTCATGACCACCGCCGTCCAGAACTTCATCGGGTTCCCGCCCTTGGGCGTTGTGGTCACCTTGTTGCTGGCGGTCGGGGTCGCCGAACGCACCGGGCTGTTGCTGGTCCTGGTCAAATCGACTTTGGGCCGCGCCCCGGGGTGGGCGTTGCCGTACGTCATGGCTTTGGTGGCGTTGTGCGCCCACATCATGTCCGATGCCTCGATCCTGGTAATCCCGCCCATAGCGGCCATGGTTTTCCGCGCCGCAGGGCGCAACCCCGTGGCCGGCCTGCTTGGGTCCTATGCCATCGGGCTGGCGGCATTCAGCTGCACCCCGTTCGTCACCTCCACGGATGCGTTGCTGGCAGGCATCTCCAATGCCGCAGCCGCCCCGGTCGCGGACATGGTGCTGCCGGTGACGGCAGTGTCGAACCTGCTGCTGAACATCGTCTTGGCCGGCGTGCTGACGATCGCCGGAGGCCTGGTCATCGACAAGGTGCTCGAGCCACGGCTGAACCGCGCCGGAGTGGGCGTGAATTCGATGGTCTCCGAGGACGCGAACACGGAAGTCACCGCCGCCGAGAAATCCGCACTGCGCTGGGCGGGGCTGGCACTGTTGGCCGTCGTCGGCCTGGTCTTGGCCTTGTCGATTCCAGGGGGCGCACCGCTGCGTAACGAGGCCGGCGAATTCCTGCCCAAGTCGCCGCTGCTGAGTTCGGTCATCTTCATCGTGTTCTGCGTATTGCTGGCACCCTCGATCGTCTATGGGGCGCGTCTTAGATTGATCACCAATATCCAGTCCGTCGTGGAAATGATGGGCCAGGCCGTAAAGGACGCGGTGTCCTTCATCATCGTGGCGTTCATCCTCGCCCAGTTCCTGGCGTTGTTCACATGGTCCGGTCTTGCCTCATGGGTTGCCTTCAACGGGGCCCAGATGCTGAAGGACATGAACTTCACCGGTTACGGCGCCATCATCGCATTCATCGTCGTCGTCTCGATCCTAAACCTCCTGATCAGCTCGGGGTCTTCCCTGTGGACGCTGATTGCCGCCGTGTTCATCCCAATGTTCGCCCTGATCGGCTACGAGGCCGGTTTCATCCAGGCGGCTTTCCGTGTCGGCGATTCCGCAACCCAGGTGTTGACTCCGTTGAATCCGTATCTGGTGGTTGTCCTTGGGTTCCTGCGTAGATACGAGCCGGAAGCAGGCATCGGGTCCATCATTGCCCGCCTTCTTCCGTTCACGCTGGTCTTCTGGGTGCTTTGGGTGCTGGTATTGACCGTGTTCTTCCTGACGGGGACCGGCACAGGCCCCGGCATGGACATCATGATCGGCTAGGGAACCCGTTTCCCGGGAGGCCGAGGGACCGGGGTCATTGCAGGGAACGTCCCGCAACGACTCCGGTCCTTTTGTTTCGTCCTTGCGTGCCGTCTACTGCCCGGGCTCCTGCAACCGCGGGTGTGCGGTGCCCTTTTCGACCCAGGCGCGCACGGTCGCATTGAAGAGGATCGGGTCCTCGATGTTCCACTGGTGGTGCATGCCGGCAGCGGTGCGGAACCGGGCCTGCGGCAGCGCGCGGGCCAGCACCGGGAAGGACTTGGCCACCAGCTTGGGTTCCTTGCCGCCGGCAATCACCAGCACCGGGCCCTTGTAGTCCCCGAGCTTGGCCGGGACGCCGCCGGGGTCGACCTCGTCCATGATGGCGCGCATGTTGTCGGCCCGCAGGTGCGTGCCGTGCTCGGTGAACAGGTCTTTCTCGTCGGCAACCATGCCATAGGCGCCGGCCTGGAAGCGCCAGTACCATTCGCTGCCGAAGAGGCGCAGCTGCATCCGGCTCATGGTGCGCATCGAGGCCGAGACCCCGGCGGCCGGGACCCCGGAGATCAGCAGGGACTCGACGAGCTCGGGGTGCCGGGCCAGCACGCGCAGTGCCACGACGCCACCCAGGGACAGGCCCACCAGGTGGGCGCCGCCGTTGGAGACCTCGTCGGCAATGACCGCGGCCACGTCGTCGGCTGCGCTGTCCAGGCCCGCCCAGTCTTCCTGGGCGCGTGCACCGAACCCGGGAAGGTGCGGGGTGAGCACCTCGTAGTCGCCGAAGGCCCGCACCTGCGGGTCCCAGGTCCAGTTCGCCACGTTTCCGCCGTGCAGGAACACGATGGTCTGGGCCGGCTTGCCGTCGCGGCGGGCACGCGTGGGCGCATGAAACTCCGGGTAGCCGCCCGGGTCGCGCGGACCTGCGGGCTTGGCCGAGACGGTGGCTGCTGCCGGTGCCGCCGTTCCCTGCGGCTCGGTGCGGGCGTGCGGGACCGTCGGCCGGGGTTGCCGTGGCGCCTTGGCCGGGCGCGCGGGCTTTTCCTTGGCCGGAACCTGCGGCCGGCGCTCCGGGGGCTTCGGGTCCGCCGGGCCGCCGGCCGGAACCGCGTCCGCTTCGGCTGCTGGCTTCGCCTCGTCCTTCGCGGTGCCCTTGTCCTGCCCGGGTTCGGGGCGGGGCCGGTGGTCCTTGGGCGCGCGTTTCGGGTTGGCTTCCCGGGCCGGCTTGTCGGCCCGGGAGGCCTGGCCTGCCCCGTCCTCCGGGGCGGGCTCCGAGTTTTCGTCGGACAGCGAGCGGTCCACGAATTCCTCGTCGGCTCCCGCGTCGCCGCCGGAGGCGCCCTCGTGCTCGCTCATGGCAGGTACTCCGTCACGGCATCCAGCCATTCAAGCTCGGCGGCCGCATGCCGGATTCCGTTGTCGAGGGTTGCTGCCATCAGGAAGCTGCGGCGGTCCGCTGCTGCGCGCATGTCAATGTCCTCACGCTGGGAGAGGTAGTCGTCCAGCACTTCCTGCGTGGCCTCGCGCCGGGCCCGGATCAGTTCGAGCACCGACTCTCGGTCGAGTTCGGCGGCAAAGAACACCCGGGCCAGGAACGGCTCGCGGGGCGTGTGCGCGGTGACCTCGCCGCCCAGCCATTCCACCAGGGCCTCGCGCCCGGCGTCGGTGATGTGGTGTTCCTGGCGGTCCGGGTAATTCTTCTGGGCAACGGTGGTGACGGTGGCGTGCCCGTCCTTTACCAATTGGGCCAGTGTGCGATAGATCTGCGCCTTGTCGGCATTCCAGAAGTGATTGATGGACGAGTCGAAGTGCTTCTTCAGTTCATACCCGGTCATGGGCGCCAAACTCAAGAGCCCGAGGATCAAACGCGCAAGAATCATGCTTTCATCCTGACACATCCCCTAGGGGATTGGTCCAGCAGCCACGCATTTTGCTGTCGAAACCATGCCCGACCTCTGGCGATGAGGCCGACGCCGGGACCCTGGAAGGGGAAACGGAAGGGCCCCGCCGGCCATCCCCCAACCATCCCGTAACCGGGTGGCGGGTGATGGCAGCGGGGCCCTTCTCGAAGGTTGCCGTGCCGGGAACGCTAGGCTTCCAAGCGCTCCTTCAAGCCATCAAGCTCGGCGCGCAGCGATGCGGGAAGCGCCTCGCCGAACTTGGCGTACCACCCCTCGATGCTTGCCAGCTCGGTGGCCCATTCGCCCTTGTCGACGACCACGGCGGCCTCGACGTCTGCCGGGGTCAGGTCCAGGCCGGTCAGGTCGATCGAGTCGCCGGTCGGTACGAAGCCGATCGGGGTCTCCACGGCGTCGGCCTTGCCCTCGATGCGCTCGATGGCCCACTTCAGCACGCGGGAGTTGTCACCGAACCCGGGCCAGGCGAAGCCGCCGTCGGCGTTGCGGCGGAACCAGTTGACCAGGAAGATCTTGGGCAGGCGCTCCGGGTTAGCCTTGGACTCGATCGAGTCCCAGTGGTTCAGGTAGTCGCCGGCGTTGTAGCCGATGAACGGAAGCATGGCCATCGGGTCGCGGCGGACCACGCCCACGGCACCGGCTGCAGCGGCAGTGGTTTCCGAGGACAGGGTCGAACCCATGAAGATGCCGTGGGCCCAGCTGCGGGCCTGGGTGACCAGCGGGATGGTGGTCTTGCGGCGGCCGCCGAAGAGGATCGCGTGGATCTCCACGCCGTCCGGGCTGTAGTACTCCTGCGAGAGCATGTCGACCTGGTCGATCGGGGTGCAGAAGCGGGAGTTCGGGTGTGCCGCGACTCGACCGGACTCAGGGGTCCAGTCGTTGCCCAACCAGTCGATCAGGTGTGCCGGGACCTCGTCCGTCATGCCTTCCCACCACACGCCGCCTTCGTCGGTGAGTGCAACGTTGGTGAAGATCGAGTTGCCCTTGGTGATGGCGTTCATGGCGTTGGGGTTGTTGGACCAACCGGTGCCCGGAGCCACGCCGAACAGGCCGTATTCCGGGTTGACGCCGCGAAGCTCGCCGTCCTTGCCGATGCGCATCCAGTTGATGTCATCGCCCAGGGTCTCGGCCTTCCACCCCTCGATGGTCGGATCCAGCAGGGCCAGGTTGGTCTTGCCGCAGGCAGAGGGGAAAGCCCCTGCAATGTTGTAGCTCTTGCCTTCCGGGCTGGTCAGCTTGAGGATGAGCATGTGCTCGGCCAGCCAGCCCTCGTCGCGGGCCATGACCGAGGCGATGCGCAGCGCGTAGCACTTCTTGCCCAGCAGTGCGTTTCCGCCGTAGCCCGAACCGTAGGACCAGATGGAGCGCTCTTCCGGGAAGTGCACGATCCACTTGTCCTCGTTGCACGGCCAAGCCACATCCGCCTGCCCGGGGGCCAGCGGGGCGCCGACCGAGTGCAGTGCGGGGACGAAGAATGCGTCCTCTGCCTCGATCTGGCGCAGGACCTTGTCGCCGATGAGTGCCATGATGCGCATGGAGGCGACAACATAGGCCGAGTCGGTGATTTCCACGCCGTACTGCGGCTGCTCGGCATCCAGCGGGCCCATGACGAACGGAATGACGTACATGGTGCGGCCGCGCATGGCGCCGTCGAACAGGCCCTTGAGCATCGACTTCATCTTGACCGGGTTTTCCCAGTTGTTGGTGAAGCCGGCGTCCTTCTCGTCTTCCGAGCAGATGAAGGTACGCTCCTCGACGCGGGCAACGTCCTTGGGGTCGGAGAAGGCAGCGAAGGAGTTGGGGAACGAAGGGTCGGTCAGCTTCTTCAGCGTTCCGCTCTCAACCAGCTCGGCGGTCAGTCGATCGTTTTCCTCCTGCGTGCCATTCACCCAATAGACACGGTCAGGCTTCGTCAGTTCCGCGACTTCCTGCACCCAAGCAGCTAGCTTTGCGTGCGTGGTCGGTGCTGCGTCGATGACCTTCTGGTCCGAGCTCTCGCTCATGTCCATTCCCTCCATTGGGCTGAATTTGCAATAATTCGATGCTATTGGGCGGAAATCGCGGGCCCATGTGACCCGGATCCCAAAAATTTCGCAAATTTGGTTTAGCTTCAACGAAAAGCCCGGCTTCACGGGCATTGCCCCTCCCCCATCAAACCACAAAAGTGACGAAGGACACGTAGACCGGTATACTTCATGCAACGCCACCCGAAGACGGCCCACCGTTCACTCCCCCGAATTTTGCGTGGCAGGCATTCGTCTGTATAGTTATTCGAGGTCGAACCGCGAGGTTGGTACCGAAAACAGAATATGCGCCCATAGCTCAGCTGGATAGAGCGTCTGTCTACGGAACAGAAGGTCAGGGGTTCGAATCCCTTTGGGCGCACCAAGAAGAAAGGCCACGAGAAATCGTGGCCTTTCGCATTTCCTCCAGCCCTGGCCATACCCCGGGCGTCGCTACCGACGACCCGCCGGGAAAGCCACGACACGGTCACGATGTTGGACTGTTTTCGGCTGCCGTCGCGCCGGAAATCCTATCCACCGTCCATTCCCCGGGCGTTGCCGACCCAAGTGGCGCTGTTGTCCTTGCTTAACAGGCCCTTCTGGATCGACTCGACCCACCGCGCCCGTGCGCGACTTGCCTCGCGGTCATCTGCCGGTCAAAAGCGGTCCGTGGCGCCACCTCGAGGGCGGCCAATGGCTTCACGAAAAGGCCGCGGACGCATCCGAATCCAACTCATGGAGCTGGATTGCCGGGGCCGGGCCCCGGCTTCGACCAGGCAGTGCCTGGGCGTTGAAGCTCCTTTCGGGGGCTCGTGTCCCACCACCGGTTGCGCATTTGCTCGGCCCAACCGAGCAGTCCGTCAATCCGGACCCGGCGCTCCTCCACCAGCACCGAACCGGTGAAGTGCCCAAGGCATTGGTGGCCGCGGCTGGCGACGAGCAGCAGCTCGGTGCGGCTCGTCCTGTCCCCGAACGGCGTGAATTCCAGTTCCACGTTCTGCCCGGAGATCCGCCAGGGCGCCAGCCAATCGGCAGTATCGTAGTGCCAGTCGAGCTCCTCGCCGATCCTGTGCAGCCGGCCGGAAACTCTAGTGCGATCCGCGCTTGATCAGCTCGGTGGGGATGATGGTCCGTTCCGGAACCTTCCCGCCGGAGATCAATTCCACGAGCAACTTGGCCATGGTTGCACCCTGGCGCTCGGCGGGCTGCGCGACGGTGGTCAGCGGCGGGGACGCGCTTTGCGCATAGGAGTCGTTGTCCACCGTGGTGATCGAGACGTCCCGGGGCACCAGGATCCCGCGCTCATGCAAGACCTTCAGTGCACCAAAGGCCATCTGCGCACTGGCGATGAAGATCCCGTCCAGCGGTTGCCCGCGCTCGAGCAGCGCCGTCATGGCGGCTTCTCCCCCGGAAGGGGTGAAGTCCCCGAACTCCACCAGGTCGGCATCCAGCCCTGCGGAATCGAGGGCCTCGCGCCAGCCCTGCAGGCGATCCTGCCCGGCTCCCATGTTTTGCGGACCGGCAATCGTGGCCACCCGGCTGCGGCCCGATTCCAGGATGGTTCGCGTTGCGGTGGCGGCGGCGGCAACGTTGTCCACGTCCACCACGTGCACGGGGCCGGTCTCCTTGCTCATGGGCCTGCCGCCAAAGACCATCGGCAGCGCTCCGGCCAGTTCCACGTAGGAGCGGTCGTCGCTGTGGTGGGAAAGGATCAGCGCACCGTCGACGTTGCCGCCACGCAGGTACCTGCCGGTCTTGGCGGGATCGGCCTCGGTGGCGATGAGCAGCGTGAGCGTGAATTCGGTGTCGGCCAGGTACATCGCGGCACCCTGGATGACTGTGGCGAAGTAGGGGTCGGCGAAGAACCTGGCGGCGTTCTCCGGGATCACCAAGGCGATGGAATTGGTGCGTCCGTTGGCCAGCGAGCGTGCCGCCCGGTTCGGGACGTAGTTGAGTTCGGCGATGGCCCTGTTGACCTGCTCGATCACCTCGGCCTTGACGTTGGGCGATCCGTTGACGACCCGGGAGACGGTTGCGCGTGAGACCCCCGCCCGCGCCGCCACGAGCTCGAGGGTCGGCTGCTGCTTGGCTGGATCGCCCATTGCTGCTCCCATGCCCCTTCCGTGACAAGTCCGTGTCCCCGCCGCGGCGACGGAGAGGTGCCGCGGAGCGTCAAGCGTCCGCGGCACCCGGTTCATGCCAGTGTACGGCTCGCCGCTATCAGCTTGGCGTAGGCGAGCCCGCTGTCCTTGATGGTTCGTTCCTGCGTGTCGTAGTCGACCCGGACTATGCCGAAGCGCTTTTCATACCCCCAGGCCCATTCGAAATTGTCCAGCAGCGACCAGACGAAGTAGCCCCGGACATCGGCTCCGTCCGTGATGGCCTCGGCCACGGCCCCGATGTGCTCCGTGATGTAGCCGGAACGCCGGGTATCGGCCACGCTCCCGTCCGGTTCCACCGCGTCTTCGAAGGCCGCACCGTTCTCCGTGATGTACAGCGGCGGCAGGTTCGGGTAGTCGGCGGTGAGCCGGTCCAGCAGCGTGCGCAGCCCGGCGGGGTTCACCTCCCAGCCCATGGCGGTCAGCGGCAGGTCGCGGGCGGGGAAGGAGACGTGTTCGCTGCCGACAAAGGGCGAGCTCTTGGGCCGATCGGTGGGGACCACCGCGGGGGCCGCGTCCGCGTCGGCCGGATGCCCGCTGACGTTGTCGTCGTGGTAGTGGTTCACGCCCAGGAAGTCGAGGGGCCGGGCGATGGTTTCCAGGTCGCCGGGCAGGATCAGTTCCGCCAAGCCGTGGTCCTTGAGGTCCTCGAGCAGGTCGGCGGGATAGGTGCCGTGCAGGATCGGGTCGAGGTACATGCGGTTCCACAACGCATCGATGCGCCGCGCGGCGTCAAGGTCCACCGGGTCGCTCGGGTCGTGGGGCACCGCATTGGTGAGGTTCAGCGTGATGCCGATCTTTTCGACGCCCGCCTCGCGCAGCCGCGCGGTTGCCAGTCCGTGGGCCAGGTGCTGGTGGTGCATCGCTGCCAGCGCAGCGCGCGGTTCCCTGCGGCCCGGCGCGTGCTCGCCCGCCGCATAGCCGATCAACGAGGAGCAGAGCGGCTCGTTGAAGGTCGTCCAGTGAGTGACCCTGTCCCCCAGTGCACCGTGGACGGCCTCGGCATACTCCACAAAGCGGTGGGCGGTGTCGCGGTTGGCCCAGCCTCCGCGCTCCTCCAGCGCCTGCGGCAGGTCCCAGTGGTAGAGGGTCAGCCATGGCAGGATGCCTGCCTCCAACAGCTCATCGACCAGGCGGCTGTAGAAGTCCAGGCCCTTGGCATTGACCCTGCGCCCACCCGGGACGACCCGGGCCCAGGAGGTGGAAAACCGGTAGGAATCCAGGCCAAGGTCTTTCATGATGCCTACGTCTTGGGCGTAGCGGTGGTAGTGGTCCACCGCCACTTCCAGGTGGTCGCCGCCGGCGATGGCCCCGGGGACCCGGGCGAACGCGTCCCAGATGGAGTCCTCCTTTCCGTCCTCGTGCGCGGCTCCCTCGATTTGCGCGGCGGCCGTGGCCGATCCCCACAAAAAGCCCCGGGGCCAGGAAAAATCGTGAAGTTTTTTGATGTCCATTAGCCTTTTACTGCTCCTGCCATGATTCCTGATACAAGTTGTTTGCCGGCCAGCACGAAGAGCAGCAGCAGCGGGATGGTCGCCATGACGGCTCCGGCCATCACGATGGTGTGGTCCACGTACTTGGCCGATTGCAGTTGGCTCAAGGCCACCTGCAGGGTGGGGTTTTGCGGGGCCACCAGCAGTGGCCAGAGGTAGTCGGTCCAGGCCGTCATGAAGGTGAACAGCCCCAGGATCGCCATGGCGGGTCTCGCTGCGGGGACCCCGACGTGCCAGAAGGTCTGGATCATGGATGCCCCGTCCACGCGGGCAGCCTCGACCAATTCGTCGGGGATGACATCAACCAGGTACTGGCGCATGAAAAACACCCCGAACGCCGTGACCAGCGTGGGGACCATGACAGCCCCGATCGATCCGGTCCAGCCGAATTCCTTCATCATCATGAACAACGGGATGATGCCCAGCTGCGTGGGCACCGCCAGCGTCGCGATGACAAACACCATCAGTCCGGATTTTCCGCGGAAGCGCAGCTTGGCGAAGGAGTAGCCGGCAAGCGTGGAAAACCCGACCACCGAGATCGTGATGACGCTTGAGACGATGACGCTGTTGCCCAGGGCGGCCCAGAAGTCGATGGTCGAAAAGACCTCGGCCACGTTGGCGAGGAATGCGCTTCCCGGAAAGAGCGGCGGCAGCGGCCCGGCGAAGGCACCTGTGGAGCCGGAGCCTGTCACAAACGACCACCACAGCGGATAGGCCCCGCCCAGGAAGAAGGCGATCAGCAACCCGTAGGTGAGGAATCCCGGCCGCCTGTCGATGCCAAGGGGTCGTTTGCGCCGGGTCTTGGCGGGCGCGGTCCGGGTACCGGGCCCCGGGGACAACTCGGTATTGGTGCTCATGACGGATCCTCCTTCGAATCATGGGCGGCCGAATGGCGGGCGGCCGGCTCGTGTGCGCGCCGCGACTTGCGCTCCCGTGCCGCCCGGCGGGCCGCCCGGCCGGGCTTGGCGTGGTGCTTCGCATCGGCCGAGGCGATGGAGCGGGAGATGAAGAAGTTGATCAGTCCCACGCCGATGATGATCAAGAAGAGCAGCCAGGCCACGGCCGAGGCCTTGCCGAAGTCTCCCCGGTTGAAGGCCAGGTCCCAGAGGTAAAGGACGGTGGTTTGGTATTCGCGGTTGGGACCGCCGAGGGTCGAGCTGCTGGGGTTGAAGAGCTTGGGTTCGGTGAAGATCTGCAGGCCGCCGACGGTTGCGGTGATGATCACGAAGATCATGGTCGGGCGGATGCCCGGCAGCGTGATGGAGACGAAGCGGCGCAGGGCCCCTGCGCCGTCCAGCGACGCCGACTCGTGCAGGTCCCGCGGCACGGCCTGCATGGCCGCCAGCAGGATCAGCGCGTTGTAGCCGGTCCAGCGCCAGTTCACCATCGAGGCAATGGCCAGGTGGGAGGGCAGGACCTCTGACTTCCAGCCGACCGGGTCGATGTCGAGCATCTGCAACAGGTTGTTGATCAGCCCGTATTTCTCGTCGAAGGCGCTGGAGAAGATCAGCGTCACTGCCACGGGGGTGACCACGTAGGGAAGCAGGACGCCCATGCGCCAAAAGGTCTTGGCGCGCAGGTTCTGGTCAAGCAGGGCGGCAATGAAGGTTGCCGCGATCAGCTGCGGGACGGCGGAAAGCAGGAAGATGCTGAAGGTGTTGAACAGCGAATTCCAGAAGTAGGGGTCGGTGAGCTCGGCCGCGTAGTTCTCCAGGCCCACCCATTCCCCGGCACCCGAAAGCAGGTCCCAGTCGTTGATCGAGACGACGAAGGTGTAGACCAGCGGGAAGAGTCCGACCAGGGCGAACAGGATGAAGAACGGCGCAACGTAGAGGTAGGGAGACGCCTTGACGTCCAGGGCCCCCAGCCTGCTGCGCAGCGTGCTGCGGGGGCGCGGGGATTCCGCGGCTTCGGGTGTTGCCGGAGCTTTCCCGGCACGTGGGCCATGCTTTTGCGCCGGCCCCGAGGGCGGGCTGATGGTGCTGGTCATTGGTTTCCTCTCCCAGGGGTCCGGGCTCGGCATGGTGCCCATGCCGAGCCCCGAACCGTTCGGTGGCCTATTTGAGGTCGAGGTTCTTCAGCGTGGCCAGTGCGTCGTTCCACGCAGTGGTCCCGTCGGTCCCCTTGTCCAGTGCGATGGTCGCCGGGCCGAAGACCTGCTCCTGGATGACCGAGTCGTTCGGGCCCTTGTACTGGGCCTTGACTCCCTCGGCACGCGAGGCCAGGATCTCCCCGACCGGGGCGTCGTTGAAGAACTTGCTCAAGGCGTTGCTGCCGGTGACGCCGGGATCGCCTTGGGCTGCCGTCACGCTCGGGAAGGTTCCTGCGGCCTGGAAGGCGGCCACCTGGGCCTTGGCGTCGGTGAGCCACGCGGCGAGTTCGGCGGCCTCGGCCGGGTGCTTGGACTGGGTGGGCACCGTCAGGAAGGTTCCGCCCCAGTTGGTGGCGCCGCCCGGGAACACGTCGGCGAAGTCCCAGCCGGAGTCCGCGTTTCCGCCGGCGGCCTCGACCTGCCCCTGGACGACCCCGAGCATCCAGCCCGGGCAGACGAAGGTGGCAAAGGAACCGTCGACAAAGGCCTTGCCCTTGCCCCAGTCCCATTGGGTCTGGCCCGCGGACAATCCGGCCGCTGCCCCGCCGGCGAGTTCGCCCCAGCGTTCGGCCAATGCCGCGTTGCCTTCGACGTCCAGCGTTCCGTCGGCCCGGTAGTAGCCCTCGGGCAGCTGGTTGACCATGGAATTCCAGACGAAGCCCGACTGGTCGTACCAGGCTTTGCCGGTGGCTTCCTTGTACTTCTTGCCGGTCTCGAAGTAGTCGGCCCAGGTGGAGTTGTCCCCGCCAAGCAGCGAGGCGACCTCTGCCCGGTCGGTCGGCAGGCCGGCCTCCTTGAACAGGTCCTTGTTGTAGCAAAGTCCCACCGGTCCGATGTCGGTGCCGTAGCCGATGACCCGGCCCTCCGGATCGGTGGCCTGGTCCATCTTCCAGGACACCCAGCGGTCCTTGATGTCGGCGGCGCCATGCTGGCCCAGATCGGTGAAGGCGTCGGAGACCGCCATGACTTGCCCCAGCCAGCCTTCCTCGACGGCCTGCACGTCGGCGAGTCCCGAGCCCGCTGCCTGCTTGGTCTTCCAATCGGTCAGGGCGTTTCCACCGGTGTCGATGTTGGTGGCCTCGATGGTGATGCCCGGGTGCTCGGATTCGTACTGCTTGTAGAGGTCGTCAAGACCCATGGTGCCGAAGGTGGTGACGGTCAGGGTCACCGGGTTGTCCGACGAGGCGGGCTCCGCCGAGGAGGCGCCTGTTGAGCAACCTACGGCCAAAAGCGCGAAGGCCGCTGCCCCGGCGACGGCCGCGGCGGTTCTAGTGTGGCGTGAGAACTTCACGTTCACTCCTTTGAGTGCGTTGGTGGTGCTGCGAATACATGGTGGTGAAACATTCTTGAGAGCGCTCTCAATTTGCGCCGACGAGCACCCTTCGCAAACTTGGCCGGGGATTCGCCGAACCGTGAGAGCGCTCTCAAACTTGAATGTGAGCGCTCTCACGAACTTTCTAGATACAAGATTCCATGACCCGGAACAAATGTCAACGCCCCGGGAGCAACGCATCCGGCTTCGGCCCGGCCATGAATTGCGGCGCCACCGGGATCGCCGACGGCCAACACGCGGCTTTCCCTGCCGGCGATCCAGCGATGGCCTTCCGAAACGGCAACCGAGAGCCCGTCCCGACAATGGAGATTCCCCAATGCGGCCAGGGCACGATCCTGGCCGCCGACAGGACCCGCGCCGTGTCCGCGACCAAGCCAATCGGCAGCGGGATCAGGCCCAGGGCAGCGATCTGCAACACGATGCTTCCCGCAACGGGAACGATGGATTGCGGCACAACGGCGGTGAACAAAATGAGGCTTTTGGGGTTGGCCAGCCCCACCGCGACGCCTGTGCGAGGGGCTGCACACGGGGAACCGGCCCGCAGCCTTGCCGGGGCGTCCCGCCGGACCGGTGCCGCGTGGCGCATTGCCTGGAGGCCCAGGTGCAGGAGGTGGAGGATGCCCGCCCTCTTGATGGCCTGGAAGAGCAGCTCGGACCGCTCGAGCAAGGGACCCAGGCCAAGGGTGCCGACCAGGCCCACGAGATAGCAGCCCAAGGCGTTCCCCGCGACGCTGGCCAGCGCGTTCCCGCGCCCCTGGCTCAGCGCCCGCCCCGCGACGAACATGACACCGGGGCCGGGCACGGCAATCAGGAGGACACCTGCCAGCGCCGGGGCACCAACTTGGGCAAGTGCAAGCATCCCCTGCGCCCCCGAATCCGAGGCTCCACGGTCGGACGCATCGATCCGTCCACACGTGATTCACCGTTCCGGCGGGCCGGGTTCCCTCGCACCCGCATCGGCCTGCTTCGAGCCGTCCGGCACCCGCCCCCGCCTCGGTTGGTTCGACACAGGACGGCATGTCCCGATGGGCCGGGGCTTGCGGGTCCCTAAACCGAGCTCGTTGCCGCGCGGTCGGCGCGCAAAGCGTGAGATCGCGCACGATTCGACCTCGCGGATCGACCATCCCGCGAAAGCTATGTATAGTTGTTCGAGGTCAAGTCGCAAGACTGGTCCAACAACTGCATATGCGCCCATAGCTCAGCTGGATAGAGCGTCTGTCTACGGAACAGAAGGTCAGGGGTTCGAATCCCTTTGGGCGCACCAAGACGAAAAGCCGCGAGAAATCGCGGCTTTTCTGCATTCACGCCGGAATCAACGCCCCCCGTACCAGCGCCGGGAAAGCAGCGCGTTCGCCCCATCGATGGCCCCCAGGGCCAGCGCAACCAGGGCAAAGGTGCACCAGGCGGGCAGGGCCCAGCTGAGCAGGCAGGCCACGACCGTCAGGGCAATTCCCAATCCCAGCACCAGCAGCACCCGCCGCCACGGGCGCCCGAGGCGCAGGGCAATCAACGCGTTAGATAGGTAGTAGCCGCCAACACCCATCGCGAGCAGGGCCCTGGATTCCAGGTCCAGCGGATCCTGCGCATGCGCCACGGCAATGCCGACGGCCGCCGAGACAAATGACAGGGCGGTGACCACGAGGAAGGGCAAATACATCACGACATCGCGCATGACCCCATAGGATTGCGCCAGGCGGGCGTCCCCCAGTCCCGCGGCCGCCGTTGGCACGCCCCAGCGGAAGAACGCCCGGGCCAGGAACGCGCAGGCCACGAATCCGGAGAATGCCGCCGCGGCTCCACCCCCGCTCGGATGCTCGATCAGCCCGGTAACCCCCAGATACACCGCCTCGCCGATCACGATGACAACAAAAAGACCGATCCTCTCGAGCAAGTGGGGAATGGAGACCTGCTCGTACACCTCGTAGGCGAACCCGGCACGCAGCACCAGCAGCAGCATCTCGGCGAGCACGGCGAGGGCCCACATCCAGTAGCGGTAGGGAGCGGGCACGGCGATCGACCCCAACCACAGCGCGGCGGTACCCACATTGTACCCCAGGGTCCGCCACAGCGGCACCCGGATCGCCCCGCGGACCGTGGCCGTCATCCACATCAGCAGCAACACCAGCCGGATCCAGACGGCACCGAGGGCGTAAAGCCAGGCATTGTCGGAGATTCCTCCCGCGACCGCGACGGCCATCGCCGCCGGTCCCGGCATGGCGGCCACCACCAGCATCCCGATGGGGGCATAACGCCGGCCATAGAGGTTGTTGGTGACCATCAAGTTGACCCAGGCCCACCAGAGCGGAAAGAACAACAGCACGAACCCGGCCACCGCGCCCGGCGTGGGCCCATGTTCGAGGACCTTCGCCGAAACCGCAATGACCACCACAAAGACCAAGTCGAAGAACAACTCGTACCAGTCGGCGGGGCGATGCTCCCCGGCATCCCTTCCCGGAATTACCGCTCGGCGCGGGTCGGATTCCGTGGAAGACACCGGACACCCATCTCTTTTCCCTCACCGGCAGCGGAAAACCTGACAGCCCATTATGGGCACCCCGGGGCCCCGCGCACCAGCGGAGTACGGCCCGGACCGCTCAGCGGCCGGCGGCCAGTATCGCGACCGCTTCGTTCACGGCGGCCAGCACCAGCGGATCCTTCAACGTCCGAAAATGCCCGGACACCGGCAGCCGCACATTCGTGCCGCCAGCCAAGGCGCTGCCACCGGGGATATGCGGGTCGAATTCAGGGAAAATGGAGGTGATCCGCCCATTCGCCTCCACCTGGGCCTGCAGGGAGAGCAGGACCGCATCGCCGGGCGAGAACTGCCTCAGGGCCCGCGGAAAGAGGTACCTGGCGTAAACGGATCCGGCAAACGGGGTATTGATGGCCACCATCCCCAGGATCTTGGGTCCCTCCGGTCGGAGGGCCGATTCCGGCGGCAGCAAGGCATCGAGCATCGCGTGCTTGCCGATCAGCCCGCCCTTGCTGTGTGCCAGCAACACGCATTGCTCCACGCCGTGCGCTTGGCCCAGTTCCACCAGGCGCCGGCGCACCCGGGCGGCGGACTCGGGCACGGAGCGCTGGTTGAATCCCAGATCCGGAACGGTGAAGACGCGGAACCCGGCCCGCCGAAGGCCCACGGCCGCGGGTTCGAGGAACAGCCATGTCTCGTACACACCGGGCAGCAGCACGAGGGCCGGGAGCCCCGGATCCCCCGCGGCGAAATCCCTCGGCGCGCGTCGCCTAAACACCGAGCGGGCTTGGACCCGCCCGGCATGGGAATAGTCAAGCAACCGCCACCACGGGTTTCCCGGGCGCATCAGGCAGCCACGCTACACGTCCACTTGCGCTGCGATGCAGGTGGGGCTTTCCAGCGCCAGGGAGCTGAGGCGCCGGCTGGGCAGCCCGTCCGCGGAGTCCAGCCCGATCGCCTCGATGGTGTTCGAGAGCTGGTTGGCCACCAAGAGGGAGTTGCCGACGTGCAGGTGGTGCCGGGGCCACTCCCCCGCGCACGGGCCGCTGCCCAGGAAGACCGGACGCCCTGCGTTCAGTCCCAGCACCGCCATCACCCGGGCGCCCCGGACCCCGATGTAGAGCCGATTGGTGGGCAGGTCCAACGAGATCTCCGCCGGGAAATGCTCACCGGCCCGGATCGATTCGCCCAGGGCGCTCCGGGAGACTTCCCGGTAGTCCCCGGTGGCATCGGCGCCCAGCGCGATGACCTCGGCGCCGTGTTCGGTCACCACATAGATGAGTCCCGAGGGATGCTCCACCAGGTGCCGCGGGCCGTCCCCCTTGCGCAATGCGACCTGCTGGCGCAATTGCAGCTCCCCGGCGACCAGGTCCCAGATCCGCACCGAATCATGGCCCAGGTCGGTGGTGATGACCCGGCCCGAGCGCAGCACCGTGCTTTGGTGCGACCGCGAGGCGCGCCTTTCGTGCCCGGGCACGGCAAAGGGGTCGACCGAGGCCGGTGCGGTCGCCGGTTCCGCCAGCGACCCGTCGGGGTTGATCGGGTAGGCGAGCACCTTCCCGTCCCCGTAGCAGCTGGCAACCAACGTTCCGGATGCGGTCGCGACGGCCAGATGGCACACCAGCTCCCCGGCCCGCACGGGCCTGCCCAGGGGTTCGAGCCGGTCGTTGCCGAGGATGCGGTAGGCGGCGACCTCTCCGCGGTGTTCGAGCGCTGCATAAAGCACCGGCAGCGTCGGGTGGGTTGCCAGCCACGACGGCGAATCGGCGGCGTGGGCCAGGCCCAGGTCGTTCAGCACGCCGTTGCGGATCCCGATGGCCCGGATGCCCAGGCTTGTTCCGCCGCCGTCGGGCGAATAGCCGCCAACCCAAAACCGCTTGTCCATACCCCCAATCCTCCCCCGCCGCCCCGCCCGTGTGGTGGTCAGCGCTGAAATGTTGCCCGATCGTGTCGTTGGGCCCGTTTTGCGCCACACCCCGAGGTGGGGAATCCGACATCCATACTATTTGAACTGACCGGTCAGTTCGGTTTACGCTTTAGCTGTGCTCATTGCCGATAACCTGGCCATTGCCGGACGCCACCTGCCCCTGCTGAAACCCACAAGCCTTGCCGTTGCGCGCGGCGAACTCCTGCTGGTGGCGGCCGAGCCCCAGCCCACCCGCACCGCGCTGGCCCTGGGCCTCAGCGCGCGCATGCGACCCGGCGAGGGCACCGTGAGCTGGTCCGGGACCACCGCCCTGCGCTCGGTGCGGCGCATCAGCGCACTTGTCGACTCCCCGGAAATCAACGAACCCGAGGCGCACCTGAAGGTCCGTGACCTCGTGGCCGAGGACCTGGCCCTGCAGCCCGGACCGATCTGGCGGCGCAGCGGCATCGAGGCCTGGATGAAGAAGCACGGCATGGAATCGCTGGCCAACCAATGGCTCGACGCCATCGACCCGCTCGAACGCCTCACGCTGCTCACCCACCTGGCCCTCGAGGACCGCGCCATCGAGCTGCTGGTCTTCGACTCCCCCGACCGCCACGGCATCCCCGAGGACGACTGGACCGGCTACCTTCAATCCGTGGCCACCTCCCGCCGCGCACCGGCGGTCGTCTCGGTGGTCCAACGCATCCCGGATAACTGGGAAGGCTCCAGGGCACACGCGGGCCAGGTCCAAGAGAAGCTGGCCGTGGGCCGGGAACGGCCACCGGCGCACCCAACCGAATCCGGGCCGCGCTCCGAAACCGCGGCCGCGCAAGTCGAGATCGCGGAGAACGCATGGGCCCCGGCATTCTCCCCCACCGGGGAAACCCCGGTTCCCGAGGCCTCGCCTTCACCGCAGGAACCCGAAATCGCGCCCGCGGACGAGCCCGCAACCGACTCCGCCCCGGACCAACCCACCGCCGCCCTGAGGGCACCGAAGGAAAATTCATGACCACGTTGCGCCTCGCCCTGTCCGAACTCAAGCGCATGACCTCCGGGGCCCTGCCGCGGATCGCGATCATCGCCATGTGCCTGGTCCCGCTGCTCTACGGCGCCCTGTACCTCTACGCCAACTGGGACCCGTACGCGCACCTGAACAACGTCAAGGCCGCCATCGTGAACCTCGATGCCGGTTCCGACAAGGACGGCAAGGAACTGCGGGTCGGAGACGACGTCACCACCGAGTTGCTCCAGGACGGAACCTTCGGCTGGACCGTGGTCGCCTCAGATGCCGAGGCCAACGCCGGGGTCGCCTCCGGCGACTATGCATTCTCCATGACCATCCCGAAGGACTTCTCCGCGAATCTTGCCTCCCCGGGTGACTTCGAGAAGGCCAGGCAGGGCATCTTGGAGATCACCACCAACGACGCCAACAACTACATGGTCGGCACCTTCGCCGACAAGCTCGCCGGGCAGGTGCACAACACCGTGGCCAAGGAGGTCGGCACGCAGACCGCCGACGCCCTGCTGACCGGATTCTCCGACATCCACACCTCCATGGCCAAGGCCGCCGACGGCGCCGGGGAACTGCACACCGGAACCGTCAAGCTCTCCGACGGGGTCACCACCCTGGCCGACGGGGTGGGAAGCCTGCAGGACGGAGCCACCAAGCTCAACGCCGGCGCCGCGGATCTTGCGGACGGAGCCGACACCCTGCACGGCGGCACCGGCTCCCTGGTGGCCGGGCAAGGGAAACTGGTCTCCGGCGCCGACCAGCTCGCCGATGGAGCCGACACCCTCGCCCGGGGCACCTCCGAGCTGAACACGGGGATGGGCGAACTGAAATCAAAGACCTCCTCGCTTCCGGCCAAGACCGCGCAGCTCGACGGCGGGGCGCAAAAAGCCGCCGACGCCTCCAAGAAGCTTTCCTCCGGTGCCGCCCAGGTCGCCGCCGGAAACAAGGCCCTGGATGACAAGGTCACCCAGGCTGCCGACACCCTCACTGCCCTGGAGAAGGATGCCGAGACCCGCATTGACTCGGCCACCAACACATTGGATGCCCGGCTGGACACCTTGGTGCAGGACGGGGTCCTCACCCAGGACCAGGCCCAGAAGCTCCGCGGCGACGTCAAGGACGCCGCCGCCTCCAGTGGCGTGGCCAAGCAGGTCGCCGACACCAAGAAGCAGCTAACCACCGCCCGATCGCAGATCTCCGCGCTCGCCGACGGGTCGGCCCAGGTCGCCGCGGGCGCCAAGGAACTTTCCGGCGGGCTGAGTACCCTCGCCGACGGAACCCACCAGCTGGCCGGGGCCATGCCGGCCCTGAAGACCGGCATCTCGGATGCCGCTGCCGGCGCGTCCAAGCTCAACGGCGGCGCCCACACCCTGGCCACCGGGGCGGGCACCCTGGCCGACGGGCAGCACGACGCGCTGGCCGGGGCGAAGAAGCTCGACTCCGGCGCCGGCGCGCTGGCCACCGGCGCCCACAGGCTCCATGAGGGAACCGGCTCACTGGTTTCCGGGGTCGGCGAACTGCGCGCCGGCGTGGGCGAGCTGGGCGACGGCGCCACCGAATTGCGCGACGGCTCCGGGGAACTGTCCACCAAGCTGGCCGACGGCACCGACGAGGTGCCCAACCCGAATGCCGCTGCCCGCGAACAGGTCTCCTCGGTCATCGGGGATCCGGTGGACATTGCCCGCACCGACCAGGCCAAGGCCGGGGTGTACGGCGAGGGCCTGGCCCCGTTCTTCATGACCCTGGCCATCTGGATCGGCGCGTTCATCCTGGTGCAGATCATGCGCCCCATCACCAAGCGCGCGCTGGCCTCCAACGCCGCGAACTGGAAGATCGCCGTCGGCGGTTGGCTGCCCTTCCTGGGCATCTCGATGCTCCAGGGCACCATCCTCTACGCCGTGGTGCTCTACGGGCTGGGCCTGGACACCGCCCACCCGTGGATGACGTGGGGGCTGTTCCTGCTGGCGTCCATGGCGTTCACCGCGATCATCCAGGGCATCTGCGCGCTGGCCGGGACCCCGGGAAAGATGGTGGTGCTGGTGCTGATGGTGCTGCAGCTGGTCTCCTCCGGCGGCACCTTCCCCTGGGAAACCACCCCCGAGGCGCTGCACGTGGCGCACCGCTGGCTGCCCATGGGGCACGTGGTCACGGGCCTGCGGCACCTGATGTACGGGGCGGACCTGTCGGTGCTCGGACCGATCGTCTCGGGCCTGGTTGGCTACACCGTGCTGGGCCTGGTGGCCAGCACCGTGGCGGTACGATTGCACAAGACCTGGTCCCTGAAAACCCTGCATCCGGAGCTGAGCGCATGAGCGACCCAAGCGCCCCGCGCACCCGCGTGCGGGCCACAGATTCAAAGCACCGCCTGTTCACCGCCTCCATGGAGCTGATCGGTGCGCGCGGGCACCACGAGGTAAGCGTCGATGAGATCGCCAGGGCCGCCGGGGTCTCCAAGGGCACGGTCTACTACAACTTCGGGTCCAAGTCCGAGCTGATCGGCGAGCTGCTGAACTACGGCGCGGCGATCCTCTTTGAGCGCTTCGAGCGGGCCGCCAAGGTCCCCGACGCCGCCGACGGCCTGCGGCTGATGATCGCCGATGCCCTGGAATTCATTGCCGAATACCCGTCGTTCGCGCAGTTGTGGATCTCCGAGCAATGGCAGTCCGACAGCGACTGGGCCACCGCCCTGGCCACGCTGCGCCACGAGGTGATCGCCCTGGTGCGCAACGCCCTGGCCCGGATGGCCGCGGACGGCCCGCCGGCCCCGGGCACCCCGGAGGCGGACCTGGATACCCTGGCCACCGCGATCTTCGGCGCGGCACTGATCCTGGGCCGGGACCGGCTGGTGTTCCACCCCGAACGCGGCATCGAAAGCTGCGTGGAGGCGGTCATGGCCTTCACCGCGCCGCTGCGCTGAGTCCCTCCGCGCCCTCGGCCGGCGCCTGCGGGCCGTCCAGGTTCCATTCCCGGTAGCCGGAGCACCAGTCGGCGTCGGAGCCGACGACCACCACGCCGCGGTACCCCTGAAGCATGGCCTCCAGCTCGCGCCGGGCCGCGGCGTCGAGGTGGGAGTCGATGTCGTTGAGCAGCAGCAGGGCCGGGGAGCCGAGCACCGCGCGGGCCACCATGAGCCCGGCGCGCTGCGCGGCGTCCAGCGGCATCCCGCCGCGGCGCAGCTGCGTGTTTTCCCCGTGCTCCAGCCGGGCGGTGTCCAGTCCCAGCCGCGCGGCCAGCGCCAGCGCCTTGGCCGGGCTTGCCTCGGGGCGGCGGTAGCGCAGGGCCCGGAGCACGGTTCCGCGTTCGGGCAGCATCGAGCCGAAGGCCGCGCCAATGAGCCGGCGGCGCTTCTTCTCCTCCACGGCCGCGGGAATCGCCCCGGCCACCACGTACCCGGCGGCGCGGTTCGAAGCGTCGGAGCCCAGGTTCCCGAGGACCGGTCCGTCGGGAGTGCGGGCCGTGGCCAGCACGCCGAACAGCTGGGCGCGGACCCGCGCGTCGCCGCCGGTCATCCGGATCCTGGCACCGGGTTCGGCGAGCAGCTCGGGGACGGGGCGCCCCTCGAGGGTGATGCCGCGCAGCCACACCCCGGACACCCGTTCGGCCTGGATCTGTGCCGCGGCGTGCCGGGCATCCTCGCGCAGTGGTGGACCGGCGGACAGCTCGCCCTCCTCCTCGAGCAGCGGGGCGATGATCCGCGCGGCGGCGCGGTGGTTCTGCCGGTACTCCACGATCCGCCCCCATTCGCCCACCGGGGCCGCGCACAGCCCCAGCAGGGTCAACGCCGTGGCGATCTGCCCGGCATCCAGCTGTGCGTGCCGGGCGAGCAACACCACCAGGGCGGTGGCCAGCAACGGCATGCCCAGCGAGAGAGCGCGCAGCACCGCGGCCAGCCGCGCGCGGTGCACCGCCGCGTCCATGACCTTTTGGCCGCTGGCCTTGACCCTGGCCAGTTCCCGGGCCACCCCGCCGGCGGCGACCACCGCGGAGGACGCGGCGACGGTGTCGGCGATGCGCGCGGCCAGGTTGCCGCGGTGCCGCCGCAGGGTGCGGGCCCGTTCGAAGGCGGGGCCCGCCAGCAGCAGCAGGGCACCGGCCAGGGCAAGCACCGGAAGCCCCAGGGCGAGGGCCAGGACGGGGTGCAGCATCCAGAGTCCGGCCATGGAGATGGCCACCAGCGGGATGCCGGCCAGCATCGGCGCGATTCCCTGGGCCACCCAGTTCCGTACCGAGGAGAGGTCGTTGCTGGCCCGGGCCACGGTGATCCCCAGCGAGGGGACCTTGCTGGCCAGCATCGAGTGCGAAATCAGGCCCACGCGCAGCTGTGCCACGTAGTGCTGCCCGAGCTTCTCGGCCAGCACCCGCTCCTGGTAGCGGCCGTAGCCCAGGAGCAGCACCAGCGCTGCGATGCCCACGGCGGCCGGGAGCACGGCGGCGCCGTTCACCAGCCGGCCGACCTGCAGGGCCACGAGCAGCCCGAGTCCGGCGCAGCCGACGGCGACGGCCAGCAGCGCGGCGAAGAGGGCCCGGCGCGATCCGGTGACGAGCTTCGGCAGCCGCGGGGCCGGCGCGCGGTCCTTCGCCGGCACGGCGGGAACGATGTCCAGCGGTGCCGTGACCGGGGCCTGCTGCTCCTTCATCAGCGCGTCGAGGTCGCTCACAGCGAGTCGGCGCGCACCGGGACCAGGGCGGTGGCGACCTTGGGGTTGCACAGGGAGTAGGTGTCGATGACCGGGACCTCGAGCTGGGCCGCGGCTTCCGCGGTGGCCAGCGGGGAGGCGGTGAGCAGGCCGGAGACCGCGGCAACCGGCACCCCGGCATCCTGCAGCACGTCGAGCCCGGCACGGGCACCCAGTGCGTCCTGGGCGGAGAACACCACGGTGTCCACGCAGGCGGCGAAGAGCGGGTCGCGCAGCAGCCGGGAGGTCTCGCCCTGGTACAGGCCATCGGCGATCTCGATGACCACCACGTCGGCGCCGGATGCGGCCTGCTCGTCGATCATCGCGGCCAGCAGGTCGCGGACCTGTTCGTAGGCGAGCTTGAAGGTGGTGGGGTAGCCGAAGTCGGTGAAGTCGCAGACCGGGAACGCGCCGGCGTCGATGAACAGGTTCGGGTCGTTGCCGGCCCCGGTTCCGGTGGCCTTGCCCGCTGCGACGTGCAGCCCGGCGTTGGCCAGCCCGTTGACCAGGCAGCCCAGGGTGGTGGACTTGCCCGAGTTCATCGAGGTGCCCAGCACAGCGATGACCGGCGGGCGCACGGTGCCCACGGCGCGCACCACGGCCAGCGACGGGGTGCCGACCTGCAGCGGGGCGAAGTCGCGCAGGTTCACCACGCCGTCCTTGGTGGCCAGCAGGCCGACCGGTTCGATCGCGGTGGCCGCGTCGATGGAGGCGTGCATCTCGGCCACGTAGCCGGCCAGCCCGCCGCCTGCCACCAGGTGGCAGGGCTCCAGGTTCTCGGGCACATGGGCCAGGAACTGGTCCGGGGCGTAGCGGTTGCCGTAGGCGACCATGATCTCCTGGCCGACGAACATCAGCTGGCGTCGGGAGACCGGGGATTCGAGGCGGGTGTGCTTGCCGATTTCGGCGACGCGGGCGATGACCACGTCCCCGGGTTGCGGGGTGACGTCGGCACCGGCGATCAGGTGGAAGTCCTCGGGGCGCTTGGAGAACTCGGTGGCCACGAAGCGGGTGGTGTAGGCGGCACGGATCTCCAGCGCCCGCCGGGCCCCGAGCGGCAGGTGGCGCAACTGGCCTTCGGCGGCCGGGGCAGCATCGACGGTGTGGGTTTCAAGGCTGGGGCTGATGCTCATGGGGACAATCCTTTTCAAGGCCGGGAATCAGGTGCCGCGCTGTCGCGGCCGCAAGCCTTGGTTGCTTGCGTTGCTCCTAGTCAAAGAACCCAAAGTAAGCAAAGGATGAACAATCCATGAGGGCGTTCTCATAATCGGCCCACCCGCTCTCATGTTCGTGGTGGCGCACCGCTGAAAGCCGGGGTTTCGGCCCTCCCCAAACTCTCATTGAACTATTTGCGGCGCCCGTGCCGGATCTCAGCGCGGGACCACGAAGTCGGTCACCCGCATGTCGCGTCCGTCGATTTCCGCCCACGGCTTCTCGGTCTGCAGCACGGCGAGTCCCAGCGTCGGGTAGTTCATGGCCAGCTCGTAGACAGCTTCCTCGTCCGAGTCCGCCGAGGCCAGGCGCATGGCCAGTTCCTGCAGCACCGGCTGGTGCCCGATGACCAGCAGCGTGGTGACGGTGTCAGGGGTTTCGTTGATGATGGAGCACAGCCTGGTGCTCGAGGCGCCGTAGATGCGTGAATCCATGTAGGGCGTGGGAGCCTTTTCGCCGAGCTCGCTGATGACCCAGGCGCAGGTGGCACGCGTCCTCTGGGCATCGGAGAGCACGATGTAGTCGGGGACCACGTCGTGCTCGCGCAGCCAGGCACCGGCGGCGGGCGCCTCGCGGTTGCCGCGGGCGGCCAGCGGCCGGTCGTGGTCGGACACACCCAGCGGATAGTCGCTCTTGGCATGGCGCAGCAACACGAGTCGCTTCAGATGATGTTCGCTCATGCCTCCAAGCCTAAGGCGCGCGGGGGCATCCGGTCTCCTGAGGGGCTTAAGCGCCCGCGGGGCCCGCATCCGTGGATGCGGGCCCCGCAGGACGCAAAGACAAAAACTAGATGGTGTATTCCGGAGCGGCCCAGACGACGACCTCGGGGTGCTCGTAGAATCGGTAGCCCTGGCCGCGCACGGTGCGCACGGTGTTGGCCAGGCGGCCCAGCTTGGAGCGCAGGCGACGGATGTGCACATCGATGGTGCGCTCGTTCGGGACCTCTTCGGCGTTGCGCCACAGGTTGGTGAGCAGCTCGTCGCGGCCCACGGTGCGGGTGCCGTTCTCCACCAGGTAGTTCAGCAGCTCGAATTCCTTGAACGTGAGGTTCAGGGTCTCGCCGTCCAGGTGCACCTCGCGGCGGGACAGGTCGATCAGTACGCCCGAGGGGCGCGGCGCCGCGGGGCGGGCGTCGACGCGCGGGCGGCGGTTGACGGTGGGGTCCCCCAGTGCCTGGCGTACGACGTCGATGTTTTCGCCCTGCGCGCTGGCCGGGGCCAGTGCGACGGCGGCATGGGTCTGTGCCTCGGGGGAAAGCGTGGCCAGGAAGGCGCGGACCTGGGTTGCCAGCTTGCCCAGCGAGGTTCCCTGCGCCTGGGCCACCGACTCGTCAAGACCTACATAGAGCACGAATCCGCGTGCGGTGGTGTCACCCGCCACCGGCTGCGGGCCGGGGTTTCCGCTGGGAGCCACAATGGGGGTCGGAGCAGTCATCGGTCGAGTCTCGTGGGCCGCCGGGACCGCATGGAGCTGGCGATAGCCGGCCGGGGTGTAGCCGCCTGGAGCAGTGTTGCGCTGCGCTGCCGCGGCGCGGGACTGGGCGTTGCGGATTGAGACATGGACGTATCCGGACGTTACCGACATGCTTCTTTACCTCTAACTCTTGTGAATGCCACGGAATGGCGCGAATACCTAGGTGCTCCGCTCATCTCGCCGGTGCGGGGGGCGGGAGCGATGCGAGTGGCACTGAGCGTCGAAAGGGTTCCGACGCTCAGCTGGGCATTCGACAATGACACTGGCGATGAGTCATCGCCACGCCTTCAAAAAGGCTTCGAGGTGTCATTGCTGCGCTATTCACAAATACTAGTTTCCTCGTAATATAAGGAACCCGCAAGTAACAAACTTCGATAGTGTCCACCATGTGAGACATCAAGCGCTTAAAGTGATGATCATCACATTGTGCAGATGTGTGATGTGGTGGCCTTGAACAACGCGGTATGCCCTGCGATTTCCCATCGGGCAAGCAATCTGATCAATGGTCCGGATCCGTAGCGCCTATGCGTCCAGACTTACACCCGAAGCGGGCTCCAAGCAACGGCACCGCCCAGCATTGGTGCTTCAGGCACCGGACCCCCGGTGGTCACAGGCCGTAGGCTGGATGCACCACGCCTCACAGCCCGCGCACAGCCACACCACAGGGCCGGCCTACACCACGGAGGGAAAGTTAGAAACATGCCAAGCTCCCGATTTTCCCCCACGCAACTTCCCCGACTGACCCACCCGGACGGAACAGCCATCAAGGTGCTGGTCGTCGACGACGAACCCTCGCTGGCCGAACTGGTCTCGATGGGCACCCGCATGCTGGGCTGGGAAGCCACCGTGGCGCATGACGGGCCCTCCGCGGTTGAAGCCGCCCGGAAGTCGACACCCGACGTCCTGGTGCTCGACTGGATGCTGCCGGGCTTCGAGGGCCCGGAAGTCCTGCGCAAGGTCCGCACCTTCCTTCCCGAGGTCCCGGTGCTCTTCCTGACCGCCAAGGACGCCGTGGAGGACCGCATCGAAGGACTGGGCATCGGCGCCGACGACTACGTCGCCAAGCCGTTCAGCCTCGAAGAGGTGCTGTTGCGGCTGCACAAGCTTGTGGAACGATCCGGCGCCACCGCCGCGGACGGCGCCGAACTGGTGGTCGGGGACCTGGTGCTTAACTCCGATTCCCACGACGTCACCCGGGCGGGAGTTCCCATCAACCTCACCGCCACCGAGTTCGACCTGCTCTCCTACCTGATGGTCAACGCCCGCCGAGTGGTCTCCAAGACCCAGATCCTGGACAACGTCTGGCACTACGACTTCGGGGGCCAGGCCAACATCGTCGAGCTCTACATTTCCTACTTGCGCAAGAAAATCGAGGCCGACGGCCCGGCCATGATCCACACCGTGCGCGGGGCCGGGTACATGCTCAAGCCCGCGTCATGAGCCAGGCAGCACGTCCGTTGCTTCCCTCCGACGCGCCGGAACCGCAGCCGGACGCGGCGGCCCGGCCCGATGCCGAGGATGCCGCGACCCCCGAGGCAGCTCCGTCCCAACCCGGCGGGCCCGGGCAGGAGTCCGGGCCGGTTCCGCTCAGCGCACGGCTGAGGCAACGCTTCGGCCGGCTCACCCTGCAACGCAAGCTGCTGCTGGCACTTATCGGGTCACTTGCCTTGATCTGCACCGTCATCGGGCTGCTGCTGAATGCCGGCATGCGCCAGGCCATGGCGTCGCAGCTGCACGAACAGCTGGATTTCGCTTCCGAACGCGCGGCCACCTACTCCGCGCAAAACGGACGCGACGCGTCATCCGGCCCGCTCTTCGCCCCCGGCCAGGCCTCCGGCACGCTCAATGCCCGGCTCGTCCCCGGCTACCTGATTTCCGGGGCCGTGCTCGATTCCAAGACCGGAGAGCGCAAGGACATCACCGACGCGGACGTGCTGCCGTTGTCCTCCGTCAAGGTCGATGCCCCGCCCGTGGTCAAGCACCTGAGCATCGGCGACTACCTGCTCTCGGCCCAGAAGGACCCCGGATCCGGAGGCGTCCTGATCACCGGGCTGCCGCTGGCACCCAACGAGCGGACCCTGGCCGCGTTGGGCGTCCTGACGCTGACCATTTCACTGGCCGGGCTGATCGCCATCGGCCTGGTTGGCTCGATGATCATCCGGCGCTCGCTGGCCCCGCTGCAGCGGGTCTCCGCCGTGGCCTCCTCGGTGGCCAACGCCGAACTCGAATCCGGCACCGCCGCGCTGGAGGCACGGGTCGCCCCCCGCGACTCGATCCCCGGCACCGAATCCGGTGAGGTCGGCAGGGCGTTGAACGCCCTGCTGGACAACGTGGGCTCCGCCTTCGCGGTGCGCGAGGCCTCGGAGGCGCAGATGCGCCGATTCGTTGCCGACGCGTCACACGAGCTGCGCACCCCGCTCTCGGCCATCCGCGGCTACACCGAGCTGATCAGCGCCACCGAGCACTTCTCCGACGACGGGCAACGCTCGCTGAACCGGGTGCTGGAACAAAGCACCCGGATGGGCTCCCTGGTGGAGAACCTGCTGCTGCTGGCACGGCTCGACGAGAAGCACCATGTCAAGAAGGCCCCGGTGGACCTGGGGAAGCTGGCGGCCGAAATCACCGAGGACTTTGCCATCACCGCCCCGTCCCACCATTGGACCCCCAAGGTCCCGGACACCCCGTTGGTGGTTTCGGGCGACGCCTCGGCGCTGCGCCGGGTCATCACCAACTTGTTGGCCAACGCCCGCAAGCACACCTCCGAGGGCAACACCGTCACGGTCTCCGTCGCCCGCGATGCGGCCACGCACCAGGCGGTGCTGCGGGTTGCGGACACCGGGGAGGGCATCGCACCGGATTTCCTGCCGCTGGTGTTCAAGCGCTTCACCCGCGCCGATGCGGCGCGCTCCGGCGCTGACGGCACCACCGGGCTGGGACTGCCGATCGCCAAGGCCATCGTGGAGTCGCACGACGGAACCATCGATGTCACCTCGGCCCCTGGGAACACGGTTTTCGAGGTGCGCCTGCCGCTGCCGCTGGTGGTCCCGCCCAAGCCCTCGACCCCGCCGAAGACTGCCTGAGCCGGGCCCCAAGACAAACGCCGCCGCGGATCGGAACCCTTGTTCCCGTCCGCGGCGGCGCCGCAAGAAAGTGTCGCTGCTAGTGGGCCACGCCGTAGAGGCGGTCCCCGGCATCGCCCAGGCCGGGAACGATGTAGGCGTTCTCGTCCAGCTTCTCGTCCAGGGCACCCAGGACCAGGTGGACCTTCTCGTTGTCCCCATAGGCCTGCTCCAGGCGGGCCAGTCCCTCGGGGGCGGCGATCAGGCAGATGCAGGTGACGTCGGCTGCGCCGCGGTCGAAGAGGAACTTGATCGATTCGATCAGTGTGCCGCCGGTTGCAAGCATCGGGTCCAGCACGAAGACCTGGCGACCGGTCAGGTCGGAGGGAAGCCGCTCGGCGTAGGTGATGATGTCCAGGGTTTCCTCGTTGCGGGCCATGCCCAGGAAGCCGACCTCGGCGGTCGGGACCAGGCGGGTCATGCCCTCGAGCATGCCCAGGCCGGCGCGCAGGATCGGCACCACCAGCGGGGTCGGCTTGGCGAAGGCGATGCCGGTGGTCGTTGCCACCGGGGTCTCGACCCGGACCTCAACTGTCTTGACCTCGCGCGTTGCCTCATAGGCCAGCAGGGTCACCAACTCATCGGTCAGCTGCCGGAAAACCGGCGACGGGGTGTTCTTGTCTCGAAGGACCGATACCTTGTGGGCCACCAACGGGTGGTCGATTACCTGTACGCGCATGCACCAAAATCTACCAGCCGATCGTGCCCTTGGCCCGGTTTTCGCATTCGGGCTTCGGGTGATTCCCGCCATTGACCGGCCTTTGGGCCGGGAGGAGAATGGGCCACAGACCGGGCCGGCCTGAAGCCCGGACAAACATGAAGCTGGCACCATGGAAATCACCCACCCGCTTCCGGCATCCGCGTTACGGTCGCTGTCGGCGTCACTGCACGGAATGCTCTTCACCGCCGCCGATCCCGAATACACGGAGAGCCGCACCGTTTGGAACGCCATGATCGACAGGCACCCCATGTTGGTGGTTCGCGCCGCCGACGTTGCCGACGTGTCTCTCGCGCTGGCCTTCGCCCGGGAGCATGGATTGCCGTTGGCGGTTCGATCCGGCGGGCACAGCGTGGCGGGGTTCGGCACCGTCGAGCACGGCTTGGTGCTGGACATGCGCGCCCTGAACACCGTGCACGTGGATGCCGCGGAGCACCGGGTGAGGGTCGGCGGAGGCGCGCTCCTGGGTGAACTCGACCGCGCGACCAGCGCCCACGGGCTGGCGGTTCCCGTCGGGGTCGTCTCGAAAACCGGCGTGGCCGGACTGTGTCTTGGCGGCGGCTTCGGCTGGCTCACCCGGCCCCTCGGACTGACCGTTGACAACCTCTTGGCGGCGGACCTTGTCACCCCGGAGGGCGAGGTGGTCCACACTGACGCCGCCACCAACCCCGACCTGCTCTGGGGTCTCACCGGAGGCGGCGGAAATTTCGGGGTCGTCACCGAGTTCATGTTCAAGACCCACCCGCTGCCGAAAACCCTCTACGCCGGGAACCTGATCTACCGCCCCGAACAGTGGAAGCATGCCCTGCGGGCCGTGCGTGACTGGTCCTCCAGGCTCCCGGACCAGATGACGGTCATCGCCACGGCCATGGTGCCGCCGCCCGAGTGGGAGCTGGGCACCAGCAGCGTGCTCATCGTCGGATTCCTCTGGGCCGATCCGGACCATGCGGCCGGTGCCGCTTGCGTGGAGGAATTCCTCGCAGCTGCGCCCACCGACGAACAGGACATCTCCCTCGTTTCATGGCCCGACTGGCAGTCCGTGGTGGACGAGATGTTCCCCAAGGGCGTGCGCGCCTACTGGAAGAACACTGCACTGGACTACCTCTCGGACAAGGCCATCAACGTGTTCACTGCCCGAGCGCGGCAACTTGACTGGCCGGGCATGGGCTTCGACATCCACGTCATGGGTGGCGCCATGGGACGGGTTCGCCCGGAAGCAACGGCATTCGAAGACCGAAGCTCCCCGTTCTGGCTGAACATCTACGGATTCTGGAACGGCAAGGAACACGACGAGCACCACATTGCCTTCATCCGCGGCTTCCACCATGAGATGCAACCCTTCACTCACGGCGGGGAGTACGTGAATTTCTCAAGCAGCGACGAACACGTGCCCGGCGGCTTCGATCTACTCGGCCTCTACGGGGCCGAAAAGCTCGCCAAGCTCACGACGCTCAAACACCGTTACGACCCTCACAACAGGCTACGCCTGAACCACAACATCATCCTGCCGAGCGCCGGATAGCCGCACCTGCCGGCAGCTGGTTTCCGGATTCCGGTGCAGAGAGCAGCGAGGTCCCTGCACCGGAACTAGACTTGGCCGGGTGACTCCCGAACAACCCAGCCACCGCGACCTCATGGACCTTGCCCTCGCCGAGGCCCGGGCCGCCCTGGCCACCGACGACGTCCCCATCGGCGCGGTGGTCATTGGCCCCGATGCAAAGGTGCTGGCCACCGGCCGCAACGAGCGCGAGGCCCACGGGGACCCCACGGCGCACGCGGAACTGGTGGCGATCCGCGCCGCGGCCCAGGCCCTGCGCGATGCCGGGCGCGGGGACGGCTGGCGGCTGGAGGACTGCACCCTGGTGGTCACCCTTGAACCATGCGCCATGTGCGCCGGGGCGATCGTGCTCTCGCGCATCCCGAAGGTCATCTTCGGCGCCTGGGACGAGAAGGCAGGTGCCGTCGGCTCGGTGTTCGACATCCTGCGCGAACCGCGGCTAAACCACTGGGTCGAGGTCTACCCCGGGGTCCGCAAGGAGGAATGCGCCGCACTGCTCAGCGACTTCTTCCGCGCCCGGCGCCGCGACTGATCCGCACCCGCTGCCCTACCCGGCGCGCAGCGCGTCAAGCCTGGCAATGTTCTTGGCCCGCGACTTCGGCGAATCCAGGGAGAAGGACCTGAAGTCCCCGAGGTCCTCGGTGATCCACTCCTCAGTGAGCGCGATGCGTGCACGCACGGCGGCGCTCGCCGGGCCAAAGGTCCACCAGGCAATGCGGGCGTTCTCCGGGTCGTACTGCCACAGCCCGATGATTCGCCCGCGATCCAGGATCGGGTGGTCCGAGAGGTCGGCGGCCAGCGCCGAGCCGCTCATCCCCTCCACGGCCTTGGCCCCCGCCTCATCGAACAGGTCGGCCGAGTTCCGGCGCAACAGCACCAACGAGTCGGAGCCCGAGAGCAGCTGGATGTCCTCACCCGCGGGAGCCTCGAAGCCGGCCAGTTCGTTCACGTCATCCGGCAGCATCCACAGCACCTCGCCCGCGGCGGTGGATACCTGAACGGCGTCGGTTGCCGCCAGTGCCTTCTTGGCCTGGGCCACGGTGAAGTCCGTGAACCAGCGGATTTGTCCCAGCGTGGCGCCTCCGGTCCAGCTGAGGAACCGCTCGAGCATCCGCGCCCTGACCGCCTCGTCGCCTTCCCCGCTGCCTTCCAGCTCCCAGGCCACATAGGAGTAGCGCTGTTGGTCCAGCCGCCCGTTCACCGGCACCCGGCGGATCCGGCCGTCCGCCTGCAGTAGCCCGAGCGCGGCCGGCAACGTGGTGGAGGCACCCTTCTTCTTGCCTTCCTCGCCCATGTTGCGGACCTTGTCCCCCAGGATCTTCTTGAGGCCCTGCGGGTCCAGGGCTTCTTCTGCGGTTCCCCGGGCGTCGAGCAGGACCTGCAGGATGGCTTGCGCCAAGGCCTCGATCTCGGCCCGTTGGACGCCCAGGCGCTCGAGCACCTTCACGGCGGCTTCGGCCGAGGCATGGCCCAGTTGCAACCCCCAGGCGTAGTCCGCGGCCGGCAGCACGTAGGTGCAGCCCCGGGCCGTCGGCAGTTCGTGGATTTCGCGGGCGGCCGCCGCCGCGTCGACATCGCCCCGGAGCATGCCGGCCCGGGAGAAAAGCGTCAGGTAAATGTTGGCTCCACCGATCGACCGGGCCCAGCCCACCCGGTCCAGGACCTCTGCCGCTCCCTTGGCTGCCAGCGACCCGTCAAGGCCCTGGCGGTGCCAGGACCATGCGCGCAACAATTGCGGGTCCAGTTTCTCCGGCGGGATCTGCGTCATTTCATTCTGCGTGGTCATGGGTACATTCTGCCTTCAAAGTTCCCACGTTTTTGCTGTGGACCATTCTTCCGATAGAGTATTCAGGTCTGGAGACGTGTCCGAGCGGCCGAAGGTGCAACACTCGAAATGTTGTGTACGGTAACCCCGTACCGAGGGTTCAAATCCCTCCGTCTCCGCCAGATTGAAGGCCTCAGATCCCTTGCGAACAAAGGGATCTGAGGCTTTTTTCATGCCCGGGAACCAGCCGCTGGGGCTCCGCTCCGGGCTCACGCCCCTGAGGCGCGCCGTCATGCATGCCCATGGCGACGCCCTCCACATTCATTAAGCAACCCCGCCCGGACGCCCAGGGGCGTTGCCCTGCACTCCAGCGAGGCTTGCCGCAGTGTGCCGCAGGCCGTGAGGCACCCCCTGGGAACCTTGGTCGGATTCACCACCGACGCAAACCACAAAATGCCGTTTCCATGCAGCCTTGCATTGCGGAGTGGATGCTTTTCTGCATTCCGGAAACAGATGCATGAGCGCACCTGGTGCAAGGCGGCGTCAGGAATGCGGCCGCATCAGCGGTGGATTGAGCACCGCCCGAACCGGCTCGCCCGCCGCGGAACGAGCCTCGGCCGCGAGCCGGAAGAGCGCCGCTGGGCGACCGGCGTCGCCCGTGGTCATCCGCCCCGTGTCCTCAAGGAAACCGGGGTTTCCCGTGGCCTTGCGGTGGAAGTTCCGGGGATCCAGGCGGGTGCCCCACACCGCTTCATATACGGCTCTCAGCTGCGCGATGGTGAATTCCTCCCCGCAAAAAGCCGCCCCCAGCGGCGAGTACTCGAGTTTTGATCTTGCCCGCTCCACGGCGTCGACCAGGATGCGGGCGTGGTCGAACGCCAGATGCCTTTCCCCTGCCAGGATGTCGCCGACCGGGCACCAGGCAGCCTGCTCGGCGTCGCTCCCGGCAGACAAGACGGGAAAGTCGGGCGCAAGCAGCAGGTGGGCCACGGTGAGCACATCCCCTCGCGGGTCGCGCCCCTGCGGCCCATAGCTCTGCAGCTGTTCCAGGTGCCCCGGCACCTGCTCGACCCCGGTTTCCTCCGCCAGTTCGCGGATTGCGGCCTCCCCCAAGTCCTCTCCGGCCAGTACGAATCCTCCCGGCAGCGCGAGCCGGCCGCGGAACGGCTCGATGAGGCGCGTGATGAGCAGGACGTTCAGGGCATTGTCGCGGACGGTGAGGGCGACGATGTCCACCGTCACCGGGAAGCGCTGGAGCGCGGGAGGGAATTCGGCCATGCACCCATCATAAATACTTATCGTCACCTTGAAAATAAACCCGAAAGCTCCCTATGCTTTTCTTATCGTCAAACAGACGATAAGTTGCAAAGGTTGAGGAGCGACCCCATCATGGCCACCATCAAGAACTACCCCTGGATCAGCCACTTCCTGGGCAGCCCCACCGGTTACGTCGTCCACCTGCAAAAGGGTGCCGTCAGGCACCGGGGTGTGGGCCAGGCGTTTTGGTTCCGGCCGGCGGCATCCGTGCTGAGCGAGGTTCCCGTCGACGACCAGGAACTGCCCACGCTCTTCCACGCCATCACCCGCGACCACCAGGACGTCAGCATCCAGGCCAACGTCACCTACCGCTTTGTGGACCCGGTGTCGGTGGCCAGCCGGCTCGACTTCGGCCTCCAGCAGGGCGGCCCGGCAGCGTCCGGCGGCAAGGAGCAGGTGGCCACCATCATCGGCCAGCTCTGCCAAAGCCACGCGATCGACCACATCGCCACCACCACACTCGCCCAGTCGCTGGAACGCGGGGTCAGCGAGCTGCGCCAGCTGCTCGCCGAGGCCCTCGGCACGGACGCCCGGCTGGCGTCCACCGGCATCGAGATCCTCGGCGTGCAGGTCCTCGCCGTCCGTCCGGAGTCAGAGGTCGAGCGGGCCCTGCAGACACCGGTCCGCGAACAACTGCAGGCCGAGGCCGACCGGGCCGTTTACGAACGCCGGGCGGTCGCGGTCGAACGCGAGCGGACGATCTCCGAGAACGAGATGGCCAGCAAGATCGAGCTGGCCTCCCGGCGCGAACACCTCGTGGCCCAGGAGGGGGCCAATGCCAGGCGCGAGGCCGAGGAACAAGCAGCAGCCGGCCTCATCCAGGCCAATGCCGAAGCCGAACGCCGGGGCATCGGCGCCACCGCCGAGGCCAACCGGATCCGCCTGGTCGGCGAGGCGGACGCAATCCGGGAAGCCGCCGCCATGGAGGTCTACCGGGGCATGGACCAGGCCACCCTGTTGGCAGTGGCATTCCGCGAGGCAGCCGGATCGCTGCCGAACATCGGCAACCTGACCGTCACCCCGGATTTGCTCAGCGGGGCCCTGGCCGGGTTGTTCCGGGAACCGGGCACCGCAGCCGCCGGCGGAAAGTAGGCCCGGCCATGGCAACACCCCGCCTCGTTATCGTCCACCGGCGCACCGAGCTGGACGAATTGCTGGACCGGCACGCCACCCTCGGCCAGGCCGAATTCTTCCTGCGCACCCGCGGTCGAACCCTTGCCGCCGTCCAGGAGCGCCACGAGCGGCTCGGCGCGGCCCTGGCAGCCATCCGCGCCGCGGTCCCGCCCGAATGGCGCCGCGCCGAGGTCGAACGGGAAGACCTGAACAGGTTCCTGTTCACGCCCGAGGACATCGTCGCCGTCGTGGGCCAGGACGGGCTCGTGGCCAATGCGGCCAAGTACCTCGCAGGCCAGCCCGTCATCGGGATCGACTCGGAACCGGGAACGAATCCGGGTGTGCTGGTCCGGCACACCTCCGCGGATGCCGCACGGCTGCTGCTGGGCCTCGCCCCGGGCAGTGGAAGCCAGCTACCGTTACCTTGCCGGGAACTGTCCATGGTGAGGGCAAGGCTCGACGACGGTCAGGAATTGTCGGGGCTCAACGAGATTTTCATCGGCCACCGGACCCACCAGTCGGCCCGCTACCGGCTTACGACGCCCGACGGCCGGAGCGAGTCGCAGTCGTCGTCCGGCCTCATCGTTTCCACCGGAGCGGGTGCCACCGGGTGGTGCGCCTCCATCGCGCAGGACCGCGGGGGACGCACGCTGCCGGCCCCGACGGACCCGGCCCTGGCATGGTTTGTCCGCGAGGCGTGGCCCTCCCCCGCCACCGGCACTTCCCTGACCGACGGCTTGCTGGAGGCCGGCGAACCACTCCGCCTCGCCGTGGCCTCGGACCAGCTGGTGGTGTTTGGCGACGGCATGGAGCAGGACCGCCTCACCGCCTCGTGGGGGCAGGAAATCAGCATCGGGCTCGGCGACCGGCCCCTTCGGCTGGCGTAGTGCCGTCGCCGGAGGCAACGGGAACGTCGACAATTCCAGCTCCCGGGACGGCATATGCCTCCACGGCGCGGAAACCTTGTTGGGCTTCCGGTCGACCGCGCGCGGCTGGATCACTTAGGACCGGCGTACGTTCCGGTTTCAGGCCTTCCGGCCCCCGGCCATCCACTGCTCGAAGGTCGTGGAATCGCGCGGAACCGCTGCCGACGGCAGCAGCCCGCCGTTCATCACCTTCACTCCCGGCACCGGGACGCCGATGACCCTGGCGTGCGGGCCGCCATTGCGGGATGCGGCATTGTTCTTGGCGACCAGTCGTGCCAGGCTCGCCATGTTCCGCGGTTCGGGCCCGGCAAGTTCAAGGCCGGCCGGGGCGTTCTTTCCCGCTTCGACCGCCGAGAGCACCAGCTTGGCCACGGCGTCGGCGGCCACCGGCTGGCTGTCCATGTGCGGCACCATCGCGACCGGGCCGATCGTGAGTTGCTCGATCATGGTTTCGGCCAGTTCGAACCATTGCGTGGAGCGCACGATCGTCGTGGGCACCTTCGCGTTTTGGTAGCGCGCCTCCTGCGCCGCCTTGCCGCGGTAGTAGCCCATGTGCTTGTTGACCTCGGGTTTGCGGGCATTGATGATCGAGACACACACCAGGTGCTTCACTTGTTCCTGCTCGGCGGTGCGGATGATGTTCCTGGCCGTCGTTTCATAGAAATCAATGGCCGTGGCGGCATTGGTGGTGAGCACGTTCAGGCAGTCCACCACCGCGTCGGCACCGCGCATCGCCGCCGCCAGGCCAAAGCCCGTGTAGGCGTCGACCCCCGTTCTGCGGCCGGCCGCCACCGCCTCATGTCCGGCTTCCTGCAACAGGTGCACGACCCGCTTGCCCAAGTTTCCGTTGCCGCCGAGAACGATCACCTTCATGCAATTCAGCGTACGCCTGAACCGGGGTTGGTTCGAGGGGAATGGCAGGCATTGGCCGCCGCCACCCGGTTCCGTGCCCCGCCGGATGCGCCTAAACGTTCAGCCACCTGTGCCAACGCCGGTTCTTGAGAACCACGAAGTGGTGCAGCACGATCACCACCGTGGCCCAGCAGCCGCCGATGAGCAGCCCGCCGGCCACGTCGCTGAGCCAGTGGTGGCCCAGGTAGATTCGGCTCCAGCCCACCCCGAGGGCAAAGCAGCCCAGCGCACACAGCGCCAGGATGCGGGCCATCCGGGTGCGCAGGACCAGGAACGCCAGGTAGCCAACGACGGACAGGATTGCGACGGCATTGAGCGTGTGCCCGCTCGGGAAGGAGAAGGATGCCGGCACCGGCTCCAAGGCTTCCGCCAGCGGCGGCCGGGCCCGGCCCAGGGTGCTCTTCAGGGCGATCGTCAGCGTCACCGAGCCGGCGGCCGTCACCGCGACCAGTGCACCCGGCCACGCGCTTCTGCTGCGCCAGGAAAACAGGGCGATGAGGCACAGCGAAATGATGGTCATGCCCAGGGTGTCCCCCGCAATGGTGAAGAACCAGGCCACCGCCGTGGCGGCCGGACTCCGGTGGCCCACCATCCACTCGAGCACCGGGATGTCCCAGGCATCGGGGACCCCTCCGACCCGCACCGACACCCACAGGCGGCGTGCCACGGCAAAAAGGCCCAAGACGAGGGCAAGGGCAAAGACCAGGATCGAACCGGCACGTTGCCCGCTCTTGCCGGAACGGCGCGGTGAACTCATGTAAGCCAGCCTAGCGTTCGCACCTTGGCATGGAGCGATGGGGGGCACCCGGCCTTCGCGCATGCCCGAGGGCCGGGCCGCAATGCGGGAAGATGGGGGCATGACAATCCGCGTGCTGGCCATCGGCAAGAAACACGAGTCCTGGGTGTCCGAGGGCATCGACCGCTACGAAAAGCGCATGAAGAAGCCCTTCGACCTCAAATGGCAGCTGCTTCCGCATTCCTCCCGCGAGGGGGATGCGGCCCGCACCGAGGAATCCGAGCGGATCCTGGCCAAGGTCGAGGCCAGGGACTTCCTGGTCCTGCTGGACGAGCGCGGCAAGAACATCGACTCCCCCGCGCTGGCCAAGACCCTGCAGCAGCCCTTCGACACCTCGCGGAACATCACCGTGGTGATCGGCGGCGCCTACGGCGTCGACGCCTCGGTCCATGCGCGGGCGGATTTCACTTGGAGCCTGTCCAAGCTGGTCTTCCCGCACCAACTGGTGCGGCTGATCCTCACCGAGCAGCTCTACCGGGCCCAGGAAATCTCCGGCGGCGGGAAGTACCACCATGTCTGACGCGCCATACGGCACCACTCGGCCCGCCAGGAAGAACCCGCAGCCGGTGGTGAATCGAATGTGGCGGTATGTGCCGGTGGTCTGTGCGGCTTCCATGCTCCTGGTGATCTGCGTGGTGGACCCGTCCATGGCCGGGTCACCATGGTGGGAACTGGATGAGGAAGGGCTGTGGTTGGCGCTGGCATTTCCGTTGGCGCCATGGTTCATCTGCGCGGCCCTGGCGGTGCTGGTTGGCTTCACGACGGGGTCGCGAACGGCCATCGCCCTGATGTCGCTGCTGTCGTTGGCCTCCGGGATCATCCCCGCCTTGATCTGGACCCTGCTGTTGCACGACGTGTTCCCGGACTCGGGACCGCTGCGGCTATCGATGGGCGTACCCGCGCTCGCGGGCGCCGCCTTGCTGATCTTCCTGGTGGGGCTGGGCCTCAGGCACACCGTGCGCGCCGCCCGCCGCCTCGGTGCCGCCTGACGGTGGTTCCCGCGGCCGAACCCGAATTGACGCTTCGAGCGTTTAGGCTGGGATCGATGGCTAAGAATGTTGATGCGGCGCACGTCCTTGAGCGGTTCACCCCCGCGACGCGGGCCTGGTTCGAGGGAGCCTTCGCCGCGCCGACCCCCGCCCAGATCGGGGCCTGGGACGCGATTTCCACCGGCCAACACGCCCTGGTCGTTGCACCCACCGGTTCCGGCAAAACGCTCTCGGCATTCCTCTGGGCACTGGACTCCTTTGCCCGCACCGCCACCGAGATCCTGGACCCGGCGCTCCCGGGCCTGGAAACCACGGGTTCTCCCGGGGCCAAGGACAAGAAGACGGCCGGCAAATCCGGTGGCACCAAGGTGCTCTACATTTCCCCGCTCAAGGCCCTGGGCGTGGACGTGGAACGGAACCTGCGCGCCCCGCTGGTGGGCATCAAGGCCACCGCCGCGCACCTGGGCCTGGCGGTCCCGCAGGTCTCGGTGGGCGTGCGCTCCGGGGACACCCCGGCGAACGAGCGCCGCAAGCTGGTGACCAACCCGCCGGACATCCTGATCACCACCCCCGAATCGCTCTACCTGATGCTCACCTCCCGGGCCCGCGAATCCCTGCGGGGCGTGCACACCGTGATCATCGACGAGGTGCACGCGGTGGCCGGGACCAAGCGCGGCGCCCATCTGGCGCTGTCCCTGGAACGCCTCGATGCCCTGCTGGCTTCCCCGGCCCAGCGCATCGGGCTCTCGGCCACCGTCGAGCCGCGCGACGAGGTGGCCCGCTTCCTGGGCGGCACGGCCCCGGTGAGCATCATCGCCCCGCCGATCACCAAGACCTGGGAACTGAGCGTCCGGGTGCCGGTCGAGGACATGACCGACCTGCCCGCCGCAGCCGCCGCCCACGACCTGGGCCCGGGTTCCGGGCTGGCCCCGCAGGCGAGCATCTGGCCGCACGTCGAGGAACAGATCGTCGATCTGATCGAGGCGAACCGCTCCACCATCGTCTTTGCCAACTCCCGCCGGCTGGCCGAGCGACTGACCGGGCGGCTCAACGAGATCCACGAAACCCGCCTCACCGGGACCGACTCCGGGGCAGGCTTCGCCCCCAACGGGATCGGGTCCACCGGCGCCGGGATGACGGCCGGGACCCCGGTCGCCCGGGTGCAGCCGGGAACCGGGATGCCCGCGGCGATGATGGCGCAGGCCGGCACCACCGCCACCAGCAGCCCCGATCCCGGGGACGGCGCCGTGGCACCGCTGGCCCGCGCCCACCACGGCTCGGTGTCCAAGGAGACCCGGGCCAACATCGAGGACGACCTCAAGACCGGGGTGCTGCGCGCCGTGGTGGCCACCAGCTCGCTGGAACTGGGCATCGACATGGGCCTGGTTGACCTGGTGATCCAGGTCGAGTCCCCGCCCTCGGTGGCCTCGGGCCTGCAGCGCGTGGGCCGCGCCGGGCACCAGGTCGGGGAAACCTCCACCGGCACCTTCTTCCCCAAGCACCGGGCCGACCTGCTCTCCACCGCGCTGACCGTCTCGCGGATGCGCGAGGGGAAGATCGAGAAGCTGCACATCCCGGCGAACCCGCTGGACGTGCTCGCGCAGCAGACCCTGGCCGCCTGTGCGCTGCAGGACCTGGGCGTCGAGGAATGGTTCGAGACCGTGCGGCGTTCGGCCCCCTATGCCTCGCTGCCGCGCGCCGCGTTCACCGCGACCCTGGAGATGCTTGCGGGCAAGTACCCCTCGGACGAGTTCGCCCAGTTGCGCCCGCGCTTGGTCTGGGACCGCGATGCGGGGGTGCTCACCGGGCGGCCCGGCGCCCAACGCCTGGCCGTGATCAGCGGCGGCACCATCCCGGACCGCGGGCTCTTCGGCGTGTACCTGGCCGGGGCGGAGGATTCCGGGCCCAAGGGCGGGCGCCGGGTCGGCGAGCTCGACGAGGAAATGGTCTACGAATCCCGGGTCGGGGACGTGTTTGCGCTGGGGGCCACCAGCTGGAAGATCGAGGACATCACCCACGACCGGGTGCTGGTCTCCCCCGCCTTCGGGCAACCGGGCAAGCTGCCCTTCTGGAAGGGCGACACCCAGGGCCGGCCCGTGGAACTCGGCGCCGCGCTGGGCGCCTTCACCGCCCGGCTGGCCAACGCCACCGAGGAGGCCGCCCGCGCGGAGCTTGAGGGCATCGGCCTGGATGCCTTCGCCGCGGGGAACCTGCGCAACTACCTCGGCGCGCAACAGCAGGCCACCTCCGTGGTGCCCAGCGACAAGACCCTGCTCATCGAACGCTTCGTGGACGAGCTCGGGGACTGGCGGGTCATCCTGCATTCGCCCTTCGGGCTGCCGGTGCACGCGCCCTGGGCACTGGCCGTCGGGGCACGGCTGCACGAGCGCTACGGACTGGACGGCTCGTCCATGGCCGCGGACGACGGGATCGTGCTGCGCGTCCCGGCGATGGACGATACGCCTCCCGGGGCCGAGCTGTTCGCCTTCGAGCCCGAGGAGATCGAGGACCTGGTCACCGCGCAGGTGGGCAACTCCGCGCTCTTTGCCTCGCGCTTCCGCGAATGCGCGGCCCGGGCGCTACTGCTGCCACGCACCGACCCGTCCAAGCGCACCCCGCTGTGGCAGCAGCGCCAACGCAGCAAGCAGCTGCTGGACGTGGCACGGAAGTACCCGGACTTCCCGATCATCCTGGAAACCGTGCGCGAGTGCCTCAACGACGTCTACGACCTGCCCGCACTCAAGTCCCTGCTGGGCGGCATCACCTCCCGGGCCATCGCGGTGCGCGAGGTCGCCACCCGCACCCCCTCCCCCTTCGCCCAGTCGCTGCTCTTCGGCTATGTCGCCCAGTTCCTCTACGAGGGCGACTCGCCGCTGGCCGAACGCCGCGCCGCGGCCCTGTCCCTGGACCCGGCGCTGCTCAACGAGCTGCTGGGCCGCACCGAGCTGCGCGAACTGCTCGATGCCCAGGTCATCGCACGCACGCAGGACCAGCTGCAGCGCACCGCCGAGGACCGCAGGCTGGCCGGCCTGGAAGGCACCGCCGATCTGCTGCGAATGCTCGGCCCGCTGGATGCCGGGGCCGTGGCGGCCAGGCTGCGCCCCGAAACAGGGGACGCAACCGGGGCCGATGCCCTTCAGGCCGCGGCCGGGCACCTGGCCGCGCTGGTGCACGCCAACCGGGCGCTGGCCGTGCGCTTGGGCGGCAGGGAGCTGTTCGCGGCCATCGAGGATGCCCCGCGGCTGCGCGACGGGCTCGGGGTGCCGCTGCCGCACGGGGTGCCGCTGGCCTTCATCGAACCGGTCGCCGACCCGGTGGGAGACCTGGTCTCCCGTTTTGCCCGCACCCACGGTCCCTTCACCGCGCCCGACGTCGCGGCCGCGCTGGGCCTGGGCGTCGCGGTCGTCGCCTCCGTGCTGGAACGCCTGGTGGCCGATGGCCGGGTCATGGCCGGGGCGTTCCGGCCCGCCGAAATGCTTGCCGGGCTCCCGGCCACCGGGGTGAATGCCACCGAGTATTGCGATGCCGGTGTGCTGCGGATGATCCGCACCCGGTCGCTGGCGGCGTTGCGCGCCGAGGTCGAGCCCGTGGACCAACAGACCTTCGCCCGCTTCCTGCCCGGCTGGCAGGGCATCGGTGCGGGGCTGCGCGGCATCGACGGGGTGCTGGCCGTGGTCGAGCAGCTGGCCGGGGTGCCGGTCCCGGCCTCCGCGCTGGAGTCCTACGTGCTGCCGGCCCGCGTGCGGGACTACCAGCCATGGATGCTCGACGAGCTCATGAGCGCCGGGGAGGTCCTGGTCTCCGGGGCCGGGGCGCTGGCCGGGACCGACGGGTGGATCGCCCTGCACACGGCCGAAAACGCGCCGCTGAGCCTGCCGCTGCCCGACACCTCCGCGCTGGGCCCGCTGGCCTCCCGGCTGCACGGGCTGCTGGGCTCCTCCGGCGCCCACTTCGTGCCGCAGCTGGCCGGGCTGCTGGCCCGCGAGCCGGGCGAACCGGGCCCGGAGCCCACGGGCGGCGCGGTGCTCGAGGCCCTGTGGGAACTGTTCTGGGCCTCGGCCGTCTCCCCCGACACCCTGGCACCGATCCGCCAGCTGGTCACCGGCGGCAAGAGCGCGCACCGTCTGCCCGCGCCGGCCCCGCGGGCGCGCACCGCCCGGTTGGGGCGCATGGCCATGCTGCGCGCCTCGGGCCCCGGGGCCCCCGTTGAGCTGACGGGACGGCGACCGGCACCGGAGTCGGCCACCGGGCGCTGGGCGGCGCTGCCGGCACCGCTGAACGACCCCACCATCCGGGCGCACGCCGCCGCGGAGTTCCTGCTGGAGCGCTACGGGGTGGTGACCCGCGGCTCGGTCGCCGCCGAGGCGGTGCCCGGCGGCTTCGGGCAGCTCTACCGGGTGCTCGGGAGGCTCGAGGAGGCCGGTCACACCCGCCGCGGCTACTTCGTCGAGCGGCTGGGCGCCGCCCAGTTCTCCACCTCCGCGACCATCGACCGGCTGCGCACCCTGGTGCGGGAGCCCGGGCACGGGCAGTTGCCCACCGCCCTGGGGCTGGCGGCCACCGACCCGGCCAACCCGTACGGGGCGGCGCTGGGCTGGCCCGAGTCCGCCGGCGGGCACCGGCCCGGGCGCAAGGCCGGGGCCCTGGTGGTGCTGCTGGACGGGGCCTTGGCCCTGTATGTGGAACGCGGCGGCAAGACCGTGCTGGGCTTCGGCCCGCTGGCCCCGGCCACCGAATCCGCCGGGCCCGACGCAGCGGTGCTCGATGCGGTGGCCGTGGAACTGGTGGCGGTGCTGCGCCGGGCCGGGACGGTGAAGCTGGGGATCGAGAAGGTCAATGGCTCCCCCGTCAACGATTCGCCGCTGGGTGCGGCGCTGCGCCGTGCCGGATTCTATTCGACTCCTAGTGGACTACGGTTTAGGAGCTAGTAATTTGGGGCATTTTCACCCGCCGTTGCCCGGCACCGGCTAGGCTAGGTGATCAGGGTCACCTGAATACTTGGGCAGGTGAACCCCGTCTAGCGAGTTAGGTGGTTTTGGCGATGCCCGAAGGGGACACAGTTTTTCGCACGGCCCGTCGATTGGAGGCCGCGCTGGGGGGAAAGACGTTAAGCCTGAGCGACTTCAGGGTGCCCGCCCACGCGACGTTGTCGCTGGTGGATTGGATGGTCGAATCCGTCGTCTCTCGCGGCAAGCACCTGCTGATCCGCACCCGCCCGCCGTCGCGGGTCTCCGCCCCTCCGCTGAGCATCCACTCGCACCTGCTGATGGAGGGCCACTGGGACGTCTACGCCACCGGCGAGCGCTGGCGCTCTCCGGCGTTCAAGGCCCGTGCGGTGCTGGGCAACCCGGCCTTCACCGCGGTGGGCTTCGAGCTCGGGTTCCTGCACGTGCTGCGCACCACCGACGAGGTCGAGGTCATCGGGCACCTGGGCCCCGACCCGCTGGGGCACTCCTGGGACCCGGCCGAGGCGGTGCGCCGGCTGCTTGCAGCCCCCGAACGGCCGATCGGGCTGGCGTTGCTTGACCAGCGGCTGATCTGCGGGCTGGGCAACGTGTACCGCTCCGAGTTGCTCTTTGTGGCGCGGGTGCACCCGCGCACCCCGGTGGGCGAGGTCGAGGACCTGGGGCACCTGGTGGATCTGGCGCACCGGCTGCTGAACGCCAACAAGGACCGTGCCCGGCGGGTGACCACCGGCGCGGACGGAATGAACCCCTACTGGGTCTATGGCCGTGCCGGGCAGGCGTGCCTGCGCTGCGGGGAGCCCCTGCAGAAGGAGTCGCTGGCCGAATCCACGCGCAGCGCCGAACGCGACGTGTTTTATTGCGCCTCCTGCCAGGGCTCCTACGTGCCTTCCGGGGAAGGGGCACGCTAGCGGCGGGAACGGGCGCCGGCGGCCGCTGGGGCCATGCACCCGTGAAAGACTGGTGTGCATGGCCATGATCTCTCCCCTGCCCGTGCGCAACGGCGTCAATGCAACCCGCCTGCGGGTGCCCTCCGGCGGCCAGTGGGCGACGGTGTGCGAGTACATGTTGCACCGCTTCGGGCACGTCGACGCGGCAGGCATCACCCGGCGCTTCCGCAACGGCGAGGTGGTCGGCATCGACGGGGCCGTGCTGGACGAGTTCACCCCGCTGGGCGGCCACGAGTTCATTTGGTACTACCGCAACCTTCCGGCCGAGGAGCCCATTCCCTTCACCGAGGCGATCCTGCACCACGACGAGCACCTGCTGGTCATCGACAAGCCGCACTTCCTGCCCACCACCCCGGGCGGGCGGTTCATCCAGGAATCGGCACTGGTGCGGCTGCGCAACCGGACCGGCAACCCGGAGCTGATCCCCATGCACCGGTTGGACCGGGCGACCGCGGGGATCCTGCTTTTCTCCACCAACCCGGCCACGCGCGGGGCCTACCAGACGCTCTTCGAGCGCCGCGAGATCTCCAAGGCCTACGAGGCGGTCTCCGCGCTGGAGCCGGTGGCGGGACGCCCGGCCGGCGAGGTGCTGGGCACCGGCGGGCTGGGCGGAAGCGCCGAGGAGCGCAGCGGCAACGCGGTCGACGGGATGGCAGGTCCGGGCAACCACCTGCTGTCCCCGGACGAACTGCAGGCACGCCTCGACGCCCTGGCCGCGGACCCGCTGGTGTACCGGAACCGGATGAGCAAGATCAAGGGGCAGCTGCGCTCGCTGGTCGAGGAGGGCGAGCCCAATGCCGAATCCCTGATCGAGCTGCTGGGCACCGGGACCTCGGCCGGGCACTTTGCCGGGGCGAGGGTGGCCAGGTTCAGGCTGCGCCCGCACTCCGGCAAGACCCACCAGCTGCGCGTGCACCTGGCCGCATTGGGCCTGGGGATCCTCAACGACCCGTTCTACCCGACGCTGCTGGACCTGGCCCCCGACGACTACGCGCGTCCGCTGCAACTGCTAGCCCGCAGCATTTCCTTCAACGACCCGATCACCGGGTTGCCGGTGAGCTACACCTCGAAGCTGGAACTGGCCGAATCCCCCGCCTGAGACCAGGCAAACGGCCACGGCTTTCCGCCGGCGGGGCGGCATTCATGGCACAACTCACCCTGCGGGCGCGGGTGTGCGGGCGTGGGGATCGGGCATCCCCTCGACGTTGTTCGGTACGCTGGTAGCCATCCGATGGGCCGGTGCACCACGGGCAGCGCGGCGAAGAAGGGGCTGAACATGAGCAATTCCAATACCAGGACCTCCGCCGGGTCAAAGAAATCGACCAACACGGCCCCGGCACGGCCTGCCGAGGCCCCGGCACCGGCGCCGGCACCGGCACCGGGCAAGGATTCGGGCAAAGATCCCGCCGCCGGCACCGCACCGGCGAAGAGCCCCAGGTCCATGGAACCTGCTCCGCACGGCCCGACCGACCTGGTCCGCGCTGCCGAGGAATCCGCACCGTCTGCCGGCACCGACCGGGTCTCCGAGCGCATTGCCCACCCGGTTCCCCATCGCATCGTTCCCGAGCCCGGCTCCGTCGATGAGGTGCTCAAGTCCCCCGGGGCACCGGCCGCTGCCGGGTCCCCGCTGCGCCACCTGACCGACAAGCATGCACCGACGGCCAAGGCCGCGGACAACAAACCCGAACGAATGGTTTCCGGGGGATTCTCCGGAATCAACAACTGGCTCGATTCGATGCCCGAACCCGACTGGGAAGCCCTGGGCGACAAGATCTACGCCGCCCCCAAGACCTTCAAGGCCCGCTGGCAGCAACGGCGCATTGAACGGGCCAAGGCCGCCGAACTCAAGGAACAACACCGGTTGCTCGAGGTCGCCCGCGCCGAGGCGAAGGCCGAGGCCGCCAAGCGCGAGGCCGTGCGCCTGGCCCACCAGGCCAAGCTGGATGCAGCAGCACACCAGGCCGCCGAGGCACGGGTCGCGGCCCAGGCGCAGGCCGAGGCCCGCACCCGGGCCGCCGAAGCTGCCCGGAACAAGCCAATGGCTCCGCCCCCCGAGGTGCTTCCGGCCTTCGAGGTGCCCGAGGTCGAGCAGTCGCCGGAAACCGAGGTGGCGATTGCCGGCGCGGGGACCCCGGTGGTTTCAGCTCCCGCCCCGCAGGTGGATCCGGAGCAGCTGGCCGCGCTGGTCGCCAGCGCCAAGGCCGCGATCGACCACCAGCAGGCCACCGCCGAGCCGGTGTACGTGGCCCCCTACGCGCTGCCCGAATTCGACCCCAACCCGGCCGAGGAACCGACGGACCTGCGCCGCAGGATCGCCGGGAGCACCGCGGCACTGGCGGCAGCGGTCCTGTCGCTGACCGCCTTGGATACGCTGTCCTCCGGCAGGGTCGTGTCGCTGGGCTCCAATTACTCGATGCTGTCCCTGGCCCCCACCGCACACCTGGTCTGGCCCGTCATCTTCATCTGGGCCCTGCTGGGTGCCGCCTACTCGTGGGCTCCCTCGCAGCGTTCGGCGGTGCGGCAGCGTGTGCTCGGCCATCAGTTTGCACTGGCCTGCGTGGCCTCCGGGCTGTGGATGCTCAGCGCCCTGAACGATTGGTTGTTCCCCGCACTCGTGTGCGCCGCGGCCAGCTGCTGGTTCCTGCTCACCGCGGTGCGCGGGCTGAATGCCAAGACCGCCCGCACCCGGCGCGAACGCATGCTCACCGACGCCCCCGTCAGCCTGATGACCGGCTTCAGCTTGGTCGTGCTGGCATCCACCTTCACCAACCTGCTGGCATCCTGGGGTGCCGGCGGCGGGGTGGGCATCTGGATCGCCACGTTCCTGGTGCCCGCGGCGGGCTACGCGGCCATGGCGCTGTCGATGACCGAACGCGGTCGCATCATCCTGGCCATCGGCTTTGGCTGGGGCATGTTCTGGATCCTGGTGCCCCGCGTGCTGGGGACCAGCAACTCCATCTGGGTCGCCATCCTCGCCGGCATGGCCGGCTTCGTGGTCCTGCTGGCCACCGAGAACCGGCGCTACCAGATCCACCATGCCGAACACCGGGCCGCCCGCGGCAAGTCCACCGACTTTTCCTGACCTTCCGGGCCCTGGGTCAGGGGCGCCGCAGCGCGATCCAGCGTCCCTTGGTGCGGCGCAACACCACCAGCTTCTCGGTCACCGCCACGTTTTCCACCGCGGCGCGCATGGCCGCAGCCGAGGAAACGGCACGCGCATCCGGGTTCCCGTCCTCCTCCACGGTGTAGCGCACCGTGATGCGCGGGACCCCGGCCACCACATCGAGCTGGTTCGCATCCACATGGTGGCCGGTTGCCAGCGAGGCCACCGCGGTGTCCATGACCGCTTCGGGCACGTGCCCGGGCCGCAGCCCCATGATGTTCAATTGCGCGCGATAGGAAGGCATGGCATCTAGCCTAGCGGCGCGATCCGGGTGCCGTCGCCGCACCCCGGGGCCCGAAGCCGCCGGTCGCGAAGGTGGGAGACTGAAACCATGAATGCAGCAGAAGAATTCACGCAGTGGCGCCGGATGCGCAATGAAGGCCTGGCCGTCCCCTTCGGGTGGCTCTCGCTGAGCAGCTACCAATGGCTCCCCGCGGATCCCGGGCACCTGGACCTGGTCCCCGGCAGCTGGAGCGCCGACGCGTCCGGAGCGAGGGCCGGCTTCGCGGCAGCCGACATGGTCACCACCCCGGACGGCGACCCGGTGTCCGGGACCCTGGCCAAGTCCCTGCACGAGGACGAGTCGATGCATCTCGTCCGCCACGGCGACACCCTGGGGGAGCTGGGGGTCCGCGGCGGACGCTACATGATCCGCACCCGCGAGCGCACCCACCCGCGGCTGAAGGCCTTCTCCGGGGTTCCGGTCTTCGACCACGATGCGCGCTTCGTCGTGGCCGGGCACTTCACGCCCTTCCACGCCCCGAAGGTGGTGCCGATCGACAGCTTCCGCCCCGACACCATGCTGAGGGCTGAGCTGGTCGGCGAGGTCGCCTTCACGCTCGCCGGACATGCCGCGTCCCTGGCCGCGACCCAGAACGCCGACGGCGCGCTGACCCTGGCCTTCAGGGACACGACCAACGGGGAGCAGACCGCGCCCTGGCGCTTCGTCACGGTCCCGGCCCCCGGTGCCGACGGCTCGGTCATGATCGATTTCAACCGCACGCTGAACTATCCCATGGCTTTCTCGCCTTTCGCGGTGTGCCCCGCCCCGGTGCCGGGCAACCGGCTCGGGTTCGCGGTGCGCGCCGGGGAAAAGCTGCCGCACTAGAGCTGCCGGGCCGGCGGCCCCGGCAGCGGTCGCGGTGCCTCCTACTTCGGGCCCATGCGGATGGCGCCGTCCAGGCGGATGGTTTCGCCGTTGAGCATCTGGTTGGCCACGATGTGTTGAACCAGGGCCGCGTATTCGGCAGGTTTGCCCAGCCGTGCCGGGTGCGGAACCTGCGCGCCCAGCGAGGCCTGTGCCTCGGCGGAGAGCGAGGCCATCATCGGGGTCTCGAAGATGCCCGGGGCAATGGTCATGACCCGGATGTAGTGGCGGGCCAGTTCCCGGGCCAGCGGCAGCGTCATCGCGGCCACCGCGCCCTTCGACGCCGCGTAGGCGGGCTGGCCGATCTGCCCGTCGAAGGCGGCGACCGAGGCGGTGTTGATGATGACCCCGCGTTCGGCGGTTCCGGTGGCCGGGTCCACGAGCGGCTCGGTGGCCGCCATGGCCTCGGCCGCCAGGCGCACCACGTTGAAGGTGCCGGTGAGGTTGACGGCGATGACCTTCTCGAAGGTGGACAGCGGCAGCACGCCCTCCCGCCCCAGCACCTTTCCCGGGGTGGCGACCCCGGCGCAGTTGACCACGATGCGCAGGTTCCCCATTTCCCCGGCCGCGGCAATGGCGGCCTTGACCTGGGATTCGTCGGTGACATCGGCGGCCACGAAGCTGGCCCGCTCCCCCAGTGCGGCCGCGGCTGCATCGCCGTTGGAGGAGGGCAGGTCCACCAGCAGCACGCGGGCCCCGGCGTCGTAAAGCACCCGGGCGGTGGCGGCTCCAAGGCCCGAGGCGCCTCCGGTGACCAGTGCGACTGAGTCGGTGATGAGCATGCTGGAATTCCCTCCATCGTGTTGCCGACGGCCGCCAATTGGGTTAGAGGCCATTAACTCACTCCAGCGTAGGCGAGCCGGCTCCCGGACAAAAGGGGTGGTGCCACAGCCCTTGCGGCCGCCACGGGGGACGTAGACTGCTGACATGGGGCGCTTCATCTTGATTTCCACGCGGGAACACGACCTGGCCACCTCCGACGAGGTGCGCGGGGTGCTGGCCGCCAGCGGGCTGGCCGCCGATGCCCTGCGGGTCATCCGGCTCGACCGCGAGCCGCTGGGCCCGATCGACGAACTGGGGCTGGAAGACTGCCCGGGCATCGTCCTGGGCGGCAGTCCGTTCAATGCCTCGGACGACACCTCGGTGAAATCCGCGACGCAGAAGCGCTGCGAGGAGGACCTGTCCAGGCTGCTCGATGTGCTGGTGGCCGAGGACTTCCCGTTCCTGGGCGCCTGCTACGGAGTCGGCACGCTGGGAACCCACCAGGGCGGGACGATCGACACCCACTACGGCGAGCCGGTGGGCACCTCGCGAATCCGGCTCACCCACGAGGGTCGGATCGATCCGTTGCTGGCCGGGCTTCCCGAGGAGTTCGACGCCTTCGTGGGCCACAAGGAAGCGGTCTCCGTGCTCCCCGCCGCGGCGGTCCTGCTGGCGGACTCGGCGGCCTGTCCCGTGCAGATGTTCCGCATCAAGACCAATCTCTACGCCACCCAGTTCCATCCCGAGCTCGACCCGATGGGGTTGGCCCAGCGCATCCTGATCTACCGGGATGCCGGTTACTTCCCGCCGCACGAGGCCCAGCGCCTGCACGATGCGGCCCTGGGCTCGCGCGTGGAGTGGCCCGCACTGATCCTGCGCAACTTCGTGCAGCGCTACGGGGCCGTAAGCTAGGCGATCCCCTGCCCGGCCTCGAGCCGGGCCACGTAGTCGGCGATCTTCCTCCGCCGGGTCTCGACACCCTTGACGGTGTGCAACCTGTAGTAGATGGCGAAGCGCTCGCCGGCAGCGAGTGTTTCCAGCGTTTCCCGTGCCCGGGGAGAACCGGACACCGCTTCGAGGAAATCGGCGGGAAGCTGCGCCGAGGCCTGCCCCGCATAGGCCTCGTCCCACCTCCCGTCGGCCTTGGCCGCCTGAACCGCGGCGGTCCCCGCCGGTTCGATCAAGCCGGCGGCCTCCAGCCGCTGGATGTGTTCCACGTTCCTGGCGGACCACTTGCTGCGCGCGGTGCGCGGGGTGAACCTATTGGTAAAGCTGTGCTCGTCGCGCCCGTTGCGCTGGCCGTCGATCCAGCCGAAGCACAGTGCCTCGTCCAGCGCCTGGGCGTAGGTGAGGCTCGTGGTGGTTCCGCCCTTCTTGTGCAACACCAGGCGGACCCCGGGATGGTCCGCGTGGTGCTCGGTGAGCCATTGGCGCCAGGCGGCGGCGTCGGGGACCAGGAGTTCTTCCAGAAGGATTGCCATGGCACCCATCCCACCACGCCAAGGCGCGTTGGCGCCACCGCCGGCGCCCCCTTCACATATCATTGCTAACTTGCTAGCATCCCTTGCATGGCAACGAACGAGGACGCAACCAGTCCCAAGATCCAGTTCAACGTGTATTTGCCCGCCGCCCTGGTGCGGCGGGTGAAGCACGCGGCCATCGACGATGAAGCAAGTCTGTCGGCATTCGTCGAAAAGGCGCTGGAACACTACCTGGAGGATCAGTGATGCTGCGCGTCCGCCCCACCCAGCACACCCCGCACGTATCTCTTTGGGCGCAGCTGCTCACCGCACTGGGCCTGAAGGAAATGCCCATGCTGCCGGCCACCTGCGCCGCACCCGGCACCGGGCAGCGCTGCTTTGCCGCCGACGCGGGCCGCATCCTGCTGCAGGAATCCGCCACGTTCCACACCGAGCTGGTCTTCGAGGTCCGCGACCTGGAAAGGTTCGCGCAGTGGACCATCAGTGACGGGACCCCCGTGACGATGCTGCCGGCACCCCACGGCGACGGCACCCGGGCACTGGCGCGGATCACGGCCCCGGACGGGCTGTCCTTCAGCGCACTCGCGGTGGATCCGCTGGCCACCGAGGGAACACCGCCGGACACGGCAGGCGCCGAGGAGCAGCTGGCGGTCCTGGCACTCTGGAACACCCCCGATGTGCCAGGTGCCCAGGCAACCCTGGCCAACATCGGGGCGAAACCGGACACCACCTCCAACGGCGGCACCTGGGCGCAATTCCGGGCCAAGCACGGCGGCTTCGTCGCAGCACACGCCGGCCAGGCGCCCGGGGTCGAGCTGTCCCTCGAATATTCCGGGAAGCTGGAAGCACTGGCGAACCGGCTGTCGGCTGCCGGCTTCGAGGCGCTGCTGGCGGACGAGGCCTACGGGCGCACGTTGCTGGTGGAGCATCCCGACGGCGCCCAGCTGTGGATCAACGAACGCCAGCGGGACCTGTACGGATACTTACGCCACTGATGCACCCGAGGTAGGGAGCGGGTTCCGGGGTGCCACGGGAATAGCCCGGGGCCCGCACCGGTTGGCACCACACATGAGCAAACTCTTTACGCCGGTCACCCTGGCCGCCCCGGCGGGCCCCGGCCTGGACCTGCGCAACCGCACGGTGCTGGCCCCGATGTGCCAGTACTCCGTCACCAACCACGACGGGGTGCCGCATGCCTGGCACCTGGCACACCTCGGCGCCCGGGCGGCCGGCGGCTTCGGGTTGGTGTTCACCGAGGCCACCGCCGTCACGGCCCAGGGCCGGATCAGCGACGCGGACACCGGCATCTGGAACGACGCCCAGGGAAGCGCCTGGGCACCGATCGTCGACTTCATCCACTCCCAGGGCGCGGCCGCAGGAATCCAGCTGGCGCACGCCGGAGCCAAGGCCTCCACCCACCCGTGGCTGCCGGGCCCCATCGCCGCCGGGGAAACCGGGAACCTGCCGGTGCCCGGCCGCGGCTGGGAAACAGCCGGCCCCTCGGCCACCGACGCCTTCGGGCTGGCCCCGGCCACCGCGATGTCCACCGGGCAGATCGCCGCCTCGGTCCGGGACTGGGCCGAGGCCGCAACCCGCGCAGACGCGGCCGGATTCGATGTTGCCCAGATCCACGCCGCCCACGGGTACCTGGTCCATGAGTTCCTCTCCCCGTTGGCGAACACCCGCACCGACGAGTACGGCGGAAGCTTCGAGAACCGCACCCGGTACGCCCGCGAGGTCATCACCGCGGTGCGCGCCGCCTGGCCGGCGCACAAGCCGCTGGCGATCCGCTTCTCGGGGGACGACTGGGTGGCCGGCGGGTGGCGGATCGCCGACACCGTGCGCTTTGCCGCCGAGGCCTTCGAGCTGGGGGTCACGGCCTTCGACCTCTCCAGCGCCGGGATCGGCAAGTACCATGGGCCCTCCGGCCCGGGCTTCCAGGTGCCGCTGGCCGCGGCCGTGAAGCAGGCGGTCCCCGGGGCCTTCGTGACAGCGGTGGGCATGATCAACGATCCCTCACAGGCCGAGCAGGTGCTGGTCACCGGCGCCGCCGACGGGGTCTCGATCGGCCGTGCGGCGCTGAAGAACCCGAACTGGCCGGCAGTTGCCGCGGCAGCATTGGGTTCGGTCCCCGACGCGGTGCCCTTCGCCCCGCAATACTGGCGCGCCCACTGGTAGGAGCGCCGGGAACGTGCAAGGGCGCGGCCCCTCCGGTTTCTCCCGGAGGGCCCGCGCCCTTGCACGTTGGTGCCGAAAGTCGGTTGCGCGGGCCTTAGCCGCGCAGGTCCTTGCCCACCGATTCTGGCAGCTTGTAGACGGTGACCGCCGTGATCAGCAGCAGGACGATGGCGTAGAGCGCGAAGACCGTTCCGCCGACGGAGTGCCCGAACCAGGCGTTGAACCCCGCCTGCAGGAAGGCCGCGGTGCCGCCGAAGGCCGCCACGCAGATGGCGTACGGGATGGCCACGCCAATGGTGCGGATGGCGGTGGGGAAAAGCTCGGCGTACACGGCCGGGACGATCGAGGCGGAGGCCGCGATGAAGACGAGCATCACCGACATGGCGATGAACAGCTGCCAGGCCTCGCCGCGGACCACGGAGGACATCGGGAACTGCATGACGGCGGCTCCCAGGGCCGAGATCAGCAGGACCGGGCGGCGGCCGATGCGGTCCGATAGCTTGCCCCAGAACGGCAGCACTGCCATGAACACCAGGTTGGCGGCGACTCCGGTCCACAGCGCGGTGGCCGGATCCATCTTCATGTTGGCGATCGCGTAGGCGGGGGTCGAAACGCTCCAGATGTAGTAGACCACTGTCAGCCCGACGGTCAGGCCGATGACCTGAAGCGCCTGGCGCCAGTTGGCCATGATCTGTGAGAAGACCGAGGGCCCGGACGTGCCGTGTGCGGCCTTGGCCGACTTCTGCTCCTCGAACTGTTTGGTCTCCTTCAGGCGCGAACGCATGATCAGGGTGTACAGGCCCATGAGCGCACCGACGGCGAAGGGGATGCGCCAGCCGAAGGCGCCCATCTGTTCCTTGCTCAGGGTCACGGTCAGGATCGCGCCGAGCAGCGTGCCGGCCACGATGCCGGCGGTGCCGGAGAAGTACATCAGCGTGGAGTAGAACCCGCGCTTCGGGGCCGGGGCCACCTCGGCGAGGTAGGTCTGCGCGCTGGGCATCTCGCCGCCGTGGGCCAGGCCCTGCAGCAGCCGGGCCACCAGCAGGATCAGCGAGGCGCCGGCTCCGATGCTGGAGTAGGTCGGGGTGAGGGCGATGATCAGTGAACCTACCGAGGCCAGGCCCACGGCCATGGTCATGGCCGCCTTGCGGCCGACCTTGTCGCCGATCAGGCCAAAGAAGGCGCCACCGAAGGGGCGCGCGACGAAGCCGACGGCAAAGATCGCCATGGTGGCCAGGAACGCGGAGGTCGGGTCGGCCTTGGAGAAGAGCTGGCCGGAGATGAAGGAGGCGAACGTGGCGTAGATGGCCCAGTCGAACCACTCCACGGCGTTGCCCGCGCCGATGCCCAGCAGGGTCTTGAAGGTGGACTGGCCGGGTGTCCCGTGCGGGGACGGAGCCGCGTCGTGCTGGGGCCGGCCGGTGGCCTGGGTGGTGCCGGCCGGGGCCAGCTGTTCCTTGATGCTCATGGGGAAGGGTTCCTGGATTCTGTGTGGGAGGGGGAACGGGGGTGGGGTTAGCGTGTTGCCAGGGAAGCGAGCTTGGCCGTGGCCAACTGCGTGTAGAGCGCGGTACCGCGACCCAACACCGAATCATCGAAACGTGCATACGGGGAGTGGTTGTAGTCCGCCGCAGCCGCATCCACGCCGGGGGTCAACGCGGAGAGGAAAACAAAGGCACCGGGAACCTCGTTGAGCACCCGGGAGAAGTCCTCAGACCCGGCCAGCGGGCTGGCCATGGTCGTGAAGGACCCGGTGCCGAAAAGCTCGTGCACCGCATCGGCGGCGAAACGGGTCTCGGCCTCGGTGTTGATCGTGGTGGGGTATTCGGTGCGGTACTGCACCTCGACCTCCAACCCGTGGGCCCGGGCGATCCCCTGCAGCAGCGTGGGGACCGCGGCCTGCAACTTCTCGTGCGCGGCAGGACTGAAGGAACGGATGGTTGCCTCGAAGTAGGCGGTTTCCGGGATGATGTTGCGTACCGTCCCGGCCCGCAACACGCCCACGGAGACGACCACCGGGTCGAAGATGTCGAATTGGCGGGTGACCATGACCTGCAGGGCCGTGACCATTTCCGCGGCCGCGGTGACCGGGTCCTTGGCGGCAAAGGGGGCCGAGCCGTGCCCGCCGGCGCCGCGGACCGTCACGAACAGCCCGTCGGAGGCACTCATCATGGCGCCGGGCTTCGCGGTGAAGACCCCGGTGGAGCCCATTGCGCTCATCACGTGCAGTCCGAAGGCCGCGTCGACCTTCTTGCCGCTGGCCTCCAGCACGCCCTCGCGCACCATGTGGCTCGCACCGTCCCAGCCCTCCTCGCCGGGCTGGAACATCAGCACCACGTCCCCTGGCAGGGACTCGCGGCGCTCGGCCAGCAGCGTGGCGGCACCGGCCAGCATCGCGGTGTGCAGGTCGTGGCCGCAGGCATGCATGGTGTCCCCGGTCTGCGAGGCGAACTCGACACCCGACTTCTCGGTCAGCGGCAGCCCGTCCATGTCCCCGCGCAGCAGCACCGCCGGGCGCTCGCCGGCGGGGGCGTTCGATGCCCCGCCGCTCAGCACCGCGGTCACCGAGGTCAGGTCCTGGCCCAGCGAAATTTCGTAGCCGAGGGGCTCGAGCCACTGGAGCACCTTCTCCTGGGTGCGCGGCAACTGCAGGCCAACCTCGGGATCGCGGTGCAGCGCGTGGCGCAGGTTCGTGATCTCGGGTGCGAGTTCGTGTGCGTCCTGCAGGATTGTGGTGGTGGCGGTGCTCATGCCGTGCGGCCTCTTCCTGGGTCTGGCTGCCCACCAATTGGTGAGTCGTGTCACTATCGATCGTGGGGCACGGGCAGGATAATGGAGGAAGATTCACAGTTAATTGCGCAAGGTGGCCTTCAAACCGCGAAAATGTGCACGGATGAAAGAGGGGTTCCATGGAATTGCCCGTCGAGGACCTGCAGCTGGTCCACGCGCTGCAAATCGCACCGCGCGCCAGCTGGTCCGAACTGGGGGCGATCCTCGGAAGGCACCCCGCGACGCTCTCTGCCCGCTGGGCCCGGTTGCGCGAGGATCGCATGGCCTGGATCCTGGGGCACTTGGGCGGCTATCCCGACCAGCATTGCACTGCATTCATCGAGGTAGTGGCCGACCCGGCACTCATCGAGCAGGCGCGCGTGGACCTGTGCGCGATCTCCGAAGTGTTGACGGTCGATGACGCGACCAGCAGTGCCGACTTCCGGCTGACCTGCCTGGCCGCGGACTGGTTGACCATGGCCCGCGAGGTGCTGCCGGGCATCAAGGCCGCCCGCGGCGTCCAGCGCACCAAGGTCTCGCTGTGCACCAAGCTCTATGCCACGGGCAACGCGTGGCGCCTGGACGTGCTCTCCCCCACGCAGCAGGCCCGGATCCAGCGGCTGGGCCACCCGCCGGTGGCGCAACCAACCCTGATCCCCGACTCGTTCTGGCCGATGCTGCGGGTGTTGATGCGCGACGGGCGGGCCACCGCCGCGGAGATTGCCCAGGCCACCGGCCAGCATCCGTCCACCACCGGCCGGGCACTGAAGACCGCGCTGGAGACCGGGATGGTGACCCTGCGCTGCGAACTGGCGAGCCACTACACGGGCTACCCGCTGACGGTGCAGTGGTTCGCAAAGGTTCCGGCCGGCTCGGCGGATGCCGTGGCCGCTTTCCTGCGGGAGCACCGCACGCTGCGGCTGTGCGCCGCCACCACCGGGGCGGCGAACATGACCTTCATGATGCAATTGCGCACCCCTGCGGACATCGCCGACCTCGAGGCCCGACTGGCGGCACGGGTCCCGGGAGTCGACATCCTAGAGGCGAGCGTGGGCGTGCATTCCTTCAAGCGCATGGGCTGGATGCTGGATCCGGACGGCAGGCCGACCGGGGTGGTCGTGACCTGATCCCCCGCCCAATTCCGGCCACGGCATACGTGGTGTGGTTGAGGATCATGGAGCCGGGGAACCGCGGCAGGCGCACCGCCCGCTTCTATCTGGGGCTTGGCGCGGGCACCGTTTCGCTGGGGCTCTTGCCGTGGGTTCGCTGGCCAGCAGCATGGTTTCCGTGGCAGCGCGGGACGTCTCCCGCGGCAACCCCGGCCCATGGAGGTGGTTCGCCGCCGGACATGGTGGGAATGGATTCCGGTTCCTGCGGTTGCGGCCGGACTCCCGGGTTCGGCAGCACCACATGGGGCGTCGCCGGCACCGGCAGCCCGAATCCGAATATTGCTAGTGGGCGTGGACCTCGACCTCGGCCGGCTCTTCGGCCTTGGACAGGAAGAAGGCAATGACAACCATGCCCGCGGCGCAGATCGAGGCCACCGTGAACCCGGCGGAGAAACCGTTGATCTGGGCCTGGATCGGATCGATCCCGGCCGCAGACCCGGCACCGATGCGCGAGGCCAGGACACCAACCAGCAGTGCGGTGCCCGCCGCGCCGCCGAGCTGCTGAAGGGTGGAGAGCACGGCGGAGCCGTGGGAGTGCAGCGAATGCGGCAGCGGGTTCAGTGCGGTGGTGAAGGCCGGGGTGAAGATCAGCGCCAGCGCCAGCGACATGGTCAGGTGCAACCCGATGATCACGCCGATGGCGGTCTCGGCGCCCAGCAGGCGCGAATAGCCAAAGAGCACCACCGTCAGGATCACGGCACCGGGGATCATCAGCGGGCGCGGGCCCACCTTGTCGAAGATCCGCCCCACGAACGGTGCCAGCAAGCCCATGAGCAGCCCGCCGGGCAGCAGCATCAGTCCGGTGGCTAGGGTGTCGAGCCCACGCACGTTCTGCAGGTACATCGGCAACAGGATGATGACCCCGAACAGCGCCACCATCGCAAGCACCATCAACGACAGCGAAAGCGTGAACGGCCTGTAGGTGAAGGTGCGCAGGTCAAGCAGGGCATGGTCCTTTTTTTGCAGGCGCAGCTGCAGCATCGTGAAGACCACCAGCGCCATCACCGCAATCACGAGGATGACCAGCGTCTCGGCATCCAACCCGTTGGCCGAGAGCCGGCTGAGTCCAAAGACCAGCCCGCCGAAGCCCGGGATCGAGAGGATCACCGACGGAATCGACAGCGGCATCTTCGAGGCCTCCGCGACCTTGTTCAACCGCGGGGCGCCGATGAGCAGGGCGGCCAGCGCAATGGGGGCGACGATCAGGAACATGAAGCGCCACGACAGCGAGTGCAGGATCAGCCCGGAGATGGTCGGGCCGATGGCCGGGGCCACGGAAATCACGATCGACACGTTGCCCATGATGACCCCGCGTCGTGCCGGCGGCACCAGGTCAAGGACCGTGGTCATCAGCAACGGCATCATGATCGCGGTGCCGGAGGCCTGGATCACGCGGGCAACCAGCAGCAAGGAGAAACCCGGGGCCGCGGCGGCCAGCAGCGTGCCCAGGGAGAACAGGCCCATGGCCAGCATGAACACCCCGCGGGTGCTGAAACGCTGGAGCAGGAAGCCCGTGGCCGGGATGACCACGGCCATGGTGAGCATGAAGATTGTCGAAAGCCACTGGATGGCTTCCTCGCTGACCTTGAACTCGTGCATGAGCACCGGCAGCGCCACGTTCATGATGGTTTCGTTCAGGATCACCACGAAGGCAGAAACGATCAGCACCGTGATGGTGGCCAAATCCTTGGGGTTGAGTTTGGTGCTGGTCTCGGTCACGGGTGGTGGCCTCTTCCATGGGTGTTGGAATGGTATTTTTCAGAACATTTCATTCTAGCGTCGGGGGACACCGGTTGATTCCCGGAAAACGAAAACATGTCCGGGATTACACAACACGGCCTCCGACGTCGCCCGGCGGCGTCTCGATGGGCGAAGATGGGAACATGAACGTTCGCACTCCGGATCCCTATCCCGGCTGGTTGTCCGATGAAGACCTCTACGAGGCCCGCGCCCGGTTGCCCATGCTTTACATCGAAGCCATCCCGGTGCGCCTGGATCCGCTCGGCTATGTCACGGAGATCGGTCTGCTGCTCACCGCCGATCCGGAGGGCCGGATGCTGCGCACCTTCGTCTCGGGCCGGGTGATGTACCGCGAGACCATCCGCGCGGCACTGACCCGCCACATCGAGAAGGACCTGGGGCCCTTGGCGATGCCGCAGCTGCCGCCCTGCCCGGCCCCCTTCACCGTGGCCGAATATTTCCCCTCCCCTTCGGAGACCGGGCTGACCGACGAACGGCAGCACGCCGTGGCGCTGGCCTACATCGTGCCGGTCCGCGGGGAGTGCTCCCCGCGCCAGGACGCACTGGAGCTGACCTGGTTGACGCCCGAGGAGGCGCTGAGCCCAAACATCCAGGAAGAGTTCGCCGGAGGCCGGGAAAACCTGGTCCGCCAGGCCCTCGCCCACGTCGGCTACATCCGCTAGCCTGAAGTTACGTTAGGGATTTGCCCCGGAACCGCAAGGTTCCGGGGCATTTCCATGTTTCAGGCCGAAAACCGTAGCCACTAAAATATTCGTGAAAAGTCTTCCACTTTCAATCAAACGGGTGTAATTTGTTGCCATGGAACCGGGAACCAAGGCCATGCACGTAGCCATCAACAAGTCCCGTCGGGTGAACAAGGCCGGC
>NZ_JAUSSH010000015.1 GCF_030812255.1 Paeniglutamicibacter psychrophenolicus | reverse complement strand
GACCAATTACCCGTGCCACCCCGCCCGCGCACACCGAAACAGCGAGCACCCCCGTGGCCCTGCGTGCCTTTCGGGCCAACCCAACCCCCCCCCCCCCCCCCCCCCGTGGATACCGGCTTCAACCGGTGCCCACGGGGGGCTTCGCTTGTGCCTTGGAGACTAGGCGGCAAAACGGGCCGGGATAAAGCGGTCCACGGAGATGCGTCCGGCACCGAGCAGTGCAATGACTGCGGCACCTGCGGCCAGTGCCAGCACCAGCTCGAAGCCACCGGCTTCAACGAAGACGCCGGCCGAGATGTGCACCAGGAAGTTTGCGCCGAGCATGTTTGCGGTCAGCAGGACGGCGAAGATTCGGGTGAGTACACCGAGGATCAAGGCGATGCCGCCAACGACTTCCAGCGTTGCAATCACGGGGGCCATCAGCCCAGCCGCCGGAACGCCCATCTGGGCGAATGCTGGCGCGGTGCCATCGAGCGTGAACTGGAGGAACTTCTGCCAGCCGTGGGCGGCGAAGAGGAAGCCGATGACGACGCGCACCGTGGTCTGTGCGGCTGTTGCCAATGCCGGGTTCTTAATTGCGTTGTCCATGAAAAATCCTTTGGTCGTTTCGTCACGATGTCCCATCCGCTGGGGCCGGTGTCGTGGCGGGCCGGTGCATCCGTTTCGCAAGTTCCCTTTAGCCATGACACATATTTAGTTGAGTTTTCAAGCGCCGTGAACCTTGCCTCGTGTTATGGAAGGGAACATCCCCCCACTTTCCCGGTGCCGCAGACCCCCCCACAGGAAGCCGATGTACTGCGGCCCGATGCTACGGCCATTGAGGATTCTCGCAGGTTGGCTTGAGACGATGGCCAGCATGGTTTCCCGCTCCACGGTTCTTCGCTTCCTTGTTGTCCCGGCACTCGCCCTCCCCCTGGCAGGCTGCGGCGTTCCGCTGAGCGCGCACTGGCAAGGACTTCCGGCGAAAGCGCCGTCAGAACCGGGTGCAGCCGCGGAATCCCAAGACGCGCCCGGCGCCCAGGAAGGGCCAGACTGCGCCGAGGTCAAGTGTGTGGCACTGACTTTTGACGATGGGCCTGGTCCCTACACCGAGTCGCTGCTCGATGTCCTGGACAAGCACAACGCCAAGGCATCGTTCTTCCTCATCGGCAAGGACGTCGCCAAATATCCCGACATCGTGCGGGAGGAATTGGCCAGCGGGCATGAAATCGGAAACCACACCTGGTCGCACCAGGACCTCGCCAAACTGTCCCCGGCCGCCGCCGAACGCGAACTCAGCAAGGCGGACGAGGCCATCAAGAAGGCGACCGGCACAGCCCCGACGTTGATGCGGCCCCCCTACGGCACGATCACGGAAAGCCTGACGAAGGCCCAGCCCGTACCCGTGGTGATGTGGAGCGACGATACCCTGGACTGGAAGACACGTAATGCCAAGAAGACCGTCAAGGCGGCCGAGGACATCAAACCCGGCTCCATTGTCTTGATGCACGACATCCACAAGTCCACGATCGCTGCCGTACCGAAGATCCTCGAGGACCTGGGGGCCCAGGGCTACCATTTCGTCACCGTCAGCCAGCTGATCGGCGAGCCCAAGCCTGGGGTCGGCTACAAGACCGGCCAGCATCCGCCGACAAAGGATTGATCCCGTCCGGCCAACCGCCGGTGAATACACGAAAGCCCGCGTCGCCTCGCAGGATTCCGTAAAGGGAACTGCTGGGGTAACACGGGCTTTCGCTGTTGTCGGGGGAAGCTTCCGCCCTTAGAGGACCTTGGAGAGGAACTCCTTGGTGCGCTCCTGCTGCGGGTTGCCGAACAGTTCGTCCGGCCGGCCCGACTCGCAGACCACGCCCGCGTCCATGAAGATCACCCGGTCCCCGATTTCCTTCGCGAAGCCCATTTCGTGGGTCACCAGGACCATGGTCATGCCCTCGGTAGCCAGGTCGCGGATGACCTGGAGCACCTCGCCGACCATTTCCGGGTCCAGGGCGCTGGTGGCCTCGTCAAAGAGCATGATGCCGGGGTTCATGGCCAGTGCGCGGGCGATGGCCACACGCTGCTTCTGGCCGCCGGAAAGCGATGCCGGGCGGGCGTCCGCCTTCTCCTTCAGGCCCACGCGGTCAAGCAGCTTCATGGCCTGGGCGCGGGCCTCGACCTTGGTTGCCTTCTTCAGTTCCACCGGGGCGAGCATGATGTTCTCGGCCACCGACATGTGCGGAAAGAGGTTGAAGTGCTGGAAGACCATGCCCACGTGGCGGCGGACCTCGTTGATGTCGACCTTCGGGTCGGTGACATCGAATCCGTCGACGACGACATGGCCGGCGGAGATCTCCTCCAGCTTGTTCAGGCAGCGCAGCAGCGTTGACTTGCCCGAGCCCGAGGGACCGATCACGCACACCACCTCGCCCTCGGCGATTTCCACGTCGATGCCCTTGAGCACCTCGTTGGCGCCGAAGGACTTGCGCAGTCCCTTGACGGTGATTTTGGCTGGCTTTTGTGTTTCAACCGGTGATGCACTCACTTGTTGAACCTCCGATCGGCGTAGTTTGCCAGTTTGGTCAGGGCCATGACGGCCACGAAGTAGATGACGCCCACGATCAGCAGGGTCTCGGTGACGCGGAAGTTCGCCGCGTAGATCTGCTGGCCCTGGTACAGGAGCTCGGCAAAGCCGATGGCCAACAGCAGCGAGGAATCCTTGAGCATGATGATCAGCTGGTTGATCAGTGACGGGGTCATCATCTTGAACGCCTGCGGGACCACGACCTTCTGCATGGATTTGCCGTAGCCCAGGCCCAGCGAACGCGAGGCCTCAAGCTGCCCGGGGTCCACCGACTGGATGCCGCCGCGCACGATCTCCGCGACGTAGGCGCCGGAGTTCAGCGACAGCGTCAGCACGCCGGCAACCCAGATGTTGATCGGCTGCCCGGTCAGCTGCGGGAGGCCGAAGTAGAACATGAAGGCCCACAGCAGCAGCGGGGTGCCGCGGAAGATGTTGACGAAGGTTGTGGCGATGCCGCGCAACACGATGTTGTGGGAGATCTTCATGAATCCGGCCAACAGGCCGATCGCCATGGCCACGGCGAAGGAAATGATCGTCACCAGCAGCGTGTTCTTCAGGCCGCTCATCAGGGCCGGGAAGGACTTGCCCAGCAGGTCCAGGAAGGTGGTGGGTTGCGCGGCGGTCGGATTGGCCAGGTACTTGTCCAGGATCTTCTGGTAGTCGCCGTCGGCCTTCAGCTTGGCCAGCCCGTCGTTGAAGGCGGCCAGCAGGGCGGTGTTCTTGCCCTTGTTCACGGCGAATCCGTAGGAGCCGCCGGGGACCTTGTCGGTGACGGTCTTCAGCCCGTTGTTCTGGGCCACGCCGTAGGCGAGCACCGGGTAGTCGTCGAAGACGGCCACGGCGGAACCGGACTTGACGGACTCGTACATGGTTGCCGACTGGTCCAGGGACTTGACGGTGAAACCGTACTGCCCGGCAATCGACTTGGCGTATGCCTCGCCCTCGGATCCGGTCTTGGCGACCACGGTCTTGCCCTTGAGGTCCTCATAGCCCTTGATGGTGTCGTCGTTCTTGGCGACCGCCATCTGGATGCCTGACTCGAAATAGGGTTCCGAGAAGTCGTAGACCTGCTTGCGTTCGTCGGTGATCGACATGCCGGCGATCACGCCGTCGACCTGGTTGGAGGTCAGTGCCTGCAGTGCCGCGTTGAATCCCAGGGAACGGATCTCGACCTTGAAGCCTCCCGCCTCGGCAATGGCGCGGACCAGGTCCATGTCGATTCCGGTCAGTTCCCCGTTCTCGCGGAACTCAAAGGGGGCGAAGGTGGTGTCTGTGCCGATGACAAAGGTCTTGCCTTCGACACCGTTGTCGGCAGGGGCCGCCATGGCGGCGCCGGCACCGCCGAACACCAGGAACATGCCCATGATGGCGGCAATCACCGCCCTGGGCCAGGTCCTGGGACCTCGAGTCGTTCTGGACGTCTTCAAAAGTCGTTCATCTCCTTGGTTGCAGGTTCCGCCTCCGTGGTGCGAGGGCGCTAACACGGGTCATAGCCTAGATGCTGATGGTGGCCCATGGCACCATCCACGCGGAACGAGCGCCGGTTTGCTCCGGCATTGTTGCCCGACCGTGACACCGCGCCGGGTTCCATGCCCGATTCAGCCGACCGGGGCCCGCAGCACCGCGGGGGCGTGGAAGTCCGAGGCGCGTTCAAAGAGCATGCCGCCGGGTCCGCGCATCGCCACTGCGCCCGCCGCGTCGAACTCGAAGCGGATCACTTCCCCGTACCCGGAGAATCCGTTGGGATCGACGGACCTGAGGGTGGACTCGTCCACGAATTCCAGCGGTACGGTGGTCTCGACGGCCACGGGGGCCGCCGGATTGATCCAGTACAGCTTCCCGCCGAGCTCCGCGATGTCCACCACGCCCCACAGGGCGGCAAACCGGCCCGTGAAGCGCCGCAAGACCTCTTCATCCACCCCGGCGCAGGAATCGGGCGTGGGTTTCCCGGCGAGCGCCGCGAGGGCAAAGAGCCGTTCGCCGTATTCGGTGGCCGGCCCGTCGATGGCGTTGGTCAACACGCTGAGCACCACCTTGGTCTTGGGCACCGCCCAGGTGCGGGTGATGTGCCCGGGGTAGCCGCCGCTGTGGCCGAAACTCCTGTGGCCCGCGACGTCCTGGATGATCAGTCCCAGCCCGTAGCCGCGCCCCGGCGCCCCGGAGTCCTCGGCTTTGCGCTGCATCAGGCGCTTGGAGTCATCGCCCAGAACACCGGTGCCGGATCCCACGAAGTGGCAGGAGAAGAACCTGGCCATGTCCGAGGCTGTGGAGTAGAAGCCCGTGGCTGCTCCCAGCGACCGGGTGTGGATGTGTTCGATCCGGGTGCGTCCCGTCAGGGCACCGTGGTCTCCGGCGAGCGCGAGCGTCCCGTACCCGGCGGCGAGCTCCCCCTCACGTTCGTCGAGGTCCACGCCGGTGTCGCGCAGCTGCAGGGGTGCCAGGATGCGCGCATCCACGAACTCGGCGAAGGGAAGTCCTCCTGCGGCCTCGACGAGCAGGCCGAGCAGCCCGTAGCCGATGTTCGAGTATTTAAAGTGTTCGTTGCGTTCGATCACCTTCCCGCCCGCCGCGCACTCCAGCAGTTCCCCGGCACCGGGGAACGCCCGGCCCAGGGCCCAGAAGTCGGCCTCGGCCCCGTCGCGGGTGATCCCCGCGGAGTGGGAGAGCAGTTCGCGCACGCTCACGTGCTGAACCGGGCTGCCGGCCAGCGGTGCCAGCCAGTGGCCCAGGGTGTCCTCGAGGCTCAGCCGGCCTTCCTCGCGCAACAGCATCACGGCGGTGGCGGTGAAGGTCTTGGAGTGCGAGGCGACCCGGAACAGGTGCCCGTCGGTCATGGCCTCTTCGGGGTCGATCCGCGCGTACCCGCCGCTGAAGGCCCCGAGGATCTCCCCGTCCAGGGCCACTGCCGCCTGGTGCCCGGGGTGGCGCGAAAGCGCACGGTCGTATTCGAGGTTGGAAGGGGCATAGGCCAGCACCGACTTCCAGAGGTCCTTGGTGGATTGCTGCCCGACGGGCCCGTGCGCTGTGCTCATGAAGCCATCCTGCCACCGGGTGGCAGGTGGCCGACGTATTGGCTCCGCACGGCACGGCAGTGGGCCGTTCCGGCAAAGGTTCGGCGGTCGTTAACCGCGGCGCAAGGGTCCGGTTTCCGGGGTGCTGTTGGCTGGGATCCATGGATATCTCCCCGCTCCCGAATCGCCGCTCGCTGCTCAAGGGCGCCGCGGCGCTCTCCGCCCTCGCTGCAACCTCCCTCGCTGCTCCTTCCGCCCTCGCGGCGCAGCGCCCCTCCGCAGTGCCGCTGGGGGTCCGCCGGCTGACCCTGCCCTCGGGCATCTCCACCGGGGATGTCTCCACGAATTCCGCTGTCCTGTGGTCACGCGCCTCCGGACCGGGGCGCCTGCACGCCACCCTGCGCGCCGCCGACGAGCAGGGCGATCGGCTCACGGGGCGCTTCGCCCGCACGGTGACGCTTTCCGGATCGCAGGCGCACGCCGGTACCGACTTCACGGCCAAGATCAATGCGCGCGGGCTGCCCGCGGGCACGCGCTTCAACATGGAACTGTACTTCGAGGACGAGTCCGGCCGGCGCAGTGAAACCGGCACCGGGTCCTTCAGCACCGCCCCGGCCCCCGGCAAGGGGCGCAACCGAGAGTCTGCGGCGCAGAGCTTCGTCTGGACCGCCGACACCGCCGGACAGGGCTACGGCATCAACGAGGAGATCGGCGGGATGCGCGGCTACGCTGCCATGGCCGCGACGAAGCCCGACTTCTTCCTGCACTCGGGCGACACCATCTACGCGGACGGGCCGATGTCGGCGGAAATGACGGAGCCGGACGGGAACATTTGGCGCAACATGCTCACGGAGGAGGTCTCCAAGGTTGCCGAGACGCTCAACGAGTACCGCGGCCGCCACCGCTACAACATGATGGATGCCAACCTGCGGGCCATGTACGCCCAGGTCCCGGTGATCGCCCAATGGGACGACCACGAGACGGTGAACAACTGGTACCCCGGCGAGATCTTCGAGGACCCGCGCTACACCGTGCGCGAGGTGGACACCCTGGCGGCCCGCGGACGCCGGGCCTGGCAGGAATACATGCCGATCGCCGATGTCCGTGCGCTGCGCCCGGGCACCGGGTTCGAGGCTGCCCGCATCTACCGGCAGGTCCGCCGAGGGCCGCACCTGGACGTATTCGCACTGGACATGCGCTCGCACAAGGGCCCCAACACCGCTGGGCTGGAAACCCGGCAGACCGCGTTGCTGGGCGAGGAACAGCTGCAGTGGCTGATCCGTTCGCTGCGCGACTCGGACGCGACGTGGAAGGTCATCGGCAACGACCTGCCGCTGGGGCTCATCGTCCCCGACGGGAAGGGACAGGAGTCGATCTCCAACGCCGAGCACGGCGCCCCGCTGGGCCGTGAGCTGGAACTGGCGCGCCTGCTGTCGGAGATCAAGAAGCACGACATCAAGAACGTGGTGTTCCTGACCGGGGACGTGCACTATTGCGCGGCCCACCACTACTCCCCCGAACGCGCCGCCTTCTCGGACTTCAACGGGTTCTGGGAATTCGTGGCCGGGCCCATCAACGCCGGGTCCTTCGGACCCAACGCGCTGGATGGAACCTTCGGCCCGCGGGTCGACTTCCAGCAGGCGGGGCCCACCATGGCCTCCCCGCGCTCGGGCGAGCACCAGTACTTCGGCCACGTGGAGATTCCCGGCGACGGCTCCGCCTTCACGGTGAAGCTGGTCAACGCCAACGGGAAGGTGCAGTACACCAAGATGCTGACCCGGGAACGCTGAGCCATGGCCGTCGCACGGTCCGGAGGCCGCACGGGGCTCGGGTCCGCTCCCCGTGCCGTTGCCGCCCGGGCAGGCGGATTTGTCCGCGTTGGGCGAAGCCATGGGCCCAATGGGCGGCAAGTCGGATTGAATGGAAGCATGAGCCACGCCGAGCACGCACCCCTCCCCCCGCAGACCCCCAAGGTCCCCACCGTTCGCACCCACCACGGGGATGCCTTCACCGACGACTACGAATGGTTGCGGGACAAGGACAGCCCCGCGGTCCGGGCCCACCTTCAGGATGAGAACGCCTACGCCGAGGCGGTCACCGCCAACCAGGCGCCGCTGCGCGAGGCGATCTTCAACGAGATCAAGGCGCGCACCGTGGAAACCGACCTCTCGGTTCCCGCCCGCAAGCGCGGCTGGTGGTACTTCACCCGCACCGCCGAAGGCTCCCAGTACGCCATCCACTGCCGCGTGGCAGCCACCGACTCCGGGGACCTGGCCGCGGACTGGACGCCGCCGGCCATCGAGGCGGGCGTGGCGATCGCCGGCGAACAGGTGCTGCTGGACGGCAACAAGGAGGCCGAGGGCAAGCCCTTCTTCTCGCTGGGCGGGATGGCCGTCAGCGAGGACGGCACGCTGCTGGCCTACGCCCAGGACAATGCCGGGGACGAACGCTTCACCCTGCGCCTCAAGGACCTGTCCACCGGGCAGCTGCTCCCGGACACCATCGAAAACGTGTTCTACGGGCTGGTGTTCTCCCCCGACGGGCGACGGGTCTTCTACACGATGGTCGACGAGTCCTGGCGCCCGCACCAGATCAAGGCACACACCCTGGGCACCGACCCCGCCGACGACGTCGTGGTCTTCCAGGAGGACGACCCGGGCATGTGGCTGGGCTTCGACCTCTCCGCGGACCGCACCGAGCTGCTGATCTCCATCGGCAACTCCGAATACTCCGAGACCCGCACCCTGGACCTGCTCGACGAGCGGGCGGTCCCGGCCATGCTGGTCTCCCGCGAGCACCGCATCCTGCACACCGCGGACCCCGTCACCCTGGAGGGGCAGCGCGCCTACGTCATCACCCACGACCGCCGGGCGCTGAACAACATGGTCTCGCTGCTGCGCGCCGACCAGCTTGCCCTGCCCTACGCGCAGCAGCGCTGGGACACGGTGATCGAGCACCGCGACACCGTCAAGGTCGAGGGCACCGCCGCCACGGCCACCCACCTGGTCATCTCCGTGCGCCAGGACACCACCGAACGCATCCAGGTGCTCCCGCTTGATGGCCTGGGCACAGCAGCCCAGCTCCCGGCCGTGGAACCGGCGTTCGACGAGGAGCTCTACACCTGCTCGCTGGCCAACGCGGAACTCGAGGCGCCGATGATCCGGCTGTCCTACACCTCGGACTTCACCCCGGCCCGCGTCTACGACTACACGCTGGCCGACGGCACCCTGACCCTGCGCAAGCAGACCCAGGTCAACAACTACGACCCGGCCAACTACCGCGCCACCCGCGAATGGGCCACCGCTGCCGACGGCACCAGGATCCCGCTGACCATCCTGCGCCGGGCGGACATCACCAACTCGTCCCCCCACCCGGTGCTCGTGTACGGATACGGCAGCTATGAGATGTCCATGGACCCGGGCTTCGGCATCCCGCGGCTCTCGCTGCTGGACCGCGGAGTCGTGTTCGTCATCGCCCACGTGCGCGGCGGCGGCGAGCTGGGCCGGGCGTGGTACCTGGACGGCAAGAAGCTGAACAAGAAGAACACCTTCACCGACTTCGTGGATGCCACCAGGCACCTGTTGGAGTCCGGCTGGGCCGACCCGTCCCGCATCGTGGCCCTGGGCGGATCGGCCGGCGGGCTGCTCATGGGCGCGGTGGCCAACCTCGCCCCGCAGCTCTACACCGGCATCATCGCCCAGGTCCCCTTCGTGGACGCGCTGACCTCCATCCTGGACCCGGACCTGCCGCTCTCGGCCCTGGAATGGGAGGAATGGGGCAACCCCATCGAGGACCGGGACGTGTACGACTACATGAAGTCCTACAGTCCGTACGAAAACGTCGCGGCCCTGCCCTACCCGAGGATCGCGGCGGTCACCTCGCTGAACGACACCCGCGTGCTGTACGTGGAGCCGGCCAAGTGGGTGGCGAAGCTGCGCGAGAAAACCACCGGGAGTGCCCCGATCGTGATGAAGATCGAGATGGACGGCGGGCACGGCGGGGCCTCGGGGCGCTACGAGGGCTGGAAGACCCGCGCCTGGGACTACGCCTTCGCCCTGGACACCCTGGGCCTGAACCCCGAAGGCGCATGAGCACACCGGAAACAACCGGCACGTCCGGCGCGGGGTTCGCCACGAACCCCGCGTTCCGGGCGCTGCTCACCGCGGCTTCCGGAGCCACCGGCGCCGACCTCGACGCCCTGGTTGGGGAAATCAAGGACCTGGAGCTGCTGCTGGCACCCGATGCGGGCGGGGAACCTGCGGCGCTGGCCGCGTACCGGCGCATCGACGGTTTCGCGGTCGAGATCGAATACCTCGCCGTGGCCCCGGAACTGCAAAACCAGGGGCTTGCCACCGCGCTGGTGCGCCGGATCCAGGCAGACGAAGCCGCCATGGTTGTCGCCCGCACCGATGACGACGCCATCGGCTTCTACCGGGCCGCAGGGTTCCACGCCGGCGATTCCCCGCCCGATTCCCGCTGGCCCGGTCGCCGCCGCTACCTCTGCGTGCTGCCCCACCTGCCGCTGCTGCGCGACCCGCAGTCCGACGACGGTGGTGTCGAGTGGATCCATGGGGAACCGGTCCCGGCTCCCGTGAACGTGGTGCCCGCCTCGCCGCACTGGACCGGCGACTTCGACGCACTCGCCGGGGCCCTGCGCGACGCGCTGGGTTCCCGCGCCCTGGCCCTCGAGCACCTGGGATCCACCTCGGTGCCGGGACTTTGGGCCAAGCCGATCATTGACGTGGTGTTGACGGTCGAGGATCCAGGCCTTGAGGATCACTACGTGCCCCTACTTGAGGAGGCGGGATTCGTCTTCCGCCTGCGCGAGCGCGACTGGTATGGCCACCGGCTGCTGGTTTCCGGCCCGGGCTCCGGGCTGCCGGCAGCCAACGTCCATGTCTTTGCGCCGGGCTGTCCCGAGACCGCTCGCATGCTCGCGCTCCGCCAGTGGCTGCGCACGCATCCGGCGGACCTCGATGCCTATGCGCGCATCAAGCGGGCGTCCGCCCAGCGGATCAACGAACGCGGCGCCGGTGCCGGGCTGGTGATGGACTACAACCGGGCCAAGGAACCGTTCATCCAGGATCTCTACGCACGGATCCTGCAAGGTTCCCAGGGGCCGGAGGAAGGCTAGCCGGCGTCTTCGCCCGGCGTCCGGGACCGATCCGGGGCGGTTTCCTTGGCGCGGGCCAGCGGCATGCCGTTGCGCACCGCGGCGCGGATGGCGAAGCACGGAGCCCACGACGGCCCCGGCGCGAACACGGTGGAAAGACAGCGGCCGGGAGCATGCCTGCGCCCACGGCCAGATACCCACTGAAACCACTGGCTCGGCCGCGGTGGATCGCCGGCGATCAGCCCCCGGCATCCGCCTCCGACGGTTCATGGACCTTGGCCCGGTTGCTGCCTGGCTGCTTGAACCGTTCCCAGGCCGATTGCCGGGTCATGGCCAGGGCATCGCCCACGCGCGCCCAACTGGCACCCTTGTCCCGGGCGACGCCCACCCACGCGGCCAGGCGTTGCTCGACCTGCGCGGCCACCGCGGAAATCTGGGACAGCAGTTCCAGCACCTGCTCCTGGGTCATGTCAAGCCACGGTTCGGAGGCGACCCCGCCGGCCGCACAGTCGTTTTTGTGGGCATTCATGCTGGTGCTGGCGACCGTGGCCGGCGCCGGGGTCATCCCGCAACTGTGCGAGGAATCCCGGCTTGGCACCGTCATGGCCGGCAACCGCTTCTTCACGCTGGGGGTCATGCCGATGGCCAGCATCGCCGGAGGCATTGCGGCGTCCGCCTTCGGGATCCAACCGGTGCTGTGGGCTTGGGCGCTGCTGGCAGGGCTATCTGCCGTGCCTGTCCTTTTCTCCCCGCTGCGCAACTGGCACCTGGGCCCCGAACCGCGTGGAACCAACGCCTAAGATGCAGGCATCCGCCGACGCACGCTTGCGCCGGCGGTTGCACAGGCGGCCAAGGCCGCGCCTACCCCTCCTGGTGGTGCAGTTTTTCCGAGACGTCGATGCTGGGCTTCATGGCCAGGAAGGTTGCCAGCAGAGCCAATCCCCCACCGATCCATGCGGTGAGCGCCGGGACATTTGTCCCGTTGAAGTGGCCCAGCCATGGCAGGATGATGGCCAGGATGGATGCCAGGACCTGCCCGATCTCGATCCCGTACAGGTTCGGCCCGGCCAGGTTGACCAGCCCTACGGCCAGCAACAGCACCCCGGAGATGATCAGCATCGACACCGAGTTGCCCATGCCTTCCGACCAGATGGGAGTCAGCACCATCACGAGCCCGACGACCACGACGACCCAATCTTCCCAACGCCTGAATCTGCGCATTGGACTTCAACTCCTTTGCTGTCACGCACTTGATCCTGCCTTCAGTCTGGGCCGGGTGTGCCGTGGCGGGTAGGGGCTTTCGTCCCACCGCTGCATGGGGACCCGACCCGGCGGGCACCTTGGGCATCCGGCTCGGTTGGGTCCTTGATGACGAATGGATGTCGCCCGAAAACCCGGGCTTCGGCGCCTCCCGTCTTGACTTATCTCACATTTCAGGATTACCTAATGATCGTTCGGTAAATAACTGAGAGGCTCCCATGAGCGACACTGGCGTCGATGCACCGCTGATGCATCCCATCCTGGAAAACGACTATGCTGCCAAGTGGTTGGGCATCGAGGTGCTGAAGGTGGCAGACGGGCACGCAACCATTTCCATGGAGCTGCGCCGGGAAATGCTCAACGGCTTCGGCATCGCCCACGGCGGGATGGTCTTCGCCCTCGCCGACACCGCGTTCGCCATGTCCTGCAACCCGCACACCGGCTCGGCCGACACCATCACGGTGGCCTCCGGCGTCGACATCAACTTCCTCAAGCCCGGCATCCCCGGCCGGACCCTCACCGCCGTGGCCAACCGCCGCCAGCAATCCGGGCGCAGCGGGATCTACGACATCCAGGTCCTGCAGAGCGTCCCGGGTGCCGACGACGAGGTGTTGGCCGAATTCCGCGGCCGTTCCCGCACCATTCCCAAGCGTCCCTGACACCACCATTCCCCCACCTCCCCCAACAACGCACGTAAGGCCACATCATGACCCAGACCTCCACCCGGATCGAACTGCCCAACCCGCTGGATCCGGAAGAAAGCATGAGCCGGGACCAGATCGAATCGATCCAGCTCACGCGGCTGCAGGACACCCTGGCCTACGCGTACGACAGGGTTCCGCTGTACAAGGAAAAGTACGACGCCGCCGGGGTCCACCCCAGCGACATGAAGGAACTGGCAGACCTTGCCAAGTTCCCCTTCACCGAAAAAGAGGACCTGCGCAAGACCTACCCGTTCGGGATGTTCGCAGTCCCGCAGCACGAGGTCGCCCGCATCCACGCCTCCTCCGGCACCACAGGCCGGGCCACCGTGGTCGGCTACACCCAGCAGGACCTGGACGACTGGGCCAAGCTGGGCGCGCGCTGCCTGCGCCTCTCGGGCGTCAAGCCCGGCTGGAAGGTCCACAACGCCTACGGCTACGGCCTGTTCACCGGCGGCCTGGGAGCCCACGCCGCGGCCGAGCGCCTGGGCACCACCGTCATCCCGATGTCCGGCGGCCAGACCGAAAAGCAGATCACGCTGATCCAGGACTTCGAGCCCGACGCCATCCTGTGCACGCCCACCTACCTGTTGACCATCGGCGACGCCATGCAGCGCGCGGGCCTGGACCCGCGCAAGACCTCGCTGAAGACCGCGGTGCTGGGTGCCGAGCCGTGGACCGAGGAAATGCGCCACGAGCTCGAGGTCATGTTCGACCTGGACGCCTGCGACATCTACGGACTGTCCGAGGTCATGGGCCCGGGCGTGGCCGGCGAGTCCAACCAGACCAAGGACGGCAGCCACATCTGGGAGGACCACTTCCGCCCGGAGATCATCGACGCCTTCGACGAAACCCGGGTCCTCGGCGACGGACAGCACGGCGAGCTGGTGTTCACCTCGCTGACCAAGCAGGCCCTGCCGATCATCCGCTACCGCACCCACGACCTCACCCGCCTGCTCCCGGGCACCGCACGCCCCGGCCACCGCCGCATGGGCCGGATCACCGGGCGCAGCGACGACATGATCATCCTGCGCGGAGTCAATCTCTTCCCCTCCCAGATCGAGGAGATCGCCCTGCGCGTCGACGGGCTCTCACCGCACTTCCAGCTGGAGATCACCCGCCCCGGGCGCATGGACCAGCTGGCGGTGCGCATCGAGCGCCGCGAGGACTGCACCTCTGACCGCGCCGACGCCGCCGCCAAGGAACTCGCCAAGCAGATCAAGATCCATGTGGGGTCCTCCTGCGCCATCGAAATCGTTGACCCGGGATCACTGGAACGTTCCTCGGGCAAGCTGCGCCGCATCCACGACCTGCGCGAGAAGAAGTAGGTAGCACCCGCCGATTGAAGGGGTGGGCGGTGGACACGCCACCGCCCGCCCCCAAGGCGGCATCCCGGCCCGAATCCACGGACAAACCGTTCGTGAGAGAATGAGGAATTATGACTGCCAGCGTTACGAACTCCTCACCGACCAAGCGCGGTCGCCCCGGATACGACCAGGAATCCGTCCTCTCGATTGCCGTGGGGGTCTTCAACAAGCACGGCTACGACGCCACTTCCATGGGCAAGCTCGCCGAGAACCTGGGCATCAGCAAGTCCGCGATCTACCACCATGTTCCCTCCAAGGGCGACTTGCTGCGCCTGGCCCTTGACGAGGCGTTGGTGCCACTCGAGGCCATCGCCGAGGACGAGCGTGCCAGCGTGGGCACCGCCGAGGAACGCCTGAAGTTCTTCCTCCGCTCCACGATCCGGGTCCTGGTCAAGCGCCAGCAATACGTGACGCTGCTGCTGCGGCTGCGCGGCAACACCGAGATCGAGCGCGACGCGCTCCAGCGCCGCCGCGCCGTGGACCGCAAGGTCTCTGACCTGGTGGTCGAGGCCCAGCGGGAAGGCTCGCTGCGCAGCGACATCGACCCGCGAACCACCACCCGGTTGCTTTTCGGCACCATCAACTCCCTGGTCGAATGGTTCAGGGAAGATGGAAACGTCACGGCCGAACAGGTCGAGGAGCACGCCATCACCATGATGTTCGATGGATTACACCGGAACGGCCAATAGGGTTCACCACGTCAAGTCGCGCTACGATCAATAGCTGAGGCACCGCACCGCCCCCACCGATTTTCTTTGTGAATAGGCAGCATTCTTCGTGGACGAACTTTTCTACAATCTCTTCACCCAGGCCCCCGGAACCGATTCCGGAACCCAGGTGGCACTCTTTGCCCTTTCGGCACTGCTCAGCTGCATCGCCATGGTGGTGCTCGCCCGGCGCAACGACCTGGGCTGGTGGGCACAGATCCTGGCCGTCTTTGCCGGCCCGTTGGTCATCGCCCTGCAATTCGAGGCATCACTGCTCGCCTATGCCGTGCCGGCCCTGCTGGCGGCGGCCTTCGGCCTGTGGCGCTTCTCCAAGTTCGAGATCTCCGGGAAGTTCGGACGCAAGGTCATCCAGCGCGGGTTCAGCGTCAAGTCCCTGCTGGTCGGCGTGCTGCTGGTGCTGGTGTTCACGGCCCTGCGCATGGGCCGCATGCTGACGTCCGGGTTCATCTTCACCGAGGGGACCGCATCCTTGTGGATCTCCTTTGCGGCCGAGGCCGCACTGATCGTATCCCTGGTCGGCATCGCGTGCGGTTACCGCTGGGCCTGGCTGGCCAGCACCGCATCGGCCATCGTCTATGTCGCCCTGCTCTTTGACACCAACCCCGCCCTGGCCCTGCTCGGCGTCACGGTCTTCCAGGCACTGGCCGGAATCTACGGATGGTTCGCCTGGCGCAACCTGCCCACCCGGGCCTCGATGGAAGCCGATGCGGCACCCGGCGCGAAGTACCCGCCAAGCCCGTACAGCGCATAGGCCGCATCGGCACAGACGCGTTTATCCGTCACGGCAATGGCCCGGAACCTTGTGGTTCCGGGCCATTGCCGTCCAATGTCGATTCCCGGTTTATGCGGCTCCCGCAGGGGCGAGCGGCAGCGGAGAAACCGGTGCGGGGCCGTCGTTGCGCAGCCGGGCGCAGGTTTGCACGTCGTACCGCACCGCGTTCCCGCGTTCGTCCAGGTAGCGCAGCTTTGCGCGTTCCAGGCCCTCGATGCGGAACCCGGCGTTCCTGGCCACGCCCGCGGAGCCTGGATTGTTCACCCGGTAGGCCAGTTCGAGGCGGAAGAGTCCCAGGGCCCCGAAGCAGTGCTTGGCCAGGGCGGCGGTCGCCCGCGACGCCAGCCCCGCACCGCGGGCTTCGGGTGCGACCCAGTACGACACCCATGCCGTGTCGTGGCGGCGGTCGATGGCGCCGGCCATCACGTGCCCGACGGCCCTGCCCGCCACGTCGATGGCGAAGGCCGCGGCCCCATCGTTCCGGGGGTCGATCCACTGTGCCACCCAACGCCGTGCGGCTGCCTCGGTGCCGATCGGTTCCCCGGATTGTGCCGCCATGTCATCGCTGTCGAAGGCATCGAGGATGGCAGCGATGTCAGTGACGGAGTCACTCCAGGGGCGCAGATATGGTCCGGGAGCGGAATTTTTGCCGAGAGTCATGATCCCACCCTAGGTCCGAAGGTGTCCACCCCCGCCCGCCCGGCATCTCCACCCCAGGGTTGGGTGGCGATGGTCGCTGCCGGTGTTTGCGCGAAAAACAAGACATTGTGATCAACGACCCAATATTACAGAAGCGTTTCGATGCATACTGCGGGCAAGTTGCCGACATCATGTACATTTGCTGGAACTTCAGAATTAGTTCGACCCGACGCGGCACAATGACGTGACCGCCGGGCAACAGATGTCCCCGTTCGCCGCGGTGACAGCAAGGAGCAATGACGCATGAGCACCCAAGTACTGCAAGAACCCGCCGAGGTCCAGGTGCCAACCATGAAGTCGGCCGGACACGTCATCGTTGACACCCTGGTGGCCCACGGTGTCGAGCGCACCTACGTGATTCCCGGGGAAAGCTACCTGGACGTCCTGGACGGGCTGCACCACTCCCCCATCGAGACCGTCGTCTGCCGGCACGAAGGCGGCGCCGCCTACCTGGCCGAGGCCGACGGCAAGATGCACCAGCGCCCGGGCATTGCCATGGTGACCCGCGGACCGGGTGCCGCCAACGCGCACGTCGGGCTGCACACCGCATGGCAGGATTCCACCCCGATGGTGCTCTTCGTCGGCCTGATCCCCTTTGCCCACCGCGACCGCGAGGCCTTCCAGGAATTCGACATCAAGGGATGGTTCGACACCGGCGCCAAACGCGTGATGGTCCTGGACCACGCGGAGCGGGCCTCGGAAATCGTGGCCGAAGCCATGTTCGCCGCCATGAGCGGTCGCCCCGGCCCCGTGGTCGTCGGACTGCCCGAGGACGTCATCCGGGAAATGGTCGACCCCTCCCTGCACCCGGTCATCCCGGTGGCCACCGGCGGCATGACGGTGACCGACTGGAAGGAACTCAAGAACGCACTCGAGCAATCCTCCAAGCCCCTGTTCGTCCTGGGCGGCAACGACTGGACCCAGGAAGGGACCACCCAGCTGACCTCCTGGCTCGAGGAACACCACCTGCCGGCAGCCGTCGAATGGCGCTGCGAGGGCAACATCCCCTTCAGCTCCCCGTCCTATGTGGGTCCCATCGGCTACGGCCGCCCGAAGCCCACCTACGACCTGCTCGAGGAAACCGACCTGCTGATCTTCGTCGGCACCGTCCCGGGCGACGTCATCACCGACGGCTTCCTGGTGCGCCAGGACTGGTCCAAGAAGAACTTCCTGGTCACCATCGACCCGTCGCTGCGTGGACGCTCAGGCCCGGTCTCCCACCAGATCGTCTCCAAGCCCGATGTCTTCGTGCGCGACCTGGTCATGATGGACTTCTCCGGCAAGCCCGAGTGGAAGTCCTTCACCGAACGCATGCGCGGCGAACAGGAAAAGTTCGCGGCCCTGCCCCCGGCCACGCCCTCGGCGGGTCCCGCACGCATGGACACGCTCATGGCCAACCTGGTCCCGTCCCTGCCCCAGGACGCCATCATCACCCTGGGCGCCGGCGAGCACACCAACTGGGCGCACCGCTACTTCCCGACCGAGGAATACGCCTCGATGATTTCGGCCCGCAACGGGTCCATGGGGTATTCGGTGCCCTCCGCCATCGCGGCCTCGCTGAACTTCCCGGGCCGCCGCGTGGTGACCATCGCCGGCGACGGCGAGTTCCTGATGAACGGCCAGGAACTGGCCACCGCGGCGCAGTACGGTGCCACCCCGCTGGTCATCGTGATGGACAACCAGGAGTACGGAACCATCCGCACCCACCAGGAACGCCACTACCCGCAGCGGATCTCGGGCACCCAGCTGAAGAACCCGGACTTCGCACTGATGGCCCGGGCCTTCGGCGGCTTCGGCATCCGCGTGGAGAAGGACGCCGATGTTCCCGCCGCCCTCGAAGCCGCGCTGGAGGCCATCGACGGAAAGGGCCAGTTCGCCCTCGTCCACCTGATCGTGGAGCAGCGCGTCAAGGCCTACTAACCCGGCCCCACATCGAAAACCACCGGTGCCTGTCGCATTCCCGCCTGCGGGGAAGCGACAGGCACCTGCCTTTTGCTGCAGGACCGGCCACTTCAGCCGTCGCTCGAACGGCGATCCTGCAAGACCTCTAGCAGGAACCCTGCCCAATACCCGTAACCGGCCACCGAGGCATGAAAGCGGTCGGTGGCAAAGAAGGCCTCCCCCAGCGGCGGACCATCGGCAAAGGAGACGAAGTCCAGTCCCAATTCCGCGCACACTCCCGCCGAAACCGCATCCAGGCGGCTGGCCCGGCGTTCCAGGAACTCGTTCAGCGGTGCCGGAAGTGCCGGGAAGTACCGAAACGGCGGGACCCCTGCCACCACGATTTCCCGGTCCCTGCCCGGATCCAGGAAGGCCCCCAGCACCGCCCGCAGGTCACTGCCCCAATGCACGGGGCTCCGTCCGGACATCGCGTCGTTGGCCCCGGCGACCAGCACGACGATGTCCGGGTCGTGTTCCTGGATGAGTCCGAGCACTTCGTGCCGGATGCGTTCCATGGTGGCGCCGTTGGCCCCATCGGCTTCCCACGCCACCGGGCGGTGCCGCCGCGCCGAAAGGCGCACCGCCAACTGGCCGGTCAACGCCACGGAGTGCGTGGGAGCCCCGGCCCCGGCAACGTTGGAATCCCCGATGACCAGCAACCGCAGCGGCACCCCGCCGCTTCCGGCCGCATCGACCAGGCCCAGGTTGGGTCCGGCCGCTTCCTCGAGCCTCGGGATGTTCCTGGCGATCCGGTGTCCCTGCAGCAGGGAAGGCCCTGCCTGGACGGCATCCAGCCAAACACGCCGGATTCGTTCGATACCGACGAAGCCGCTCATCGTGGTTCCCTTCGCATAGCCCTTCCCCTGAACCAGCCAACGCTCCCCGCCGCCACGGTTTCCCGTGCCGTCCCAGTCCTCAGGGTCGACCTTCCCCGGTCCCCTGTCAATGTGCCGGATGCGGGGAATCCGCATCCCCCTCGTTGCCCGGGCTGGCCGGTTGCCGGGGACTTGCTGCGGGAACCAACGCCGACATGGGCTCCTTCTCATTTGGGTCTCATCAATCTCGGCCATACTTGGGGTCATGGGATTGGGAAAGATCGGCAAGATCGTGGCCGCGCTGGTGGCGCTCTTGGCACTGGGTTTCGGCGCCTACGTGGTTGCCCTGGAACTTTCGGCTCCGCCGGCGGTGAATCTGGGCCCGGGAATCACGATCGAGCAAGGCACCGCACCGGCCACTGAGTCACCGACACCGGCGACGCCCAGCCCCTCGGCCGTGCCCACGCCAACGCCCAAGCCCACGAAGTCGACCATGCCCAGGCCCACGACCAGCCCCCCGTCCAAGAAGCCCACCGTCCTGCCCAGCAAGTCGGCACCGGTCAAGCCGCTGCCGCCCTCCAAGGCCTACGACGACGACGATGATGATGACGACGACGGGGACGACGGGGACGACGACGATGATTAGGATCCCCGAGCTCGCCCAACAACTTGCCTCCGCGCCCGAAGGCACCCGTTTTGCCCGCCGTGGGTTCTCCGTTCGCACCCGGGTGCTGGCCGGGATGCTCGGGCTGATGACGCTGGCCTTCGCCGTCACCGGAACCGTGGTCTACCTCTTGCAGGTCAAGACCATGGACGCCCGCATCGACGACTCGCTCAAGCGCAGCGTCCAGGAGTTCCAGGTGCTCACCGCGCGCAGTTCCGAGCTGGCGACCGCCGCCGAACCGCTCACGGCCGAGGTGCTGCTGTACGCCGCGATGCAGCAAACCCTGCCGGCACGGCACGAGGGGATGTTGAGCCTGGTCAACCAGAAGGTGCGTTGGACCGCCCCCGAGGTCGTGCAGACCCGGCTGGAAAACGACCCGGGATTCGTCGCCTGGGCGGTGCACGACGCACCGGACGAGAAGATCATGCTGCAGACCGTGCCGACCAGCCAGTCCACCTACCGCGCGGTGAGCATCCCGCTGACCGTCACCCAGCCCCGGACCCCGGCCCACCTGGTGTTCGCCTACGACTACACCGCCGAGAAGCAGGCACTGAACCGCGGCTTCCTGATGTACATGGTGGTCGGGATGGCCATCCTGCTGGCCGCGGGAACCGCCGGATGGCTGCTGGTGGGCAGGTTCCTGCGCCCGGTGGCGTTGCTGCGCGACACGGCCCGGAAGATCTCCGAATCCGACTTGTCCCAGCGCATCGAGGTCGTCGGGCGCGACGACCTGGCCGAGTTGACGATCACCGTCAACGCCATGCTGGACCGCGTGGAAAACGCCATGGTCTCCCAGCGGCAGCTGCTGGATGACGTGGGCCACGAACTGCGCACCCCGGTGACCATCATCCAGGGGCACCTCGAACTCATGGACGTCAACGATCCGGTGGACGTGGACCAGTCGCGGGACATCGCCCTGGCCGAACTGGACCGGGTGTCCCTGCTGATCAACGACCTGGTCACCCTGGCCACCTCCAACAGCGTCGATTTCGTCCAACCCGTGCCCACGAACATCGGCACGCTGCTGGACGATTTGCTGGACCGGGCCCGCCCGCTGGGCGAAAGGTCCTGGCGGATCGGGCACCGCGTGGAGGCCGTCGCCAACGTCGATCCCCAGCGGATCACCCAGGCCATGCTGCAGCTGTGTTCCAACGCGGTGAAGTTCTCCGCCGACGGGTCCACGATTACCATGGGAACCAATGTCACCCGTGGCACCAACGAGGAATCGGTGCTGCGCCTCTGGGTGCGCGACGAGGGGGTCGGCATCGGGGACGAGGACCAATCGCGGATCTTCGAGCGTTTCGGGCGTGGCCGCAACTCCAAGCGCACGGAGGGATCGGGCCTGGGGCTGAACATCGTCTCGGCCATCGCCGAGGCGCACCACGGGTCCGTCGGGGTCAGCTCCGACGTGGGCGTCGGGTCCACCTTCGTCATTGAGATCCCCACAAGCCTGGAAAGGGAAGAAGATGAGCCGGATACTGATCATTGAGGACGAGGAGCGCATCAGCTCCTTCGTTGCCAAGGGACTGAAGTCCTCCGGCTTCCAGCCGACCGTCGCCGACACCGGCAAGGAGGGCGGCTACCTGGCCCAGACCGGGGACTTCGAGCTGATCATCCTTGACCTCGGGTTGCCCGACGAGGACGGGTTCTCGGTGCTGTCGCGGATCCGCTCCACGAATGTCGACACCCCGGTCATCATCCTGACCGCGCGCTCAAGCATCGACGACACCGTTGCCGGGCTCGAGGGCGGTGCGGACGACTACATGGCCAAGCCCTTCCGCTTCGAGGAGTTGCTGGCCCGGGTGCGCCTGCGGCTGCGTCCGCAGGCCGCGGTTCCCGAGGACCAGGTGATCCGCGTGGGGCCGTTGGAGCTTGACGTCGGCAGCCGCCGCACCCGCCTGCACGGGCGCGAGATCGACCTCTCGGCCAGGGAATTCGGGTTGGCCGAGGCCTTCATGCGCAACCCCGGGCAGGTCCTCAGCCGCGAGCAGCTGCTCTCCCGGGTCTGGGGCTATGACTTCGACCCGGGTTCCAACGTCGTGGACGTGTACGTGCGCTACCTGCGCAACAAGCTGGGCGCCGAATGGTTCACCACGGTCCGCGGCATGGGTTACCGCTTTGAGGAACCGGGCTGACCCAAAACCGCACCCGGCCGGCAGCAGGTCGCTGGCATTTCCGGCACGTACAAGCTCCACAGGTGTTCCGTGCCACGGCACCGGGCCGCGGCTGCGTTCCAGCTGGACGAAGGCCGCGCCGGCGGTACGGGGGCGAGGCCAGGGGCACCCGCCAAATGCCCGTGGTAGTGCACCCCGCTCGGGCTCAATTCACCCTGCCTGGCGCGCCATTTCGGGCCTTCAGCTCCCTGGCACGGGCATCCATGTTGGATCCCGGTAGCCGCGACCACCGCAAGCCCCCATCGGGAACCAATGCCCCACGGAATCAGGTTCCTGTCTGCCCGGCGGCCAGGCAATCCGGAAACGTTCGAAAACGATCGAGTCGTCCTCGCTCCAGCTCCGTCCGCGGGCGGCCTCGGTGCGCTGCCAGTACTTGCGGTGTTCACGCCGCCAGCTTTCCAGGGACAGGTCATCCTCGCCCTCGTCCCTGGCAAAATCGGCGTCGGCGTCGTTGAAGGTTCCCAATCTCAGTTCAATGCTGCGCAAAATGACCCTCGGGGTGCCCGCGCCGTCGCAGGCAATCCAGTGCGAGCCCACGCGGGGCAGGGACGCCCCGTCGTCAAGGAATTCCCGGGCCAGGGTCGAGGTGGCGCGCTTGCTGCCCTGGATCACTTCATGCAGCAGGGCATCGGCCAGCTCGGCCGAATCACCAAAGCGTTCGACCGAATACTCCGGGCACAGGCGCACGGCATCCGGCTGGGCTGATGCGTACGCGTCCCACATCCGTGCGGCGGCTTCAATGTCCAAGCGGCTTGCCTTGGCATCTTCCGGTTTCACAAACCACAGTATGCCACGCTGATCCCGCACTGATCAGGCATGACAGCGAGTGGGCGCGAAGACGGGCCTTGCGCCGATGGTCGCATGAATGCGGCGGGTGCCGGTTCCTGAAACGGATCCGGCACCCGCCGCATGTTTTGGCTTCTGTCCGTTAGATGGCGCTGGCAGCCGAGGGAGCGGACTGCGGCGACATCGGGGACACCGTCGAGACAGCGGACTTCGCCGAGACCGGCGAGACAGCGGACTTCGCCGAGACCGGGGAGACGGCGGACTTCGCGGAAACCGGCGAGACAGCGGACTTCGCCGACACCGGGGAGACGGCCGACTTCGCGGATACCGGGGAGACAGCCGACTTCGCCGACACGGCAGAGACTGCGGACTGTGCCGAGTCGGCCACCGCGGCCGAGGCATCGGCCTTTTCGGCGACCCGCTCCACGGAGGAGAATCCTTGCTGCGCCGCGCTTTCCTGCACGACCACGGTCTCGTTGACCGGGACGATTGGCTGGGCGACCGCAACGCCCGCGCCGATGGCGACTACGCCCAGCGCACCGGTGATGGACCAAAACGTACGTGACTTCTTCATGGCTGCTAACCTCTCGTTCATTGTCTTGCTCTTGATCTGCTTCAAGCATGGCCAATGAATGTGAGCCGAAGAGGAGAGCCGGATGAGAAAGCTCTCATCTTCGCCGCCCTGGGCCTATTCGGCGCGGGCCAACAACTGTTCCACCAACGCCAACCGGGCCAGGGCCACGGCATGCCAGTCGGGATTCGCCTCGTCGCGGGCTCCTGCCACGAGCGACAGGACCACGCACGCCGCCCGGGCATACAGTCCCTTGGCGCAGACCCCGCGGTTCCCGAGTTCGGTCTCGAATGCGGCGGCATAATCCTCGAAGTAGCCGTTGACGCGCCCGTAGCGCGCGTCCAGGTCCGGCAGGACCGCCAGGTGCCCCAGGAAGCAAGCCAGGTCGTCGACCAGGTACCCTGGGCCGGCCGAATCAATGTCGAGCAGCCCGGTGATGCTCCCGTTCTCGACGAAGATGTTCGCCTCGTAGAAGTCCCCGTGACTGGGCACCAGCTCACCGCGTTGCGCGGTTTCCAGGATGCGGGCCAAGCGTGTGAGCAGCTCACCGATAGTTCCGGCCTGGTCGGGGATGGCGGTTTGCGCGGCATGCCCATACCAGCCCAGGCGGTCGGACCAAGCCGGCCGCGCCGGGACCTCCAGAAGTGCTTGCGGCAACGCGTCGAGCAACCCGATGATGTGTTGCGGTGCCAGCGGCAGTTCCGGGGCGTGCATGAGGTCCTCGGCCAGGGGCACCCCGTGGGCGCGGTGAAAGGCCAGGACCCCGTCGATCGGCGGCCCCGCCGGTATCGGTGCCGGGATTCCGGCGGACAACAGCGCCAGGTGCTTCTCGTGAAGCAGCTCGGCGTCCTTGCGCAGCACCTTGAGAAACAATTGCTGCCCGTCGCCGAATCTCGCCAGCATCACTGCCCGGCGCAACGGTCGATAGGCCAGGGTGCGCAGTTCCTCGATCGCCCGGCCCCCGCCCCAGTGTTCCTCGACCAGCGCCGGGGTGGTTGCCAGCGGAAGTCCGGGCAGCAGCGGGTCGGCAGGGTGAAGCCAGACGACAACGCTTCCCTGTCCGCTGTCCAGCTGCACGGTCCCCTCGGGAACCGTCTCGAGCTTTTCGGCCGTGGCTCCCAGGTACAGCGTGGAGGATCCATCGGTGGCCTCGAAGACCCCGGAGACCCCGGCGCCGGGCCGGTGGTGCAACTCGGCCACGGTGATCCTGGCATCTGCCAGCCCCATGGGCCGAACGACATCGGCCAGGATCCCGGCGAACTGCGGCGACCCAAAGAATTCAAGTTGTTCGCGTTCGGTCCAGGCGTTGGCATCCTGGATGACCGGTGCATTCATCGAATCCTCGTTCCTCGTGTGCGCTCGGGGGGCAACCCGGCGCCGGGGCCATGCGGAAGTGGGGGGTTCCTTCCCCTGCCCGCTACCTTCTCACATCCCGGGCGCGGCCGGCCACGCGCCCCGCCCGCATTCCCGGCCAACGGCAATGGCCGGCCGCCTGCACCCGCGAAGGGAGCCAGGCGTCCGGCCAATGAAAGTGTCCGCGCCGGTGCGCGGCCCGGGGCTACTTGCCCCAGCTGGCGTAGGTGGTGTCTTCCTTCTCCACCAGGGTCAGCACATCGTAGGTGGCCACGATCTCGCCGTCCTGGTTGTTGATGACCGCATCCCAGGCGACCTCGCCGTACTCGTCGGTGACGCGCGGGGTGATCTTCTTGGCGGTCAGCGTGACCCGGATCGAGTCCCCGTCCGGCACCGGGGTGATGAAGCGCAGGTTCTCCAGGCCATAGTTGGCCAGCACCGGTCCCGGGGCGGGCTGGACGAAGAGTCCCGCGGCCCAGGAGACCAACAGGTACCCGTGGGCGACGATGCCGGGGAAGAACGGGTTGGCCTCGGCCGCGGCGCGGTCGGTGTGCGCGTAGAAGGTGTCGCCGGTTTCGTTGGCGAACGCGGTGATCTCCTCCAGGGACACCTTGCGCAGCGGCGAGGCGAAGGCGTCGCCGATCTCCAACTCGGCCAGCGACTTGCGGAACGGGTGGATGGCACCGGCGACGGCACCGAATTCCGGATCCCCGGCAATCACGCGGTCGGCACCGGTGTGCCAGACGCCGGTGACCGCGGTGAGCATGTTGGGCGAGCCCTGGATGGCGGTGCGCTGCATGTGGTGCTTGACCGAGCGGATGCCACCGAGTTCCTCGCCGCCGCCGGCGCGGCCCGGGCCGCCGTGGACCAGGTGCGGAACGGGGGAACCGTGGCCGGTGGACGACCGTGCGGTTTCGCGGTTGAGCATGTGCACGCGACCGTGGTGCGAGGCGATGCCGGTGGTCAGTACCCGTGCCGTGTCCGCGTCGTTGGTGCAGACCGTGGCCACCAGCGAGCCCGAGCCCATGGCCGCCAGGCGAATGGCATCGTCCAGGTCGGTGTAGCCGATCACCGAGGAGACCGGGCCGAAGGCCTCGCGGCTGTGCACGGCCTGGTTTTCCACGTCATCCCAGGTGAGGATCAGCGGGGACATGAAGGCCCCGGCATCGACGATCTTTTCCTCACCGCCGGTGGTGCGGACCACCGGTGCGTCAAGGGTGCCGTAGGCGATCTCGCCGCCGGCGGCGATCATGTCCTCGACGGCGCCTCGCACATCGCGCAGCTGTTCCAGGGAGGCCAAGGCACCCATGGTGACGCCCTCGGCACGCGGATCGCCAATGACCACGCGCGCATCGAGGCGCTCGCCCACGGCCTTGACCACATCGTCGACCAGCGCGGCCGGGACGATGTTGCGGCGGATGGCGGTGCACTTCTGCCCGGCCTTGGAGGTCATCTCCGTGGTGACGGCCTTGACGAAGGCCTCGAATTCCGGGGTGCCGGTCACCGCGTCCGGGCCCAGGATGGCCGCGTTGAGCGAGTCGGTCTCCGCGGTGAAGCGCACGCCGCCGTCGATGACGTTCGTGTGGGACTTCAGCGCCGAGGCGGTGGAGGCGGATCCGGTGAAGGAAAGCATGTCGCGGTAGTCCAGCACATCCAGCAGGGTCCGTGCGGAGCCGGAGATCAGCTGGATGGAACCGGCCGGCAGGATGCCGGATTCGACCATCAGGCGCACCATCGCCTCGGCGACGTAGCCGGTGGGGGTGGCTGGCTTGGCAATGGTCGGCACCCCGGCGATGAAGGCGGGTGCAAACTTTTCGAGCATGCCCCAGACCGGGAAGTTGAAGGCGTTGATCTGCGCGGCAACACCCGGGATGCGGGTGTAGATGTGCTCGCCGGCGAAGGAACCGTCGCGCGAGAGCACCTCCATGGGACCGTCAAGGATGACGTTGGAGTTGGGCAGTTCGCGCCGGCCCTTGGAGGAGAAGGTGAACAGCACGCCGATGCCGCCGTCGATGTCCACCATCGAGTCGATCTTGGTGGCGCCGGTGCGGTAGGAGATCTCGTAGAGTTCCTCACGGCGTTCGTTGAGGAATGTGGCAAGTTCCTTGAGCTTGAGGGCGCGTTCGTGCAGGGACAGCTTGCCCAGTTCGCGCTGGCCGACGGTACGGCCGTACTCGACGACGGCAGCCAGGTCCAGGCCGTCACTGTTGACCGTGGCCAGGGGCTCACCGGTGTTGGCATCCAGCACGGGGGTGCCGCCGTCCGGATCGGAGGGGATCCACCAGGAGTTTTGGACGAAGCTGGGAACAAGTGGAGCCATGGGAGTTGTCGTCATCGACGAAATCCTTCCTGAACGATCGGTCAGTATTAGCAACCACAGTACAGTATGGGGAAGAACGCCTCGAGCCCCCGGCGTCACACAGACTCGAAATTCAGGAGAAATGCAGCATGAGCGCAGAGCGCCCCACCGCGCCCACCCCGGAAACCTCCGTCGACGGAGTATGGCAGATTGCCCTGGGCGAGCTTGATATCAAGATGGGCGTCAAGATCATCGAGGAATCGGTGCAGCGGGTCGTGGCGACCATGCCGGTGGAGGGAAACCGCCAGTCCTTCGGGCTGCTGCACGGCGGCGCCTCGCTGGCCGTTGGCGAGGCGGTTGGCTCCTGGGCCGCGGTGAAGCACGCCTCGACCATGGGAAAGTCCGCGGTGGGAGTGGACGTCTCGGCCACCCACCACAAGGGCGCCCGCGAGGGGATCATCACGATCACCGCCACACCGATCAGCCTGGGACGCCGCATGGCCAGCCACCAGGTCCTCATAGAGAACGAGGCCGGCGAGCGCCTGTGCACCCTGCGGATCACCAATCTGATCATCGACATCAAGAAGTAGCGCGCAACGCCACCGGCTCAAAGTCGGCAGGCGACCGTTGGCTTGCCACCGCACCGGAGCGCAGCTGGGCAGTTCCCCGACGTCGCAGTCCAGGGCCTTGCAGATCGCCTGCAGCGTGGAGAACCGCATTGCCTGGGCACGGTTGTTCTTGAGTATCAACAGATTCGCCACGCTGAGGTCCACTCGCTCACTCAGTTCCACCAGCGTCATCGACCTCGCTTCCGGCAACTCCCCCAAGTGGCAGCTGATCTCGGTGTGGTTCCCGGGCTCTCCGCGAGCCACTAAATCAGTCCTGCCGTGTCTTTTTGCATTTCGAGTCCGCGCTTGAATATCTGCACAGTGGTGAACAGGCCAAGACCGGCCCAGGGCGGCCAGAAATTCACCTCAAGCTCGAACCCGCCTGGCTCCAACCGGCCAATGATGTCGCTCAGGCTTTCACGGCCCATGTTGGCCGTATCCCGGTGCCCCCCATCCTGATGCAACCATGATGCTTATCGCGATGCCCGACCATGGCACCCACCCCCGCCACAAACCCACAGCCTCAAGTGATTGACATACATCAATGAGTTGTGGTGTCCTTGAAGCACCAGCGACAGTAACTACCTGAGGAGGAAACCAATGAGTGTCCCAGCCGTGACCCCGGATCCATGTTTTCCTTCCCACAGGAGTTACTCCAGCAATGCAGAATTACGTAGAAAACAACTTTCCAGACACCTTTGAACGGCGAGCCGCCGGCGCCGACTCCAGGCACACCGATCGTGCGGATGACTGGAATTATCTTGACGACCAGCTCTCGGAATCCCAGCGCTGGTCTACCTGGCCGGCCACCGAGAAGCTCATGCGGGGGCCCTTGCCGTACCCCGAGTTCGTCATCGAGGATGCCGGTGCAATCGACACCGAGCTCGGTGTGCTCAAGACCGGCAAGGAAGCCGACGTCTTCTTGATCGAGCGGGCCACCTCGGACCAGCACGTGCTGTTGGCTGCCAAGCGCTATCGGTCACCGGAGCAGAGGTCCTTCACCCGGTCCTCGACCTACACCGAGGGGCGCAACGTCAAGCGTTCACGCGATGCCCGAGCCCTGAAAAACGGCAGCACCTACGGGCGAATCGTCGAGGCCTCACGTTGGGCCAATTCCGAGTGGCAATACCTCAGGCTCTGTTTCGAGGCGGGCGCCCCGGTTCCCTATCCGGTACAGATCATGGGCACGGAAATCCTGATGGAGTTCATCGAGGATCCTGAAGCCCCGGGCGCCGCGGCGCCGCGGCTGCAGCATGTGCGTCCCGGCCCGGAGCGGCTGGAGAGCTACTGGATACAGCTTGTCGAGGCCATGAAGACCTTTGCCCGGCTGGGCTTTGCCCACGGGGACCTTTCGCCCTACAACGTCCTGGCCGCCGGCGAGCGCCTCGTGGTCATCGACCTGCCCCAGTTCGTCGATTTGGCGGGCAACGAACGCGGGGTCGGGTTGCTGCAGCGCGACTGCCACAACGTGTGCGCGTGGTTCTCTACGCGGGGTCTGGCGGTCGACGGCGATGCCTTGTTGGCGGAAATCATTGCCGAGGCGTGGTAAGCGCTGGGCTCGGCGGAGGGCTCGGCGGAGGGCCCCGCGAATCCTGTGCAAATTGATACCTCCGCTGTGCTGGTAATGGCGCAGGACGGGGACTACCGTAGGCCCATCAATCTGCTTGGGCCGCCCAAACACAACCGAATTACTCGCACCTCATTGAGATGACTTCGCGGCCACGGGGCCACTGTTGGCCATCCTTGAGAAGCACCTCCGCACTCGCAAGAAAGGCCATCCAAGGTGCGTACCGCATACAAGGTTGTTGCCCACATCATCGCTGCCGCCGTTGTCGTTCAGGCGGCCCTCATTGCCTGGACGATGTTCGGGCTGATCCCGTCCTTCGAATCCGGGGTTCTCCCATCAGAACCGCCCCTGACAGCCATCATGCACGGCGAGGTCGGGATGTTCGCGATCCCGGTGCTCGTGCTGGCATTGCTGGTCATATCGATCTTCGCCCATGCCGGCCTGAGATGGGCCCTGTGGCTCCTGCTGGCCGTGCTGGTACAGATCTCGCTGGCCTTCGCGGCGTTCGAAACCGCCTGGGTTGGCGCCCTGCACGGCCTCAACGCGTTCACCATCATTGCGTTGGCCGAGCTCGGGGTCCGGGCGGTTGCCCATGCACCCGAACACGTGCCGGGCACCAAACACGTCATGCGACCGGCAGTTTAGCCGGGCGCCGCATTTCCCATTCGCGGTCGGTGGCCAGCGCGGCGAGGAATTCCTCGTCGTGGCTGGCCACCACCATGGCACCCCCAAAGGACTCGAGCGCCGAGAGCAGTTGTTCAACGGTGGCCATGTCCAAGTTGTTCGTCGGCTCGTCGAGCAGCAGCAATTGCGGGGCCGGGTCTGCCAACAGGATCATCGCCAACGCCACCCTGAACCGCTCGCCACCGGAAAGCTGAGACACCGGTTCATCAACCCGACCCGCCCGGAAATGGAACGCCGCCAACTGGTCCCTCAGCACCCCCGGAGCCACGCCCGGCGCGGCAAGGCGCAGGTTCTCCAGCATGCTCACTTCATCCCGGAGTCCGGCCCAGCTTCCGGGTTCCCCGGCGTCAAGGCGCTGGCGCAGGAAACCCGTGGGTACCTTGGCCTGATCGTTGATCTGGTCCAGGAGCGTGGACTTGCCGACCCCGTTCCCGCCCACCAGCCCGATGCGCTCGGGCCCCATGATCCCGAGCACCGCTTCCTGGTCGATGGGTTCCGAGTCCTCGTGCAAGACCCCACGGGCGATTGACCCGCCTGGCAGCTCGACGATGCTGCGCCCGGCCGGCACCCGGGTGCCGGGCAGCTCGATGGATATGCGCAGGTTCACCGGCAAGGCGTCGCGTGCTGCTGCCAGCTCCGCAGCGGCATCCGCCGCGTGCGTTTTCATGATGCCGCGGCTCCTGGCCGCGGAGACCTCGGCCTTGTTGCGCAACGTGTTGGCCAGGATCTTGGGCATGGACTCGGCAGCCTTCTGCCCCTGCTTGGAGCGCCTGGCGATCTTGGTTTCGGCCTCCCGGGCCTGGCGCTTCTCGATGGCCAGTTTTCGGCGGGCATCGCTCAGACGGCGCTCGGCACTGTCCCCCTCATGGCCCATGGCTTCGGCCCTGGATTCCCAGTCCCCAAAGCGCACCACCTCGATCTTCTCGGCCCGCAGTGCACGCACGTTCACCGGGCGCAGCTCGGCCAGCGAACCAACCAGGCCCAGCAGCGTCTTGTCATGCGTGGAGACGACCAGGGTCCCGGGGTGGCGCTGCACCATCTCGTACAGGCGGTGCCGGGCCGCCCGGTCGAGGTTGTTCGTTGGCTCGTCCAGCAGCATGATCGCGTCGCCACGGATCTCAAGGCCGGCCAGCCCCACGGCCATGGTCTCGCCGCCCGAGAGCGTGCCCACGGTCCGTCCAAGGAATTGAGGGCTGATGTCCGCTTCGAGGTAGCCGTTCAGCAGGGCCGCGGAACGTTCCTCCAGGTCCCAATCGTCCCCGATGGTCTCCAGGTCGAGCTCCAGGTCCTCGGAACTGTTGCCCAGGACACGGTGCAGCGCCGCACGTGCACGGGATATCCCCATCAGCTCCGCCACGCTGAGGTGGGAGTCCAGGACGATGTTTTGGGCCAGGTAGGCGGGCCGGGAGTCCACGTGGATGGTTCCGTGCACGGGGGCCAGTTCCCCGGCGATGAGCCGCAACAGCGTGGATTTTCCCGACCCGTTGGGCCCGATCAGGCCGGTGGTGCCGCGGGAGAATACGGTGGAAAGGCCGTCGAAAACCGTGCCGCCATCGGGCCAGGAAAAGCCGAGGCGGTCAATGACGATGGGTGTTTGGTGCTGCATGGTGGTGCTCGTTTCGACGAAGGGTGCGCCGAAACTTCCGCACTGGCGGCTCCAGGCTTCCCCGGAATGCGGGGGCGGAGCGGGCAGGCGGGTTTCCCTTGGCGCGGATTAGGCGAAGGCGAGAACCAGGAGCACGTCAGGTCCGTTCGTAGGCAATGGGACCCTTCAATCCTGCGGGCCGCGGATGCCGGATGTCAACCGGAGGCACCGCCGCGCTTCCGCACGGCCTCCAGCACGGCGGTTTCCTCCGCGGCGCTGAGCCCGGAGGGCAGCATCCCGGTTCCGCTGACGCCAGCGTGCCGCACGATGTCTTCGAAAGTCTCGCCCAGGCTCCTGCGGTGCAACCCGGCAGCCGTTGCACGGGCGTCGGAGCGCCGGGCGAAACCCGCGTACCCGCTGCCCTCGGGAAGGACCAGCGGAAGCGATTTGGGGCCGGCCCAGGGATTCACGCCGTCCAGGCCCATGTGCTCCACCCCGTAGCGCACGCAAGTGGCCTCCCGCACGGGTGCCGCTCGCGAAAGATCGACCCGTTGTGCCGCCCATTGCGCGAGATGCAAGGCTTCCCCCAGCTCGTGCACCCGCCCCACGGCATTGACGGGGCCGTGTTCACCGGCGATTCCCGCCTCCATGATGAATGCGGCAAGGTCTCTCACATCGATGACCTGCACATGGGCCTGCCCCTCGGGGGCCCACGGAACCAAAACCGGTTCCCGGGGATCGGCAAAGCGCAGCGGCCAGTAGCTGCTGCGGCCGCTCGGGTCCCCCGGACCGCCGATCAGCCCCGGACGTACCACCAGCGCCTTCCCCTGGCGCGATTGAATGGTCACCAGCTCGCAGGCCGCCTTGGCCCGCCCGAAATCCGCGCTCACCCCGTCCTCGGACTCGGGAAGCGGTTCCAGGATCGCCGCCGTTTCGTCGGCGCCGGGCTCGGACTGCAGGGCATAGGCCGAACACGAGGATACGAAGACCCAGTTCCCGGCGACGCCGCCCAGGCGCTGCACCGCCTCCCGGGCGAAACGCGGCCTGTCGGTGAGCTCGATGACCAGGTCCCAGTCCCGGCCCGCCACCTGTCCGTAGGCGTCAGGTGCTTGGCGATCGGCGATCACGGTGCTGACACCAGGGGCAAAAGGCTTGGTGCCGCGGGCCAGCGCGGTCACCGCATGTCCGCGATCCAGCACTTGGCGGGAAAGCGTTTGTCCCAGCCACCCGGTCCCGCCCAGCAACAGTATTTGTTTCATGCCTCGAGCCAACATCGTGCCCGGTCCAGCGGCAAGGCCACTTCGTTCTTGGCGTAGGAACGCCCCGACGGAATCCGACACATTGCAAGCTTCGGTTGCCGAAACGAGCGGGTACCGGGCGGCGCAGATAAGGTGAGGCCATGAAGCGTTTTTCGGGATTGATCGCAGCATTGGCCGGCCTTGGCCTCTTGCTGGCGGCCTGCGTGCCGATTGATGGGAACACCTCCGTCCCGACACCCGACGAATCCACGCGCTCCACCGGCGACACCCATGTGCCGTCCGTTGAAGCGCCGCGTGGGGATCTGCCGCTGCAGGAATACAGCACCATCGACCTCGACCAGCGGATCTCCAAGCTGCCGCACTCGATGGCCGCACCCCAGATCCAACAGGGCTCGCACCCCATCGACCATGGAGTGCCGGGCAGCGAACTGGTGCTCCTGGCGGAGCAATTGACCGCAAGCAGCCGTTTTGCACTGCCCCGGGAAAACTCGGGCGACATGGTCCTCATCGAGGTGGCCTGCTCAAAGGGCATCGGCTTCGAGGTCATGCTCTTCGACATCGACGGGGCCCCGCTGGGCGGCGGCTCGTCATCGGAATGTTCGCCCGGCGGGCCCAACGGCTTTGGGTTCGGCATCAGGGGCAACCCCCAGCTGGGCCAGGTGCAACTCGCCTTTGACCGGGAATCCGGGATGGAACTCAGCGTCGTGACCTTCACGCGCATTGAAGGGCAGTGAACCCCGAATGATGCGGGATCGAACCCGATAAACCGTCCGCACGCCGAGGCATGCGTATAGGGTCAGGTCATGAACCGTTTTTCGGTGGTGGTTGCGACTCTGGCCGGGCTGGCGCTGCTGTTGACGGCCTGCGTGCCGATTGACGGGAACAACGATGCCCCGGAACCTTCCTCCTCGAGCGGAGGAAGCCACGATGCCCACCCGCTGCCCATCCAACTGACCGAAACACCAGTGCCCCTGCAGCCGTATTCCGCGGACGGACTGAAAAAGCGAATCTCGCAGCTGCCGCCTTCCATGGCCGCCCACCAGATCCAGCAGGGCCTGCACCCGCTCGACGATGGCGAACCGGGCAGCGAGCACGTGGTGCTGGCCGAACGCTTCTCATCCAGCATGGACTTTGAACTGCCCCGCAATCTCACCAGCGACCGCATAAGCGTTGAATTGACCTGTTCAAGGTCCGTACCGCACGCTTTCTCGGTCATCGACGGCAATGGGCGGGAAACAGGCGGCAGCAGCATGGGCTCATGCGGTTCCGGGGGTCCCAGCGGCATGCGTACCGGCCTGCGGGAAACCCAGGAAGCCGGGCAGATACAGGTCCGCTTCGAGGGTGAATCCGACATGGTGCTCAGCGTGGTTGCCTACACCGGAACGCACGAGGACTGAAGAACCCCCAAGACCGCATCCGATCTCCGGGCGCGCCTTCCAACCATGGTGGACACGCGCAACCCTTGAAGGGGCCGCTGCCCGACGCCGCCCGCGCTGTCCACACCCGGCATCTTCCATGGATCCTTGCGAATTGTTACACCCGGCAATCGGCGTCCTCCGGTCATTTCCGGGCACGCAAAAACACGGCGGCCACTTTGCGCCGTCCGACATGGGCTTTTTGGTTGTTCGTTGAACTTAAGTTGTATTAGCCCCCGCGCCTGTGTCTTTAATATCTGGTCACGAGTTAGGTAAGCATAACCTTTCCATCTCGCATCGTGGCAGTCCCCAATATTGAAGGAGCCTCATGACGCCCCAACGTCAACTGGCGCAACCACTGTCCTCCCCTGCCGACCTTGCTGCCGGGCAATTGCTCACCAGCGAAACCGCCGAAAGAATGGCCGAGGAATTCGCCTCCGCAGCCCGGCTCGCTGCCCGATCGATTGCCGCCGCGACGGGCCCCACCACCGGGCCCCGCCCGGAAGCCCTGCGCGCCCGGCTCGACGCCGTGGACCTGCGCACACCGCTGGGCAGCACGGCCGCCGCCCTGGCGGAGGCCACCGAGCTGTACCTGCGAGATGCGGTCTACTTCCACCATCCGCGCTACGCCGCCCACCTGAACTGCCCGGTCGCCCTGCCCGCAATTGCCGCCGAGGCCCTGGTCACCACGGTCAACACCTCGATGGACACCTGGGACCAGAGCGCCGGCGCCACGCTCATCGAACAACGGCTCATCGATTGGGCCGCCGGCATGGCCGGGCTGGGTCCGGAAGCCGACGGCGTGTTCACCAGCGGCGGCACCGCCTCGAACCTCCAGGCCCTGCTGCTGGCCCGCAACACCGCGGTGGCAGGGGCCACCGGCTCGCTGCCCGAACGCCTGGCGGGTCTGCGCATCTACGCCTCCGCCGACAGCCACTTCAGCATCTCCACCTCCGCGTCCCTGCTGGGGCTGGGCGCCGAGGCCGTCGTTGCCATCGAGTGCGACGCGCTCCACCGGATGGATGTCTCCGCCCTGCGGCACTCGCTGGAGAAGGACCGTGCGGCCGGGCTGCGCGCCATGGCCATCGTGGCCACCGCGGGGACCACCGACTTCGGCTCCATCGACCCACTGGGGTCCGTCGGCTCCCTGGCCTCCGAGCACGGGGCCTGGTTCCACGTCGACGCCGCCTACGGTTGCGGGCTGCTGGCCTCGGCGCGCCACCGCGGGATGCTCGCCGGGATCGAGGCAGCCGATTCGGTGACAGTCGACTTCCACAAGTCCTTCTTCCAGCCCATCGGCTCCAGCGCAATCCTGGTCCGCAACCGGGCCGCCCTCGCGCTGGTTTCGCACCACGCCGAGTACCTGAACCCCGCCGCCGAGGTCGGGCGCACCCCCAACCAGGTCGACAAGTCCCTGGCCACCACCCGCCGCTTCGACGCCCTCAAGCTCTGGGTGACGCTGCGCGCGCTAGGCACCGAGGCGATCGGGCAGATGTTTGACTCGGTCATGGACCTCGCGGCCGCCGCCGCCGCGATGGTCCATGCGCACCCCGAGCTCGAGCTCACCGCCGAGGTGCAATTGAGCACAGTGGTCTTCCGCTATGTGCCGCCGGGCCCCGAACCCGCCACGGACACCGCGACCGAGCCACTGGCCAACGCCATCCGCACCGCGCTCTACGACTCCGGGGCGGCCATGGTCGCCGCCACCACCGTCGACGGGGTGCGCCACCTGAAACTGACACTTCTGAACCCGAACACCACGCACGGGGACGTCGCGGGAATCCTCGATGCCGTGGTGTCCCACGGCCGGGCGATCTGCCAGATGCGCACCGGGATGGCTGCAGCGTGAGTGCGCCGCTTCACGATCGCATCTGGGATGCCGTGGGCATCGGCGCCGGCCCGTTCAACCTCGGCTTCGCCGCGCTGGCGGAGACCGCGCCGGGACTCGAGGTGCTGGTGCTTGAGCGCGCAGAGGAATTCGCCTGGCACCCGGGGATGATGCTCGAGGGCACCCACCTGCAGGTTCCCTTCATGGCCGACCTGGTCACCATGGCCGATCCCGCCCACCCGCTCTCGTTCCTGAACCACCTCAAGGACACCGGACGCCTCTACCCGTTCTACATCCGCGAGAACTTCTACCCGCTGCGCGAGGAGTACAACAACTACCTGCGCTGGGCGGCCAAGCGGCTGGACTCGGTCCGCTTCGGTGCGCACGTTGCCGCGGCGCGCCACGTGAACGGCCTGTACGAGCTCGCCGTGCACACAGGCGACGGCGTGTCCACCGTGCGCACCCGCCGCCTGGTGCTCGGCACCGGCACCACCCCGCACGTGCCCGATTCCGTCCCCGAATGCGTGCTGGGAACCGGGGCCGCGGTGCACAGCAGCGGCTACCGCCCCGCCCGCGCAGCGATCGCCGCGGGCTCCCGCATCGCGGTGGTGGGCAGCGGACAGAGCGCCGCGGAAGTCTTCGCCGACCTGCTCGCTTCGCTGCGCCCCGACCAACACCTTGAATGGGTGACCCGCTCAGCGCGCTTCTTCCCGCTCGAATACACGAAGCTGACCCTGGAGATGACCTCACCGGAATACATCGACCACTTCCACGGGTTGCCGCAGGGCACCCGCGACGCGCTCTCGGCCAGCCAGAAGGGCCTGTACAAGGGCATCAACGCCGATTTGATCGACGAGATCCACGAGCTGCTCTACCGGCGCCAGGTCTCCGGGCACGCCCCGGTCACCCTGCGCGCGGCCACCGCCCTGCAGGGCATCGAGCACCGCGAGGGAGCCCTGGAGCTGCGCCTGCGCAACCAGGACGACGGCGGGGAGTTCTCCGCGGTGGCCGACACCCTGGTGCTGGCCACCGGCTACGCCTACCGCGAGCCGGGGTTCCTGGCCGGGCTCGGGGAACGCATCAACCGATTGGCCGACGGCCGGCTGGATGTTGACCGGAGCTACGCGGTCAGCAACGACGGCGACGTGCTGGTGCAGAACGCCGAACTGCACACCCACGGCTTCACCGCGCCCGACCTGGGCATGGGCGCGTACCGCAACTCCGTGATCATCAACCGGATCCTGGGGTACGAGCACTACGCGGTGGAAAAACGCATCGGGTTCCAGTCCTTCGGCAGCCCCGCCGCCGCCCCCACATCGCCATCCCCCACGCTCGAAGGAGCCCACGCATGATTTTCACGCCCGCCATCGTCCTTCCCCCGGCCCGCCGCACCGCGCCGGCCGCCGCCGACTTCACCTTCCGCCGCTTCGACCCGGGAACCGACGCCGGGCTGCTGCACGGATGGGTGAACACCGAGCGGGCCCGCTACTGGGACATGATCGGCACGACCGTCCCCGAGGTCCGCGCCGCCTATGGGCAGCTCGATGCCTCGGCGCACCACCACGTGCTGCTGGGCCTGCTGCCCGCCCCGCGCGGTGCGGCCGACCCGGAACCGATGTTCCTGCTCGAGCACTACGCCCCGGAGCACTCGGCGCTGGCCGGCCGCTACGCCCACCGGCACGGCGACACCGGCATGCACCTGCTGCTCGCCGGTCCCGGGGACGGCAGGGCCCTGCCGGGCTTCAGCGCCGCGGCCATGGAGGCCGCGCTCGCCCACCTCTTCGCGGATCCGGCGGTGCTGCGGATCGTGGTCGAGCCCGACGCCGCGAACACCGCGATCCACTCGCTGAACTCCCGGCTGGGTTTCCGCCCCGCCGGCCGGATCGAACTGCCGGCCGGGGACGACACCCCGGCCAAGACCGCGCTGCTCTCGATCTGCACCCGGGCGGACTTCGCCGCGGCGACTGGCCGCCCCGCGAGCGCCGCCGTGCACCTGTCCCCCGGCCGCTGGGAGAACGCCAACCGCCACCTGCTGGCCAAGGCGATCGCCGAGTTCACCCACGAGCGGCTGCTGGCCCCCGTGCCCGTGGAAGGCGGCTGGTCGGTGGGCACCGGAACCCACGAATACCGCTTTTCCGCGACCGTTCATGCCCTGGAGCACTGGGTCATCGACCCGGATTCGCTGGAAGCCACCGTCAACGGGGAAGCGGCGGCCCCCGACGCCGCCGGCTTCGTGCTGGCCTTCCGCGACACCCTGGGGATGCCCGACGCCCAGCTGCCGGTGTACCTCGAGGAAATCACCAGCACCCTGGCCGGGCACTGCTACAAGCAGCTGCACTCCACGGCGAGCGCGGCAGAGCTGGCCGCCGGGACCGGGGACGCCGTCGCCGACTTCCAGCGCACCGAGGCCGCGATGACCGAGGGGCACCCGTGCTTCGTGGCCAACAACGGCCACCTGGGCCTGGGCGCCACCGACTACCTCGACCACGCCCCGGAGACCGGGGCGGCCCTGGCCCTGCAATGGCTTGCCGCGCACGGCTCCCGCGCCCGCTACAGCACGCTGCCCGGGCTGGATATCGAGACCCTGCTGCAGGGCGAGCTCGGTCCCCGGCAGCTGGCGTGCTTCCGGGCACGGATCGCCGAGGCCTGCGCATCAAGCGGCCTGGATCCGGAGGACTTCGTGCTCATCCCGGTCCATCCCTGGCAGTGGGAGCACAAGCTCTCCGTCGGTTTCGCCGGGGATGTCGCCAGCGGGCACCTGGTGCACCTGGGCGCCGGGGCGGACCTCTACCAGCCGCAGCAGTCGATCCGCACCTTCTTCAACCGCAGTGCACCGACCCGCCACTACGTGAAGACCGCTCTGTCGGTGCTGAACATGGGCTTCATGCGCGGGCTCTCGGCGGCCTACATGGAAGGCACCCCGGCCATCAACGCGTGGCTCACCTCGATCTTCGAGGACGACGAGGAGCTGCAGCGGAGCAATGTAGGGCTGCTGCGCGAGATCGCCGCGGTCGGCTACGCCAACCCGCTCTACGAGGCCGCCGGTCCCGATGCCCCGCAGCGCAAGATGCTGGCCGCGCTCTGGCGCGAGTCCCCCGCCGGGTCGATCGCGCCCGGGCAGCAGCTGGCCACCATGGCCTCGCTGCTGCACGTGGATTCAGCCGGCGCCTCGCTGGCCGCCGCGCACATCCGCCGCTCGGGGCTCGCGGCCACCGACTGGCTGGCCCGCTACTTCGACGCGTACCTGGTTCCGCTGGTGCATGTCCTGTGCCGATACGACCTGGCGTTCATGCCGCACGGGGAAAACGTCATCCTGGTGCTTCAGGATTCGGTCCCGGTGAAGGTGCTGCACAAGGACCTGGCCGAGGAGATCGCGGTGCTCGGGGACCGGCTGGCGTTGCCGCCCGAGGTCGAGCGGATCCGTGCCGCGGTCCCGGACGCCGAGCGCCGGCTGGTGGTCTTCACCGACATCGTCGACTGCTTCCTGCGCTTCCTGGCGCCGTTGCTGGCGCGCGAGGGGATCTGCAGCGAGGAGGAGTTCTGGGAGACCGCCGCGGACCGGTTGCTCGCCTACCGCAACCGGAACCCGGAGACGGCCGCGGTGTTCGATGCGCTGGACCTCTTTGCCGAGGACTTCGAGCTTTCCTGCCTGAACCGGTTGCAGCTGCGCAACAACCGCCAGATGCTGGATCTCACCGACCAGTCCGGCGGGCTGATCCACGCCGGAATCCTGGCCAACCCGCTGGCCGGGCACGGCATCTAGCACCTGCGGGAGGCCGCCGGTTCGCGGTCTCCCGCCGGCCACGGGGCACACCGTTTTTCAGCGAACCTTGTGAACGGCTTGCTACTGGACCATCCCACACAATTGATTCCCCGTTTCTGGGCCGGGCCGATCTGGCGCGATCCATGTCAGGCATCTACCCTTCGGACATGAAGCACTGGGCGATTAATCTCATAGTCGCCTTCAATATGGCTTCCGACCTTCCGGGGTGCTCCTCGGTGGTCGAAGATCTGGGACTGGCCACCACCCAGCCGTCCTCCCGTCCCGCGCTCCTGTCACCTGATGCCACGCCAGCCATGGTCCCGGAAAGACCCGATGACCCGCACGGCATCGAACAGCGGCTGGCCTCCGGCGAACACCCGATCGAGCAGGCGGTTCCGGGTTCCGAGCAGGTGCTGCTCAGCGTGGAGCGAAGCCGCGGTTTCACGTTTGCGCTCCCGGCCCGGACCAAGGACGTGAAGCTGTGGATCGCGGTGCGCTGCAGGCGTCCGGTTCCGCTGTCGCTGCGTACCTTCGATGCCTCGGGCCGCAACACCACGGTGTACTCGTTGGGCCAATGCCCGGCGACCGACCTGGTGGCCGGCCCCCTTGACACGACGGAAACCAGCGGCGTCCTGGCTTTCCCGGACGGTGTCCGGATGCACTTCACGCTGGTGGCAGGGGATTCCGCGATTCCGAACGACAGCCCCGGCACCCGCTGGCCACGAAAATTCCTGCGGTGAGGAACGGCCATGAAAAATTTCCCACTCGCATCCGGCCCGACCCGGCATTCCGGTCCCGTGCGGCATCCGTGGCTCACCTTGGCGGCCCGGCTTTTCCTGGTGTCCCTGGCCACCGCCTGCACCCCGCTCGTGGATGACCCAGCACCCCTCCCCGGCCCGGCCACCACGGCTTCCGGGCCGTCCTTCATCCCGGAAACACAGGTCTTTCCGATCACCCCTTCCCCGCATGAGCACGGAGTGGGCGACAAGCGCCCGACCCATGCCCAGCTCATCGCCAAGGGCAAGAGCCCTTTGCCCGGGGCCCGGCCCGGCAGCGAAAAGGTCCTGATGCACTACAGTGGCAAGGGCGACGCCTGGATCGAGTTGCCGGCCCAACGATCCGGTGCATTGCTGTGGATCTTGGTGGGGTGCCAGAGCGAGGCGCCGCTGACAATCCGCTCGCTGAACCTCCGCGGCATCGAGGTGGCCCGCTACGATCTGGAACCTTGCCGTGCCGCCGAGGGCGGCGGAGGGACCGAGGACGGCACCTCCACCGTGGTGGAGATCTGGACCGATCCGCAGGTGTCGTACGAGTTGACCATTATTTCCTCGGAGATGCGCGCCCAGAAGGACAGTCCCCATCGATGACAGGGCCCGTTACCTGGCCGACCCCAGGTGCCTGGCCAATTCGCGCTCGACGCAGCAATCTCCCGATCCGCCGGCGGCACAAGAGGTGGCATGCCGGCCGTGCCCCGCGGCTTGCGCATTGGATAGGTTCGGGCCATGAACCGCTTTTCGGGACCGCTATGCGTCGCAGCCGGCCTTGCGCTGGCGCTGACGGCCTGAGTGCCGCTTGACGAGGTCCCCGCACTCCCCTCTACCTCCGCGTCGGTGGCTGAATCGGGTGAAGCAGGCCACCATCTCGGGCCGATGCCCACCCTGGACGCTGAAGCCGTCGTGGTCCCGCGCGCCGACCTGCCGCTGCGGAAATACTCCGCTGCGGGTTTGGACAAACGCATCGCCGCGTTGCCCGGCTCCATGGCAGCCCACCGGACCCTGCAGGGATCGAGCCCCGCCCCCTATGCCGAACCGGGAGGCGAGGAAGTGCTCCTGGCGGAGCGCTTAACCGGAAGCAGCCGCCTGGCCCTGCCCGGAAAAAGCACGGCCAACGTGGTCCTCATTGTGGCGAGCTGCACGGAAAACATCGATATCGGGGTCACGCTCTTCGACGGGAAGGGCATGGTGATCGGTGGTGCCATGTCCACGGAATGCTTGCCCGGTGTCCCGGGCTACTTCAACATCGGCTTGCAGGAGTATCCCGTGCTGGGCCAGCTCCAGCTTCTCTGTGCCCCGGGGTCCGAGGTCCGGCTCAGCCTGGTCACCTACAAGGACCTCGAGGCCCGGCAGTGGTCGGGATGATCCGGGTGCAGCTGTACCGGTGCGGGATTCCAAGTCTCCGCACCATGCGGCTGTTTCCCTTGCGATACCCAAACGATATTGCGCCCCGCCTGTTTCGCAACTCCCGGCGGCTAGACTCCAACCATGAAACGACACCTGGCCACTGCTTTGGCGGCTTCCTTCCTGGTTGCGGCGCTGGCCGGGTGCGTCCCGCTGGACCACGTGGCCCCCGTTTCCCCGCCCGCAGCGGATCCGCCGGTGCCCGAGGCCCCGGTGTTCGAGCCGATGCCAAGCACCCCGGTCCCGGACCTGAAGCCCTACTCAAGCAAGGGAATCGAGGAACGGGTGTCGGGCCTGTCAAAAAACTCCCCGGCCCGCAAGATCCTTGCCGGCACCTTCACCCACGACTCCGCGGTTCCCGGTTCCGTGCGCCTGCTCTATGCCGAAAAATCGGTTGGCGGGCAGCAAGCCGTCATCCCCACGGGCGGACAGGAAACCGGCATCGGATACTACGTCCGGTGCGCCGAGGAAACGCGGTTCTCCTTGGACCTCTCGGACGGCAACACAGGACGGGACTTCAGCAGCTCCGGGAGTTCCTGCGAAGCCAGCGGCTCCTCCGGAGGGGGCAGCGGACTGCCCGACGGGGTGGAATCCATCTACCTCGACTTTGACCCCGCCGCCGAGGTGCCGACGGAAGTCGTCGTGTTCAGCTACACGGCAGTGCCGTACGACGGCTGATCCGCGCTATCCGGGCCGGTTGCCCCGGGTCAGGAGGTTTCCTACGCCAGCTTCTCCCGGATCTGGTCCAGCTCCGCGTCGCTGAGCCCGTGCTCGCGCAGGAAGTCCTCGACGCGCAGTGCCCCGACGAATTCCTCCAGTGCCGCCAGGCGTTCGCGCAGCGGCCCGATGAGGTCAGGTTCCTCGATGTAGGACTCGTGGGGGTGCTTGTAGCTGCTGATCCTGTGCCAGTCGTTGATCCCGCGCATCGCAGCCTCGTACTGCGGCTCGAGCAGGTCGTTCCGGCCCACCAGTTCCAGCAGCATCGAGACGATCAGCCCGGTGCGGTCCCGCCCCGCCGAGCAATGCAGCACGATCTTGCCCTCGGCCGCGGCGATCCGGTGGAACACCTCGGCAATCCGTTCGGGGAAGAACGCCAGGTTCTCCGGGTACATCCGCGGGTGGTTCATGTAGGGCACCGCGAGGGCCTCGAACTCCGGGTGCCCGGGCTCCTCAGTGGGGGAATTGACCATGGTGATGCCGGCCCTGGCGGCGTCATCCACCTGCGGGTCGGTGTGCCGGCGCCGGCGCTCGTCGGGGTTGCGCAGGTCGATCACGGTGCGCACCCCGTCGGCATGGGCCTGCGCCCAACCGGCGTCGGTGAGCCATTCGCTGCGGCCCATCCGGTAGATCTTCCCCAGCACGAGCCGCGCGTTGACCGCACCTTCCCAGTGCGGTGTCTGCATCGAATCCTTCACCGATATCCTCCCGTCCCCTACTCGCGCGCGCCGTCGAAGGTCTCGATGCGGATGTGGTGTTCCGGCCCGGTGGCTTGGACCGGGTTTGCCGGCTGTGCCGACGCGGGTGCCTCTGCGGCAGGTCCGCCGGCCGCGCCGGGCTTGCCGTGCGAGGCGCGGAACGCCTCCGAATCGCGCCAGCTCTCGAATTTGGCCTCTGTGGCGAACTCCATGGTCACCTTGTACGGGGCCGCCGGGTCGACGGGGCGGTCCAGCGTGGCCCGCGCGAGGCCCGCCACGTTGGGCAGGTTGTTGCGCATGTTCCCGATGAAGCGCTCCTCAAAGGCCTGCGCGCGTTCGGCCGGGACGGTGATGCGGTTCGTGACGACGTACATGGGGGTCCTTCCGGTGGTGGTGCCGGCATCCCCGGCCGCCTGCTTCCCACGCTACCCACTTTCCGTGGCGTCGTCCCCATTCGTTTCCGTCGCCCCGTGAACCAACAAAAAGCCGGTGCCGCGCCGATGGAAAGTTCCATCGACGCGGCACCGGCGCATGTGGCTTGGCCTGCTACTTGGAATCGTTCCAGTCGTAGAAGCCCTTGCCGGTCTTGCGGCCCAGGTGCCCTGCACGAACCAGGTCGCGCAGGATCTGCGGCGGGGCGAAGCGCTCGCCCAGGGTCTCGTGCAGGTACTCGGCGATCCCCAGGCGCACGTCCAGGCCCACGATGTCGGTGGTCTTCAGCGGGCCGGTCGGGTGCTTGTAGCCCAGCACCATGGCGTTGTCGATGTCCTCGGCGGACGCCACGCCCTCCTCGACCATGCGCATGGCCTCCAGCGCGATCGCCACGCCCAGGCGGGAGGAGGCGAAGCCGGGGGCGTCGTTGACCACGACCGCGGTCTTGCCCAGCCCGGCCACCCAGCCGCGGGAGCGCTCGATCAGTGCCTCGGAGCTTTGCTTGGCGATGACCACCTCGATGAGCGTGGAGGCCGGCACCGGGTTGAAGAAGTGCAGGCCCAGGAAGTTTTCCGGGCGCTGCAGTTCCGCGGCCAGCCCGCTCATCGACAGCGAGGAGGTGTTCGAGGCCAGGATCGCATCGGGCGCGAGGTTTTCCTCGACCCTCTGCAGCGAGGAGACCTTCAGGTCCCAGATTTCCGGGACCGCCTCGACCACGAGGCCGCGGTCGGCGAAGTCGGCGTAGTCGACCGAGACACGCAGGCGCGAAGCCATCTCGCCGAGGTTCGCATCGGTGGCGCCGCGCTCGATTGACTTCGCCGCGGCCGATTCGACCCGCTCGCGCGCCGCGACGGCCGAAGCCTCGTCGCGCTCGACGACCAGCACATCGCACCCGTTGATGAGGAACGCGTGGGCGATGCCTGCGCCCATGCGTCCGCCGCCGAGCACACCGACCTTGGCGGGGAGTGAATTGGGAAGGGTTGTCATTGCTTCTTCTTCCTGTCCAGGAATTCCTGCATGCGGTCAAACTTGGCCTGGGACTCGAAGAGCATCCCCTGGGCCAGGGTGTCGATGACGGGGTGCGCCTCGCGCGGGGCATGGAACACCGACTTGGTGATGCGCACGGCCAGCGCGTCCTGCTTGCCGATGCGGTCGGCCAGTGCGGAGGCAGCCTCCAGCAGGTCCTTGCCCTCGACGAGTTCGGTGATGAGCCCGACACGCAGGCACTCCTCGCCGGTGAGCACCTTCCCGGCCAGCAAGATCTCCTTGGCAACGGGTTCGCCCACAAGTTCCTTCAGCCGCCAGGTGGCTCCGGCGGCGGCCATGATGCCGAGCCCGGTTTCGGGGTTTCCCATGCGCAATTCGGGGGTGCCGATGCGGAAGTCGGCCGCGTACGCCAGTTCCGCCCCGCCGCCCAGCGCGAACCCGTCCAGGGCCGCGATGACCGGCATCGGCAGCTTGGCGAGCCTGTCGAAGATGCCCGAGTTGATCCCGGCCAGCGCATCATCGCGCCGGCGCATCCGCAGCTGGGCGATATCGGCGCCGGAAGCGAAGATGCCCTTGGTGCCGGTGTCCGGGTCCGCGGGGGTTCCGGAGAGCACCAGGATCTTCTGGGTGGCCTCCAGGTAGGCGCACACCGCGTGCAACTCGTCTACCATCAGCTGGTCGATGGCGTTTTTGACCTCCGGGCGGTCAAGCCGGACATAGAGCCGGTCGTCGAACTCGGTGAGCTTCAGGGTCGTGAAACCGGAAGGCTCCAAGCGCTCCGCCATGCCTAGACCCCCTCAATGAGCAGCGCGGCGCCCTGGCCGACGCCCACGCACATGGTGGCCAGGCCCAGCTTGGATCCGCCTTCCCGGGCCTCGCGCTCCAGGCGTCCCAGCAGGGTGATCACGATGCGGGAGCCGGAGGAGCCCAGCGGGTGGCCCAGCGCAATGGCGCCGCCGTCGCGGTTCACGATTTCCGGATCCAGCCCCAGTTCGCGCATGGAGGCCAGCGACTGCGAGGAGAAGGCCTCGTTCAGTTCCACCGCCGCCAGGTCCTCGATCTTGCGCCCGGAGCGTTCCATGATCTTGCGGGTGGCCGGGACCGGGCCGACACCCATGATCTCCGGGGCCAGGCCGGCGGAGGCGCCGTCGATGATGCGTGCGCGCGGGACAAGTCCGTACTTCTTGATGGCGGCCTCGGACGCAACGATGATGGCCGAGGCGCCGTCGTTGAGGGTGGAGGCGTTGCCGGCGGTGACCACGGTGCCGCCCTTGACGACCGGGCGCAGCTTGCCCAGCACCTCCATGGTGGTCCCGGGGCGCGGCCCCTCGTCGGTGTCCACAATCGTTTCGCCCTTGCGGGTCTTCACTGTCACCGGGACGATCTCGTCCTTGAAGCGGCCCGCCGCGATGGCGGCAAGCGCGCGTTCGTGGGAGCGCACGGCAAAGGCGTCGCAATCCTCGCGGGAGGTGCCATAGACGCGGGCGACTTCCTCGGCCGTTTCGGGCATCGAGAAGGTGGCCTTACCCTCGCGGGACAGCTCGCCGGAGAGGAATTCGGGGTTCGGGAAGCGCCAGCCGATGGAGGTGTCGTAGCTGGCGCCCGGCTTGGCGAAGGCCTTGTCGGGCTTCTCCATGACCCAGGGGGCGCGGGACATGGACTCGACGCCGCCGGCGACGACGATGTCCGCGGCACCGGCCTTGATCATGTGGCTGGCCATGGTGATGGCGCTCATGCCGGAAGCGCACAAGCGGTTCACGGTGATGCCCGGGACGGAATCCTCGAAACCGGCCAGCAGCCAGGCCATGCGGGCGACGTTGCGGTTTTCCTCGCCGGCGCCGTTGGCGTTGCCGAAGATGACCTCGTCGACGTCGGCCGGGTCGATGCCGGCGCGCTCGACGGCGGCCTTGATGGCGATGGCCGCCAGGTCGTCGGGGCGCACGCTGGACAGCGCCCCGCCGTAACGTCCCACCGGGGTGCGGGCTCCGCCCACCAAGAATGCCTCGGTCATACCAACTCCTTTGTCATTCGGTGCATGCCCCGGTCCGTCCCGTGGTTTGCCCAGCGGAAGGAACCGTTCGTGCACCGTGTTTTGGCCCCGCTTGCCGCTCCCTGAGCGGGAACGACCGAATAACCGACCATTCGTTCACTAATACAATCCCATCTTGCCACAAGCGGGGTCAACCTCCCGGCAAACAAACTTTTCGGGTTGACCACTCCAATTCACTGCCGTATCGTCTTCCACTTGACCGACTCCGGGCCCTGCCTGGATCGTGGACCGTCACCGTCCAGGCCTTGCACATGGATTTGGGCGGGCATCCGGTCGACGGAAAGCTGAATAGCAAACGGAGCAGCAATGCAGCCGGAAAACAGCCAACCCAACCAACTAAACAACACCACACCGGTGGCATCCCAGGCCACCAACCCGGTGGATTTCGGCGAAGACATCGGCCCGGACCTGTCCACCACCGCCGGCCGCAGCGAAATCCGCAAGGCAACTGCCGCCTCGGCCATGGGAAACCTCACCGAATGGTTCGATTACGGCGTCTACGCCGTGGCAGTGACCTACATCACCTTCCACTTTTTCCCCACCGAGGGCGGAACCCTCATGGCGTTGGGGACCTTCGCACTCTCTTTCCTGGTCAGGCCGCTCGGCGGCCTGGTCTGGGGACCGCTGGGCGACAAGCTGGGCCGCAAGCACATCCTGGCCCTCACCATCCTGATGATGTCCCTGGCAACCTTCTTCATCGGCATCCTGCCGACCTTTGAACAGGTCGGCATCCTGGCACCGGTTCTGCTGGTGCTCCTGCGCATGATCCAGGGCTTCTCCACCGGCGGGGAATACGGCGGCGCCGCAACATTCATGGCCGAATACTCCCCCGACAAGAAGCGCGGCTTCTTCGGGTCGTTCCTGGAGTTCGGCACCCTCGGCGGCTTCGCCCTGGGTACGGCCGTGATGCTGGGCTTCCAGGTCGCGCTGGGCGACGAGGCCATGATGGACTGGGGCTGGCGCGTACCGTTCATGATGGCCCTGCCCATGGGCCTGATCGGCCTCTACCTGCGAAACAAGCTGGAAGACACCCCGGTCTTCCAGGAACTCGAGGAGCGCGGCGAGGTCCAGGAATCAAGCTCCCTGCGCACGCTCATCCGCGGCTACTGGCGCCCGATGCTCATCATGAGCGGCCTGGTCATCGCCCTGAACGTCGTGAACTACACGTTGTTGAGCTACATGCCGACCTATCTCGAGGGCCAGCTGGGCCTGGATCCGAAGGCGTCCCTGATGGTGATCCTGGTCGGCGAGGTTGCAATGATGGCCGTCATCCCCTTTGCCGGATCACTCTCGGACAAGGTGGGTCGAAAACCCCTGTGGTTTGCGTCGCTGATCGGCCTCTTTGTGCTGGCCCTGCCGCTGTTCTGGCTGATGGGCAGGAGTTTTCCGCTCGCGATCCTCGGCTTCGCCATCCTGGGCCTGCTCTACATCCCGCAACTGGCCACCATCACGGCCACCTTCCCCGCCATGTTCCCGTCCCATGTCAGGTTTGCCGGCTTTGCCGTGACCTACAACGTGGCAACCGCGATCTTCGGCGGCACCGCGGCCATAGTCAACGAGGCAGTCATCAACGAGACCGACTTCCTGCTGTTCCCGGCCGTCTACATGATGGCGGCCTGCGCCATCGGCCTGGTCGCCACGCGGTACCTGCCCGAGACCGCCGGTGCCTCGCTGCGCGGAACCGAGCTTCCGGATGCCCACCAGACGGGCATCCTGGCCGACACGGACGCGGAGGCCCTCGCTCCCCGGTCCTAGCCTGGCCCGGCCCTTTCCCCCGGGGCAACGGCGCCGGAAACAACGGTGGGTGGGTGGTTCCCAAGATTTCCCTGGGAACCACCCACCCACCGTTTCGCCGCTTGCGCGCTCCGGCGCGGACGATTCCCTACGAATAGAGCTCGCTCTTGGGCTTGTTGTGGCGCACCTTGCGCCAACCGATCCACAGACCGACCGCGATCAGCGGGATGCAGCCGATGGTATAGCGGCCCAGGTGGAAGACCTCGCCGTCCTTGCCGACCATGGTGTCAAAGCCGATCAGCACCGTGATGATGGCAAGCGCCACCAATCCTGCCCAGCTGGTGTACGGGGAACCGGACATCGGGAGCTTGGAGACCTTGCCCTTCTTCCTGCGCAGCATGATCTGGCAGGCAAAGATCGAGGCCCAGGTGAACAGCACGCCGATCGAGGCGGTGTTCAAGGCGAGGTCGAACGCGTAGGATCCACCGAGCCAGATGTTCAGCATCACGCCAACGAAGTAGACAGCGGCAATCGCCCAAATGGCGGCGTAGGGAACATAGCGCTTGTTCATCTTGGTCAGCCACTGCGGCGCATGGCCGTTGTTGGCCATCGCGCGGAAGACGCGGCCGATCGAGTAGATGCCCGAGTTGCAGGAGCTCAGCGCGGCGGTGATGACGATGAAGTTCATGACGCTGCCGATCCAGCCCCAGCCCAGCTGGTCGAAGACCGTCACGAACGGGCTCTCGCCTGCCTTGTAGTGGTTCCACGGAAGGATCATCGCCAGCAGGGTGACCGAGCCGACGTAGAAGACCACGATGCGCACCACCACGGCGCGGATGGCCGCGGGGACTTCCTTTTCGGGATCCTCCATTTCGCCGGCGGTGATGCCCACCAGCTCGATGCCGTTGTAGGCAAAGATCACTGCGTTCAGGACCAGGATGGAGATCAGCACGCCACGCGGGAACATGCCGCCCTCGGAGGCGAAGAGGTTGCCCACCGCTGCGTGTCCGTCGCCGACCTGTGCATTGGTGACCACCAGGTAGATGCCGATCAGCAGGAAGAGCACGATCGCGGCAACCTTCAGGAAGGACGCCCAGAATTCGAACTCGGCAAAGGCCTTGGCGCTGAAGAGGTTCACGGCCACCAGCAGGCCAAGGGCGCACAGCGCCGCGGCTTCCACCGGGACGCCGGGGAAGAAGTAGGTGAAGTACAGGCCAATGGCGATCAGCTCTGCAATGCCGGTCATGACCCAGTTCAGCACGTACATCCAACCCGCGAGGAAGGCACCCTTGGCGCCGAACAGCTCACCGGCGTAGGAAACGAAGGAACCCGAGGACTGGCGGTACATGATCAGCTCGCCCAGGGCACGCATCAGGAAGTAGGCGATCAGGCCGGCCAGCGCGTAGGAGAAGATCAGGGCCGGGCCGGTCGAGGCCAGACGGCCACCGGCACCCATGAACAGGCCCACGCCAATGGCGCCGCCCATGGCGATCATCTGGACGTGGCGACGGGTCAGCGTCTTCTTGTAGCCTTCGGAAGACAGTTCCGCGACCTTGGTGGACACGGGGTGCTGGTGCTCTCGTACGTTGTGTGGTTCCAACGTGTAACTCCTTTGGTGACTCAATCAACCCGCATGGGCAACACGGGGAGTACACCCGGTGAGACCCGTTTCAGGGCGCCCAATCACACACTTAAGCGGGGGTGCAAATGGCAAACTTACCGTATTTTTCATCACAACATGAAGTCGAATGTGGAGTGGAGCACAACGGCGCAACGTGATGCACACCATCCCGATTAACACAAGCATGCAAGTGGGAGCACACTTTGATGAAGGCCGCGCTGTCAAGGAAAACACCAATATTAATTGTTGAACAGTATTGCCGCACCTCCGCGGCCGGTACCTTGCCGCGACGGCATTGCCGGGGTGCACCCGACACCCCAAAGCCACGCCCATCACCGCCCTTTCGCCCCGGGGCTGCCCAGCGGATAGCATTCATGGTTGTGAGCACCGTTGAATCCACCCCCCCGTTTCCAGCCAAGGTTTCCGACATCTTCGACCCCGTGCGCTGGCGCGTTGTCGAGGGCTTCGACCTTGAAGACATGACCTACCACCGGCAGGTCGAACGCGACGCCGAGGGCACCATCGTCCGCGACCTGCCGACCGTGCGCATCGCCTTCAACCGCCCGGAGGTCCGCAACGCGTTCCGCCCCGGCACGGTCGACGAGCTCTACCGCATCATGGACCACGCCCGCATGAGCTCTGATGTGGCAACGGTGCTGCTGACCGGCAACGGCCCCTCCCCCAAGGACGGCGGGCATTCGTTCTGCTCCGGCGGCGACCAGCGCATCCGCGGCCGCGACGGCTACCGCTACGCCGAGGGCGAGACGGCCGACTCGATCGACCCGGCACGCGCCGGGCGCCTGCACATCCTCGAGGTCCAGCGCCTGATGCGCACCATGCCCAAGGTGGTCATCGCCGTGGTCAACGGCTGGGCCGCCGGCGGCGGGCACTCGCTTCACGTCGTCTCGGACCTGACCATTGCCTCCCGGCAGCACGGCAAGTTCAAGCAGACCGACGCCACCGTCGGTTCCTTCGACGCCGGCTACGGCTCGGCATTGCTGGCCCGCCAGGTCGGCCAGAAAAACGCCCGATCGATCTTCTTCCTGGCCCGCGAGCACTCCGCGGAGGACATGGTGGCCATGGGAGCGGTCAACGAGGCCGTGGACCACGAACGCCTCGAGGAAGTCGCCCTGGAATACGCGGCCGACATCGCACGCCAGTCCCCGCAAGCGATCCGCATGCTCAAGTTCGCCTTCAACCTGGCCGACGACGGGCTGGCCGGCCAGCAGGTCTTCGCCGGCGAGGCCACCCGCATGGCCTATATGACCGACGAGGCCGTCGAGGGACGGGACGCCTTCCTGCAAAAGCGCGACCCCGACTGGTCCGGCCACCCGTACTACTTCTAAGGCCAAGGACTCCAACCACCCATGAATCCAGATTCCGCGCTCGCTGCCTTGTCCGCCTCGCTCAACGAGGACGGTCCCGCGGTGGAAATCCTGCCCGGCACCACGAACAACGAATACCTGGTGAACCCCGTGGACGAGGCCGAACTGGAAGGCCTGCAAGACATCGCGGCGGTGGTGCGCACCTCCGGTTCCACCGGAACACCGAAGCGCACCGCGCTGTCGGTCCAGGCCCTGGCCACCTCATCCATGGCCACGGCCGAATACCTGGGGTTCGAGGGCCAGTGGCTCCTGGCCCTGCCGCTGCACTACGTTGCCGGGCTCGCGGTGCTCACCCGCAGCCTCTACGCCGGAACCCGCCCCTGGGCCATGGACCTGGACACCAGCTTCGACGCCGCCGGATTCAACGAGGCGGCTTCCGCCCTGACCGACGCCAGGCGGCTTGTTTCCCTGGTACCCACGCAGCTGCAGCGCCTGCTCACCGAGCCGACGGATGAAACCGTGGCTACGCTGCGGCGCTTCGACGCGATCCTGCTCGGCGGGGCGCGCGCGCCGCGGGCCGTCCTGGACGCGGCGGCCAAGCACTCGCTGAAGCTCCACCTCACCTACGGGTCCAGCGAGACCGCCGGCGGCTGCGTCTACGACGCCCGCGCCCTGCCCGGGGTCGAGGTGAAGACCGTCGACGGACGGATCTGGCTGGGCGGGGCCACCATTGCCTCCGGCTACCTCGGGAACCCGGAATTGACGGCCAGGCACTTCAGCGTCGATGGTTCCGGCGTGCGCTGGTACACGACTGAAGACCTGGGCAGCTACACCGACGGCGTGCTGTCGGTGACCGGACGCGCGGACGACGTGATCATCACCGGCGGGGTGAAGGTCTCCGCCGCCGAGGTCCAGCACGTCCTGGAATCCGTGCCCGGCGTTTCGGCGGTGGCCGTGGTGCCGGTGCCCGATGCCCAGTGGGGCCAGCAGATCGGTGCCGCCTACGCGGGCAACGCCGCCCCGGAATCCTTGGCCTCCGCGGTGCGCCAAGCGCTCGGAGCCGCGGCAGTGCCCCGGCGGATGCTCAACCTGCCGGCGTTGCCGCTGCTGCCCAACGGCAAGGTCGACCGGATGCTGCTCGCCTCCGACCTGGCCGCTTCCTCGGACTGACCGCCACCCGGGCCCTGCCCGGACTCTGCTCGGACGACACGATCCCCGCCCGGCCGGCTGCCGGCACCCAAACCAACACCCCCTGGCGTAATGTGGGCATCATCACTGGTCAGCACGTATTTCCTGGCCAAGCCCCCCCCTGTCGGACCTGCACAAAGAGGTGTCAGTTCATGAGCAAAACCGCCACACCGCAAGGTGGAACAGCGATCTCACGGGCCATGCGGCCCATCAACAACCTTGTTGAACGATTCATCCCCTCGGCCTTGGTCTTCGCCATCGTCCTGACCTTCATCGTCGCCATCCTCGCGCTGCTGGTCACCGGGTCCAGCCCGCTGCTCATCGTGCAAAGCTGGGGCGACGGGCTGGCCGGGCTGCTGGCCTTCATCACCCAAATGGCCCTGGTGCTGATGCTCGGATTCATCCTGGCCAACACCCGCCCCGTGCGAAGGCTCCTGCGGTTCCTGGGGCGCATCCCCAAGACCCCGCTCCAGGGCTACGTGTTCGTGTTCCTCGTGGCCGCCGTGGCCTCCCTGATCACGTGGGGCCTGGGACTTGTGGTCGGCGGCCTGCTGGCCAGGGAAGTCGCCGCCCAGGGACGCGAACGCGGCATCCGCTTCCACTTCCCGATGCTCGTGGCCGCGGGATTCGCCGGGTTCGTGGTCTGGCACATGGGCTACTCCGGCTCCGGGCCGCTGACCGCCGCCACTCCCGACTCGTTCATCGCCAAGCAGCTCGGCGGGCCGCTCTCGATCTCGGAGACCACCTTCTCCTCCTGGAACATGATCGCCACGGTGGCCACCATCATCCTGGTCGCAGCTTCGCTGTACCTGGTGGCCCCGCGCGGGAACGACAAGATCGTGGAATTGGCCCAGGACGCCCGCGAGGAACTCGTGGCCGTTGACGACGAGGTCAGCACCCCCGCCGACCGCCTGGATGCGAGCCGGCTGCCCACGTTGCTGCTGGGCGTGATGTTGCTGGCCTATCTGGTCATCCACTTCTCCACCGGCGGCACACTGACCCTGGACATCGTGAACTGGTCATTCCTGGCCCTGATCCTCTTGCTGGTGCGCAGCCCCTTCGAGCTGATGGCGCTGACCAAGCACGCGGCGTCGAACGTCGGCGAGATCCTGCTGCAGTTCCCGCTCTACGCCGGGATCCTGGGCATCATGACCGGCAGCGGCCTGATCCAGGTGCTCTCGGACGTGTTCGTGTCGATCTCCACGCCGCAGACCTTCGGCGTGCTGGCATTCCTCTCGGCTGGGCTGGTGAACTTCTTCGTCCCCTCCGGCGGCGGGCAGTTCGCCGTGCAAGCGCCGATCATGCTCACGGCCGCCGCGGAACTGGGAGTGGACCCTTCCATCCCGATCATGGCCGTTGCCTACGGCGACCAGTGGACCAACATGATCCAGCCCTTCTGGGCCCTGCCGCTGCTGGCGATCGCAGGATTGAAGATGCGTGACATCCTGGGCTACACCACGATCGTGCTGATCGCCTCGGGCGTTGTCTTTGCCGCTACGCTGCTGATCGTTTCGCTCTAGGCACCCGCGGCGGCGGGTCCGGAATTTCTCCCTTGCCCGCGGGCAAGGGAGAATGAGGGCTGCATGTCTTGTCCAAGCAGCGAGAGGATTGATGGTGGCTACGATTGCCCAGTGGGTGGCGGGGGCACGCCTGCGTACCCTGCCCATTGTGATTGCCCCGGTGGTCATCGGAACCGCGGCCGCCGTGGACACCACGGGGAAGCTGGCTTGGTTCGAAGCCGTCCTGGCCCTGGTGGTGGGACTGTTGCTGCAGGTCGGGGTGAACTACTCCAACGACTACTCCGACGGGATCCGCGGCACCGATGACGTGCGTGTGGGCCCGCTGCGGCTGACCGGCTCGGGGCTGGCCGCACCGGCCACGGTCCGCAACGCAGCCTTCGCCTGCTTCGGTGCGGCCGGTATCGTCGGCGCCTTCCTCGTGGTGTACACCGGATCCTGGCCGCTGCTGCTGGTTGGCGTCGCGGCCATCATCGCGGCGTGGGGCTACACCGGCGGCAAGAACCCCTACGGCTACCGTGGTCTCGGCGAGGTGTTCGTCTTCATCTTCTTCGGCCTCGTGGCCACCTTGGGCACCACCTACACCCAGGCCCACCAGCTCACCCTGCCGGCCTACATCGGTGCCGTGGGCACCGGACTCATCGCCACCGCCCTGCTGATGGCCAACAACATCCGCGACATCCCCACCGACAAGGACGTCGGCAAGATGACCCTGGCCGTGCGGCTGGGCGACGAGGCCGCACGCATCAGCTACGTGATGATGCTGGCCGTGGCCATCCTGCTGCCGCTGGTGCTGGTGTCGACCCATCCGTGGATGTGGCTGATCCTGCTCACCGCGTTGCTGGGCGGCATGCCGAGCTGGACCGTGCTGCGCCGGCACGAGCCCGGCGCCCTGATCCCGGTGCTCAAGCAGACAGGCATCATCAACCTTGCCTACGCCGCGTTGTTCACCCTGGCGATCGTGATGGACAAGGCCCTGTCCTGACAACCCGAGGGTGCTTCACCCGGGCCTCAACCGTGACTTCGAACGCGTGGTTTGGCCTTGGCCGGCCTTTGGCCTTCACTCCCGGGTCGTTGGCCGGCGGTATCTTCCACGCGGCCTGAAGGCCAAGGCACGGCCCGCTGCCGCACAGGCGCCCAGCAGTGTGCAGAACCAGAACAGCGCCATCGATCCCACGGCAGACCACAGCCCGATGCCCGGAAGCAGCCCGAAGACAACCAGGAATGCCACGACGTGCACCCATGGCACTTGCACCCTGCGCAGGACCAGGTCCAGCAGCAAGACCAGTGGAAGCCCGACGAATTTCGGCACGAGGATACTGATGCCGGCAAAAATCGACCCCTCCCAAAAGTGGCCGTCGTAGGCGGCGGGGACTCTTCCACCCATCCCGCCTCGGCAAACACCGCGAGCACGAGCGTGATGCCCAGCCACAACCCGAGCGTCGTGAGCCAGCCCTTGACGATCGCGAACCCGTCGAGGGCGCGCGCCGCCGAGGTTTCCCGGTGCCCTCGTTGCCCGGTGTCCATCAAGGTCCTGCCCTTCGAAATACCCGGGGGCGCAGTACCCGCGCCGGTGTCGCGGGGCTTCCCGCCTGGCGTTGGCCTCACTATCCTCGCTTGTCTCCGGAGCATGGCAACGGGGCCGGGCAACCGCAGAAGCATGCTTGGCCATGGCGCTGACGGGTCCGGCGCGGTTCTCCCCATTCGGCTCGACGCCGGTGGACCGGACGCCGTGTCGGAACCGCACTAGGGCCGGGTGGCGCGCTCCAGCAATTCCAGCACGTGTTCGTAGGGCTGTTCCGTCGCCCGGGTCATGCCCAGCTCGCAGGTCCGGTTGCACGAGGCATGCGCGGCCGCGCCGAAGCCACGGACCTCGGCGGCCTGCGCCTCGGTGGCCGAGGCGGTGAGCTCTGGGTGCAGCATCCCGCGGTCCCCGGCGAACGCGCAGCACCCCCAACTCTCCGGGACCTGCACGGTCTCGGCCACGGCCTCGGCGACGGTGTGCAGCGCCGGGTTCAGCCCCATGCGCGTGGAGGAACATGTCGGGTGCAACGTCAGGGAGGCCACCTTCCGCCCCTCGGGCAGCTGCGGCAGGATGTGTTCGGCGGTGTAGTCCACCACGTCGATGATCCGCAGCGGCTTGCCGCCTGCCGGGATCTCTTCGGCTTCGATGCTGTGGCGCAGGCCCTCGGTGCACGAGGAGGCATCGCAGAGGATCGGAAGCTCGCCGTTGCGGCTGGCGGCGCGCAGTGCCGCGACGGTGCGCTCCCCCATGGACGCATGTCCCTTTTCCATCCCCTTGGATGACCACGGGGTGCCGCAGCACAGCGAGTCGATGCCCTCGGGCACGAGCAGTTCAAGGCCCGTGCGTTCGGCCAGGGCGCCGAAGCTTTCCTGGATCCCGGCTTGCACGGGGTCCGCGGGCCCGAACATGGTGTTCACGCAGGCCGGGAAGTAGATCGCCACCGGTGCGCCGGTCGGTGCCGGGCGTGCCCGCTTGGTGCCGCCGGCGGGCAGCTCGGCGGAATACAGCGGCAGCGTGTCGTCCCCCAGCACCGCGCGGCCAACCCTGTTGGCGCCAAGCACCAGCGGAACCGGGAGCTTGTCGGCCATGGTCAGCGCCGTGCCGGCACCCCGGGTCACGGCCGACCAATGCTTCGCCGCGGCGTCCCAAACAGCGCCCTCGAGCCTGCCTGCCTCCTTGGCGCGCAGTTTCTTCACCAGGGTGCCGGTGTTGATGTCCACCGGGCAGGCGGTCTGGCACATGCCGTCGACCGCGCAGGTCTCCACCGATTCGTAGGTGTAGTCCTTCTCGAGCTCTGCCACCAGCTTTTCGTCGCCGGCCTGCCGGGCAGTCTCGATGGCGCGCAGCGTGACAATGCGCTGGCGCGGGGTCAGCGTGAGGTTCCGAGAGGGGCAGACGGGTTCGCAGTAGCCGCAGGCCACGCACCGGTCGACCTCCTCATCCACTGCGGGGGTGACCTTGATGTGGCGCAGGTGTGCCTGCGGGTCCTCGTCAAGGATGACCCCCGGGTTCAGCAGGCCCGCCGGGTCGAGCAAGGTCTTGAGCTCGCGCATGACCGAGTAGAGTTCGTCGCCGTATTGGCGGCGCACATAGGGTGCCATCATCCGGCCGGTGCCGTGTTCGGCCTTGAGCGAGCCGCCCTCGCCGAGCACGAGGTCGACCATGTCCTCGGTGAATGCCGAGTAGCGCTCGATTTGGTCCTTCGTGTGGAAACCGTCGGTGAGCATGAAGTGGACGTTGCCGTCCTTGGCGTGGCCGAAGATGACCGAGTTTTCGTAGCCGTATCGCGCGAAGAGCACCGACAGCTCGGCGCAGGTCCTGGCCAGGGCCGGAACCGGCACGACCACGTCCTCCAGCAGCGCGGTGGTTCCCTGGGTGCGGGCCCCCGCCACGGAGGCATAGAGGCCCTTGCGCAGCTGCCACAATTCGGCGCGGGCCTTCGTGTCCGGGCTGAACCTGGCCGGGGTGCTGAGCTCGAGCGAGTTCGCCAGCGCCGTGCCCGCGGCTTGGCGTTCGGCCAGTTCCCCGGCACTCGTGGCGGTGTATTCGACCAGGAACGCGGCATGCGACTGCACGTTCAGGTCGGTGACGATCGCCGGTGACCCGGGCAGCGCCTGGCCGACCTTCAGCGAGAGCGAATCCATGAGTTCCACGGTTGCGGCCCCGGAGCCCACCAGCGCCTCGAGGGACTCGTTGGCGGTAAAGAGGTCGTCGAAGACCAGCAGGGACGTGGTCACGTGCCTGTAGGTGGGCACGGTCCTGAACGTCGCCTCGGCCACGAACCCGAGCGTTCCCTCGGAACCGACGATCAGGTGGGCCAGTACCTGGGCGGGATCCTCGTAGTCGAGGAACGAGTTCAGTCCGTATCCCATGGTGTTCTTCATGGAGAACTGGTGCTTGATTCTCGCCACGGAGTCGGGGTTGGACCGCACCCGCTTCGCGAGGCGTTCGAGGCCATCAAAGAGAACCGGTTCAAGAGCCCGGAGTTTCTCGTTGGCATCGGGGGCACCGGTGTCGATGACGGTTCCGCTGGTGAGCACGATGACCAGGGATTCGAGGGTGCGATATACGTTGTCCACGGTTCCGCAGTGCATCCCGGAGGAGTTGTTGGCCACCACGCCGCCGATGGTGCAGGCCACCTCGGAGGCTGGATCCGGACCGAACTTGCGTCCGTAGAGCGCCAGCCGTGCGTTCAGGGCACGCACCGTGACTCCGGGCTGGACCCGCACGCGCATGCCGTTGTCCAGGACCTCGATGTCCTTGAAGTTCTTCCGCACGTCGACCAGCAGCGAGTCGGTGACTCCCTGCCCCGAGAGCGAGGTCCCGCCCGAGCGGAACGTCAGCGGCAGCTTGAGCGCGGCACTGGCTTTGAGCAGGGCGCCGACCTCGGCCGCATTGTTTGGGATCGCCACGGCTTGCGGTGTCAGCAGGAAGTGGGAGGCATCGTTCGCGTAGGCATGCAGGTCGATGGCGCGTTCGGTGAGCTGGTCGTCGTTGCCCAGCGCATTGCGCAGTGTGGGAATCAAGGTGTGGCTTTTCCGTTCCATCAGGTGAGAATACTCCGTCGGGCGTGCAAGGGGTCTTGAGTGTCCAAGCCACCAACCCTACGATTGTCTAACAAGTACACTTGTGCATCAAGCTCTCTCCGGCAAAATCTGTCACGATTGTTGTCCCTGTTGCCCGCCAGTCAAAGGATCCCGTCTTCATGAGCCAACGCGTCTCCGCGCTTTCCATCATTGATGCCATCGCCGGGGATCTGCGCCGACGAATCTACGCTGGCGACCTCGTGCAGGGAACGCCATTGACCGAGGCGGAGCTGGCGGCATCCTATGACGTCGCCCGCCCAACGGCCAAGGCCGCCATCGAACGACTGGTGGCGGATTCCCTGCTGGAGCGCGGAGCCCACAAGACGGCAAGGGTGAAAACACTGGGGGCCGAATCGGTCCGGGACATCTATTTCGCGCGGGCGTTCCTGGAATCCGAGGTGGTCCGGCGCCTGGCCAGGACTGCCACCGTCCCGGAAGCCGCGCGCAGGGCGAACACCGAAATCGAGGCCCGGCTTTCGCAGGCGGCGACGGCAATCATCGACCCGGACATGGACTTCCACACGGCCTTGGTTGACGCGATGGGCAACCAGCGGACCAGCGCAATGTATCGCTCGCTGCTGGGCGAAGTCCGGCTCTGCATGACTCGTGTGCAGTCGCTGGAATTGCTCGATTCCGCCCAGATCGCCAGCGAGCACGCCACCATCCTGGAACGGATTGCGGCCGGGGACCCGGAAGGCGCGGCCGGGGCACTCGATGGGCACCTGGCCCACGCCAGGGAATTGCTGGCGGCCGAACTCGAAGGGAACGCGGGACACCGTTCCTGACCAACGGCCCATCTCCGCTTAAAGCCAGAGGGGCTGCGCCCTGCACGCCCTTGCGTACATTGCGCAGCCCCTCGGCCGCATGGATGCGAAGTTTACTGTCCGTTGTCAAGGAAGCGGTCTTCGGCTTCCTCGTCTTCCAGGTCGTGCCTGGTCTTCTTGGGTCCCCGTGCGTTGAACATTTTCTGCACATCGGCGTTTGCCGCCAGGCGCATCTTGTTCAGGAACAGGTAGCTCAGCGCAAAGGCGATCACCAGTGCGATGAGGCCGGCCGTGTACAACGGCCACTGCAAAAGGAAGACCAGTGGAAGGAAAACTACGAAGAAAAGGGCTAACCGGATCACGGTGTACTTGAAGAACTGCACCCCTCCAGTCTAGACGCAGCCAGAACACAGATAAATTCACTAGACTGTAGGCATGGTCAGGAACTTTATTTTTATGGCGTTGGTTGCACTCGCAGTAACCATCTATGCCTTGATCGAATGCGTGCGTACGCGTCCGAGTGATGTGCGTTCGCTGCCCAAGGCAGGTTGGGTGGCGGCAATCGTCCTGCTTCCACTGATCGGAGCAGGATTGTGGTTCTGGTTGGGCCGCCCGTCCTCCAGCACCTACGCGCAGCCCACCCAGGCCAACAGGTCTGCCACCGGTGCACCGGACGACGACCCGGAATTCCTCCGCAACCTGGAAACGCAGCGCCGCAACAAGGCCCGCGAGGACGAACTGCGCCGCAAGGAGGCCGAACTCGAAGCCCGCGAACGCAAGCTACGCGAAGAGGGCAAACCGCGGGATGAAGGCGGAAACCCCACCGAGGAAACCCCGCGGCACACGCCGTAGTCACTTCCTCGACCTCGAAACGCCGGATGGGTGGTGGACCAAGTCTTCCTTGGGCCACCACCCATCTGCTTAATCCCCCTTGACGTTGATGATCTGGCGCAGCTTGTGCCTCACCTCCACCAGGCCGGCAGCATCCTCCATGACCCGGTCAATCGGCTTGTAGGCACCGGGGATCTCATCGATGAAGGCGTCGGTGTCGCGGTATTCGATCCCCTTCATCGCTTCCCGCAGCTGATCGACGCTGAAGGTCTTGCGGGCTGCCGATCGCGAGTATTCCCGGCCGGCACCGTGCGGCGAGGAATCCAGCGCCACTTTGTTGCCCTTGCCGACGACCACGTAGGATGCGGTGCCCATGGACCCGGGGATCAGACCCGGATCCCCCTCGCGGGCCCGGATGGCCCCCTTGCGCGAGAGCCACACCGACTTGCCGAAGTGCGTTTCCTTCTCGGTGAAGTTGTGGTGGCAGTTGATCCGCTCGATTTCCCGCACTTCTCCCCCAACCCATTCGCTGAACTGGCGAATGACCCGGTCCATCATTTCCTCGCGGTTGAGCAGGGCGAAATGCTGCGCCCACTTCAGCTCCCGGATGTATGCATCGAACTCCTCGGTGCCCTCCACCAAGTAGGCAAGGTCGGGGTCGGGAAGTTCGATCCAATACTTCTTGGCAACCTGCTGGGCCACCTTGATGTGTTTGGTGGCGATCCGGTTCCCGACCCCGCGGGAGCCCGAGTGCAGGAACAGCCACACGTTGTCGTCCTCGTCCAGTGAGACCTCAATGAAGTGGTTTCCCGAGCCCAGCGACCCCAGCTGCAGTTCCCAGTTTCCCGCGTAGTTTCCCGGATCGAAGCCTGCACGCTGCGCGAGGTCCTTGAGCTCGGCGATGCGTGGCACCGCGGTGGCGACGACCTTTCGGTTGTACTTGCCAGCCGAGAGCGGAATGGCGCGCTCGATGTCCTCACGCAGCGCCTTGCGGTCCTTGGGCAGCTGGCGTGCGGTGTACTGGGTCTTCACGGCAATCATGCCGCACCCGATGTCCACCCCGACCGCCGCGGGAATGATGGCTCCCAGGGTGGGGATGACGGATCCTACGGTTGCTCCCTTGCCAAGGTGGGCATCGGGCATCAAGGCGAGGTGGGGGAAGATGAATGCCATCTTCGAGGCGGTGATGGCCTGCTCACGGGTTTTCTCATCCAGGATGGAAGCCCAGTTCTTGAGCCGGCTATTGATGGTCTCCACGATTTCACTTTCTGGTGTTGTTTTCCTTGCCATGGAAATTCACGGCAAAGCTAGAAAGGTTCGGGGAAACGATCGGATCCAAAAAAGTAACCCCGAACCATTGTGTGGTTGCGGGGCTTGGCTTGCTGCTGGCGTGCAGAAGTCTATGCGCGGGGCAACCGACGGCCTGGTTCTTGCTTGCACTGGCGATTGAATACGCGCAGGGAAAGAGCGCTTGTGTGAGTCATTTGCGGATTCAGCACGGATCTTTCCCTTCAGTTCAGGACGTTTTCCATGGATCGGGATCTAGATTGAGTCGATCACAGTCAATGACCGACAAATGCCGAGCCTAACATCGAGAATTGATTTTGAGCAAGATGTTCTTGATTTGTCCCGGAGCGCCGCTCCGTTTCCTGGGGTCGCCATCCCGGCTTCCGCTGTGCCGTCGGGCCGCGAGGCGGATACGGAAGTGTATGGCCGCGCTCGCTCGGCAGGCGCCGGAGTCCGAGGCATCAGGCGGGTGGCCCCGTTTGCCCCGGAAATGCAAGAAGCCCTTGCCCCGGGTCTGGGACAAGAGCTTCTTTCTTTGTGGCGGGGACAGGATTTGAACCTGTGACCTCCGGGTTATGAGCCCGGCGAGCTACCGAACTGCTCCACCCCGCGTCGGTAGATACAACAATAACAGCGCTTTGCCCGTCGACCTAATCGGGTGGTGAATCCAGCGAGTTTCATCGGAATCACGGCAGTTTTCGGCAGAAATCGATGGATCATTCCTGTTATTTGAGTCGAAACGCACGATATTCATGCACTTTTGGTTGTGAGGTCGATCACCATTGAATGCCGCTGCCTTCTTGCGATTCGCACGGACGCCGGAGGCAAACTGGCTTCCTTCCGAGGTGGTCATTGCCATAGGGGGGCCAAGGGGCACTGATATCGAACAGCCGGCTTCCTCCAATGCTGCGTCCCAGATCGGTTCGTGTGCCCTTGGCACGCCGGTCAAGTTGGGGGACGTGACGATAATGCCTTCCCAGCGCACCGAACTGCCGTCATGCTCGTTGCCTTGCCCGTCGAAGCCCTCGCCGTTGTTCGACTCGGCAGAAAGGACGGCATCCGCGGCCGTTTAGCCTTGGACCCCTCGCAGATACTGCCGTGGTCCCGGCTTGGCAAATTCAAGTAGTCCACTCAGGCGCCGCATCGTCGGTGGCTTCGTGGTTCTGACCGGCACTCAAATAGACCAAAGCGGACCGCAACCTGGGAATGGACCTAGCCGGGAAGGCCGCCCGAACGCATGCGGCCGCACCCGTTCCCCTGCAGACAGGTCTGGCCTTCGCCGCCCGGTTCCGGCGGAAGGCGGCTGTTTCCGTTCGGCCCAAGGCCGCCAACGGACCCTCGAGGGACCTGTTAACGCGGCAGTGGCCCCGCGCCCGCAAATGCGGGAATGGGGCCACCAGGTGCAGCGTGGGGTCTTTACAGGCCCGCGTAGGAGTGCAGTCCGTTGAAGTAGATGTTCACGACTGTGAAGTTGAAGACGATGCACAGGTAGCCGATGATGCTCAGCCAGGCCGAGCGGGCACCTGTCCAGCCGCCGGTGGCGCGGGCATGCAGGTAACCGGCGTAGACAACCCAGATCACGAAGCTCCACACTTCCTTGGTGTCCCAGCCCCAGTAACGGCCCCAGGCGGCTTCGGCCCAGATCGCTCCGGCCATCACGGTGAAGGTCCACATCACGAAGGCCACCGCGTTGATGCGGTAGGCGAAGTTTTCCAAGGGAGCGGCACCGGGGACCAGCCTCATGAACGGCATCTTGTCCGGCTTGCCCGCGGCCAGGGAATCCATTCGCGAGTGCTGGACCAGCTGGAGCACGTTCATCGCGAAGGTGATGGTGAACAACGACGAGGCCAGCACGGCAATGGACACATGAATGATCAGCCAGTAGCTCTGCAGGGCGGGCACCAGGTGTGCGACCGGTGTCGGGAAGCCCATGGTGGCTCCACACAGCATCACGGTGACAAGGCCGATGACGAAGGTGCCCATGAAGCGCAGGTCCTTCTTCAGCAACACGAGCGAGAACACGAGGGCCACCAGGAAGGAACCGGTGGACAGGAACTCGTACATGTTGCCCCACGGCACGCGGCCGGCAGCAATGCCGCGGGCGACCACGGCAAAGCCCTGCAACAGCACGCCAAGCCAGGTCAGGGAGACAGCAATCTTGGCCGCCATGCGCTTGGCGGAGCTGGCCGTGTAGCTCATGGAGTCGTTGACCAGCTCGTCTTCCGCGCCACTTGAGGGCGGTGTTCCCACGGCGCCGGCCGCGACGAGGACCTTCTTTTCCGATGCAAGCGTCGCGGCGTCGATCTCCTGGATGAGCTTGCTTGACTTCGCAAGATCCCACGCGAAGGCCACGAAGGCCGATGCATAGACAATTGCGGCAAGCAACATGAACAGGTCGCTGTACTGACCCAAGGCCACGTTGATCGTGGGCATGTTGTTTTCCATTCGGTCTCCTAGACTCCGGCTCGCTCAACGGCGGGCCACTGCTGCTCAAGTAGCTTGCGCAGCTCCTTGGCTTCGGATTCAAGTCCGTGGTCTTCACCGCGGGCCAGCAATCCGTATTCGATTATCCGCTCTTCACGGCCCGATCCGTCAACCGAGGTCTTGACCTTCACCCAGGCACGGCGTCGGGCAGTGAACAGTGAGATGCCCAGTCCCAACAGCGAAAGCGCTGCAAAGATCGCCACGGGGCGCTTGCTCGGGTCGTAGGCGATATCCACGCCGATAAAGCGCTTGAGTCCGTCAAAGGAAATGCTCCCCTTGCCGTCCGGCAGCTTGTAGGTCTGTCCTGCCGACAACACGATGCCCCCGGCGTCGAGGTTTCGGTTGTTCAGTTCTTTCAGGTTGTCGGTTTCAAGAACGTAGACGTTTTGCGGATTGCCGTCGTCCAGTCCCAGGTTTCCGTAGTACGAGTTCAGCTGCAATTGCGGGTTGATGGCGTTGGGGTCTCCGGAAATCGCGAACCCCGTCTCGTCCGTCATCGCGGTGGGGAGCAGGAAACCCTGGAAGCCCAGCTGATCCGGCTTGGCGTCGGGGGCCTTGATCACCATCAGCGAGGTGTACATGCCATCCTGGGGCACCGACACCACCGGTCCGCTGAACGCAACGTTTCCGGCGCCGTCACGGACGGTGACCACCGGTGCATAGCCGTTGCCGACCAGATACATGTCCGCGCCATCGATGCGCAGCGGATGGTTCACCCGGATCGTTTCCTTCTGGGGTTCGGCATCCGGGCTGCGGCGGGTTTCGACCTCGGCAGTGAAGTCGATCGGCTGGCCGAAGTGGGTCGTCGATTCGCGGTCGAAGGTGATGTTGAACTTGTCGAGCTTCACCGAATACGGGTCCAGGGAGTCTTCCTTGAACCAGGTGCCGGGCTTGAACGAATCGTAGGAAACCAGCGAGTTCACGAACGTCTCGCCCTCGACCAGGACGCGTTGCCCGTTGTACCCGAAGGCTCCGCCGATGCCCACCGAGGCCAGGAGTCCCACCAGGGAAATGTGGAAGAGCAGGTTGCCGATTTCACGGATGTATCCGCGCTCGGCACCCGCCGACGGGGTCGGGCCCTCGGTACGGGCTTCGGAACGATAACCGCGCTTCTTCAAGAGCGCGGCGGCCTGCCGGGCGATTTCCGCGTCGCTGAGGCCGGACTCCGACGCGGACTGGATCTCGATGGTGCCGTTTTGCGGCAACCGGTTCAGTCTTGAGGGGGTGCGCGGCGGCGGAGTGCGCAGGGCCTTGGCATGCTTTTTCACGCGCGGCAGGATGCAACCGATCAGCGAGATGAACAACAGCATGTAGATCGCCGAGAACCACACCGAGGAGTACACGTCGAAAAGCTGGAAGCGGTCCAGCCACTCCCCGGCGGTTGGCTTGTTGGTCAGGTAGATGGTCACCTGCTCCGGATTCACCGAGCGCTGGGGAAAGAGCGACCCGGGCACCGCGGCCACTGCAAGCAGCAGCAGCAGGAAAAGCGCCGTTTTCATGCTGGTGAGCTGGGTCCAGGCCCAACGCAGCATGCCAACGAGTCCCAGGGCCGGGACCGCTACGTCTTTTTTCATGTCATTTTTCGCCATTAGATGGGCAACCTGATCTCATTGGTGAACCAATCCTGCAATTGCGTAACCCAGGTACCCCACAGGCCAGTGGCCATCAGGATTCCCAGAAGAATCAACATGCCGCCGCCGAAGCGCATGATCGCCAACTGGTGTCGACGGAAAAATTGCATGGCTCCCATGCCGCGGCGTATTGCCATGGCGATGAAGAGGAACGGCAGTCCCAATCCCATGCAGTAGAAGAAAGTCAGCAGGGCGCCCTTGCCCGGATTCGGATCCACGCCGGAGCTCATCGCCAACACAGCGGCCAGCGTCGGGCCGATGCACGGCGCCCATCCCAAGCCGAAGGTCAGACCCAGGACCGGAGCCCCCCAAAGACCCGCCGGTGGCTTGCGGTGTATCTTGGCCTCTCGCTGCATGAAGGAGAACTTCCCCATGAAGACGATGCCCATGAAGATCACCACCAGACCCAAAAGCTGCGTAACCCACGCACCCTTGTAGATCATCCATCCGGCGATCTGTGAAAAGAGCACGCCGGCGAGCATGAAGATAACCGTGAATCCGAGGATGAACAGGCCGATTCCGGCGACCATCCGTCCACGTTTCTGCTCGGCGAGATCGGCGCCGGAAAGGCCGGTGACGTAACCCAGGTACCCCGGTACCAGTGGCAGCACGCAAGGCGACAAGAAAGAAACGAGGCCCGCCAGGATGGCCACGGGGACAGCGAGAATCAGCGACCCGTCCTGCACGATCTCGGCAAACTGGTTGCCTTGGGCCGGCAGCATCAAGGCGCCGGCCAGCACGGGGTTGATCACAACGACTCGGTCAGAGCCGTATTGATCAGGGCCTTGAGCGTCGGCTTTTCGGCGACACCGAGGATGCGTGCCGAGACCCGGCCCCGTTTGTCCAGCACCAGTGTGGTGGGCACGGCCTTGAGCGGGACGTATTTGGTCATTGCCAGCTGGATTGCGCCCTGGGTGTCTTGGATCGAGGGGTACTTGATCCCGAAGGTGCGCTCGAATGCCTCGGCGGCTTCCTTCTCGTCGCGCACGTTGATTCCAATGAATTCGACCTTGCCCTTGAACTCCTTGCTGAGTTCAACCATGTGCGGTGCCTCGATGCGGCACGGGGCACAAGCCGCGTACCAGAAGTTCAGGACGGTGGCCTGGTCGGCCCAGTCGGCAGAGTCGATCTTGGTTCCATCGTAGGAAACGGCCTGGATCTCCACCGGGGCCGTACGCGAGTCGGGACCGTATTCCTGCACGGATCCGTCACCGGCGATGTAATTCTTGTTGTTGCCCTCGCGGGCCTGCTTGGCCAGGGGGTCTTCGTCACCGACGCATGCAGCCAGAGGCAGGACGGCAGCCCCAATCAGGGCTGCGCGCAAGAATGTACGTCGGCCCAAGCGCTGTGCTTGGGCCGAGATGGGATCGGTCATGATCTCAAGCTCCAGGGATGTTCGCAGCGTTGGCCAGGAGGTCCACGCTAGGTTCTGCATAACGGACTGCGACCAGACTTTCACCTTCAAAGTCCAGGCTAGTCACGGAGGTGAGAGTGCACTCGCGTTTCCGCGGGTCATGCCACAGGGCTCGGCCCTCGGCAGAGCGGCGCGTGACCCAGATCGGCAGCTGGTGGCTGACCAATATGGCTTCGGCTCCACGGCCGCCAAGCTCAACCGCTCGGTCGCGGTGTTCGACAATGGCGGTCATCATTCGTGCCACCTGGTCCCGGTAGGGCTCCCCCCAGGATGGACGAAAAGGGTTAACGACGTAGGACCAGTATTTTGGTTCCTTCAGCCGGTTCTTGATCTGCGAGAGTCCCTCGAAGCGGTTCGCGGCTTCGATGATCCGATCATCGGTCACGATTTCCAGGCCCAGCGCCTTGGAAGTCGGTTCGGCCGTTTCCTGCGCCCGAACGAGCGGGGAGGAGACCAAATGCGTGATGTTGGCTCCCGCATTTCGCTGCGCGGTGAAGTACTCCGCAGCACGAACGGCCATTTCCTGGCCAAGATCGGAAAGGTGGAACTCCGGTAGCCGACCGTAGAGAACCCTGTCCGGGTTATACACTTCGCCATGACGCAGAAGGTGAACGGTAGCAGTCGACATGGGTTAAGTGTCTCAAAACTTTGTTCCGATACCTAAACCGGAAACGTGACTTTGCCCTTGCACCGACCGGAAATCGCGAGGAATCGGCTTCAATTTCTACAACTTGTACAAGTGTGGCCGTATTCGGCGCCGCAAGTGCCCCGGGCTTTGCCACCTCGTTGGACAAATCGTCCAAACACTACGAAAAACCATCCTTAGGGAGGGTCAAAATGGAAACCGCACCCTATATCGTGAGGGGTAAGCCGTAGTTTCCACCAATAGGAGCAGGTTATGTCTACCCCTGAAAATGATCCCCAGAACCCGAAGCCGCCGTCCGGCGAACCGAACCCTCCGCAGTACGGGCAGCGCACGCCGCAGGATCCGAACGCCGCCGGCCAGCCGCCCTACGGCCAGCCGCCTCAGCATGGCGTCCAGCAGCCCAACCCCTACGGGCAGAACGCCAACCCGTACGGCCAGCAGCCGCCCGCCAACAATCCCTACGGCCAGCAGCCTCCGCAGGCGCCGTCGCCCTACGGCCAGCAGCCATACCCTGGCGGCTTCCCGGTGCCTCCGCAGGGCAACTTTGCGGCACCCCAGATGCCAACGCACCGCCCCAAGGAACTGGACACTTCGTTCTGGGCCATTCTGGCAGCCGGTGTGGTCTCTGCCATCGCGGTGGTCACCTCGGTCTTTAGCCTGAACTCGGCAACGCTGAGCAGCGAACTCGGCGCCATGCCGGGCATGACGGAGCAGCTTGAGGCTTCCGGCCTGACCCTGGACGACGTCGTGGGGATGCTTCCGGCAATCCAGTCGACCGCGGTGGTCTTTGCCTTGATCTTCCTGGGCGTCTATGTGTTGATTGCGTTCATGGTCCGCAGGGGAAGCAACGTGGCACGCATCTTCGCCACGATCCTTGCAGCGCTCTCGCTCTTGAGCCTCGGAAGCGGAATACTGATCCTGCTCTCGGTCGTGCTCGGCGTCGTTGGCGTTGTCTTCGCCTGGTTGCGCCCGGCGAGCCAGTACATTGCCGCCCGCCGTGCGGCACGGGCAGCGGGATACCGCTAAAAAACCGCCCATTCATTGTGGATGGTCCGTGGGAACCAGCCGGTTGCGGCTGGCCCCCGCGGACCATTTTTGTTGGCACCGGTGCCGTCCGGCGTCTGGCCTGTGGTCTCTAGGAACCCAGGTTTTGTGCGTGGTAGGCCAGGATCTGGAGTTCGGTGGCCAGATCGACCTTGCGGAGGTTGACGCCGGACGGCACCTGCAGGACCACGGGGGCAAAACTCAGGATGCTGCGCACGCCACGGCCCACCAGCTTGTCGCACAGGTCTTGGGCGGCGGCTCCCGGAACGGAGAGCACCGCGATGTTGGCATCGGTGGCTTCCAGGATCTGGTCCAGGTCGGCAATGTCTTGGACCTGCAGGTCCCCCACCGCGGTGCCTATGACCTCGGGTGAGGCATCCAGCAGCGCGACGATTTCAAATCCTCGGCTTCTGAACCCGCCATATCCCGACAGCGCCCTGCCCAGGTTTCCGGCGCCGATAATGGCAACACGCCAATGCTGCATCAGGCCCATGGCCTTGGAAATGTGCTCGGTCAATTCGGTCACCACGTAGCCCACCCCGCGGGTCCCGTATGACCCCAGCAGGGACAAGTCCTTGCGGAGGATGGCGGGGTTGACCCCCGCCTCTGCGGCCAGCACGCCCGAGGAAGTGCGTTCCGCCCCGCGGGCCTGCATCGCGTTCAGCGCCCGCAGGTACTGCGTCAATCGAGCCAGGGTCGCTTCCGGAAGGATCCGGCCCAGCGATCCGGTTTGCGGACGCACCTGTTCCATGCCGGGATCGCGGTCCTCGGCGATCCGGTAGCCTGCGGCGGAAGCGTCCACGTCGCTGCCTGCGGGGTGGTGCTCAGTGTGCATGGGTTCTGACTCAATTCCTTGGATGACTTCATGACGTACCAACCGGTTCTTCCGGGCCGCCGCGCTGCCACCGGGTTTCACCTGGGCGGCCTGCCGATGGCCTTGACGCTATCCTGCCAGCAAGGACTCAAGTCGCTGGGCGTCGATCACCCAGAAGTCCCGCACCCGTCCGTCCACCAACAGCACCGGGACTTCTTCCGAATGCTGCGCGAGCAGTTCCGGGTCTTCGTCGATATCAACGCTCTGCCACGTGTATCCCAGCCTGCTGGTGACCTCATCGAGGGTCTTTGCCGCGGCAAGGCACAAATGGCATCCTGAACGAACCAACAACTTGATCTCTCGCGGGGTCTGCACACTGCTCATGATCCAACGCTACAGCTCCGGTGAAAAAAGATTGCAATACACTGGGCGGATGCCCTCCAACCCTTTTCCCGTGTCCCACCTTGGGCAGGAGCCGGTGCTCTCCAGCACCTCGGCCGCCTTCTTTGATGTCGACAACACCATGATGCGTGGCGCATCGCTGTATGCGGTTGCCCGGAAAATGTACCAACACCGGGCTTTTACCTTGCGCGAGGTAGCGTGGTTTGCCCTTCACCAGCTGCGGTTCGTGACCCGGGGAGAAAACCTCGGTGACATCCATGCCATCCGCGACCGCGCGCTTTTGCTGGCTTCCGGGTTCTCCGTGGCAGACATGGTTGCGCTCGGGGATGAAATTTATGACGAGTTCATTGAGTCGAAAATCTGGCCCGGCACCCGGGCCATCGCCGACCAGCACATGCACGCCGGGCGCCAGGTCTGGCTTGTCACCGCCACGCCGCTGGAGGTTGCCACGATCATGGCCCGGCGGCTGGGTCTCAGCGGCGCGCTTGGAACCAGCGTGGAACATGTCGAGGGCGTCTACACCGGCCGTCTGGTCGGCGAGATCCTGCACGGGGCGGCGAAGGCCATCGCGGTCCAGGACCTGGCCCGGGAAATGGGCCTGGATCTTTCAGAATGCTGGGGGTACAGCGACTCCCACAACGACATCCCCCTGCTCGAGGCGGTCGGCCACCCCGTGGCGATCAATCCGGACCGCAGGCTTCGCCGCCACGCCAAGGAGCGAAACTGGCCCGTCTACGATTTCCGGACCGGGCGCAAGGCCGCGACCTTTGGGCTGAAGGCGGCCGGGGTCTCGGGCGCGCTCTGGGGCTTGTGGCGCAGCGTTGGAGCACTTCGCCGCCGCCCCTAGGCGATCATCCGCCGCGTCCGTGGCGACTTCCGTTGCATGCAAAAAGGTGCGTTTCCCGCTCAAGGGGAAACGCACCTTTTCACATGCTCGATTCCGGGCAAGCCCGGAGCCGGCATTTACTTCTTATTACGACGCTGGTGGCGGGTCTTACGAAGCAATTTACGGTGCTTCTTCTTGGCCATACGCTTGCGGCGCTTCTTAATAACAGAGCCCATAATGGTTCCTCACAAACTGATTCGATTGCCGACTACTACTTCTTCGGCACCAAAGCACCAGAATAGCCAACGGGACGTTAAACGTTCCTTAACAGATTACCTGCTTCCAGAGCGGATTCTGACCACTCGTGAAAACCGTCGGCGCTAGCCGGTGCTGGAGTCCCGCCCGAACCCGGCCGCCCGCAGGTATTCCTGCACCGCATTCTCGGGTACCCGGTAGGAACGACCGAATCGAACGGCCGGCAATTCACCGGCGTGAACGAGGCGGTAAACGGTCATCTTTGACACGCGCATCACCTCGGCAACCTCGGCCACCGTCATGAAACGCGCGTTGGCAAAGTTTTGCGATTCGACCATTCCCTGATTCTCCTGACAATATTCACATAGCAGTCATGCATTGGCGCCAACTAGGGAGTGTTCCTTGCACACGCCAACACCCCAAGATACCCTATGTTCGTATGTCACACTTTAGTGGCTCGCGGGGCCAATGTGAACTGCGCAACGTCTAACAATGCGTAGGCCATGGTTCCGTGATGGGTCGAACGACAGTGCCCAATCCCTAGCGTGCCGCACGCACCGCAGCGGCCAAGGACTCGAGCAGTTCCGCGCTGGTGTCCCAACTCATGCAGGCATCGGTGACGGACTGGCCGTAGGTCAGCCCCGCGAGCACGTTGGCTCCCTCCGCAACGGTGTCCGGATCGTGCTTCTGGGCGCCGGGGACCAGAAAGCTTTCGGCCATGATTCCGGCAATCTGTTGGTCACCCGAGGCAATCCGGGCGGCCAGTTCCGCAATGACCTCGCCCTGGCGCACGTGGGACTTTCCCGAGTTCGCGTGGGATGCATCGACGATCACCCGCGGATTCATGCCGGCGCTTGCCATGGCTGCCGAGGCCTTGGACACCGGTTCCGCGGCGAAGTTGGGTCCGTCCGCGCCGCCACGCAGGATCAGGTGGACGTCTTGGTTTCCCGCGGTCTGCACGATGGCAGTGCGTCCCTCGTCACTGATTCCCATGAACGACTGCGGCGCACCGGCGGCCTGGCAGGCGTCGATCGCGACCTTCACCGATCCGTCGGTGCCGTTCTTGAAGCCCACGGGCATCGACAGACCCGAAACCAGTTGGCGGTGGGTCTGGCTTTCGGTGGTGCGGGCACCGATGGCTCCCCAACTGATCACGTCGGCGAGGTACTGGGCGCTGAGCGGTTCCAGGAATTCGGTGGCCAGCGGCAGCCCCAGGTTGCTGGCTGCCAGCATGAACTCGCGCGCGGCACGCAGTCCGGCGGCCATGTCGTGGCTGCCATCCAGGTGAGGGTCGTTGACCAAGCCCTTCCAACCCACGGTGGTCCGCGGCTTTTCGAAGTAGCTGCGCATCACCACCAGCAGCTCGCCCTGGTGCTCCTTGGCCGCCGTGGCGAGCCTGGTGGCGTATTCAAGCCCCGCAACCGGGTCGTGGATCGAGCAGGGGCCGATGATGACCAGCAGGCGCTCATCGAGCCCGGAGAGCACTGCGCGGACTTCCTGCCGGGCCCGCATGATCCGGTATCCCTGGGCGTCGCCCGCGGGAAGTTCGGCGAGCAGCTCGGCGGGGGTGGGAAGTTCGGTGATGCCCAGCACGCGTTCATTGGTGTTGGCGCGCTGCTGTGTCTCGGTGGCGGCTGCGATGCTCATGGCTGGGGGCCTTTCGGTTTCTGCCCCGCGCGTCTTGGCGGGGCCCATTGGTTTCAATGCGGCCCCCGCTGACACGTCTCCGTAGTCCTCCAGGGCCGCTATCTTGGAAATAGCGAAGGGCCGGCAAGCAATAGCTTGCGGCCCTTGTCGGCTCTGAAGGTGGGTATGCGAAATTATCGCGTCTTAGGCCCCTCCAGAGCCGACACAAAATACGCATACCAACGATTAGTCATGATGGAAATGTACCCCCGGCCCGTCGAAAACCACAAACCGGGCGCCGGGACCCGGCGAAACAAAACGTCTCAAACACGCCAAGGCCGGGGTCGGCAAGCAGAAACCCTTGGGTTCATGCTTGCCGTCCCCGGCCTTGGTGTCTCGTGCGACGGCTGCTGCGGTGCTTGCTAGATCAGGCCCTGGGCCAGCATGGCGTCTGCGACCTTGACGAAGCCTGCGATGTTGGCGCCGGCCACGTAGTTGCCCGGGACCCCGTACTCGTCGGCGGTCGAGGCACAACGGTCGTGGATGCCGACCATGATCTCGGTCAGGCGGGCCTCGGTGTGCGCGAAGCTCCACGAGTCGCGGCTCGCGTTCTGCTGCATTTCCAGTGCCGAGGTGGCCACGCCGCCGGCGTTGGCCGCCTTGCCCGGGGCAAAGAGCACCCCGGCGTCCTGGAAGAGCGAGGTTGCCGCGGCGGTGCAGGGCATGTTGGCGCCCTCGGCCACGGCCAGGACACCTGCGGAGATCAGGCGCTTGGCGTGCTTGGCGTCCAGCTCGTTCTGCGTGGCGCAGGGCAGCGCCACGGTGGCATCCACGTCCCAGACGTTGCCGCCCTCGACATAGTGCACCCTCTTGGACTTGGCGCGCTCGGCGTACTCGCTGATGCGTCCGCGTTCGACTTCCTTGATCTGGCGAAGCAGTTCGATGTCGATGCCGCGCTCATCGAGGATGTAGCCGGAGGAGTCCGACGCCGTCAAGACGCGGGCCCCGAGGCTCTGGGCCTTGTCGATGGCGTTGATGGCCACGTTGCCCGAACCGGAGACGACGACGCGCTGGCCGTCAAAGCTCGTGCCGCGGGACTTGAGCATTTCCTGGGTAAAGATCACCGCACCAAAGCCGGTGGCCTCGGGACGCACCAGGGAGCCGCCCCAGCTGATGCCCTTGCCGGTGAGCACACCGGATTCGTAGCGGTTGGTGATGCGCTTGTACTGGCCAAAGAGGTAGCCGATTTCACGGCCGCCGACGCCGATGTCACCGGCCGGCACGTCGGTGTACTCGCCGATGTGGCGGTACAGCTCCGTCATGAACGACTGGCAGAAGCGCATGACCTCGGAGTCGGACTTGCCGCGCGGATCGAAGTCGGAACCGCCCTTGCCGCCGCCGATCGGCATGCCGGTGAGCGAGTTCTTAAAGATCTGCTCGAAGCCAAGGAACTTCACGATGCCCAGGTACACCGAGGGGTGGAAGCGCAGTCCGCCCTTGTACGGGCCCAGCGCGGAGTTGAATTCCACACGGAAACCGCGGTTGATCTGCACGCGGCCTTCATCGTCGGTCCACGGGACACGGAAGATGATCTGGCGCTCCGGCTCGCACAAGCGCTGCAGGATGGCCGCTTCGGCATATTCGGGACGCTTACGCGAAACCGCTTCGAGGCTTTCGAAAACCTCGGTCACCGCCTGGTGGAATTCCGCTTCACCGGGGTTGCGACGGAACACTTCGTCGCGAATGGTCGCAAGTTGCTGGTCCAAGTCTTATCTCCTCATCACTTGGGGCAGGCACGAGGGCACGCTACCGCCATGACTGGCGACGCTGCCCCGCCTTAGAGAATGACACGCGCAGCGCCCGCGGGCACAACCCGGGCGTAATCATGGAACCACGCCCGCGTAACGTTTTTGCCTTTCGAAGTACGATGCCGCACCACCATGCGGGGGCTGGCTACCGCTTTCTGCCGAACTTCGGCTTGGGGAACCGTTCGAGGAAATCCTGGGCGCGGCCAGTGACCTGTTCCAGGCCGCGGCCGACGGTGCGGCCCAGCTGCGCGGCCGCCACCGTCGCCTGGCTGGCGACCTCCTGGGATCCGGCAGCCAGCTCCGGGTAGTGCTCCGGAACCAGGGCCAAGGCCGGCGCCGGGGGCAGGTAGCGGTGCAGCCAGGTCTCCAGCTCCAGGAACGTCGCTGGCTCCAGGGCATAGTAGCGGCGCTGCCCGTCGGCGCGCATCGAGACCAACCCGGCTTCGCGCAACACCTTCAGATGCTTGGATACGGTCGGCTGGGAAACACCCAGCGCCTCGACCAGGGAACCGACCGAGCACGAATCCTCGCGCAGGGCCTCGAGCAACCGGCGCCGGGTGGGGTCTGCCAGCGCGGAGAAAATATCATCATGAGCCACCGCATAACCCTATCCGCATATACGCGTGTTGGCATCTTGGGCTGCCCTAATCGAACCAGGGGTCCAGCCCGAAAAGCGGGAAGATCTCCTTCCGGGTGGCCATGATGGTGCGGTCCACCGGATCCGCCGGGTCGTAGCCGACCTCCCAGGAACGCCACCACAGCTCCGCATTGTCACCCATGGACTCGGGCGTGCGGACCCCGTAGCGCCCCAGCACGTAGTCGCGCCACTGTCGCGGCATGGGGGTGGCCAGCGGCACCGGCTTCCCCGAGGCAACGGCCACCAGGTGGCTCCAGGCCCGCGGCACCACCGAGGCGGTGTTGTAGCCCCCGCCGCCGGTGGCAATCCAGCGGCCCTCGCAGTGCCGGGCCGCCAGCTCGGCGATGTCCAGCGCGTTTTGCCGCTGGGCGTCGATGGTCAGGCGCAGGTTGGACAGGTCGTCGTCGCGGTGTCCGTCGCAGCCGTGCTGCGAGACGATGATCTCCGGGGCGAAGGCCGCGGCCAGCTGCGGGACCACCGCGTGGAAGGCGCGCAGCCAGGCGGCATCGGTGGTGCGCGCGGGCACCGCCACGTTCACCGCGGTGCCCTGCGCGTCGGGCCCGCCGATCTCGTTGGCATACCCGGTGCCCGGGAACAGCGTCATCCCGGATTCGTGGATGGAAATGGTCATGACCCGCGGGTCGTTCCAGAAAATGGCCTGGGTCCCGTCCCCGTGGTGCGCGTCCACGTCGATGTACAGGACCTTCTTCACCCCGCCGTCCAGCAGCCGCTGGATCGCCAGGGCGGCGTCGTTGTAGATGCAGAAGCCGCTGGCCTTGCCCGCGGCGGCGTGGTGCATGCCGCCGCCGAAGTTCACCACGTGCAGCGCCTCTTCGGCCAGGATCGCTTCGGCCCCGGCCAGGGATCCGCCGGCCAACCGGGCGCTGGCCTCGTGGATCCCGGCGTAGGCGGGGTTGTCCTCGGTGCCCAGCCCGCGGGCCTCGTCGGGCACCTGGGGATTGGCGCTGACCCGGTGGACGGCGGCGATGTAGTCGGCATCGTGCACCGCGGCCAGCTGCTCGTCGGTGGCGACCTCGGGCCGGACCAGAGCGAGGTTGGCACGCGCGAAAAGGCCCAGGTCCTCACAGAGGCGGGCGGTGAGTTCGAGCCGGATCGGGTGCATCGGATGGGTCTCGCTGAAGCGGTAGGCCATCATCTGCTCGCTCCAGATCACCTGGGTCGGGGGCACGGGCGCATTTACGGCAAACACATATTCAGGCTACGCGATTCACCGCACGGGTGTGCGCCAAGACACCAGGGGCGCCCCCTTCGCGCCCCGGGGCCGCGCGTCGCACCGTGCCCCGGCGAAACCCGTGGCGGCATGGTTTATTGTGGGAGCTTGCGGGGCAGGGCTTCCGCACCGAAGATGTCCACGTCTTGGAGCCGAGCTATACACATGGGAACGCCTCCCTTTTCCGAACCAGCACGACGGGCCGGCGCCGAATCCGGCGCGCCGGCCAGATGGCGCACGCGCGTGGGCCAGTGGCGCCGGATTGTCTCGGACTTCACCGTCCGCTCCCCCGCGCGCCTGGCCCTGTTCACCTTCGTCATCGTCATCTCCCTGTTCACCTCCGTGCTGGCCCTGCCGGTGTCCTCGGCGACCGGCGAACCCACTGCCTTCTACGATGCCCTGTTCACCGCGGTCTCCGCGGTCTGCGTCACCGGGCTGACCGTCGTCTCCACCGCAACCCACTGGTCCTTCTTCGGCCAGCTGGTGATGATCATCGCGGTGTTCGTCGGCGGGTTGGGCATCCTGACCCTGGCCTCGGTGCTCTCCCTGGCGGTGTCCAAGCGGCTGGGCGTGCGCGGGAAGCTGATGGCGCAGAACTCCATGAACACCTCCGCCGCCTCCACCCTGGGCGAGGTCGGTTCGCTGCTGCGCATCGTGATCACCACCTCGGTGGCCATCGAGGTCGCGCTGGCCCTGATGCTCATCCCGCGCTTCCTCATCCTGGGCGAGCCGGTGGGCGAGGCCGTCTGGCACGGGATCTTCTACTCCATCTCCTCCTTCAACAACGCCGGGTTCACCCCGCACTCCGACGGGCTGGTCCCCTACGAAACCGACCTGTGGATCCTGGTGCCGCTGATGCTCGGGGTGTTCCTGGGCTCGCTGGGCTTCCCGGTGCTGATGGTGCTGCTGGCCCACCGCTTCAACACCCGCAAGTGGTCGCTGCATGCCAAGCTCACCCTGGTGGTCACCGGGATGCTGCTGGTGGGCGGCGCGCTGCTGTGGGCCGCGGCCGAATGGACCAACCCCGACACCATCGGCTACATGTCCAACGGGGACAAGGTCATCCACTCGGTCTTCGCCTCCGTGATGACCCGCTCGGGCGGGTTCAACCTGGTCGACCAGGGCGAGATGCACCAGGTGACGATGCTGCTGTCCAACGCCCTGATGTTCGCCGGCGGCGGCTCGGCCTCCACGGCCGGCGGCATCAAGGTCACCACCATCGCGGTGATGTTCCTGGCGATCTTCGCCGAGGCCCGCGGCGACACCGACGTGCGCGCCTTCGGCCGGCGCATCCCCGAGGGCACCATGCGCGTGGCGATCTCGGTCATCGTGCTGGGCGCCACGCTGGTGATGCTGGCGACCGCCTCGCTGCTGGCGATCAGCGGCACCTCGCTCTCCCGGGCGCTGTTCGAGTCGATCTCGGCCTTCGCGACCGTGGGGCTGAGCACCAATCTGTCCGCCGAGCTGCCGCCGGCGGGCAAGTACGTGCTCTCCGCACTGATGTTTGCCGGCCGAATCGGTACGATTACCCTGGCGGCGGCGCTGACCCTGCGCCAGCGCAACCAGCTCTACCACTTCCCCGAAGAGAGGCCCATCATTGGCTGAGAAGAACACGGACCACAACGCCCCGGTGCTGGTCATCGGGCTGGGCCGTTTTGGCGCCTCCGTGGCCGAGCAACTGGTCAAGCAGGGCCGCGAGGTCCTGGCCATCGAACGCAACCAGGAACTCGTGCAGAAGTGGGCCTCGGTGCTCACCCACGTGGTCGAGGCCGACGCGACCAACATCGACGCGCTGCGCCAGCTCGGCGCCCAGGAGTTCACCTCCGCCGTCGTGGGCGTGGGCACCTCCATCGAGTCCTCCGTGCTGATCACCGTGAACCTGGTGGACCTGGGCATCGAGCACCTGTGGGTCAAGGCCATCACGCCCTCGCACGGCAAGATCCTCACCCGCATCGGCGCCAACCACGTGATCTACCCGGAGGCCGACGCCGGGGTCCGCGCCGCGCACCTGGTCGGCGGGCGGATGCTGGACTTCATCGAGTTCGACGACGGCTTCGCGATCGTGAAGATGTTCCCGCCCAAGGAGACCCAGGGCTTCACGCTGGCCGAGTCCCAGGTGCGTTCCAAGTACGGGATCACCGTGGTGGGCGTGAAGTCCCCCGGCGAGGACTTCACCTATGCCCAGCCCGACACCAAGGTCACCCGGCGCGACGTGCTGATCGTCTCCGGGCACGTGGACCTGCTCGAGCGCTTCGCCGCCCGGCCCTAGGCCGCCCGGACAACGGAAAGTTCCCCCTTCCGCCGCGTGAAGACGCCGCGGAAGGGGGAACTTTTGTGTTTGCTAGGCCAGTTCCCGGGTGATCGCCGCGGCGCGTGCGGCGGCGGCCGCGGCCCCGCGGGCAACGATCCCCGCCAAATCCTCCGCGTCGAAGACGGCGAGGGCCTCCACGGTGGTGCCGTTGGGGCTGGACACGCCCCGGCGCAGGGCGGAGGGGTCGGCCTGCGGGTCGGCAAGCATCTTCCCGGCCCCGGCGACGGTGGCGCGGGCCAGGTCGGTGGCCAGCGCCGGATCCAGGCCCAGCTTGACCCCGGCCGCGGCCATGGCCTCGGCCAGATAGAACGCATAGGCCGGTCCGGAGCCGCTGATCGCCGAAACCGCGTCCTGCTGGGATTCGGGGACCACGTGGACCACCCCGGAACCGGCGAACAGGTCCACGACCGCAGCCAGCGCCGCCTCGGAGACGGTCTCCCCGGTGCTGAGCCCGACGGCGCCGACGCCCACCTTCAGCGGGGTGTTGGGCATGGAGCGCACCACCGGCTGGCCCGGGGCCAGGTGCGCGGCGATCATCTCGATGGTGATGGCCGCGGCCACCGAGACCACCACGGCGGTGGGCTTGAGCACGTCCCGGATCTCGTCGCACAGGGCGGCGATGCCCACGGGCTTGACGCCCAGGAAGACGATGTCGGCATCCCTGGCGGCCTTGCCGTTGGCTTCCGGGTCGTGCTCCCCGACCAGGACCGTGACGCCGGTTTCGGCGTGCAGGTCGTGGGCCTTGGCATTGCTGCGCAGCGTCGCGACGATCGCCCGGGGGTCGTAGCCGGTGGCGATGATGCCGCGCAGCACCGCCCCGTTCATGGATCCGGTGCCCAGAAAGGCAATTCTGTTGGCGGCCAGGGCGGAAGTCGAAAGCACGGAAGTCATGTGCCCATTGTTCCACGCCCGGCGGCCGGACCGGCCGGTTTGCCGGCGTGCGGCGGCTAGATCGAGTGGGTCCCCGAGGCGGCGCCCTCGTTGGCCGGGGCTAGGTGCCGCCGGGCGAACTCGAGGGTCTCGCCCAGCCAGGCCTCGCGCTCCCCGGCGCCCTTGGCCTTGCGCGTGGAAACCTCCACGGCCACCACCCCGTCCCAGGCCGAGTCGCGCAGGTACTCGATGGCCTCGATGACCGGCTGGGTGCCGCGGCCGGGCACCAGGTGCTCGTCCTTGCCGTTGTTCAGCCCGTCGCACAGGTGCACGTGGGTCAGCCGCTGCCCCAAATCACGCATGGCCACCGCCGAGTCCATGTCGGCGATCGCCGAGTGCGAGAAGTCCCAGGTGACGAACTCGTAGGGTTCGGGGACCGGGTTCCAGTGCGGCAGGTACATCTTCGCCTCGCGGCCCCGGGCCCGCCACGGGTACATGTTCTCCACCGCGATCCGCACCCCGTACTCCTCCATGATGCGGCGGATGCCGGTGGCGAACTCGGTGGCGTAGGTGCCCTGCCAGCGGAACGGCGGGTGGGCGACCACGACGTCGCAGCCGACCTGCACGGCCATCGCGGCGGCGGATTCGATCTTGTTCCACGCGGTGCCCCAGACCTGCTGGGTCAGCAGCAGCGTGGGTGCGTGGATGGCCATCACCGGCTGCTCGTAGCGCTCGGCCAGCCGGTTCAGCGCCACCGCGTCCTGCGACACCTGGTTGCCGGTGACCAGCACCTCGACCCCGTCGTAGCCCAGGTCGTGGGACACCGCGAAGGCGTCGTGGACGTTCAGCGGGTATACCGAGGCGCTGGAAAGCGCCACCGGGATCGGGGCCTTGGCGCCCGTGCCTGACTCGACCATGGATCCTGTGCCCCTTGTCTTTCGCTACGGAGTCTTTCGCTACAGAACGTTGCTGCCCTGGGACATCGACAATACCGAGGATTGTCCCAGTGCAACCTCTCCGACACCCACGCTACTACTGAGCGGAGCGGTGGAGTCAAACAGGACGTGGTCGAACCTGCGCAGCATCAACCCCTCGCGCAGCGCCCACGGGCAGATCCGCAGGCTCTTGACCTTCAGCGCGTTCATCGCCTCGAGGGCGACGATGGCACCTGCGAGCAGCTGCGGGGCGCGGATCGCCGAGACCCCCGGAAGCTCGGCGCGTTCCTCCCAGTTCATCGCAGTGAGCCGGTTGGTCCAGACCTTCAGCGACTCGGCGCGCAGCACCCGCTTGACGTAGGGGCCCTCCGCGGACGGCGCGGCCCCGGTGATCCGGGCCAGCGACCTGAAGGTCTTCGAGGTCCCGGTGACCATCGTCGGCTTGCCGAACTGTCGCAGCTCGGCCACCGGCTCGGCGAGCACCTCGCGCACGTGGTGGCGCAGCGCCTTGACGTCCTTGATCGAGGGCGGGTCGGCCTCCAGCCAGTCGCGGGTCAGCCGTCCGGCCCCCAGCGGCACCGAGTGGGCCACGGTGGGGAACTCGTCCTGGCCCATGGCCAGCTCGAAGGAACCGCCGCCCATGTCCAGGTTCAGCAGCAAATCCGAGCTCCAGCCGAACCAGCGGCGCACCGCGTAGTACGTCATCCCGGCCTCCTGCTCGCCGGTCAGTTCGGTCAGCTTCACCCCGGTCTCGGCCACGACCCGGGCCAGGACCTGCTCGCCGTTGGCCGATTCGCGGATCGCCGAGGTGCAGAAGGCCAACAGGTCCTCCGCGTGGTGGTTGATCGCGAATTGCGCGGCCTCGTGCACGAAATCCAGCAGCTCGTCCTGGCCGGCCTGCGTGATGGCCCCGTGCTCGTCCAGGTAGGCGACCAGCGAGAGCGGGCGCTTGTGCGAGGCGAAGGGCACCGGCCGGGCGCCCGGATATGCGTCGACCAGCAACAGGTGAACCGTGTTCGACCCGATATCCAGTACGCCCAGCCTCATGGTGTCATCCTCATGTGTGTGGCCCCTTGCCGCGTGCGGCTAGTTGCCGGTCTTCTTGGCCGCCGGCTTTTTGGCCGCGGCCTTTTTCGCCGGCGCCTTCTTGGCCGGTGCCTTCTTCGCCGGGGCCTTGGCCGCGGAGGTCCGCTTGACCGGACCGCGGGCACGCTTGTCCGCGAGCAGCTCGATGGCCTTCTCCCGGGTCAGCTCCTCCAGGGTGGTGTCGCGCGGGATCGTGATGTTGGTGACCCCGTCGGTGATGTAGGCACCGAAGCGTCCCTCCTTGACCACGATGTTCTTCTCCGAGACCGGGTCCAGCCCGAACTCGGCCAGCGGCGGCACCGCGGCACGGGCGCCGCGGACCTTGGGCTGCGAGTAGATCCCCAGCGCCTCCTCGAGGGTGATCGTGAAGATCTCCTCCTCGGAGCCGATGGACCGCGAATCGGTGCCCTTCTTCAGGTAGGGCCCGAAGCGGCCGTTCTGCACGGTGATCTCCACGTCCTCGGCGTCGACGCCCAGCACGCGCGGCAGCGAGATCAGCCGCAGCGCCTCCTCGAGCGTGACGGTTTCCACGGTCATCGACTTGAACAGCGAACCGGTGCGCGGCTTGGCCTTGACCGGCTTCTTCGGCGGCTTGGGCTTGCCGTTCTTGTAGTACTCCACCGGCATCGCAGCCAGTTCCTCGGCCGTGGGCTCCACGATGACCTCGGTGACGTAGGCGCCGTAGCGCCCGTCCTTGGCCACGATGGTGCGCCCGGTCTCCGGGTCGGTGCCCAGCACGCGCTCGGAAGGGCCCTGGGTCTCCATCAGCTCGATGGCCTTCTCGGCGGTGAGCTCGTCCGGGGCCAGGTCCTCGGGCACGTTGGCCCGCTGCGGGTCGGTGCCCTCGGGGGCGTCGGCCGGCAGCGGCTTTTCCAGGTACGGCCCGAACTTGCCCACGCGCAGCACGATGCCCGGGGCGATCTCGATGGAGTTGATGGCCCGCGCGTCGATGTCGCCGAGGTTGTTGACCACCGACTCCAGGCCCACCTGCCCGGTCTCGGGCGAGCCGAAGTAGAAGTCCTTGAGCCAGGCGGTGCGGCCCTTCTGGCCGTGGGCGATCTCGTCCAGGTCGTCTTCGAGGCGCGCGGTGAAGTCGTAGTCGACGTACTTGCCGAAGTGTTCCTCCAGCAGGCGGATCACCGAGAACGCGATCCAGCTGGGCACCAGGGCACCGCCGCGCTTGGTGACGTAGCCGCGGTCCATGATGGTGGAGATGGTCGGCGCGAAGGTCGAGGGGCGCCCGATCTCCCGGGCCTCGAGCTCCGCGACGATCGAGGCCTCGGTGTAGCGTGCCGGCGGGGAAGTGGTGTGCCCGATGGCGTCGATGCCGGTTCCGGCCAGCGCGTCGGAGACCTTCAGCTGCGGCAGGCGCGCCTCCTCGGCGGCCTCCGCGGCCTCGGCCTCGCGGGCGGCGTCGCGGCCCTCCTCGTAGGCTGCCATGAACCCGCGGAAGGTGATCACGGTGCCGGAGGCGGAGAACTCCGCGACCTGCCCGGTGGTGGATTCCCCGGCCAGCTTGATGGTGGCGGTGAAGCCCTTGGCGTCGGCCATCTGCGAGGCGACGGTCCGCTTCCAGATCAGCTCGTAGAGCTTGAACTCGTCGCCCGAAAGCTGGGCACGCACGGTGGCGGGGCGGCGGAAGGAGTCGCCGGCCGGGCGGATGGCCTCGTGGGCCTCCTGCGCGGCGCCGGACTTGGCCTTGTAGAGCCGCGGGGAGGCCGGCACGGATTCGGATCCGTAGAGTTCGGCGGCCTGCTTGCGGGCGGCGTTGACGGCCTCGTTGGACAGGAACACCGAGTCGGTACGCATGTAGGTGATGTAACCGTTTTCATACAGGCGCTGGGCGACCTGCATGGTGGACTTCGAGCTCCAGCGCAGCTTGCGGCTTGCTTCCTGCTGCAGCGTCGAGGTGGTGAACGGTGCGGCCGGGCGGCGGGTGTAGGGCTTCTCGTCGACGTTGGTGACGGCGAAGTCCGCCTCGGCCAGGCCGGCGGCCAGGGCCTGTGCCTTGGCCTCGTCCAGGTGCGCGACGGAGCCGGTCTTGGGCGCCTTCAGCTCGCCGCGGTCGGTGAAGTCGCGGCCGGTGGCCACCCGTGCCCCGTCGACGGAGGAGAGCTTCGCGCCGAAGGATTCGCCGTTGGCGGTGGCAAAGGTGCCGGTCAAGTCCCAGTAGGAGGCGCTGCGGAAGGCCATGCGTTCGCGTTCGCGCTCGACAACGAGGCGGGTTGCCACCGACTGCACGCGTCCGGCGGACAGGCCGCGGGCCACCTTGCGCCAGAGCACCGGGGAAATCTCGTAGCCGTAGAGGCGGTCGAGCACGCGGCGGGTTTCCTGGGCGTTGACCAGGTCGGTGTCCAGCTCCCGGATGTTCTCCATGGCACGGTTGATGCCTTCTTGCGTGATCTCGGTGAACGCCATGCGGTAGACCGGGACCTTGGGCTTGAGCACCTCGAGCAGGTGCCACGCGATGGCTTCGCCTTCGCGGTCCGCATCTGTTGCCAGATAGAGCGCGTCGGCGCCCTTGAGCTTGGCCTTCAGTTCGGCAACGCGCTTTTTCTTGTCCGGGTACACGACGTAGTAGGGGTCGAAGTCGTTCTCGACGTCCACGGCGAACTTGCCGTAGGGCCCCTTCTTCATCTCCGCGGGCAGATCGGCGGGTTGCGCCAGATCGCGGATGTGCCCCACCGAGGCGTCGACTTCAAAGCCGTCGCCCAGGTACTTGGCGATCGACTTGCTTTTAGCCGGGGACTCCACGATCACGAGTTTCATTCCGGTCTTTTCCTTGGCCTTGGCGGGCACAGCACTCCTATTAGCAACCAGTGGTGCACCAAAGTGGGCGCACAGCACATTCCCTGCTCTAGGTTAGCCGTATTTTTGCGCCCCACGGCAAGCAGCGACCACGGGACCCCGTTTTCCCGCCCGGGCCGCGTGGTGTCAGCGGACCTGGCCGTCGCGGATTTCGGGCAGGAAGGAAAGCATGTAGTAGAGCCGTTCCCCGTCCACGCCGCGGGCCTCCGGTTCGGCCAGGGCCTCGTATTCGTAGAGCAGGTCGTAGACCTTGGCGATGAAATCCTTGCGCTGGGACTCCGAGAGAAAGACCACCCCGGTGGTCAGCACCGGGGCGCGGTCCGGCTCCGGCGCCTTGCCTTCCTTGCGTTCTTTGTCACGACGGGCGATCTCCGCGGAGAGCCGTTCGCGGAACGCGTTGAGCTGCACATTCAGGTAGGCGTTCTTCGCGGAGGTCGAATCCGAGAGCGATCCGAGCACGAGCTGGCTGCCGGCCGCTTTCCAGCGGCGTTCACGTCCGTCGCCCTCGCTGGCGGCGCGGACCACGTAGCCGTATTTCTCCAGGGCGCGCAGGTGGTAGCTCATGGCGCTGGGGGTGAGTTCGCAGCGCGTGGCCAGCTCGGTGGCGGTGCGGGTTGACTGCGAGGCGAAGAGTTCCTCGAGCACCGTCAACCGCGCCTCGTGGGCGAGTGCCCGGATGGCTTGCGGGTCGCTGATGGACACCGGCTGGGGCACCGACGGTGACAGGCCAGGGCTGCTGGCACCCGGTCCCGGGGAAGTGTTCTGGCTCATATAAAAAAACTTTAGCGGTTGTTTCGCATCTCCAAAAGGAAGCCACGCTTAATGAGCCGGACAACCCCTTCATAAAGCCTTGCGGAAAACTCCGAATCGCCTGGGGAAATCAGCGACTCCAACGCACCGACTAGGGACGATACGTCCAGGTCCCCGTCGCAGGCGGAAACGAAGCCGGCCAGGGCGGTGTCAAGTATTTCGGTCCGCCGCAATCCGGCACCTTGGCGTAACAAGATCACCCCGGGATGCTCGGCGCCCGGACGCTGGTGGCGTTCCTCGGTGACGTCCTCGGCCACCACCAGGTGCAGCGCGCCCACGTCCCGTGGCTCCAGTTCGTCCGCCACGGCGATGTCGCGGGCCAGGTACGGGCCGACGGGCTGCTCAATGGGGTAGCCGATGGACTCGAAGAGCCTCCCGAATCCGGAGCTCCCGGTCCCCGGGCGGCGCAGCCACACCATGCCGAAGCCGATGGCTGCGACGTTGCGCGAGGCGAAGTCATTCAGGTACGCGCCGTACTGCAGGGCGAACTCCTGTGCGTCCCGCCCCTGCGAGGCGTCGCGCAGCCAGGTCTCGGCGTACTGCGTGGGGCTGACCGCTTCGCGCTGGATGAACCAGGCCTCGGTGTCCCCGGTGAGCCAGGAGCGTGGGCCGTCGCTCCATTCCGGGCCCTCCCCCTCGGATGCCGCGGCGGTGATTTCCCAGTTGGCGAGCATCTGCGCGCTTCCTCCGGGGTTAAGGACCCCGGGGATCGAACGCACCAGGGTCTCCACCAGAGTGTCCCCGGGCATCCCGCCGTCGCGGTAGGTGAAGCGCTCGGCGTCGTCTTGGCCATCGAGGCGCGGGGTGATGACGAACGGCGGGTTGGAAACCACCAGGTCGAAGCGCTCGCCCGCCACCGGCTCAAGCAGGGAGCCCTGGCGCAGCTCGATGCGTGCGGCCAGGTTCCCCGGGTCCAGGTCCAGGGCCGCGTGGTTCAGCAGCAGGTTGAAGCGGGTGAATCCCAGGGCGCGGGCCGAGATGTCGGTGGCGACGACCTTGCGGGCGTGGGACAGCAGGTGGAACGCCTGTATCCCGCAGCCGGTGCCCAGGTCCAGGGCGGTGTCGACCTGCGGGCGGATGGTGGTCTGGGCCAGGGTCAGCGACGCCTGGCCGATGCCCAGCACGTGGTCGTGGCGCAGCACTCCCGGGCGCTGGTGGGCCCCGAGGTCGCTGGCGACCCAGAGCTCTGCGTCGGCATCCGAGGCGTGCGGGCGCAGGTCGATTTTCGCCCGCCACCGTCCCTGGCCTCCGTCGGACGGTTCGATGGCATCGAGCCGCAGCAGCCCGTCGATGCCCGTGGCTTCGAATGCGGCGGCGACCTCGTCGTGTCCGGCATCGGCGCCCAGCATGAACAGCCCGAGCATGGTCCCCAGCGCGCCGGGCTCCGGCTCCGAGGAGATGCGGCGCAGTGCCGGGACGAGCGCATCGCGCATCAGCGCCTCGTGGGCGACATCGCCCAGGAATCCGGTGATTGACTCGTGCCCGTATCCGGCCGCCCGCAGGTCGGCGGCAAACCGGTCCAGGAGCGCGACATCGTCGCTGCGGGGGGCATCGGGAACCTGGGCAAAATCAATGGTGGAAGTCACGCTTCACAGTCTATCGACGTCGCTCAAACCGGGCACCGCCTTGCCTATGATGGAAGCCATGATTGAAGTCACCACCACGCACCTGCAGCAGCTTTCCCCCGACGAGCTGATCCCCTCCGGGCGGGCCCTGCCTGCCGGGGCGAGGATCGAACGGGTCGAGGCCATCACCCCGGAGTTCAGCAAGTTCCTCTACCGGGGAGTGGGCAGCGGATGGAACTGGGCCGACCGCCTGGCCCTGACCCGCACAGAGTGGGAATCGCTGTTGTTGGCCCCGGGCACCGAAACCCATGTGCTTTACGTTGACGGGGCACCGGGCGGATACATCGAGCTGGTGGGACGCTCCGAGGGTGCGGCGACGGAGGTCGAGATCATGTACTTCGGCCTGTTCCCCCATTGCATCGGCCGGGGCCTGGGCGGCGCGTTGCTGACCGAGGGAATTTCCCGGGCGTGGGACCTGGATACACGTTTCGAGGGCTTCGGCCCGGTGTCCCGGGTCTGGGTGCACACCTGCACCCTGGACGGCCCGGCGGCCATCGCCAACTACGAGGCCCGCGGCCTGCGGGTTTTCCACACGGAACACGAAATGATCTCCCCCGGGGACGGTGCCGTCGGCATGTGGCCGGCCGAATCCGCCACCTCATGATCCCCAAAATATAGGTTAAATACTTATTTTTTGGACGATATTGGTTCTGGCTGGCCTGCACCGCCGGCCGCAAGAATGCCCCGGCGGTGCAGTGGCCGTGGCCCGCAACGGGACTCCTGGTGGCAACCGCTGTCTTCCTGTTCACCGAAGCAGGTACACCCTGTTACGAAACCCCTGCCGCGCAATGGCTGACCACCACCGCGCCCGCGTGGATCCGCGACTATCCCCGGAGCCGCTGGCCATGGTGTTTGCCGTGGGCCTTTTCCTGGTTGAAAGCGCCAACATCGTGGTGCGCAGCGCCCTGCACCCGGGGACCATGCACCCGCGCACGGTGCGCGCCGAAGCCACCCGACCCCTTCCTGGCCTGCACGGCGGCCGGCTCATTGGACCGCTGGAACGCCCGGGGGTGGTGTCGCTGACGCCGGCCGGCAGGTTCACCATCGTCGCCTGTTCGGCTGGGGCTGGCCGTGGTCGGCGTCGGCGTCGCCCTGATCGTGCTGGCTGGAAAGGGCTACCCCCGCCTTGTGCCTTCCGGTGCCGGTCTTCCCCGAAACCAGTCCATTAGAAAAAATAGTTATCCACAGATTCCCGGACCCGCCCCCGCGGCTCCCCTGTTCGGCGCATGCTGGTGGACATGGAAGCAACCCGGTTCATCGAACTCACCGCGGGCACCCGCGGCGCCCCGGGACACCACGTGTCCCCGGACGATGAACTGCGCGCCCTGCTCGAGGCCCAGGCGCTGGTCAGGGACCTGGGCCGCAGCATTGCCGCGCGCACCAAGTCCCCCGTGCAGGCAGTGCTGTTCGCCCAGCTGGCCGAGGATGCGCACCGCACCGCAGTCCACACCCAGCTGCTGGCCGCCGACACCGCACGCCGCACCCTGGCCCACGAACTCCCCCAAGAAGCCTTCACCAAGATCACCGAGATCCACGACGACCCGGTTCCCTACGTGGAGGGGTCGGTGCTCTTGCCGGCGGACCCGGCCACGGTCCCGACCGGGCGGCCGGTCTTCAAGGACACCACCGCGATGCTCACCGGTTTGCTGCACATCAGCTTCTTCGCGGCCCGCGAACGGATGCGGTCGATCGATCGGCTGCTGCCGGGCACAGACCTCAACGGGGATACGACCCCGCCGAAGTACCCGGTGCTGGCAGGGGACCTGGCCGACGGGAGCGCCGACCCCGGCCAGATCGGGGCCGCGGCGCGAAAACTGGAGGAACTCGCCCCGCACATTAGCCAGCGCCCCGAACCGTCCCGCTTGGCCGGGGAGCTCGAGCGCCAGGTCGCCGAGTCCGTCCGCCGGGAGGACCCCCGCACCACCGCGAAGCTGCTGGCCGGGATCCAAGCCACCCTCGAGCAGGACATCGCCGAGGTTCCGGAGGAAATCCTGCGGGCCAAGACCGGGCTGTTCTACCGCGGGACCACCGGCGGTATCGGCGAGTTCCTGCTGCGCACCATGCCACGGGACACCGAGGCCCTGCTGGCCCTGTGCGCCAGCACCGACAACCCGAAGACCAAGGCCGGCGACCGCGACGGGCTGCTCGCCCAGGCCCTGGCCTCCACTTCGACAACGGGTGAAGGCGCGCCCGCCACGGCAAGTAAGGCCGGAACCAAGGGTTCCAAGGGCCAGCCGGGCACACCCGACCAGGCCGGCACCGACTCCGGATTCCCGGTTTTCCTCACCGACCCCGCCACCGGCGCCCCTCTCACCGACCCGGCCGCCATCCGGAAGCTCTCACTGGACCCCGAGGGTCCGGGCATCATCGGCAACCTGTTCGGCGCAAACGGCACCGGCAGCGACGCCGGCACCCGGAATAGGCTATTCGACCCGGGAACCATGAACTCCACCGCCTATGGAGGCGACGGACTCACCCCGCCCCAACGACACCTGCAGGGACTGGTCAACCTCATCAGGGTGGCGGGCCAATCACGCACCGGGAAGAAAACCATCGGCATCCCCTCCCCGACGACCTTCATCATCGCGACCCTGGACGAACTGCGCGGATTGGCCGACACCCACGGCATCACCAGCCATGGCCAAAAACTGACACCGGCGGAACTGCGCCAGGCTTTGTGCAACGGCGGAGCCGTGCCCATGACCCTCAACGGAAAGTCCCGGATCCTGGACCTCGGTCAGGAGGAACGTTTTTTCCCCGACTACATGCGCGAGGCCATCATTGCCCTCTATGGAGGATGCATCATGCCCGGCTGCACGGTGCCACCCGAGCACCTCGAGATCCACCACTTTGATTTCTACGCCGACGGCGGCAGGACCGCGATCCACCTCGGAGCCCCCTGCTGCCCCGACGCACACCACGGCTTCCATGCCGGGCTCTTCAAGGTCATCCGCGACGACGACGGTCTCTTCTCCGTCATCCTGCCCAAGTTCATGGATCCCGAGCAAAAACCGCGGCGCAACACCTACTGGCGCACCCCCGAACCACGCCTGTTCTGAGCCCTGCTGCCGGGCCGGGCATCGAGCCGCGGATCAATCGCCCGCCCGCCGACGGCCGGCGGGCGGGTACGAAAAGGCGGTCCGCCTCCGGCGCGTGGCCGGAAGAGAACCGCCCAGTCCCGATCTTCAAGAAAATTGCGTCCCGGGGCATTGCGATCCCCTATCCCAGGGGGAATGCCGGCCTAGGCGTTAAGGAGGTCAGTGGCTTCCGCGACGCAGTCGGGGCACTGGCGCAGTTCGTCGGTCGCGGCGCATTCGGCGCAGAAGAGCCGCAGGTTCCGGCAGGAGAGGTTCGAGCAGTTCTCGAACTTGTTCGTCGGGGCCTCGCAGCACACGCATTTTCCGATGGTCACTGCGTCTTCGCTGAACTCCATGTGCATGCGCTTGTCGAAGACATACAGTGATCCTTCCCACAGTCCCTTGTCGCCGTAGGTTTCCCCGTAGCGGACGATGCCGCCCTGCATCTGGTAGACCTCGGTGAAACCGCGCTTGACCATGAGCGCCGAGAGCACCTCGCAGCGGATGCCGCCCGTGCAATAGGTGACGATCGGCTGGTCCTTCATCCCGTCGTACTTGCCCGATTCGATCTCTGCGATGAAATCGTGGGTGGTTTCGACCTCCGGCACGATCGCGTTCTTGAACTTGCCGATCTGCGCCTCAAAGGCGTTGCGGCCGTCGAAGAACAAGACCTCCTGGCCCGCGGCCTTCTTCGACTCCACCAGCTCGTGCAGGGCCTCGGGCTTGAGATGGACACCGCCGCCCACCACGCCGTTTTCATCGACTTCCAGCTCGCCGGGGGCCCCAAAGGAAACCACCTCGTCACGGACCTTGACCGAGATCCGGGGGAAGTCCTCGGCAGAGCCTTCCGACCACTTGATGTCCATTTTCTTGAACGCCGGATACTCCCGGGTGGCCTTCACATACTTCTTGACTTCCTTGATGCCACCCCCGACCGTTCCGTTGATGCCGTCCTTGGAAATGATGATGCGGCCACGCAGACCCCACCTCTCCAGAAGGGCACGCTGCCAGAGGCGCACGGCCTCGGGATCGGCCAGCGGGACAAAGGCGTAATACAAGACAATTCGGTTCTGCGACACACTCTTAAGGGTATGGCCTAAAACCCGTTCGGCGCACGTGAGGTGGCAGTGATCACCTGGTTAACGCAGTGTTTCAAGCTTGCAACAGTTCCCCCAAATGGACGCCAGGTAGGCAGGACACGGGGTAGGGTCGGAACATGGGATCTACTGCAAGCGATGAATTAATCGGTACATGGGTATCTGGCTGGGCCGGTGCACGGGGCTACGAGAGCAGGCACGAGGGTCGCGTCCATGCAGCCCTGCGCCATGACACGTCGGGTGACTGGGAATATGTCATTTACGAGCCTTCCAACGAGGAATTGGTGGCCGTCGCGGAGACGCTGCACAAGCATCCCAAGCGTCGCCTGACGGCGTTTGCCGACGAGACTTCGACCCTGATCGAGGCCGCCCGGGCGGCAGGGCTCAATGTCCTTAATTCCGACGAGGTCCTGATGGTCACGGCGATGGGCGGCCACGATGTCGAGGAACCGCGTCCGACCGATGGCTTCGCCTTCCAGATCGAACGCGACCAGACGCACGCCTACGTATCCGTCCACCCGGCCGATGACCCGGAGGTCGTTGCGGCCAGCGGCCACGTTTCCGCCGTCAACGGCTACGCCATCTTCGACCGCATCATCACGGCCCCGGAATTCCGGCGCCGGGGCCTGGGCAGCCTGACCATGCGCGCCCTCGTCTCCCTGGCCCTGGAACACGACGTCGAGGAAGGCCTGCTGATCGCCAGCATCGACGGGCAGCAGCTGTACCAGTCCCTGGGCTGGACCAACCTGGGCAACGTCGTACTTTTTGAAGGCAAGCAGGAAGCCTAAAAGCGGCCTCCGGCACCTCGAAGTGGTGGGTCTCGCGAATGCGAGGCCCACCACTTTCTTATTCACGTGGCCACGGGCCTGTGCCCGGTGATGCCACAATGAAGCGGTGAACGCTTACTCGGAACAGATCGCCTTGCTGGGCCACGGGCCAACTCCCCAGGCGCTGCTCCATTCCCGGATCATCGAGGCCAGGGACGCACTGCCCGGCCCCTGGCCCGACTGGGTGCACCCCGAAGTGCGAGCCGCCTTCGAACGCACGGGCGTGACCTCCCCGTGGCTGCACCAGGTGCAGGCCGCCAACCTCGCCCACGAGGGCAGCAACACCATCGTGGCCACCGGCACCGCTTCGGGCAAGTCGCTGGCCTACCAGCTTCCGGCCCTGAACGCGATCCACACCTCGGCCCTGCAGAACCAGGCCAGCCTGGTTCCCAACGACGCCACGGTGCTCTACCTGGCACCCACCAAGGCGCTGGCCGCCGACCAGCTCAAGGCGATCGAGGGCTACCGGCTGCCCACCGTGCGGGCTGCCGGCTACGACGGGGACACCGAAGTCTCGGCCCGGCGCTGGATCCGCGACCACTCGAACTTCATCCTTTCCAACCCCGACATGCTGCACTTCGGGATCCTGCCCAACCACACCTGGTGGGCGCGGGTGCTGCGCCGGCTGAAATTTGTGGTCATCGACGAAGCCCACTCCTACCGCGGGGTCTTCGGCTCCAACATCGCCAACCTGTTGCGGCGCCTGCGCCGGATCTGCGCGCACTACGGGGCCAACCCGGTGTTCATCGGGGCCTCGGCCACCAGCGCCGACCCGGCAGCCTCCTTCTCCAGGCTCATCGGCGCCCCGGCCACGCAGGTCACCAACGACTTCTCCCCCAAGGGCTCGGTGACCGTTGCGCTGTGGGAGCCGCCGCTGACCGAGCTGCACGGGGAGAACGGCGCACCGACCCGGCGCACCGTGATCGCCGAGACCTCGAACCTGCTGGCCAATCTGGTCTGCTCCCACGTGCGGACCCTGGCGTTCATCAAGTCTCGGCGCGGGGCCGAAACCATCGCCACGATCACCCGCTCGATGGTCGACCAGGTCCATCCCTCGCTGCCCGATCGGGTGGCCGCCTACCGCTCCGGTTACCTTCCCGCCGAGCGCCGGGAGCTGGAGAATGCGTTGCGCGACGGAACCCTGCTGGGTGTCGCATCCACCTCGGCGCTGGAACTGGGCATCGACGTGGCCGGGCTCGACGCGGTGCTGGTCGCCGGCTGGCCCGGGACCCGGGCCTCGTTCTTCCAGCAGATCGGGCGGGCCGGGCGCGCCGGGCAGGATTCGCTGGCGGTGCTGGTTGCCAGCGACGACCCGCTGGACACCTACCTGGTCAACCACCCCGAGGCGATCTTCGACGCCGGGGTCGAAGCCACCGTCTTCGACCCGGAAAACCCCTATGTGCTCTCCGGGCACCTCTGCGCCGCAGCCGAGGAACTCCCGCTGCGCACCGAGGACTTGGCGGCCTTTGGGCCCAGCGCCCAGGGGTTGCTGGACTCGCTGGTGGAGCGCGGGTTCCTGCGCCGTCGCCCGGCCGGCTGGTTCTGGACGCACCCCGAGCACGCAGCCTCCATGGTGAAGCTGCGCGGCGACGGCGGCGGGCCGGTGAGCATCATCGAATCCGACACCGGCGCGCTGCTGGGCACCATGGACTCCCCGCAAACGCACTACCAGGCGCACGACGGGGCCATCTACGTGCACCAGGGCGCCACCTATGTGGTCGACGAGCTGAACGAAACCGACCACTGCGTCATGGTCACCCGCGCCAACCCGGACTTCTACACCCAGGCCCGGGACATCACCACGGTCGAGGTCGTCACCAACGACCGCGCGGTGGCGTGGGGGCCGATCACCGCGAACTTCGGCGACGTGGTGGTGACCACCCAGGTGGTGTCCTTCCAGCGCAAGTCGGTGATGAGCAACGAGATCCTCTCCGAGGAGCCGCTGGCGCTCGAAGCCCGGGACCTGCACACCAAGTCCGTGTGGTTCACCATCCCCGAGACCCGGCTGCTGGCCGCCGGGATCACCCCGGAGGAATTCCCCGGGGCGCTGCATGCGGCCGAACACGCGGCCATCGGGCTGCTGCCGCTGGTGGCCTCCAGCGACAGGTGGGACATCGGCGGGGTGTCCACGGCGCTGCACATGGACACCGGGATGCCGACGATTTTCGTGTACGACGGACACCCGGGCGGTGCCGGTTTCGCCGAGCGCGGCTTCGAGGCGGCGCGCACCTGGCTGGGTGCCACCCGGGACGCGATTGCCGCCTGCGAATGCGCCAGCGGTTGTCCCTCCTGCGTGCAGTCCCCCAAGTGCGGGAACAAGAACAACCCGCTGGACAAGTCCGGGGCCGTGCGCCTGCTTTCCGCGATCCTGGCCGAAGCCCAACGGGCGGCCGGGCCGCTCCCGCTGGAATAGCCGGCCCGGCCGCCCGAGGCCCCCGCAGCGCCGGTCAATCGCCGCGCCAGGGTTGCGGCGGTGGCCCGGCCCGGGCCACCGACTGCGCCCGGGTCAGCGGTGGCAGCCAGCCGACCGGCGACACCGGGACCTGGACCCGCACCGTCACGACCTGGCCGCCCGGGCCCTGGCGCGTGCAGCCTGCCAATGTTGCATCGTTCGCGGTGGCGGTTGCGGCGGCGACGGCGCACGGGTCCCCGGGCAGCAGCCGGCGGGCGGCGTCCGCGGCGGCCAGTGCCGCCAGGTCCGCCGCCGTGCCCGCCTTGGCCCCGGCGTTGGAGACTGCGGTGAACATCAGCACCACCACCAGCCCCAGCGCGGCCACGCACACCACCGCGAGCATCAGCACGGTGCCGCTGCCGCGTTGGAGCCGCTCCGGGGACTGGCCCGGGGACGTGGCCCGGTGCATGTCAATCGCCGGTTCCGTGGCCGGGCGCGTCTGGGCGCCGGGGGGCGGGCTCATGGCTGCCGCTCCGTGCGTGCGTTGGCTTCGGCCCGCAATTCGATGTCCCCGAGCAGCGGCAGCTCCACCGCGGCCCGAATGACCACGTGCCCGTAACCGCCGGATTCACCGGTGCTCACGCTGATCCGTTCCCCGGCAATGCGGTGGGCGGTGCCGACGGCCTCGGACGCCGAGGTCCCGCGGGCCAGTTCCCGGGCCGCGGCACTTGCCGCCTGCTGGATGCGGACCTGCTGGCCGCCCACGGCACCGGCCCCGGCGACCACGGCCAGCAAGATGGCCACCGCGGGCAGCAGCACCGCCACCTCGGCGGTGGCGGAACCTGCTTGCGAATGCCTGGCCATGGCGCGCCTGCCTCCGGCTAGAAGGACAGGGCCTGGCGGATCAGGCCCATCAGCAATCCGCGCACGTCCCCGCTGGAGAGGATGCTCACCAGCAGCCCGGCGAAGGCCACCGCGGCCAGGGTGACGATGGCGAATTCGGCGGTGGTGCTGCCTTCCTCGTCGGCCAGTGCCTGCGGGGTCGGCTCGGTGCCCCGATGCAGGTCGATGTGTCCGGGTGCGGCTTCGGTCAGGTGGTTGTCCATGGTGTTGTCCTTTGTTCGGTCGTGGTGTGGTTGCTCCTGGAACGGCGGGTATCTCCGCGTGCCGCCACGAAGGCGTGGCGTGCGGCTCCCTACTTCGAGTGTGGGCGCCTGCCCCCTGGCCCTTGGCCGGGGCGGGTGCGGGCTGGGGATAACCGGCGGCGGGTGGCGTGGGTGGCAGGTGCGCTGTCCGCCGGCCGGCGCCGGAAGGTGCGGGGAAGCTAGAAGCGCGGGAGCAGGGAGATCACCACGGGCACCACGCCGAGGCAGATGAAGGCCGGAAGCGCGCAGAGCCCCAGCGGGATCACCAGCTTGATGCCGAACTCGGCGCCGCGGGCCTCGGCCTCCCGGACCCCGCGCTTGCGGGCGGAGGCCGCGGCCGAACGCAGCAGGGCAGCGGCCGGGGCGCCGGAGAGCCGGGTCAGGCGCAGCGCCTGTTCCAGCTCGCGCGCCGGCCCGGCACCCTGGCCCCAGGCCCGCTCCCAACCGACATTCAGGTCCAGGGCGCGGGAGACCAACAGCAGCGAGGCGTAGCCCGGGACGTTGGTGCCGATGATTCGCAGCACCGAGCGGATCGGCAGCCCGGATTCGAGCAGCGTGGCGCACATCTCCAGCACCAGCGGCAGTGGTTCCGCGGGGCCTCCGACACCGGGACCGGCATCGGGAACTGCATGGGGACCGGCAGCGGCACGGGCCGAGGCCGGCATGCCGTTGCGCCGCAGGAAAGCGAACGGTGACCGGACACGGGACGGGCCCTGCGGCAGGGACCCGGTGCCGGTGAAGATCCACACTGCGGCACCTGCCAGGAGCACCGCGAGAAGTGCGGGAATCACGAGGGCACCTTGTTGGCGATGGCCCGCAGCATCCTGCCGCACCACAAGCGGTTGCCCAGCCACAGGCAGGCACCTGCCACCAGCGCGATGCGGCCGGCGGGATGCGTGGTGAGGACCGCCAGCGGGTTGATGCCCAGCAGCTGGCCCAGGCCCAGCCCGATGCCGGGCAGGAAGGTCAGCAGCCTGCCGGTGGCACGCGGTCCGGCGAGCGCGGAATCCAGGGCCCGGTGCATGTCGGCGGCGGTTTCCGCGTCCTCGGCCAGGGTGTCGAGCAGCTCGGCCAGGGCCGCGCCGGATTCCTCGCAGATCGCCAGGCACCAGGCCAACCGCGTCCACAGCCGCCGGTTGCCCGGGTGGGTGGCGGCGTGGGCCGCCAGGCCCTGCTGCAGCGTTCCGCCGGTGTGCACCTGGGCCAGGGCGCGGCTTGCCCCGGAGCACAGGTCGATGGCGGTGCGGGTGGACCCCTGGGCCCAGAGCTCGGCCAGCAGCCCGAAGGCGGCGGCCGGGCCGGTGCCGGCACGCAGCAGCGCGGCGAGCTGGCGCAGGAACTTCGCGTATTCCTCGGTGTCGGCCGCGTGGTTGGTGCGTTCGCTGCGGATGCGCAGGGTGCGGCGCGATGGCCGGAGGGCGGAGGCATCGTGTGGCCGGCTCCCCGGGTGGCCGGGCGGCATCGGGAGCCGGCGGCCCCCGGCGTTCCCGCCGCCGGGCCACAGCCAGGCGGCGGCGCCCGCCAGCAACACGGCCAGGGCGGCGAGGGCCGCGCTCACCACGGGCTCGTTTCCCCGGCGGCCCCAAGACGGGCGCGGAACCACGCCAGGGCCCCGGGGTCGCGGGAGTCGGTGCCGCGTTCGTGGACCAGGCGCACCGCCAGCGTCCCGGCCGCGGTGAGGACCGGCCGGCCGAGCTGGACCGGCCCCCTGGCCCCGGTGGCCGGGTCGCGCCGCACATGGATGAGCACATCCAGTGCGCTGGCCGCCTGCAGCGCGGTGGCCGCGGAGTCCATGGATGCCAGTGCGCCCATCGCCGCGAGCCGTGCGGGAACCGCGGCCACGGAGTTGGCGTGCAGCGTCCCGGCGGCCCCCTCGTGCCCGGTGTTCATGGCAGCGAGGAACTCGCGCACCTCCGCTCCCCGGCATTCCCCGACCACCAGCCGGTCCGGGCGCATGCGCAGTGCCTGGCGCACCAGGGCCTGCAACCCGATCTCCCCGGCGCCCTCGACGTTGCCGCCGCGTGCCTGCAGACCGATCAGGTGTGGGTGCGAGGGGGCGAGCTCCGCGGAGTCCTCCACCACGATGATCCGCTGGTTTCCGGGCACCCGGGCCAGCATCGCGGCCAGCAGGGTGGTCTTGCCGGCCCCGGTGCCGCCGGAGACCAGGAAGTTCAGCTTCGCCGCGACAACGGCCTCCAGGGCGGCCAGCCAGTCCGGGTCGCCGACCAGGGTGTCCAGCGTCTGGTTGCCCTTGGACTTGATGCGGATGGACAGCAGCGGGCCGCCGGTGGAAATCGGGGGCAGCACCGCGTGGATGCGGTAGTTGCCCAGTGAGACGTCGACGAAGGGCGCGGCGTCGTCCAGCCGCCGTCCCCCGGCCGCGGCCAGGCGCACCGCCAGCGCGCGGATCGCCGCCGGATCGGTGAACGCCAGCTCGGTGGCGTGCAGCCCGGCGCTGCCGTCGACCCACACCCGGCCGGTCGCGTCGATGAGGATGTCGGTGGTGCCCGGGACCTGGGCGAGTCGTTCGAGGACCCCGAGCCCGTGGATGTCGTCGCTGAGGCTGCGCAGCATCTCGGTGCTGGAGGCGGCCCCCATCACGCTGCCCGAGGTGCGCACCGCGGAGGCCAGGTCGACCTCGGTGAGGCCGCCGGCCGTGTCCATGGCGCGGCGGCGGATCTCCTCGAGCACCCTCGGGTCGGCGGCAGGGGCCCGCTCGGGTGCGCCGGCCGCCCAGCGCCGCCGGCCACGGCCTGCCGTTCCCGCCGGCGTGCCGCCGGGTGCCGGGCCTCCGGACGGTTCCACGGTGCTCATGCCGCCAGCCCCGGTGCCGGATCGGGGTGGTCCCCGAGCCGGGCGACGGTGCGGCGCAGCGGGCGGTGCGCCAGCGCGTTCATCAGCGCCCCGTCCGCGGCACAGCGTTCGATGCGGCGGGACGGGGCGAAGTACCCGCCCAGCTCCACTCCGGTCCTCCGGGCCAGGGCGCGGGTGTCCGTGCCGGGGGCCAGCTTCCCGGTGAGGACCAGCCTCCAGTTATCCGCCTGCTCCCCCAGCCGCGCCGAGGTTCCCGCCGCACCGTTCCCGGGGCGTGCGGATAGCAGCAGCAGCCGGGTGTTGGCCAGCGCGGCCACGGACGCGGGAACCCCGGTGACGTGTCCGGCGTCGACCACGATCCGTTCGTAGATGCGCCGGGAGGCGGCCAGCACCTCGGTGAGCAGGGCCTCGGAGGGCGCAAAGCAGCCCGGGTTCCGCACCCAGGAGAGCACCGCTGTGCCCGCGGACAGCGGGAGGATCTCGGCGAGCTGGCCCGGTGAGAGCTGGCCGCGGGCATGCTGCAGGTCCTCCCAGCCCAGGCCGTCCGGTTCCCTGGCCCGCAGCACCGGCCAGAGCCCGGCCGAGTGCGGGTCGGCATCCAGCAGCAGCGTCCGGTGCCCGTCCAGCGTGGCCGTCGCGGCCAGCAGGGCGGCGAAGGTCGAGGTGCCGGCCCCGCCGCCGGCCCCGGCAACGATGGTGGTGTGGGCGCGCCCCGCGTGCAGGCCCAGCTCGCCGAGGTATTCGCCCAGCCATGCGGCGGCCTGCGGCAGCACCGCCACCCGGGCCCCGGGACAGGTGGCGGCCGCACGCCACAGCACGCCCTGGTGTTCCTCCCCGCCGGTGAACACCAGCGTGGAGGCGGCGAGGCGGGCATCGATGTCCGCGACGCAGTCCTGTCCCACCAGGATCACCTCGTCGCGGTGTTCGGCCACCTGGGCGGCGTCCCGGCACGGCAGCAGCTGCACCCCGGCACCCACGGCGACGGTGGCCAGCACCTGGGCCAGCTCCACGTCGCGGCTGAACAGGATGCAGCGGGCCAGTTCCGCCGGCTGGCTTCCGGCCGGGTCCGGGGGCCTTGCCGGGCTCATCGGCACGGTGGAATCGGCGGGCATGGCTGCGGGCGCGACGGCGGGCGCCCGGACAAAACCCGGCTCCGGGGGCCGTGCCTGCGCCCGGGCCGCCCGCAGTGCCGGAAGCTGCAGGCTTCGCGGTTCTGGCCCGGGCAGCCGGGCCACAAATCGTCTCTGTTCATTCATGCCCTCCAGCGTGGTCGCACGGCACCGCCGCGGTGAAGCCCCCGGCGGCCGGGGAACGGACAACTCCCCTCGGGCACCGGCCGGCGGTGTGCGGGAAAGCGGGAAGGCGCGACGGCGGAGGGGCGGACCGGAAGGGCACGCAGGGAACTGCGAGAATGAAGCGTGCAGCAATTTGCGGTAGTGGCCACCCACTCCATTTCCCAGCCCGAACCCGAAGCCGGTTCCGCCACCGCCGTGGTCCAATTGGTCGACGCGGGCGGCACCGCGCTCGTCCCGACCGTGCAGGTCTACGGCAACCAGCTTCCCGCGGTGGTCGCGGAGCTGGAGGCCACGCGCAGGCCGCGCTGGGTCTTCGACTCGGTGCATGCCTGGTACCCGGGGCTGCTGGCCGCGGGCGTGCGCATCGAACGCGCCCACGACGTGGGACTGGTCCGCGCCATCCTGCGCAACGCGCCCTACGCGGTGCCCGGCGAATACCTCTCGGCCCTCGGCCGGGAGCCGGATCCGGCCAACGCCGCCCCGGCGCACCTCTTGCCGCCGGCACGGGTGCCGGAGAACCAGGGCGAGCTGTTCTCCGAGCCCAAGGACCAGTCCGGCGCGCTGGAAAACGTGCTCGCCGAGTTCCTGGCGCAGCGCGCCGCGGTGCCGGACACCGAGCGCGGGGCGAAGCTGGGCCTGCTGCTGGCCGCCGAGTCCGCCGGGGCGCTGATCGCCGCGGAAATGACCCACGCCGGGGTGCCCTGGAACGTGGATGAACACCACCGGCTGCTGCACCAGGCCCTGGGTGGGCGCGTTCCGGCCGGGGTGCGGCCCCCGCGCATGGAGGAACTGGCGGCACAACTGCGCACCCTGCTCGATGCCCCGGGACTGAACCCCGATTCCCCGGCCGAGCTGCTCAAGGCCATGAACCGGGCCGGCATCGCGGTGTCCAACACCCGCGCCTGGGAGCTGACGGAAATCAAGCACCCGGTGATCGAGCCGCTGCTGGCGTACAAGAAAATCGCCAGGCTGGCCACTGCCAACGGCTACGCCTGGGTGGACCGCTGGGTGCATGACGGGCGCTTCCGCCCCGAATACATCGTCGGCGGGGTGGTCACCGGCCGCTGGGCGTCCCACGGCGGCGGGGCCCTGCAGATCCCGCACCAGGTCCGCTCGGCCGTGCGCGCGGATCCCGGCAAGGTGCTGGTGGTCGCCGATGCCGCGCAGCTGGAACCGCGCATCCTGGCCGCACTCTCGCGCGACACCGCGCTCGCGGCGGCGGCAACGGCCCGGGACCTGTACCAGGGGATTGCCGATGCCGGGTTCGGCGGGGACCGGGCGCATGCCAAGGTCGCGATGCTCGGGGCGATGTACGGGGCCACCAGCGGCGAATCCGGCCGGCTGATGCCCCAGCTCAAGGCCACCTACCCCCAGGCGGTGGGCCTGGTCGAATGGGCCGCGGCGCAGGGCGAGGCCGGGGCGGGCGTGGCGACTTTCCTGGGCCGCGGAACCCCCCAGGCGCCCGAGGGGTGGCTGAGGTCCAGGTCGCGCGCCTCCACGGAGGCCGAGCAGCGCGCGGTGGAGGCCGAGGGAAGATCCCGCGGCCGGTTCACCCGCAACTTCATCGTCCAGGGCACGGCCGCGGAGTGGGCGCTGTGCTGGATGGGCGAGCTGCGCCGCCGGATGAACGCGGGCCGGGCGGCCGGGGTGGACACCGGCGAACTGGTGTTTTTCCTGCACGACGAAATCATGTTGCACGTCCCGGCGGCGCAGGCCCAGACCGTGGTGGACCTGGTGCACGAGTCGGCCAGGTCGGCCTCCGAGCTGCTCTTCGGGAAGATCCCGGTGGACTTCCCCCTCACCGCGGTCGTCGTCGATTCCTACGACCAGGCCAAGTAGCCGCCGGGCCGGGCGGTGTCAGCTCGAGCGCCGGTCGCCGACGTGGATCGGCACCTCGCGGCCCTCGTCCCAGGGCACGGTCCAGCCCAGGTCGTTGAAGATCCGGTCCAGCAGGATCCCGGTGAAGCCCCAGATGAAGCCGCCGTCCACGTCGAAGGCAGGTGCGGAAAAGCGCTGCCCGTCGCGCTCCACGACCGAGGAGACCCGGTTGGCCGGGTCCAGCAGGTCGGCCACCGGCGCGCGGAAGACCGTGGAGGACTCGGCGGTGTCAACCACAAACACCTCCGAGGGTGCGTGCCACCAACCGATGACCGGGGTGACGATGAAGTTGGTGATGGGCAGCTCCGCGTCGGGCAGCACGCCCAGGATCTCCACGCCGTCCGGGTCCAGCCCGGTCTCCTCGCGGGCCTCGCGCAGCGCCGCGGCGATCGCGTCGGCGTCCTCGTCATCGACCTTGCCGCCGGGGAAGGCCACCTGCCCGGCGTGCTTGCGCAGCGTGTCAGCCCGGGTCACGAAGAGCACGTCCAGGTCCTCGTGCACCGACTTGACCTCGCTGGCGGCCGGCACGTCGTCGAGCCGCCCGAAGAGGATCAGCACCGCCGCATGCCTGGCCGTCTCGGGGTCCAGCGGGTTGAACACCCAGGTCTCTGGCATCTTCGTCGCGTCCTGGATTCCGTTGCCCACCAGGTGCGACTTGGCCGCGATCATCTCCAGCAGTTCCGAGCGCACGCTCATGCTTCCAGCCCGTACCCTTGCGCGCGCAGCTCCCGGCGGGTCGCCCCGGCGCGCATCTTTTCCAGCAGGTCCCCGCGCCCCGGTGCCAGCTCGTACTTGAGCAGCTTGGCGGCCTTGGCCTCGTCGGTCTCGCCCTCCCCGTAGGCGGGGCAGAGCGTGGTCAGCGGGCAGGCGCCGCAGGCGGGCTTGCGGGCCAGGCAGATGCGCCGGCCGTGGAACACCACCCGGTGGCTGAGCATCGTCCAGTCCTTGGGCTCGAACAGCTCCCCCACGGCGTGCTCGATCTTCACCGGGTCCGTTTCCGTGGTCCAGCCAAAGCGCCGCGCAAGGCGGATGAAGTGGGTGTCCACGGTGATCCCCGGGACCCCGAACGCGTTGCCGAGCACCACATTGGCGGTCTTGCGCCCCACCCCGGCCAGCGTGATGAGGTCCTCGAGCCGCCCGGGGACCACACCGTCGTATTCGTCGACGATCCGGGTGGACAGCGCCAGCAGCGAGGTCGCCTTCGCGCGGAAGAACCCGGTGGGACGGATCAGCTCCTGCAGCGCATCCGGCTCGGCCTGGCTCATGGCCAGCGGATCGGGGTAGGCGGCAAAGAGCGCGGGAGTGATCGCGTTGACCCGCACATCGGTGGTCTGGGCCGAGAGCACCGTGGCCACCAGCAGCTCGAAGGCGTTGGTGAAGTCCAGTTCCGCGACCGCATACGGGTAGGTCTCGGCCAGGATCCGGTTGATCTTCCGCGCCCGGCGCTTGCGCCCCAGCGCCGTCTCTTGCACTGCCATGCCTACTGGTCCGGGAATTGCAGGTCGTCGAGGTCGCGCAGCACCGCGGGGCGGCCCTCGGCGAGGTTGATCAGGTACTCGGTGCCGCGGTCCTCCAGGCACAGGATCCATTTGCCGGGGTTCAGCGTCGCGAGCATGGTGCCGTTGACCGGGTGGAAGACCGGGCGTGAGTGGTTCAGCGCGAACCAGAAGCTGGCGGGCTCCGGATCGGTGGCGGCAACCTCGGCCCGGGCCCCGAAGGACGACTCGGATTCGGCCTTGGCGCGCTCGGCGGCGGCACGGTGCGCGTCGATCTCGGTGCGCGAGATCGCGGCCGTGGCCTTGATGTCGCCGGCCCGCGGGACGGCCATGGTGGCCGGGTTCGGGTTCCCGGTCGCCGGGACGGCCGATTCCCGGGCGGCGGGCTTTTGGGCGGCAGGCTCCGCGGCAACGGGGGCGGAGTCGTTGGCGGGCTTTGCCTCGGCTGCGGCTTCGTTTGCCGTCTCCGGGTGGCCTGCTGGGTCCGCGCCCGCGGCCTCCGCGAGGCCCCGGCCGGGTTCGCAGACGTCCTGGCCGCCGGCATTCGGGCCCGGGGCGGCCGGTTCCGACTTCCGGGTCGATGCCGGTTCGGCAGTGTCGGTGCCCGGCTTGGCTGTGCCGGCCCCGGGCTTCGGGTCTTTCGCCTCGGCGGCCTTGCCGTCAGCCGTGCCGGGAGCCGCCTGGGCATCCGGGTCCTCGTTGCTGCCGGTCGATGGCTTGGAATCGGTTTCCGTGGCCTGTGCGGCATCGGCAGCCTCGCCCGCTTCCGCGGACTTGGCGGTGCCCGGTTCCGGTTCGCTGGCCGAGGCCCCGGCCCGGGAGCCCTCGAGGATGGAGGCTTCCGTGGCGGATGCCGAAGGTGTGTCCTGGCCCGGGGCCGGTGCGTCGGTGTCGGACGCGTTGGATCCGGAGGCCGGTACCCGGCCGGCATCCTTCGTGAACGGCGCGTGGTCGGACTTGTTCGCTGCGTCATCGGTTGCGCCGGCCATTGCTCCGCTGGCCGATGCCGAAGCCGGGGCGGATGCTTCGGACGAGTCGGCTGCACTCGAGGCAGCAGCACCGGCTGCGGACGCGCCGGCATCCTGTGCCGGAACCGCGGCGGGTGCGGCCCCGCGGCGCGCCTCGTCCTTGCCCGTCACAGGCATGCCCGGGCGGTTCGCGGCATGGGCCATCGAGGCGGCCGGGGTGGCCGGGGCGCCTGCGCTGCTGGCGCCGAAGCCTTCCGGCTCGGTCGACGCGGCGGCAGCGGAAGGTTTCGCTGCCGGAGGGGCCGGAGCCAAGACGTCGGAACCCAGCACGGAATCGCCGCCGGAAACGAAGTCGCGGCGGAAGGCCCCGAGGTAGCTGGCCAGTGTCGTGCCGGCGATCATGGCCAGCGCCCCGACGAGCCCGATCAGGTAGGCCGGGGACATGGAGGCCACATAGGAGTTGAAGAAGTAGGCGGCGGCAAACAGCGACACGACCGACCCGGCCTGGTCAAGGCTCAGCGACCCGATGCGCACCCGGGTGCGCCCGGTGAGCCGTCGCCAGGTGAACCCGGCGGCGACCAGCAGCGGCAGCAACAGCGAGACCAGCAGGTGGAAGGGCAGGCCCGGGAAGATCCACATGTTCACCGAGACGGTCTTGGTCCACGGGATGGGGACCAGCGAACCCACCAGCACCAGCAGCCCGCCGAGGACGACGAACCCGTCGCGCTTCGTCAGCGGCCCCAGAACAGCCTTGGGCGTGCGCCCTGGCGTCGAACCCTCTGCCTTGGTATGCACCTTGTCCATGTGAAGACCCCGCTTCTTGTTCGTGTTTCTTCCTTGGCCCTGCATCGGCGCCCGGTCGGTGCGTACCCCTTGGGCGTGCGCTTCGACCGGTTGCGCCTTGTGGCCAAGGCTAGCTACAACCTTATCCGTGCCGCCGTCCAACGGACGCGATTCGGCGCACCGCGAATACCGGCCGTGTTACGCCATCCTCCGCCAAGCCCCCTCCGGGTTCGGCCCAACGCCCCGGCGGCGCCGTTCCCGGGGAGGATTCCGGGGTCCGAAGGCCCGGTCCCCGGCAACCATTGATCGTGAATATTTGCCGCTCAACGCACAATCACCACCCCTCCACTGTCATACTTGTGACGGGTCACACTCCATGAAGGCCTTCGGCTGTAACCTGAATCACCAGACCCCACTTTAGTTGTTGGAAGGACCAAAACCGTGTCGGACACCCACACTCCCACGCTGGACAACCTCTCGCATGAGACACGCGCCTTTGCCCCGAGCATCGAGTTCGTGGCCAACGCCATCGGCAATCCGGAGCAGTACGAGGCGGCCAACGCCGACCGCCTGGGCTACTGGGCCGACCAGGCCCGCAAGGTCTTGACCTGGGACACCGACTTCACGCAGGTCCTGGACTGGTCCGAGGCGCCGGTGGCCAAGTGGTTTGCCGACGGCAAGGTCAACGCCGCCTACAACGCGCTGGACCGCCACGTCGAAAACGGGCTGGGCGACCGCGTGGCCATCCACTTCGAGGGCGAGCCGGGCGACACCCGCAGCTACACCTACGCGCAGCTCACCACCGCCGTGAAGCAGGCCGCCAACGCCTTCGAGTCCCTCGGCGTGGCCAAGGGCGACCGCGTGGCCGTCTACCTGCCGATGATCCCCGAGGCCGTGATCACCATGCTGGCCTGCGCCCGCATCGGCGCGATCCACTCGGTGGTCTTCGGCGGCTTCTCCGCCGATGCGCTGCGCTCCCGCGTCGACGACGCCGAGGCCAAGCTCGTGGTCACCGCCGACGGCACCTGGCGCCGCGGCAAGCCCTCGGCCCTGAAGCCGGCCGTGGACGAGGCCCTCGCGGCCCCCGGCCACACCGTGCAGAACGTGCTGGTGGTCAAGCGCAACGGGCAGGACGTCGCCTGGAACGATGCGCTGGACAAGTGGTGGTCCGATGTCGTGGACACCGCGTCAACCGAGCACACCGCCGTGGGACATGAAGCCGAGCACCCGCTCTTCGTGCTCTACACCTCCGGGACCACCGGCAAGCCCAAGGGCATCATCCACACCACCGGCGGCTACCTGGTCCAGGCCGCGGCCACGCACCGCGACACCTTCGACCTGCATCCCGAGTCGGACGTGTTCTGGTGCACCGCCGACATCGGCTGGGTCACCGGCCACACCTACGTCACCTACGCCCCGCTCATCAACGGCGCCACCCAGGTCATGTACGAGGGCACCCCGGATTCCCCGCACCAGGGCCGCTGGTGGGAAATCGTGCAGAAGTACGGGGTGACCATCCTGTACACCGCACCGACCGCCATCCGCACCTTCATGAAGTGGGGCCGGCAGATCCCGGATTCCTACGACCTGTCCTCGCTGCGCCTGCTCGGCTCGGTGGGCGAACCCATCAACCCCGAGGCCTGGATGTGGTACCGCGAGGTCATCGGGTCCAACAACGGCGCCAACGGGGAAAAGAAGGAGTACCCGACCCCGATCGTGGACACCTGGTGGCAGACCGAGACCGGTGCGCACATGATCGCCCCGCTGCCCGGCGTCACCGCCACCAAGCCCGGCTCAGCGCAGACCCCGGTCCCGGGCATCACCGTGGACGTGGTCGACGAGGCAGGCGTTTCGGTGGGCAACGGCGAGGGCGGCTTCCTGGTCATCCGGGACCCGTGGCCGGGCATGCTGCGCGGCATCTGGGGCGACATGGACCGCTACAAGGAGACCTACTGGTCCCGCTTCGAGGGCATGTACTTCGCCGGGGACGGTGCCAAGAAGGACGAGGACGGGGACATCTGGCTGCTGGGCCGCGTGGATGACGTCATGAATGTCTCCGGGCACCGCCTGTCCACCACCGAGATCGAATCCTCCCTGGTCGCCCACCCGTACGTGGCCGAAGCCGCGGTGGTCGGGGCCAAGGACGAGACCACCGGCGAGGCCGTGGTCGCATTCGTGATCCTGCAGATCGAACCGGCCGAGGGAGAGGACGTCGTGGCCACGCTGCGGGCCCACGTCGGCAAGGACATCGGCCCGATCGCCAAGCCGCGGCACATCCTGGTGGTCCCGGAGCTGCCCAAGACGCGTTCGGGCAAGATCATGCGCCGGCTGCTCAAGGACGTCGCCGAGGGCCGCGAGGTCGGGGATTCCACCACGCTGGCGGACAGCACCGTGATGACGCAGATCGCCGACTCGATGCGCAAGTAACCGCGCCGGCCGCCGGCGGGCGGGGGAAGGCCCACGGGCCGCCCCCGCCCGCCGCGTCATTTAACGCAAAACCGGCTTGCCGCCGCGGCCCGCCCCGCCCCGGGTGCCTAAGCTGGGTGGATGAGTGAAAACACCCCCGCGCGCATCCTGGTCCTCAACGGCCCGAACCTGAACCTCCTGGGCACCCGGGAACCGGAGATCTACGGGCACGAGACCCTGAAGGACGTCGAGGAGCTGTGCCGGGCCGCCGCCGCGCAGGCCGGCTACGAGATCGAGTTCCTGCAGTCGAACCACGAGGGCGTGCTGATCGACGCGATCCACGCCGCCCGCGGGCAGGTCGCCGGCATCGTGGTCAACCCCGGTGCCTTCACCCACACCTCCATTGCCCTGGCCGACGCCATTTCCGGCGTCCAGCTGCCGGTGATCGAGGTGCACATCTCCAACGTGCACCGCCGCGAGGCGTTCCGCCACCATTCCTACATTTCCCCGGTGGCCGCCTCCATCATCGTGGGCGCGGGCGTCAACGGGTATGTCCTGGGCGTGCAACAACTGATCCACCTCGCCTCCCGGTAGCAGGGTCCCCCGGCCCCTGTTCGAGGTGCCGCCCGGCTGGGTAGTGTGTGGAGATGAGCACCGAAGACGACGTCCGCCGGCTGTGCCTGGCCCTTCCCGGCGTCACCGAAAGGATGAGCTGGCAGCGGCCGGCCTGGTTCGCCGCAACGCTGATGGCCCGCATCTGGGAGGACGGCGTGCTCACCGTGAAGACCACCGAACGCGAGGCGCTCGCGGCCATGGATCCCGCCACCTACTTCTGGACGCCGCACCATGAACGCTCGCCGTTGCTGGTGCTGCTGCGGCTCGAACGCGTCGACCCGGTGGAACTTGCCGAGCTGCTTCTCGAGTCGCACCGGCTGGCCGGCGGCACCCGCCGCTGAGACCCCGGTGGAGGGCCGGCACGCTCCAGGACCCCGCCCGGCATCCGTCGTTGGAAAACATCCCCTTGTGCCACGGGGCTGTTCCGGGCGAAGCTGGAGACGAACGCAGCATCGCAGGCACCCGTTGGATCGGCGACGTGAGGCAGGAACGTGAGCACCCAGGAAACGGAAAGCACAGCTTCCCTCTACCGTGACTACGCGCGCCGCTGGTTCCCCGGCCACAGCGAGCTCTACGTCCAGTGGGCCATGGGCCTGGCCACCAGCCCGGAGCTGCTGGCCCTGGTTTCCGCGCTGCCAGAACACAAGCGCCAGCCGAACCTGGTCTTTGCCGCTGCCCGCTTCCACGGATGCCCCGACGAATCCTTCCGGGTCCTGGAAGCCTACCTCGCCGCGCACTGGGCCGGGATCCGCACGATCGTCATGACCCATGCGACCCAGACCAACGAGGCCGCCCGATGCGCCACGCTGCTTCCGGCCCTGGGATTGGTCGCCGCCCAGGAGCAGCGTCCTCTGGCGCTGATCGAGGTCGGCCCCTCCGCCGGATTGTGCCTGCTGCCGGACCTGTACTCGTATTCCTACGACGGGGCCGCGCCGCTCGGGGACGGGTCCCCGCTGCTGCGCTGCGCGACCACCGGCAATCCCCCGCTGCCGCATCACTTGCCGGAAATCGCCTGGCTGGCCGGGGTGGACCTGAACCCGCTCGACGGGACCGATCCGGACACCGTGGCGTGGCTGCGGGCCCTGGTCTGGCCGGGGCAGGAAGATCGCCTGGAACGGCTGGATGCGGCACTGGGCACGTTGGCCGCATTGAAGTCCGGTGCGCTGCAGGCCTCCGCCGGCGCCCCGCTGCTGCTGACCGGGGACCTGAACGAACGCATCGCCGACCTGGTGGATGCCGCGCCCAAGCACGCGGTGCCGGTGGTCATGCACTCGGCCGTGCTGGCATACCTCGACGAGGCCCAACGCGCCCGCTTTGCCGACACCGTCGCAGCGCTGGGCTGCCGTTGGATCTCCAATGAGGCGTTCTTCATGGACGCGGCAAACCACGCGCAGGAGGGCCCGGACGCCAACTACTTCACCCTCGCCCTGGACCGGGTTCCGCTGGCCCGCACCGGGCCGCACGGGGCCGAGCTCCACTGGCTCTGAGTCCCGGGTGCTTCCAGGATCCGCACCCGCGGGGCATGGTCCTAGTGCGGGGAGCAGGCCCCGGTGGGCACCGGCTCGCGGGAGGAAGCGGACTTGTCCAGTGCCGCGTTGATCTCGTCAAGCGCCAACGCGTAACCGACCTCGGCACCGCCCTTGGCCTTGGCGAAGACCATGCCCACGACCCTGCCGGAGGAATCGAGCAGCGGCCCGCCGGAGTTGCCCTGCTCGACATCCCCGGCCAGCTGGTAGATGCGCAGCGGAGCGGGTTCGGCCCCGTAGATGTTCTGGATCGAAATGGTGCTCAGGGATTCGACGACCGCGCCCATGGCGCGGAAGGAACCGCCACCGGGGAACCCTAGGAATGCCGCGGTGTCACCGCGCCCCAGGTCCTTGCCGAACTCCAGCGATTCCAGCCCAAGCCCAGGCACCGCAAGCACGGCGATGTCGGCCACGGAGTCGAAGTACACGACATTGCCCGAGAGCACCCGCCCGTCTTGCGTGGTCACCGACGGTTCGCTGATTCCGGCCACCACGTGCGCGTTGGTCAGCACGCGGTCCGAAGCGAACACGAAGCCGGATCCGGATTGGTTCACGCCGCAGGCGTAGGCGGTGCCAATGATCTTGACCACCGACCCGGCGGCCGCGTCGACACCGGCACCCAGCGATTCGGCCTCGGGCACCTCGATGGGCACCTTCGGGGCGAAGGGCTCGAGGAGCTCGGGGATGGTCTGGCCCATGACCTGCGCGCGGGCCTGGGTGACGAAGTTGGTGATCGGCTTCGGGGTCCAGGTCTGGATCGCGGTCAACACCCGCGAATCGGCGACCTGCTGGGACACCCACGGCACGCCCATGGTGGCGGCCGAAAGGGCGATGGCGGAGATGACCAAGGCGGCCATCACGGTGTTGGCCAGGCCGCCAAGGAGCCGGTCAAAGGACTTCAGGACCGGGAAGTTCAGCCATAAGCGGATTCTTGCCCCGATGGCCATGCCGATTCCCTGGCCGATCAGGATGAAGATCAGTCCGGAGGCGACAATCCAGAAGATTCGCCATCCGGGGTTGGCCACCCAGGTGGAAACCAGCGGGATTCCGTAGAACGCCGCGATGCCGCCGGCAAGGAAACCAATGATCGCGCCGAGCGTGACAAAGAAGCCTTTACGCAGGCCAGAGGCCAAAAAGCTGATCAAGGAAACGATGAGCAACAGGTCCAACCATGTCAATCCCAACATTCAGTTTGGACTCCCACTCTTCATACCGTGCTGCACGGCCCAAACCAAGGCCCCAAAACACTATCTGCTGCTCCGAGTCTAGTCCGGGGCGGCCTCCGTTCCCCGCGATTCTAACCACATTTGGCCCCATTTGGCGTGTGGAAGCTGTCACATGGGCCAACCGTACGGCACAATTAGGTGAGCGCTAACGACAGTTGACAGGAGATTTTATGGACATCGAGGTACTGCGCCGAGCACCACTCTTCGCTTCATTGGGCGACGAGGTGTTCTCTGCATTGACTGAAGAACTAACTGAAGTGGATCTGTCCCGTGGTGCTTCGGTATTCCGCGAGGGTGACCAGGGCGACCAGCTCTACTTCATTGTTTCGGGCAAGATCAAGCTGGGCCGCACCTCTTCCGATGGACGTGAAAACCTCATTGCGGTCCTCGGCCCGGGCGAGTTGTTCGGCGAGATGGCACTGTTCGATCCGAGCCCGCGCAACGCCACGGCAACGGCAGTCTCTGAGACTCGTCTTGCCGGCCTGCGTCACGAAAACCTGCGCAAGGTCATCCTGACCAGCCCTGAGGTTTCGGTCCAGTTGCTGCAGGCTCTGGCTTCGCGCCTGCGCCGCACCAACGAGTCGCTGGCCGATCTGGTCTTCTCCGATGTTCCGGGACGTGTCGCCAAGGCGCTCCTGGATCTGGCGGACCGCTTCGGCCGTCCGGCAACGGATGGCATCCTGGTCGCCCACGAACTGACGCAGGAAGAACTGGCCCAGCTGGTGGGCGCCTCGCGCGAAACCGTGAACAAGGCCCTGGCCGAGTTCGTGCAGCGTGGTTGGTTGCGTCTTGAGGCACGCGCCGTCGTGATCCTGGACATCCAGCGTTTGCGCCAGCGTTCACGCTAGATACGCAACAGTGCATCAACGGGTGTGGCGGGGGGGGGGCGGGGAGGGGGGGCCCCCCCCCCCCCCCAAAAAACCCCCCCCCCCCCCCCGATGAGAGGGGGGGGGGGGGGGGGCCCCGGGGGGGGGCGCCGCCCGCC
>NZ_JAUSSH010000014.1 GCF_030812255.1 Paeniglutamicibacter psychrophenolicus | reverse complement strand
TGTTGTATGGGGCGCCCCCGGCGGGCGCGCGCCCGGGTGGGGCACCCCGGGGCGCGTCGCCCGCCGGCCGGGCCGCCGCCCGGGGCCCCCCCCCCCCCCCCCCCCCCCCCCCCGCCCGGGTGCGCGGGTTCGCGGGTTCGCGGGACGACGAAGGAGCCGCACTCCCCCTTCGGGGCGTGCGGCTCCTTCGTCGCATGTTTCCAGCCAGGCAGGTGCGGCGGGCCGCTACTGCAGCATGGTCCGGTCGTCGAGCTGGGCGCCCTTGATCTTCTCGAACTCGTGCAAAAGGTCCGGAACGGTCATCTTGGCCTTCTGCGCCGAGTCCAGGTCCAGGATGATCTGCCCGTCGTGCATCATGATCAGCCGGGACCCCAGGCGCAGGGCCTGCTCCATGTTGTGCGTGACCATCAGCGTGGTCAGCTTGTGGCGTTCGACGATTTCCTCGGTCAGACGGGCCACCAGGGCGGCACGCTGCGGGTCAAGGGCAGCGGTGTGCTCGTCGAGCAGCAGGATCTGGGGACCGGAGAACGTGGCCATGAGCAGGCTCAGCGCCTGGCGCTGGCCGCCGGAAAGCAGCCCGACCTTGGCCTTGAGCCGCTTCTCCAGCCCGAGTTCCAGGGAGCGCAGCTCCTCGACGAACTGCTCGCGCTTGCGCTTGTTCACCCCGGGGTTCAGCCCGCGGAACTTGCCCCGGCCCAGGGCCAGGGACATGTTCTCCTCGATGGACATGTTCGGCGCGGTGCCGGCCATCGGATCCTGGAAGACCCGCCCGATGTACTTGGCGCGCGCGTGGTCCGGAAGCCGGGTGACTTCCTTGCCGCCGATGCGCACGGTCCCGGAGTCCGGCTGCAGCTTGCCGCCGACCATGTTCAGCACGGTCGACTTGCCCGCTCCGTTGGAGCCGATCACGGTGACGAACTCGCCCGAGGTCAGTTCCAGGTTGATGTCGCGCAACGCCTTGCGTTCGTTGACGGTGCCGGGGAAGAAGGTCTTGTTCAGGTTGCTGATCTCAAGCATTGGTTCCCACCTCTTCCTTCACGCCGTTGGGCTGCACGGCCTTGCCGCGGATGCGGATGCGGTTGGCGAACTTTCCGAAGCCCTTCCATTGCGGCAGGATCAGCGCGACGACCACCAGCACCGCGGAGATCAGCTTCATGTCGTTGACTTCCAGGCCGGCGTTCAGTGCCAGCTGGATGACCAGCCGGTAGACGACCGAGCCGAAGACCACGGCCAGGGCCGCGATCCAGATGAACTTCTGCCCGAAGATGGCCTGGCCCACGATGACCGAGGCCAACCCGATGAGGATCACGCCAATGCCCATGCCGATGTCGGCGAAGCCCTGGAACTGGGCGATGATGGCGCCGGAGAAGCCGACCAGGCCGTTGGAAAGCGCCAGGCCCAGGATCTTCTGGTTGTCGGTGCTCACCCCGAAGGACCGGATCATTTCCTCGTTGTCGCCGGTGGCGCGCATGGCCAGCCCGACGTCGGTGCGCAGGAACCAGACGATGAGCGCCACGGCGACCAGGCATCCGGCGAACATCAGCCCGACGGAGGTCCAGGTGCCCAGCAGCTGGTTTTCGCGCATGAAGGACAGGACGGTGTCCTCGCCCAACAGCGGGGTGTTGGCCTTGCCCATGATGCGCAGGTTGATCGAATACAAGGCGATCATGGTCAGGATGCCGGCCAACAGGCCATCGATCTTGCCCTTGGTGTGCAGCAGACCGGTGATGACACCGGCGAGGCCGCCGATGAAGAAGGCGAGGATCGTGGCAATGAACGGGTTGATGCCATTGACGATCGATATGGACGCGACTGCCGCGCCGGTGGTGAAGCTTCCGTCGACGGTCAGGTCGGGGAAGTCAAGTATGCGGAAGGTCAGGTAGACCCCGAGTGCCATGATCGCGTAGATCAGGCCTAGTTCAACCGCGGTGATCATGGGTGGATCCTTGCGTTTCGAGTGTTGGGTTAATGGCGGTGGCCGGTCGGGGTTGACCGACCGGCCACCGGTGGTTGGACCGTGTTGCGGTCGTGTTTACTTGTAGGTTTCCGCTGCTTCGGAGAGCATGTCTGCCGGGAAGGTCAGGCCGATCTTCTCCGCCGCGGTGGTGTTCAGGTAGAGCTCGACCTTGGTGATGGTCTCCACCGGCATGGTCTCCGGCTTGGCCTCGCCCTTGAGCAGCTTCACGGCCATGGCCGCGGTCTGCTCGCCGAGCTTCTCGTAGTTCAGGCCGTAGGTGGCGGTCGCTCCGCGCTTGACGGACTCGCCGTCGGCGGAGATCACCGGGATCTTCTTGTCCTGTGCGGTCTGCAGCAGGCCTTCGAGTGCCGATACCACGGCGTTGTCGGTCGGGACGTAGAACGCGTCGACGTTCAGGCCCGAGGCTGCCTGCTGGACCTCGGAGGAAGCCGAGATGGCCTTCTCCTCGATGGTCAGGCCCAATTCGGCTGCGGCGTCCTTGGCCCACTGGACCTGGACGCCGGAGTTGACCTCGCCCGAGGAGTAGACGATGCCCACGGTCTTGGCGTCGGGCTTGATCTTCTTGAGCAGTTCGAGCTGTTCCTTGACCGGGTTCTTGTCCGAGGTGCCGGTGACGTTGGCACCGGGTGCCTCGAGGCTGGAGACCAGCTTGGCTTCCAGCGGGTCGGTGACCGCGGAGAAGAGCACGGGGATCTTGGTGATCGACTGGGCGGCGGCCTGGGCCGTCGGGGTGGCGATGGCCAGAACCAGGTCCATGTCCTTGTCGGAGGCGAACTTGCCCACGATCGAGGTGTTGGTGGCCTGGTCGGCCTGGGCGTTGGCGAAGTCGTACTTGACCTTGTCATCGCCCGTGTAGCCGGCGTCCGCCATGCCCTTTTTGAAGCCCGTGACCACGGCGTCCAGCGACGGGTGGGACACGTATTGGGCGATGCCGATCGTGACCGGGCCGGCGGCTTCGGAGGAGCCGGTGGCCTCGGGGGTGGTGGATCCGCCGCATGCGGTGAGCACCAATGCGGTGGCAGCCACCCCGGCTGCGATCTGTACGGACTTGATGAATTTCATTATGTTCCTTTCACGACGTGCGAGTGTCATTCCCGGTGCGCCGTCAGGGCCGCACCAAGGGGTTTTCAGGATTAGCCCAACCTCGGCCGATCGGCAGGAAGTTCTCCTCATGAATTCCTTTGATACTACATGTGAACCTACTCACATTTCTTCCATCTGGTAGGAAATGCAAGACAAACCATCGATCATTCATCTTGTCGTCGTGCATCTTTCATGGAAAGTCCCTGCGAATCAGACAATTGGTATCCCTGTGACTTGAGAATCAGACGGTACCGTGGACAAAGCCGTTTTTTGACACTAGACACACACCGAGATGGCCCGACAACCCGGGATTTGCGGCCCGCCCTGCGCGCCGCGGACACCGGGTCCGCGCCCGGAGGATTCGCCGGTGGCACTGGCATAGACTTGGGTCATCATGGCCCTGACGATTTCCTATCCCGAAGCCCTGCCCGTTTCCGCCCGCCGCGACGACATCATGAAAGCCATCAAGGGCAACCAGGTGGTCATCGTCGCCGGCGAAACCGGCTCCGGCAAGACCACCCAGCTGCCCAAGATGCTCCTGGAGCTGGGCCTTGGCGAGAAGGGCATGATCGGCCACACCCAGCCCCGCCGCCTGGCTGCCCGCACCGTGGCCGAACGCATCGCCGAGGAACTGGGCACGACCATCGGTGCCGAAGTCGGCTTCCATGTCCGTTTCACCGGCGAGGTCTCCCGCTCCACCAAGGTCAAGGTGATGACCGACGGCATCCTGCTGGCCGAGATCCAGCGCGACAAGCTGCTCAAGAAGTACAACGCGATCATCATCGACGAGGCCCACGAGCGCAGCCTCAACATCGACTTCCTGCTGGGCTACCTGCGCCGGATCCTGCCCAAGCGGCCCGACCTGAAGATCGTCATCACCTCCGCCACCATCGATCCGCAGCGCTTCGCCGAGCACTTCGCCGCACCCGGGCCCCAGGGCGAAGAGCCCGTTCCGGCACCCGTCATCGAGGTCTCCGGGCGCACCTTCCCCGTCGAGCTGCGTTACCGCCCGCTGAACCCGGCCGACGGGATGGACGAGGACGAGCTGGACCCGGACTCCCAGGTCGAGGACCGCGACCCGCTGGACGCGATCGCCGAGGCCGTGGACGAACTGGCCAAGGAGGCCCCCGGGGACATCCTGATCTTCTTCCCCGGCGAGCGCGAGATCCGCGACGCCGCCGAGGTGCTGCGGGCCCGCGTGCAAACCAACCGGCGCCTGGCCGGCACCGAGATCCTGCCCCTGTTTGCCCGGCTTTCGCTGGCCGAACAACACCAGGTGTTCAAGCCGGGACGCAACCGGCGCATCGTGCTGGCCACCAACGTCGCCGAGACCTCCCTGACGGTGCCGGGCATCAAGTACGTCATCGACACCGGCACCGCCCGCATCTCGCGCTATTCCCACCGCACCAAGGTCCAGCGCCTGCCCATTGAACGGGTTTCGCAGGCCAGCGCCAACCAGCGCTCGGGCCGCTGCGGGCGCGTGAGTGACGGCATCGCCATCCGCCTGTACTCGCAGGAGGACTTCGAGACCCGCCCCGAGTTCACCGACCCGGAGATCCTGCGCACCAACCTGGCCGCGGTGATCCTGCAGATGAGCTCGATGGGCGTGGTGCGCACCGCGCGCGACGTCGCCGACTTCCCCTTCGTCCAGCCGCCGGATGCCAAGTCGATCAACGACGGCGTGGCGCTGCTGCGCGAGCTCGGCGCCCTGGACACCGGCACCGAGGCCACCATCACCGCCATCGGCAAGTCGCTGGCGCAGCTGCCGGTCGACGTGCGCCTGGGCCGGATGATCGTGGAGGCCGGGAACCGGGGATGCGCCAAGGAGGTCATGGTGCTCGCCGCGGCCCTGTCCATCCAGGACCCGCGCGAGCGCCCCAGCGAGGAAACCGGCAAGCGCGAACGCGCCGCCGAGATGCACAAGCGCTTCACGGACGCGAAGTCGGACTTCTCCTCGCTGCTGAACCTCTGGCGCTACCTGCAGGACAAGCAGAAGGAGCTCTCCTCCTCCGCCTTCCGCCGGCTGTGCAAGAACGAATTCATCAACTACCTGCGCGTGCGCGAATGGCAGGACCTGTTCACCCAGCTGCGCCAGCTCGCCAAGCCGCTGGGCATCACCATCTCCCCCGAGCCGGTGGATGCCGCCGCCAACGAGGACGCCATCCACATCTCGCTGCTGGCCGGGCTGCTGGGCCATGTGGGCTCCTGGGACGAGCGCAAGCGCGAATACGTCGGCGCCCGCGGCACCCGGTTCTCCGTGTTCCCGGGCTCCGCGCTGTCGCGCAAGAACACCGAGTGGGTCATGGCCGCCGAGCTGGTGGAGACCTCCCGGCTCTGGGCCCGCACCGTGGCGCGCCTGGACCCCAAGTGGGTCGAGGAGGTCGCCGGGGAGCTGCTCAAGCGCAGCTACTCCGAGCCGCACTGGTCCCGGAACTCCGGCGCGGTCATGGGATACGAGAAGCTCACGCTCTTCGGGCTGACCATCGTGCCGCGCCGCCGCATCCAGTACTCGCGCGTTGACCCGGAGCTCTGCCGCGAGCTGTTCATCCGCCACGCGCTGGTGGAGGGCGACTGGAAGACCCACCACAAGTTCTTCGCCCGGAACCGCCGGGTGCTCGAGGACATCGAGGAGCTCGAGACCCGGATGCGCCGCCGCGATTTGCGCGTGTCCGACGAGGACCTCTTCGAGTTCTACGATGCCCGCCTGGGATCCGAGGTGCTCTCCGAGCGGCACTTCGACCGCTGGTGGAAGGCCGCCCGGCACGAGGACCCCACGCTGCTGGACTTCAACCCGGAGGACATGCTGGCCGCCGATGCCACGGAATTGGACGAGGCCGCCTACCCGCGCAGCTGGCGCCACGGCACCCTGGACCTGGATCTGGTCTACGAGTACAACCCGGCCGCCCGCGCCGGGGAATCCGACGGCGTCTCGGTGCGCGTGCCGGTGCTCTTCCTGAACCAGCTGGACCCGGTGCGTTTCCGCTGGCTGATCCCGGGGCTGCGCGTCGAGCTGGTCACCGCGCTGATCAAGTCGCTGCCCAAGTCCATCCGGAAGAACTTCGTCCCGGCCCCCGACGTGGCCCGCACCGCCGTGGCCGTGCTGGAGGCCGACTTCAACCCGGAAACCGACGACCTGGCCACCTCCCTGGAGTTGGTGCTGCGCCGGCTCAAGGGCGTGGTGATTCCGCCCGGGTCCTGGAACTGGGACGCGCTGCCGCCGCACCTGCGCTTCACCTTCACCGTCATCGACGCCGAGGCGAAGATCCTGGACGAGTCCCAGGAGCTGGCGGTGCTGCAGCAGACCCTGGCGGCGGCCAACCGCTCGGCCCTGGCCCGCTCGCTGGGCATCAAGCCCGGTGCCGCGCTGCCCTCCGCGGCCGCCTCCGGCAACGCCTCCGGCAACGCCTCGGGCCGCGCCCCGGGTGCTGCATCGGCTCCGGCACGGGGCACGGCCGGCAACGCGAAGGTGCGCGGGCAGAAGTCCGCCTCGCGTCCCGGCGGAGCCACGGCCGTGGCCACCACGGTGTGGGAACGCAGCGGGCTGACCGAGTGGGACACCGGGCTCGGCCTGGCCGGGACCATCACCGAAAAGGTCGTCACCGAGGTCGCCGGGCAACAGGTCACCGCCTACCCGGCACTGCTGGATACGGGCACCGACGTGCGCCTGACGGTCTTCCGCAACCGGGCCGAGCAAATGGCCGCCCACCGCACCGGGGTCATCCGGCTGCTGCTGCTCAAGGTCCCCTCGCCCTCCCGCTACGTCCTTGACCACCTGAACAACACCGAAAAGCTGGTCTTCACGCAGAACCCGCACGGCAGCGTCGAGGCCTTGATCCGCGACTGCACCATGGCCGCGGTGGACAAGCTGGTTCCGGCCGCCCTGCCCTTCACCAAGGTGGCGTTCGACGCCCTGTACGAGAAGGTGCGCGCGGAGTTGATCGACACGGTCTTCACCGTGACCGCGATCGTGGAGAAGGTGCTTTCCGGGACCCGGCGGATCAACAAGGACATCAAGTCCGCCTCCTCGCTGGCCCTGGTCAATGCGTTGAACGACGTGAAGTCCCAGCTCGAGCAGCTGGTCTACCCGGGGTTCGTGGCCAGGACCGGCTACGCGCAACTGGCCCAGCTGCCGCGCTACATCTCCGCCATCGAGAAGCGCCTGGAAAAGCTCGGCACCGGGCACCTGGCGCGGGACAACGCCGCGACCCTGGACATCCAGTCGCTGGAGGACGAATACGATGCGGCCCTCGGGCAGTTGGTCCCCGGTGCCCGCACCCCGGCGCAACTGGCCGCGGTGAAGTGGATGCTCGAGGAATACCGGGTCTCGCTCTTCGCCCAGGAGCTGGGCACCGCCTACTCGGTGTCCGCCAAGCGGATCCGCGCGGCCATGCGCGAGGGGCTGGCCGCGGCCAAGTAACTGCCGGACGGCAAAGCGGTGGACGACAAAGGCTGCCCGGTTCGACCACGTGGTCGAACCGGGCAGCCTCCTGTGCGTTACGGGTGCCGGCCGCAGGAACCAGCCCCGGGCGCCGGTCCCCCGGACATCGGGCCGCGGCCTCAGGCCTCAGGCCTCGGGAACCAGGTCCCCGTGGCCGTCCTCGCGCAGCGCCGCCCGCAGCTTGGCCGCGTTGGCATCCATCCTGGCGGGATCCGGGTTGGTGTCTGCCCGTGCCAGGTCGAAGTCGGCCAGCGAGTTGGTCGGCCACACGTGCACATGCAGGTGCGGGACCTCGAACCCGGCAATCATCAGCCCTGCACGCTCGGAGGCGAAAGCGCGAACCTGGGCGCGGCCGATCTTGCCCGCCACATCGACCAGGTGTGTCATCAATTCGGCCGGGGCCTCGGTCCACTTGTCGAGTTCTTCGCGCGGCACCACCAGGGTGTGCCCGTGCGTGATCGGCCCGATGGTCAGGAACGCGACGCAGTGCTCGTCCTTCCAGATGAAGCGCCCGGGGATCTGGCCGTCGATGATCTTGGTAAACAGCGTGCTCATGCACCCTCCATGTGGTCGTTGCCGCGCAAGGTGGCGGCATCCAGGACAAACCTGTACTTCACGTCGGCTGCGACCATCCGGTCCCACGCCTCGTTGATGTGCTGCGCCCCGGTCAGCTCGATCTCGCACGCCACCTGGTGTTCGGCGCAGAAGTCGAGCATTTCCTGGGTCTGCGCGATCGAGCCTATCAACGACCCGGTGTAGCTCAGCCGTTTGTGGACCAGCTCCCGGGTGTCGAACCCCGGCATCGGGCCATCGGGCAGCGAGAGCTGGACCAAGGCGCCGTCGCGGCGCAGCGCCTTGAGGTAGGGGCCCACCTCGTGCGGGGCCGAGACCGTGTCGATGAGAAGGTCCAGGGTGTCGCGGATCCCGCGCAGCGCGGCCGCATCCAGCGTGTCGATGACCGTGTGTGCGCCCAGGGCCAGCGCCGAGTCGTGCTTGGCGTCCCCGCGGGTCAACACGGTGACCTCGGCGCCCATCGCGACGGCCAGCTTCACGGCCATGTGCCCCAGCCCGCCCAGGCCCAGGACCCCCACGCGGCTGCCGGGCCCCACGTTGTGGTGGCGCAGCGGCGAGTAGGTGGTGATCCCGGCGCAGAGCAGCGGTGCGGCCGCGGCCGGATCCAGCGCCGCGGGGATCCGCAGCACGTAGCCGGCGTCCACCACGATGCGCGTGGAGTACCCGCCTTGGGTGTATTCGCCGGTGCGGGCGTCGTGCCCGCCGTAGGTTGCCACCGACCTGGTGCAGAACTGCTCCAGGCCAGCGCGGCATTCCCCGCATTCGCGGCAGGAATCCACCAGGCAACCGACCCCCACCCGGGTGCCGACGTCCAGGTCGGCGACCGCGTTGCCGGTCTGCGAGACGATGCCGACCATCTCGTGCCCGGGAACCAGCGGCAGCCGCTTGGTGCCCCATTCCCCGCGCCCGGTGTGCACGTCGGAATGGCACAGCCCGCAGAATTCGATCTCGATGACCACGTCGCGCGGACCGGGTTCGCGGCGGTGGATCAGCATGGGCACCACCGGCCCGCCGGCCCGTGCGATGCCCAGCGCCGGCACCGCCTCCGGGGCCATGGCCGCGGCCGGGACCCGGCTGCGTTCGCGCTCGTGCAGCCTGGCGGCGGTGTCAAGGGGCGGGGGCTTCGGTCGACCAATCATGCTTCGAACCTACCGCGGCCCCGGGCCCGGAGCCAGCGGCCGCGCTTCACGCCGGGATCCGGCCGGTCACGGGGTGGTGCCCGTGGCGGCCGGCCGGGCCGGATCGGCGCTGTACTGCGACCATGACCCGGGGTAGAGCGCCGCGCGCACTCCGATGGTTTCCAGCGCGAGGACCTGGTGCGCGGCGGTGACGCCCGAGCCGCAATATGCCGCAATATCCTGTGAGCCGGCACCGGGCTGCACGCCAAGCTCCCCCAGGGCCGCGGCCAGCGGGCCAGGTGCCAGCAGGTGCCCGTCGGCCCCCAGGTTCTCGGTGGCGGGGCGGCTGCGTGCCCCGGGGATGTGCCCGGCGCGCGGGTCGATCGGCTCGACCTCGCCCCGGTAGCGCTCCGCGGCGCGGGAATCGAGCAGGATCCCGTGTCCCGGGAACGCGGCGGCCGCATCGATGTCGATCACCGGCATGTGCCCCCAGCCCAGGCGGACGTTGCCCGGGGCCGCGGTGTTCCTCCCGGTTTCCAGCACGTGCCCGGCGGCTTCCCACCCTTGGACTCCCCCGTCCAGCACCCGGACGTCGGCGGCACCACCGTGGCGCAGCAGCCACCAGCCGCGGGCCGCGGCCAATCCGCCGGTTCCGTCGTAGAGCACCACGGTCGAATCCTCGTTGATGCCCCAGCGGCGGGCGGAGGCGGCAAGGTCGTGCGCCTCGGGAAGCGGGTGGCGGCCGGCTCCCGGCGCGGGAGGTGCCGAGAGCCCGGTTTCCAGGTCGACGAAGAGCGCACCGGGGATGTGCCCGGCCTCGTAGTGTTCCCGGCCGTGCGCATCGCCCAGCGCCCAGCGCACATCCAGCAGCACGGTGTCGGCCCCGGATGCCAGCAGTGCGGCCAGTTCCCCGGCCCGGATCAATGTCTTTCGTTCCTCGCCCATGTGCGGCGGTGTCCCTTCGCTTGCGGCCTCGGCCCGTGGGCCCCTCGTGGGATCCAGCCTAGTTCCCCGCCCGCGCCCGCCGTCCGCCGTCCGCCTTCCGCCACGGGCGCGCGTCGGGCGCCGCGCCACACGGCGGTTCGGTAGGCTTGCTCGGGTGGATACAACGCCTTTGATTTCGCTGCCCCGCCCCTCCGGAACCCGTGACTGGGTCGATGCGGCGGTACGCACCATCGAGGCCGAGTCGATGCGCTCGGCCGACACCCACCTGCACAAGCTCGAGCTGCCCCGGCAGTGGGGCATCGAGATGTACCTGAAGGACGAGTCGACGCACCGCACCGGCAGCCTCAAGCACCGGCTGGCCCGCTCCCTGTTCCTCTACGGCCTGGTCAACGGGTGGATCACCGAGGGCACCACGATCGTGGAGGCCTCTTCCGGGTCCACCGCGGTCTCCGAGGCGTACTACGCCAAGCTGCTGGGCCTGCCGTTCATCGCGGTGATGGCCGCGGGAACCTCCCCGGAGAAGATCGCGCTCATCGAGGCCACCGGGGGCTCCTGCCACCTGGTCGATGACCCCTCGGACGTGTATGCGGAATCCGAGCGGCTGGCCGCGGCCACCGGAGGCCACTACATGGACCAGTTCACCTACGCCGAGCGGGCCACGGACTGGCGCGGGAACAACAACATCGCCGAGTCGATTTTTCAGCAGCTGGCGATGGAGGAGCACCCGGTGCCGTCCTGGATCGTGGTGGGCGCCGGAACCGGCGGCACCTCGGCGACCATCGGCCGCTATGCCCGCTACCACCGCCATGCCACCCGCCTGGCCGTGGCGGACCCCGAGGGCTCGGCATTTCTGCCGGCCTGGAAGGCGGCGGTTTCCGGCGGCGACGCGGGTGCCGCCACCGGCACCGCCAGCCGCATCGAGGGCATCGGGCGGGCCCGCCCGGAGCCCAGCTTCGTGCCGGGGGTCATCGACTTCATGGCCACGGTGCCCGATGCCGCCTCGGTCGCCGCGATGCGCCACCTGCAGGACTTTGCGCACCTGTGCGCGGGGCCCTCGACCGGGACCAACCTCTGGCTGGCCTGGCAGGTCGTGGCGAACATGCTCGCCGCCGGCGAAACGGGGTCGGTCGTCTCGCTGCTGTGCGACAACGGGGAGCGCTACGCGACCTCCTACTACGATGCCGGCTGGCTCAAGGCCGCCGGGCTGGACCCGGAACCCTACGCGGGCCGGATCGAACGCCTCCTGGAAACCGGCCGCTGGGAGTAGCCGCCCCGCGGCCGGACCAAGGGAGCAGCCATCCGGGGACACGGGACTTCCCGGGTCAGCGCCGCCCCAACGCCACCGGGGTCTCGTTGGGGATCCTGCGGTAGCCCAACCCGTGCTCCGCGGCGACCCGGCCCAGGTGCCCGTCCACCAGGGACAGGCCGCGCTCGTTGAGCAGCCCGTCGTGGATCGGGATGTTGTCCGCCGCGTTGACCATGGCCAGGAACTCGATGGTCTCCCCGATCTTCGCCCACGGGGCATGGGCCGGAACCAGCAGCGTTCCCACCTCGATCCCCTCGGGCACCTGGTAGCTGTCGCCCGGGTGGTAGAGCGTCCGGTCGATGAAGTAGCCGATGTTGGCCACGACCGGCAGCGAATGGTGGATCACCGCGTGCATCCCGCCGTGCGTGGAGATCCCCATCCCCGCGGCCTCGAAGACCTCGCCCGGCCCGAGCCCGTGGATCCGCGCCGCGGCATCGGGAACCGACGCCTGGGTGGCGGCGGCCAGCACGGACGCGGCCAGTGCCGCCGGTCCGTGGAAGGCCAGCTTCGCATCGCGGCCCATGGCCGCCACCACGGCTTCCACGTCCAGGTGGTCGGCGTGCACGTGGGTGGCAAGGATGGCCTCGGCCCCCTCAAGCGCCCGCTCCAGCGGCGAGAAGGTTCCCGGGTCGATGAGAAGCGACCGGCCCCCGGAACTGACGCGGATGCATGAATGGTTGAACTTGGTAATCTCCATGGCCCCAGCCTAGGCAGGCTGCGCGGGTGCTGCATAGGGGCCCGTGCTTCGCACCGCGGGACCCGTGGATGGCCGGCCGCCCCGCGGTGCCGGGCGCGGAACCACCCGGCGTGCGGGCCCGCTGGTAAACTCAAGGTGTCCGATCGGGGCGTGCCCCGGGCGCTGTTCTTCAGCCGGTCAGCCGGCCCGAGGCGCGCAGCGTGCGGACGCAGTGCCCATCTTTCAAGGAGTGCTCCAACACATGACGAATCCTGCGACCACGCGGCGAGGAACCGAACAGCGGGTGACCAAGCAGCGCCTGGCAGTGAATGCCGCCCTGGGCCAGGTCGATGACTTCGTGACGGCACAGGAACTGCACCGCTGGCTGCTCGACGAGGGCGACAAGGTCTCCCTGGCCACCGTCTACCGGCTGCTGCTTTCCATGGCGGAGGACGGGTTGGTCGACGTGCTGCGCAACAACGAGGGCGAGGCGATGTACCGCCAGTGCGTCATCGAGCACCACCACCACCACCTGGTGTGCCGGACCTGCGGCAAGGCCGTCGAGGTCGAGGCGCCCGCGGTGGAGAAGTGGGCGGCCCGGGTGGCCGAGGAGAACGGCTTCACCGAACCCACCCACACCGTGGAGATCTACGGGCTGTGCCCGGCCTGCTCGGCAAGCCAGGCTGCCGGGACCAGCTAGCTCCGCAACCCGCCGCCCCGGCGCCGCCGGGGACGTCCCCCGTTGTCGTGCCGGTTCCCGCAAGCCGGGAGACCCGGATCCCGCTCAGGTCTCCGGGGCGGCAAACGGCGAGGGACCGAGGATCTCGATGCCCCCGTTGCGCCGTGCGGATTCCATGACCCTGCCGAAATCGACCTCGCCGGTGCCCGGATCGCCGTCTTGAAGCGGCACGCTGGCCTCCAGGTAGAACGCCTGGCAGACTCCGGGGGTGTGCAGGCACAGCACCCGCGTTCCGTCCCGGGTCACCTTGAACGCATGCGGCATCCCCCGCGGCGCCATCACCAGGCCGCCGGCACCGATCCTCGTTTCCCGGCCGTCCAGGTGCATCACGATCTCGCCGCTGAGCACGATCATCGTTTCATCCGACTCCGGATGCGTGTGCAGGGGCGTGTCCTTGCCCTTCTGAAGCCGGTCCTCAAAGAGCAGGAAGGCGCCCGCGGTCTGCGCCTCGGTGGCCTTCCAGATGTGAACCCCGCCGCCGGAGAACCAACGGCGTTCCCCCTCCCCGGGTTGGCGGATGATGGCTTGCAGTTCCTTGTTCGTGTCCACGGGACTCGCCTCGTTCACTGATGTGGCACCGGATTCGGGGCCCGAATCCCACGACAAGACTGGGGTGCCGCAGCCGCGGAGTCAACACCTCTTCCCTCCCCGGGCCTCAGGCGGCCATGGCCGCCATCTTCTCGGTGTGCCGCACCTTCTCCCGGCGCCAGGCGATGAGCCGGCACACCACGTAGATGAGGAACGAGATCGTGGTGACGTAGGGGCTGATCGGCAGCGACCCGGCCAACGCCAGCAGGATGCCGCCCACCACCGACGTCATGGCGAAGGCCACCGAGAGGCTGACGGTGAGCACTGGGTTGGAGGTCACCCGGATGGCCGCCGCGGCCGGGGTGATCAGCAGGGCCAGGACCAGCAGCGCGCCGACCACCTGGATCGACAGCGCCACGGCCAGGCCGAGGACCACCATGAATGCGACCGAGAGCCGGCCGGCGGGGACGCCGCGGGCCGCCGCCACGGCAGGGTCCACGGAAATGAAGGTCAGCGGGCGCCACATGGCCACCAACGCCACCATCACGATGAGGGAGCACACCGCCAGCACGCCCAGCTGGACGGTGTCGACGGCGACGATCTGCCCGGTGAGCAGCCCGAACTTGTTGGCGCTGCGGCCCTGGTAGAGCGCCAGGAACAGGATCCCCAGGCCCAGCCCGAAGGGCATCAGCACCCCGATGATGGAGTTGCGGTCCTTGGCCGCGGCGCCCATCAGGCCCAGCACCAGCGAGGCCAGCACCGATCCGATTAGGGATCCGACGACCACGTTGGCGCCGATGAGCAGCGCGAACGCGGCCCCGGCAAAGGAAAGCTCGGCGATGCCGTGCACCGCGAAGGCCATGTCGCGCAGCATCACGAAGATGCCGATCATCCCGCCCACCAGGCCCAGCAGGGCCCCGGCGATCAGCGAGTTGGAGACCAGCGGCAGGATCTCGGCGTAGTCTTCGAAGCTGAAGACGGTGCTCCAGATCTCGGATAGGTCCATGGTTCCTAGGCTCCTTGAAGCGGGTGCGCGCGATGCTGCGGGTCGGCGTGGGTGACGGTCTCGGGCATGCCGACGACCACGATGCGGCCGTTGGACTCGAAGACCTCGATGGGGCTGCCGTAGAGCTCGGAGAGCACCTCGCTTCTCATGACCTCCTCGGGGGTTCCCACGTGGAAGCGCCCTCCGGCCAGGTACAGCACCCGGTCCACGTATTGCAGGATCGGGTTGATCTCGTGGGTCACGAAGACCACCGCGGCGCCGTGGTCGCAGGCCTGCCGGTGGATCAGTGAGGAGATGGCCTGCTGGTGGTGCAAGTCCAGCGAGAGCAGCGGCTCGTCGCAGAGCAGCAGCCGCGGGTCGTCGGCCAGCGCCTGGGCGGCGCGCAGGCGCTGCTGCTCGCCCCCGGACAGGACCCCGACCGGGCGCTCGGCGTAGGACGTGGCGCCGACCAGTTCCAGCAGCTCGTCCACGCGCTTGCGCATCTTCGCCCGGCCCAGCCGGATGCCCCACTTGTGCCCGTCGATGCCCAGGGCGACCAGGTCGCGGGCGCGCAGCGGGGTGTTGTCGTCGAAGGATCGCTGCTGCGGGATGGTGCCGACCTGCCGCGACCCGCGGGTCGCGGGCCGCCCGGCGACCTCGACGGTGCCGGAGGACAGTTCCTGCAGGCCCATCAGGGTGCGCAGCATGGTGGTCTTGCCCGACCCGTTGGGGCCCAGCACGGCCAGGAACTCGCCCGGGGCGATGTCCAGGTCCAGCCCGTCCCAGAGCAGGCGGTTTCCGAAGCGCAGTGAGGCGCCGCGCAGGCGCACCACCGGTTCGGGTGCGGGTTTGGCCGGGGCGCCCGGCGCGGGGCTGGGGCTAGCGGCCAAGGGCCACCTCGAGTTGCTGCACGTTCGATTCCATCCAGGTGATGTAGTTGAGCCCGTCGGGCAGGGTTTCGGTCAGATCCAGCACCGGGACCCCGGCGGCCGTCGCCAGCGCGGCCACCTTCTCGGTCTGCGGCCCGGAGGTCTGGGTGTTCAGGGCCAGCACCGCGAACTCGTGCGATTCGAGCCCCTGGGCCAGCTGCCTGAGCAGCAGCGGGGGCACGTCCTCGCCGGCTTCCATCGCGGCACTGACCCCGGCGGGGGTTCCGTCGACCATCCCGGCTTCGGTGAGCAGGTAGAAGCCCAGCGGTTCGGTCATCGCGAACTTCTTGCCCTGGGCGGTGGCCCGCAACGTGTCGATGCGCCCGGCCAGCGCATCGATGCGCTTGTCGAAGGCGTCGGCCGCGGCGGTGAACCGGGCCGACTTGCCGGGCAGGAGCTTGGAGTACTCGGCGGCCAGGCCGCGGGCCAGCGCGCCGACGGTGTGCACGTCGAACCAGACATGCTCGTTGCCCTGCGCGTGGTCGTGCCCGGCATGGTCCTGCGCGGTGGGCGCGGCTGCGCCGGCGGCCTCGCCGTGCCCAGCCTGGAAGTCCACCGCGTGGATCATCGCGCCGTCGGGAAGCGAAAGGCCCTGGGCCAGCGCGTCCATGAACGGGTCATATCCCCCGCCGTTGGCGATGACGACATCGGCCTTGGACACCGCGAGCTTGTCGCGGGCGGTGGCCTCGTAGGAGTGCGGGTCCTGGGAGGTCTTGTCCACCAGGGCGCCCACGTGCACGTCGGACCCGCCGACCGCGCGGGCCACGTCGGCATACACCGAGGTGGATGCCACCACCTCAAGCACCGCCTCGCCGCCGGGTTGCGCGCCTTGGCCCCCCGGCGCGGTGGCGCAGGCGGAAAGCAGCAGGAGGCAGGCGGCGGCGGCGAGGGCGCGAAGTGGTGTGTTCATGCGGTGGGTACGGGACCTTTCGGGGAAAACCAGCAGACCCAGACTATCTCAATTGCGAGTCATTCGCATTATTGGGCGCTGCGGTTTTCCCGGCGGATGCCGCGCTTCTGGTTCTGGTCGTCGATTTCCCCGACCAGTTGCTCCAGCACGTCCTCGAGGAACAGGATCCCCAGGGTGGCGCCGGTTCCGTCGACGACACGGGCCAGGTGCTTGCCGTCGGCGCGCATCTGCTCCATCGCATCCTCGATCTCCGCGTCGCCGGCCACCACGCCCATGGGGCGCAGCTCGATGTCGGTGACCGGTTCGCGGTACCGCTCGTCGGGCAGCGCCATGACGTCCTTCATGTGCCAGTAGCCCACGAATTCCCCGTCCCGCGCGATGACGATGCGCGAGAAGCCGGTCCGGCCCACGGTGCGCTCGAACTCCTGCACCGTGGTCCCCTGCTCCAGGGCGACGACCTGGTCGCGGCCGACCATGGTGCCGGCGGCGGTGAGGTCGGAGAACTCCAGCGCCTTGCGCAGCATGATCGCGTCGTCGGCCTCCAGCGTGCCGTAGCGCGCCGAGGAGGCGATGATCGAGGCCACCTCGGCGGCGGTGAACGCGGAGTTCACCTCGTTCTTGGGCTCGATGCCCATCAGGTGCAGGAAGCGGTTGGCGATCCAGTTCAGCGAGACCACGATCGGGTGCACGCCAACCGAGAGCCACAACAGCGGCCCGGCCAGCAGCAGCACCGCCTTGTCGGCCATCGACACCGAGATGTTCTTCGGCACCATCTCGCCGAAGGTCACGTGCAGGAAGGTGACGATGAACAGGGCCAGCAGGAAGGCGATGGTCCCGGCCAGCGCCTCGGTCAGGCCCAGGAACTGCAGCGGCACCACGAAGAGGTGGTGGATGGCAGGTTCGGCGACGTTCAGGATCAGCAGCGAGCACACGGTGATGCCCAGCTGGCACACCGCGAGCATGATGGAGACCTGCTCCATGGCCTTCAGCGCACGGATGGCACGCTTGTCCCCGGCGTCGGCCAGCGGTTCGATCTGGGAGCGGCGGGCCGACATCACGGCGAATTCCGCCGCGACGAAGAACGCGTTGCCCAGCAACAGGACTATCAGCCAGAGCAGGCCGGAAATATCGCTCATGCCCGTCCCCCCACTGCTTCGTCGGGGCTGGGGGCCGAGGCGGCGCTCGAGGCGCTGGCCGACCTGGAATCCCTGGAAGGCTGCGGCGGACGCGGCACGAAGTGCAGTTCCGCGACGCGGCGCTTGTCCAGCGCGGTGACGGTGAAGGCGCCGCCCTCGGTGTCGACCTCGTCGCCGAGGAACGGGATCCGGCCCAGTTCGGCCATCACGAACCCGCCCACGGTTTCGTAGGCGGCGTCGTCGGGGATCTCGACCTCGCCGATGAGCTCGTTGAGCTGGTCCGGGCGGAACATGCCCGGGATCATCCAGGAGCCGTCGGGCAGTTGGCGCACCTCGGGCCCCGCGGAGTCGTGCTCGTCGGCGACTTCGCCGACGATTTCCTCAATCAGGTCTTCCAAGGTGACCATTCCGGCGGTTCCGCCATATTCGTCAAGCACGATCGCCATTTGCAGGTTTGCGCCGCGCAGCTGCACCAGCAGCGTGTCCAGGTGCACGGTTTCCGGGACGAAGATCACCGGGGTCTTGTTTTCGCCGACCTCCTTGCCGGCCCGCTTGTCGCGCGGGATGGCAATGATGGTCTTGACGTGGCACACGCCCTTGATCTCGTCCGAGGAGCCGTCGGTGACGGGGAAGCGGGAGTACCCGGTCTGCTTGGCCAGCTCGATGACCTCCTGGACGTGGGCGGTGTGGTCGATGGTCTGCATCCGGGTGCGCGGGGTCATCACGTCGGCGGCCGAGCGTTCGGAGAAGCGCACGGTGCGGTCGACGAAGAGCGCCGCATCCTTGTCCAGGGTGCCCAGTTCCGCGCTGCGGCGCACCAGCGAGACCAGCTCGGCCGGGGAACGCGCCCCGGAGATCTCCTCCTTGACCTCGAGCCCGAACAGGTGGAGGACCTTGTTGGAGAAGCCGTTGAGCAGCACGATGGCCGGCTTGAAGACGGCGGTGAAGATCAATTGCGGCCGGGCGAGCGCGCGGCCGATGTCGAAGGCCTTGGCGATGGCCAGGTTCTTCGGGACCAGTTCGCCGATGACCATCGACAGCAGCGTGGCCAGCAGCATCGCCACGACCAGGGACACCGGCACTGCGGAGTCCCCGAGCCCGAGGGCCAGCAGCGGGCCCTGGAGCAGCTTGCCCACCGATGGTTCGATGACGTAGCCGGTCAGCAGCGTCGTCAGGGTGATGCCCAGCTGGCAGGAGGAAAGTTGCGTGGAGAGCGACTTGAGGCAGTGCAGCAAGGCAATGGCCTTGGTGTCCCCCGCATCCACTGCTTCCTGCACGTTGGCCTGGTCGAGGGCGACGAGGGAGAATTCGACGGCGACGAAGAAGCCGGTGCCCAGGATCAGCAGCAGGCCAAGGGCCAGCAGCAACCATTCCATCTAGTGTTTCACCGCCCCGCCGGCGGGGCGGATTCGGGGGGCGGAAACGCCGCGGCCCGGAAACCTAGGGTGTGTGCGCCGGCAACAAGAAGGCTCCGATGGGGAGACCGAACTGGGCGAGCAATGACATGTATGGCCGGCACCGCGTGATTTCACGACTGGCCGGCACAGAGAGTGGCTGTCCATAACAATGCCAGTGTATCTGAACCGCGACTTGAGCACATGCGCCGTTCCCCGGGTCCGGCACCCGCTCGCGCCGTCCCCCCGCTGCCCCGAATCGTGCACCGCGGGCCCCGGGTGTGAGCCCGGTCGCTTGAATCGCCGTTCGGCGCGCCACGCATGTGATAACCGGCTCATTGGTTCCCATCCGGCGCGGATTAGTCACTAGACTACTTAGCAGGTCTAGAACTATGCCCTCGTGACGGGTTTCCGCTCGAAGGCGCTTGGACAAACGGAAATACAGGGAGAAGAGGCGTAATACCGTGCCAGATCAATCGCACCACCGACTCACCGAAGAGTTCGGCGGGAACGAATGGCTAGTCGATGAGCTGTACCAACAGTTCCTCAAGGACAAGAACTCGGTAGACAAGAAATGGTGGGACATCTTCGCGTCCCTCAATTCGGATCAGGCCGCCGCACCCCCGGCAGCGGAGGTTCCGGTCGCTGCGACCCCGGCACCGGCTGCCCCTCCGGCCGCACCGCGCGCCGCAACTCAGGCCCGCGTCGTTGACGTCACCGGCACCATGCCCAGCGCCTCCGCGGAATCCTCCACCGCAGGTTCCGCCGCTGCAGCCGCACCGCGCGTCCCGGCCGACCCGGCCCCGGCCACCAAGTCCCAGCCGATCCCGGCGCAGCTGCCCAAGGGCACCGGCACCTCGGCATCGGGCGAGGAAAAGCGCACCCAGCTGCGCGGCCCGGCCAAGGCCATCGCCACCAACATGGAGCAGTCGCTGACCGTTCCGACGGCCACCACGGTGCGTGCGGTCCCGGCCAAGGCCCTGATCGACAACCGCGTGGTCATCAACAACCACCTCAAGCGCGCCCGTGGCGGCAAGATCTCCTTCACGCACATCATCGGCTTCGCCGTGATCCGTGCCCTGAAGCTCTTCCCCTCGCAGAACGTCACCTACGCCGAGATCGACGGCAAGCCGATGGCGATCCAGCCGGCCCACGTGAACTTCGGCATCGCCATCGACATGCCCAAGCCCGATGGCTCGCGCATGCTCGCGGTTCCCAACATCAAGGCCGCCGAAACCCTGTCCTTCTCCGAATTCTGGGACACCTACGAGGGCCTGATCAAGCGCGCACGCGCCAACAAGCTCACCGCCGACGACTACGCCGGCACCACCGTCTCGCTGACCAACCCCGGCGGCATCGGCACCGTGCACTCGGTCCCGCGCCTGTCCAAGGGCCAGGCCACCATCGTGGGCGTCGGCGCCCTCGAGTACCCGGCCGCCTTCCGCGGCGCCGCCGAGTCCACCGTTGCCTTGCAGGGCGTGGGCAAGGTCATCACGCTGACCTCCACGTACGACCACCGCGTCATCCAGGGCGCCGGCTCCGGCGAGTTCCTCAAGCTCGTCGAGTCTCTGCTGCTGGGCGAGCAGGGCTTCTACGACGAGATCTTCGAAGCGCTGCGCATCCCCTACGAGCCGGTCCGCTGGGCGGTCGACAACCAGGTCGACGTCGAGCTTCAGGTCAACAAGATCGCGCGCATCCAGCAGCTGATCCACTCCTACCGCGTGCGCGGCCACCTGATGGCCGACACCAACCCGCTGGAATACGTCCAGCGCCGCCACCCGGACCTGGACATCCAGACCTACGGCCTGACGCTGTGGGACCTGGACCGCGAATGGGTCACCGGCGGCTTCGGCGGGGCCGACCGTTTGCTGCTGCGCGACATCCTCGGGGTGCTGCGCGACGCCTACTGCCGCACCATCGGCATCGAGTACATGCACATCCAGGATCCGGTGGAACGCAAGTGGTTCCAGGACGAGCTGGAGCACCCGTACACCAAGCCGACCCGCGAAGAGCAGCTGCGCATCCTGGCCAAGCTGAACTCCGCTGAGGCCTTCGAGACCTTCCTGCAGACCAAGTTCGTCGGCCAGAAGCGCTTCTCCCTGGAAGGCGGCGAATCCCTGATTCCGCTGCTCGACGGGATCCTGTCCGACGCCGCGGACGCCGGCATGGACGAGGTCGCCATCGGCATGGCGCACCGCGGCCGCCTCAACGTGCTGACCAACATCGCCGGCAAGACCTACGCACAGGTCTTCCGCGAATTCGAGGGCACCGCGACCCCCGGCTCGGTCCAGGGCTCGGGCGACGTGAAGTACCACCTGGGCACCGAGGGTTCCTTCACCTCGGACCAGGGCAACCAGACCAAGGTCTACCTGGCCGCCAACCCCTCGCACCTCGAAGCCGTGAACCCGGTGCTCGAGGGCATCGTGCGTGCCAAGCAGGACCGCGCCGGATCCAAGGACTTCAACGTCCTGCCGATCCTGGTGCACGGCGACGCGGCCTTCGCGGGCCAGGGCGTGGTCGGCGAGACCCTCACGCTCTCCCAGCTCGAGGGCTACAAGACCGGCGGCACGATCCACGTGATCGTGAACAACCAGGTCGGTTTCACCACCGCACCGACCGACTCGCGTTCCAGCGTGTACGCCACCGACGTGGCCAAGCAGGTCCAGGCACCGGTGTTCCACGTCAACGGCGACGAGCCGGAGTCCGTGGTCCACGTGGCGCAGTTGGCCTTCGCCTACCGCCAGCGCTTCAACAAGGACGTCGTCATCGACATGGTGTGCTACCGCCGCCGTGGCCACAACGAGGGCGACGACCCGTCGATGACCCAGCCGATGATGTACAACCTCATCGAGGCCAAGCGCTCGACCCGCAAGCTGTACACCGAGGCCCTCGTCGGCCGCGGCGACATCACGCAGGACGAGGCCGACCAGGCACTGCGCGACTACCAGCAGCGCCTGGAGCGCGTCTTCGCCGAGACCCACGCGGCGCAGACCTCCCCGATCCCGGTCATCACCCCGGGCACCTCGGCCATCCACGACCTGGAGCTGCCCACGGCCCAGCGCGAGGACGAGGCAGCCTCGATCGACGCCAAGGACACGGCCATCACCGCCGAGACCCTGGCGCACATCGGCGCCGCGCACCTGGCCATCCCGGAGGACTTCACCGTCCACCCGAAGCTCAAGGTGCTCCTGGAGCGCCGCGAGAAGATGAGCCGCGAGGGCGGGATCGACTGGGGCATGGCGGAAATCGCCGCCTTCGGCACCCTGTCCATGGAAGGCGTGCCGGTCCGCCTGGCGGGCCAGGACTCGCGACGCGGCACCTTCGTGCAGCGCCACGCGGTCTTCCACGACCGCCTCAACGGGGACGAGTGGTACCCGCTGCTGAACCTGGCCGAAGACCAGGCGAAGCTGTGGATCTACGACTCGCTGTTGAGCGAATACGCGGCCCTTGGCTTCGAATACGGCTACTCGGTCGAGCGCCCGGACGCCCTGGTGCTCTGGGAGGCGCAGTTCGGCGACTTCGTCAACGGCGCCCAGACCGTCATCGACGAGTTCATCTCCTCCGCCGAGCAGAAGTGGGGCCAGCGCTCTTCCCTGGTCATGATGCTTCCGCACGGCTACGAGGGACAGGGCCCGGACCACTCCTCGGCCCGCATCGAGCGTTTCCTGCAGATGTGCGCGGAAAACAACATGGTCGTGGCCCAGCCGTCCACCGGTGCCAACCACTTCCACCTGTTGCGCCGCCAGGCCTACGCCCGTCCGCGCAAGCCGTTGGTCATCTTCACCCCGAAGCAGCTGCTGCGCCTGAAGGCCGCCGCCTCCGCGGTGGAGGACTTCACCACCGGCACCTTCCAGGAAGTGATTCCGGACACCGCGAACCTGAACCCGGCCGACGTGGACCGCGTGCTGCTGGTTTCCGGGCGCCTGTACTACGACCTGGATGCGGCCCGCACCAAGGCCAACGACACCAAGACCGCAATCGTGCGCGTCGAGCAGCTCTACCCGCTGCCCGCCGAGGCGATTGCGGCCGAGATGGCCAAGTACCCGAACGCCGAGGCCGTCTGGGCACAGGACGAGCCCGCCAACCAGGGTCCGTGGCCGTTCGTCGGCCTGAACCTGCCGGCCGAGCTGGGCAAGGCCGTGCGCCTGGTCTCGCGCAAGGCCTCGGCGGCGACCTCCACCGGCACGCACAAGCGCCACGAGGTCCAGCAGGCTCGCCTGATCACCGAGGCGTTCACCCGCTAGGGCGGCGCCGGGCGGTCCGCACCCAAAGGGTGATGTGACCGCGGAAATTGCCCTCGGGGCGGGACATCGACGGTGTCCCGCCCCGAGGTCGCTTAACCGACTGCTAATGTTGGTGCGTACGCGCCCTGAGAAAGGTCTTTCGTGGAATACCGCACTATTCGACTTACCGCCATCGGCGACGAGCTCCTGGCCGGTCACGGGGATCCGCGGGCACTGGGCTGGTATGGACGGGTGCTGGCACGCACCTCCAACACCGAGGTCCGCATCGAGAGCTACACGCTGGCCGCACCCGGGGAAGGCACCGAGGCCCTGAGCACCCGCTGGTTCGACGAGGCTTCCCGCCGCTTCGGCGAGAACGTCGACAACCGCCTGGTCATCGCGCTCTCGGACCGCGACCTGGACCTGGGCCTGTCCACCGCCCGTTCCCGGCTGAACCTGGCCAACATCCTGGACTCCGCCTCGCAGATGAGCATCAAGGCCCTGGTCGTGGGCCCGGCCCCCGGGCTTGACCCGGAACGCAACGCGCGACTGGCCGAGCTCTCCCACGTCTACGCGGATGTGGCCACGCGCCGCAAGCACCACTACGTGGACACCTTCACGCCGCTGCAGAACCACGCACAGTGGCGCAACGACCTGTCGGTGAACGGCGGGCTGCCCGGGCAGGCCGGATACGGGCTGATGGCCTGGCTGGTGCTGCACCGCGGCTGGTACTCCTGGCTGGGGTTGCCCGAGCCAGGGGCCGGCTGACACATTTTTCTCGCGGCGTACTTGTATTCTTGGGTCCGGCCGGGTGTCTATGACAGACTGGGGAAAGTCCAACTTGGGACCAGGAATTGCAAAGGAGTCCTCACATGAGCAAACGTGCACGTAAGCGTAAGGATCGCAAGCGCGGCGGAGCCAACCACGGCAAGCGCCCCAACACCTAGTCCGGACGCGGCGGCGTTGCCGCGGGCACAGACCGCAGGAACGCCGCACCCGGAAAGACCAGAGGGCCGGAGCCCGTTGATCGTCAGCTGACGATGAAACGGACTCCGGCCCTCTTGCGTGCCCCGTGCCTGGTGGCGGGCTTTCCTGCGTGGCCCCGATGTTTCTAGGCGTGGCCCGATTCGACCCGGATCTCGGAAATCCGCGTGATGATCTTCGACTTCAACGTGTCCGGCGCGATCTCCTGGCAGCTGCGTCGCACGACCGAGCGGATGATGCACTCCAGGTCATATTCCTCGGTGCATTCGGCACAGTGCTCCAGGTGGGCCTTGACCTCCGAGAGGTCCTGCAGCGACAACGCTCCGTCAAGGTACTCGTACAGACGCACGATGCGCTTGTCGTCGCAGTCTCCCAATGACTGGCAGTCCCCCATTATTTCTTCTCCGCTCCGGGCGTGGGTGCCCCTTGGGTCCTTTTTGCCGCACCGATCCCGCGCTCATGCGCATAGTCGGCGAGCAATTCTCGCAATTGTTTTCGTCCCCGGTGCAACCGCGACATCACCGTGCCGATCGGCACACCGAGGATCTCCGCGGCATCCTTGTAGGGGAAACCCTCGACGTCCACGAAGTACACCGCCAACCGGAATTCCTCGGCTATGGACTGCAGCGCGTTTTTCACGTCCGAGTCCGGAAGGTGGTCCAGGGCCTCGACCTCGGCCGAACGCAGCCCCGCGGGCGTGTGCTCGGCGGCCTTGGCCATCTGCCAATCCTCGACGGTGTCCGTCCCGGTGCGCAGCGGCTCGCGCTGGCGCTTGCGGTAGAGGTTGATGTAGGTGTTGGTCAGGATCCGGTACAGCCAGGCCTTCAGGTTGGTCCCGGGCTTGTACTGGTGGAAGGCCGAATACGCCTTGGTGTAGGCCTCCTGGACCAGGTCCTCGGCATCCGCGGGGTTGCGCGCCATGCGCATGGCCGCGGAATAGAGCTGGTCGACATATTGCAGTGCGTCGCGCTCGAAGCGCTCGCGGCGTTGTGATTCGGTCTCATCGGCTACCGGTACAGTGTCGGTGCCCTGTATATTCTCGGTCATCACGGCCAAGTCTACGCGTAGCCGCGATGCACTCGGGGCCGGGGCTTCGAGCTGCAGTACTCCCATATGTCCTCCGCCTCTTGCCTAGGAATTCCTGTACGGTGCCGGCGCAACCGGCCCCGCCAGCGGTTCTTGCCCGTTGCGCGGTTCACGCCATACAGGGGTAACACGCAAGCCCGCGACTCTATTCCACGCCCGGGCCCCGCCTGCGGCTAGAATTGGGGCCACGAGGGCACACCGATCGCCGGCCCACGGGCCCGGCCCCCAGCGGCAACGGCGCCGCCACCGCCCATGACCCACATTCCCGACCCCCCACCCCCGCCGCGGGCCAATCTCCCGCGGCGCACCCGAGACCCGGAGGCAGCCGTTGAGCACCCAAGACACCCTGGACACCGCGTGGGACGCCCCGCACCCCGAACTCCCCGTTGACGGAACCGTCGTCGTTCCGGCGTCCAAGTCGTTGACCAACCGGTATCTTCTGCTTGCCGCCCTGGCCGAGGGCCCCTCGCGCATCTCCAACGCGCTGGCCTCCCGCGACTCGGACCTGATGATCGGCGCCCTGCGCGCCCTGGGCACCGGCATCGAAACCCGCCAGGTGGCGGACGGAACCCTGGAGCTGCGCATCACCCCCATGGATCTGGGTGCCGACCTGGGACACGTCGACATCGACTGCGGGCTGGCCGGGACCGTTATGCGCTTCGTTCCCCCGCTGGCCGCGCTGGCCCGCGGTTCCTTCACCTTCGACGGTGACCCGCACGCCCGGCTGCGGCCCATGGCCCCGGTGCTCAACGCGCTGTCCGACCTCGGCGTCCCGCTGGCCGAACACGGCGAACCCGGCCTGCTGCCGGCCACCGTCACCGGCACCGGGTCCCTGGCCGGGGGCCGGATCACTGTCGATGCCTCGGGTTCCTCGCAGTTCATTTCCGCCCTGCTGCTGGTGGCCGCGCGCACCGAGCACGGCCTGGAAATCACCGCCGCCGAGGGCCGCATCGCCAGCCCCGACCACATCGAGATGACCGTGGCGACGCTGCGCGAGCTCGGCGTGGTGATCACCCGCCCCGACGAGCGCAGCTGGAAGGTCGAGCCCGGAAACATCAGCGCCTTCGAGCGCACGATGGAACCGGATTTGTCCAACGCCGGCCCCTTCCTGGCCGCCGCCATGGTCACCGGCGGAACGGTCCGCGTCCCGCACTGGCCCGCCTCCACCACCCAGGTCGGCGACCAGTGGCGCACCATCCTCACCCGCATGGGCGCGAGCGTCACGCACCACGCGGACGGCACCCTGGAGCTCACCGGCCCGGCGGAGATCTCCGGCATCGACTACGCGGACGCCTCCGAGCTCGCCCCGACGCTGGCGGCCATCTGCGCCCTGGCCTCGGGCGAGTCCCGGCTCACCGGCATCGGGCACCTGCGCGGGCACGAGACAGACCGGCTCGCCGCGCTCGTGACCGAGATCAACAACCTCGGCGGCCACGCCACCGAGCTGGACGACGGGCTGCTGATCGAACCGGCCCCGCTGCACGGCGGGGCGTTCGCGACCTACGCCGACCACCGCATGGCAACCGCCGGGGCCGTCATCGGCCTGGCCGTGCCCGGGGTGAAGGTCCTGGACATCGGGACCACCGCCAAGACCATGCCCGACTTCCCCGAACTTTGGACCACGCTGGCCGCCAGCGGAAAGGCCGCACACTAAGCACATGACACGCAGCACACGGGACTGGGACGAATCGGATGTCCGCATCCGCCCCAACAAAAAAGGCACACGACCCCGCACCAAGGACCGCCCCGCCTACGAGGACGCTAGAATCGGGCGGATCATCACGGTGGACCGCGGCCGCTACCGCGCCATCCTCGACGAGGACACCCCCGAGGAACGGATCGTGATCGCCGCCCGCGCCCGCGAGCTGCGCCGCAACCCGGTGGTCCCCGGGGACTTCGTGGCCCTGGTCGGCGACACCTCCGGGGAGCCGGACACCCTGGCCAGGCTGGTGCGCATCCAAGACCGTTCCACCTTGCTGCGCCGCAGCGCGGACGACACCGACCCGGTCGAGCGCGTCGTGGTGGCCAACGTCGACCAGCTGGTGATCGTGGTGGCCGCGGCCAACCCGGAGCCGCGGACCGGATTCATCGACCGTGCCATCGTCGCGGCCTTCGACGCGGGCATCGCCCCGCTGCTGTGCATCACCAAGGCCGACGTGCGGGACCCGGAACCGTTCCTGGAGAACTACCGGCACCTGGACATCGACATCGTGGTCTCGCGCACCACCGACGAGTCGGCCACCGGCATCGACGCCAGAAGCGCCGACGGGCTCTCGGCCCGGCTGGCCGGCACCCCGGTGGAGGAACTGCGCGAGATGCTCGCCTCGAAGGTCTCGGTGGTCATCGGGCACTCGGGCGTGGGCAAGTCCACGCTGGTCAACGCGCTCACCGGCGCCCAGCGGGCCACCGGCAACGTCAACGCCGTCACCGGGCGCGGGCGCCACACCTCCTCCTCGGCCCTGGCGCTGCGCATCGACGACGCCCCGGCCGGCTCGTGGATCATCGACACCCCAGGCATCCGCTCTTTCGGGCTGGCGCTGGTGGACCCGGAGAACATCCTCAACGCCTTCGACGACCTGGTTCCGGTCGCCAACCGGTGCGCCCGCGGCTGCACGCACAAGGCCACCGAGCCCAGGTGCGCGCTGGATGCGTGGGTGGCCTCCGGGGAGGCCGGTCCGGTGGGCATTGCCCGGCTGGAGTCCTACCGCCGGCTGCTGGGCCAGGACGAGACCGCCGAGGCCAAGGAGCTCGGGGCGCCCTGAGCATGCGGTGCCCGGGCGTCCCTCCGGGCCCGGGCACCGGCCGTTCGCCGCAGGTGCGGCCGCCCCCGGTGGCATCCTGCGAGGCGGGCGGGGCTCGGTGGGATAGGTTTAAGCCTATGAACACCGACGTGATGACCTATAACGATGACCTGCGCCTGGCCCACGTCATCGCCGACTCGGTCGATGCCCTGACCCTCTCGCGCTTCAACGCCGTCGACCTGGTCGTGGAGACCAAGCCGGACTTGACCCCGGTCTCGGACGCGGACAAGGCGGCCGAGGAAGCCATCCGCTCGCACATCTCCCGCGCCCGGCCCCGCGATGCGATCACCGGCGAGGAATTCGGCACCACCGGCAAGTCCAACCGGCACTGGGTCATCGACCCGATCGACGGAACCAAGAACTTCGTGCGCGGGGTGCCGGTCTGGGCCACGCTGATCGCGCTGATCGACGACGGGGAGCCGGTCGTCGGGCTGGTCTCCGCCCCGGCGCTGAACCGCCGCTGGTGGGCCGCAAAGGACATGGGCGCCTACACCGGCCGCTCCATGGCCAGCGCCCACAAGCTGAAGGTCTCCTCGGTGGCCAAGCTCGAGGACGCCTCGCTGTCCTACTCCTCGCTGACCGGTTGGAAGGAACGCGGGCAGCGCGAGAACTTCATCGAGCTGACCGATTCGCTGTGGCGAACCCGCGCCTACGGGGACTTCTGGTCCTACTGCATGGTCGCCGAGGGCGCCGTGGACCTGGCCGCCGAGCCCGAACTGAACCTCTACGACATGGCCGCCCTGGTGCCGATCGTGCGTGAGGCCGGGGGCCGCTTCACCTCGGTGGAGGGCGTCGATGGCTGCAACGGCGGCAACGCCGTGGCCAGCAATTCCCTGGTCCACGACGCCGCACTGGAAATCCTGAACGCCGGCCGCTAATGCTTCCGGCACCGCTGACCTCGAGCGAGGAAAACTACCTCAAGGCGCTCTACGCGCTGACCGAGTGGGAGAACGACCCGGTGACCACCGGGAACATCGCCGCGCAGCTGGGCGTGGCCCCGGCGTCGGCGACCTCGATGGTCTCCAAGCTGGCCGGCAAGGACCTGCTGGTCCACCCGCCCTACGGTGCCATCACGTTCACCGAGGCCGGACGCCTGGCCGCGCTGTCCGTGGTGCGCCGGCACCGGCTCATCGAAACCTTCCTGCTCAACGAGCTGGGCTACGCCTGGGACGAGGTGCACGAGGAGGCCGAGCAGCTCGAGCACACCGTCTCCACCCGCTTCATCGAGGCCCTGGCAGCACGCCTGGGCCACCCGGCCGCCGACCCGCACGGGGACCCGATCCCCGGGCCCGACGGCTCCCTGGCGATGCCCCCGGCGATCCGCCTTGACCGCTTCCAGGCGGCCGGCGCGGCCACCGCCGCCGTCGTGTCCCGGATCAGCGACGAGGACCCCGCGTTCCTGCGCCTGTGCACGGAGCTGGGCATCTGGCCGGGGGCCACCATCGAGCTCCCGCATCCGCGGATCAGCGAGATCGACGCGACCATGCTGTGGGTGCTGCCCGTGCCCAGCAACACCTAGGCAGCGGTACCGGGCGCCGGGAATGGACGAACCGAAGACACCGGGCGGGCAAGGGGCCCACGGCAGCGCAAGGCCGTGCCGCGACGCGACGCCCAACGCCATCCCGCCCCAGGCAACCCCGCCAAGGCCCGGACCGCGGATCACCGGCCGGAACCTGGCCGCGGTCGCCGTCGGAGGCCTGTGCGGTGCCGGCCTGCGGGTCGGCCTGGGCCTGTGGTTCCCCGACGGCCCCGGCTTCCCGGCCGCCACCCTGGCCATCAATGTCGCGGGCACCGCCGCCCTGGGCGCACTGACCAGCTACTGGCAGGTGACCGGTCGCGGGCCAGGCTGGCTGCGCGCCGGCGTCGGCACCGGCTTCCTGGGCGCCTTCACGACGTTCTCCGCCCTGGTCCTCTTCGCCCTCGGCGCGGCCCCGGGTGCCGCCGTGCTGGATCTGGCGATCTCGCTGGTGCTGTGCGTGGCGGCGGCCTGGGCAGCCATGGCCGTCGTTGAACGGGTGCTGGACCGCGGAGCACCGCCGGGTCCGGCGCCAGCGGCCGGCACCCGGCACCCCGGAACCCCGGACGCGGGCGGGACCACATGAATGCACTTGGCCCCGCCGGCTTCCTGCTCATTGCCCTGGCCGGGGCGTTCGGGGCGTTGCTGCGCTACCTGCTGGATGTCTTGCTCTCGGCCGCGCAGCACCGACGCGCCGCCGCGGGCACCCGGATCTTTCCGCTGGGCATCCTGCTGGCAAACACCCTGGCTTGCCTGCTGGTCGGCGGGGGCGCGGCATGGGCCGCGGGCCACGGAATCGCCTGGCACCCGGGCGACCTGGACTCCTGGCCGGGGCTGCTGCTCCTGGCCTTGGTGCTGGGCGTCGGCGGGGGGCTGAGCACCATGAGCACTTTCATCGTGGCGGCCGTGTCCCTGTGGCGCTCCGGGGCCCGGGCGATGGCGGCGTCCTACACCGGGCTGACCCTTGGTGCCGGACTGGCTGCCGGGCTTCTCGGCGGACTGCTGGCATCCGTACTGCCCTAGCCAGCACGTCGGGGCCGGCGATTCCCACGAATGGCGGGCACCGGATGCGGCACCGGCCGGCGGCGTCCTAGCGCGCGGCGCGGCGCCCGGTGGCCTTCTTGCCGCCGGCCACGTTCTGGCCACGGACGGCAACGGTCAGCGCCAGGCTGATGGCGGTCAGCACTCCCATGCACACCGCCAGGACCGGTTGTCCGGCGACGGCCAGCAACCCCGCACCGGTGGCAAACAGCAGGTGCGCCAGGATCGCGTGGTAGGGCTGGGGCAAGCGCAGGCTCGCCTTGGGCGACATGAAGACGGCCCAGAAGACCAGCAACGGCACGACGGTGACGATCAGTGACATCGCGGTGCTCAGCGGCAGTACCACCAGGCCCCAAATTCCAAGCGCACCGAGCAGTGCAACTTCGAGGATGAACGACACGACCATCAGTGCAACCACGATGCCACGGGAGGCGCCGCCCCGGGGCGTTCCAGCCGCCGGGGAGGGCACTGCCGCGTCCCGGGCAACAGCCGTGGGCTGCTCCCCCGCGGGTTCCTCGGCAACCGGGGTCTCGGTTTGCGGGATCTTCTTGTCCGTTGGGGTGGTTTCCCGGTTCCGGGGCAGGCCCGCGGCATCGGGTGCGGCCACGGTTGCGGAAGCGCCCTCCGGTTCCTCCGCGGGTGCATCCGGTGCCCGGGCCGGGCCGGCTGCAGGGGTTGCGGCGTCGGAGGCTGCTGTGGCTGGCGGTTCCGGCGCGGCGGCCCCGGATTCCACCGGGACCGGCTTGAGCGCGGAGGCCTTGGCCGGCCGTGTGGCCGCCGCCGGGCGCGATGCCGCCTCTGTCGCGGACGATGCTGTGGCCTGGAACGGGCTTTTTGCGGGTTCCTCGCGGGCTGCCGGATTCTTCACCGGGCCGTCGAAGACCCCCGTCCGTGCCGTGCCGGCTTGCTTATTGCCTGCTGCGGGACGAGCTGCCGGGGACGCGGCCTGGCTGGTTGCCGGGGCGCCGGGCTTGCCCTGCGCGGGGGAAGCAACCGGGCCGGGTGCAGCGGCCTTTGGGGCCTGCTTCGGAGCCGGGGGCTTGGGACCCGGGACGCTCTTTGCCGAGGGCACGTTTGCCTTCGGTGCGGGCGCCGGAGCCTCGTTGCCCTTCTCCGCCTGGGCGGGAGCAATCGGTCCGGGCTTGGGCGCCGCGTCGGTCTTCGGAGACGGCGTCCTTGTGGCCTGCGGGGCGGGGACCTGGTCCTTGTTGCCCGGCTTTGTCGCCTGGGCGGCATTTTCCGGCTTGGGCTTGGCGGCAACGGGGGTTCCGGGCTTCGGGGGCTTCGCCACAAAGCCGGCAGGCTTGCCGAAGGTTGCCGGGCTTGGCTTCGTCTTCGTATCCGCCGCGGGCGACCGGGGCGTTCCGTTTGTCGATTTCGCCGACGCGGGTGCGTTGTTCACGGCAGAAGCCGGCTTGGTGGTTCCGGCAGGCGGCGGTGTCTTCCCGGCCGCGGGTCCGTTTGCCGCAGCTGCGGCCTTGGCAGGCGTTGGGCGCACGGCGTCAGCTGGAACGGCATTCTTCGCCGGAACACCTTTTTTCGATGCTGGCTGCTTCGGCATGTTGGCTTTACCTCGTATGGACTCGACAATGCTCGACATATGCCAAGCCGACAACTTACCGATCAAGTCTATGACGCCAGCCCGGGTGTACGGCAAAATATCAGGTCAATTGGCATTTCACCGCATTTTAAGGGGCCCGGCGCAGGGACCCGGGGACCGACGGCACCCGCATCCGGCTGCCCTCGGTGACATTTCGTGCGCGTGCCCGGTTGTGTCCCGCGGCCCGCATCCGGGCCGGTTGTGTGCGCTCAAGACAAATGATCCGCGGCCCCTGTAGCAGGACCGCGGATCATTTTTTGTGGCGGGGACAGGATTTGAACCTGTGACCTCCGGGTTATGAGCCCGGCGAGCTACCGAACTGCTCCACCCCGCGTCGGTAGATACAACAGTACCAGCGCCCCCGCGTCACGCCTAATCGACCCGTGGTTTCGTCGGTTTTTCGCGTTTCCCCGGCGAATGCCACCGAGACGCACGCCAACTTCAATGGATTGCTGCATCGAAAAGCGGCTTCAGCGAAATTTACCAACGTGACGCCTCCCACCACCCAGGCCGGAGCCCGCAGCCCCCGGGCGCAGACAAGGAAAGACCCCGACCGGATTTCCCCGGTCGGGGTCTTTCTTTCGTGGCGGGGACAGGATTTGAACCTGTGACCTCCGGGTTATGAGCCCGGCGAGCTACCGAACTGCTCCACCCCGCGGCGATATGTCAATCATCGCGCACGGGGCCGCGCCGGAGCAAATCCTGGCGGTGTCGCCCTGCTCACATGCCCGGCAGGGCGACACCGGACTGCTCCGTGGCCGGTGCCTTAAGGCGCCGGGGACTCGGACGGTGCCGGGGTTTCGGACGGCGCAGGGGTCTCGGTGGGAGCCGGGGCGCCCGTCAATTCGTCCTGTGCCTCGGTGGCGCGTTCCAGTGCATCCTGCAGCTTGGTCTGCTCCGCGCCGTACTTGGCGAAGTCGCCCTCGGCCAGTGCGGCCTGTCCGGCCTTGATCGCCGCGTTGGCGTCGCCCAGGGCATCGGTGAGCTGCTGCTCTGCGGTCTGCGTGGCCGGAGGTGTTCCGGGCTCCTCGTCGCCGTCTCCGGTTCCGGTCCCGGTTTCGCTGGTGACCGCGCCGCTGGTCCCCTGGAACACCTGGTCCAGGGCCTCGGCGAGGGTGTCCGCGAATCCGACCTTGTCGCCGAAGGCAACGAGCACCTTGCGCAGGGTCGGGTACGAGGTCTGTCCGGAGGACTGCACGTAGACCGGCTGGACATAGAGGATGCCGCCGCCCACGGGCAGCGAGAGCAAGTTGCCGTTCTTCACTTCCGAGGCGCCCTGGCGCAGCAGGTTCAACGCCTGCGAGACCGTGGCGTTGGAGTCGAAGTTCTGCTGTGCCTGGCCGGGGCCGGGCACGGAGAGCTCACGCGGGATGGCCAGCAGGCGGAGCTTGCCGTAGCCCTCGCCCTTGACTCCGGCCTTGGTGCCGGCATCGGCCTCGGCCGCCAGGAAGCCGAACAACACGTTGCGCTGCTGGCCGCCGGGAGCGGTCTGCGGGATGAACGTCGAGGTCAGCGAGAAGGCTTCCTTCTCCTGCTTCGGCATCTTCAGCGACAGGTAGTACGGGGGCTGCTTGACGCTCGCGTTGGACTGCGTCGGGTCGGAGGGGACCGACCAGGCATCGTTGGAGTCGTAGAATCCGCCGGGATCGGTCACGTGGTACGTGGCCAGCAGTTCGCGCTGGACCTTGAACAGGTCCTCGGGGTAGCGCACGTGGCTCATCAGCTCGGCGGACATGTCCTTGTAGGACTTGATGTTCGTCGGGAAGACCTTCTGCCAGGCCTGCAGCAGCGGTTCCTCGGGTTCCCACGCGTAGAGCGTGACCGACCCGTCGTACGCATCCACGGTTGCCTTGACCGAGTTGCGGATGTAGTTGATCTGTCCCGTCGCGGCCACCGCGCGGGTCCCGCCGGTCAGCGAGTCGGTGACCGCCGAGTCCAGTGCCTGCTGCTTGGAGTACGGGTAGTTCTTCGAGGTCGTGTAGGCATCAACGATCCACTGCACGCGCCCGTCGACGATCGCCGGGTAGGCGTTGGAGTCCACGGTCAGGTACGGTGCGACCTTCTTGACGCGATCCTTGGGGTTGCGGTCGTAGAGGATCTGCGACTCGGAGTTGATCGCATCCGAGAGCAACAGGTCCGTGGAGGCGAACTTCAGCGAGTAGACCAGGCGGTTGAAGAAGTTGCCCACCGAGGGCCCTCCGTCGCCCTCGAAGGTGTTGCGGGTGTCCTGGCTGCCCGAGCCGGAGGCCGGGCGGTCAAGCTCGCGCGGCTCCCAGTCCTCGGGGCCGCCGACGATCGAGTAGTCGGGTGAGGTTTCGCCGAAGTAGATCCGGGGTTCGTAGGTGTCGTCGTTGCCCAGCACGCCGTTGGTCGGGATGCCCGACAGCATGAAGTCCGGGCGCCCGCCGGCTGCCACGCGGTTGCCATAGGCGGCGACCACGCCGTAGCCGTGGGTGTAGGTGATGTGCTGGTTGACCCAGGTGTCACCCGGGTCGACGTTGAGCTCGCGCACGCCGATGACGGTGTCCTCGGTCTTGCCGTCGATCTCGTAGCGGTCCACGTTCAGCGTCTTGGTGAACTTGTAGTACGTGCGGAACTGCTGCAGCTGGTCGAACGCGGCCGAGACCAGGTTCGGGTCCAGCAGGCGGATGTTGGTGGTCGTTGCCGAGTCCTTGGCCAACGCGTTCTTCTGCGGGTTCAGCTGGACGTCGTACGCGGTTTCCTCGACCGAGTCCAGGCCGTAGGCCTTGCGCGTCATCTCGATGTTCTTCTGGATGAATTCGCGTTCCAGCGTCTTTTCCGACGGGACGACCTGGTACTGCTGCACGATGAACGGGTAGATGCCCCCGGCGACGATGACCGTCACCAGCAGCATCGCGGTGCCGATGATCGGCAGGCGCCAGCGGCCCATGATGGCCCCGACGAGGAAGGTCACCGCGACCAGCACGGCGGCGATCGCCAGGATCGTCTTGGTCGGGATGACCGCGTGCACGTCGGTGTACAGGGCGCCGGCCACGCGGCCGTTTTGCGAGAGCAGCGTCGAGTAGCGGTCGACCCAGAAGTTCACGGCCTGCAGCAGCAGGAAGGCCACGGCGAAGACCGCGATGTGCATGCGGGCGGGCTTGCCGATGACGACGCCGCCGCGCTCCTCGATGCGGATGCCCCCGTAGAGGTAGTGGGTCAGCAGGCCGGCGATCCCGGCGATGAGCACCACGGAGATCAGGTAGCCGGTCAGCAGGCCGATGAACGGCAGCGAGAACATGTAGAAGGCCAGGTCCATGCCGAACTGGGGATCGGCCTCACCGAAGTCGACCTGGTTGAAGAAGAGCAGCACTTCCTTCCACTGCGAGGTGACCGCGGTGGCGGCAAAGATGCCGATCACCACCGGCACGCCGATCATCAGCAGGCGGCGCATCGGCTCGAGCTGCGACTGGTACTTGGACATGTTGTCCTGGCGCTGCCCGTCCGGGGCGTAGACCGGCCGCGAACGGTAGGCCAGGCGCAGGGAGAGCCAGGTGGCGAAGCCCATGAGCAGGAAGGCGACCACGAAGATCGCCGCCTTGGACAGGTACTCGGTCCAGAACACGCGTTCAAAGCCGAGCTGGTTGTACCACAGCACATCCGCGTAGACGCTGGAGATGAACACGAAAACGGCGACGAGGATGCCGATCACGATGATCGTGGGCATCAGCGGGGATGGGCGTCGCTGGTGCGGCTGCGGGTCGGGACGTCCTTCGGGACCCCGTGGGGGCCCTCCGAAGGGGCTGCCGGTGCCAAAACTCAATTTATACCTCTACCGTTGGAACGATTGGCGCGCACAAAGCGCACCGGAAGTGTGTCTTTGTTCTCTATTCTGCCTTGCATGGGCGCCCGGCGGGGCACCCCAAAGGATGATGTCGCACAAATGTGAGCCGATTGTGATCCGGCCCCCGTTGGTGCCCCGTCCGTTCCCCGCACGGGGGAACCGCCGGCGTTAGCCGCAGCCGGGGAAGGACCCCGGGTCCTTGCCCGCGCCGATCCCCTCGACCGCCGCGCGTGCCTCGGAGAGCGTGGCCACCTTGATGACATCGAGCCCGTCGGGAATCCTGCCCACCACGTCGGGGCAGTTCTCCGCCGGGGCCAGGAAGTACCTCGCGCCCTGGTCCCGGGCGCCGACGAGCTTCTGCGCGATGCCGCCGATCGGCTCGACTTTGCCGTCGGCAGTGATGGCCCCGGTCCCGGCAAAGTGCTTGCCCCCGGTCATCTCGCCTTCGGTGAGCGTATCGACGATGGCCAGGGCGAACATCATCCCGGCGCTGGGACCGCCAACGTTCTCCAGCCCGAACTTGGCCTCCAGCGGGAAGTCGAAACTGCCCGAGAGCAGGATCCCCAGCTGCCGCTGGCCCCCGGCCCCCTCGGTGGTGGACACCGTGACGTCGGCCCGCTTCCCGTCGCGCAGGATCCCCAGGACGCTGGGCTTCGCGCCGGCGGCATCGAGCTGCTTCTTGAGCGCATCCAGGTCGGTGATCTTGTGCCCGTTGATGGTTTCGAGCCGGTCGGAGATCTTCAGCACGCCGGAATTCTGCTGGGTCGCGAATCCCACGACGCCCAGGTGGCTGGAGAAGGGGATGTCCAGCTCGTGCAGGGCAGCGGCGGTGGACAGCTGCTGCGAGTCGTCCATCATCACGGTGTTCTGTTCGCTCTGCTCGGATGTGGTGGTGCCCCGCGGCAGCACCGTTTCCTCGGGGACCACGTCCTGGGCCGGGTCGATCCAACCCCAGAGCACGTTGAAGAACGGCAGCCGCGCCTGGCCCCCGCCTTGGACGTACACCGTGGTCATGTCCAGCGCGCCGGAGGTCGGGTAGGTCTGCTCGCCGCTGATGCTCAACAGCTTGGTCCCGTTGACGGACCCGATGGTGTTCAGCGCCGGGCCGGCGGATTCGACCACGAAGTGGGTCGGCAGCAGCGTCGCGGCCGCGATCAGCACCATCGTGATCCAGCCGGCGACCGCGCGGTTGCGCCGCATCCGTGCAGTCCCGGGGGCCGGTTCGGGCCACCGGTGCAGCAGCGGGCCGTGGTCGGCGCCGTCCGGGCCCGGGTGCGTTGATTCGGTCCCCCCGGCGTTCCGGCCGGCCCGGTCCCCGGCTTCTTCATGCGCTGCTGGCACGATTCCCTCTTTCATTGCTGGTCTCTGCGCCCGCGGGGCGAGGCGTGCGCCGCGCGCCACGCGCAGCCTCAAGCCTACAAGCCCGGGCCGCGGCGGCCGGAAGCGGCACGGATGCGGGGCGCTGCTTCACAGCAGGTTCCGATGTGCCCACAGCGAACTGGCAACGCGGAGCTTGGGCCGATGCCCTGGCCCGGGGGTACCGTTGAACCATGGCTGAGAATCCCCCATCAAACCGACCCGACGACTCCGGCAACGACGACGAGAACCCGAAGGATCCGTTCTCCGAGATGTTCGGCTCGCTCTTTGGCGGCGCCGGCGGATTCGACCCGAAGAACCTTCCCGAGGGCCTGGGCGAGGCCATGGGCCTGTCCAACAACCCCGAGGCCATGGCGCAGATGATGGCGCAGGCCCAGGCCATGATGTCCGCCATGTCTCAGGGCGGCTCCGGCCCGGTGAACTGGAAGATGGCCACCGATGCGGCACGCCAGGCCATCGCCAAGGACGACCCCTCGGTTTCCGCATCCCGCGCCGCCGCCGTGGCATCCGCGGCCCGGCTGGCCGAGATGTGGCTCGATGCCGCCACGGTGTTCGAGGCCGACGGCAGCGAATGCCGCGCCTTCTCCCGCGCCGAGTGGGTCGAAAAGACCATGCCGGTGTGGAAGTCGCTGACCACGCCGGTCGCCGAGTCCGTCGGCAAGGCCATCACCTCCGCGCTCTCCGAGCAGATCCCCGAGCAGATGCGCCCGATGATGGGCGGGGCGCAGGGCATGCTCCAGTCCCTGGGCGGCACCATGTTCGGCATGCAACTGGGCACGGCCGTCGGCGGCCTGGCCAAGGACGTGCTGGGCGCCACCGACATCGGCCTTCCGCTGGCCGGGTCCACCCCCGCGCTGGTGCCGACCAACCTCGCCGCGTTCGGCGAGGGCCTGGAGGTTCCCGAGCAGGAGATCCTGCTCTTCGCCGCGTTGCGCGAATGCGCCCACGCCCGGTTGTTCAACCGCGTGCCGTGGCTGCGCTCCTCGGTGATCTCCTCGGTGGAGGCCTACGCCCGCGGCATCCACATCGACATGTCGCGCATCGAGGAAGCCGTGCGGGACATCGACCCGGGCAATCCCGAGTCCTTCCAGTCCCTGATGGGCGAGGGGCTGTTCATGCCCCAGCGCACCGCGGCGCAGGAAACCGCGCTGGCCAAGCTCGAGCTGGTGCTTGCGCTGATCGAGGGCTGGGTCGACGAAGTCGTCGCCGCGGCCGCGGTGAACCTGCCCCAGGCAACCCGGCTGCGCGAGACCATCCGGCGCCGCCGGGCCACCGGCGGACCGGCGGAGAACGCGTTCGCCTCGCTGGTGGGACTGGAATTGCGTCCGCGGCGCCTGCGCGAGGCGGCGGCCCTTTGGGCGCACCTGTTGACCGAGCGCGGGCAGGAGGGGCGTGACGCCGTGTGGGCGCATCCCGACCTGTTGCCGACCGAAGAGGACCTGATGGACCCGACCGGGTTCACCTCGCGCCGCCAGCTGGCCGAGGCCAGCATGGATGACATCGACGCCGCGCTGAGCAAGCTGCTCGACGGAGGGTTCGACGAGCCCGCCGGCGGCGACGAGACCGGCGATGCCGACGGAACCGCGGAAACAGACGGAACCGACGGTACCGGGGAAACAGACGGAACCGACGGAGACGGAACCGACAAGGGTCCCGAAGCGGGCAATCCCACGGACGGCTCCACCGACAAGTAGTCCACCGGCGGTCGGTCCGCCGGCAGTGGTGGTTTTTGGACAAGGGGTGCCGGCGCATTGCGCGCCGGCACCCCTTCGCGTTTCCCGGTGGCTACGGCCACCGGGCCGGCCTAGCCGAACAACCGGTACGGATCGTCCGCTTCCCCGCCGTGGACACCGCCGCCGAAACCGTCCGGGGCCCCGGGGCCACCGAGTTCGTCGAGGTCCCCGAAGTCGTCGAAGTCGTCGTCCGCCTCCAGCACCTGTGCCGGTTGCGCCGCGGCGGTCTTGGCCGCGTGGAAGCCGTGGCTGGCCCCGGACAGGAAGATGTTGGCATCGTGCACCCGCGGGTAGCGCGACAAGGCGGCCTTGAACCGCGGGCCGTGGCCATCGCGCGGCTCCACCAGGTGGGCCAGTTCGTGGGCCAGCACGTAGTCCTGCACCCACTGCGGCATCGACCGGAGCCGGTCCGAGAGCCGGATCCGCCGGGTCTGGAGGCTGGCCGAACCCCAGCGCGAGTTCTGGTTCGAGACCCAGCGCACCGAGGCCGGTGCGGCAAGGCGTCCGAAAAGCTCCGCGTCCATGGCGTGTGCCCGGGCCAGCAGCACGGCATCGGGGTCCGTCCCGGTGCCGCGGACGACCTTGCGCATGACCTTCTTGACCATGTCGGCCACCAGCATGCGCTCGGCGTGCTCGGTGAGGCCCGCGGGCACGGAGACCACCATGGTGTCCTGCTTCCACGCCCCGGAGATCGTCTTCTTGCGCCGGGCCGAGCGCACCACGCGGATGGGGGTGCCCGTTTCGTCCACGTATTCGATGGTGGATGGTTGGGTGCGCATGTTGTGTCCTTTCCGCCGTGCATGTGCTGCCGTGTTCCTGCCGTCCGCGGACCTTGCCCCGGTGCCGCAGCTCCGGTGCCGCCGCCGCGCCGCTTTCCCGCTCCGGGGTGTGGATAACCACGGCGGCGTTCGCGGCCCGGTGCCACGATGGGTTCATGCAGGGCACCGGCCACGAGGATTCGCGCCGGGGCCGCCGTTCCCGAAGGAGCAACATCATGAGGATCAACCCGGGCTTGCAGGTACTCAGCCTAATGGAGGGCGTGGTGCAAATCGGCACCGGGCAGCGCGCCCGGTGGATAACCGGGCTGAGCGCCGCCGAAAAGCGGTTCGTGCTCTCCCTGGGCGATGACGGGCACGGCCCCTCGGCACCCACGGACCACACGGCGGACCACGCGAAAGGCCAGCCGAAGGAGCAGGGACCCGATGCCGCCCGGCGCAGCGAGATCCTGGCGATGTTGGCCCCGGTGCTGCTGGACACCCCGGCCCAGGTGCCGCCCGGAGCCCGGCCGGGATCCGGCCACGGGCTCGGGGCGCGGCTGGTGCCCGATGTGCGGCAGTGGAGCGCGGCCTACCAGATGGACGCGGCCGAGGTGCTCGCACGCCGGGCCGGTGCCCGGGTCGCGCTGCAGGGATGCGGGAGGATGGGCCAGCTGTTGGCGCACATCCTGGCAGCAGCGGGCGTCGGTTCGCTGATGCTCAGCGATGCGACGTCGATGGATGCCGGGGACCTGGGCGCCGGGACCACCGGCATCGGCAGCGTCGGCACCCCGCGGGCCCGCGCCACGGCGCGGGCGCTGGCACCCCTGTACCCGCATCTGGTGGTGGCCGAGACCGGGCACCGGAGCCCCGCCGCCCCGCCGCTGGACATGGCGGTGGTGATCTCCGGCGGCATGCTCCCGCCGCTGGAATCGCTGGCCACGGATGCCGCGATGCTGCCGGTGCTGTTCACCGATTCGGGGATGAACCTCGGCCCGCTGTGCCTTCCGGGGCTGACCATGTGCGAACACTGCGTGTGGGAACAGTGCGACCCGACGCTGCGGATGCTCGCCGACACCGGGGTCGGCGCGCGGGTCCCGGGGCTGCGCCCGGAGGCGTCGCTGGCCGCCGTCGCCGCGGGGATGGCCGCGATGCAGGTGCTGATGGTGCTGGACCGCATCAACATCCCCGCCGCCGCCGGCTCGATGCTCGTGTGCGACCTGCCCACCGGGTCAACCACCATGGTTCCGGCCAAGGCGCGGCCGCGCTGCAACTGCCTGGACTCGCTGGCCGCCTGAAGCCCCGCTCCCCCGCACGGTCCGGAATCCTGCGTTGCACCGGAGCCCGGCCTAGTCGGTCGGTCGATTCCGGGAATCCCGGCGGATCGCGAGGCCGGTCAGTCCAGGCTTTCCCCGCCCAGGATCGCCAGCACCGCCTCGCCGTAGCGCTCGAGCTTGCCCTTGCCGACCCCCGAGACCCGGCCCAGGTCCGAGAGCCCGGAGGGCTTCGCCTCGGCAATCGCCATCAGCGTCGCATCGGTGAAGATCACGAAGGCCGGCAGCGAGTTGGCCTGGGCGACCGACAGCCGCCAGGCGCGCAGGGATTCGAACACGGCCTCGTCGTAGCCTGCGGGGCAGTTCCCGCAGCGGCCCAGCTTCCGCTCGGTGGCGGAAGTCAGCAGCGTGCCGCAGACCCGGCACATCGGCGGACCGGCCGGGGCCCGCCGCCGGGTGGCCCGCGGGGCCGCGGCCGTCGAGGAGGTTCCCGCCGGGCGCAGCCCGTCCAGGAAGCGCGAGGGCCGCCGGTTGGCCCGTCCCCCGGGGGTGCGTGCCAGGGACCAGGACAGGCCCAGGTGCATCCGGGCACGGGTGATGCCCACATAGAGCAGCCGGCGTTCCTCGTCGTACCCGGCCTGGTCGTCGGCGAAGGAGATCGGCATCAGCCCCTCGGAGAGCCCGACCAGGAACACCGCGTCCCATTCCAGGCCCTTGGCCGCATGCAGCGAGGCCAGGGTGACGCCCTGCAGCGTCGGTGCGTGCTGGCTGGCGGCGCGCTCCTCCAGCTCGGCGACGAAGAGCCCCAGGGTGAACGGGGTCTCGGCCCCGGCGCGCGCCTCGGCCATCTCGTCGGCGAGCGCCACCAGGGCGGAGAGCGACTCCCACTTCTCGCGCACCGCGCCGGAGGCGGCCGGGGCCGTGGCGCTGTAGCCCAGGGAGACCAGGATGTCGCGGGTCAGCTTCGGGACCGAGTCGCCGTCGGCCCCGGTGGTGGCGTGGCGGGCGGCGGAGCGCAATTGCAGCATCGCGTCGCGGACCTCGCGCCGGGCGAAGAAGCGTTCCCCGCCGCGCAGCAGGTAGCCGACCCCGGCGGAGGCCAGCGCCTGCTCGTAGGCGGCGGACTGCCCGTTGGTCCGGTACAGGATCGCGATTTCCGCCGCGGGGGTCCCGGCGGCGATGAGCTTCTTGATCCGCTGCGCGATCTCCGCGGCCTCGGCCTCGTCGTCCTTCGCCTCGAAGAAGCTGGGCTCCGGGCCGTTCTCGCGCTGCGCGATCAGTTCCAGCGGCGTGGGCCAGGGGTGGTCGCGGTCCGGGACCCCGGCCTCGGGGCGGCGGGCGGCCAGCACCCGGTTGGCCAGGTGCACCACCTGCGGGGTGGAACGGTAGTCGCGCACCAGCTTGACCACCGGGGCGTGCTCGTAGCGCGCGGTGAAGTCCAGCAGGTGCCGCGGGGTGGCGCCGGTGAAGGAGTAGATGGTCTGCGAGGCGTCTCCCACCACGCACAGCTCGTCGCGCCCGCCGAGCCACAGATCCAGCAGGCGCTGCTGCAGCGGGGAAACGTCCTGGTACTCGTCGACCACGAAGTGCCGGTACTGGCCGCGCACCGAGGCCGCGACCCGCTCGTCGTCCTCCAGGATCGCGACGGTGAGCAGCAAGACGTCCTCGAAGTCGATGTACTGCCGATCGGTCTTCACGTCCTCGTAGGACTGGAAGATCCGCGCGACGGTGGTCGGGTCCAGCCCGCCGGGTTCCCCGCGGTCGGCGGCCGCGGCGGCGGCGACGTAGGACTCGGGGGTCAGCATCGAGACCTTCGCCCATTCGATCTCGCTGGCCAGGTCGCGCACCGTGGCGCGGTCCGCGTTGGAGCGCAGCCGGCGTGCCGCCTCGGTGATCAGCGGCGCCTTGTAGTCGACGATGTTGGGCAGGTTCCCGCCGATGGCCTGCGGCCAGAAGTACTGCAGCTGGCGCAGCGCGGCGGCGTGGAAGGTGCGGGTCTGCACGGCCCCGGCGCCCAGTTCGCGCAGCCGTGAGCGCATTTCCGCCGCCGCCCGGGCGGTGAAGGTCACCGCGAGCATCGAGGAGGGCTTGTACACCCCGGTGTGCACGCCGTAGGCGATGCGGTGGGTGATGGCGCGGGTCTTGCCGGTGCCGGCCCCGGCCAGCACGCACAGCGGGCCGCGCAGCGTCGTGGCGACCATGCGCTGTTCATCGTCCAGCCCGCCGAGGATCCTCTCCTCCAGGGCGCTGGTTCCGGTTGCTTCGTCCATGTCCTAGTTTTCCAGGCGTTCGGGTTCGGGCAGCACGCCGCCGAACCAGTGTTCGATCAATGCGCTGGCGATCGAGGCGCCCGAGGGCACCGCGATGGCGCCGGAGCGGACCTCGGCGGCCAGCTCCTCCCGGGTGAACCAGCGCAGGTCGATGATCTCCACCCCGTCGGGCACCAGCTCGGTGCCCGTCGCGGTGGCGGTGAACCCGAGCATCAGCGAGCGCGGAAAGGGCCAGGGCTGGGAGCCCATGTAGCGGGGGTTCTGCACGATCACCCCGGATTCCTCGGCGACCTCGCGGATGACCGCCGATTCCAGGGATTCCCCGGGCTCGACGAACCCGGCCAGGGTGGAGAAGCGGGTGCCGCCCCAGGCCTTGTTGGCGCCCAGCAGCAGCCGGTCGTCCTCGTCGGTGATGGCCACGATGACGGCCGGGTCGGTGCGCGGGAAATGCTCGAGGCCCTCCGCGGCGCAGTGCTTGACCCAGCCGGAGTCGCGCAACTGCAGCTTCCCGCCGCAGCCCGGGCAGAAGTTCATCGAGTGGTTCCAGTTGGCGATGGCCACGGCCTCGACGAACATCCCGGCATCGCGCGCGCCGAGCCCGGCGGCGACATCGCGCAGGCCCAGCCACTGCTCCGGGTGGGTGGCGGCAGTGCCGGCCGCACCGTCGCCGGCGGCCGGGGACTCGGGGAAGGAATGCAGCACGATTTCGGTGCTGCCGTCGGAGCCCAGGTAGATCTCGGTCCCCCCGGCCGGGACCTGCGTGCCCTCAAGCAGCACCAGTTCACCGTCGAGCACCCGGGCGCGGCCGCCGATCATCACCAGGTGCCGGGTCCGGGGGTCCGCGCGCAGCGCATCGAGCCAGCCGGCCTGGGTGCGCCGTTCGCAGCCGCGGTCGATGGCGGTGCGGGCCAGGGGCAGGGCCCCTAGCTCGGGGTGGCTGGTGACGGGTTGCTGCACGGTATCGCTCATAGCATCAACCGTACTGACCCGACCGCCACAACGCATACTTCGGGGCCCCGGTTGTGGCTATCGGCGCACCCTCCGCGGCGGGCGGGCCGGCGGCCGGTGCAGCCGCCTGGCCCGGCCCCGGGGATGCACGAAAGCCGGCGGCGGGCGGGGAATGGGCGCAAAACACGCGACTCGCCGCCGCACGGCAGGACTCGAACAGCCCTCGCGGTCTACGGTGGAGGATGTGAAACGCTCTCCCATGGAACTCGCTGCCATCGCCACCGCTGCGGTCCCCGGCTTGGCGCCCACGGGCGTGGCCTCGTTGCCGGACGACGGCAATGACTTCGACTCGGTGCTCATCGTCGACGCCGCCAAGAACCGCTGGCGCGTGCGCTCCCCCCGCCACGAGGAAGCGTCGATGCGCCTGGAATCGGAACTGGCCGCGCTGCGCGCCTTCTCCGCCGGCATCCGCGCCTCGCTGCCCTTCCAGCTGCCCTCCGTCGCCGGAACCGTGCGGCAGGGCCCGCTGCGCACCTTCGTCTACAACCACCTGCCCGGCAAGCAGTTCTCCCTGGAGGACCTCGTGGCGCAGGGTTCGCGCTGCGCCCGGGACCTGGGCACCGTGATGGCCGCGATCCACTCGATGCCTGCCTCCGCCATCGACCGCGCGGATTTGCCCTCCTGCACCGCCGAGCAGGTGCGCCAGCGCCGGCTCAACGAGCTGGACGCCGCGGCCACCACCGGCATGATCCCCTCGCGGCTGCTGCGGCGCTGGGAACACGCGCTGGAGGACGTGGCGCTGTGGCGCTTCAACGCCACCGTTATCCACGGGGACCTGCACGAAGACCAGCTCCTGGTCCAGGACGCCAAGGTCGTGGCGGTCACCGGGTGGACGGACCTGCAGGTCGGGGACCCGGCCGACGACTTCGCCTGGCTGGCGGCGGTGCACGAGCAGTCCTTCGCCGAGGCCGCCTTCGAAAGCTATGTCGCGGTGCGCGGGGACCGCGCCGATCCGCACATCATGCGCCGTGCGGCGCTGGCCGCCGAGTTCGCCCTCGCCCAGTGGCTGGTCAAGGCCATTGCCGGGGGCGACGCCGAGCGCATCGCCGAGGCCAAGGTCATGCTCGAGGAACTGGATTCGGACATCGCCGAATACGGCGGCCAGCCCATCTCCGTGGTGGAGCCCCCGCGGGCGGCCAAACCCGAGCCCGCGAACGCACCGCCCGAACCGGTTCCCTCCAACGAACGCGTCACCGTCACCGGGATTGACAGCGCCGACGACGCGAAGGACACCGCCGAGGACAAGGAACCCGCCGGGAAACCCGCAGAGCCGGAAACCTCCGCGATGCGGATCCTGCCCTCCCCCGTGAGTGCCGCGCCGGCCCCTCCGGCATCCCCGCCGATCCCGACCGCAGCCCCGATGCAGCCGGCCAGCGCGCCGGTGGCATCCAAGGAACCGGTGCCGGCACCCGAGACCTCAGCGGCCACGGGATCCGAGGTTTCGGCAGCCGAGGCTTCTGCACCCGGGTCCGCGAACTCCGATGGCCCGAAGGCGCCTGTTGCCGCGGATCCTTCGGACAACAAGGCGGGCGGCGAAGCCGGCAACCAGGAACACCCGGACAAGGACACGGCGGGAACGAACGCGGAGGATGCCCCGGCATCCGGAGGTTCGGCAGCGGCAGCGGAACCCGAGACCTCCGCGATCCCGATCCAGAAGCTCGACAAGCAGTAGGCGGCAGCAGCCCGCGCCTCGATGGCGCCGGACCGCCCGTGGCTTCAACTTCGGCCTCGGCTTCGCACGCGGCAAGGCGCCGACCCCCAACGCGGGGGGCGGCGCCTTGCCGCTTGCCGTGTCCGGCCTCGGTCGTGTGCCGTGTCTAGCCCCCGGTGGCCGGGACCCGTCCCAGCTGGGCCATGGACGCGGTGATCAGTTCCTCGAGCTCGGCCTCGGATGCCAGGTCGTGCGGCCTGATGGTGGTGCCGGAGCCCACGTAGTAGAACGCCGCCCGGACCTGGGAAACGTCGATGCCGCGCAGGCGCGCCCAGCCCAGCCGGTACACCGCCAGCTGCAGCGCCTTGATCCGCAGTTCCTCCCCGCGCGGCACCCGCCCGGTCTTCCAGTCCACTAGCAGCCAGGCCCCGTCGGGCTCCTGGAAGATCGCGTCGATGCGCCCGCGCACCGACACCGGGCCGATCCGGGTCTCGATCGCGGCCTCCACGAACGCCGGCTGCCGGTTGGCCCATTCGGAGTCCAGGAACGCGGCCTTCATGTCCTCCAGGTCCAGCGCGTCGTCGATGTACGCGTCGGCGGCCTCCAGGTAGTCGCCCAGTTCCAGCATCCCGGTGGAATCGAAGTACTCCTCCAGCCAGGCGTGGAAGGCGGTGCCGCGGCGGGCGGCGGTGCCCGGGCGGCGCGGGACCGGGCGGCGCAGCTCGGCCAGCACCGCGGCGGCATCGGTGGCCAGGTCCACGAAGACTGAGGCACGCACGTGCTTCGGGATCGCGGTGGTCCGCTCCTCGGCGGCTTCCCGGGCCTTGCGGGCCAGCAGCAGCTCCGCCTCGTGGAACCAGGCCTTGCCGGTCGGGGTCAACCAGGGTTCCTGCGTCGCGGGCCCCTGGCCGCCGGCTGCCGGTTCCCGGTGCCCGGCGCCGGAATCCCCGCCGGAACCGTCGCGGGTCTCTTCCCTGGCCAGCGCGGCGGCTTCGAGCACCGCCGCCGCCGAGGCCTCCAGCTTGGCGCGGCGTCCGGCCGGGCGGGGACGGAGAACCCCGCCGCCGGAGACGACCGGGCCTTCGAGCGGGTCGTACGGCCAGCGGGCCTCCAGCGGCGCCTCGCGGAACGGGTTGGCCTCCGGTGCGTCCTCGTCGGCCACCCACAGGGTGGTCGTCGCCGACGGTGCCGGCCCCTCGGACAGCGGGCGCATGTCCAGCAGGAAGCTGGAGGGTTCGGTCAGCTTGGTGCGCGTGCCCGTCCAGGCGGTCGCCGAACAAACCAGCAGCGACTTGGCGCGGGTCAGCGCGACATAGGCCAGTCGGCGTTCCTCCAGCTCGGCGTGCGCGAGCACCTCGGACTTGAACATCGCCTCGGCCTTGACCACGTCGAAGAGCGACTCCTGGTCGGTGTCCCACTGCGGCAGGTCGTGCTTGTCCCCGCGCAGCGGCCACGGCAACGCCGCATCCCCGCTGGTCCAGCGCGAATCGCTGGCGCTGGGGAAGATGCCCTCGTTCATCCCGGTCACCGCGACCACGTCCCACTCCAGGCCCTTGGAGGCGTGGATGGTCAACAACTGCACCGCATCCGGGTTCGGCTCCCCGGGCACGATCGCCAGCCCGCCCTCCTTCTCGGCCGCGGCCTCCAGCCAGGTCAGGAACCCGGCCAGGTCGACCCGGGTGGAGGTGGATGAATAGTCCTGGGCGATGTCGGCGAAGGCGTCCAGGTGGCGGCGGGCCTCGTGGATGCCCACCCCGGGCTTGGCGGCCACCTCGATGTCCAGGCCCATCGTGCGTTCGGTCTCGCGCAGCAGCGTCTCCAGGTCGTCGTCGATGAACCCGCGCAGGTAGCGCAGCTCGTCGCGCAACTTCCGCAGCCTCCCCAGCGCCTCGGCCCCCAGCGCGCGCCCGTCCCCGGAGACCCAGTCGGGGTGCGGCAGGTGGTCCAGCGCCTCGATGAGGCTCGCGGCGTCGTTGAGCTCGGCCCGGGCCTCGCCGCGGGTGACTTCCTCGGTGCTTTCGGGGGCGTCGAGGTTTTCGGCCACACCGTCCTTGAGCGCGAATTCGCGGCGGCGGGCCAGGAAGCGCGACCAGTCGGCGAAGGCCATCAGGTCCGGCGGGCCGATGCGCCAGCGTGCCCCGGCCAGCAGCCGCAGCAGGTGGTCGGAGCGGTTCGGGTCCACCAGCACGTTGAGCGTGGCAACGATGTCGGCGACCTCGGGCATGCCCAGCAGCCCGCCCAGGCCCAGGATCTCGTACGGGATGCCCGCGTCCTCCAGGCCGCGGGCGATGGGCATCAGCGCCGAGCGGGTGCGGCAGAGCACCGCCATCGACGGGTTCCGGCCGTGCGCGGCGGCAAAGGAACGGCGTTCGGCCAGGAAACGCGAGGCCAGGGCCGCGGCCTCCTGGGAGCCGGTGGCGTAGCGGGCCAGTTCCACCGCTCCTGTCCCGGCGAAGGCGCTGGGCTTGAGCGAGGGCACCGAGATGCCCGAGGGTGCGACCGAGTTCAGCTTCGCGGAGACCGCGTTGGCCGCCGAAAGCACGTTGACCGAGTTGCGCCAGGCGGTGGACAGGTAGGCCACCGAGGCCGGACGCAACCGCCCGGGGTCCTGGCTCCCTGCGGCGTCCCCGGAACCCGGGCCGCCGGTGCCGTCCCCGGACCCCGGGCCGCCGGTGCCGTCGAGGCGTGCCGGGAACTCGGTCGGGAAGCGGAAGAGCTGCCCGGCGCTGGCCCCGCGGAACCCGTAGATGGACTGGTTGGGGTCCCCGACGGCGGTCAACGCGTGCCCGTCGCCGAAGATGCAGGAAAACAGCACCATCTGGGCGTGCGAGGTGTCCTGGAACTCGTCGAGCAGCACCACCTTGAACTTCGCCCGTTCGCTGTGCGCGGCCTCCGGGATTTCCCGGGCGATGCGGGCGGCCAGCGCCACCAGGTCCCCGTAGTCCAGGGCGCCGCGGGCGGCCTTGGCCCGTGCGTAGTCCACGGCCAGTTCGGCGATGGTGGCGCGGGTGCGCAGCTTGTCCAGCAGCTTGCGTGCATCGAGCGAGGGCGCTGCCTGCTTGTCCATCCGGTAGGGCAGTGCCTCGAGCCGGCCCACCAGCGTATCGATCCATTCCTTGGCGTACACCGGGTCCACCAGGTGCTCGGCGCATTCCCCGGCGAAGGTGACCACCGCATCGATGAGCGTGTTCTTGGAGGAGGCCAGGTGCTCGTAGTCCCCGGCGTAGCCCTCGACTACCGCGGCGGCGACCTGCCAGGCCTGGGCGGTGCCCAGCAGCGCGGTGTCCGATTCCACGCCGATGCGCAGCCCGTGCTCCTTCACCAGCGTGTTGGCGTAGGAGTGGTAGGTGGACACCGAGGGATCCAGCAGGCCCTCGTCCTCGAGTTCAAGCAGCCCGGAGCGGGCCAGCTTTTCCAGCTGCCCGCGGATGCGCTGGGCCAGTTCCCCGGCGGCCTTGCGCGTGAAGGTCACCCCGAGGATCTCCTCGGGGCGCACCTTCTGGTTGGCGACCAGCCAGATGACCCGGTCGGCCATCGTCGCGGTCTTGCCCGACCCGGCTCCGGCGATGACCAGCAGCGGCTCCAGCGGCGAGGAAACGATCGCCGACTGCTCCGGGGTTGGCTGGTGCTGGCCCAGGATCTCCGCCAGCTCCTCGGGCGAATACACCCGCGGCGGCTCCGTGCGGCCCAGGCCCGGTGCGGACACGGCCTCCGCCTGGCCGGCTTCTTGGGTGCGGCTCATGGCTCGGTGACCTGCCTTCCTTCGGAACATAGTGGACAAATCCCCGGCAGCCGGCAGTTGCTTCCGCTGCGCCCGCCGCGGGCCGGGTCGTGGCGCGAGAGGAAGTCCGCATCGCCCATCAACTGCGCGGCGGCCAGCACCATCGGCGTGGCCCAGTCCGTCTCGGTGATGGCCGGTTGGGCCTGCTCGCGCGGGGTCTTGGTGCTGGTGCCCAGCTGCACCAGCGACGCGCCGGCGGGCACGGTCGTGAGCTCCTCGGTGGTCTTCCCGGCCAGTGCCCCGTTGATGATCGCGGCCTGGTAGGCGCCCAGTTGCGGGTGGCGTTCGACGTCCTTGCCGCTGGGCTGGGACTTGCCGGTCTTCAGGTCAACGACCCACGGGTTGCCCTGCGCATCGGCTTCCACCCGGTCCACGACGCCGCGCAGCAAGGCGGCACGCGGAGCCCGCGGATCGGCCGGCGTCTGTGGCGCGTCGGATCCGGGCACGTCCACGGGTCCCGGCACGTCCACGGACCCGGGTGGCTGGATGAGAACCTCGAAGGGGATTTCCCGGCCGATCAGGCGCCGCTTCTCGGTGCTCATCATCACGTTGTACTGCGCCAGTTTCTTCAGCATCGACTCGGCCCGCTCGCGGTCCCGGGCACCCTCCCAGTTCTGCGGCATTTCCAGCTCGCCCCAGCGCTCGTCAAGCACCCGCTGGTACTCCCCGCCGCTGGCCTCGGGGTGCTCCTCGGCGATCGAGTGGACCAGGGTGCCCAGGGACCGGGCGAAGTCGGTGGCCGCCTCTCCCCCGGCGGCCTGGACAAACCAGTTCAGCGGGGAGTTCATCACGGACTCGACCTTCGACGGGGAGACCTTCACCGGCTCCCCCGGCGGGACCACCGGCCCGTGGGAGGTGGACTCGGCAAGCCCCCACCAGCTGGCCGGGTGCGCCCCGCGGATCGGGTGCGGTGCGGCCACCAGGGCGCCGAGCACCGCGGTGGCGTCGCGGTGCAGCGGCCCGCGGGCATCGTCCAGCGCCGTGGCCTCGGCCGCCTGGCGCAGCTCCGCCACCAGCGCGCCGAGCGTCCGGGGCCGGGGCACGAAGGCCGCGGCGCGTCCCTGGACCGCGCCGACGGGGTCCACGATGTCCAGGAACGATGAGGGTGCCGTGTCCTCGGAGGCCACGGCGATGGCGATGACCTTCTCCCGGGCGCGGGAGATCGCGTTGGCGAAGGTGCGCAGCTCGTCGGCCCGGGTCTCGCGGATCAGCGAGGCGATGTTGCGCACCGGCAGGATCTCGGGGCCGTGCTCGATGACGTCGCTCAGCGCACCGCCGCCGAGCAGCTCGCCGCGCAGCTTGGTGTTGGGCCAGATCCCTTCCTGCATCCCGGGCACCAGCACCAGGTCCCATTCGCGCCCGGCGGCCGCCGCGGTGGTGAGCACCTGGACGGAGGCGGTGGACCCGCCGCGGCTGGCCAGCGTGTCCATGGGCAGTTCCTGGCCCAAAACGTGCTCAACGAACTGGGCGACGGAGGAGCCGGGCAGCTGGTCCACGAAGCGTTCGGCGGACTGGAAGATCGCCAGCATCGCATCCAGGTCGTGGTCCGCACGGGTGCCCAGGATGCCGCCCTCCAGCGCTGCGGCGCTCCATTTCTCCCCCATGCCGCTGGCTGCCCACAGGGCCCACAGTGCTGTTTCGGCGTTCACGTTGCTGCCGGCCAGCTCCTCGCGCAGCGCGCGGTACATGCGGGCCAGGCGTCGGGCGCCGGCGGCCTCCCGCCCCATGGTCTCGAGCAGTTCCAGCTCGTCGAGCATTCCGGCCAGCAGCTCGGCGCTGGAGCGGTTCCCGCCCTGGGCGACCTCGTGGCGGCGCAAGCCCTGGCGCAGCCGGCGCACGTCCAGTGCCGAGGCGTTGGCGTAGCGGGACATCAGCAGTTCCTGCAGCAGCAGCGGGTCCGCCGGCGCCCCGGGCGCCAGCGCCAGGGACATCAGATCCAGCAGCGGGCGCACGGCGGGTTCCTCGCGCAGCGGGGTTTCGGCCGGAGGGGTGTTCACCGCGATCCCGGCCCCGGCCAAGTACTTGGCCATGGACCGGACCTGGGACCCGTTGCGCAGGATCACCGCCATGGACTCCAGCGGACGGTGGTTGATCAGGTGTTCCTCGAGCAGGCGCTGGGCCACCAGGCGTTCCTCGTGGATCGGCGAATCGACCAGCAGCACCTCCAGGCAGCCAGATTCCGGGGCACCGGAATCGTCGTTTCCGGAGACCTGCCCCTCGGTTTCGGTTCCCTCGTCCGCGGCCGTCTCCAGCACCTCGGCGGCGGCCGGTGCGTCGGCGGCGGCCGGTGCGTCGGCGGCGGCCGGTGCGTCGGCGGCGGCCGGTGCGTCGGCGGCGGCCGGTGCGTCGGCGGCGGCCGGTGCGTCGGGGAATTCCAGCTTTCTTCCGGCGCCTCCGGCGGCAACCGGGATGCGCCTGGCGACCTTGCCCCAGGCCTCGGCCAACTCCGGGTTCAACCGGTAGGAAGTGCGCAGTTCCAGGGTGCGCGCCGGCGTGTTCCCGGTGCCCAGCCGTGCCTCGAACTCGCCGAGCATGTCGGGTCGGGCACCGCGGAAACCCTGCACCACATTGTCCGGGACGGCGAAGGCCACCAGGTCCCGGCCCCGGGCCAGCAGCGAGAGCAGGTGGTGCTGCGCGGGGTTCGCCTCCTGCAGGTCATCGACCATCACCAGGTGCAGGCGCTCGTGTTCCGCTTCCAGGAACTCCGGGTTCTCCTGAAGGATGTTTGCGGCGGCGGCCAGGAGCCCCGCCGGGTCGAACGCCTCGGCGCTGCCCAGGTCCAAAAGGTCCCGGTATTCCTGGTAGAACTGTGCCGCTGCCACCCATTCGGGACGGCGCAGCGACTCCCCCAGATCCTGCAGCGCACCGGCCTCCAGCCCATGCTCCGAGATCCGGTCGAAGAGTTCGCGCAGCTCCTTGCGGAAGCCGCGGGTGCCGATGGCCTCCCCGAGGGACTCGGGCCACTCCGGCCCGGGGGTGATCCCCAGGGCGTGGCCCTCGAGCAGGTGCCCGATCAGGGTGTCCTGCTCCGGCCCCGAGAGCAGCCGGGGCGGCCGCTGCAGCGCCGGAAGCAGACCGTCGAGCCGGGCCCTGCGGATCAGGTCGAAGGCGTAGGCCGACCACGTGCGCACGGCAGGTTCGGAGAACGTCTTCTCGGTGCCGGCGGACAGGTCGTCGCGCAACGTGGCCGCGGCGGCACGCGTGGGGGAAAGCACCAGCACGTGCTGCGGGTCAAGCCCGGCATCCAGCCGGTGCGTGAGCACCCGCAACAGCGTGGTGGTCTTCCCGGTGCCCGGTCCGCCCAGGACCAGCACCGGTCCATGGCCGGGTGCCAGCTCCAGGAGTTCTTGCTGGTCCGGGTCGGCAGCCAGGGAATCGACCGGGGCGGTTGCCACGGTCTCCGGGGCGGATGCGAGGGTGTCCATGTGCTCCATCAGATCATTCGGGGGCGACGTTTTGTAACCGGGAGCGCTTCGGCCACCCGGCCGATGCGCGCATGGTCTGCCTCGGTCGGCACCCAGCGAGCGAGACTCATCCGCACCCGGGCCTCGGTGCGCGGGGTCGCTTCCCGCACCCAGTGCCCGGCCGCAACCGGTTGCAAGGCGGCCGGCAGGGTCCCGTCGGAGCGGATGACCCGCCACCAGGTGACCTCCGATCCCCCTCGCCCCATCACTTTGCCCACCTGTCGCGGGCCACCGGACCCCAGGAGTTCGGCGATGTCGCCGTAGGAGAGGACCTTCCCCGTGGGAATCATGGCGACCACCGCAAACACCGCTTCGTCGTACTCCAGTCCCGCCTCGGCAGCAGCTCCTGTCGCTCCCGGGGGATCCAATGCTCCCCCGGTCTCCGGAACCGGTGTCCGTGCTGACTGGTCCAAGGTTGTCTCCTCACGTGCCGTGCCCATCCACACCCATTATCGGGGGTCGGGCCCGCTGTTCATCCACAAGCGCGCTGCGGATCGCCAAAGTGTCTCAGGTTCCCGGTAGCGTTGAGGCCATGACTTCCTGGCATACTCTCCCCCGCGCCGCATTCGATCTCGAAACCACCGGCCGCGACCCGCTCGATGCACGCATCGTCACCGCCTCCATCCTTGTGGTCAACGGGCGCTCCGAAATCCTGCAGACCAGGGAATGGCTCGTCAACCCCGGCGTGGCCATCCCGGAAGAGGCCGCGGCCATCCACGGCATTTCGACCGCCAAGGCGCAGGCCGACGGCATGGATGCGGCCACCGCAGTCGCCGAAATCTCGGCGTTCCTGGCCGACCTGTTCCTCACCATGCCCGTCATGGCCTTCAACGCCGCCTACGACTTCACGGTGCTCGACCGCGAAGCCAAGCGCCACGGCCTGGCCCCGATCGTCCCGGCCCCGGTCATCGACCCCTACGTCCTGGACAAGCAGGTCGACAAGTACCGTCGCGGCAAGCGCAACCTCTCGGTGATGAGCGAGTTCTACGGCGTTCCGCTGCTCAACGCCCATACCTCGGAGGCCGATGCCGCCGCCACCATTGGGATTGCCGACGCACAGGCCGCGAAATACCCCCAGCTGCAGGCCGACCCCGCCGCACTGCACGCGCAGCAGATCAAGTGGGCGGCGGAGCAGGCAGCAAGCCTCCAGGAATACTTCCGCCGCAAGAACCCCGACGCCGTCGTCGACGGCCAGTGGCCGGTCAAGTCCTAGCAAGGCACCGCACGCCGTGCTCCGAAGGGATCCCCCAGGGGGTCCCTTCGGCGTTTCCGGGGCGAAGCCCAGGCATGCGGCACCGTTGTCACCGGCGCACCCCCGACCGGCACGTCTCGGAGCCAATCCCGCCGGCGTCCACGCAACATGAAGCAATATTTCCCCGCCGATCGCACCGGGTGGGCCAGCTCACCCTACGCTTCGGTAACCCCAAGCACCTTTTTACGCCCGCCTCACCAGCGAATTATTCGAAAAAACCTCCGCTCCCCCAAGGAAACGGCAGCCAAACCCGGTACCGTTGAGAGCCGTTGCGAAGAAAGTCGAGAAACGGCCACGATTGCGCTGCAATCGTTCGACAGTGATTCAATGTCTGGTACCCCCTTTACTTTTTGATTGCTAAGGACATCCCCCTTTTGATCACAGTCACTGACCTGCGCAAGGTCTACCAGCAGGGCGACCGCACCGTCGTCGCCCTGGATGGAGTCTCCTTGCACGTCGATGCCGGCCAAATCCACGGCATCATCGGCCACTCCGGCGCCGGCAAGTCAACACTTGTCCGTTGCCTGACCTTGCTTGACCGCCCGACCTCCGGGTCCGTTGCCGTGAACAACCAGGAACTGGCCAATGTCTCCGACTCCGACCTGCGCACCGCACGCCGGCGCATCGGCATGGTCTTCCAGCACGCCAACCTGATGGATTCGCGCACCACCGCGCAGAACGTGGCCTTCCCGCTGGAACTCATCGGCACCCCCAAGGCCAAGATCGCCGAAAAGGTCAACGCCCTGCTGGAACTGGTCGGACTGACCCAGTTCGCCGATGCATACCCGGCCCAGCTTTCCGGAGGGCAGCGCCAGCGCGTCGGCATTGCCCGCGCCCTGTCCTCGGATCCCGATGTACTGCTGTGCGACGAACCCACCAGCGCGCTGGATCCCAAGACCACCGATGAGATACTCGAGCTCATCAAGTCCGTGCGTGACCGGCTGAACCTCACGGTGCTGATCATCACCCACGAAATGAACGTCGTGAAGCAGGCCTGCGATTCGGTCTCGCTGCTCGAAGCCGGACGCATCGTCGAACACGGTGCCATTGCCACGGTCGTCGCCGACCCGGCCGGGCGCCTCTCCCAGGCCCTGCTGCCGATGCCCGGCAAGCTTCCTGTGGATCTTCCCGCCGGAGTCGTCCTGGATCTGCTCTACTCCGGTTCCCAGGCCACCGAACCGGTGATCTCCTCGATCGCCCGCACCTTCAATGTGGACGTCAACGTGCTTGCGGGTTCCGTGGAGACCCTCGGGGAACACCAGTTCGCGCACCTGCGCATCCAGCTTCCCGAGGGCTCGGACATCACCGCCATCACCAACCACCTGCTCGCCAACGGTGTTGCCGTGACGCCCAAGGAGGCCAAGTAGTCCATGGACTTCTTCAACGATCTTGTCACCAACCCCGGCATCACCAAGGCCATGTGGCCGGCGTTCCTCGAGACCCTGCAAATGACCGGCATCTCCGGCTTCTTCACGGTCCTGGTTGGACTGCCACTGGGCGTCCTACTGCTGAACACCGCCAAGGGCGGGCTGACCCCGATCCCCTGGCTGAACGTTGTGCTTTCGGGCATCATCACCAACATCACCCGCTCCATCCCCTTCGCCATCCTGATGCTGTCCCTGATCCCGTTCGCCACTCTGCTGGTCGGCGTCTCGCTGGGCCCGGTCGCCGCCTCGGTGTCGCTGACGATCGGCACCATCCCGTTCTTCGCGCGCTTGGTGGAATCCGCGCTGCGCGACGTCTCCACCGGGAAGATCGATGCGGCCCTGGTCATGGGTTCGACGAAGATGCAGGTCACGCGCAAGGTCTTGGTGCCCGAAGCACTGCCCGGCATTATCGCGGCAACCACCACGACGGTGGTCACGCTTATCGGGTACTCCGCGATGGCTGGACTTGTCGGCGGTGGCGGCCTGGGCCGCCTGGCATACAACTACGGTTTCCAGCGTTATGACGGCACCGTGATGATCGTGACCATCGTGATCATGGTCGTCCTGGTCCAGCTGGTCCAGATCCTTGGCGACTGGCTGGCCCGACTCGTCGACCACCGCTAACCGCCCGGGAGAAATCCCGGCACCAAAGAATTCCGACGGTTCATCCCGTAGGTGCGCAGCCAGTAGCCGCTAGCTGCGTTTGTTATCCGATGTCGCCGACAACGGAACTTGATGAAAAGGAAGCGCATCACATGCGTAAGAAACTCGCACTTGCCCTGACCGGTGTCGCCACGCTGTTCGCACTGACGGCTTGCGGAGGCGGCACTGCCACCACCCCCAGCGCGGAAGCATCCCTCGACCCGGCCAACCCGACCGTTGTGAAGGTCGGCTCCAGCCCGATCCCGCATGCCCAGATCCTCCAGTACATCGATGAGAACCTGGCCAAGGATGCGGGCATCGACCTGGAAATCACCGAGATCGACGACTACCAGACGCCGAACATCGCCTTGGCCGACAAGACCCTGGATGCCAACTACTTCCAGACCGAGGCGTACCTCGCCGACCAGGTCAAGTCCAAGGGATACAAGTTCGAGCACGGCGCGGGCATCCACGTCGAGCCGCTGACCGTCTTCTCCAAGAAGTTCAAGGACATCGCCGACGTCACCGAAGGCTCCGTCGTGCTGCTGAACAACGACCCGGTGAACCAGCTGCGCGGCCTGCGCGTCCTGGAAAGCGCCGGCGTGCTCACCGGCCTCGAAGACACCGATTCGGCCCTGACCCTTGAGGGCGACGAAGCCAAGAACCCGAAGAAGCTCACCTTCAAGGAAGTCAACTCCGAGCAGGTTCCGAAGTTCTACGCCGAGGATCCGACCATCGGACTGTCCATCATCAACGGCAACTACATCGCCCAGGCGAAGCTGAACCTGGACGAGGTCGTTGCCCAGGAATCGGCCGTCAACAACCCCAACGCCAACTTCCTCACCTGGCGTGAAGGCGAAAAGACCCCGGCCATCGCCAAGCTCGAAGATCTGCTTCACTCCCCCGAGGTTGGAGACTACATCAAGAAGACCTGGACCGACGGAAGCGTCATCCCCGCCTTCTAATCCAGCACCGCCAGGCTGCCATCGGCTCGCCCGGCAACTTTTCCGTTAGCGCGGAGCACCGACGCGGTGCGTGGCCCACCCCGGATTTCCGGGTGGGGACCACGCACCGCGTTTTCGTTGGAACGCGGACCGCGCCCGCGCCCGCGTCTATTGGTGCGCCCCCGATTTTCCGGCGGCGGGTTCCGCCGGCCCGCAGCCCGTGGCCGCTGGCTGCACTTGTTGCCCAGTGACCGTTCATTGGTTTTGAAGATCAGACGAAGTATCACCTGCGTCAAAAACTCGCACTTGCCCTCACGGGCGCCGCCACGCTGTTCGCCTTGGCCGCCTGCGGCGGCGGCTCGTCCACTGCACCCAGCGCACAGGACACCCCGGACGCGGCGAACCCGGTAGTCGCCAAGGTCGGCGCCAGCGCCATCCCGCACGCAATGATCCCGGAATTCGTCGACGGGAACCTGGTCCGGAGGGCCTGCATCGACCTGGCTATCACCGGGATCGACGACCAGCAGAACCCGAACATCGCACTGACCGACGGCAGCGTCTTCCCCGCCTTCCAGGTTCCGCCCCCACAGCCGGCGGCTTTTCCGGCCGCCAGTGACCCCGGGGACCCGCAGTTCCCCCGATTGCCGCAAGGCAAAGAGGGGCACAGCATTTTTGTCTCGGCAACATTCCGATTCGCTGCCGCAGGCCCGGCGAACCGTTCTTGTTGGTTGACGCCGGCCTGCCCAGAAGCCGCTCCCATTCGCGCCCGTTGCCGGCAACCCCCGCCCCGCGCGACGGGCAACTTCCCGCACTTATCCACAATCCCGCCGAATCCCGCCCACCCGCGTCGCACCGGGCGCATCATGGGAGACATGACCACCTCCACCGGCACCACCGAAGCGGCACTGACCGCGCTCAACGGGGCATTGGGAACCGGGACCACCGGCCCAACCCCGGATGCCGGCACGCCCATCGACCCGTTGCGGACCCTGGCAGCCCTCGAACTCCTGCTGCGCCGCACGGTTGACGCAGCGCAACGGTCGGTCGGTGACTCCCCGGTCCGCGCCGCGGCCTTTGCACGGCTTTCCGAGCGCTTCGCCCACGCCGGCAGCCACGCGCAAATCGTCGCCGCGGGCTCATGCGACCGGACCGAGGTCAATACGCTGACCGACGGCACGCTGGCCGGGCTCAACCAAGTGCTGGCCGCCCCCGAGGCCTTCGCCCGCGGCGAAGTGCCGCTTCCTGCCGATGCGGTGAGCGCCGCCGACCGCAAGCCACTGTACAAGGGCACCCCCGAATTCCTCGAGTCCCAGTTCAACCTCGACTACTTCCAGGCCGAGCACCGGGTGAAATCCCACGACCGGCTGCTGCCGCACGTTGGCGCCAACGGGCAGAACGCCCCGGCCAAGTACCCGCAACTGGGCAGGATCCTGGTGTCGGGTGCGGCCGATCCGCGCGCCATTGCCAGCGCCGCAGCCAAGCTCGCTGCTCTCGAGCCCTCCATCGAGGCCCAACCGGATCCCGCCGACGTTCGCTCCAAGCTTGAGGGCCTGGTCGCCGGCACCTTGGCCACCGCCGGACAGAAGACCGTGGAAAAGCTGATCAAGCAGGCATCCGTGGATCTGGACCGCAGTCTCCTTGACCGTGACGAGGCCCGCATGGAGCGCAATCTCAGCCTGGATTTCAAGGGCAAACGGCCCACTGGCTACGTCTGGGAGTTGACCACCGACGCGGTGGGCCACGAGCTGCTGACGAGGCTGGCCGACGACCTGAACAACCCGCGCACATCCTCCGGCCAGCTCGCGCTCCCCACCGATCTTGTCGATCGCCAGATCCCCGGAGGCAGCAACACCGAGGACCACGCGGCCAATGCCGACGCAGCCGACGCAGCCGACGCAGCCGACGGCACAGCTTCCCCCGCGGACGACGCCGACGTCACCGGTTCCCCGGCAGATGTCGAGGATGTATCCACCGACGGCGAGTCGGCCACCCCCGGAGTCCAATTCACCGTATCCGGAACTCCCCGCACGCTCGGAACCCCGTTCGACCAGGACTTCCTGCCCATCCCCGAATGGGCTGCAAACCCCGACATTCCCGTCGACCAACGCCCACGGGCAGGATTCGCCGACGTTGGCAGACCGCTTGTTGCCTCCCCCGAGGAAGCACCGCGCCCCGGGGAAACCGCCAAGGAAACAAACGCCAGGTTGCGCGCGCGCAGGCTGTACCAATTGGTGTTCGACGCGATCACCAGGTCGATCGACCCGCAAACACCCGAAGACGTGTGGATGCCGATGAATTCCCGCATCGACATCCTGGTGACGATCACCTACGAGGCCCTGGCCGGGATCACCGACGTCCCCGGATTCACCCAGCACGGCGAACTCATTTCCGCTGCCACGGCACGCCGGCTGGCCTGCAACGCAGGGATCCTGCCGCTGGTCATGGGCGGCAAGAGCCAGCCGCTGGATCTGGGCCGAAAGGTTCGCTACTTCACCAAGGCGCAGAAGCGGGCCATCGCCGCCCGCGACCGCGGCTGTGCGAACCCGGGCTGTTCGATGCCGGTGCACCGCACCGAGGTCCACCACATCAAGGGATTTGCCGAGGGCGGGAACACCGATGTGTCCAACGGGCTCTTGTTGTGCATCCGGTGCCACACCGCCTACCACGCGGGGCATTTCGACGTCGTGGTGATCGACCAGGTCCCCCACGTGGTGCTGCCCGCATCGCGGGATCCGCTGCGATTACCCAGGCGGAACTGGGTCTTCCATCCCGAGGCCGCAGCCGCCTGATTTTCTCCTTCCGCCCGTGGGACGCAGGCCTGCCACGCCCGGGCCCGCGCGCGGCGCCGCGCCGTCGCCTCCCGGCCGACACCCGCCCGCGTGATAGAACTACGGGAATGGAGAACATCGCGTATTCACTCACAAAGCAGATCGAGACCGCCGAGCTGGTCGCCCTGTACGACGCCGTCGGCTGGAGCGCCTACGCGGACTCCCCCGGGACACTGCTGGCCGCGATCCAGGGTTCGCACACTGTCGCCGTGGCCCGTGCCGGTGGCCAACTGGTGGGGTTGGCCCGGAGCATTTCCGATGGTGCTTCGATCTGCTATCTGCAGGACATCCTCGTGCTCCCGGGGCACCACCGGGCGGGGATTGGCCGCGGCCTTGCCGAGCTGCTCTTCGCGCAGTACCCGGGTGTCCGGCAGAAGGTCTTGTTGACCGACGACGAGCCGGGGCAGAAGGCCTTCTACGAGTCCCTCGGCATGACGCAGGCCAGCGACTTCCCCTCCGGTGAAATGCGTGCCTTCGTCAGGTTCGACTGAAACCTCCGCGGAAACCGCTCCGCAGCCCGCCGAGGTTTCCCGGGATCGCGGCAGGTACGGCAAAGCGCCGGCTTCAACCCTGGATCTCGGGGATCCTGGTGGCACCGACGCCTTGCCGGGCAGCTGCTGCCGGCTGCTGTGGCAGCCACCTGCCCACGGGAACTACTTTGCGGCGAGCTCCGGCTCTGCGGTCTTTTCCATCGCCGCCACCTGATCTGAGTACTTCTGGTTCAGTCGCGAGTGGCGCCGTCCGTAGCCGAAGTAGATCAGCACGCCGAGCACCAACCACACGACAAAGTAGATCCACGTCTCGACGGCAAGGTTGACCATCAGGTAGGTGCACAGCAGTGCCGAAACGATCGGGATGACCGGGCCGAACGGAACCCGGAAGGCTGGCTTGAGGTCCGGGCGCTTGCGGCGCAGCACGATGATGCCCAGGCTGACCATCACGAAGGCCGACAGCGTACCGATGTTGATCATCTCCTCGAGCACATCCACGCGGGTGAAGCCGGCCACCAGGGCGACCAGCGAACCGCAGATGATGGTGATGCGCACCGGGGTGCCGCGCTTGGCGCTGGTCTTGGACAGCGCATAGGGCAACAGCCCGTCGCGGCTGATGGCGAGCACGACCCGGGAGAGCCCCATGAGCAGCACCATGACCACCGTGGTCAAGCCGATCAGCGAGCCGACGGCAATGACCGAGGCCGCCCCTTCGTTGCCCACCAGCGAGAACGCGGTGGCCAGCGTCGGGGTTTCCACTGCTGCCAGCTCCTTGTAGGAGACCATTCCGGTCAGCGCGAACGATACCCCGACGTAGAGCAGCGTGGTCAGGGCAAGGCCGGCGAAGATGCCGCGGGGCAGCGTCTTGTTCGGGTTCTTGACCTCTTCGGCACTGGTGGCCACGACGTCGAAGCCGACGAACGCAAAGAAGACCAGTGCGGCGCCGGCAAGCACGCCCATCATTCCGTATTGGGCCGGTGCGGCGCCGGTGGCAAAGGCGAAGAGCGATTGCTTGAGCACCTCGGCGGTGCCATCCCCCGTGGCCGGAACCGCCTCGGGGATGAACGGAGTGAAGTTCTCCGCCTTGATGTAGAACAGACCGGCGACGATGACGAAGAGCACGACGGCGATCTTGATGATGGTGAACACATTCCCGACCGTGGCTGACAGCTTGGTGCCCATGACGAGCAGCAGCGTGAACAGCGCAACGATCAGCAATGGTCCCCAGCTCATGGTGACGATGCCTAGGTCAATGGTGGGTGAGAGGTGTACTCCCACGAGCTGGAAAACTTCGGTGAGGTAGATGCCCCAATACTTGGCGATCACCGCTGATGCGGTGAAAAGTTCGAGGATCAGGTTCCACCCGATGATCCACGCAATGAACTCGCCCATGGTGGCGGAGGAAAACACATACGCCGAGCCCGCGACGGGAATCGCGGTCGCAAATTCCGCGTAACACATGATGGCCATGGCGCAGGTAAGCGCGGCAATCACAAAGGAGAGCGTGACTGCGGGTCCGGAAAAGTTTGCTGCGGCCCGCGCGCCCACGGAGAAGATGCCTGCGCCCACCGACACGGCCACACCCATGATCATCAGATCCCAGGTGTTCAGGGTCCGCTTGAGCTGGCGGCCGGGTTCCGCGGCGTCAGCCAGGAAACTCTCCACGGGTTTTGTACGAAAAAGGCTCACTGATTTCCTCGGCGGCAATGAAACGCGAAAACTAACCGGACAAGCCTAGCCGCGTTGCCCATGCGCCCCGGTGGACCGATTACTCCCCGATGCGCCCCGGCGCCGGGTATCCTTGCACCTGCCCCCACAGCCGGACATGTTGACCAATCGCTATCTGACGTGTTCTTTTATCGTATTTCGAATGCCCCAACCCCGTCGGCGCGACTTTCCCCCACGGGCCTCGGTCCGACAAATTCACCGGAGCGAAAAGTGGTCTAGAGCTCACCAAATTTCATCTCCCGGGCGGCACGAGCTGCCCAAAAACATGAAAAGGCCCCCGGAAACCTCTGCATCAAGCGATTGACGCGGCGGCTTCCGGGGGCCTTGCACCCCTGTCGGGCTAGGAGGCGGGAACAGCCGAAGCCGCCGCACGGGCCGCGGCCGGGAGTGCGTCGAAGATCTTGTTCATGGCCTCGTCGTCGTGGGCCGAGGAAAGGAACCAGGCCTCGAAGACGCTCGGCGGCAGGTAGATGCCCGACTCGAGCATCGAGTGGAAGAACGGCGCGTAGCGGTAGGCCTCTTGGGCCTGGGCCTGGGCGTAGTTGTGCACGCCGTTTTCCGAGGTGCCGAAGGCCACCGAGAACAGGTTGCCCGCTCTCTGGATCGAGTGGTCGACGCCCGCGGCGGCAAGCGCCCCGGTGAGGGCGGCCTGCAGCTCGAGGGACTTTGCATCGATGTGCGCGTAGACCTCGGGCGTGGCGTGGGTCAGCTGGGCGATACCCGCGGCCATGGCCACCGGGTTCCCCGAGAGCGTGCCGGCCTGGTAGACCGGGCCCAACGGGGCCAGGTAGTCCATGACCTCGGCGCGTCCGCCCAGCGCGGCAGTGGGCAGGCCGCCGCCGATGACCTTGCCGAAGGTGTACAGGTCCGGGGTCCAACCCTCGGTGCGGCCGGTCAAGCCCCAGTAGCCGGCATCCGAGGCGCGGAACCCGGTGAGCACCTCGTCGAGGATCAGCAGCGCGCCGTTGGCGGTGGTGGTCTCGGCCAGGAACTTGTTAAAGCCCTCGTCCGGGGTCACGACGCCCATGTTGCAGGGGGCGGATTCGGTGATGACCGCCGCGATGTTCGCGCCGTGCTCGGCGAAGGCCGCGGTGATGGCCTCGCGGTCGTTGTACGGCAGCACCAGGGTCTCGGCTGCGGTGGCCGCGGTGACTCCGGCGGAGCCGGGCAGGGCAAGGGTGGCCAGGCCGGACCCGGCGGCGGCCAGCAGGCCGTCGAGGTGGCCGTGGTAGCAGCCGGCGAACTTCACGATCAAGTCGCGGCCGGTGTAGCCGCGGGCCAGGCGCACCGCGGTCATCGTCGCCTCGGTCCCGGTGGAGACCATGCGCATGCGCTCGACCCCGCCGAAGCGGTCCATCACCAGGCGGGCCAGCTTGCCCTCGTCGGGCGTGGAGGCACCGAAGGACAGCCCGCGGTCAACCGCCGCGTGCACCGCATCCTGGATGGCCGGGTGCGCGTGGCCCAGCAGCGCCGGACCCCAGGAGCAGACCAGGTCGACGTAGGAGTTCCCGTCGGCGTCGGTCAAATAGGCACCCTTGGCGCCGACCATGAACGGGGGCACCCCGCCGACCGAGCCGAAGGCGCGCACCGGGGAGTTCACCCCGCCGGGCATGAGCTGCTGGGCGGTGGCGAAGAGTTCAGCGGAGCTGGTCATTACTTTCCTTCTTTCAGCCACTGGGCGATTTCACTGGCCCAGTAGGTCAACACGGTGTCGGCGCCGGCGCGGCGGATGCCCAGCACTGATTCGAGAATGGCGGCGCGGCGGTCGATCCAGCCGTTGGCGGCGGCGGCCTCGATCATCGCGTACTCACCGGAGATCTGGTAGGCGGACACCGGCACCGGGGACATCGCCGCGACGTCGGCCAGCACGTCGAGGTAGCTCATGGCCGGCTTGACCATGACCATGTCGGCGCCCTCGGCGAGGTCGAGCTCGACCTCGATCATGGCCTCGCGGCGGTTGGCGGCATCCATCTGGTAGGTGCGGCGGTCCCCGGTCAGCTGGGAATCCACGGCCTCGCGGAACGGGCCGTAGAAGGCACTGGCGTACTTGGCGGCGTAGGCCAGGATGGACACGTCCTGGTGCCCCGCCTCGTCCAGCGCCTGGCGGATGACGGCAACCTGGCCGTCCATCATGCCCGAGGGGGCGACGATGTGCGCACCGGCGTTGGCCTGGGCCACGGCGAGCTTGCCGTAGATCTCCAGGGTGGCGTCGTTGTCCACGTTGCCTGCCGCGTCCAACACGCCGCAGTGGCCGTGGTCGGTGAATTCGTCAAGGCAGACATCCGACATGATCACCAGTTCGTCGCCGACCTCGGCGCGCACCGCCTCGATGCCCAGGTTCAGGATGCCGGCCGGGTCCAGGCCCGCGCTGCCGACCGCGTCGCGGGTCTCGGGGATGCCGAAGAGCATGATGCCGCCCAGTCCCAGTTCGACGGCCTCGGAGGCCGCGGCCTTGAGGCTGTCCATGGTGTGTTGCACGACCCCGGGCATCGAGGTGATCGGGTTGGGCTCGGTGATCGCCTCGCGCACGAAGGCGGGCAGGATCAGTTGCTGCGGGGCCAGCACCAGCTCGGCGGTGAGCCGGCGCATGGCGGGGGTGGTGCGCAGGCGGCGGGGCCTGCGGGCGGGGAATGACATTCTTCGCTCCTTGTGAAGCTGGTGTGGTGGTAGCCAGGTCTTAGGTGGCTGGATCGGTGGAGGCTGGACGGGCGGAAGCTGCCCGGGTGGAAGCTGCCCGGGTGGAAGCTACCCGGGTGGAAGCTGCAAGCGTGGAGGATGCGTGGCGGGAGGCTGCAACGGCGGCTTCCCAGGCATCGGCGAGCCCCTCGGGGGTGGGCAGGGCGGCGATGCCCGCGGGTTCCAGTCCGTGCTCGCGCAGCCGCTTGGCGGTGCTGTCCCCGATGGCGATCAGCTCCTGGCCCCTTCCCGGGCGCGCTGCAAGGTCCGGGAACAGTGCCAGGAACTTGTCGACGGTGCTCGGCGAGGAGAACATGACCGCATCGAGCCCGGCCAGGGCCCCGGGGAGCTCGGGGACCGCGAGCAGGTACCCGCCCCCGGGCAGGTCCACCGGGGTTGAGGCCGGCGGTCCATGCAGCGCGCGTGCCGGATCCGCCGGGGCGGTGACGGTGTTGTAGGCGGTGACGATGTCCGCATGCCAGCCGTGGGCCGCGAACCCGTCGCGCAGCGTGGCCGAGGCGATGTCCGCCTGCGGGGCAAACACCCGTGCGGCCGAGGTGCGCAAATCCGGCCAGTCGGCGAGCATGCCGCGGGCCGAGTGGTCGGTGGCGGGCATGAAGTCGATGGGCGTGCCCAGTGCCTGAACGGCCCGCGCGGTGGCCTCGCCGACCACCGCGACGCGGGTGCCGGAGGGGATGCGCAATTCCACGCCCAGCCCCGCGGCCCGGACACCCAGCGCGGTGAGCGTGTTGACGGAGGTGAACACGCACCAGTCGTAGTGCCCGGACAGCATCCGGCGCAGGTGCGCATCGAGTTCCGCGGTGTCGGCGGGCAGCTCGAAGTCGATGAGCCGGCACACCGCCGTGCGTGCGCCGCGTGCCGCAAGGACCTTTACGGTCGCCGCGGCACGGTCGGCGCTGCGCAGCAGCAGGGCGGTGCGCCCCGCCAACACCCCGGGATTCGACATGGTTCCTACAGTCCCGCCAGCTCGGCCGCGCCCTCGCGCAGCAATTGCTCGGCCAGCGCGACGCCCAGGGCCGCGGCGCCGTCGAGCGTCAACGTCGAGGTCCGCGCCGAGCGGCGCATGGTGTCGGACCCGTCGACCTTGCAGGCCACCGAGTCGAGCACCAATTCATCCCCGCGGACGGTGGCCAGCGCGCCGATGGGCGCGGCGCAGCCGGCCTCCAGGCGGGCCAGCAACGCGCGCTCGGCGGTGACGGCCAGGCGCGTGTCGATGTCATCGAGCTGCACCAGGGCGGCATCGACGGCAGCGTGGCCGCTGCCGCCGGTCCGGACCTCGACGGCCAGCGAGCCCTGCCCGGGTGCCGGGAGCATGATGTCCGGGTCCAGGTACTCGGTGATGTGCGCATCCAGCCCCAGGCGCTCCAGGCCGGCGGCGGCCAGGACCACCGCGTCCAGGTCGCCCTGCGCGGTGCGCCCCACTCCCCCGTCGTCCTTCTGCACCGGCGAGCCCTTGACCCGTCCCAGCCGGGTGCCGACGTTGCCGCGGATGTCCACGATTCTCAGGTCGGGCCGGAAGGCCAGCAGCTGCGCGGAGCGCCGCGGGGAACCGGTGCCCACGGTGGCGCCCTCGGGCAGCTCGGCCAGGAACAGCCCGTCGCGGGCGCACAGCGCGTCGCGCACATCCGCGCGCTTCGGGGTCGCGGCGATGAGAAGGCCCGCCGGCTGCGTGGTGGGCAGGTCCTTCAGCGAGTGCACCGCCAGGTCGCAGGTGCCCTCGTAGAGTGCCTGGCGCAGGGCCGCGGCAAACACGCCGGTGCCGCCGAGCTGCGAGAGCGGACCGGTGGTCACGTCCCCCTCGGTCTTGACCAGCACGGTGTCGGTCTCGACGCCGGAGAGCCGGTTCAGTTCCACGGCCACGTGCCCGGTCTGGGTCGTGGCCAGCGCGGAGCCGCGGGTGCCGATGGTGAAGCGGGAGGCGCTCATGGTGCCGGCACCCCGACCTCTGAGTCGACCGCGGCGATGGTCGGCTTGACGGTGCCGTCGCGCATCACCTTGGAGCAGCAGTTGGGGCGGCAGACGTCGAACCAGGGTCCGAGCCCGGCGACCGAGGCGCGGCCCGGCTTCAGCGCGGCACCGTCGGCCCCGGCCAGGCGCTCGGCCACCAGGTCGACCATGCCGGAGACGAAGTCCGCGTGGGTGCCGGGGGTCGGGGCGCGGTGGAAGGCCAGGCCGAGTTCGGCGCAGGTTTCCCTCGCCTCGGTGTCAAGGTCCCAGAGGACCTCCATGTGGTCCGAGACGAAGCCGATGGGCATCACCACGACCCCGGCGACGCCGGCGGCCTGGTACTCGGTGAGCGCGTCGTTGATGTCCGGTTCCAGCCACGGCACGTGCGGGGCGCCGGAGCGGGACTGGAAGACCAGGGAGTGCGACAGGCCGGCGGCCTCGGGCACCCCGGCCAGGATCGCGTCGGCGACGGCCAGGTGCTGGGCCGAGTACAGGTCGGTGTCCAGCGTGGCCACGAGGTCGCGCGGACCGGCGGCCTGCGCGTCGGAGGTCGGGATCGAGTGCGTGACGAACACGATCTTGATCTCGCCCTCGGGGTTCCCGGCCGCGACCAGCTGCGCCCGGACCTCGGCCAGCGAATCGCGCAGCCCGCCCATGAACGGGGTGACGAATCCGGGGGTGTCGAAGTACTGGCGCACCTTGTCGACCTCGAGCTTGCCCTCCAGTCCGGTCTCGCGCAGCGCGACGCCCAAATCCTCGCGGTACTGGCGGCAGGAGGAGTAGCCGGAGTAGGCGCTGGTGGAAAGCATCAGCACCTTGCGGTGGCCCTCGGCGTGGATCTGCTCGATGGTCTCGGCCACGTACGGGGCCCAGTTGCGGTTGCCCCAGTAGACCGGCACGTTGATGTCCCGGGCGGCCAGCTCGGCCTCCAGGGCGGCCTTCAGCGCGCGGTTCTGCGCGTTGATCGGGGAAATGCCGCCGTTGGCCCGGTAGTGGGTGGCGACCTCCTCGAGGCGCTCGTCGGGGATCCCGCGGCCCTTCGTGACGTTGCGCAGGAACGGGATCACGTCTTCCTGTCCCTCCGGGCCGCCGAAGGAGGCCAGCAGGATCGCGTCGTAGGCCTTGGGGGCCATGACCCCGTTCTCGTCGTACCCGGTGCGCGGGTCGAAGCCCTGGCTCATCGCAGGACCTCGGCGACCTCGGCGGTGGAGATGCGGCGGCCGGTGTAGAACGGGATTTCCTCGCGCACGTGGTTGCGGGCCTCGGTGTAGCGCAGGTGGCGCATCATGTCGACCAGGTCGATCATGTCCGGGGCCTCGAGGCAGATCTGCCATTCGAAGTCGGAAAAGGCGAAGGCCGCCACGGTGTTGGCCAGCACGCCCGGGAAGTCGCGGCCCAGGATGCCGTGGTCGCGCAGCATCTTGCCGCGTTCCTTCGGATCCAGCAGGTACCAGTCGGTGGAGCGGACGAACGGGTAGACGGTCATCCAGGCCTCGGGGGCCACGCCGCGGGCGAAGGCCGGCGAGTGGTCCTTGGAGAACTCCGCCTCGCGGTGCACGCCCATGGTGGAATAGACGATGGAGGTCTCGGCGAAGAGGTAGGAGCGGCGGATCTTGCGCACCGCGGCCTGCAGCGCCTCGGGGGTCGGGCCGTGCACCCAGGTCATCACGTCGGCGTCCTCGCGCATGGCCGAAACATCGTAGGTGCCGCGCAGGGTCACGCCCTCGGCGGCCAGCTCGGCAACCAGTGCGTCGAACGCCTCGACGCCCTCGGACCGGTCCAGGTCCGAGTCGCGCTTGAAGACGGTCCACAGGGTGTAGTACATGGTCGCGTCGGCCCCCGCCGCTTCGCGGTCGCGGATGACGGGTGAATTGGATTCCACTGCACTCATGGGTTGGTTCTCCTGCTTTCTTTGCGGTACTTCGCCTTCCGGCGAAGTGGTTCTCGTACGTGTTGCGAAAGTCTGTGGTGCCGCCCCCGTCCGGCACGCCGGGGCGGCGCCGGGCGGGACGGTCGGGCGTCAGCTGGCGGTGATGCGCAGGCGCTTGCGGGTGTCGTTGACAACGGAGGCCAGTCCGGTGCCCGCCAGCCAGGCGCCGACCAGCTCGAGGCCCGGGTGCGTGGCGGCGATCTCGCGGATCGCCGCCACGCGCGCGGCGTGCCCGGTGGTGGCGAAGGGCAGCGCGCCGGAATAGCGCACGACGTCGAAGCCCAGCACGTCCCCGGCGGTGATTTCCATGCCCAGCAGCACCGAGGCGTCGGCCAGCGCCGCGTTGCGCAGCGAGGCGTCGTCGGCGTTCACCAGCGCGGAGGCCACGTCGTTGAGCCGGCCGTAGGACAGGCGCAGCACGTGCGATCCGGGGCCCGATTCGTCGCCCAGCCAATGCCACTTGGCCGTCGCGTGGGTCAGTGCCTTGGCCCCGACGTTGTCCGCGGTGGGGGCGACCAGCAGGCCGGTCCCGCGCGGGGCGTCGTCGAGCTCCGGCTTGTCGATGACCAGGGTGACCAGGGAAATGCCCGCGCCGGGCGCCGGGCGGTGGACGGCGAAGGCCGTATCGATGCCGACCAGCAGGTCGACGGCGACCGACCCGCCGGTGGCCACCACGACGCGCTCGGCCAACACCTCGCGGGGCGCCGCCGGGGTCTCGGCCTTGGCCGCCTTCTCGTGCCTCTCCTGCTTTTCGTGCTTCTCGGCCTTGCCGGGACGCGCGGGCGCGGCGGCGTCGGCTGCGGCCGGGGCAGCCAGCAGCACGCGGAATCCGGCGGGTTCCCCGGTTGCCGCCAGCGCCTCGACCCGGCTGTTGGCGTGCAATTCGACGCCCGCGGATTTCAGGTCTTCCAGCAGGGCGGCGGTGAGCCGGTTCATGCCCCCGACCACCGAGGCGACGGCGGATCCGGCCGGGGCCGCGGCGCGCATGGCCGCCACGGCGCGGGCCAGCGAGCCGTGCTTGAGCACCGCGGCGCGCAGCCCGGGGGCGATGGCATCGACGTCGAGGGTGTCGGGATCGGCCGAGTGCACGCCCGAGACCACGGGGGTCACCAGGTTTTCCAGCACCGCCGAGCCCATCCGGGAACGGACCAGCGCGCCGAGGGACATCTGGCCCTCGGTGATCTTCTTCGAGACCGGGGTGATCAGGTCGGCCGCGGCGCGCAGGGCCCCGGTTCGTCCCACGGCGCTGCGCACCTCTTCGGCCCACGGGTCCCCGGGGATGCCCAGGATGCCGGTGGCCGGCAGTGGCTGCGCGATGTTTTCGCTGCCGCGCTTCAGGTACAGCCAGGCTCCCCCGGGTTCCGGGGTGACGATGTCATCGCCCAGGCCCAGCTCCCCCAGGAGGTCGGCGACGGCGGTGGAGCGGGTGGCGAAGGATTCGGCGCCGGCATCCAGCCGGAGCCCGGCAACCTCGTGGACGCCCACGCAGCCGCCGAAGGCCGCGGAGGCCTCGTGGACCTGGACGCGGTGTCCGCTGGTGGCCAGTTCGCGGGCGGCCACGAGCCCGGAGATGCCGCCGCCGATGACCACCGCAAGCGGGCCATCGGGCACCACCGGGGCGGGCGCCGCGGCCTCGGTGCCGCGGGCACGGGCCAGCAGGCGCATCGCGTGGGCCGCGGCGTTGGAGGCGACGGGGGTGCGCCGGGCCTTGGCCGGAGCCTTTTCGGCGGCACCGGCGAGAACTGCCGGCGGTGTTGCCGGCGGTGTTGCCGTGCCGGGCGTTGACGCATCCGCGGTGCCGTCGGCGTCCAAGGGCGTGTCGGCCACCGGTGCGTTCCCGGTGCCCGGTGCACCGGCCGATGTCCCGTCGTCGAGGTCCGCCGCGGCGCCCGCGGCGGACCGGGCCGTTCCGGCTTCATTGGCCGAGCCGCGGCGTGGCTGCTCTTCGACGTTTGGCACCATCAACTCTTTTCAGGGAAACGAATGTGTATCTTCGAAGGCGCCGGACACGATGCGCTTACGGCCGCGCGGCGCTGGGCCGTTCGGCCGGCGCACCGTGTCCTGCACCCGGTGTTGCTTCTTCTAGCTTAACGCCCGGCCACGGGGATCGAGTGAATGAGTTCGACCACACGCGTGAGGGTTTCCGGGTTGGTTTCCGGCGGCACGCCGTGGCCCAGGTTCGCCACGTGCGAGACGGCGGTGTCGCCAGCGGCAAGCACCTCGCGCACGTGGGCCTCGAGAACCTCCCACGGGGCCGAAAGCAGCGCCGGGTCGATGTTGCCCTGCAACGGGATGTCCCCGCCCAGGCGGCGGTTGGCCTCGTCCAACGGCAGGCGGTAGTCCACGCCCATGACATCGACGCCGACATTGCGCATGGCGCCGAGCAGTTCGCCGGTGCCGGTGCCGAAGTGGACCAGCGGGACGCCGGTGTCGCGCACGAGGTCCAGGGCACGCGCCGAGGCCGGGGCGACGTGGTTGGTGTAGTCGGCCAGCGAGAGCGATCCGGCCCAGGAGTCGAAGAGCTGCCCGGCGGAGGCGCCGGCCTCGATCTGGGCGCGCAGGAACGCACCGGAGGCGTCGGCGGCCCAGTTGGCCAGTTCCTCCCAGACACCCGGCTCTGCATGCATCATGGTGCGCGGGCCCATGTGGTCGCGGGACGGGCGTCCCTCGACCATGTAGGCGGCGACGGTGAACGGGGCGCCGGCGAAGCCGATCAGCGGGGTGTTGCCCAGCTGTTCCACGGTCATCGCGACGGCCTCGCGGATCGGGTCCAGCGAGGCGTCGGTCATCTTCGGCAGCGCCCGCACGTCGGCGGCGGTGCGCACCGGGGTGCCCAGCACCGGGCCGACGCCCGGGACGATGTCGACCTCGATGCCCGCGAGCTTCAGCGGGATGACGATGTCGGAGAAGAAGATCCCGGCATCCACGCCGTGGCGGCGCACCGGCTGCAAGGTGATTTCCGAGGCCATCTCCGGGCGCAGGCACGATTCGAGCATCTCGGTGCCCTCGCGCAGCTTGCGGTACTCGGGCAGCGAACGGCCTGCCTGGCGCATGAACCACACGGGTCTGCGGCTTGGCTTCTGGCCGCGGTAAGCGGTAATCAACGGGGAATTGGCGGTACGACCGTCCATCAGCGGGTGGTTCTGGCTCAACGTCATGTTATTGATTCTGCCAACATATCGGCCCGAACCGTAATCCACACGCCCCCAGCGAACGTACGCTGCGTGGTATTGGGCGACCTCGTCACACCCGATGCTCTACAACCAGTAGAAGCGCTATCATGGGAGGCACTGTGGTTTTACTATCTCTCGTTGCCTCCCATTCAGACATCGACCTCGAGACCGTGGCAAAGATCAGTGCCGACGCCTCCCAGGTCGCTTCCGTCGTGCTCGCTTCGGCCAGCCCTGTTGCCGGCGCCATCACCCTGGCCACCTGCAACCGCTACGAAATCTATTGCGAAGTGCCGCAATCCGAGGACGTACCTGCCGCGCGCTCGGAGGTGATCACCCAGATCGCCGCCAGCACCGGGCTTTCCGAGGCCACCATCTCCACCGCGCTGGTCTCCAAGACCGAGACCGAAGTCATCGAACACCTCTTTTCCGTCGGCGCCGGACTGGATTCCGCCGTCATCGGGGAGCGCGAGATCGCCGGCCAGGTGCGCCGCGCGCTGAACGAGGCGCAGGCCGCCGGAACCGCCACCGGTTCCCTGGTCCGGCTCTTCCAGGCCGCCTCGCGCACCGCCAAGGACGTCGGTTCGCGGACCTCGCTGGGATCCCGCGGCCTCTCGGTCGTCTCCGTGGCGCTGGACTTGGCCACCGACCTGAGCCGCGAGTCCGACTGGGGCTCCAAGAACATCGTCATCTTCGGCACCGGCGCCTACGCCGGGGCCACCATGTCGCTTTTGCGCGAGCGCGCCGCCCACAACGTGTCGGTGTTCTCCGCCTCGGGACGGTCCGAGGCATTCGTCGCCACCCGCGGGGGCACCGCGCTGGACGAGTCCACGCTCGAGGCCGCCCTCGAGGCCGCCGATGTCATCATCGGGTGCAGCGGTTCGGACCACCGCCTGATGGCCGCCGACATCGCGACCCTTGACCGCGGCTCGCGCCCGTTGATCGCCATCGACCTGGCCCTGACCCACGACTTCGACCCGGAGCTCGGCTCGCTGGAAAACGTGGAGCTGATCAACCTGGAGTCGGTGCGCATGGCCGCCCCCGAGGAGCAGGCGCAGTCGCTTCGCCAGGCCCGCGGGATCGTGGTCGACGCGGCCGAGGCCTTTGCCGCCGAACAGCGCGAACGTGCCGCCGATGCCGCCATCGTGGCCCTGCGCCGGCACACCCAAAAGGTCCTGGAGGCCGAGGTCGAAAAGGTCCGCGCCCAGCACGGCTGCACCGCCGCGGCCGAGGAAGTCGAATTCGCGATGCGCCGGATGATGCGTCAGCTGCTGCACGTGCCCACGGTCCGTGCCCGCGAGCTGGCCGCAGCCGGGCGCGCCGGGGACTACATCGATGCCCTGGAGACGCTGTACGGGCTGGAGGTCGAGGTGCCCATGGCGCCCTCGATGAAGAAACAGGGCACCTGCCCGGTGACCGGCATCCAGGGCAGCGATGCCGGGAACCTCGCCGAGTCCGCCCCCATCCAGCAGGCCGGATAGCCAACCCCCGCCGCGTCGATGCCGGGCCGGTCGGGCCGGGCACAAGACGCCACGCAAAGGGCACCGCGGGAATTTTCTTCCCGCGGTGCCCTTTGCCGTCCACGGCGTGCCGGTGCCGGTCAGGCCGGCCGCTTGCCGGCGATCAACCGGGCCGCCGCCCGCTTCTGCGCGCTGCTGCATTTGCCGTGGTACCCGGTGTAGTAGGTGCTCCCGTCGGCCAGGCGTCCGCTGCGCTTGGCACCCATGGAGTCGGACATGCAATCGGCCAGGTGCTCGATCCCGTATCCGTCACGGCGCGGATTGATCTTCTCCGCATGCCGAACCAGCTTCGAGAAGCCCCGGGGATACGCCTTGAACTGCATGATGTGCGCGCATTCGTGCAGGGCCACGGCCTTGATCGGTGCAGTGCTCGGGTCAGGGTGGCCCACCCGGCTCAGCGTGATGCGCCGTGGACTGGACTGCGCGTAGTACTCGTCCTTGCGGTGGCTCACCCGCACGGTGATCCGCGGGCAGTACCTGGAGATGTTCCTGGACACCGCCGCGCCCCATGCCGCGTCCGAGTACGTCCGGGCGCCCGGGCCCACGGCCTTGCCCAGTGAAACCTTCTTCACGTGCTTCAGCGCGACCCAGCCGGTCTTTCCCTTGTACTGGACCCGGACCCGGGAACGCGGCTTGTTGCGGGCGTTGTCCACGGTGCCGAGGGTGTAGTCCCGCCCGATGGTCGCCAGCTTCTTGCCGCCGTTGGCCTTCGAACGCAGGACGGTCGACTGCTTGGCGGTATACTTGGCCACGACCAGGCGCTTGAGCTGGTTGGACCTGACCCAGCCGGCGCGGCCCAGGAACTTGATCTGGGTGTAGCCCTTCGAGGTCTTGCCGGTGCCCCACACCTTGTATCCCTTGGTCGCCGACCCCAGCCGGGCCCCTGTGCCCTTGCCGCTGCGCGGCTTGATGGTGATGGTGGCCATGTAGTGCGGCTTTGACGCGCCCACGGTGCTGGACCCGGCCAACACGATCGGCTGGGCGGATGATTCCGCGTGCATCGCCGGCGCCTTCGACGAAGCGGCGGCCGGAGCCGCCAGGGGCATCCCGGGGATGGCGGCCTTACCCGGCCCCTCGCCGGCCAACGGTGCGGTCAGCAGGCACTGCGTGAGGGCCAGTGCGCCAACGAGCGCAAACAGGAATGCTTTCATGTGGTGCCTTAAACCTCAGTGCCCTCCCCAACGAGCAACACTTCAGTGTGAACACTCACAGGGTAGTGGAACCCCGGGCGCACCGTGGCCGCCGCGGCACGGCCACATCGCCCGGAAACCGGACAATCCACCGCTGGCAAGCTGGCTCAAGGCCTCAGTAGGCAGGCATGCGCGGATCGACATCACTGATCCAGTCCAGGATTCCGCCCGCGACATGACGCACCTGCGCGAAGTCCCGGTCCAGCAGGTAGCGCAGCACCTCCCCGGAACGGCCCCCCGACTTGCAGTGCAGGATGATTTCCCGGTCCCGGGGCAGCTCGATTTCCCCGCCCAGGATCGCCCCGCGCGGGGCGAGGATCGCCCCGGGAATCGAGGCGATTTCGGCCTCGCCCGGCTCCCTGACATCGACCAGCAGGAAGTCTTCCTTCCCCTCGGTGCGCAACTCGAGCAGGCGCGCCAGCTCCCTGGCATCGATGCTGTGCGCGGCCATCTGCGCAAGCCCCCGGGCATCCAGCACGGGAGCCGAGCAGAAGTCGTCGTAGCTTTCCAACAGGCCGGTGATCGGCGGGACATCGGGATCGGGCAGCAGCGACACCTCCCGCCAGGTCATGTCCAGCGAGTCCAGGATCAACAGGCGCCCCAACAGCGAGCGGCCGACCCCGGTGATCAGCTTGATGGCCTCGGCCACCATCACCGAGCCGATCTGCGAGCACAGCACCCCGAAGACCCCGCCCTCGGCGCAGGAGGGAACCGTGCCCGCCGGCGGCGGGGTCGGATACAGGTCGCGGTAGTTCGGGCCGTGGGCGTCCCAGAAGACCGACACCTGGCCGTCGAAGCGCAGGATCGAGCCCCAGACGTACGGGATGCCGGCGAGCGCGGCCGCATCGTTGACCAGGTAGCGGGTGGCGAAGTTGTCGGTCCCGTCCAGGACCAGGTCGTATTGGCCGAAGAGCTCCACGGCGTTGGAGGCATCCAGCCGGTGGTTGTGCACCCGCACGGTGACCAGCGGGTTCAGTTCCTTGATGCGCGCGGACGCGGACTCGGTCTTCGGCTGGCCCACGGTGAGGGTGGAGTGGATGACCTGGCGCTGCAGGTTGCCCAGGTCCACCTCGTCGTCGTCGATGATGCCCAGGGTCCCCACCCCGGCCGCGGCCAAATAGAGCAGCGCGGGGGCGCCGAGCCCGCCGGCGCCGATGACCAGCACCCGGGCATTCTTCAGCCGGCGCTGCCCCGTCATCCCGATCTCCGGGATGATGATCTGGCGCGAGTAGCGCAGCAATTCCTCCGGCAGCAGTTCGTCCCCGGGCGGCACGAGGGCCGGGAGCCGGCCGGCGGTGGCGTTCCCGAACCGGGTGGTGGGGTCGTTGCTATGGTTCATGTATTCACCATAATGCTTGTGCGGCGCATTGGCGTCGGTCCGGCATCCGTCGTTACCCAAGAGTAGACTTGTGCGGAATGTCGCCCGATTTCGATGCGGGCGGCGAGCTTTCGCGAAAGGGCCGATGTGACTACTCCCCCAGGCCGCGGCGGCCGGACGCAGCGGACGCAGCGGATGCCGCGCGAGGTCCGTCGCCGCCAGCTGCTCAACGCGGCCCACCAGGTCTTTGTGGCCCACGGGTACCACGGGGCCTCGATGGATGAGATCGCCGAGGTTGCCGAGGTGTCCAAGCCGGTGCTGTACCAGCACTTCCCGGGCAAGCGGGAGCTGTATGTGGCGCTGCTCGATGCGCACATGGACGAGTTCAGCGCGCTGCTGCAGCAGGCCATCAATTCCACCACCGACAACAAGTTGCGGGTCGGCGCCACGATTCGCGCCTACTACGAGTACATCTCGCGGGATTCGCAGGCGTTTCGGCTGATCTTCGAATCCGACCTGCTCAACGACGAGTTGATCGGCGGGCGCATCGAGGCGTTCAACGCGAAGTTCGCCGGCCGCATCGCCGACGTGGTTGCCGAGGACACCAGGCTTCCCCCGGCCCAGGCCCTGCTGATGGGCCGGGCCATGGCCGGGATGGCCCAGGTCTCGGCCCGCTACTGGGTGGATATGGCCGACGAGGTGTCCATGGAAGAGGCCAGCGATCTGGTCTCGCGTTTAGCTTGGCGCGGAATCGGTCGATTCCCCAAGGAATCCTGACGTAAATTCGACACTAGATGTTGGTCGGCGCCACCGGGCTCCGGCACATGCACCAAACCAGGAAGGCCACCATGGACGTTCGCATTGGAATTCAGAATGTTGCCCGCGAGATCGTGATCGAGTCCGCCGAGGATGCCGAGGAGTTGGCCAAGCGCGTTTCCGACGCCCTGGCAGCAGGCGGGGAACTTCGCCTCACCGACTCCAAGGGCCGCCTCATGCTGGTGCCCGTCGCGGGCATCGCGTATGTCGAAATCGGTGTCGAGGAAGCACGCCGCGTGGGCTTCGCCCACTAGGCACCAGGTCACCAGGCAGGTGGGGAGGAACGGGAAACCGTTCCTCCCCACCTGTTTAAGCCCCCACCGGGGCTACTGGAACGCCGGCGGTTCGTCGCTCACCTCGGTGTTCAGGCCCACGCGGTTGCCGTCGGCGTCCGTGTAGATGCTCAGGGCCGGCGCGTGGGTCCGGTCCCCGGCGCCTGCGTGCGGCTGAAGTGCTTCCTGGAGCGCTTCCAGCCCGGAATGGGACATGAACTTTTCGATGTGGATGCGGTTGGCACGTGGCGTTGCGGTGTCCTCGAACCGGATCCGCGGGTTGCGTCCCTCGGGATCCACCAGGAACCCGTCGCGCCCCTTGCGGTAGCCCATGGCACCGATCCAGAAGTCCTCCAACCTGGCCGGATCCTGCGTCTCGATGCCCAGGGTGACGTCCTGGTGGCGATCGGGCACCGCAACGGCGCCCGAGTCGGAGGCGGCGAATTCAAGCAGCGATGCCAGGGCCACGTCGCGCAGGGTGACTTCGTCGCCCACGTCGCAGGAGGTGGTGCGAAGGAAGATGGTGCTCGCCCGCCAGTCGACATCCGGGTGGTGGCCCTGGTGCTCGGCGGCCTCGGCCACCAGTGCGAGGAAGTCGACGGCGTCCCGGGTGTCCGGGAACGCCCAGGCGCAGACCAGCGATCCTTCCCGCTTCCTCCACGACGGCAATTCCTTCAGCGCCCTGGCGATCTCGTAGTCGGTCAGGACGCGGGTGGGTGAGTCCTTGTCAAGGCCCATGGTGGCGGTTCTCGTTTCTTGTGGTGCTGTCATTGGTCGGTGTGTGCCCCGGCGCGGGCGGGCGGCACGGCCCGGGGCGGGCCCAGGCGGGCCGGCTCAGGCGGTCATGCCCAGCTGGCGCATGCGCCGCGAATGGTTCTCCACCAGCCGGGCAAAGAGCCGCGTCATTTCCTGGCCACGGCCATCGGGGCCCTGAATCTGCAGGGCGCCCCAGTAGTCGTACGTCTCGCCGATCTCCCTGGCCTGGGTCAGCGCCTCGCCCAGCAGCCGCCGGCCCCAGAGCGCCAGGCGCGAGGCCCGCTCGGGACGGTCGGTGATGGCCAGCTGCAGCCGCTCGCGCAACCACTCGGTGTTCGCCTGCGACGTCTTGACCTCGTGCACCAGGGTGCGCACCTCCGCTTCCAGCCCGGAGGCAATCAACGCGTATAAGTCGGCGGCGACCCCGTCGATCACATACGCCTTGGTCAGCGACTCGTACCAGTCCCCCGGCTTGGTCCGCCGATGCATCTCGTCCAGCGAGGCCATGAACGGCTCGATGACCTCCTGCGGGTCAAGTCCCCGCTCGGCAATGCGCTCGCGCACCATCTCGAAGTGCCCGAACTCCTTCACGGCGAAGCGGCCCAGGGTTTCGCGGTCCACCAGGGTCGGCGACAGCCGCGCATCGGAGGACAGGTGCTCGAAGGCCGTCAGTTCCTGATAGGCGATCAGCCCCATCAGGGCCAGCTCCGCGTCGTCGGCTGCGGCCGCCGAACCATAGGTCAAGGGTGTTTTGGTCATGGGTTCAGCGTACTCGGGGCCCAACACGCCCGGCACGTCGATGCCACGGCGGCGGCCGGGTGGCTATGCTGGCGTTGTGAGCCACCAATACATCGCCTTGACCCCCGAGGCCCGAAGCACCGCACTGGCCCAGGCCCTCAAGGCCCTGGAAACGGAGTTCGAGGTTCGTTCCGAATTTCCGGCCGAGGTGCTGGATGAGGCCGAACGCGCGATCGCGGACTTCGAGCTGCCGGCCATCGACAAGCGCGACATCGAGCTGGTCACCATCGACCCGGCCAGCTCCACCGACCTGGACCAGGCCCTGCACCTGTCGCGCAGCGGCGACGGCTACCTGGTGCACTATGCGATCGCAGATGTCCCCGGCTTCGTGGCCCTCGGCGGCACCCTCGACGCGGAGACCAGGCTGCGCGGCCAAACCGTGTACCTGCCGCACCGGCGGATCTCGCTGCACCCCGAATCCATCAGCGAGGACGCCGGTTCGCTGTTGCCCAACCGGGACCGCAGCGCCTACCTGTGGACCTTCACCCTCGATGCCGAAGGCGCCGTCGCCGACACCGGACTGCAGCGGGCCATCGTCCGCAGCCGGGAGAAGCTCAGCTACGTCGGCGTCCAGGACTCCCTCGATGCGGGCACGGCCAGCGAGATGCTGCAATTGCTGCGCGAGGTCGGGCTCAAGCGCATCGAACTGGAACGGGCCCGTGGCGGGGCCTCGCTGCGCATCCCCTCCCAGGAGGTCGAATGCATCGACGGCACCTACAAGATCGTCTCCGACGCCCCGCTGCCGGTGGAGGACTGGAACGCGCAGGTCTCCCTGATGACCGGGATGGAGGCGGCCCGCATCATGCTCGAGGCCAGGGTCGGGCTGCTGCGCACCATGCCCGCCCCGGCACAGAAGGACATCGACATCTTCCGGCTCCAGGCCAAGGCGCTGGGCGCCGTGTGGGAGCCAACCCAGCCCTATGGCGAGTTCCTGCGCTCGCTGGACCTGGCCGATCCGCGGCAGCTTGCCCTGATGCACCAGGCCACCAGCCTGTTTCGCGGCGCCACCTACACCGCGATCGACGGCGAGTTGCCCCGGGACACCGTCCAGGCCGCCATCGCCGCGCCCTACGCGCACACCACGGCCCCGTTGCGCCGGCTGGTGGACCGCTTCGCGCTGCTGGTCTGCTCCTACGCGGTCACCGGCCAGGAAGTTCCCCGGGGACTGCGCGAGGTGCTGCCGACGCTGCCGGAGTTGATGAACGACTCCAACCGCGTCGTGAACAAGATCGAACGCGCGGCCATCGACACCGTGGAGGCCGCCTCGCTGGCCCACCGCGTGGGCGAACGCTTCCGTGCGGTGACCCTGACCGCTTCCGGGGAATCCTCCAACGGCAACCACCGCTCGCTGGGGACCCTCCAGCTGGAATCCCCCGCCGTCATGGCTCGGTTCGAGGGCAGCTCGCAGGCCGGGGTGCAGGTCGAGGTGGAACTGGTGCATGCCGATCTGGCCAGCCGCAAGGTGCTCTTCCGCATCGTGGGCGCCTAGCGTCTCCTCCGGGCCCGGCAGCGAGGCCCGGTCGGTAAATACCGCGATTTGACCGGGTGCACGATATGCTTGAACGGTATACAAGGATGCCCGGTCGCGTACCTTGAAAAGAATTCATGCGGGATTACCCAGCGACTTCCGCGCCCCACGTGGTCAGATCCACTTGACCGCTAGCTAAGCCTGCGATCGGCTCCGCTGGAAGCACCTCGATTGTGGTGGACCTCCGACCCCTCCTTCCCGGCAGTCACGGGAACGGTCGTCGAGCACCCCTTTCCCAAGGTGCCTAAACGAATGAGACCCCCTGTGTTGAATACAGAACACCAGCTCACCGCCGATTCGGCGTCTGAGGCAGTGGACATCGAAGAAACCCTGTCCACCGATGAAACCCCGCACGAAATCCCGCAGCTGACCTTCGCCGACTTCGGCGTGCGCGCCGACATCGTCGAGTCCCTGACGGATGCCGGGATCATCCACCCCTTCCCGATCCAGTCGATGACCCTCCCGGTCGCACTGGGCGGGCACGACATCATCGGCCAGGCCAAGACCGGCACCGGCAAGACCTTCGGCTTCGGCATTCCCGCGCTGCAGCGCGTGATCGGCCCGGACGACGAGGGCTACGACAAGCTCCCGGTCCCCGGCGCCCCGCAGGCCCTGATCGTCGCCCCGACCCGCGAACTCGCGGTCCAGGTCGCCACCGACATCGCCAAGGCCGCCACCAAGCGCAACGCACGCATCGCCACGATCTACGGCGGACGTGCCTACGAACCGCAGATCGAGCAGCTGAACAACGGCGTCGAGATCGTCGTGGGCACCCCCGGGCGCCTGATCGACCTGCACCGCCAGCGCCACCTGAACCTGAAGAACGTGCGCATCGTGATCCTCGACGAGGCCGACGAGATGCTTGACCTGGGCTTCCTGCCCGACGTCGAGACGCTGCTGGCCGCAACCCCCGCGATCCGCCAGACGATGCTCTTCTCGGCCACCATGCCCGGCCCGGTCATCGCGATGGCCCGCCGCTACATGACCAAGCCGACGCACATCCGCGCCGCGGACCCGGACGACGACTCGATCACCAAGAAGGACATCCGCCAGGTCGTCTACCGCGCCCACCAGCTGGACAAGGACGAGGTCGTCGCCCGCATCCTGCAGGCCGAGGGCCGCGGCCGGACCATCATCTTCACCAAGACCAAGCGCTCGGCGGCCAAGCTGACCGACGAGCTGATCGACCGCGGATTCGCCGCAGGCGCCATGCACGGCGACCTGGGCCAGGGCGCCCGCGAGCAGGCCCTGCGCGCCTTCCGCAACAACAAGGTCGACGTGTTGGTCGCCACCGACGTCGCGGCCCGCGGCATCGACGTGGACGACGTCACCCACGTGATCAACCTGCAGTGCCCGGAAGACGAGAAGACCTACCTGCACCGCGTGGGCCGCACCGGCCGCGCCGGCAACAAGGGCACCGCGGTGACCTTCGTGGACTGGGAAGACGTCCCGCGCTGGGGATTGATCAACAAGGCCCTGGGCCTGAACGTCACCGAACCGGTGGAAACCTACTCATCCTCCCCGCACCTCTATGCGGACCTGAACATCCCCGCCGGCACCAAGGGCCGCCTGCCGCGCCACGCGCGCAAGCTCGAGGGCCTGGCCGGAGAGAAGCTCGAGGACCTGGGCGAGACCGGCAAGAAGAACGCCCCGCGTTCCGGCGGCCGGTCCTCCGAAGGCGGGCGACGCGGCGAACGCACGGAGCGCCCGGACCGTTCGGAACGCAGCAACAGCGGTGAGCGCGGCGGACGCCACGGCCATTCGCGCGGCCGTTCGGACCGCCCGGCCCGCGAGGGCGAACGCCACCGCGAAACGGCCGTCGCCGGCGATGCCGGAGAGCAGTCCGCTGCCGCCGCCGATCGCCCTGCCCGCAACCGCAGCCGCAGCCGCACCCGCCGCCGCGACGGCGAAGTCGTGACCAACAACGACGCCGAGTAGATTGACGCCCAGCAACTAGATGACGTTGACCAGCATTCCTGACGGGCCCATCGCCGATCCCTTGCCGGAAACCGATGGGCCCGCCGAGGCCATGGCGGCCCGCACCTGGGACCCCACCGGGCCCAACCTGATCGTCCATGCGGAAAATGCGGCGTTCCTGCCGACGCTTCCGGACGAAACATTCACCCTGATCTACGTCGACCCCCCGTTCAACACCGGGCGGACGCAAAAGCGCCAGGTCACCACCGCGGTCCGCGCGGCCGCCGGCGAGGGCGACCGGGTCGGCTTCCAGGGCCGGAGCTACTCCACCCTGCGCGGGGACCTGCACAGCTACGACGACGCCTTCGACGACTACTGGTCGTTCCTGGAACCGCGCCTGCGCGAGGCCTGGCGGCTGTTGGCCGACGACGGCACCCTGTACGTGCACCTCGACTACCGCGAGGTGCACTATGCCAAGGTGATGCTCGATGCGATCTTCGGCCGCGAGTCGTTCCTCAACGAGATCATCTGGGCCTACGACTACGGCGCGCGCGCCAAGTCCCGCTGGCCGGCCAAGCACGACAACATCCTGGTGTACGTGAAGAACCCCAAGGCCTACCACTTCGACAATGCCGAGGTGGACCGAGAGCCGTACATGGCGCCCGGTCTGGTCACCGCCGAGAAGCGCGAGCGCGGGAAGCTGCCTACCGATGTCTGGTGGCACACCATCGTCTCGCCGACGGGCAAGGAAAAGACCGGGTACCCGACGCAGAAGCCCGAGGGCATCCTGCGCCGGATCATCAACGCCAGCTCGCGAGAGGGCGACTGGGTCCTTGACTTCTTCGCCGGCTCCGGCACCACCGGGGCCGTAGCCCAGGCGCTGGGCCGCCGTTTTGTCTGCGTGGACGAGAACCCGCAGTCCATTGCCGTGATGACCAAGCGCATCCCGAAGGCCACGGTCCTGAGCACGTTAGAAGACTGAGCACCTGCGCGCAAGCTGCATCCGGTCGGCGGTCGGGTGACCGCCATGTTCACCCGCTGGATCTGCCGCTACACTGAACCCCAAGTAGTCTCGATTCCCCGAGGCGACTTGGGGTTCAGTCTTTTCAGGAGTGATCACCATGGCCGATATGGATTCGCGAGCCCAGCTTGCGGCAATGCTTGCCGAACAAGCCCTCCAGGTGGCGACCAAGCTCAAGCCCGGATCCTGGGAGTCGGTGCAGGCCTTGTCCACGCTGTCCATCGCACAGAGCCTGCTGACCATGAACCAGCAACAGCAGGAGCCCTGACGGCCGGCCTGTGGACAACCCCTCCCAAACATTTGGCAACGGGGTTAGGATGTCTGCTAATTGACTCCAACCGAATCGTAGGCCGTTGGCATGTTTGCGAAATCCAAGAAGGTCATGCTCATCTTCTGCTCCGGCGCGCTCGTGCTCACTGCGGCGGGTTGCGGCGGAAACGCGGAACCGGTCGAGCCCACCGGCAAGTCACCGGCACCAACTGCAACTGCAAGCAGTTCGCCCCCGACATCGTCGCCCAGCCCCACCGCGAAGCCCACGCCAACACCGGTACCTGCCAGTTCCAAGGGGCCAGCCAAGAATTGGCCGGTCCCCCAGATGCCGGAAGCCGCGAAGGAGAACTCAGAAGAAGGCATAGCAGCCTTTACCAAGTACTACTTCGAGCTTGTCGACTATACGGTGCTGACCTACGACACCAAACCAATCAAATCTGTAACAGAACATTCGTGCAAACTATGCGGCGAGCAATTAATCGACCCTGCCGATAGCAACGCAGGTCAAGGTGGCTGGCAGGTAGGCGGCGAAACTGAGCTGCGGGTTAACTTCACTAAATTGGTTGAAGGCAGTGCCTTTGCAGGGTTTACTTTTCATCGAACAAAGACCACGATCTACCTTGCTGAAGGCGAAGTCCAAGGCGAAGTTCCAGCTACTAAAACACCTGTCGCGGGAACACTCCACTTGGTCTATGCACCAAGCAGAAAATGGAAAGTCGTGGACATCGAATTCATAGATGCTGGCAAGTGACGCAATGCCTTTTCTCTCAAAGTTTTTCGTCGTTTTGTTTGCCGTGGCTCTTCAGATCACAACGTCATCGTTAGTAGACACGCCTTCAACAATGGCATGCATTAACCTTAGTTATCTGGGCGGTGACAGTGCCCATACCCGTGAAGGCAAATGCGAGGGCAAAAGTGCTCCGCAGCCTCCTCCAAACAAGTTCTTTCGTGACCAGCAGAAATCCAAGCAAGTGCGGTACGGCCCAAAACTAAAGTACCGCGTAGAGTACTATCGCCAATGCGAACCTGCTTTGATGCGACAGCTGGGGTGCGATGCGAATCCTGATTCTCCCTGTGCCGATGGGAGCTATCCCCTGATGCGACTGATCTACGCGATCAATGGGCCGAGACAAGGACAGCTGGTGGGGTCAACTTCGTACTGCAGCATAGAGCCAAAAGTCGAAGTACCGGGAGCGGAACAAGATGTCGCCAAGGTGACTCCCGAACGGTTCCGAGACTTGCCGATCTTGGCTTCAACCATCATCAGCCAGCCGGAGGGGTTTTCGCTTCGTAATGGTCACGCACACATGTACGCAAAGTCCAAGCCTCAGACATTCGATGTGTTGATCTTTGCGCAAGAAGTTCGAATCCGAGCCTTACCGGTTTCATATTCATGGACTTACGGTGACGAAACAACGCGGCGACTGAGCTTTCCCGGTGGGCCCGTTGTACAACGTGGATTTGACGAGGCGACCACGACCAGTCACGTTTACAAGGAAACTGGCGACTTCAGAGTCAGCCTATCAACTGCGTTTCGCGGAGAATACTCGACAGAGGGTGGACCTTGGACACCGATCCCGGGTGTCGCCAACGTGCCAGGCGAACCGATCTTGATGAGCGTATGGCGGACCAAGAAGATTCTGGTGGCCGAGAACTGCAATGAAAACAGTGAAGCTCCGGGCTGCAGGTCAATATACGAATGAAGCAACTATACGATGACAACAAGTAGAATTCGCGATGCATGATTATGCATGAGCGATAACGCAAAAGCCTCGGTGCTCTACCAATACGGGCAGAACACCGAGGCTTCAACTATCTACGAAGATACGGTCCCTACGGACCAACTGACGAGCGCCTAGACCAGGCCTCGTCCTTCGGCGCGGGCCTGCTTCCATTCACGGAAGAATGCACGAGTGATCACGAAGAGGGTTCCTGCAACGATGACAGGCCAGATCAGGACATATACGGTCAACCAAAAAATATCCATTGTTGTCTCCTGCTTCCTTTTCTCTACTTGCTAGTGGCTACGGGGTCGGTGTCGCGCTTGATCGTCTCGATGGGGTCGAAGTCACCAACGCGATCCTTGATCGTGCTGAAGTCGAAGTTCTGCTTCGAACGCACCGACATCGCGTAGCAAATGACGGTCGAAACTGCATAGGCCACCAGCGATCCGCTGAGCACTGAATACTCGTGCAGTGCACCCATGGCGAACGGCGCCGCGACGACAACGGCCACAATTCCCACAATGCGGGCTACCTTCAACCCAAAGAAGCCAAAGGTCATCAGACCAAGGACGACGCCGACACCGACAATACCGAGAACGTCCACCGCGTAACCGGTGAATCCCGACATCGAGATCCATTCGAAGCGCACCGGCAAGAACAACGCCAGCGCCACCAGGGTCGAGATGGTGAAGGCCTTGTTGGTGACCTTCTTCCAGTAGAAGCTTGCGATGACAGGGAAGACCAACGCTCCCCATAGAGCGCCTACAAAGACCAACAGGTCCAGGATGTTCATTTGGCCACTGGCGAAGAAGAGACCCGCAGCGGTGGCAAGGATCATGGTGATGCGTCCAACCAGCAACATGGTTTTCGGCTTGACGTTCTTCTTGCCAACCGTCTGGCCGTAGAGGTCCGTCATGGCGATGGATGAGAGCGCTGCCAAGTCAGAATCGGCTGTGGACGACAACGACCCAAGGATCATGATGAAGAAGACGCAGAGCAGGACCGGGCCGAGATAAGTGACGGCCATCTGCGGGATCAGGTTGTTCGTGTCGCCGTCCATCGGGGTGATGCCCGCATACAGGGCGATGACGCCGAGCATGCCGAATCCGATCACCGTGGCGCCGTAGCCAATGGTCGCCGTAATGAAGGTCGGCTTGATGAGGTCTTCACGCACGGCAAAGAGCCGCTGGGCAATGGTCTGGTTGCCGATGGCATAGGCCAGAACGGCTGCAATGTACGGGGCACCCTGGTTCAGGAAGGCCTCGGACGAGAAGAAGTTCGCCTGCTGCACCGTCAGGTTTGAGGCGCCGGTTTCAAAGAGTCCGGGTCCTCCAGCGGCAAAGAACACCACCGGAATGATGATGACCACGGCACCGAGCATCGCCACCACTTGCGCGAAGTCGGTCAACACCGAGGCACGGAATCCGGACCATAGCGTGTAGAGCAAGATGCCAGCGGCAACCGCGATGATTCCTTGGCGGAAGCTGAAAGGCGAGAGCAGCGCAATCAGCGCGCCGCCAGCGATGAAATTCGACGTCAGGGAGATGACGCTGCCCAGGATGTTGGAGCCTGCAAGCATGAGCTGGCTGGACCGTCCGTGACGGGCATACATGACCTCGGCCAGGGTGTGTGCCTTTGGCGCAACCGCACGGATCCTACGGCCAAAGGGGTAGATGAATAGAATCATCAAGGCCCCCCAAAGGCCATAGTGAATCGGCCCGGAAATGCCATAGGTGTAGCCAGACGTAGCCGAGGCGTACATCGACGCAGCCCATATCCACGTCGCAGTCATACTTGCCGCCGAGACACCGAATCCAATTTTATTGCCGGCAGTCATATAACCATCGGCATTTTCTTTCTTTTTGCCAATAAACAGAGTCATCACGAATGTGCCTCCGTAAAAAAGCACCAACAACCCCAGGACAACCGATCCCGCGAGAAGTTGATATTCTCCGTTTTGGAGATCCATTTCTGTCCTCTCATCATAGGAATTCCGCCGGAATAATTCCTATTACTTGCGCGCTGGCCAACAAAGGGCACAATTGAGATCGACTTCGCGTACACGAAATCGACAAAGCATCCGGCGTGGACGCATTCGGAGCGCGCCAAACCACCCGGGCATCACGCCGGACTATTGGACTTCGGCTATTGGTCGCGGGAGGTTATCCTCACCAACGCGACGCCGTTCCATGTCCAATATGACGGCGAAATTCATGCCGTCGTGGTTGTGAGCTGCTTCGTGAAACCTTGGAACAAAGCTCAACAAAAATATTTCATTCAACGAAGCAACCAAAATGATAGTAGCAGGAATGCGATGAGGTCGCTCACGGAGTAGGTCATGATACGGGGCAACTGTAGCTGGGAACGGCCCGCCACTCCCCCCGCTGATGCGCCCACAACCAGCAATGGAATTTAGAAAGATACACAATTTTCCAACTTGTTATTTCGTTGGGTATTGATATTCTCACCGCCTATCCATGACGGCGAACTTGGCTCGTCAAGACCATGCAGAATGCACCGGACAATGAGCCATGCAGCGCACAGTGCCGAGTCGGGAATTGCACCAAAAAAACCGCTGCCCGTTCGGGACGGGCAGCGGAGGTGTTCCGAAGCAGCTGTTCAGGTCAGGTCGGGCATGCCCACCGGGGCTGTGCCGGTACCTGCTTCGAGAATCCTCTGGAGCATCTCGACGGTGGTGGTGTTTTCACCAAGCATGTTCGGCTTGCCGGTGCCGTGGTAATCGGATGACCCTGTAACGATCAAGTCGTGTTCGGCGGCGATGGCACGCAAATACCCCCGGCCTTCTTCCGGGTTGTCACGGTGGTTGATTTCCAGGCCCAGCAGACCAGCCTCAATCATTTGTTCGAATGTTTCCGCGCCAACCACCCTGCCCCGGGCGGATGCAACGGGGTGCGCAAATACGGGCACTCCCCCCGCCTCGCGCACGAGTTTGACGGCGGTCACCGGATCCATGGCGTAATGCCCCACGTAGTAGCGCGAACGCGCGGTCAGCACCTGGGCGAAGGCCTCGGTGCGTGTCCTGACGACCCCTGCGGTCACCAGCGCGTCGGCAATGTGTGGTCGACCGATGGTTGCGCCGGGGGCCGTGTGGCGGGAAATCATGTCCCAGTCCACCGGATAGTCCTCCGCCAGCAGCTCCACCATGCGACGGGCACGGGTGATGCGGGCGTCGCGGGCCTTGTCGATTTCCTCAATCAGCCCCGGATGCAAAGGATCGTGGAGGTAGGAAAGCAAATGAACGCTGATGCCGAGCTCCGTCTTGCAGGAGATCTCCATCCCCGGGACCAGCCCGATGCCAAGCGCGAGCGCGGCTTCACCGGCCGCCTGCCACCCGGCGGTCTGGTCGTGGTCGGTCAAGGCAACCACGTCAAGTCCGGCCAGCTTGGCCGAAGCAACCAAATCGGCGGGAGGCTCCGTCCCGTCGGAAACGTGTGAGTGGGCATGAAGGTCGATCCGCATAGCTCTCAGGGTATCCCCTCCCTGCCCGGCAACGGACGCGGTCCCCCGGTGTTCTTCCCGGGACGAACACCACCGGAACCGCCGAGGGGCGATACCGCGACATCGACGGACGGTTGGCAGGTGCCTGATCGGGCCGATCGCAGGGGCCGCGCCGGCTCCAGCACCACGCACAGTGCCGGGCGCCTTGGCGTATGCGCCCGGGCTTTGAGACGATTGGTCAATGAGCACTGATGCAACCACCACCACCGGCAGCGACCAGCCCCTCGAAGAGCGCGTGAACAACCGTTCCCAGCGCCCCAACTCCGAGGCTTTCAAGGCATTCATGGCGTCCTCTTGGGCTCCCGACACCGCCGAACTTCCCGGCCAGGACGAAGTGGCACCGTATGCGGCCAAGCGCCGCGCCGCGATTTCCGCCCGCTTCCCGGGCGAGCGCCTGGTCATTCCGGCCGGACCGCACAAGGTCCGCTCCAACGACACCGACTACCGCTTCCGCCCGCACTCGGGCTTCGCCCACCTGACCGGCCTGGGCCTTGACCACGAGCCCGACGCGGTGCTGGTCATGGAGCCGGCCGCCGAGGGTTCCGGCGACAACGGTTCGAACCACGTTTCCACGCTCTACTTCGCACCGATGGCCGGACGCGATTCCGAGGAGTTCTACTCCAGCGCCCGCAGCGGCGAATTCTGGATCGGCCCGCGCCCGACCCTGGCCCTGCTGCAGGCCCGCTTGGGCCTGCCCACCGCAGACCTCACCGGCCTGGAGTTCGCCATCACCACCGATGCCGGCGTGGTGGAATTCGGCGGCATGCGCATCCGCCTGCTGCGCGATGTCGATTTGAACTGCGACGCCCTGGTCGATACCTCCCGCATCAACACCGGCGTGGACCTGGAAGCCTCCGATGCACTGGACGGGGAGCTCACCGAGGCCTTGAGCGAGATCCGCCTGGTCAAGGACGCCTGGGAAATCGGCGAGATGAAGAAGTCGGTGGCCGCCACCATCAACGGCTTCCACGACGTGGTCAGGTCACTGGACCGTGCCATGACCCACGAACGCGGCGAGCGCGTGGTCGAGGGCGCCTTCTTCGCCCGTGCCCGCGAAGAGGGCAACGACCTGGGTTACGACACCATCGCCGCCTCGGGCAACAACGCCACGGTGCTGCACTGGATCAACAACAACGGCACCGTCAACGACGGTGACCTGCTGCTGCTGGACGCCGGTGTGGAGGCCGAGTCGCTGTACACGGCCGACGTCACCCGCACCCTGCCGGTCAACGGCAGCTACACGGAAGTGCAGCGCAAGATCTACCAGGCGGTGCTCGACGCGGCGGATGCCGCCTTCGCAGTCGCCAAGCCCGGCACCAGGTTCCGCGACCTGCACACCACCGCCGTCACGGTGCTGGCGCAGAACCTCGACGCCTGGGGCCTGCTGCCGGTGTCGCTGGAAGAGGCGCTGTCCCCCGAGGGCCAGCAGCACCGCCGCTGGATGCCGCACGGCACCAGCCACCACCTGGGCCTGGACGTGCACGATTGCGCGCAGGCCAAGGCCGAGCTGTACCTGGACGGGATCCTGGAGGAGGGCATGGTCTTCACCATCGAGCCGGGCCTGTACTTCAAGAACGAGGACCTTGCCGTGCCGGCGGAATACCGCGGCATCGGCGTGCGCATCGAGGACGACGTGCTGGTCACGGCCGACGGATGCGTGAACCTCTCCGCGGCGCTTCCCCGCACCCCGGCCGACGTCGAGGCCTGGATGGCGCAGGTCCGCAAGGGCTAGATCCGGCTGCGGCCCGGCGGATGACCCCGGGCATGGCAACGGCGGTCCCCCACCCTTTCGGGTGGAGGACCGCCGTTGTTGTTTCACGTTGTGGCCCGGGCCGCCTGTGGCCTTGCTTCCCTCCGGTTCGCGTACCGTTTTGGCCGGGTCTGCGCCCGCCCGGTCTAGGAATGCTTGCCGTGTTCCGCCTGGTTCTGCTTGTGCGACTCCGGGCCCGATCCGTTCGGCGCCGGTGCATCGCCCTCAGCGGGTGCGTCGGCTTCGGGCTTCGTTTCCGGCCCTGCGGCCGGCTCGGGTGCGGGCTCGGGTGCGGGAACAACGACAGGGGGGTTGTCCTGGATCCGGATGCCGAACTGGGGGCGCCCGTCGGGCAGGTCCGAGTAGCTGCCCGTCGACGGGGCGGACGGCACCGTGGGTGCCTCGGGCTGGGCGGGTGCCTGGGTCTGCGCCGGAGGCTGGTGCTGGTGCGGGCCGTGGTTGGCGCCGACCCCGGCGTCCGCGGCCGTGCGGCTCATTGGCAGCTTGGCGGCCATCGCGCGTGCAGCATGCGCATGGGAGAACGAGACCACCACGTCGTAGCTGGTGGCCAGCACCTGGGACTGCGAGGCGAAGTCGCGCTTGCCGCGCCTGAACGAGTAGCTCACCACGCCGACCAGCATCCAGATGGCCATGCCGATGCCCACCGACGACAGGATCTGCGCCAGCGCGTTGGAGCCCGGGCTGAAGATGGTCAGCACCAGGCCGACGAACACGCCGAACATCGCGCCCTGCGCCGCACCCGCGGCGGCCACCTTCGGGTAGCTGAGCTTGGCGGTGACCCGCTCCACGGATTTGAGGTCGTTGCCCACGATCGTGAGGTTCGCGACCGGGAAGTTGTTGTCGGCCAGGTAGTCCACCACTTTCTGGGCATCCAGGTACGTGTTGTAGCGCCCCAAAAGCTCGCCGCGCGGCAGGCCGAGCGAGTTCGGGTTGGACGGGGACGCACCAAGTGGGGAAGACATATATCCATTGTGCACGTTGCACGGGCAGAAGACCGGGCTTGATCGCTGAAGGTGAAAGCACGGGCGGTCCGCCGCGGGGTTGGGCGGCGTCGCGCTCAACACATCGGCCAAACCGGGTCCGGGTGCGGCGCAGGCAGTAGCCTAGAGAGCGTGAGCAGCAATTCTACGAAGGTCTTCATCGCACGCCTGCTGGGCCTTGACGTCTTTGACCCCCTGGGCGACCGCCTGGGACGGCTGCGCGATGTCGTGGTCATCTCGCGCCTGGCCACCAAGCCCGCCCAATGCGTCGGCGTGGTCGTCGAGGTGCCCGGAAAGCGCCGGGTCTTCGTGCCGATGACCCGCATCCAGGCCATGGAGTCCGGGCAGATCATCTGCACCGGCCTGGTGAACATGCGCCGCTTCGTCCAGCGCGGCGCGGAGATCCTGGTCGCCGCCGAGCTCTTCGACCGGCGCGTGGTCTTCGAGGACGGCAGCGGCAACGCCGTGGTCGAGGACATCGGGCTGGCCCGCGAACGCAACGGGGACTGGATCATCTCCGACTACTACGTCCGCCGCGGCGACCCGGCCTCCGGGCTGCTGGGGCTGCGCCGGGCGCGCGGGGAACGGCTGCTGGTGCCCTGGGACGCGATCATGCACACCGCGCTGCACGAGCCGCAGGCCGCCAGCACCTACGTCGCCGCCCATGACGAGATGAAGCCCGCCGACTTCGCCGACGCGCTGCACGAGATGAACATCAAGCGCCGCGTCGAGGTCGCCTCCGAGCTGCAGGACGAACGCCTGGCCGACGTGCTGCAGGAGATGCCCGACAATGAGCAGGTGCAGATCATCTCCGCCCTGGACATGGAGCGCGCCGCGGACGTGCTGGAGGAAATGGATCCCGACGACGCCGCCGACCTGCTCTCCGAGCTCTCCGAGGACACCAAGCACGCGCTGCTGGAGCTGATGGAGCCGGAGGACGCGCGCGACGTGCGCCGCCTGCTCGAATACGCCGAGGGCACCGCCGGGTCGATGATGACCCCGGTCCCGGTGATCCTCTCCCCCGAGGCCACCGTCGCCGAGGCCTTGGCGGCGGTCCGCCGCGAGGAGCTGAGCCCCGCGCTGGCCTCCACCGTGTTCGTCACCCGTCCCCCGCTGGAGACCCCCACCGGGCGCTACCTGGGGGCGGTGCACATCCAGGCGCTGCTGCGCACCCCGCCGCCGGAATCCCTGGGCAACATCCTGGACTCCGACGTCGAGCCCATCGACGACCTGGCGCAGGTCGCCGAGGTCGCCCGCACCCTGGCCAGCTACAACCTGACCTCGCTGGCCGTGGTGAACGACGACGGCCGGCTGGTCGGCGCGGTGACCGTCGACGACGTGCTGGACCACCTGCTGCCCGACGACTGGCGCACCCACGACGACCACTCCGACGGCGCCGCCGCGCATGTCCCGGACACCGAGGTGTCCGGAACCCCGAAACCACCAGTGAACGGAGGGCCCCATGGCTGAAAACCGGCGGGTGTCGACCGGCCTCGACACCCCGATGACCGCGCGTGCCCGCTTCTTCCCGCGCTTCGCCCCGAACCCCGACCGGTTCGGGTCCAGCACCGAGAAGTTCGCACGCTTCATGGGCACCCCGCAGTTCCTCTTCTACATGACGATCTTCTGCGTGTTCTGGCTGATCTGGAACACCTTGGCCCCCGAGGGCTGGCGCTTCGACTCCGCGGCGCTGGGCTTCACCGCGCTGACCCTGATGCTCTCGCTGCAGGCCTCCTACGCGGCCCCGCTGCTGCTGCTGGCCCAGAACCGGCAGGACGACCGCGACCGGGTCTCGCTGTCCGAGGACCGCGGCCGGGCCGAGCGCAACCTTTCCGACACCGAGTACCTCACCCGCGAGCTGGCCGCGCTGCGCATCGCCCTGCGCGACGTCGCGACCCGCGACTACGTCCGCTCCGAGCTGCGCTCGGCCCTGGAGGACCTGCTGGAAACCAGCGACGGCGAGGAACTGAACCTGCGCGCCCGGAACCCGCGGCGCCGCGACCGCACCTCCACCAACACCGGGCTTATCCCCCAGGTCCCCGCACCGCGCCGCGAACGGCGCACCCGAAGGAACGACACCCCATGAGCCTTGAACCCCGGCTCCTCGAAGCCCTGGCCACCGTCCAGGACCCCGAGCTGCGCCGTCCCATCACCGAGCTGGGCATGGTCGAATCGGCCGTCCTGGCCGATGGCGCCGCACACGTGAAGGTGCTGCTGACCATCGCCGGCTGCCCGATGCGCTCCACCATCGAGTCCGACGTTTCCGCCGCCCTGGCGGGCCTGCCCGGGGTCAGCGAGGTGAAGCTGGAGCTGGGCGTGATGAGCCCGGCGCAGCGGGCCGAGTTGCGCGGGTCGCTGAAAAGCCGCGCCGTCCCGTTCTCCGACCCCTCCTCGCTCACCCGGGTCATCGGGATCGCCAGCGGCAAGGGCGGTGTCGGCAAGTCCTCGCTGACCGCCAACCTGGCCTGTGCGATGGCCGCCGACGGGTTGCGCGTCGGGCTCATCGACGCCGACGTGCACGGCTTTTCCATCCCCGGGCTGCTGGGCATCCCGGAGGTGAAGCCCACCCGCGTGGACGAGATGATCCTGCCGCCCGTGGCGCACGGGGTGAAGGTCATCTCCATCGGCATGTTCGTCCCGGACAACAAGCCGGTGATTTGGCGCGGGCCGATGCTGCACCGGGCCCTGGAGCAATTCCTGACCGACGTGCACTTCGGGGACCTGGACGTGCTGCTGCTGGATTTGCCCCCGGGCACCGGGGACATCGCCATCTCCGTCTCCCAGCTTTTGCCCGGTTCCGAGCTGGTGGTGGTCACCACCCCGCAGGCCGCCGCCGCCCAGGTCGCCGAGCGCGCCGGGTCCATTGCGGTGCAGACCGGGCAGAAGGTCGTGGGCGTCATCGAGAACATGAGCTGGCTGGTGTTGCCCGACGGGTCCACCATGGAGGTCTTCGGCGCCGGCGGCGGGGCGGAGCTGGCCAAGCGCCTGGAGCTGGTTCTGGGCACCGAGGTTCCGCTGCTGGGGCAGGTGGCACTGGATCCGATGCTGCGGGCCGGGGGCGACGCGGGGGTCCCGCTGGTGCTCTCGCACCCCGAGTCGCCGGCAGCGGTGCAGATCGTTGCCATGTCACGGGCCCTCACCCGCCGCCCACGCGGCCTGGCGGGCCTGAAACTGGGCGTCACCCCGGTCTAGGTGCCCCGACGCCCCCACGGGGCTCCTGTTGCGCAGGCCGCCCAAGCCGGACACCCGCCCGGCGGGCAGAACGAAGGCGGCATCCGGTGGATACCGCCTTCCTTGTTCACGTTCTTTGTCCGGGCCCCGATGTGGGCAGATCCGCTCCGGAGGCCACGGGCCGCGGGATCAGGTCGCCTCGTTGTCGAAGGGCGCAGGTTCGTGCGGGGCCAGCGGGGCGCTGCGGGCGATCGCCACCGGACGCTGCTCGATGGCCGGGGTTTCCTTCACCGCGGACACCGCATCCTCGAAGTCCTCGAGCAGCGCGTCCTTGATGATCTTGCGCGGGTCGTATTGGCGCGGGTCGAGCTTGCGCCAATCCATGTCGGCGATGTCGTCGCCGACCTCTTCGCGCAGCTGTTCCTTGGCCCCGGTGGCCATGCGGCGCAGTTCCTTGACCAGGCGCGCCAGCTGTGCGGCGTATTCCGGGAGCTTTTCGGGTCCCAAAATAACAACGGCCAACACCGCAAGCACCAGCAGTTCACTGCCATTGATTCCCAAAAACACCTTTGTAGACTACCTGCTTTCGAGCGGCGGTGAGGCCATTTGCTATTGGAAGTCCAAAACCATGAGGCGGGAAAAGCCTCGCAGCAGGCGCTGGGAGAAATTCTCGGCCGCCGGGTCCAGCGACACGATGCGCGTGTGCTCCCCCACGACCAGCCGCTGAAGGATCCCTTCCACGTCTGACTTGGAAAGATTCGTGGTGACCTTGTACTTGACGTCTTCCATGTTCAACGTGGCGGTTCCATCGGCATACGTGACCGCGGCCGCCGCCTTGGCGCCCAGGCGGTGCCCCAGCTCGGTGAGCATTCCCGAGGTCGGGTCGGTGGTTGCCCCGGCTGCCACGGACTTCTGCAGCGACGCGGCCGGGCTGCCGGAAAGGGCCCGGGTCTCGGCCACCTGCACGGTGTGCCGGCTGTCGCTCAGCACCAGGGTCACTGTCGCCTCGCCCTGGTTCAGCGTCCCGGTGGCGGAGGTGAGGGTGAACCCCGCGGCTTCGATCACCGGGCAGGTCCAGCCGGCCTGGCGCAATTGGTTGATGGCTTCGGCATCCAGGTTGCGGGCCGAGGCACTGAAGGATTCGGTCGGATCATGCTCCGGCACCCCCTGGGCGGCCGGTGCGCCGAGGAACCATGACATCGCGGCGATCGTGCCCACCAGGGCGAAGACCATCAGCAACACGGCCATGGGCACGAAGGCGGCGGCACGGCGGGAACCGACTTCGCGTTCACGCGGCAGCGAGTAGTGTGTGCCCAGCAGGGTTTGCGCGTTCAGCGGGCCCAGAGGAGGGGGCACCGGCGCTGGCCCGCGCGACCCGGCGCGCCGGGCATGTCCCAGCGCCGCCGAACACTGCGCGCAATGCCGCACGTGCTGTTCCAATGCCTGCGCGCGGCGCCCGTCCAGGGAGCCGGCGACGTATTCACCCATCCAACGTTCATAGCGATGCATGCCCTAGCGCACTCCCGGGATCGTCCGCCGAATCTTGGGCAACGAGATCGTTGCAGGCTGCCGGGCGGCGGGGTTGCGGTGCGCCAGCTTCTCGCGCAGCATCCCCCGCCCGCGGTGGATGCGTGAACGAACCGTGCCAAGCTTCACGTTTAGCGCCTCGGAGACCTCTTCGTAGGACAGCCCCTCCAGGTCGCACAGGACCACGGCCGCCCGGAATTCGGGGCCCAGCGCTTCGAGCGCCGCCTGCACGTCGACATCCAGGTTGTTGTATTCAAAACTGCGTTCCGGTCCCGGCGCGGTCCCGGGGATCTTGGCCTCGGCATCCTCGGCCAGTCCGTCGAAGCGGATGCGGGACTTGCGGCGGGCCTGGTCCAGGAACAGGTTCGTGGTGATGCGGTGGAGCCACCCGCCGATGGTGCCTGGGGTGAAGGTGTGCAGGGAGCGGAAGACCCTGACAAAGGTTTCCTGGGCCAGGTCCTCGGCGTCTTGCCTGTTGCCGGTCAGCCGGTAGGCCAGGCGGTACACCCGCGGCGAATGGTCCCTGACGATTTCGTCCCAGCTGGGCACCGTGTGCTCCGCAGGCTCCTCAAGGGAGCGTACGTTGCTGGTCACGGACAATTTCGATGCATTCACGACAACAAGTCTCGCGTAGGCTCCTGAGCAGAAGCTGAAAGCGGCCTGTGCCCCCACTTTGGTTTGGCGTCCCGGGCGGGGTCGCCCGCACGGGGATAAGATGGGCGCAGGGTTTTCCCTTCGGTGCGATCGGCTTCGCTGCCGCATCCCGGCCGCACCGCTCGCACACTTATCTCTTTCGCACTGCAAAGGACTTGCTGCACAACCATGAACCTGGACATCTTTAGCAGCTGGACATACGCACAGGCCCAGGCCCCGGAGGATGCCGTGCTCGAGCGGGCCCGCGAACGCGGACGTGAGCTGGGGGTCGAATCAGTGGGTTCTGCCACCGCCGGTTTCCTCACGGTCCTGGCTGCCGTCTCCGGGGCCCGGAACATCGTGGAAATCGGGACGGGAGTCGGTGTGTCGGGCACCAGCCTGCTGCGCGGGGCGGGAAAGCAGTCCGCATTGACCACGATCGACATCGATGTCGACCACCTGGCCGCGGCCCGCGAGGCGTTCCATGACGCCGGCGTCGACGGTTCCCGCACCCGCGCGATTTCCGGCCGGGCCCAGGCCGTGCTGCCCAGGCTCACCGACGGCGCGTACGACCTGGTGTTCATCGATGCCGACAAGACGCATCTGCTCGAGTACGTCACCCAGGCCATTCGCCTGGTCAAGGTCGGCGGGATGGTCATCATGCACGACGCCTTCGACCAGCATCGGGTCCCCAAGCCGGCGGTCCGACGGCCCAGCACCGTGGCCACGCGCAATGCGACCCGCATGCTGCGCGAGGATGAACGATTCGTCTCCACGCTGGTGCCCACGGGACTGGGTCTGCAGATCGCAGCCCGCATCGGCTAGCTTGCCCCCGCGGCCTGAAACGCCGCCGGGTTCCAACATCGCCAGGTGCCCGCCCCGTGACACACCCCGGGGCGGGCACCTGGCCTTACCGGCCAAGTCCCGCCCCGCGGCATTTCGACACCGAGCACTACTCGGTGGCACCTACCAGGCATTCGCGCAGCTCGGCGGCCTCGTCGGCATTCAGCTCGACAACCAGACGTCCGCCACCGTCAATCGGTACGCGCATGATCAGGCTACGGCCTTCCTTTGTGACTTCCATCGGACCATCCCCGGTACGTGGTTTCATCGCAGCCATTAGCGCTGTTCCCTTTCATTTGAGGTAAAGGGCTTTTGGTCCTTCACCCAGTGGTGAGTTAATCGGCAAATCATGACTTTAGTGATCCGCTTTCAACTTGCTACGTCCTATTATTCCGAAGAATGGCTCGTGTTGCTAATCACAGGGTCTTTTCCGTGTGCCGCGATGACCTCATGCAACCGGGCAATCTCGGCCGAAAGTGCATCGAGGACCTCGTCGACCTGGTCGCAGCGGTACCCCCGCAGGCCCAGGGAGAAATTCACCGAGTCGACATCCTCGGCGCGTGGACGCGCGGGAAGGAGGACCGGAGGCAAACTGGCGACAGGCTCCACCAGCCCTTGGAGCGGACCACGAATCGGTTCGAAACGGCGTCCGTCCTGGCTGGTGCGACTGCGTTTGGTGCCGACTCCGAGGCACACCCCGGCACCGAGTATGACGATGGCGACCACCAACAACATGTACACCAACCTGGACTCCTTCGGTGTGGGGAATGAATCTGTTGGGTCTTATTCGGCAGCGATAAACCCATTGGGGCGGGCGGAATTCACCACGATATCCACGGCCTCTTCGATATCGTCGGTGATGTGGACCAAGTCAATGTCCGAAACGGAAATTGCGCCCTCTTCGGCAACGGTGTTTCTCAGCCATTCCAGAAGCGGACCCCAATAGGAGGTGCCCACCAAAACAATCGGGAATCCCGTAACCTTTTCCGTTTGGACCAGAGTCAGCGCCTCGAATAGTTCATCCAAGGTTCCGTAGCCGCCCGGCAAGACAATAAATCCTTGCGAGTACTTGACGAACATCGTCTTTCTGGCAAAGAAATACCGGAAATTGATTCCCAGGTCCACCCACTCGTTGAGACCGGTTTCGAAGGGCAGCTCGATGCCCAGGCCGACGGAGATCCCACCGGCAGCCACGGCGCCCTTGTTTGCCGCCTCCATGGCTCCGGGTCCGCCGCCGGTTATCACTGCCACCCCGGCGGCGGCAATGAGCTCGCCGATCTTCTCGGCTTGGTTGTATCGTTCCGATCCACGCTGCGTGCGGGCTGAACCGAACACACTGATGGCCGGCCCCAACCCGGCAAGCGCGCCGAATCCCTCTACGAATTCGCTCTGGATGCGCAGCACCCGCCAAGGGTCGGAATGGGTGAAATCCTGGTTTTCGCGCGTATCGAGCAAGTAGGCGTCGGATTGCTCGGTTTTCGCCTGTGCCCGGCGCAAGACAACCGAGCCCTTCCTGCGTGCGGGATCCGGCAGGGGATCAAAGTTTTTGGATTGCGAATTCTGGCGTTGCATGCCCCCCACTGTATCGGCAATACACGGTCCCACTGGCCGCGTCACGGCGCATTTAGGCAAAGATTTGGCATCGACTGGCCGAAATGTCGCCGTGAAGAGCGTCACTTCGGATAGGGTTCATGTCATGAGCACCGATTCCCACTCGAATAGCGCTAAGTCGGACCTGACTCCCATCGTCAGGCTATCCGCAGTGAACAAGCACTATGGCCAACTCCATGTTCTGCAGAACATCAACCTTGAAGTCACCAAGGGTGAGGTCGTCGTGGTTCTGGGCCCCTCGGGCTCGGGCAAATCGACCCTATGCCGCACCATCAACCGCCTGGAAACCATCGATAGTGGGACCATCGAGATCGATGGAAAGATGTTGCCAGAAGAAGGGAAAATGCTGGCCAAACTCCGTGCCGATGTCGGCATGGTTTTCCAGTCGTTTAACCTTTTTGCACACAAAACGATTTTGGAGAACGTTACCCTCGGTCCGATCAAGGCCAAGGGGATGAAGAAATCCGAAGCCGACAAGCTCGCGCTCACCCTCCTGGAGCGGGTTGGTGTTGCAAACCAGAAGGACAAGCTTCCGGCGCAGCTCTCCGGCGGCCAGCAGCAACGCGTTGCCATTGCCCGCGCCCTGGCCATGCGTCCGAAGGTCATGCTCTTTGACGAGCCGACCTCCGCATTGGACCCGGAAATGATCAACGAGGTGCTCGACACCATGGTCGGCCTGGCCAAGGAAGGCATGACCATGATCGTGGTGACCCACGAGATGGGCTTCGCCCGCAAGGCCGCCGACCGCGTGATCTTCATGGCCGATGGCCTGATTGTCGAAGAGTCCACCCCCGACCAGTTCTTTACCAACCCCCAAAGTGCCCGCGCCAAGGACTTCCTTGGCAAGCTCATCACGAACTAGGGCCGACCTCGGGACAATTCATGCTCGATGGATGAGAAACTCGCTCTCATCCTTGACCAAACAAGGAGAAACGATGCGTAAGTCTCGCATTTCAGCAGTAGCAGCCATGGCCGCGGCCGCGGCGTTGGCCCTGACCGGCTGCGGCGGTTCCGGCGGAGATACCGGCGACGGCGACACAGTCAAGATCGGCATCAAGTTCGACCAGCCGGGCCTCGGGTTCAAGGACGGCGAGGCATACAAGGGCTTCGATGTTGATGTCGCCAAGTACGTGGCGAAGGAACTCGGCTTCGCCGAGGACAAAATCGAGTGGGTCTCCGCACCGTCGGCCAACCGCGAAACCCTGCTGGAGACGAAGCAGGTTGACATGATCTTCGCAACCTACTCGATCACCGATACCCGCAAGGAGCGCGTTGCCTTCGCCGGCCCGTACTTCGTCGCAGGCCAGGATCTGCTGGTCCGCCAAGATGACACATCCATCACCGGCCCGGACACCTTGAAGGGCAAGAAGCTTTGCTCGGTGACCGGTTCGACCTCGGCCAAGAAGGTCTCCGATTCCTACCCCGGTGTCGCCCTCGTTGAGCAGGGCGGCTACGCCGACTGCCTGGGCCTGCTGGAGACCGGCGGCATCGACGCCGTCACCACCGATGACATCATCCTCGCCGGCCTGGCAGCAACCGAGGCAAACAAGGGCAAGTTCAAGGTCGTTGGCAACACCTTCTCCGAGGAGAAGTACGGAGTTGGCCTGAACAAGGAAAACACCACCTGCGCCGACATCAACACGGCCATCACGAAGATGATCGATTCCGGTGAATGGGAGAAGTCGCTCAAGGCCAACACCGAGGGCACCGGCTACACCCCGAATGCCAAGCTGAACCCTCCGACGCCTGAGCCCTGCGCCTAGTCGTTGGCTGTTTCCTCATCGGACCCATCCGGCAAGCAGTCCGTGCCGGGTGGGTCCTCCACCAACCGCACCCTAAAGGAGTAAGCCGTGCAAGGCTACCTTTCCCTATGGGATGAATACGGCGGACAAATGATGTCCGCCTTCTGGGGCAACCTGCAGCTGACATTTTGGGCAGCCATCGGGTCGTTGGTCTTGGGCACAATCCTGGCACTGATGCGAATTTCGCCGGTGCCCAGCTTCCGTGCATTCGGGACCTCATACGTGAACATCTTCCGAAACACCCCGCTGACCATCATCATGACCTTTGGTGTGCTGGTGCTCTTCGGCGTTTTCAAGGTCCAGTTCAGCTCGGATTTCAATCTCAACTTCTTCCAGATCGCCATCGTTGGCTTGACGATCTACCACTCGGCATTTGTCTGTGAAGCCATCCGTTCCGGCGTCAACACCGTACCGTTGGGACAGGCTGAGGCGGCCCGGGCCATCGGGCTGAGCTTCCTTCCGGCCGCCCGCATGATCATCTTGCCGCAGGCCTTTCGCGGGGCCATCGCCCCGCTGGGCAATGTGCTGATCGCGTTGATCAAGAACACCACGGTCGCGGTGGCCGGTTCGGTGGCCGAGATCTCCGGACTCATGAAGACCATGCTGGAGTTTCGCGCAGATGTCGGAATCCTGATCTTCCTCACCATCGCCGTGTTCTTCGTGATCGTCGTGATCCCCGTCGGATTGCTGACCACGTACCTATCCAAGAAATTGGCGGTGGCACGATGAAAGTCTCCGAATCGGTTCTTTTCGACGCCCCGGGCCCCAAGGCCCGCCGACGCGTCGTCATCATCAACATCATTGGCGTGCTGATTGCCCTCGCCCTGGTCTACTACCTGTACAAGGTCATGAACGACGCCGGGCAGCTGACGGCCGAGAAGTGGGTCGTGTTCGGCAAGGGCTCCATCTGGGAGAACTACCTGCTCCCGGGCCTGCTGAACACACTCAGGGCAGCAGCCGTCGCCATCGTCACCTCGATGGTGTTCGGGTTCATCTTCGGCATCGGGCGCCTGTCCACCAACAAGATCATCAACTGGATCAGCTCCGTCGTCGTGGAATTCTTCCGCGCCGTCCCGGTGCTGCTGATGATGATCTTCCTGTGGATCATCCTGGCCCGCTCCGGGATCGTGGCTCCGAGCGATGCCCCGTTCGTCGCAGTGGTCGTGGGCCTGACCCTGTACAACGGCTCGGTGGTTGCCGAGCTGATCCGCTCGGGCGTCTTCGGCCTTCCCAAGGGCCAGCGCGAGGCCGGCATTGCCATCGGGCTGACCCGCGGGCAGTCGCTGCGCAACATCGAGATCCCGCAGGCGCTCATTGCGATGCTGCCGGCGTTGATCGGCCAGTTCGTGGTCATCTTGAAGGACTCCGCGTTGGGGTACATCATCAACTTCAACGAACTGCTCTTCAACGGCAAGCTCATCGGCACCGGCAACGCGAACGTGCTGCAGGCGCTGGTGGTTGTGGCCGTCATCTTCATCCTGATCAACTTCGGGCTCTCGAGGTTGGCCACCGTGGTGGCGGGCCGGCTCAGCAGCCGCGGCATCAGTGCCGGCAAGCCCCTGGACCCCGCGGTTCCCGTGGTGGTCGCCGATTTGAACACCACCGTCCCGGGAGGCAACCCCAAGGGTTGATCCCGCCCAATCGGGCTACGCGCCCGTGCGGTGCGGCCAAGGGCCGGGCAGCAGTCGACCTCGTGTTCCACGAGGCCCGACTGGCGCCCGGCCCTTTGCCTGTGCGCGCCCCGTGGGTTCCCGGGCTACGACCCGTCTCCGGTGGCCGGTGCCCCGCCCAGCCACTGGTTCAGGGCGGCCAGGCACTCGTGGATGGCCGCACGGGTGATGTGTTCGTCGTCGGAATGCGCCAGCAGCGCATCGCCCGGGCCGAAATTCACCGCGGGGATCCCCAGCTCGGAGAAGCGGGCGACGTCGGTCCAGCCGAACTTCGGCTTCGGTTCCCGGCCCACGGCCGCCACGAAGGAGGCCGCCGCCGGGTGCTGCAGCCCGGGCCGTGCCCCGGGCGCGCCGTCGGTGCGGATGACCTCGAAGTCCTTGAACAGCTCGAACACATGGGCCTCGGCGGCAGCCACATCCTTGTCCGGGGCGAAGCGGTAGTTGACCTCGACCTCGCAGAAGTCCGGGATCACGTTCCCGGCGATGCCCCCGGTGATGCGCACGGCGTTGAGCGATTCGCGGTAGGCCAGGCCGTCCACGTCCACGGTCCTGGGAGTGTAGTCGGCCAGGATGCGCACGATGGGCGACGCGGCGTGGATGGCGTTCTCGCCCATCCAGGCGCGCGCCGAGTGTGCCGCCACTCCGCGGGTGCGCACCTTGTAGCGGCTGGTGCCGTTGCAGCCGCCCTCCACCGTCCCGTGGGTGGGCTCGAGCAGGATCGCGAAGTCGCCGGCGAGCAGTTCCGGGCTGTTGCGCAAGAGGCGGCCCAGGCCCGATTTGGAGCCCTCGACCTCTTCGTGGTCGTAGAAGATGAAGGTGACGTCGCGGTTGGGGTTTTCCAGGGTGGCCGCCAGGGCCAGTTGGACAGCGACCCCGCCCTTCATGTCGGTGGCCCCGCGCCCGTAGAGCGTCTCGCCGTCCCAGCTGACCGGAACGGTTCCCCGCGCCCCGGGCGTGGTGGGCAGCGGCACGGTGTCCAGGTGCCCGGCCAGCACCACCCGCTCCGGGCGGCCGAGCATGGTGCGGGCCACGATCGCGTCCCCGTCCCGGTGCAGCACCAGGTGCGGGAGGTTGCGCAGGGCCGCTTCGATGGCGTCGGCCAGGGGCCCCTCGTTGCCGGAAACCGACTCGATGTCCATCAGGCGGGCGGTCAGCTCGGCCACGTCCCCCCTCAGGTCCAGGTCGATGGGCGCGGCGGGGCGGACGGCGGAAGCGGGGCTGGGTTTGCTGTGCACAATCCAAGATTAGTACCGGCGCCCGCGCTAGGATTGATTCATGACTCCGGTAGACACCAGACTGACGCATGCTTCCACCCAAGACCTCAGGATCGCCTCGGCCCACGGCCTGGCCACCTATGCATCCGACGGCACGGTCCTGGACGTCTGGTTCCCCCATCCGGTGCTGGCGGTCCTCGAGGATGCCGCGCAGGTCTCCGGCGACCTGGCCGCCGCCGCTTCCAACGATGAGGCCCGCGGCACCACCCAGTCGGTCATTTCGCTGGAGATCAACCTCGATGTGGCCCCCGCGGACGGACCGGATGTCTGGCTGCGCCTGCACCTGCTCTCCCACCGCCTGGTGGCGCCGAACAACGTCAACCTCGACGGGGCCTTCGGCCTGCTGCAAAACGTGGTGTGGACCAACTTCGGGCCCTGCGCCGTGGGCAACTTCGAAGCCACCCGCCTGAAGCTGCGCTCGCGCGGCACCCTGACGGTGTTCGGGGTGGACAAGTTCCCCCGCATGCTGGACTACGTCGTGCCCACCGGCGTGCGCATTGCCGACGGCGGGCGGGTGCGCCTGGGCGCGCACCTGGCCGAGGGCACCACCGTCATGCACGAGGGGTTCGTGAACTTCAACGCCGGCACCCTGGGCCATTCCATGGTCGAGGGGCGCATTTCCTCCTCGGTCGTGGTCGGCGACGGGTCCGATGTGGGCGGCGGCGCCTCGATCATGGGCACGCTCTCGGGCGGCGGCAAGCAGCGCATCACCATCGGCCAGCGCGTGCTGCTGGGCGCCAACTCGGGCGTGGGCATCTCCATCGGCGACGACTCGGTGGTCGAGGCGGGGCTGTATGTCACCGCCGGCACCCGGGTCCAGCTCGGCGACACCGTGGTCAAGGCCGTGGAACTCTCCGGCGTGCCCAACCTGCTCTTCCGCCGCAACTCGCTTTCCGGTGCAGTGGAGGCGCTCCCGCGCGCCGGCCAACACGTTGAATTGAACAGCGTCCTGCATGCCAATTGACGCACACCAACGCGTGCTCGCGCTGGGCTCGGGGCAGGTGCAGGAGCGGCACGGACGGCACCGCGGGCCGCGCCGCTGGGGCCGCACGCTGCTCGCCTTGACCCTGGCCGCCGGGCTGATTGGCGGCGGGCTCTACGCGGCGGTGAACTTCATCGGACTGGACACCGCGGTGGCGAGGCAAAAATGCACCGCGCTGGTGGGTTCGACGCTGCACACCCTGAGCCCCGACCAGGCCTCGAACGCGGCACTGATCGCCGCGGTGGCCACCCGGCGCGGGATGCCCACGCGGGCCGCAACCATCGGCATCGCCACCTCGCTGCAGGAATCCAAGCTCACCAACATCGGCTACGGCGACAATGCCGGACCCGATTCCCGGGGCCTGTTCCAGCAGCGGCCCTCGATGGGCTGGGGCACCGAAGCCCAGGTCATGGACCCGCTGTACGCGGCCAACCGCTTCTTCCAGGAGCTGGAGACCTTCGACTACGCCTCCATGTCGCTGACCGACGCCGCGCAGCGCGTGCAGCGTTCGGGGTTCCCGCTGGCCTACGCCCCCCACGAGGAGAAGGCCGCGGCGTTCGCCTCGGCGCTGACCGGTGCCTCGCCCTCGACGCTGAATTGCACGCTGCGCCCGGCCGAAGGCGCCGGGTCGGCCAAGGACCTGGCCGCGGAGCTGAAGGCGGCCACGGGCCAGGCGGCGCAGGTGCTGGGCGGGAACCGGGTACGGGTCCCGGTGCGCGGGAAGCAGGGCTGGGCCATCGCCCAATGGGCCGTGGCCAACGCGGACAAGCAGCACACCGAGTCGGTCTCCTACGCCGGGCTGGTGTGGAACCGCTCCGAGGGCCATTGGGTGCCCGCGGCGACCAGCGACGGTTATGTCGTGGTGTCCCTGGCCGACAGCGGAAAATAGCCGGCCGGGAGCTAGGCCAGCATGTCGATGATCGGCTGCAGGTAGCTGCGGAAAAGCGTTGCATCGCGCATCAGGTCCTGGCTGAGGATCACGGTGTCCGGCTCCACGAACCAGGCGCGGCGCTCGGCCAGCGGCAGCTCCACCAGCTTCAGGTGCAGGTCCGAGACGTTCTTGCCTTCGAGCTCGCGCTCGGCAAAGAGCTGCGCGACCAACGCCAGGCGCTGCCTGGTGTTGTCCAGGCAGAATTCCCGGTACTCCCCCAGCCGGTTCTGCGTCCAGGTGTAGGCATTGCCGTAATGGGCGCGCAGAAGGTGCTGCAGGGTCGGGGAATCGGAGAAGTCCGCGAAGTCCGGCTCCGCGTGGATGTCGATGGCCGGGTGGGTGTCGGAAACGATGCTCTCCCACCAGCTCTGCCACTCCTGGCGCAGTTCCCCGGCCGAATGGTCCCCCAGTTCACTGGCTGCAGCAGGTTTGACCTTGGGGCTCAGTGGTGCCAGGCACGGGGTTCCAAGTGGCTCGATGGCCGCCAGGTCCCGAAAGTACAGTGCCAGCATCATCTCCGTGTGGGTATCAGCCGAAACCTTCCAACCGGATCCAGAATCCTGCACCATGCGGGCACACTCGTTTCTTTCCATTCCCTCGCCTATCTCAAGGATAAGCCCGAAACCGCACAATTGGCCCGAAAACCCGAGGGCCGGGCAGCTGCCCCGGCACGGCAAAGGGGGCCGGTGCCGTGGAAGGATCTTTCCTTCCACGACACCGACCCCCTGCGGGAACGCTGTCGTGCACCTGGGCCCACGGGATGCAATGGCCCGAGGGAAGGCCGGCGGTTTAGCGGTTCGGGTAGTTGCGTTCGGTTTCACCGACGAAGAGCTGGCGCGGACGGCCAATCTTCATTTCCGGGTCCTGCAGCATTTCGCGGTACTGGGCGATCCAGCCCGGCAGGCGGCCGATGGCGAACAGGACGGTGAACATCTTCTCCGGGAAGCCCATGGCCTTGTAGATCAGGCCGGTGTAGAAGTCCACGTTCGGGTAGAGCTTGCGCGAGATGAAGTAATCGTCGCTCAGGGCGCGCTCTTCCAGGGACATGGCGATGTCCAGCAGTTCGTCGTTGCCGCCGAGCTTGTTGAGGATCTCGTGGGCAGTCGACTTGATGATCTTGGCGCGCGGGTCGTAGTTCTTGTAGACGCGGTGTCCGAAGCCCATGAGGCGGACGCCGTCTTCCTTGTTCTTGACCTTCTCCATGAAGTCCGCGGGCTTCAGGCCCTCGGACTGGATCTCGCGCAACATCTTCAGCACCGCTTCGTTGGCGCCGCCGTGTGCGGGGCCGGAAAGCGCGTTGATGCCCGCGGAGACCGAGGCAAACATGTTGGCGTTGGACGAACCCACCAGGCGCACCGTCGAGGTCGAGCAGTTCTGCTCGTGGTCGGCGTGCAGGATCAGCAACTGGTCCAGGGCCTTGACGATGACCGGATCCATGTCGTACGGCTCCGCGGCCAGGCCGAAGCTCAGGCGCATGAAGTTCTCGACCAGGTTCATCGAGTTGTCCGGGTACAGCAGTGCCTGTCCGATGGACTTCTTGTGGGCGTAGGCGGCAAGCACCGGCATCTTCGCCAGCAGGCGGATGGTCGAGAGCTCGACCTGCTCCTCGTCAAAGGGATCCAACGAGTCCTGGTACCAGGTCGACAGTGCCGTGACCGCGGAGGAAAGCACCGGCATCGGGTGCGCGTCGCGGGGGAAGCCGCCGAAGAAGCCCTTGAGCTCCTCGTGCAGCAGTGTGTGGCGGCGGATCTTCTGGTCGAAGGCCTCCAGCTCGGTGGCCGAGGGAAGGTTGCCGTAGATCAGCAGGTAGCTGGTCTCGAGGAAGCTGGACTTCTGCGCCAGTTGCTCGATCGGGTAGCCGCGGTAGCGCAGGATGCCCGCGTCGCCATCGATGAAAGTGATTGCGGACTTGGTCGCTGCGGTGTTCATGAAGCCGGGGTCGTACGTCACGCCACCTGTCGCCTTCAAGAGCGGCGCGATGTTAAAGCCGTTGTTGCCTTCTACCGCGGGCACAACAGGTAGTTCGATGCTGTTGCCGCCAAAGCTGAGCTGAGCAGAATTGTTTTCCGTCATTGTCTCTCCTAACCGGAATGCAGATGAGTCCGATGGTCAGTAATCACTGTCACGCTACCTTTTAGTAGGCTCTTGACACCAATTGGTTGGTCACGTTTGTGTATCAGGCTGCCGCATTCAGCCGTTGGACAGCGCTGGCGATCCGCTCGTCACTCTCGGTCAGGGCAATGCGCACGAAGTTCTCCCCGGCCGTGCCGTAGAAGGCCCCCGGGCCGGCGACAATGCCCAGGTCGGCGAGCCGGCCAATGGTGGTCCAGCAGTCCTCGTCCGCGGTGCACCACAGGTACAGTCCGCCCACCGATTCCTCGATGCGCAGCCCGAAGGCGGCAAGCGCCGGAACCAGCGCCTCGCGGCGTGCCCGGTACGTGTTTTTTTGCACCTTGACGTGCTCATCGTCGTTCAGGGCGGCAACCATGGCGGACTGCACCGGGGCCGGCACGATCATCCCGGCATGCTTGCGGTTGTTGATCAGTGCCGGCATCAGGTTCGGCGCCCCGGCCACGAAGGCCGCACGGTATCCGGCAAGATTCGACTGCTTGGACAGCGAGTACACCGCCAACAGGTCGCTGTGGTCCGAGCCGCTGACCGACTCGTGCAGGATGCTGGGCACCCCGGCCTCGTGTTCGCCCCAACCGAGTTCCGCGTAGCATTCGTCCGATGCCACCACGGCACCGAGCGAACGCGCGTCATCGACCAGTGCCTTGAGGTCCGCGGCCCCGCGGATGATACCCGTGGGGTTGCCGGGGGAATTGACCCAGACCAGTTTGACCCGTGCACGGTCCACGTCGGAGAGAGACGCCAGCGAGTCGGCGGCGATCGAGTCCGCACCGGCCAGTTGCGCGCCGATGTCGTAGGTGGGGTAGGCAACCAGTGGACGGACCACCAGGTCCCCGGCGCCAAGGCCCAGCAGCAGCGGCAGCCAGGCAACCAGTTCCTTGGAGCCGACCGTCGGCATGACGTCGTCGCTCGACAGGCCGTGCACGTCGCGCCGGCGTGCAAACCAGTTCACGATGGCCTCGCGCACCGCGGGCGTGCCGTGGGTGGTGGGATATCCCGGGGCGTTCGCGCCGTCGCGCAGCGCGTTCACGATGATCTCGGGGGTGGGGTCGACCGGCGTGCCGATGGACAGGTTCACCGCCCCGCCTTCATGCTCGGCGGCACGCGCCAGGTAGGGGGCAAGGGCGTTCCACGGGTAGTCAGGGAGCGTCAGCATGGTGTCGCGGATCAGCCCTGTGTCTGCGCCGGAAGCGCGGCGACGATCGGGTGGTCGATGCCCATGTTGCCGAGCTTCGCGGCCCCGCCCGGGGACCCCACCTCGTCGAAGAACTCCACGTTGACCTTGTAGTACTCGGCCCACTGCTCAGGGGTGTCGTCTTCGTAATAGATGGCTTCAACCGGGCACACCGGTTCGCAGGCGCCGCAGTCAACGCATTCGTCGGGGTGGATGTACAGCGAGCGTTCGCCTTCGTAGATGCAATCCACGGGGCATTCCTCGATGCACGCCTTGTCTTTGACGTCGACGCACGGCTGGGCGATGATGTAGGTCACGGTACCCGGGGCCTTCCTTCACTACTGAGACATTCGGTGATTTGCATGCGGCTAGACATGCATGACACCAGCTTAGTCCCGTCCTGCCCCGAATGCCGCAGCAGCTCCCCCGCCGGGTAATTCTTACGTTCTGCGTCACGGTGCGGGTCGCCCCTGCTGCCGCTCCCGGTGAATTCTTACGTCCCGCGTCGCATCCGGAACCCGCCATGCCGGAAATCTTACGAATTGCGTCACCAACGGAGGGCACGACCCAGGACCTAGTATTGGTGCATGAGCACGGACTTCTTGGATTCCCTGGACCCCGGCGCCCGCGTGGTGCTTCGCTATCGCCTCTCCCCCGGCGAGCAAGGGCAGGCGGGCGAACAGATGAGTGACGCGCTGGGATACCTGCTGGCGGTCGACGAGCACTCCGTGACGGTCCAGACCCGCACCGGGGATGTGCAGGTCAGCCGGGCGGCCATCACCCACGCCAAGAGGGTGCCCCCGCCCCCTGCGCGCAGGCGCTCCGCGCCCGGCAACTGAGCCGGCAAGCCGCACACTGGCGCCAACGCGGTGAATTCGCACCCCGGACATGTGATTTGAATGATTCAATCAGTGGCGGATTTTCCCGTATGCTGATTCCATGGCCACAGATGAAGAGGTACAGGCCCGTGCACGGGCGTTGAGCTCCCCGCTCCGTCTCCGTATTTTGCGACTTTGCCTGCACGAATCCCGTACCAACAAGGAAATAGCGGACCTGTTGGAGATCAATCCGGCAACATCGCTTCACCATGTGCGCACGCTGCTCTCCAACGGGTTCCTCGCGGCCGAGGAAACCCGCCGGGGAAACCGCGGGGCCAAGGAAGTGCCATACCGCAGCACCAAGCTCTCCTGGGGCACCAAGCTGCCCGACGCCGCACCGCTGCTGGTGGACACGTTCCTGCAGGAAATCGACGGCCTGGCCCCGCAGGAGATCCAGGTCATGCGGGTGGGACTGAAGCTCAGCGAAGGAACGCAGAAGGAAATGATGGCCCGCATCCACGCGGTCATCGAGGACTACGCCATGCGCGACGCCGAGGCCGACGGGGTGGCCACCTCGCTCTTCCTGGCCCACCACCTGGACCTCAAGTCGGCGTAGCCGCCCCGTAAGGCAAATAGCTTGGCCCCCGCAAGAATCCTTGCGGGGGCCAAGCTATTTATTCGATGTTCGGTTCCTGCGTTGTCCGGGCCGGCCGACGAATCAGCGCCCGGAGCGCGCCAGAAGTCGCAACTGCTTGGAGACCAGCAGGATCGCCACGACGACCGGGACGATGATGCCGTACACCCAAATGCCGCCGGCCAATGCCGGGCCGGGCAACATCTTGAAGAACTGGGTCGAGACGATCATCTGGTTGTGCTGGTCGGTCGAGATCAACGCGACAAACACATACGTCGCCAGTCCCGTCAGCGCACTGACCCACAGCTTTCCCCGCACCAGGCCAACCCAGTAGGTCAGGGTCCCGGTGAGGAGCAAGGCGAGGGCAGCGCCCCACGGCACCGGGACGTCGCCGACATAGCCCAGCGAGGCATGCAAGATCGTGCCGACCACCGCGGCCAGCGCCCCGGCCGCCAAGGCGACCAGGACGCTGCCGATTGCCGAGGCGCCGGCGCCTTGGGCCTGGTTAGGCCTTGGCCCGGGCACGGTAGGCCTTGGCGCGGTCGTTGGCGTTCAGGATGAGCTTGCGGATGCGGATCGCTTCGGGGGTGACCTCAACGCATTCGTCCTCGCGGGCGAATTCGAGGGACTCTTCCAGCGTCAGCTGGCGCGGGGGGGTCATGTTCTCGAAGGTGTCCGAGGAAGCCGCACGCATGTTGGTGAGCTTCTTTTCCTTGGTGATGTTCACGTCCATGTCATCGGAGCGCGAGTTCTCGCCCACGATCATGCCTTCGTAAACCTCGGAAGTGGGCTGCACGAAGAAGGACATGCGTTCCTGGAGGTTGATCATCGCGAACGGGGTCACGACGCCGGAGCGGTCAGCCACGATCGAACCGTTGTTGCGGTATTCGATCGGGCCGTGCCACGGCTCGTAGCCCTCGGCCAGCGAGGAAGCGATGCCTGCACCGCGGGTGTCGGTCAGGAAGCGGGTGCGGAAGCCGATCAGGCCACGGGCAGGAACGATGAATTCCATGCGGCACCAGCCGGTGCCGTGGTTGGCCATGTTGGTCATGCGGCCCTTGCGGGCAGCCATCAGCTGGGTCACGGCGCCAAGGTATTCCTCGGGCACGTCGATGGTCATGTGCTCCATCGGCTCGTTGATCTTGCCGTCGATCATCTTGGTGACAACCTGCGGCTTGCCAACGGTCAGCTCGAAGCCTTCGCGGCGCATCTGCTCCACGAGGATGGCCAGGGCCAATTCGCCACGGCCCTGGACTTCCCAGGCATCCGGACGCTCGGTCGGAAGGATGTTCAGCGACACGTTGCCGATCAGTTCCTTGTCGAGGCGATCCTTGACCTGGCGTGCGGTGACCTTGGCGCCCTTGACCTTGCCGGCCAGCGGCGAGGTGTTGATACCGATGGTCATCGAGATGGCCGGCGGGTCGACGGTGATCAGCGGCAGCGGCTTCGGGTTCTCCAGGTCGGTGAGGGTTTCACCGATCATGATGTCTTCGATGCCTGCAACTGCGACGATCTCGCCCGGTCCCGCGGACTCGGCCGGAACACGGCTCAGGCCCTTGGTGGCCAGCAGTTCGGTGATCTTTACGGTCTTGAGCTGGCCGTCCTGGCGGGCCCAGGCAACCTGCTGGCCCTTGCGCAGGGTGCCGTTGAAGATACGCAGCAGGGCCAAGCGACCCAGGAACGGGGAGGCGTCAAGGTTGGTGACGTGTGCCTGAAGGACTTCGCCTTCGGTGTACGTCGGGGCCGGGACGTGCTTGATGATGGTCTCGAACAGCGGCTCGAGGTCCTCGTTGTCCGGCAGGGTGCCGTCTGCAGGCTGGTTGGCCGACGCGTAGCCGGCCTTGCCCGAGGCGAAGACGATCGGGACGTTCAGGATCTTGTCCAGGTCCAGGTCCGGTGCTTCGTCGGCCAGGTCCGAGGCCAGGCCCAGGAGCAGGTCCATGGAGTCGGAGATGACGCCGTCGATGCGGGCATCGGGGCGGTCGGTCTTGTTGACCACGATGATGACCGGCAGGTTTGCGACAAGCGCCTTGCGCAGCACGAAGCGGGTCTGCGGAAGCGGGCCTTCAGAGGCATCCACGAGCAGCACGACACCGTCGACCATGGACAGGCCGCGCTCGACCTCGCCGCCGAAGTCGGCGTGGCCCGGGGTGTCGATGATGTTCATGGTCATGTTGTGGCCGTTGGCGGCCGGGCCGCTGTAGAACACGGTGGTGTTCTTGGCCAGGATGGTGATGCCCTTTTCGCGTTCCAGCTCGCCAGAGTCCATCACGCGGTCTTCGGTTTCACCGTGGCTGTCGAACGCACCGGTCTGCTGGAGCATTGCGTTGACCATGGTGGTCTTGCCGTGGTCGACGTGGGCAACGATGGCAACGTTGCGCAGGTCTTCACGACGAATGGTGGTGGTATCTGACATGCGAAAAGGCTCACTTCTTCTAGAGAATTTTGGGTCTCGGGGATCGGGGCCACGACTGACCCAATTAACCATTCTAGTCCCAATGGGAAATCTGGTGTAAAACGTGCCTTATCTCACGCGGAGAAATTTGCACGAAGGGCGGCTGTGCCCCGTCATCCCGGGATTGTTGCGGCCGCGGACACGATGCCGCTGCTGCCAGGCGTGGTCAGATCCGACGGAAAGGGGGCGGCCGCGGGAAACCCGTAACCGCCCCCATCTTCCCGTGGAACTTGCAGAAATCAACTACTGCTTGCTCGGCAGCGCCGCCTAGACGATTGATTCCAAGGGGTCAGTGGTCATAGGCGGTCAAGGAGCGCAGCGGATGGGCACCGATGTTTTGGTTGTGCCAGATCGCCGCGGCC
>NZ_JAUSSH010000013.1 GCF_030812255.1 Paeniglutamicibacter psychrophenolicus | reverse complement strand
ACGCCCGGTCCCATACCGAACCCGGAAGCTAAGACCCACCGCGCCGATGGTACTGCACTCGGGAGGGTGTGGGAGAGTAGGTCACCGCCGGACAATTTGTCCCGGAACCCCCAAGCCACTGGCTTGGGGGTTCCGATGTTTAACCACCCTTAAAATGACCAAAAACGTGTTTTGGCACCGAACAAGCTATCGTCCACTTGCCGCAGTGCCTTTTGAGCGCGCTGGTGAATATTCTGAGCATAGATCTGGCTTATTCCTTCAGTTGAGCTTGCCAGGGCACGGGAGTTTACGCCGTAGCATCGCGAACCCTAACAAACTGTGCTGGCATATTCGGATGTCATCATGGAAAAGCAGAGCGTCACCAAGTGATGCGTGTGACGATATCTGTCACAGCTGACAGCAATTTCTCACATCAATCTGTATGTCTAGCAGGAACCCGTTTCTGAGTGAGAAGAGTCGATTCATTGGACTGTTCTGGGATTCTATGGATTCTGCGCTTTTGATCCGGAGCGGTTTCTCGCATCCCCGTGATTGGCAATTTGGCTCGATGAGGGCCAAACAAGCGAGTATTCCTCGAGATGGTTGGCATCCGGTTGCCGTAGTCTGGATCAGTTGCGTTGCGCACTATTGGTGTAAATCACGGAGGCGACTGGGTACCCTCGACTAAGATAGATGCAGGCGTTCAATGCCCGGGTGAGGGCAAAAAGATTTTAGCGTGGGCTTCCGTGAGATGCGGACGTCCACTGATTCATGCGTGGGGTCCAAAACTGAAGACCCTTTTGAGAGGAACACATCTAGTGTCAAACGAAAACAAGGGCTTCGGGTCGAAGGACAACCGCGACCGGAATGATTCTAAGTCGAACAACAGCGGAGGCTTCCGTCGCGGTGGCGACGATCGCAATGCGGGGGGCTTCAAGCCTCGCGAAGACCGTGGTGGATTCCAGGGTGGTGACCGTCGTGAAGGCGGTTTCAAGCCCCGTGAAGATCGCGGCGGTTTCCGTGGTGGCGATGACCGCGGTGGTTTCAAGCCTCGCGAGGACCGTGGCGGCAACGACCGTGGTGGATTCCAGGGTGGAGACCGTCGCGAAGGCGGTTTCAAGCCCCGTGAAGACCGCGGCGGTTTCCGTGGCGGCAACGATCGCCGTGAAGGTGGCTTCAAGCCTCGTGAAGACCGTGGTGGATTCCAGGGCAACGATCGTCGTGAAGGTGGCTTCAAGCCTCGTGAAGACCGTGGTGGATTCCAGGGCGGAGACCGTCGTGAAGGTGGCTTCAAGCCCCGTGAAGACCGTGGTGGATTCCAGGGCGGAGACCGTCGTGAAGGTGGCTTTAAGCCCCGTGAAGACCGCGGCGGATTCCGTGGCGGCAACGACCGTGGTGGATTCCAGGGCGGAGACCGCCGTGAAGGTGGCTTCAAGCCTCGCGAAGACCGCGGTGGATTCCGTGGCGGCGACGATCGCCGTGAAGGCGGCTTCAAGCCCCGTGAAGACCGCGGTGGATACCAGGGCGGAGACCGTCGCGAAGGCGGTTTCAAGCCCCGTGAAGACCGTGGTGGATTCCGTGGCGGCAACGACCGCGGTGGATTCCAGGGCGGAGACCGTCGCGAAGGCGGCTTCAAGCCCCGTGAAGACCGTGGCGGATTCCGTGGCGGCAACGACCGCGGTGGATTCCGTGGCGGCGACGATCGCCGTGAAGGCGGCTTCAAGCCTCGCGAAGACCGTGGCGGATTCCAGGGCGGAGACCGCCGTGAAGGTGGCTTCAAGCCCCGCGAAGACCGCGGCGGATTCCGTGGCGGCAACGACCGCGGTGGATTCCAGGGCGGAGACCGCCGTGAAGGCGGCTTCAAGCCTCGCGAAGACCGTGGTGGATTCCAGGGCGGAGACCGCCGTGAAGGTGGCTTCAAGCCTCGCGAAGACCGTGGTGGATTCCGTGGCGGCGACGATCGCCGTGAAGGTGGCTTCAAGCCTCGCGAAGACCGTGGTGGATTCCGTGGCGGCGACGATCGCCGTGAAGGTGGCTTCAAGCCCCGTGAAGACCGTGGTGGATTCCGTGGCGGCGACGATCGCCGTGAAGGTGGCTTCAAGCCCCGTGAAGACCGTGGTGGATTCCGTGGCGGCAACGACCGCGGTGGATTCCAGGGCGGAGACCGTCGCGAAGGCGGCTTCAAGCCCCGTGAAGACCGTGGCGGATTCAAGCCGCGCACCGAGACCAGCACCGCTGATCTCGAGGCGTTGCGCGACCAGGAGGCTGCACGCCGTAACCACAACCCGGCCGACCTGCGTAGCTCGAACAGCCCGGAACGTGGCCGTTCCCCGGAAATCGACGACGACGTAACCGGCAAGGAGCTTGACCGCATCACCCGTGCGGAACTGCGCTACCTTGACGACACGAACAACGAATGGGTTTCCAAGCACCTCGTCATGGCCGGCCGCTTGATCGACATCGATCCGCAGCTTGCCTACGAGCACACCATTGCAGCCAGCCGCCGTGGCGGCCGCGTGGCAGTGGTTCGCGAAGCCGTCGGCCTGGCCGCATATGCTGCCGGCGAGTTCGCCGAAGCCCTGCGCGAGTTCCGCACGCACCGCCGCATCAGCGGTTCCAACCTGCATCTTCCACTGATTGCCGACGCCGAACGCGGCATCGGTCGTCCGGAAAAGACGCTGGAAATTGCACACAGCGAAGTCGTAGAGACACTGGATACCAACGGCAAGGTCGAAATGGCCATGGTTGCTTCGGGTGCCCAGCACGACTTGGGCAACCTCGAGGCTGCCTTGGCGGAACTCGAGATCCCGCAGCTGGATCTGAACCGCGCGTTCAGCTACAGCCCGCGCTTGTTCTCCGCATACGCCGACGCACTGGAGAACCTGGGCCGCGACGAGGAAGCCGCGACCTGGCGCAAGCAGATCTCGGTGGCAGAGGAAGCCCTCGGCACCGGCGAATTCGCCGAGCCGGATATCATCGACCTCGGAGAAGACGACGAAACCGATGCACGCCGCCCGCGTGCCCGCGACATCGTGGAGCCGGAGACCGCCAAGGCAGAAGACGAGCCGGAAACCCCGTCGGACGAAGCCGGTGAAACGCTGGCAGACGAAGACGCCGTCGAGGTTGTCGAAGCAGAATCGCTCAACGATCCGGCCGAGGAATCGAACCCGGAACTCGACGATGAAGCACCTGTCGCCGAGGAACCCCGCGGAGCGTCCCCGGTCATCGACCAGGACGAAAACGACGAACGCTAGGAATTCGATTCACCCATGCTGATCTCAGGTTTTGACGCGCTGCTCGCCGATCTCGACGGCGTCGTCTATGCCGGCAACGGTGCAATCCCCAAGGCCATCGAGGCCTTGAACCGATTGCAGGAACACTCGGTCGTCCTGGCGTACATCACGAACAACGCCTCCAGATCACCGGGTGCCGTCGCCGAGCACCTGATTCAGCTGGGTGCCCCGGCGTCTGCAGAACAAGTATTTGGTTCTGCAGACGCCGGAGCCGAGCTCCTTGCACAAGAACTGCCCCTGGGCTCCAAGGTCCTGGTCGTGGGAAGCGCCTACCTGCGTGACTGCGTCAGCTCCTTCGGCATGGAAATCGTGGCCAGCCACCGTGACCTGCCACAGGGCGTCATCCAGGGCTTCGACCCTTCCCTTGGCTGGAAGGACCTTGCCGAAGCGGCATTCGCCATCCAGGGCGGTGCGATCTGGGTTGCCACCAACACCGACCGGACCATCCCGCGCGCCGAGGGCATCGCCCCCGGCAACGGGTCACTGGTCGAGGCCGTCAGCGCCGCCACCAATGTGCAGCCGCTGGTGGCCGGCAAACCCGAACCCCTGCTCTTCCGCCGCGCGGCCGAAACCTTCGAGGCCACCCGGCCGCTGGTGGTCGGGGACCGCCTCGACACCGACATCCTGGGCGGCAACAACGCCGGCTACAACACCGTCCTGGTGCTCACTGGGATCGACTCGGCCCGCTCGGCCCTGGCCGCCCGCACCGCGGAGCGCCCCGACTACATCATCGCGGACCTCTCCGGGCTCTACGCGGATTACCCCGTGGTCGAAGTCACCGGCTTCGGCATCCGCTGCGGCGCGGCACTGGCCTCGGTCAATGGCGATGCCATCACCGTCAACGGCGACGAAGCCGACCTGGATTCCTGGCGCGCGGCATGCGCGGCCTGGTGGCTGGCCCACCCGCACCAGGAACACGCCGTCGAACCGAAGCTCAGTTTTTCCCAAACCGTCGCCGCCAAGCCATAGGCTCTAGGGTGATGATGAGCAACAACCACACACCACCTGCCAGCACCGCCCCGGTCCCCGGACCGCGACCCGCCTCCCCGCCGGAAACCGCCCGGGAGACAACCGGCCTCGACGTCCTGGAAACCCTGGCCGAGGTCCCCGTCGCCGAGCACCTGGCCATCTTCGAAACCCTGCAGGCCTCGCTTGCCGCGGACCTCGAATCGACCTCACAGGAGCACCCATGAGCCGACTCGACCAGGAATTGGTCACCCGTTCCCTGGCCCGCTCGCGCACCGACGCGGCCCGACTCATCGCCGAACAACGCGTGAGCGTGGACGGAACCCTTGCGGTCAAGGCCGCCAAGAGCGTCTCGGACACCTCCGAGATCACCGTCAAGGCCCCCGCCGGCGAGGAGTTCGTCAGCCGGGCCGGGCACAAGCTCGCCGGGGCCCTGGAAGCATTCTCCCGGATCGAGGTCGCCGGAAAGCGCTGCCTCGATGCCGGGGCCTCCACGGGGGGCTTCACCGACGTGCTGCTGCGCCGCGGCGCCGACCACGTCGAAGCCGTGGATGTCGGACACGGCCAACTGGTTGCCGAACTGCGCCAGGACCCCCGCGTGCACGTGCATGAAGGCATGAATGTGCGCTACCTGAACCCCGCGGACATCGGGGGAGTCGTGGCCCTGGTGGTGGCCGACCTGTCCTTCATTTCGCTGACCATGGTCATGCGGGCCCTGGCCGGGGCCACCGAACCTGACGGGGACCTGGTGCTGATGGTCAAGCCCCAATTCGAGATCGGCCGCGAACAACTTTCCCGCACCGGGGTCGTCTCCAGCCCGGCCCAGCGGCGCAAGGCGGTGGATGCGGTGATGGCCTCGGCCACCGCGTCAGGGCTTGAGGTTTTAGGCCTGGCCCGCAGCCCGCTGCCGGGCCAGGACGGCAACGTCGAGTTCTTCCTGTGGCTGGGCAAAGGCGCCGGTCACATTCCCGCTGCTTCTCCACAAGCCCGCGTCGGCACCGACGCGTGGCCCGGTGTTGACTATTCTTAGACTGGCGGCATCAGAACAGATGTCCTAACCTTCGGTCCGCCGAGGAAGGAACCCATGCGCAGGATTTTGGTCCTCACCCACACCGGTCGCACCGATGCCCTGATGGCGGCCGTGGACACGTGCTCACGCCTGCGCCAGGCCGGGCTCATCCCCGTGATGCGGCGGCTGGAAATGCAGGCCGTCCGCAACACCCCGGAAGGCGAGAACCTCGACGTGGAGGTCCTCGACGAAGACACCAGCCTCGAAGCCATCGACCTGGGCGTGGTGCTTGGGGGAGACGGCAGCGTGCTGCGCGCAGCGGAACTGGTCCGCAACGCCGGGGTCCCGCTGCTTGGCGTGAACCTGGGGCATGTAGGCTTCCTGGCCGAAAGCGAACGCGCCGCCCTGCAGGAGACCGTGCAGTGGATCGTCGAACGCCGCTACACCGTCGAGGAACGCATGACCATCGACGTGCAGGTCTGGCTGGACAACCGGCGCATTGCCCACACCTGGGCGCTGAACGAGGCCGCCGTCGAAAAAGCCAACCGCGAACGCATGATCGAGGTGGTGATGGAGGTCGACGGCAGGCCACTGAGCACCTTCGGCTGCGACGGCGTGGTCATGGCCACCCCCACCGGTTCCACCGCCTACGCTTTCTCCGCCGGGGGACCGGTTGTCTGGCCGGAGGTCGAGGCGCTGGTCATGGTCCCCATCAGCGCGCACGCGCTCTTCGCCAAGCCCCTGGTCGTGGCACCCACCTCGGTGCTGGCCATCGAGATCCTCACCCGCACCGACGCCGGTGCGGTGCTCTGGTGCGACGGGCGACGCACCATCGAACTGCCGCCGGGGGCCCGCATCGAGGTCACCCGGTCCACCAAGCCGGTGCGCCTGGCCCGGGTCAACCAGACCCCGTTCTCCGAGCGGCTGGTCAACAAGTTCGAACTACCCATCCAAGGATGGCGCGGACCGGTGGAACCCGGGGACCGGGTGACCGCCACGACCGCGCTTCCGGTCATCACCCCGGCCATGCAAGTCATCGAGCCGCGACACCACGCGCCCAAACCCGAACCGGAAACCCTCGGGGACAAGGATCATCGGAGGCAACTGTGATACAGGAAATACGCATCAGCGACCTGGGCGTCATCTCCCAGGCGACCCTGCCGCTGGGGCCGGGCTTCAGCGTGGTCACCGGCGAAACCGGTGCCGGCAAGACCATGGTCATCACCGCTCTCGGGCTGCTGCTCGGGCGCCGCGCCGACGCCGGGGCGGTGCGCCACGGCGCCAAGCAGGCGGTGGCCGATGCAACGCTACTGCTGCCGGCCACCAGCAAGGTCCTGGACCGTGCGGAAGAGGCCGGAGCGCTGGTCGAACGCTTCGAGGACCAGGCCGAACTGATCATCACCCGCACCCTGTCAGCCGAGGGGCGCAGCCGCGCCTCGGTCGGCGGACGCGCGGCCCCGGTGGGCGTGCTCGCGGAACTGGGCGAGGACCTGATCGCCATCCACGGCCAAACCGACCAGCTGCGGCTCAAGGGCGCCACGGCGCAACGCGCCTCCCTGGACAAGTTTGCCGGCGCCCCGCTGGCCAAGCTGCTTGGCGCCTACCAGGAGACCTTCGACAAATGGGGCAGCGCCTCGAGCGAGCTGGAAGAACTTGTCGCCGCGTCCCGCGAACGCATCCGCGAGGCCGAGTCGCTGCAGGCGGCGCTGGAGGAAATCGACGCGGTCGATCCCCAGCCGGCCGAGGACATCGAACTGAAGAACCAGTCCCTGAGGCTTTCGAACATCGAGGCTTTGCGCTCCAATGCGAACCTTGCCCACGAGTCGCTGAATTCCGAGGACTACGAGGCACCCAGCGTCATATCCCTGGTGGAAATCGCGCGGCATGCCCTGGAACAGGTTGCCGCCGACGACGCGGACATCAAGTCCCTGGCCGAACGGCTCAACGAGATCGGCATCCTCGCCGCCGAGGTGTCGACGGACCTGGCCGCATACCTCTCGGACCTGGACTCCGAGGGCCCCGAGCGGCTCGCTGCGCTCGAGGAACGCCGGGCCGACCTGAACCGGCTGATCCGCAAGTACGCTCCGGACATCGACGAGGTGATTGCCTGGGCCGATACCTCCCGCGCCCGGCTGACCGAGATCCAGGGCGACGACGGGCGCATCGAGGAACTGCGCGCCGAAACCGAGGCGCTGCGCTTCGAGGTCGCGGAGACGGCAGCGAAGCTCTCCAAGTTGCGTGCCAAGGCCGCCAAGGACCTGGCGGCCCGGGTCACCTCGGAGCTTGCCGCCCTGGCCATGCCTGATGCGAAGTTCGTCGTGGAGATCGACAAGCTCACCGAACCCAACCGCCACGGCATCGATGCGATCACCATGCTGCTGCAGCCCCATGCCGGAACCACCCCGCGTCCCCTGGGCAAGGGAGCCTCGGGCGGCGAGCTCTCCCGGGTGATGCTGGCCATCGAAGTGGTGCTCGCCGCCGTGGACCCCGTGCCGACCTTCGTCTTCGACGAAGTGGACGCCGGTGTCGGCGGAAAGGCCGCCGTGGAGATCGGCAAGCGCCTGGCGATGCTCGCCAAGCACGTCCAGGTGATAGTTGTCACCCACCTGCCGCAGGTGGCCGCCTACGCGGACCGCCACGTGCGCGTGATCAAGTCCTCGAATGCGGCGGCCGCGGACGGTGCGGGCTTTACCGCCAGCGACGTCGTGCTGCTGGACGAGGCCGAGCGGGTGCGCGAATTGGCGCGGATGCTGGCGGGCCAGGAGGATTCCTCCACCGCCCAGGCCCACGCCGAGGAACTGCTCGGCGAGGCCCAATTGCTCGTCAGTTCGCTTTCCTGAACCATGGATTTCGCATGGCCCATCCCGCTAGCCTGTAGAGTCTTTCCCAACCGTCCAACAACGAAAAGGTGATAGGGTAGAACCCCGTGGTGCAACGTAATCTTTCTCGTGATTCCCGGTCGTCTGAAACGACAAAGCATATCTTCGTCACTGGTGGCGTGGCCTCTTCCCTCGGAAAGGGACTGACGGCTTCCAGCCTCGGTCATCTTCTTCGGGCACGTGGTCTCTCCGTCACCATGCAGAAGCTAGACCCGTATCTCAATGTGGATCCGGGCACAATGAACCCCTTCCAGCATGGCGAAGTCTTTGTCACCGACGACGGCGCCGAAACCGATCTCGACATCGGCCACTATGAGCGCTTCCTGGACGAAAACCTCACCGGCATGGCAAACGTGACCACCGGTCAGGTCTATTCCGAGGTCATCGAGAAGGAACGCCGCGGCGACTACCTCGGCGACACCGTGCAGGTCATCCCGCACATCACCGATGAGATCAAGCGCCGCATGCGCCTGCCGGCCACCGAGCCGGGCAAGGGCAAGAAGGCCCCCGACGTGATCATCACCGAAATCGGCGGCACCGTTGGCGACATCGAGTCCCAGCCGTTCCTCGAATCGGCCCGCCAGGTCCGCCAGGACATCGGCCGCAAGAACGTCTTCTTCGTCCACGTCTCCCTGGTGCCGTACATCGGCCCGAGCCAGGAGCTGAAGACCAAGCCGACCCAGCACTCCGTGGCCGCGCTGCGCTCCATCGGCATCCAGCCGGACGCGCTGGTCATCCGCTCGGACCGGGATATCCCGGACGAGATGCGCGTGAAGATCGGCCGCACCTGCGACGTCGATCCGGAAGCGGTCATCAACTGCGCCGACGCCCCGAGCATCTACGACATCCCCGTCGTGCTGCACTCCCAGGGCCTTGACGCGTACATCGTCCAGCACCTGGGCATGAAGTTCAAGGACGTGAACTGGTCCAAGTGGAACAAGCTGCTCGACGCGGTCCACAATCCCAAGCACCATCTGGAAATCGCGCTGGTCGGCAAGTACATCGACCTGCCCGACGCCTACCTCTCGGTCACCGAGGCCCTGCGTGCCGGCGGCTTCGCCAACAAGGCCAAGGTCCAGATCCGCTGGGTTCCCTCGGACGACTGCTCGACCGAGGCAGGTGCCAAGAAGGCCCTGGCCGGCGTGGACGCGATCTGCGTGCCCGGAGGTTTCGGCATCCGCGGTTTGGACGGCAAGCTTGGCGCCCTGAAGTATGCCCGTGAAACCGGGTTGCCGACCCTGGGCCTGTGCCTGGGCCTGCAGTCGATGGTCATCGAGTACGCCCGCAACGTCGTGGGCCTGGTCGATGCCTCGAGCACCGAGTTCGAGCCGGACTCCAAGCACCCGGTCATCGCGACCATGCAGGAGCAGCTGGACATCGTCGACGGCAAGGGCGACCTGGGCGGCACCATGCGCCTGGGCCTCTACGACGCGACCCTCGCCGAGGGCTCGGTCGTGGCTGCGACCTACGGCAAGACCGCGGTGGCCGAGCGCCACCGCCACCGCTACGAGGTGAACAACGCCTACCGCGAGCAGCTCGCGACGGCCGGGCTGGTCTTCTCCGGCACCTCGCCGGACGGCAAGCTGGTCGAGTTCGTGGAACTGCCCAAGGACGTACACCCGTACTACGTCTCCACGCAGGCCCACCCGGAGCTCTCCAGCCGCCCGACCCGGCCGCACCCGCTCTTCGCCGGGCTGGTCAAGGCCGGGCTGGAACACCAGAAGGCCGGCAAGTAGCATCATGGCCATGACAGACGGCGAGGCGCTGGGCGATACGTTCAGCCCTCGCCGCCTGCTTTCGTCCGAGACCGTCTACGACGGACGCATCTGGGACGTTGTGCAGGACACCTTTGAATTTGCGCCGGACACGGCGCCGCTGGTCCGCGACTACATCGACCACCCCGGCGCCGTTGCGGTGCTCGTGCTCAATGACGCCGACGAAGTGCTGATGATCAACCAGTACCGCCACCCGGTGCGCATGAACCTGTGGGAAATCCCCGCCGGACTCATGGACATCGAGGGCGAGGCGCCGCATTTGGCCGCCGCCCGCGAACTGGCCGAGGAAGCGGACCTGGTCGCCGCCGACTGGGCCGTGCTGGTCGACCTGTTCCTTTCCCCGGGGTCCTCGTCCGAGGCGATCCGCATCTACCTGGCCCGCAACGCGAGCCCGGTCCCGGAGCACGAACGCCACGAACGCACCGACGAGGAAGCCGACATGGCCATCGCCTGGGTTCCGCTGGACGAGGCCGTCGCCGGTGTCCTGGCCGGACGGATCCACAACCCCTCCGCAGTGGCGGGCCTGCTGGCCGCCGCCGCGGCACGCACCGGCGGCTACGCCTCGCTGCGCCGGGTCGATGTCCCGTTCGAGGCCCACCCGCGCCTGCGCTCCACCGAGCCACGGCTCTAAGGGGCACGGAACAGAACATGCAGACAGGAACCGACGATGCCACCGTGCGCCTTGGGGTGGTTCCCGAGACGGTTTCGCTGCCGCGCCCCGACGTGGCACCGACGGTGCGCATCCGCCCTGTCGACTCGACCCTGCGGCTGGAAACGGTTCCGGACCCGGTTTCGGTTCCCAACCCGGCCCCGGTTCCAGACCCGGTCCCGCAGCCAGGGCCGGATCCGGCGGACCTGCCCATCGGCAAGCACCTGGCCAGCTACCTGCAGCACCTGGCGGTGGAACGCGGCATGGCGCGGAACACCGTCAGCGCCTACCGGCGCGACCTGTACCGATACGCGGCCTACCTGCATGGCCAGGACGTGCATACCCCGGACGAGGTGACCCTGGGGCACCTGACCTCCTTCGCCCAGGCCGTGCGCGACGGGGCCGACGGTGCCGCACCGCTGAGCGCCCGCTCGGCCGCACGCACCATTGTCGCGGTGCGCGGCGTGCACAAGTTCTGGGAACTCGAAGGCCTGGCGCCCACCAATCCCGCCGTGGACCTGCACCCGCCGCAGGCCGGGCGCCGCCTGCCCAAGGCCATCTCCGTCGCCGAGGTCACCGCGATCCTTGACTCGGTCTCCATCGAGACCTCCGCCGGCCTGCGCGACAAGGCCATCCTGGAATTCCTGTACTCCACCGGCGCCCGCATCTCCGAGGCCGTGGGCCTGGACGTCGATGACCTGCACCTGGAACGCCCCGCAGATGGACCCGCGGTGGTCCGCCTCTTTGGCAAGGGCTCCAAGGAACGGATCGTGCCGCTGGGCTCGTACGCGATCGATGCCCTGAACGCCTACCTGGTCCGCGCACGACCCGAGCTGGTTGCCAAGGGCAAGGGCACCGCCGCGCTCTTCCTGAACCAACGCGGCGGTCGGCTCTCGCGCCAATCCGCCTGGACGGTGCTCACCAAGGCCGCCGAGCGGGCCGGCATCGAACAAGACGTCTCCCCGCACACCCTGCGCCACTCCTTCGCCACGCACCTGCTCGAGGGCGGGGCCGACGTGCGGGTGGTCCAGGAATTGCTGGGGCACGCCTCGGTCACCACCACGCAGGTCTACACGCTGGTCACGGCCGACACCCTGCGCGAAATCTACGCCGCGGCCCACCCGCGCGCGAACCTCTAAGGAAGCACCCCACCATGGCACAGGGCTTTGCGGAAACATCCACCCAAGTCGTCCTGTGCCTACCGATCCTGCGCGGGCTGACCGGCACCCAGGTGCTGCTGGGCCACAAGCAGCGCGGCTTCGGTGCCGGACGCGTCGTGGCTCCGGGCGGGAAGATCGAGCCGGGGGAGAACCCCGAGAATGCCGCGGTGCGCGAACTCTTCGAGGAAACTTCGCTGGTCGCGCAGGCCTCCTCCTTGGAACCGGCGGCGCGGGTCTTCTTCCGCTTTCCCGCCAGGCCGGCCGCAGACATGGACTGCACCGTCTTCCTCACCTCCGACTTCGCCGGCATGGCCGCGGCCTCGGAGGAGCTGGTCCCTGCCTGGTACCCGGTGGGGCACCTGCCGCTGGCGCGGATGTGGGACGACTCGGCGCTGTGGCTGGGCAGGCTGCTGGCGGGGGAGCGCTTCGACGCTCTGGTGGTGCTGAGCAAGGACAACGAATCGGTGGCCCGTTTTTCCACCATCGACTGGGCGGATAAAAGAATTCCTGCCACAACTGCAACCGAAGCCGGATTTCCGGACATTTCATAGCCAACAAGGGCCCGCATCTGTGGTGCCCTCGGGCGGCTACAGGGGGAGGGGCGTCGGTGGAGACACAGGCATCAGCGGCCGTGGAGGAATTGCACCGCCTGCATTCCAAGAACGTCTACAGGTACGTCTACCGCAGGATCGTCGACATCGAGACGTCCCGGCAAATCACCAACGACGCCTTCCGGCTGGCCTGGCAACGCGGCATCTCGCCCGGCGACGATGCGCTTCCATGGCTGTTGGTGACTGCCCGGAACCTTGTCGCCAACGAGCTGCGCTCCAGGGGGCGGGAACGGAACCTCGTGTTGAAGGCTGCGGCCGCCCGGCTCGCCGAACGCAGCGTCCGCGATTCCGGACTGGACGAACAGGTGCATGAGGTCCTGGACGAACTGCGTGCCAAGGACCGCGAGGTGCTCATCCTCGCCTACTGGGATGCGCTGCCGACCGCCGAGATCGCCGCGGTGCTGGAATGCTCGCACGAATCGGCGAAATCGCGGCTGTTCCGGGCCCGCAAGGCCTTTGAACGCAAGGCACCAACGAGCATGTTGAAGGGCGGCAGTTCCCATGGACAACATTGAGAAGCTAATTTCCGGCATCGATCCGGCCGAGCGCGACAACATCGGCGATCCGGGCCCGCTGCAACTCCACGACCCGGTCCCGGTCTTCAGCCAGCGGCCCGTACAGGTCAATCCGGGAAAATCCGGGGGCAAATGGCGGATCCTCGCGGCCGGAACGGTGATTGCCGCCGCGGCAGTCGGACTCGTTGTGTGGTCTCCATGGCAGGCCCCGACGGGAACAGGCCCAGCCGCGCCCACCCTTCCGGGCACGGGGAATCCCACCAGCGGTCCCTCGCCCAGCTCATCCGCGGACGGAACGGTGCTACCGCGCATCGATTACGGGCTGCCCAACTTCCTGGTCCCAGCCAGCCAAGACGTCTACTTCCAGGACTCGGCCGCCTGCAACGCCCTTGACCTGCGGACCCTGGACCTCGTGGACGCCAACGGAATCCGGACGAAACTGCCCGACAACGCCAACGCGTACCCCGTGATCGGCTGCGTTGATTCCCTGGCGACGATCCTGCGGTCGGACCTGGCCGAGGCCAACAACCCCACCGGTGAAGGTTCCGGCATCTGGCTAGCCCGTTGGAAGGACGGAACCTGGAGCATCACGGCAGATGACGACACGGGCATCAACGTCGTTGGCAGCATGCCCTTCTTCACCAACCCCCGGCTGCGGGCGCTGGACAATCCATCCGATCCCATCCTCAGGCCCGAACAGCTGCGAAAGCTCAAGGTCCTGGGACTTGACGGCACCGGCCTGGGCAAGCTCCTGGGGCCAGATGTGCCGTCCTGGATGGGCGCCAAGGCAACGGAGGAAAGGCACTCCTTCGGCAACGAATTGCTGAGGATGGACCATCCCGCGTGGGAAGAACGCGAGTGGAAGACGGATGGGATCGGCAACCCCAACGACGATCCAACGGTCGGCCCCAACGATGCGTACAGGTACGATCTGCTCTTCTACGACCTCCGGGGCAAAAGGTATTCAGTCTGACGAGCCTGGGAAAAGGCGCCGTGCAGGAGCCCACCGACTGCACCGAAACGGGATCCACCTACAAGCTCGACGGCGAATCACCCAGCGGGGTCCTCGCCGAGGCCGGGCCGCTGAAGCTGGCCCTGCGGACAGACACGGCACCCGATGGAAGCCGCCACTCGGTGGTCGGGCTCTATCCCACGGACCTCCCGTCCACCGGGAAGACCTGCGATGTGCGCTTCGGCGTCGACATCGGGGATCGCACCTTGATGCTCACCCAATGGAACGACCCCATGGGTTTCAAGAACCAAGGTGAAATCAACTCGTACCTGGGCTCGGTTGAATACGCCCAGGCCAAGGCGGTGGCCAAGTCCCTGGTCATCCAGGACCCGGGGTAGGTCCGCAACGCCATTCACCCGGCAGGCCGGTCGGGCGGCTTCGGCAGGGCGGCACCGACCTCGACGCCGGCTGCATCCGGGCCTGTCCATTGGGCCCGGCAACGGTACGCTCGGTCATGTCGGCATCTGCCGCGGCCCGCTTTCCAGCGGGCCAGGGACGCCGCGGCATCGCTTCGACTGCGCTGAGCGGGCAGCCGACGGCCAACGGGAGCAATCCCGGTGGCCGTCGGCCTGCGGCACGCCGACCGGTAACGCGCCGGTAATGCCCTCGGGGCCATACTCCTGTTGCCGCAACCGCCGCGCGGCTCGACACAGGAGCAGAACATGGTACTGCTGACATCACCCAGCCACGACCCGTTTGACGTGGGCGACCCCACCCGGGACCTCCCGGCGGGAATCGACATGCAGGCGCTTAAGCCGCACCTGGTCAACCTCTCGGACGGCCGATTCTCCAGTGGCGGGCAATTGCGCACGAGCCCCGAAGACATCCAGGCGATCTTCTCCAAGCACCTGCCCGAGTTCGTGGCCGCCAACGGAGGCCGGGATGTCCCGCTGCTGTTCTGGGCCCACGGGGGACTGGTGAACGAGACCGCCGGCATCACCGGTGCCGCTCGGCAAATCCCCTGGTGGAAGGCCAACGGGGTCTATCCGATCTTTTTCATCTGGGAAACTGGACTGTTCGACGCCATCGGTTCGCTGCTCGGCGCCCCGGTGCGCGATGTGCTCCGCGGGGTCCCGACCGAGCGCGGATTCCTCCAGGACGCGTGGAACAAGGCCTTCGAACTGCTCGCCCGCCCGCTGGGACCCAAGATCTGGGGCCAGATGAAGCTCAGTGCCGCCCAGGCAGTTTCCCACGACGGCGGGGCCCTGTATGTGGCCCGTGCGCTCGCCGACTACATCGGCCGCAACCCGCAGGCCCTCCGATTGCACGCGGCCGGACATTCGGCCGGATCGATCTTCCTGTCGCATTTCCTCTCGGCCTACTCCGACCTTGAACCGGAGGCAGGTTTCGATACCCTGAACCTCCTGGCCCCCGCCATCACCGTCGCTGACTTCAAGGCGCGGCTTGCCCCGCTGCTGGGCAGCGCCAACGGTGTGGAGCACCTGGCGATGTTCTCCATGAAGCGGGACCTGGAGGAAGCGGACAACGTCATCGGGGTCTACCAGCGCTCGCTGCTGTGCCTGATCCGCGCCTCCCTGGAGGTCCAACCCGGCACCCCGATCCTCGGCCTGGCCGAATCCGTGGCCGCGGATGCCCAGCTGACAGACCTTTTCGCCTCGGCGCGGGCGGAAGCGATCTGGTCGATAACCGCCGATGGCCCGAAATCCTCCCGCAGCTCCGCAGCCTCCCACCGGTCCTTCGACGAGGACCCGGACACCATGACCAGCGTGCTGTGCCGGGTGCTGGGCCGCGAAGACGTCATTTCCTACAGATCGGTGCGCCCATCCACGGAACCGGAGCCGGCAGCCGAACCCCAGCCCGCTCCCGCACCCGCGCCGGCGGTGCAGCACGCGGCCAGCACACCCCAGCGGGCAGGCGCCGGGGACAAATACGCCTTGTGCGTGGGCATCAACGACTTCGTGAACCTGCCGCGCGGCTCGTGGCTCAACGGCTGCGTCAACGACGCCAACGACTTCGCCGCAGTGCTGGGCGAGGGGTTCGGCTTCGCCGATGGCCAGATCGAGGTGCTCACCGACGCTGCGGCGACCAAGGAAGCGGTCATGGGACGCCTCGGCGAGGCCATGGACCGGGCCGAGTCCGACGGGCTCAAGCACCTGGTTTTCACCTTCTCCAGCCACGGCACCCAGATTCCCGACGCCACCGGGGACGAGGCCGACCAGGCCGACGAGGCCTTTGCCACCTACGACCTGAACCAGGCCGGGGACCAGTGGGACCCGGCCACCCTGATTTCCGACGACGAGCTGCATGCCCTCATTTCCCGGGCCGGGAGCGGCATGCTGGTGGAGGTCGTGCTGGACACCTGCCACAGCGGCGACGGCCTGAAGGCGCTGGATCTGCTGCCCGGGCGGCGCCCGCGGTTCCTGCCCCCGCCCACGCCGATCGGCCTTGACCTGACGGCCACCGCGGACCCGCGCGCCTTCCGCGACCTGGTGTCCCGCTCCGGTCGTGGCACCCGCCCGGTGCTGCTGGCCGGCTGCCGCTCCGACCAGACCTCCGCGGATGCGGTTTTCGACGGGCGCTACAACGGTGCCTTCACCTACTACCTGCTCGGGGAGCTGCGCACCGACCCCACCCGCAGCCGCCGGTCGATATTGGCCGCCGTCACCAAGTCGCTGGCCAAGGGCCGCTTCGACCAGCGCGCCCAGCTCGAGGGCCCGACCGCGGCCAAGTCCACCCCGTGGGGCAGCGCCTTCGCGGGTGCCGCGGGGTAAAGGTGGCAGCCCTTCTCCCGCACCGTGCCGGGGATCTGAGTCCGCTGGAGGTGCTGGCCCAGGGACCGCACTCGTTCACGACCGACGGGCGGTTGATGACCCAGCTCCTGCGGGTTCCCAGCGAGCGCCTGGTCTCCGGCCCGCTGGGTGCACGCCTCGAGGTGGTGGTGCTCGATTCGAGCGGGCGCCGGGAGAACCAGGTGCTGGGCGACGGCGACTGGGGTGCCCGCGACCTGGGGATCCCTAACCCGGAGGACCTGCCGCGCGACCGGCGCTTCCTGGCCCAGCAGGCATACGGGGTTGCCGCCGACACCCTGGAATCAGTTGAACGCGCGCTGGGCCGGCGCATGGGATGGGCCTCGGCGGGCAGGCTCCGGCTCTACGCCAACGACCCCATCGATTACCGCAACACCGGCTACACCCGAAGTGACTGCTCCATCAGGTTCGGGCTGATCGAGGATTCCCGGCACGCGGAGAAGCTGCCACTGGTGCTCTATCGGGACCTGGTCGCCCACGAGGTGGCCCACGCCGTCATCGACGGCTACCGTCCACGCTGGGCCGATGCCCTGGCCGGTGCCGACCAGCTTGCGCTGCATGAGGCGCTGGCAGACCTGCTGGCGATGCTGGGGGTCTTCACGGCGGTGCCGGTGGTCGAAGGAATCATTGCCGGCCAGCTGAAGGCCTCCGGGGCAACCCTGGAATCGATCGATTCGACACTGCTGGCCTCGGGGCTCTTCCGCTTTGCCGACAACCTGTTCAGCCGCGGCGGGGCGGGACGCAGCCCGATGTCGGGCAGTCCGCCGGCGGACTGGCGCTCGGACACGGAGCCGCATCGGCGGGCCGCCGGTGCGGTGCACGCTGTACTGGGAACCGTGCTGCGGCTGTGGCGGGCGGAACTGGGGAGGCCGGGCCGCCGGGCCAGTGTCTACCAGGTGGCCGCGGCCGGTTCCCGAATCGGGGAGCGGTTGCTGAACATGCTCCTTCGCGGGTTGGCATACATGCCGCCGGTGGATGTTCTCTGGGAGGACCTGTTGCGCGGGATCCTGGCCGCCGACGCCGTCGTTGTCCCGCGCGATGAGCACAACTACCGCGGCACCCTGCGCGCGTGCTTTGCCGAGGTTGGAATCGTCGCCGGAGCCGACGGCACCCTGGATGGCCTCTTCGGCCTGGGGGAGTTGAACTACCCGGTGCGGCTCTCGGCACTGGTTTCGGATTCCGACGAGGTGCTCCGTTTCATCTGGGACAACCCGCGGCTCATGGACGCGGCCAAATTGGATCCGGCGGGACGAATCGTGCTGGACCGGGTGCGGCCCAGCCAGCGCATCAGCCCCGACGGATTCGCCGTGTCCGAGATCGAGGTGTCCTTCGTCCAGGAACTGCGGCTGGATGCCGCCGCGGCCAGGAAGCGGGGATTGCGCAGCCGCTCGGCAGTGGTGTTGCGTGGCGGGGGACTTCTGCGGTTCGACGAAGGCGGGCGGCTGGCCTTTTCCGCGCTGAAGCCCGTGCTCGATGTCCAACGGCAGCAGGAACTGCTCGACGGGGCGGCCGATGCCCGCCTTGCCGCACGGCGGATCGGCGCCTCGTTGTTCCACCCGGCGGCGGAAACGCAACCGCACGGACGGTGAGGCGCGGGCCCCACGTCGAATCATTGGAGAATCTCCCCGCGTGCTCTTGACCTGCACCCGCTGTTGGCGGACGATTCGAATGGGAGCGAAGAAAGAAATGGTCCAGGGTACAGGGGCCAAGGGGGAGCTGTCCGTCATGGGCGATACGTCAAAGATGCCACAAGCCGGGTATTCGTTGCACCTGATGCCGCTGTGGGAGCTGCGGGACAACGGCATCAGGCTCCATGTGTGCCTGCGCGAGCAACGGCTGCTGGCCGTGCTGGCGATCCACGGACCGAGCAAGCGCGATCGGGTGGCAGGACTGCTGTGGCCCGAATCCTGCGACCGCTCGGCGCAGGACAACCTGCGCGTGAGCATCCACCATGTCACCCACTCCCTGCCCGGGATGCTCACCGTGGACAGGCATTCGGTGGGCATCTCCCCGACTGCACGGGTGGACCTGCACCGGGAGCGGGCAGCGCTCGAAGGCTTCGACGGGCAGGGGCGGACGCCCCGTCCACGCAACGAGCCACTGCTGATGGGCTGGTACGAGGACTGGGTCCTCGAAGAGCAGGCGGGGTTGTTGCAGGCCCGCACGGCGTACTGGCACCAGGTGGCCGCCCGCTGCCTGCGGCATGACGATTGCCGCGGCGCCGTGGAAGCGGCGGCCCGCGTGCTGCGCCTTGACATGCTGGACGAGGCGGCGCTGGAAATCATGGTCACCGCCCAACTCGCCCTGGGCCAGTCCATCTCGGCGATGGGGGCCATTGCCGCGTTCCGTCGCACGGCCCGCCATGAACTTGGAATGTCGGGTTCTCCGGCGCTGGACCGGCTCGAGGCCCGCGTGCGGGGTGCCACGATTGTCTCCCTGGCCGGGTTTCGCGGTGCCCCGGAACCGTTCAGGATCTGAGCGAAACCCGGGGGACGACACGCGGGCGGTGGAGAATCATGGCGAGGTAATGGGCGCGTAACTTCCCGATAACGGCGTGCCGTTTACGCTGAATCACCATCGTGGAGACGGGTGGGGGCCGCCAGGGGCTAGGGGGCGGTTCCGACACCGTGGGCGTCTGCCGTGGTGGGGTTCAGAATGGGAGAGAACCATGGAAGAGATCCACAAGGGCACCGACGTCGTCTTCGAGCGGCTGCTGGCCGCCCGGCGCGAGCAGGTCGTTGCCCTCCAAAAGGCGCAGGCCGAGGAACTGGCGGACATCGAGGCACGCGGGCAGGGCAGGCTGGCCGGCCTGAAGAAGTCGTTGCCCAAGGAGCTGGCTGCCTATCTGGCCAAGGCCGAGGAAGCGGAACCCAAGGCAACAGCCGCCGCAGCGAAGGACGCCGAAGCGGTGGCCGCCCGGCTGGCGGAGGCCGACCCGACCGAGTCCACCGCGCTGCAGCTGGTGCTGGGCAACGGCCCGGCAGCCGCGGCCGTGGGCTGGCTCAGCCCGTACTACGGAACCCTGCACGGCTCCGACGGATCGGTGTACTGGCAGGGCTACAACCCCGGGAACATCAACGCCTCGTGCTACGCCAACGGCGGTGGTTCGGGCATCTTCGGCACCGGCGCGGCATCGTTCTCGGTGTACATGGACTGGTGGTTCACCTTCAGGGCCCCGGAGAACCGCAACTATTCGCATCAGGTGTATGTGCCGTTCAACGGTTTCTACATCGTGCGCGCCGACGACGGATGGTTCGACTCGAAGGAAGCCAAGGTCAATATCTCGCTGACGGCGAGGGGCTACCAGTACAACTACAAGCCCGCGGGCAGCGCCAACGTGCTTTCGGTCGGCAACGACAACATCAACGTCAACGACCGTTTCGACGGCTGGCGCACGATGTACTATGCCGACCTCTTGGGCGCCGACCAGGCCTACCTGTTGGTGAGCGCGAGGCTCTACGTGTACGCGCGCGGCGGCGGTTCAACCGCCCAGCTGGACTTCTCCACCGGCAACGCCAACTACCTGGGCGTTCCGCTGGTCTACGTCAGCTGACGCCCGTCGGCGGCCGGTGCGGCGCAGGGCCCACAGCCCGGCGCCGCACCGGCCGCCGTTCCCCGCCATCCTTGTTGCACACCACCTCAGCACCACCGGCCGAAAAGGAACCACCATGAAGTACGAGAACCAACCCCTCTGCGTCCCGCGGACCCCGGCGCCCCGCCCGCTGCCCCCCGGAATGCCCTTCGAACGCGACCGCCTGCTGCGGGTCCTGGCCAACGTCTGGGTCAACGGCACCGAGCTGCACTACTTCCTCATCAACGGGCCAGAGCCCCAGCGCCAGGCCGTGCGCGACGCCTTCACCGAATGGAGGGGGCTGCCGCTGGGCCTGAAGTTCACCGAGACGACCAACCGCGCGGCCTCGGAGGTGCGCATCTCCTTCGATGCGGCCGACGGTTCCTGGTCCTACGTGGGCAGGGACGTGCTGGGCATCCCCAACACCCAGGCCACCATGAACTTCGGCTGGGATTTGACCGACGACTACGGGCACACCACCGCGCTACACGAAATCGGGCACACCCTGGGGCTGCCGCACGAGCACCAGAACCCGTTCTCCGGCATCCAGTGGGACGTGGAGAAGGTCTACGCCTATTTCACCGGTTCCCCGAACAACTGGTCCCGGGCACAGACCGAGTCCAACGTGCTGCACAAGTTCACCACCACCGAGGTTGATGGCTCGGCCTGGGACCCGGATTCGGTGATGGAGTACTGGTTCCCCGCCGGGCTGATCATCGAGCCGGCACAGTATGCCGCCGGGCTCATGCCCGCCGGCGGCCTGTCGGCGCAAGACATCGAGTGGGCCAAGAAGTTCTATCCCGGGCAGGCCCCGGGGCCGGAGGTGCTCGAGCCGTTCACCTCCCGCCCGCTGAGTCTGGGGCCGGGGGAGCAGGCCGACTTCGCCCTGGAACCGGAGCAATCGCGCCCCTACACGATCTCCACCTTCGGCGCCTCGGACGTGGTGATGGTGCTCTTCGAGGACGACGCCGGGACGCTGCGCTACCTGGGCGGGGACGACGACGGCGGGACCGGCCTGAACGCCAGGTTGCACCTGCGGCTGCTGGCCGGGCGACGCTACGTGGTGCGCCTGCGCCTGTACTGGGCAGGGGGATCGGGCTCGAGCGCAATCATGTACTGGTGACCGGTCCTGCCACCGGCGCAACACGCAAAAACGGGGTGCCGGGACCGCACTGGTCCCGGCACCCCGTTGCGGTGCTCCGGCGTGCGCCTATAGGGCGCGCTGCTCCGGGCCGTTGTAGGCCGAGAGCGGGCGGATCAGCGCGTTGGAGGCGCGCTGTTCGGCGATGTGCGCGGTCCAGCCGACAATGCGCGAGGCGATGAAGATCGGCGTGAACATGTCGGTGTCGAAGCCCATCAGGTGGTACGTCGGTCCCGCCGGGTAGTCGAGGTTCGGCTTGATGGCCTTGGCCTCGTCCATGGCGGCCTCCAGCCCGTCGTACAGGCCCAGCAGCTCGCCGCGGTCGTAGTATGCGACCATCTTGTCCAACGCGGCCTTCATGGTCGGAACCCGGGAATCGCCGTGCTTGTACACGCGGTGCCCGAAGCCCATGACCTTCTTCTTGGCCGCCAGGGCCTGCTCCATCCAGGCCTTGGCACGCGCGGCGGCATCCTCGCGGGATTCGTTCTTGTCGATCCCGATCTCCTGGAAGGTGTGCATGACCGCCTCGTTGGCGCCTCCGTGCAGCGGGCCCTTCAGCGCACCGATGGCGGCGGTAACGGCCGAATGCAGGTCCGATAGCGTGGAGGTGACCACGCGGGCGGTGAACGTGGAGGCGTTGAACGAGTGCTCCGCGTAGAGCACCATCGAGACCCGGAACGCGTCGACCACCTCGGGGGCGGCCTCCTCGCCGAAGGTCATCCACAGGAAGTTCTGCGAGTAGTCCAGGTCCTCCCGCGGCTCCACGACGCCCAGGCCGCGGCGGCGGCGCTGGTCGTAGGCGACAATCGCGGGGAACGCGGCAAAGAGTTCCTTGGCCTTGATGAACTCCGCCTCGGGGGAGGAATCCCCGGCCAGGGCATGGTTGGCGCCGATGACGGACACCGCGGTCCGGCCCACGTCCATCGGATGGCAATCCAGCGGCAGCAGGTCGATCGCGGCCTTGACGTTGGAGGCCAGGGCGCGCCCGGCGCGCTCGGCGGCCACGAAATCGGTGAGCTCGATTTCGCTGGGCAGCTCGCCGGTCCACAGCAGCAGGGCAACCTCTTCGAAGCTCTTGGACGCGGCCAGGTCCTGGACGGGGTATCCGCGGTAAAGCAGCGAATTCGTGTCCGGGTTGACCTTGGAAACGGCCGTGTAGTCGACAACGACCCCGGCCAGGCCCTTCTTGATCTCTGTTGTTTCAGTCATCGCTCGCTCCTGTTTCCTACAGATTCGCGTTGTTTGAGTGGATATCCAGGTCCGGAACCTGGAAATTGAAGATCCCGGTGTCAAAGCGGTTGTACGCCTCGTAATCAACCAGCTCGTACAGACGAGCACGCGTCAACATTGAATCTACCCGAGACTCCTGGGTTCCATGGGCAGCAATCGCGTCCAGGACCCGCTCGGCCTCGCCCATGGCGCTGCGCAGCAGGGTCACCGGGTAGATGACCATGGCCACGCCGGTGGCGGCCAGCTGTTCGCGGGTGAAAAGTTCGGATTTGCCGAACTCCGTCATGTTCGCCAGCACCGGGACATCCACGGCCTTGCACACCGCCTCGAATTCGGACAGGTCCTTCATGGCCTCGGGGAAGATGGCGTCCGCGCCGGCATCCACCAGGGCCTTGGCCCGGTTGACGACGGCACCCAGGCCCTCGACGCCACGCACGTCGGTGCGCGCCATGACCAGGAAGTTCGGATCGCGCCGCGCGTCGGCGGCGGCGGCAATGCGCTTGACCATGGTGTCCAGGTCCACGACGTTCTTGCCGTCCAGGTGGCCGCAGCGCTTGGGGTTGAACTGGTCCTCGATGTGGCAACCGGCCAGGCCCGCGTGCTCGAGTTCCTGGATGGTGCGGGCCACGTTCATGGGCTCGCCGAAGCCGGTGTCGGCATCGACCAGGGCCGGCAGGTCCGTCATCCGGGCGATCTGCCCGGCGCGCGTGGCGACCTCGGTGAGTGTGGTCAGACCGATGTCCGGCAGTCCCAGGTCGTTGGCCAGCACGGCGCCGGAGATGTAGACGCCGTCGAAGCCCTTTTCCGCGATCAGCCGGGCCGAAAGCGGGTTGAAGGCCCCCGGGAACTGGCGCGCGGTTCCCGGCACGAGCATCTCACGCAGGGCCGCGCGCTTCTGCTCGGGGGTGACGCTCGAGTACAACATCTAGAACAGTCCCTTCGGGGCGGCGGCGAGGTCGATGACGCCCGGTGCCGCAAGGATGTTCAGCTGGTCCAGCTCGCCGGCACCCAGCTTCTCCAGGTTCTCGGCCGCCGCGATGAAGCGGTCGATTTCGTCGTCCTCCACCAGGCCGGCGGCCAGGGTGCGGAACTTGTTGATGTACTGCTCGCGGGCGAACGGGCGGGCGCCGAGCGGGTGCGCGTCGGCCACGGCGATCTCGTCGGTGACCACGGTGCCGTCGGCCAGGGTGATGACCACGGTGCCGCCGAAGGCCTTTTCGCTGATGTCCAGCGAATGGTAGCGGCGGGTCCACTCCGCGTCTTCCTCGGTGGTGACCTTGTTCCACAGTTCGACCGTGTCCGGCCGGCCGGCACGCTCCGGGGAGTATGAATCGACGTGGTGCCAGGAGCCGTCCTGCAGGGCCACGGCGAAGATGTACGGGATCGAGTGGTCCAGGGTCTCGCGCGAGGCGGTCGGGTCGTATTTCTGCGGGTCGTTGGCGCCCGAGCCGATCACGTAGTGCGTGTGGTGGGAGGTCTTGATCAGGATGGAGGCGACGTTCTTCGGGTCGGTGGCCTCGGGGTGTTCGCGGTTCAGCTTGCGGGCCAGGTCGATCCAGGCCTGCGCCTGGTACTCGGCCGAGTGCTCCTTGGTGTAGGTGTCGAGGATCGCGCGCTTGGCCTCGCCGGACGCGGGCAGCGGCACGGTGTAGGCGGCGTCCGGGCCGTCCAGCAGCCAGGCGATGACGCCGTCCTCGCCCTCGTAGATCGGCACCGGGGAGGTCTGGCCGCGCATCGCGCGGTCGGCCGCCTCCACGGCCATCTTGCCGGCGAAGGCCGGGGCGTGGGCCTTCCAGGTGGAGATCTCGCCCTTGCGCGACTGGCGGGTGGCGGTGGTGGTGTGCAGGCCCTGGCCGACGGCCTGGAAAATGGTTTCGACATCCAGTCCAAGCAGGGTGCCGATGCCGGCGGCGGCCGAGGGGCCCAGGTGCGCGACGTGGTCGATCTTGTGCTTGTGCAGGCAGATGGCCTTGACCAGGTCGACCTGGATCTCGTATCCGGTGGCGATCCCGCGGATCAGGTCCTTGCCGCTGGCGCCGGTGTGCTGGGCGACGGCCAGGATCGGCGGGATGTTGTCGCCCGGGTGGGAGTAGTCGGCGGCCAGGAAGGTGTCGTGGTAGTCGAGCTCGCGCACCGCCACGCCGTTGGCCCAGGCTGCCCATTCGGGGGAGACCTTCCCGGAAATCCCGAAGACCGAGGCACCCTGGCCGCCGGTGGACGGGGCATGGGTCAGGGCCTGGGCGCGGGCCGCAACGATCGGGCCGCGGTTCAGCGAGGCGATGGCCACCGAGGCGTTGTCGATGACGCGGTTGATGATCATCTCGGTGACCTCCGCGGGGACCTCGACGGGGTCGGCGGCGACCACGGCGATCTTGTGCGCGAGCTGGTCCTCGTGGGCCAGGTTTTCTTCACTGCGGTACACGCGTACTGGGTGGTTGATCATTTAGGTGTCCTCTCGGGTGCCGGAATGGGCTTTGATGTGTTCAAGGCTGTGGTGCAGGTGCAACTGGGTGGCCGCCGCGGCGATGTCGGGGTTTCGGGCGGCAATGCCCTCGGCGATCGCTGCGTGCTCGAGCGCCGAGACGGCCAGGCGTGCGGGATCGTCCTGGGCCAGGCGGCGGACCCGGGCCAGGTGCACGCGCAGGGAGCGCAACGACTGCTGGATGTAGGGGTTGGCCACCGCGGCGTCGATGCGGCCATCGAGCTCGGCGGCCAGGTGGTAGAAGGATTCCCGGGATTCCGGATCAGCGCCCTTCCCTGCCTCCAGGAAGCGGGTGCGCAGCTCGGTGAAAACCGCCGGGTCCGCGCGGCGTGCGGCAATCCGGGCGGATTCGATCTCCAAGGCGCGGCGCAGGGCGAAGAGGTCATCGACGTGTTCGAGCGAGACGTCCGAGACGACGGCGCCGCGTCCGCGCTGCTGCACGGCCAGTCCGTCGGCCACCAGCCGGGCCAGGGCCTCGCGCAGCGGGGTGCGTGAGACGCCCAGGCGTTCGGCCTGCTCGACCTCGCCCAGCACGGCACCGGGACGCAACCGCCATTCGACGATGTCCGTCCGCAGCTCCTCATAGGCCTTGTCGCTTGCTCTCATGACATCAACTGTATACAGAAATTGCCAAATGTCACGTCCAATTCGAAAGAATGCGGCCAAATTTTCGTTACATGTATACACGACTCTTGAAATTTCGTGGTGCGGGTCATAAGCTCGACTCCACCCGAACAAACCCCCAGACCCGAACGGATGGACGGTTCGCATGGCACCTTCCTACGCGCAGACCTTTGCCGAATCCACCAGCGACCCGGCGGCCTTCTGGCTCAAGGCCGCCACCTCGATCGACTGGGAACGGGCGCCGGCCACCGGACTCGACTCCAGCCGCGCCCCGATCAACGCCTGGTTCCCCGACGGGATGCTCAACGTCTGCCACAACGCACTGGACCGCCACGTGGCCGCCGGCCGCGGGGATGCCACCGCCCTGGTCTACGACTCCGCGCTCCTGGGCATCCAGGAACGCTACAGCTATGCCGACTTGCTGGATCGGGTCGCGCGCTTCGCCGGCGTCCTGCGCGGGCAGGGAATCGGCCTGGGGGACCGGGTACTGATCTACCTGCCGATGATCCCGCAGGCCCACATCGCGATGCTCGCCTGCGCCCGCATCGGCGCCATCCACTCGGTGGTCTTTGGCGGCTTCGCGCCCAAGGAACTGGCCGCACGCATCGACGACGCGACCCCGGTTGCCATCATCACCGCCACCGGCGGCATCGAGCCCTCGCGCCGCATCGAATACCTGCCGGCCGTCAACGAAGCCATCGCCATGGCCACGCACAAGATCCGCACCGTCATCGTCGCCCACCGCGACGGCTTCGAGCACTCCCTGGCCGAGTTCGCCGGGACGGGCACCCCCTGGCACGACTGGGACGAACTCGTCTCCTCGGCCACCGCCGCCGCGGCCGTCCCGGTGCCCTCGACCCACCCGCTGTACATCCTGTACACCTCCGGAACCACCGGATCGCCCAAGGGCGTGGTGCGGGACTCGGGAGGCTACGCGGTGGCCATGGACTACTCGATGCGCACCGTCTACGGGGTGGGGCCCGGCTCCACCATGCTCACCGCCTCGGATGTGGGCTGGGTCGTGGGCCACTCCTACATCGTCTACGGGCCGCTGATCGCCGGCGCCACCACGGTGCTCTACGAGGGCAAACCCGTGGGCACCCCCGATGCCGGGGCCTTCTGGCGGCTCATCGAGGACCACCAGGTCGACACCTTCTTCACCGCACCCACCGCGCTGCGGGCCATCCGCAAGGCCGACCCCCAGGCCGCGCTGCTGGCCGGGCACGACATCACTTCCCTGCGCCACTTCTTCGTGGCCGGCGAACGCCTGGACCCTGACACCTACGCCTGGGCGCGGGAGAAGCTCGGGGTGCCGGTGATCGACAACTGGTGGCAGACCGAGACCGGGTGGCCCATCGCCTCGAACTGCGTGGGCCTGGAAACCCTCGAACCCAAGGCCGGCTCTCCCACGGTCCCGGTGCCCGGCTACGACGTGCGGATCCTCGACGGGCTCGGCGCCGAGCTGGGGCCGGGCGAGGAGGGGAACATCGCCATCAAGCTGCCGCTGCCCCCGGGCACCCTGGCCACGCTCTGGGGCAACGACGAGCGCTTCATCGCCACCTACCTGGAGCAGTTCCCCGGGCACTACGCCACCGGGGACTCCGGGTACCTGGATGAGGACGGCTACCTCTTCGTCATGGGACGGACCGACGACGTCATCAACGTCTCGGGCCACCGGCTGTCCACCGGTGCCATGGAACAGGTGCTCGGCTCCCACCCGGCGGTCGCCGAATGCGCCGTGATCGGCGTGGCGGACGAGCTCAAGGGCCAGCGCCCCAGCGGCTACGTGGTGCTCAAGAGCGGCACCCGGATCACCGAGGAGCAACTGCGCGGCGAGCTGGTGTCCATGGTGCGCGCGCACATCGGACCGGTCGCGGACTTCCGCGAGGTGCGCATCGTCGCGGCGCTGCCCAAGACCCGCTCGGGCAAGATCCTGCGCAAGACCATGCGGCAGATCGCCGACGGCAAGCCATACGCGGTGCCCTCCACCATCGAGGATCCGGGCGTCATCGAGGACCTGCTCCCGTTCCTGCGCCCCGCCCGCTAACCAGGTGGCCGGTCAGCCGTTGCCGACCCAGCGGTACTCGTACTCGGGCCGGCCGCGGGTCCCGTGGCGCGGGGCCTTGGCCGCGTCCCCGGTGTCGGCCAGGTGCTCCAGGTAGCGCCTCGCGGTGACCCGGGACAGCTCCAGCAGTTCGGAGACCTCGGTGGCCGAGAGCGCGGCGCTCGCCGAGCGCAGCGTCTCGGAGATCGCGCCGAGGGTCTCGGTGATCAACCCCTTGGGCAGGGGAGCGGGGCCCACCGAGCGCAGCGCCGCAAACGCGTTGTCGATCGAGGACTGGGACGCGGTGCGCCCCGCGTTGCCCAGGTTGAAGCGGAATAGCCGGTAGTTCTCCAGCTTCTCGGCAAAGGCGGCGAAGCCGAAGGGCTTGATCAGGTACTGGGTCACCCCGGCGGAAATCGCGGTGCGCACCACGTTCAGGTCCCGGATCGCGGTGATGGCGATGATGTCCACGGTGTTCCCGCGCCCGCGCACCCGCCGGGCCACGTCCAGGCCGTGCAGGTCCGGCAGGTTCATGTCCAGCAGCACCAGGTCGATCGGGGTGCCCGCCTCCTGCGCCGCATCCAGGGCCGCGAAGACCTCGTTGCCGCTGTGCGCGATGGAATGCACGCTGAAGCCCGGCACGCGGGCCACGAACTTCGCGTGCGCGGCGGCAGTGGTGGGCTCGTCGTCCACGACCAGGACGCGGAGGCTTCTGTGCGTATCCATGGACCGGTGGTTCCTCGTGTCTGTCGTGAATATCTGGTCAAGGGCGGTGCGCCGGCGCGGCGCCACCCGGTGGGCTCAGCGCCCGCCGCGGACCGGGGGCCCGCCGTGCCGGGACATCGGCAGGGTCACGGTGAAGATCGCCCCGGCATCATTATCCACTTCCAGGGACCCGCCCAGGCGCGCGACCGCCTGGCGCACCAGCGCCAGGCCCAGCCCGCGCGAGCCGGATCCGGGGACCACCGGCTTGGAGGAGACCCCCAGGCGGAAGTACTCGTCGAGCAGGTCCGGATCCACGCCGGGGCCCGAATCGGCGATCGAGATCACCACGGATTCCGCGTCGGCGGCGAAATCCGCCCACACCCGGCGCAGCTCGGAGCCGGCCGCCGCGTCGAACGCGTTGTCCAGCAGGTTCCCGGTGATGGTGACCAGGTCCCGGGCATCCAGGGCGCCGGTGGGCAGCTGCCCGGAGGCGGTCAGGGTCAGGGCGATGCCGCGCTCGTGGGCCTGGGCGGCCTTGCCCACCAGCAGCGAGGTCAGGTACGGCTCGTCGACCGCCAGCACGAACTCGTCGGTCAATCGCTGGGATTCCTGCCGGTCGGCCACCGCGAACTCCAGCGCCTCGCGCTCGCGGCCCAGCTCGATCAGCGTCGCCACGGTGTGCAGCCGGTTGGCGTGCTCGTGGGTCTGCGCGCGCAGCGCCTCGGTGAGCGTGCGCATCGATTCGAGCTGCCCGGTCAGCGCCTGGACCTCGGTGTGGTCGCGCAGCGTGGCCACGGTGCCCAGCTTGCTCTCCACCAGGCGGCGGCGCAGCGGCCAGCGCACCTTCGCCCCGGGGCCGGTGTCGGGCTGCTCGGCGTTCTGCTGGGAGATCACCAGCACCCGGTCGCTGGTCAGGTGGATCTCGTCGACGGCCCGGCGCCCGGAGGCAAAGAGCTCGGCCACGGTCTCGGGCAGCCCCAGGCGGTCGACCGGCAGCGGGCGCAGCGACCCGGCCGGCGGCAGGCCCAGCAATTGCGCCGCCTGGTCGTTGTAGAGCACCAGCCGCCCCCTGGCATCGACCAGCACCAGGCCCTCGCGCACCGAATGCAGTGCGGAGAAGTAGTAGGCGTAGAGCCGGCGCAGCTCCTCCGGGCCATAGCCCAGGGTGGCGCGGCGCAGGTACCGGGCCAGCGCATAGGTGAACACCGCGCCAAGCCCCGCCGCCAGCAATCCCACGGCCAGGATCGCCGGAACCAGCGCGGCCTGGGTGGCGCCGAGGGACTGCAGCGTCACGCCCACGGCCACCATCGCGGTGACATTCCCGCCGGCATCCCGGATCGGGGCGATGGCGCGCACCGAGGGGCCCAGGGTGCCGCGGTAGTCCTCGGCCTGGCTCTGCCCGGCCAGCGCCTGCTCGACGCTGCCGACGTACTTGCGGCCGATCTCGCTGGCGGTGGGGTGTGTGTAGCGGGTGCGGTCGGTGTCCATGATGGTCACGAAGTCCACCGCCGCGTGCGAAACGATGCTGTTGGCAAAGGGCACCAGCTCACCGGAGGGGTCCGGGCGCTGCACCGCGTTGATGACGAAGGGGTCGTGGGACAGGGTCTCGGCGACGGAAAGCACGCGCTTGGCGGCGAATTCGTGGGCCTGGCTCCGGGCATTGAGGTAGCTGGCCGTGCTGACCACCAGCACCACCAGGGCCACCAGGGCCAGCTGCGCGACGAAGATGCGGGTCGCCAGCGAGTAGGGGGAACGCGCCGGGATCGGGCGGCGTTCCCTGGATGCGGGGGCGGACGGGCCGCCCGGGGACCGTGGCATCGATGCCCCCTTCCGTCTGAGGTGCCCGGTGCCGGGTGCATGGGCGCTGCCTTCAAGGGTGGCACGCGGGCAAGCGCGCCATGACCATTATGAACACAAGAGAGATATCGATCACGTTCGCCCCCACCATGGATGAAGAAGCCCGGGCACACCAAGCGCCACCGCCCCCGCCGCCTCCCCGCAGCAGACATTCGTTCAGAAGGAGCCACCCCATGGCAACGACGCCAACATCGACAGGAGTCCTGGACCGGGACCCGATCGAGAACCAGGAAGCACCCGCCAAGAAGGACCGCACACACTGGCTGTACATCATGGTGATCATCGCCGTGGTTGCCGGTGCCGCGATCGGCCTGCTGGCCCCGGACCTCGGCAAGGCGCTCAAGCCGCTGGGCACCGGGTTCGTCGCGCTGATCAAAATGATCATCGCGCCGGTCATCTTCTGCACCATCGTTTTGGGCATCGGCTCGATCGCGAAGGCCGCCACCGTCGGCAAGGTCGGCGGCCTGGCACTGCTCTACTTCATCACCATGTCCACCTTCGCCCTGGCCATCGGCCTGTTCGTCGGCAACCTGATCCACCCCGGGGCGGGCCTGAAGCTGCAGCCCTACGAGGGCGCCGCCGGCGGAACCGAAAACGCCACCGTCAAGTTCCTGCTCGAACTGATCCCGGGCGACATCCCGGTGCTGCCCACCCTGGTGCTGGCCCTGTTCGTCGGCTTCGCACTGCAGTCCATGGGCAAGAGCGGAGAGCCGGTGCTCGGCGCCATCAGGCACATCCAGGCGGTGGTCTTCCGCCTGATGATGATGATCATGTGGATCGCCCCGATCGGCGCCTTCGGTGCCATCGCCGCGGTCGTCGGCGCCACCGGCTGGGCCGCCATCGGCTCCATGGCCATCCTCATGGGCGCCTTCTACGCCACCTGTGCCCTGTTCATCGTGGTCATCCTCGGCTCGCTGCTGCGCGCCGTGACCGGGCTGAACATCTTCGCGCTGCTGAAGTACCTGGCCCGCGAGTACCTGCTGATCTTCTCCACCTCGTCCTCCGAGTCGGCCCTGCCGCGCCTGATCGCCAAGATGGAGCACGTGGGCGTCTCCAAGCCGGTCGTGGGCATCACGGTTCCCACCGGCTACTCCTTCAACCTCGACGGCACCGCCATCTACTTGACCATGAGCGCGCTGTTCGTCTCCACCGCCATGGGCATGCCGATGAACCTCGGCGAGCAGATCTCCCTGCTGGTCTTCATGATCATCGCCTCCAAGGGCGCCGCCGGGGTCACCGGCGCGGGCCTGGCCACGTTGGCCGCCGGCCTGCAGTCGCACCGCCCGGAACTGCTCGACGGCATGGGAGTGATCGTGGGCATCGACAAGTTCATGTCCGAGGCCCGCGCACTGACCAACTTCACCGGCAACGCGGTGGCGACGCTGCTGATCGGCACGTGGACCAAGGAAATCGACATGGAGCAGGCCCGCGCCGTGCTCGCCGGTGACCGTCCCTTCGACGAACTCTCGCTGACCGCCAACGAGCACTAGGCTGCGCGGAACTTCCGCACGAACGCCAGGGGCCCCGACCGGGGACCCTGGCGTTCGCCCGTGGGCCGCGCAAGCGCCTCCCGTTCCTTCGTGCCCATGGGCGGCACCGGTGACCGCGGGACTCGGGGCGCTGATCATGCTCGTCGGAGGGTTGGCGCAGATCGGGCAATTCCATGCCAAGTGGCTGAATTACCGCAGCACCGCCGAACGGATGCGCCACGAGGGATTCTCCTGTGCGGCCGGCACCGGGGGCTATGCCGACCCCGGGAAGCGGCGGGCGAGGCTGGTGCGGTTCATCGACGAGGTGCCGGGCGCCGAGCACGCCGCCTGGGCGCAGTGCATGGCCCGGGCCGCGGAAAACGGCCAGCGCAGAGGTGCCCCGGAAACACCATGCACCGAACATTGGACTTCAACTTCAAGGTAAAGGCTCGCCGTGCAGCCGATTGGGCAAAGCCCGGTGCGCAACCTATACCCTTGATTGAAGTAGTCAAACAGATCGCACAACGAACGGAAGCGTGGTTCATACCGTGAGCGAGGAACAGGGCAGCAAGTCGCGAGGCGCGGGTTTGCTCAAGGAGCCAACCCCCTTGGGGCCCACGGGTCGCCCGATGACGATTTTCCCCGAGCCCTTGCCCCTGGAATCCCACGGCCCGGCCCGCGTGATCGCCATGGTCAACCAGAAGGGCGGGGTCGGCAAGACGACCTCCACCATCAACCTGGCCGCGGCGCTGGCCGAGTACGGCCGCAAGGTGCTGCTGGTCGACTTCGACCCGCAGGGCGCGCTGTCCGCCGGCTTCGGGACCAACCCGCACGAGCTGGACGTCACCGTCTACAACGTCCTGATGGACCGCAAGACCACGATCCGTGACGCCATCATCACCACCGACGTGGAAAACGTCGATCTGCTGCCGGCCAACATCGACCTCTCGGCCGCCGAGGTCCAGCTGGTCAACGAGGTCGCCCGCGAGCAGGTCCTCGAACGCGCGCTGCGCTCGGTCACCGACGACTACGACATCGTGCTCATCGACTGCCAGCCGTCCCTGGGACTGCTCACCGTCAACGCGCTGACCGCCGCCCACGGCGTGATCATCCCGCTGACCGCGGAGTTCTTCGCGCTGCGCGCCGTGGCACTGCTGGTCGAAACCATCGAGAAGGTCCAGGACCGGTTGAACCCGGCACTGTCCATCGACGGGGTGCTGGCCACGATGTACGACCCGCGCACGCTCCACGGCCGCGAGGTCGTGGGACGGCTGGTCGAGGCGTTCGGGGACACCGTCTTCGAGACCGTGATCCGCCGGACCATCAAGTTCGCCGACGCCAACGTGGCGGCCGAGCCGATCACGTCCTACGCGACCAACCACCCCGGCGCCGAGGCATACCGCCAGCTGGCCAAGGAACTGATCGCCCGTGGCGGCGCCCCGTAATGACGGCACCCGCCGCCGACCCCCTGGCCACCGCGCCGGTCCCCGAGAAGGAACCGGCCGGTGGCTTTCGGGTTTCGCTGGAAAACTTCACCGGTCCCTTCGACCTGTTGCTCTCGCTGATCGCCAAGCGCGAGATGGACATCACCCAGATCGCGATGGCCGAGGTCACCGACGAGTTCATCGCCTACCTCAAGGCCCTCCAGGCCCGCGGAGGCGCCAAGGCGCTGGATGAGACCACCGAGTTCCTGGTCATCGCCTCCACGCTGCTGGACCTGAAGGCCGCCCGCCTGCTGCCGAACACCGATGCCGAGTCCGACGAGGACATGGCGCTGCTCGAGGCCCGCGACCTGCTCTTCGCCCGGTTGCTGCAGTACAAGGCGTTCAAGCACGCCGCCGGCTGGATCTCCGAAAAGCTGCTCGAGGAGGCCGCCAGCTTCCCGCGCCAGGCGGGGCTCGAGGCGCACTTTGCCGCACTGCTGCCGGAACTGCTTTTCAAGACCACCCCGGGGGAGCTGGCCCAACTGGCCGTCGCGGCGCTGGCGCCCAAGGCGCCCGAGCCCACCGAGGTCGGCATTGCGCACCTGCACGGCGGCAACGTCTCGGTGCGCGAGCAGGCCGCCATCCTGGCCTCGATGCTCAAGGAGCGCGGGACCCTGGTGTTTGGCGAGCTGGTCGCGGACGCCGCCAGCCACCTGGTGGTCGTCGCCCGTTTCCTGGCCCTGCTGGAGATGTACCGCGAGCAGGTCATCGCCTTTTCGCAGGATGCGCCGCTCCAGGAACTGGCCGTGCGCTGGCTGGCGGCCGACACCGACTGGGATCCGGCCGCACTGCACGAGGAATACGGGCCCGGGCCCGGCATCGACTCCGAGACATCCGCCACGTTGGCACCACCCGCACAGGGGGAAGAACCATGAACGAACCCGTCACCGCCCCGGCCCCGGCACACCCCGCCGCACCGGCCCCGGCCCCGCCGCGGGAGGCCGCCGAGGGCCAAGGCTCCGTTGATTCGCTGCCCGGGGGACTGGAAGCGGGCATCGAGGCGGTGCTGATGGTCATCGACGAACCGATCTCCGCCGGCCACCTCGCCCGCGTGCTCGAGGTCGGTGAGGAACGCGTCACAGCGGCCCTTGAAAAGCTGCGGGCACAGTATGATGGTGGGGATACACCACGCGGTTTTGAGCTGCGTGAATTGGCCGGCGGCTGGCGCATCTTCTCCCGACGTGAATTTGCTCCCTTCGTTTCACGCTTCGTCATCGACGGCCAAACGGCAAGACTTACCCAGGCAGCGCTGGAAACTTTGGCAGTGATCGCCTACCGGCAACCGGTCTCCCGCGGCAGGATCGCGGCGATTCGCGGGGTCAACGTCGATTCGGTGGTGCGCACCTTACTCACGCGCGGGCTGATCCACGAAGCACCCGACGACGGTGAAAGTGGTGCCACGTTGTATCAGACCACCTCGTACTTTCTGGAAAGATTGGGACTGGGCAGTATCTCCGAGCTGCCCAGGATCTCCCCGCATCTTCCCGGAGTGGGTGACATCGACGACTACGACGTTGATTCGCCCTGGCAATCGGCGAACCACGAAACAACATAAGGACAGATCATGACCCAGGGATCCCGCCCAGGCCGCGGCAACCAGCGCCCACAAGGCTCCGGCAACGGCCGCGGCCGCGGAGCAACCGGTGCTGGCCGTTCCGACCAAAACCCACGCTCATCCACCCCGCGATCCGGCTCGGAGCGCGGCACCGAGTCCTCGGCCGGGTCCTGGTCCAAGGCCCACGGCGGCCCGAAGCAGTCCAAGAAGGCCGGGGCCCCGGGCAAGAAGAAGTACGGCGGCCCCCAGGCCTTCGGCAAGGAACGCTTCGGCAAGAACCTGGGCCCGGTCAACGCCGAGCGCACCAGGCCGACCCAGCGGGCGCAGGCGGCCGCCGCGCACTCGGACCTCGAGGGCGTGCGCCTGCAGAAGGTCATGGCCAACGCCGGGGTGGCCTCGCGCCGCGTCTGCGAGGAAATGATCGCCAACGGCCGCGTCGAGGTCAACGGCGTGCTCATCACCGAACCCGGCATCCGCATCGACCCCGAGCAGGACTCCGTGCACGTGGACGGCATGCGCCTGCAGCTGAATGCGGACATGCAGTACTTCGTCTTCAACAAGCCGCGCAACGTGGTCTCCACCATGGAGGATCCCGAGGGCCGCAAGTGCATCGCGGACTACCTGCGCAAGCAGGGCCAGACACGCCTCTTCCACGTGGGCCGGCTGGACTACCAGACCGAGGGCCTGCTGATCCTGACCAACGACGGGGAGGCCGCCAACCGGCTGGCCCACCCGTCCCACGAGGTCCCCAAGACCTACCTGGTGCAGGTCCGCGGCCCGTTGCCTTCGGGCATCGGCGCGCAGATGAAGAAGGGCATCAAGCTGGAGGACGGCTGGCAGTCCGTCGATTCCTTCCGCCTGATCGACTCCACCCCCGGGCACGTGCTCGTGGAGGTCATCCTGCACTCCGGGCGCAACCGCATCGTGCGCCGCCTCTTCGAAGAGGTCGGCTTCCCGGTGACCCGCCTGGTCCGTGTCCAGGTCGGCCCGATCCGCCTGGGCGACCAGAAGCAGGGCACCATCCGCCCGCTGGGCAAGCAGGAAGTCGGGCACCTGCTGGCAATGGTGGGGATGTAGCCACATGCCCACCACGCACCTGGCCGGACCGATCCTGGTCATCGGCACCGGGCTGCTGGGCACCAGCGTCGGGCTGGGGCTGAGCCAGCGCGGACTGAACGTCTGGCTTGTCGATCCCTCGCCCAGCGCGCAAACCGTCGCACAGGACATTGGCGCCGGCACCATCCACGTCCCGGGGCGCCCGCTGGCCCCCGAGCTCGTGGTGGTCGCCGCGCCGCCGGATGTCACCGCCGCCGTGGTCACCGAGGCGTTGCTGGAGTACCCGATGTCCGCCGTGGTGGACATCGCCTCCGTCAAGGGCTCGATCCTGGAGGCGGTGCGTGCCGATGCACGCATCACCGACGAGCACCTGGCCCGCTACGTGGGCACCCACCCGATGGCCGGGCGCGAACGCTCCGGCCCGGCCTCGGCCCGCGGGGAGCTGTTCACCTCGATGCCGTGGGTGATCTGCGCGCACGCGGGATCGCGCGGCGACTCGGTGAAGACCGCCGAGGCGCTGGCCATCGACCTGGGCGCCACGGTCGCGCGCATGAACGCGCAGGACCACGACGCCTCGGTCGCCCTGATCTCGCACTTCCCGCAGGTAGCCTCCTCGCTGATCGCCTCGCGGCTGCTCAACGCCCCGGGCCACTCGCTGGCCTTGGCCGGCAACGGGTTGCGCGACACCACCCGGATCGCGGCCTCGGACCCGAAGCTGTGGATCCAGATCCTCAGCCACAACGCCGGGGCCCTGGTCCCGATCCTGCGCGGCATGCGCGAGGACCTGGACCGGATTGTCGCCACCCTCTCGGACCCGACGGCCTCCGGAGCGCTGCTGGACCTCGCCCAGCTGATGGGGGAGGGCAACGCCGGGCAGGCGCGGATCCCGGGCAAGCACGGCGCCCCGCCGCAGGCCTTCGCGCTGGTCACCGTCGTGGTGAAGGACAAGCCCGGGCAGGTTGCCAAGCTGCTGGCCGACATCGGGGATGCCGGCATCAACGTCGAGGACCTTCGGGTCGAACACTCCGCCGGCCACCAGGTCGGCCTGGTCGACGTCTCGGTCATCCCGGGACGTCGCGAAGAATTGATCACAGTGCTTAGTGCACTTGGCTGGAAGGTTGCGCAGTAATGCAGAAAATCACGGTGGCCATCGACGGCCCCTCCGGAAGCGGCAAGTCCTCGGTCTCCAAGGAGGCCGCCCGCCGCCTGGGCGCCGCGTACCTGGACACCGGTGCGATGTACCGCGCCGTGACCTGGCATGCGCTGGATGCCGGCACCGACCTGACCGATGCCGCCGCGGTCGCCGCGGCGGTGAAGGCCGCCGACCTGTTCATCTCCACCGATCCCGACGTGGAGAAGGTGACGATCCACGGCGCCGACGTGACCGAGGCGATCCGCGAGCCGTTCGTCTCCGCGGCCGTCTCGGCCGTCGCGACGAACCTGGAGGCACGCGCGGAGCTGGTGGCACGCCAGCGCGCCATCATCGCGGCGCACCCGCGCATCGTGGCCGAGGGCCGGGACATCACCACCGTGGTGGCACCCGACGCGGAAGCCCGCATCCTGCTCACCGCCTCCGAGGAGGCACGCCTGCGCCGCCGCGGGCTGCAGCTGGGCGGCACCCAGTCCGCCGCCGAGCTCGAGGCCCAGGTGCTCGCCCGCGACGCCAAGGACTCGACCGTGGTCAACTTCCAGGTCGCCGCCGACGGCGTCGTGACCGTGGACTCCTCGGACCTGGACTTCGAGCAAACGGTTGCAACCGTCCTCGAAGCCATCAAGGCCCAGGCCGCCTAGCTCCACCACTTCGATCCAGCACCAACGGATCACACCATCCCCGCCAGCGGCTGCGGTGCCCAGGCACCGAAACGCGCGGGCGGGAGACATGCTTGAATTGATACCGGCTTCCGCGTTTGGTGGAGGCACGCAACGCAAAGGAACCACACCATGAGTGAGAGCCTGCTTCCGGACGAGGGCGCCGAATACGTCCCGTTCAACGAGGACCACATCGCCGACCGCCTGGCCGAGATCAGCGACGAGGACGCCGAGGCACGCGCCACCGCGCTGCTGGCCGGCCTCGACGACTACGAACTGGACCCGGAGGACGCCGAACTGCTGGCGCACCTGGGCGACGACTTCGACGACGACTCCGACGAGGTCATCCCCCCGGTCGTGGCCATCATCGGGCGCCCCAACGTGGGCAAGTCCACGCTGGTCAACCGCATCCTGGGCCGCCGCGAGGCCGTCGTGGAGGACGTCCCGGGCGTGACCCGCGACCGCGTGTCCTACCAGGCCGAGTGGCTGGGCAAGAAGTTCACCATCGTTGACACCGGCGGCTGGGAACACGATGCCAAGGGCATCCACGCCCGCGTCGCCGAGCAAGCCGAGGTCGCAGCCGACCTGGCCGACGTCATCCTCTTCGTCGTGGACTCCCGCGTCGGCGCCACCGCCACCGACGAGGCGGTCGTGAAGATGCTGCGCCGGAAAAAGAAGCCGGTGCTGCTGGTGGCCAACAAGGTCGACGACTTCAACCAGGAATCCGAGGCCGCATTCCTCTGGGGCCTGGGCTTCGGCCAGCCCTGGCCGGTCTCGGCCCTGCACGGCCGCGGCGCGGCCGACCTGCTGGACGCCGTGGTGGCCAAGCTTCCCGAGTTCTCCGCCTTCGGCGGCATCATCCCGCGCGGCGGCCCACGCCGCATCGCGCTGATCGGCCGCCCGAACGTGGGCAAGTCCTCGCTGCTGAACAAGATGGCCGGTTCCGAGCGCGTGGTCGTTGACACCCTCGCCGGCACCACCCGCGACCCGGTCGACGAGCTCGTCGAACTCGGCGGCGAGATCTTCCGCTTCGTGGACACCGCCGGCATCCGCCGCCGCCAGCACATGGCGCAGGGCTCGGACTACTACGCCTCGCTGCGTACCCAGGCCGCCCTGGAAAAGGCCGAGGTCGCCGTCGTGCTCGTTGCGGTGGACGAGGTCCTCTCCGAGCAGGATGTGCGCATCCTGCAGATGACCATCGATTCGGGCCGTGCCCTGGTGCTCGCTTTCAACAAGTGGGACCTGATGGACGACGACCGCCGCCGTTACCTGGAGCGCGAGATCGAGACCGACCTGGCGCACGTGGAGTGGGCACCCCGGGTGAACATCTCGGCGAAGACCGGATGGCACAAGGACAAGCTCGTTCCCGCCCTGCACACGGCCCTGGAGTCCTGGGACAAGCGCATCTCCACCGGCAAGCTCAACACCTTCCTGGGCGAGCTTGTGGCGGCGCACCCGCACCCCCTGCGCGGAGGCAAGCAGCCACGTATTCTCTTCGGCACCCAGGTGTCCTCGCGACCACCCCGTTTTGTGCTGTTCACCACAGGTTTCCTGGATCCCGGGTACCGCAGGTTCATTACCCGCAGGCTTCGTGAGACCTTCGGCTTCGAAGGCACGCCCATTGAAGTGGCGATGCGGGTGCGCGAAAAGCGCCAGCGTTCGAAGTAGTCGAAAAAATAGGGTAGGGTAATCACGGAGCTTTTCGCAGACGGCACCTTCACGAAAGTGAGGGAGAACGGCTGCGAAAGCAACCGGGCTATGGCGCAGCTTGGTAGCGCGCCTGACTGGGGGTCAGGAGGCCGTGGGTTCGAATCCCGCTAGCCCGACCGGTTACAACCCCGGCAGATCAACGAAGTAGCGTTGAACTGCCGGGGTTTTTCCATGTCCGGGGACGTTTTGCCGCCTCCGGGCACTTCTGTGGGTTTCCGATTCGCTGCTTGGACTGCCAGCACCCACGCAACGCCCCGGAGGCGCCTGCCTTGGGCCCCGCGGCTGGATTGTTGGCGTTTGGCTGGGGTGCGGGCCGTTTCCCCCGGTGTCTTGGCTCGAGGGCCGGAGGGTTCCCTCCAGATGCCCGGGAGCCGACGCGAACGCCGGCGGGTGGTGGCAGTCTCGCCGCAGGGGCAACAGCAGGGCGCCCCACCGCCTGCGACTCACCGTCGTCAACGGGGAGAGGCCGGGTGGGGCGCCTTGGGTGTGGCTGGGGGCCGTGGCGGTTAGCTGGACGGCTTGGAGTCGCCGGCGCGCTCGTCCGGCGACAAGGTGGGAAGCTGCCCCTCACCCTGGCCGGCCTCGGAGGCCGGAGCCGGGCGACCCGGCGTGTTCGGCAACTCGGGGTTCGGGGATGTCGCCTGAGCGGTGCTCCGCGCCTTGATGTCGGATTTCATGGCCTTGATCTTCTTGCCGCGCGAGTGCCACAGGTGCCAGAACGCGGCAATGCCCACGAACAGCACCAAACCGGCGACTGCACCGCCGATGCTCCACGACGGGAACCACGTGGCGCTGGTGTCGATCATGGTCCTGGCCTTGGTGGCAGAGCTGGAGGAGTTTGCGTAGATGCTCAGGGTAAGCAGGTTCGGTATCGCCACCAAGACGGCCACCAGCACGATCACGGACTTCCACGGCCATGAGACTTTCTTGTACCGGGCCTGCCATGCAATGAGCAACGGAACAAAGGTGAATACAAAGCCGTAGATGAGGCCAAGGAGGATCCCGCTGGTGATCGAGCCCTGCGTTTGATTTCCAATTCGGGTGGCCCACCAAACGGGCAGGAATAGGCGTACAACAAAGTAGACAATTGCCAGCAACACCAGTGCTGCGGCACCGAGTCCAAGGCGGAGGCCCCACCGGGGCTTCGGGTCGGATTTGCGCGAGGCCCTCGTCGTGGACGGAGCTTGGTTCTCGGAATCAGCCATAAATGCATCCTCCCATGCCGAACACGCAACTGCAGAGATTTACTGCGACGTTATTCCCGAAAACCCGTTGGCGGCTAGTAGGCTAATCTGGTGATGGGACGATTGCCCCAATTTGGGGTGGGGCAGCGTCCAAAGGGAATTACGAGAAAGAATTTTGGGAGGACCGGAAATGGCTGAAGCTCAGGTGCCTAACCAGCAGCAAGAGACGTCAACCGAAACTACGGGAATTGCCTTGCCACCGGTAACGCGGGAACCTGTAGTTTTCTATGGCCTGAGCCCCGAAGAGCGCGCAGCCGTTTCCGCACTGCCGCACGGTTCCGCGTTGCTGATCGCACACTCCGGACCGAACCAGGGCGCACGTTTCCTCCTGGACCAGGACGTGACCCAGGCTGGACGCCACCCGGACGCCGCAGTGTTCCTCGACGACGTCACGGTCTCGCGCAAGCATGCCAAGTTCATTCGCGACGCCAACGGATTCAGCGTCGTGGACAGCGGTTCGCTGAACGGGACCTACGTCAACAACGACCGGGTCGACTCGGTGCGTTTGGCCAACGGCTCGGAAGTGCAGATCGGCAAGTTCCGTCTGACCTTCTACAACTCGCTGCCCAACAACCCGGCCAACACCCGCGACTAAGCAGGACAACTTAGTGAATCAGGCAGCCCGAAACCCGCGACTGGCAGTAGTGGCCGGCGACGGCCAACGCGCCGTCGCGCTCAATATCGGTGAGGTGCTGTCGGAGCTTCATGATGAATTCCCGCAGGTGACTGCGTCGAAAATCCGCTTCCTCGAGGAAAAGGGCCTGCTGACCCCGCAACGCACGTCCGCGGGGTACCGCAAGTACCTGCCCGACGACGTGGGTCGACTGCGTTTCATCCTGGGCCTTCAACGGGACCAGTACCTGCCACTGAAGGTCATCAAGGACTACCTGGACGCCGTTGACCGGGGTGAACGCCCCGACCAACTGCCCGGCGGCCACACGCTGGCTCCGCGCAGCATCAGCGAACAGATGACCCAGGACCTGGTTGCCCGGACCCGTCCGGTGACCAAGGCCGAGTTGCAGGGCCTGTGCGGTGCCAGCTCCGAATTGGTCGATGACTTGTTGGCCTTTGGCATGATCGTGCCGGAGAACGACCGCTTCGATGAGCACGCACAAAAGATCGCCGCGGCCTCCGCGGCACTGGCGGCGCACGGCATCGAACCACGCCACCTGCGCGCCTTCCGAGCGGCCGCGGACCGTGAAGTCGGCTTGGTCGAACGGGTCGTGGCCCCGCACATGAGCCGGGGCGACGTGGCATCGCGTGCGCGTGCCGCCGAGACCGCCCGGGAAATCAGCGATGCCTGCATGGCATTGCACGGTGCGCTCGTCAACGGGGCGATTGCCAAACTGGATCATTAGGTCGGCCACGGCAGCTGCAGCTTGCAGCCGCCCGAGTAAGGAGCGAACCATGCACGAACTTGAAGTTGTGGGAGTTCGCATTGAACTTCCCTCCAACCAACCGCTTGTCCTGCTCAAGGAAGCCAACACCCAACGCCACCTGCCGATCTGGATCGGTGCCCCGGAGGCCTCGGCCATTGCCATGTTCCAGCAGGGAATCGTACCGCCGCGGCCGCTGACCCATGACCTGATGATTTCCACCTTGCAGGCGCTGCACGCGCCCCTGGTGCGCGTGGAAATCGTCTCGGTCCTCAACGCGGTGTTCACCGCCGAGCTGGTCTTTGCCGACGACGTCCGTGTCGATGCGCGGTCCTCGGACGCCATCGCGCTGGCGCTGCGCGCGCAGTGCCCGATCCTGTGCGACGAGCGTGTCCTGGACGAGGCCTCGGTGATGGTTTCCGACGATTCCGAGGTCGCCGAGGGCGAGGAAGACCAGGTGCGGGAATTCCGCGAATTCCTCAACGAGGTCGAGCCGGAAGATTTCGATAAATAGACGACCGTCCGCGACACGCCTCAAGTAAAGCTTGAAGGTCTTTGACGCAGCCCCAATGTAGTCGTACCGTCGAAGCATAAGTTTCCCAAGGTTTGCCACGGTCGGTTTTCGGTTTCACTCGCAACGAAGTCGCTCGACGCCCCGGCATCCCTCCTTCCCTCACGGGGATGCTTGAGCAAGGAGATTCCAATGAATCCCATGGACGACCAAAACGCGAAGCCCCTGCGGCATGCCGCGTCTCATCACAATACCCAGGGGCTCCTGTTCACCGAGGACCTGCCGGTCCTTGACGAGGACGCCGGGTACCGGGGCCCCATCGTCTGCAAGGCCGCAGGCATCACCTACCGCCAGCTCGACTACTGGGCACGCACCGGACTGGTGGAACCGGCAGTGCGCGGAGCCAGCGGTTCGGGCACCCAGCGTCTCTACGGCTTCCGTGACATCCTGGTCCTCAAGGTCGTCAAGCGCCTCCTGGACACCGGTGTCTCGCTGCAGCAGATCCGGACCGCTGTCGGGCACCTGCGCGAGCACGGTGTCGAGGACCTGGCCCAGATCACCTTGATGAGCGACGGCGCCTCCGTGTACGAGTGCACCTCGGCAGATGAAGTCATTGATTTGGTGCAGGGAGGCCAGGGAGTGTTCGGGATCGCCGTGGGGCGCGTGTGGCGTGAGGTTGAGGGATCTCTGTCGCAGCTGCCCAGCGAGCGCGCCTCGGACTTCCCGGAAGACGAACTGGCCCAGCGTCGGGCCGCCAAGCGTTCGGCCAGCTGAGCCCGGGCTCCCAAGAATCCACGAATGCAGGCCGGAGGCCACCGGAGCGCCCTAGGGTGCCAACCGGGGGCATCCGGCCTGCGTCCTGTTGACGCTCAGGACGGCCGTGCCGGCACAAAAGATGGCCCGCCAACAAGAAACCGCCCCAGGTCCGACCGGCAATGCCGGTGGGCCACGGAGCGGTTTTCGTGTTTCGGAGGCGGAAACCCGACCAGGCTATGCGCGACCGGGCTTTGCTGCCGTGTCGGTGATGTTGCGGAGCAATTCGTCGAAGAGCCCTGCGGTCCTCTGGGCCGGCTGGCCCGGCCACTGGTGCACGGAGTACGCAGCTCCCTGGATCTGCTGCCAGTCCGCGAACTCCGGAAGCTCGGGGCTCAACACGGAGGCGCCAAACATGGAGCGCATCTCGGTCAACCGGAAGCGGTGCTCGTCCGAATCCTTGCGCACGCGGTTGGCCACCACGTCGATGCGCCCGAGGTCCGGGGCGTACTCCTTGCGGAACATCTCCAGGGCACGCTGCGTGCGTTCGGTTCCCGCTACCGAGAACAGCGAAGGCTCCGCAACGAGCAGGATGCGGTCGCTCGCGCTCCACGCCATGCGGGTCAAGCCGTTCAGCGAGGGCGGGCAATCGATGAGGACCAGGGAGTAGCCGGAGGTCTTGCCCAGCAGTTGCGTCAGTCGGCGCAGGTCGCGGGCGCGCAGGTCGGGACGGTCGTAGATGCCGGTGTAGGCATCGCCCACGGCCACATCGAGCACCGGGACCCGAGTCAGCGACCGCTTGGAAACGGCCTTGGCCTGCCACGAGCTGGAAACGATGTTGTCGGACAAGCTTGCCTTCCGGGAGGCCTTCAGCATCCGCCCGATGGTCATCTTCCCGTCGGCACGCACGCCCAGACCTGTGCTGGCATCGGCATGGGGATCCAGATCGATGACGAGTGTGGGGATACCAGCTGCAAGGGCGGCCGAAGCGAGCCCCAATGTAACGGAGGTCTTCCCTACGCCACCTTTAAGGCTGCTAATGCTCACTACCTGCACGGAACGGACCACGCCCTTTTCTACTGTTAGTTGCTCGCGATGTAACGACTGGTTCCCATAACATCATAATCGGGTTCTGCTTCCTTTGCCGCCACGGGGAATAATGACCGATTGACACCACTGTTTCGTGCCCGGCGCAATCTTTTGCCGGACGTGTGGCCGATCACGGTAGGGTGTGATTTTGGGACGCCGCACTTAGGCCGACACCCGCCACGAGGCACCGGTTCAGACCCAGAATCGCGTGCGTTTTCACCCCCGATTATCATTTCGCAGGAGCGCCATGTTTAAGAAGATCTTGGTAGCCAACCGCGGCGAGATCGCAATTCGCGCCTTCCGCGCCGGCTATGAGCTGGGCGCGAAGACCGTCGCCGTTTACCCGTACGAGGATCGCAATTCGATCCATCGCCAGAAGTCAGATGAGGCATACCAGATCGGCCAGGAGGGCCATCCGGTCCGTGCGTACCTGGACGTTGCAGAAGTCATCCGTGTCGCCAAGGAAGCCGGCGCGGATGCCATTTACCCGGGCTACGGATTCCTGGCCGAAAACCCCGACCTCTCGCGCGCAGCAGCGGAAGCGGGCATCAAGTTCATCGGCCCGGCGGCCGAGATCCTTGAATTGGCCGGAAACAAGGTGGAGGCCCTGCGTGCCGCCCGTGCGGCGGGCATCCCGGTGCTGCAGTCCTCGGAACCCAGCTCCGATGTCGAGTACCTCACGGCGGAGGCGGACAAGATCGGTTTCCCGGTCTTCGTCAAGGCAGTGGCCGGCGGAGGCGGGCGTGGCATGCGCCGCGTGGACACCCGCGACCAGCTTGCCGAATCGCTCTCCGCAGCGATGCGCGAAGCCGCAAGCGCCTTTGGCGATGACACGATGTTCGTCGAGCAGGCCGTGCTGCGTCCGCGCCACATCGAGGTCCAGCTCCTTGCCGATGAGCACGGCAACGTCGTGCACCTCTTTGAACGGGACTGCTCGCTGCAGCGCCGCCACCAGAAGGTCATCGAGATCGCCCCGGCGCCGAACCTGGACGAGTCCATCCGCCAGGCGCTCTACAAGGACGCGGTCAAGTTCGCCAAGGCACTGAACTACCAGAACGCCGGCACCGTGGAGTTCCTCGTGGACACCGAGGGCGAGCGCGCCGGACAGCACGTGTTCATCGAGATGAACCCGCGCATCCAGGTCGAGCACACCGTCACCGAGGAAATCACCGACGTCGACCTGGTGCAGGCGCAGATGCGCATTGCCGCCGGCGCCACGCTCGAGGACCTGGGCATCCGCCAGGACGAGCTGCAGATCCGCGGCGTCGCCATGCAGTCGCGCATCACCACCGAGGACCCGGCCAACGGGTTCCGCCCGGACGTCGGCACCATCACGGTGTACCGCTCCGCAGGCGGCTCCGGGGTGCGCCTGGACGGCGGCACCATCTACACCGGTGCCGAGGTCTCCCCGCACTTCGACTCGATGCTGGTCAAGCTCACCTGCCGCGGCCGCGACTTCGCCACGGCCGCTGCCCGGCTGCGGCGTGCGCTGGCCGAATTCCGGGTCCGCGGGGTCACCACCAACATCCCGTTCCTGCAGAACGTACTTGACGACCCGGCATTCCTGGCCGGGGAGGTCGCTACCGACTTCATCGACAAGCACCCCGAGCTGCTGGCCGGACGCAAGTCCCAGGACCGCGGCACCAAGGCCCTGTCCTTCCTGGCCGAGGTCACCGTCAACCAGCCCAACGGGGAACGCGTGGAAGGCATCGACCCGCGCAAGAAGCTTCCCGCCTTCCCGGGGGACAAGGCCTCCGAGCCGGAGCGCAGCCCGTTCGACGGCCCCTCGGACCAGGCCCCGGCCGACGGCTGGCGCCAGCGCCTGCTGGAACTCGGCCCGGAGGGCTTCGCCAAGGCCCTGCGTGCGGAGACCGCCGTGGCCGTCACCGACACCACCTTCCGCGACGCCCACCAGTCGCTGCTGGCCACCCGCGTGCGCACCCGCGACCTGCTCGCCGCGGCCCCGGCCTACGCACACGTGCTGCCGCAGCTGTTCTCCATGGAGGTCTGGGGCGGGGCGACGTACGACGTGTCGCTGCGCTTCCTGGGCGAGGACCCGTGGAAGCGCCTGGCGCTGCTGCGTGCCGAGCTGCCGAACATCCCGCTGCAGATGCTGCTGCGCGGACGCAACACCGTGGGCTACACCCCGTACCCGACCGAGGTCACCGACGCGTTCGTGAAGGAAGCCGCCGCCACCGGCATCGACATCTTCCGCATCTTCGATGCGCTGAACGACGTCTCGCAGATGGCACCGGCCATCAAGGCGGTCCGCGCGACCGGCACCGCGGTGGCCGAAGTGGCCCTGTGCTACACCGGCAACCTGCTGGACCCCAACGAGGACCTGTACACCCTCGAGTACTACCTGAACCTGGCCCAGGAAATCGTCGACGCCGGCGCACACATCCTGGCCATCAAGGACATGGCCGGGCTGCTGCGCCCTGCCGCGGCCGCCAAGCTGGTCACCGCGCTGCGCGAACGCTTCGACCTGCCGGTGCACCTGCACACCCACGACACCGCCGGCGGCCAGATGGCCACGCTCATGGCTGCCATCAATGCGGGTGTCGATGCGGTGGACGTTGCCGCCGCATCCATGGCCGGGACCACCTCCCAGCCATCCGCCTCGGCACTGGTGGCCGCACTGGAGAACACCGAGCGCGACACCGGCATCTCCCTGGAGGCCGCGGCCTCCCTGGAGCCGTACTGGGAATCGGTGCGCACCATGTATGCACCGTTCGAGTCCGGGCTTGCCGCGCCGACCGGACGGGTCTACCGCCACGAGATCCCCGGCGGCCAGCTGTCGAACCTGCGCCAGCAGGCCATCGCGCTGGGCCTGGGGGAGCGCTTCGAGGCCATCGAGGACATGTACACCGCGGCGAACCACATCCTGGGCCGCCTGGTGAAGGTCACCCCGTCCTCCAAGGTGGTCGGCGACCTCGCCCTGCAACTGGTGGGCATGGGCGTGGACCCGGACGAGTTCGCGCGCGACCCGAAGTCCTTCGACATTCCGGACTCCGTGATCCAGTTCCTCTCCGGCGAGCTCGGCAACCCCCCGGGCGGCTGGCCCGAGCCGTTCCGTTCCAAGGCCCTCGAGGGCCGCGTCGTGCGCCCGCACGTCGAGGAGCTTTCGGCCGAGGACTCCGCCGCGCTGACCAAGGATTCGGACACCCGCCGCGCCACGCTCAACCGCCTGCTCTTCGCCGGCCCGACCCGTGACTACGAGGCGACCGTCGAAAACTACGGCGACGTCTCCACGCTGCACACCCGCGACTACCTCTACGGGTTGGTCAAGGGCCGCGAACACGTGGTCTCGCTGGGCAAGGGCGTGCGCCTGCTGGTGATCCTGCAGTCGATCTCCGAGTCCGACGAGAAGGGCATGCGCACCGTCACGGTGCTGCTCAACGGCCAGTCGCGCCAGCTTTTGGTGCGCGACAACTCGGTGGAGTCCACCGTGGTCGTCGCCGAGAAGGCCGACGCGGGGAACCCGAACCACGTTGCCGCGCCGTTTGCCGGTGCGGTGACCCCGCAGGTTGCGGTGGGCGACCGGATCGAGGTCGGCGGCACGGTCGCCACCATCGAGGCCATGAAGATGGAAGCCGGAATCACCTCCACGGTGGCCGGCACCGTGGCCCGCCTGGCGATCTCCGGCACCTCCCAGGTCCAGGGCGGGGATCTGCTGCTGGTCATCGAGACGGCCTAGCTGCCGCTTGCCGGCCCGCAACGGCGGGCCGGCACCAGGGCGCCTGATGCGCACGGGGATGGACCCGCCGCACCCCGACACCGGGGGCGCGGCACGGGCCATCCCCGTTCGCGTGTTATGGTGCGAACTGCCAGTGGATGCGCCAGGGGCAGGAAACATGTGGCGGCAAACCGAGCCAGGGGAGCCGCTGGTAAGGAGTGGGCCCCATGGCCAGCAAGCGGACAGGCCCCATTGCACGATGGCTCGCGCGGCGGGCAGGGCGGGTTGCCCCGGAAACGGGAGCCGTCCCGGCCTCCGCCGGGAACGCGCCGGAGCGCGATGCCGCTGCCGGCGCGGACACGCGCCCCGCGACGCCGCCACCTGCCGACACGGCCGAATCCGCGGGCACCGCCGGCGACAGGACGTCCGGGCCCGCCGCGTCAACCTCCGGCGGAGCCACCGACCCCTTGCCGCCGGCACCGGAGCAGGAGGCCGCCGCACGGGCGGCAACCGAGGAGGCGGCGTCGACCGCGGCGCCAACCGAGGATGCGGCGTCGACCGCGGCGCCAACGCCCGGGCAACGGATCCCCGCCGCTTCGTTCCCCGACGGGCCAACCGGCGACGGGCCCCTGGACGAGGGGTACCGGGCACCCGCCGATCCCGGCGACCGGAAGGACGCCGGGGCTCCCGCTGCCGGGGCCGCGGCCACGGACGCACCGGAGTCCGAAGCCGAGGTGGAAACCGGGGAACTGCCGGAGGACGACGGCGGCCCGGGCCACGGCGGCACGCCGGATCCCGGCCGGCCCCTGGACCCGGTTCCCGCGCCCCTGCCGGATGCAGCAGTGCCCGCCCGGGACCACCGGGTCATTACGCTCCTCTCCCTGGGGGAGCACGCCGGTGCCAGGACACTGGCGGCCGCATTGGCGCGCCGGACCGAGGGAAACGATTGGCGGATCCGGACGGGCGGACCGGGCCTGCTCCGGGCAGCGTTCGCCGGAATGCTGGATGACACCGACGCGCTGGTGCTCGTTTCCCCGGGGGACCCGGCCCTCAGCGCCACGCTGGGCGAGAAGCTGGCCTGGCTGGAGGCCAACGGCAGGCCGGGAATACCCGCACGCACACTCGTGGTTGTTAATCTCGGGGCCGGGGACGGCGGGGAGCTGGTGCTCCCGGCGGACCTCGACCGGCCGGTGATCCTGCTGCCCTTCGACGCGGCGCTGGGCCTGTCCGCCACCGGAAGACCCGCCCCCAGGCGGGCGACGCGGCGGGCCCTGGGCCAACTTGTCGACGAACTGACCACCATCCTTGAAGGGGCACCAAACACCACATGGCACACTACGACCTCGCCATCATCGGATCGGGATCCGGAAACTCGCTGATCACCGAGCACTGGGACGGGCGGAAGGTGGCGATCATCGATGCCGGCACCTTCGGCGGCACCTGCCTGAATGTCGGCTGCATCCCCACCAAGATGTTCGTCTACCCGGCGCAGCTGGCCGCATCCGTGGCCGAGGCCAAGGCCCTGGGCGTGTCGATGAGCTTCGACGGGGCCGACTGGGCGGCGATGCGGGATCGGATCTTCGGGCGCATCGACGCCATCTCCGAGGCCGGCAAGAACTACCGCGCCCACGAACTGGAAAACGTCACGCTCTACACCGAGCATGTCCGGTTCGTCTCGCGCAATGAGCTGAACACCGCCAGCGGCCAGAGCATCACCGCCGACAACTTCGTGATCGCCACCGGCTCGCGCCCGGTGCTGCCGCAGGTCGAGGGGATCGACCTGCCCGGGGTGCACACCTCGGACACCATCATGCGCCTCGACGCGCTGCCCCAGCGCCTGGTGATCCTCGGCGGCGGCTACATCGCCAGCGAATTCGCGGCCGTCTTCTCCGCGCTGGGCAGCGAGGTCACCCAGGTCAACCGCTCCGGCACGTTGATGCGCCGGCAGGATGCCGACATCTCTGCGGCCTTCACGCAGGCAGCCTCCGCGCGCTGGGGCGTCGAGCTCAACGCTGGGCTGCAGGGCATCGAGCAGCGCGGCGATTCGCTGGTCGTCCGCCTGCGGCGCGACGGGCAGCCCCTGGACCTCGAGGCCGACGTGGTGCTGGTGGCCACCGGGCGCACGCCCAACACCGATGCCCTCGGGGTCGCGGAACTCGGGTTCGAGATGCGCGAAGACGGCTCGCTGGTGGTGGACGAGTACCAGCGCCTGGTGGCCGACGGCCTTCCCGTGGAGGGCATCTTCGGCCTCGGCGACGCGGCCAACACCGAGCAGCTCAAGCACGTGGCCAACCGCGAGGCGCGCGTGGTGATCCACAACCTGGAGAACCCCGGCGCGATGCGGCCCATGGACCGGCGCGCCGTGCCTGCCGCGGTGTTCAGCAACCCGCAGATCGCCTACGTCGGCGCGACCGAGGCCCAGGCGCGGGCGGAACACGGTGCCGATGCGGTGCTCTCGGTCATCCAGCCCTACGGGTCCACAGCCTACGGCTGGGCCATGGAGGATTCCGAGGGCATCGTGAAGCTGCTGGCCCACCGGGACACCGGGTTGCTGCTTGGCGCCCACATCATGGGGCACGAGGCCTCGTTGCTGATTCAGCCGCTGATCCAGGCCATGGCCACCGGGCTGGACGTGGCGACCATGGCCCGCGGGCAGTTCTGGATCCACCCGGCGCTGAGCGAGGTCGTGGAAAACGCGCTGCTGGGCCTGGGCGTTCCGGCGCAGGAATCGGACCCGCTCTAGAACGCGGGGCCCTGCCTGCCCGCGGCCCCGGCCGGCCTGCCGGCGTTCACCGGGCCGTGCGCCGGGGGGAACGCGAAGGCGCCGTGGGGCGGACACCGGCCGGTGTCCGCACCACGGCGCCTTGTTGCCGCCGGCGAAGGTGCTAGGCGCGCGGCTTGGCGGCGGAGTAGATCTCCTCGAGCACCGAATCGTAGTCCTTGAGCACCTGGGCGCGCTTGATCTTCATCGACGGGGTCAGGTGCCCCGATTCCTCGGTGAAGTCGGTGGGCACGATGCGGAACTCCTTGATCGCCTCGGCCCGCGAGACAGCGGTGTTGGCCTTCTGAACCAGCGCGGCGATGGCGTCTCGGACCTGCGGCAATTCCGCGGCCTGCGCGACGGTGGTGCCGGCGGGCAGCTGGTGGCGTTCCAGCCAGCCCGGAAGCGCCTCCGCGTCCAGGGTGATGAGCGCGGCGATGAACGGACGGGCATCGCCGACCACCACGCACTGGGAGACCAGCGCGTCGGCGCGGATCTGGTCCTCGAGCTGTGCGGGGATCACGTTCTTGCCGCTGGCGGTGACGATGATTTCCTTCTTGCGCCCGGTGATCCTCAGGAACCCGTCGGCATCCAGCTCGCCGATGTCCCCGGTGCGGAACCAGCCATCGACAAAGGTCTCGTCGGTCAGGTCCGGGCGGTTGTAGTAGCCGCGCATCACGCAGAAGCCCTTGGCCAGGATCTCCCCGTCGGCGGCGATCCTCACGCCGTTGCCCGGCAACGGGCGCCCCACGGTGCCGATCTTCAGGTGCTTGGGGGTGTTCACGGTGATCGGGGCGGTGGTCTCGGTCAGGCCGTAGCCCTCCAGCACCGTCAGGCCGATGCCGTGGAAGAAGTGCCCCAGGCGTTCGCCCAGCGGGGCGCCGCCGGAGACGGCATGAACGACCTTCCCGCCCATGGCGGCGCGGATCTTGGAGTAGAGCAGCACGTCGAAGAGCTTGTGCTTGAGCTTGAGTCCCAGCGGCACCTTGCCGTCCTGTTCGGCGCGCGAGAAGGCGATGGCGGTGTCGGCGCCGGCGTGGAAGATCTTGCCCTTCCCGGCGTCCTCGGCCTTGAGCATCGAGGAGTTGTACACCTTCTCGAACACGCGCGGCACGGCGAGGATGAAGTTGGGCTGGAAGGACTGCAGATCCGGAAGCAGGTTCTTCACGTCGGCGGTGTGGGCCACCTTGACCCCGCCGGCCACGGCGAGCACCGAGATGTAGCGGGCGAAGACGTGGGCCAGCGGCAGGAACATGATGGTCGCCGCGCCCGGGTAGACGACTTCGGGAAGCTCGGCGGCGGCGTTGTCGCTGAGTTCCACGAAGTTCGAGTGGGTCAGCTCGCAGCCCTTGGGCCGCCCGGTGGTCCCGGAGGTGTAGATGATGGTGGCCAGCGAGTCCAGTCCGGCTGAACTCCGGCGTTCCTCGAGCACCGCGTCGTCCACGTCCTTGCCCGCGGTGCGCAGCGCGTCAAGCCCGTTGCCCTCGATCTGCCAGACGTGCTTCAGCTCGTCGAGCCCTTCCTGGTGGGCCGCCTGGCGCACAACGTTCTCGTGGTGCGGGGCCTCGACGACGGCGGCCACCGCGTGGGAGTCGCCCAGGATCCAGGCGACCTGTCCGGGGGAGGAGGTCTCGTAGACCGGGACCGTGACGCAGCCGGCGAACCAGATGGCGAAGTCCACCAGCGTCCATTCGTAGCGGGTGCGGGCCATCAGGCCGATGCGGGCCCCCGGTTCGATGCCGGAGGCGATGAAGCCCTTGGCCAGGGCCGCGGCGTCGGCGGCGAATTCGGAGGCGGGGATGTCGATCCAGGTGCCGTTCGGGCCGGGCTTGGCCAGCAGCGCCGGGTCGGCCGCGGAGCGGGCGTGGCGCAGGAGCAGGTCGGTGATGTTGGTCTGCGGAGTGTTCTCCACCAGCGGAGGGACTACTAGTTCCTGCATTTTGCGCTCCTTCGGTTCCGGGGCGGGGCGGTGCGAGCCAGCCAACCCCCATCGATCCCCTCACCACCCATCTTAGTGGTTCGGGTCACATTGTTTACTCACTAGTAACTTACGGGTATTTGCCCGGCTTCGCAACAAACCCCGCCGCCGTACGGCGCTGCGCTGCCCGTGCGGGGACCGTCGCGGGCGCCGGCACGGTGCCCGGGGACGCCGGCGCTAGACGCGCGCCCCGTCGTCGTCGTCCTGGCGGTGCCGCGGCAACCGGGCGAAGAGGAACACCGCGGCGGCAACGGCGATGACCACCAGCCCGATCCACAGCGGCATCGGCGCCCGGCGCCAGAAGATGGCCAGCAGCAACAGCGCCATCGGCGCCCCCGCGGCGCAGGTCCAGGCCAGGGTCAGCAGCGGGTTTCCCGATCCAAGTGCCGGGGGTTCCTCGGGGATGAATGCGCCGTCGTCATCGTCCTCGGACGCCTCGTAGTCCCGCGGCCCGGTGAGGGCCGGGTGCATCCGGAACAGCTGCGGGTCCACGGCCGGCGGCGTGTTGGCGCCGGGCAGCACGGTCCCGGGGGCATCGGGCCCGGGGGAGTCGCCCGGGGGCGCGTCGGGGGCCTCCGGGGCGGCGGCGGGGTCCGCCTCCAGGCGGCGGACCAGGTCCTCCCAGACGGCGTCGTCGGAATCGCCGGATTCGGCCGGCTCGTGAAACGGGTTGGTCATGGCCTGCTGGTGTCCACTTCCTGAAAGAACTCGATGGTGCGGGCGAAAATCTCTTCCGCCTCATGGTCAAGCGTGGCCACGTGGTAGCTGCGCGTCAACCGTTTCACCTCAAGGTGGACACCGGGCTTGAGTCCGGCGCGCAGCACCTGAAGGCTGGATTCGGGCACCACGTGGTCGGTGTCCGAGCGGAACACGAGCACCGGTGCGGTGATGGATCCCAGCCGCGCGGCGGTGGCCTTGAAAAGCTTGCGCAGCTCGTGCACCCCGGCCACCGGGGTGCGGTCGTAGGCGTGCTCGTTGCCGCCGGGCTTGGCGATGTCGTTGGCGATGGCCGCGACGCTCGGCGCCACGAAGCGCAGCGCCCCGGTGAACGGGGCCAGCGGGGAGGCGATGGTCAGCCCCGGGTTCACCAGGGCAAGCCCGGCCACCGCGTGGGTCGAGGCCAGGTTCAGCGCCAGCGCACCTCCCATCGACAGGCCCGCGACAAAGACGCGTGAATGCGTGGCGGCCAGCGCCGCGTACCCCTGGTGCACCGCCTCGAGGATCTGCGTGTACCTGGTGCCGGCCAGGTCCTGCCAACTGGTGCCGTGCCCGGGCAGCAGCGGCAGGTCAACGGTGTAGCCGGCCCCGGCCAGGGCGCGGGCCCACGGCAGCAGCCCGGCCGGCCCGGCCGTGAACCCGTGCAGCACCAACACCGCCTCGCCGTTCGTCCCGTCGTGGTGGAACGGTGCATTGGGGCCGGCGGACCCTGGTGTCTCTGGCATCTGGTGCGTGCTCCTGGGTGGGAATCGGAGGTCCGCCGCGGAGCTGCACCCGGTGCCTGCGTCGTGCCGAGTGTGACCGATGGCGTTTTTTGCCTACAGTTAGAGCCTAACTGAGAACCCGGCATTCCCCGCCGGGTCCGCGGGCCCCGGGCGCGCGGATTCCGGAGGGAACACCGCGACCACCCCACCGCACCCCGCACCTCGGCCCGGAAGGCACCCACGGAAATGTTCTACCAATTCATGAAGAGGTTCATCGTCGGGCCGCTGGTGAACGTGTTCTTCCGCCCCTGGGCCAAGGGGCTGGAGAACATCCCGGCCGAGGGAGGCGCGATCCTGGCCAGCAACCACCTCTCGGTCTCGGATTCGATCTTCCTGCCCGTGGCCGTGGACCGCACGGTGATCTTCCTGGCGAAGATGGACTACTTCACCGGCAAGGGCCCCAAGGGCCGGATCACCGCCTGGTTCTTCCGCATGATCAACCAGATCCCGATGGACCGCTCCGGCGGGGCCGCCAGCGCGAACTCGCTCGGTGCCGGTGCCCAGGCGCTGGTCGACGGATCCCTGCTGGGCATCTACCCCGAGGGCACCCGCAGCCCCGACGGCCGGCTCTACCGCGGCAAGCTGGGGGTCGCGAAGCTGGCGCTGGAGGCCGGGGTCCCGGTGATCCCGGTCGCGATGATCGGCACCGACAAGGTCCAGCCCATCGGCAAGCGGGTGCCGACCATCCGCCGCGTGGGCATGATCATCGGCGAGCCGCTGGACTTCTCCCGCTACGCCGGGATGAGCGAGGACCGCTTCGTGCAGCGCTCGGTGGTGGACGAGATCATGTACGCGATCATGCGCCTGTCCGGGCAGGAATACGTGGACACCTACGCCGCCACGGTGAAGGCGAAGCTGGATGCCGAGCGCCGCGCGAGCGGCAAGAAGAAGTAGCGCCCGGTGCCGGTGCGCGGCACTGTGAACGCCCCGAGTCGGACGGTTACGCGCAAAATGCCCGCCGGGCCCCGGGGCGGTTTACCCTAGAGGGGTGACTCAGCTATCTTCGACTTCCTCAATGCCCGGACAATCCCCGGCGGGTCCGGCAGCGGACCCCGCCCTGGACATCTGGCGCACCCTGCCCATCGCCCAGCAGCCGACGTGGAGCGAGAGCCCGCATTATGCCGAGTCCGTCCGCGAACTCGGTTCCCGCCCGCCGCTGGTCTTCGCCGGCGAGGTGGACATCCTGCGCGATCGCCTGGCCGCCGCGGCCCAGGGCAAGGCCTTCCTGCTCCAGGGCGGCGACTGCGCCGAGACCTTCGACGGCGCCACCGCCGACAAGATCTCCGCCCGCGTGAAGACCATCCTGCAGATGGCCGTCGTGCTGACCTATGGCGCCTCGATGCCGGTCATCAAGATGGGACGCATGGCGGGCCAGTTCGCCAAGCCGCGTTCCTCCAACGACGAGACCCGCGACGGGGTGACGCTGCCGGCCTTCCGCGGCGACATCGTCAACGGCTACGACTTCACCCCCGAATCCCGCGCGCACGACCCGCGCCGCATGGTCGAGGCCTACAACACCTCCTCGGCCACGCTGAACCTGATCCGCGCCTTCACCCAGGGCGGCTTTGCCGACCTGCGCAGCGTGCACTCCTGGAACAAGGGCTTCATGGCGAACCCGGCGCACACCGCCTACGAGCAGCTCGCCGGGGAGATCGACCGCGCGGTGAAGTTCATGGACGCCTGCGGCGCGGACTTCGAGGCGCTGAAGCGCACCGAGTTCTTCGCCTCCCACGAGGCCCTGCTGCTGGACTACGAGCGCGCGCTGACCCGCACCGACTCGCGCACCTCCCAGCCCTACGACACTTCCGGCCACTTCCTGTGGATCGGTGAGCGCACCCGCCAGCTCGATGGCGCGCACGTGGACTTCCTCTCGCGGGTGCGCAACCCGATCGGCGTCAAGCTCGGCCCGACCACCACCCCCGAGGACGCCCTGGCGCTCATCGACAAGCTCGACCCGAACCGCGAGCCGGGCCGCCTGACCTTCATCACCCGGATGGGAGCGGGCAACATCCGCGAGAAGCTGCCGAACCTGGTGGAGAAGGTCACCGCCTCCGGCGCCCAGGTCCTCTGGGTCACCGACCCGATGCACGGGAACACCGTCACCTCGGAGAACGGCTACAAGACCCGCCGCTTCGACGACGTCATGGACGAGGTCCGCGGCTTCTTCGAGGTCCACGACGCGCTGGGCACCTTCCCGGGCGGCCTGCATGTGGAGATGACCGGCGACGACGTGGCCGAGTGCCTGGGAGGTGCCGACCCGATCCGCCAGGAGCAGTTCGACGACCTCTACGAGTCGGTCTGCGACCCGCGCCTGAACCACAAGCAGTCCCTGGAGATGGCCTTCCTGGTTTCCGGTGCGCTGGCCAAACGCGGTCCGCGCGGCTAACGCCACCTTCGGCCCATGCACATTGGCCGGGTTCCTTCCCCCTCGGGGGAGCGGAACCCGGCCATCGGCGTTTCGGTGGATCGCTGAAAGGTCCGGCAGCCCGGAACCCGGCGCGACGGGGAGCGCGGCGGCAGCGGCCGCGGCTTGGTGCTAGACGACCACAAGCTTGATGGTCGAACCCTCCGGGGCGCTGCCGCCGGCGGGTGACTGGGAGCGAACGGTCCCGAAGAACCCGCCGAGGAACTCCTCGACCTCGACCTTGAAGCCCAGCGCCTCAAGCTCCCGGCGCGCCTGGGCCAGCTGGCGGCCCTGCATGTCGGGCACCTCGATCATCCGCGGACCGCGCGAAACGACGTATTCGACCGTCGAGCCGCGCTCCAGCTGCCCGCCGGCCGGCTTCTGCGACAGGATCTGCCCGGCTTCCACCCTGGTGCTGTATTCCTTGCCGGCGTTCTTGCCCTTCAGTCCGGCCTTCTCCAATGCGGCATCGGCAGCCTTTGGCGTCATCCCGGCCAGGGAGGGGACGTCCACGGGCGCCGGGCCGCGCGAAACGACCAGCGCGACCCTGGTGCCGCGGCGCAGCTTCTCCCCGGAGTCCGGATCCTGCTTCAGCACCACGCCCTTGGCGACCTCTTCGGAGTACTTCCGCGTGACCTTGCCCGCTGCCAGGAAAGCCGTCTTCAGATCGGCCTCGGCGTCGGCCTGCTTGCGGCCGGTCAGGTTGGGGACGGCAAAGAGTTCGGGGCCCTTGGAGACCATCAGCGTCAGGCCCTGAAATCGACGGATCGTTTCCCCGGCGGCGGGTTCACTTCCAACCACGAGGCCACGCTCAAGCTTGTCGTCGAATACCTCGCGGGTGCCTGCCTGCACACCGGTGGCCGCCAGCTGGTCGACCGCCTGGCTGGCGGAGGCGCCCTTCAGCGTCGGGATCTGGAAGGGTGCGCCCGGGCCCATGCCGAAGAACAGGGAGACCGCGGCCACGATCGAGGCCAGCAGCACCAGCAGGATTCCGAGGAGCCACTTGCGGCGCGCCGGGGTCCGGGGTGCCAGCTGGTGCGTCGGGATCTGCGCATCCTTCTTCCACGCGATCGCTGCGGCCTTGGCGTTTTTCCTGGCCTGCCGGGCGGACACCGGACGCTGCGGCCCGGACTCCATGGCTTCGGTGTGGGACGGCCCGGCCTGGGCGTGGTCCCGGCTTTCGCCGAGGGCCCGGGTGCGTCCGGCGCCGCCCAGGACGGTGGTCTGGTCACCGGGCACGCCCAGCGCGCGGGTGGCGTCCTCGGCCGAGGGGCCCTCGGCACCCCCGGAGGCTGCCGGCAATGCCATGGTCGCGTCGGCGCCGTTGGCGGCCCGGCCGGCCGCGGCGGAATCGCGGTACTCCTGGGCCTGGGCCAGGGCCTCGTGCACCGAGGTGTGCGCGGAGGTCGCCGGGGGGATCAGGTCCTTGAGCCCGCCGAGGGTCTCGGAGCCCAGGTCCAACTGCGCGGGGGACAGCGAATCGTGGATCTGCTTGAGGTCGCTGAGCAGGAACGAGGCGTTCTGCGGCCGGTCCCCGGGGTCCTTGTTGGTGCAATAGGCGACCAGCTCGTCGAGCTCGCCCGACAGCCCGGGCACGAGCGCCGAGGGCGGCGGGACGTCGTCGTTGATGTGCTTGAACGCCAGCCCGTAGGCGCTGTCCGAGGAGAAGGGCTGGCGGCCGGTGAGCAACTCGTAGGCGATGATGCCCACGGCGTAGATGTCGCTGCGTTCGTCGGCCGGTTCGCCCTTGGCCAGCTCGGGGGAGATGTATGCGGCGGTTCCGAGGAAGTTGGTGGCATTGGTGTGGGCGGTGGCTGCCCGGGCCAGCCCGAAGTCGGCGACCTTGATGCGCCCCTCATCGGAAATCAGCACGTTGGCCGGCTTCATGTCGCGGTGCACGATGCCTTCCTCGTGCGCCACCGACAGCCCGGTGCAGATCGCCTGCAGCACCACCAGCGCCTGGCGCGGGGTGTAGCGGCCACGGGATTTCAGCGACTGGCTCAGGTTCAGCCCGCGCACGAATTCCATGACCAGGTACGCGGTGGACCCGGAGACGTGGTGGTCGCGGATGCCCACGATGTTGTCGTGGGTCAGCCCGGCGGCAATGATCGCCTCGGCCTCGAAGCGTTCCAGGATGACCGGATCGGAGGCCAGGTGGGCGTGCAGGACCTTCACGGCAACCGTGCGGTGCAGCCGCAGGTCCGTGGCTCGGTAGACGGTGGACATGCCGCCGTCGGCAATGCGGGCATCGAGTCGATAGCGTTCATCGAGGATCGTGCCCAGGCGGGGGTCGGTGTGTGGCGCTGTCACTTATCGATCGTAACCAGTGGTTGGGGACTTGGGGGAGTGTGGCACACGGGCGGCACGTGGTTCTTGCCCGGCCGGTGCGGCGGGCATCGGGGCCCAGAAGCAGACGAGGGGTCGGTTCCAGTGGAACCGACCCCTCACCTTGCTGTGCTGTGGAGCACCAATCGACCTAGGAGGCTCGACGGGCCCGTGCTGCCCGGCGCTTCAGCGCCCGGCGCTCGTCTTCGCTCATTCCGCCCCAGACCCCGGCATCCTGGCCGGACTCGATGGCCCATGCCAAGCACGTGTCCACCACGGGGCACCGTCGGCAGACACTCTTGGCTTCTTCAATCTGGAGCAGGGCCGGTCCGGTGTTCCCGACGGGGAAGAAGAGTTCCGGGTCCTTGTCCAGACAGGCCGCGCGGCTACGCCAATCCATGCTTGTTGATGCTCCTTGGGGGTAGGAAAAGTGAGGGGGATCGCCCTGGGCCGTGAGGCCGGGCAAAAGCAGTGTGGCGGGAAAATTGCCATACCCGAACGACTGCCTAACAAGGTTTTCATGTTACGTTCACGTAAACAAGGGTCCCGTGTTGCAAATACCTTGGCTTCCTTGAGTGCTTGGTCACAAGCACCCGTTTTACGGCTCCCGCTAACAGGTTTGTCCCATCGTGACAAGGGTGTTTCTTGGCCCGTTGCGGGGTCTTTGTCACACGCGGGCCCGGCTTCCGCTTTGGCTTCGCCGGTGGTGGCCGTACTAGATTTGAGGCGTGATGAACCAGCCAGCGCCCCAGTCCAGCCGCCCCGCGATCCCACGCCGCCCGATCTCGGTGCTGCTGATTTCGGCGCTTCTGGTCCTCGAGGGGCTCGCGGTGCTTGCCTACGCACTGACCTATGCCCTGTCCCTGGGCCAAACGGGTGAGCTGGGCATGGGGGCACGGATATTCATGCTGGTGCTGATCATTGCGGCCGGTGCCTGGCAGCTGCTGGTGGCCCACCACTTCTTCCGGGCCCGGGCCTGGACGCGTGCGGCCGTCCTGGTCTGGCAGGTCTTCCAGATCATCCTGGCCTTGCAGATCGCCATGCCGGTCGACGTGCTGGTGGCGTGGCTGTGGCTGGTGCCTGCGGCGGTGGTCGTTGTGCTGCTCTTTGACCCGCGCACCACCGCGTTCCTGGGCGACCGGCCGACGACGCGCCCCGGGACCGGCAACAAACCCTGATTCCCCTGTTCCGCGCCGCGGGGGCGGATGGTTCACGGAACCCGATTCACGCATTGGACTTGGCGGATCGTTCCCCGGTCCGCGACCATGGCACGGCCGCGCACGCTCACGGTGGCCGGCGGCAACCTGAAGCCGCTGGGATCGGCGTCCGCACCGAACTGCGGATCAAGCACGAGGAACGAACGCGCATCGCGCACCACCGCCGAGAGCCCCAACTCGAACAGCAACCGTGAACCGGGTTCGGCGCTGAGCACCAGCTGGAGCCCGGCACCCAGCAGCACCTCGGCGGCCCGTGCAGCCCGGGCCACGCGCAAGTCCGCGCGATCCACCAGCACCCGCGCCGCCTTCGGGTGGCCCTGCATGAATTCCTCGGCCTGCACCGGCAACTCGTCCCCAAGGCCCAGGTGCACGGTGTGGCCGGTATCCGCATCGCCCAGCGAGGCCAGGTGCCTCATCAACGTGGACTTGCCCGAACCCTCGTGTCCGATGACCAGCCCGCAGGGGCCCGGTGCCCACACGAAGGTGCGGTTGTCCGGACCGCAGAGGCCGATGGCCAGTTCCGGAGCCGCCTGTGGCCCCGGAGGCAGCGCCGGCAGCTGTTCGGCGGCCAGGGATTCGGGCAGCGGCACGGAACGCAACCACGCGCCGGGGAACTCCCCGCCGGGCAGCGGCAGGCTCGCCGCGTCGTCGAGCAATTGGAATGCCGTGCCGCGCTCCGGCTCATCGGGCCCCAGCAGCACGCCCCGGCCCACCTGCGGGGCCACCTTGCGCAGCTGCGGCCATCCCATGAGGACCTCTGGTCCGGCGCCGCGCGGGAAATACCAGCGGGTCTCGCACAGCGATGCCGCCCGCGAACCGGCCAGATCCCTGTCCCCGCTCACCACCAGGGCGCGGCCCAGCTCGGGGGCGGTGCGGGCGAACGCCGCCAGCTGCGCCTCGAGGCGCATGAACACGCTTCCCTCCAATGCCTGGGCCCAACCGCCGAGCCCGCACACCAGCAGCAGCATCGGCTCCACGCACGCGGGATCACCCAGCTGCAGGAGCAACTCGTTGATGCGCCACGAATCGCCGGGACCGAAGTATCCGCCCACCGCCGGGTGGCCGCGCAGCGCGCCGTGGGTCCCGTTGCCGTCGAGCAGCAGCGTCGGCATGCGCCAGGATTGGCGGTTCACCGCGTGCAGCAACAGGCCGGGGACGTTCTCGATGCCGGAGGCCGGCAGCCCGCACACCACCAGCCGGGCCGTGGTGCGCGGGTCAAAGACCAGGGGACCTGGCTGGGGCAGCTTCGGGCGATCAACCAGCCCGATGGCTCCGGTGCCTCCTGGCACCTGCCGCAGCACCGCACGGCCGATCGCGGGCAGGGACGAAGGAAGTGCGGCGGAAAACGGGTTCGGCGCGGGTTCGATATCCCGGTGCCCCAGCACGATGCGGCACACCGCTTCCGCCAACTCCGCGTCGGAGCCTTGGGAGGCTTCGGCATCCGGCACCCCGGTGGCGGCGGGCCCCGGCCCGGATCCGGCATGCGGCAGCTGCTCGGAGAACAGCATTTCGCCCAGGTCGGCCCCGAAGGCCCGCAGCCGGGCCGGGACGCTGGGGCGGGCGTTCACACGGGCCCGGAAACCCACCGGGGCACCGCCCCCGCGCCGGAAATACGCCAGCCCCGGGGCAGCGGGATCCAGCCGGGCCGCCACCGGCGAACCGATCAGGTCGTTGGACTCGGCTTCGCCGATGGTGCGCAACGCGATGACCGAGCCGATGTTGGCCCGCAGCGGCGCGCTGACGGTCCCGGCGGGCCGCTGTGTGCTGAGCACCAGGTGGATCCCCAGCGACCGTCCGACGGTGGCGATGTGGATGACCCGTTCCAGGGCCTCGGGCAGCTCGGTGGCAAAGACGCGGAATTCGTCGATGAGCACCACCAGCCTAGGCAGCGGGAGATCGTCCGGCGCGCGCGAGCGCAGGTAGTCCCTGTGGTCGGTGGCCGCATGCGCCGCCAGGAAGGCCTCGCGGCGATGCAGCTCGTTGTCGAGCAGTTCCAGGATCCGTTCGGCCTCGGCCGCGTCCAGGTCGGAGACGAAAAGCTGCACGTGCGGCAATCCGCGCAGCGGCGCCAACGTCGCCCCGCCCTTGAAATCCACGAGCATGAAGGCCAGTTCATCGGGACCCGAATCCGCGGCCAGGCCCAGCACCAGGGTGCGCAGCAGCTCGGACTTGCCCGACCCGGTGGTCCCGGCGACCAGGAGGTGCGGCCCCTCGGCATCCAGGTCCACGCGCAGCGGACCGGCATCGGTGTCCCCGACGATGGCCCCGGGCGGGGTGCCCGTGCCGCTTTCCCCGTCGGCCTCCGAACCTGCCTCGACCCAGGGCAGCATGCGTGAGACCGCGCGGGCCAGGACGGGCAACCCAATGCCTTCGGTGAGCACGTGCAGGGACGGTTCCCGGGTGCCGTGCGGCGGCGCCCCGGTCTCCGGGGACCGCCGGCCCCGCCCGGGACGTGTGCGGGCGCCGGGGAAGCGGCGGGACTTCCGGATCCCTGCCGGGGGTGCCGAGCGCAGCCAGGGGTTCAGTTCGCTGCCCGCCCCCTGCAACAGGATCCGGCCGGTGGAGCAGTCGATGTGGACCTCCGCCCCGGGCGCGGGGGCCGGGCCTCCGCAGCGGATGGAGGCGGGCGCACCGGGGCATGCCGCACCACGTGACTCCCCGAGCGCGGCGACCGCGCCGACCGCGGCCCGGAGCGGCCCGGGCGTGGTAAGCAGCACGATCGTGGGCCTCGGATCCGGGGCAATCGGCGTGTCGGCCCCGCCGACCTGGACGCCGGGCAGCATCGCGAATTCCGAGGGAAGGAAGCCGGCGGGTCCCTGCACCACCACGCGCAGGGATCCGGATGCGAGCAACGGAAGCCAGCGCACCAGCACCGCGCGCAGCACCGGACCCCACGCCGATTCGGGGCCCTGGAACCACACGGCCGAACCGGCCTGCAGGGCCAGCGGCACCGGGGAATCGGACAAGATGCCGGGATCCACCACCGGTTCGCTGTCCACGTCGCCCGCCGCCCCGCCGTTGTTCCCGGGCCCGGATCGCGGCTTCCCGCGCGCACGCCCCCGCGACTCCCGGCCTCGCTCCCGATGCCCGCGGCCGGGTCGCGGATCCGGAGGGGCGGCCCCCGAGGCGGTGCACAACCACGCCGCCAGCCGTCCGTGCCCCAGCACGATTGCGGGGAATCCGTCGTCATCCACCGCAATCCCGGCGGCCAGCCCGGCCGCAACCGCTCCCAGCGCAGGAGCCAGGTCCTCGCGGCGCCTCGCATCGGCAGCGGTGGCCCGGGCCCAGGCGCGCCGGAAGCCGGCCTTCCCCCGGAGCACCAGCAACGCCGGCAACCCGCCGGTCACCAGGGAAATCGCGGAGAAGGCCAGGAAGAACACGCTGTGGGTCATCAGGAACAGCCCCACGCCCAGCCCCAGTGGCGCCAACGCCCCAACCAGCATCATCGCCAACCGGCTGCCCGGTTCCTCCGCGGCGATCGGCACCGGCTGCAGCGGCCATCGGGAGGACCCGGGGGACAGCCCGCCGGGCGGCAGCACCCCGAAGCTGCTGTCGCCCGCGCTGAAGGTGTCCCCGATCAACAGGCGCCGCTCCCGGATCGGGGTCTGGGCGAACCAGACCCCGTTGGCCGATCCCTCGTCGCTGAGCACGATGGAGGTGTCGGTCACCCGGACCAGCGCATGGCGGCGCGAGAGCCGAAGGTCCCCGATCGGCAAGTCGACCTCACCGCGGCCCAGGGCCCACAGGCCGCGACGCAGCGGCAGCGTCCCGCCGGGATCCGGACCGCGCAACACCACCAGCACCGCCGGCTTGATCTCGCCGGACGCGCCCTGCCATCGGCGGGGAGCAAGGTCCGCGGTTGCCGCGGGCACATCGCACAGCAGCATCCGCCCCTGGCGGGGCAGCTGAGCGATCTCCTCCAGCGGCCTCCCGCCGGCATGCCAGCGCAGCCGTGGCCAGCGGCGGGCCAGGGCAGCGGCCAGCACCGGTCCGCCGAGAGGCTCCGCGGCCTCCAGCTCCACCAGCACCGGCTGGCCCAGGGCCGCCGAGACGAGCCTGATGAACAGTTTCCCTCCCATGGGCCTTGTGCCCACCTGCCTTTCGCCGCGCGTTGCCGAACCGCGGTCCCGATTCCCCTTCCCCAACGTTAGGACCGCCCGGCGCCCGGCCCGCGGAAACATGGCACCCCCTGTGGACGGACCCCGATGCGCCCCGGGAGTTTCTCCACAGATTCGGCCGGAGCCTTGTAGCCGCCGCGGCACCCGGGTATGGTCGCGGTATTGCGTCATGAAACTAACTGGATATTGCCGCTCACCAGCACTCCGGGGTGCCTCGCGAGGCCATCCCAAGCACCGGCCCCCGCACGCCCTGGCGAACGGCATGGCTCCCGGCCACCGGCCGGGAGCCGGTCACGGCAGGGATGCACGATGGCGGACGGACTGGCGATAGTTGAGGATGAGGTACGCGAACTCATCCGCAGGAACGGGCTTGACCCCTCCACCCAGGTGGGGGAGGTCCGCCGGTTGGTGGACGACGTGGTTCGCGACTATGACGAACGCTCCTTGCTGGGGGTGCTCCCGGCGCTGGGGGAACTCGGCCTGGCCCGGCGCCGCATCATGGACGCTGTGGCCGGGCTCGGCGCCCTCCAGCCCCTGCTGGATGATCCCGACGTCGAGGAAATCTGGCTCAACGGACCCCACGAGGTGTTCTGCGCGCGCGGGGGAACCTCCGAGCTGACCTCCATCCGGCTTACCGAGGCCGAGGTCCCGGCACTGGTGGAGCGCATGCTCAAGTCCTCGGGCCGCCGCCTGGACCTGTCCCAGCCGTTCGTAGACTGCCAGCTGGCCGACGGCTCCCGCCTGCACGTGGTCATCCCGGACATCACCCGCAAGCACTGGGCGGTGAACATCCGCAAGTTCATCGCCCGGGCCAGCAGGCTCGAGCACCTGGTCGAACTCGGTTCGCTGTCCCGGCAGGCCGCACACTACCTGGATGTCGCCGTGGGCGCGGGGTTGAACGTGCTGGTCTCCGGGGCCACACAGGCGGGAAAGACCACGATGCTCAATTGCCTGGCCTCCTCGATCGGCAGCCGCGAGCGCGTGGTCACCATCGAGGAAATCTTCGAGCTGAAGATCAACCTGCGCGACGTGGTGGCCATGCAGACCAGGCAGCAAAACCTGGAAGGGAACGGGGAAATCAACATGCGCCGCCTGGTTAAGGAGGCGCTGCGGATGCGCCCGGACCGGCTGGTCATCGGCGAGGTCCGCGAGGCGGAATCGCTGGACATGCTCATTGCCCTGAATTCAGGGCTGCCCGGGCTTTCGACGATCCATGCGAATTCCGCCCACGACGCGCTGACGAAGATCTGCACGCTGCCGCTGCTGGCCGGGGAGAACATTTCCAGTGCGTTTGTGGTTCCCACGGTGGCCGCGTGCCTGGACCTGGTGGTGCACTGCCGCCGGGACGCGGCGGGCAGGCGCTTCGTCGGGGAAATCATGGCGTTGGGCCGCCGCGTGGAAAACGGGGCCATCGAGACCACCACGCTGTTCGAACACCTCGACGGACAGTTGACCCTGGCCCCGACGGCGGACCTGGCCCACCAAAAGCTCATCGACGCGGGGATCGACGTGGCCGAACTGGGACGGATCGTGGCATGAGCGTCTTCCTGGGACTGACCCTCGGGTTCGGGCTGCTGCTGGTATTCCGCGCCTTCACCGCCGCGGCGCACCCCGGAGTGAGGGCCGGCAACGGGCGCATCGAGACTCTGTTGCTGCATGCGGGGCTGGACAAGGTCACCCGCGGCGGCTTCATCTCCGCCTCGATCACCGCCGCGGTCATCGTCGGGCTCATCGTGCTGATCCTCACCGGTGCCCCGCTGATCGCACTGACCTTCGCCGGGTTCGGGGCCGGCGCGCCCTGGGCGCTGGTGCGCCGCCAAGGGGCCAAGCGCGCGGCAAACCTGCGCGAGCAATGGCCCGACGTGGTGGACCACCTGCGCTCGGCAATCCGGGCCGGGATGTCGCTGCCCGAAGCGCTGACGCAACTGGGATCGCAGGGGCCCGAGGCGCTGCGCCCGGCCTTCACCGACTTCGGCCTGGACTACCGGGCCACTGCCCGCTTCAACGACTCCCTCGAGTCCCTCGCCGCGCGCCTGGCCGACCCGGTGGCCGACAAGATCGTCGAGGCCCTGCGCATCACCCGCGAGGTCGGCGGCACCGACCTGGGCGAGATGCTCGGCACCCTCAGCTCCTTCCTGCGCGACTCGGCCCGCACCCGCGGGGAACTCGAGGCCAGGCAGTCCTGGACGGTGTCCGCGGCCCGCCTGGCCATCGCCGCACCCTGGGTCATCCTCCTGCTGCTGGCCGGACAGCCGGCGGCCGTCATCGCCTACTCCTCGGTCACCGGAATGCTGGTGCTCATCGGAGGGCTGGTCGTCTCGTTCATTTGCTACCGGACGATGATGCGCATCGGCCGGCTGCCCGAGGAAGAACGGGTGTTCCGATGAGCTCCGCCATGATCCTGTCGCTGGTCCTCGGGCTGTCCCTGGGCAGCGGGCTGTGGCTGGTGCTGGTGCGGATCCCGGCGATGCGCCCGGTCACCTTCGCCCAACGCGTGGCCCCGCACCTGCGTGCCGGGCGCAGCGGATCGCGGATGCTCAACGAGTCCTTCGCGGCGCAGACGCCCTTTGGCCCGCTGGGCCGCATTCTTGGTCCGATGCTGGCCGACGCGGCCAGGCTGTCCCAGCGCCTGAACCCCAGCAACGAGGCCATGGCCCGGAGACTGGCCCGGGCCGGGCTGGGTATCAGCGTGCTGGATTTCCGTGCCCAGCAGCTGCTGTGGTCCGCCGGGCTGACCCTGGCCGGTGCCGCGATGCTGGCCGCGAACCTCGTGGCCGGGCGCTTCAACCCGATGTTCGCGTTCCTCGTGCTGGTCTTTTGCGCCGTCGGGGGCTACCTGCTGCGCGACTGGTACCTGGGGGAGCAGACCACCCGGCGCAGCAGGCGGATCCTGGCCCAGTTCCCCACGATCGCCGAACTCATGGCGTTGGCGGTGGCCGCGGGGGAGAGCACCGTGGGATCCATCGAACGGGTGGCCCGCACCTCCAGGGGAGCGCTCAGCGAGGAATTCGCGCTGACGCTGGCCCACGTCCGCGCCGGGGCAACCCTGGCCGAGGCCCTGGCGGAGATGTCGGACCGGATCCAGTTGACGGCCATGACCCGATTCGTCGACGCGATCACCGTGGCGGCCGAGCGAGGGACCCCGATCGCCGCGGTGATGCGAGCCCAGGCCCAGGACGTGCGCGACGCGGCCAAGCGCGAGCTGATGGAATCGGCGGGGAAAAAGGAAATCGGCATGATGGTGCCCATAGTTTTCGGCGTGCTGCCGCTGACCATCGTTTTTGCGGTGTTCCCGGGGCTCGCGCTGATCGACATGAACTACTGACAGGAGGGATCACACCGCAAACCGCCCACCGGAAGGCGGCGAGGCCACACCGGCAGGGGCACCGACGAAGCTGCCCGGGCGTTGATGGCCATCGCCGCCATCTTCGGGTCGGCAACCTGCCCCCGGGAGGGGAAGGACCGAAGGCACGGGGCAAGACATCGCATCATGAAGCACCAGGCTCCCGCGGCCGTGAAGGCGGCGGGGCAATCCAGCAAGGAGAAGGAACATGAGGATCGCAGACAGGATCGGGTTGATGGTCATCGGCATGGGAATGTGGGTCGGGACCCGCACCATGGGCCTGGCCGGAAGCATCAAGCGCAACGAACGCGGGGACGTCCCGGGTTGGGTCATGATCACTTTAATGAGCGCGTTGCTCGTTGCGGCGCTCCTGGCCATCGCCGGCCCGCGCCTGGAAGAGCTGTTCAACCAGGCGATCGACCGGGTTGCGGGGATGGGCTAGCGACGCGCGCATGCCACGGCCCCATGAATCCCGGAAGCACGGCACGCAGGAGAACCAACAGGGTTCGGCGGTCGCCGAATTCGTGATGGTCTCCGCGCTGCTGATTGCGGTTTTCATGGGCATCCTGCAGCTGACTTTTGCGCTGCATGTGCGCAACACGCTCATGGATGCGGCGGCGGCCGGCGCCAGATACGGAACCCTGGCCGACCGCGGGCCCGGCGACGGGGTGCGCCGCACCCAGGAACTGATCCGCGGGGCGCTCAGCGACCGGTTCGCTTCCAACGTGCACGCCACCCCCATCGACATCGGCGGCACACCGGGCGTGCGGATCACCGTGCGGGCAGGAATCCCGCTGTTCGGCATGGTCCCGTTCATGGGCGAGTTCGTGGTCCAGGGGGAGTCGGTGCGGTATGGATAGGGCACGAGGCCACGCCGCTCCCCGGGAGGCCGGTTCCCGGCGCCGGTGCCCGGGTAACGCATGCCGTCCCGCCGCCGCGATCCGGGCCACAACCGCTGCGAACCCCGCAGCAACCAGCATACGTCGTCGGGCGTCCCGCGGCACCCAGGACGGCTCGTCCATCATCGAATTCATCTTCCTGGTGGTGCTGCTGCTGGTGCCGCTGGTCTACCTGGTGGTGGGTGCCGCGCACGTCCAGGCGGCCAGTTACGCCGCAGTGGGAGCGGCGGACCACGCCGCCAAGGTCTTCGTCACCGCCCAAACCGAAGGCCAGGGCCGTGCAAGGGCGGCCGATGCCGTGCAACGCGCCGCGGCCAACATGGAGATCGGGCCCGGCCGCACACATTTCACCTACAGCTGCCGGGGCGCCTGCCTGAGTGCGGGAAGCACCGTGACGGTCCACGTGTCCGTTGAAACGGTCCTCCCGCTGCTCCCCGAGGGCTGGAGCTGGCGCACCGGCAGCGTCCAATCCGACGCAACCCAACGGGTTGATCGATATGGGTAGCCGCACGGGAATACGCGCGAAGCCCCGCCCGGGGGACACTCCCGCACCCCGGCCGGGCTCCGGGGGCCACCGGAGCGCGTTGCGAACCCTGCTTCCACCGGGGCGCGAAGCGGGCCAATCCATGGTGCTGATCATCGGAATGGTAGCGATCGCCCTGCTGGCCATCAGCGTCGTGCTCGCCGCCACGGCGGTCAACGTCCAGGCGCACAAGCTGCTGTCGGTGGCCGACGGCGCGGTCGCGGCGGCGGCCGACAACTTCGAGCTCACCGCCGGCGGTGAGGACATTGCCACGCTCCGCCTGCAGCCATCCGAGGTCCGGCACGCTGCGGAAAAATACCTCGGCGACGTCAACGCCGGGGCGGGCTTTTCCAACCTGCACATCGTTGCCGCCGGGGTGGAACCGGACGCAGTCACCGCACATGTGCGGCTCGGTGCGGTCGTGCACCCGCCGATCATCGGCTGGGTGGTCCCGGGCGGCGTGAATATCCGGGTGGACGCCTATGCGCGGACGCTGCTTTCACGCTGAATCCCCGCCCCACGTGCACGGGACGATGGGTACTGCGCTCGCCGGTTGGCCCTCGGCCACTGCGCTCGCCGGGAACACCTTGCCGGCCGGATCCGAACCGCAGCACAGCCCCATCGTGCCCGGACGCATTGGGCACAATCACCGGTCGGCGCAATGCCTGGCCCCGCAAATGTCGTAGGCTGGAAACTACCATGGCTTCAACTGACTTTTCTGCCGAAATCAAATCACTGCGCTCCACCTATGCCTCCATTGAAGAGGTCTCCGATGTGCCGCGCATCCGTGCGGACATTGCAATGCTCTCCGAGGAAGCCGGCGTTCCCGATCTTTGGGACAACCCGGCCGCCGCGCAGGTAGTCACCTCCAAGCTCTCGCACCGCCAATCCGAGCTTGAGCGACTGACCGTCATCCACAACCGCATCGAGGATCTGGAAGTGCTCGTCGAACTCGCGGAAATGGAAGGCGACGCCGACACCTTGCAGGAGGCCGAGACCGAATTCAAGTCGGTGCGCAAGGCATTGGCCGACCTGGAGGTGGTGACCCTGCTCTCCGGCGAATTTGATTCGCGCGAGGCCGTCGTCACCATCCGTGCCGGGGCCGGAGGGGTGGACGCAGCCGATTTTGCCGAGATGCTGATGCGCATGTACCTGCGTTGGGCGGAAAAACACGGCCACCCCACCCGGGTCATGGACACCTCATACGCCGAAGAGGCCGGCCTGAAGTCAGCGACCTTCGAGGTCAACGCCCCCTACGCATTCGGCACACTGTCGGTCGAGGCCGGAACCCACCGCCTGGTGCGCATCTCGCCCTTCGACAACCAAGGCCGCCGCCAGACATCCTTCGCCGCGGTCGAGGTCATCCCGCTGATCGAGCAAAACGACTCCCTCGAGATCCCGGAAAATGAGATCCGCGTCGATGTCTACCGTTCCTCGGGCCCCGGTGGGCAGTCCGTGAACACCACCGACTCCGCGGTGCGCATGACCCACATCCCCACGGGCATCGTGGTGTCGATGCAGAACGAAAAGTCGCAGATCCAGAACCGCGCGGCCGCGCTGCGCGTCCTGCAGTCGCGCCTATTGCTCGTGAAAAAGGCCGAGCAGGACGCACAAAAGAAGCAGATGGCCGGCGACGTGAAGGCATCGTGGGGCGACCAGATGCGCTCCTACGTCCTCAACCCCTACCAAATGGTCAAGGACCTGCGCACCGAACACGAGGTTGGAAACACCTCTGCGGTGCTCGATGGCGACATCGACGACTTCATCGACGCCGGGATCCGCTGGCGCGCCGCGCAGCGCCGCCCGGAGGCCTAAACACTCACCAACACGACGGAGGTCCCGCAGGCACATTTCACCATGTGCCTGTGGGACCTCCGTCGTTGTCCGCCTGGAGGCAGGAACATGGGCGCACGGGTCGAAGGCCCGGCCGCAATCTCGGGATGCCGGCCAGCCCGTTCGACGGCCCTTCGGTGCCTATGGGTGAATTTCCCGCTTGGACGTCCTACGATGTGGCTAAGGAACCACACGCAGGTCATGCGATGCCAAGCATCCAAGCACGCGTGCTTCGCGCCAACCGGTATGTGGTCTCCGGGTATCGTCCATCCGCAATCCCAGGAGTGCAGGAATGTTAGACAAGACCTACGAATCTGCCGGCGCCGCAGTGGCGGACATCCCCGAATCTGCGTCCATCGCGGTGGGCGGATTTGGACTCTCGGGAAATCCCAACGCACTGATCCGCGCGGTATTGGAAAGCGGGGTGGGCGACCTCAAGATCGTCTCGAACAATTGCGGAACCGACGAGCAAGGTCTGGGGATTTTGCTGGGTGCCGGCCGGATTTCGAAGATGACGTCCTCCTACGTCGGGGAGAACAAGGAATTTGCGCGCCGCTACCTCAAAGGCGAACTGGAGCTCGAGCTGACCCCGCAGGGAACGCTCGCCGAGAAACTACGCGCGGGCGGAGCCGGAATTGCGGCCTTCTACACACGCACCGGCGTCGGCACACAGGTGGCCGAGGGCGGGCTGCCCCAGCGATACGGGCCAGACGGAGAAATCGTCCAGGCTTCCAAACCCAAGGACCAGCGTGACTTTGCGCCGGGCGGGGAAACCAAGACTTTTGTCCTTGAAGAATCCATCGTCACCGACTATGCGCTGGTGCATGCGGCCTACGGGGACCGTCATGGCAACCTCGTGTTCAACAAGGCCGCCCGGCAATTTTCGCCCGTAGCGGCGATGGCAGGGAAGATCTGCATTGCCGAGGTGGAGCACCTGGTCGAGCCTGGCGAACTCGATCCCGATGCAATCCATCTGCCCGGGGTCTTTGTCCACCGCGTGGTCGAAGTCGGAACCGACATCGAAAAGCCAATTGAAAAGCGCACCGTGCAGGCAGCAGGCGCTGCATCGGGCGACCGGCCGCTGACGAAGGAGGCCTAGGCAATGTCTTGGTCACGCAATGAAATGGCGGCACGCGCCGCGCTTGAACTGCCGGACGGTGCATACGTGAACCTGGGGATCGGCTTGCCCACGCTCGTGCCGAACTATGTTCCGGCCGACCGCACGTTGGTGCTCCAATCGGAAAATGGGATTCTTGGCGTTGGCCCGTATCCCGCCGAGGCAGATGTCGATCCCGACCTGATCAATGCCGGGAAGGAAACCGTGACCGTGCTTCCCGGCGCCAGCTACTTCGATTCGGCCACCAGCTTCGCGATGATCCGCGGCGGCAAGATCGATGCAGCAATCCTCGGTGCCATGCAGGTGTCCGCCGTCGGAGACCTGGCCAACTGGATGATTCCGGGCAAGATGGTCAAGGGCCCAGGCGGAGCAATGGACCTGGTCCACGGTGCCAAGCGCGTGATTGTCCTGATGGAGCATGTGGCCAAGGACGGCAGCGCGAAGATCGTCAACGAATGCTCCCTGCCGCTGACCGGCCGCGCGGTGGTGCAACGCATCATCACAGATCTCGCCGTCATCGACATCACGGATGCAGGGCTTCGGTTGATCGAATGCGCTCCCGGCGTCACCCCCGAGCAGGTCCAGTCCGCGACGGAAGCGCCGTTGTTGCTGGGATAGCGCCGATTCCCGGTCGTTCACGAGATCATCGATCCCTGCGCCGTGAGCGGGCACGTCGTTGCCTTAGCGGGAGACTTGCACGTGCGGTGGTGAGTCTGCTGTCCGCGGTTGAACGTCACGGATCGGATACGCAGTGCGCGCCCATCGGACTCACAGTTTCGTGACACACCCGCTTTTTGTCCCGGATGTGTGCTGCCGGGACGGATAGAGTTCAAGGGCTGGCTTTGCAACTTCCTTCAACAAAGTCCCGTGCCTGGATCATGCGCCGGCGATCCCGCGGGCAGAGCTGCGATGATTAGATTCGAAAACGTCACGATGGTCTATGACCAAAAGTCACGCCTTGGCTCGGAGAATGCGCGCCCTGGCCTCGACGACGTAACCATTGAGATTGACCGCGGTGACTTCGCGTTTCTTGTGGGGGCCTCCGGTTCCGGCAAGTCCACATTCCTCCGCCTGATCCTTCGCGAAATCGTCGCAACCGGTGGTTCGGTGCACGTTGCCGGGCAGAACGTTGCACGTATCTCCTCGTGGCGCGTGCCCAAGCTGCGCCGAGGCATCGGCGTCGTGTTCCAGGACTTCCGCCTGTTGCCGCAGAAAAACGTGTTTGAGAACGTCGCCTTTGCGATGCAGGTGGTCGGGGAAAGCCGAAGCGCCATTCGCGACCACGTGCCAGAGGTCTTGAAACTTGTGGGCCTCGAAGGCAAGGAAAAGCGCCAGCCCGATGAACTTTCCGGCGGTGAACAGCAGCGCGTGGCCATTGCCCGCGCCATTGCCAACAAGCCACAGATCCTGCTCGCCGACGAGCCCACGGGAAACCTGGATCCAGCAACGAGCGTCGGGATCATGAACGTGCTGGACCGGATCAACCAAAACGGCACCACGGTGATCATGGCCACGCACGATGACGGCATCGTCAACTCAATGCGTCGCCGGGTCGTCGAGCTTTCGCTCGGCAAGATCATGCGCGATGAAATCGCCGGCGAATACACCTCGATGATCCCGGTGATCAACCAGGACGGCACACGCGAATTGCGACAGGCCGATCACAGCACATGGCACAGACCGTCGACAGGTAACCAGGCCTTTGCACCGTTCGACACTGAGGACGACATGCCATGAAACTCGGATTCATTCTTGGCGAAGTAGGCTCAGGCCTCCGCCGCAACCTTTCCATGGTCGTATCCGTCGTCCTGGTCACACTCATTTCGTTGACGTTCGTGGGCACCGCCGCCCTAATGCAGATGCAGATCACGCAGATGAAGGGCTACTGGTACGACAAGGTCCAGGTGGCCATCTACCTCTGCGGTGAACACAACGAAGGTACCAACTGCGCCGAGGGCGCGGTCACGGAAGGCGAGCGCGGCGAAATCAAGTCCATGCTGGGCTCGGCGGCCGTCAAGCCATATGTGGATAACTTCGAGTACGAATCGAAGGAGCAGGCGCTCACCCACTTCCGCGAACAGTTCGAGAACTCCTCGATGAGCGAAACGGTCACGGCGGACCAACTACCCGAGTCGTTCCGCGTTTCGCTGGTCGATCCGGAGAAATACCAGATCATCAAGGAGCTCTTCTCGTCGATGGATGGCGTGGACGTCGTGGTAGATCAACGGGAGTTGCTGGAAAAGATCTTCTCCATCATCAATATCGCTTCCTTCGTCGCCATCGGCATTGCCGGGGTGATGATCCTGTGTGCCGTGCTCCTCGTGGGCACGACGATTCGCCTATCGGCCTACTTGCGTCGCCGAGAAACCGGCATCATGCGCCTGGTTGGTGCCTCGAAGTCCTCACTCCAACTACCCTTTGTCCTGGAAGGTGTCATCTCCGCGCTGATTGGTGCGCTGTTGGCCTCCGGGGTCTTGTGGGCTGCCGTGAGATTCCTTATCGACGACAAGCTGGCCCTGGACTACAAGGACACGGCGTTCATTTCCACCGGCGAGGTATTCATGGTCGCGCCATGGCTGATCCTGCTGGGTGTGGTTTTGGCTGGTGTATCGTCGTTGGTAACCTTGCGACGCTACTTGAAGGTTTAGTGCGTCGCTTCCTCATGTCAGACTCGATTCCCATAGGACTCAAAGGACATTTATGTTAGCCAAAGCAGTATGGTGCCGGATTGCGCGTTCAGGGGCCGTGGGTGCGCTTTCCATCGCACTCCTGGTTTCAGGAGGCGTAGGCGCCCACGCCGACGAGCTAGATGACCGCAAGGCCCAGGTAGAGCAGAACATCGACAATCTCTCCGAGGATCTTGAAGTCCTTGACGGTGATATCAAGGCCACCGACGCAAAACTCCGTGGATTGCAGGCGCAGCTTCCCGCTGCCGAGCAAGCCTTGGCCGATGCCCAGGGCAGGGTGCGCCGAGCTTCCGACGAAGCGGCGGACCTCGCCCGTCGGGTACAGGCTGCCCGCGAAACCCGCGACCAGCTGAACGTGAAGATTGCCGAGGGCAAGGCGAAGCTGGAGGACTCCAAGCAAATCATTGGCCAGATCGCCACTGAGGCCTACAAGCGTGGAGGGGTCTCGTCCGACCTGTCCTTGCTGTTGAACGCGACGTCCGACGGCAACTTGGCAGCAGGGATGGACCTGGCCGACCAAGCCATGCGTTCGCAGAACGCGGCGCTTGATGCCCTCTCCGAGCAGTCCGCCACCGACGCAAACGCCAAGTTGCGGTTGGCAGCGGTTGAAGCCGAAATCACCGACCTCAAGTCCGCCGCCGACGCTGCGCTGGCGCGTGAACAAGTAGCCCGAGACGATGCGGAATCCAAGAAGCAGTCGCTCGACGGCATCATCACCCAGACCGACGCCTTGAGTGCCGAGCTCTTGGCCCAGCGTCCGCGAATCCAGCAAAGACTGCGCGCCGAAGAAGTCGAAAAGGCACAGGTCAATGCTGACATCAAGGAGCGGCAGGAACGGCTGATCCGTGAGGAAGCCGAACGCAAGCGCAAGGCCGCGGAGGCCGAACGCAAGCGCATCGCCGAGGCAAAGGCCAAGTGGGAGCGCGAGGAAGCGGCGCGAGCCAAGAAGGCCAAGGAAGAAGCCGCGCGGCAGAAAAAGAAGGACACCTACGTCAAGCCCCAATACGTGGCTCCGAAGCCGCAAGCCGTTCCCCAGGAACGTAGCTCGTGGGGCCTGGTCAAGCCCGTATCCGGTGGACGACAGACCTCGGGCTTTGGCTGGCGACCCACTCCGTCCGGAACGATCGACTACGGGGGGCGTGGCGGCTACGTGCACGCCGGCGTCGACTGGGGCTTCGGCGGGCAGTGTGGTTCTCCGGTGCATGCCGCTGCCGACGGAGAAGTGTGGATGGCTGGCTGGGGTGGAACCTCCGGAAACAAGGTCACCATCAGCCATGGCGTGGTCAAGGGCAGGGCGCTGGCCACAAACTACCACCACATGCAGCGCGTGGTTGTCAGCGTGGGCCAGAACGTCAAGCAGGGCCAGCTCATCGGCTACGTCGGCACCACGGGCAACTCCACCGGCTGCCACATGCACTTTGAGACCATCGTCAACGGTACAGCCGTAAACCCATTGGGACTTCTCTAGCGGTAAGCTATAAGCTCGCCAAGTGAAGAAACCACTCGCGGAGAGGAGAAGCCAACGTGTCTAAGAAAGACCCGCAAGAGCGGATCATTGCAAGCAACCGCAAGGCCCGACACGACTTCGAGATTCTCGATACCTACGAGGCCGGCATGGTACTCAGCGGGACCGAGGTCAAGTCGCTGCGTGAGGGCAAGGCATCGCTGGTCGACGGGTTTGGGCAGTTCTACCGCAACGAGTTGTACATCGAGAACGTCTACATTCCGGAGTACCTCAACGGTTCGTGGACGAACCACGCCGCACGGCGGCGACGCAAGCTGCTGCTGCACCGCATGGAACTCCTGAAGATCGAGCGCAAGATCAACGAGGCCGGTCTGACGATCGTGCCGCTGAGCCTCTACTTCAAGAACGGGCGCGCGAAGATCGAAATCGGTGTGGCCAGGGGCAAAAAGGAATACGATAAACGCCAATCCTTGCGAGAGAAGCAGGACAACCGCGAAGCGCTGCGCACCATGCGGGAACGAAACCGCGGGGTGCGCGACTAAGCCTCGTCGCGCCAAAGGAATAGACGTGACGCGAATGTGCGTTAGACTAGGTATGCACGGTTGATCCGTGTGGTTGGGGTAGCGCAAGCTGCTCATTGACAACAAAATACGGGGATGATCGGTTTCGACGGTGTGAGTCGCGACATGTGAAGCGGGCCGAGGATGCAAAGTTATCTCGTTAACGATCTTTGCAAAACAATAAGTGCCGACTCAAAGCGCACTGACTTCGCTCTCGCTGCCTAAGCAGCCAGACAGTCCGTAAGCCAGGGGATGCTATCGCCCCTGTTCCTTACGTCATTTAGATAGCCACTGCGGGAAGTTAGTGTTACCGGAACGACCCGCATAATTTAGGTAACTGTGCCCGGACCAGCCGCTTGTTTGCAAGACGACTGGGGCAGAGAAAATCCAACGCAAACTGCGCCCGGAGAAGACCTGGCAACACCACATCGGACGGGAGTTCAATTCTCCCCATCTCCACAACGAAGGCCCTGCAGATCCACGGATCCGCAGGGCCTTTCTTGCGCCTGAACGATTTTCCGAATCGTGGCACCCAATCGAGCCGGTGGCATGCAGGATCGCGGCTAGAAGAGCTTGGGGCTGGTTTGCCGCCGGTGCTGCCAGTAGTCGTTGCGCCGCGGGATCTGTTCCGGATCGAGGTACTTGGGCAACAAGACCGCAGGCAAGCCATCGCCGTCCCGGACCAGTTGTATCTTCCCGGAGTGGAAATCATGGTGGTGCGAACTGCAACCGGGGCCGATGTTTTCCACACTCGTCACCCCTCCGTCCTCCCACGAGTCGATATGGCACATTTCGCAGTGCTCCGGCGGCACGGCACAACCCGGAACCAGGCATCCGCCATCCCTGGCGAGGATGCCCTCCCGCATGTAGTCCGGGACGAACCGCTGTTCGCGGCCCAGATCCAGGAGCTGGCTCTCGCCGTTGAACGTGGCTGGCAATACGCCTGCGTCGCACAACATCCGTCTGAGTTCTCCGGGGCTGATGTCCAGCCCGTGGGCGCTGATGCCGGCTCGTTCGGCCAGCCCCAGAAGAGTTTCGAGTTGGCAGTGGACCACCAAAGTCGCCCTGGCCCGGCCCTTGCCGCCCTTGGCGGAACCAGCGACGCTGTGCAGCGCGTTGAGGATTGATTGGAGGTGGCGACGTGCCGGTGTCAATCCGTCAAGGCGGGAAGCATCCTCCTGCCAGTGCCCTGTCGGGGCCTCTTCGGGAATCCCTGGGGCAGGCGTCGCCGGCTCTTCGCCAATGTTGGTCTTGTTGGCTTCGTTGGCCTTGTCGTCCTTGGTGGCGGCGAACCCAGGGTCCGTGTCGGCGGCCCGGGGGAGCTCGTTTGTCGCGGCATCCGGGGCAACCGCCCAAGCGGGAATCGGTAGCGCGTCGTTCAGATTCATGGCGCTGCCGTCCTGGCCAACGGGTCCTTGGGCCCGGGCCGCGGCATCGCGGGCAAGACCGTCCCTGTTGCCCGCAGCGGTGCGCGCGTTATCCGCGTTGGCGAAGTGCGACAGGAAGATCTCCGCATCCACGTTGAGCATGCATAGGTTGAAGTACGAGAAGTGCTCGGTGCGGCGGGTCAGGAAGATACCGGTCTTGGCTTCGATCTCTTCGTCGCTGGGCTCGCTGGGAGCAGATTCCTCCAGGTGGCGCTGCCAGGCGGTGACGAGCTTGCCGGTCGCCTGGGGACCCTGGGTGCGCAACGAATCCAGGACCTTGTCCTCCAATGTGGTGGCGAGCTCCTCGGCCTTGGGTTGCTTTTTGATGACGGGTGCAACCTTGTCCATCTTCTTCGCCAGCTGGATTGCGTGCCTGGGGTCAACCGTCCCCGACTGGGCGTCCTCGGAGAGCTTGGGGTAGCGGGCCGGTCGGCTGATCCCGTTGACATCCACGTGGGGTGCCAGTGCGGTGGCGGCCTTGATCCGGTCACGGACCTCAAAGTATGCGGTCCCCAACAGGTGCTGCAGGAAGTCCGCGGTGTCCTTGTGGGGCAGCCGCCCGATCGGCGCAGTCAGCGGGTCGGCGGGCAAGGAGCTCTTCCCTGCCAGGAACGGTGCGGGGTCGGCCACGGTGGCGGAGAGCTGCTCCATGGTTTCGAGCGGCAACTCGTGGGCCAGGGTGCGTTGGGCGGATTGTGCGGCGAGGATCTGGGTGTAGGTTGTGCGCCGGTGGGCACGTTCGACGATCAGTGCGACCATGGCGGCCTCGGTGGGAGAGGTTGACCCGGTGGCCAGCTCAGTGGCGGTGGCAACGAAGAATTCCTCGGCGGCGAGCAGCAGGCGCAAGCGATCGGCCCGGGACACGGGGTGGCCGGGCGTGGAGCCCTGGCCGGTGTATCCGCGGCTTTGGCCCAGGAACTGGGTGAACTGCTCGGTGTTCATGCCTTTGAGCATGCCCGATCCGCCGGGTTCGTATCCAGAGGGTTTGCAAATCTGTGGATAACCGAAAGATGAATGCGGGGTCGTGGCCGGTGAGGGCACGGGACGCGGTCGGGGGAGCCCGGGCCGGGGTTGCGGCGGGCCGGGTTTGCAGCGGAACGGCAACAGGACGGGCGAGGGCCCTGCGAACCGGAATCATCCCGGTGTGCAAAGGCACCCGTCCGTCCTGTTGGCCGGCGGCCACGGGGCCGCCGCGGTGCGTGTGCGCGGGGTTGGTTACTCGTCCGCGCCGGTGGTGATCGAGGGCGCGGTCTTCGGCGCCTTGAGCGCGGCCAGGCGTGCCTCGATCTCTGTCTGCTCGCCCATGTCCTCCAGCGAGTTGAATTGCGCGTCCAGCGACGAGGAGGCAAGTTCGGCGGCGCCGCGCACGCGGGCCTCTTCGCGGCGGATCTTTTCCTCGAAGCGGCCCACCTCGCTGGAGGGATCCATGATGTCGATGGACTTAACGGCCTCCTGCACCTGGTTCTGCGCCTGGGCGGACTTGGCGCGGGCCACGAGCTCGTCGCGCTTGGAAACCAGTTCCTGGCGCTTGGACTTCATGGCGTCCAGTCCGGACTTGAGCTTCTCGACGATCTCGCGCTGCGAGGTGATGGTCGGCTCCGAGGACTTCGCCTCGGACTCGGCCTGCATCTGGCGCTGGATGGCGACCTTGGCCAGCGAGTCGAACTTGTCGGCGTTGGCCGTCTCGCCGGCGGATCGGAACTCATCGGCCTTGCCCGACGCGGCCAGGGCCTTGCTGCCCCAGTCGGAGGATGCCTGGACATCCTCGTTGTAGTCTTCCTCGATCATGCGCAGGTTGCCGATGGTCTGGGCGACTGCGGTTTCGGCCTCGGCGATGTTGTCGGTGTAGTCGCGGACCATCTGGTCGAGCATCTTCTGGGGATCCTCGGCCGAATCGAGCATGGCGTTGATGTTGGCCTTGGCCAGCTGGGCGACTCGACCAAAAATAGACTGCTTTGCCACGGTGAGACCTTTCGTTGACTGACTGGTTGATCTTCTTCTGTCGCGCTTCCGGTGCCGGAACCGCAGTACTGCAATCTGTGGGGGCCCGGTCGGTTGCCGTGACCCGTGGCACCGACCGGAGCGGTCGGTGCCGGTGCTGGGGTGCTGCCGCCTAGAAGTTGCCTCCCGCGCCATCGCCGAACCCGCCGCCGAAGCCACCTCCGCCGCCGCCGCCGAATCCGCCGAACCCGCCGCCGCCGAAGATGCCGCCGCCGGAATCACCGGAGTGCGAGCCGCCGCGCAGGATGGAATCGATAAGGATGCCGCCGAGGATGGCGCCGCCCAGGCCGTTGCTTCCGCCCCGGCCGCCGCCGAAGCCGCCGCCGAAGCCGTTGACGTCGTTCTCCGCCTCGCGGGCGGCCTGGTCGGCCAGTGCCGAGGCATGCTCGGCGTAGGACAGGGCATTGACCGGGTCGGAGGAGGCCAGGCGCAGCGCTTCCTCGAGGTTTCGCTGGGCCTCTGCCAGCCGGGTGCGGGCCGTGGCGCCGACGCCGCCGCGCCGGGCGCGGATGAAGTCGTCGGTGCCGCTGATCTTCATCTGCGCGGAGCGGATGGCCGCCTGCAGCTGGTCGGCCGCACGGCGGCTGCGTTCCTGCGCATCGCGGATCTGGTTCAGCTGCTCGTTCAGTGGACGAAGCCCCGCATCGACCTCGGCCAGCAGGGCGACCGGGTCCACCCGTCCGGTGCCGACCTGCGCCTGGACCGAGGACAGCGCGGATTTCAGGGCGGCGACCGGTCCGGCCAGCTCCGGGTTGGAACCGTTGGCGACCAGGGCGCGTCCCTGGGCCAGGTCCTGGGCGGCGGTGGAGACCATGGACTCGAGGTCGGCGCGGGCCTTGTCCAGGTCGTCTCCGGCATGGGCGACGGCATCGAGCAACACGGTGGCCTGGTGCACGGCGTCCTCCCCGGCGCGGACCGCAACGGCGGCCTCGGCGGTTTCGGCCGCGGCGATCTTCGCCTCGGCGGTGGACACCGCGGTGTTGGCGAAGTCCAGCCGTTCGGTGGCCTCGGCGATGTTCGTGTGGACCTGGTTCAGTGCGCCGTCGGTGTAGCGGGCCGCAAGCTCGGCGAGCTGCCCCTGGACCGTGCCAACGCGCTGGCGCAGCGGCTCGATCCGGGCCTTGAGCGAGGCGGCGGCCTCCGGCGCGTTCTTTTCCAGCTCGCGCAGCGAGGCGAACTCCTCGGTGTGCTGCTCGAGGGTCTCATTCACGGCCTCGCAGCGGCGGATGATCTCACCTAGCCAGGAGCGCTGTTCTTCCTCGGTGTCGGGGATCTCGTCGTCCAATTGCTGCTGCAGCTTGAAGGACTCGGACATGTGGGTCCTGGCCGTCTCGATGTCCTCGGCGAAGGGCTTGATGGCCGTCTCGCCGAATTGTGCCTGGGCAAAGCCGACCTCCTGCTCGGAGGAGCGGATGGCGTCGTCGGCGGCAATGAGCAGGCTCCCTGCCTTGGTGCGCAATTCCGGGATGCTGAGCGATGCCAGCGGGTCCAGCGGCTTGCCGTCGGGGCCGGTGGCCACCTGGGGGAGCTGCGCGGGGAGCTTCTTGCGGCGCGTCAGCGCCCAGGCGGTTGCCCCGCCGACCACCACGACGCCGCCGACCAGCAGCCAGCCGGCGGTGCCGCCGCCGGATCCGCCGTTGGAACCCGAACCGTTCGGGCCGGTGGCGGCTTGCTCGCCGTCGGGGGTCATGCCGTTGGAGACGTTCTCGATGCCGTTGACCGCGCCCAGGGCAGCTGCGGCCCACTGCTCGTCGGACAGCTCGGGGGAAACCATCTGGTTGAAGATGTCCTGGCCGGAGGCGTGCAACTCGCTGCGGTCGTTGGTGGTGAACCTGGCGTTGCGATCCTGGACGGCGACGGCCAGCACCACGTCGCTGGTGCCCATGTTCTTGGACTTGGCCACCTCGGTGACCCACTCGTCAGGGTTGTCCGGGTTGGTGAAGGTATCCACGTAGATGACGTAGAGCGACTGGCCGGTGTCCCGCTTCAGTTGCTTCACCGCGTCCTCGACCTCGGAGGCATCCGAACCCAGGACGTTGGCCTGGTCCACGACGAACTGCCCCGGGGGGATCTGCACGGGGGAGTCGGCCAGGGCCGGGGGTGCAAGCATGAACAGGGACAAGATTCCTGCGGAGGCAACAAGTGCCATCCGCCGGGGGAGCGATTTCATGGTTTTCCTTCACCCTTGCATGGTCGGCCGCAGAATATGCGCGTATCGTTGCCTGATTGCATGCAACTTTCCGGATTCTGCTGTCGATGTTGATTCTAGGTGGGTGAAACGCGCGAGTCCACAGAATCGCCGGTGCACTGGGCCGGCGGTTTCCGGATCACACCTTCTCACAGCCGACACTCAGGTTCTCCTTTTCGCCGCCACAGCCCGTACGGGCATAGTTGTAACCAGGAAACGCAGAGGAATCCACCGTCAGGGATGGGAAGAACAGTCATGAGCGAGAACCAGTTTGAGCAGCCGGGCACCGGGCGAGATCCGGAACGGCAGCCGGAATCCGGTGCCGTGCCGCCGCGGCCCGCGACCCCGCCGAGCACCCCCGCCAGCGGATCCGGCGACGGGGCCGCGGGCACCGAGGGCACGCAGCCGGTCTCCCGGATCGAGGGGGCCGCGGATCCGACGCAGGCACTGCCGCGCCACTCGGGGAACCCGGACCAGGACGCACCGGCACCGGGCGCATCGGCCCAGGGCGCCCCCGCGCAGGGTTCGGCAACCGGGGCACAGCCGCAGCATCCCTACGGGGCCCCGGCCCCGGCGCAGCAGCCGGCGCATGCCTGGAACTCCACGCCGCAGGGCGGTTCGCCCTACGGCACCCCGACCGCAGAAGAACACGCCTCCGCCTTCGGTGCACCGCTGCCCCCGGCCCGGAACAACTCGCCGAAGAAGTTCACCTCCGGTGCCCTGATCGTGGGCATGGTCGCCGCCGCCATCATCGGCGCGGGCGGCGCAGTGGGCGCCAACTACGTGATGAACTCCAATCCCACGGCAGCCGCTTCGTCGAGCACCACCCCGCAGGGCGATGTGGTCATCAACAACCCGAAGAACGTCACAGCGGTCACCGCGGCGGCCGCCAAGGCCAGCCCCAGCGTCGTGACCATCGACGTCGCCGGCAACTCCGAGGCGGGCTCGGGCTCGGGCATCATCCTGGACAAGGCCGGGCACATCCTGACCAACACCCACGTGGTGACCCTGGGCGGGACCACCAGCAGCCCGAAGATCGCGGTGCGCACCTCCGACGGGAAGGTCCACGACGCCACCGTGGTGGGCACCGACCCGCTCTCGGATCTGGCGGTGATCAAGATCGAGGCGCAAGACCTGGTCCCGGCCGAGCTGGGCACCTCCGGGAGCCTGAACGTGGGCGACACCGCAATCGCGATCGGCGCCCCGCTGGGCCTGAGCGGAACCGTCACCGACGGCATCATTTCCACGCTGAACCGCACCATCTCCGTCGCCTCCTCCGCGGTGCCCAAGCAGTCCGAGGGCAGCGACTCGAACGACAACGGCAACCAGTTCAACTTCCAGTTCCCCGGCGCCCCGGAGCAGCAGCAACAGCAATCCAGCTCGGAGGGCTCGATCTTCATCAACGTGATCCAGACCGACGCGGCCATCAACCACGGCAACTCCGGCGGCGCGCTGGTGGACGTGAACGGGAACATCATCGGGGTGAACGTCGCGATTGCCTCCTCCGGCTCCAGCGCCGGCTCCTCGGGCGACAGCGGATCGATCGGCGTCGGATTCGCCATCCCGATCGACTACGCCAAGCGCATCGCCAACGACATCATCGACAACGGCTCGGCCACCCACGGGCTGCTCGGGGTCACCGTGCAGGCCAAGGCCGCCAGCGCCAACGGCGGGAACTCCTCCTCATTCAGCGTCGGTGCCGAGGTCAAGGAGGTCGTCGCCGACAGCCCGGCGGCCAAGGCGGACCTGAAGGCGGGCGACGTGATCACCGGCGTGGATGCGCGCAGCATCTCCGACAGCACCTCGCTGACCGCCGCGATCCGCGAGATCCCGGCCGGCGGCACCACGGTGGTCCACTACACCCGCGGCGGCGCGGCGGAGTCGACCACCGTGACGGTGGGCGAAACCCCGGCCCAGTAGCGGCGAACCCCGGGCGACACACGGCGCAACATGGCCGGTGCCGCCGGCGGTCACACCGCGCAACACGGAGCAATGCGGTGAAACATTGACGGACGCGGCGTGCCGGCGGCCGGGACCCTTCCCGGCGCCCGGTGCGCCGCGTTTGCCGTGTGCGCACGCGTTTGCCGCGCCGGTGCACCCGCCCCGCGCCGCCGTCCGCCCGGGGCCGGGCCAGCGGGCGCCTCCGGGCACCGATACGATGGACCCTGGGAGATCGGCCGGTCCCGCCCGCCATCGGCGGCGCCCGGTGCGCACCGGACGCCCTCTCCCACGCAGATCTGTCCAAGTTTCCAGAAAGGCAGCAATGAGCCAGAACACCGGCACGCCCCTGAACATTCTCGTGTTGGTCAAACACGTGCCAGATGTCCAATTCGAGCGGCACCTGACCACACCGGGGCAACGCCTGGACCGCTCCGATTCGGTCCTGTCGGAACTCGACGAGTACGCCATCGAGGCGGCCCTGGCACTGTCCGAGTCCCGCGGCGGTGACAAGGCCGGGAACACCGTCACGGCCATGACCATGGGGCCCGACGCAGCGGCGAACGCCGTGAAGAAGTCCCTGCAGATGGGGGCGGCCGCGGGCGTGCACATTTCCGATCCCGCGCTGGCAGGTTCCGACGCCGGGGCAACCTCCCTGGTGCTGGCCACCGCCATCAAGCAGCTGGGCGGCTTCGACGTGGTGCTCACCGGCATGGCCTCCACCGACGCGGAGACCTCGCTGGTCCCCGCACAGCTGGCCGAACGCCTGGGCGTGGCGCAGCTGACCAACCTGTCGAAGCTGGAGATCGCGCCCGGAACCACCACGGTCACGGGGCTGCGCTCCGGCGAGGACGGGACCCAGTCCGTGGAAGCCGCGCTGCCGGTGCTGGTCTCGGTCACCGACCAGGCCAACGAGCCGCGCTACCCGAACTTCCGCGGGATCCTGGCGGCCAAGAAGAAGAAGGTCACCACGCTCACGCTCGCCGAACTGGGCCTGGCCGAAGGGGCCGTGGGCGCCGCAGGGTCCGCGACCCGCGTGCTCGAGGCCGCGCCGCGCCCGCCGCGCGCCGCGGGGCAGGTCATCACCGATTCCGGCGAGGCCGGCATCGCGCTGGTGGACTTCCTGGCCGACGCGAAACTGATCTAGCACCACTTTCAAGGGGAACAACATGTCGAACATCCTGGTATACATCCACGCCCCCGACGGCACGCCGACCAAGGGGCAGCGCGAGCTGCTGGCCCTGGCCGCCCGCCTGGGCGAGGCCAGCGCGGTGCTGGGCGGCCCGGCCGACGCCGCCGCACTGTCCGGGCTCGCCTCCGCGGGCGCCACCGGCTTCTACGCCGCGGCCGGCGGCCTGGACGCCACCGGGCTCATCGCCCCGGCGGTCTCGCTGCTGGAGGCGGCCGTGCGCGCATCGGGCGCCACCGCGGTGCTGCTGCCCAACACCGTCGAGGGACGTGAAATCGCCGCACGCGCCGCGGTGCGCCTGGACGCCGGGGTCATCACCGACGCCATCGACGTCGACGCGGAGTTGACCGTGACCAAGCCGGTGCTTGCCGGCAGCTACACCGTCAAGGCGCAGGTGACCCGCGGCCCGGCGCTGATCACGCTCAAGGCCAACAGCGTCGAGCTGCCCGAGGCGGCCGCCGCCGCCGGCGCGGCAGCCCCGGTGCACGAGCTCGAACTCGGGGAGACCGGCCCGGCGGCCCGCATCACCGCCACCGCCGAGCACGCCGCCACCGGCCGCCCGGAGCTCTCCGAGGCTCGCTTCGTGGTCGCCGGCGGACGCGGCGTGGACGGGGACTTCGGCCCCGTCGAGGACCTTGCCGACGCGCTGGGCGCGGCGGTGGGTGCCTCGCGCGCCGCCACCGACGCCGGGTGGATCGACCACTCCGCGCAGGTCGGGCAGACCGGCACGACGGTTTCCCCGCAGCTGTACATCTCCGCCGGGATCTCCGGGGCGATCCAGCAGAAGGCCGGCATGCAGACCGCCAAGACCATCATCGCGGTCAACAAGGACCCCGACGCACCGGTGTTCGAGATCGCGGACCTGGGCATCGTGGGCGACCTGGCGCAGGTGCTGCCGCAGGCCGCCGCCGAGATCCGCCGGCGCAAGGGCTAGGCACGTGGGCATCTTCGATCCGGCCGTGCAGCAGGTGCGCCGGGTGCTGTGCTTCGGCGCGCACCCCGACGACCTGGACTTCGGGGCCTCGGGCACCGTGGCGGCCTGGACCGCCGCGGGCGTGCAGGTCGAGTACTGCATCATGACCGACGGCGATGCCGGGGGCTTCGACGCGCGCACCGCCGAGGCGATCACCGCCACCCGGCATGCCGAGCAGCGCGCCGCGGCGGCCCTGGTGGGCGTTGACACCGTGCACTTCCTGGGGGAGGCCGACGGGTTCCTGGAGCCCAACCACCGCGTCATGAAGCAGGTGGTCGCGCTGATCCGCGCGCTGCGCCCCGACGTCGTGCTGGCCATGCACCCGGAACGCAACTGGGAGCGGATCCAGCGCTCGCACCCCGACCACCTGGCCTGCGGGGAGGCGGTGACCCGTGCCATCTACCCGGCGGTGGAGAACCCGTTCTCCTACCCGGAGCTCCTGGAGCAGGGGCTGCAGGCGTACAAGCTGCCGTGGCTCTGGCTCTACGGGGCCCCGGCCGAACGCGAAAACCACCGGGTGGAGATCACGCAGGTGTTCGAGCTCAAGCTTGCGGCACTGCGCCAGCACCTGAGCCAGCACCCCGACGTGCCGGCCATGGAACGCTACGTGCGCGCCCAGTGCCAGGCGCAGGGCGCCGCGGCGGGGTTCGCGCCCGGTGCGCTGGCCGAGGCGTTCCACGTGGTCGCGGTCAACGCCGCGGACACCATCGCCGGCTTCTAGCCCGGGCGTTTCCGGCCCCGGCGCATCCAGCCGCGGGCCGGAAGCGCCTTAAACACGAGTGGGCCGCCTCCCTGTCGCAGGGGAGGCGGCCCACTCGTCGTGGGCGGCGCGGGTGCCGCGCCGGGACCGCAAAGGGTGCGTTACTTGGCTTCGGGCAGGTCCAGCACGGCCAACGGCTCGGTGCTCGGGGCGGTGCTGCTTCCGTCGCCCGGTTCCACCGAGACCATGACGGAGGCGAGCTTGTCGACGCCGTTGAAGCCCTCCTTGACGGGCTTGTCCGACGGGGTGATGGTGGCCAGCAGCGTGGGCCGGTCGGTGGAGGCCTCGATGAGCCACACCACGTAGTCCTCGGTGGGGTCGATGGCCGGCAAGCCGGTCAACTCGACCATCCCGGCGTCGGCCTTCGCGGAGGTCTTGAGCACCGCATGCCCGCCGCCCTCGAGATCGGCCTGGGCGACGACCTGGTCGGAGGCGCGCTCGACCTTGGAAACGTAGTTGGTCGGAATCAGGTTCACCAGCCCGGCGACCAGGCCGATGACGACCACCGCCAGGGCCGCGACCACGAACATCCACCTCTTCAGCGGGCGCCGTGCGGGGGACTCGGCGTCCGTGGACACCGCATCGACAAGATCCATGCCGAGGTCGTCGTCGTTCTCGTCGCCGCGGTGCGCAGGGTATGCAGGATCGGTGCCGGTCATGATGTTGCCATCCTTTTCAAAGAGCGGGGGTGGCCGGTTATTGCCACGTGTAAGCATAGGGCAGAAGGCTAGGGATTTAGTGTGTGCCGCCGGGGGCGAAGCCGTGCTGGCGCCAGGCCTCGTAGAGCGCGATCGATGCGGAATTTGCGAGGTTCAGCGAGCGGCGGGCCTGAAGCATCGGCAACCTGACGGTGGCGGTGATGTGCGCATCGTTCTTCAACTCCGCCGGCAGCCCGACGGACTCGGGGCCGAAGAGCAGCACGTCGCCCGGCTGGTAGGACACCTCCGTGTAGAGCGTGCCGCCCTCGGAGGTGAAGGCGAAGACGCGGGCCGGGGCCAGGGCCGCCCAGGCGGATTCGATGTCCGGGTGCACGGTGACCACGGCCAGGTCGTGGTAGTCCAGGCCGGCGCGGCGCAGCTTGGAGTCCTCGAAGTCGAAGCCCAGCGGCTCGACGAGGTGCAGTTCGGCGCCGGTCACCGCGGCCAGGCGGATGGCGTTGCCGGTATTGCCGGGAATTTCGGGAGTGTAAAAAAGGATTCGGAACACGCACCCCAGTTTACGGTGCGCCGGGCCCGCGCATGGTGCCGGGCGCACCCGCGGCGGTTCACCGGCGGTTCCGGGGACCGCCCGGGGGAGCCGCCGGAGCGCACGTGGTTAGTACATTCCGCCGATGAGCCGGGCCAAAATGGTGCGATCCACCACATGCGGGGTCGGCCCGGTGCCCAGGAACATCTTCATTTCCCGCACCAGGTTCACCGCGTTGACCACGTTGAGCACGTTCATCGGCCCGGGTTCGGCGCCGCGCGCGTAGTCGATGACCGGTTCGTGCAGGTTCCCGTCGGGGGACAGGATCACCGTCCACCCGGTCACGTTCAGCTCGGGGAAGAGGCCCTGCATCTGGTGCACCACCGGTCCCAGGCGCGGCGGGTCGATGTGCTTGCCGTCGCGCAACAGGGTCGAGCCGTCCCAGCGGTATACGCCCCGGGGCAGCAGCATCGAATGCACCAGGGCCAGGCGGTAGCCGCCGAGCAGGGCGTGGTCGATGTACCCGCCGCCGGGGGCGTGCAGCCCGTTGACGAGCCGGGCCGAGGGCAGTGCGGTGAGCACCTGGCGTGAGAGCAGCTGCACCGAGCGGTTCTCGCGGGCCAGGCGGGCCTGGGCGCCGAAGATGCCGCGCTTGCGCGGTGCACCGTGGACCTGGCGGATGGAGGTGGCCCGGTCGATGGCCCCGGGCTCCTCGAGCCCCGGCAGGTAGATGGTCGCGTCGGTGGCCGAGGGGCGGGAACCCGAGGCGCCAAAGCGCATGGACCCGCCGCCGCCTGTGGGGTGCGCCGGTTCGGTGCCGTGGGCTCCGGGTGCCGGGGCGCCCCCGCGCAGGTAGCTGGACTCGGTGCCGTAGCTGCGGTCGTAGCGGGTGCGGGCGGCCGGGTCGATGAGGGTTTCGTAGGCGAGCGTGGCGCGGGCAAAGTCCTGGGCGTCGCCGCCGTGGTCGGGGTGCGTGAGCCGGGCCGCCTTGCGGTAGGCGGACTTGATGTCCCGGGGGCTGGCGGTGGGGGCAATGCCCAAGACTTCATAATGGGTTTGCCGCTGGGCCACGTGGCCGCCTTTCGGTTCGGGGAGCGTCGAGGAGGGGACGTGCGGGTCCCTTGCCCCTGGAGTGCGCCGGGTCCAAAGCCCGGTATCGCTGCAGCGATCCTACCGGTTCCGGGTGCCGGTTTGCTGGGTGGATGCACCCGCCCCGTCCCCGGGGCCGTGGCCCGGGGTGCGGCCCTTAGCGTCGGCGGTATTCGGCCAGCAGGGTGCCGTCCTGCTCCAGCAGCAGGTGCAGCCCCAGGTGCCGGGGTTCATCGCCCTGCCGGCCCCGGGCGATCCGGGGCCCTTCGCCGCCGGCCAGCACGGGGGAGTAGGTCACGCACAGGCTGTCGAGCGCGTCCGCGCGCTGGAAATCGGCCAGCAGCGTGGGCCCGCCCTCGGAGTGGAGCACGCGCAGGCCGCGGGCGTGCAAGGTCTCGATGATCCAGCGCGGGTCGATGACGGGTCCCGGAGCCTGGGCCGAGACGACCTCGGCCACCGCGCCCAGGGCCGCGGCGCGCCCCCGATCGGCCGAGCCGGAGGCCAGCACCAGGATCTTCCCGGGGTTCCGGGTGAACAGCTCGCTGTGCGCATCCAGGTCCAGGCGGCCGGAGACCACCACGAGCAGCGGTCGCTCGGGCATCCCGTGCGCCAGGCGCCAGGCGCGCGAATCGGCATCGAGCAGCTCGCCCTCGTAGCCCTCGGCGCGGACAGTCCCGGCCCCGACGACGATGGCATCGGCCAACCGGCGCAGCAGCATGAACACGCGCTTGTCCGCAGCGGTGCCCAGCGCCCCGGAGAGCCCCCCGATGCTCGCTGCCCCGTCGGTCGAGCTGACGAAGTTGAAGCGGACAAAGGGTGCGGTGCCGCCGCCGGGCGCGTACCAGTCGAGCAGCTGCCCGTCGTCCGGGTCCGCTGCGGGGTCGGGAAGCAGCCTGCGCATCAGGCGTCCTTCCGGGCCGCTGTGCGCGCGGCGTTGCCGGCGGCTCCCAGGGCCCCGGGGTGGGCCGGGGCGTTGACATCTCCCATGTTGTGCGCCAGGTATGCCGGTTCGCGCCATCCCATTGCCGCCTCCAGCATCCGGATGGTGGAAACCGATTCGGGGACATTGTGCATGCGGATGATCCGCGCCCCGTTCATGATGCACATCGTGGCCGCGGCCAGCGACCCGGCGGTGCGTTCGGCCTTCGGGGCATCGAGGGTCTCGCCGATGAAGTCCTTGTTGGAGACCGCCGCGAGGCTCGGGTAGCCCAGTGCGGCGATGGCCTCGAACCCGGCGGTGATTTCCAGGGTGTGGCGGGTGTTCTTGTTCAGGTCGTGCCCGGGGTCCACGATGATCTTGTCCTCCCCGATCCCCAGGGACCTGGCGAAGCCGACCTTCTCGCGCAGGTACGCGGCGACCTCTCCCACTACGTCCTTGTAGCGCGGGCGCGGGTAGACGGTCCGCGGGGCGGCCAGCGAGTGGGTGATGACCAGGTGCGCCCCGGCCTCTGCGACCACCCGCCCGAGCTCCGGGTTGCTCAGCCCGGTGGTGTCGTTGATGACATCGGCGCCGGCGGCCAAGGCAGCGGCGGCAACCTCGGGGTTGAACGTGTCTGCGGAAATGATCACGTCGCTGTGGGCGCGAACCGCCTCGATGACCGGGACGATCCGCTGGGCCTCTTCCTGCCAGGACAGGGCGGGCCCGGGGGAGAAGGGCACCCCGCCGATGTCGATCCAGTCGGCGCCCGCGTCCACCGCATCCAGGGCGGCGTCCACCGCGGAGGCCAGGACAAAGGTCGCCCCGGAATCGTAGAAGCTGTCGGGGGTGCGGTTGATGATGGCCATCAGCGCGATCCGCGAGCTGAAATCGATGCTGCGGTGCGCAAAGCGGTGGACCGGGTGGCGGAGGGCTGGAAGGTACATGCTCATGCGGGCTCCTTGCGGGGATCTGTTATACCATTCTTACCAGTTTTAGAAGGACTTGCGTGGATTGGACCGGCCCCGGGTGCCACCCGGCCGGGTGTTCGGCGGGCGGCGCGCCCCGCACATGGGTACCCTGAATGAATGACTTTGAACTTCACGGCCCCGGATGCCGGTGCATGGATCGTGGCGGCGCTGCAGGAACAAGGAGGGGATGCGGATGCCGCAAACCTGGTCGCCGGGCAGGTCCCGCGCGGCTTTCAGGCCTACGTGAGGATCTTCCACCCGGCGATGGGCCCGGACGGGCAGCCGGTGCGCTGGGACCAGATCGCGGCACGGCGCGGCACCACCATGCACGCCCTGGCGCAATTCGCCGCACTCTCCGGCATTGGCGAGGACGGGGTGCCGCTGGCCGAGGACTCCTGGGAAGGCGAGGCCCCGGGCTGGGACGGACTGGGCGCCGCCGAGCTGCGCGCCATGGCCCCGCTGCTGGTTGCACACACCACCACGCCGGAGCAGATCCACCTGGCCCTGTGGAACGGGCTCGCGTTCATCCACGGCGGGGACCAGGTCGAGGTCGTCATCGCGGACGACCCGGCACTCGATGCGCGGCAAAACGCCCAGCGCGCCGCCGAGCTCGCCGCGAAGGCCAAGGCCCCGGCATTCTCCGATGCGGTGCGCAACGCCCCGACGCTGCAGATCGGCTCCGGCTACCGCTCCTTCTACCTCTTCACCGGGGACGGGCAGGACCTGGCCAGCCCGCTGTGGGCACGGACCTCGCTGGGGGAGCAGCGCCAGTCGCCCAACCTCGCCTGGCCCCAGGACCGCAAGTGGCTGATGAGCACCGAACTCTATGAGGACTCCACCATCGTCGGGGGCACCCGGGCGCTCATCGACGCACTGCTGGGCTGCGCGGCACTGGAAGCCTGGGAGGTCCAGGCCGACTCCCGGCTCGATGCCGCCGGGGACACCCGCAACGAACTGCCCGAGGCCGACACCGTTCCCTTCGACCCGGGGGAACTGGCCGGGGAATACTTCGGCGGGGAACAAAACTAGGGGGACACGGCGCCCCGCCGGCTGTTGCCGCGGGGTCCGTGCAGTCCCCGGGCCGGGGCCCGGCCAGGCTGTGAGCAATCACTCCGCCCCGGAATCCCGCAACAGGGCTAGAATTGTTCGGTGTCCTCGAGCCCCATTTACCTAGACCACGCAGCAACGACACCCATGTCGGACGCGGCGCTGGCCGCCATGACCCGCGAACTGGCCCAGACCGGCAACCCGTCCTCGCTGCACGGCGCCGGCCGCCGCGCCCACCGCGTCTTGGAGGAATCCCGCGAACGCCTCGCCGCCGCGGCCGGGGCCCACGCCTCGGAAGTCATCTTCACCTCCGGCGGCACCGAATCGGACAACCTCGCGCTCAAGGGCCTGTACTGGGCCCGCAACGGCGCCGATGCACGCCGCACCCGCATCCTGGTCCCGGTCATCGAGCACCACGCGGTGCTCGACACCGCCGAATGGCTCGAGGCCCACGAAGGGGCAACCATCACCTGGCTGCCGGTCACCTCCGACGGGGTCATCGACCTGGAGGTGCTCGCCGCCGAAATCTCCCGCGACCCCGCATCCATCGCGCTGCTCACCTGCATGTGGGCCAACAACGAGGTCGGCAGCGTCCAGCCGATCGACAAGGTTGTCGCGCTCGCCGGGCAGGCCGGCATCCCGGTGCACTCCGACGCGGTCCAGGCCTTCACCGCGTTGCCCATCTCCTTCGCCGATTCCGGGCTGGCCACCATGGCCGTGTCCGGGCACAAGATCGGCGGACCCGTCGGCATCGGCGCCCTGCTCGTGCGCCGGGATACGGTGCTCACCCCCATCCAGCACGGCGGCGGGCACGAACGGGCGCTGCGCTCCGGCACCCTGAACGCGGCCGCGGCCGCGGGGTTCGCCGCGGCGGCCACCGAGGCCGCGGCCAACCTGCCGGCCGAAACCGAACGCCTGGCCGCCCTGCGCGACGCACTGGTCGCCGGGGTGCACGAGCACATCCCCGAAGCGGTCTTCAACGGCACCGCGGACCCGGCCCACGCCGGGACCCGGCTGCCGGGCAACGCGCACTTCACCTTCCCGGGCTGCGAGGGCGACTCGCTGCTCTTCGTGCTGGACATGCTCGGGGTGCACTCCTCCACGGGATCGGCCTGCACCGCCGGGGTGCCGCGCCCGTCCCACGTGTTGCTGGCCATGGGCCGCGACGAGGAAACCGCCCGCGGGGCCCAGCGCTTCACCCTCGGGCATACATCGAGCGCCGCCGACGTTGGGAAACTTGTGGCGGCATTGCCCGAGGCCTACGCGCGCGCCAAGAAGGCCGGCATGGCCGCACAAGTCAGCAGCATCCAAACAGCAGGGACAGGGTTCACACGATGAAGGTTTTGGCAGCAATGAGCGGCGGGGTCGACTCGGCCGTTGCGGCGGCACGCGCGGTCGAGGCGGGCCACGAGGTCGTCGGCGTGCACCTGGCCCTTTCCCGCATGCCCGGCACCCTGCGCACCGGCTCCCGCGGCTGCTGCACCGTCGAGGACTCCAACGACGCCTGGCGCGCCTGCGACGTGCTGGGCATCCCGTACTACGTGTGGGACTTCTCCGAGCGCTTCAAGGAGGACGTGGTCGACGACTTCATCGCCGAGTACGAGGCCGGGCGCACCCCCAACCCCTGCATGCGCTGCAACGAGCGCATCAAGTTTGCCGCGCTGCTGGAAAAGGCCATCGCGCTGGGCTTCGATGCGGTCTGCACCGGGCACTATGCCAAGGTCATCCGCGATGTCGAGGGCAACCCGGAGCTGCACCGCGCCGCCGACTGGGCCAAGGACCAGTCCTACGTGCTGGGCGTGCTCACCCGTGAGCAGCTGGAGCACTGCATCTTCCCGCTGGCCGACACCCCGTCCAAGGCCGAGGTGCGCGCCGAGGCCGAGGCCCGCGGGCTCTCGGTGGCCAACAAGCCCGACAGCCACGACATCTGCTTCATCCCCGACGGGGACACCCGCGGCTGGCTGGCCGAGCGCATCGACATGGAACCCGGCGCGATCGTCGACCAGGAGGGCAAGGCACTCGGCGAGCACGAGGGCGCCCACGCCTTCACCGTCGGACAGCGCAAGGGCCTGAAGCTGGGCACCCCGGCCGCCGACGGCAAGCCCCGCTTCGTGCTGGAGATCCGCCCGAAGGAAAACAAGGTCATCGTCGGCCCCGAGGCGCTGCTGGCGGTCGACGAGCTGCGCGGCATCCGGATCTCCTGGGCCGGGCTGCCGATCGCCGATGCGTCCGCCGGCATCGAGTTCGACTGCATGGTCCAGGTGCGCGCGCACGGGGACCCGGTCGATGCCCGCGCCCGCGTCGAGGCGCAGGAGGACGGCTCCAATGTCCTGGTCGCCACGCTCATCGAGCCGATGCGCGGGGTCGCCCCGGGCCAGACGATGGTGATCTACCAGGGCACCCGCGTGCTGGGCCAGGCCACCATCGACTCGGCCCGCTCCACCGCCTGGGACCCGACGCTCGTTTCCTGATCCGACACGCCTCCGAAGGCCCTGCCCGTAGCGACCGGGCGGGGCCTTCGCCGTGGCGGCGCGCGGTCAGCCGTGCCCGCGCGATGCCCCGACAGCCCCGCCCGCGCCGGGGCTGTTCCGTGGCCGGGCACGATCGACTATCGTGTGGCCATGACCAGTCGACTAGGCGCCATTGCCCTCGATGCGACAAATCCACGGGTGGTGGCGGACTTCTGGTGCGCCGTGCTGGGCTGGCACGTGATCGAGGAAGATGACGAGGGCATCGGCATCGGGCCGCGGGACGGTGCCTGGCCGTCCATCGATGTGTTCGCGGTGCCCGAGCCCAAGAGCACCAAGAACAGGCTGCACTTCGACCTGCGTGCCGACGGGGTCTCCACCGCGCAGGAGCTGGAGCGCCTGCTCGCCCTGGGCGCGCGTCGCACCGACGTCGGGCAGGGGCCGGACGTCAGCTGGGTGGTCCTGGCCGACCCCGAGGGCAACGAGTTCTGCCTGCTCTCGCGAACCGTCGAGGAACTGAAGAACCCGGGATGACCTCGACCGGTCAGTTGGTTCGCGGGTGCTAGCCGGACGGGACCGGAATCGGCCGCGGACGGCGGCGCACCAGGAAGAGCACCAGGAGAAGCAGCAGTGCCGCGGCGCTGGCCAGGTAGAGGAGAGCGCCCCACGGGGCATGGTCGCCGCCGGAAATGCCGAAGGTGTCGGCCAGGCCCATGCCCGAGGGGAACGAAGCGACCATTATCGAGGGGGCGCCGAGCACGATGAGCAGCAGCGACAGCGTCACGGCGCCGGCGGCCGAGATCTTCCGCCGCAGCGCCGCGACCAACACCCCTGCGCCAAGCAGGATTCCGGTGAGGGACCACGCCACCACCAGGGGCGTCCCCGCATGTTCGCGGGCCCCGGCCATCTGGGCGCGGATCTCGGCCAACGTGGCACCCGGAACCGCTGCCAAGGGGTTCCAGACCAGGATCTGCAACGCACCGACAACCGCGTAGCAGGCCACCAGCCCGAACCCCGCCAGGGCGGCCCGCACCGCGCGGGAACGAGCAAGCGCAAGTTCAGTCGTCATGCCGCCAGCCTAGCCGTTCTCCCCGCGGGGCCGCGGCTGGCGCGTCCCGTCCCCGCCTGGCCATCGCCCGCCGGTGGCTGCTATCGGCCGCCAGGACGGTGGGCGGGGTTCGGCCCGTCGGCCAGGGAGCGGATGTAGGAGGCGTTGCCGAGGATGGCGGGCTTGTACCGCTCCAGGTCCGGGGACTGGATGCCGGCGGCGACCACGTCGAGCAATGCGGCGACGGCCTCGTCGCGCCGACCGCACGCATGGAGGGAGATCGCCTCGAAGACGACCAGCGACGGCGAATCCGGGAACCGAGCGCGGGCGCGCTCGAAGAGCTCTGCCGACCGGGCGAATTCGCCGAGGTTCCGCAAGGTGGATCCGTACTGCAGGTAGCATCGGCGCAACAGGTCGCCCGACAGCCCCGCGTCAAGGGCCCGCTCGTAGAACGACGCCGCGGTGTTTTCCTCTCCCGCCGTGTCGTAGGCGCCGCCCACCTCGTACAAGACCCGCGGGTTGGCCGGGTGCCGCTCCAGGATCGGCAACAGCGCATCGATGGTGGGCTGCATGTTGTTCCGGTCGCGGGCCTCGAAGATCCCCTCGAGCTGATCATCCAGTGTCATCGCTCCAGTATCCAACAACCGCCGACCAACTTGGCCGATCCCCGCTGCCCGTGCGGACGCGACACCGGGCGGCCCTCGCGTGGCCCGGTCCAGCGGGCGGCGGAGGCGCCTGCAGGATTTGTCGGCATGTCGCCGGGGAGGGAACACGGAAGGTTGTGGGCCGGCAATGCCGCCTCGAACCTCGGCGACGGCATCAGCCACGTTGCGATTCCGCTGTTGGCGACGGCGCTGACGACGAACCCGTTGCTGGTCGCGGCGCTGTCCATGGTGTATTCGACGGCCAAGTTCCTGGTGGTCCTGCCCGTTGGCGCCATCGTCGACCGGATGGACCGAAAAACCATCCCCTGGATCTCCAACCTGGGCGGAAGCGTCCTGCTGGCGGCGCTGGCCGCTCTGGTGGCCACCGGAACGGAATCGGTGCCGCCCTGTACATGGTTTTTGCCCTGATCGGGCTCCTGGAAACGACTGCGGACCACCCGGCCCTGTCCATCCTCCCGTCGCTGGTGGGCAGCAGGGACCTGGATCGGGCCAACAGCCGGATTTCCGCCACCCAGCTGGTCGCCGACGAGTTCATTGGCCCGCCGTTTGGCGGGTTGATGTTCGCCGCGGCCATGGCCTTGCCCCTCGTCGGTCTCGCCACCGGCGCGGGCCTGGGCGGCCTGCTCGCGACCGTGTTCGATCTGGCAATGCCGTTCCTGGCGGGATCCTTGGTGTTCATCGGCTGCGCGGTCATCGCGTGACCGGACCTTCAGGCATGGGAGGCCACAGCCACGGTCCATTCGTGAGCCGGGACCGATGCCCGCGAGGCACCCGCGTTCGTTGGCGGCGTACCCGTCGGCACCGGAGCGAAGGGGGCACCCCCCATGCGGTGCCCGGAGTCGGCGGACCGGGTTTCCGGCGGTGTGGCCGGGAAGCCGGAGCTCCATCGAAGCCGATCAAGAAAATCCGTCGAAACCGGCCTTCCCACGAAGCGATGCGGGCAGGCCGCCCGGATACCGGCCATGGTTGGGCGCCGACGGGTGCCGCCGGGCGTGAGGCGAACGACGAGCAGATGGCGACCTGGGAGGCGCCGCACGGAGACCATCAAACCTGCGGGCAGCCGGTCATCGACGTCCAGGCATCCGGCGCATTGCTGTTGGGGCACACCACATACGACATCTTTCGCGGCCACTGCCCGGCGGCATTCGGGCCGCTCACACGCAAAAATCCCGCCTGCCGGCCGCGGAATGCGGTCGACAGGCGGGATCGTGGGTCGTGCGGACCGGTGCGCTACGCCTTGGCTTCGTCGACGATGCCGTACATGCGCGTGGAAATGTCGGGGTACTCGAGGCGGGTCTTGCCTTCCTCAAGCCGCGGCAGCTGCGCCGGGCCGTGCTCCACACAATGCACGAAGTCGAATTCCGGCCACCACTTCTTGGGCCGCTCGGCCTCGGTGAAACCGCACACGGCGCAGGTCAGTTGGACCCATACGGGGCGCTTGCCGGTCCGGTTGGCGCGAGACTGGATCAGCCAGGCCGGGGGATTGGCGTTCAGTTCGGCAAATTCGGCTTCGCTCATCCGCGCCGGGATGCCGTGGCGCTTGGCCATTTCCATGGGGATATCCAACGCAATCGCTGCGTCTCTACGTGTCATCATCGTGCTTAACCCTAGGCCACTTGTGCCTGCGGCGCCGACGCGGGGCGGGCGCCGCCTGGCCGAGCAGTGGCAATCACGCAGGCCAAGGATCACATTTGCATTCCAATGAGTGCCGAATCACTCGATAGTGGCATTCGGTGACGGCGATCACCTAGGCTGTATGGCGTGTGGGTTCACTCACACCTCATGTGCTCGCAGACAGATTAAGGATTGCTCATGGCCCGCAAGAAGAACGGGATGCGGCTCGCCGCTGCCGTTATCGGCATCTCCGCCCTGGTCCTGACCGGTTGCACCGGTCCGGCCGCCACCCCCGGGGGCAGTGAAGGGGGCGACGAGGGCACCACAAGTGCCCCGATCACCCTGGGTACCACCGACAAGGTCACGTCCCTTGACCCGGCAGGCTCGTATGACAATGGCTCGTTCATGGTCATGAACCAGATCTACCCCTTCCTGCTGAATTCCAAGCCCGGATCCGCCGAGCCGGAGAACGACATGGCGGTATCGGCCGAGTTCACCACGCCCACGGACTACACCGTCAAGCTCAAGCCGGGTCTCAAGTGGGCCAATGGCTCCGACCTCGACTCCAAGGACGTCAAGGCCAGCTTCGACCGCCAGGTGAAGATCGCAGACCCGAACGGCCCCTCCTCGCTGCTGGGCAACCTGGCCAGCGTCGAGGCCCCGGATGCCACCACCGTGGTCTTCAAGCTCAAGAGCGGCAACGACCAGACCTTCCCGCAGGTGCTCACCAGCCCCGTCGGCCCGATCGTTGACGACGAGCTGTTCCCCGCCGACAAGGTGCTTGACGATGACGCGATCATCAAGGGCAAGGCCTTCGCCGGCCAGTACACCATCGAGTCCTATGCCAAGAACTCACTGGTCTCCTTCAAGGCCTTTGACGGATACCAGGGCCTGCTGGGCAAGCCGGCCAACTCCGCAGCCAACATCAAGTACTACGCAGACTCCAACAACCTGAAGCTGGACGTGCAGCAGGGCAACATCGATGTCGCCTGGCGCTCGCTTTCGTCCACCGACGTCGAGGACCTGTCCAAGGACTCGAAGGTAACCGTGCACAAGGGTGCCGGCGGCGAGCTGCGCTACATCGTCTTCAACTTCGACATCATGCCCTTCGGTGCCAAGACTTCCGACGCGGATGCGAAAAAGTCGCAGGCCGTTCGCCAGGCCGCGGCCAACCTGCTGGACCGCCAGGCCATCGCCACCCAGGTCTACAAGGACACCTACATTCCGGCGTACTCCTACGTGCCGCAGGGCTTCACCGGAGCCATCGAACCCCTGAAGGACATGTACGGCCAGGATGGCGGCCCGTCGCTGGACAAGGCCAAGGCAGTGCTCGAGGCGGCCGGTGTCTCCACCCCGATCAACCTGAAGCTGCAGTACAACCCCGACCACTACGGTCCGAGCTCCGGCGACGAGTACGCGATGGTGAAGAACCAGCTGGAAGAGGGCGGCCTGTTCAAGGTCGACCTGCAATCCACCGAATGGGTCACCTACCAGAAGTCCCGCGTCACCGATTACCCCGCGTACCAGCTGGGCTGGTTCCCGGACTACTCGGATGCCGACAACTTCCTCTCGCCCTTCTTCGCCAAGGACAACTTCCTGGGCAACGGATATGACAATGCGGAGGTCGGCAAGCTGATCAACGAACAGCGCGTGGAAACCGACCGCGCCAAGCGCACCGCGTTGATCGAGGAAATCCAGACCAAGGTCGCCGGCGACCTCTCCACGCTGCCGCTGCTGCAGGGTGCCCAGGTGGCCGTGGCCGGTGCGGACGTCAAGGGCGTGGAATCCACGCTGGATGCCTCGTTCAAGTTCCGCCTGGGCGTCGTGTCGAAGTAGGCATCACCCCCGCGGGACACCGCACCACCCAGCGCGTCCCGGCCTGCGGGAGCACCCTTCGCCATCCGGCGGATCGTGCTCCCGCAGGCCTGCGGCCGCCACGGAAAAACTGATTTCTCCAGCTAGGACTCCACCATCCCATGGTCATCACCACCGAACTAGCCGATGAACCCTCGGCACCACTGTCGCCGATCACGGCGCCCACCAAGGCAGGGGGCAGCTTTGCACGCTACCTCGTCACCCGCTTCCTGCTGATCTTCCCCACCATCTTCATCCTGGTCACGCTCGTCTTCTTCCTGATGCGCGTCACCGGAGACCCGATCACCGCGGCCCTCGGCGGCCGCCTCACCCCGGACCAGCTGGCCGAGCGCATCGCCGCGGCCGGCTACGACCGCCCGGTCATGGTGCAGTACCTCGAATACCTCGGGCAGGTCTTCACCGGCAACTTCGGACGCACCCTTTCCGACAACCGGGCAGTGTCCGAGGTGCTGACCACCTACGGTTCGGCCACCGCGGAACTGGCCTTCAATTCGCTGGTCATCGCACTGCTCATCGGCATTCCCTTCGGCCTGGTCTCGGCCAAGCTGCGCGACCGCTGGCCCGACGCGATCCTGCGCGTCTTCGCGATCCTCTGCTATGCGACCCCGGTGTTCTTCGCGGGCCTGCTGCTCAAGCTCATCTTCGGGGTCTGGCTCGGCTGGCTGCCGATTGCCGGGCGCGCCGGCATCAACGCCGAGCTCGCCCTGACGTCCCTGCAGAACCCCAGCGGCATCTTCCTTCTTGACGCGCTGCGCTCGGGGAACATGGCTGCGGCCTCCGACGTCATCCAGCACGCAATCCTGCCCGCCGTTGCCCTGGGCCTGCTCACTGCCGGGGTGTTCATGCGGCTGGTGCGCACCAACGTCATCGGCACCCTGGGACGCGACTACGTGGAAGCCGGCCGCTCCCGCGGCGTCTCCGAATACCGGCTGCTCACCAAGCATGCCTACCGCCCTGCTTTGATCCCCATCATCACGGTGATGGGCCTGCAGATCGCGCTGCTGCTCGGAGGCGCGGTGCTCACCGAGACCACCTTCGAATGGAAGGGCCTGGGCTTCATGTTGGCCGAGTACCTCACGGCCCGTGACTTCGTGGCCGTGCAGGGCATCGTGGTGCTGCTGGCGGTCATCGTCGCGGTCACCAACTTCATCGTGGACATCATTGCCGCGCTCATCGACCCGCGAGTGAGGTTCTAGCCATGGGTGCAACAACCGTGACGGCCCTCGGGGCCAAGAAGCCGCTGTGGACACGGCTGCCGATCATTTCCCATTACCGGATGAGCGCCGGGCTGCAGCGCGGCATGCTCGTGGCGGGACTGGTGCTCTCCGTGGTGTTCGTGCTGGCCGCGGCACTCGCGCCGGTGCTTGCGCCATACGGGTTCGCCCAGATCTCCGACGCCGACGGTGAATTCCCCACCCAGGCCGCCCCGGGCGGAAAATTCATCTGGGGCACCACCGTGGGTGGCTTCGACGTCTTCTCGCGCACCCTGTGGGGAGCGCAGACCGCCCTGCTGGTCATCATCATCGCGGTGATCGCCTCGATCTTCCTGGGCGTCTTCCTGGGCCTGGTCGCCGGCTACCTCGGCGGCTGGCTGGACCGCATCCTGGTGGTGCTGGCCGACGCCATCTACGCCTTCCCGTCGCTGCTGCTGGCCATCGTCATGTCGATCGTGATCACCGGAGGGCAGTCCGACCTCTGGGGCGGCATCCTGGCCGCGGCGATCTCGATCACCGTGGTCTTCATCCCGCAGTACTTCCGGGTGATCCGCGCCGAAACGGTGCGGCTGAAGGCCGAGCCCTTTGTCGAATCGGCGAAGGTGGTCGGCGCCTCGACCTGGCGGATCATGTTCAAGCACGTGTTCAGGAACGCCACCCGCACGCTGCCGCTGATCTTCACGCTCAACGCCTCCGAGGCGCTGCTGACGCTGGCGGGCCTGGGCTTCCTGGGCTTCGGCATCGAGCCGACCAAGGCCGCCGAATGGGGCTACGACCTCAACCGCGCGCTGAGCGATGCAACCAGCGGCATCTGGTGGACCGGCGTCTTCCCGGGCGCGGCCATCGTGCTCACGGTGCTCGGGCTGACATTGGTCGGCGAATCCATGAACGACCTGGCGGACCCGCGCTTGCGGTTGCGCCGCAAGGCAAAGCGTCGCGGCGGAAAGGCCACAGCATGAACGCGCACCGCAAGGACGTGATCGGCCGGGCCGATGGCACGGTCCTGGAAATCAAGGACCTCGAGGTCACCTTCACCACCGACGCCGGCGAGGTCCCCGCGGTGCGGAACGTCAGCTTTGAGGTCGCCGCCGGCGAGGTCGTGGCTGTGGTCGGCGAGTCCGGCTCCGGCAAGTCCGTCACCGCACGCACCATCCTGGGGCTGCTGGCCGAAACCGCCGTGGCCCGCGGCGCGGTGGTGCTCAAGGGCAACAACATGCTCACCCTGGGGGCACACGAGCTGCGTGCGGTGCGCGGGGACGACGTGGCGATGGTCTTCCAGGAGCCCTCCACCGCGCTGAACCCCGTGTACACCGTGGGCTGGCAGATCGCCGAGGGCATCCGCGCCCACGGCAAGGTCTCCAGGAAGGAGGCCAAGGCCCGCGCCATCGAGGTGCTGCGCAAGGTCGGGATCCCGGAGCCGGAAAAGCGGGTGAACTACTACCCGCACCAGTTCTCCGGCGGGCAGAAGCAGCGCGTCATCATCGCCGCCGCGCTCGCGCTGAACCCGGCGCTGATCGTCGCCGACGAACCGACCACGGCGCTGGATGTCACGGTGCAGGCCGAGATCCTGGAGCTGCTGCGCGAGGTGCGCGACGACTTCAACACCGGGATCGTGCTGATCACCCACAACATGGGCGTGGTCGCGGACCTGGCGGACCGCGTCGTGGTGATGTACCAGGGCAAGATCGTGGAGAGTGCGCCGAGCTCCGAGCTCTTCGCCGCCCCGCGCGAGGACTACACCAAGGCGCTGCTGGCCGCGGTGCCGCACCTGGGCCGCAACTCCGCCTCCGCGGGCATGGTCTCGCGGTCCGGGCAGGAGAAGGAGGTGCTGGTGCAGGCCACCAACCTGAACATCACCTATCCCGGGCGCCTGGGGTCCCCGTCGTTCACCGCGGTGGACGACGTGTCGCTGCAGATCTGCGCCGGGGAAGTATACGGGCTGGTGGGGGAGTCCGGGTCCGGGAAGACCACCATCGGCCGGGCCATCGCCGGGCTGAACAAGGTCAGCGGCGGATCGCTGAAGGTGCTGGGACACGAGATGCTCGGGTTCAAGGAGCGCAGCTTCAAGAAGGTCCGCCAGGACATCGGGTTCGTGTTCCAGGACCCCGCGGCCAGCTTCAACCCGCAGCTGTCCATCGGCGAGTGCGTGGCCGAGCCGCTGATCGTGCACCGCTCGCTTGATGCCCGTGCCGCGCGCAAGCGCGTCAACGAGCTGCTCGAGGCGGTGCAGCTGCCGGCGGCCTTTGCCGCGCGTTTCCCGCACGAGCTCTCCGGCGGCCAGCGACAGCGCGCCTCGCTGGCCCGCGCCCTGGCGCTGGACCCGAAGTTGCTGATTGCCGACGAGCCGACCAGCGCGCTGGATGTCTCGGTGCAGGCCAAGGTGCTGGAGCTGTTCAAGGAGCTGCAGGCCGAGCTGGGCTTCGCGGCCCTGTTCATCTCCCACGACCTGGCCGTCGTGGACATGCTCTCCACCTGGGTGGGGGTGCTCTACCGCGGCAAGCTCGTCGAGGAGGGCATCGGCAACCAGGTCATGGGCGACCCGCAGCATCCATACACCCGGCGGCTGATCGCCTCGCTGCCGGTGCCGGACCCGGTGGAACAGGCCATTCGCCGCGAGGCGTTCCTCAAGGCCGTCTAGGCCAAGCGGTTTCGCCCCGCGGGTACCCGCTCCGGCGGGTGCGCGGCACGGGGGCGGTCCACCACGGTGGGCCGCCCCCTTTGCCGTCCCCGCCCACGTCCCACGCCGTGCAATCGTGGCCGTCCGCGGCGCGCGTGTCACGGTTGGGCGCATTCAAGCGCGCAACCCTAGACTTGGGTTCATGAGCCAACAGAACAACGCACAGGTGCCAGACAACGCCGAAACCGGCGCCTACGACCCCGCCGCCAGTTCCCTGGCCGACACCGTCAAAAAAGAGGTCATGGAGGAGTTGTTGTCCATCCGCAGCAGCATCGACAACTTCGACGCGACGCTGGTCTACCTGCTGGCCGAACGCTTCAAGGCGACCCAGCGGGTCGGCCACCTCAAGGCCGTGCATGCGCTGCCGCCGAGCGACCCGGGCCGGGAGAAGGCGCAGATAGAGCGCCTGCGCAGCCTCGCCCGGGAGGCGCACCTGGACCCGGAATTCGCCGAGAAGTTCATGAACTTCATCATTTCCGAGGTCATCAGGCACCACCAGACGATCTCGGCGACGCACGCGGAGAACGGCAACTAGCGTGCAACCCGACATCCGCCCCGGCACCCATCCCGAGCAGGAACCCGAATCCGGCGCGCGGGCAGCGGCACGCCAGGTCCAGTCCAGCGCACACGGGCCGATGCCCGGCACCGACCCGATGGAATCGGTGCTGGTGATCCGCGGCGAAATCGGCGCGCCCAACCTGCCGCACCTGCACCAGCTTCCGGACCGCGGCGTCGGCTCCGATGCGATCGGCCGCGGCGCGCAGCTGCTCGAGGAAATGCTCGTGGACCTGCAGCCCTACGGCTGGCGGCTGGCCGCTGCCCCGGGCATCGATGCCCGGCGGGCCGCCTCGGCGCTGCGCACCGACCTGAACGTGCTGGCCGATGCCATCGGGGCCGAGGAATCCGGCGGCACCGAGCTGAAGATCCAGTTCCCGGGTCCCGCCACGCTGGCCGCAAACCTGCACCTGCACCACGGCGAACGCGCCGTCTCCGACCACGGGGCGCGCCGCGACCTGGCCCAGTCACTGGCGCTGGGGGCCGCCCGGCACCTCGAAGCGGTCTCCCGGATGACCGGCGGGCAGAAGATCACCGTGTACATCGACGAACCCGACGCCGGGGCGGTGCTCAACGGGACGCTGCCGACCTCCAGCGGCTACCGCACGTTGCGCTCGGTGCCCGCCGCCGAGTTGCGCGGCTGGTGGAGCGAGCTGGTCGAGGCCCTGCAGGGCGCCGGCGCCGCGGAGGTCGTCATCGGCGCAGAGGCCGAACCCGGAACCTGGACGAGCCTTGCGGCCACCGCGCTGGAGGCGGGTGCCGATGCGCTGGGCGCCAACGCCGCTTCGCTGACCGTGCCCGGGTGGGAACTGATTGCCGGGGCGGTGGAATCGGGCACCCGCCTGTGGCTCGGGACCGTTGATGCCGGCGCGAAGCTTCCCGGCGTCGTGGAGGCCGTCAGCGCCATCCGCCGCCCGTGGCGCCAGCTCGGGTTGCCCGATGCGGCGCTCGGCGCCCTGGTGCTGATGCCTTCGGCCGGCCTGGCCGAGCTTTCCCCGCCGCAGGCGACCGCAGTGCTCGGGCGCCTGGCGTCCTACGCCGAGGCGCTGAACCAGGTGCGCGTCGACGGCTAGGGCCAAGGGCCCCGGCCTACCGGGGCGGCGGGGCGGGGCGTTCCCCGTGCCCGGGAATCGGGTGCGTGGGACCGGTGCGGGATTCCGCCTCCAGCACCAGGTCCAGGCGCTCGTGCCTGATCCGCGCGTCGACATGCAGCAGCGTGACCATGACCTGGCCCAGCACCATGGACAACGCGCCCACGACCGCCTGGGCGGCAACTCCGACCCCGACGCCGAGGGCCGTGTTGGAGCCGGAGACGAACTGCCCCGTGGCCACGTCCAGGATCTGGACCACGAGCCCCGAGAGCAGCCCCAGGACGATGCCGACCACCAGCAGGATCCCCAGGATCCGCCACCAGGACCCGCGCACCAGCCTCCACGAGGAGGCGATCGCCGAGCCGATGCCCATGGACCTGGCCACCAGCTCGACCGGCCCGAAGCAGAGCTTGATGGCCAGCCACACATACAGCGGCAACAACGCCAGGAGCCAGAGGGCCAGCAGGATTCCCGCGACGGCCGCCCCCAGCGGGCGTGCCAGGGCCGCTGCGCCGGCCACCGAGAGCGCCAGCACCAGCAGCACCGCGGCGCCGGCCAGCAGGTTCCAGGCCACCAGCCGGAGCATGGCCCGCGAGCTCAATGCCAGCGATGCTCCCCACCCGGTGCGCAGCCCAAGGGTGGCGCGCATCGCGGCGACGGTGCTCGGCCCGATGACCAGCACCCCGGCCAGCAGCTGCAACGCCAGGTAGCTGCCGAACCCCGCGGCCAGTGACGGCCAGGACCGCTCGAGCCCCTGCACCATCTCGGCGGGGGAGAGGACCGGGTCAAAAGACACCTCGAAGCCGGTGAACCAGGGAAGCAGCAGCCACAGGGCGAGCAGTGCCGGCAGCAGCTGGACCAGCACCGCGTTGAGCAACGTGGGGATCGGCGCGAGCCGGATGACGGCAAATGTCGCATCGAGCAGGTCCCCGAACCCCAGCGGCCGCAACTCGAGGACCCCGGGCTTCGCCGGTGGCCAAGAACGGTGAGCGGGGTCCGCGCCGGTGCCGGATGCCGCTGCCGGCTGCCCGTCCCACCCGGACGGGGGCGGGCCCCAGGTCGGGTGCGGATCGGGCTGCCCCGGTTCGGGGACCTGGGAATCAGCTGGCATCGGAAAACGACCTCAATCCTTGGCGGGGCTCCGGGGTGGCGAACGGTGCAGGCCGTTGCGCTCCTCCCTCATGCGGCCAGTCTAGCCGCGCCGGAATGCGAGACAAACGATGTGGTGGATTGCCGTTTCCGCGGCGATTTGCCCGGTGTGCTCATGTACTCTTGAGGTATCCGGGCGCATGCTTATCGCGGCGCCCAGCGCAAGGCTACGGAAGGGCAGATTATGAAGGCACGCATCCTGGTTGTCGACGACGACGAGGCGCTGGCCGAAATGATCGGCATCGTGTTGCAGAACGACGGCTTCGAGGCCGTGTTCTGCTACGACGGTGCCAAGGCATTGGGTGTTTTCCGCGAGGTCAAGCCCGATCTGGTGCTGCTTGACCTGATGCTTCCGGGACTGGACGGCATCGAGGTCTGCAAGCTTATCCGCGCCGAGGACGATGTCCCGATCGTCATGCTCACCGCCAAGTCCGACACCGCCGACGTGGTCCGCGGCCTGGAATCCGGCGCGGACGACTACGTCCCCAAGCCCTTCAAGCCCGCGGAACTGGTGGCGCGCGTGCGCGCCCGGCTGCGTCCCGGCGAACAGCACGCCCCCGAAACCCTGAAGATCGGGGACCTGAGCATCGACGTCGCCGGCCACCGGGTGACCCGCGAGGGCGAGCCGATCGGCCTGACCCCGCTGGAATTCGACCTCCTGGTCGCCCTGGCCCGCAAGCCGTGGCAGGTCTTCACCCGCGAGCAGCTGCTCGAGCAGGTCTGGGGCTACCGACACGCCGCCGACACGCGGCTGGTCAACGTCCACGTCCAGCGCCTGCGCTCCAAGGTCGAGATGGATCCGGAAAGCCCCGAGGTCGTGCTGACCGTGCGCGGCGTGGGATACAAGGCGGGCCAGGCCTGAGCCTGGAGATGACGGGCAGCATGAACACCGTCGAGCCGGCCCCGGACGATACCCGGGTCCCGGAGCCGGAGCACCAGCAGCCCCGGCACCGCCGCGCCCTGGACGCGGTGTTGCGCGCGCGCAACACCGTGCGCTCGCGCTGGACCCGTTCGCTGCTCTTCCGCACCGTGACCTCCGCGGTGCTGCTCACCGCCCTGGCACTGCTGGGCGCCGGCGCGTTCCTGTCCAACCAGATCGCCACGGGCCTGTTCCAGGAGCGCTTCAACCAGGTGGAGTCCGAGTCCCTGCGCGGGCTGAACCAGGTGCGCGCCATCTTCGACTCCGCGGCCACCACCGACCGCACCAGCACCCGCTCGCTGGTGACCAGCACGCTGAAGATCCTCGAGGGCGACACCGCCCTGGTGCCCCGCGACTTCGTGCTGGTCCCGCTCTCCGGGGACGACAACCTCTACGTGGGACCCACCGCCAGCGGCAACCTGACCTCCCGCATCGTGCCGGAGGCCCTGTCCGCCCAGGTCCAGGAGTCCAACGCCACCTACTGGCAGTCCATCGAGGTCAACGCCGGGGCCAGCGCCGGCCCGGGCTTGATCTTCGGCACCAAGGTGACGCTGCCGCCGGGCCGCGAATACGGCCTGTACCTGGTCTACGACCTGTCCAGCGTGCAAAAGACCCTGGACTTCATCAACCGGGCAATGGGCCTGGTCGGCGGGCTGCTGCTGCTGGTTGTCGGCGGCATCACCTGGTACGTCACCCGCCTGGTGGTCCGCCCCGTGGCCGCCGCCGCGCAGGTCTCCGAGAAGCTTGCCGCCGGGCAGCTGGAGGAACGCATGGTCGTTTCCGGCGAGGACGAGATCGCGCGGCTGGGCAACTCCTTCAACCACATGGCCGCCTCGCTGCAGGACCAGATCAACCAGCTGGCCATGCTTTCGCAGATGCAGCAGCGCTTCGTCTCGGACGTGTCCCACGAGCTGCGCACCCCGCTGACCACCGTGCGGATGGCCGCCGAGGTGCTTCACGACGCCCGCGAGGACTTCGACCCGATCAACAAGCGGTCCGCGGAGCTGCTCTACAACCAGGTCGAACGCTTCCAGATCCTGCTCAACGACCTGTTGGAGGTCTCCCGCTTCGACGCCGGGGTCGCGGTGCTCGACGCCGAGCCCACCGACCTGGTCTCCGTGGCCCGGCGCGTGATCGACACCGCCACCCCGCACGCCGAGGCCATGGGCTCGGTGCTGCGCTTGGGCACCCCCGCGGGCGGCGCGGTGGCAGAGATGGATGCGCGGCGCATTGAGCGGGTGGTGCGCAACCTGGTGCTCAACGCGGTGGAGCACGGCGAGGGCAACCCCATCGACATCACCGTGGCCGGCAACCGGAACGCGGTGGCGATCACGGTGCGCGACCGAGGCATCGGCATGGGCCCCGAGGCCAGCACCCGCGTCTTCGACAGGTTCTGGCGCGCGGACCCGGCCCGGGCACGGACCACCGGCGGCTCCGGCCTGGGGTTGTCCATCGCCATGGAAGACACCCGGCTGCACTCCGGCAGGCTGGAGGCCTGGGGGGAGCGCGGCGTGGGTTCGTGCTTCCGGCTGACCCTGCCGCGGATCCTGGGCGACACCATCATCGCCTCCCCGCTGCCGCTGGAGCCCATCGTGCTGGCCGACGCGGTGTTCGACCGCGGCATGGTCGTCTCCTTCCCGCTGACCGGGGAGATCCCCGCGATCGGCTTCAAGCCCGCCCCGCCGCTGATCCCCGAGGAGCACCCGGATGCCGCGGCGCCGGGCACCGGCGGCCACACCCCAGGAAGGCACCACCCGCATGACTAGGAACCGCCCAACGCCCCGGATGCTGCTGGCCGTGCTCCTGGGCTTCGTGCTGGTGCTCTCCGGGTGTTCGCAGATCCCGCGCAACTCGCCGGTCCAGTCCATAGCGCTCGACGGCTCCGGCACCGATGCCGACGGAAACGTGCAGTTCAACCTGCCCGGCCCGACCCCCGACGCCACCCCCCGGGAGATCGTCGAGGGGTTCATCGAGGCCGGCATCGCCGCCCAGGACGACTACAAGACCGCCCGCCAATTCCTGGACCCCAAGCAGGGCGGGGTCTGGAAGGGCTCGGTGCGGACCCTGGTCTACGAGGCCCGCCCCTCGGTGATCCCCGGCACCAACCCCAACACCTTCACCATCCAGATGGAGGTCGTCTCCGAGGTCGACGCCGCGGGCATCATGACGGAATTGCCCGCGCACACCACCCGGGCGGTCGACGTGGCGCTGGCGAAGGTCGATGGACAATGGCGCATTTCCCAGCTGCCCGACGGCATCATGCTGGACAAGGCCAGCTTCAGCCACGTCTTCGCCCCGCAGACCCTGTACTTCTACGATGTCAGCTACGCCTACGCGGTGCCCGACGTGCGCTGGTTCCCCACCCGCACGGGCGTGGCAGCGGTAATGGTCGAGGCGTTGCTGGCCGGCCCGGCGCCGTACCTGGAAAACGCGGTGGTTTCGGCGTTCCCGCCGGGCAGTTCGCTGGTGCGGTCCTCGGTGCCGATCAAATCGCAGCGGGCCACCGTCGATTTGAAGTCCGCCACCTTCCTGGACTCGACGGAGCTTTCCCGCCAGCAGATGCAGCAGCAACTGGACCTGAGCCTCGGCGGGCTGGGCACCGTGCGCTCGGTGGTGATGACCGACGAGCAATCCGAGGTCAAGATCGGGCCCAAGGACCCCGACTTCCAGGTCGCCGAGGTCAACGCCCCGGTCCCCGACACCCAGATCGGCGTCCTGGACAAGGCGCTGTATTACCTCAAGGGCAAGTCGCTGCGGCTGGTCGGCGGCATCGGGGACATCTCCGGCTACGACCCGCGCCTGCCGGCGATGAGCCCGCAGGGGAACCGCTATGCGTTCCTGAACGGCTCGCTGACCAAGCTCGTCGCCATCGACGAGGAGGGCCGCAGCTCGGTGGTCGCCACCGGTACGGACCTGGTCCGACCCTCCATGGATGCCCATGGCTGGACCTGGACCGTCGACAATTCCTCGACCACCAGCGTCCTGGCGGTGCCGGAAAACACCGTGCTCAACGGCAAGGTCCGACCGATCACCGCCGGCTGGCTGGAGCACGCCAAGGTCTCCTCGCTGCGCGTGTCGCGGGACGGGGCCCGCGCCCTGATCGTCTCCTCCAAGGACGGGGAAACCAGCGTGACCATCAGCGGGATCCTGCGCGATGCCGACGGCGCGCCGCGCGGCTTCGCCCCGCCCAAGAGGCTGTATCCGGAGGTTCCGGTGACCCAAGCGGTCTGGAACTCCGATGTCTCGGTCATCGTCTCGGCAACCAGCACCACCGAAAAGGTGGCGGCGGAGGAAATCGGCCTGACCGGCACCCGCGTGACGTACCTGCCGCTGCTGGGCATGCTCGATTTGTCGGCCGGTCCCGGGGAACGCCGCCCGGTGTACGCCGAGACCAAGGACAAGATCTACACGCGCGTGGGCAGCTCCTGGCATGAAATGGAAATCATGGTCCGGGACCTGACCTACCCGGGCTGAGTGGCCGGTCGCCGGTCGCGGTTCTCCACAGCCGGTCAACCGGGCATCGAGTGGGCCTGGCCCGGGGGGCATGCTGGAGGGCATGAAACCCAGGATCCGGCCGGACCCGGATGCCGTGTACCGCGGGTCGCCCGCTCCCCGCAGCGACCCGGCACGTTCCCGGGCCCGGCTCCTTGATGCGCTCTGGGGGCACCGCGCGGCCCGGGCCGCGCGAGCGGGCCTGCACGGCACCGCGGCACTGCTGTTCCCGGTGGATTGCGTGTGTTGCCGGCGTCCGGACGCCGTGGTGTGCGGTTCCTGCGCCAGGGCGTTGCGTGCCTCCTGCCTGCACCCGCGGAGGGTCGAACACCGGGCCGAGGCCCTGCCGTTGGACGGGTGCCTCGAACCGATGCCGGTGGTTGCCGCCGGAGCCTACGAGCACGAAGTGGCGGCCGTCGTCCTGGCCTTCAAGAACCACCAGATGCCGGCCCTGGGCAGGTACCTGGTGCCGCCGTTGGCCCGCGCGGTACTGGCCTCGCTGGACACCCTGGCGGACCGGGGCCGCCCGGTGGTGCTGGTCCCGGTGCCCACGCGGCTGCGGGCCAGGACCCGGCGCGGGTACTTCCCGGTGGGATTGCTGCTGTCCAGGTTGCGACGGGCCCGGGTGCTGCCCGCCGGCGTGCAGGTGGCCCACCTGCTCCGGTACCGGGTGGCCAGGCAGTTCACCTCCGCGCAAAAGGGCAAGGGCAGGCGCGCCCGGGGCGCGGTGCGCGGCACGATGCACGCACCGGTGACGCCGCAGCTGGCACGGCTTGCGGCCGCCGGCACCCAGGTGCTGTTCGTCGACGACGTGCTCACCACCGGGGCGACTTTGGCCGAGGCACACCGCGCCCTGGCCGGTTCCGGGCTGAGGGTGTGCGGCGCGGCGGTGCTCGCGGCAACACCCGCACCGGATGAAAAAAGCCAAGTTCGCGCAACGCGATGAAGTAATAATCCCAACATCCTTGATTATCGTTGCATCTGTCATAGGGTGAGGTATGGGCACCCCGCAAGGGGAAAGGAACCCATCTTCAGCGGCCGGAAGGAGTGACTTCTTCGGTCGCTGATGTGTCACCTGAGCAATGATGGAGGACACCATGGAGATGACGATCAACGGGCGCAATGTCAGTGTTACGGATCGCTTCCGCGAGTACGTGGACGAGAAGATCGACAAGGTCGATCAGCTTGCAACCAAGATCCAGCGCTTGGACATCAAGGTCACCAAGGAGCAGCACGCACGCAATGCGGAGACTGCCCTGACCGTCGAATTGACGGTTCTGGGACGGGGGCCGGCGATCCGTGCCGAGGCCAAGGCCGCGGACAAGTTCGCTGCCTTCGACACCGCATTCGCCAAGCTCCTGGAGCGTCTGCGCAAGGCCCGGGACCGCCGCAAGGTTCACCACGGCACCCGGACGCCCCAGGCAGTCCACCAGGCAACCAGCGGACTGGAGCCGGCCAACAGCTCGCTTCCGCTGCATGAAGCAACGCGTCTGGCACAGCAGGAAGAGGAAACCCGGCAGGCCGCCGAGGCCTCCGAGAACGGCGCACCGCCGATCGAGATCCGCCGCAAGGTCTTCCCGGCGGAGTCGATGAGCATCGACGATGCCGTTGACCGCATGGAAATGATCGGACACCCCTTCTACCTCTTCGTGGACGCGGCAACCGGGGCGCACTCGGTGGTCTACGCCCGGAAGTCCAAGGGCAACCAGCAGTACTCCTACGGAACCATCACGCTGGATCCGGAGGCCACCGACGAATCCACCCTGGAGACCCGTCGCTACCGCGACCCGGATCCGCAACCAGTCAACGCCTGACCCAACGGCGCATACGATGGGACCATGAGCAGGATTCTTTCCGCAGCGCAGGCCCGTCGCATCGCCATCGCAGCCCAGGGGCTGCATCGTCCCCGGCCCGCCGCACCAGTGAATCTGGGTGCGGTGGGCCGGGCCTTTGCCCGGCTGGAACTGATCCAGATCGACTCCGTCAACATCGTCACCAGGGCCCAATACCTGCCGATCTTCTCGCGGCTGGGCCCTTACGCCCCGGAGCTGCTGGACGCACTCGCGGTGCAAAAACCGCGCAGGGTGGTTGAGTACTGGGCGCACGAGGCCTCGCTGGTGCGCAGCGACCACTTCAGGGACCTGGTCCCGTGGCAGCAGCGCTCCTGGCCCGGCAGCATGAAGGCCATCGACGACGACGGGCGCGTCCTGGCCCACCGGATCCTTCGGCTGCTTGCCGACGGCAGGTCCCGCACCTCGCGGGAAGCCGCCGCCGAACTGGGCCACGAACAGACCAGGGACAACGACTCGTGGGGCTGGAACTGGTCCGCGGTCAAGCGCGCCCTGGAGGCATTGTTTGCCGAGGGAATGATCAGCACCGAGGGCCGCAACGGCGCATTTGAGCGCCGCTACACCGCCCTGCACCAGGTGTTCCCCGAAGCACCCGTACCCCCGGCCGGGAACGACCGGCGCCAGGGCATGGAGCGGCTGCTGCTGGCTGCCGCCGGGGCACACGGTATTGGCAGCGTGCATTGCCTGGCCGACTATTTCCGGCTCCCGTTGCGTGAAAGCGCCGCGGTGCTGCAAGACCTCGCCGCCGGCGGAGCCCTCGAAACGGTGGGCGTGGCGGGCCTGAAGGACACGTTCTACCTGTTGCCCGGAACCGTCATTCCCCGTCGCTCGCACGCCAGGTCGCTATTGGGTCCCTTCGACTCGATGGTCTTCAACCGCCGCCGGATCGAGAAGCTGTTCGGCTTCACCTACCGCCTGGAGATCTACACGCCCGCGGCCAAGCGCGTCTACGGGTACTACGTGCTGCCGTTTCTGCTGGGCGATGCGCTGGTGGCCCGCGTGGATTTGAAGGCAGAGCGGGCCACGGGCAGGCTGTTGGTCCGTGGCGCCTTCGCCGAGCCCGGCGCGCCGGGGAACACCGCGGCGGAGCTGGCGGCCGAATTGCGGCTCATGGCGCGTTGGCTGGGTCTCGACGAAGTCGTGGTTTCGGCACACGGGAATCTGGCAGCAGCCTTGGAGTTTTCACTAAGCTCGCCCGAATCCAGCCAAAAGCCACAAGTGAAACCAATCTCTCACGTAGACTGAACACGCCAGAAATCCTGTGCGAGAGATTTGGGAGCTGCCTCGTGGCATCACTGCTTGAACGTATCCTGCGTACCGGCGACAAGAAGACGCTGAAGAAGTTGCGCGGATACGCCGACGCCATCAACGTGCTTGATGGCGAATTCCGTGCCCTGTCCGATGCGGAACTGCGTGGTGAAACAGACAAGTTCAAGGCGCGCATTGCCGATGGCGAGTCCCTGGACCTCCTGCTGCCCGAGGCCTTCGCCGCCGTCCGCGAAGCCGCTGACCGCACCCTGGGCATGCGCCACTTCGATGTCCAGCTCATGGGCGGCGCCGCCCTGCACCTGGGCAACATCGCCGAGATGAAGACCGGCGAAGGCAAGACCCTGGTCGCCACCGCGCCGGCCTATCTCAACGCCCTGACGGGCAAGGGCGTCCACGTGGTCACCGTCAACGACTTCCTTGCCGAGTACCAGTCCGACCTGATGGGCCGCGTCTACCGTTTCCTGGGCCTGACCAACGGCTGCATCCTGTCCAACCAGGACCCTGCCGAACGCCGCAGGCAATACGAGGCGGACATCACCTACGGCACGAACAACGAGTTCGGGTTCGACTACCTGCGCGACAACATGGCTTGGAGCTCCGACGAGCTCGTCCAGCGCGTCCACAACTTCGCGATCGTCGACGAGGTCGACTCGATCCTCATCGACGAGGCCCGCACCCCGCTGATCATTTCCGGGCAGGCCTCCGGCGACGTCAACCGCTGGTACACCGAATTCGCCAAGCTGGTCACCCGCCTGAGCCTCGACACCGACTACGAGGTCGACGAGAAGAAGCGCACCATCGGCGTGCTGGAGCCCGGCATCGAAAAGGTCGAGGACTACCTGGGTATCCACAACCTCTACGAGGCGTCCAACACCCCGCTGATCGGGTTCCTGAACAACGCCATCAAGGCCAAGGAACTGTTCAAGAACGACAAGGACTACGTCGTGATCAACGGCGAGGTCATGATCGTCGATGAGCACACCGGCCGTTCGCTGGCCGGGCGCCGCTACTCCGAGGGCATGCACCAGGCCATCGAGGCGAAGGAAGGGGTGGAGATCAAGGCCGAGAACCAGACCATGGCCACCGTGACCCTGCAGAACTACTTCCGCCTCTACAAGAAGCTTGCGGGCATGACCGGTACGGCGCAGACCGAGGCCGGAGAATTCATGGGCACCTACAAGCTCGGCGTGGTGGAGATCCCCACCAACAAGCCGCTGCTGCGCAAGGACCAGGCGGACTTGATCTACAAGAACGAGATCGCCAAGTTCGACGCCGTGGTCCAGGACATCGCCGAACGCCACGCCACCGGCCAGCCGGTGCTCGTGGGCACCACCAGCGTGGAAAAGAGTGAATACCTGGCCCGCCTGCTGGCCAAGCAGGGCATCCGCCACGAGGTGCTCAATGCCAAGCAGCACGCACGCGAGGCAGCCATCGTCGCCCAGGCCGGCAAGAAGGGTTCCGTCACGGTCGCCACCAACATGGCCGGCCGCGGCACCGACATCATGCTCGGCGGCAACGCCGAATTCCTGGCCGTCGCCGAGATGGAACGCCGCGGGCTTGACCCGGAAACGAACTCCGAGGAATACGAGCGAGTTTGGGATTCCGTCTTCGAGACCGCCAAGAAGCAGGTCGCGCTCGAGGCGAAGGAAGTCTCCGACGCCGGGGGACTCTACGTGCTGGGCACCGAACGCCACGAGTCACGCCGCATCGACAACCAGCTGCGCGGCCGTTCCGGACGCCAGGGGGACCCGGGCGAGTCCCGCTTCTACCTCTCGATGACCGATGAGCTGATGCGCCGCTTCAACGCCGGCGCCGCCCAGCGGATCATGAACAACCCCTCGATGCCCGACGACGTGGCCCTGGAATCGAAGATCGTTTCCAAGGCCATCGAAACCGCGCAGGCTCAGGTCGAGGGCACCAACGCCGAGCAACGCAAGAACGTGTTGAAATACGACGACGTGATGAACCGCCAGCGCGAGGCCATCTACGGCGACCGCCGGCGCATCCTCGAGGGCGGGGACCTGGAAGAAAAGGTCGGGCACTTCCTCGAGGACGTGGTCAAGGCCATGGTCACCGAGGCCACCGGCGAGGGACACGCCGAGGACTGGGACCTGAAGCGGCTCTGGGGAAACCTCAAGCAGCTCTACCCGATCTCCATCACCCTCGACGAGGTTGCGGAGGAAGCCGGCCACCGCGACGCGATCACCCCTGAACTCCTGGAGCGCGAAATCCTCTCCGACGCGCGGCTGCAGTACGCCGCACGCGAGGAAGCGGTCGGCGAGGAAAACATGCGCGAGCTCGAACGCCGCGTGGTGCTCTCGGTGATCGGCCGCAAGTGGCAGGAACACCTCTACGAAATGGACTACCTCAAGGAGGGCATCGGCCTGCGCGCCATGGCCCAGCGAGACCCGTTGGTCGAGTACCAGCGCGAGGGCTTCCTGATGTTCCAGACCATGATGGAATCCATCCGCGAGGAAAGCATCGGCATGCTCTTCAACATCGAGGTGGAGACCCGTCCGGCCCCGGAAATGTCCCTGCCGGGCGTCGTCGACGGCCGATCGGTGACCACTGAGCCGGTGCTGAACACCCCGGGCCTCGAGGCCCCGGCCCGCCCGGCCACGCTGCGCTACACGGCACCCGAGGAAAGCGGCGAGGCATCGACCCACATCGAGCGCACCCCCGGTGCGGCGGCCCCGAAGGCTGCCGGCGGCAACAACAAAAAGAAAAAGGGCAAGCGCCGCTAGCCGATCTCCAGTGCAGTAACCTGCCAACGTCCGTGCCACCGTTCGATCCTTAGAGCGGCGGCACGGACGTTTTGCATGTCCCGGATGATCACCGCCGCCTCGAAGACCAGGGGCAGGACCTGGGTGATGCGCATCCGCAGCACCCGCGGGTTGGAATAGCAGCGGGAGGTGGGGTCGGGTCGCTGGATCGCGCCGAGTCGCATGTGGTGGTCGAGCTTCAGCATGCACTCCGGGCTCAGGGCGCGCAGCAGCTGGCGTGCGGGGCGTGCTCCGGCCAGTACCTCCAGCACCGCCGGTGCGGCCGCGTGCACGACCGCTGCCACGGATTCGGCCGGGGCCAGCAGCCCGTCCATGGGCGGGAAGAGCTTCTCGGCAACCGCCCGGGCGGCGGCCGTGGGCGGCTTGGGACGCAGCCCGTCAGCGAAATCGTGTTCGTTGTCCGCGCGGAAATCCTCGTCGAGCCGAACCTGCTCCGGGAGGCTGCGCGCCGGTGTCTCGGTGCCCGGTTTCTGGCCCGGGCAGCGCTTCCCGCGCCGGTCCGGACCGGGGCCGAAGGCCTCCGGAAACCGCCGTATGGGGGTCGGATCCACCGCTGCGGGGTCCGGTGCGGTGAAGAGGTTTGCCTGGACGAGCGTCGGTGCGGTGTCGGAAGGGGCCGGATCGAGGGCGGTGATGGACATGGTGGACTCCTGGTGGGCGGATGGCTTCGACGGTGGAGGGCGGTGTGTGCAATCGGGTTCAGGACTTCAGGGACGTGGCCCGCGGAGCCTGGAGCACCATGCCGACCTCGAGCCTGTCGGGGTCGGGGCCGATCAATCGGCGGTTCGCGGCGAACCACAGCGGCCAGGCCGCGGCGATGTCTTCGGGGCCGGCGCTTGAGGGCAGGTGGCGAGCGGCAATGGCCCAGAGGCTGTCTCCGGGCCGGACCACGACCTCCTCAAGCGTGCGGGTGGTTCCGCCGGCCAGCCGGGCCAGCGGCAGCGGGACCCGGTGCGGGATGAATCCGGGACTGAGCAGTTCGGTTTCGGTGCCCTTCGGCCCGGTGGCCTCCGGCTGTCGCGGGCCGGCCTGGCGCTCGTGCTGCCCGCCGATCGAGGCCTGGAGGTGCTGGGCCGGTGTCAGCGGCGCGGCAACGGCCGCCGGGGCCGCGGCGGTGGCGGTGGCGGTGGCGCATCCGGCCAGCACGATGGAACCGCCGAACCCGGCCAGCACCACCCGGGCGACGAATCCGGGGACGAGTGCCGCCAAGGCTGCACCGCGACGCCGGTGCCCGCAGGCGGCGAGGAGACGGGCGGCCAGGGCCAGGGCCAGACACAACAACAGCCAAGCGACGGACGCCGCACCCAGCAATCCGATGGCCAGGCCGGTGAGCCGTTCCAGGGACCACGCATCGAGCCGGGTGCCGGTGCCGGCGCGCTCCTGCAGGGAGCGCCACAGCACGATGCTGGCCCCGAGCATGCCCAGCGACAGGACGGCCGCGGCCACGAGTGCCAGGGTGTCGCGGGCTGTTTGTGAACGCATCTTGACCTTCTTTGATGTCATTTGATGTTGTTTGCATCTGTTTGTAACAGCATGATGACACTTCGTGCACGAGGAATCTAGGGGTAGGCGCGAAACTTTTGGGCATCTAGGGTGGGCCCATGAGATGGGAATCGCTTTTCGCCGACCTGGAAGCACAATTCGAGGCCGAGGCCGCCCGCGACCAGGCCAGCGAAATCCAGGAATTCGTCCGGATCGAACGCGCCCGCCAGACGCTGGTCCAGCGCCTGGCACGGCACCTGGACACACGGGTCGATGTGCAGCTGCTCGGCGCCGAACGCCTGGGCGGACAGCTTGCCTCCCTCGGCAAGGACTGGCTGATGCTGCGCCACGGCGGCACCGAGGAACTCGTTCCCTTCCGTGCGCTGGCCTGGTGGTCCGGGCGGGAGCCGGGCCGGAACCCGGAGCCGGGGGAGCGGCGGGTCGGCTTCTCCCAGGCCCTGCGCGTGCTGGTGCGGGACCGTGCCAGGGTGGGCATCGGCGGAACCGACGGGCAGCAGCTGGCCAGCGGAACCCTGGACCAGGTGGGCCAGGATTTTGTCGAGGTGGCGCTGCACGAGCGCGACGAATTCCGCCGTGCACCTGCCGTCCACGGACGGTGCGTGATCCCGTTTTCCGCCGTGGCCAGGGTGCGCCGCGAGGAATGAGGCCCCCGTCGGCGTCGTCCACAGCCGGGCCCGCCCCCTTCTCACGCACGGCCGGCACGGCGTATGGTGGCCCCCAAGGACAACGGCGGGGCTCGCGCCTCCGCCGATGAAGCATCCCGCGTTTCTGCGCAGCCAGGCGGAAGACTCCCTGGCCGCGCATCGGCGGGGTCATGGCGGAGGGGGATATTCGACATGGACAAGGCCCACGAAGCGGCGGCGGCAGCGGCCAGCAGGCTGGGAAGGCCCAGCTGGAAGGACCCGCGGCTGCTGCTGGGCATCCTGATCGTGTTGGCCTCCTGCGTCGGGGTCGTGGCCCTGACCAGTTCCCTGGACCGCACCACGCCCATGTACTCGGCCAAGGCCGACATCTCCCTGGGCGAGGAAATCACCGCGGAGAAGCTCAATGTGGTGAACGTGAAGCTCGATGCGCTCGAGGAGCGCTACGTGCCTGCGGATCCCTCCCTGCTTGAGGGCACGCGGGCCAATTCGCTGGTCCGCGCCGGACAGCTGCTCCCGCGCAGCTCCCTGGGGCTGGACGACGGAACCAACCGCCGCCCGGTGTCCATCGACCTGCCCGATGCCCTGCCGGCGGCGATCACCTCCGGGGCCCATGTCGATGTCTGGGTCTCGCTGAAGGACCGGACCGCCAATGCCTACGCCCCGCCGACCCTGCTGCTGCCCTCGGCCGAGGTCACCGGCCGCACCGAACGGGCCACCGGCTTCGGCGGAACGGCCGGAACGCTGGTCGAGATCCTGGTGGTTGACAGCGGGCTGGCGGACCTGCTCGAGGCCATGGCCAACGACGCGCGGATCACCGTGGTCTTCAACCCCGGGGCCAGTGCCTCATGAACATCTCGGTGGTGGTGCACGGGGACGACGGCACGGTGGTTGACAGGCTCGAGAGCCACCGCGGGGTGCTCACGGTGGCCCGCAGTTGCACCGAGATGTCCGAGGCCATCGCGCTTTGCGAGACCGGGATGGCCGACGCGGCGATCCTGGCCGGGCCGCCGGTGGAGGTCGAAACCCACGACATCGATGCGATGATCGAGCGCGGGGTCCCGGTGCTGGTGCTCTGCGACGACGCGGCCCAGGGCAAGCGGCTCGGGGCGGCGGGCGCCTACGTGGCGGGAACCGGCTGCACCGCCCCGGAGCTGGGCACCCTGGTCGCCCGGGCCCGGGCCGAGCTGGGGCACCGGGAGCGCGGCGCCGATCCGGCCGCGGCGGGAGAAGAGCCGGGGACGCCGGCCCGGAAGCGGGCGCGCGTGGTGGTTTTCTGGGGCCCCGTGGGTTCCCCGGGCCGCTCCCTGCTGGCGCTGAACTACGCCGTGGAATGCGCGCTGGGGGATCAGGAAGTGGTGCTGCTGGATGCCGACACCTATGGGGCCTCCCAGGCCGTGCAGCTTGGCCTGCTCGACGAGGCCGCGGGCATCGCGCAGATCTGCCGCACCGTGGACTCCGGGCGGTTCGACGCGGCGAAGCTCGAGCGGATCTGTGCGCCGGTGCTGATTGCCGGGGCCCGGATGCGCGTGGCCACCGGGCTGCCGCGGGCCAGCCGCTGGCCGGAACTGCGCCCCACCGCGCTGCGCCGCGCGGTCCTGGCGCTGCAGGAGGTCTGCGACACGATCGTGATCGATGTTGCGGCGCCGCTGGAACTCGACGAGGAGCTTTCCTTCGACACCGCCGCCCCGCAACGCAACGGGGTGACCGCCGCGATGCTGCGCATCGCCGACGAGATCCATGCCGTCGGGGCGGCCGACAGCATCGGGGTCCCGCGTCTGATCAGGGGCCTGGAGGAAATGCACGAGGTGCTCGGGGCACTGCCGGTCACGGTGCTCTTCAACAAGGTCTCCGCGGCCAACGCCGGCGCCTCCCCGCGCCAGGGGCTGGCCGAGACCTGGGCGCGGTTCGGTCCCGGGCTGCCGATCGCCGGCTACCTGCCCCACGACCCCGCGGCGGTGGACGCCGCGCTGCTGGCCGGAAGCGCGCTGGCGGAGATCGCCCCGCATGCGGCCCTGCGGGTGGCCATCGCCGCCCTCGCCGGGCAACGGATCAAGGGCAGGGCGCCGTTTCTGCGCCGTTTGGCCCCGTCGAAGTGACGTCCGTAACCTGGCGGGATAGTGTTGTAACATCAGCGTCGCGCAACGGAGCGCGACGCACACTCAATCCACGGAGGCGTTCTTTTGAACTCGTCGGAGTCCAGCATGTCCGAAACTTTCATCGCTGAGACACTCACGCCCGAATTGGTGGCAACCTACTACGGGCAGTTGGCACCAGAGGACGCGGCGGCCTACACGCCGCAGCAACTTGAAGCCAGGGTGGGAGCCCACTTGGCCGTCGGCTGGATACGGGAGCCCAAGACGCCCCGCGTGGCCATCACCCGTCACGCCGCCATGACCATGGTGTACGTGGTCACCGATGACATGCCGTTCCTGGTCGACTCGGTCACCGCCGAGATCGTGCGGCAGAACCACGCCATCAACGTCGTGGTCCACCCCACCTTCGTGGTCGGCCGCGACGCCGAGGACGGACACATCACCGCCCTGGACACGGTCCCGGCCAACGAGCACCTGGCCAGCGGCGACACCGCCGCCCTGCCGCAGATCTCCGCGCTGGTCGCCGGGAACCGCGACACCGCCATCGAATCCTGGATCTCCGTGGAACTCGGCGGGGACCCGAGCGACGAGGCACTGACCAAACTGGTCGCCGGCCTCGAACGCATCCTCAAGGACGTGCGCGCCGCCGTGGAGGACTGGGCGCCGATGCGCAACAAGGCCCACGAGATCGCCGACTCCCTGGCCACGGTCACCGGCGCCGAGCAGATCCCCGACCTGGACGCCGCCATCGACCTGCTGCACTGGCTCGACGACGGGAACTTCACCTTCCTGGGCTACCGCGAGTACGACCTGATCACCGAGAACAACGAAGACGTGCTGCGGATCCAGACCGAATCGGGCCTGGGCCTGATGCGCAACGCCATCCCGGCGCGCGACACCCAGCACCTGACCAAGCGCGGCCGGGCCATGGCCCGCGACAAGCGCGCCCTGGTCATCACCAAAGCCAACTCCCGCTCAACCGTGCACCGCGGGGTCTACCTGGACTACGTGGGCGTCAAGCGCTTCGACGCGGCCGGCAACGTCAACGGCGAACGCCGCTTCATCGGCCTGTTCGCCTCCAGCGTCTACACCTCCTCGGTGCGCAGCGTCCCGGTCGTGCGCGAGAAGGTCGAGGCCGTGCTCAAGCTCGCCGGCTTCGCCCCCGATTCGCACTCCGGCAAGGACATCGTCACGATCCTGGAGACCTACCCGCGCGACGAGCTCTTCCAGATCTCCGTCGAGGACCTCACCAACACCGTGCTGGGGATCCTGCGCCTGCAGGAACGCCGCCGCACCTCGCTCTTCCTGCGCCCCGACGTCTACGGGCGCTTCATGTCCGCGCTGGTCTACCTGCCGCGCGACCGCTACACCACCGGGGTGCGCCTGCGCATCGAGAAGGAATTGACCGAGGCGTTCAACGCCGAGTCGATGGACTTCGAGGTCCGCATGTCCGAGTCCTCGCTGGTGCGCCTGTTCTACCGGATCCGGCTGCAGCGCCACGGGCTGACCCCCGTGGTGGACCGCGCCGGACTGGAAACCCGCCTGGTCGCCGCCGTGCGCTCCTGGTCCGAGGGCATCACCGTGGCCGCCAACGAGCTCTACGGCAACGACAAGGGCGCCGCGCTGGCCGCCGGCTGGTCCGAGGCCTTCCCCGCCGCCTACCGCGTCGAGTTCGAGGTCGAGGACGCGCTGGCCGACATCGAGCGCTTCGGCAAGTACGAGGACGAAACCCACATCGGCCCCGTGGTGAAGTTCTACGTCCCCGAAGAGGACGAGGACTCCGAGGTCAACGCCCGGATGAAGCTCTACCTCACCGCGCCGCTCTCGCTGTCCAGGATCCTGCCGGTGCTGCAGAACCTCGGCCTGGAAGTCATCGAGGAACGGCCCTTCGCCGTGACCCCCTCGCGCGCCGAGCCGCGCTACCTCTACGACCTGGGCCTGAAGTTCCCCGAGGGGATCAACCCGATCGACGCCGAGGCCCTGCTGGCCGACGCCTACTCCGCGGTGGTCACCGGCGCGGCCGAATCCGACCACATGAACCGCCTGGTGCTGCTGGAGTCGATCTCCTGGAAGCAGGTCGGGCTGTTGCGCGCCTACTCCCGCTACCTGCACCAGCTGGGTGTCTCCACCTCCTACACGTTCATCTCCGACACCCTGGTCGCCAACCCGGAGGTCACCCACGGGATCATCGCGCTCTTCGAGGGCACCTTCGACCCGGCCCTGACGCCCGAGGCATCCGCCGCCGCCATCGCGGCCGCCCACGAGGTGCTCAACGAGGCCCTGGACAGGGTCCCGACGCTCGATGCCGACAAGCTGCTGCGCCGCTTCGTGAACCTCATCGAGGCCACGCTGCGCACCAACTACTACATCGATCCGGCGGCACTGGCCTTCAAGCTGCTGCCCGGCAAGATCACCGATGCGCCCTTCCCCCGCCCCAAGTACGAGATCTGGGTCTGCTCCCCGCGCATCGAGGGCGTGCACCTGCGCTTCGGCGAGGTCGCCCGCGGCGGGCTGCGCTGGTCCGACCGCCGCGAGGACTTCCGCACGGAGGTCCTGGGCCTGGTCAAGGCGCAGATGGTCAAGAACGCCGTGATCGTGCCCACCGGCGCCAAGGGCGGCTTCTACGCCAAGCAGCTTCCCAACCCGGCCGTGGACCGCGCCGGCTGGATGGAGGAGGGCAAGGCCTCCTACCGCATCTTCATCCGCTCGCTGCTGGAGATCACCGACAACCTGGTGGTCGACGAGGAGGGCGAGAAGGTCGTGCCGCCGGCCAACGTGGTGCGCCTGGACGGGGACGACACCTACCTGGTGGTCGCCGCCGACAAGGGCACCGCCTCGTTCTCCGACACCGCCAACGCCATCTCCGAGGAGCGCGGCCACTGGCTGGGCGACGCCTTCGCCTCGGGCGGGTCGGTGGGCTACGACCACAAGGCCATGGGCATCACCGCCCGCGGTGCCTGGGAGTCGGTCAAGCGCCACTTCTTCGAGTTCGGCGTTGACACCCAGACCCAGGAGTTCACCGCCGTGGGCGTGGGCGACATGTCCGGGGACGTGTTCGGCAACGGCATGCTGCGCACCCGCACCGTCAAGCTGCTGGCCGCCTTCGACCACCGCGACATCTTCCTGGACCCGAACCCGGAGCCGGGGGCCGCGTTCGACGAGCGCGCGCGCCTGTTCGAGCTGCCGCGTTCCTCCTGGGCCGACTACAACAGGGACCTGATTTCCGCCGGCGGCGGGGTGCATTCCCGCGCGCTGAAGTCCATCCCGATTTCCCCCGAGGTGCGCGAGGCCCTGGGCCTGGGCGCCACGGTCAGCTCCATGGCCCCGAACGAACTGCTCAAGGCCATCCTGGGCGCACCGGTCGACCTGCTGTACAACGGCGGCATCGGCACCTACGTCAAGGCCTCCGACGAGTCGCACGCCGAGGTCGGGGACCGCGCCAACGACGCGATCCGCGTCAACGGCGAGCAGATCCGCGCCCGCGTCATCGGCGAGGGCGGCAACCTGGGCATGACCCAGCGCGGCCGCATCGAGGCGGCGCTGCACGGGGTCATCCTGAACACCGACGCCATCGACAACTCCGCCGGCGTGGACTGCTCGGACCACGAGGTCAACATCAAGATCTTCGTGGACCGCATGGTCGTGGCCGGGAAGCTGGAGGCCTCCAAGCGGGCCGAATTCCTGCACTCGATGACCGACGAGGTCGCACGCCTGGTGCTGAAGACGAACTTCGACCAGAACGTGCTGCTGCTCAACGACAAGCAGGAGCTCAGCAGCTGGTCCCCGGCGTTCGAACGCCTCATGGACTGGCTCGAGGAGCATGCGGACCTTGACCGGACGCTGGAGTTCCTGCCCTCCACCGAGGTCCTCGAGGCCCGCCTGGCGGCCGGGGCAACGCTGACCGCCCCGGAACTGGCGGTGCTCGTGGCCTACGCGAAGATCCAGCTGGCCGGCGCGCTGGCCGCCTCCGACCTGCCCGACGACCCGCACTTCGCCGCAACGCTGCGCAACTACTTCCCGGTGCAGCTGGCCGAGCAGTTCGGGGCGGACCTCGACTCCCACCCGCTGCGCCGCGAGATCATCGCCACCGTGGTGGCCAACGACATGGTCAACATCGGCGGCACCACCTACGCGTTCCGCGTGATGGAGGAGACCGGGGCCGACGAGGCGCAGGTCGCCAAGGCGTTCGTGGCGCTGCGGGAGATCTACTCGCTGGACGCCGAGATCGACGCGATCAACGCGCTGCCGGCCTCTTTCGACTCGACGCACTGGTGCCGCCTGCACCTGGACATGCGCCGGCTGCTGGACCGCGCCACGCGCTGGTACGTCCACCACGTGGACCGCGAACAGGACGTGGACGACGCCGTGGCCGCACTGGCCCCGACCGTGCGGGCGCTGCGCCCGGAGGTCGGATCGCTGCTGCGCGGGGTCGACGCCGAACGCGCCGCGACCTGGGCGACGGAGGGCAAGGGCTGGGGCCTGGACGCGGCCCTGGCGACCCGCTGGGCCGTCCAGTTCGAGTCCTTCGCGCTGCTGGACATCGCCACGGCCGCGGCCCGCACCGGGGCCGATGCGACCGAGCTGGCCAAGGTCTACTACGTACTCTACGACCGCTTCGGCGTCGACTCGCTGCTGGAGCGGATCACCTCGCTGCCGCGCGACGACAGGTGGAAGGCACTGGCCCGCGCCGCGCTGCGCGACGACCTGTACTCGACCATCATCGACTTCACCCGCGACGTCGTTGCCGTCACGGATCCGGGTCAAGGAGACCCGGCCGTGCGCGTGGCTGTGTGGTTGGAGGCGAACGCGGCTAACCTTGATCGTGCACAGAACATGTTCGCGGAAGTGAACCGGCTGGAACGCGATGACATGGCGTCCCTGTCGGTCGCGCTGCGGCTGTTGCGTTCCATCGTTCGGAGGTAATATCCATGGCCATCTTCACGGACCAGCTACGCCAGGGCGCCGACTTTGGTCCGGGGGATGAGGATTGGATCCACCTGTTGGTGGGGGACTGGCAACTGATCGCCGACCTGGCGTTCGCCGACCTGGTGTTGTGGTTCCCGGTCCCGGAGGGGACGTACAAGGCCCTGGCCCATGTGCGTCCCTCCACCTCGCACACCGTGTTCCACACGGACTTCGTCGGGGAGCGGATCCGCAAGGACCTCAAGCCGCTGGTCGAGCAGGCCTGGCAGACCCAGGACATCGTGCGCTCGGACGCGGGCACGGTGCGGCCCGGTGAGCACTCGATGCTCATCGAGGCCGTGCCGCTGGTCCGCAACGGGCGCACCCTGGCGGTGCTCTCGGTGCACTTCGACCTTTCCGGCTCGCGCCTGCCCTCGCGGCTGGAGCTGACCTACCGGCAATGCGCCGAGGACCTGCTGCGCATGTGCACCCGCGGTCTGTGGCCGGACTTCGCCACGCCCACCGGTTCCCGGCGCGGCGCCCCGCGCGTGGGCGACGGGTTCATCCGGCTGGATGCCGATGCGGTGGTCCAGTACGCCAGCCCCAACGCGGTCTCGGCCTACCGCCGGCTGGGGGCCGCTGCGACCCTGGAGGGCGTCTCGCTCTCCGAGGCGACGATGTCCCTGGTCAAGGACCGCCGGCTGACCGACGAGGCGCTGCCGCTGGTGGTCTCCGGCAAGATGCCCTGGCGCACCGAGATCGAGTCGATGGGCGTGACGCTGTCGCTGCGCGCGATCCCGCTACGCAACGCCAAGGGACGCTACGGCGCCCTGGTGCTGTGCCGCGACGTGAGCGAGCTGCGGCGCCGCGAAAAGGAACTGGTGTCCAAGGACGCGACCATCCGCGAGATCCACCACCGGGTGAAGAACAACCTGCAGACCGTTGCGGCGCTGTTGCGCATGCAGTCGCGCCGGATGAAGTCCGAGGAGGGCCGGGCGGGCCTGGACCAGGCCATGCGCCGGGTCGCCACGATCGCGGCGGTGCACGAGACGCTCTCGCAGGGGCTGAGCGAGAACGTGGACTTCGACGAGCTCATCGACCGGCAGTTCCGGATGATCGTGGAAATCGCCTCGCCGGGGCAAAAGGTGATGACCGAGAAGTCCGGGGCCTTTGGGCACCTGCCGGCGGAGCTGGCAACACCGCTCTCGCTGGTCATCAACGAGCTGGTCACCAACGCCGTGGAGCACGGGCTGGCCGAGCGCGACGGCACCGTCCAGCTGGCCGCCGAACGCAAGCGCAACGCCGTGGGGGAGGACATCCTGCGCGTGGCCATCTCCGACGACGGGGTGGGGCTGCCCGCGGGCCCGCGCACCGAGGGCCTGGGGCTGCAGATCGTGCGCACCCTGGTCACCAGCGAACTGAGCGGGAACATCCACTGGGAGGACCGCTCGGGACCCGGGACCCGGGTCGTGATCGAGTTGCCGGTCGCCGCCCGGCGCTAGATCGATCGGTACTCGTTTGAGGAGCGAACTTGCGTGGCCGGGAAATCGGGCCAAGGATGACTTGTTCGGCGATACTTCCGGCAGGCACCTTCAAGAGCCCGGACTGGGCCCTCACTCAACTTTTCGCGGAGGAAGGCACGCGTGGCGGCCTCACGCATTTCCTTGCCGAGCTGCCGTAGTTCGCGGTAGCCCTCGATCCATTCATGATCGAACGTGGTTTTCTCCTGCGATATCCATGGTGCTTTTCGGTCCCGGTGACACCTTCGACGCATCATGGATCGGCGGGTGTTTGAACCATGCCGCGACCGCAGAGGACGGCAACCCCCGGCGGGTTCCCCACGGAGCCCCGGTGGAGGGGCTGGGCAACGGGGTGACGTCAAACGTCGCGCGCGGGGAGCGTGCACTTGAGGATCGGTTTGCGGGCGGGAGCGTGCAGGATCGTCCCACGAAATTTTCGCGGGGCGCCACCCCGTCGAACTCGGTCCATTGAGCTTGAAATCCAGCGGTCAGTGCGCAGTGCTCAACGCGGACCCTGTTGCCGGGGCGGGACTCATGGGCCCATCGTGATCGGTACAGCCAGCAGCCGGGACAGCAAGGGATCCAACACCAATTCGGTGGTCCCGTCCTCGGCCCTGTAGATACCGGCGATCTCGAGCATGATGTATCCGTGCAGGGCGCTCCAACACTGGCCGGCGACGTGCCGGGAATTCTCGCGCCGGATGAGTCCGGCCCCCATCACCCGGTCGAGCGCGTCGGCGAGGGCAGTGAAGGTGTCTGTGCCGACGTCCATGTCCGCGCGGGACAGCCGATAGCCGCCCAACGAGGTCCCGCCGAACATCACGGTGTAGAGGTTCGGGTGCTCCAGTGCGTTCTCCCGATACGCCCGACACAACTGGACGAGGTCGGCAAGTGCATCGTCGGTGTGCTCGACGGTGGCCAGACGCTCCCGAAGCCGTGCGAAGCCCTCGGCCACCACCTCTCGGACCAAGGCCGGCATCCCGCCGAATTGGGTATAGACCGCCATCGTGGAGGTGGATGCCTCTCTGGCCAACCGCCGGGCGGAGAGGGCGGAGGGACCTTCCTCGCTGAGCAGCCTGGCGGCAGCTTCCAATAGCTTCCGGCGGACTTCGGGGACCAACCCGGAAACGGGCGGAGAAGGATCAGGCAGAGCGTTCATGCTTGACATTATTGCATAACAGTGTTATTCCGGTACTAATAACACTCTTATTGGAGGATGTTGCCGTGACGAACCGCTACCTCGAGGGCAGCATGGCCCCCATGCGCGAGGAGCGCAGCGCGACCGACCTGCCGGTGACCGGAGAAATCCCGGCCTATCTGGACGGCCGATACCTGCGGATCGGACCAAACCCGGTCCTCGATCCCGACGACAGCTACCACTGGTTCCTCGGCGACGGGATGGTCCACGGCGTCCGCATCGCCGACGGCCAGGCGAAGTGGTACCGCAACCGCTACGTCCGCTCCGCCCACGTCACCGACGCCCTCGGGGAACCCCGGACCCCCGGCAGCGGCAAGCCCGGTGACTTTGCGGCGAACACCAATGTGCTTGAGCATGCCGGACGCACGCTGGCCCTGGTAGAGGCCGGGGCCCCGCCCTATGAGCTCACCGCGGAGCTGGACACCGTGGGGCCGTGCGATTTCGGCGGAACCCTTGGAGGCCCGATGCAGCGTGGAGGCTACACGGCACACCCGCACGAGGATCCCTCGACCGGGGAACTGCATGCGGTGTCCTACAACTGGCTCCGTGGCAACCTGGTCAACTACTCGGTGCTCGGCACCGAGGGCCGGATCAGACGATCGGTCGATATCCGGGTCGGTGGCAGCCCAATGATGCATGACTTCGCGCTGACCGAGCACTATGTGGTGCTCTACGACCTGCCGGTCGTCTTCGACACGAAGATAGCCTCCCGCACCATGCCGCGACTGATCCGACCGCCGGCGCGATTCATGATGAGTCGGATGATCGGGAAGAACCCGCTGCCCGACACGGTGATCGACGGGATTGCACGGTGATCGGCCACTCGTGGCGACCAGGCGCCGAGCGTGCTGCCCTACTCCTGGGATCCGGAATACCAGGCCCGAATCGGGCTGTTGCCGCGTGAGGGCGGCAGCGATGACGTGCGCTGGTTCGAGATCGATCCATGCTTTGTCTTCCACACCCTCAACGCCTATGAGGTCGGACCCCCGGAAGCCCCGCAGAGCGTGATCGTCGACGTCATCCGCTACGGGCGGATGTTCGCCACCGACCTCAACGGTCCGAACGAGGGACCCTCGATACTGACCCGGTTCACTGTCGACTTGCTGGCCGACAGGGTGCGCGAGGAGCAGATGGACCAGCAGCCGCAGGAGTTCCCGCGGATCGACCAGCGACTGACCGGGTCCCGTCACCGCTACGGTTACGCGGTCGGCTTCGAACACACCCGCGGAGGCGACGGAGTGATCAAGCACGACCTCACCACCGGTACCTGCGTGGTCCGCCGACTCGGTGCGGGCCAGGAAGCAGGTGAATTCTGCTTCGTTCCGGCCTCCGACGCCGCCGCGGAGGACGAGGGCGTGCTGATGGGTTATGTCCTGGATCGGGCCAGCGACCGGAGCGACCTGGTGCTGCTCGACGCCCAGACCCTCGAGGACGTCGCCCGGGTGCACCTGCCGGGTCGAGTGCCAGCCGGGTTCCACGGCAACTGGACGCGCACCCATGCCGGTCAATGATGCAGACCCCGCACGCCCGCTCAGGTGAGGGGCCTTGCTGATGGAAAGTTGAGGGTCAAGGGCCATCACGTGGTGGTTTCGGCATGCTGCGTGAGCTCGGACATTGCAAAGGTTCAATGGGATGGGAATCGAAATCCCACGTCATGGCCTCGGGAATCCTAAGCGTGAGAGTCGAGGCCGGCTCGTCGCCCGGGGCGGCCGGCCACCTGCCAGGTCAAATTGCGGCCTTCGTGATACCGATACGCTCCTGTCGTTCCAGATCTGTACAGTGGGGCTCCCTGGTAGTGCCTTGTCGGGCAGGCAGCTGGCGAAGGCCAGGCCACAACGCCAAAATGGGGGTGGGGGGGGGGGGGGCGGGGGGCCCGGCCCCCCCCCAACTGGCAGTATCCGCCCCCCCAGTACACACAAGTTGCCGGGGGTGGGGGGGTGGGGGGCAGGATGTATTTGGTGGG
>NZ_JAUSSH010000012.1 GCF_030812255.1 Paeniglutamicibacter psychrophenolicus | reverse complement strand
GCCCCCGGCGTTGGTTTACCCGCAAAGCCTGGTTGCCGCCCAGGGCTACCTATTAAACCAAAACTGTGAACACCGGGGGGGGGGGGGTGCCCCATCCCCCGGGCACCCCCGCCACACCCGTTTAAGCCTCGGCCAGCGATCCAGGATCGGTGGTCGCGTGCCGGAAGCCGCTGGTGCTCAGCGCCCGCGTCCCCGTCCGCCGCCCTCGGCGGCGGTCGTGGTGGTGACATCCAAGTAGAATTTCCCGCCCACCTGGACGAGTTCCGGATGGTAGCTCTTCAGCTCGCGCCGTACCGAGAGATAGGCCACGGTGCCGCGGGTGGAGGCAATCTTTTCCAGAAAGACCTCCACTGCCGGGGTGGTGACCATGCTCAAAGGCAGGCCCTTGGTGTCCGGTGCCCCAGCTGCGTCGCCCAGCGCGGTGGTGTTGCGTTGGGCGATGACCTCGGAGGCCACCTGCCAGGTGGCCCAGATCCCCTTGCCGCGCAACAGCGACGGTTCCTGGCGCACGGGCAGCGCCGCGGCAAAGTAGCGGGTGTCAAAGCGCCGCAGCGCAAAGTTCGGGGAGATCCAGTGCGAGAGCGGCCGCAACAGATCGGTGCGCAGGCCCAGCCCGCGCTTGGCCAACACGTCCGAAAGCGACTTGTCCTGCCCCGCAACAGCCTCGCGCACGGCCATCCAATCCTCGCTGTCGCAGTTTTCCACGACGGAGAGTTCGTCGGTGCCCGCCAAAAGCACACCGGTTTCCTCGAAGAGCTCGCGGATGGCACACACGATGTGTGCCCGAACCAGTCGCTGGTCAAGGATGCCCAGGCGTTTTGACCACTCGGAAAGGGTCGGTCCGTACCAGGGAATGTCGCGTTCGTCGTCGGCTTCCAGGCTTCCGCCGGGAAAGGCGACACTCCCGAGCGGAGAACCGCCCGGACGATATCCGAGGTAAGTTTCGACACCTTTTGGGGAGTCGCGGATCAGCACCACCGATGAGGCGCGTCGCACAGCCCGGGGTGTGCGGCTTCCAAAGGAAACCCAATTTTCTGCAGCGTCATATTGCGCCGGCGGCAGGTCAAAAAGCCGGCGCAGCAGCCCCGTGGACGGATTGCGCGGTTTCACCGCGGGAATCTCGTTCACGGGGCCGCCGGTGTCGTGCTGGTTAGGCAAATTCGACAATCAGTTCAACCTCGACCGGGGCGTCCAACGGCAGGGCGGCGACGCCGACCGCCGAGCGGGCGTGCACACCCTTGTCACCAAGCACGGCACCGAGGAATTCGGAGGCACCGTTGATGACGGCCGGCTGGCCGGTGAAGGTCGGGTCCGAGGCCACAAAGCCAACGACCTTGACCACGCGGACAATGCGATCCAGGTCCCCGATGACGTCCTTGATGGCTGCCAGGGCGTTCAGCGCGCAGGCCTGTGCCTGGCCGGCTGCGACCTCGGCCGAAACCGCGGCTCCGACCTTTCCTGTGGCTGTGAGTTCCCCGTTAATAAACGGCAGCTGACCCGAGGTGTAGACCAGGTTGCCGGTGATGGTTGCCGGCACGTATGCGGCCACGGGTGCGACGACGGCGGGGAGAGCGTGGCCGAGCTCGGCCAGGCGTGCCTCTACTGCTGAAGAAGTCTCTTGTTGCATGGGTATTTCTCGTTTCTGTGATTAGGCCTTGGGGCGCTTGAGGTAAGCGACCGGTGCATTTCCATTGGGTCCGGGAACGACGGCAACAAGCTCCCAGCCGTCGTCTCCCCACTGATCCAGGATCTGCTTCGTGGCGTGAATAATGAGCGGCAAAGTGGCGTACTCCCATTTGGTCATAACCGATACGTTAGCGCGTCCTTGTAAACTAGTGGGCATGGCAGCTAAAAAGTCCCCTTTTTTTGATACGGCTACCACCCTCGGCAAGATCGTTGCCTTCTTTGGGGTGAGCGCTTTATGTGGCGTACTGGCGGCAGGACTCATGGTCCCTGTCGCTTCCCTTGCCGGTAGCGGCGCAACCGCAGGTGCGGAAGTGTTTGACGCTTTGCCGGCCAGTTTCAAGGGAGAGCCGATCGCCCAGCCTTCCAAGGTCCTGGCGTCCGATGGTTCGACCATCGCCACGTTCTACTCGGAAAACCGGCAGCCGGTGGAGCTCAAAAATATTTCGAAGGTCATGCAGAAGGCCATCGTCTCCATCGAGGACGAGCGCTTCTACGAGCACAACGGCGTCGATGTCCGAGGCATTGCCCGCGCCGCCGTCAACAACTTCACTTCTTCCTCCCAGCAGGGTGCTTCCACGCTGACGCAGCAATACGTCAACAACCTCCTGGTGAACGCCGACGTCGTCAACGGAGTGGATCGCTCCGAGATGACGATCTCCGGCACGAAGGACATCGCGGACAAGGCCCGCGAGGCCAAGCTGGCCATCTCCATCGAGAAGGAAATGACCAAGGACGAAATCCTTGAGGGCTACCTGAACCTCGTGTTGTTCTCTGGACGCAACTACGGGGTCCAGGCCGCCGCACAGCGTTTCTACTCGGTGGACGCCAAGGACCTGAACCTGCAGCAGTCCGCCATGCTTGCCGGCATGGTTCAGCTCCCCAACGCCTACAACCCGGAAAAGTACCCCGAGCGGAGCCTCAAGCGTCGCAACACCGTGCTGGCTGCCATGCTGCGCACCGGTGCCATCGACAAGAAGGCCTACGACAAGGCCGTCAAGACCAAGCTGGGGATCAAGCCGAAGGAAGTGAAGTCCGGTTGCATTGCCGCTGAAGGGGCTGCCTACTTCTGTGATTACGTGACGCGATTGATCACTTCCGATTCCGCGTTCGGCAAGACCAAGAAGGACCGTGAGAACCTGTTGTACCGCGGTGGCATGAACATCAAGACCACCTTGGATATGCGGTTGCAGAAGGAAGCAGTCAAGCAGACCGAGCGCATGATCCCGGCCGACGACAAGTCGAACATGGGCTCAGCGATCGTGACCGTTGAACCGGGCACCGGAAATATCCTGGCCATGGGCCAGAACAAGACGTATGCCCCGACCGACAAGGACAAGGGGCCCATCACCATGTACAACTTTGCCGTTGAAGCGGCAATGGGTGGTGCAGGTGGTTTCCAGGCTGGCTCAACATTCAAGCCTTACACCACGATGGCCTGGCTCGAGTCCGGTCACAATATGTGGGAAAAGCTCAGCACTCCGGTGAAGAGATATCCGAGTAGTTTTAAGTGGAAGGCTTCCTGCCTTCCTAGCGGATATGCAACTTCGGGTGGTGGCGCCGAGGGTTGGGCTCCACGAAACGCTGTCACCTGGCCCTCATCAATGACCGTTGACTACGGGCTCCTCAATTCGGTGAATACCGCGACCATTACCGAGGCCTCGAAGATCGACCTGTGTGACATCGCTAATGCCGCAACCCGCTTGGGCATTATTGATTACGGGGAAAACGTTGATCCCAAGACCCGAGAGGTCAGCACATACGGCCAGCCGGTAAACCCGGCGCACCCGTCCTTCGTTATTGGTTCTGCGCAGGTTACCCCACTGGCTCAGGCCACCGCGTTTGCCACTTGGGCCAACAAGGGCGAATTCTGCGAGAACCGTGCGCTGACCTCCGTCACAGATGCGAAGGGGAATGAGTACAAGGTCAAGCCCGTGTCTTGTGAACAAGTGATGGACCCACAGGTGGCTGCCGACATGAACGGCACCATGAAGAAGATCGGCAAGAAGGCCACCAAGGGCCAGATCGGTTACCAGATTGCCGGCAAGACCGGTACCAATAACGATGCCAACTCCACCTGGTTCGTTGGATACACCACCGGCATGTCTACGGCGGCCTGGGTTGGCCGCTACGACAAAGACAAGAAAATGAAGACTCAGGGCAAGGTTGTCAACGGTGTTGCCCGCCGTTGGACCGATTCGGGCACCTGGGCCGCGCCATTGTGGACGGCGTACATGAAGCAGGTCGGTACCCTGTACCCTGCCAAGTCGCTAGGCAGCCCCAAGGCAGCACCCAAGCCTGAACCCAAGAAGGAAGAAAAGGACGATTCGAAGCCGGCAACGACCGAGTCTTCCGCTCCGAAGGACGACAAGGAAAAGCCGAAGGCCACTGAAACCCCGAAGGCAACCGAAAGCGCCAAGCCAAAGGGAAACAACAACAAGACGCCTACACCTCCCAAGAAGACGAATGATGACTAGTTCCATGGCGAACCCATCCTCGCTGGCCGAAGCGGTCTCACGCACTGTGCGTGGGGCCGCTTTGGCGGCTGCAGCGGCAACCGCTTCGGCCGGTGTTCTTTTTGGCTACGGGCTGGGCCAGACGACGCGTTTTGTCCTCCGGGAGGAGACCCTGGCGCTGCTGCCCCCGGGGTCGGCCCCGATCCGGCTGCTGCACCTGTCGGACATCCACATGGTGCCCGACCAGGAACTCAAGCGCCGCTGGCTGCATTCGCTGGCGGAACTGCAACCAGATCTGGTCATCAACACCGGTGACAACCTGGGCCACCTAAATGGCCTGGGATCCCTGCTGGAGGCGCTCGGTCCGCTGATGGCATTCCCCGGGGCCTTCGTTCCGGGGTCGAACTGCTACTTCGGGCCGCGCCTGAAAAACCCGTTGCGCTACCTGGGCAAGCGCACGGATGTGCCGCGCAACTCCCCCAAGTACCAATTGCCGTGGCAACAGATGCACAGCGCCTTCGGTGCCGCCGGCTGGGTCAACCTGACCAACCGGAACCATTCCATGGCCGTGAACGGCACGCGCCTGGACTTCACCGGGGTGGACGACCCGCACCTGCACCTGGAACGCTTCGCCGGCTGGCCGGCCGGTTCGGTGTCGTCCGGCGCCGCTCCCCACCTGCGGGTTGCCCTGTCCCACGCCCCGTACCAACGGGTGCTTGACACGTTCACCGACGCGGGCGCCGACCTGATCCTGGCCGGGCACACCCACGGCGGACAGGTATGCATCCCGGGCTACGGTGCCCTGGTGACCAATTGCGACCTGCCGACCTGGCGTGCCAGCGGACTGACGCAATGGGAGCATGCGGGCAAGAGCGTGCCGTTGAACGTGTCCGCGGGCATCGGAACCTCGCGCTTCGCACCGGTGCGGATCGCCTGTCCCCCGGAAGCAATTTTGCTGACCCTGACCGCCGGGGACTAGCCAGCCGCGTCTGATTGAACAATCCCAACCCCACACTGTAGGGTATTCCCAGTAGCGAATTGGCGCTCGGGGATTGAGGTCGGACACCGGTGGCAGTACAACAAGGACACGCCCCCGCGGCGGGAACACCCACGCTTGGCCGGACCTTTGCCCGGCTTGCCCCCTTCGTCAAGCCCATCCTGCCGCGGCTCTTCTTCGGGTTTCTCTGTGCGCTGGCCGCAGGCATCGTCGCCCTGACCATCCCCCAGGTGCTGGCCTGGCTGGTGAACAACGTGCTGCACCCCGAGGGCAAGGACTCCGAGGTCTGGCTGGCTGTGGGCCTGGTCGCGGGACTGGGCGCCCTCGAGGCGCTGCTGGTGTTCCTGCGCCGGCAATTCGTGATCACCCCGGCCGCCCGTCTCGAAACCCAGATGCGGGTGCGTTTCTACGAGCACCTCCAGCAGCTTCCGGTCGCCTTCCACGAACGCTGGGGCTCCGGGCAGCTGCTCTCCCGCTCCATGTCGGACTTGAGCCTGCTGCGCCGTTGGCTGGCCTTCGGCGCCCTGATGCTGGTCGTCTCCACTGTCACGGTGATCACCGGGCTGACCCTGATGTTCTCCTCCAGCTGGGTGCTGGGCAGCATCTACCTCGCCGGGGCCATCCCCATCAGCATCAAGGCCTTCTACTTCCGCAACACCTACCGCGCGGCCAGCCGGCTGAGCCAGGACCAGGCCGGGGACCTGGCCACCGCGGTGGAGGAATCGGTGCACGGCATCCGCGTCATCAAGGCCTTCGGCCGCGGCCGGCACATGTACGACGGCTTCAACTCCCGGGCCAGGCAATTGCGCGACACCGAGGTCGTCAAGGCCAGGACCCTGGCCAGCTTCCTGCTCTACGTCGTCGCGATCCCCGAGACCACCCTGGGCCTGGGCCTGGTCGCCGGGCTCTGGCTGACCGCCCAGGGAGAGCTGAGCGTCGGCGCCCTGGTCGCCTACTTCGCCACCGCCACCGTGCTGGCCGGACCGGTTGAAGGCATGGGCATGCTGCTGGGCATGACGCTGACCACCAAGACCGCCCTGGACCGCCACTTCGAGGTCATGGACACGCCCAACACCATCACCTCCCCGCAGGCTCCGCGGACCCCGGCCAACGGGCTCGGGGACCTGGAGCTGCGCAATGTGCACTTTGCCTTCCCCGACGCGGCCGGCACCGGCACCCCGACGCTGCGCGGCATCAACCTCGCGGTCGACCCCGGGGAGACCATGGCCCTGGTCGGCATGACCGGCACCGGCAAGTCCACGCTGCTGGCGCTGGTCCCCCGGCTCCACGAGGTCACCGGCGGGCGGGTGCTGATCGACGGGGTCGACGTGCGCGACTGGGACCTGCTCGAGCTGCGCCGCGCGGTGGCCGTCGCCTTCGAGGACACCATCCTGTTTTCCTCCTCGATCCGCGACAACGTGCTGCTCGGCGCCCCCGAGCTTCCCGAGGCGGAAACCACGGCGCTGCTCAACGAGGCCATCGACACCGCGCAGGCCGGGTTCGCCCGCACCCTGCCCGAGGGGCTGGACACCGTCATCGGCGAGGAAGGACTCTCGCTGTCCGGCGGCCAGCGCCAACGGATCGCACTGGCCCGGGCCATCGCCGCCCGGCCACGCGTGCTGATCCTCGATGACCCGCTCTCGGCCCTGGACGTGCGCACCGAGGAAGCGGTCACCGAGCGGCTGCGGCGCACCCTGGCCGGGACCACCACGCTGATCGTCGCCCACCGACCCTCAACCGTGGCCCTGGCCGACCGGGTGGCGCTGCTGCGGGACGGGGCGATCGACGACGTCGGCACGCACTCGGAACTGCTGGCACGCAACGAGCACTACCGCTTCGTGATCGTCAGCCTCGAAGACGAAGACACCAACGTGCTGGAAGGCGGGCCACGGGCATGAGCACCCACACCGGAGTGTCCAACGAGGACGCCATCACCCTGACCGCGGACGAACGCAAGCGCGTGCGCGCCCGCTCCTGGCGGCTGCTGGCCAACCTGGCCTCCCGGCAGAAGCCGATGCTGGTGCTCACCGTGGTGCTGGTGGTCATCTCCAATGCCGCACGTGCATCATTCCCGATCATCATCGCCTGGGCCATCGACTGGGGCCTGCCGCAGGTCACCGGCGGCAACCTCGCGGCACTGGGCATCACCGGCGGCGCCTACGTGCTCTCGGCCATCGCGGCCGGCTCGCTGCTGGGCTGGTACGTGCTGTGCACCGCAAAGATCTCCCAGGCGATGCTGCTGGACTTGCGATTGCGCGTCTTTCGGCACACCCAGCGCCTGAGCCTGGAATTCCACGAGAAATACACCTCCGGGCGCATCATTTCCCGGCAGACCTCGGACCTCGAGACGCTGCGCGAACTGCTGGACCAGGGCATCTCCGAGCTGGTCTCCGCCTGCGTCTTCGTGACGTTCACGCTGATCTCGATCTTCGTGCTGGACTGGCGCTCCGGGATCGTGGTGATGATCGCCGCGATCCCCATTTCGCTGCTCTTTGGCTGGTACCAGCGCCGCAGCGAGGTCGTCTACCGCGAATCCCGCGTGGTCTCCGCGCGGCTGATCGGCACGTTCGTGGAAACCATGACGGGCATCCGCGCGGTCAAGGCCTTCCGCAAGGAGAAGGCCAACGACAGGAACTACGCGCAGGTCGCCGGGGAATACCGGGACAACTCCATCCGCTCCATCAACCTCTTCGGGGTGCTGCAGCCGGGCCTGGTGCTCATCGGGAACCTGTCGGTGGCCGCGGTGCTGGCCTGGGGCGGCTTCCGCATCCTGGACGGCGACCTGGCCGTGGGCGTGCTGGTGGCCCTGCTGCTGGCCACCAAGCGCGTGTTCCAGCCGGTGGAGCACATCGCCATGTTCTATTCCTCGCTGCAGGCCGCCACCGCGGCCCTGGAAAAGGTCTCCGGGCTGCTCGAGGAGGAACCCACCGTGGTGGAACCGGCCAGGCCGCAGCCGCTGGGCGAGGTCGCCGGTGCCCTGAAGTTCCAGGACGCGGTCTTCGGCTACGGCGACGGCCCGGTCGTCATGGACCGGTTCGACCTGGACATCCCGGCGGGGCAGACCGTGGCCGTGGTCGGGCAGACCGGCGCCGGAAAGTCCACGCTGGCCAAGCTGATCGCCCGGTTCTACGACCTGCGCTCCGGTGCCCTGACGCTGGACGGGGTGCCGATCGAGCAAATCGCCAACGACGACCTGCGCCGGCATGTGGTGATGGTGACCCAGGAGTCGTTCCTGTTCTCCGGCACGGTGGCCGAGAACATCGCGCTGGGCAAGCCCGGTGCCAGCATCGAGGAGATCATCCTGGCGGGCCGCGCGGTGGGCGCGCACGAGTTCATCACCGCGTTGCCGGAAGGCTACGACACCGACGTGAACAAGCGTGGCGGTCGCGTGTCCTCGGGACAGCGCCAGCTGATCTCCTTCGCCCGGGCCTTCCTGGCGGACCCGGCGGTGCTGATCCTCGACGAGGCCACCAGCTCGCTGGACATCCCCTCCGAACGGGCCGTGCAGCGCGGCCTGCAGACGCTGCTGGGCAACCGCACCGCGCTGATCATCGCGCACCGCCTGTCCACCGTGCAGATTGCCGACCGGGTGCTGGTGGTCCACGACGGCAAGATCGTCGAGGACGGCTCCCCCGCCGAGTTGATCGGCTCCGAGGGCAGGTTCGCCGCCCTGCACAAGGCCTGGAAGGACTCGCTGGTCTGACCCGCCCCCGGTGCCATCGGCGCGGCTTTCGCGGTAGCGTTGCCGGCAACGACGAGTTCAGGGGTTGGCATGCGAAGGAATCGGATTCCGGCCGTGGCGGGATTGCTGGGCGTGGCGCTGCTGTTGGCGGGCTGCTCCGGATACACCGGGGTGGCGGCGCTTGACCGGGCCGCGGGCCCTGGCGATGTGTTGCCGCCGGGCATCACGATGATCCAGGACTTCGACGCGGCAAGCGTCCGCCTGCTGGCCTCCCACGAGGGGGTCAAGTATTTCGCCGGCACCACCACCGACAAGACCACTGCCTGCATCCTGGTCCAGCCCGCGGGAAACGATCCCGACTGGGTCGCCGGGTGCGGCGGCGCGGGTGCCGCGGGCGAGATCGTGGAGGTCTCCGGCAACAACCCCGCGCGCACGGTGGTGCTCGTGCGGGACGATGCGGACACCCGGGACCTCGAAGCCGACGGGTTCACCCGGCTGCACACCAACGTCCTGGTGCGCGGCGGCGCCGCGGCCGGCACCGGCTAGGCCACGCGGTCCCCGGGTGATGCGGCAAGGGGGCCTGGAACCGCATCAAGTTGCGGTTCCAGGCCCCCTGCCCTTGGAGGACCCGAAGGCGGCTTCTAAGCCGTGAAGGTGAGCCCGGTCAGGCGCTCGTAGGCCTCGATGTAGCGCCCGCGGGTGCGCTCGATGATTTCCGCCGGCAATGCCGGGGGTTCGGCGCCCGAGGCCTTGTCCCAGCCGGAGGCCTCCGAGGTGAGCCAGTCGCGCACGAACTGCTTGTCGAACGAGGGCTGCGCCTTGCCCGGTGCGTAGGTCTCCGCGTCCCAGAAGCGCGAGGAATCCGGGGTCAGCACCTCGTCGCCCAGGGTGATCTCGCCGTTGGACGGATCGATGCCGAACTCGACCTTGGTGTCGGCCAGGATGATGCCGCGGGTGCGGGCGATCTCTTCGGCGCGCAGGTACAGGGCCAGGGTGGCGTCGCGCAGGTCCGCGGCCTGCTGGCCGCCGATGCGTGCGGCGGTTTCCTCGAAGGTGATGTTCTCGTCGTGCTCTCCGACCTCGGCCTTGGCCGAGGGGGTGAAGATCGCCGGTTCCAGCTTCGAACCGTCGACCATGCCGCCCTTCAGCGGCAGCGCGCACACGGTCTGGCGTGCCTTGTACTCCGCCAGGCCCGAGCCGGTGAGGTAGCCGCGGGCGATGCATTCGATCGGGAACATCTCCAGCTTCTTGCAGACCATGGCACGCCCGGCCACGGCCTCGGGGACGTCGGTAGAGATGACGTGGTTGGGGATCTCGCCCAGCTGCTTGAACCACCACAGGCTCAGCTGCGTGAGCACCTTGCCCTTGTCGGGGATCTCGGATTCCAGCACGAAGTCGAAGGCGCTGATCCGGTCGGAGGCAACCACCAGCACGCGGTCGGTTTCCTCGAAGGAGGAGCCGGCCGGGACGTAGAGGTCGCGGACCTTGCCCGAGTAGAAGTGGGTCCAGCCCGGGAGATCCAGGGTTTCGGTTTGCAGGCCTGACATTTAGTTGCTTCCTTCCGCGACGCTGATCTGGCCGTTGGCGGCCTTCAACGCGATGTCGGTGCGGTGCTGGGCACCGTCCCATGAGATGGCCGCGACCCCGGCGTAGGCCTTGTCGCGGGCCGCATGCAGGTCGGCGCCCAGGCCCACGACCGCGAGCACGCGGCCGCCGGCGACGATGACCTCCCCGGCCTCGTTGTTCGTGGTTCCGGCGTGCAGCACCGAGACGTCCTCGATGGCTTCGGCCGCATCCAGCCCGCGGATGGCGGCACCCTTGATGGGGTCCTCCGGGTAGTTTTCGGCGGCCATGACCACGCCGACGGCGGTTTCGGGGCGCCAGTGCAGTTGCTCGGCGTCGTCCAGCTCGCCCGTGGCTGCGGCCATGAGCAGGGCACCGAGCGGGGTCTTCAGGCGTGCGAGCACGGCCTGGGTTTCGGGGTCGCCGAAGCGTGCGTTGAATTCGATGACGCGGATGCCGCGCGAGGTGATGGCCAGCCCGCAGTAAAGCACGCCGGTGAAGGGGGTGCCGCGGGACTCCATGTCGCGCAGCGTCGGGTAGGCGACGCGTTCCATGACCTCGTCGACGAAGCCGGCGGGCAGCCACGGCAGCGGCGAGTAGGCGCCCATGCCGCCGGTGTTCGGGCCCTCGTCGCCATCGAAGATGCGCTTGAAGTCCTGGGCCGGGGCCAGCGGGACGGCGTGGGTGCCGTCGCAGATCACGAAGAGGGAGACCTCGGGGCCGTCGAGGAACTCCTCGATGACCACGGTGCCGCCGGCTTCGAAGCAGGTTTCGGCGTGGGCCAGGGCCTCGGAGCGGTCGGAGGTGACCACCACTCCCTTGCCCGCGGCCAGCCCGTCGTCCTTGACGACGTAGGGGGCGCCGAAGGCATCGAGTGCCTCGGCTGCCTCCTCCGTGTTCGTGGCGACCTTGGCCATCGCGGTGGGGACTCCCGCCTCGGCCATCACGGTCTTGGCGAAGGCCTTGGAAGCCTCCAGCTGGGCCGCCGCCTTGGTGGGGCCGAAGACGGGGATGCCTGCGGCGATCAATGCATCGGCCACACCTGCCGCCAGCGGTGCCTCGGGGCCAACCACAACCAGTTCCGAACCCAGCTCGCTGGCCAGGGCCACCACCGCGGCGGGGTCCTGGGCATCGATTTGGTGGGTGGTGACATCACGCGAAATCCCGGCATTGCCGGGTGCGCAATGCAGGTCGGAGACGTAGGGATCCGCAGCCAAAGCGCGGATCAGTGCATGTTCGCGGCCGCCGGGGCCAATAACCAGTACCTTCACGAGGCTTAAGCCTACCGGGTTCGGCCCGGCCGGTCCCGCACCGGGTCGCCATCCCGACGCATTGCCGCCGGCTTGGCCTTCATTGGGCCCGGCAGCCGAAGCCTATGCTCGAGTACATGGATCAGGAAACCAAGTGGCAGCAGCAGGCGCGCCGGGACCCCGCCCAGGCCCGGAACTACATCGGCCGGTTCGCGGAGTTGCGCGCATCGGGCGCGGACCTTGACGGCGAGGCACGCTTCGCCGATGCCATGCTTGCCCGCGGCTCGCGGGTGCTGGATGCCGGATGCGGGACCGGCCGGGTCGGCGGAGAGCTGGCCGCGCGCGGCCACCGGGTCACCGGGGTGGACCTTGATGCCGAACTGCTTGCCGCGGCCCGCACCGATTTTCCCGGCTCGCGCTGGCTGGAGGGCAACCTCGCAACACTGGATGTGCGCGACGGGGCCGGGGAGCGCGAGCGCTTCGACCTGGTGATCTCCCCGGGCAACGTGCTGGCCTTCGTCGCCCCGGGCACCGCCGCTGCCGTGCTGGGCGCGCTGGCGGACCATCTGGCACCGGACGGTCGGCTCGTCGTGGGCTTCTCACCGCTGAAGGGCTACGCGCTGGAGACCTTCGAAGCGGACGCCGCGGCGGCGGGCCTGCGGATCGACACGCTCTTTTCCACCTGGGACATGCGGCCCATGCGGCCCGGCGCGGACTTCGTGGTGGCCCTGCTGGGCCCGCCAAGACAGTAAACTGGGTCACATGGCCGAAACCTTGCTTGCTTCCGACACCGTGGACCTCGTTGTGCTCGAACGCAACGGCTTCATTGAATCCCGCCACCGCGGAACAGCGGTGGTCGTCAATGCCGCTGGCGAGGTGCTCGACGCCCTGGGAAACCCCAATGCCCTGGTCTATCCACGCTCGGCGCTCAAGCCGTTCCAGGCCCTGGCCTCCATGCAGTCCGGGGTGCCGTTGCGCGGCGCGCAGGTGGCCCTGGCCTGCGCCAGCCACGACGGCAGCACCGAACACACCAAGGTGGTCGAATCCATGCTGGCCAAGGCCGGCCTGTCGGAAGCCGACCTGTTGTGCCCGGCCGCCTGGCCGTCGCACGAGGAAACCCGCACCGAGCGGATCCGAGCGGGGCTTGGCAAATCCGCGATCAGCTTCAACTGCTCCGGAAAGCATGCCGCGTTCCTTTGGGCGTGCGCCGAGAACGGGTGGGACACCAAGACCTACCTGTCCTCCGGGCACCCGGTGCAGCAACGGGTCATCGGCGTCATCGAGGAGTACGCCGGCGAAACCATCTCGCACCTGGGCGTGGACGGCTGCGGCGCGCCGGTTCCGGTGATCTCCCTGGCCGGGCTGGCCCGCGCCGCCTCGAAGCTGGCCCAGGCCCCCGGCAACAAGCATGCCGATGCCCGGGCGGCAACGATTGCCACCGCGATGCTCGACTACCCGTGGGCCGTCCAGGGACACGGCAAGCCCAACTCCGTGGTGATGGAGGACCTGGGCGTCATTGCCAAGCTCGGCGCCGAGGGCGTGCTGCTGCTGGCGGCACCGTGCGGGATCGCGGTCGCGGTGAAGATGAGCGACGGTTCGGGCCGCGGAAGCGACCTGCTGGGACTCACGCTGCTGGCCAACGCCGGCGCCATTTCCACCGACCAGCTCACCGACATCCTGGCCAAGTTGACCAGCCCGGTGCTCGGCGGCGGGGTCCCGGTCGGCGCGCTGCGCCTGGCCTCCCCCGTCATGGACCTGCTGGATTCCTGAGCAGCCGTGGCCATCAAGCGACGCATCGATCCGGCCGAGGGCAACCGTGCCTTCCGCCGCTGGATCGACACCGACGAAGCGGTGGCGGACGCGCTGCCGCGCCCGCTCATTGCCATGGCGGTGCGCTACACCCTGGAGGAACTGGCCAGCCGGGCCGAGGGCAACTCCGTGGAGGTGCGGGTCCCGCCGTTCGGGGTGACCCAGTGCATTCCCGGTCCCCGGCACACCCGCGGCACTCCCCCGAACGTCATCGAGCTGCCCGCGGCGCTCTGGCTCGCGCTGGCCTCGGGCAAGATCGGCTGGGAAGCCGCGCTGGCCACGGGCAAGGTCACCGCCTCCGGACTGCGGGCGGACCTGTCGGCCGAACTGCCGCTGGTTTAGTACCCTAGAGGGTATGGAATCCAGCCAGCACCCCAGCAATCCCACCCCCGCAGACAAGGCCGCCGACGACATCGAGGTCGAGGTCTACGCTGCACCCAAGTTCTGGCCGTTCATGGGCATCGGCGCCCTGCTGGGCGTCATCATCGCGTTTGCTTCCGCCTTCACCGGCGAGGAATCCACCGACTTCTCCCGGGCCGCGGTGGCGGGCTTCCTGTCGGTCGCATTCGCCTTCTTCGGCGTATTGCTCGCCGGCATCGTCTTTCTGGTTGTGGATCGCATCACACGCAAAAAGGCACGTCGTGCGCTTGCGGTGCCGATGGGTGACCCAGAACACCGCTAGAAGCCGGCTTGTGGGAGGCTTCACGCCCCAACGGGCATCCGGCTCGTGAGAGAATAATTGCTATGGCGCGTGGTGACGGAAACCTAAATCATGATCTTTTGCCCAACGAGAAGGGCCCGCAGGATGAGTGCGGTGTCTTTGGTGTGTGGGCTCCCGGCGAGGAAGTAGCGAAGCTGACCTATTACGGTCTCTATGCGCTGCAGCATCGAGGGCAGGAATCGGCCGGATTGGCCACTAGCGACGGGGCCCGGATCAATGTCTACAAGGACATGGGTCTGGTCTCCCAGGTGTTCGACGAGAACACCCTCAATTCGATGCAGGGGCACCTGGCCATTGGCCACTGCCGCTACTCGACCACGGGCGCCAGCCACTGGGCCAACGCCCAGCCGACGCTCGGCCCCACCTCCGCCGGCACGGTTGCCCTGGCCCACAACGGGAACCTGACCAACTCGGCCGAGCTGATGGAAATGGTCAGGAACGAGCAGGAAGAATCCGGGGAAAAGGTCCGCGGCGAAATCGCCCAGGGCAACACCACCGACACCGCACTGGTGACGGCGCTGCTCAACGGTGCCGAAGGCGAATCCCTCGAAGAGACCGCCCTGTCGTTGCTGCCCAAGCTGCGCGGCGCCTTCTGCTTCGTCTTCATGGACGAACACACCCTCTACGCGGCACGCGACACCTACGGCGTGCGCCCGCTGGTGCTGGGTCGCCTGGAACGCGGCTGGGTCGTGGCCTCCGAGCAGGCCGCACTGGCCACCGTGGGCGCCAGCTTCATCCGCGAGATCGAACCGGGCGAGTTCATTGCCATCGACGAAGAGGGCGTGCGTTCGCAGCGCTTCGGCGAGGCAACCCCCAAGGCCTGCGTCTTCGAGTACGTCTACCTGGCCCGTCCGGATGCAGCCATCAACGGCCGCTCCGTGTACGAGTCCCGCGTGGAGATGGGCCGCCAGTTGGCCCGCGAGAACTCGGCGGACGCCGACATCGTCATCCCGGTCCCCGAGTCCGGCACCCCGGCAGCCATCGGCTACGCCGAGCAGTCCGGCATCCCCTTTGCCCACGGCTTCGTCAAGAACGCCTACGTTGGACGAACCTTCATCCAGCCGTCCCAGACGCTGCGCCAGCTGGGCATCAAGCTCAAGCTCAACGCCCTGGAACCGGTGATCAAGGGCAAACGCGTGGTGGTGGTCGACGACTCGATCGTGCGCGGCAACACCCAGCGCGCCGTGGTGCGCATGCTGCGCGAGGCCGGTGCCGCCGAGGTCCACGTGAAGATCTCCTCCCCGCCGGTGAAGTGGCCCTGCTTCTACGGCATCGACTTCGCCACCCGCGCCGAGCTGATCGCCAACGGTGCGGCCGTCGAGGAAATCGGCAAGTCCATCGGAGCCGACTCGCTGGCCTACATCTCCGAGGACGGCATGATCAATGCCACCGAGCAGAAGCGCGAACGCCTGTGCACCGCCTGCTTCACCGGGGACTACCCGATCGCCCTGCCGGGTTCCGAGAGGCTCGGCAAGAACCTGCTTGAACGTAGCAACCAGGCGGGATGTGAGCCGGGCCCGGATGCAGAGTTCGAGTCGGCCCTCACCGCCGAAGACAAAACACCGCGCAACTAAGTAAAGGACCATCAGAGATGACAAGCGCCACCCCTGAGAATTCCGGAATCACCTACGCTTCGGCCGGTGTCGATGTCGAGGCCGGTGACCGCGCCGTTGAATTGATGAAGGGCGCCATCAAGGCCACCCACAACGCCAACGTCCTGGGCGGTGTGGGTGGATTCGCAGGCCTCTACGACGCCTCGAAGTTCCTTTCCTACAAGAAGCCGCTGCTGGCAACCTCCACCGACGGCGTCGGCACCAAGGTCGCCATCGCCCAGGCCATGGACATCCACCACACCATCGGCCAGGACCTGGTCGGCATGGTCGTCGATGACATCGTTGTGGTCGGCGCGGAGCCGCTGTTCATGACCGACTACATTGCCTGCGGCAAGGTCGTCCCGGAGCGCATCGCCGACATCGTCCGCGGCATCGCCGAGGGCTGCCAGATCGCCGGCACCGCGCTGGTCGGCGGCGAAACCGCCGAGCACCCGGGCCTGCTGGGCGAGCACGAATACGATGTTGCCGGTGCCGCCACCGGCATCGTCGAGGCCGACGGCCTGCTGGGCCCGGAGCGCGTGAAGGACGGCGACGTCGTCATCGGCATGGCCGCCTCGGGCATCCACTCCAACGGCTACTCGCTGGTCCGCAGCATCGTGGCCCACGCCGGCTGGGCGCTGGACCGCCACGTGCCGGAGTTCGGCCGCACCCTGGGCGAAGAGCTGCTCGAGCCGACCCGCATCTACACCATGGACTGCCTAGACTTGATCCGCACGTTCAACGTCGACGGTGCCATCGACATCCACGGTTTCAGCCACGTCACCGGCGGCGGCCTGGCGGCCAACCTGGCCCGCGTGCTGCCTCAGGGCCTGATGGCCACCGTGGAGCGCAACAGCTGGGAACTTCCGGCCGTGTTCAAGGTGATGGCCGAGCTTGGTTCCGTGCCGCAGCCGGACCTGGAACGCACGCTGAACCTGGGCGTGGGCATGGTTGCCATCGTTGACGCCGCGGTGGCCGACGCTGCGCTGGCCCGCCTCAACGCCCGCGGCATGACCTCCTGGGTCATGGGCAAGGTCGGAACCATCACCGACGATGCCAAGGCCGCCGGCCTGGATTACGTCCAGGGCGCCAAGGGCGTCGATGGCGGTGCCGTGCTGATGCTCGGCAACTTCGCCGGTTAACTGCCACAAGGCCGAGGGACCGCACCCGATGGGTGCGGTCCCTCGCTCGTTAAGGTTCTTGGTCGCGGCCGGGAGACGGGTCACGTGGTGGTGATGCCTCCCGCGGCAGGGGAAACCCCGGCGCCCCAAGGGATCGAGCTGGCCCGGCTCGCTGCCGGCGGCCGGCATCCACTCCAACACCCGTCCTGCGTCGATTGCCAGCGCCCGACAGCGGATGCGAAAGCCCTACATGGGTCGGCGCGTGGTCCCGCCGAGCGGTTCCTCCAGGATGTCCAGTGTCTCAGCGATGTTGCTGCGCCACCGGAAATCGGCCTTGGCATCTCCCCGGGTGGGTCCGCCGTTGATCAGCCCGACCGGCTTGCCGGCGTTGCGGGCGTCCAGCAGCAGCTTGTAGCCGCTCATGACCGCCAAGGAGGAACCGATCACCAGCAGCGAGGCGGAGCGCGCCTCCATCGCCTTGAGCCGGACCTTGCGTTCGGCCGGGACGTTTTCCCCGAAATAGACCACGTTGGGCTTCAAGGCCTGCGAGCCGCAGACCAGGCAGCCGACCATGTGGAACTCGGCCACGTGCGCATCATCCAGTGACACGTCGCCGTCCGGGTTCACCAGTGAGGGATCCAGGTCGACGCGTTCAAGATACCCCGGGTTGGCTTCGTGCAGCCTCGCGTCGAGGTGTTTCCGGTCTTCCAGGGCCCCGCAATTCAGGCAGCTGATCTGCTGCAGGTCCCCGTGCAGGGGGATGACATTCAGCGAGCCGGCTGCGACATGCAGCCCGTCGACGTTTTGCGTCACGATGCCGCTGATCCTGCCCTGTGCTTCCCATTGGGCCAGGCGTCGGTGGATGGGGTTGGGCGAGGCCTGGGCCATGTGCCGCCATCCCACGAAGCTGCGTGCCCAATACCGGTGGCGGGCGCTGGGCTCGTGCTGGAACTCCTGGTAGGTCATGGGCCGGTGGCGACGCAGGGACCCCTGGGGCCCCCGGTAGTCGGGGATCCCGGAGTCGGTCGAGACCCCGGCGCCGGTGAGCACCAGCACCGAGCTGGCCTCGAGCATCCTGCGGATGCCGGCGGCGGCGACCTGCGGATCCTGCAGCGGTGCGGTCTCCCCCACCACGCGTTCGATGGAACGGATGGCGGCGCGATGCGCCATCCGGATGCCTAGTTCGCCTTCATGCAGCATGTGGACCTATCGCTGCTTCCCGGGCAAGGCAAAGGCCGCGGTCACTAGCGCCGCTGGGGGCGTAGTGGCCACGGCTGCCGTGTTCACGTATTGGAGAACCGATAACCACAGATTGCTCTGGGGTCACTTCAGGGAGTCGGCGCATCAGCTGATGCGCCGTTGGTCGTCCTCGTCGTCATCGTCAGCGTACTTGTCTTCGTAATCCGAATAATCGGATTCGAAGGGTACGTCGACAGGGCTTGGTGCCGTGGTGCTGTGACCACGGCTCTTCCCAAGCTCGCGTTCCAAGGCGGACAAATCAGTGGCCGGGGAGAAATATTTCATGTCCCTGGCCTGTCGTGTCGCTTTTGCCTTCTGACGGCCGCGCCCCATGGCGTGACCCCCTTTTTTCAGTAGATCTGGAGGTGGTCCACCCGTATCAGGCGGAGGCCCCAGAATATGTGACTAATTCTTTCGTATTTCAAGGTTAACATGATTCCGCGGCGAGTGCCTGCCCGGAACCACCGTTCCGCCGGTAGAGTATTATTTTGTCCACCAAGTCGACTGCCACCCGCCCGGGAGCTTGCTTGCCTGATCCGCCACCGCCAGAGCCAAGAGCTGCGCTTCCTGCTCTAAGTGCCATGTCACAGACGCGTTCGTGGTGGCGCGCCCCGGCACTTTGGGCCTTGCTCGGGGCACTGGGAATCATGCTGATTTTCATCTACGGAGCCAACAGGTTTTTCGGCCAGGATAACGCCACGGCGCCGGTCCCAGAAGTGACACGAAACGCATCCCCCGGCATCGACGGGGTCATTGCCACGAATGTCCCGGCGGACCAGCTGCGGGTTGGCGATTGCCTTCAGGGATTCAACGGCCCGCTGGAAACCTCCACTGTGGTGACCTGCCTGACCGCACACAATGCACAGCTGATCGGCACCTTCACCATGGATGGAGAGCAGTTCCCCGGACCGGCAGGAATCCTGTCGCGGTCCGAGGAACTGTGCAAGTCAATTGCACTGGATCCCGCCAGCCCCCTGGACACGGGTTGGTCATATCAATTCTCGCGCCCGTCCGAAGCCACCTGGAAAAACGGCGACCGGCTGGTCGCCTGCTTCCTGTCACTGAACGAGGGCAGCGTTCGGGTCTCGATGCTGCCTTCCGAATCCGCGGGTTTGAACACCTGACACTTGCTGCCGACCCGTTCGCCGAAGCAGGCCGGGCACGACGCGGCCGGCGCCCGAAGAGCTGTTCGCGCGTCGGGCACCGGCCGTTCCCCGTGGACCGTTAGTTGCGGCGGGAGGTCAGGGACAGCCCGTTGCCGTCCTCGCCGACGCCCACCACGACGGTGTCGCCGTCCAGAATGGTCCCGAGCAGCAATTGGCGGGCCAGCCGGTCCCCGATCTCGCGTTGCACCAGGCGGCGCAACGGCCGGGCGCCGAAGGCCGGGTCGAATCCGGTGAAGGCCAGCCAGTCGCGTGCATCGTCGTTGACCTCCAGCACCAGGCGGCGACCCGCCAGGCGCTTGGCCAGCGAGTCGACCTGCAGGGCGACGATCGAGCCAAGCTCGTCCAGCGAGAGCGCGTCGAACATGATCACATCGTCCAGCCGGTTCAGGAACTCGGGCTTGAACGAGGCGTTGACCAGGTTCATCACGGCCGCGCGCTTGGCGTCTTCCTCCAGCGTCTGGTCGACCATGAACTGCGAGCCCAGGTTCGAGGTCATGATCAGGATGACGTTGCGGAAGTCGACGGTGCGTCCCTGCCCGTCGGTCAGTCGCCCGTCGTCGAGCACCTGCAGCAGGATGTCGAAGACTTCCGGGTGGGCCTTTTCGACCTCGTCGAGCAGCACCACCGAGTAGGGGCGGCGGCGCACCGCCTCGGTGAGCTGTCCGCCCTCCTCGTAGCCGACGTACCCCGGAGGGGCACCGACCAGCCGGGCCACGGAATGCTTCTCCCCGTACTCGGACATGTCGATGCGCACCATCGCGCGTTCGTCGTCGAAGAGGAAGTCGGCCAGGGCCTTGGCCAGCTCCGTCTTGCCCACACCGGTGGGGCCCAGGAAGAGGAACGAGCCGGTGGGGCGGTCGGGATCCGAGATTCCGGCCCGGGCACGGCGCACCGCATCGGAGACCGAGGCGACAGCCTTCCGCTGGCCGATCAGCCGGTGGCCCAGGAAGTCCTCCATCTCAAGCAGTTTCTGGCTTTCGCCCTGCAGCATGCGCCCGGCCGGGATGCCGGTCCAGGCGGAGATGACCTCGGCGATGTCGTCGGCGGTGACTTCCTCGGCGACCATCGATTCCTGCGTTCCCGCAGTGGCCTCGGCCGCGGCGGCGTCCTTCATCTCCCTTTCCAGCGCGGGGATCTCCCCGTAGAGCAGCCGCGAGGCGCTTTCCAGGTCGCCCTCGCGCTGCAGCTTCTCGGCGCTCGAGCGCGCCTCGTCCAGCCTGACCTTCAGGTCTCCGACCCGGTTCAGCCCGGCCTTCTCGGCCTCCCAACGGGCGTTCAGCGCATCGAGCTCCTCCTTCTTGTCGGCCATGTCGGCGCGCAGCGCATCGAGGCGTTCGCGGGAGGCGGGGTCGGTCTCCCCGGCGAGGGCAAGCTCCTCCATGGTCAGCCGGTCCACCGATCGACGCAGCGCATCGATTTCCTCCGGTGCGGAGTCGATTTCCATGCGCAGCCGGCTCGCGGCCTCGTCGACCAGGTCGATGGCCTTGTCCGGGAGCTGGCGTCCGGCGATGTAGCGGTTGGACAGCGTTGCTGCGGCCACGAGTGCGGAGTCGGCGATCGTGACCTTGTGGTGGGCCTCGTAGCGCTGCTTGAGCCCGCGCAGGATCGCGATGGTGTCATCCACGCTCGGCTCCCCCACGTAGACCTGGGCGAAGCGGCGTTCGAGTGCCGGATCCTTCTCGATGTTCTGGCGGTACTCGTCCAGCGTCGTGGCACCAATCAGGCGCAGCTCGCCGCGGGCCAGCATGGGCTTGAGCATGTTGCCCGCATCCATTGCCCCCTCGGAGGCTCCCGCGCCAACGACGGTGTGGATCTCGTCGATGAAGGTGACGATCTGCCCGTCGGAGGACTTGATTTCCTCCAGGACGGCCTTGAGCCGCTCCTCGAACTCGCCGCGGTACTTGGCCCCGGCGATCATGGAGCCCAGGTCCAGGGCGATCAGTGTCTTGCCGCGCAGCGACTCGGGAACGTCCCCGGCCACCATGCGCTGGGCCAGGCCCTCGACCACGGCGGTCTTGCCGACTCCGGGTTCCCCGATGAGCACCGGGTTGTTCTTGGTGCGTCGGGAGAGTACCTGGACGACACGGCGGATCTCGGCGTCACGCCCGATCACCGGGTCGAGCTTGCCCGAGCGGGCAATGGCCGTCATGTCGGTGCCGAATTTTTCCAGGGCCTGGAAGGTGTTTTCGGGATCGGGGTTGTTGACCTTGCGGTCGCCCCTGATACCGGGCAGCGCGCTGTCCAGGGCCTGGCGGGTGGCCCCGCTTTCGCGCAGCGCCTTGCCGGCGGCCCCGGTGTCCTCACTGAGTCCGAGCAACAGGTGCTCCGTGGAGACGAAGCTGTCCCCCATGGACGCGGCGGCCTGCTGGGCGGCGGTGATGGCCTGCAGGATCCCGCGGGAATACTGGGCCTGCGCCACGTTGCTTCCCGAGGAGCTTGGCAACGCCTTGATCGCGGCACTGGCCTGGACCGAGACCTGGTCCGGGTCGACGCCGGCAGCCTTCAACAGGGCGACCGCGACCGATTCGCGCTGGTCGACCAGCGCCTTGAGCAGGTGGGCCGGCTCCACTTGGGGATTCCCGGCCGTGGAGGCGTTCATTCCCGACGCGGCGAGCGCCTCCTGGCTTTTGGTTGTTAGCTTGGTGTCCACGCTGGTCCTTTCATGGTTGGGCATTCACTCAAACTTGAGTCTACTCCACTCAACTATGCTCCGGCGAGCAATATTCCCCGTGAAATTCAAAACACCGGCGACCCGGACACGGGTCGCCGGCGCTTCGGCATACAGGTTCAGTTGTGGCCACGGGCCGGTGCCGTGGGGTTCGGCTTGGTTCGGACCCGATGGCCGGGACCCAAGCAGGCCTTCCGGCAGGAGAAGCTAGGCCGCTCCGGCGCCGCCCTTGGCATCCTTGATGGCGGAGATCTCGAACTCGAGCAGTACCCGTTCGGATACCAGGACTCCCCCGGAATCAAGCGCCTTGTTCCAACTCACGCCGTACTCGCGGCGGTCGATCCGTCGGCTGCCCTCGAAGCCCGCACGAAGGTTGCCGAATGGATCGGTCTCGACGCCGGTGAATTCGAGGGGTACCGCAATCTCTCGCGTGGTCTCCTTGATCGTCAGTTCGCCGTTGACGATGAAGCTGTTCTCGTCGACCTGGTCTATCCGCGTGGAGCGGAAAACGATGTTTGGGTACTTGGGTGCGTCGAAGAAGTCGTTGGTCCGCAGGTGCTGGTCGCGGTCGGCATTGCGCGTGTCGACGCTGGCGACCTTCACGGTCATCTCGACACTGCATTTGCCCATGTCTTCGGCGTCGATGTGGACGGTTCCCTCCACCTCGTTGAAGGCGCCCCGCACCTTCGTCACCATCGCATGGCGCGCATTGAAGCCGATGCGAGTGTGCCCTGGATCGAATCGCCACGTCCCCGCGTAGGCTGGATCGAGCTGGGTCATTGGTCCCCCTTGTAGTTGCTGTACGGGTGGACGTGTCCGCCCGGCTGGTGCTTACACTACCAACGCAATGTCCGCCCGTCTCCTGTTCCCCGCGACTTTTTGCCAAGGCCCGCGGCGCAACAACCGCCGATGCTTCCGCCGGGGACGCACGGGTCATTCCACTGCGCTGCACGGCCGGCAGGATCGGCGACACGACGAAACCCCGGCGCCGCCTGGCGAGACGGTGGTGGGCAGGATTTCAAAAAGCCACGGGCATTCGACCGGAGGTCGACAGCTGGCGGATCAATGAACCCCGGCGTAGCCCGGAACATGCGCATCAGCGATGCGTGGACCGGATTATCCCCGGGCGGCGGCCTCAAGCACGGCGATATCCAGCTTTCGCATGGGCATGAACGCCTCCGTCACCCGACGGGTGACTTCCGGATCCGGGTCGCCGAGAAGTTCTACCATCCGCACCGGGACCACCTGCCAGGACACCCCGAAACGGTCCTTGAGCCACCCGCACTGGCTTTCTTCTCCTCCGGCGGTGAGCTTTTCCCAGTAGTAGTCGACCTCGGCCTGGTCCTCGCACATGATTTGGAAGGAAATCGACTCGTTGAACTTGAAAAGCGGCCCTCCGTTGAGGGCCACGAAGGATCGGCCGTTGAGGTTGAATTCCACCGTCAACGGCTCGCTGGACGGTTTGCCCTGCGAGTCCATGTCGAGGTGGGAGACGATTGCGGAATTCGGAAAGATCCCGGTGTAGAACCGGGCGGCGTCCAGCCCCTGGCCGTCAAACCACAGGCAGTTGATCAGGTCTTTCATGTGATGGTCCCATCCCGTTTGTGTGTGGAATTGTTTCCCACCCCCAAAGGCTAGAAAGGTGTTCGGCATGATTCAAGGGGCAGCGACAAAAACGGGTGCGGAAGTTTTCCGTGCCTCATTCTTGGGCTTCGTTCGGCCCACGGATGTTGCCCGGATCCACTCGCGACGGCAGGCCTACCGGTACGTGGGGATGTACTGGGTGCTGGGAACGATTTCCTTGCCCAGGGGCATGAGGGAAATCGGGATCATCTTGAGGTTGGCGATGCCCAGCGGGATGCCGACGATGCTCACGAACATCGGGATCGCGGTCAGCACGTGGCCAATGGCGATCCAGATGCCGGCCACCAGCACCCAGATGACATTTCCAATGGTTGAAAAGGCTCCCACCCGGCCTCGGTCCACCACCGTGCGCCCAAAAGGCCACAGCGCATAAAGGGCAATCCGGAAGGAAGCAATGCCGAAGGGGATGGTGACAATGAGCAGGCAGCAAATGATGCCGGCCAGCATATATCCCGCCGCCAGCCAGATACCGCCGAAAACAAGCCAGATGACGTTCAGGACCACTGAGAGGGTGTTTCGCATGTATCCAGCTTCGCCCATGATCCCGTGCCGCGCCATGGGGTAATACCCTGAGGCGTCCCCCAAGTGCTTGATAACGCTTTCTAACGATTCGCGCCGATTGCCCCGAGGATTCGATAAGCGTGTGGCAAACAGGCAAGATTATTGGATGCCGTATGCGTTTGCCCGAAAATCTTCCCTGCTTGTTTCCGGACTCCTCGTGATCGGACTTCTGGCAGGTTGCGCACCGGCACCAGGATCCCCCAAGTCCCCGCGGGATTCGATCCAGGAGATCGCAAACGCGTCATCCAACTCGGAGGGCCAAAACTCCGACACCCTTCCCCTGTTCCTGGTTCCGGACCTGAATCCGGTGACCGCGACCGATGAGCACCGCCGTATCTTTACCAAGCATTTCGAGGTTTCTTCCGTTCCCGCGGTGGCCCGGTCCCAGTCAGACCTTGTCACGGAGCAGGTCGATGCATTCAAGTCCACGAATGTTCCGGATGTGGCTACGGGGGAACGGCCCGTGGCGGAACTGAACATGCGCAGCCATCTCACGGCCGTTTCCACCCGGGTCCTGGGCATCCGGGTCAACACCTATGAGTCCACCGGCGCCGGTGCCGGGACCCGGTACGTGACACAGTGGTTCAACCAGGACGCACCCGCGGCACTGGGAACCAGGGACTTGTTTGACAGCGACGAGGACTGGGCGCAGTTCAAGGAGTTCATCGCCCAGGCAGCAACCGCCGATCCCAGGGTTTTCGTCGGGAGCCTGCTGGACCTCGATGACGCCTGGCTGGACTCCGTGAATTTCGACGCGTACGGAAACGCCCTGGTGGAATTCGATGACAACAGCGTCGGCCCCGGCTCGGCCGGCCCAATTGTCGTGAAGGTCGATGCCGAGCACGTTGCCGCGTTGCTCTCCGGGTTCGGAACCCTTGCCCGCACGGCCGCAACGTCTCCGAGTCCCCGGGTGCAGCTGGGCCTGCTGCAGGACCGGGCCAGCCAGGCACCCGGCGGCGGTGTCGCGGCGACGAGTCCGGAATCCGTTCACGATGCCGGCAAGGAATCCGAGGGGGCCGATCGCAACCGGCGACCGCAACGTGCCGTCGACTGCACGGCGACAAAGTGCGTGGCCTTGACCTTCGACGACGGACCGGGCCCGAAGACCGGGAAACTGCTCGACACCCTGCGCGAGGGCAACGCACCCTCCACGTTCTTCGTCATCGGCCCCAACGCCAAGCTGCGTCCCGAGATCTTGGCCCGCATGGTGGCCGAGGGCCACGAAATCGGGAACCACACGTGGAACCACCGCTCGCTCACCTCGCTGTCCTCGGCGCAGATCCAACGTGAGATTGACCGCACCAACGCGGCGATCGCCAAGGCCGTCGACCAGCCCGCCACCCTGTTGCGCCCTCCCTACGGCGCACACAACTCCATCAGCGACCGGCTCGCGAGCACCCCGGTGATCCTGTGGGACGTCGACACCCTGGACTGGAAGCACCGCAACACCGAAAAGGTCGTCGACGCCGCGATTTCCCAGACCACGCCGGGGTCGATCGTGTTGATGCATGACATCCATTCCAGCACCGTGGCGGCGGTCCCCAAGATCCTTTCCGGCCTGCGCGCCAAGGGCTATACCTTTGTCACCGTCACCGAGCTCATGGGCGATTCGGCACTCAAGGCAGGAGAGAGCTACGCCCGCGGCCCGCAACCGGCAAAAGCCTCCGGTGCCAAGGGCGCCAAGGCAACCCGGTGAAGTTCGCTACCCTTAAGCCCATGAGCATTCCCCCAGAGCGCAAGATGCCGGTCAGCGGCCGCGCCGTCGAAGACCTCGCCTTTTACCGATCCGAACCAGTCTCGTTTGTCCGCCGTGGCAACCGCCTGCAGGGCCGCCGTGCCGACGCCTGGGAACGCACCGCCCGAAAGTACATCATCGAGCCGCCGCGCGAGCAGGCAGACACCTCGGTGGCCGAGGGCTACCAGTTCGATCGGGAGGCCATCTTCGGCCGCAAGGCCCCGCTGATCGTGGAGATCGGCTCGGGCCTGGGCGAAGCCATGGCCTTTGCCGCCAGCGAGCACCGCGACAAGGACTTCCTGGCCGTCGAGGTGTACCGCCCCGGATTGGCAGCGCTCATGGTGCGGGTGGAAAACAACGAGCTGACCAACGTGCGCGCGGTCCAGGCCAACGCGCCGGAGGTGCTGGACTCGATGCTTCCGGCGGCCTCGGCCGACGAGGTCTGGATCTTCTTCTCCGACCCGTGGCACAAGATCCGCCACCACAAGCGCCGCCTGATCAAGGATTCGTTCGTGAAGAAGCTTGAGCGCGTGCTGGTCCCCGGCGGCGTGGTCCGCCTTGCCACCGACTGGTCCAACTACGCCGAGCAAATGCGCGAGGTCTTTGACGCGGCCGACGCGTTCACCAGCCTGCACCCCGGCGAGCTGGCCGGCGAGGACAGCAACCTCACCAAGGTGCGCCGCCTGGGCCTGGAGAAGGACGAGAAGGATCCCGCATTTATCGACGAGCGTGGGGGCTGGGCTCCCCGCTTCGAGGGCCGCACGTTGACCAGCTTCGAGGGCAAGGCGCTCAAGGCCGGCCGGATGATCTTCGACCTCGCCTACCGCAAGGCGCCGTAGCCGGTCGGTGTTGCTGCGGGCGGTGTCGGGCTTCTCTCCGGCACCGCCCGCCGTGCTTAAGCCAGCGGTTGCTGCCCGGTGGTGATCAACGCCAGGTTGCGCAGGGACAGCGTGTCGGGGTCCCGGTAGCCGCGGGGCGAGCCCGGATTCCCCGGCAGGTGCTGGGAGGTGTTGTGCCCGGTGGCGGCATGCAGTCCCAGCTCCGGGATGGCACCGACGTTGAACTCGTGGCCGGAAAGCAGCTTGCGGCCCGAGAGCGCGCGGCCGAACCACGCCAGTCGGTCGCCCGCGGCGATGGCCTCGTAGATGTTGTGTGGCGGCACGTTCAGGCGCCCCGGGCTGCGGGACAGGTGCCGGGGAATCCCGGCCGAACCGATGGTGGCAAGCGCCTGGGCGTGGACCGCGTACCCGGATGCCGGATCAAGAACCTGGGCGGCAAGCATGGCGGCGTAGGAGTGGGCTTCGAGTGCCAGGTGCGGGGCGTCGGGCCTCAATCGGGCAAAGGTGCCCAGGTCCTTCCCGAGCCGATGCAGGCCCCGCCGGGCGGCATTGTCCAGCAGGGCGCTGGCCAGGTTCGGGGCGGGGTATCCCAGCCACGCGACCACCGCGGGTTCGGCGATCCCGACCTTGCGTTGTTCCAGGTAGAGCTGCCCGGCTTCCCGTACGCTGCCCCACATCGCGTTGCGCGCCCTGATCCCGGTTCCGGAAAGCTGGAAGGTCACGTGCGTGGCGGTGTCCAGCTCCCCCACGGCAACCGCGGCCAGCGGCTCGCGGCCGGACAAATCCAGGTACAGCAGGTGGCGTGCGGGAATGTCCGGGTCCATGGCCCCGGGGCTCAGCGCATGGGCTGTCCCGTCGAGGGCCTGGCGGTGGGTGGTGCGCAGCCGTCCGCGGATCTTGCACAACGCCTCGAAGCGGCGCCGGGCCGTGGCGGAGAGACGGGCGTAGTCCTCGGTCGGTGGCATAGGGGGTGTCCCGGTGCGGCGGCTACTTGCCGCGCGGCTTCCACACGACCACGGCCTGGCTGCGGCCGCGCGGGCGCTGCCCGCGGGCCAGGGAGACCACGTCCCCGGTGCTCCCGGCGGCAAAGACGCGTCCCAGGCCCGCGGCCTGGTGGGCGCTGCGCAGGGCGAAGACCTCGTTGCTCAGTTCGCCAACCCGCATGCGCAGGGCGGCGACCTGGTTTTCCAGGGCCATGATGCGCCTGATGCCTTCCAGCGAGACCCCGTCCTTGGACAGGCGCTGGATCTCGCGGAGCAGTTCCACGTCGTGCTCGGAGTACCGGCGTTGCTTGCCGCCCTGGCGGGAGGGGGAAACCAGGCCGAGGCGGTCGTATTGGCGCAGCGTCTGGGGGTGCATGTCGGCCAATTCGGCTGCAACTGAAATGACGAAGATCGGCCTTAGTCGGTCAGTGCCCATGATCCTTGCCTTTCATCCGGTTTCATCCACCGTAGCCAATATCCCGGTGGAGCGAAGGGCCCCGCGTCGCCGGTCAGGCGGCGCGGGGCCCGGAGGTGTCTAGAGTTTTGCGCGGGAGACCAGGGACTCGCGCGGGTTCTCGCCCTTGGTTGCCTCGGCGAAGGCCTCGACGGCCGCCTTGGCTTCCTTGGAGAGGTTCTGCGGGACCACCACGTCCAGGGTGACCAGCAGGTCGCCGGTGGCCTTGGAGGTCTTGACGCCGCGGCCCTTGAGCCGCAGCGTGCGCCCGGTTGCCGATCCCGCGGGGACCTTCACCTTGACGCTTTCCCCGGTCAGTGTCGGCACCTCGATCTGTCCGCCCAGTGCGGCCTCGTCGAAGGTGACCGGGACGTGGATGCGGATGTTGTTGTCTTCACGGATGAAGACCGGGTGCGGGCTGACGGTGACCTTGACGATCAGGTCACCGGCGCCGGCGGAACCGGGCGATCCCTTGCCGCGCACGCGCACCGACTGCCCGTCCTTGATCCCCGCGGGGATCCGCACGTCGATGACCTCGCCGTTGGCCTCGCGCAGGCCGATGGTGGTTCCCTTTATGGAACCGGCGAAGGAAATGGTGGTGCTTGCGGTGCGGTCCGCGCCCTTGCGCGGCGCCTGCTGACCGAAGCCCCCGAAGCCGCCCCCGCCGCCAAAGAGGTCGGCGAATTCCGGCGGCACCTGGCCGCCGCGGCGGCTTCCTCCGCCTCCGCCGCCACCGAAGAGGTTGGAGAAGACATCCTCGAATCCGCCGTTGCCCGGTGCCCCGCCTTGGCCGCCGGCGCTGAAGCGCGCCCCGGAGCCCATGGCACGGATGGCGTCGTATTGCTGGCGGTCCTCGGGATCCGAGAGCACCGAGTGCGCCTCGGTGATGTCCTTGAACTTCCGCTCGGACGCGGGGTCCCCGGCGTTGGTGTCCGGGTGGTGCTTGCGGGCAAGCTTCCGGTACGCCTTCTTGATGTCCGCGTCGCTGGCGTCCTTGGAGACGCCAAGAATGGCGTAGAAATCCTTTTCGACCCAGTCCTGACTTGCCATCAGGCGCCTCCTTTGGTGGTGAAATTCGCTGTGGATGGCCCGCCGGAAATTCGCGGCGGACCAGAAATCTGTGGGTGGTGCTTCACCAAGTGTGCGGCGGATCGCTGGTTCCCCCCAAGGGGAAGCGAAGCGATCCGCCGCATACGGTGGTGCAATTCGTGCATTGCTGCAGTCGTTGCCGGTGGTGGCTATTCCCCGAGGGAAACAATCACCTGGGCTGCGCGCAGGACGCGCTCGCCCTTCTTGAACCCGGTGCGCAGCACCTGGGCCACGTGGTCCGCCGGGATCTCCGCGTGCGGCTGCTGGATCAGCGCCTCGTGGATGTTCGGGTCGAAGAGCACCCCGGCCTCGGCGATACGCTCCAGGCCGAGGCCCTCGAGCACTGCGTCGAGCTTGTTGGCGATCGAGGCGAACGGGCCCTCGGTCAGGTCGCCGTGGGCACGGGCCGCGTCGATGTCGTCAAGCACCGGCAGCAGGTTCACGAACACCGACTGCACTGCTACATCGCGTGCCACGTCGCGGTCGCGCTCGACGCGCTTGCGGTAGTTGACGTACTCGGCCTGCAGGCGCAACAGGTCGTCGCGCAATTCGGCTTCCTTGTCGTTTGCCTCCGGCGCCTCGGTGTCGGCTGCTGCCTCGTTGAGGATGGCCTCGGCCTGGCTCAACGCGTCTCCCGAATCGTGGGCCTCGTCAACGGGGGTCACCTCGTCCTTGGAGATGCCCTCGTCGTGGTTTTCCTCTGACATGGTTGATGCGCCCCTTACTTCTTTTCGTCTTCGTCGATGACCTCGGCGTCGACGATGTCCTCTTCGGCGTTCGGGGCCTCGGCATCGGCGGCGGCAGCGCCCTCGGACTGTGCCTGCGAGTAGATGGCCTCGCCGAGCTTGGTCTGCGAAGCCTGCAGCTTCTCGAACGCGGTCTTGACCTCGTCGTCGTTGTCCTGCTTCTCCAGGGCGGCCTTGAGCGCGTCGACGTCGGCCTGGACCTCGGTCTTGACCTCTTCGGGCAGCTTGTCCTCGTTGTCCTTGATCAGCTTGTCGACCGAGTACGCTGCCTGCTCGGCGGCGTTGCGGGTCTCGGCCGCCTCGCGGCGGGCCTTGTCCTCGGAGGCGTGCTCCTCGGCCTCGCGGACCATGCGGTCGATGTCGTCCTTGGACAGCGCGGTGCCGCCGGTGATGGTCATCGACTGCTCGACTCCCGTGCCCTTGTCCTTGGCCGAAACGTGGACGATGCCGTTGGCGTCGATGTCGAAGGTGACCTCGACCTGCGGGATCCCGCGCGGGGCCGGCGCAATGCCGGTCAGTTCGAAGGTGCCCAGGGCCTTGTTGTCGCGGGTGAACTCGCGCTCGCCCTGGAAGACCTGGATGGAAACCGAGGGCTGGTTGTCCTCGGCGGTGGTGAAGGTCTCCGAACGCTTGGTCGGGATCGCGGTGTTGCGCTCGATCAGCTTGGTCATCACACCACCCTTGGTTTCGATGCCCAGGGACAGCGGGGTGACGTCGATGAGCAGCACGTCCTTGCGCTCGCCCTTCAGCACGCCGGCCTGCAATGCGGCGCCCACGGCAACGACCTCGTCCGGGTTCACGCCCTTGTTGGCGTCCTTGCCGGCCAATTCCTTGACCAGGTCGACAACGGCGGGCATGCGGGTCGAGCCGCCGACGAGGATCACGTGGGCGATCTCGGAGACCTTCACGCCGGCCTCGGCGATGACGTCCTTGAACGGCTTGCGGGTTCGCTCGAGCAGGTCGGCGGTCAGTTCCTGGAACTTGGCGCGCGAGAGGTGCTCGTCCAGGTGGACCGGGCCGTCGGCGGTGACCGAGAGGTACTGCAGGGAGATGTTGGTGGAGGTGGCGCTGGAGAGTTCCTTCTTGGCCTGCTCCGCGGCTTCCTTCAGGCGCTGCAGGGCGATCTTGTCCTTGGACAGGTCTGCGCCCTTCTGCTTGGCCTGGGCCAGCAGCCAGTCAACGACCCGCTGGTCCCAGTCGTCGCCGCCGAGGCGGTTGTCGCCCGAGGTGGCGCGCACCTGGATGGTGGAGAAGTCGTCTTCGTCCTTGCCGACTTCCAGCAGGGAGACGTCGAAGGTTCCGCCGCCGAGGTCGAAGACCAGGATGAGCTCGTCTTCCTTGCCCTTGTCCAGGCCGTAGGCCAAGGCTGCTGCGGTCGGCTCGTTGACGATGCGCAGGACGTTCAGGCCCGCGATCTCGCCGGCTTCCTTGGTGGCCTGTCGCTCGGCGTCGTTGAAGTAGGCCGGGACGGTGATGACCGCGTCGGTGACCTTCTCGCCCAGGTACGACTCGGCGTCGGTCTTGAGCTTCATCAGCGTACGTGCGGAGATTTCCTGCGCGGTGTACTTCTTGTCGTCGATGGCGACCGACCAGTCGGTGCCCATGTGGCGCTTGACCGAGGCGATGGTGCGATCGATGTTGTTCACGGCCTGGCGCTTGGCGATGTCGCCAACCAGGACCTCGCCGCTCTTGGCGAAGGCCACGACCGACGGGGTGGTGCGGTTGCCTTCGGCGTTGGCGATGACGGTGGGCTCGCCACCTTCGAGGACGGATACAACGGAGTTGGTGGTTCCGAGGTCAATACCTACGGCACGTGACATGGGGATGCTCCTTCATTACCTTGGGAAAATGTTCCAACGCCAGCACGATTCACATCGGTTGAGCGTTCTGGACTCAAGTTTACTCGCCGTCAAATCGATGTCAATTCAAAGTTGAGCGAGGATGGCTCAACTTTGCCGATGAGGCGTGGATTTGCCCCCAAGACCAACTCCAAGTTCCCCGGAATTCCGGGGAACTTGGAGTTGGCTGTGAACGTTGTTCGCCGGCAGAGATCATGCGGGAAACGCCCGTGGCCGGTGCCGGTGGGCCGGCCTGCATCCGCGGATCGACACCCCGGAGATGCTTGGCCTGCGAGGTGGCGTGTGGCAGTCGCGCGAGGCCAACCGGCTCAGCGACCCAGGACCAGGTCCACGCCGAGGTAGGCAAGCAGGCCGAAGGCCGTACCCCACAAGATGATCGAAATGACCTGCCAGAAGACCACCTTTTCCTTGGCGGCCCCGAAGGACACCAGCGCGGCCGAGGTGATTTGGCTTGGCAGGATGGTCTGCCCCAACAGGCTTACGCCGGCAATCCCGTACCTGTCGAATGCCGAGCGCAGCTTGGCGTACTTCACCGACGGGGAGGAATTTTCCTTGGCAACCTTTCGGCGCACCAGGTGGGCCCCGTTGACCAGCAGGAGCATCGAGGCGACGTTTCCAATGACAGCGGCCGCCACGGCAATCACCGGGTTGATCCCGATGACCACTCCGAGCGCCGAGCCGAAGTAGGACTCGATGAAGGGGACGGCCGCTGCCAGCATCACGGCGAGCCACTGCAGCGCGGGCGGGAATTCGGCGGTGAACTGCTGCAGCGATTCAATCAAGGTGGATCTCCAAAGTCGTCAGGTCGCGGTCATCTGCGCGGCCTCCCTGCCGATCAAATGATTCGGGCGCTTGCCGCGGCGTCATGTCACCAGATTATTGGCTCTCCCCGCCCGGCCCGGTCATCCAAAGGATGATCTCCCCGGGGCGGGAACGCAGCGGGTTCAACCAAAGGGATGATTCCGCGAATCCCGCCGAGCGTTCCTTAAACGCCAAGTGGGCCCGGGATTGCAACGAATGTTGCATTCCCGGGCCCACGTGTTGGATCAGGCTGGCCACCAGCGGTGGCCGAAACGGTCCTAGAAGTTGCGGCCGTTCGAGGCCGGAGCCGAGGCGCGACGCGGACCGCGTCCACGGCCTGCACCGGTTGCGGCCTCCACCTTGGAGGCGCCCAGTGCATCGGCGATGGTGTTGCCGCCGCGCGGGCGGGAGCCGGCACCCGAACCCTGGCGCTGGCCCGAGTTGTTGCGTGCCGCTGCCGAACCGCGGTTCGGAACGGGGCTGCGACGGGCTACGTCGCGGTCGTCCTGGCGCACGTCGACACGACGATCGGCGCGGTTGTCGGTGCGACGCTCGCCGCCACGCGAAGCCGAGGCGCCGCGGCCGTCGTTGCGGCGTTCCCCGCCACGGCCGCCTGCAGCGGCGTAGCCGCGGCCTTCGCCACGGTTCTCGGTGCGGCGTTCGCCGCCACGTCCTGCCGCGCCGTTCCCGCCGCGGCTCTCGGTGCGACGCTCGCCGCGGCTTTCGTCGCGGTTGCGCGGTGCTTCCCCGCCGGCGCTCTTGGCGGTGCCGCGGCCGCCGCGGCGACGGCCCCGGCCGCCTGCTGCGTCGGAGTCGTTCAGGGTGTCCTTGCGGACACTGGCGGTGCTGCGCAGCTGCGGGGCAACGTAAGCAACGGGCTCGGCACGTTCTCCGACAACCTCGGAAACAACCTGGGCGTTCGGGGTGACCTTGACCATCGGCACCTTGATGCCTGCGGCCTTCAGCAGCGACTTGACGTCGCTCTGCTGGTCCGGGGTGACGACGGTGACAACGGTGCCGTCCGAACCGGCGCGGGCGGTGCGGCCCGAGCGGTGCAGGTAGGCCTTGTGCTCTGCCGGCGGGTCGATGTGGACGACCAGTTCGACGCCGTCAACGTGCACGCCGCGGGCGGCGACGTCGGTGGCCACCAGCACGCGGGCATCCCCGGCAGAGAAGGCGGCTAGGTTGCGGTCGCGGGCGTTCTGGCTCAGGTTGCCGTGCAGGTCAACGGTCGGGATGCCGCATTTGGACAGCCAGACGGCCATCTTCTTGGCGTGGTGCTTGGTGCGCATGAACATGATGCGGCGCCCGGAACCGGAGGCGAGGGTGCGGACCAGTTCCTTCTTGTCGTCGTTGGACACCAGGAACACGTGGTGCTCCATGGTGTTCACCGAGGCCGAGGAGGAATCCACCGAGTGCACGGTCGGGTTCTCGAGGTAGCGCTGGACGAGCTTGTCCACGCCGTTGTCCAGCGTGGCGGAGAAGAGCATGTGCTGGATGCCGCGGGGGGCCTGGTCCAGGATGCGCTTGACGACCGGCAGGAAGCCGAGGTCGGCCATGTGGTCGGCCTCGTCCAGCACGGAGATCTCCACGCGGGAGAGGTCGGCGACGCGCTGCTTGAGCAGGTCCTCGAGGCGGCCCGGGCAGGCGATGAGGATGTCGACCCCGGCGTTGAGGTCCTTTTCCTGTCGCACCTGCGAGACGCCGCCGAAGACGACGGCAACGCGCAGGTCCACGGCCTTGGCCAGCGGCTCAACGACCTTGGCGATCTGGGTGGCCAGCTCGCGGGTCGGTGCCATGATCAGGGCACGCGGGAAGCGGGCCTTGCGCGGCTTGGGGTTGGCTGCCAGGCGGGCGACCACCGGAAGGGAGAATGCCAGGGTCTTGCCCGAGCCGGTCTGGCCGCGGCCGAGCACGTCGCCACCGTTAAGGGTGGTGGGAAGGGTGGCTTCCTGGATGGGGAATGCGCTCTCGATCCCCTGCGACGCGAGGACGTCGGCGAAGATTGCGGGCACGCCAAGGGAAGTGAATGAAGGACTCACGTGGTACTTTCTCTCAAAGCTTCGCACGACGGTTTCGGCGCGCGTGGTCGCCGAAGAAAGAGAGAGCCAAGATGGCGCTAAGCGCACATTGACCGGCCGCGTTCGCTCCCCCGAAAGGAAGCAAGGCATGCGGCGGATCGGGAAATCTAATCTGTCGACGCATAGACCCTCGGGCTGCAAGCAGAGTGCTCGCACCTTACCGATCTACAAGTACCCAGCTTATCAGCACCCGGGGCCTCGCCGAACGAGAGATCCGTTACCTTGTGCGCCCGAGCTTGCTTGGCCACCACACTTTCCCGCCGAGATCATGGACCAGTGCCGGCACCAGCAGCGACCTGACCACCAGGGTGTCAAGCAGCACGCCGAAGGCGACGATGAATCCGAGCTGCAGAAGGAACATGATGGGGATGATGCCCAGCGCGGCGAACGTGGCCGCCAGCACCACGCCCGCGGAGGTGATGACGCCACCGGTGACGGCCAGGCCTCGCAGGACGCCCGCACGCGTGCCGTGCTCCAGGGATTCCTCCCGGACCCGGGTCATCAGGAAGATGTTGTAGTCCACGCCCAACGCCACCAGGAACACGAATCCGAACAGCGGAACGGACGGGTCGGCCCCGACGAAGTTGAAGATGCCGTTGAAGACCCAGGCGGAAACTCCCATGGCGGTTCCGTAGGACAGCAGGGTGGTCGCCACCAGGAGCACCGGGGCCAGGATCGAGCGCAGCAGCAGCATCAGGATGAGCAGGATGGCGCCGAGGATCAGCGGGATGATCTTGACCAGGTCGGCCTGCGCCGTGGTCGCGGTGTCGCCCAGCGTCGCCGTGGTTCCGCCCACCAGCGATTCCGGGTCCTGCCCGTGGAGCATCTCCCGCAGGTCGAGCAGAGTTGCCTTGGCGGCGTCCGAGTCCGCGGCGTCGTCCAGGGTGATGGAGATCAGGCTCCGTCCCCCGACCACTTGGGGCTCGCGTCCGGCCTGCACGAGGGCGGGTCCGCCGTCGGCGGCCTGGAGGTAGGCCGAGGCCACCCCGCCGGTGTCCTCGATCCGGGGCAACAGGTCCGCGGCGCGCGATTCATCGACGATGGCGAAGAGCGGGCTTCCCGTGCCTCCGGGGAAGTGCTCCCCGAGTACGAGTTGGCCGTCGCGCGAATCGGTCTGGCCCAAGACCAGTTCGCTTTGCGGCACGCCGGAGGCCTTGAGCTGGGTCATGCCCAGCGCACCGGCGGCCAGCACCAACGCCGTAAGCACCCAGATCGGCCGGGGGTGGCGACCGACGAAACCGGCAACACGTCCCCACAGACCCGCGGGCAGCTCCTCGGCGTCCAACCGAACCTCGGGCTTCGGCATGAAGGGCCAGTAGGCTTTCCTGCCCAGCAGCGCCAGCGCGGCGGGCAGGAACGTCAGGGCGGCGATGATGGAAAAGACGATGCCGCTCGCGCCAATCGGGCCCAGCGCCTTGTTGGAGTTCAGGTCCGAGAAGAGCAGGCACAGCAGGCCCACCGTCACGGTGCCGCCGGAAGCCAGGATGGGTTCCACGGATCGCTTCCAGGCCGTCACCACGGCCTCCCAGCGGTCCTGCCCCTTGGACAGCGCCTCCTTGTGCCTGGCCACCAGCAGCAACGAGTAGTCGGTTGCGGCGCCGATGACAAGGATGGAGAGAATGCCTTGGCTTTGCCCATCGAGTCTGATCCAGCCCTCCTGTGCCATGAAGTACACCGCGAGGATGGCGGCGCACAGCGCGGCGACGGCCGTGAACAGCACCGTGACCGGTAGCAGGACGGAGCGGTAGACCAGCAGCAGGATCAGGAAGACCGCGCCGAGCGCCACCCCGAGCAGCACCCCGTCGATGCCCCCGAAGGCCTCCACGAGGTCGGCGCTGAATCCGGCCGGGCCGGTGACGTAGGCGCGGGTCCCCTCGGGAACCCGCTCGGCAAGCTCCGCGCGCAGGTCGTCGACCGCAGCGTCGACCTCCGCATTGCCATCCAACGGAACCAGCAGCTGTGCCGCAAGCCCGTCCTCGGAAGCGAAGGGGCCGACGATCTCGCCGTCCAGGCCCCCGAGGTCCTTCAGCGAGGCGGCGACCTCCTTGATCCGGTCCTGGTCGATCGCCGATTCGCCGGCAATCACCACCACCGCGGGGATGGCGTCGGAGGTGCGGAACTTCGCTTGCCATTCCAGGGCCCGCGTCGCCTCGGCCGTGGCCGGCAGGAAAGCCGCCTGGTCGTTGGTTTGCACATCCCCCAGCTTGCCGAAGGTCGGCCCGCCCACTCCGGCGACACCCAGCCAGATCGCGACCAGCACGACGGCCAGCACCGCGCGGAAAACGGCTTTGCCCGTTCCCGGACCGGGCTTCTTTCCCGGTTTGCCGGGGCCCGCCCCGACCTCCATGACTTGATGGTCCACGTTCCAACCCCTCGTTGTGCCGATGGCTTTCCATCCGCATCCCGTTATGTCTTCATCAAATAGTATTTCCATGATGGAGCTATTACAAGTGGAGGCATAGAATGGTCACCATGGATCCCGCCGCCGCCTTCGAACTCGTCCTGCTGCTTCAGCAGTTCGGCCAGGCCTCGGACCGCTACGTCGAAACCACCGGGTCCAGGCACAAGACCCACCGCACGGACATGAATGCTCTGGCCGTCATCATGCGCTTCGAACGCGCCGGGACCCCGCCCACCCCGGGCGACCTCTCGCGGACCCTGCAACTCAGTTCGCCGGCCACCAGCGCCATGCTCGACCGGCTCGAGCGCGTCGGCCACATCGAGCGCCTGCGCATCGACAAGGACCGCCGCGTCGTCCGCGTCAAGATGACACCGAAGGCGCAGGCCGACGGGCGGGCCATGTTCGCACCCCTGGCGGCGAGCATGATGGAGGTCATCTCCACCTACACCGATCAGGAAGTAGAACTGGTATCCCGCTTCATGGCCGACGCGACGGCCGGCGTGGACAAGGCCAGGCACGACGCGGAACACACGTAGCCGCCACCCCTGGCCCGGCCGCGTCCCGGTGAGCGCGCCGCGGACCGGGCCCGGGAGGGGTGCCCGCCCCGGCCTGCCCTGCCGGCGCTGGCCCGCAGCGGGGATTCGCACTAGGCTCGTGGCAACCGTCGGCCGAACGCTGGTGCGTTCATGATCGTTGAGGACCAGTCCCCGCCATGACCGAACTCCCCACCACGGGCACGCCCCATCCCCTTGCCGCCGGATTCGATTCCACGCGCACCCTGGAATTTCCCCCCGGATTCCGCTTCGGATCGGCAACCGCCGCCTTCCAGATCGAGGGCGCAAGCCACGAGGACGGCCGGGAGGACTCCATCTGGGATGCGTTTTGCCGGCTGCCCGGCGCCGTCTTCGAGGGGCATGACGGTGCGGTTGCCGCCGACCACTACCACCGGATGCCGCAGGACGTGGCGCTGATGGCCGAGCTGGGCCTGGACACCTACAGGTTCTCCACCTCCTGGGCGCGCATCAAGCCCGGGGACAGGGCACTGAACCCCAAGGGCCTGGACTTCTACTCGCGGCTGGTCGACGAGCTGCTGGGTCACGGGATCTCCCCGTGGCTGACGCTCTACCACTGGGATTTGCCGCAGGCCCTGGGCGAGCGCGGCGGCTGGGCGAACCGGGACACCGCCTACCGCTTTGCCGACTACGCCCTGGCGGTGTTCGAGCACCTTAAGGACCGGGTCACGGACTGGACCACGCTGAACGAGCCCTGGTGTTCGTCCTTCCTCTCCCATGCCGGCGGCGAGCATGCCCCGGGGCACACGGATCCGGAAGAGGCGGTGGCCGCGGCGCACCATCTGCTGCTGGGCCACGGACTGGCCACCGAGGCGATGCGGGAGGTCGCGGGCAAGGAGCACCGATTGGGCATCACGCTGAATTTCACCGTCGCCGATCCCGCCGACCCGGCACACCCCGGGGACGTCGATGCCGCACGGCGAATCGACGGCTCCTTCAACAGGGTCTTCCTGGACCCGATCTTCCGCGGCAAATACCCCGAAGACGTCCTTGAGGACATGGCCGGGGCCGGTCTGGCCGGGCACATCCGGGACAACGACCTGGAAACCATTGCCGCACCCATCGACGTGCTGGGCGTGAACTACTACAACGGGGTGCTGGTAGCCGCTCCCCAGGACCCGCCGGCCTCCGAGCAATCACTGGTGTTCGCGTCCGAGCGCGGGCTCCCGCGCCGGAGCCCCGCGGTGGGCAGCGAACGGGTGCGGAACATCGACCGGCCCCTGCCGCGCACCGCCATGGGCTGGGAAGTCCAACCCGAGGGGCTCGAACGATTGCTGCTGCGCCTGCAGGAGCAATACACCGGGCCGGCCGGGATCCCCATGGTCGTCACGGAAAACGGCGCCGCCTACGACGATGCACCGGATGCCTCCGGTTTTGTCGACGACTCCGCCGACCGGCTGGCGTTCATCGATGCGCACCTGCGGGCCGTGCACCGGGCCATGGAACGCGGGGCCGAGGTGCGCGGGTACCTGGTGTGGTCGCTGCTGGACAATTTCGAGTGGGCCTTCGGCTACGACAAGCGCTTCGGGATCGTGCGGGTCGACTACGACACCCAGGCCCGCATCCCGAAGGCCTCGGCCCGCTGGTATGCGCAGGTGGCCGCCTCTCACCGGGTGCCGGGCCGGGGGTAGCGTTCGCCGGCCGTCCACCTGCCGGGATGCCGGGAAGGGCAGGTACGGGTGGGGGCCCGCGCTCCCCTAAACTTGTCCGGTGACTCTTTCCCTTTGGCTCTCGCTGCTAGGCGCCTCCACGTTGATCAGCTTCACCCCCGGCGCCGGGGCCATCAACACCATGACCAACTCGCTGAACTCCGGCTTCCGCCGCTCCATGTGGGGCATCCTGGGCCAACAGGCCGCCCTGCTCATCCATGTGATCGTGGTGGCCGCCGGCGTGGGGCTGCTGGTGTCCCGCTCCCCGCTGTTCTTCACCGCCATCCGCTACGCCGGCGCCGCCTACCTGGTGTACCTGGGCGTGCGGCTGATCCTGGCCAAGCCGCAGGGAAGCGAGGAAATCGACCTGCGCGGACGCGAATCGGCCCTCTCGATGTTCCGCCGCGGGCTCTGGGTCAACCTGCTCAACCCCAAGGCCATCGTGTTCTTCCTGGCCTTCACCCCGCAGTTCATCCGGCTCGATGCCCCGGCGGCGCCCCAGTATCTGGTCTTCATCGGCACCATCGTGGCCGTGGACATCGTGGTGATGTGGCTGTTCTTTGCCGCCTCGGCCAAGAGCTTCAGCCGGTTCACCGCCACCGAGCGCGGGCAAAGGATCCTGAACCTGACCTTTGGCACCCTGTTCATTTTCGTCGCCGCCCTGCTGGTCTTCATCCACTGACGCCTTACATGGCACCACGGTTGGCAGGCGAGGGGGAAGGGCACAATCCGATAACCATCGGATGGAAGCGTGTTTAGGCCTGTCACTAGGTGCGTAAGGGCCCTAGACTAAAACCATGTTTCGGATAATGACAGTGTGCACGGGCAACATCTGCCGCTCCCCCATGGCCGAGTACATGCTTCGCACGGCACTTGACGATGCCGGTATCACGGACGTCTCGGTGGAGTCCGCCGGCACCAGCGACGGCGAGGCAGGCCAGGGCATCGACCCGAGGGCCGCGGCCGTCCTGCAATCCCACGGCATCGATGCCGAGGAACACGTCGCCCGCGCCCTCGACCCCGATTCGCTGCCCGGGGTGGACCTGCTGCTGGCCATGGACCAGGACCACCACGCGGCGCTGGCGAAGTTGCTGCCCACCGATGCCTCGGCCCCGCGACCCGAGCTGCGCATGATGCGTTCCTTCGACACCGCTTTGTCCGCGACCCCCCTCGAGGACCAGGGCATCTACGATCCGTGGTTCGGCGACTCGGCGGATTTCCGCCTGTGCTGGCAAATGGTCAACGCCGCCATCCCGGGAGTGCTCGACTACGTGCGCGCCCACATCATGCCCCAACGTGGCAACTAGCCCCGTCCTGGTCCTTGGCATCGACGGCCGCTCCGGCGCCGGGAAGAGCACCCTGGCCGCGGAGCTGGCCACCGTCCTGCGCCGCCACCGCGAGGTCTCCGTCTTCCACCTCGAGGACATCTACCCCGGATGGGACGGCCTGGCCGCCGGCACCGCAGCCTACGTCGAACAGGTCCTGACCCCGCTGGCCCAGGGCCGGTCCGCCGGCTGGGACACCTGGGACTGGAGCTCGAGCACCCCCGGAACCCGGGCGGCGCTGGATCCCGCCCCGGTCATCATCATCGAGGGCGTCGGGGCCGGCTGCGCAGCCGCCCGCCCCCTGCTCGATGCCCTCCTCTGGGTCCAGGTCCCCGACGACACCCGCAAGACCCGCGCCCTGGAACGCGACGGGGAGGTCTTTGCCGCCCATTGGGACGACTGGGCCGCCCAGGAGGATGCCTACCTGGCCGCGGACGCGGTGGAGGACCACGCCGATGTCACCGTGGAGAACCGCGCCGACGGCAGCGCCCCGGGGCACGTACTGCGGGCACTGCGGTCGTTGCCGGCCTGCCACCGCGTGCTCACGCCCGAGCGCGCCGAGTCCGCGGCGCTGGAACCGGTCCACCTGGCGCTGGATGCCGCCCCGGATGCCGCCGCGCTCTTCGCCGCGCTGTATTCCGGGGCCGAACATGCCGTGCTGCTCGAATCAAGCAACCTCGGCTTCACGGACCCGCACCAACGCAACCGCTATTCCATCATGGCCGCAGCCACCACCGACGAGTGCGCCATCTACGAACAACGCGGCGGGGTCGGGATCCTCACCGAGGGCACCGCCACCGCACGGCTCGCCGGCGGCTTCTTCGATTGGCTCTCCCGCGCCTGGGAAGCCGGAAGCTTCCAGCCGGACCGGAACGGCCTGCCCTTCCTTCCGGGCTGGCTGGGTTACCTGGGCTACGAGCTCAAGCGGGAAACCGGAGGCAGCGACAACCGTTCCGCGGCACGGGTTCCCGACGGGCCGGCCGACGCGGCCCTGCTCAGGCCCTCCCAGGTCGTGGTCGTTGACCACCACACCTCCACCGTGCACCTGCTGGCCACCAGCGATCCGGCCGGACTCCATGCCCGGGTCAGGGAGGTGCTGCCCGGAGCCGTGGAGGCGCCGGCGGTTCCCGCGGCCCTGGAGCCGGCACCCGGGTTCACGGTGCGCGACGAGCGCGACGGCTATCTGGACAAGGTCCGTGCGGCCCAGGAGCAGATCCGCCAGGGCAACAGCTACGAGGTCTGCCTGACCACCGCGTTGGGCGCCCCGGGCGTGCCGTGCGACCCCTGGGGAAACTATCTGCGCCTGCGCGCGGCAAATCCCGCGCCCTTCGCCCACTACCTGCGCTTCGGGAACATGGCAGCGGCCAGCACCTCCCCGGAGCGGTTCATGTCCATCGGCGCCAACGGCTGGATGCGGGCCGAGCCCATCAAGGGCACCCGGCCGCGCGGCCAAACGCCCGATGCCGACCAACGGCTTCACCGGGATCTGGCCTCCTCCCCCAAGGACCGTGCCGAAAACATCATGATCGTGGATTTGCTGCGCAACGACCTCTCGCACTTCGCGGTGCCCGGCACCCTGTCGGTGCCGCGGCTCTGTGCCATTGAAAGCTATGCGACGGTGCACCAGATGGTCTCCACCATCGATGCGAAGCTGCGCCCGGGAGCCCCGCGCGCCGAGGCCATCGCCGCGGCGTTCCCCGCCGGCTCCATGACCGGGGCGCCAAAGGTCTCCACCATGGCGATCCTCGATTCCCTGGAGGACGGGGCTGCCCGCGGCCTGTATTCCGGCGCCGTCGGGTACTTCTCAGCCACCGGGTCCGCGGACCTGTCGGTGGTGATCCGCACCCTGGTGATGAGCCGGACGCCGGAGGCCGACGCCGGGTGCTGGGACCTGTCCCTGGGCGTGGGCGGGGCAATCACCGCGGATTCCTCCCCCGAGGAGGAATGGGACGAGGTCCGCACCAAGGCCTTCGGGGTCCTCTCGGCCCTGGGCACCACCTTCCCGGGCAGCTAGCAGGCACGCCGGCCCGCGGCGTTGTGCCGCGGCGGGCCGGCGGCATCCCCCGCGGACTATGCCTGGTTGACGGCCTTCTTCAGCAACTGAACCAATTGCTTCTTGTCCTCGGCGGTCAGCTTGGTCACGGCGTAGGAGCTTGGCCAGAAATTGCCGTCGTCGAGGTTCGCATCCGGCTGGAAACCGATCGTGGCATAGCGCACCTTGAACTTGGCGGCGCTCTGGAAGAAGACCACCACCTTGCCTTCCGCATTGGTATAGGCCGGCATGCCGTACCACGTCTTCGCCCCCAGGGACACGTGTGCTCCTGGACCAGCTCGTGCAGGGTCTGGGCCAGTTCCTTGTCCGTGCCGGTCATCTCCCCGATGGCTGCAAGGCATGCCGCTTCCAGGTCGGCCGCGGCTTTTGAGGCCTTGGCCTCGGCGGCGGCAGCCCGCATCGCCGCCTTTTCCTCTTTGCTGAAGGTCGTGCTCATGGCTTGTTCCTCTCGATCGTCTGCGTTACGCCATTGACTCTAGGCGGAGCCACCGGGAAGCGCTTCTTGAATCCTGCTGGCTTGGATGTCCCGCGTTGGATGCGACCGGGGAGTCCACCGAGTGGCCTAGGGCCCGGACTGCCTGCCTCGAATAGCCATGCCAACCGGTGGTGGCCGTTCGTTGCTGCCGGGGCAGACGGGCGGCAACCCCGACAGGCAGAAATTGGTGCACCAGCTGTGCTGCGCCCCCTGCCCCTTCTGGCGACAGCATGTGGATCGATGCACCGAATCCGGTCTCGGCGTGGGATCGGCGAAGCGGTGTGCCTTGTGGATGCCCGGGCCTGCGTCCCGGGGAGGTGGCTAGGTGTCGCTGTGTTGGGCGATGTTGAGCACCGTCCCGTCGGGCGCCCGGACGAAAAACCGGCGGATGCCCCACGGCTCCGTCGTCAGCGGATGGACGAGTTCGTAGCCACGTCGGACGGCCCCGGCGTAGGCTCCGTCGACGTCGTCCACCTTGACGGTGAGTTTGGGGTTCTCGGGTGCCGTCGCATCCCGCGAAACCAGCTGGAGGTGTTCCCCGGATCTGGGCACCACGAAACGGGTGACCCAGTCCAGTCCCATGTCCTGCCCGTCCAGCCCCAGGTAGTCGGAATAGAATGCCTTCGCCGCCTCGATGTCTTCCACGGTGAGGTCGATCGTTATTCGGATGACGTTCATGCGCCTCTCCAGTTCTCGAAGTCCTTCCATCATGCAGCCTGTGCGGTCGGGCGTCCATCTCTCGGGTCGCGGTCGGGCGTCCATCTCTCGGGTCGCGGTCGGGCGTCCATCTCTCGGGTCGCGGTCGTTCCGGCAACACCCGCGGCCATCCGGCAGGCCGAACCTTGCCGGGGGGGGCGCGGCCGGCTTGGTGCTGCGGCCGCCCGCGCCCGCGCGGGGTCAACCGGCGATGAGTTCCATGACCGGGCCCTGGTGCAGCGCCCGGTAGATGTCGTCGCGAATGAGGTTGGCTTCCGGCGCCGTCAGTGTTCGCCCGATGGGCCGCAGCACCAGGCGGATCAGGGCGTTGGCCTGTCCTGACTCGATCCGCAGCCGGTCCCGTGCCGCGGCGGGCAGGTCCGTGAAGGGTGCCAGGTCCAGGAGCTCGACGGATTCGAGGTCGTCCATGCGCGTTCCCAGGGCCTGGCGGACTGCGTCGCCCAGGATCTCGTCGTCGAATGATTCGGGCACGACGATCGAGATGTCCCTGCGCATGGGAGGAAGCAGGGAGACTTGTTTCCACGGTTCCAGGTCGAGCATCTGGGATGCGATGTGTTCGTTGCCGGCGCGCAGGAGGCGGATGTCGGGGATTCCCTTGCGCAGCATCAGGGCGCGGTCCAGGCCCATGCCCAGGGCCAGGCCCGACCACTGCTCCGGGTCGAGTCCCGCATCGGCGAAGAGCCCGGGCGCCATCAAGCCGCATTCGGCCAGTTCCAGCCAGTCGTTCCCCACCAGCACATCCACCTGCATCCCGTGTCTCGTGTACGGATGCACGGCCGGAACCGTGCGCCATGGGGCACAGGGCAGGACAGCTTCAACGAGCTCGGCCACCATGGATTCCAGGTCGCGCGGCGCCAGCGTGGGGGTGGATGCGATCCGCCAGAGGTCGACCTGGTGGGGTGCACCGACGTGGGTGCGGTCAATGGCGTCCCGGCGATAGACCAGCCCCGGCATCACGACCAACTCATCCATGTGTTGCATTGGCGGCAGGTTCCGGAGCAGGGCAGGGACGGAGGCCGAGGTGTGGCTTCGAAGCATCACAGTGGGACTCGCGTAGCGGGAATAGCGTCGATCGCGGGTCACCGCTGACGGGGAGAAGCCGAGCTTGTCGTAGTTGTCGGCCACCGAGACCAGCGGGCTGTTTCGCACCGTTCGGGCGGCCACGCCCCACGACCGGGTGAGGACGTTTTCCATGTGCGCCAGCAGCTCTTGCATGGCGTGGGGGCCGTGGTCGGGATCGGAGAGGTCGCGCAATGCCAGCGCGTCATGAAGTTCGGCCGGGGATAGATAGGTAGTCATCAGGGGTCCTTGGAAGGGGTTGGATCGGTGGGCATTCCCCCGATCCGCTCCGCCACCAGGACCTAGGCGCGCGCCAAGAAGCCCTCGCGACCGGTAACCGGTCGGGGGCAGGTAAATCGCTGTGCGCTACGCATGTTCCCAAGGATAGCAGGGTGCATTTATTGCTCCGATGTCGGGTGGGTCGTCGTTGAAATCAGAAGCCTGCACGGGAAGTCGCCACGTTCTGACGCATTCCTTGGCTGTCCCGGTAGGACTGTGCTTTGTTCGCGCAACCGCAGGAAAAATCTTTAGTAAGTGCTGTCGAGACAGACGGGCCTCATTCGGAACGGCTCACGGGCATCTTACGGTCGTTCTGCGGGGCGGTTCCATGAAGGCTGCCGGTCAGAGGCGACTGCCGACCGTGCCCACCTTGGAACCTCCGCCCGGATTCGTGGCCCTGTCCCCGTCGATGACTTGTCCGAGCTTCAGCTGGCGAATGGAGGGAAGCGCGAGCGGGAGCAACGCCGCTACAACGAGGACCGCCGACATCAGGCCCATGAAGCCCGGGGTGCCATGGTTCCGACTCAGCGCACCGAACAGGATGTATCCGATCGGTACGGGCAGCAGCTGGCCGAAAGTGCTGATCGAGGACAAGCGGGACTGCAACCCTTCCGGTATTTGTTCCTGGAAGAACGCGGACCAGGACACGATCGAGATATCCAGGGCAATGCCGGCCAGGACGGCGGCACCGACGATCACCCAGATCGGTGCCACGAAGCCCAGCGCAACCAGCGGCAAGGCCTGGGCCGCCAGGCAGAGGGAAACGGTGACGCCCACCCGTTGGGGCCGGACCGCTACGGCGACCAGCGAGCCTCCGACCAGCCCGAAGGCGAATCCCCCACTGATCAGTCCCCAGGCGAGGGCACCGCCCAGGGAAGAGTGGGAAATGACGGGTCCGAAGAGCTGGAATCCCACAAGCCACATGAGCACCGTGACGGCGGACTGTGCCACCATGACGACGTACCAACGCCTGGCACGAAATTCCTTCCACCCGGTCGGGAAGGCCGAGATCGCCGAAGCCTTGCCCTTGATCGGTCGAGGCAGGCGGATGGACGCGAGAAAGAACACCGACACAAGGAATGTCGAGGCATTGAAAGCCAGCGCCCAGCCCGGCCCCACCATGGCCACCACCAGTCCGCCAAGCGCCGGGCCCAGCACCTTGGCGACGTTCAGTGGCAGGCGGAGCACCGCGTTCGCCGCCACCCGAAGCCCCGCGGGAACCAGTTGGACGATGGAGCCCTGGGAGGCCGGCTGGAAGAAGGCCGAGGCAACGCCCAGGAGAAGGACTGAAGCGGCCAGCATCCACAGTTCGGCCGTACCCGTCAGGATCAGGATGGCCATGGCCACCTGCACGATCCCGGAGCCGGCGTTGGCGACGACCATGACACGGTCACGCCGGACCCTGTCGCCCAGCACGCCGCCGACGAGCAACAGGAGGACCTGCGGGGCGATGTTGAGGGCAAGGATGAGCCCCAGCCATTCGACTCCGCCGCCCGCCTCCAGGGCGGCAAATGCGACAGCGATTGGGGCGGCAGCCGATCCAAGGGAGGAAACCACCCGTCCGGTCCAAAAGCTTCGAAACTGCCGGTGGCGCAGGACGAGCGCTGCTTCCTTGATGCTGTTCACGGTTTGGCAGGCTCCATTCGGGGCTTCGTGTCGTATGTCACCGAGTATGCCAGCATCCGTGGTCGCCCGCCCGGCGACACTCAAGGGCGATAGCCATGCCGAATTCGCGAAGCCGGGCAACCGCATCGACAGCTGTGCGAAGTGTCCAACGCGTTTCATCCCGGGCAACGGGATGAAACCGGCTGGAGCATCGGCGAGGGCTTCGGTGTCCTCCAGGCTCTTGGCGTCAGAAGAACACCCCAGGCGAAAGCCTTCAAATTCCCACGGGTACATTTCCGGTGAAAACGAAGGGCACCGATGATGTGGAACGGCGGTATCGTGGCCGCAAAGGGGTAGCGATTGCCCTGGCGGATCGAACGGGGTGAAGAACCATGCGGGCATTGGTCGTCGGCGCGGGAATCGGCGGGCTGGCCGCCGCCGGGGCGCTGGCAAAAAACGGCTGGGAGACCACGGTGCTGGAGCAGGCAACGGCACCGCGCACAGCCGGCTACATGATCGATTTCTTCGGTCCCGGTTTTGCCGCGGCCGAGTCCCTGGGCGCCATCGCGCACCTGCAACGCCGCGGAGAGCTGTATTCACGGGCCTGCTACGTTGACCAGGCCGGGCGAACCCGGGCGAAGTTCGCCATGGAATCATTCCTGAACGCCGCCCACGGGAAGTTCTTCTCCATCCTTCGCCCCGACATCGAAATGGGATTGCGCGAATGGGTCGGCGATTCGGTGGGCATCGTCCAGGGTGCGAGGGTCGTGTCCGTGGACCCGGGCCGGTGCCCGGGCGCCGAGGGGCCGGGGGATCCCGCACGTGCCGTGGTGGCCGACGGGCGCGACTTCGAGGCCGACCTGCTGATCGGCGCCGACGGCATCCACTCCACCGTGCGCGGCGCCATGCCCGCCCTGCCTGCCACCGGCGTGCTGCGGCATTTGGGATTGCATGTCTTCGGGTACGTCTTTTACGATCCCGAGCTTGCCGCAAGCCTGGGGCGCGACGTGGTGCTGACCGATTCGCTGGTCCGCCAGGCGACGCTGTACGCCCTCTCCGACGGGCGCGTGACCTTCTTTGGGGTGATCGAGTGCGACGACCCGGACCCGGACCCCGACACCCGGGAGGAGCTGTTCACGAAGTTCCGCGGCCTGGGGAGCAATGTCGACCGGGCGCTGGACCAACGTCCGGCGGAGATCTTCGAGGATGTCGTCGCCCAGGCGGTGGTCCCGGCCTGGAGCGCCGGGCGATGCGTGCTGCTGGGTGACGCTGCCTTCGCTGTCTCGCTGCTTGCCGGGCAGGGCGCCTCGTTGGCCATTGCCGGGGCGAAGGTGCTCGCCGATGCGTTGGGCTCCGGCAATGACATCCCCGCGGCCCTGGCCGGCTATGAGTCGAGCTGGCGTCCCCTGGTGGAGCAACAGCAGGAGGCCGGACGGCGCAATGCCCGGTTCTTTGTGCCCGCCGACCGCCGGGCGCTGTTGCTGCGCCGGTGGTCGCTGCACCTGATGAACCTGGCCCCGGTGAACGCCGTGATCGCCAGGCGCGTCTTTGGCGCTTCCGTGGTGGGCAAGGGCCATCCGACCCCGTGAACCGCCGCGGCCTGGTCAGTGGCCTTCCCGGGCGAAGAACTCCAGCGCCGCGGACACGACCCGCTCTGGTTGCTCGTCCAGGAGGAAGTGCGCCGCCCCCGGGATGCGGAGCAGTTCCATCGCATCGGCGTGCGACTCGTATCCCTGAAGCAGGTTGGCCGGGACCGCGTTGTCCTGTTCCCCCACGGCCAGCAGCGTGGGCGTGGTGAGTCGTTGGCCCAGGTAGCCTCCGCGCATCAGCTTGAGGAAGGTCGGGAACACGCACTGGCGGTAGATCGCGCCGATCGCCGCAGCCCGCCCGGGTTCGCGCAGCTTCGCCAGATAGTACTCCAGCACTACCGGGTCCCAGATGCCGGGGTCCAGCACATAGTTCCTGAACATCAGGCGGGCCATCGGCTGCCTGCCGCGGCCCATGAGCAAGGTGGCCATGCCAGGGGTCGCGAGCAGCGGCTCGAACCAGGCGTCCTTGAACACAGGCAGGAACCTGAGGTTGAAGCGCAGGAATGGATGAGGGATCGACAGCGACACCAGCGAGCGCACCCGCTCGGGGTGAGCCAGGCTCAGCATGAACGCGTAGAGGGCGCCGAGGTCGTGGGCGATGATCCGGGTTTGCTTGATGTCCAGTGCGTCGAGCAGGCCCAGCAGGTCCGCCAGCTGGGAATCGAGCGAATACCCGCCGGCCGGAGCCGAGCTTTGCCCGCAGCCGCGCAGGTCCACGGCGATCACCCGGTGGTTTTGGGCGAGCGCCGGGATCATGCCGGTGAAGACGGTGGCGTCCTGGGGAACCCCGTGCAGCAGGAGCAACGGCGTTCCCGTTCCGGCCTCGGCAACGTGCAGGCGCACGCCCGGCAGGTCAATGAATCTGTGTCCGATCCCGGGAGTGGCCGGTGCGGACCCCGAATTGATGTCCATGGCGCGAAAATACTACGTCTGTAGTATCCAGTCACTATGGTTGTAGTACAAGGTTCGGGCACCTATTCTGGTCCCATGCCACCAACCAAGGCCCGCGCGCTGCAGGCCGCCCTCGAGCTGCTGGGCACCGGCGGGATCCGGGCGCTGACCCACGCGCGCGTCGATGCCCGGGCCGGGCTGCCCAGGGGTTCGACCTCCAACCATTTCCGCACCCGCTCGGCCCTGCTGGTCGGGGCCGTGAAGGAACTCGGAGCCCGCGAGGCCGCCGAGGTGGCAGCAGCCCTGCCACCCGACAGCGCCCCGGGCCTGCTGGAGGTCCTCTGTGCGCAATTCCGCGCCGCCACCACGGCAGGACAAGGACTGACCGCGGCCCGCTTCGCCCTGTTCGTCGAGGGCATCGGGCACCCGGAGGTCCGCGACGCCGTCTCCCGCGGACGGGCCGGGTTCGAGCGGATGATCGTTCCGCTGCTGGGCCGGCTCGGGGCCGCGGAGCCGGAGGTCGCCGCCATGGCCTTAATGTCCGCCTACGAGGGGATGCTGCTCTACCACCTGGCCCGCGGACATGGGCCGGACCCGCAGCCGGTGCTCGAGCTGGTCCTGCGCGCGGCGGTGCCTTGGCCCGCGGCGCCACCGCGCTAAGGGCCTACCGGTTCGCCGTCCCGCGTGCCGCCGCCTATTGCAAGGTGGCCGAGAGCCTGGCGACGTTGTCGATCCAGCGGCTCACCGGGGTGCGCTTGGACCACTGCTCCAGGGTCAGCTCGGTGGAGTTCGCCCGGTAGACGTCCTGCACCTTCATCAACTCGTTGACCAGGTCGGAGCCCAGCAGCATCAGGGTGATCTCGAGGTTCAGGGAGAAGGAGCGCATGTCCATGTTGGAGGAGCCCATGACCACCACCTCGTCGTCCACGGCCATGCACTTTGAATGCAGCACCGTGGGTGCCTTGTACCGGTAGATCCGCACCCCGGCGCGCAGCAGCGCCTCGTAGTAGGACTGCTGGGCGTGCTGCACCAGGGCCTGGTCGCCCTTCTCACAGACGAACAGTTCCACCGCCACCCCACGCTGGGCGGCGGTGGTGATCGCATAGAGCAGTGAATCGTCCGGGACGAAGTAGGGGCTGGTGATCGAAAGCCGCTCGGTGGCCGAGTAGATCAGCGTGTTGAACAGCCGCAGGTTGTTCTCCGCCTCGAAGCCCGGCCCGCTGGGCACCACCTGCCCGATGTCCTCGCCCGCGTCGGGTGCCGCGTTCATCGGCTCCTCCACCATGGCCAGGTCGTGGAGCAGGTCCCCGTCGGATTCCTGCGACCAGTCGGTGGCAAAGACCACGTCCAGGCTGGTCACCAGCGGACCGCGGACCTTGGCCATCAGCTCGACCCATTCGCGGCCGATCTTGTGCGCGGAGGACCGCTTGTATCCGGGCTCGATCAGGTTCTGCGAACCGGTGAAGGCGACCTGCCCGTCCACCACCACGATCTTGCGGTGGTTGCGCAGATCCGGGCGCCGCCACCGTCGCTGGAAGGGTGCCAGCGGAAGCATCCGCCGCCAGTTGATCCCGGCCGCACTCATCCGCCGCACCAACCCGAAGTAGCCCTTCACGCGCAGCGAACCCAGGTGGTCGAAAAGCACCCTGACCTTGACCCCGCGGGCGACCGCGCGTTCCAGGGCCTCGAGGATCGGGCCGACGTACTCATCGTCCTCGCCGATGATGTAGAACTGCACGTGCACGTAGCGTCGGGCCTTGTCGATCTCCAGGCGCATCTCATCCAGGGATTCCTTGTATCCGGTGATGAATTCGACCGCGTTCCCGGCCTGCAGCGGCAGCGCCCCCAGGGTCCGGTTCAGCTCGACCGCCGAGAGCACCCAGTCCGGGGCCTCGGGCGAGCGGTTTCCGCCGATCATGTGCTGGGTGGCTTCAAGGATCGATTCGTTGACGTTTCTCTGCCGCTGGATCCGGCGCCTCGAGAGCTTGATGTTGGCAAAGAGCAGGTAGAGCAGCAGGCCCACCACGGGGATGAAGAAAATCGCCAGCAGCCAGGCCATGGCGGTGGTGGGGCGGCGGTTGCCGGGCACGATGCCCACCATCGTGATGCGGATGGTCAGCTCGATCCCCACCGCCACGGACCACAAAGCGGCACCAACCGTCAGCGCGTCGTTGCCCTCGTTCATGGATCCCTCCTTGCCAGAGTGTGGTTCCCGGCCTTTGTCCCAGACTACCGGCAGTGCGGGGAACACTTGGGAACCACGGCCCGGCGGTAATCTGGTAACCATGACTGCTCTTGTGTTCCTCGATCCCGACTTTCCCGCCGGCCGCGTCGCCGATGCCGCCACCGCCCAGCTCTCGGTCCTGGACCAGGGCGTGACCCGCGGCGACGGGATCTTCGAATCCGCGCTGTACACCGACGGGATCGTGCGCAAGCTCGACGCCCACCTGGCCCGGCTGCGCGTCTCGGCCTCGACCTGCGACCTGCTCGTTCCGCACGAGGAGGCCTGGCGTGCGGCGATCGAGACCGCCGTGGCGGCATTCGATGCCGCCACCCCGGCCGAGGAAGCGGTGGTGAAGCTCGTGGCCACCCGCGGCACCGAGGGCAACGGCCACGGCACCTCCTGGGTCATGGTCTCCCCGGCCCCCGAGCTGGGACGGGTGCAGCGCCAGAGCGGGATCTCGGTGATCTTCCTGGACCGCGGCTACGACTCCAGGGTGGCCGAGCGCGCACCCTGGCTGTTGATGGGCGCCAAGACCCTGTCCTACGCGGTGAACATGGCGGCGCTGCGCCACGCCAACAAGCTGGGCGCCGACGACGTCATCTTCACCTCAAGCGACGGGATCGTCTTGGAGGGCCCCACCTCCACCGTGCTGATCGCGCACCGCGACGGGGACACCAAGCGGCTGATCACCCCGACCCTGGAAACCGGCATCCTGCCGGGAACCACCCAGGGAGCCATCTTTGCCGCCGCCCGCGAGGCCGGGTGGGAGCTGGGCTACGGGCCGCTGACCCCGGAAAACCTGCTGGATTCCGAGGGCGTGTGGCTGGTCTCCAGCGTCCGGCTGCTCACCCCGGTGAACTCCATCGACGGCACCGTGATCGCCCGCGACGGGCAACTGCATGCCGAACTCACCGCCATGGTCGACGCCATCCAATAAGCGGCTCCACGTCAATCCCCCGGCGTCGGGGCGAAGCAACGGATTCGAGGTTCCATCGTGCAAGAACTGTTCCAATTGGTGCCGGCCGCCTACGTGGTGTTCCGCCGCGACTCGCGGGTGCTGCTGCAATTGCGGCAGCACACCGGGTTCATGGACGGGCATTGGGCCTGCGCCGCGGCCGGGCACGTGGAAGCGGGCGAATCGGTGCTCGCCGCGGCGGTGCGCGAGGCCGCCGAGGAAACCGGGGTGCTGCTGGACCCGGCGGACCTGGTCCCGCTGTCGACCCTGCACCGCACCAACGGCGGGGGCTCGCCGCGGGCACAGCGCGTGGATTTCTTCTTCGCCGCCGATGTGTGGCGGGGTGAGGCCCGCATCATGGAGCCGGAAAAGTGCGCCGCCATGGAATGGTTCGACCTTGAAGACTTGCCCGAGCCCATGCCGGAGCACGAACGCTACGTGCTGCAGAACCTTGCCGCCGGGTCCCTGCCGGCCATCGCGTCGCTGGGCTTCGGCGCCTAGCCGGCCGCATGGGGGCCAAGCGGCAAGTGATTCCGGCCCGGGAACAACCCTTGATCGCAAAAACGTTCCTGCCTACCGTTGAGAGGTGAACTACGCCGGCCACACGCACGAAACACAACAACCGCGCGGGCAGCTGCCAGGACGGCCCACCGCCCCCAACGATCGCTCCTCCCCGGGATCCGGCGCACCGGCGGCAGCGCCGGCGAACCGCTCTGCCGCATCGGACGGCGCGTCCAGGCTGGCCGGATCGATGGTCCCGCCCTCCGGATCCCCCGCCGAACGGCAACAGCTTGCGGGCTACGCGGCGAAGCTCGAGGCCGGCTGGTCGGACCGGGCAGCCGCCTTCGCCGTCCCCGGATCCCCGGGCACCAAGGGCCGGATGCACCACCACCTGCGCCGGCCGCCGTTCGCCGGCTGGCTGATGCAGGGCGCAGGGGGCAGCTACGAGGTCCCCGCCGCGCGCACCGTCCCACTGCTGGCCTGCCTGGTGGCGGCCGGATCATGAATACCGCGATCCTGGCACTGCACCGGGTGCGCGTGCCCCTCTTTGCCATCTCCATCGTCGCGATCTTTGGCGGCACGCTGCTGGGCCTGCTGTTGCCCGGGGGCCGGCTGGCCTGGGCCGCGGACCGTCTTCCGCCCGCCGGGTTGGCGGGCATGGTCGCCGGATACCTGCTGGCGTTTTTCGGGGCCCGGCTGCTGGGCCCGCCGCCGGAACCCGTCGTGGTCACCGCTCCGGTGGCCGGGCGTTGGCTGGGCATGAACAGCCCGGTGGACAAGGTGCCCAGCCACGGGGTGCGCGTCTACGGCCAGGCGCACGCCATCGACCTGGTCCACGAACCGCTCGATGCCCCGCGGCCGGCCTTCGGCGACGGCCCGGCGATGCGCCGCAGCGCGGACTACCCGGCCTTCGGGCAGCCGGTGCGCTCGATGGTGGCCGGAACCGTGGTGCGGTCCTCCGACTCCCAGCGCGACCACCGGGCACGGTCCAACAAATGGGCAGTGGCGTACCTGATGGCCGAGGGAGCGTTGCGCGAACTCGGAGGTCCGCGCTTCGTGACCGGAAACCACATCACCATCCAAACTGCGCAGGGGCGCTACGCCCTGCTCGCCCACCTGAAGCAGGGCTCCGCGCTGGTTCGCCGAGGGGACACGGTGGAGGCCGGGCAGGTGGTGGCCGCGTGCGGGAACACCGGCAACAGCTCCGAACCGCATGTGCACGCCCAATTGATGGACGGGCCCTCCACCTGGACCGCGCAGGGGCTGCCGATGGCCTTCGCCAACGTGTCCATCGGCCACGACCCGGTCCCGCGCGACGGCCTGCCGGGCAACGGGGAGCACCTCACGGCATCCTAAAAGCCGTACGGCACCCCCGCCGGGCCCTACGACCAGACCAGGTTCCAGGTGCCCAGGGCCAGCGCGGCCCATGTTGCGCCGGTGCCCAGCAGCAGCCCGGCGGCAACGATCCCCGCATCCCGCCGGCCATAGCTCGAGGCATTCAGCCAGGTCCGTTCGGCGGTCCCGAAGCCCTTGGCTTCCATGGTCACCGCCAGCCGCGAGGCCCGCCGGATGGCCTGGACCAGCAGCCCGAAGACCTGCCCCAGGTTCGCCCGCAACCGGGCGGCGGCCGAGCCGCGGCTGCCCACGCCCCGGGCCCGCCGGGCCATGCCCAGCGTGGTCCATTCCTCGATCAACAGGCCCAGCAGCCGCATGCCCGCCAGCGCGCCGAGCACAAAACGGTGCGGCAGCCGCGCCTTTTGCGCCAGCGCATTGGCCAGGTCGGTCGGGTCGGTGGTGAACAGCACCAGCACCGCCGGGATCGCCACCGCGAAGGCGCGCATCCCGGTGGCCGCACCGGCGGCCAGCGAGCCCTCGGTGATGTCGAAGAGGCCCAGGTCCAGCAGCACCGCCCCGGAGTCGTTGCCCACCAGCGCGGTGCCCCAGGCACCGAAGATCGCGGCGAGCAGCAGCGGCCAGCCGCGCGCCAGGAAGCGCGGTACCGACAGGCTGGCCAGCGGCAGCGCCAGCATCGTCGCGGCCACCACGATCCCGCTGCTGACCCAGTCCATGGAGGCGATCAGCGGGATGGTGGCCAGCGCGACGGCGGCCAGCTTTGCCAGCGGGTTCGCCCGGCCCAGGAAGCTTGTCCCCCCGCGCACGTCGGCCTCGAGCAACCCGGGCCGTGCAGCGGCGGGGGCGGTGCCGTCAGCGGTGGCCGGGGACGCCAGGACGAATTCGTGCGCGCCCAGGGCGCGGGCAAAGTCGGCGTCGTGCGTCACCGCAATGATCGCGGTTCCGCGGGCCAGTTCCTCGCGCAGCAGCAGGGCCAGTTCGCGCCAGGTGTTGGCGTCCTGGCCGAAGGTCGGCTCGTCAAGGATGAGGACCTGCGGGCCCGCGGCCAGCACCGTGGCGACCGAGAGCCGGCGCTTTTCCCCGCCCGAGAGGGTGAAGGGGTTCGCCTCCGCCAGGTGTCCCAGCCGCAGCCGGGACAGCAGCGCTTCGACGCGCGAGGAGATCTCCCGCTCGGTGAACAGCGGTTCCCGGGTTCCCGGCTTGACCGCGTGCCGCGGACCGTAGGCCAGTTCCTCGGCCACGGTGTTGGTGACGAATTGGTGCTCGGGCTCCTGGAAGACCGAGCCGATCCGTCCCACCAATTCGCTGGCGCGCCAGTGGTACGGCCGGGCCTCGGTGCCGGCCGCCAATTCGCCGGTGGCCAGCACCGTGCCGGATCCGACCGGAAGCAGTCCGCCGAGGGTCAGCGCGAAGGTCGACTTGCCCGAGCCGTTGGCCCCGCGCACGCACCAGGCCTCGCCCGCCCCCAGGCGCAGGTCCAGGCCGGAGGCGGCCGGCCTGGCGCCGCGCTTGCGCGTGACGGCAAGGTCCGTGGCCTCCAGCAGCAACGCAGCGGATTCCCCGGGGGCCGGCAGCGGGTCGAATGCCGGGGTGTACCCGGGCACCCACACCCCGGCGGCAATCAATTTCTCGCGGACCGGGCCGGGGGCAAAGAGCTCGCCGGGGGTTCCGTCGTGGGCGATGCCGCCGCCGGGTTCCAGCACGATAACCCGGTCCATGTGCGCCGCCCAGGCCTCGAGCCGGTGTTCGACGATCAGCAGGGTCGCGCCGGTGGAATCCAGTGCGGCCAGCACCGCGTCGCGGACCTCCAGCACCCCGTCCGGGTCCAGGTTTGCCGTGGGCTCGTCCAGCAGCACCAGCCCCGGCCCCATGGCCAGGATCCCGGCCAGGGCCAGGCGCTGCTTTTGCCCGCCCGAGAGCGCGGAGGTCGGGTGGTCCAGCGGGACCTCCAGTCCTACGGCGTCGAGCGCCTCGATGATCCGTCGCCGGATCTGCGCGGGCGGCACCGAAAGGTTCTCCGCGCCAAAGGCCACATCGTCCCCGACCCGGGCCTGGACGACCTGGGTCTCGGGATCCTGCTGCATGAGCCCGACCAGTCCGCGGCCCTGGGCCGCCGGTGCCCCGTCCAGCAGCAGCTCGCCGGAGGAATAGGTTTCGTCGTCTTCGTCCAGGACCCCGGCCAGCGCGTAGAGCAGCGTGGATTTCCCGGCACCCGAGGGCCCGGCCAACAGCACGCGTTCCCCGGCCCGGATCTCCAGGTCCAGGCCCGACAGCGCCGCTTGCTTGCGGTCGGCGTGCCGCCACCCCCAGTTCCGGGCGCTGACGGACACCGCGTCGCAGCGGTGTTGCACCGTGGCCGCGGTGTCGTTTTCGCGGTGCAGCATCGAGGCTGAAGACATGGTGATGCCCGTGCCCATCAGCCGAGGATGGGTTCGGTGGCTGCCTTGCGGCTGGCAAGCGCGCCCAGTGCACCGGTCTTGGCCAGCGCGCGGGTTCCCAGGAAGGAGAGCATCCCGGCAATGACGATGCCCGAGATGGTCATGAACCCGATGTAGGCCATGAGCATGCCGGTGGTGTATTCGGGGAACCAGCGGAAGATGAAGGTGTCGTTGACGCTTCCAAAGAGTCCTGCTCCGGCGCCGGCCAGCAGTGCCACGGGCAGGTTGAAGGTGCGGTAGCGGAACGCGGCGAAGACCACTTCGGCGCCCAGGCCCTGGATCAGGCCCGAGGCCAGGACCGTCAGCCCGAATTCCGAGCCCATGAGCGCGGAGACCATCGCGGCGACCACTTCGCAGAACAGTGCCGCGCCGGGCTTGCGGATGATTAGTGCGCCGAGCACCGCGGGGAAGAGCCACATGCCCGAGACCAGTGCGGCCGAAGGCGGGAAGGCCAGGAACAGCACGTCGAGCAGGTGGTGGCTGCTGTTCCAGGCCCAGAAGATGACGCCCGAGGACACGGCGATGACTGCCGCGATAACGATGTCGACGACGCGCCAGGATGTGGTTGCCGTTTTGTGCCCGGCGGGCTGGTGGGTGATGCCCATGGTGTTGATCCTCCTTGGATTCAAGGAGGGGAGGGAATGCCCGCACACTTCCGCGCGCACCCCTGAGAACTCGACTTCCTTCGCCGGTACTAGCCGGGGCAGGTTCGAGGGTCTGCGGCTATCCGCACTCTCAGCGCCTGGGTGCGGGTTGCCCCGCACGACGCTCCCCTGTCGTGATTGTTTCAGTTCTATGATGCTACCTCAGCTAGGCTGGGCCTAGTACCTTTGCCGCAATATTCGGGAGTCCCCATGAACAGCTTGATGAAACTGATCGGTCCAGCAATTTCCATCGCCGCGGGTTTCCTGGGAGGGAAGATCGTCGACAAGGCCTGGATCGGTTTCACCGGCCAGCAGCCGCCCAAGCACGGCAACAAGGAGGCCCAGGCCGAGGCCTCGATGCGCCAGGCCATCGGGTTCGCCGTGCTGTCGGCCGTCACCGCCGCGTTGATCCAGGTGCTCACCGACCGCGGCACCCAGCGGGCCATCGCGAGGTTCACCAAGAAGGCCTGAGCTTCCGCACTTCCGCACACGGGGGGTCCGGCCGGATGCGTTCGGCCGGGCCCTGCTTTGGCGTGGCCCGTGCCGGTTGGCGGCGCCGGCCCAGGGTCCGGTGGACTAGTCGATGAAGTCGGCGCGGTCCCTGTTGCCGTCCCGGCCGTGCTCGGCCTCTTCGCGCTGCTCCGCGGCCTCGACCACCGCCGCCAATTCGTCCGCGATGAGGGTCTCGCGCTTCAGGTGCCGGGTCCGGTAGCCGGCCCGTCCCACCATGTGCGCCGAGACCGGGGCGGTGAGCAACTGCAGCAGCCAGGCCAGGAGCAGCACCGGAAGCACCGCCCAGGACCGCAGTTCCAGCCCGAGCGCGGCCAGCAGCAGGAACAGCCCCAGCACCTGCGGCTTGGTCGCCGCATGCAGGCGCGAGAGCAGGTCCGGGAAGCGCAGCATGCCGATGCCCGCGGCCAGTGACATCAGGCAGCCGACGATCATGAACGTCCCGGCCACGATGTCGATGACGGTGTCCAGCATCAGGCGTTCCTCCGGTCCGTGACGAAGCGCGAAACCGTCACCGAGCCGACGAACCCGACCAGGCATGCCAGCAGCACGAAGATGAGGTTGTCGGTGTGCTTGTTGATGGTCATGTCCACGCACAGCGCCGCGGAGACGATCAGCAGCAGCACGTCGGTGGCGATGACGCGTTCCAGGATCGAGGGCCCCTTGGCCAGCCTGATCATGGCCAGGGCGCCGGCGATCGAGAGCGTGATCCCGCAGATCCACAGGACGATGTTCATGGTGTTTCTCCGTGTTCCTTGCCCGGGGCCGATTTCTCGGCATTCAACTCGGCCAGTTCTTCCTTGGTGCCCATCATGCGGATCAGCCGTTCCTCGATCATCATCACCGAGGCCCGCGCCTTTTCCACCCCGGCCTCGTCGTTGACGTTGAGCACGTGCAGGTACAGGGTCGAGGTCCGCCGGTCCACCTCCACGACGTAGGAGCCGGGGACCAGCGTCAGCACGTGGCCCACGAAGGTGACCAGCAAGTCCGATCCGGTGCGCAGCGTGACGGTGATGATCGCGCTTGTGGTGCGCGGGCCGCGGAACACCGCCAGGTACAGGACCTCGAAGCTGGCCAGGGTCACGTCCCGCAGGAACGCCCCGGCGAACACCGCGGCACGCCAAACATTGAAGCGCCCCGATAGGATCACCGGCGGCAGCCGGAAGACCCGCACCAGCACCAGCGAGATCAGCAGCCCGAAGACGAGGTTGCCGATGGCGAAGTCCTGCCAGAGCGCACCCCAGACCAGCATCATGCCTGCCAGCAGAGGCAGTTCCTGGCGCAGGGTGGCGCGTTGGCGTGCCCCGGATTCGTCGGTGGCGTCTTTCAGCCGTTGTTCCTTGGTCATTTACCGTACCCCCTGCCCGGTTCCGAGGACCGCCTCGATGTAGTTGTTCGGGTCCAGCAGCTGGCCGGCGACCTGGTCGCTGAATTCAAACAGCGGCCCGGCAAACACCGTCAGCGCCACGCCCACCAGCACCAGGGCCGCGGTCATGGCCAGCATGCCGTTGGGCAGCAGTGCGGTGTTCCCGCGGTCGGAATAGCGGCTGGCCGGCTCGTTGGCCACGATGTCGTAGGTCGCCCCGCGCGCGGCTTCCACGCCCACCAGCAGCAGCGGGTCCGGGTCCGTGGCGTCCTCGGCCTTGCGCCAGAACGCCCTGTTCCACACACGCGCTATCGCCAGCAACGTCAACAGCGAGGTCAACAGGGACACCCCCACCAGCGCCCAGGCCACGGGCGTGCCCAGTTCGGCGCCGCCCTGCACCAGCCCGAGCTTCCCCAGGAAGCCGGAGAAGGGCGGGATGCCGCCCAGGTTCATGGCCGGGACGAAGAAGAGCAGCGCCAGCAACGGCGAAAGCTTGGCCAGCGAGCCGAGCCGCTCGATGTTCGAGGTCCCGGCCCGGCGTTCGATGAGCCCGGCGACCAGGAAGAGCGAGGTCTGCACCACGATGTGGTGGGCCACGTAGTAGATGGTGGCCCCCAGCCCCAGCTGGTTCCCCACGGCCACCCCGAAGATCAGGAATCCGATGTGGCTGGTGAGGGTGAAGGAGAGCATGCGCTTGATGTCGGTCTGCGCCACGGCACCTAGGATGCCCACCAGCATGGTCAGCCCGGCCACGACCATCAAGGGTTCGGAGAGCTGGTTCGCGGGGAAGAGCAGCGTCTCGGTGCGGATGATCGCATAGACCCCGACCTTGGTCAGCAGCCCGGCGAACACCGCGGTGACCGGGGCCGGGGCGGTCGGGTAGGAGTCCGGGAGCCAGAAGGACAGCGGGAAGACCGCGGCCTTGATCCCGAAGGCGACCAGCAGCATCACGTGCAGCACGGTCTGCGTGCCCGGGGAGATCTCCGGCAGCTTCACGGCCAGGTCCGCCATGTTCACGGTGCCGGCGGCCGCATAGATCATGCCGATGGCGATCAGGAAGAGCAGCGAGGAGGCGACCGAGACCACCACGTAGGTGGTGCCCGCTCGGATCCGCGCGGTGGTCCCGCCCAGGGTCAGCAGCACGTAGGAGGCCGTCAGCAGGATCTCGAAGCCCACGTAGAGGTTGAAGAGGTCCCCGGCCAAAAAGGCGTTGGAGACCCCGGCGACCAGGATCAGGTAGGCGGGGTGGAAGATCGAGACGGGCCCGTCCTCGTCCCCGTCGGCCATGCCCTGGCTGGTGGCGTAGAGCAGCACCGCCAGGGAGACGATGGAGGAGACCACCAGCATGAATGCCGAGAACCCGTCCACGACCATGGAGATGCCAAACGGCGGGGCCCAGCCGCCGAGGGTCACCGAGTAGGTCCCCCCGCCCCAGACCGTGGCCAGCATCCAGGCTTCCAGGCAGAGCGTGATCACCAGGACCGCGATGGTCACCAGGCGCTGGGTGCGGCGCTTGCGGCGCAGGATGAAGGCCAGGGCGGCACCGAAGATCGGCAGGGCCACGACCAGCGGGGCAAATGAAACGGCGGTCAGTGGTGCATCGATCATGCGTGCGGCCCCTTCTCCGGGTGGTTCCCTGCGGGCTCGGCGTCCTCGCCCTCGAATTCGGTGGTGTCCTCGGGGACCGGGGAGTCTTCCTCGAAGTCGAAGGTCGACTGCTGCGAGACGCGCAGGTCCTCGTCGTCGTCGGCGACCACGTCGGCCCGGGAGATGACCCAGGAGCGGTAGATGATGCCCAGCATGAACGCTGTCACCGCGAAGGTGATCACGATGGCCGTGAGGATCAGCGCCTGCGGCAGCGGGTCGCTGTATTCCTGTGCATCCAGCGCCGACCGGTACAGCGGCGCCTCGCCGCGGCGCCCTCCGGCGGAGAGGATCAACAGGTTCACCCCGTTGCCCAGCACCACGATGCCCAGCAGCACGCGGGTCAGCGAACGCTCGAGCAAAAGGTAGATGCCCACGGCGAAGAGCACGCCCATCACTATGAGCAAGGTGATATTGGTGCTCATCGTCCAACTCCCGTATCCGCGTCGGAAACCATGTCATGTGTGTCGGTGGGGCTGCGGCCCTCGGAACGGTCGTCGATCTCCGAGCCCAGGGAGCGCAGCACGTCGATGACCAGCCCGACCACCACCAGGTACACCCCGATGTCGAAGAGCGTGGAAGTCACGAACTTCTGCTCCCCGAAGAGCGGCCAGGTGAATTCGATGGCCGCGGAGGTGAACATCTGGGCGCCCAGGAGCAGCGGCGCCGCGGCGGTCAGTGCCGCCAGGCCCAGCCCGGTGCCCATCAGCGTGCCCGGGCTGACCGGGGTGGCCTCGGCCAGTTCCACCCGGCCGCCGGCCAGGTAGCGGATGGTCAGGGCCAGGCCGGCCAGCAGCCCGCCGGCAAAGCCTCCGCCGGGGGTGTTGTGGCCGGCCAGCAGCAAGTACACGGAGGCCAGCAGGATGGTGTGGAAGAGCAGCCGGGTGACCACCTCGAAGGTGATCGAGCGGCGCTCCGGGGCCAGGGTGTGCCCGGCGACCAGCCAGGAATCCTTCTTGGAGATCGCAAAGGTCCTGGCCACTGCCAGTCCGGCGCGGCTGGGACTGGCCCCGCCGATGGCCTCGGAACCGTGGTCGACCGATCCGCGCGGCACGTTCGAGGCGCGCACCCGCTTGTCCCCGCGCCCGCGCACGAAGATCAGCGAGGCCACGCCGGTGGCGGCCGCGGCCAGCACCGTGATTTCCCCGAAGGTGTCCCAGGCGCGCATGTCCACCAGGGTGACGTTGACGATGTTCTTGCCCGCTCCGCCGGTGTAGGCAAGTTCCGGGTAGGCCAGCGAGATCGGATCCGCGACCCGCGAGGCCATCGAGGTGGCGGCGATGTAGATCATGGAGGCGCCGAACCCGATGCCGATCAGCGCCCGGCCCAGCCGGTGCCCGGTGGGGTTCTTGGCCCACAGTTCCACCGGCAGGGCGCGCAGCGCCAGCACGAAGGCGACCAGCACGATGGTTTCGACCAAGAGCTGGGTCACGGCCAGGTCCGGTGCTCCCTGCAGCGCGAAGATCGCGGCCATGCCGTAGCCGCTGACCGAGACCATCAGCACCGCCAGGAAGCGGCGGTTGGCCTGCAGCGCACCGAGGGCGCCGAGGATCATGATGAGCCCGATGACCAGCTGGGCGGGGTGGTCGAAGGCGATGAAGTTTCCCGGTGCCGGGGTGCTGAGCAGGATCGCGGTGCCGGCCGGCAGCAGCAGCGCCACGATGAGGATCACCACGAGGTAGAAGGACAAGGAACCGCGCTGGGTGCGTCCGGTGAGCCAGATGGCCAGGTTGTCCACGCCGGTGACCATGTGCTTGTAGTCTCGTTCGGCATCCAGCAACGCCGGGACCCGGGACTGGAGGTGGAAGGTCCTCTCCCGGGCCAGGAAGAGCGCGGTGCCCGCGATCATGGTCAGGATGCTCAGACCCAGCGCGGGGCTGAACCCGTGCCAGAGGCCCAGGTGGATGGGGTTCTCGGCGGATCCGAACAGGCCCAGGTAGGGGGCGATGGCGCCCTCGAGCACGTGCGGGATCCAGGCGAACACGACCGTGGCGCCGGTGAGGACCAGCAGCGGGGCCAGGAACAGTGCCGGGACGCGCGGGAACACGCTGGGTTCAAGGCCCCGCTTGGAGGCGAAGCCGCCCCACAAGAAGCGTGCGGAGTAGGCGAAGGTCATCATGGCCCCGAGCAGGACGCCCACCAGCAGCACCACACCGGTGGCGCCGTTGCCCTGGGCATGCTCCAGCAGCGCCTCGTAGACCGCTTCCTTGGCGACGAAGCCGTAGAGCGGCGGGAAGCCTGCCATCGAGGCCGCGGCGATGGCGGCAACGGCAAAGAGGACCGGGGAGGAGCGGTAGAGCCCGGACAGCTGGTGCAGGTCGCGGGTTCCGGACTTGTGGTCGATGATTCCCACGACCAGGAAGAGCGTTGCCTTGAAGAACCCGTGGGCCAGCATCATGGCCAGGCCAGCGAGCGCCGCGTTGGGGCTTCCGATGCCCATGACCAGGATCAGGAAGCCCAGCTGGGAGACCGTGCCGTAGGCCAGCAGCAGTTTGAGGTCGTGTTGCTTCAGCGCTCGCCAGCCGCCGATCAGCAGGGTCGCCAGTCCGAGCCAGAGCAGCATGGGTTGCCAGAAGGCGGTTTCGTTGAAGCCCGGGGCCAGTCGTGCCACCAGGTAGATGCCGGCCTTGACCATGGCCGCTGCGTGCAGGTACGCGGAGACCGGGGTGGGGGCCGCCATGGCGCCGGGGAGCCAGAAGTGGAAGGGAACGAGAGCGGACTTGGAGATCGCGCCGATCAACACCAGGGCGATGGCCACGTCGATGTAGGTGCCCAGGGCGGTGAGTTCCGGGGCCATGGCCAGGATCTCGGAGATGCGGTAGGTGCCGGCCGCATTGCCGAGCATGACCAGTCCGGCCAGCATCGTCAGGCCGCCAAAGGTGGTGACCATCAGGGCGGTCAGTGCCGAACGCCGTGCGCTCATCCTGGTGCGGTTGAACCCGATCAGCAGGAAGGACAGGATCGTGGTCAGCTCCCAGAAGATGAAGAGCATGATCATGTCGTCGGCGGTGACCAGGCCGAACATCGAGGCGGCAAAGGCCAGCAGCTGGGCGCCGAAAGCTCCAGTGTGCGGGTCCTCGTTCTTGAAATAGCGCGCACAGTAAAACAGCACCAGGGAACCGACCCCGAGCACCAGCAGGCACAGCACCGCGGCCAGGGCATCCATCCGGAAATCGAGATGGGCGTTCAGCGGGCCGATCCAGCTGTAGAGCTCGGAGGGCGGTGCGTTGGGCTCACCGCTCGCGGCGGCCTGCTCGGCATCCAGGAACGAGGGGAAGCTGGCCACAAGCCAGGCGAAGGCCACGGCGGGAACCGCCGCCAAGACATAGAAGGTTGAACGGCCCAGCAGCCGAAAAATCAATGGTGCAATTGCCGCAACAACAAAAAGCGCAATCAGGACTAGGAGCACACTTATCTCCCATGGTCGGCAGGCCAGTGCCCTGGCAACAAAAACGGTCAAAAGGCAGCTTTTAGGATATCAGCCGGATGGTGTCGAACAGCTCTTTGGCACGGGATTCAGCCGATGAAGTTTTGAGGAATAATACGCGTTTCCGGATTGTTTAAGATCCGAATTGCAAAGAAAATTTCTGCGGCGCGAGCACGAAATTTGCCGGTCTTCCCCCGTTGTTTGTTTCGGCGAGTTACGATGCACCCATGAGCGAGTTCCCTGTGGCACCCTCGGCATCGACCGACCGGCGGAAAATAATCACCAAACCCGTCTTGGCATGGGCATCCTGGGATTGGGGTTCCGCCGCGATCAACGCGGTGATGACAACTTTCGTCTTCACCGTGTATCTGACCAGCGACCTTTTCGGCAACAAGGACGCCAATTCGGTGGTCCTGGGCAACGGCCTGGCCATCGCCGGGGTGGCCATCGCGCTGCTGGCCCCGGTCACCGGGCTGCGTTCGGATGCCGGGGGCCGGAGGCGTTTCTGGCTGGGCGTGAACACCGTGATCGTGGCCCTTCTCACGGCCGCCTGCTTCTTCGTTTTCCCCGAGCCGCGTTTCCTGGTCCTCGGGGTGACCCTGATTGCCGCGGCCTCGGTCTTCGCGGAGTTCGCCGCGGTGAACTACAACGCGATGCTGCCGCAGATTTCCACCCCGTCCACCATCGGCAAGGTCTCCGGATTCGGCTGGGGCATGGGCTACCTCGGTGGCATCCTGGCCCTGGCGATCGTGCTGTTCACCCTGGTGACCCCGCTCTTCGACTGGGCCGGGGCCTCGGACACCAACTCGCTGAACCTGCGCCTGGTCGCGGTGTTCTCCGCCGTGTGGTTCATGGGCTTCGGCCTGCCGGTGCTCTTTGCGGTGCCCGAGATCCCCGGGGATCCCGGCGGCCCGCGCTTCACCATCGTGCAGTCCTACCAGGAATTGTGGCGCCGCGTCGTGGCGCTGGCCCGCGCGGATCGCCACACGGTCTATTTCCTGTTCGCCAGTGCGGTCTTCCGCGACGGGCTGGCGGCGGTGTTCACCTTCGGCGGGATCATCGCCGCGGGCACCTTCGGCTTCCCGCTGCAGCAGGTGATCATCTTCGCCATCGTCGGCAACGTGGTGGCCGCTGCAGGGGCCATGGTCGGCGGCATGCTCGATGACAGGATCGGTCCCAAGCGGGTTATCGTCATCTCCCTGATCGGGTTGCTCGTTGCGGGCCTGGGCGTGTTCTTCTCCCCCGACGCCTCGGGCTTCTGGATCTTCGGGTTGCTGCTGTGCCTGTTCGTCGGTCCCGCTCAGGCCTCCAGCCGAGCCTTCCTGGCCCGGCTGGCCCCGACCGGGCAGGAGGGCGAGCTGTTCGGGCTCTACGCCACCACGGGCCGTGCCGTCAGCTTCCTGGCCCCGGCCCTCTTCGCGGCCTCCATCGCCCTGGCCGCCCCGCATGTGGCCGAGGCCCAGCGCTACGGCATCCTGGGCATCCTGGTGGTGCTGCTCCTGGGGCTGCTGCTGCTGATCCCGGTTCGCGGCCCGCGCACGTCCGCCTAGCCTCCCTGGCGGGCCGTGGCTTTTGCCCGTCATTGGTGGTTGCATTTAGCCATGAGCACACCAACACCTGTGACCGTTGCCGTGACCGGAGCCGGAGGGCAGATCGGCTATGCGCTGCTGTTCCGCATCGCCTCCGGGGCCATGTTCGGACCCGACACCCCGGTGAGGTTGCAGTTGCTGGAGATCCCTGCCGGCATGAAGTCGGCCGAGGGCAGCGCCCTGGAATTGCAGGACTGTGCGTTCGGCTCGCTGGCATCGGTGGAAGTGACAAGCGATCCCTCCCGCGGCTTCGACGGTGCCAACGTGGCCCTGCTGGTCGGTTCCCGGCCGCGCGGGGCCGGGATGGAACGCGGGGACCTGCTGGCCGCCAACGGTGCGATCTTCGGTCCGCAGGGTGCAGCCATCAACGCCCATGCGGCTGCGGATGTGCGCGTCCTGGTGGTGGGGAACCCCGCCAACACCAATGCGTTGATCGCCGCGGCCCATGCGCCGGATGTGCCCCCCGAACGCTTCACCGCCATGACCCGCCTGGACCACAACCGGGCGCTGGCGCAGCTGGCCCGCACCCTGGATGTCCCCGTGGCGGGCATCGGCAACGTGGCCATCTGGGGGAACCACTCGGCCTCCCAGGTCCCGGACATCTCCCACGGCTGGGTCCAGGGCCCCGACGGAACGCGCCGCCCGCTGCCCGAGGCGTTGACCGAGGCGCTGGGCGGCAGCTGCAGCCTCGAGTCCTGGTTGGCGGAGAGATTCATTCCCAGGGTGGCCAAGCGCGGGGCGGAGATCATTGCCGTGCGAGGTTCCTCCTCGGCCGCTTCGGCCGCGGCCGCAGCCGTCGAGCACGTCCGGGACTGGGTCTCGGGAACCGCCGATTCGTGGACGTCGGCGGGGGTGGTCTCGGACGGATCCTACGGGGTGCCCCGGGGCCTGGTCAGTTCCTTTCCCGTGCACTCGCGCGACGGCGCCTGGCAGATCGAGCAGGGTCTGGAGCCGGGAGCCGAGGTCCGTGCGCGGATCGCGGCCTCGGTCAGGGAGCTCGAGGAGGAACGCGGGATGGTCGCCTCCATGGGGCTGATCGGACGCGACCAGGGAAGGAACGGACGGTGAAGCCCCTGGCCCGCTTGGAGGTGCCCGGGCTGGAGGTCGCGGTTCGCGATGCGGCGCGGGCCGACCTGCCCGCGCTCCTGTCGATGCTGGCCGATGACCAACTGGGCGCAACACGGGATGCGCCCGGGGAGGATTCGGGGTCGTACCTGGCGGCCTTCGAGGCCATCGAGCGGGACCCGGCGCACCGATTGCTGGTGTGCGAGCATGCGGGGCAGGTCATCGCCATGCTGCAGCTCTCGCTCATCCCGGGCTTGTCCCGCCGCGGGGCCTGGCGCGCGCAGATCGAGGCGGTGCGCACCCAGGCGGACTACCGCGGGCGCGGGGTGGGGAAGAAATTCCTTCAGTGGTGCATCGGGTACGCGCGGTCCCAGTGTTGCTCGTTGGTGCAGCTGACGACGGACAAGAGCCGCGCCGACGCGCACCGCTTCTATGCGGGCCTCGGATTCACGGCGAGCCACGATGGCATGAAGTTGCAGCTGTAGGGATGTGCGGCCCCGCCGGGCGCTTAAGCAGGTGCGCAGGCCTGGTTCCCCGGACCTGCGCACGCACACGAACGCCAGGTGGTTGTGGCTAGCTTTCCAGCGTCGTGCGGTGGAAGTTCAGGTGGCTGCGCGATGCGGTGGGTCCGCGCTGGCCCTGGTAGCGGTTTCCGTAGGCACCGGACCCGTAGGGGTGCTCGGCCGGGGAAGAGAGCTTGAAGAAGCACAGCTGCCCGATCTTCGATCCCGGCCACAGCTTGATGGGCAGGGTCGCCATGTTCGACAGTTCCAGGGTCACGTGCCCGGAGAACCCCGGGTCGATGAATCCGGCGGTGGAGTGGGTCAACAGGCCCAGGCGCCCCAGCGAGCTCTTGCCCTCCAGCCGGGCGGCGATGTCGGTGGGCAGGGTGACGGTTTCGTACGTCGAGCCCAGCACGAATTCTCCGGGGTGCAGGATGAATGCCTCGTCGGGAGCGACTTCCACCAGGCGCGTCAGCTCCGGCTGGTCCGCGGCCGGGTCGATGTGGGCGTACTTGTGGTTGTCGAAAAGCCGGAAGAACCGATCGAGCCTCACATCCACGCTCGCCGGCTGGATCATCTCCGGGTCGTAGGGGTCCAACTTAATACGTTCGGAGGCCAGCTCGCGTCGAATATCACCATCAGAAATCAGCACGCTACCCAAAATATCCCATTGGGCACGTGGACCGGGCATTGGTGACCTCGTCGAGCCGCCCGGACCGTGCCGCTTCGGGTCCCGGACCGTGTGCTGCGAGCCCTCCGGCATGGGCTAACCACGGGCCCAGCGGTTATCCTGAAGGGGATCCATCTTGCTTCATTCCCCGAAGGGACATCGTGTCTTTGTTTCGTGCCGGCATTCCCGCCCTGTTGCTGGGCGCCAGCCTGGTGCTGGCAGCCCCCCTCGCCGCACAGGCCGCGCCCGCGGCACCAGCTGCGGCGCAGGTGCATGCGGAAAAGCAGCCGAAACCGCCGACAACCGAGGAACTGACCAAGGACCAGGGGTCCTACCTGGCGCTGGTGAGCCGGGACCACCCCCTGGATCCGGCGAACTACAAGCCCAAGGACCTGCGCGACGTCGCCGGCAGCGGGCACGAACTGCGCAAGGACGCCGCCACCGCCTTGGAGTCCCTGCTCAAGGCGGCGCGCAAGGATTCCCAGTCGCTGGCCGTGCTCAGCGCATACCGCTCCTATGACCGCCAGTTGTCCTTGTTCAACGGGTACAAGGCCCGGTACGGGACCGAATACGCCACACGGTTGTCGGCACCGGCCGGAACCAGCGAACACCAGATCGGGCTGGCCGCGGACATCGGCCTGTCCAGCGGATACTGCAACCTCAAGGCCTGCTTCGGCGACACCGCCGGCGGGAAGTGGCTGGCCGCCAATGCCGCGGACTTCGGCTTCATCGTCCGCTACCCGTCCGACGGCGAAAAGGTGACCGGATACAAGTACGAGCCGTGGCACCTGCGCTACATCGGCGTGGACCAGGCCAAGGCCATGGCAAAATCCAAGGCCGGCACCTTCGAGGCATTCCACGCGTCCCTGGTCAAGGCGTCCAAGGTCAAGCCGCTGACGGCCGCAGAGATCAAGCAGCAGCGCGAGTCCCTGCTGGTGCTGCGGTTCCTGCCGCCCTACCGCGACTGGTCGATCGGCTACGACTTCGCCCGCTAGCAAGCCGCCCGGCTTCCGCGGGGCTTTCCCGTTCCCTCCCGGCGACGCTTCGCCGGGGTGAACCGTCCGCCAACGTGGTGCCCACGCCAACCACCCAGGTGTTTTAGCCATGCCTAAACCGGGCTATTCTTTAGCCATGGCGAAAGACACCCCCGAGGCCCCGGTAGCAACAGGGCAATCCACGACCCCCGGCACGAACCTGCCGGCGACCCGCCGCCTGCTCTGGCTGCTGGGCCCGGCCCTGGTCGCCGGGGTCGCCTACCTGGACCCGGGCAACGTCGCGGCCAACATGAGCGCCGGGGCGCAATACGGGTACCTGCTGGTGTGGGTGGTGCTCAGCGGCAACCTCATGGCCTGGCTGGTGCAGTACCTCTCGGCGAAGCTCGGAGTGGTGACCGGAAAGTCGCTGCCCGAGGTGTTGCGCGAACGCTTCGGCAGCCGGGCGGGCCGGATCGCCTACTGGCTCCAGGCCGAGGCCGTCGCCATGGCCACCGATGTCGCCGAGGTCATCGGCGGGGCCGTGGCCCTCTACCTGCTCTTCGACCTGCCGTTGCTGGCCGGGGGCCTGATCACCGGGGTCATCTCCATGGGGCTTCTGCTGGTCCAGTCCCGCCGCGGACCCTGGGTCTTTGAACGCATCGTGATCGGCCTGCTGCTGGTCATTGCCGTGGGATTCTGCGCCGGGGTGTTCATCGCACCGCCCGAGGCGGCCGGGTTGGCCAGCGGGCTGGTTCCCCGCTTCGCCGACACCAACTCGGTGCTGCTGGCCGTGTCCATCCTCGGTGCCACGATCATGCCGCACGCGATCTATGCCCACTCCTCGCTGGCACGGGACCGCTTCGGCTCCAAGCCGCTGCTCCGCTCCATCCCCCGGCTGCTGAAGGCCACGCGCTGGGACGTCTCGATCGCCATGCTCATCGCAGGTTCGGTCAACGTCGCGATGCTGCTGCTGGCCGCGGTGAACCTGGCCGGGGTCGACGGCACCGAATCCCTTGAGGGGGCCCACGCTGCCCTCGAGGTTGCCCTGGGCCCCGTGGTCGCCACGCTCTTCGCCGTGGGTCTGCTGGCCTCCGGCCTGGCCTCCACCGCGGTGGGCGCCTACGCCGGGGCCGAGATCATGGCGGGGCTGCTGCACCGGCGCATTTCCCTGTTGGCCCGCCGCCTGATCACCCTCGCCCCGGCCCTGGCCCTGCTGGCCTCCGGAGTGGAGCCGACCTTCGCGCTGATCATCAGCCAGGTCGCCCTGTCCTTCGGCATCCCCTTCGCGCTGATCCCGCTGGTGAACCTCACGGCCCGCAAGGCCGTCATGGGCGCACACGCCAACCGCTGGTTCACGACCGGGGCCGGGATCCTGGTTTCCGTGCTGCTGGTGTCGCTGAACGTGCTGCTGATCGTGCTCACCGTCCGGGGCTGATGCCCCAAAAGCTGCGCGGGCCCGGGGCCGCCACCGGATGCAAGACACCGGTGGGGGTGCGGGCAGGACTGCCCGCACCCCCACTTGGGTGCCGTGGAAACCTTGGAGGCTCCGCTGCGTGATGCCTACTTGGTGCGGATCGGCAGGCCCGTGAAGGTCGGCTTGGAGGACTCGGAGAAGAAGTCGTTGCCCTTGTCGTCGACGACGATGAACGCCGGGAAGTCCTCGACCTCGATCTTCCAGATCGCTTCCATGCCGAGCTCCTCGTACTCGAGAACCTCGACCTTCTTGATGCAATCCAGGGCCAGGCGGGCGGCCGGGCCGCCGATGGAGCCCAGGTAGAAGCCGCCGTGGGTGTTGCACGCGTCGGTGACCGCCTTGGAGCGGTTGCCCTTGGCCAGCATCACCATCGAGCCGCCGGCGGCCTGGAACTGCTCGACGTAGGAGTCCATGCGACCGGCGGTGGTCGGGCCGAAGGAACCCGAGGCCATGCCTTCGGGGGTCTTGGCCGGTCCCGCATAGTAGACCGGGTGGTCCTTGAGGTACGCCGGCATGTCCTCGCCGGCGTCCAGGCGTTCCTTGATCTTGGCGTGCGCGATGTCTCGGGCTACCACCAGCGGCCCGGACAGCGACAGGCGGGTCTTGACCGGGTGCTTGGTCAGCTCGGCCAGGATCTGCTCCATCGGCTGGTTCAGGTCGATCTTCACCACCGAGGAGCCGCCGGTGCCGGTGACCCCGTCGGTCTCCGAGTCGTGGGCGGCGATCGCCGGGTGGTCGGACTCCGGCATGAAGCGCGCCGGATCGGTTTCCAGCTGCTCCACGAACACGCCCTCGGGGGTGATCTTGGCCAGCATCTGGCGGTCGGCCGAGCACGAGACGGCAATGGCGACCGGCAGCGAGGCACCGTGGCGCGGCAGGCGCACCACGCGCACATCGTGGCAGAAGTACTTGCCGCCGAACTGGGCGCCGATGCCGAAGTTGCGGGTCAGCTCCAGCACCTGCTCCTCCAGCTCGGTGTCGCGGAAGCCGCGGCCGGTCATCGCGCCGGTGGTCGGCAGGTTGTCCAGGTACTTGGCCGAACCGTATTTGGCGGTCTTCAGCGCGAATTCGGCGGAGGTGCCGCCGATGACAATGGACAAGTGGTACGGCGGGCACGCGGCGGTGCCCAGCGAGCGCAGCTTCTCATCAAGGAAGCGCAGCATCGCGTTCGGGTTCAGGATGGCCTTGGTCTCCTGGTACAGGAAGGACTTGTTCGCCGAGCCGCCGCCCTTGGCCATGAAGAGGAACTTGTACTGGTTCTCGTGCCCCGGGGTGGTGTCCGCGTACAGCTCGATCTGCGCCGGCAGGTTGTTGCCCGTGGACTTTTCTTCCCAGGTGGTCAGCGGGGCCAGCTGCGAGTAGCGCAGGTTCAGCGTGGTGTAGGCGTTGTAGATGCCCTTGGACAGGTCCTTCTCGTCCGGGCCCTGGGTCAGCACCTGCGAACCGCGCTTGCCCATGACGATGGCCGTTCCGGTGTCCTGGCACATCGGAAGGATGCCGCCGGCGGCGATGTTGGCGTTCTTCAACAGGTCCAGGGCGACGAACTTGTCGTTCGGGCTGGCTTCCTCGTCATCGAGGATGTTGCGCAGCTGCTGAAGGTGCGCCGGGCGCAGGTAGTGCGAGATGTCGTGCAGTGCGGTGGAGGCCAGCAGTTCAAGCGCCTCGGGGTCGACCTCGAGGTATGTCCGGCCGCCCGGACCCTCGATGGTGCGTACGCCTTCGGTGGAAATCTGGCGGTAGGTGGTCTCGTCCGCCCCGATGGGCAGGAGGTCTTCGTACTGGAATTCGGGCATCAGGCTTCCTTGCAACAGAAACAATTTTGTCCCTCCACTCTAGAACGGTTGGCCCTTCAACCAGACATCGGGTTGCGCCGCCGGTCGCTTAGTCGACATGCTTGGGGGCATGAGCGAAGAGAACGAGCAAGCCAAGACCAGCACCAACGCCGAGGACATCCAGGCGGCCTTGGGCGTTGAACCGAAGACCGTCGGCAACGAGCCGGCCACCCACCTGGAGATGATGATCCGCGCCGCCCAGAATGATCCGGCGCTAAACGGACAGGTCATCGCCAGCTTCATGAACTCAGAAGTGTATTTCCTCAGCCGTGAGGAGGTCTCCGGCGAAACCACCAACGCGCAGCCGATGCTGCTGCAGAACGCCGCCGGCGAACCCGTCATCGCCCTGTTCACCCACCTGGCCCGGATCCCGGGCGCCTACATCGACGTCGCACCCTACGGGGTGCAGCTGCTGGGCGGCACCATCATCCGCTCGCTGCAAGACACCGGGCTGGTCATCAACCCGGGCCACGAGATCTGCCTGGAGATCGACGCCGCCGGGGTGAAGACCATCCGCCAGGAATTCAACCTCGACGGAAGCCTGAAAAAGCCCTCGAAGTAGGCCCAGGGTTCATCCCGCCTGCATGGGTGGCCGGAATCACGGGCCACGGCCCGCCGCGAGGTCTAGAGTGGGATCATGAATTTTGAAGATACGTCGCTGCCCGGCCTGGGCGTCCGTCGCGAAATAACCCTCGCGTCCGGGCGCCGGGTGGGCGTGGTGATCCTGCGTGACGGAACCATGCAGCTGATCATTTCCCAGCGCGAGGACCCCGACGCCTGTGCCGCGGCCATACCGCTGAGCACCGAAGAGGCCGGGGCCATCGGCGCCATGCTCGGTGCACCGCAACTGGTCACCCAGCTGTCGGACCAGCACCGGGATTTGCCCGGGGTCAACACGCAGCAATTCGTGCTCAGCCACGAAAGCCCGTACGTGAACCAGACTCTCGGTGACACGCACCTGCGCACCCGCACGGGCGTCTCGGTCGTCGCGATCTCACGCAGCGGCAGCGTCTTCCCCTCCCCCAGCCCCGGCTTCGAGCTCAATGCCGGGGACGTGCTGGTCATCGTCGGAACCTCTGCAGGGTTGGAAAACGCAGCGCACCTGATCAACGACGGCTAAGGGAGAGGTGCACGGGACATGGACGGCACCGCGCTGATCTTGGTCGAGCTTGGCGCCGTTTTCTTGGGGCTTGGGTTGTTGGGGAGGCTGGCTGCCAGGGTCGGCATGTCCCCCGTTCCGTTGTACCTGCTGGGCGGGCTGCTCTTTGGCAGCGGCGGCATGGTCAACCTGGCGGGCATTTCCGAGTTCGGGGAGATCGCCAGCGAAATCGGGGTGATCCTGCTCCTGCTGATGCTGGGCCTGGAATACACCGCCCGCGAACTTGTCACCGGATTAAAGGGGGCCTGGCTCGCCGGGATCGTGGACCTGGTGCTGAATTTCACCCCGGGCGCCGGACTGGCCCTGCTCATGGGCTGGGGCTTTCCCGGGGCACTGGTCCTGGGCGGAGTCACCTATGTCTCCTCCTCCGGCATCATCGCCAAGGTCCTTTCGGACCTGGGCAGGCTGGGCAACAGGGAAACACCGGTGGTGCTCTCCATCCTGGTGCTCGAGGACCTGGCCATGGCCATCTACCTGCCGGTGCTCACCGCCACGCTGGCCGGGCTCAGCTTCCTGGGCGGGTTGCGTGCGGTCGGCATCGCGCTGGGCACCATCACCCTGGTCTTGTTGGCGGCGTTGCGCTTCGGCCCGCAGATCTCCCGGCTGATCCACTCCTCGGACCGCGAAAACTTCCTGCTCAAGCTGATCGGCGCCGCACTGCTGGTCGCGGGGCTCGCCTCGGCGCTGCAGGTGTCCGCCGCGGTCGGCGCATTCATGCTCGGCATTGCGATTTCCGGGTCCACCGCGCACTCGGCGACCAAGGTCCTCGAGCCGCTGCGTGACCTGTTTGCCGCGATGTTCTTCGTGGTCTTCGGGCTGAACACCGATCCGACCACCATTCCCGCGGTGCTGCCGATGGCGGTCCTGCTGGCCGTTGTCACCTCGCTGACGAAGGTCGCCACCGGTGTCTGGGCCGCCAGACGCGCCGGCATCGGGGTCCCCGGGCGCATCCGCGCCGGTGTCGCGTTGATTGCGCGCGGCGAATTCTCCATTGTCATTGCCGGCTTGGCCGTCGCTTCCGGGGCGGTCACCGGCGAGCTGGCAGCGCTCGCAACCGCATACGTGCTGCTGCTGGCGGTCCTCGGCCCCGTGGCGGCCCGCCTGGCCGAGCCTCTGTCCCGTCCGTTCCTGTCCAAGGCCGCACCGGAGCCGGACACGGCTTTTTGACGCGCCCGGGATCGCCGATTAGGTTTTCGCACCCCACCTTGGGATATGCTGTTTTTTGCCCGGGCGGTCATTAGGCTTCCCGGAGCACTGCGGGCGTAGCTCAATGGTAGAGCGCCAGCTTCCCAAGCTGGACACGCGGGTTCGATTCCCGTCGCCCGCTCGCAAGCATGTGGGACCCGGCCGGCGGCCGGGTCCCACGTCGTTAAGGCCTTCGCGCGGCGCGGGTCCACCAACAGCGGGAAGCGGGCCCTTAAACCTCATGAGCGGAGTACTCTCTGGTTTTGCCGTGGTCTGGACCGTCATTGCCGTGGGGTATTTCGTCGGGCGGACCGGCGTGCTGGGCGAGAACGCCCGCTACGTGCTCAACCGGCTGACCTTCTTCGTCGCCAGCCCGGCCCTGCTGTTCACCACCCTGGCCGACTCCAACCCCGCCTCGGTGCTTGGCCCGTTCCTGGGTGTTGCCGCGCTTTCCTCCCTGGCCACCGCCATTGCCTTCGTGCTGGTGACCCGCTGGTGGCTGCGCCGGGATTTGACCGAGTCGACCATCGGCGCCATGAGTGCTTCCACGGTGAACTCGGCCAACCTGGGGTTGCCCATTGCCCTGTACGTCCTGGGCGACATGGCCCACGCGGCGCCGGTGATCCTGTGGCAGCTGGCCCTGTACTCCCCCGTGTGCCTGGCCATCCTGGATGCCAGCACCTCGAGGCACCGCACCACGGTGTTCTCCATGCTGGTCCAGACCCTGAAAAACCCGATGATCGTCGGCTCGCTGGCCGGCCTGGCGTGTGCGTTGTTCGACTTCAGGCTCCCCCAGCCGCTGGGCGACCCCATCGAGCTGATCGCCGGGGCCTCGATCCCGGCCATGCTCATCGCCTTCGGCATTTCGCTGGTGGGCTCCAGGCCCCTGGAGGCCTCCGGCGGCCGGAGGGCCGACACCTTGGTGGCCACCGGCATGAAGCTGGTGTTCCAGCCCGTGGTCGCCTGGGCGCTGGCCGTGTGGGTGTTCCGCCTGGACCCCCACGCCGTGTTTGCCGCGGTCATCATGGCCGCACTTCCCACGGCCCAGAACATCTTCGTCACCGCCTCGCGCTACGAGCGCGGCATCGTCCTGGCGAAGGACACCGTCCTGCTCACCACCATCGTCGCGGTCCCGGCCATGATGCTCGTTCCCCTGTTGCTGACCTGAGCTTCTTCCCGGATTGGCACCGGGCTGCAGGCTAGAACGCGACGTGGCGACGTACTTCGGAACAAAAGGCTTATGCGACTAGCACCTCCGTGTTAGCGTCTGAGCAAGGTTCACTTGTTCGGCATCCGGTGCCCGCCTCGATTCGCGAAGGCGGCAGCTGCCGGTCGGCGGGTGGACGACCGTGACCGAAAGGACCGTTTCCCATGAAGCGCCACATCATCGCCCTGGCCACCGCCGCATTGCTCGCCGTGTCGGTCACCGGTTGCAGCGGCTCCACCGAACCTTCCGGGTCTCCCGCCGCCAGCGGCACCGCGACCGGCGTGACACTCAAGCAGGTCCAGGATTCCGGGGTGCTGAAGATCGGCACCGAGGGAACCTACAAGCCGTTCTCCTTCCACGAGGGAGGCACCGGCGCGCTGACCGGCTTCGACGTCGAGGTTGTCACCGCCGTGGCCCGGAAGCTGGGCGTGAAGCCGCAGTTCGAGGAAACCCAGTGGGATGCGATCTTTGCCGGGCTGGAAGCCGGGCGCTCCGACGTGATCGCCAACCAGGTCTCCATCACCCCGGAGCGCGAGGCCAAGTATGAGTTTTCCAAGCCCTATACCGTGAGCACCGGGGTGATCGTGACCAAGTCCGACAATACCGACATTTCCTCCTTCGCGGATTTGAAGGGCAAGACCACCGCCCAGTCCCTGACCAGCAATTGGCAGCAGCTGGCCAAGGACTCCGGGGCAAATATCGAGGCCGTCGAGGGCTGGGCCCAGGCCATCACGTTGCTGAAGCAGGGCCGCGTCGATGCCACCATCAATGACAAGCTCACCTACCTGGATGCGCAGAAAACCAAGCAGGACGACGGCATCAAGATCGCCGCAGAGACCGCCGAGAAGTCCCTCAGCGCCATGGCCTTCCGGCAGGGCAGCGAGGACCTGGTCAAGGCCGTGGACAAGGCACTCGATGAGCTCTCGAGTGACGGGACCCTGTCCACGATCTCCGAGAAGTACTTCGGTGCCGACGTCACCAAGTAGTTTCCTGCAGCATCGCGGGCTGCATCCCGGCGGCCCGCGACTCCACCGTGCGAAGGAGCCCTGCCCATGGACATCGATTGGGAACTGATCGGCGATTCCCTCTGGCCCATTGTGCTGGGCGGGCTGAGCGGCACCATTCCGCTGTCGTTGGCAAGCTTTGCCATCGGCCTGGCGATTGCGCTGGTCATGGCGCTGATGCGGCTGAGCCGAAACCCGGTGGTGTCCTTCATCGCCCGGGTCTACATCTCGGTGATCCGCGGCACGCCGTTGCTGGTGCAGCTCTTCGTCATCTTCTACGGGCTGCCCTCCATCGGCGTGACCCTGAGCCCGTGGCCAAGCGCCATCATTGCCTTCTCGATGAACGTCGGCGGCTACGCGGCGGAGGTGATCCGGGCGGCCATCCTTTCGGTCCCCAAGGGGCAGTGGGAGGCCGGATACACCATTGGCATGTCGCGCACCACCACGCTGCGCCGGCTGATCTTGCCGCAGGCGGCCAGGGTCTCCGTCCCGCCGCTGTCAAACACATTCATTTCCCTGGTCAAGGACACATCCCTGGCCTCGCTGATCACATTCACCGAGCTGTTCCGCCGCGCCCAGGAAATCGCCGCTTTCAGCCAGGAATTCATGCTCGTCTACATCGAGGCGGCCCTGGTGTACTGGGTGTTCTGCCTGGTGCTTTCCTCGGGCCAGACCCGACTGGAAAGAAGGTTTGACCGCTATGTCGCACACTGACCCCGGCAACGCCCGGCCCCTGCTGAGGGCCACCGACCTGCAAAAGAGCTTCGGCGAACACCAGGTGCTCAAGTCCATTGACCTGTTGATCGGCAAGGGACAGGTCCTGGCATTGATCGGACCGTCCGGTTCCGGCAAGACCACGGTGCTGCGCTGCCTCAACGGGTTGGAGATCCCCGACGGCGGCGAGGTGGCCTTCGACGGCGGACCGGCGGTGGCCTTCGCCCCGGGCACCACGCAGAAGCAGGCGCAGGTGCTGCGCACCCGCAGCGCCATGGTGTTCCAGAACTACAACCTCTTCCCGCACATGACGGTGCTGGAAAATGTCATCGAGGGCCCCCTCCAGGTCCAGCGCCGCAAACGCGCCGAGGTGATCGCCGAGGCCGAGTCGCTGCTGGCCCGGGTCGGGCTGGCCGAGAAGCGCGACCAGTACCCGCACCAGCTCTCCGGAGGCCAGCAGCAGCGCGTGGGCATTGTCCGGGCGCTGGCGCTGAAGCCGTCGCTGCTGCTCTTCGACGAGCCGACCTCGGCCCTGGACCCGGAACTGGTGGGAGACGTGCTCAGGGTGATCAAGGAACTCGCCGACGAGGGCTGGACCATGGTGCTGGTGACCCACGAGCTGGCCTTCGCCCGGGAGGTCGCCGACGAGATCGTGTTCATGGACCAGGGCGTGGTCGTCGAGCGCGGGCATCCCGAGGTGGTGCTGCGCACCCCGCAGAACGAGCGCACCAAGCAGTTTGTGCACCGCCTGCTCAACCCGTTCTAGGGACCGCCGCCGTGACGGGCGAAAAAGAATTGGTGCGCCCACCACCACTGACGTGTTCCAGACCGTAGGCTATGGACATGGCCAAGATGACGACATCCCAGCATGTGGAAACCATAACCGCCGGTTACGCCTTCGAAGGCCCGGCCGTGACACTCGGAGCGGCGTTGGTTGATGACCAGCTCTTCCCCGAGGCGCAGGTCCGCTTGCCGCTGCGCATGATGAACCGGCACGGACTGGTGGCCGGCGCCACCGGCACCGGCAAGACCATCACCCTGCAGTTGATGGCCGAGCAGCTCTCCGCCCATGGGGTCCCGGTGTTCCTTGCCGACATCAAGGGGGACCTCACCGGACTTTCCACCCCGGGAACGCCGACGGAAAAACTGGCTGCGCGCACCGCCTCGGTCGGCATGGCCTGGGAAGCGAAGTCCTTCCCCGTGGAGTACTACTCGCTGGGCGGGGACGGGCAGGGGATCCCGATCCGGGCCACCATCTCCTCCTTCGGCCCGTTGCTGCTCTCGCGGATCATGGAGTTGAACGAGACCCAGGAATCCTGCCTGCAGCTGATCTTCCACTACGCGGACACCAAGGACCTGGAGCTGCACGACCTCAAGGACCTCCGCGCGGTCATCACGCATTTGACCAGCGACGAGGGCAAGACCGAGCTCGAGGGCCTGGGCGGGGTCTCCAAGGCCACCGCCGGGGTGATCCTGCGCGAGCTGGTCACCCTGCAGGCCCAGGGCATGGAGTCCTTCTTCGGCGAACCGGAATTCGACACCGCCGAGTTGCTGCGCCAGGCGCCCGACGGGCGGGGAATCATCAGCTGTCTGGAACTTCCCACGCTCATGGAAAAGCCGGTGCTCTTTTCCACCTTCATGATCTGGCTGCTGGCCGACCTCTTCTCCGAGCTGCCCGAGGTCGGAAACCCGGAGAAGCCGAAGCTGGTGTTCTTCCTCGACGAGGCCCACCTGCTCTTCAACGGGGCCTCCAAGGCGTTCCTGGCCTCGATCACCGCCACGGTGCGGCTGATCCGCTCCAAGGGCGTCGGGGTGTTCTTCGTGACCCAGACGCCCAAGGACGTCCCCGCGGACGTGCTCGGGCAGCTGGCCAACCGCGTCCAGCACGCGCTGCGCGCCTTCACCCCGGACGACGCCAAGGCCCTGAAGGCGACCATCTCCACGTTCCCCACCAGCGACTACGACCTGGATGCGGCGTTGACGCAGGCCGGTACCGGTGAAGCGGTGGTCACCGTGATGAACGAGAAGGGCGCCCCGACCCCGGTGGCCTGGACCCGGATGTGGAGCCCGGAATCGACCATGGGCCCCTCGGCGCCGGAAACGGTTTCCGGGATCATTGGCACCTCGGCCCTGATGCAGGTCTACGGCACGGCCGTGGACCGGGAGTCCGCGTTCGAGAAACTCGCCGCGGGCGCCGGGACACCGGCTGTTGCCCAGGTCCCCACCGGCGGATCGGTGGCCGCACGCGTGCCCGGTCCGGGCCAGTCCCAGGCCGACATCGATGCCGCGGCCCGCGAAATCGAGGAATCGATCCTGGGCCGGCCCTCGTCGATCCCTCATTCCGCACCGGGACCCGGCGCCAACGATTACGCCATGCCCGAACCCCCGGCGACCGCGAAGAAAGCCCCCGGTCGCAAGACAAGTGCCCCCGCCCCCGCGCCGAAACCCGACAATCCCGTGCTTGACATGGCCTTGCAGGCCGCAAACATGATCGGCAGAGAGCTGTTTCGCGGCATGTTCGGCACCAAGCGGCGCCGCCGACGCTAGGGAGGGTCGGCGCGAACCATGCCGAATTCCCGGTAGCCTTGGACACAATGAGCGAACGTTTATCTCCCACACGGGTCGCCGCCACATGGGCGGCGGCCCTTGTGGTGCTGGCCGTCCTGGCCTTTGCTGCCATTGCCCTGGTCAACCACAATTCCTTCGGGCCCGCCCAAAAGGTCAAGGAACTGCATGTGCATCTCACCCGCGGCGAAGGCGCCGCGGCACTGGGGCTGCTCCAGGCCACTGTCCCCAAGGGCAATGCCCTGCTGCTTGACGGCGAGGGCCTGAAGGCCGCCAGCGCCGACATCAAGGACTTCACGGTCGGCAAGCCCGAAAAGGTCGCCGGCGCCGATGACCTGGCCACCGTCACGGCAACCTACTCCATCCACGGGGTGCAGCAACAGACGACCTACCAACTGGAACGCACGGGCCGCAGCTGGCTGTTCTTCGAGAACTGGTCGTTTGTCCCCACGACGCTTCCCACCGTGGCGATCTCCGCGAACACCACCAACGAGGTGGTCGTGAATTCGCGGCCCGCCCCGCTGGTCAAGGGCAAGACCACGGTTCCGGTGTTTGTTCCGGCCGTCATCGACACCAGCTTCGCCACCCCGAACTTCCGGGCCGACTCGCGCGGCCTGGCGGTCACCGGGTTCTCGAAGAAGGCCACCGAGGTCAAGCTTCGCACGCAGCCCACCAAGAAGCTGCTCGACGAGGTCAACAAGCAGATCACCGCGTACCTGGATGACTGCGCAAAGCAGCAGGTCCTCATGCCGGCGGGCTGCCCGATGAGTTACTCCACCACTGCGCGGGTGCGCTCGGATTCCATCCACTGGAGCATCGTCGACTATCCCTCGGCCGAGATCGTGGCCTACGACGGCTCGTGGGCCCTGCGCCCGCTGACGGTCAAGGCACGCTTGGACGTCACCGAACAGGACCTGCGCACCGGGCGGTACACCGAGCGGACCGTGGATGACAGCTTCGGGTTCACCGCCGTGCTCAAGGCCAGCACCACTAAGGTCAGGGTCACCCCCGTTTCCAGCGAGTAGCCGCCCGGTTGCCGGGTCCTAGCGGCCCAGCGCCGGGACCAGGGACCTGGTGCGGGCCTTGTGCCTGGCCGGGGTCCCGGAGCCCTGTTTCGGGGTGCGACGGGCCCGGCGCAGCACCACGGCCACCGCGATGAGCCCGGCGACAAGCGAGATCAACGCGCCGCTGCCAACCGACCAGCGGGCACCGAACTCGGTGCCGAGCCAACCCACCAGCGGGGCGCCCAGCGGGGTGCCGCCCTGGACGACCATCACGTAGAGCCCCAGCACGCGCCCGCGGTAGGCGGGGTCGACCGAGAGCTGGATCATGGTGTTGGAGCTGTTCAGGAAGGTCAGCGAGGCCAGCCCCACCGGCACCATCATCACCGCGTACCAGAAGAACGTGGGCATGAAGCTGGCGACCAATGCCGCAAGGCCGAAGCCGACGGCACCACCCAGCAGGTAGCGCATCCGCGGCTTGCCGCGCCGGGCGGCCAGCAGGGCCCCGGCGAGCGTGCCGATGGCCATGATGGTTCCCAGCAGGCCGAACTCCCCCGCCCCGACATGGAAGACATCGGTGGACATCATCGCGTTGGTGAGCTGGAAGTTCAGCCCGAACGTGGCCACGACGAAGGCCAGCGCGAAGATCAGCAACAAATCGGGGCGGTTGCGCACGTAGGCGACGCCCTCGCGGATCTGCCCCTTTTGGCGGGCCACCAGCACGGTGGGCTGAAACTGTTCGGTGCGCATCTTGGCCAGCGAGAAGATCACGGCCCCGAAGCTGGCGGCATTGACCAGGAATGCCGGTCCGGTGCCGAAGACGGCAATCAGCATCCCGGCGACGCCGGGGCCGGCCAGCCGGGCCAGGTTGAACGAGGCGCTGTTCAGCGCGACCGCATTGGGCAGGTCGCCGGCCGGGACGAGTTCGGAGACGAAGGCCTGGCGTGCCGGGGCGTCGAAGGCGCTGGCCACACCCAGTCCGAAGGCCAGCAGGTACACGTGCCAGAGTTCGGCGGTGCCGGTGGCCACCAGCACACCCAGGACGGTGGCGAAGACGCCCATGGCCGACTGGGTGATCAGCAGCAGCTTGCGCTTGTTCATGCGGTCGGCGAGCACTCCGGCGAACGGTCCCAGGAACAGGATGGGCAGGAACTGCAGGCCGGTGGTGATGCCGGTGGCGGTTCCGTCGTGGTTGGTCAGGATGGTGAGCACGAGCCAGTCCTGGGCGACGCGCTGCATCCAGGTGCCGATGTTGGAAACCAGGGCGCCGGCGGTCCACAGGCGGTAGTTCGGGATCTTCAGGGCGCTGAACATCCTGCTCATTTGGCGCTCATTTCCTGCAGCAGGGCCGCAGCCCGCGCCAGGGTTGCCCGGTCCTTGGCATCGAGTGTTTCCAGCCGCACGGCCAGCCAGGCGGTGCGTTGGCTTCGGGCGCCGTGGTAAGCGGCCATTCCCTCGGGGGTGGGTGCGATCATCACCTGGCGGGCGTCGGCCACGCTGACGGTGCGGGTGACCAGCCCGGCTTCCAGCAGGGACTTCACGATGCGGGTCATGGACGGGGCGGCGACCTGTTCGCGGGCAGCCAGTTCGCCGATGGTGTGTTGCTGGTCCCGCAGGCCCGCCAGCACCGAGTACTGGGCGGGGGTGAGGGTTTCGGAGGTTGATTCCAGGCGCAGGCGGCGGGATGTCTTCATCACGGCCACCCGAAGTTCGGCGGCCAGGTCGCCGGTGTTGGTTGCGTTGCTGACGCGAGTGGGGGCTATGCGTACGGGTTTCGGGGCATCATCGGTTGCGTTCATGTGATCCGGGCGGGCCCGGGCTTCTCCTTCAATGCGCCGGGGCGCCGGCGTCTTGGGTTTCGACCTCTTTAGTTCCTTAGCATTGCTAACAATACGTGGGTCGAAATATTCCCGCCATGATGGCCATCACCCGGGCACCCGCTTGACGGGTGAGATGCCTAACGACCGGCCCCGGCGTTAACCACGAGCGAGGCCCGCCCCCCTCGTTTCGGGGGGGGCGGGCCTCGCTTCGGGCGTGGTGTTGCCGCCTAGTTGTCCATGCCGCGCAGGTCCAGGACCAGCTCGGTCTCGCCCTGCGCATCCACCAGCACCGGGATGCCCCAGTCCTGCTGGTACAGGTGGCAGGCGGCGTGCATGGGGATCTCCCCGCCGGGCTCGCCGTCGCAGGCGGCCGCACGGGCGGTGATGTGCAGGACGCCCTCGGCGATCTCCGGGTTCAGTTCCAGGGTGCGGGCCAGCCCGGTCGAGGTCCCGGCACCGGAAAGCAGCAGTTCCTCCGGCGAGGAGGAGATCTTCAGCTGTGTCGGATCCCCCCAGCGGTCATCGAGCTTCTGCCCGGTCGGTGCGGAGAAGCGCACGGTCAGCGCGTGCTCCCCCGCTGCGACCTTGGTCTTGGGGCGCTGGGTCTGGGACGCGCCCTCGTCGACGAGAAGGGCCTCGGCCGGGAGCGGCAGGCGCACAAGCTGGTGGTTGTTGGTCTCCACGACCAGCAGCACCGGCTCGCCGTCCACCGAGGAATCCAGCTGCACGTCGGCCGGCTCGTTCAGGCCGCGGGCCAGCGTGCTGACGGTCGCGGTGGCCGGGTCGTAGCGGCGCACCGCGCCGTTGTAGGTGTCGGCAATGGCGATCGAGCCGTCGGGCAGCGAGGCAACGCCCAGCGGGTGCTGCAGGCGCGCCTCGGCGGCGGCGCCGTCGCGGAAGCCGAAGTCGAAGAGCCCTGCACCGATGGCCGATTCCACGGCCGCCACCGATCCGTCCTCGGCCAGCACCAGGCGGCGCAGTGCGGAGGTCTCCGAGTCGGCGACCCAGATGTTCTCGTCCTTGTCCAGGGCCAGGCCGGAGGGCTGGGCGAACCAGCTGGCATCCGGGCCGCCGTCGGCCAGGCCTTCCAGGCCGGTGCCGGCGAAGACCGACAGGGCGCCGGTCACCGGGTTGAAGGCGAAGATCTGGTGGGTGCCGGCCATCGCGATGGCCACGGCCTGCGTCTTGGGGCTCCACAGCACGTCCCACGGGGAGGACAGCGAGGTGTCCAGCGGGTCGCTGCCCAGATCGCTGATCCAGGCTTCCTCGTTGTTCTCGTCGACCGCGGCGCGTGCCTGGTCGGCGTCGAGCAGGCGCTGGATGCCGTTCCCGGCCAGCGTGGTGACGTTCCCGGTGTCCAGGTCCAGCCCGCGCAGGCGGTGGTTGACGGTGTCGGCGATGACCGCGTGGTAGCCCAGGGTGGCGGCGAGCTCGGCCGGGAGCAGGGCCAGGCCCTGGGGCTCGTTGAATTGCGCGGTTTCCGCGTCCCCGTCGGCGAAGCCCTTCACGCCGGAGCCGAAGGTGCGCACCACGGTGGACAGGTCGTTGCCAAGTTCCACGATGCGGTGGTGGCCCGAGTCGCCGACCAGGAAGTTCCCGTTTTCCAGCGCCACGGCCTTGCCCGGGAAGCGCAGGTCGCCCTCGCGGGCGGGCGGCGCCACGTAGGGGCCGGTGCCGCGGTGCAGCGTGCCCTTGGCATCGTGCTCGGCGATGAGTTCCTCGACCAGGGATTCCAGCCCGGCAGCATGGCCCTCGCCGGAGAGGTGGGCGACGATGTAGCCCTCGGGGTCCACGACCACCAGGGTGGGCCAGGCGCGGGCGGCGTAGGCCTGCCAGGTGACCAGCTCCGGGTCGTCCAGCACCGGGTGCTCGATCTCGTAGCGTTCCACGGCGGCGGCCAGCGCGACCGGATCGGCCTCGTACTCGAACTTCGGGGAGTGCACGCCCACGGTCACCAGGACATCGGAGTACTTGGCCTCCAGCGGACGCAGCTCGTCGAGCACGTGCAGGCAATTAATGCAGCAGAAGGTCCAAAAATCGAGGATCGTGATCTTGCCGCGGAAGTCCTCCAGCGTCAGTTGCTTCCCGCCGGTGTTCAGCCAGTTGCGGCCGACCAGTTCGGAAGCACGGACCTTGTAGGAGGTGCGTACGGATTCGGTTCCGGTGCTGGGGGTTGCTGTCATGGATCTGCTCCTGGGCTTGTCGGCTGACGTTGTGCTGTATTCAATTATCCCGTTTTTGCCCGGCGAAGCAGAGATCATGACATGATGCGACGATCCGCCCCCGGGCTAGCGGGCCTGGGTCAGGGCGGCGTTGAGCACCTGGGCCGCCATTTGGCTGAACTCCGGCGCCTTCAGGCCGTCGGCGGCAATGAACGAAACCATTCCCACGTAATCCCCCTTGGCCTTGATCAACACCAGGGCCTGCTGCCGCATTCCCTGGCCCTGTCTGCCGCGGGTCCACAGGATGGCCGAATCCGCGTCCCCGGCCTTCAGCACGGGCTTCTCGGTGGAGAAGGGAACAGTCTCGGTTTCCTGGTGCATGGTCACCTTCCGGCATTCGGTGAGCATCGCCAGCACCGTGGCGTAGTGGGCCTCCAGCGCCGACTTGTCGGTGATCTTCGCGACCTCGACCGATCCGGTGGCTGGGATCTTCTCGGTCAGGAAGTCGGTCCGCGCTCCCTCGCCGCCCATTTGCACCGGGGACCAGTTCAGCGACTCGATGACGTCCGCGCACTGGGTGGGCAGCACCGCGACCCCGCCCGGGGTGTCTTCGGGGGCCTTCTTCAGGTCGGCGAGTTCGGTCCCGGAGATCACCCGGGCCTTGTCGAAGCCCAGCCGTGCGGCCATGGAGATGCCCGAGGCCACGGAGAGTTCGGAGACGTTCAGTTCCGCGGCCCCGCCGCTGGGCGTTGCGGCGGCGGAGGCGTCCGTGGGCAGCGGCGCGTGTTCCTCGGGCAGTTCCACGGCTTGCGGGGCCCCGGCGCAGCCGGCAAGTGCCAGCCCCAGGGAAAGGGTCAGGGCAAGGGTGCGCAACGCACCCGTCTTGGTCCTAGCGGCCACGGCGCGCAACCTCCTCGTCCTGCTTTTTCAATTGGGCAAACATCTCGTTGTAGGCGTGCAGTTCCGCGTCGTTGTCGCGGTCCGCCTGCCGATCCTTGCGCTTGGATTCCCTGGTGTCGTCCCGGTTCCAGGACACCATCACGCCCAGGGCCAGAAGCAGCGTCGGGATCTCCCCGATCCCCCACATGGCCCCGGCACCCAGCCGCTGGTCGGCCAGTGCGCCCTCGCCCCAGCTCCTGCCCATGTTGCCGAACCAGTCGGCCTGGTACAGCGAGGTGGAGCTCATGATGGAGACGCCGTAGAAGGCGTGGAAGGCCATGGTGGCCAGCAGGATCACCAGGCGCATCGCGTGCGGTGCCCGCTTCGGAACGGGGTCCGTGCCGATCATTGACAGCGCGAAGAGGTACCCGGTGATGAGGAAGTGCAGGTTCATCAGCTCGTGGCCCATGTGGTTGCGCAGCGCGAAGCCGAAGGCCGAGGATTCGTAGAAGATGATGATGGAACCGGCGAAGTTGGCCGCCGCAAAGAGCGGGTTGGTGACGAGGCCGGAGAACTTCGAGTGCACCAGCACCATGATCCATTCACGGGGCCCACGGGTCCCGTCGGTGCGCGAGCCCAGGGCCTTCAACGCCAGGGTGACCGGCGAGCCGATGACCAGGAGCAGCGGGGCCACCATGGTCAAGGCCATGTGGTCCACCATGTGCACGGAGAACAGGATCTTGCCGTAGACCGCCAGCGCACCGGAGGTGAAGTAGAACAGGGCAGTCAGTCCGAGGAGCCAGGAGATGGTCAGCAGGATCGACCACTTGTCGCCGCGACGGCGCACCGTCACCACGGCCCACAGGTAGGCGATGGCCAGGAAGAGCACGATGGCGATCCACAGCCAGTCAAAGCGCCAGACTTCCGTCCAGCTGGAGCTGGTCAGTTCCGGGGGCAGCTCGTACCCGGTGAGCAGCCGGGCAGGGGTGGGCAATTCCGGTGGGGTGTCCGGGGTGGGCGGCGCGGTGCGGGCCAGCACCGTGGCCAGGGCCATGACCGTGGCCATGATGATGGTTTCGGCTCCCACGACCAGCCAGGCCGCGCGGGTTGCCGCAAGCTTTCCGGTTTCCAGGGCGGGGATGACCCGGCGGCGGTGGGCCAGGCCGAGCGCGCCCAGGGCGACGGTGGCCAGGGCCTTGGCGATCACCAGCCACCCGTAGGGCGTCATCCACTGGTCCCAGTCGGTGATGCGGATGGTCGCATTCACGACGCCGGAGCCGGCGACCAGGATGATGGAGATGGTGGCCAGCGCGGAGAAGCGGTGCAGCACGGTGCCGGCCAGGATCGGGCGGGTGCCGGGGTAGCGTCCCGGGGCCTTGGCGGCCAGCAACGGTGCCAGCGCGGCCAGCACGACGATGCCGCCGAACCACAGGCACACCCCGGCCAAGTGCAGCATGATCGAGTTGACAGCACCCCAGTGGTCGTCTCCCCCGGCGGCGTGGCCGATCAGCGACATCGGCAGGATCCCGGCGAAGGAGAAGGCGGTCGTGGCCCCGACCCAGGCCGGGGAACGCACGCCGAAGGCCAGGGAGGAGGTGATCGCGGCAATCACGATCATCCACGCCCAGGCCCGGCCCACCGAGATGTTCAGGACGTAGTCGAGCATGGCGGAGGTGTAGCTGGGGTCGGTGCTCATGGGCTTGCCGACCAGGTCCCAGAAGTTGAAGACCAGCACCGCGGCCGCGGACACCGTCCAGACCATGCCGGAGGCAGCGGCCAGGTTCATGGTGCGGGCAAAGGCGGGGTGGGTTTGGCCGCCGTCGGTGTCGTGCTTGCCCGGTTCCGGGCGCTTGGGCTTGGTGGAACGGGGCAGGATCGTTGCTGCGAAGACCAGGGCGGCGATCGTGATGGCCATCGAGGAGTGGTGAAGTGCCTTGGCGGCAGGCAGCGCCCACCGCACGAAGGGCCCGGGGTCCCCCAGCTCACTGGCCTGGGCGGTGCCGGCAAAATAGCTGGCCGCAATGATCACCAGCACCCCGACCACGAGTGCGGGAAGGGTCAGCAGGAGCCAGAGCCTCTTGCCTGGCATCGCCGCCTCGACCTTGGTGACCGTGGCCTGCGTGTTCCGTGACTTGTTCACAATGTCCTTTCAGCTTCCTCGCCGATCCATTCTCCCACCGATTGCCCGGCCCCAAGGTGCCAAGGTGGCTCACACCACCTGCCGGCACCCCGGGACCGGCATCCGGAGATCAGGTGGCGAGCAGTTCCTTGCCCAGGAATGAACCTTCGCGGCACCCCGGAAGGATCGCATAGACCGCTGACCCGATCGGCGTGGTCCACTCGTTGAGCAGGTCGGCCGCATCCAGGCGTTGCTGGATGGGGACGAATTGGCGATCGACGTCGCATTGGTAGGAGGCAAAGAGCAATCCCGCCTCGGTGCCGTCGAGGTAGTTGTAGCCGCGGCGCAGGATTTTCTCGTCCGCCTCGCGGGCCTGCGAGCGGGCCACGTGCGAATCGTCGGATATCACCGGGAACCCGGCGGCGTCGCGCACCCGCAGGTCGGGGGTGTCGAACTCGCGTTCCCCGGTCAGCGGTGAGCCGTCGGACTGGCGGCGCCCCAGGGAGAAGTCCCGGGCCGGGCGATCCACCTCGTCCCAGGCCTCCAGGTCCATCTCGATGCGCCGCAGCACCAGCGAGGTTCCACCCGCCACCCAGGGTTCAAGTCCCTCGCCGCCGAACACTGCCCGATCAAGCATGGCATCGACGGGGTTCCCGGTGCCGTCCTTCTGCCCGAACAGGTTGCGCATGGTCGCACCCTCGGGCATGGAACCGCGCGAGTGGCGGAATCCGTCCTGCACCCACCTGGTCTTGGCCAGGGTGCGCAGGTCCTTTTGGATGGCCCGGCGGGCGTGCACCAGCGAGATTTGGTCGTCCCCGCAAAATTGCACCAGCACGTCGCTTTGGCCCCAGGCCTTGTCCAGCCGGTCAACGGAGAAGCGGGGAAGGTCCCTCAGCCACCCGGGTACCAGGTCCGGATTCAGGATGGCCGCGGCGTGCTGCCCCAGCCCCACCGTGAGGGTGAGTCGCGCCGGGTTTGCCGCCATTTCCGGTTCGGTGTCGGCAAGGACGCCGAGGCCGGCCATGAGGCGGGATGCGTCGTCGCTGATGATCTTCAAGGTCCGGGCCAGCGCGTCACGTGTCGTTGCCTCATTGGCACCGGGTTCCGGGATCAGGTCCATGGCCAGGAATGTGGCAAATGCCGGGGCAGGGGTGGTGATTCCCGGTTGGCGCTGCCCGTGAAACGCAATGGTGTCCGGGCCGTGCAGCGCCTGGTCCGGTTCGGCGGCTGCCGCGCCGAGTGGCAGGCCGGCGGCGGTGAATCCCGCCGCGGCACCCACAGCGGCTGCCGCCGAGCCGAGCAGCAGGCCGCGGCGCGAGGGTAGGCGGGTTTCCTTCGCATGGGCGGTGTCAGTGTCCGGCATGCACGTCCCCTTCCGCGGGACCTGTGTGGCCCGATTCCTCGGCTTCCGGTGCGTAGGACTCCTTGGCCCCGGTGAAGCTTTTGATCTCGAAGGGGACCTCGCGGGTGCTGCCGTCGCCGAAGGTGAGTCTCAGGGCAGGGCTTTGACCGACCTTGAGTTCCTGCTTCAGCTCCATCAGCATCACATGCTTGCCACCCGGGGCAAGCTCGATGGTTGAATGCGCGGGGATCTCCAGCGGACCGTCAAGCTCCTTCATGGTCATGGCGGTGCCTGAGCCTTCCATGTCGTGCAGCTCGGTGCTGCCGGCCAGGGTCGAGTCGACCTTGACGAGCGCGGCCGGATGGTCCGTGGGGTTTTCCAGCACGGCAAAGCCGCTGGTCATCCCGTCGCTGGCTGCCTTGATCCAGGATTCGGAAATCTGCAGCGATTCGGCTTCGGTGGTGTTTCCATTTTGGGTGGCCGCATCGGATGCGCCGGCAACTGCGCATCCACTCAGCAGCAGGCCGGCCATGGATGCGGCAGCGAGGGGTGCGGTGAAGCGATGGGTGAGGATGTTGAAGTTCATGGGAAACTCTCCAAAATTCTGGGCTGCGGGCACGCCAAGGCTGACCGTGGGCATTGCCCGCAAGGCATCGCTTCCGATGGAGGAAGGCGATGCCGGTTCAGGGGGAAGATCGTGTCGCCGCCGTGCCGCGAGGCGCCGCCCGGTTTCCCGGCACGTGCTGGTGCCGGCGAACCGGGCCGTTCTGGCGGTCTCGGCCGGGTGTGGCCTGGCGGCTACTTGGTCTGGCGGCGGACCTTCAGCAACACCAGGGCGATGATGCCGATCCCGGCAATGCCGATGATGGCCCAGACCAGGCCGGCGGGCATGCCGGCAACCGGTGTGGTGGTGTCGTCGGCCTCGGCGCTCGGCTGCGCCGACGGCGTGGCACTCGGCGCAGCGGACGCCGCCGGAGCACTGGTGGTTGCCGGTGCACTGCCGGCCACTGCCGCCGGGTCGTTGACCTCAAAGGCGATCTTCTTGTCAATCGGGTGCCCGTCCGAGGACACCACCCGGGCGATGAGGGTGTAATCTCCGTTGGCCAAGGTGGTGGACGGGGTGACGGTTACTTCCCGGCGGTCGATCGCAAAGGTGGTATCGACGTTGGTTCCCTTGCCGTCCGAGAGTTCAAGGATCGTCCCGATCTTCTTGATGTCTCCGCTGAAGGTCAGCACCAGTGATTTGGGTGCCGCCTTGAGCACTTCTCCGCTGGCCGGTGTGGAGGAAATCAGTTCGTCGTGTGCCTGGGCGCTGGATACGCCGCAGACGGTCATCAGGCACAGCAGCACGGCGGCGACGAGTACGCCGATTCGGGTGGCGGTGCGTGGGGCTTGGATTGTGTCAGTCATGGGGTACGTGGTCCTTTTTCTCCGCGGCGATGTTGGCTCGCAGGAAGTTGGGGGTTGCTTTACGGGTGTGCGAAAGCAGGTCCCCGCGGAGGACCGCGGCGGTGCAGGGCCGGGCGCAGCACGTCACGCAGGACAAGCATGCGGTAGGCAACGCCGAGCAGGGGCTGTTTGCCCCGAGTTGCCTGCAGCCCGCGTACAAACAAGATCAGGCGCGGTACGTACAGGGAGATGGCCTGGGCAAATGTGCGGGCGGCGATCTCACCCCGGCGCATGGCCGTGATGGTCACGATTGCGGCAGCCACGTGGGCGACGGTCATCAGCCAGCCCGCGGGCGAGTCGGCGGCGGTTGCGGCGGCCACGGTTGGGCCCGCGCCCAGTTCAAGACCGTGTCCTGCGTGGGCGCCGCCTTCCCGGATGAGCCCGGCGGCGCCTTGGTGCTGGTGGCCGAACAGGCCGAAGGCGCCATGGTAGGCGCCCTGGCTCAGCAACACCGCGAGGCCGGTGCGCATCAGTGAGGTCTTGCCGGAAGCCAATGCCGTGCAGATGACGGCGCTGATGCATAGCAGGAGTCCGATGATGGCAGGCGGCGGCATGACCCCGTCCACGGCGGTATGGGAGGCGGCGGCAAGGCAGGTGCAAATCAATGCACCAATCCAGCCACGCAAGATGCGCAGGCCGTGATCCTTCATGCCGTTTTCCTCCGCCAAGGGATTGATGGGTAATGCCTCATGGTTCCAGCAAGCCATTCTACGCGATTCTACGGGTCGTAGAATTCTAAATTCGCCCACGACACCCATTAACGCCAAAGCCGCCCCTCGCATCCGGTCCGTGGGACCAATGCGTGGGGCGGCTTGAAAGCTGTTGCGCGCGGCGCAGACTACTTGCCGGTAACGGCAGCCTTCAGCTTGGAGCCAGCGGTCAGCTTGACCGAGTGGCCAGCCGGAATCTGGATGGCTTCGCCGGTCTGCGGGTTGCGGCCGGTGCGTGCTGCACGGTCGGTGCGCTCGACTGCGAGCCAGCCCGGGATCGAGACCTTCTCGCCCTTGGAAATCTGGGAAACGAATACGTCGAACACTGCATCCAAAACACCGTTGACGGCTACCTGGGAGTTGCCGGTCTTCTCGGCGACAGCTGCAACAAGTTCACTACGGTTCATAGCCAAAGTATGTCCTCCTGGACTTCTCTTCCCGGACGCAATTGGCCCGGGTCGCCTCGCGTTCGCGGGGACTTCTGTGTGAGAACTTACCAAATGTTCCTGCGCGAAACGCCCGATACGGGCCGAATTCCCGGGAATTTTTTGAAGTTTGGCGGTTTTTTCGCCTTCAGCGGCCCGTTTTACTCCGAAAGAGAGACGAACAGCACTCTTGCGGATCGAAGCCCCCACAATCCGGCAGACCGGTTCACGCGGTCATTTCGGGCTCCCTGGCCATCGCTTCCAGGGACTTCAAACATCGACGTCGGTCCGCCGGCAAGCGGTCAATGGGCTAACCGAAAAGGGAAATTCCGGTGGCGGATTCGGCTGCCTTCCATATGGTTGCGGCAGCCTCGGAATCGGTGGTGATTGACGGGGGCGTGGTCTTGCGCGGGGCACCCCTGACCAGCCACCGCGGTCCGTAAAAGACCGCTCCCGGAGTGCTGAAGGCGTCGGGGTCCACGGAGGCCCGAACTATCGGCCAGGCACCCCGGTCCTTGCCCTGGGTAAAGGGGGCCTGGAGCGTATCAACGACTCGTTTGAACGTGCCGGGCTCGTTGACGCCGGCAATCCCGGGTGTGCGCCCGGAGAGCGAATAGCCGGGATGGGCGCTCAGCGCCCTGGTCGTGCCGGGGGTTCTCTGCAGCCGTCGGTCGAGTTCGAAAGCGAAGGATTGGAGCATGATCTTGGATTGGGCGTAGGCCTGCCAGGAGGAATAGTTGCCCTGCAATTGCGGATCATCCAGGTGCGGGCGAACCAGCAGGGTGGAAAGCGAGCCCAGGGTCAGCACGCGGGCGGACGGGGCCCGTTCCAGGACCGGAACCAGCCCGGCGACCAGCGCGAAGTGCCCGAAGAAGTTGGTCGCAGCCACCAGTTCCAGCCCGTCCACGCTCTGCTGGCGCGTGCGCGGGGCATGCACCATGCCGGCGTTGGCGATCAGCACGTCCAGGTGCTCGAGGCGGCCAAGTTCGGCAACGGCTGCGGCGACGGATCCGAGACTGGAAACATCAAGGGTCGTCAGACGAAGCCGTGCCCCGGGTACACATGCACGAATTGCCTGGGCGGCGGCTTCCGCCTTGCGGTTGTCGCGGCACGCCATGATGACTTCGGCCCCGCGCCGGGCCAAGTGGAGACTGGTCCAGAACCCGATCCCTGCATTCGCTCCGGTGACCACGATGCGCAGGCCACTGGCGTCGCCGTTTCGGCGACGTGCCACCACCTCGTCTTCCTGCGCGGTGCTTGGGGTCTTGTTGGTGTCTGTGGTCTTGAACTGGTCCATGATGTCCAAAGCTACAGTTTTCCCGGCGGCGGTGCCCGATGCGTGGGGGTCGGACCGCGGCTGCTCCCCGGGCTTTCTGCGGCACGTGTCCCGGCCAGTGGTTGCCTCGGCGCTTCCGGGCGCTCTCCTTGGCCTGGTTGCGGCAGAGAAGATAGCCGATGGCCGACGACCGCGCGGCAGCGGCCGCCAGCAACCCCCACAGCGGGTCCACGCGGAGGGCAATGGCGGCAGTAATCAGGAACAGCACCCCTGGGGTGCCAAAAAGTGCCTTCATGGAAGACATCCAACCTGACGAATGAAAACAGGGCTTCGGGTGGGGCGAAACGATGGCATCCCGGCCCCGGGGAACCGCCATTGCCCGCCTGTTGCCGCCGGCCCGGCGCGTTGTTAAGGTTAAGGAAACATCCCGGAAGGGTGGTCCCGGTACATGTCCCGACGCAACCTCGATGAGAACCGTGAGGCCGCGCTGCGCTCGGCCCGCTACCGCTTGGCTCGCGATGTTGCGGAGGAGCAGGTCCCCGTCGATGAGTACGCCGAAAGGACCGGGCGGAGGCTGGGCGATGGGTCGGAACCGGCAACCGAGGTCCGCGGTTTCCATGCCGACGACGAGGTCTGGGAAGTCGCCAACAGCGCCTTGGACGCCGCCTTCGCCCGGGGCGACTTCGACAACCTCGCCTATGCGGGCAAGCCAATACCCGGCCTTGGGTCCACCGCGGATCCGGATTGGTGGATCAAGGGGCTGATGAAGCGTGAACACATCAGCGGTGTCGGTCCCCCGGCGCTGCTGCTGCGCAAGGAGGACGAGGAGCTGGAAGGGACCCTGGACCGGATGGCGGATCCCGCCGCGGTGCGGGACTTGCTGGAGGATTTCAACGCCCGGATCATCGAGGCCCGCCGCCAGCTGCTGGGCGGTCCACCGGTAATCACCGCGCTGCGTGACGTCGAGGACGAAGTCGCCTCGTGGCGAGAACGCCGCACCACCCGTGCGGTGGCCGCGGCACCCGCAGAGCAGGCACGGCAGGAGCAGCGTCCAAGGTGGTTCGGGCGCTTGTTCGGCTCGGCACAAAAGCGGTAACCGCCAGTGGGCCATTCAGGCCGTCGGCGGCACCGCCCGCCCTGCCCGGTGCGGGGTGACGGACGCGTTTAGCGGCGGTAGAGGCCCCTGCCCTGATCGATGTTGCGTCGGGCTTCGCGCAGGGCGCGAGCGGTCTCGGGATCAGTCCGCTGGATGTCACGTGCTCGCCTGTCCAGGGTCCTGCGCATTCCGATTCCGACGGACAACAGACACAGCACGAGAATCCCCGCGACGATCAAGATCGATGGCATGTCCATGCTCGGAGCCTATCCCCGTTCGGTATATTAAGGGACCGGAACGTCAAAGCGCCGGTTAAGTGGCCGAAGGCCCCAACCGATTCGGTTGGGGCCTTCGACTGCTTCTGGAATTTACCAGGAAGACTTGGTGATGCCCGGAAGCTCGCCACGGTGCGCCATGTCGCGGAAGCGAACACGGGAGATACCGAACTTCTGGAGGGTGCCGCGCGGGCGGCCGTCAATGGAATCGCGGTTACGAACGCGTACCGGCGAAGCATTGCGGGGCAGCTTCTGCAGGCCCAAGCGGGCCTCTTCGCGTGCCTCATCGGTTGCGTTCGGATCAACCAGGGTCTTCTTGAGGGCTGCACGCTTTTCGGCGTAACGCTCAACAATGACCTTGCGCTGCTCGTTCTTAGCAATCATAGACTTCTTGGCCATGTTTAGCGCTCCTCTCGGAATTCGACGTGCTTGCGGACTACCGGGTCGTACTTCTTCAGAACCATGCGGTCTGGGTTGTTACGACGGTTCTTGCGGGTCACGTAGGTGAACCCGGTGCCGGCGGTCGACTTGAGCTTAATGATCGGACGTACGTCCTTATCCTTAGCCACTAGAGCTTCACACCCTTCGCAAGCAGGTCGGCTACAACGGCATCAATGCCGCGGACGTCAATGCGCTTGATGCCCTTGACCGAAAGGGTCAGGGTCACGTTGCGACGCAGGGACGGAACCCAGTAGCGCTTCTTTTGGATATTCGGGTCGAACCGACGCTTGTTGCGGCGGTGCGAGTGGGAGATGCTGTGTCCGAAGTTCGGAACCGCACCAGTCACCTGGCATACAGCTGCCATGATCACTCCTCAGTTGTAGTAAATATTGGCGGTACTCGTTGACAGATACAGCGGAAAACTGCTGCCTCTGAATCTGCGTATAAGAGTCCCGCCACCAGTTGTGACACCGTTATTACTGCAGAAGGTAACCAGGCTGGGTGAGAACCAACCGAAGAGCCTTTTTTAGCGTGAAAGACGGTGAACCTCATGGCCAATGAGTACTTTTCCCTACTCGGCTGGCCATGATATTCGGTTTTACGGGCAACCGTGCAAACCCGTTTGGGCATGCACGACTTAACGCCTAACCATTCTAGGCGATTAACACATCGGCAGCCAAATCGACAACAAGGCTTTTCGGGTCCCCGGCATGCGATCTGCCTCACGTCCGAATCAAAGGTGCCGAGGCGGGTCCACCGGACCCGAGGCGTTCCTAGCGCAGAATCCAATGCGCGGGGTCCAGCCGACCCACGAGCTTCTGGCCGATACGTGCCAGTTCCGCCACGTCGTGGTCGTCCAAACCCTGGAAAATCAGCCTCCGCACCGAACCAACATGTTCGGGGGCAAGGGACTCAACCTTGTCCCACCCAGCGTCCGTGAGCCTGGCGATGGTCACGCGGGCATCCTCCGGCGACCTGGACCGTTCAACCCATCCCCGGCCTTCGAGCTTCTTGACCACGTGCGAAAGCCGCGAGAGCGAGGCACTGGTTCGTGAGGCCAGTTCGCTCATCGGCAGGATCCGTTCGGTGGCTTCCGACAGCATGGCAAGCACGTTGTAGTCGAAGAGGGTGATCTTGGCCTGGACCTGCAATTCGCTGTCGAGTGCGGCCGGCAGCAGCGTCGTGACCGACACCAGGGCCAGCCAAGCGTCTCTTTCAACGGGGCTTAGCCACTTAGGTTCGCTCATGGGCACTATCCTTGCATAGCTCATGCGCGCTTCAGGATTTCGCGCCCTGGTGTGCCCTCCCCCGATGGGCAAGGGCACACCGGGCCGCGCGGCTCCGCCGCTTCTAGCGGGCGGCCAGGGCCTTGCGGCGGCGGTAGGCAATGACCTGCGAGGTGACAACGACCACCAACGCCAGGATGAACATGGCCGACCCGATCACGTTGGCCTGGGCGGGAATGCCGCGGGTGGCCGAGACGTAGATGAACTTCGGGAAGGTCGAGAAGTTTCCGGAGTTGAAGTTCGTGATGATGAAGTCGTCGAAACTCATCGCGAAGGACAGCAGCGCCGCGGCCACGATCCCGGGAAGCAACAACGGGAAGGTGACCTTCCAGAACGTGAGGAACGGGCTGGCATACAGGTCCGATGCCGCCTCTTCCAACCTGGGGTCAAGCGAGGACACCCGCGCCCTGACGGTGACAACCACGAACGACATGCAGAAGATCACGTGGGAAATCACGATGGTGCTGAAGCCAAGCTCCCATCCCAGGTTCAGGAACTGGGCCAGCAGCGAGGCGCCGAGCACGACCTCCGGGGTGGCAAGCGGCAGGATGATCAACAGGTCCGCGGTGTTGCGGAACTTGAACTTGTAGCGCACCAGGCCCAGGGCCACGCAGGTGCCAAGCACCGTGGCGAAGATCGTGGCGACCAACCCGATCTGCAGCGAGTTGACCAGCGACTCGCACACGTTCGGTGCGCCGCAGGGGTTCTTCCAGTTCTCGAGCGTGAAGCCCCGCCATTCGAGGTTGGTGCGTCCGGCGTCATTGAACGAAAACACGAAGATGTACGTAATGGGTACCAGGAGATAGATGAAGGCCAGGCCTCCGGCGACCGGGATGAACCAGCGCCCAAATTTTTGTCGCATTCCAAGCCTTCCTAGAACAGTTCCTTGGTGCCAAAGCGTTTGATGTAGATCATGACCAAGGCAAGGATCAGGATCATCAGGATGAAGCTCAGCGCCGAGGCGCCGGGGTAGTCGACAACCTTGAAGAAGCGCGAATCAATGATCTGCCCGATCATGGCGGTGTCCCGGTTGTTGCCCAGCAGCGCCGCGTTGACGTAGTCGCCGGCCGCGGGAATGAACGTGAGCAGCGTGCCGGCAAAGACACCGGGCATCGACAGCGGCAGCGTCACCTTGAAGAAGGTCGTCAGCGGGCTGGCATACAGGTCCCCCGAGGCCTCCAGCAGGTTGGTGTCCAGCCGGTCGAGGTTGGCGTAGATCGGCAGCATCATGAACGGCAGGAAGTTGTAGGTCAGCCCGCACACCACGGCGAAGGCCGTGGCGGTGAGGTGTCCGTCCGCCGGCAGGATCGCGATGGCCCGCAGCACCGTGACCACCGGGCCCTCGTCGGAGAGGATCTGCTTCCAGGCCTGGGTGCGCAGGATGAAGCTGGAGAAGAACGGTGCAATCAGCAGCACCAGCAAGATCCCCTGCATCAGCTGGCGCCCGCGCAGCCGCACCGCCACCAGGTAGGCCATGGGATAGCCGATGAGCAAGGCCGCGACCGTGGCGATCAGGGCGAAGAAGAACGAGCGCAGGAACACGTCCCAGTACGCGCCGATGACCGTGACATAGTTGCCGAATTCCAGGGCCGGGACGAACTCGCCGATTTCGGCGCCCGGGGGCCTGGCGTAGAGCGACATGCTCAAAAGGACCAGCACCGGCGCCGCGAAAAACAGCGCCAGGACAGCCATTCCCGGAATGATCAGGTACAGCCCGACCCGTCGCTTGCGCCGCTCGGCGGCAAGTTCCTCCTCGCTGCGCAGGTGCACGGATGCCGGCTTTTTCTTGTTCCGGGGACGGGATCCGGTGGCGGTCATACCGCGTCCCTCCCTGCGGATGCCTCTTCGGCCCCGTCAAGTCCGAAGGAGAATTCCGGTTCCCAGGTCATGCGCACGGTGTCCCCGCGTTGTGCCGGTGGCTGGCCCATGTTCTGCGAGAACGTCCCGATGGTTCCGATGCCCTGGACCTCCACCAGATACTCGGTGCTGACCCCGGTGAACGAGGCGTCCAGCACCGTGCCGGTGAGCATGTTGGCGCTGGGCGAGTATTCGTCGGGCAGGTTCAGCACCCGCATCTTCTCCGGGCGCACCCCCACCACGGCGGCGCCGCTGTGGGCCACCGACCGGTCCTTGGGCATGACCAGGCGGTGACCGGCCGCGTTCACTGCGACGGCGTCCCCGAGGTCCTCGGTCACCGTTCCGTGCATGAGGTTGGACTTGCCCAGGAAGTTGGCCACGAAGGCGGTCTTGGGCAGTTCGTACAGGTCGCGCGGGGCACCCATCTGCTCGATCTTGCCCTTGTTCATGACCGCGACGGTGTCGGCCATGGTCATGGCTTCTTCCTGGTCGTGGGTCACGTGGATGAAGGTCAGGCCGACCTCGGTCTGGATGGATTTGAGCTCCACCTGCATCTGCCGGCGCAGCTTCATGTCCAGGGCACCGAGGGGTTCGTCAAGCAGCAGGACCGCGGGGCGGTTGACCAGGGCCCGGGCCAGGGCCACGCGCTGCTGCTGCCCGCCGGAGAGCTGGACCGGCTTGCGCGACGCGAGGTGTTCAAGCTCCACCATTTCCAGTGCGGCCTTGGCCCGTGGCACCGAGTCCTTGACGCCCTTGCGCTTGAGCCCGAAGGCCACGTTGTCCAGCACGCTCATGTGCGGGAACAGCGCGTAGGACTGGAAAACGGTGTTGACCTGGCGTTGGTATGAGGCGAGCTTGGTGACGTCCTGCCCTCCGATGCTGATGGTGCCGCTGGTGGGTTGTTCAAGACCCGCGATCATCCGCAACGTGGTGGTCTTGCCGCAGCCCGAGGGGCCCAAGAGCGCGAAGAAGGTGCCGCTGGGCACGGTCAGGGTCAGGTCGTCAACCGCGGTGAAGTCCGCAAACCGCTTGGTGACATTGCCCAGGTGAAGGTCCGCCCCGGAAGCCGCCATGGGCTGGGCCTTGCCCTTCAGGGAAGTCGTGGTTGTCATCATCAGGCACCAATCACTTGCTGGAACATGTTCTGGAACTGGGTTTCTTCCTCCACGCTCATCGCGCGCTCGGTGGAGGAAAGGGACAGGAATTCCTCGGTCGGGAAGATCAGCGGGTTGTCCACGAGTTCCGGGTCGATCTTTTCCATGGCCTCACGCGCCCCTACCACGGGGCAGACGTAGTTCACGTAGGCCGCCACCTCGGCGGCGACGTCCGGGTCGTAGTAGAAGTCCATGAGCTTCTCGGCGTTGGTCTTGTGCGTGGCACCGATCGGGACCATGAAGTTGTCGCTCCAGATCAGGCCCTTGGCCTCGGGCATCACGAATTCCCATTTGTCGCCCTCTTCGAAGTTCAACTGGGTGATGTCCCCGGAGTAGACCAGCCCGGCGATCGCATCCCCGGAGATGAAGTCCTGCTTGTAGGAGTTGCCCTTCACCTGGCGGATCTGCCCGTTGGCGATGTTCTTTTCCAGGACGTCCAGCGAGTTCCCGTATTCGTTCTCTCCCCAGTCGCCCTGGATGTCCACGCCGTCATCGAGCAGCAACATCGGCATGGTGTCGCGCATTTCGTCCAACACCGTAACCCGGCCCTTGAGCGCCGGGTCCCACAGGTCCGAGACGTTTTTCAGGCCCTTCGGGAATTCTTCCTTGTTCCAGGCCAGCCCGGTGAACCCGGACTGCCAGGTCAGGGACTTCTTGCGTCCTGGATCGAAGCGGACATCCCGGAGTTCGGGCAGCAGGTTCTTGATGTTGGAGATGTTGTCGTGGTTGAGTTCCTGGACGTAGCCCTGCCGGATCAGCCGCTCGGACATCCAGTCGCTGGGGGTGATGATGTCCTGGCCGATGTCCTTGCCGGCGGCCAGCTGGGCCTGGATCTTGCCGTAGTAGGTGTCGTTGGAGTCGATGTCCTCCGCGTACTTGGCGGTGATGCCGCTTTGCTTCATGAACCGTTCGAGGGTCGGGTACTTCTTGGTCTTGTCGTCGTAGTCCAAGTACAGCGTCCAGTTGGCCCAGCTGACCAGCTTCTGCTCGCCGGACAGGTCGGCTGCGGCGCTGGGGCCGGCGGAGGACTTGGGACCGGCGGTCCCGCAGGCCGCCAGCAGGCCGGCCAATGCCAGCCCGCCGGCACCGGCCAACACGCCCCTGCGTGAAGCCTGGGCTTCCGCGATCCCGCGCGCGATGCGTCGACGGGAAGAGAACTGATGGTCGTGGCGGGACATTAGGCTCCGATCGCGGTTTGGAACTGGCTGTTGAAGTTGGTTTCTTCCTCGGCGCTCAGCGACCTGAAGACGTGCGCCTTGGCCAGGTCGGATTCGGACGGGAAGATCAGTGGATTGTTCATCAGTTCCGGGTCGATCTTTTCCATGGCTTCCTTGGCACCCTGGACCGGGGAAATGAAGTTCACGTACGCGGCCACCTGGGCGGCGACTTCCGGTTCGTAGTAGTAGTCCATGAGCTTCTCGGCGTTGGCCTTGCGCGGGGAGGCGACCGGGACCATGAGGTTGTCGCTCCACAGGGTTCCGCCCGCATCGGGAAGCACAAACTCCCACTGGTTGTCGTTCTCGAAGTTCATCTGGGTGATGTCGCCGCTCCAGACGATCCCGGCGATGGCGTCCCCCGAGATGAAGTCCTCCTTGTAGGAATTGCCCTTCACCTGGCGGATCTGCCCGTTGGCGATTTGCTTGGAAAGCACATCGGTGGCCGCGGCGAATTCGGGGTCTCCCCACTCGCCGGAGATTTCCACGCCGTTGTCGAGCAGCAACAGGCCCATGGTGTCGCGCATTTCATCGAGTACGGTGATCCGGCCCTTGAGGTCCGGGTTCCACAGGTCCGAGACGTTGCGCAGGCCCTTGGGGTACTTGGCCTTGTTGTACGCGATGCCCGCGTAGCCGCTCTGCCAGGTCAGCGAGTTCTTCCGGCCCGGATCGAAGTCAACGTCCTTCAAGGTCGGCAGCAGGTTCTTCATGTTCGGGATGTTGGCGTGGTCCAGTTCCTGGGTGAAGCCCTGGCGGATGACCCGGCCGGTCATCCAGTCGGTCAGCGTCATGATGTCCTGGCCGATGTCCTGGCCCGCGGCCAGCTGCGCCTGGACCTTGCCGTAGTAGGAGTCGTTGCCGTCGATGTCCTCGGCGTAATGCGTCTTGATCCCGGTGAGCTTGGTGAATTCCTCGAGCGTTGGATACTTCTTGGCCTTGTCGTCGTAGTCCAGGTACAGGGTCCAGTTGGCCCAGAAGACGTTCTTGTCGCTTTCGGACATGTCCGTCACGGCCGCGGCGGCGCTGGTGGCGCTGCCTCCTCCGCCTCCGGTGCCGCAGGCAGCCAGGAAGGCTGCCAACCCCAGGCCGCCGGCACCTGCCAGCAACTTGCGGCGCGACAGCTGCATGCGCTGCGCCTGTCCGATCAGGGCCCGTACGGCCGGATCCCGAGGCATTTCGCGCTGGTTCTGGTTGGACATCATCTGGTTCCCCTTCAACTGGCGTTGCATCTTCCCTTGATGAACACTGGGCGATCGTGACGCTCGTCACGCTCAACTATTGACATGGATCATGTCAGGAATCTTCCTAGCTGACAATAGTTTTCGTTGAGTTGCTTTTCGGACACCACTGAAATCTGCCGTAAAACACCCCTTCCACAACTGATTCCTTCGGGCTATGCTCATTCCCAAGTGGTGGGGCCCAAGCCGCATCCGCGAGCTTGGCCACCCAATTCGTTCGATCAGGAGGTCGATAGGAAGTGACCCAATCCGCACCCAACGGCACATCCCATGGCTTCGTCATGGATGAAACGTCCAAGGCGATCATTGAGCAATTGCAGCAAGACGGGCGGCGTTCATACGCTGCCATCGGCAAGGCAGTGGGCCTCAGCGAGGCAGCCGTGCGGCAGCGGGTCCAAAAACTCGTCGACAGCAAAGTCATGCAGGTAGTGGCGGTCACCGACCCGCTGCAGCTTGGCTTCAAGCGCCAGGCCCTCCTGGGCATCCGGTCCACCGGCGACATCATTGCCACCGCCGACAGGATCGCAGCCCTGCCCGAAGTCGACTACTGCGTTGTGGTGGCCGGGCCGTCGGACATCATTGCGGAGGTCATCTGCGCCAATGATGAGGACCTGCTTCGTATCATCACAGAAATTCGATCCGTGGAGGGGGTACGTGAAACCGAAACGTTCATGTATCTCTCGCTGCGCAAACAGGAATACAACTGGGGTACCCGATGAGCATTTCCAGCACCACAACCAACACCGCCGCCAGCACCACGCCCCTGGGCACCGACCGCCAGGCCGCCGCCAGGGACCACCTGTGGATGCACATGGCACGCCACTCCGTCCTGCAGGAGGGCGGCCGCGTTCCGATCATCATCCGGGGCAAGGGCCACACACTCTGGGACGACAAGGGCAACAGCTACATTGACGGGCTTGCCGGCCTCTTTGTCGTCAACGCCGGACACGGCAGGGCCGAACTGGCCGAGGCCGCCGCCAAGCAGGCCGAAAAGCTTGCCTTCATGCCGCTGTGGTCCTACGCGCACGAACCGGCCATCGACCTCGCCGAGCGCCTGGCCAACTACGCACCGGGCGACCTGAACCGCGTCTTCTTCACCACCGGCGGCGGAGAAGCGGTCGAGTCGGCCTTCAAGCTCGCCAAGCAGTACTTCAAGCTGCAGGGCAAGCCCGGGAAGTACAAGGTGATTTCCCGGGCGCTCGCCTATCACGGCACCCCGCAGGGAGCCCTGGCGATCACCTCATTGCCGGGCATGAAGACACCCTTCGAGCCGTTGGTGCCGGGCACCTTCCGGGTCCCGAACACCAACTTCTACCGTGCGCCGGAGCAGTTCGCGGACAACGAGAAGGACTTCGGTTTCTGGGCCGCCGAGCGCATCCGCGAGGCCATCGAGTTCGAGGGCGCCGATTCGGTCGCCGCGGTCTTCCTCGAACCGGTACAGAACTCCGGCGGCTGCTTCCCCCCTCCCCCGGGATATTTCCAGCGGGTCCGGGAGATCTGCGACGAGTACGACGTGCTGCTGGTCTCGGACGAGGTCATCTGCGCCTTCGGCCGCATCGGCTCGATGTTCGCCTGCGACGACTTCGGCTACGTCCCGGACATCATCACCTGTGCCAAGGGCATCACCAGCGGCTACTCGCCGCTGGGCGCGATGATCGCCTCCGAAAGGCTCTTCGAGCCCTTCAAGCACGGGGACACCACGTTCTACCACGGCTACACCTTTGGCGGGCACCCGGTGTCCACTGCGGTGGCCATGGCAAACCTGGACATCTTCGAGCGCGAGGGGCTGAACCAGCGGGTCAAGGACAACGCCCCGATCTTCAAGTCCACCCTGGAGAGGCTCAAGGACCTGCCGATCGTCGGGGACGTGCGCGGTGCCGGGTACTTCTACGGCATCGAGCTGGTCAAGGACAAGAAGACCAAGGAAACGTTCAACGACGACGAATCCGAGCGACTGCTGCGCGGCTTCCTGTCCACTGCGCTCTATGACGCCGGCCTGTATTGCCGCGCCGATGACCGCGGGGACCCGGTGATCCAGCTGGCCCCGCCGCTGACCGTGGGTCCGCCGGAATTCGATGCGATGGAGTCGATCCTGCGTTCGGTGCTTTCCGAGGCGGAGAACCACCTCTAGGAAGACCGCGGGAACGCAACCCAGAGAGGCCGGGTCGGTGGGGTATTCACCGCCCCGGCCTCTCCGGCGTTGTCCGTCGATGGCGGGGGCCGACTCCATCCCCGGGCTGCCCCTCTACCCGTCGCCGGGGGACGTCGCCCGGTGGCGCGGCCCCGGGGTGCCGGAGGCCGGCCCGGGCGCGGTTCCCTGCTCCGGGTTTGCCGGGTCGGGCCCGGAATCCGCAACCGGAACCGGCTTCTTGTGCCCGTCGCGCTCGATGGAGGTGGCCAAGGGCTTTTCCCCCAGGAACACCAGCACGATCGCGGCGGCAATCACCAACGGGACCATGTAGAGGAACACCGGAGTCAGCGCATCGCTGTAGGCCCCGACAATGATGTGGCGAATCCCCTCGGGCAGGGACCGCACCAACTCCGGGGTGAACGAGTTCGAATCACCCTGGGGACCGGCACCGGCGGCCGGCATCCGTTCGGCCAGCAGAGCGCCCAGGTTCGTCACGAAGACGCTGCCGACCACGGCCGTGCCGATCGAGGCACCAATCTGCCGGAAGTAGTTGTTGGCCGCCGTGGCCATGCCCACCTGCGAGTTGGGAAAGGTGTTTTGCACGATCAACACCAGGATCTGCATTCCCAGCCCTAGCCCGACGCCCATCAGCGCGAGATAGCAACAGATGATCCACACCTGGAGGTCTGCATCCATGGTCGAGAGCAGGGCCAGCGCCCCGGCGACCACAAGAGTGCCCACCACGGGAAACCACTTGTAGCGCCCGGTCTTGCTCACGAAGGCGCCGGAGCCAACGGAGGTCACCAGCAGCCCGCCCATCATAGGGATCATCAGCAAACCAGCCTGGGTGGCGTTGGCCCCGGTGACCATCTGCAGGAACGTGGGCAGGTAGGCCAGCGCCCCGAACATGGCCACCCCGATGACCAGGCCGGCCAGGGTGGTCCGGATGAAGTTGGGCTCCCTGAACAACTTCATGGACATGATGGGGGCCTGGGCCCGCCGTTCCACCAGCACGAACAGCACCGCGGCGGTCAGCGTGAGTCCCATGAGGAAGAGCACCATGGCCGAATCCCACGCGTAGGTGGTCCCGCCCCAGGTGGTGGTCAGCACCAACGCCGTGGAGGCCACCGCCAGCAGCAGCATGCCGCCCACATCCACCCGCGGCCGCTGCCCGGCGGCAGTCTCGGGAAGGTGGAGGAAGAACAGCGCCGCAACCAAGGCCATGATGCCCAGCGGGATATTCATCCACAGGCACCACCGCCACGTCACTTCCTCGGTGAACCAGCCGCCCAGCAACGGACCCGCCACCGAGGACAGCGCGAAGACCCCGCCCATGATGCCCATGTACTTGCCGCGCTCGCGGGCCGGAACCACGTCGGCGATGATCGCCTGGGAGAGCACCATCAGCCCGCCGCCGCCCAGCCCCTGGATGCCGCGCCCGGCAATCAACCACGCCATGTCCGGGGCAAAGCCACCCACGATCGACCCGGCGATGAAAAGGCTGATGGCGCCCATGAAGATGCCCTTGCGGCCCACCAGATCGCCCATCTTCCCGTAAATCGGCAGCGTGATGGTGGACGCCAGGATGTATATGGTGATGACCCACAGCATTTCGTTGACGCCGTTGAGTTCACCGACGATCGTTGGCAGTGCGGTGGAGAAGATCGTTTGGTCCAGGGAGGCCAACAGCATGGTCATGACCAGTCCGGCAAAGACCAGCAGGATGTTGCGGTGTTGTTTTTGCTCTTCGGTGCGTTCCGCGCGCGCCGTTGGAATCGTCATGGGAAGGCATTCCGTTCGTTGCAAGAACCGCGTGCCCCAAGGGTTCGCATCGCGGACCCGCGTTGCACCGGTGTTGTTGTGGTTGGTTTTCTTGCACGGGACGGGACTACGGAAAGTGCCGCGGTGTCTCCGACCGCGTCTTTCGGTTCATTGCGCTGTTCATGCATCCAATGGGCGTGCGGGGCATTCTTCCATGGTGGCAGTCCGGCTTCGTGGAAACAATGGCCGTCGACCGCTACACAGCAGGCATACAGGAAGACACTATTTAAGCTCGATTTCCACGAACACGAATTCGGTATCCGCATCGTTGATGACGTTGTGCTCGCTTCCGGCTGCACGGGTGTAGGACACCCCGGCAGTGAGTTTGTTCCGGACTGTGCCGTCACGGGTCTCAAGCAGCAGTTCGCCGGTGTCCATGGGTACGACGACGTAGTCGGTCGGGTGGATGTGCCATCCGGTTTCGGTGCCGGGCGGGAATCGCCACTCGGTCACGCGGACACGATCGTAGTCGATTTGCACGGTGGCGGTGGCCGCGGTTCGCTTCATGAAGGATCTTGCCCTTTTCGTTGACGGCGCAAGCCCGATTGGCATTGCCTGGGGTCCCGGAGGATTCCTGCTGATGGGTTCTGGCCCATCGTCGCATTTCGCTCCGGCATCGGGCAACAAGGCCGCCACAGGCTACCGGGCAGTTTGGTTCAGTGAACCGCCCCATCGATCCCGGGCAAGGAAAAAGTGGCGGTCCGGTGAACGAGTCTTCTTCGTCCACCGGGCAGCCACAATTGCAGGTGTCGTAGTGCCGCCGGGAGCCAAACCTGACTAAACGTCCCGCGCCAATGCCAGGCGGTTCAGGGCAAATGCGGCCACCAGCAGGCCGAAGTCACGAAGGGCCACATCGAAGAACCCCGGCAGGATGATCAGGTTCACGATGATTCCCAGCAGCCAGAGGCAAACGACCAAGGAGCCGATCTTGGGGCGAAGTGCCACGAGGATGCCGGCGATGATTTCAACGACGCCGACCGCATACATGAAAACCTGCGGGCTGACCGGGATGATGTCGGTGGCCAAGGGAGCCAGGTAGTGCGTCCAGTCGGTGAGCAGGTTGGTGAACTTGTCGAGTCCAAAGACGATGGGCGCGACGGTGAAGATCGTGCGCAAAACAAAGAAGGCCTGGTGATGAAGCTGGGCGCTTTTCTCGGCCGCGGTGTTCACGGTGTGGGTGGCCATGATCTCGACCCTTTCTTCTAAAGTGATGATATCTAACTTTAGAAACATCGTCCGCTCTAAGTCAACAGTTGCTAACTTTAGATTTAGACTGGAGCCATGAGGTTTCAAGCAGGGGATCAAGGGCTCAATGCCGTGGCGGCCTTGGCCGACCCGGTACGCAAGGCCGTCTATGAATTCGTGCGCACCAGTGAGACTGCCGTGGGTCGCGACGAATGCGCCTCGGGCCTCGAACTTCCACGCAACACGGTGGCCTTCCAACTGGACAAGCTCGCAGACCAAGGACTCCTTTCCGTGGAGTTTCGGCGGCTCAACGGAAAGGGCGGGCCGGGGTCGGGGCGGCCGGCCAAGCTGTATTCGGCCACCCGGATCGACGTATCCGCAAGCATTCCGCACCGGGAATATGCGTTGGCCGCGAACATCATGGCCAGTGCCATCGATCGGGCCGGCACCGAGAACCGGCCCGTTGCACCTGTGTTGGCCGAGGTTGCACGCGAAGCCGGTCAGTCAATTGGTGCACATGCCAGCTCGCTGACGCAGGCACTGGCAGACCACGGCTACCGACCCGAAGTACGCGAGGACGGCTCCATCGGCCTGCTGGACTGCCCGTTCCACCAGCTCTCCGCCAGCCACCGCACCACCGTCTGCACCATGAACCTCGAGTTGCTTACGGCCGCGGTCGATGGCGCCAACGCGCCGTACCGCGCATGCTTCGACCCGCCCACGAACGAGCACCACTGCTGCGTGCGGCTCGACCCGCACGAGGGCTAGCCGCGCAGCGGGCCCGTGTGCCGCTTCTTTCCGTTGCTCCCGTGCCCCCTTGGCAGCCCGCGTCGCACCTTGCCAATGCCCCTATCGGCAACCGGGCGTCGCGGCTAGGCTGGCATCAATACGCCAGGGCCTGTAAGTCCCCGTGTCGGGCCCTTTGTTTTGGACAGAGGAAGCGCCATGAGCATTGATGAACAGCATTCCGGTGAACGCGTCGATGAGAAGGTTGCACGCCAGGTGGCCGAAGCCGCCCGCGAGCAACAGTGGGAACGGCCCAGCTTCGCCAAGGGCCTGTACATGGGCGACTTCGACTGGGGACTGGTCCACCCGCATCCGCAACCAGACCCGGAGGCCGCAGCGCGCGGAACGGCGTTCATGGCACGGCTGCGCGAGGCCATCAAGGGCCTCGACACCGGTGCCATCGAACGCGAGTCCCGGATCCCCGACGAGATCATCCGGGCACTGCGCGAGGTCGGCGCGTTCGGCATGAAGATTCCGGTGGAATACGGCGGGCTCGGCCTTGATTTGGCCGACTACGGCCGGGCCCTGATGCTGGTGGGCACGCTCAACCCCAGCCTTGGTGCGCTGCTCTCGGCCCACCAATCCATCGGCGTTCCCGAGCCTGTGAAGATGTTCGGCACCGAGGAGCAAAAACGGGCCTTCCTCCCCCGCTGCGCAGCCGGGTCCATCTCGGCATTCCTGCTTACCGAAAACGATGTCGGCTCCGACCCCGCACGCCTGGGCACCACGGCAACCCTTGCGGAGGATGGCACGAGCTACACCCTCAACGGGGCCAAGCTCTGGACCACCAACGGGGTGGTGGCCGAGCTGCTCGTGGTCATGGCAGCGGTCCCGCCCCACCAGCTGCCCGACGGCAGCAAGTCCCGGGGCGGAATCAGCGCCTTCGTCGTGGAGGCCGACTCCCCCGGCATCATCGTGGAGAACCGCAATGCCTTCATGGGGCTGCGCGGCATCGAAAACGGCGTGACCCGCTTCCACGACGTGGTGGTCCCCGTCGAAAACCGCCTGGGCAAGGAAGGCGCGGGTCTCAAGATCGCCCTGAGCACCCTGAACACCGGACGCCTGTCCATCCCGGCCATGTGCGCCGGGGCCGGGAAATGGTCCCTGAAGATCGCCCGCGAATGGTCCAACGCCCGCATCCAGTGGGGCAAGCCGGTCGGGGAGCACGAGGCGGTCGGCAAGAAGATCGCCTACATCGCCGCCAACACCTTTGCCCTCGAAGCGGTCTTCGAGCTCTCGGCCGCCCTGGCCGATGCCGGAATGAAGGACGTGCGCATCGAGGCCGCCCTGGCCAAGCTCTTCTCCTCCGAGGTCTCCTACAAGATCGCCGACGAGCTGCTGCAGATCCGCGGCGGACGGGGCTACGAAACCGCGGCCTCGCAGCATGCCCGCGGAGAACGCTCGGTGCCCGTTGAGCAACTGCTGCGGGATTTGCGGATCAACCGGATCTTTGAGGGCTCCACCGAGATCATGCACCTGCTCATTGCGCGCGAGGCTGTCGATGCCCATCTGAAGGCCGCCGGGGACCTGGCCAACAAGGACGCGGACCTACAGGCGAAAGCCAAGGCCGCCATGGGCGCCTCCGGCTTCTATGCCAGGTGGCTGCCGACCCTGGCGGTCGGTTCCGGGCTACTGCCCCATTCCTATTCGGAGATCGGCAGGCTGGCCAAGTACCTGCGCTACATCGAGCGGGCCTCGCGGCGCCTGGCGCGGCACACGTTCGCCGGCATGGCCACCTGGCAGGCCGGCATGGAAAGCCACCAGGCCTTCCTGGGCCGGGTCGTGGACCTGGGCGCCGAGCTCTTCGCCATGGCCGCCTGCATCTCCCGGGTAGAGCTCATGCGCACCCAGGACCCGGCAAACGCCACCTCGGCCGAGCTGCTGGCCCTGGCCTTCTGCGAACAATCCGAGCACCGCTGCGAAACCCTGTTCCGCGACCTGTGGGCCAACAGCGACAAGACCGACCGGAAGCTTTCCAAGAAGGTCCTGGCCGGGGACTTTACCTGGCTGGAATCCGGGATCGTTGATCCCTCCGAGGGAACCGGGGAATGGATCGCCCCCTGGTCGACCGAGACATTGCCCGATCACCGGCGCCCCTACGGGGCCTAAACGTGGAGGCCGTGCCCCGGCGGCACGGCGCGGTTTCCCCCGGTGGTTGCTTCCCCGGGTTCCCCGTGCCGTCGCCGATCCGCCCCGAACGCCGCGGGGCCCGCCTCCGCCGCGTGGGAGGGACACGGCCCGTGGATTTCGAGTAATGGCCCGCACAGCCTACTATTGCTGAGGCGTGACCCGCGCCACCTCCATGTTTCGCATACCCGCGGCACTCGTTTCCGTCACCTTGAGGACCCCATGAATTTCCTGAAATCGATCCCCCTGCTCGGCTGGATCATCGTAGCCATCGTCCTGGGCATCCTGACCGGCCCGATCATGCCCGAGTGGCTGGGCGGGGCGTTCCTGACCTACAACTCGATCTTCTCCGGGTTCCTCGGCTTCATCGTGCCGCTGATCATCCTGGGCCTGGTCATGCCGGCGATCGCCGAGCTCGGCAAGGGCGCCGGCAAGTGGCTCGGCGCCACCGCCGCAATCGCATACGGTTCCACCATCATCGCAGGTCTGCTCGCGTACTTCGTGAGCCGTTGGCTGTTCACCCCGTCGCTGGCCGGTGGCGGGCTGGAGGAGCTGGGCGACGAGTCGGGGTCCGGTTTCGAACCGTTCCTCACGGTGGTTTCCAGCGCGGGTGATTCGGCCACGGAGATTGTGCTGCCGCCGGTCATCGACGTGATGAGCGCACTGGTCCTCGCCTTCGTGATCGGTGTCGGATTGACCGCCTTCCACTCCAAGGTGCTCTTCCGCGGAGCCGTCGAGTTCCGCACCATCGTAGAGTCCGTGATCCGCCGGATCATTGTTCCGGCACTGCCGCTGTTCATCTTCGGCATCTTCATGGATCTTTCGGCCAGCGGCTCGGCGGTCACCATCGTCACCAAGTTCCTGCTCGTTGCCGTGGTGTCGTTCGCGTTGTGCCTGATCGTGCTGCTCATCCAATACTCGGTGGCGGGTGCCATGTCGGGCCAGAACCCGCTGAAGGCGTTGTGGAACATGCGCGATGCCTACTTCACGGCCCTGGGCACCTCCTCCTCGGCCGCGACGATTCCGGTAACCCTCGAATCGACCAAGAAGAACGGCGTCTCCAGCTCGGTTGCCGGCTTTGTGGTTCCGCTGTGCGCGACCATCCACCTCTCCGGCTCGATGGTCAAGATCACCTGCTTCTCCATCGCGGTGCTGCTGCTGTCCGGCGGGGATGTCTCCTTCGGCGCGTACCTGCCCTTCATCCTGATGCTCGGCGTCATGATGATCGCCGCCCCGGGCGTTCCCGGCGGAGCGATCGCCGCGGCCGCGGGCCTGCTGGCACAGATGCTCGACTTCGGCGAGGTCGAGGTCGGCCTCATGTTCGCCGCGTACATCGCGCTGGACAGCTTCGGCACCGCAACCAACGTGACCGGCGATGGCGCCATCGCCCTGATCATGAACAAGCTCACCCGCGGCCACCTGGGCACGCAGGCACAGGACCCGGCGGACGAAGACGTCGAGGCCGCCGAGGGCGGCAAGCTCGAAGAACACGCCCTGCCGAACAACTAAGACCTACCGGGCCGGCGTCGTCCGACGACGCCGGCCACGTGCATCCCCGCTGAAGGTGATGCGAAGAAGGCCGTCCGGACCACCGCGCAAATCGCGGCCCGGGCGGCCTTGCCCGTTCCGCAGGGAAGGGACCACGCCAACCGGTGGCCCCGTGGCGGGCCGGCTACTTCACGCCCACCCCGAGCCAGAGCAATGCCACGTGCAGGGAGGTGCGCGACTCGGCATCCTCCAGGCTGACCCCGAGCTTGTCCTCAAGCTTCTCCAGCCGCGCATAGAGCGCCGGGCGGCTCAGGAACCCGGTGCGGGCCAGTGCCGACTTGTTTCCGCCGTGCTTCAGGTACAGGCCGAGCAGCTCGAGCGCGGGCTCGTCGGGCGGGTCCAGGATCCCGGCCAGCTCGGCCTCGGCGAAGGATTTCAGCCGTGCATCCTCGCGCATCAAGGCCAGCAATCCACGCAGGCGCACGTCGGCAAAGCGGTAGAAGGGCCGCGCGCGGGTGTCGAAGGTCGCCACGGTCTCGGCGACTTGGATTGCTTCCTCCAGCCCGTGCGCGGCCTCCTTCACGCTGCGCCGTCCCCGGCCCACCCCCACCGACCAGTCGATGGCGGGCTGGCCCTGGGCCAGTTGCCGGCAGAGCCGCTCCAGCAGCGGTTCCTCGAGCTGCTTGGCCCCGACGCCCAGCACCATGCCGACCTGCCCGCTTTGCAGACTGGCGGCCAGCGCGGTGGACCTGGTGGAATCCACCACGGCGTTGATCGCATCGAGCAGGGCCCGCTCGCGCAGCTGCACGCCGGTGGGCGTCTGCCCGCGGTGCTTGTCGAGCCGGAACACCACCGGGACGTAATGGGGGGATTCGGCCAGCCCGAGCGCCTGCGCCCGGATCAGCACCTCCTCGACACCCAGGGCGTGGGGCTGGCGCAGTTCGTGCAGCAGCCCGGCCCGGGCCTGGTGCAGCAATTCCTTCTGGTCCCGCCCGGCCAGCCGGGCAATCGACAGGGTCTGCCCGGCTCGTTCGAGCACCATGGCCGCGTCCGGGTCGTTGCCCGGTTCCCCGGGAACCACCAGCCGGCCCCAGCGTTGGCCCTGGATCCCCACCGGGGTCTGCAGCCAGCTTTCCTCCCCCATGCCGCGTCCGGTGGATTCCAGGTAGCCGACCCGGCGCGAGCGCTCGGGCCAGTGCGCCAGCAACCCGGCATCCGGCCGCGGCCCGGGGTCGAAGCCCAGGACCAGGTGGGCCACATCCTCGAGGACGACGGGGGCTCCGATGAGTTCCGCGGCGCGCGCCACGATCCCTTCCTCGGTGGCGTTTTGCAGGCTCAGTGCCGTGAAGACCTCGTGGATCATCCGCGAGCGCTCCAGGGCGGCGAGCTGGTCCGAAACCAGCATCCGGTGCACCACCTCGGTGATCTCGACGAACCTGACCCTCCGGTGCAGCAGCACCACCGGGAATTCATTTTGCGCGGCCACCTGGCGCAGGGCCTCGATGGCCGGGGAGCGTTGGGCGGCCGGCGAGGCGACCAGTTCGACGATGATCCCCGCGGCCCCGGCCCGGCGCACCTGGTCCAGGAACTCGGCGACCCCGCTGCCGGTATCCCCGAAGGTCATGCCGGTGGTCAACACCAGTTCCCCGCCGGACAGCAGGTCCGCCAGCTGCGGGGTCTCGGCCACGTGCACCCAGCGCACCGGGCTCTGAAGCAATGAGGATCCTCCCAGGACCTCCGGCTCCCCCGCGGCGACGGCGGGCAATTCAAGGATCCGGGCGATGCTCAGCGTCCCGGCCACGGCCGGTTGCGGGTGGGTGTTCAGGGGACTCATGAACAGAGTGTATTGCTTTTACGCAAAGAGGTTACATGTTGCCGGTGTTGTGGGTATGTCCCGGACGACACAATGGAGGCAACAGCTTCCCCGTCTTGAAAGGACACCACCTCCGTGGAAACCCTCGCACACTGGTCCAACGGCACCACCCTCGAAGCACCTGCAGACTCCCGCTACGCCGACGTCATGAACCCCGCCACCGGAGAGGTCTCCTCCCGCGTGGCGCTGGCCAGTGCCGGCACCACCGCCGAGGTCATCGCCGCGGCGCACGCCGCCTTCCCGGCCTGGCGCGACACCTCGCTGACCCGCCGCGCCAACATCCTGTTCAACTACCGCGAGCTGCTCAACAAGCGCAAGGGCGAGCTCGCGGCGATCATCACCGCCGAGCACGGCAAGGTGCTGGACGATGCCATGGGGGAAATCGCCCGCGGCCAGGAAGTCGTCGAGTACGCCTGCGGCATCCCGCACCTGGTCAAGGGCGGCTACACGGAGAACGCCTCCACCAAGATCGATGTCCACTCGATCCGCCAGCCATTGGGCGTCTCGGCCATCATCTCCCCCTTCAACTTCCCGGCCATGGTCCCGATGTGGTTCTTCCCCATCGCCATCGCCGCGGGCAACACCGTGGTGCTCAAGCCCAGCGAGAAGGACCCGACCGCCGCCATCTGGATGGCCGAGCTCTGGAAGGAAGCAGGACTTCCGGACGGCGTGTTCAACGTGGTCAACGGCGACAAGGAAGCGGTCGATGTCCTGCTGACCGACCCGCGCGTCTCCTCGGTCTCCTTCGTGGGATCCACCCCGATCGCCCAGTACGTCTACGCCACCGGCACCGCGCACGGCAAGCGCGTCCAGGCCCTGGGCGGGGCCAAGAACCACATGCTGGTGCTCCCGGATGCCGACCTGGACCTGGCGGCCGACGCCGCCGTCAACGCCGGATTCGGCGCCGCCGGCGAGCGCTGCATGGCCATCTCCGCGATCGTCGCCATCGACTCGATCGCAGATGCGCTGGTCGCCAAGATCGCCGAGCGCACCGCCACCCTGCGCGTGGGCGACGGCACCCGCGGCTGCGACATGGGCCCGCTGGTCACCGCCGCACACCGCGACAAGGTCGCCGGCTACATCGACGCCGGCGAGGCGGCCGGCGCCACCATGGTGCTGGACGGGCGCAAGGTCACCCCGGATGCCGACGGGGAGGGCTTCTTCCTGAACCCGACGCTCTTCGACAACGTCACCACCGACATGTCCATCTACACCGACGAGATCTTCGGGCCGGTGCTCTCGGTGGTGCGCGTAGACTCCTTCGACGAGGGCATCGAGACCATCAACGCCAACGAGTTCGGCAACGGCACCGCGATCTTCACCAACGACGGAGGCGCCGCCCGCCGCTTCGAGAACGAGATCCAGGTCGGCATGGTCGGCATCAACGTGCCCATCCCGGTGCCGATGGCCTACTACTCCTTCGGCGGCTGGAAGAACTCGCTCTTCGGCGACACCCACGCCTACGGCGCCGAGGGCATCAACTTCTTCACCCGCGGCAAGGTCGTCACCTCCCGCTGGCTCGATCCGAGCCACGGCGGCCTGAACCTCGGCTTCCCGCAGAACGCCTAAGCGATAAGCACAGAATCCAGAAAGGGACCACTCCCATGAGCACTTCCGTGAACACCGAGATCACCGCGGAGCAGATTGCCGCCGGCAAGGTGGCCCACGACCTGGACCGCGAGCATGTCTTCCATTCCTGGCAGGCCCAGGGCCCCTTCGATCCGATGACCATCATCAAGACCGAGGGCTCCTGGATCTGGGACGGGGAGGGCAACAAGCTTCTTGACCTTTCCTCGCAACTGGTCAACACCAACATCGGCCACCAGCACCCCAAGGTCGTCGCGGCCATCCAGGCGCAGGCGGCAGACATCTGCACCATCGCCCCGCAATACGTCAACGACGCCCGTTCCGAGGCGGCCCGGCTGATCGCGGAGCTGACCCCCGGGGACCTGAACAAGATCTTCTTCACCAACGGCGGCGCCGATGCCAACGAGCACGCCATCCGCATGGCCCGCGTGCACACCGGCAGGCACAAGGTCCTCTCGGCGTACCGCAGCTACCACGGCGGCACGCACCTGGCGGTGAACGTCACCGGCGACCCGCGCCGCGTGGCCTCGGACAACGCCACCGACGGCGTCGTGCACTTCTTCCCGGCCTACCCGTACCGCTCCTACTTCAACTCCACCACCGAGGCCGAGGAGACGCAGCGCGCGCTGCGCCACCTGGAAGACACCATTGTGCTCGAGGGCCCGGGCAACATTGCCGCCTTGATCCTCGAATCGATCCCGGGCAGCTGCGGCATCTACGTGCCGCCGGCCGGCTACATGGAAGGGGTGCGCGAACTGACCCAAAGGTACGGCATCGTCTTCATTGCCGATGAGGTCATGGCCGGCTTCGGCCGCGCCGGAAAGTGGTTCGCGGTGAACCACTGGGACGTCATCCCGGACCTGCTCACCTTCGCCAAGGGCGTGAACTCCGGCTACGTTCCGCTGGGCGGGGTGGCCATCAGCGACGCGATCTTCGAGACCTTCCGCGAACGCGCCTACCCGGGCGGCCTGACCTACTCGGGCCACCCGCTGGCCTCCGCGGCCGTCGTGGCAACCATCAACGCCATGAAGGACGAGGGGATGGTGGAAAACGCCGCACGCCTGGGCGAGGACATCATCGGCCCGGTGCTGGAAGAACTCAAGGCCAGGCACCCGTCGGTGGGCGACGTGCGCGGCACCGGCTGCTTCTGGGCCGTCGAACTGGTCACCAACCGCGAAACCCGCGAACCCATGGCTCCCTACGGCGGTTCCTCCCCGGCCATGGCCGCGGTGACCGCGGCGTTGAAGTCCGGCGGCGTGCTGCCGTTCGTGAACTTCAACCGCGTCCACGTGGTTCCGCCGCTGAACATCAGCGACGAGGACCTGCGTGCGGGTCTTGCCGTCCTGGACGAGGCACTGACGGTCGCCGACGGATTCGTCGACGCCTGAGCACTGGGCACTGGGCAAAACCAGACAGCAGAATCTGCAAAGGCCGGATGCGCAAGAAACTCATTTTCTTCGCATCTGGCCTTTGCCGTAGTGACGAATCGGCCTCAAGACCCCCGCAAAGCAACGCTCACCTGCTTAGATTGGGCCATGCAAATAATTTCAAGGCATGCGATGGCAGTTGCCTTCTGCATGACCGGCTTGGCCCTGGCCGGATGTTCCGCCGCACAAGATCCACCGGTTCACGGACTGGACCAACAATGGTTTGATGCGGTCTTTGACGATGGCAAGACCGATATCAACCAGTTCCCACGTGGCGGAGGAATCCTGGGAACTGCCTACACAGCCAACGAGATCCCCGGCGGCTGGTATTCGGTGGACCTTGCCTGCAATGGCAAGAAGGAAGCAACTTTCACCATCTCCCAGGAAGATTCAACCTTGGGTGAAGGAACCATCCCGTGCGGCGAATCGGGGTTCACAACAACAACCATGGATTTGCCGGCCGGTTCAATCTCCGCCACTGCCGTGAGCGGCGATCCAAACACCATGTGGCAGGTACGGTTCCGCCCAAGCACCGAGCCCGGTGTCTAGCTCCCCTGTTTTAGGTCGACTGACCAGTCACAACACGGCTGGGTAATACGCCTAAAGGTCGATGCGGCACGCGCAAATGCCTTGTTAGTCTGGGGCCATGTACCAGCCAGTGGATTTCGCCAGCCCGCAGATCCACCTCGCCGTGGCCGGGATCATCGTCGTGTTTGCCATACCCATGGGCATCCACGCACTGGTTCGCTGGCGCAAGTTCCGCAAGGACCCTGCCCAGCAGCAGACCTACGCGCGGCGCAGGGATATTGGCATCGAATCGGGCGTCGCCGCCCTCGGAATCATCGCCGCCGTGGTGTTCACCGGGATGTTCGGAGTCGGGTGGAAGCAATCCGAAAAGAACCTCGAGGCCAACGTCGAAACCCGCTACGTCGTGTCCGATGTGGTGATGACCAGCTGGAACGGCTCGACTGCCTTGGTCGACTTGGTGGACGCGAACGGCGTTGCGGCCACGGGGATCGAGGTGTCCTTCGACGCCGTGGGCTCACCGGTCCTGCGCGATGCGGCATTCGGGCTGGACCCGAAGCATGCCGTCGAACACGCCCTGGAGCTGCGCCAGGGCTGAGCGAATCGGTGCCTTGGTCCCTTCAGGGGCCGGGGCTCTCCACCCCAGGTCCTGGTCGGATGCCCGAAACCTGCGCCCGTCCTCCGATGCGCGCAAGCCCTGCGGCTTCATAGGATCGAAGCCATGACACAGACGACGCCATCCCGTCCCACCACATACCTAAGCCCCAAGGCCATCTTCCTGGCCTCCGCCACGGTCCTGGCCGCCCTGGCGCTCACCGGGTGCAGCGCCCTGGGAATCGAGTCCACGTACGACAAGAGCGCCAGCCATGATTTTGCCACCGGGGCCGAGGGCAAGGAAAGGAAGATCGTTCCATCCTGGGTTCCCGACGAGGCGACGAACCTCAAGGAGGTTGTGCGCACCACGGGCAACGAGCGCATCCTGCGCATGGAGTTCGGCGGCGCGCTGCCGCCAAGCTGCACGGCGATCGCGGAGACGGGCAAGCCCAGTGAAGCCGAGCTGTCGGCGGGGCTGGACGCCGAGGATCCGGCAGCCGCCCAGGAGATCGCCGGACGCGTGGAATCCCAGTACCAAACGCCCCTGCTGACTGCGGACTGGTGGCCCACCGGCCAAGAGGGAAAGACCACGCACCTGTGCGGGAAGTGGTGGGTGTCCCAGGAAGCCGGCCACCTCACCGCCTACACGCCGGAACTCAAGGGCATCGCCGAAAACGTGATCGCCGAGCAGGCCAAGGCGCAGCGCGCCAAGGTCGACTAGCCACCGGCCAACGCCGCATCGGTCGTGGCGATGCGCGCGCACAAGGGGCCGGGGTGTGGAGCTCCCGCCTGCTGACGCACCTCCCTGCCCCGACCCCTGTGCTGGTCCGACCTAGCCGTTGATCACCTGCGGCTGGCCCAGGGCCTTGAGCCCGTCCACGCCGAATTCCACGCCGTAGCCGGAGGACTTGGCACCGCCGAACGGGATCCGCGGGTCCACGCCGCCGTGGCTGTTGATCCACACGGTACCGGCTTGCATGCGCGCTGCCACGGCACGAGCCGCCTCGCGGTCGGCGGACCACACGGAGGCACCCAGGCCGACATCAAGTCCATTGGCGAGTTCCAGGGCCTGCTCGATCGAGTCGACCTTGACGATCGGCAGGACCGGGCCGAACTGCTCCTCGACGACCAGCGGGTTGTCGGTGGCGATGTCCGCGATCAGCGTGCTCGGGTAGAAGTAGCCCGGCTGATCCGCCTGCGGGTTGGCGCCGAGCAGCACGCGCGCACCGGATTCGGTGGCCTTGTCCACCAGTGCGGCGACGATGTCGTACTGGGCCTTGTTCTGCAGCGGGCCCAGCACGTTGGCCTCGTCCAGGCCCACGCCCATCGGCATGTTCCTCGCGACCTCGACCAATGCCGCACAGACCTCTTCATAGATGTCCTTGTGCACGTAGAGGCGCTTGAGGGCCGCACAGGTCTGGCCGGTGTTGATGAACGCACCCCAGAACAGGTTCTCGGCGATGGCCTTGGGGTCCACGTCGGGCAGCACGATGCCCGCATCGTTGCCGCCCAATTCCAGGGTCAGTCGCTTCACGGTGTCCGCGGAGGACCGGATGATGGCCTTGCCGGTGGCGGTGGAGCCGGTGAACATGACCTTGTCGATGTCCTCGTGGGTGCTCAGCAGCTGGCCGACGTCGCGGCCGCCGGCGACCACGTGCAGCACGCCGGCCGGGAGCACCTGGTTGATGACGTGGCCCAGGGCCAGCACGCTCAGCGGGGTGTATTCGCTGGGCTTCATCACCACGGTGTTGCCCATGCGCAGCGCCGGGGCCAGCTGCCAGACCGAGATCATCATCGGCCAGTTCCACGGGCCGATGGCACCGACGACGCCGAAGGGGCGGTAGTGCATCTCCGCGTAGGTGGTTCCGTCGTCGACGAGCACCTCGGCCTCGAGGTCGAAGGATGCGGCGGCGCGCAACCAGGCGGCGCAGGCACCGACCTCGAAGCGGGCGTTGGGCCCGTTCAGCGGCTTGCCCTGCTCGCGCGAGAGCAGGTGGGCCAGCGCCTCGGCGTTTGCCTCGATGGCGTCGGCGGCCCGGTTCATCAGGGCGCGGCGTGCCGCGTGGCCCAGCCCGTCCCATTGCGGTTGTGCCGCACGGGCCGCGGCGATGGCGGCTTCGAGGTCCGCGACCTCGTGTTCCGGGGCGCGACCCACCGGCTCGCCGGTGGCCGGGTCGAGGATTTCGCGTCCGCCGGTGGCGGGCTGGATGGCGGCGAGCAGTTCGTCCGCGGTGGCGAAGGTGGCGACGGTGTTGGTTTCGGTGCTCATGGTTCGTTCCCTTTTCTTGTCTCTGGGTTTGCCGGATGTCGTGTTTGTTGAATGGGTCGTTGAAGGGCTGCGGGGTCAGCGCAGCGTGGTCTCGTCGGCTTCCTCAAGGTCTCCGCCGTGCCCAACGCCCGCGTAGATCGCCGGTTGGGTGGAACGCAGCCTGAAGGCCCAGAGCAATCCGAGGACGCCGGGGACCACCACGATTGCCGGAAGCAGCCATCCCAGGACGCTGGCGCCCTGAAGTCCGATCAGCACGTCGAAGTTCGCCACGATCGCGCCGAAGAGGACAACCAGCGTGACCCCGGCGATCATCGGCGCCACCACGGTGGTCCACCGTCCCAGCCCGTGCGGTTCGCTGCGGAAGTAGCCGATGACCGCGAAGCTGGTCAGCGCCATGAGCATGACCAGCCCGAACGCACCGGTGTTGGTGAGCCAGGTGAACAGCGTGAACACGGGGAACATGACATCCGCGCCCGCCCCGGCGATCGCGAAGACCAGCAGGACCAGCAGCGCCAATGCCGACTGGGCCAGTGAGCCTGCCACCGGGGCGTGGCTGCGCGGGTTGGTCCTGGCCATGGCCGCGGGAAGCACGCCCTCGCGGCCCAGCGAGAACACGTAGCGTGCCACCACGTTGTGGAAGGCGATCAGTGCGGCGAGCAGGCTGGTGATGAACAGCAGGTTTCCGAGGGTGACGAACCACCCGGGGGTGTGGGCGGCCAGGAACCCGAAGACCAGGCCAGGACCCGCGGCGGAGTTTTCGATGACGGCGCCGTGCCCCTCGCCCACGGCCATGGCCCACGCCGAGAGCGCGTAGAAGACGGCGATGATGCCGATCGCGATCAAGGTGGCCCGCCGCGGGGTGTTCTTGGGGTCCTTGACTTCCTCACCGTAGATGGCGCCGGATTCAAACCCCATGAACGCGGCGATGCTGAAGGCCAGTGCGGCGCCCGCGCCGGCGGTGAACAGGTTGGCCGGTTGCAGCGACTCGGTGGAGATGCCCTCGGGAGCGACCTTGAAGGCCAGCACGTCGTAGACGATGACGACGAGGAATTCGCAGGCCACCACGATGCCCAGCACCTTGGCGGAGAGATCGACCTTGTTCATGCCCAGGATCGCCACCACGGCCCAGCCGCCCAGGGCGCACACCCACCACGGGATTGCAAACCCGAGCGTGGTGGCGAGGAAATCGGCGAGCGCGAACCCGAACATCCCGTAGATGCCGATCTGCATGGCGTTGTAGCTGACCAGCGCCACCCACGCGGCACCGATACCGGCGGGCTTGCCCAAGCCGCGGGCCACATACGCGTAGAACGCGCCGGCGTTGCTCACGTGCTGGCTCATGGCCGTGTATCCCACGGCGAAGACCAGCAGGACCACGCCGAGCACGACGAAGGACAGCGGGATGCCCAGCACACCGGTGACCGCGTAGTTGCTGGTGACTCCCCCGGCGACCACCGTCAGCGGCGCGGAGGCCGCGATGATCATGAACACCAGCGCGGGCACGCCGAGCGTGCGTTTGCCCAGGCCCGGTGCCCGGGTGCCCGTTGATTCGATCGATGTTGCCATGGGAAGTTCCTCCTTGAAGAGTCGTTCCTACCAGCTTGCTTTCCAGGCAGGTGTCGGGGCTTGTCTTTGCGTGAGCGGTCCTTGGCAAACAGTGCAATCTTGCCTTTGGGCCCCACCCGGCCGTCGTGTCGAAACTAGACCTGGGCCCTGAACGCCGAGGGAGAGATGCCGTACGCCGCGCGAAAGACCCTGCTGAAATGCGCTGCATCGGGAAAACCCCAGCGGGAGCCAACTGCTCCCACGGGGATGTGGCGTTGGAGGGGATCCCCCAGGTCTCGTCGGCATTGTTCGAGCCTTCGGGTGCGAATCCATTCGGCGACGGTGTGTCCCGACTCGGCGAAAACCTTGTGCAGGCTGCGCAAGGAGACGAAATGGGACACTGCTATGGATCCCGGGCACAATTCGGGATCGGCGAGATGCTCGTTGATGTAGGCCTGTATCGCCAGGAGCTGTCGGTGCTGACCGTCGGTTGCCAAGTCGTCGTGGTCGTGGAGTTCGGCCGCGAGCAAGGTGCCCAACAGGTCAATGGCATTGGCGGCCAGCCGATGGCCCACGGGATCCCGAAGCTGCGGAAGCAGGCCCGCCAATTGCCTCAGGAATGGCGTGACGGCACGGCCCAGGGGATGCTCAGTTCCGATGGCGGTGGCCGTCATCTCACGAACTTGGGCCACGGGCAGTCCCAGCTGGTGCTGGGGAAACATGAGGACGAGGGTCTTGAAGTCCTCCTCGAACATCAACGTGTAGGGGCGCTGCGTGTCGTAGATCGCCAGTTCGCCGGGTCGCAGCAGGGTTTCCCGGCCGTCCTGCAGCAGCATTCCATGCCCGCTGAGCTGCAGGTTGAGCTTGAAGTGCGGCGGGTCGCCTGCGGCCAGCAGGTTTTCCGTGCGGCGCACCGCGTGGGCAGTGGCCTCGACCTGCATGACGCCCACGGAGCCGAATTGGCTGCCGGCGATGCTGCCGGCAAAGGATCCCGCACGCACCGGTTCCGAATGCAGCGGAACGAAGGCACTGGACACGAGCGACTTCCATGCTTCGAAGGAATCAACGTGTTGCATCTGATACATGAGCGAGAGACCTTTCCCCAATTGCGGTGACGTCCCTCGGCATGAACGGCCCCAAGGGAAGTGAACGACATCACATTCCAGTCAATGTACGCGCAACAGCCCCCAAAGTCACGTTTTTTCTCTGACTGTAGGTTTTAAATCCGGGTGCCGGGTCAGCCCGCCTTCAACAGCTCCAGATATTGATCCAACTGGGCACGCAGGTGAGCAGGATCGTTGTAACCTGCATCCAGCACGGCCGCCACCTGGGCGCCCAACAGGAAGGTGAGCAGCGCTTCCGTCGCGACCTCGCCAACGACTCCCCCGCGCAGCGAGCCCTCGTTCTGCGCCTGCGCGAGCCACCCCTTAATCCATTGGCGCCACTGGAGCATGGCCTCGTCATTGAGTGCGGAAAAATCGGGGTCGTGGATGGCAGCCTGCCAAAACGGGATCACAACCCGGGCCTCGTCGAGCCGGTCCTCATCCAAGGGCAGGACCTCCAGGGCAAAGGCATGCAGTGCATCCAGCCCGGCCAGGCCCCGGATGGAAGATTCGACCCGGGCATTGGTGCGGCCGAAGACGTGGGTAAACGTTGCACGGACCAAGCTGGCCCTGGTGGGAAAGTACGGCTTCAGGGCCCCGTTGGCAAAGCCGGCTTCGGCCGCCACGTCGCGCAGGGTCACCCCGTCAAAGCCGCGGTGGGCAATGACCCTCCACGTGACCTCGACAAGCTCAAGGCGGCGGGCATCATGATCAACAATCTTTGGCATGCCACCCATCCTACGGATTCCTCCACCCCCTGCCGCACGGCGCACCGCCCGGGAACCACACCCTTGCCATGCCCGACAAACACGGTTATTCTCTACAAGCATAGAATAAAAACGTGGTGCAGGTCACTGGCACCGGTAATGCACGTCTCGTTCGTCCCCATCCCCGAAAGGGCAACGCCATGAACCTCAGCAACGCCATCGACAAAGACACCCGCCTCGGCGCCTATGCGCTTGCCACCGAAGCGGAAATCGCACAGGTGCGCACCATCCTGGCCGAAAACGGCCACTTCCCGGAATCGGCCCGCGTGGCCTACCTGGGACTCGAGGATCCACGCCGGGACGCGACGGAGGCCGATCGCCGCTTCCGGGTCTTCCTCCTCGATGTCGGCGGCAACCGCCCCAAGGACGTCGTGGTTTCCGTGACCCACGGCGAGGTGGAAAGCGTCATCGAGCTGGACACCGCCTCCGGCGGCGAGCTGCCGGTGCTGGAGGAGGAATTCGAAGTCGTCGAGCAATTGCTGGCACAGGACCCGCGCTGGCTCGAGGCCCTGGCCAAGCGGAACCTCGACGTGGACAAGGTGCGCGTCGCCCCGCTCTCTGCCGGTGTGTTCGAGTACCCGGAGGAATCGGGCCGCCGCATCCTGCGCGGACTGGCCTTCGTGCAGGATCACCCGGAGGACTCGGCCTGGGCCCACCCGGTCGACGGACTCGTCGGCTACGTGGACGTGGGAAACCTCAGCGTGGACCAAGTCATCGACCTGGGCGTCGTCCCGATCCCCGCCGAGCACGGCAACTACACCGACCCCGAATTGACCGGCCCGCTGCGCACCACGCAGAAGCCGATCTCCATCACCCAACCCGAGGGCCCCAGCTTCTCCGTCACCGGCGGCAACCACGTCGAGTGGGAAAAATGGAGCCTGGACGTGGGCTTCGACGTGCGCGAGGGCCTGGTCCTGCACAACATTTCCTTCGAGGACAAGGGTGCACCCCGGCGCATCCTCAACCGCGCCTCGATTGCCGAGATGGTGGTCCCCTACGGCGATCCCTCACCGGTGCGCAGCTGGCAGAACTATTTCGACACCGGCGAATACCTGGTGGGACAGTTTGCCAACTCCCTGGAGCTGGGCTGCGACTGCCTGGGCGAGATCCACTACATCTCCCCGGTGGTCTCCAATGCCCGCGGCGAGGCCCGCACCATCCGCAACGGCATCTGCATGCACGAGGAGGACTGGTCGATCCTGGCCAAGCACTCGGATCTGTGGAGCGGCATCAACTACACCCGACGCAACCGCCGCCTGGTGATCTCCTTCTTCACCACCGTGGGCAACTACGACTACGGTTTCTACTGGTACCTCTACCTCGACGGCACCATTGAGTTCGAGGCCAAGGCCACCGGCATCGTGTTCACCAGCGCACTTCCGGACGGGGAAACACCATACGCCTCGGAACTGGCCCCGGGCCTCGGTGCCCCCTACCACCAGCACCTCTTCGGTGCCCGGCTGGACTTTGCCCTGGACGGAGGCCCGGGCCGTGTCGAGGAAGAGGACGTGGTTCGCGTGCCGACCGGTCCGGAGAACCTGCGCGGCAACGCCTTCTCGCGCCGGCGCACGGTACTGGCCCGCGAGTCCGAAGCGATCCGCGAAGCGGACAACTCCAGGGGGCGCACCTGGGTGGTCTCCAACCCTGAATCGAAAAACCGCCTGGGCCATCCTGTGGGCTACAAGCTGCACCCGCAGGGCAACCCGACGCTGCTGGCCGACGAGGGATCCTCGATCCACCGTCGCGCCACTTTCGCGTCCAAGGCCTTGTGGGTCACCCCGGCCACCGAGGACCAGCGTTACCCGACCGGCGACTTCGTGAACCAGCATGCCGGTGGCGCCGGTCTGCCCGAGTGGGTCAAGGCCGACCGCAGCATTGACGGCGAGGAGATCGTCCTGTGGCACACCTTCGGGCTCACGCACTTCCCGCGCCCGGAGGACTGGCCCATCATGCCGGTGGACACCGTGGGCTTCAAGCTGCGTCCCGAGGGCTTCTTCGACCGCTCGCCGGTCCTGGATGTCCCGGCCCCTGCCACCGGCAAGTCCTGCCACTCCTAGGCAGCATGCCATGACCACGAATCTTGCCGACACCCCAGCCACGTGGCCCGTGCCGCGGATCGGTGCGACGGTGCTGACCCGGGTGCCGGGGCCAGTGGTCTACGCGCGGATCGTTGCCGTCCTGGCGGCGGGCCTGGCCCTGGTCCATGTGTGGGTCATGGTGGAGTTCCCCCACGGGCCGTGGGTGGGCGCCGTTCTGGGTGCCATGGTGTTGCTGTGCCTCAAGTGTGCACACCGAGCCTGGGGAAACCCGGCGGCCCTTCTCGAATTGCTGGCCATGTCCGCCCTCATGGCCCTGGCGCACACCTTCATGGCCTTGGGCGTCCACGGGCACCGGCACGGCGGCGAGGGACCGGTTGCGACCGCCGGCTCCGGCGCAATGCTGGGCATCGCCGCCGTCGAGTTGGTACTGGTCATGCTCTGCGGGATCGGCGTGCGGCTGGCCGCCAACCGTTCCGCGGCGGGCACCGGCCGCTGACCTGAAGTCGCCGTTTCGCCGCCGCGGCGGAGTTTCGGGATACTTCCCGGTTCCCTGCCGCGGCCGCACGGCGCTCAGCGCACCAGCCGCGCGGCGATCCCGCCCAGCAGCAGCTCCAGGGCGAACCGGTAGTTCTCCTCGTCTCGGACCGCGGCCATTGTTTCCACCGAGTCGGCCGCCAGCGGATACCGCTCGGTGTCCACCTCCGCGTAGCTGGACACCCAGGCCTCGTCGTCCTGCGCGGACTTCTCGCCCAGCAGCACCAACCCGGCACTGAAACCGGTCCACGCCAGCACGAAGTCGCCGCACGCCCGGTACACCAGCGCGGACTCGTGCCGGCCGAAGCCCGCCTGCCGCAGGGCCGCGAGCATCGCCTCGATGAATTCACGCTCGCCCTCCTGGCGGGTCACGCGCAGTGCGGCAAGCGTGGCGACCTGGGGGTAATGCAGGAAGATGGCCCGGAACCGCAGCATCAGGTCCCGTACCGAGGCCTCCCAGCCGGGGCCCGGGACATAGCCGTCCATGCCCATCGCGATGACGCGGTCGGCGAGCGCCAGCAGCAACTCGTCCTTGCCGGCGAAGTGGCGGTAGAGCGCCGTGGGGTCCGCCCCAAGCTCCTTGCCGATCTTGCGGAAGGACAGCGCATCGGATTCGGTCCCGGCAGCGAGCCGCAGGCAGGCCTCGAGGATGACCTCGCGACCGAGCCCCTGGGCCCTGCGGCGCCTCGCAGGTGCCTTGCCCACTGGCTTGTCGTTGTCCATCGGTGGTGGCGCTCCCTTGCCCTCGCCTTGAAGTCAACACTGTTGACTTTAGGTTATGGGTGCGATTTTATGAAGTGGGTCACGTCCCCAATGGCGCGGACACGACCCTTCCGGGACCATCCGCACCGACGCCGAAAGGGCATCCGTGAGCACGAGCTGGCTATTTCATTCGGGCACCATCTTCAACGGCCGCAACGTCCTGCCCGCAGGCAGCGCGCTCGCCGTGCGCAACGGCCGCATCCTCGCAGTGGGGCCCGAGGCACAGGTCCGCCGCGCGCTCCCGGACCCGCGCAACGACGTGTCCCTGGCCGACCGCGCACTGTCCCCCGGCTTCATCGACGCGCATGTCCATGTCCTGATGGGCGGGGTGGAATCCCTGGCCTGCGATCTCACCGGCGCCGACGGCCCCGACGACACCCTGGCCGCCATCGCTTCCTTCGCCGCCACCCACACCGGCGACTGGATCACCGGCGGCGGCTGGTCCATGAGCGATTTCCCCGGCGGCACGCCCACCGCCGCAATGCTGGACCCCCTCACCGGCGAGACCCCCACCTACCTGGTCAACCGCGACTACCACGGTGCCTGGGTCAATTCCGCGGCCCTGCGGCTTGCCGGGATCACCGCGCAGACGCCGGACCCGGTCGACGGCCGCATCGAACGCGATGCACACCGGAAACCCACCGGAACCCTGCACGAGGGCGCCATGGACCTGGTCAACGCCCTGATCCCCGCACCCGATCCGGCCGCCCTGCGCGCGGGGCTGCTGGCCGGACAGCGGTACCTGCACTCCTTCGGGATCACCGGATGGCAGGAAGCGCTCCTGGGCAACTACGCCGGCTACGCTGACGGCTCGCCCATCTACCGCGGGTTGCTGGCCGAGGGCCTGCTCACCGGCAAGGCGGCAGGCGCACTCTGGGTTCCCCGCGAGACCACCCTCGAGTCCGTGCCCGCCCTGGTCGACAATTTCCTGGCCCGCCGGAAGGAAAACGCCGTCGCCGGATTCCGCACCACCACCGCGAAGATCATGGTCGACGGGGTCGCGGAGAACCGGACCGCCGCCATGCTCGATCCCTACCCGCGCTCCTGCGATTGCGCCCCCGACTCCCCGGACGAGACCGGGCTGCGCTACCTCTCCGCCGAGGTGCTCACCGCGGTCGCCGTGGCGCTGGACGCCGCGGGATTCGACCTGCACCTGCACGTCATCGGCGACGGCGCCGCGCGCATGGGCCTGGATGCACTCGAGGCCGCCCGCGCGGCCAACGGCGCCACCGGCGGGCGCCACCACCTCGCCCACGTACAGGTCATCCACCCCGACGACGTGGCAAGGTTCGGGGCCCTGGGCTTGGGCATCAACGCCCAGGCGCTCTGGGCCTGCAACGACGAGCAAATGCTGGAGCTGACCAACCCGATCCTGGGCGGGGAACGCGCCGGCTGGCAGTACCCCTTCCGCTCCCTGATCGATGCCGGGGCGCACCTGGTGATGGGATCGGACTGGCCGGTTTCCACGCCCGACCCGTTTGCGGCCATCCACGTCGCGGTCAACCGCACCGAGCCCGGCCACCCCCAGGGAACGCCACTGGTCCCGGAGCAGGCCATCACGGTGCTGGAGGCCATGCGCGGATACACGGCCGGCAGCGCCTGGGTGAACCGCGACCATGAAGGGGGACACCTCCGCCCCGGGGCACGGGCCGACCTGGCGCTGCTGGATGCCGATCCATTCTCCATCCCCTCCCGCGACCTGCACCGGGTGGGGGTGGAACTCACCCTCGCCTCCGGGCACGCGGTCTTCACCCGGGCCACCGCGGGTGTCTAGGGGCACCGCTTCGGCTCCAGTTCTCCCGCAGGCATCTTTTACTCGAACCCCCGTTCACTTTATCCATGCAAGGAACCTCCATGAGCAGCATTCCTGCCACCTCCAACGGCACCCACGTCTCCTTTGACCGCATCGAGGCGGCCGTTTCCGGGTCCACCATCGACGCGGCGCTGTCCGGCACCGACTACTCCCCCTACTGGCTGCAGCACCCCGACCGCCCGGCCCCGCTTCCGGCGTTGGAAGGCAGCGTGTCCACCGACCTGCTGGTCGTCGGCGGCGGCTACTCCGGGTTGTGGACCGCGTTGCTGGCCAAGGAAGCGGACCCTGCCCGGGATGTCACCCTGATCGAATCTGAGACCATCGGCTGGGCCGCCTCCGGGCGCAACGGCGGTTTCTGCGAGGCATCGCTGGTGCACGGGGCATCCAACGGCGAAAAGCACCTGCCCAGGGAAAACAAGCGGCTCACCGAGCTTGGCGCCGAAAACCTCGCCGGCATCGTCGAAACCATCCAGAGGTACAACATCGACTGCGACCTGGCACCGAGCGGCGTGCTGAACGTCGCCACCGAACAACACCAGGTGTCCTGGCTCAAGGAGGAGGCGGCGGCCAACCCCGAAGTGCCCTTCATGGACGCACAGGAGGTCAGGAGCCACATCAACTCGCCGATCTTCGAGGGCGGAAACTGGGAAAAGCACACCACCGTGCTGGTGCACCCGGCCAAGCTCGCCTGGGGCCTGCGCCGGGTCGCCCTGGAGCTGGGCGTGAAGATCTTCGAGCACACCAAGGGCGAGGAACTGACTTCCACCCCCGAATCGATCGGGGTGCGCACCGGGGCGGGGCACATCACCGCCGCGCGGGTCGCCCTGGCCACCAATGTGTTCCCATCGCTGCTCAAGCGCCACCGGATGCACACCATCCCGGTGTACGACTACGCCCTGATGACTGAGCCGCTGACCGATCAGCAGCGTGCGGCCATCGGCTGGGAGGAAGGCATGGGCCTGGCCGACATGAACAACCGCTTCCACTACTCCCGCCCCACCGTGGATGCGAACGGCGGCTGGCGCATCCTCTTTGGCGGCTACGACGCCGTCTACCACTACGGGCGGGGCGTCAAGCACCAATACGACACCCACCACGAGACCTTCCGGAAGCTCGCCGCGCACTTCGTGGGCACCTTCCCGCAGCTGGAGGGCATCAGGTTCTCCCATGCCTGGGGCGGGGCCATCGACACCTGCAGCCGCTTCTTCGCCTTCTTCGACACCTCCCACGGCGGACGCGTCGCCTACTGCGCCGGGTACACCGGACTGGGCGTGGGTGCCACGCGCTTCGGGGCACGGGTCATGCTCGATCTGCTCTCGGGCGCCACGACCGAGCTGACCGAACTGGAAATGGTCAGGAAGAAGCCGTTGCCCTTCCCCCCGGAACCGGTGGCCTGGCTGGGCGTCAAATTGATGACCAACGGCCTGGTCAAGGCCGACCGGAACGAGGGCAGGCGCGGCCCGTTCCTCAAGGCCATGGACCGGCTCGGAATGGGGTTCGACTCGTGAGCACCCCCGACTTCCCGCACCTGTTGGGCGGCCAGGCATTGCGCGTGAACCGCGTGCCCCTGGACCACAAACCGGTGGCCCCCTCTCAGGCGGCCGACGAAACCACCACCACCGCGCTGGTGGAACTCGGCACCCTGGCCGGGACCGAATTCGGGATCTGGGAGATGGCCGCCGGCTCCCTGTACGACGTGGAGGCCGAGGAAATCTTCGTCGTCACCGCCGGGCACGGCACGGTGGTCATCGCCGCCTTCGAGGGCCACCCCGCCCGCACCGCCGACCTGGTGCCCGGAACCATCATGCGCCTGAGCGCTGGCATGCAGACCACCTGGACCGTCACCGAGCCGCTTCGCAAGATCTACTTCACCCCCACGGATACCACCGGGAGCAATTCATGAGCACCGCCGGCCAGGGCAACCAGTACATCAACGGCTCCTACCGCGTGGGTTCGGGCCCGACCGCCGAACGCATCAACCCCGCCACCGGGGCGGTCGACTCGGTCATCGACTATGCAGGCCCCCGGGATGTCGAGGACGCGGTGGCCGCCGCCGCTACGGCCTTCACCACCTGGTCGCGGCTGACCCCCGGTGCCCGCTCCGACTTCCTGCTGGCCTTCGCCACCGAGCTGGCCTCCCGCGCCGGGCAGCTCGCCGCGCTGGAAACCGCCCAGACCGGCAAGTCCACGCGCATGTCCACCGAGTTCGACGTACCCGGCACCATCGACAACGTGAACTTCTTCGCCGGCGCCGCACGCCACCTGCAGGGCCAGGCCGCCGGGGACTACGCCGGAAACTCCACCTCGATGATCCGCCGCGAGGCGATCGGAGTGATCGGCTCGATCGCCCCGTGGAACTACCCGCTGCAGATGGCGGCCTGGAAGATCCTTCCGGCGATCGCGGCCGGCAACACCATCGTGCTCAAGCCCAGCGAACTGACCCCGGCAACCTCGCTCGTCTTCGCCGAGGCGGCCACCGCCGCAGGCATCCCCGACGGGGTCATCAACATCGTCACGGGTTCCGGCCGCGAGGTCGGCGAGGCCCTGGTCCGCCACCCGCAGGTGGCCATGAGCTCCTTCACCGGTTCCACGGCCGTGGGCCGGCGCATCATGGAAATGGCCGCCGAGACCGGCAAGCGCGTGCACCTGGAACTCGGCGGCAAGGCGCCGCTGGTCGTCTTTGCCGACGCCGACGTGGAGGCCGCGGCCCACGGCGCCGTGGCCGGTTCCACCATCAATGCCGGCCAGGACTGCACCGCCGCGACCCGTGCCTACGTGCATTCCTCGCTGTTCGGGAAGTTCACCGCACGGGTGGCCGAACTCATGGACGCCATGGTCGTGGGAGATCCCGCCGACCCGGACACCGACATGGGCTCGCTGATCTCCTTCGCCCACCGCGACAAGGTCGCCTCCATGGTCCAGCGCGCCCGGGACTCCGGCGCCAGCGTGCTGGCCGGCGGGCTGGCCCCGGAGCTGCCCGGGGCGTTCTACCGCCCCACGCTCATCACCGGCGCCGCACAGGATTCCGAGATCGTCCAGGACGAGGTCTTCGGTCCCGTGCTGGTCGCGCTGCCCTTCGAGGCCGATGAACAGGGCATCGCCCTGGCCAACGACACCCCCTACGGGCTGGCCGCCTCGGCCTGGACCGGCAACGTGAACCTGGCAATGCGTGCCGCCGCCCAGATCCAGGCCGGCTGCGTGTGGATCAACGAGCACATCCCGATCGTCTCGGAAATGCCGCATGGCGGGTATAAGGCCTCGGGCTTCGGCAAGGACATGAGCTCCTACTCCTTTGAGGAATACACCAACGTCAAGCACGTGCTGATCTCCCACGACACCGATGTGCACAAGGCCTGGCAGGACACCGTCTTCAAGCAGCGCTAGGTCCCCGGAAATCCTGCGGACGATTGCGGGATCCATTGGGGGGTCCGGCACCGCCCGTTGCCGTAGTCTCGAGGCATGGAATTCATCCGGTACCAGAGCAACACCCCCAACCGGCATGGCCGCTTCCCGGGTGTGTTTGCGCTGGGCAACGGGCTGGCGGCCTCCGGAATGCTTACCCCGGTCGATGCGGCCTGGCACCGTGCCGCCAACGATGCGGCCAACGGCTTGTATCCAGATCCCGTCATTGCGTCCCCGGAATGCTATTCGCCGCCCGGGGCCCGTTCCTGGTTCAAAGGCACGGCCTCCCACTTGCTGGAGATGACCGAGGGATACCTTCGGCTGCTGGACCGGTACGGCGTCGGGTGGGTCGAGTTGCGTTCAACCGGCCCGGGGACGCTCACGCATGAGGACGACGTCCAGGTCGTCGCCGTTCCCGGGGACACCGCCGGGCACCGGGGCTGATTCCGGGCACCGGGTCACGACGCCTGGTGATGCGGCGGAAAACCGGGTCCCCAAACCCTGGTCCCCAAGCTGGTTGTCGCCAAGGTCCTTCCGGGCAAGAATCGCACCGTGGGGCCGTCTGCCCGGGTCGGTCCTCGTGCGGACCCCACGCACGCTGAAGCCGGCATCCTCGAGTGCGCCGGACAGTTCATGCACCGGCCACCGGTAGGCCCCCACGATCTGGTGGTCGAAGGCCTCAAGTCGCGGACCCTCGAAGAACCCGGCCACGAGGTAGCCGCCGGGTTTGAGGCAGCGGGCGAATTCGTCCAGGATCTTGCCCACGTCCCCGGGATCGGTGTGGATGATCGAGTACCAGGACAGGATCCCGGCGACCGATCCGTCAGGCACCTGGAGGTCCTCGAGGCTGCCGTCCCGGAAGGGCACCCGCGGGAACCGTTGCCGCGCACGCTCGACGAATGCCGGGGCGAGATCCACCCCCGTGACCTCGGCGCCATGTTCCTGCAGGAAATTGGTCCAGTGGCCGGGACCGCATCCGGCATCAAGGACCAGCCCGTCGGCAAGCTTCGCCTTCTTGAGCACCAGTTCGCGGTCGTCCCGATGGACATGGTCCATGGAGCCCACGGCCTGGATGTATTCTTCGGCACGCCGGCAGTACGCATCGCGCACGCGAATTTTCGACATGGGATCGATTCCAGCCGGGCACATCCTGGTGCTGCGCGGTCCAATTTCCCGTTCCGGGACCGGCTTCCCGGAGACCGCCGGCTGGCACACACGCCGGTTGTTCTTCTCGAATCGCTACACTGTTCCCTTGGGCAATCCTTGGGGACGCAAGGCCTTCCAACCGATCTGGAGCTGAACTTTCATGGGTGGACACCACCACGGCGATGTACTCGTCGACCCGGCCAGGCGCCGCCGCGCCAACCTCATCCTGTGGATCCTGCTGGCCCCGGTCGGGGTGCTGGCCTTCGTGGCCACCCTGGTCCTCTGGCCCAGCGGCGGCATCACCCAGGCTCCCCTGGGTGATGTCTTTGACACCGCGAACGGCGTGGAGCTCTCCACCGGCACCGTCACGCGGACCGTGAGCGAGACCTGTCCCTCCACCCAGGGCCTGGACGAGGTCGGCGGCAAGGAACTGCCGTGCGATGTTTCCTACGTCGCACCCGAAGCCGGCGGCGCATCCTTCGCCTTGGAGGTGCCCCCGGAAACCACCCAGTCCCGGCCCCTGGTGGCAGGGGACAAGATCAAGTACCTCGATTTGTCGCACACCACCGATTCCTCGGCACCCTACGTCTTTGTTGACTTCGTGCGCTCGACCCCGCTGGTCCTGCTGGGGATCATCTACGCGGTGGTCGTCTGCCTGGTCGCGCGTTGGCGCGGGCTGCGTGCGCTGGCCGGGCTCGTTGGCGGGCTGGCCTTTATCGTCGGCTTCATGATTCCGGCGCTGCTGGAGGGCGAGTCCCCGATGCTGGTCGGGCTGACCACCTCCACCGTCGTCATGTTTGCCGCCCTGTATTTTGCCCACGGCTTCTCGGCCAGGACCTCCACGGCCCTGCTCGGGACACTTTTCGGGCTGGGAGTCACCGCGGCGATTGCCGTCTGGGCCACCGATGCGGCGGCGCTCACCGGGGCCACTGACGACGCGGCGCTGACGCTGAGCACCGTGGTGCCGCAGCTGAGCCTCTCCGGGCTGTTGCTGTGCGGACTGCTCATTGCCGGCATGGGCGTGCTCAACGACGTGACCATCACCCAGTCCTCCGCGGTGTGGGAGCTGGCGGAGATCGCACCGCACTCCACCGCCCGGCAGCTTTTCGCCTCGGGCATGCGCATCGGCCGGGACCACATCGCCTCGACGGTCTACACCATCGCCTTCGCCTACGCGGGTGCGGCCCTGCCCATCCTGGTGCTGGTCAGCCTGTACGACCGGCCCCTGGTCGACACCCTCACCACGGGGCAGATGGCCGAGGAGGTCATCCGCATCCTGGTGGGTTCGATCGGCCTGGTCCTGGCCATCCCGGTGACCACCGCAATAGCGGTGGCTGTCGTCAAGGCGGTCGGCTCGGGCGCAGCTCCCGCCGAAGCCGCCTCCCGGCCAACCGGACGGCGGGCCCTGGTTCCGTCGGCATCGGTTTCGCCCCTGCCGGACGGGGTCCCGGTGGATGCGGGCCGGCACCTCGACGCCTAATGCGAATCGTTCTTGTTTAAGGTAGGGTGGGAAACCGAACGCAATATCCCTTCACCCGACACAAGGACCTTCCCGCCCCATGAATCGCCGCGCCCGCACCCTGCTTCCCCTGGCCCTTGCCGGAACCCTCGCACTTGCCGCCTGTGGCGGCAACGCCGCCGGCGACGAGCCGGCCCCCGGCAGCGAGCAGCTCCAGGTGGTCACCAGCACCACGGTATACGCCAACCTCGTGGAAAAGGTCGGCGGCGACGCGGTGCAGGCCACCGCCCTCATCGACTCGGTGTCCCAGGACCCGCACTCCTACGAGGCGACCTCGCGTGACAAGCTCGCGATGTCCAAGGCCCGGCTGGTGGTCGCCAACGGCGGCGGATACGACGCCTTCATGGATGTGCTGGCCAAGGACCTGGACCTTCCCGCCACCACCGTCATCCGCGCGGTGGACACCTCCCCGGTGGCCGATGAGGGCGAAACCGACGAGGAACACGCTGACCACGCGGGCGAAACCGCCGAGGACCATGCCGGCCACGACCACGCCGCCTTCAACGAGCACGTCTGGTACGACCTCGAATCCATGCGCCTGCTCTCCGACGAGATCGCCGCACGGCTGTCCGCCCTCGACCCGGCGAAGGCCTCGACCTTCACCGCGAACGCGGCGGAACTGGCCACCGAGCTCCAGGGACTGGAAGCCAAGGTCGCAACCCTGCGCGGCTCGCTGGAAGCCAAGCACTTCGCCATGACCGAACCGGTGCCCTTCCACCTGCTTGAGGACCTGGGGATGGAGGACGCCACCCCCGAGGGCCTGAGCGAATCCATCGAGGGCGGCAGCGAGGTCTCACCGCAGGCCTTCAACGAGATGGGCAGGTTGTTCGACAACGGCGCCATCGACGTGCTGGCCTACAACACCCAGACCCAAAGCCCGCAGACCGAACGCATCCGCGCCCTGGCCGACGCCGCCAACGTCGAGGTCATCGACTTCACCGAGACGCTGCCGCCGAGCACCGACTATGTCTCCTGGATGGACGCGAACATCCGGGCCCTGGAGGCACTGGCCAAGTAGCATTGCCTCCCGCCGGGCAGGAAAAAGGTCCGTGGGGCGCGAACCGATGGTTCGCGCCCCACGGACCTTGCCGTTTCCCTCCTGCCGTCAGCTCGCCGGCTCGGCGGTGTTGGGCCAGCGCAGCAGCGCGGCAATGCCCACGCCCTCGGGCAGCACGCCCTCGGGCACATAGCGGATGGTGGCATCGGTCAACGCCGTGGCACGCAGGAGCACCTCGGGGGCCGGCCAGGACCCGATGACCGATTCGGAATGTTCCTCGGAGTCCTCGCCGCACAGCCACGGGTCGGCATCCAGGGCCATGAGCGTCTCATCGTCCTGGTACTGCCCCACCAGCACCGTGTCGGCCTGGGCCTGCTGCAGCGCGGCCACGACCTCGTCGAAGCCCAGGGCCAAATCCGGTCGGTCGTTTCCGGTGCGATTGGCCACGCGCTTGGACAGTTCCTCCACGTCCCGGCCCAGGACCTCGTCGACCTGTCCCTGCACGGCGGCGGCGAAGGCCGCCTGGTCCGCGCCACCGGTGCGCGTGTGCTGCTCGAGGATGCTGGTGATCGGCTTGTGCGCCGAACCGAGCTTGCCGGCCACCAGCTCGCGGGCCTTGATGTCCCCGGCCAGCACGATCAGCTTCACGTAGTTCTCGCGTGCCAGCTCGTCGATCTGCTTGGCCAGCTCGTCCGCGTTGCGCCGCCAGATCTCCTCGGTGTTGGAGCGGTTCTTGGGTTCGTCGTAGCGGCCCGGAACCTTCCGGGCGTGGTGTGCCTCCTCGGGGTCCCCGGTGACGCCGCGGGACTCGCCGACGCCTTGGACCGAGGAATGGTAGAGCCGCACCTCGCCGCCGTCCTTGCTGGCCTCGGCCACCAGGTAGGGGAATTGCCCGCCGCGGGCGCGGGCCAGGGCGACCAGGTTGGGGAACGGGCCGCAGTCGACGTCCGCGGCCTCGACCTTCAGTCCGTCAATGAGCTCGTCGAGAACCACCTCTCCGTTGTTCACCGCGACGAAGCGGGCCACCGGGGATGCATGGCCCTGCGCCGGCAGCAGCGCTTCGGCCATGGCGGCAATGTCGGCCTCCGAGGCCTGCTGCGAGGCGAGCAGCTTGCCCACGACCTCGGGCAGTGCGTCAACCGCTTCCTGCGCGGCGGTTGTTCCAAGCGAAACGTCTACGAGGGCGGTACACCATTGGCCCTCTCGACGGTAGAGCGAGGCGTCGATTCCTGTGGAACCTGCGCGTGATGCCATGGGGGAGCTCCTTCCCACGCGGGGAAGCCCGCGTGCCGATTCGAACCGTCTGCTCACCGTAGCACCGCTGGAGGTCCCGCCGAAAGGGTCTGCCCAGAAGGGCTCCCAGCCGGTACCATGATGTCATCCGTGCCCCGCGGCCCTGGACCGTGGGCACGAATGAAACGGCACGTCGGGGCCCCTTTGCCGGGCTTTTCCTAGAGCCCCAGCACGCTGGTGGCGATCAGGAAGTAGATGATCAGCCCGGCCGCATCCACGAAGGTGGAGATGAACGGGTTGGAGAACACCGCCGGGTCCGCGCGCACCGCCTTGCCCAGCAACGGCATCAGCCCGCCGATGCTCGCGGCCATGGTGCACACCCCCAGCAGCGTGAGCCCGATGACCAGCCCGATGGGCACCTCGAAGGCCAGCGCAGCGATGGCGAAGCCCAGGGACCCGAGCAGCAGGCCCAGCAGCGCGCCGACCCGCACCTCGCGCACAAGCACCTTGAACACGTCGCGCGGGCGCACGTCCCCCAGCGCCAGGGCGCGGGTGATGGTGGTGGCCGCCTGGTTGCCGGTGTTTCCGCCGGTGCCGATGAGCAGCGGGATGAACAGCGAGAGCACCACCTGCGCCTCGAGGGTCGCCTCGAACGCGCCGATGACCTGGACCGTCAGGGTGGCGCCGAGCGCCAGCACCAGCAGCCACACCACCCGGGCCCGCACGATGGAGCGCACCGGGGTTGCCAGGTAGGGGCGGCGCAGCGGCTCGGTGCCACCGGACCGCGCCGCGTCCTCGGACTCGGCATCCTCCAGGATCCGCAGCGCGTCATCGACCGTCAGGATCCCCACGAGGCGTTCCTCGGCGTCAACGATCGGCAGCACCAGGATCTTGGCGTCGGCGCAATAGCGGGCGGCTTCCTCCGCGTCGAGCGTCGCACCCACGCTGATCGGCTTCTTCATGATGTCCTGCACGCGCTCGGCCGGTTCGGCGCGCAGCACATCGCGCAACGACACCACGCCCACCAGGTGCCGGCCCGTGTCCGTGACGAGGATGGTGTAGACGGACTCGGCGTCGTCGAGCTGGGCGCGCACCCGCCCCAGGGTCTCCCCCGCACTCATCTCCGGGTGGGTGATCACGAACTCCGGGCTCATGTAGCGCCCGACCGCGCCCTGCGGGTAGCCCAGCACGGTGCTGGTCAGCGCGCGTTCCTTCTCGGTCAGTCCCAGGATCAACCGGTTCGCCACCGCGGCCGGCAGCTCGTCGAGCAGCGCCACCCGGTCATCGGGGCTCATCGCCGCAAAGACCTCGGCAACGTCGGCCTCCTGCAGGCCCGCGACCAGGTCCGCCTGCAAGGAGGCGTCAAGTCGCTCGAAGACCTCCATGGCCCGGTCCTTGGGCAGCGTGCGGTAGGCCAGCGCCCGGTCAAAGGTGTTCAGGCGTTCAAGTTGTTCCAGCGTCTCGGCGGTCCCCAGGGGGTGGAACACCCTTGAAGTCGCGGCAATGTCGTTGGCGGCCAGGGCCTTGGCCAGTTGTTCCGCGCTGAAATCAAACGAGCTGGTGGGCGTCTTGATCATGATCCGGTTCCCTCCGGTGAAAACACACGCATGCATCGCGCAGGCGCGTGCTTGGCGACGTGTGCCAGGAATGGGTGGTGTGGGCTGGGTGTTGCGCAAAAACACAACCGCGCAGCAGGCGCCGGAATCCCCGGGACGGCCCGCTGTGGCCTCCGGCCGTGATCCGTTCACCGGGATCTGCAGCCTCGGCGCGGTGCGCGCAAGGGTGCGGGATCCATTCCCCCGGAGGGCCGGTGCATGGGCATCCGGCGGAGGAAGGGAGGATCAGTGCTGGAGGGCCAGGGCTTCCCGAGCACCCAGGTGATGCTCGCGCGGCGTGATAGATCGACTAGGTCCGTCATCCATGCGTGCGGTCACCTCCATCCGTCCTCGGGGCCCGAAATTCCCTGGACGGCCGCCGTTTTCCGGGCAAGCCGCACCGGGTCGGGGCGTCCTTCCCATCCTAGGCCACCACCGCTTCGAACGGCCAATGCGGGTCCCCGCCCCGGGTCCCGGACCCCGTGGTGCATCCTCCCCGGTTCAGCCCCGGGGCGTCGCGGAGGTGGGAACCCAGTACCGCTTGGTCGGCCCGTCGGAGGCCTCGATGATGTTCTCCAGCACTCCCCCGTTGGCCTCGATGGTGCGGGCCGAAGCGAGGTTGTCTTCCCGGCAGGTCACCAGCGCCGTTTCGATGTTGCGCTGGGCCAGTTGCGCCAGCGACAGGCTCAGGATTTGTGTGGCGTAGCCGCGGCGCCGGTGCGCGGGACGCACCGCGTAGCCGATGTTCCCGCCGACGGCCCGCAGGTTCTCATTGAGTTCGAACCGGATGGAGGTGCGGCCCACCAGGTGCCCGTCGACGAAGGCGCCCCACAGCGCCGAGCGCACCCATCCCGGAGGCAGGCCCAGTCCGTCCTCGTGCGCCTGCAATTGCTCCAGGTAGGAATCAAAGCCCCGCCGGGAGGAGTAGCCAAGCAGGAAATCAAAGTCCTCGGCGTCCAGTTCGGTGCGCGCGGCAAGCGCCTCGGAGCCGTCGGCGGCGGTGAAGGGGCGAATCTCAAGCATGGTTCGAACGCTACCAGCCGGAAACCCGCACCGGAAAAAGAGCGACGGCCCGGCCGCGGCCCGCCGGGTCCGGGGACAGGGCGCGCAAGTCCGGGCCGGGCGAACCCACGTAGATGATGAACCCGGCGAGGGTGACGGGGGGGAGCCCCACCCCCCCCA
>NZ_JAUSSH010000011.1 GCF_030812255.1 Paeniglutamicibacter psychrophenolicus | reverse complement strand
AAACAAAAACCCCCTTTTAAAAAACACCCCTTTTTTTTTTTCTTTTTATTTTTTTTTTTTTTTTTTTTTTTTGGGGGGGGGGGGGGGGGGGGGCCCCCCCCCCCCCGACACCCGAGACCCAAAAATCCGATATTAGAAAATGTCATTTTCCGAAGTCGTCTTCATTGGGTTTCCCGGATTCACGGGCGAGTGCAGCCGGCTTCTGACACCTAGTTTGTCGGGAGTCATCTGCATTACCATGCACTATGGTCCATAGTCCTATGCACTGCCGGTGCTTTTCGTGAGCGCGGACGACTCCCGCCTAGCCGAGCGCGGGGTTTTCTCCATGCCGGACGAAGACTGGAACCGGGCCCGGCAGCGGGCCGAGGTGATCTTCTCCCTCGCGGCGGCGGGCCCGGTTTCGGCCCAGGCTGCGGATGCCGCCGGAACAACGTTGGGCATCTCGCGCCGTCAAGTGTATGAACTGCTCCGGCGACACCGGCAGGGCACGGGGTTGGTGACGGATTTGGCCCCGGGCCACTCGGATGGAGGCCGGGGCAGCGGGCGCCTGCCCGAAGCCGTTGAATCCATCATCCGGGAAACGATCCGATCGGAGTACCTGGACCTGCAGCGCCTCAGCCTCGCGGTGGTGCACCGGGACATCGCACAGATCTGCCGATCGCGGGACCTGCCGGCCCCGTCACGCAACAGCGTGGCACGGCGGATCATGTTGCTGCACCAGGCGCAGGTCAAGCAGAGCAGGGAAGGCGTCGACGGTGCCCGCAGCCTGAGGGCCGCCGGTGACACGCCTCCCGCGGTGGAGGCCCCGCTGGCGGTGGTCCAGATCGATCACACGGTCATTGATCTCATGGTGGTCGATGAACGTGATCGCCAAGTCATCGGGCGTCCCTACCTGACGGCAGCGATCGATGTGTACAGCCGCTGTCTTGTCGGAATGGTCATCACCCTGGAGGCCCCTTCGGCGGTATCGGTGGGGCTGTGCCTGGCCCAGGTGTGCTGTGACAAAAGGCCATGGATCGAGGGCCTCGACGTCGCGGTGGACTGGCCGATGAGCGGGAAGCCGCAACGCTTGTACATGGACAATGCCGCGGAGTTCAAGAGCGAAGCCTTGCGCCGGGGCTGTGAACAACATTCCATCGAGCTGAGCTACCGGCCGCCCGGGCGGCCACACTACGGCGGTATCGTCGAGCGGGTCATTGGCACGGCGATGGCCAAGGTGCACGAATTGCCCGGCACGACTTTCTCCAACCCGGCGCAGCGCGGCAGCTATCCCTCGGAAAAGAGGGCGGCCTTGACGCTGCGCGAGCTGGAACGCTGGATGGTTCTTGCCGTGGCCGCCTATCACGGAAGCGTTCACTCCGGGTTGGCGCAGACCCCGGCCGGCCGGTGGGACCAAGGAGTCGCCGCCGCCGGGACACCAGCGGTGGTGGGCAACCCGAACGCATTCCTGATCGACTTCCTGCCGGTACTCCGGCGCACCCTGACCCGCACCGGTTTCGTGATCGATCACGTGCATTACTTCGCCAACGCACTGCGCCCGTGGGTGGCCCAACGGGGCCATCTGGGCAAGTTCGTGATTCGCCGGGACCCCCGCGACATCAGCCGGATTTGGGTTCTCGACCCGGAGGGCAAGTACTACGTGGAGGTCCCGTACCGCACGCTGTCGCACCCGGCCGTCACCCTGTGGGAGCATCGCCACGCACTGTCCCGGTTGCGCGAACAAGGCCGCACCGCACAAAAAGAGACCCGCAAGAGCAGACGCGATCGAGAACGCAGGGTGCACCTCCCGGCCGACACGGACACCCCGCCGACCCTGAAACCGCCGAGCGCCGACGAGGAAGGAAGCGACAACGACGCAGTGCACGCGGCGGTACCGTTCGACGACATCGAGGAATGGTGAGAATGCGCGAAGACCTTGCCCACCTGCAGCCCAGCGCCCAGGTCCTGAGCCGGTTGCCCGATGCTGAGCGCGTGCAACACATCCGGTCCGATCGCTGGATCGGCTATGAGCGTGCCGTTGAGGCACTCGACCGGTTGCACTCGATGTTCGCATGGCCGAGCAAGCAGCGGATGCCCAACCTGCTGCTCATCGGGCCAACCAACAACGGCAAGTCCATGATCATCGAGAAATTCGCCCGTCGACACCGTCCGGTTTCCAGCGCCGACGCCGAGCACATCCCGTTGCTGATTGTGCAGATGCCCTCGGACCCCTCCGTCCCCAGGTTCTATGCGGCACTGCTCGCGGCCATGGGTGCCCCGCTGCAACCCCGGCAACGAATCGGCGACCTGGAACGCCTGGCGATCGAGCTCCTGCGCCGGACCGGTGTGCGGATGCTGGTGATCGACGAGCTGCACAACGTGCTGGCCGGACGCGACGCCAGCCGCCGCGAGTTCTTGAACCTGCTGCGGTATCTCGGCAACGAATTGCGCATCCCCTTGGTGGGAGTCGGGACCCGCGAGGCATACCTTGCCATTCGCTCCGATGACCAGCTCGAAAACCGGTTTGAGCCGTTCAGCCTGCCACGGTGGGTCGAAGGAGGCCAGACGGCATCGCTGCTGGCAAGCTTCGCCTCGTCCTTTCCGCTGCGCAGCCCCTCATCGATCGCCACCGAGGACATGGCCCGCTACCTGCTGGCCCGCAGCGAAGGGACCATCGGCGAGCTCACCCGGCTGCTCACCGAGGCGGCGGTTGCCGCCGTGGAATGTGGCGAGGAATCCATCAACCACACCAGCCTGTCCCTGGCCGAATACACCGGGCCCACCGAACGCCGGCGGCAATTCGAACGAGAACTGGGGTGAAACCGGCGCGTAAGTGGCCAGTGCACCCGGCGCCGATCGAGGGCGAGGCCCTTTCCTCGTGGCTGCACCGGCTTGCCGCCGGCTTTCACATGGACACCTTTGAGCTGCTCCAACACGGGCTCGGCCTGCACTACGGTCTCGCGGACGTCCTGCACAACAAGGCGCTCCCGAGCGTGGATATCGAGGCACCAAGCGGACTCATTGCGGGGCTTGCCGAACGTACGGGAGTCAGCGCCGATCGCATCCACGCCATGACGCTGGCCGGATGGACACCCTGGCTGCTCGACAGTGTGCAGCCCATGGCGGGCGCCTTCCACAACTACGTGCACCGGTCCTCCGTCATGCATGGCCCCCGAAGCAGAGCCAAGACCATGGAGGAAGAATGGCGAGCGTGGGTACCCGACCACCCCATAAAACGCGCCTGTCCGGACTGCCTTGCCGACCCCGAACGCCAGGGACTGCTGCTGATGTGGCATCTGCCGATCATGCTGAGCTGCCCGATCCACCACCGTCTGCTGGAACCCCTCGTCGCCTTCGTTGGTGGCCCGATTTGGTCAAAAGACAGCACAGATCTGGAACAGCGGCCATCCCCGGCCGTTTTGGAAATGGACCGCCGAACGCATCAAGCATTGACAACAGGCAAGGTGGATCTGCCGCGCCGCAGCGTCCACGCCGCCATCTGGTTCCGGCTGCTCAGAACCCTGCTCAACGAAGTAAGCACCCCTGCAAAATACTGGGGTCCGGGCACCCGCGGCCTCCGAGCCGCATGGGCAGCCAGCGGCCACCGAGTCCGAGCGGGGCAAGGGGTCTGGAAACCTTTCGAGGCACTCCGTTGGCCCATCCAATCCCAGCTGCTTGAGGCTGCCGCCGCCGCCATGGACCTGCTGGGACGTGGGGCCGCCCTGGGCAAAGGTGAAGAAGCCGCCCTTTTCAGTCCCGAGCCGGAACGTGCGGTCTATGCGGGATCCCCACCGTGCAAGCCCAACCCGCCGCCCAAGCCTGTCTCCGTGCAGGTTTCCACCTACGAGGATCATTGGGCCAAAATACGGGAGTCGATGGAAGAGATCATGGAAATCGCCAGAGGCGACCCGAGCGAAGCCCAGGTCCTGTACAACTTCATGCTCTACGGGTGCCGCACCCCGGAGGCAGCCGAACGGGTATTGGCCGACTTCGAGGAGCTTGGCATTGCCATCGACCAAATGGAGCATAAGCCGCCCATCGGACCGTACGCCTGAGCCCTTCCGCAACCGCGGAACGTGCTTCGGTTCCATTGCCCGGTGGTTCCCCGGGCGGCCTTCGGATGTGTGATCGCTCCGGCAGGTTCCGGACCCTGGCCGCGGCCTCGAATCGATCAACGAGTGGGAGCCCCGAATCTCACGGCATCGCTTGTCATATATTCAAGAAAACTCACCCTTTGCATCACTTAGAATAAGTAACGGGTAAAGTGACAATTTTCAGATATGCATGTTTTCCGATGCAAGCTGTCACGTAAACGAACGTATAAATGACAAGGAGGTCCGGCCATGCTGATCGGATACATGCGGGTCTCGAAAACGGACGGGTCGCAAAGCACCGACCTGCAACGCGACGCGCTCCTGGCCGCAGGAGTCGATCCGTCGAAGCTCTACGAGGACCACGCCTCCGGGAAGAAGGACGACCGTCCCCAGCTCGCCGCCTGCCTGAAAGGCATGAACGCCGGGGACACCCTGCTGGTGTGGAAACTGGACCGGCTGGGCCGGGATTTGCGGCACCTGGTGAACACCGTCCACGACCTCACCGAATGCGGCATCGGACTCAAGGTCCTCACCGGCGAGGGTGCCGCCATCGACACCACCACCGCCTCGGGCAAGCTCGTCTTCGGGATCTTCGCGGCCCTGGCCGAATTCGAGCGCGCGCTGATCTCCGAGCGCACCGTCGCCGGCCTGGCCTCGGCCCGCGCCCGCGGACGCACCGGCGGCCGGCCCTACAAGATGACACCGGCCAAGGTCCGCCTGGCCATGGCCGCCATGGGGCAACCCGAAACCAAGGTCGGCGCCCTCTGTAAGGAACTCGGCGTCACCCGGCAAACCCTCTACCGCCACGTCTCCCCGACCGGGGAGCTGCGACCCGACGGGAAGAAACTCCTGAAATCGAAATAGTGCCAACGCGAGTGACCGCTGAGACTTGTGCAATCGTCTTTGGAAAACGACAGTTTCGAAAATTTCCGAAGTCCTCTGCACGCGCTCCGGTGAACGACCGGCTTGCGGGACACGACTTACGACTCACTTCGTCGGAGGCTTCGTCCTCCATTTGCCACCAGTGACTTTCATAGACCACAGGTTTAGACTGGTGGTCTAAGTGCGGTTGAATCGAGGTTTCATCATGAAGGTGTTGATCGTGGGAGCCGGGATCGCCGGCCCCACGCTGGCATTCTGGCTCAACAAGTCGGGCCACGAGGTCACCATCGTGGAACACGCCCCCCAGTTGCGCACCGGCGGTTACCTGATCGATTTCTGGGGCGCCGGCTTCGATGTGGCGCAGCGGATGGGCATCGTGCCCGAGCTGCGCAGGCGGGGCTACGTGTTCACCGAGGCGAGGGCGATCGATCGGAACGGCCGCAAGATCGCGTCGTTCAACCCCGAGGCCGTGATCGAGTCGAACAAACGATATCTGAGCATTCCGCGAACTGACCTTGCCGCGGTCATCTACGACTCCCTCGACGGCGCGGTGGAGCTGATGCTCAGCGACACCGTGCGAGACCTCGCCGACGACGGTGAGCGCGTTCGGGTCACCTTTGAGGGCGGGAGCACCCGCGATTTCAATCTCGCCATCGGCGCGGATGGCCTGCACTCGCGGGTGCGCAAGCTCGCATTCGGTCCGGATGGGCAATTCGAGAAGTATCTGGGCATGGTGGTGGCCGCATTCGATGCGGAGCGGTATCCGGAACGTGACGAGCTCGTCGCGATGATGTACGCCGAGGTCGGGTTTCAGGCGATCCGACTCTCTTTTCGCGACGACGCCACGCTGCTCCTGTTCAGCCTGCGGCACGACGGCGACGTGCCGGTCGGCCGCGCGGCACAGGAGAACTTGCTACGGGAGAAGCTGGGCAACAAAGGGTGGGAGGTTCCCGAGATGCTGGCCGCCATGCCCCACGCGAAGAACTTCTACTTCGACTCGGCGAGCCAGATCCAGATGACGTCGTGGTCGACCGGCCGCATCGCCTTGGTGGGCGATGCCGGCGCGTGCCCGTCATTCCTGGCCGGACAGGGCTCGGCGCTGGCCATGGTGGAGGCGTACACGCTGGCGGCGGAACTGGCACGAACCAGCGACCACCGCGAGGCATTTGCCCGCTACGAGGAGCGGCTGGCCCCGCTGATACGCTCCAAGCAGGATGCCGCCCGGGGCTTGGGCCTGGCCTTCGCCCCGAAGAACAAGTTCCAGCTTTTGGTCAGGAATACGGTGTTGAAGATGATGGGGTTTCCCAAGGTTGCCGATATCGCGATGGGCAGGAGCTTCCACGACCGCGTCGAACTCCCGTCCTTCCCGGAACAGAACTCGGGGCGCTGACCGAATGGTTCGACCCCGATTCGCGAAATTGCCTGCGCAACAGCAACAGGCGATCGTGCAAGTGGCCCTCGACGAGTTCGCGGCGCACGGATTTCACGACGCCTCGCTCAACCGGGTCATCGATGCCGCCGGAATCTCCAAGGGGTCGATGTACTACTACTTCGACGGCAAGGAGGATCTCTACGCCTACGTCGCGCACCTCGGCCTGGCCGGGCTGTTCGAGCAGGTCGGCCCGCTGCCCGACCTGGGCGTGGGGGACGCCGACACCTTCTGGTCGGATCTGGGCGACTACTACCTCCGGCTGATGCGAGCACTCGTCGCGTCACCGCAGTTGGCCGCCATGCTGCGCGGCTGGGCCGCCGCGGCGAAGAGCCCCGCCTCACAGAAGGCGCAGGAGGAACTGGAGCAGTCATCCCTCCCATGGATCGCGCAGGTGCTCGCCACCGGGCAACGGGTGGGAGCGGTGCGAGACGACGTCCCACCCACCCTGCTGATCGCGGTCGCGATGGGCATGGGCGAAGCGATGGATGTCTGGCTCATGTCCCAGCAGGCCGACGATGACGCGCTTCCCGGCCTGATCGCGTCGCTGATGAGCATGATCAGGGGAGCAATCGGTCCACGACTGGATAGCCATCCATGACTACACCGCGACGAGCCCGGAGTCGCTCTCGCGGTCCGGCTCGACAGGTCGTAGAGGGACCCGCCCAGCATCTCGACCAACGCCACGATCACAGCCCTGGACGATGGCGAAGAAACGGATAGCGCTCTTCACCATCAAGGTTCAACGAACTGCCCGCGTGCGGGTCCCGTACTGAAAGCCGACCTTGTCGCGCTCAGCGTTCCGCTTACGGACGTCAGCTCAGTGCAGAGGACTTTGGACACTCAGTGCAGTCGCCTTCGGAAAATGACAGAAAACCTTGAAAATTCAAGGAACTAGGATTCGCGCATGACCCGCCCGCAATAATGCCCGGTGAAGGTGGCACAAACGCTACACTTAGGGCATGTCACCGCACCTGGTCGGGTACGCCCGCGTCTCCACCAACCAACAAGACCTCGCCTCCCAGCAAGCGGGCCTCACGGCACTCGGCGTTCCGGACGAATTGGTCTATGTCGACCATGGGCTCACCGGCCGGAACCGCGAACGCCCCGGACTGAAACAGGCCCTGGCCGCCTGCCGGGCCGGGGACACCCTGGTGGTCACCAAGCTCGACCGTCTCGCCCGTTCCCTGCCCGACGCTCGCGATATCGTCGAAGACCTCACCAAGCGCAACATCAAGCTCAGCCTCGGCGGGAACGTCCACGACCCGACCGACCCGGTCGGCCGGCTGCTGTTCAACGTCCTGGCGATGGTGGCGGAGTTCGAATCCGATCTCATCCGCGCCCGCACCCGCGAGGGCATGCAGATTGCCAAGGCCAAAGGCAGGCTCCGCGGCAAGCAACCCAAGCTCTCCCCCGCCCAGGAAAAGCACCTCGTGGCTCTGCACCACGGCGGCAAACACACCAGCGCCGAAATTGCCGAACTCTTCGGAGTGGCTCGGAGCACCGTCTACCGTGTGGTGCAACGAACTCTATGAGCCGCAGCCAGAAAATGAGTTTTCGGATCCTTCCCTGTCAGCGGTGTGGGGCATCACGCGTTTTGGGCGATGTCTGCAATGAGTGTGGCAAAAGCGGACCAGCCGGCGAGGTGAACTCCGTCGTCGTAGACAGACGGACGGCGGTTGCAAGGATTAACGCTGCTCTAACTCCTCAGGTTTCACCCGCCAAACCGACCGTGGATACCACGAACCTCCCGACAAAGGAGGAGCTTAGAGAATTTGTGGAAGGGTTCGTCGAAGCTCTCAGAGCCATCCTTAAAAGACCCAAATCGTCTGCTGCAGTATTGGGCATGGTCGAGCGACTGGAATCATTCGAAGCCCTTCGTCTCCGCTGTCAATCATTTCCCAAGCTCCGGCCCAGGGTTGCGCTTCATCGCTCGGTTTCAGTCACGCTCGACACCCTTTCCGGGCTTTGGCCAACGTACGCGCAAGTCCTTAGCGCCCCCACTATCCATGATGCAATAATTCTCGGACAGCGTGGACAAGAGCTACTCGATTCGGCGTCTGAAACTTTGACAACGCATGAGGAGCTCGTTAATTCGGCCCTTGCCTACGAGGATCTATCTATTCAGGACCTTTCCGAACGCATCCTGACAGCCCTCTCGATATCTCATCCCGATTTTTCCGTTCTTGAAATGGGCCAGTACGGTAAACGCCTCGCCGAGGAGAAGACCGGCGTTCCCACTGACGAGGCCCACGGCATTCAATATCTGACGCTGCATACCGTCGCATCGGTCCACATGGATCCAAACCGTTTCAACGACGTAATGGCAGAGACTGCTCGTTTCTGCTTTGCCAACCATCGCCTACAGGAAATTGCGATTGAAGATGGGGCACTGGAAAGCCTCGCCAGAAGCCAGCGCATACTCTACGAATCCTTGACGTCCTTTGAGGCTGTAGTTTCGAGAGAGAACGACGAAAAGGCCCTCCTAAGACGAATTATCAAGTTCTACGGAGAAGTTTATGAAGACGTAGTCAGTCCTCTTTTGGCCTGGTACAGCCTCATGGCCGGGATCAAGCAACAGCCCTACCCCAAATTACTCAAAGATGACGCAACCAACCTCGCCAAAGGGCTTCTCAAACATCCGGCGACGACAACGTTCTTAGAAGACTCCGGAGCACACCTGCGGAATGCTGCCCAACACGGAAACAGCTATTCGGTAGATGGCCACCTCGTACGATTCAATTTACGTTCCTACGAGGAAACCCTCTCTATCTCGAGCGTCATTGATCAAGTTTTTTCCCTCTTTGAATCCATTTCAGCCATGAGCTGGTCTCTCTCCAACGCCTTGTCCAATGCTGGCCACGCAATCCCACTCCGGGAAGAGGATGCGGCCTATATGAAACTGTCGGCTTTTTACATGGCTAAGTTCTATCTCAAGCACAAGGGGACACCTGTACTCTCATCAGAAGAATCGGGTTCAACGTGGACCTTCCTCCTTAGCCCAGGTCAGGATCGAGTCTTTGAAATTGCGCTGGCGGTGTCTCTGGGTTCACCTGCCCAGATCCGGAAAGTAGTGCTGCATACAAATGCAGGCGAGACCCCATTGATCATCCCGCAGAGCGCTTACAATCGGGTCGCATTGTTGAGCGAGACCGACTCTCAACCTTTGGACCATGTGATGGCAGTCTTGGAACTTCGAAATGACAGCACCATTGGCGGTCGCAGTCTACTTCGGACCTCCGACCTCAAGTTCGCAGCCGCCAGCCTCGGGATCCTACTGACGACCAAGAAAGACCCCACACTCATTCCCCACCTACGACGCGTTAAAACACTTGCCGAGGCTCATGGCAATCAACGTATCGCAGACCGGATCACGGAAGCTCTGCGGCTAAACCGGATTCCTAACTACTTGGCATCGGCCCGCCTCAGCGCAAAGTTCAAGACCTGGGTTGAAGACAATGACGCACCGTCCATGCCAGCGTCCTACGCCGTGACCGTCACCAAATGAACAACATGCACAGCCAACGCGATGTCCAGAAGGGCGATAAGAAGCGAGATCTTTTTGGGGCAAGGTGTCGGACACAGCCCACAGCTGCGCACGAGGCATGTTCGTTCATTCTGGGCAGTCAGCGGCAAGAGCATGAGGCAGAACTCTCAGCAAACCCTCGTTGGGAGCTCCAGAGAAAGTTTTTCGCTGATTTCCGAACGTCAGGTTGGGGTATACCCCAACTAGGCACGTGTGGGCTGGCGCGTCATGACGCCATCGCTACCGAAACTCCAACCCCAGGGGGAAGCACTACCGGGCGCGCGGGGGACACCCGAGGACGCAAGGGCGCGTTCTTGGATAGTGCCAGCTCCGTTTCCTGCCATGGTGGCGCTCAACGGGTGAGCGACGCACCCTTTGGCAAGAACGGAAAGGGGCGGGCCGGTGATGAATCCATATTCATCACCAGTCCGCCCATAGGGGGTTATCTTACTATTGTGGCCGTCTCAAGCTGTCCTACGGCCCGGTACTGCAGGTACTACCGGTGTTGCTGGTACTGCTGTGGTTGTCTCAAGCTGTCTGACGACCACGCCCTCCGGGTACTGCTTTACTGATTTACTGCTGGCACTGCCGGTTTTGCTGCGACCGTCTCAAGCTGTCCGACGGCCGGGTACTGCTGTACTGCTGCTACTGACGGGGTTGCTGGTCCTGCTGAACTGCTGCGGTCGTCTCAAGCTATCCGACAACCACGCCCTCCGGCTACTGCTGTACTGCTTTACTGCTGGCACTGCTTGCTGCCGGGGTTGCTGGTCCTGCTGTACTGCTGCGGTCGTCTCAAGCTGTCCGACGACCACGCCCTCCGGCTACTGCTGTACTGCTGTGGTCGTCTCAAGCTGTCGAGGACCACGCCCTTTGGTTACTGCTGCTACTGCTGGTACTTCTCTACTGCGGTGGCCGTCTCAAGCTGTCCGACGGCCGGGTACTGCTGTGCGGGTTTCCCCCAAAAAGGAAGCGACTGCACCTTCCTCAATCCGGGGGTAATTCGTTCTTCTCACCCGCATGCCAAGAAATATAGTAGTGCTTCAAGGGAAAATCAAATCCCCAGGTTTCCGGGGATTTTGGAGGGGTTGGGCACCCGGCCAAGCAAGGTCACTGGCTTGCGGCATGGTCCACTCGGGATGCCCGGGGGTGGACTGGCTGTAGCGGCCTCACCGGGCAGATCCTGTTGGCCGGCCGGTGGTAGACCCGCCGGGACGAAGAGCTGTCGATCGCGATCGTCGGATTGCAACAAGCGAACATCCGCAACAAGGCATTCTGATCCACGGTACTGGCCTGCGCACAACCAATACTGGCTAAACCCACTCCCCTGGGTCTCATCAAAGGTTAGATTTCGTCTACTTTGAGAAATAGGACACGAGACACAATGGTGAGAATTTTGGTTTCCCCGAAATTCGGCGGTTCACAGCACTTCGATTTCAGCGTGGAGACAAGCGGGCCAGCATCCCATCATAGGATCCTTTGATGCGACGCTTGTCGGGGATAGCTTGAACCTGCCCACTGGAGTGGACCGAAATCGCCCAGACGCACCGAAAAGACTGAAGGAGTTTCAGGACAGTTGCTTGCCTTCCTGACATCTCGCCGTCGGCGAACACGGGCCGATCCGGAAGCGTCCCGGGAATATCCTGTTGGCATCCGCGTTAACTTGAGTCAATGGCACTCAAGTATCCATAGGAGGAAACATGCCAGCATTCTTTGGCCCGTCCGACGCCGGCAACGGCTCTTTCGAGGACTTCCTGGCGCGCTACCTGCAAGGCCAGCGCACCAGCCGCTTCGGGCGCCCCGTCGACATCACCCGGCTGCTCAGCCGCCACACGCACGAGGTACTGACCCGTGCCGCGCAATTCGCCGTCGAACACGGCCACAGCGACATCGACGCGCTGCACCTGCTACGCGTGATGCTCGAGACCGAGCCCGTTGGCGAGGCACTGCGCCGCTCGGGCGCGGACGCCACGGCGATTGCCCGCGATGCCGAACAGCGCCTGCCCGAATCCGGGCCGCAACGCGCCGACTCCAATCCCGCGCTGACCCCATCGGCCCAGCGTGCGCTGCTGGATGCCTACCAGGTGGCCCGCGCCTTCGGCTCCACCTACATCGATCCCGAACACCTCTTCCTGGCCTTCGTGCTGAACACCGAGTCCCCCGCCGGCCAGGTGCTGGGCGCCGCCGGGGTCACCCCGCAAACCCTGCAGGCAGCTGCCGAGGGCGCCGGGCAGCAGCCCTCCGGCACGGCACCGGGCAAGCCCGCCGAGGCCGGCGCTCCCGCCAAGGGCCAGACGCCGATGCTGGAGAAGTTCGGTATGGACCTGACCGCCCGGGCGGCCCAGGACGGGCTGGACCCGGTGATCGGCCGCGAAAAGGAGATTGAGCAGGCCATCGAGATCCTGGCCCGCCGCACCAAGAACAACCCTGTGCTGATCGGCGAGGCCGGCGTCGGCAAGACCGCCGTCGTGGAGGGCCTGGCCCGCGCCATCGTCTCCGGCGAGGTCCCGGACCAGCTGGCCGGCAAGCGCGTGGTCTCCCTCGACCTGCCTGCCATGGTCGCGGGCACCCGCTACCGCGGGGACTTCGAGGAACGCCTGACCCAGACCCTGGACGAGATCGCCGCGCAGGAGGGCGAGGTGATCGTCTTCATCGACGAGCTGCACACCGTGGTCGGCGCCGGGGGTGGCGGGGGCGAGGGCTCCATGGACGCCGGGAACATCCTCAAGCCGCGGCTGGCCCGCGGCGAGCTGCACCTGATCGGCGCCACCACGCTGGCCGAATACCGGAAGGTGGAGAAGGACCCGGCCCTGGAGCGCCGCTTCCAGCCGGTGACCATCGGCGAGCCCTCGATCGAGGACGCCGTCGCGATCCTGCACGGGCTCAAGGACCGCTACGCGCAACACCACCAGGTGACCTACACCGACGGTGCCATCCGCGCCGCGGTGGAAATGTCGGCACGCTACGTGACCGACAGGTACCTGCCGGACAAGGCGATCGACCTGATCGACACGGCCGGTGCCCGGCTGGGCCTGAAGCGCCCCGCCGGCGTGGACACCGTGGCGCTGGCGTCGCGGATCGCCGAGCTCGGCGCCGCCAAGGACCGCGCGGTCGCCGAGGAACGCTACGAGGAAGCCTCGAAGCTGCGCGACGAGGCCGAGGAGCTGGGCGCCCGCCTGGCCGAGGCGCAGAAGGGAACCGCGGACGCCCCGTCGGCGGTGGTCGACGAGGTGCAGATCGCCGAGGTCATCGCCCGGGCCACGGGCATCCCCGCCGCGCGGCTCACCGAGGACGAGAAGGGACGCCTGGCCCGGCTCGAGGAGGAGCTGCACGAGCGGGTCGTCGGGCAGGATGATGCCGTGGCTGCCGTCGCCAAGGCGGTGCGGCGTTCCCGCACCGGGCTGGGCGACGAGGGCAAGCCGGTGGGCAGCTTCCTGTTCCTGGGCCCCACCGGCGTGGGCAAGACCGAGCTGGCCAAGGCACTGGCGGCCTCGCTCTTTGGCGACGAGTCGGCCATGGTCAGGTTCGACATGAGCGAGTTCGGCGAGCGCCACACGGTCTCCCGCCTGGTCGGGGCCCCTCCGGGGTACGTCGGCTACGACGAGGCCGGGCAGCTGACCGAGCGCGTGCGCCGGCGCCCCTACTCGGTGGTGCTGCTGGACGAGGTGGAGAAGGCCCACCCGGACGTGTTCAACCTGCTGTTGCAGGTGCTCGACGACGGCCGGCTCACCGACGGGCAGGGCCGCACCGTGGACTTCCGCAATACGGTCATCATCATGACCTCCAACCTGGGTTCGGAGTTCCTGGCCAGCCGGGGCGCCCCGCTGGGCTTCGGTTCCGATTCCGGTGCCGGGTCCGAGCGCGAGCTGCGTGCCAAGGTGATGGGCCGGCTGCGCGAGACCATGCGCCCGGAGTTCCTGAACCGGATCGACGAGACGGTGCTCTTCCGCAAGCTGGAGGTCGAGCAGCTGCGGGCGATCGTGCGGCTGCAGCTGCGCCGCACCGAGGCCCGGCTCACCGCGCACGGCATCGGACTTGCCGTCGATGAGGCGGCGGTCGGCTGGATCGCCGAGGCCGGCCACGAGCCGGAGTTCGGCGCCAGGCCGCTGCGCCGGGTGATCGCCCGCGAGCTTGACGACAGGATCGCGGACCTGCTGGTCACCGACGAGCTGGCCGAGGGCGGGACAGTTGCGGTCACCGCCGACGGGTCGGGCCTGCGGGTCTCGGCCTACCGGGACGCGGCGCTCGCGGCGTAGCAAGACCCAGAAGGGGGCGGAAAGGCACTGCCTTTCCGCCCCTTTTGTTGCGTCCTGGCCTATGCTGGGCCATGCGGGCTGGGGGCCCGCACGGGCACAAACCTTGGGGGAAGAATGCCGCCGCAAAAACCATGGAACCAGGAACCGGACTTCGGGAACAGGCGCCAGCAACCGAGGAGCGCGCCCAGCGGGCGGGTTCCGCAATGGGCGCTTGACGAGGCGGCACGTCGGGCCGAGGCACGGGTGTCCGGTGCCCGCCCCGATCCTGCGCCCAAGCCGAACGTCCTTCGGAAATACAGGCGCAGGCGCCGGGCGTGGAATGCGTGGTTCGTCGTCGCCCTGCTGCTGGGGCTCTACTACAGTCCCGTACTCCTCGAGCGGCATATCATGCCGGCGATCACCCCGCTGGTTCCCGGCTCCAACGTTCCGCCGCGCGGGGTCGAGGCGGCCCCGGAGCCCCTGGGCAGGCCACCGGCGGGCACCGGTTCCGGATCGTTCCGCCTGCAGGAGTCCCCCGACCCCGCCCAGGACTTCGTCGCCTACGACCCCTGCCGCCCCATCCACTACGTGATCCGTCCGGACAACTCCCCGGCCGGCGGCGAGGCCCTGATCCACCAGGCCGTCGCCGAGATCTCCTCCGCCAGCGGCCTGCGCTTCGTCTACGACGGCCCCACGGCAGAGGGTCCAAGCAAGGAACGGGACACCTACCAACCCGAGCGCTACGGCAAACGCTGGGCGCCGGTGCTGCTGACCTGGTCGGATCCAGGGGAAACCCCGGGCCTGGCAGGCGACGTGGGTGGCCTGGGCGGCAGCGACTACGCCCATGTCCCGGGGCATCCCTTCGTCTACGTGGCCGGCCAGGTGATGCTGGATGCGCCGGGGCTGGTCCCGATCCTGGCCTACCCCGGAGGTCCCGAACTCATTCGCGCGGTCGTCATCCACGAGCTTGGGCACGTGCTGGGGCTCGACCATGTCGATGACCCCGCCCAGCTGATGTACGGCGACGGAAACAACCTGACGACGCTGGCGGACGGGGATCGGGCAGGCCTTGCCCTGCTGGGCACCGGCGCCTGCGTGCCGCAGCTCTAGCCACCGGACAACGCGGTCAGCCGGGGAAGCCGAAGCAGGGGAAGAAGCCCTCGACGCCCGGCCGGGCCACCTCCACGCAATTCGCCTTGACCAGTTCCAGGCTGGCGGCCGGATCTGTCCCCGACACCGAGCGTCCAGCGACCTTGACGCTGATGTCCGCGACCGCATCGCGGCGCAGGTTGTTGTCGACCGCCACGACGTTGCCCTCCGGGAAGTGGTCCGGGTTGCTGATGACGGTGTGCTCCAGCTCGCCGGTCCCGATCCAGGCAGCGTCCAGTTCCATGGTGACCGGATTGCCGTCGGCGTCCGTGCCCTCCATGGTGGTTGACACCGAGGCGTTGCGCAGCCTCGGGTCCGCCACCAGCTTCGCCATGTTCCTGGCTTCGAACATGACGACCCCGCCGCCACCGGCTGCCGCCGACACCGGGCCACAGGTATCGGTGATGCGCACGCCGACGTCGGTCAGCCCCTGCTTGTTGACCGGCCCCGGCTGCGCCGCAAACATGCCCACGCTCGAGGAAAGAAACACCTCCGTCAGTTCGCAGCCGTCCTCCACGGCCACATACGCACCCCCATGCGTGGAGGAAATCACATGGTAGATGTTCGGTGCGGCGGCCGCCGGGCCGGCGCCCAACGGCACCAATGCCAAGACCGCAACCACGGCCAACGAGCGCTTCATGGTGTACTCCCCTCTCGCGAGACACCTACAGGTTAGGCCCCGCGTGACACGCATTCAATGGTGGTGGTGCGCACCCACTGGCGCAAATGCACCCCTTCAGGCGTCGCGCAAGTGGTCCAGCGCCGCCTTCAACCGGGTGTCTGCATCGGAGGCGACCTCCCGTATTGCCGGGTTTCCGCTGACTCGCGCCAAGACCTGCGCGTCGATGGTTTCTATCGTTGTTTCGGTCGCGTCCACGGCCCGGCGAACCACCACGTTGTACGGCAGCAACGCCCCGATTTTGGGTTCGGTGAGCAGCCCTCGATTGGCCAGGTGCGGGTTGAAGGCACCCAGTATCAGGTAGTCGCCGATTCGGTTGGCCGATTCCGGACTGATCTCCGCTGCCAGGTTGGCTCGCATGTCAATCTCTGTGAGCACCCCGAAGCCCTGGCGTCCCAAGGCCTCCTTGGTGCGGGCCACTGCTTCCTCCCACTCCAGCGAAACGGTGATGCTGTGCGTGTAGGCCATGGCCGTTCTCCTGCTACTCGTGCGGCGCGCCGTGCGTCGGATTTCCGGTGTTTGCGGCCCAGCCTAGCCGCGATCCGGACCACTGTCTGCACCGGCGAAGGACCCAAACCGGACGATTTCCCCGCGGATTGCCCGTGCCATTTACAGGGCGCATGCCTATCTGCTAGTGTCCACGTCAGCGGTCATTTTTGGTCGTGTTACTGGGGAAACAACTTAATCTTGGGGGAAACCATGAAGAAATCCATGGCTCTATTTGCCATGTCCGGATTCGCTGCAGCGGCATTGTTTGTTGCCGCACCGGCGTCGGCCGATTGGACGGTGGATCCGTCCACCGGCATCGGATTCGTCGGCAAGGGCGACGTGCAGGATGCGTTCGGCTGGAACGACCACGACCTGCAGGCCAACCACGAGGGCGTGTCCTTCGCCTTAACCGCGCAAACGACGTCAACCACGACCTGGTCGTGCTTCAACTCGAAGAACGGGAAATTCCAGGACCGCGAACATGTCGTCCTGGCCGACACCACCGGAGAGTTGCTCTACGAGGCCCGCACCAACCCGCAGGACAAGGTCACCGGATTCCTGCTCACCGGTTTGGCGGAGGGTTCGGGTTCCGTGACCGAGTCCGACGGTCCGAAGCTGGGCTCGTGCCCCGCCGGACCGTGGGCGTACGTCGAGGGCAGCCAGGACACCACCGTCACCGGCGGGGAGTCGGCACTGTCCGTCAGCTTTGCCGACCAGGTCCAGGTCCTGACGCACGCCGCGGCCGAATAACCGCCAAGTCCGGGGTGGATGCCGCACTGCGGCGCCCACCCCGGACCGCTTTAACCACCACTTCAGCAGCGCGATCATCCGGGCCATCACGTAGCGGTCGACCAACCCGCATTTTTGCCCCTGCATCAGCCAGCGTCCAATCATCTCGATCCCGTCCTGGATTCCGGTTGCCGGTATCCCCGTCGGGGAAATATGCGTCCCGGCGGTGAACGTTATCGCGCCCTTGTCATTGGGGTGGATCAGCACGTGGCAACCGACCTCGGCCGCGGCCCTGGACGTCAGCGGATGCCGCTGCACATGGTCCATGTGGATATCCCGCCGGTCGACGCGCCGTCCACGGACGTATCCGAGCTTGTTGGCATCCAGCCACCGGTATTCCCCCAGCTTCCAGAACTTTGAATCGATGAAGAGCACCCGGTCCCCGTTGACCACCGCATGGTCGATGTCGGCGACGCGGCTGCCCGGAAAGCGGAGACCGTGGAAGACCCGGGTTCCCGGGATGCGCAACAGCGATTCAAGCGCCAGCGCGGTGCGGCGCTCCCCGATCACGCCCTTGGCGATGTTTTCCTTCCTGAACCGGCTCCAGCCGTTGGACAGCGCCCCGCCGCCCACGCCAAACACCCGTTGGTCCACCGCCCGCCGCGTCGCTGCGTATGGCCAGAAACGACTGACCAGCACCAAGCCAGCCGCGCACAGCCCGATGGGCACCAACGCGATGGGAGCCGGGGCAGCAACCAGCACGAGCATCGATCCCAGCACCCCGGCCATGAGCCCCAGGACCACCAGCACACGCAGCAAGTTGTGGCCCGTCCCGATCCTTTCCTAGCCGACCAGGGATTCTTCCCACCAGGACAGCCGTTCCGGGTCGAATCGCGGCACTGCGGCGGCCGGTGCGTCACCCGGCGGGACCGGCCCGTAGCCTGTGGGCGCATGCTGGGCTGGCAGACCGGGTGCTGCCTCGCGCAGCTGCCGGGCCGGATTGCCCTCCACCCGTTCGGGCGGCAACAGGCCCGTCACCCGGCGCGGCGGTGCAGCCGTGGCTGCCTCAGGTACCTCAGGCGGCGCCTCGGGTTCGGGGACGTCGTGGGTGGCAGCATCCGGGTCGACCGGCGGATACGACCCCACGGACGACGGGTTGGTCAGCAACCAGAAGTCGTAATCGAAGCGCCTGTCCGGGTCCCCCACGATGTACCAGGCGCCCATGATCCGTTCGGTCAGTCGGGCGTCGCTTCGATTGCGCCAGATCGCCAACCTTGCGGCCGCGTTGATCTGATTGGGCGATGCGGAGCGCCCCACCCCCAAGAACTCATAGTGATCCAAAGCTTCTCCCCCAAGAAAACGTCACGACCTTCCCAAGTATTCGATGAACCCGGGGCTTAATCAAGGGGTGGGACTCAGAACGGACCCCCGGCGAACATGGGGCGCCCTGGGGTCCGATCATCCTTCGTGGGGGTGTGCCACGATTTCACCGTCAGGCGTGGAGCGACTTGATGCCCACGACACCGCAAATGATCATCAGCAGGAAGAGCACCTTAAGGACGGAGACAGTTTCAGCACCGGTGATCATTGCGTAGACGACTGTCAGCGTCGCACCGATTCCGACCCACACCGCATAGGCGGTGCCCAGCGGCAGTTCCTTCATCGCATACGCCAGCCCGGCCATGCTCAAGGCCAGCCCCGCCACGAACACCACGGACGGGGCCATTTTCGTGAAGCCCTCCGACTTGCCCAACGCCGTCGCCCAGACGGCTTCAAGGACACCGGAGACAACAAGAATCAACCACGACATGACATACCCCTCGCAGGCCGTCTTGTCGCACGCCGGGTACGGCACCCATCGTCCGGATTCCCCGTCTCGTGGGGGAATACTTCCAAGATCGCACAGGCAGGACGCCAGGGACAAGTCCCTGACATGGTCAGATAGGCCACCAGCACCTTGGTGCCGGGCTGTGGCTGCGGGTTACAAGTCCGGGTTGACCTGCTCCCGGACCTGCTTGCGCAGGATCTTGCCGAGCATCGAACGGGGCAGATCCTCGATGGCCACGACCCGCTTGGGCACCTTGTAGCCGGCAAGCTGGGTGCGGCAGTGCTCCCGCAACGCCTCCTCGTCCAGCTCCGTGCCGGGATCCAGCTCCACCGCTGCCACCACCATTTCCCCGCCGCGCTCCAACGGCTTGCCGAACACCGCGGCATCCTTCACGTCCGGGTGGGCGCGCAGCACGGATTCGACCTCGGTGGGCGAGACATTGAAGCCCCCGGTGATGATCAGTTCCTTGGCCCGGTCCACGATCGTGGCGAACCCGTCGGCGTCGACCGTCACCACGTCCCCGGTGCGCAGCCAACCGTCCGCGGTGAGCGTCTTGGCGGTTTCCTCGGGATTGTTCCAGTAGCCGGCGAACACCTGCGGGCCCTTGAGCAGCAGCTCACCCGGTTCCCCCTGGGCCACCTCGAGCGCCGGGTCGTCCAGGTCCACGACCTTCATCAAGGTGGAGGGGAACGGCACCCCGATGGTGCCGGTGCGCCGCGTGGGGTGGAACGGGTTGCCCAGGGCCACCGGGGAGGATTCGGTCATGCCGTAGCCTTCCACCAGCAGCCCGCCGGAAACCGACTCCCAGAGCTCGACCACGGAATCGGGCAGGTTCATGGCCCCGGAGATGCAGTACTTGGCCGAGCGCAGCGAGACGCCCTTCTCCTTCGCCGCCATGGCGGTGCGCTCGTAGATCGGCGGGACGGCGCAGTAGACCGTCGCCGGGGACTTCTTCATCGCCTCAAGCACCAGGTCGGGATCGAACTTCGGGAAGAGCACCAGCAGGCCCTGCTTCTTCACGCCGAAGGTCAGGTAGAGGGTCATGCCGAAGGCGTGGAACATCGGCAGGATCGCGTAGAGGATCTCCTTGCGTTCCCGGGCCCCGGCCATCCAGGCCTCGCCCTGCAGCGCGTTGGCATACAGGTTGAAGTGGGTGAGCATGGCGCCCTTGGGGCTGCCCGTGGTTCCGGAGGTGTACTGGATGACCGCCAGGTCCTCCACGGCCGGGCGCGGGTGGGCGGCATCGAGCCGCTCGGCCTTGAGCAGGTCCTTGAAGGGCATGGTCCCCGGTGCCGCCGCGGTCAATGCGGCCTTGGAGGCGCGCAGTTTCTTCAGTGGCAGGTTCAGTGCCAGGCGCTTCACTGCGGGAAACGCCTCGAGCAGGTTGACCGAGATGACGGTGTCGATGCGCATGTCCTTCGGGAACTGGCGCACGGAATCGGCGGACTTGTCCCAGGCGATGACGATGCGGGCCTGGTGGTCCTCGAATTGGTGGCGCAGCTCGCGGGAGGTGTACAGCGGGTTGTGCTCAACGACGACCGCGCCCAGGCGCAGCACCGCGTAGAACGCGATGACGTGCTGCGGGCAGTTGGGCAGGATCAGCGCGACCCGGTCCCCGGCGCGGACCCCGAGCAGGCGCAGGCCCTCGGCGGCGCGTTCCACCTGCTCACCGAGCTCCCGGTAGCTGGTGCGCCGGCCAAAGAACTCGGTGGCCGGGCTGTCGCCCGCTTCGGCGACTGAGCGCTCGAACATGGCGCTCAGCGATTCGGTGGGCAGCTCGATCTCGGCCGGGACGCCCGGCTGGTAGTGCTTGGTCCAGGGGTGCGCGGCAATGTTCTCCATGGTTCCATCATGCCGCTTTTCACGGCAGGGGAACGACCCGGTGCCGGTTCAGGCGTCGACGAAGATGGCGAAAGGCGGGGTTTCCAGTCCGTCGGCAAGCGCCTCGGCCGGGTTGGTTCCCAGCGCGCGGATGGCGTTGCTTTCATCCACGTGCACCACGGAGGGCTTGAAGGCGCGTGCCTCGGCGTTGGTCATGGAGGCATAGGTGATGATGATGACCAGGTCCCCCACGTTGACCAGGTGGGCGGCGGCGCCGTTGATGCCGATGACGCCGGATCCGCGTTCCCCGGCGATCGTGTACGTTTCCAGCCGGGCGCCGTTGGTGACATCGACGATCGAGACCAGCTCGCCGGGCAGGATGTCCGCAGCGTCGAGCAGGTCCGCGTCGATGGTGATGGATCCGACGTAGTGCAGGTCCGCATGGGTGACCGTGGCGCGGTGGATCTTGGACTTGAACATGGTGCGCTGCATGGGGGGATCTCCTGGAGGGGGTTGTGCAGGGGCCGGCGTTCATCCTCGGATGCCCACCCCGGGCCGCCGGCTTGGTGCAGTGGGTGTTCCGGCGCCTAAGACATTCTAGACGGGCAGCCCCACAGTTGTCTGTGACGCATTTGGGGGTGCCGGCGTCCCACCCGGTCCGTGGGCGGACCCGCTTCCGGCCTGCCAGAGACCGAAAGGGGACTTTGCGTTATCCGGGGAATCTGCAACGTTTATCAGTTTGCCGACGCCAACAAGGCTGGCCGCGGCATCGAGGCCTGCCCGAACGGTACGTGTACCAACAGGGCCTCCCTCGGCCGGTGTCTCGAGTGGTTTGATTGACTGGGACGTTTCGACGCACCATGCGGTGCCCAGTGGGACCGTGCCGCCATCGCCGCCAGGCGGCGGGTACGCACGGGCCCGCACAGGATCCGTCCCGCAGTGAAAACCTTTCTATCGCACTACGGAGAACCATGCTTCAAGTCAACGCCTACGCCGCACCGTCCGCCACGGAAGACCTCGTCCCCACCCGCATCGACCGCCGCGAGGTCGGGGAACACGATGTGCTGATCGGTATCAAGTACTCCGGCATCTGCCACTCGGACATCCATACCGTGCGCGGGGAATGGGGCCCACAGAAATACCCGCTGGTCCCGGGGCACGAGATCGCCGGGATCGTCACCGAGGTCGGCGCATCGGTCACGCGGCACGCCGTGGGCGACCGCGTGGGCGTTGGCTGCATGGTCAACTCCTGCCGCGAGTGCATCCACTGCCGCGCCGGCGAGGAGCAGTACTGCCTGTTGGGCAACATCGGCACCTATGGCGCCACGGACGTCGACGGAACCACCACCCAGGGCGGCTACGCCACGGCCGTGGTGGTGAACGAGGACTTCGTGGTGAACATCCCCGACGCGCTGGAACTCGACGTCGCCGCTCCGCTGCTGTGCGCCGGCATCACCACCTACTCCCCGCTGCGCCATTGGGGTGCGGGCCCGGGCAAGAAGGTCGCGGTGATCGGGCTCGGCGGGCTCGGGCACATGGCGGTCAAGATCGCCCACGCCATGGGCGCAGAGGTCACCGTGCTGTCGCGGACGCTCAAGAAGCAGGAAGACGGCCTGAGGCTCGGTGCCGAGAACTACTTCGCCACCCAAAACCCCGAAACATTCGAGGTGCTCGCCGGCGCCTTCGACCTGATCGTCAACACCGTCAGCGCCGGCATCGACATCAGCGCCTTCCTGCAGCTGCTGGCCCTTGACGGCACCCTGGTCAATGTCGGCGCACCGGCCGAGCCGCTGCCGGTCAACGTGTTTTCGCTGATCACCGGCCGGCGCTCGTTTGCCGGATCGATGATCGGCGGCATCCGCGAGACCCAGGAAATGCTCGACTTCTGCGCCGAGCACAAGATCGCCGCCGAGGTCGAGGTCATCGCGGCCCAGGACATCAACAAGGCCTACGAGCGGGTGCTCGCCTCGGATGTGCACTACCGCTTCGTGATCGACACGGCCACCCTGGCCTGATCCACGCCGCGCGTATCACCGGCCTTCCCCACGCCACCCTCGTGTCGCCCGCAACGCGGCACCAGGGGTGCGCTGGGGCGACGCGCCCATGGCACGATGGCCACATGGAACAGGACCCGCAAGACAAGACCCGCGCCGAGCTGCACATCCTTGAAGCCATGGTGCAGGCCTTCGAGCGGCGCGAAGAAGTGTTCTCCGCCATCGAAGCAGCCCAAACCCAGGACGAGGCCCGCACCGCGGTGGTGAACCTCCTGGGCATGGATGAGATCCAGACGCGCGCCGTGCTTGACATGCAGGCCCGGCGGTGGACGCAGGGCGAACAACTCAAGATCACCGAACACATCGCGGTGCTGCGCGCCGAGCTGGAACCAACCTAGGTCCGCACCCGGCTTTCCGCCCTCAGCCAGGCATCGATCCCGCCATCCAGGTGGACCACGTCGGTATAGCCCGCTTCGACCAGGCCCTCGAGCGCCTGCCCCGAACGCACGCCTGACTTGCAGTGCACCACCAGCGGCACGCCGCGCGGGATCCGCTCCAGCGCGGTCCCGTCCTTGATGCCGGCAAGTGGAACCAACACGGATCCTTCGATGCGCGAGATCTCGAACTCGACCGGTTCGCGCACATCGAGCAGCACGAAGTCCTCCTCCCCCGCATCCCGTCTGCCCAGCCGTTCGGCCAACCCGTCAACGGAGACCATGTCATGGTCTCTGGCCGACGCATCGTCGCTTGCGCCAAGTCCGCAGAAGATCTCGTAGTCGACCAGTTCGGTGATCGGTTCCGCCTCCGGGTCCCTGGCGATACCCAGCTCGCGCCAGCGCGAAGAAAGCGCGTCGAAAACCAGCAGCCTGCCCAGCAGAGTTTCACCGACACCGGTGATCAGCTTGACCGCCTCGGTGACCATGATCGCCCCGATCGAGGCGCACAGCATCCCGAAGACCCCGCCCTCGGCGCAGGACGGAACCGTGCCCGCGGCCGGCGGTTCCGGGTAGAGGTCGCGGTAGTTCGGGCCGTGCTTGGCCCAAAAGACGCTCACCTGTCCGTCAAAGCGCAGGATCGAACCCCACACGTAGGGTTTGCCCAGCAGCGCCGCGGCGTCGTTGACAAGGTAGCGCGTGGCGAAGTTGTCCGCTCCGTCCAGGATCACGTCGTAGCCGGCGAAGATCTCCAGTGCGTTGGTCGAATCCAGCCGCACAGGGTGCAGCACGATATTCACGCCCGGGTTCAGCCCGGCAATCGAGTCACGGGCCGAATCCAGCTTGGTGCGGCCGATGTCGCCCACCCCGTGGATCACCTGCCGCTGGAGGTTGCTCAGTTCCACCGTGTCGTCGTCTATGATGCCCAGCGTTCCCACGCCGGCGGCCGCGAGGTACAGCAATGCGGGCGATCCCAGTCCGCCGGCGCCGATGACCAGCACCCTGGCGTTGCGCAGCCGGCGTTGTCCCTCCAGCCCGATCTGCGGCATGAGTGCATGGCGGGAGTAGCGTTCAAGCTCCTCGTTGGTAAGCGCCGGTCCCGGTTCCACCAACGGCGGCAACGAAAGAATGCTGCTTTCGAGAAAAGATTGTGTCAATGAAACCTACCTTGTTCGGCAATGTTAACGATGTGAAATGATTTTCGTCCGGGCGCGGAAAGGAATCGGCCACCGTTGCCAATGACTGATTTTTCGGACATCAATGGCCTTCCGGCTTGGCCCGAAACGGCAATGCAGTCGTCAGTAGGCTTCGCGGCCCTTTTCCGTGCAGACGCAGAAGCGGTTCCCCTGGGCATCGGTGGCCACCACGAACCTGGGTGCCGCCCCATGGTCGAGGCTCGCCCCGGTGGCTTCCAGCCCGTCGAGGATCGACGGGCTTTCGCTGAAGGGCACGGTGATGTCCAGGTGCAGGCGGTTGGCATTGGGCGTGGCGGTTTTCTGGAACCAGATGCCCGGCCCGCGCCCGAAGGGATCGGTGATGCTGCCGTCTTCCTGCCGCTTGTAGCCCAGGGCCAGGCGCCAGGACTCCGAAATGGCCTCCACGTCGTCGGTGTCGATGGCGATTTCCACGGTGTGCAGGAGCTCGGGCTTCGCGACGGCCCCCGCGCTGGTCGCCTCGGCCGAAATCGAGCGGGCCAGTGCAGCGTCGCGTGCGGTCACCTTGCTGCCGGCGTCGTGCGAGGTCAGCGTGATGAACAATGTGTTGTAGCGCCAGTCGACGTCCGGGTGGTGGTTGGCTTCCTGCGCCAGGGCCCCGATGGTGGCGAACAACGACAGCGCCGAGGCCGAGGACTCGCACTTCAGCGCAGTGCGCAGCGCTCCCTGGCCGTAGCGCCACTGCGGCAGCGCGGTGAGGTTGGCATGTACTTGTTCCGTGGTCAGAACGTCTTTTGCGGGCATGATGTGCTCCTTCGAGTTCCGGTTCTTACAGATCCGGGCGTCCCTCCATGGCGGAGGATGCCAAGGCGTGGGTGCGCCTCGGGATGCGCCCTGCTTGTGCCGCCAGTCTTCCACCAATGACCGCATGTCTAAAGGCCTGCGCCATGGCCACCGGGTCCTGGGCACGGGTCACCGCCGAGGCGAGCAGCACCGCGTCGCACCCCAGCTCCATGGCCAGCGCGGCATCGGAGGCCGTGCCGATCCCGGCGTCCAGGATGACCGGCACCGAGGCCCGCGAGACGATCAATTCGATGTTGTGCGGGTTCAGGATCCCCAGCCCGGTGCCGATCGGGGCGCCCAGCGGCATCACGGCCGCGGCCCCGAGCTGCTCGAGGCGCAGCGCGAGCACCGGGTCGTCGTTGGTATAGGCGAAGACCTTGAAGCCCCGCGCCACCAGGGCCTCGGTGGCCTCGACGAGTTCCACGGCGTCGGGCAACAGCGTGTGCTCGTCGGCGATCACCTCGAGCTTGACCCAGTCGGTTTCCAGGGCCTCGCGCCCCAGCTCGGCCGTCATCAGCGCCTCGCGGGCGGTGAAGCAGCCGGCGGTGTTGGGCAGCACGCGGATGTTGTTCTCGATCAGCAGGTCAAAAAGGTTGGTGCCCCCGGTGGAGCCGGCGGCCGGTGCGCTGTAGCGGCGCATGGCGACGGTGGTCAGCTCGGTGCCGGAGGCCACGAGTGCGGCACCCAGCCCGTCCAGGCTCGGTGCCCCTCCGGTGCCCATGATGAGCCGGGAGCCCAGGGGGATGCCGTCGATGACCAGCGGGTCGGTTTGCGTGAGTGTTTGGGTCATGGTGCTTCGATTCCTTCTCAAACGTCGGGGTCAAATACGGGGGTGTTTCAGCCGCCCTGGACGGCGGTGACGATCTCGATGTCGTCATTGAGTTCGAGTGCCGTGGCCGACCACTGGCTGCGCGGGACGATCCCGGAGTTGCGGGCCACCGCAACGCCGAGCCGGCCGCCGTCAGCGGGCTTGCCGGTGGGAAGCAGCTCGCGGCCGGTGACCGTCGCGACCAGCTGGGACAGCGTGGTGCCTTCGGCCAGCGGGTGGGTGGCGCCGTTGAGTTGGATGGTGCTCATGGAATCTCCTGGGGTTGCAGTGCGGGCGAGAAGCGGTCGGGGCGGAAGCGGTCCCAGGCGGGATCGCGCACCCCTGCCAGCAATTGGGTGGTGATGAGGGCGGCTATGGGGGTCAGCAGCACGCCGTGCCGGAAGAACCCGGTGGCGATGACCAGCCCGGGCACCTCTGTTCCGTCGCTTGCCGCGACGCGGCCCAACAGCGGCGCGTTGTCCGGGGTTCCGGGGCGGGCGCGGGCGGTGGTTTCGATGAGTTCGAGTTCCGCGACAGCGGGCAGCAGCACCTGGGCGTCGCGCAGCAGCTGGTGCACCGATCCGGCATTGACGCCGGCCGAGCCGTCCTCGCGGGAGCTGGCGCCGATGACCACGGTGCCGTCGTTGCGCGGAACCACATAGACCGGCAACCCGCGGACCATCCCGCGCAGCGTGGCGGTGCACAGCGGTTGCAGGTGCGCGGGGACGCGCAGCCGCAGGATGTCCCCGTGCACCGGGCGCAGCTGCAGAACCAGCCCCTCGGGCAGGCCGCCGAGGCCCGCGGCACCCATTCCGTTGGCGACGACGACCTCACGGGCGCGGACAACCCGCCCGTCATCCAGCAGCACCCCGCAGGTCCGGGACCGGGTGTCGAACGGGTCCTCGTGCAGCAGGGCGGTGGCCCGGGCACTCACCACGGTTTGGCCCTGGCCCCGGCCCTCCGCCCTAGCGGCGGCTACCAGTCGGGCTTCGATGGACGCCGCCACGGCCCTGGGGTCGACCTGGTGGTCATGGGTGATCAGGTGGGCGGCGCCGAGGTTCGGGGAGAGCAGCGGTTCGCGTTTCCGGGCCTCGCGGATGGTCAGCGGCGCCACGTCGAGCCCCTGGCGGGTTTGGGCCTCGCGCAGGTCGGCAAGCGCCGTGCGGTCCGCGGCATCCGCGCCCAGGGCCAGCGTGGGAGTGGAGCGGAATCCGGTCTCCGGGTACCCGTCGTCGGCCAGTGCCTGGATGAAGCCGGGCCAGAGCGCCGCGGAGGCCAGGGTCAACGGGAGCAGGTTTTCTTCCTGGTAGTGCAGCTCGCTGACCGGGGCCAGCATGCCCGCGGCGGCGAAGGTCGCCCCGGTTCCGGGGGCCGGGTCGATGAGCGTGACGCGGTGCCCGGCACGCTGGGCTTGAAGGGCGATGCCCAGGCCGATGATTCCGCCGCCGATGACGGCCACGTCGGTGGACAAGTCGTGGGCATTTAGGGGGTCGGGCACGGTGCACGACATCGAGGTCTCCTTCCCTACGCCGGTATGAGCCGGATCAGGTTCCACGCCCCCGGAGTTCGGGCGGCGTCTGTCGGTCGGCGCAATCGGCGCCCTCTCAGCCAGCTTTCCTGGCTCCCGCGGTACAGAAGCTAGTGTAGGGGATATGAGCCACATCACCGCCACAGATGACACCGCAGCCGTCTTGACCGCCCCGGGGATCGCCTCCGCCCGCCTGTATTTGTGCACCGATGCGCGCAGGGAGCGCGGGGATTTCGCCGATTTCCTGCGCGCAGCCTATGCCGGCGGGGTCGACGTCATCCAGCTGCGCGACAAGGCCCTGGATGTCGCACAGGAACTGGAATTGCTCGGCGTGCTGCGCGAGGTGGCCGAGCAGTCCGGCAAGCTGTGGTCGGTGAACGACCGCGCGGATTTGGCGCTGCTCTCCGGTGCGCCGGTGTTCCACGTGGGCCAGAAGGACCTGCCGCTGCGCGCCGCCAGGTCCCTGGTGGGCCCTTCGGCCATCGTCGGGCTCTCGAGCCACGATCCCGCGCAGATCACCGCGGCGGCCGCCGATGCGAACACCGACTACTTCTGCGTCGGCCCGCTCTGGGCCACCCCGACCAAGCCCGGTCGTGCGGCGGTCGGCCTGGAAATGGTGGAGCACGCCGCGTCCCTGGGAACGGCCAAGCCGTGGTTCGCCATCGGCGGGATTGACCTGGGCAATGTGGAACAGGTCGTAGCGGCCGGGGCCTCGCGCATCGTGGTGGTGCGCGCGATCACCGATGCCGACGATCCGACCGAGGCGGCCCGGGCATTGCTGTCCAGGTTGCCGGAACTCGGCTGAGCGGCTGCAGGCAGGATTCGGTACGGTGCAGCAGTTTTCAAGAAGCCCAAGCCGGCACCGGGGCGATAGTGTAGGCACGGGAGTTCCGCCGACGCGGAATCGGCACTAAGGGGAAAAGCGATGACCAGCGAGATGACCGCCAACAAGCCAGCAGCGGTGCACGCCGCGGACAGCCACGAGGTGATCCGCGTGCGTGGGGCCCGGGTGAACAACCTCAAGGACATCAGCGTCGAGATCCCCAAGCGCCGCCTGACGGTCTTCACCGGGGTTTCCGGCTCCGGGAAGTCCTCGCTGGTCTTCGGCACCATCGCCGCCGAGTCCCAGCGCATGATCAACGAGACCTACTCCGCCTTCGTGCAGGGCTTCATGCCCACCCTCGCCCGCCCCGAGGTCGACACGCTCGAGGGGCTGACCACCGCGATCCTGGTGGACCAGGAACGCCTGGGCGCCAACCCGCGCTCCACGGTCGGGACCGTCACCGACGCCAACGCGATGCTGCGCATCGTCTACTCCCGGCTGGCGCAACCGCACATCGGTTCCCCGCAGGCCTACTCCTTCAACGTCCCCTCGGTTTCCGGTGCCGGCGCCGTCACCCTGGAAAAGGGCGGGAAGAAGATCAAGGAACGGCGTTCCTTTTCCATCACCGGCGGCATGTGCCCGGATTGCGAGGGCCGCGGCCAGGTCAACGGCTTCAATCTCGCCGCGCTCTTCGACGAGTCCAAGTCCCTGGCCGAGGGCGCCCTGACCGTCCCGGGGTACTCCATGGACGGCTGGTACGGGCGCATCTTCTCCGGTTCCGGGTTCTTCGACATGGACAAGAAGCTGGCCAAGTACACCAAGGCCGAGCTGCACGACCTGCTGTACAAGGAGCCGACCAAAATCAAGGTCGAGGGCATCAACCTCACCTACGAGGGAGTGATCCCGAAACTGCAGAAGTCGCACCTGGCCAAGGACCTCGAGGCCATGCAGCCGCACATCCGAGCCTTCGTGGAGCGCGCCGTCACCTTCACCGCCTGCCCCGCCTGCGGCGGCACGCGCCTGGCCGAGCACGCACGCACCTCGAAGATCGAGGGCAAATCCATCGCCGATGCCTGCGCCATGCAGATCAGCGACCTGGCCGCCTGGGTACGCGGGCTCAACGAGCCCTCGGTCGCCCCGCTGTTGGACGCGCTCGGCGACACCCTGGATTCCTTCGTGGACATCGGACTGGGCTACCTGTCCCTGGAACGCCCATCGGGCACTCTCTCGGGCGGCGAGGCGCAGCGCACCAAGATGATCCGCCATCTGGGCTCCTCGCTCACCGATGTCACCTACGTCTTTGACGAGCCGACCATCGGGCTGCACCCGCACGACATCGACAACATGAACGAGCTGCTGCTGGCCCTGCGCGACAAGGGCAACACCGTGCTGGTCGTCGAGCACAAGCCCGAGGCCATCGCCATCGCCGACCACGTGGTGGACCTGGGCCCGAAGGCCGGATCCGCCGGCGGGCAGCTCATGTATGAGGGCACCGTTGCCGGCCTGCGCGCTTCCGACACCATCACCGGACGCCACCTGGATGACCGCGCGAAGTTGAAAGAGAAGGTCCGCACCTCCAGCCAAGCGCTCGAGGTCCGCGGGGCGAACACCAACAACCTCAAGAACGTGCACGTGGACATCCCGCTGGGCGTGCTCACGGTGCTGACCGGTGTCGCCGGGTCGGGCAAGAGCTCGCTGATCCGCGGCTCGGTCTCCGGCCGCGAGGGAGTCATCACGGTGGACCAGGGAGCGATCAAGGGCTCGCGCCGCTCCAACCCGGCCACCTACACCGGGTTGCTGGAGCCGATCCGCAAGGCGTTCGCGAAGGCCAACGGCGTGAAGCCTGCTTTGTTCTCCGCGAACTCCGAGGGTGCCTGCCCCACCTGCAACGGCGCCGGGGTCATCTACACCGACCTGGGAATGATGGCCGGGGTCTCGAGCACCTGCGAGGAGTGCGAAGGCAAGCGCTTCGATTCGATGGTGCTGGAGTACCACCTGGGCGGCAAGGACATCTCCGAGGTGCTGGCGATGTCGGCGTCCCAGGCACAGGAATTCTTCGCGCAGGGAGAGGCGAAGCTTCCGGCCGCGCACAAGATCATCACCCGGCTGGTCGAGGTGGGCCTGGGCTACCTGAGCTTGGGCCAGCCGCTGACCACGCTCTCCGGCGGCGAGCGCCAGCGCCTGAAGCTGGCCACGCACATGGGCGAGAAGGGCGGGACCTACGTCCTGGACGAGCCGACCACGGGCCTGCACCTGGCCGATGTCCAGCAGCTGCTGGGCCTGCTGGACCGCTTGGTCGAAGCCGGCAAGTCGGTCATCGTGATCGAGCACCACCAGGCGGTCATGGCCCACGCGGACTGGATCATCGACCTGGGCCCGGGCGCCGGCCACGACGGCGGCAGCATCGTCTTTGAGGGAACCCCGGCGGATTTGGTGGCGGATCGCTCCACGCTGACCGGAAAGCACCTGGCCGCCTACATCGGCGCGTAGCCCGGTGCTGGCGGCCGGCTACTTGGCCGGCGTGCACTCGACCCTTGCACCCTGTGCCGCAGGGGCCAGTACGGCGTCGATGTGCGCCGCGGGACCCTCAAGCCCGGACGCGCTGGGCGTGATGCTCACGGCAAACGTGTCCTTGCCCTGCAACGAGGTGCGTGGCAGGCGCAGCGTGGCGGTGGTTGCCGAGGTGGTCTCGGCCACGGCCACCGCGTTGCGGACCGCCTTCACCGAATACCCGGAGGCATCCACCGCGGCCCAGGCAAGGGTCAGGTCCGAATGGGAGCTGCCGTCCGTGCGGGAGCAGGACACCATCGCGGCAACGACACCCTGCGGTGCCCAGGCGCCCGCCGTGACGTCGGTGGAGACGGTGCCCCCCAGCGACCACAACGCCTGGGCACCGGTGGCACCTAGCCCCAGGACCACCGCCGCCGCAAAGGCGATGACCGCCGGGCGCAGGCCCGGCACGCGCCCGGCCCTCATGCCGGAACCTTGTCTGGGCCGCGGGATGCGGCGTTGTTTGTTGCCGCGCGCCGGCGGGCACGCAGACCGAGGATCATGGTGAGCACCCCGTACCCGATGAGTCCCGCCGCGGCAATCCGGCCGGCCGCGCCGCGGTCCTGGGTGCCCAGCCAATTGGCCGCGAACCCGGCATAGGGGACGGCATAGGACAGCTTTCCGCGGACCTGCACCTCGGTAACGGGCAACTCGTCGGCGACGTCGTTGTTGTCTCCCTTGGTCACCAGCGTCCGGTGGCCGTCCTGGTCGGCGGCGAGGGCCTCGATGCGGTGGGTGATGACATCCGGGCGCCCGGATTCCACCTGGTAGGTCACCACGTCGCCCACCTTCAGGGATTCATGGGGTGCGGGCTTGACGACCAGCAGGGTCCCGGGACCGTAGTTCGGCTTCATGGAGCTGGTCAGCACGGAGTAGGTCTGGGATCCGGTCAGCAGCGGAACCACGACGAGCACCAGCGCGGCCAGGGCCGCGGCCACCAGCAGCACGAAGCTGGCCGCGGTTCCCGCCCGGCGCAGGGGCGTGGAAGCGGAAGAAGGTCGGGGTGACGAAGGATGCCGGGTCATGGCGGGGAACCTCATTGAATTCGTGGCCGGGTGGATCAGGGGTATTGGGTGGAACCCAGGGAAAAAGTGATTTTCGCGCCCGCTCTCCCGAGTGTTGCGGGCGCGTTGCCGGCCAGCGTGGTGCGCAGGCACAGCACGGTACTTTTGCCCTGGGCCAGTTTCAGCTGGCTTGGCGTGGCGGCCACCGAGCAATCGGTGCCCTGGGCGCGGTAGATCTCGGTGCCGAGGTAGGCCGCCAGGGCCCCCGAAGCCCTGGGGCTCCCGACCTCCACCGTGGCCGCCAGCAACCCGCTGCCCGCGTCCGACGTGTTGGTCAGCGTCAGGGCCGTGGTGCGGGAAGTTCCGGGCAACAGGCCGGTGGCTCCGGGCAGCGACACTTCCTGCCCGGAGACGGACAGCTGTTGCGCCGCGGCGTCCGCCGCCTTGATGGACAGGGAGAACCGGGCGGTGGTGACGGTCTGGGTTTTCGAGGCGGACGCCGTATTCCAGGCGGCCAGTGTGCCCTGTACGGCGCCAAGGCCCAGGATGGCGACGATGGCCAGAAGCGCCCCGGCTTTCAGTACGGTTCTTGTCCCCATTGCGGTGCCCCGGCGTTCCGGATTTGCCTCGTTGCCTAGGGAGTGGGGCTCGTCGGGGCCTTCTGCTCCAGCTTGAAGCCGATCTTGCCCAGGTCGTTGGTGGCCTCGGCGCCCGTGGTGCCCGTGGTCGATGCCGGGAACGTCACGAGCACCGAGGCGGTGTAGACGCCGCTGGATGCCGGGAGCAGTTCAGCGGGAACGGTGGCACCGTGTCCATCGGTGAGGACCGGGTTCGCCACGCTTAGGTAGGAGGCCGACGAAGCGAGCTTGTCGGAGACGGTGAGGGAGGCACGCATTTGGTCTCCCGTGAGCTTCACGGTGACCGGCTGGGAGAAGCGCAGCTCGTCTCCCGGGACCACCTTGTAGGTGGCGGGGTCGATTGCCTGGCCGGAAGCGTTGCTCCACGTCCCCTGGCCCGCTGTCAGCTGCAGGTCGCCGGTGACGATCTTCCCGGCGTTGGCTTCAACCGTGGTGTTCCAGACGGCGAGTGTTCCGCCTCCGCCAAGCAGCAGGGCCACGCCGAGGCCGGTTGCGAGTGCGCCTTTGGTCATCTTGTTCATGGTGCAATCCTCGAAAAGTCCTGCGCCGGCCCCAGCGGCCGGTGCAGGATCAACTCTCCGAGTTGAACTGCAAGGAAGGGAGCATCTTTTTTGCAAACTTGCGCCAAGCTTTCCGCAGGCGGCTCAAGGGCCTTCGGGCCACTCTTGAGGTTTTGCCGCCGGTGCAGCGCAGGCTCAACAAAGCATGCACAAAGTTGCGTTTCCCCTGCGTCGAGCTGTGGGTTGCGCGAAATCCGCGGATCAGCGGTTGGCGGTTGCGATGACCTCGTCGGGTGCCTGGGTTCCGGCAGCTTCGTGCGCGGCAAGTACCTTCCGGGCGCGCTCGCGCTTCAGCTTTTCCTTCGGGTCGCGGTGCGGGGGAAGCTCTGCCGGGCCGAAGAAGAAGAACCCCACGAACTGCAGGCGCCACAGGGCCCGGTAGACGAGGCTCAGCCCAGTGGTGTCCTTGACGATGGGCAGTCTCTTGTCGCTCATGGTTTTCAGTCTCTTTCTGTGGGGATCCGGTTCGCTGCTGCGTGACGGATTCTCCGCGGACGTGCGGCTGTTATCTTCAATTGTATTCGAATGATTGGTGCACCAACTAATTGGCCGGATCCCGGCCCTGGTAGAACATAGCGGCCTAGTGCTGGGACCTCATGGCGGCGTCAATGAGCTTCTTCATGGTTCCGTGCAGCGCATTGAGCTCCTCGACGTCGATGTCCAGGCGCCGCATCATCTCCTTGGGGATCTCGAGGGCCACCTCGCGCGCGGCCCTGCCCTTCTCGGTCAGGACGACCTGCAGGATCCGCTCGTCGACTGCGCTGCGGCTGCGTTGCACGTACCCCAGCACCTCGATCCGCTTGACCAGCGGCGAGAGCGTGCCCGGGTCCAGATGGAGCAGCGCGCTCAGTTCCTTGATCGAAAGCGGTTCGTGTTCCCACAGGGTCAACATGACCAGGTACTGCGGGTGGGTCAGGCCCAACGGTTCAAGGACCGGCCGGTAGGCCGCAATCACGCTGCGCGAGGCCAGCGACAGGGCGAAACAGACCTGGTTCTCCAAGGCCAGCGGGTCTGCCAGCACTTTGTCACTCACGTTGTTCCTTGCTGTCGACGAATCACCGGTCCTTTCCATCATAGGTACAGCGCGGGATCCCCGTCTCCAGCGGCCCACTCCCCAGCGGAAAGCGCGAAGCATCGGTACACTCCGGGAACGCCCAAGAACTCCTCCGTGTCCCCCGTACCGGTGGACCTGAAGCCGAGTCCGCACAATATGCGCAGCGAACCAGCATTCGCTTCCAGTGCCTCGGCCCAGATTTCATCCAGGCCCAACCGGACAAAACCGTGCTCCAGGGCCGCGGCGGCGGCCCTGCGCCCCAGTCCCCTGCACCACAGCCGGCGTTCCCCGATCAAGAACCCCAACTCGCGACGCCGCGGCTCGATGCCGTGAAGGTCCACGTAGCCGACCAGGCCACCGGAAAACTCGACTCCGAGCCGCACCAGGTCGGCCGGGGGATCGAGCACGATTCCGCGCTGGAACTCCAGGTGGGCCCGCGGCTCCAGGTCCGTCGACCATCCCGCGGCGCGGCAAAACTCCGGGTCCCCTGCCCATTGCGCCATGGTGGCGGCATCGGAAAGCACCAAGCCACGCAGCGATATTCGGTCCTCGCATCCACTCATGGAGCCACTCTACGTCCATGCCCCAACAGCCCCGCACCCATTGGCCTTGCAGTTGTCGCCTGCCGTTAACCTGAATGCGGCCAATTGGTTGATTCGCGCCGATAGCGTCTTTGGTTGTGAGCACGAACAGTGAAGCAAAAACCCTGGTCATCATCCCGGCACGTGGAGGATCGAAAGGGATCAAGCTAAAAAACCTGCGCAGGATCGGCGGCCAAACCTTGTTGGCACGGGCCATTGAATCCGCGTTTGCCACGCCGTCAGTTCTCGACGTCGTGGTCAGCACGGACCACCCGGAGATCAAGGCCGAGGCCCTGGCCCACGGTGCGACAGTCATCGACCGCCCGGCAGATATCGCCGGTGATACCGCAAGCAGCGAATCGGTGTTGTTGCACGCCCTGGGCACCCTGGACGTACTCCCCCAAATCACCGTCTTCATCCAATGCACCTCGCCGGTCATCGACCCGGCGGACCTGCAGGGGGCCATCACCACGGTCGCCAGCGGAGCGGCGGACGTGAGCTTCGCGGTGGTCCCGGACCACGGGTTCCACTGGAGCTGCGACGAGACCGGTGCTGCCCATGCCAGCGGCCACGACGCTGCCCGGCGTCCGCGCCGGCAGGACCGCGAGCCGCGCTTCCGCGAAACCGGGGCGTTCTACGTCATGGACACCGCCGGGTTCCTGGAGGCTGAGCATCGCTTCTTCGGGTCCCTGGCCCTGGCCCGGGTTCCCGAGGAGCACGGCATCGACATCGACACCGAGGCGGACCTGGAGTTGGCCCGCTGGCGGCTGTCAGGCAACACGCCCGCCGCAGGGATCGACGTGGACGCACTGGTCACCGACTTCGACGGCGTCCACACCGAAGACACCGCCTACCTCAGCCAGGACGGCACCGAGGCGGTGCGGGTCTCCCGTTCCGACGGCATGGGCATCTCACTGCTGAAGAAGGCCGGAATCCATTTGCTGATCCTTTCCACCGAAACCAACCCCGTGGTCACCGCCCGGGCCGCCAAGCTCGGCGTGGACGTCGCCCAATCCGTGACCGACAAGGCCACCGTGCTGAACCAATGGATCGCCGAGCGCGGCCTGGACCCGGCACGCGTCGCCTACCTGGGCAACGACGTGAACGACCTCGACGCCATGAGCCAGGTCGGCTGGCCGCTGACCGTGGCCGACGCCCGCGATTCGGTCCACGCCGCGGCCCGGCACCGCCTTTCCACCAACGGCGGCCACGGCGCGGTCCGCGAAGCCGCCGACCTCATCCTGGCCGGCATCACCACCCCAAGCACCGTGGCGGCCTCCGCCCCGGCATCCGGGCCCCTGGAACCATCCCTGGCCCAATAGGCCCCACAGTTTTCCACCAATCCTCACCGAGACCTTCACCCACTCAATCCCCGAACGGTCCGGCAACACATGAAAGGCATGTCCCCATGACTATCACCACCACCGAAACCGCACCCGTCACCATCGGCGAGCAGACCCTCGGCACCGGCCAGCAGGTCTACGTCATCGGCGAGATCGGCATCAACCACAACGGCGACATGGAGATCGCCAAGCAGCTGATCGACGTCTCCGCCAAGGCCGGCGCCAACGCCGTGAAGTTCCAGAAGCGCACCCCGGACATCTCCACCCCGATGGACATGCGCGACAAGATCCGCTCCACCCCGTGGGGCGACATGACCTACCTGGACTACCGCTACCGCGTCGAGTTCGATGCCGCGCAGTACAAGGAGCTGATCCGCTACGCCGCCGCACAGGGCCTGCACGCCTTCGCCTCCCCGTGGGACGTGCCCTCGGTCGAATTCATGGAAGAGCAGGGCGCCGTGACCCACAAGGTCGCCTCCGCCTCGGTCACCGACCTCGAGCTGCTCAAGGCGCTGGCCGAGACCGGCAAGCCGATCATCCTCTCCACCGGCATGTCCACGATCGAGCAGATCGACAAGGCCGTGGAAACCCTCGGCACCGACAAGCTGGTCATGATGCACGCAACCTCCACCTACCCGCTGCCTCCCGAAGAGGCCAACCTGCGCATGATCACCACGCTGCAGGAGCGCTACCAGGTGCCGGTCGGCTACTCGGGCCACGAGCGCGGCCTGCAGATCTCGCTGGCTGCCGTCGCCCTGGGCGCCGTCACCGTCGAGCGCCACATCACCCTGGACCGCACCATGTGGGGCTCGGACCAGGCGTCCTCGCTGGAGCCGAAGGGCTTCGAGGCGCTGATCCGCGACATCCGCATCCTGGAGCAGGCCATGGGCGACGGCGTCAAGAAGGTCTTCCCGGGCGAGCTGGCACCGCTGTCCCGCTTGCGCCGCGTCGACGCCTGATCCTCAGCCTTTCCGCATAGCAACAGGACCGTTGGGGTGTCCGCCTTCCGGCGGGCACCCCAACGGCATTGGGCGGCCAAACGCCGCCGACCGGCTTTCCCAGACTTAAGGACCATCCCGAGATCCCCATGCCTTCCACAACCGAGCTTCCCCCCGCCACGTCCCGGATCCCCGGGCGCATCAGCGTCATCATCCCCGCGATGAACCAGCAGGATTTCATTGGCGACACCCTGGCGTCCCTGGCCCGCCAACGACTGAAGAGACGGGAACTGGAAGTCCTGGTGGTCGATGACGCCTCCACCGATGCCACCGCGGCGATCGCCGCGGAGTTCGGCGCACGGATCCCGGGCCTGAAGATCATCACCCACGCGGCCAACCGCGGGGTGTCCGCCGCCCGCAACACCGGGCTGGAAAACGCCAGCGGCGAATTCGTGGTGTTCCTGGATCCCGATGACTGGTTTGCCCCCAACCACCTGGCCCAGCTGGCCGACGGGCTTGAGGAACTGGACGTGGACTACGTGCGCTGCGACCACGTGCGCGTGACCGGCGGGAACCGGACCCTGTACCGGGCCCCGCAGGCGAACCGAAACGTCGTGTTGGACCCGGCCGACGACATCTCGCCCATCCACACCGCGACCATGATCGACTATCCGCTGGTCTGGGCGGGCATGTACCGCGCCGAGATGCTGAGCTCCGCCGCGCCGCGGTTCAACGAGGAGCTGCGCACCTGCGAGGACCGGCCCTGGTTCTGGGAGCTCGCCCTGAAGGCGAAAAGCTACGCGGTGCTCAACGCCCACGGGATCTTCTACCGCCGCGGGCTGCCCGGCTCGCTCACACAGGTCTTCGACGACCGCCAGCTGGACTTCCTTGACGCCTTCGCCGGAATCCTGGACATGGTGCTGGGCGACCCGGCGCACGAGGCCCACGGGCCCAAGGCGTTGCGCCAGTTCCTCGCCATTTCCTGCCACCACCTGGGGAGGTCTGCCCAGTTCCCTCCTGCCCTGCGCCAGTCCCTGCGCGAGGGCATTGCGCAGCGGCTCGCAGCCATACCCGCGCCGCTGCTGGATGACGGGTTGGCCCAAATCGACGCCAAGCGCCGCAAGACATTGACCGGCCTGCTGCCTTCGGCCGCGGCCAAGGGGAGAAGCAAATGATCCAACTTATCCAGGCCTCCGCCTACTTCCAGGTCGTTTCGCTGGCAGCGATGGCGGATGCGGGCCTGCTCCCGGACACCGACCGCCGCGTCCTGGTGCTGGCCAACGGCAGCCAGATGCCAGAAATCACCACCCCGCTGCGCGAGAACCCGGGGTTCGATGCCCTGGCCGCGCGCTTCGACGACGTGGTGGACCTCGGCGAGCTGCTGTGGCCGCGCCGCCCCGGGCAATTCAACCCCCGGAACGAGGAGCTGCCGCTCTTCGAGAAGTTGTTGCGCCACCGCTGGAACCTCGGCGGGGAGCGGGTGTCCCTGGTGCTCGAATCCATCCAGGTGAACCCGGCCCAGGCAATGGCCCGGATCTTCTTCGACGCCCCGATCTCGGTGCACTCGGACGGACTGATGTCCTACGGCCCCACCCGCAACAAGCAGTCGATGCAGATGCTCCAGCGCCTGCGCGAGACCATTCACATCGACCTGGTCCCGGGCCTCGAACCCATGCTGCTGCTCGAGGCCCCGGTGCGACGCAAGGTGCTGGGCCTCGAGTCGCTGGCCGCCGTTTTTGCCGAACTTGCAGCGGACCTGGATCCCGCCGAGCTGGATCTGCCCTCCGGCGCCGCCCTGGTGGTGGGCCAGTACCTGGGTTCGCTGGGCATCCTCGACGCGGCGGCGGAACTCGAGCTGCACCACGGCATGCTGCTGGCCGCACGCGAGGCCGGGGCATCGGAAGTGGTTTTCAAGCCGCACCCCAGCGCCGGCCCTACGGCTGCGCTGCAGCTGCGTGCCCGCGCCGAATCCCTGGGCCTGGGGTTTCGGATCCTTCAGACCGACCTGCTGGCCGAAACCGTCATCACGCTCATGAAGCCGCTGGTGGTCATCTCCTGCTTCTCCACCGCACTGATCAGCGCCAAGTACATGCTCGGCACCCCCGTCATCGCCGTGGGCACCGGGGAGCTGCTGCAGGAACTGGGCCCCTACCAGAATTCCAACCGCATCCCCGTCTCGATCGTCGATGCCCTGCTCGTCCACAAGCTCCAAACGCCCGCGGAAGCGGGGCCGAACGACGAGCTCACGCCCCTGCTGCGCGCGGTCGCCTACTGCATGCAATACGAGAACCTGCCCGGACTGCGCGGGGAGGCCGCGGCGTTCCTGGAGGCGAACTACTCGCGCTTCGGCGCCCACTTCAAGCGCCGCCGGCTGGCCGCACTGGATCTTCCCCCGCACTGGGCGCACCCGCGGCGCCGCCGCCACTGGGGCCGCCGGCTGCAGCGCCGCGCGCTGCGCGTCGGGACCCGCTCGCTGCAGCGCCTGGCACGCACGCTGCAGGAGGGAGCCTCCCGTGCATCACGTTGAGTACCGGGCGGATTCCGCCGTGGCCCGTCCCCGCTTCGGCCACGCCGAGGTCTGGGTCGAATCCCCGCTGCAGCTGCTCTCCGCCATCGAGGCTCACGGGGCCGGGCTGCTGGGCACTTCCAGCCGCATCCACCCGCGCGGGGGCACCACGACGCTGGATGCCACGCTGGCCACGCTGATGGCCCGGGCACCGGCGGGCGTGGAGTTCGCGCCCCCCACACAGGTGCCCCCGGCCCCGGGATCGGCCGGCGCACGGCGCTGGGTGACCGGGGACGCGTACTCGGGCCGGGTCCAGCGCGCACTGCTGGGCCACATCGCGGTGCAGGAAATCGTGGTCATCGACGACGGGCTGGCCACGCTCGGGCTGATCCGGGCGCTGGTGGCGAGCGAACCGACAGCGCTGGTGCGCCCGCGCTCCAATCCCAACCCGGCGCGCCGCGCGCTGGGCGTTGCCAGCTGGTACCGGCTGCGGGCCCTGGCGCGGGCCGGCCGGCTGCTGGTCTTCACCGCCCTGCCGGTGGAGCCGAAGGTGGCGCGCAGGTTCCGCGACCTGGGCGGACACCTGGAATCACACCGCTTCGAGTGGCTGAACACCCAGCCGGTGGCCGAGCGGATCGCCGAACCCACCGTGGTGGTCGGCTCCGCGATGGCCCCCGACGGGCTGATCCACCCGGATCCGTACTTCCGCTGGCTGCATTCGCTGACCCTGGACGGGCCGGTCGCCTATTTCCCCCATCGCCGCGAGTCCCCGGAATTCCTCGAGCTGCTGGCCGCGCACCAGAAGATCGCGGTGCGCGAGCACACCATCCCCATCGAGATGCGCCTGCGCGCCCTGCGCCGCGGCCAGGTGGTCCGTGCCCTGCCCTCCACCGCACTGCCCTCGTTGCGGCTGTTGCTGGGCGGATCGGGCGTGCGGATCATCGGCAAGCAGGTTCCCGGAGCCTGGTGGAAGCCCGCCGCCACGGAAGAACTTCGTTCCCACCTATCCTCGTCCCTGGAGCTGCTGCCCACATGAACACACCCGCTTCCAGGCCCAGCATCGTTGCGGTGGCCGATTCCGATTCCTACCTCAAGCTCGCCTGCACCACGCTGGATGCCCTGGGGCCGGACTGGGACCGCCGCGTGGTGCTGGTGCGCACCCCCATCGCCCCGACGCCCGAGCAGGTCGCCGCGGCCACGGCGGGCACCTGCTTCCAGGACGTGCAGATCCCGGTGCTGCCGCGCGCCGCCCTGGACTACCGCTCGCTGAATGCGCAGATCATCTTTGCCGCAGCCACCGGACCAGTGGTCAGCGAGCTTTTCACCAAGCTCCTGCGCTCGAGGGCCACCACGGTGCGCCCCTCCGCACTGATCTCGGCGTTGCCCGGCGTCGCCTACCCGGCAACCACCAAGGGCTGGGCCTACCGGCGCAGCGGAGATGCGTTCATCGTGCATTCCCATGCCGAGGCCCGCGAATTCCTGCAGCTGGCCGAGGCTGAAACCGGCCACCGCCCCGACGTGCTGGTCTCCAAGCTGCCGTTCCTGAAGACCGCGGGGTTCCCGCAGCCGGCACCGGCCCCCATCGACACCGTGGTGTTCGCGGCCCAGGCCAAGGTCCCGGTGCAGCGTGCCGAGCGCGAGGAGATCCTGCTGGCCCTGGAACAGGTGGCCAGGCTGAACCCGGCGGTTCGGGTCCTGGTCAAGCTCCGTGCCCGGGCCGGGGAACCCCAGACCCACCTCGAGGCCCACCCCTACGACAGCCTGTGGGAGGAGCTGGTCGCCGCGGGGAAGGTCGGGAACGGGCATGTGGAGTTCGTGACCGGCCCCATGGAGAAGTCGCTGGTTCCCGGTTCTGCATTGCTGACGGTCTCCTCCACCGCGGCCCTGGAGGCGGTGGACCGCGGGCTGCCGGTGCTGGTGCTGACCGACTTCGGGCTCAATGATGCGATGCTCAACTCGGTTTTCCGTGGTTCGGGCCTGCTCGGAACCCTAGATGACGCGGCTTCGTTGCACTTTTCTTTCCCGAATCGTGCGTGGTTGCGCGAGAACTACTTCCACCGTCGCGGCCCGGAGTTCGCCTCGGCCCTGGCCCATTACGCGCAGCGCGCCACGAACCAGACATTGACCACGTCAGAGGCGCAATTGGCAATGGTGAAGGAGGTTGCCTTCCGGCAGCGGGTCCGCACCACCTTGCCGCGTCCGGCGCTGGCAGTGCTGTTGCGGATCCGGCGTTGGTGGCTGAGCGAACGGGGTTCCCGGACCTGATCGGGGGCCCGCCCGAACCCTCGCGGGACCCATTGGGGAATAACCGGCACGGCTTCTCACTTAGCATTGAAAGTGTGCCGGGCGGCGGGTCTTCCCCTGCCTGGAAGTTTTTGATTTTGAGGAGACAAGTTGTCGGAAAATCCGATTCGGGTTGCAATCGTAGGCGTGGGCAACTGCGCCACCTCGTTGGTCCAGGGTGTCCAGTACTACCGTGACGCGGACCCGCAGGCCACCGTTCCCGGACTGATGCACGTCCAGTTCGGCAAGTACCACGTCAACGACGTGCAGTTCGTTGCGGCCTTCGATGTGGATGAGAAGAAGGTCGGACTGGATTTGGCCGACGCCATCCTTGCTTCCGAGAACAACACCATCAAGATCGCCGATGTTGCCACCACGGGCATCACCGTGCAGCGCGGCCACACCCTTGACGGCCTGGGCAAGTACTACCGCGAGACCATCACCGAATCCTCCGCCGATCCGGTGGACATGGTTGCGGCACTGAAGGACGCCAAGGTCGACGTGCTGGTTTGCTACCTGCCTGTCGGTTCCGACGCTGCGGCCAAGTTCTACGCCCAGGCATGCATCGACGCCGGCGTGGGCTTCGTCAACGCCCTGCCGGTGTTCATTGCCGGAACCAAGGAGTGGGCCGACAAGTTCACCGCTGCGGGTGTCCCGATCGTGGGCGACGACATCAAGTCCCAGATCGGCGCCACCATCACCCACCGCGTGATGGCCAAGCTGTTCGAGGACCGCGGCGTGGTCCTGGACCGCACCTACCAGCTGAACGTCGGCGGCAACATGGATTTCAAGAACATGCTTGAGCGCGACCGCCTGGAATCCAAGAAGATCTCCAAGACCCAGGCCGTCACCTCCAACACCTCGGCCAAGCTGGAAGCGGACGACGTGCACATCGGCCCGTCCGACTACGTCGCCTGGCTCGATGACCGCAAGTGGGCCTTCGTGCGCCTTGAGGGCCGCAACTTCGGCGACGCCCCGGTGTCCCTGGAGTACAAGCTCGAGGTCTGGGATTCCCCGAACTCCGCCGGCGTGATCATCGATGCCGTGCGCGCCGCCAAGATCGCCCTTGACCGCGGCATTGGCGGGCCAATCCTCTCGGCGTCGTCCTACTTCATGAAGTCCCCGCCTGAGCAGTTCAACGACGACATCGCCAAGGAAAAGGTCGAGGCCTTCATCCGCGGCGACGTCGAACGCTAGGAACTTCGCGCCCCGCATCCCGGGGGCCACATGCCGAAGCCACCACATCTGTGGTGGCTTCGGCATTTAAGCTTGCTTTTGCGGGTTTCAGGGCACTTCGCCGTTGCTGCGCTGCGGGTGCGCTATGACAGGCCCACTGCGTTTCCGTTTTCGTCGACATCCATGTGCATGGCGGCCGGGATCTTGGGAAGGCCGGGCATGGTCATGATCGCCCCGGTGATCGCCACGATGAAACCGGCACCGGTCTTGGGGATGAGGTCCCGGACCTGCAGCGTGAACCCCTCGGGGGCGCCCAGGAGCGTGGGGTCGTCGGAGAACGAGTATTGGGTCTTGGCCATACACACCGGAAGGTTGTCCCAACCGTTGGCGTGGATTTGCTCAAGCATCCGCTTGGCCCCGGCCGAGTACTCTACGCCGTCTCCTCCGTAGATCTCGCGGACCACGGTCAGGATCTTGTCTTCGACAGGCTGATCCAATTCGTACAGCGGGGCAAAGTTGCTCGGCGCTTCAATGGCCCGCAGGACCGCGGTGGCCAGCTCCTCGGCCCCGGCACCGCCCTGGCCCCAGACATCGGCCACGGCGCATTCGATGCCGTTTGCGGCGGCCCAGTCGGTGACAACCGCGAGTTCGCCGTCGGTGTCGGTGGTGAACTTGTTCAGGCCGATGACCGGTTGGATCCCGAATTTTTTGATGTTCGAGGCGTGCCGGGCGAGGTTTGCCATGCCCAGGCGCACGGCCTCGAGGTTTTCCTCCTTGAGCCCGTCCCTTGCCACTCCCCCGTGCATCTTCAGCGCCCGGATGGTGGCGACCAGGACGACCGCGTCGGGGTTGCAGCCCGCATAGCGGGCCTTGATGTCCATGAACTTCTCGGCACCGAGGTCCGCGCCGAAGCCGGCCTCGGTCACCACCACGTCGGCCAGCGAGCGGGCGGTGTTGGTGGCTATGGCGGAGTTGCAGCCGTGGGCGATGTTGGCGAACGGGCCCCCGTGGATGAAGGCGGGCGTGCCGGCCATGGTCTGGACAAGGTTGGGCTTGATCGCGTCCTTGAGCAGCATGGCCATGGCGCCGGCGGCGCCCAGGTCATCGACAGTGACCGGGGCCTTGCCATAGGTGTATCCGATGGTCATGCGTCCGAGCCGGGCGCGCAGGTCCTCGAGGCCGTTGGCCAGGCAGAAGACCGCCATGACCTCCGAGGCCACGGTGATCTCGAAACCCGTTTCACGCGGGACGCCTTCGGTGGGACCGCCAAGGCCGATGACAATGTTGCGCAACGCGCGGTCGTTCATGTCCAGGACGCGCTTGAACGTGATGCGGCGAGGATCAATGCCCAGTGCATTGCCTTGGTGCAGGTGGTTGTCGATCAGCGCCATCAACAGGTTGTTGGCGCTGGTGATCGCGTGGAAATCCCCGGTGAAATGCATGTTGATCTCATCCATGGGCAGGACCTGCGAATATCCGCCACCGGTGGCTCCACCCTTCATGCCGAAGATCGGTCCCAGGGACGGTTCGCGCAGGGCAATTATGGTCTTGGTCCCGGTGGCGGCCAGTGCATCCCCCAAGCCCACCACCATGGTGGATTTCCCTTCACCGGCAGGGGTTGGGGAAATGCCGCTGACCAAGACCACTTTCCCTGGCTTCACGCCGCGTGCCGTCAAGAGTGCCGGGTCAACCTTGGCCTTGTACCGGCCGTAGGCCTCGAGAGCGTCCTCCGGGATCCCCGCCGTCGCGGCAATTTCGGAAATGGGCTTGAGCATGGCCCGTGAGGCAATCGCTAGATCACTCATGTCGGTTTCAGGCGTCGCTGTCATCGTGTGTCCCCTATCTGGATTCCCGGTGTTCGGGGGATGAGGAAGACCAAGGTTTTTGGTTTTCCTTGATTCCCCTTCAAGCTATCACCGCAACGCTGCAAACGTCCCGGATTCGGAGCGTGGGGGCCTATTCGGAACCTGCCTCCACGACTTATCCGGACACCGTGTCGGCGAAACCAAGAACCACATGGCTTCCTTCGCCGTCCTGGGGGTCGAACGCACCGGCGCTGCCACCTTTGGCCCTCTTCCCGTCCGCTCCGCAGGGGAAGAACAGTGCCCCACCGGTTCCGTCCCGGGACTCGGAGTAATTTGCCCCGTCGGTGCAGAGGAAGCGTTCGCCCGGGGCGACGATCCGGGTTTCTCCCGTCCGGGTGTCGCGCAGTGCGGGCTTCTCTGCCTCGGCCAGGCACAGGCTCGCCCCGCCGTCGCCGTGGACATGGGCAACAACGTTGCCTTTTTGTCCTTGGTTTACTGGTAATTGCGACCGTTCCATCCCGCGAAGACCCGAGCTTTTCCGAATAGTCCATGCGCCATCTCTGGCCGGGGAAATAGGCCGGTCCCATCACCATGGCACGACAGGCCCCACGGTTTCTCCCCATCCCAGGAATTCCGTTCGCCCGGTGTTACAGGTTTTCCGAATCTGTGGATGACTATTTTTTCGACCGTTCCGGCAGCCATCCAGCAGCGGGCTTGCGGCGATTCCGTTCCGCACCGGTGCGATGGGAGAATGGATGACATGCCCACAACACCGCCATTTGCCTTGCTTCTCGATGTCGACGGACCGATCGCCTCGCCAGTGACCCGCGACGTCGCCCCGGAAATCATTGCGCTGCTCCTGGATCTTGCAGTGTCCGGAATTCCCGTGGTCTTCAACACGGGGCGATCGGATGATTTCATCAAGCATCAGGTGATGGCACCCATGATCGCGGCGGGAATGCCATCGACGTTGAAGATCCATGCGATATGCGAGAAGGGTGCCACCTGGTTCACCTTCGATTCGACAGGCGCCGGCGAGGTTCATGTGGACCATGAGCTCGCGGTGCCAGGGCACTACTCGGAAGAGATTCGCGAGCTGGTGGCTTCATCCTTCAGCTCGCACATGTTCTTTGACGAGACCAAGCGCGCCATGGTCTCCGTCGAGCAGCACATCGACGCCGACAACACCGACTACCGACGCGTCCAGGCGAATTTCGACGCGGCGGCCATCAAAGCGATGACTCGCCTGGGTCTCGGCGTTGAGCGCCTCGAGCTCAGCCTGCCGGGCGTCAACAACGTGATCGAATACCGAGTGGATCCAACCATCATTTCCACGGACATCGAATCGGTGGCACTGGGCAAGGACCTCGGTGCCAGGCGCACCCTGGAGCTCTTGGCCTCCGACGGGATTGTGCCCGCAGCGTGGTTCACCGTCGGCGATTCGCGCACGGACTACGCCATGGCCGATTGGCTGGCAGCGCACGGGCACGAGGTCAGCCACGTGGATGTACGCCCGGGTGACGGAATTCCGTCAGGGAAACCGTACCCTGTGCTCACGGCCGGGGACCTTGGCCTGGGCAACGAGGTCATCCACGACCACGCGGGGCTGGCGTTCCTGCGCCACTGGCGCGCGCAGCTGGACCCGGGCACGGACATCGACTCGACAGAGCCAAGCGAAACGTTCGTTTAAGCGGCAAAGCCCGCCGGTGAAGCCGGCGGGCTTTGCACTGTGGGTTTCAGTTGTTTCCATGGACCTTGCTCCTGTGTCGGTGAGTGAGCTGAATTCCGGATCGGCTGTGGATGCCCGATCCTAATTCACTCACCGCACTCGGAAGACCATGTCCATCGGAATGTGGTTACGTAGTTCACGTTCCCGGTTGTCCGGGTTGAACTGCGTCTGAAGCCAAGCCTTGTTCTTTGGCTTTCGGTTTTTTGCAGCCACGGTGGTTACCTCCCCTCGACCTTGTTGGAGGTGCGGAAGGCGGCCTGTTCGGCTGGCCGAGTGGTGCGGGCATGCAGCGCTTCAGGTCCGGCGAATATGAGTTCGGCGGAGCGAGCAGCCTGGGTGGTGATCGAAGAGATCTGGGTAGACATGACGAAAGTTCCTCAAGGATTTGGTCGATTAATGACTCATCAGCCTCGGGAACTTTGAAAAGCTAGGGAAGTACTAGCAGGGCGCCGTTCCGGAGGCGGGGGAAGTTGCTCGGGCGGTAAAGCCGCCGAAGCCATGACGGGGCACATAGAAGCCGCCGAAATTCATTGAATTAATCATCATTCCCACCTCCTTTTCTGGAAGAACATGCCAGAAAATCCTGGCGCCAATATTGTCTATTCGATCTCGACGTCTCATTGAGACTTCTCAATCACAGGTTCCACGATACACAACAATGCACCATTACGCCACATCAATTTGGGAAAACTTTAAAGAAAGGACCCCGTATCGGCGTGTTGCTGACGACACGCCGGAACGGGGCCCGAAATCCTGCTCGGACTACTGCTCGGTTGACTCCGGCTGCTGCGCCCACCACTCCCGAAGCACGGTTACCGCTTCGTCCCGGTCGATCGGGCCGTTGTCCAGGCGGCGTTCCAGCAGGAAGTTGTAGGCGCGTCCCACCACCGGGCCGGGCTTGATTTCCAGCAGCTCCATGATCTGCTGCCCATTGAGGTCCGGGCGCACGGCCGCCATTTCCTCCTGCTCGCTGATCTCGACGATGCGGGCCTCGAGATCGTCGTAGGCGAAGCTGAGCCGGTCTGCCTTCTTGCGGTTGCGGGTGGTGACATCGGAACGGGTCAACCGGTGCAGGCGCTCCAGCAGGTCCCCGGCGTCGTGGACGTAGCGGCGCACCGCCGAATCGCTCCATCCGGCATCGCCGTATCCGTAGAAGCGCATGTGCAGCTCGACCAACCGGGCGACGGCCTTGATCGAGTCATTGTCGAAGCGCAGGGCGCGCATGCGCGCCTTGACCTGCTTGGCGCCGACCACGTCGTGGTGGCGGAAGCTGACAGCCCCGTTGGGCTCGAACTTGCGGGTGGCCGGCTTGCCGATGTCATGCATCAGGGCCGCGAAGCGCAGCACGAAGTCGGGCCCGGGAACCGGTCCGTCGGCATCGCTTTCCAGTTCCATGGCCTGCTCGAGCACCGTCAGGGAGTGCTGGTAGACGTCCTTGTGGCGGTGGTGCTCGTCGACCTCCAGGCGCAGGGCGGAAACCTCCGGGAGCACGATGTCGGCCAGGCCGGTGTCCACCAGCAGGTCGATGCCCGCGCGCGGGTTGGCGCCGTTGATGAGCTTGACCAGTTCATCCCTGACCCGCTCGGCCGAGATGATCTTGATGCGTTCGGCCATTTCCGCCATGGCAGCCCGGACGTCGGCGGCCACGTCGATTCCCAGCTGGGAGGCGAAACGTGCCGCCCGCATCATGCGCAGCGGGTCGTCGGAGAAGGACATCGAGGGCGCCCCGGGCGTGCGCACCTCGCCGGCGGCCAGGTCGACGGCCCCGTTGTAGGGGTCCACCAGTTCCAGGTCCGGCAGGCGCAGGGCCATGGCGTTCATGGTGAAGTCGCGGCGGTACAGGTCGTCTTCGAGCTTGTCCCCGAAGGCGACGATGGGCTTGCGCGAGGACGGGTCGTACGCATCGGCCCGGTAGGTCGTCACCTCGATGGTGTGCTGGTCCTTGCGCAAGGCGATGGTGCCGAAGGCGCGTCCCACTTCCCAGGTGGCATCCGCCCACCCGGCCACCACGGCAAGGGTTTCGTCAGGAGAGGCGCTGGTGGTGAAGTCCAGGTCCGGGGACACCCTGCCGAGAAAGAGGTCCCGCACCGGGCCTCCCACCAGTGAGAGTTCAAAACCGGAGTCGACGAATCGCTGTCCCAGTTCAAAGATGACGGGGGGCAATAGTTCGGTGAGAACCTGGGGGGACGGTAGTTGCTGCATAGTTCTTTAAGGGTGCCAGACTTTCTGGATAGTGCCATGATCCCGGCCACTTCAATTCGGCGTTAGCTTCCACACGCCGCCGACATCGCCGCCCCGTAACGAAGACACGAATAACACGCGGAGGCCGGGCGGGGCAAGCCACGAAGCGCCGCGGAACCGATAGAGTGGTTGCCATGGCCCATCCAGTTCCCAGCGCCCCGAAGCGCACGCCGTTGACTGCGTCAATGGCGCATGCGCAGGCACAGGTGAGCCCCGGGCACCACCCGCTCCCCACCGTGGAGGAAGTTTCGGCCGGCGGCGTTGTCATCGATACGTCCCTTCCCAGCCTGCCGGTGGCCATCATTGCCCGGTACAACCGCGGCGGTCGGCTCGAATGGTGCCTGCCCAAGGGACACCCCGAAGGCGTGGAAACCAACGAGGAAGCCGCCGTGCGCGAGATCGAGGAAGAAACCGGAATCGCCGGTGACATCCTGGCACCGCTGGGCTCGGTCGACTACTGGTTCACCGTCACCAACTACCGCGTCCACAAGACCGTGCACCATTTCCTGTTGCGTGCCACGGGCGGCGAACTGACCATTGAAAACGACCCCGACCACGAGGCCGTGGACGTGGCCTGGGTTCCCCTGCTCGATCTCGGCAAACGCCTGTCCTTCCCCAATGAGCGGCGCATCGCCGATCTTGCGCGTGAAGTACTCCCCAACTATGTCCCAGGTATCTAAGCACCCCGCGCGCCCCGGCACGCCACCCAAGATCCCGCAAGCACCGGCCCGAAACCAGACCCAACGCCAATCCAAGGCCTATGCCCTGATGGCCTCTGGCACCTTGGTTTCCCGCATTCTCGGATTCATCCGCACAGCGCTGCTGGCCGTTGCCATCGGCTCGAGCACCACGATGGCCGACATCTTCGAGAAGGCGAACGTCATCCCGACGATCATCTTCATGCTGCTGGCCGGCGGCATCTTCAACGTGGTGCTGGTCCCCCAGCTCATCAAGGCCTCGAAGGCCTCCGACCGCGGATCGGCGTACACCTCCAAGCTGGTGACCCTCACCATCGTGGTGATGGGCCTGGCCACGGTGCTGCTCGTTTCCATGGCCGGGCCGCTGATCAAGGTCCTGACCCTCGACTGGACCGAACCCATGATTGCCATGGGAACCACGTTCGCATACTGGTGCCTGCCGCAGATCTTCTTCTACGGCGTCTACGCGGTCATCGGCCAGGTGCTCAACGCCCACAACCGCTTCACCGCCTACATGTGGTCCCCGGTGGCCAACAACCTGGTGCAGATCCTCACCATCGGCACGTTCATTGTCCTTTTTGGCGCCTACGGCGGCGGTAACGACCAGCTGGACAGCTGGACGACCTCCCGGACGGCCCTGCTGGCCGGTGGAGCCACCCTGGGCATCGTCGTCCAGGCCCTGGCCCTGTTCATGCCGTTGCGCCGCATCGGGCTGAACCTGCGCCCGGACTTTTCCTGGCGCGGCATGGGCCTGCGCCATGTGGGCAAGCTTGCCGCCTGGACCCTGGGCTCGATGATGGTTGGCAACATCGCCTCGCTGGTGAACTCCAAGTTCGTCTCGGCCGCCACCAATGCCCGTGAGGGCATGCCCTTCGGCGGCGCCGATATTCCCGGCGAGTACGCGCTGAACACCTCCCAGCTGATCACCGTGCTGCCGCACTCGATCTTTGCCCTCACCCTGGCCACGATGCTCTTCAACGAGTTCACCAAGGCCTTCCACGAGAAGCGCCGCGGGGACATCGCACCGTTGCTCTCCCGCGGTTTGCGCACCACCGCCGTGCCGATCGTCTTCGCCACGGTGGCCTTCATCGTGCTGGCCGGGCCGCTGGGCCGGCTGTTTGCCGGCAGTTCCTCCACCGCGATGCTGCAGGGCGCCGCCATCGGCCAGCTGCTGCTGCTCACCACGCTGGGGCTGCCATTCAAGTCGATCCACTTCTTCATGATCCGGGTCTTCTTCGCCGAGGAGGACACCAAGACGCCCATGTTGATCCAGACGGTCATCGCCGTGCTGTGCGTCGTGCTGGCCTTCGGTGCGGTGCAGGTCCTGCCCGCGACGGAGATCGCCCGGGCCGTGGCCCTGATCTACGGTGGCACCAACGTGCTCTCCGCGGTGATTGCGCACGTCTTGGTCGTCCGCCGCTACGGCGACTACGGAGTCGCCCGGGTGATCGACAGCTACGTGCGGATCGGTGTGATGGCCGCCCTTTCGGGCATGGCGGGCGCCGGGGTGCTGTGGCTGCTGGGCGGCTACAGCTGGGGATTCGCATGGAGTTCCATCGGTTCGGCCATCATCTCGATCGCCGTCGTCGGTTCCGTCATGGCCGTGGTCTACATCGTCTTGCTGCGGCTGATCCGCTCCGAGGAACTGGATAATTTCCTCGGCCCGCTCGCCCGCCGGATCCCTGTGCTGCGGCGCTAGGCGCCTTCGCAGGAGGGCTTCACGTGCCCGCCGCACCGGCGACATCGGGCTTGTTCTTCACGAAATCCCATCCCCGGCCCGGTAACATGGAACGGGGCACCCACGAGGGTGCCGGCAACGCAAAGTAATCCCGGGAGGGAATCGTGTCGCAGCCCATCGACGCTGGCGCCGTGCTTGGCGGCCGCTACCAGGTGACCGAATCGGTCTTGACCTCGGCAGACGGAGACCAGGTACTCAGTGGCATCGACCAGGTGCTCAACCGTCCGGTGAGCATCCTCGTCGGTTCAACGGCCAATGCCTCGCAGCTGGCCACGAGCGCGCGCGAAATCGCCACCGGTGAACGTTACGCCGCGGTGCAGGTCCTCGACCTCGGGATTTCCGAGGGCAACACCTATCTGGTGACCAACCTCGCAGAGCCGGCCGATCTTCTTGACCTGGTGGTCCAGGCCGACTCGCCGTACGTCGAACCGTTCTACACCGATACCCTGGGCACCGAGATCTTTGGCGTGTCCCGCTCCTCGGAGCCGGCGAGCTACGATGACGACGCCGAGTACTACGAGGACCAGCGCGCCCAGGAACAGCAGCGTCCGGCCATGCTGGACAGGCTCCCTGAAATCAGCCTCAACGAGAAGCTGAACAACATCAAGGGTCGTTTCACCCGCGGCAAGCAGGTCCCCCCGGCCGCAGCGCCCGTCGCGCCGCCCGCCACGGTGGGTTCGAGCACCGAACAGGCACCCGTGGTGCCCGCATCGTCGGCACCGTCGCCTGCGGCTCCCGTTGTTCCCTCCCCGGAGGCCCCCGCTGCCACCATGGCAGCGCCCGTCACTCCCCCGGCTCCGCCCGTCGCCAAGCCTGCGGCCAAGGTCACCCGGATGGAGCAGCCGGACCATGCCGAGGAGCCCGTCGTGACCTCGGCGGCGGCCCTGGCCGCGGCGCAGAAGTCCCGCGGCATCACCGTCGACGAATCGGGCCAGCGTGTGCCCTCCAGCTTCCCGGTGGCGGCCCAGTCCTATTCGGAGCCGCTTGCCGACGAATACGAGGACGAGGAAGCCGGCGAGGGCGGAAAGAAAACCACGCGCCTGCTGATCGGGGCCTTGCTCTGCGCCGTCCTGGTGCTTGCAGTCGTCTTCGCCTACAACACCCTCGGCGGGGGCAATCCCTCGCCGGTGGCCACTGCCACCCCCACGCAGAGTGCGACCGAATCAGGCAGCGCCAGCGGGGAAGCCTCACAGTCTCCCACCGCCGAGGCGGTCAAGCCGAAGATCGCGGACATTACGCGCATGGTCCCCGGAAACCAGGATCTCAACTCGGACACCGACAACACGCTGGCCAAGGCCATCGACGGCAACCCCGCGAGCCTGTACAAGTCCTACTCCTACACGTCCCCGCAGTTCGGTGGCCTGGCCTCCAACATGGTGTTCATCGTGGAGCTCAAAAAGCTCTCCGACATCTCCGAGATCCAGCTTGAGGGCCTCAACGGCTCCGGCGGTTCCTTCGAGATCCGCGTGGGCAAGACCAACAACCTTTCCGATGCCAAGATGGTCTCCAGCGGCTCCTTCACGGGTCCGACGGTCACCGTCCCGGTCAGCGGCGAAGACGGCGCCAGCGCCCAGGGGCAATACGTGTTCCTGAACGTCACCGAGCTGCCTCGCCGCGCCTCGGGGGCCAACGCGTCGCGCCCGTACGGACTGCAGATCGGCGAGTTCCGCGTCTCCTAGCCGGACAGGGCCGGGAATACCACCAAGGCATTCGCTGTTATGCCGCATAGCCCCTCTTCCCCGCGGTGTGTTTGAAACAAGACCGCACTTATGAAAGGTTTGCCCACCCGTGGCCACAGAAGCACAAGACGCCATCCGCAACGTCATTATCATCGGTTCCGGCCCCGCGGGCTACACCGCTGCGGTCTACACGGCTCGCGCCAACATGAAGCCCCTGGTCATTGCCGGTTCGGTAACCGCCGGCGGCGAGCTCATGAACACCACCGACGTGGAAAACTTCCCGGGCTTCCCCGAGGGCATCATGGGCCCGGACCTGATGGACAACATGCAGAAGCAGGCCGAGCGCTTCGGCGCCGAGATCCTCTTTGACGACGTCACCGCCGTCGAACTGGCCGGCGACGTCAAGGTCGTCACCCTGGGCGACGGCACCGTGTACCGCGCCCACGCCGTGATCCTGTCCACCGGCTCCGCCTACCGCGAGCTCGGGCTCCCCGACGAGAAGCGCCTGGCCGGCCACGGCGTGTCCTGGTGCGCGACCTGCGACGGTTTCTTCTTCCGCGACCAGGAAATCGCCGTCATCGGCGGCGGCGACTCGGCCATGGAGGAAGCCCTCTTCCTGACGAAGTTCGCTTCCAAGGTCACCGTGGTGCACCGCCGAGATTCCCTGCGTGCCTCGAAGATCATGGCAGACCGTGCCCTGGCACACCCGAAGATTGAGTTCATCTGGGACTCCGAGGTCGTCGGCATCTCGGGCGCCGAGAAGGTCACCGCCATGTCGCTGCGCAACTTGAAGACCGGTGCGGAGCAGGAAGTCGCCGTCACCGGCATGTTTGTCGCCATCGGCAACGACCCGCGCACCGACCTCGTCAAGGACGTCCTCGACCTGACCGCCGAGGGCACGATCGCCGTTGACGGCCGCACCTCGAAGACCAGCCTGCCGGGCGTCTTCGCCGCGGGCGACGTCATCGACGCCTCCTACCGCCAGGCCATCACGGCTGCCGGTTCGGGATGCGCCGCCGCCCTCGACGTCGAGCACTACCTTGCCGATGTCGAAGCCGCGGCAACCGCAAACGCAGTTTCAGTCTCCAACTAATTTTTCCCCAGCAGGGGGAAGAGAACCTTAACGAAAGGTGCAGGCCATGAGCCAGACCAAAGACGTCACCGACGCAACTTTCCAGGCTGAGGTCCTTGAGGCCACCAAGCCGGTCATCGTCGATTTCTGGGCAGAGTGGTGCGGACCGTGCCGCCAGCTGACCCCGATCCTCGAGCAGATCGCCGCGGAGCACGCCGAGAAGATCGACGTCGTCAAGATCAACGTCGATGACAACCCGGCCATCGCCGCCAAGTATGGCATCACCAGCATCCCGGCCGTCTACGTCTTCCAGGGCGGCGAGCACGTTGCCACCTCGATCGGCGCCAAGCCGAAGCCTGTCCTTGAAAAGGAATTCGCTGCCTTCCTGTAAGGTTCGCGACTTTTCCGTCCGCTCGGTGCAGCCACTCCTTCGGGATGGCTGCACCGAGCTTTTTAACGCCCTACCTCCCACCAGGGTGAATTTATGCTCGCCAACGATAGACACTGGAACAAGTTGGAACTCTAAACAAATAAAATCATTTGTTTACCAGCATGTTTTCGAAAAATTCAAGCTTTCACCGTTATCTTTCACGATCGAGGCCAATTGCGACCACGATGGATGCTGATGCGTTGCTTCTCAGTTGAAAGGCGCCAGAGGATGAACGGAACGCAGGCGAGCCGTCTACTTCGGGAGTATTTGATACTCCCACTTAACCGGGCTCCGAATCGAAGGCCCGGCTTTCGCTAGCGGCAGTACTGGCTCCGTTTCGTTCCAATTCGAGGTGCGGAGCAATTTTTCCAACGTCCGCAGGGTCGGCTATCCGCTGTGAGTGAGATCAACGGACGGGTCCATCACGAATTTGTGCCGCAGCCAGAGCTGGATACCCGTGAATCGACAAGGCCTTGCTCCCGGGCGCAGCCGGTCCGTTCTTGTCTCGCCAGATGCCTCTACTTTTCAAGGACAAGCATGATCCATGCTCACGGTGCCGATGTACGTGCCATGATCATCACCATCCGGTCTGTCCCACACCAACCATTTCTTCATTGACCGGCGTCTTCGGGCCAAAGACCATGACCGAAAATTCCAACACCGACGATGTGGTGCCGGGTGCATTCAACGACTTCGGGCGCTGCCGTCTTCCGGTGATGTTTTCTGGGCCAGGCTACCCGATCGCCAGGTCGCCGAATCGGCCCGACCACGAGACCCTCCCACCCTTAGACGCCTTCCGCATGGTTTCGGGTCCTCGCTGCGCGTGGATGATTTGCGCCGGGGTCGTTCACGGAGCGCATGTCCTCCGCCCATTGCTCAGGGACGAACCCGTGAATGTCCGGTCTCCTTGAGCGCGTAATCGTTGGCTTCGAGGGAACTTCCCATTGGGGATATTGCCATTGGAAGCAAGCACCTCCGCTGCAGGGAACCGTTGTCCGGGCCGAGTTCCAACTACCAGCAGAAGCCCGGGCAGGCCATCTCGCCATGTTGCCGGTTCCTGGTTTGATTCCAAACCTTTTGCAGAAGATCCGGTCCACGATCATCGCGTGCGCATAGCCACCGCAACCCCATCTTTGGCCCCAGTTCTTCGACTGATATTGCGTAGCCGGGAACCACCGAGGCTGACAAATCTGCAGTGCCGTTCCTCGGGCTACAAATTTTGCGGGACAGCTTCCGGGAGGGACCAATCAGCCACCACACCTCAGGCAAGTGAAAAGTGTGTTCCACCCCGTCCAGCGGTGTCGTGGCCGCCGGAGGCGGGCAGGTGCGCCCCTTCCACGCCTGTTACGTGAATGTCACCGGCTCGTCGGCTGTCGACCGCTGCTGCGGCCGCCTCGAACGCCCAGAGCGGCGCCAACGGGCAAGATAGGCGCCGTGCCCGTCGGTCCGGCATCCCCGGCACCGGCCCTATTTTTTGCAATGCCGGAGCGGCATCATGCTTCAGGCAGCAGTGGTTCCCGGCGCAGGCCGGCGAACACTTGCCCAACATGGGTCCACGGCCGAACCGGGGTCGGTCCAGGCATCCCGCCTTCGCACTGCCTGAGCCCTTCGGCCACTGGACGATGCTCATTGTCCCCGGGCCCTGGCCAACCGCCGGGCGGCCAACTTTTCATCCAAACCACCGGCCAGATTCTCCACCCCCCCCGGGTGTCACGCGGTCGAGGAAAGGCAATCGACCTCCACCATCAGGGCAAGGACTTCGAGTCCTGATGGTCACGGCTTCCGCCGCCACGGGTGGCCACTGGTGACAATGTCGCGCCATTGACCCTTCGAAGTATCCTGTATTCGTCCTGGCACAGCCAGCTTCCGCGGCAGCTATCCCACTATCCTGGATTTCTTTTGTGGTGGGCATCCGCGACTGCAAGACTTCGCACTTTCATGATTTCTCCTTCCGGCTCCGTCTCCCCGTGACGCCACGAACCGTCTTCGTGCCTCCTCTGGGTGCGGTCTTAGACGTGTCTTCAAGTCAAACCGGGCGCAGCTGACGGGCGAGTCTGCGGCTGCGCGGCAAGCGAGGCCTCCGTTTGCGGGGGTGCGTCATTGGTCGAAAGGCAATCACCCGGAACTCCCGGACGAGAGGCCACAGGCAATTGTTTGCCAGAGCCACCGGAGCCGCGCCATTGTCGCCATGGGCGCATGACACGATTCGAGCAGGATCCCCCAGTCGGCAGGGGACTCTCAGGCCGACGTTCTTGAAATGACCCTGTTGTTTCACGTGAAACAAGCTCACCGTAGCTTGAGAAGAGTCGAGTGTTGTCGTGATAATCCGGGGTGACTACGCAGGGCGACTGCAAAGTCGTGAACGAGCCCACCAGTCTTAAAATATGAGACAAACCGGTCCCAGCTTTTAAAGGGCAGGAACTCCTAGTAAGCATGTGAATATCAGCCCACATGTTTCACCAGGAGTTCCTTCGTGCAATCTTCCCACCTGCAGGCCTTTGTTGACCAATTTTCCACATCCGAGCCGGTCGTCCTTGATCCCGGCTGCGTGCTGGTGGCGTTGGCCGGCCTTCCGGATCCCCGCGCCAGGCGCGGGGTCCGCCACCAATTCGCGCACCTGCTCCTGATCATGGTCTGCTCGGTTCTCGTCGGCGCGAAGACGCTGGTGGAAATGGCCGAGTGGGCCGCCGACACCGCCAGGACAGAGCTGGCCGCCTGCGGGATCGGAACCCCGCACGCGACGACCTTGGCGCGGGTGCTGGAACGCCTGGATTCCGACGCCTTCGACCTGCTGGCCGGTGACTGGGCCCAGGGCCTGGGACGGCCGGTGGCCATTGCCGTGGACGGCAAGGAAATGCGCGGGGCAAAGAACGGCAAGGGAAGCCGGGTCCACCTGCTCTCGGCGATCGACCAGGACACCCACGCGGTGCTGGGCCAGGTGGCGGTCGGCGAGAAAAGCAACGAGATCCCGCAGTTCCCGGTGCTCATGGACCACTTCACGTCGCTGTCCGGGGTCGTTGTCACCGCCGACGCCATGCACACCCAGGCCGGCCACGCACGCTATCTGGCCGAACGCGGGGCACACTATATTTTCACCGTGAAAGCGAACCAGCCGACCTTGCTCGAGCAGCTCTCCACCGTCCCGTGGGGCCGCGTTCCCGACGGGGACAAGAGCTCGGCGAAAGCGAACGGCCGGCAGATCATCCGCACCATCAAATGCGCCACCCTCAGCCCGGGCATCAGGTTCCCCCATGCACTCCAGGCCATGCGGATCACCCGCAAGTCCCGGCCGGTCGGCGCCGGGAAGTGGCACCTGGAAACCGTTTATGCGGTGACGTCCCTACCGACATACCAGGCCAGCCCGGGGCAGCTGGCGGGTTGGGTCCGCGGCCACTGGGGCATAGAAAACGGCCTGCACTGGCGTCGGGATGTCCTTTTCCAAGAGGACAAACTGCAAGCCAGAAACGGCCAAACACCACGAACACTGGCGATCCTCAGAAACATCGCCATCACCCTGCTCAAGAACCAGGGCCACAAGAACCTCGCCAGGACCACGCGGCACCTGAGAAACCACCCCGGCAAGATCCTCAAAATGGTAGGAATCGGCTCACGCTAGCGACTTTGCAGTCGCCCTGGGTGACTACGCCTGCCTGTTTCACGTGAAACATTTTTGAGGCCCCGCCGCGATCCCCGCCGTATTCATCTTCAGGCTGAAGGAGGGCTAGCCGCATTCGCCGACGTTTCACGTGAAACATTCGCGGGTGAAGATTCGAATGTTGAGTCATCCCGAAGAGCATTCCTGGTTGCCGAATCAATCCGACCGGCTGTGGCGGCGGGGGTAGGTTTACTGATCTGAGGAACCCACTGGCGCACCTCCGCGTTCATTGTTTCCTCTCCGGGGTGGAACCAGCCTCGTCGGCTTGCCTGCGGATTAGAAGGCCCGTTGTTCGGAATCCCTGAGTGCGCTGAGCCTGGTTCTTCACCTTCGTATTCTGCAGCCGCGCGCACTACGGTCCGGTCATGAAGAGGACCGCACCAAGCGGGAATCCTCCACTCCTCTGCGTCGAGATGCGGGTGCAAAGCATTTCTCCAATAGTCCCCGATCGTCCGAATGGATAGACGGGGCGATCGGCTTCCCCCGTCTTCTCGTTGGTCGGGCGGAGCATGTCGAGTGCCTGGAACTCAGATGTACCCCGTGGCCGAATGCGCTTCAATTTCTGCCCCGCGAAGGCCAGTTCAGGGAAATGGGCATCGGTACAGGTGATCCCTGAGCGGAAACGAGGTGCGAGGTGCGGGAAATCCGGCGGACTCTCACGCCAGTGACCGGCGGGTCCCTAGTCAAGAGAAGTTCTTCGTTGCGTCTGGAAGCCTCACTTCGATTCATGTTTCATCCCCGTCCTGAGTGTTTCGCAATTGGTACGGCACTGACGATCGATTGCTCCAGCGAAGAGATGGAATCCTGAACCGATATATTGGTTCACGCTCGGGATGTCATCCCATCAAGTCCGGTTGAAGTTTGGTCCCACAAACATCCAGCCCGCGGTTCCAACGGCCCGCAACAATGCTTCCTTTGTGGGTGCCACCCGCACTGCCCTTGTCGACACCGCGCCCAAGGCAGGCCTCGTTGCCCCGTCCGAGACTCCACGCGGACACGCCCTTAGTGGTACTTCCGGTGATTCTAAGCTGAGGCATTTGGGAAGGACAGTCATAGTCCTGCCTCGTGCACCCGATTCCATCCACAGCGACGCCGGTTGCCGGTTCACCTCCCTTCATGAACGAGGTCTTCCGGGATCGACGTTCCCTGCACCAATGTTCCGTCATCATCGCGATCTGATTTTTCTCCGACGATCGCGTCTGCTCATTGGTCCTCGCCGACGGCGGCTCGCAGCGCTTCGGCGGGATGCATTCCCTGCCCAGTTAGGTGGGCATAGAGTGCGCCGTGCTTGTCTGTCGTTCTTGGGAGCCGCCCGCGGCGCTCTCGGACGACATCCACGCTGCCTCTCATACATATTGCGAGGGTACGTCAGGGGTAGCCCTAAGCGCCTTCCCATCGGACATTCGCTCCATCGGCTGCGCGAGGCTGGAGAAGACGCCACTGACCGACTTCGGCGGCGTCCTGCAGACTGTACGCGCAGACGGACGGCCTGCAGCGGCTACACGTTGGCAGCCATGTCGACGCGTTCATGGTCCCGAACGTCCACAGCTAAATCTGGCTACAGAGGAGACCTGTTCGGGAATGGAGGGAATCAATGTCTGCCCGTGAAAATCCCTTGTTGAGGATTACTGGACCTCGCACCAATATCGGTGGCCCAAACATCAATGGCCGCGTCTCCCCCAGGTCACCGGTTTCTCGTGTTCAGCTTTCACAACATTGTCCAGATCGACCGAACCGTTTGAGCGAAAAGAATCATGGGTTCCGATCCGCTCACCTCCAACTGACGAACGTCCAGGAACGCGGATTAGCTGCTTCCCCTGGGCGTCTTGCGGGTCTTTACGGCCTGCCGACTTCCAAACATAGTTCTGCACCCACGTCGAAACTATCGAGCGATTTCCGATCTTTTGTCTCTTCTTCGGGAAGGGCTGTTGCCGCGACCGCCCGATGAAATTTCGGACGACGGTGGGTGTGGTCGATTCCCTCCGTCGAAACCCGCTGCACGGCACGAATAGCTGTGCCGCCCTCAATGTGATTCCGCCGCCTGAGCGACGAGGGGCGATTGGTAAGGAGCGCGGCATGGGACACCGTCGCTCTTGTCACGGTTGCGCAGGAACCAGATGGCCGATGACGGCCTGTGATCGGCCGTTGGCAGATCCTCGGGCACGAGGTCGTCGACGAACGGGTGGGTTCCGGTTTGACGGAAGTGGATGCCTGAGTATTCGACGCTTTGGGGACCACCCATTATTGCCGTTGGGGGCCACTGATATTGCCGTTGAGGACTAGTACCTCCCCGCGTGGGAGCCACCGGTCTCCAACGGGTTCCACCTGATTCTGGACGGAGCCGATCATCTAGCCTCACGTGTGCATTCCTACACAGATCCGGATGGCGTGGTGGACGTCCCGGTCCATGACAATCCTCTGCGTGGACACCGGAGCCGGGCCGCCGGTGCCGACCCTTCTGCAGACGCAGTGTGCAGGACATGCAGGGCCCGACGTCGGCGGCGTTCCCTGGGTGCGGGCCGCCTACGGACACGCTTCCCGGCAGGGTCCCGAGCAACGGCTCCGCTATCGCCGGGAGGACGGAGTCCGCCGTGCACTTCCCGTCGTTGGCAGTGCCCTGCAGCCTCTAGGGGCGACCGGTCCTGACAGGACCTGCTTACGACGCGGAACCCACCAGCCTGCCGGCAAAGCGGCTCCCGACAATGCCACTGGTGGCTCCCACGGACAATATTCGGGTTTTCCCCGGTGGTCTCCACGCGCAATATTACTGGTCCCCACGCAGTCAAATATTCATGCCCTCTACATGGGCGTCGGACCTACGACAGTTCCGCCTCGTACTGGTGTCGGTAGGACGGGAACACCGCGTAATCGCTCAACCGTGTTCCGACGTACGTGGCCCCCCGCCAGACACCGATCCTCGCCTGGCACAATTCGACTGTGCTCGGACCAGATGTCCGTGAAGTTGTACATGGACTGCGTGACTGGCACGAAGACGTCCACGTCGTTGGCAGCCCCGATTTCGTGCAGACGCTCTTCACCGAGCAACTCTTCGATCGGTTGACACTCTGGGTGTGTCCCATTCTTCTCGGCAGTCGAAAAGAAGGGGTCCGCCAATGGAGCGGTTCCGAGGAACCTCAAACTCAGCGAACCGGTTGTCGGTTCGCCCAAGGGCGCGGTAGCGCACGGATACCTCCTCGCCAATGGCACATCTGGTGTCGGTGAGATGCCATCCGACGGGCATGAAGGCTAAAGCGCAATTTCGGAAGCCTAGGCTGTGGTCGGGTCGAAGGGCCTTGCATGACGGCTAACAATCAACATTTGTGGGATTCTTTTTCGTCGAGGGAACCAGATTCCCACCTTGCTGATTGATGTTGACGGTCTGCCTTGCCTCCCTGAACCGAACCGATACCAACAGATTCCCTTCGTTGATGGTTCTCGAACTGAATCTCAAGCTTGGGAGCTACAGTCCGTAATCGCACCCCCCACCAATTGGATCGGTTGATTCAGTTTCCATGGGTACGTGACCTGCCAGGAATGTACCTCTGCGTATGGTTCGACCCTTGACGGTTTCATTCGGTCCAGGGTGGTCGCATGCAATCAGTAATAGGTTCCATGCCAACCACAGCGTCCACGAGACTGCGTTTCACGTGAAACATTTGATTTCAGGACCCGACTATCCTCCACGCATTATCATCCGGGATGCCTACGTTGCGGGCACGTCTCCCCTGACGACGCTGGCTGTATGCATGCGTTGAAGTAAGATTCAAGATCCTGGCGCCAATGTACGCCCAGGCCTTCCAGCTTTGCTTGCCCCCGGGCACGGGCGCCTCAGCCGGCCCAAAGAATTTCTTTGCCGGCCCCGTCGTATCGTGCGAACCGACGCCATTGCCAGGTTCCCGGAGATGGCGCCGTTCTTCGAGAGACCCAAATTCAGCCGGAGTTGGATGAGTGAGCCGCATACTCGAGGCAATACGAACTGGCGCCGATCGATGAGTGGACCGGTGATATGCCGTCGCTCTGGGATATTCTCCCGATCCACGATGTCAATCGACCATTGCTGGAACCCGATACACAACCGACGTTGACACAGGATACCTCGGTCAGCTTGCCCGGGCGTATTGGAACCACAGATTCTCTTGGGAGCAGTGGCATGCGACGGTAATCTTGGTTGCCCGTTCAAGTGCGGCTTCACGCGATGACAGGTCGAGAACGCTTTAGCCGCCGTTCGGCACCTTGTGCCCAGGGTGTGTGTCCTCGGCAACGGTGCCGTCGACGGCCACGAGCACCGGGCCGAGGTCCCCATCGATCCCACCACTAAAGATGTACACGCCTGCTGTCTTGGCCTCGCCTATGACGGCATGCGCTTCGCGGACCACCCAGTCGCAGTCCTTCTCGCGGAACGTCATGGCCTCACCGTCGAACGAGACCAGGTACTTGGTCATTCGGCCACTTTCCTTCTCAGGCGCCGTCATGCCTCGTTACTGCCCTGCGAACGATTCTGATGTCCGGCCCGATTCTGGCCCTTGTGCCGGAGCATGGTCCAGGAAAAACGCCGTGGCCGAGGTACAACACCTGCTCGAGTGATACAGCCTGGAAAACGAGCCACCGCACGATCACCCAAAGGTGCATCACCATGCGTCGTCTTGGCATGAACCTGATCGACAGAAAATTTGCAGACAAATCGTGGCCCAGGAGTCCACGCCGGTGACCCGATCTACGCCGATCTGCAGCGATTGGACGGCTGGACGGCTGTCAGAATCTGCTCGCAGTCGGCTAAATGGATGCACCCTCCAAGCAGATCGATGTCCAAAACATGGCTGGGCCAGCACCAGCTCTTGGGAATTTTACGATATCAAGGGTGCGATCCACATCGGATATACCGGAACACCGCGCGGGAGCTAACAATGACGATATTGACGCTAGCAATACTGCCATCTTCCCCAGAAGCCGCGCGTCAAAAGGAATCTGGGTATTCGGCGCTCGGGGAACCACTCACTACTCCCGTTGGTGCCATCGACTTTGCCGTTTGGTGGCCGGCGGCAGCTTGAACGGGGGCGACTGGCTTCCGACACGTCCTGCCATGCTGAACGGCACCGATCTTCTCGCTTCCTTTGCTTCTTCAGATGCCGATCAAGATGCTGTCGTGCACGATCCTGTCGATGGCCACGCCGACGTCGATGCCGGGGCCGGGGGCCTATCTGCTGGAGCAAGTCCTTCCTCAGGTACAGCGGGCAGAGCACCGTCGAGCAGCAGGCGTGCCCCATGGGCTCTGGCAGCACTTGTAGACGCTTCTCGCCCGTGCGCTCCGAGAGCAGCCCATCGATCGCCGGCAGGATGGAAGCCGTATGTGCTTCCGGAAATTCGCAGTGCCCATCGATCCGGCCCGGGCAACGCTTCCGTCTCACGGGCGGGACGGCTCACTGCATCGGCTCGGACATCTACAGACGACAACGTGGCTCCCAGCAAGGCCACCGGTGGTGTCCAAGGCGAATATTTGTGTTTCCGGGGTGGTTCCCCACAAACAAGATCGATGGCTCCCACAGGAGCAAATATCCACGATATCTAAGGTGCCTTGCAGGGATCGCAGGCTATGAAGACCTACCTAGGCTAGCGGTTCCCCAAAAGGACGGGTTCTGGAATCAGTAAGGAGCTTCGAAGTAACCAATCCCATGAGCCCTCAGTGTCTAGAGGACCAGTTCTGGCCAGACATTGGCTTCTTATCCGCCAAGGCCGCTCCCCTGCCCTCTCATGGGCCCTCAGGGGCGTCAGGACGCTGCTGAAGGCCCGCGGGACGGTGAATGTGAACCGAGCCTCGGCCAGACGTCTGTCTGGCCCACATGGGCCAAGGTGACGACCCGTTTGGAGGGAAAGCGCCGGCTACAATCACGTGAGCGCCGCGGCTATCTGGAAACTGGCCGACTAGGATGCAAAATCGATCCAGTCGGCGCCAACGTCAGCTGGATGCCACGTTAAATCAAGATTGCAGTGTTTCACGTGAAACACTGCAATCTAGTTCGAGGGCCACGGCTACTTGGCTTCTGCTTCCGGCGACAAAACCCCCATGATGCGGTTCAGGTCGTCAACGCTGGCGAACTCAATGCTCACTCGACCCTTCCGGGCCCCGAGTGAGATTTTGACATTTGTATCAAGCCGATCAGAAAGTGATGTTGCCAAGAAATCGAGGCGCTCGTGGCGCTGCGTCTGCTTTGGCGCGGCCGCCTTCCGCGGTTTTTGTTGACCATCGCTCATGGCGACGGCTTCCTCCGTGGCACGCACCGACATACCCTCATTGACGATTCGCTGAGCCAACTTTTCAATCTCAACCACATCGGCCAGCCCCAGCAGAGCACGGGCGTGCCCGGCGGAGATGACTCCTACTGCAACTCTGCGCTGCACAAGAGCGGGTAGCTTCATGAGTCGAATGGTGTTGGAGATTTGGGACCTAGAGCGACCGATACGCTCCGACAGTACTTCCTGCGTGCAGGAGAACTCGCTCAGCAGCTGCTGGTAGGCGGCCGCCTCTTCGAGCGGATTGAGCTGCGAACGGTGCAGGTTTTCCAGCAAGGCGTCACGAAGAAGATCATCGTCCTGTGTTTCCCGGACAATCGCTGGAATCGTGGTCAGGCCGGCTGCCTGGGTAGCCCGCCAGCGACGCTCACCCATGACAATCTCATAGGGCTCTTTGTCGTTCTCTCGCGACGGCCGCACGACGATTGGCTGCAGCAGCCCCACCTCGCGAATGGAATGGACCAATTCGTCCATGTGTTCTTCGTCGAAGTAGGAACGGGGCTGCTTGCGGTTTGGGTGGATCTTATCAACGGCGATCTCAGCGAAACTGGCACCAGGCACGTCAACGAGGTTGTTGTCGACAGGTTCAACCACGTCGACTTCCCCTGCTCGACCTGAGGATGCAATGAGGCCCGGCATCTGAGCGCGACGCTTTTTTGCCGCAGCGGACGGAGAAGTTGTGGAGGCAGATTTTTCGGCCGCCACTTCTTCCTCGGTCTTTCCGGGGACAAAGAACATGTCCACGGGACGAGCCTTCTTGGCGCTTGGGGCAGTTCCCGACGCTTTGCGCTTTGGTGCGGTCAGGTCCGCGGTCTTCGCCGAGCTCGCGGTCTTCGTCTTGGATGTTTCACGTGAAACAATCTTAGGCGTTTCGTCCTCAGTCTCAACGACAGGGCTGCTCGAAATCAACGCACCTAGACCTCGTCCTAAACCACGTCGTTTTTCCGACATTGGATGTTACTCCTTTTCGACACCGTTACTACCTTGACCCAAGGCAATTCTACTGGCTGGCCATTGATTGTTAAGGACGCGGCTCACGGGTGTGGCTCGCCCGCCGCTGAGAAGCGATGGTTCTGCCCCTAACCAACCCCAAGGTCAACAGGTATGCCGTGCTAGAAACCGTTTCAGAACGCGGAATCATTAAAACAACCTATTCCGAGAACATTTGGCTAAACAATACTGTGAACCATCACAACACCGGCCACCGATCGAACAACCTGGGTTGCCCGGTTCGGGAAGGCTAGCTGTTGCCTCGCTCCGCAATCTCCGCGGCTGCTTCCAAATACGAAAGGGCACCGGTGGAACTCGAATCGTACGTAATGACGGTCTGCTGGTAACTGGGAGCCTCTGAGATCCGTACGCTTCGTGGAATCACAGCTTGGAGCACCTGGTTCGGGAAGTGTTCACGTACCTCGCTAGCAACCTGTGCGGCGAGGTTCGTCCGTCCGTCGTACATGGTCAGAAGAATCGTCGAAACCGTTAGGTCCGAGTTCAAGTGCTTCTGGATCATCTCGATATTCTTCAGGAGCTGGCTCAGTCCCTCCAGCGCGTAGTACTCACACTGGATTGGAATCAAGACTTCACGCGCTGCCACGAACGCATTGACCGTCAGCAGTCCCAGGCTTGGCGGGCAGTCAATGAAGACATAGTCCAACCGATCCATGCCGTTTGCGTCCCGGTACTGGGCATATTGTTCCAGTGCGCGACGAAGCCGTTGCTCGCGAGCAACCAGGGACACCAACTCAATTTCGGCACCCGCCAGGTGGATCGTTGCTGGCGCGACAGTTAGGTTGTCGATGTTCGGGCAAATGGCAACAACATCAGACAACGGCATGTCATTGATGAGCACATCGTAGATGCTGTCTACGTCCGCATGGTGTTCGATACCCAGCGCAGTCGAGGCATTCCCCTGCGGATCGATATCGATCACCAAGACGTTGAGTCCCGCAATGGCCAAGGCGGCAGCGATGTTCACCGTGGTGGTCGTCTTGCCGACGCCACCCTTCTGATTGCTGACCGTCATGTATCGGGTGGTGTCTGGCTTCGGCAGTTTCCTCCCGCTCAGCTTTTCGCGACGCTTATGCTCGCTGGCAAGCTGGCTAGCCAATGGAGAACTGTCGTCGGTGGTATCGAAAACATTTCGCACTGTCGCAGGTTCCTTCGCCACCACTATGTCCTCCCCATCGGAATCCGTTAACTCCACGGCTTCGCTCTCATCAAGAATCGGCGCCGCGGTAAAAATTGTTTCACGTGAAACAGTTTCAACCTCTAATGAATCAACTACTTTAGGTTGTTCTTGAATGTTTGATGAACCAAAACTAGCGAAAAGCGCTGCAAACGGTGGAATCTTGTTAACGCTACGCTTCAAAACGGTTCTCTCTACTAACTCAACAGGTGGCTTGGAGCCACCTGATACAGCCTATCGCGATTGCGCTAGCCTACGTTGATACGCACCACGGTCGTCGGTTCGCTGAGAATGTCTTCGCCCACCGTCACGACCTCGGTCTTGGTTCCGCCCAGGCGGCGAATCACCTTGGCCGCCTTGTCGACTTCCTCGGCCGCGGAGCGCCCCTTGATGGCCAAGACAGTGCCCTTGCCGTGGAGCAGCGGGATGGTGAGCCCGGCAAGGTTCGTCAAGGCCGAAACCGCGCGAGCAGTGGCGAAATCCGCATTCACGTGCTCCACGACCTGTTCGGCCCGGCCGCGCATCACGGTAACGTTCCCAAGCCCAAGATCCTCAACAACTTCGTGCAACCAGATGCAACGACGTTCCAGCGGCTCGATCAAGGTCAATTCGAGGTCGGCGCGGGCCAGGGCGAAGGTCAGCCCCGGAAGCCCCGCGCCGCTGCCGACGTCGGCAACGTGGGCACCCTCGTCGATCAGGTTGGCAACGACGGCGCAGTTCAAGACATGCCGCGACCACAGCCGTGGGACCTCACGAGGGCCCAGCAGGCCTCGTTCCATGCCGGAGGTGGCCAGGTGCTGAACGTAACGCTCTGCTAGCTCCAGGCGGTCGCCGAAGACGGTACGGGCAGCCTGGCTTTCTTCAGCGGTAAGTTCTACTTCGTTGCTCATAGCGTGTTGTTCCTTGGTTCCTTGCTTAGGAGTCGGCACGTGAAACGACGATGTGGCGGCGAGCGCCTTCGCCCTCGGACTCGCTGTGCATGCCCAACTCCCCCACGCAATCGTGAACGAGCTTGCGTTCGTAGGCGCTCATGGGATCGAGGGCCACTTCGTCGCCGGTGGCTTCGACTTTCGCCACGGCTTCCTCCGCGATGCGCTTGAGCTCGCCGGCACGTCCCTGACGGTACCCGGTGATGTCCAGGACCAAGCGCGAGCGGTTGCCAGTCGCGGTCAAGACTGCCAGTCGCGTGAGCTCCTGCAAGGAGTCCAGGACCTCGCCCTTGGAGCCGATCAGGCGGCGCAGGGAGGCTTCGTCTTCGGGCTCCCCGGCGATTGAGATATAGGTTCGTCCACCACGGACTTCAATGTCGATGTCGCCGTCGAGATCGGCGATGTCCAGCAGTTCCTCGAGGTAATCCGCTGCGATGTCGCCTTCTTCTTCGATGCTGCTGGCAGCATCGAGAACATCGGTTTCTTCCGCCGGAATCGCGGTTTCGATAGCGTCGCTCTGCTCAACGTTGCTCATGGCTACTTTTTCTTCCTGTTCTTGCGCTGGGGCTGGACGCGCTGCACCTTTGGCTCTTCAACGATCGCTTCCGCGGCCTCCGCATCGGCCTTCTTCTGCCCGATGGGGGGAAGGCCCTTGGCGGCGCGGCGCTCATTGAGTTCGCGTTCTGCCTGGGAACCGGGAGTCGGGTTGTTGCGAATGACGTAGTACTGCTGGCCCAAGGTCCAAAGGTTCGTGGCGGTCCAGTAGATCAAGACACCGATCGGGAAGTTGATGCCACCGATACCGAAGACCAACGGAAGGATGTAGAGCATGATTTTCTGCTGCTGCATGAAGGGGCCCTCGAGGGCCTCCTTCGTCATGTTCTTGGACATGATCTGCTTCTGCGTAATGAACTGCGAAGCCGTCATGGCAAGAATCATGATGATGGCAACAATGATCACCGCGGCGCTCGGAGCCCCCGAGTTCAAGGTGTTCAAGAAGGTGTCGGAAAGGCGAGCACCAAAGATGGACGACGCGTCAAAGCTTTTGATGTGTTCTGCAGAAAGAGCGCCAACGGCCGAATTGCTTGCGCTGGCCTTGGAAGCGTTGTTCAAAACCGTAAACAGTGCGAAGAAGAACGGCATCTGCACGAGCATCGGCAGACATGACGACAGCGGGTTCGTTTTGTGCTTCTTGAAGAGCTGACGCTGCTCAGCAATCATGGCCTGCTGCGAAAGCTGGTCCTTCTTGCCCTTGTACTTGGCCTGAAGCTTGCGCAAGTCCGGCTGCAGGGCCTGCATGGCGCGCTGTGCCTTGATCTGCTTGACGAAGACCGGGATCAAGGCCGTACGGATCAAGAGCACCAGGAAGATGATGGACAGCGCCCACGTCCACCCCGAATTGGGATCGAGTCCTATGAACGTGAACAATTCGTGGAAGGCCCAGAGGATCCACGAAACTACATACCGAAACGGGCTCAGCAGCAGGTCAAAGAAATTTGTCATTACCGGTCATGCTCCTCAGGCCGCATCTGCGGCGTCTTCGTCGGCGGGAATCGGAGGATGATTCATCACCATGATCTTGGGGGTCTTGCCTTCTGGCCAAATTCGCCGGCCTTCGGGAACGTAATCGATCCCGCCATGGCTAAAAGGATTACATCTTAAGACGCGCCAGACGGTTAATCCGATGCCTTTGATGGTGCCATGTACTGTGACTGCTTCAAGGCCGTAAGCCGAACAGCTGGGAAAGTAACGACAGACGTCGCCGTAGACAGGCGAAATGATCTTGCGATAGACCATGAGAAACCCGATGATGAGATTTCTCGGGATATCTATAAGGAACCAGACGAGCCCGGTTCTGGGCCTACGATCCTTTTTCATGCTTAGCACCCGCCTTACGGACAACCGAATCAAGCCCGGAACGGACTTGCTGGCCCAGCTCGTCCCATTCGATGTCGGCGGAACCAGGCAAAGCCCGGAGCACGACGTCGAGGCCGATGGCTTCCGCAGCGAACTGCTGTGCCAGCGCACGCATTCTTCGCTTGACGAGATTGCGGTGCACGGCATTGCCAACGGCCTTGGAAACGATGAAACCAAAACGGTTATCGCCCTGGGGTTCTTCAGAGCGAACCCGTGCATATAGCACTACGTTCCGGCGCCCAGTGCGGGCGCCGGAACGTACAGTGGCTGTAAAGTCCTGCGAAAGGCGCAGTCGTTGATTCTTTGGCAACACGACGTCACGCGTCGAGTCTGAAAAACAAAGAACCCACGAAAACCTGCGCTATTTCAGGACAGTAGTGCTTAATGGTTATGCAGAAAGTTCGACGCGACCCTTGGCGCGGCGGGTTGCCAAAATGGCACGGCCTGCACGGGTACGCATACGAAGTCGGAAACCGTGCTTCTTGGCACGACGACGGTTATTCGGCTGAAAAGTCCGCTTGCTCACGGTAGTAACTCCAAGACGATCATGTGATGCGCCTTGCCCGTTGCTAATAAGTAGGGAAGAACAGGCCGACGCTCGTATTCAGGTGGCCCTTGTGGACTGCTTCCGCGCATTCGACAATCCGAAGACTTTCAAAGGCACCTCACAGTGCCAAAAGTGCACACATAGGACTACACAACGATAGGGGTGCAAGTGAAGGTACGTCAAATTGAGCCCATTCACGCTCCACCCATGCCCTGTGAACTATGTGATCTTGGTTGTGGATACCGCGGTGGATAAACGTTCAAAAACCTCGAATATCGGCTCTGACGCCCTTGTCCCAGATCTCAAGTTTTACTTGCAACCACGCAGATTTGCAAGCCCCTGGGAGATATCCACCTCAAGTTATCCACCGACTGTGCATAACGCTGTGGATGACCGCTAGAATCATCTGGTTGGGGTTCGGCTGTTGAGGGCCCCATTCGTCGCCCGCTTGGTCGATGTAACAGAACGAAGGGGCCTAATTGTGAGCACGGACGAGACCAATAGTGTCGGCAGTGCCTGGCGCCAGGTAGTTCGACATATCGAACAAGACGACCGTGTAACGCCCATGCAGCGTGCCTTCGCTGCCCTCGCCCAGCCCCAGGGGCTGATCGGAACGACGCTCTTGCTGGCAGTCCCCAACGAGTTGACCCGTGATGTTCTCCAAACCCAGCTCAAGGATCCCCTTGAACAGTCGTTGAAGCTCGTCTTCCAATCGGACATCCGGTGTGCTTTCAGCATCGACTCCGATTTGCTCCCGGAAGAAGCGCCAGCTCCCCCGGTTGAATTGCCGCCGGTTCCAAAAGCACGGATCAGCGATGTCCTCCCGCAGCCGTCGCCGCCGTCGAATTCCCAGGAGTTCGGCCGCCTGAACCCCAAGTACATTTTCGATACTTTCGTGATCGGCTCTTCCAACCGTTTCGCCCATGCCGCAGCGGTGGCAGTCGCTGAAGCCCCGGCCAAGGCCTACAATCCGTTGTTCATCTATGGCGACTCCGGCTTGGGCAAGACCCACCTGCTTCACGCCATTGGCCACTACGCCCGCCACCTCTACAACGGGATCCGGGTCCGCTACGTAAATTCCGAGGAATTCACGAACGACTTCATCAACTCCATTCGTGACGACGAGGGCGCGAGCTTCAAGCAGACCTATCGGAACGTAGACATCCTGCTCATCGACGACATCCAGTTCTTGGCCAACAAAGATGCCACCCAGGAAGAGTTCTTTCACACCTTCAACGCCCTGCATAACCACAACAAGCAGGTTGTCATCACCTCGGACCTCCCGCCCAAGCAGCTGTCGGGGTTCGAAGACCGCATGCGCTCCCGATTTGAATGGGGCCTGCTCACTGATATCCAGCCTCCGGAGCTTGAAACCCGCATTGCCATTCTGCGCAAGAAGGCCACTGCGGAGAATCTGTCCGCTCCCGACGAGGTCATGGAGTACATAGCTTCAAAGATCTCCACGAATATCCGTGAGCTCGAGGGGGCGTTGATCCGGGTAACTGCATTTGCCTCGCTCAACAACCAAACCGTGGACATGAGCTTGGCCGAGACGGTCCTGAAGGACTTGATCACCGACGAAGGCGCCCAGGAAATCACGCCGGCGACCATTGTTGCCCAGACTGCCGAGTACTTTAATCTCACGATTGAAGAGCTCACCAGCAAATCCAGGACCCGGACCTTGGTGACCGCACGGCAAATCGCCATGTACCTCCTGCGTGAGCTGACCGATATGTCGCTGCCAAAGATTGGCCAGGAACTTGGCGGCCGCGACCACACCACCGTGATTCATGCCGATCGCAAGATTCGTGAACTCATGGCGGAACGTCGGGCCATTTTCAACCAGGTGACCGAGTTGACCAACCGAATCAAGCAGCGTCAGCGCGAAGGCTGAGAATCCCAGAAATCCGATAACCACAGGTGTGGATAAACCTGTGGATGATTAAGTGGACGACCGCGATCTTCTGCGGATAACTCCATGGTCTCCTGTGGATCCCTTAATCCACGCGGAAAGTTGTCCACCGGGGCGTGACACTCAGTGTCACGCCCAGTCACATGTTGTGCACATGCATAATCGGTGCGTTCTCGCGGTCGTGGACGGTTATCCACAGTATCCACAGGGGTTATTAACACTACTAACCCCTTTCTTCCTATTCATCCAGATAACAAGTCCCCTTTTGCCGCGAGCTGCCAAGATCGACCGAATGACCCCGAATACGGGCATTCGCCCTGGAGCGTTCCTCGCGAAAACCAAGGTTCATTTCCAACTAAAAAATGGTTCACACCCCAACCCTTGGTTCGATGCGGTTCCTCTCCGGTTGCAGCTGCTTTTCACTTTTGATCGCAGGGACCTTCTTGCGGCCTTCTCCACCCCGGCCTTCCGGAAGGTGTCCAAGAACTGAACTCCCGGAAATGACTCGCTTGCCGCTTCCCGGTCCGTTCGGATCCCCTGAATGACCAAATGTCCTTTGTCCGGTCCCGGGCCCGACAACGCTCGCCCTCAAGTACCGCTGCGTCTCAGTTGGAAACAGCGAGAGCGGTTTCGTGGAAAAAACGCATCTTGCCGACCGGTCCTAGAAAGACCTTGTCTCTGGATTGGAAACGTTCACCTCCAAACCGATCCATGGCAACGCACGGTCTTGGGAATTCAGCGTTCCCACCATGCTGCCCGGGAACAACCGCCAGGGTGCTTGCTCATTGATCACCAAAAACCGGTATGCTCGAAGGCTGTGCCGTAGTTCTGCCAACCAACGCAGTCGGTTCACCAAGCAAGCTTGCAAACTCATCTCGTGCCCGAAACCAGTTCCGGGTCTCGATTTTCAGGACGCTAAGCTTGCTTCAAGTCATGTACTGTCGACTTCGTCGTGAAAGGCGGAACACTTCGTGAAGTTCAGCGTTGAAAAGGATGTATTGGCCGAAGCCGTATCCTGGACCGCCCGTTCACTTTCCCAACGGCCGCCTTCCCCGGTGCTCTCAGGCATCCTGATCACGGCAACAGGCGGCACCGTTTCCCTGGCCGGCTTCGACTACGAAATCTCCGCCCACCTCGAAATTGCCGCTGATGTCGCTGCCGAGGGAACGATCCTGGTTTCCGGCAAGTTGCTGGCCGAAATTTGCCGCAGCCTCCCGAACGCCACCGCGGTCATTGAGACCGACGGCACCAAGGTCACACTCACCTGCGGGCGAAGCCGATTCCACCTGGCCACGATGCCGGTGGCCGAATACCCGGAACTTCCAACGCTTCCCGAGGTGACCGGCGTTGTCGATGGCGAGGCCTTCGCCCACGCAATCAACCAGGTCATCGTCGCTGCCTCCAAGGACGACACCTTGCCGATCCTGACCGGCGTCAAGATGGAAATCGAAGACGACCTGATCACCTTCCTGGCCACTGACCGTTACCGTCTGGCCATGCGCGAGGTCCACTGGAAGCCGTCCCAGTCCGGGATCTCAACTTCCGCACTGGTCAAGGCCAAGACCCTGAACGAGGTCGCCAAGACCCTGGGTTCGGCCGGCGAATTGAAGATCGCGCTGGGCGAAGGCAACGAACTCATTGGTTTCGAAAGCGGAAACCGCCGCACCACCTCGTTGCTTGTCGACGGTGACTACCCCAAGATCCGTTCGCTGTTTCCCGAGAACACGCCGATCCATGCCACGGTGCGGACCTCCGACCTCATGGAAGCGGTCCGCCGCGTGGCGGTTGTTGCCGAACGCAACACCCCGGTGCGGCTCTCCTTCACCGGCGGCCAGCTCTCACTTGACGCCGGTACCGGCGAAGACGCCCAAGCCGAGGAATCCATCGAGGCGCAGATCGACGGCGAGGAAATCACCGTCGCGTTCAACCCCGCGTACCTGAGCGAGGGCTTGAACGCCTTCGACAGCGAATTCGTGCGCTTCTCCTTCACCAGCGCCCCCAAGCCGGCCATGATGACCGCCCAGTCTTCTCTGGACGGACAGGACAGCGACCAGTACCGGTACCTGGTCATGCCGGTGCGCCTACCAAACTTGCCCAATTAGGTTGCCTGCGGGGGAAAACACGGTTTTCTTTCCTGCCGCAACCTCGTGTTCGGCCGCTCCACGTTCGCTCCAAACGGAGCGGCCGAACACAACTTTTCTTGGCGGTTTCCACCAAGCCTTTGTCATCCGATCGACGGCATCCCGCCCGATCCCATTGCAGGACGTTTAGGTGTATATCTCACATGTCTCTCTCACCGACTTCCGCTCCTATGCGCAAGCCGATGTCGAGCTGGGACCTGGCACCAACGTACTTGTAGGGTCCAACGGTGTCGGCAAGACCAACATCGTCGAAGCCATTGGCTACCTTGCAACGCTTTCGTCCCACCGGGTCACCAATGACGCACCGCTGCTGCGTTTCGGCACCGACCGGGCGCTGGTCCGGGCGAGGGTCCAGCGCGCCAAGCTGGTGACCACTCTCGAGGTGGAAATCACCGCCGGCAAGGCAAACCGGGCCAGGATCAACCGGGCCAACCCCGTGAGGGCGCGCGACATCCTCGGCATCGTGCGGACAGTGCTCTTCGCCCCGGAAGACCTGGCCCTGGTCAAGGGAGATCCCTCGAACCGGCGCCGTTTCCTGGATGAATTGCTCGTTACCCTGCGGCCGGGAGAGGCAGCCACCCGCGGGGACTACGAGCGCGTTTTGAAACAGCGCAACGCCCTGCTGAAATCGGCACGCGCCGGCGGCAAGCTTTCCACCGCACACGAATCCACGCTCGATGTCTGGGACACCCACCTGGCGCGGGCCGGAGCGCGAGTACTGCGCGGGCGGCTTGAGGTGCTCAGCCTGTTGTCCCCGTACATGGGTGCCGCATACGCGTCGTTGGCCGATGCCAACAAGGAAGCCCATGCGTACTACCAATGCACGGTGATGGCCGATTTCGATGCCGAGGACTCCCCCGCCGATGCCCCGGCCGGCGAGGACGGCACCTCCAGGGTGGCCCCGGCCGTGCTGCTTGACGCAACCACGGAGGAACTCGAGGAAATGTTCCTCGCGGCACTGCTGAACACCCGCGACAAGGAACTCGAGCGCGGCATCACCCTGGTCGGGCCGCATCGCGACGATGTCCTGCTGACCCTGGGCAGCGCCCCGGCCAAGGGATACGCCAGCCACGGAGAGACCTGGTCGCTGGCCCTGGCCCTGCGGCTTGCCGCCTACAAGGTCATGGGCGAGGACGACCCACGCCCCGGCGCCGGACCGATCCTGATCCTGGACGACGTCTTCGCCGAACTCGACGCCACCCGCCGCACCCGGCTGGCCTCCATCGTGGCCGGCGCCGACCAGGTGATCGTCACCGCCGCGGTCGCCTCGGACGTGCCCGAGGAGCTCGGCGGCACCTTCCTGAAGGTCAGCCCGGGAGTGGTGAGCTCGTGAGCGAGGAGAAGGACCCGCATGCCCCCGAGGCGCTGGATGCATCCCGCGCCATCCTCAACCGCATGCGCGAATCCGCCCTCAGCCGCGGCGAGGCCCGGATCGACGCGGCCAAGGCCGCCAAGTTCGAGGAAAATGCCGCGGCACGCAAGGCCAAGCGGCGGGCCAGCGCCGCGCCGGCAAAATACACCGACGGGCGCGACCCCCAGGAAATCGGCAACCTCTTTGGCAAGATCGTCCGCGACCGCGGCTGGAGCGCACCGGTGGCCGTGGGCTCGGTGCTCTCGCGCTGGAGCGAGCTGGTGGGCCCGCAGATTGCCGCGCACTGCAAGCCCGAGTCCTTCGAGGATTCCACCGTGGTGGTGCGCTGCGACTCCACGACCTGGGCCACCCAGATGCGCCTGCTCTCCCACGAACTGCTCAAGCATTTCGACAAGGAACTGGGCCATGGGGTGATCACCGTGATCCGGGTTCTGGGCCCGGCGGCACCCACCTGGCGGCACGGCGGACGCTCGGTCAAGGGCCGCGGTCCGCGGGACACCTACGGTTAGGAAAACCAAAACGCGTAGCTGGCCCACTGGCGCGCTCACAGCGCCCAAACCACATAGCCCCCCACTTGAGGCCGAACCAATCGCTCCTAAGTATGGTTGGCGGCCATTGGCGGCATGTTGCCGCCGGTCAATGTCCGATTGTTTTGGCGATACGCGGTAGAATTGGTACAGGCGTTTTGTCAGTGCGACAAGACGCTGGTTCATGATCGGGCACCTTCGGTGTTCGGCCTTCCACTGTTTGAGGAGTCTGTAGCACCTGTGTCTACCGATAACACCACACCCCAGGAACCAATCGATTCCGTCCAGGTCGACGAATCCCCCGCTGCCCCGCCGGCGGAAGAGCATGTCAACGGGAGGGTGGAACACACCTACGGCGCCCAGGACATCACGGTTCTTGAGGGCCTCGAAGCGGTGCGCAAGCGCCCCGGCATGTACATCGGTTCCACCTCGGCGCGCGGCCTGCACCACCTGGTCTACGAAGTCGTGGACAACTCCGTCGACGAGGCCCTGGCCGGGCACTGCGACCACATCAAGATCGCCCTGCGCGAAGACGGCGGCGTCCGCGTGGAAGACAACGGCCGCGGCATCCCCGTGGACATCCACCCCACCGAGGGCAAGCCCACCGTCGAGGTCGTCATGACCATCCTGCACGCCGGCGGCAAGTTCGGCGGCGGCGGCTACGCGGTCTCCGGCGGCCTGCACGGCGTGGGCATCTCCGTCGTCAACGCCCTCTCCTCTCGCGTGGACACCGAGATCCGCCGCCAGGGCCATGTCTGGCGCATGTCCTTCGCAGACGGCGGCAAGCCCCAGGGCACCCTCATCGAGGGCGAGGCCACCGAGGCCACCGGCACCATCCAGACGTTCTACCCGGACGCCTCGATCTTCGACACCATCGACTTCGACTTCGAGACCCTGCGCGCCCGCTTCCAGCAGATGGCCTTCCTGAACAAGGGCCTGCGCATCACCCTCACCGACGAGCGCGTGCTGGCCGAGGACGGCGACGAGATCGCCACCGACGAAGACGAAGCCAACGACGCCGCACCGAAGCACCGCGTGGTGGACTACCTCTACAAGGACGGGCTGCTGGACTACGTCAAGCACCTGAACTCCTCCAAGAAGGTCGAGCTGGTCCACGAGGACGTCATCGCCTTCGAATCCGAGGACACCTCCAAGGGCATCAGCGTCGAGGTCGCCATGCAGTGGACCAACTCGTACTCCGAGTCGGTGCACACCTACGCCAACACCATCAACACCCATGAGGGCGGCACCCACGAAGAGGGCTTCCGCGCCGCGATGACCTCGCTGATCAACCGCTATGCGCGCGAGAAGACGATCCTGCGCGAAAAGGACGAGAACCTCACCGGCGACGACATCCGCGAGGGCCTGACCGCCGTCATCTCCGTCAAGCTTGCCGAACCGCAGTTCGAGGGCCAGACCAAGACCAAGCTGGGCAACTCGATGGCCAAGGGCTTCGTCCAGGGCGTGGTCAACGACGAGCTCGGCGACTGGCTCGAGCGCAACCCGAACACCGCCCGCGACATCATCCGCAAGGCCCAGCTCGCCTCCCAGGCCCGCCTGGCCGCGCGCAAGGCCCGCGACAACGCGCGCCGGAAGTCCCCGCTGGAATCCTTCGGCATGCCCGGCAAGCTCTCGGACTGCTCCTCGAAGAACCCCGCCGAGTGCGAGGTCTTCATCGTGGAGGGCGACTCCGCAGGCGGCTCGGCCAAGCGCGGACGCAACCCGCACACCCAGGCCATCCTGCCGCTGCGCGGCAAGATCCTGAACGTCGAGCGCGCCCGCCTCGACCGCGCCCTGGGCAACGCGGAGGTCCAGGCCATGATCACCGCGTTCGGCACGGGAATCGGCGAGGAATTCGACATGGCCAAGCTGCGCTACCACAAGATCGTGCTGATGGCCGATGCCGACGTCGACGGCCAGCACATCACCACGCTGCTGCTGACGCTGCTCTTCCGCTTCATGCGCCCGCTGATCGAAAACGGCTACGTGTACCTGGCGATGCCGCCGCTGTACCGCATCAAGTGGTCCAACTCCCCGCACGAATACGTGTACTCGGACAAGGAGCGCGACGACGCGCTGGCCACCGGTGCCGCGAAGGCCAAGCGCCTGCCCAAGGACAACGGCATCCAGCGCTACAAGGGCCTGGGCGAGATGGACTACTCGGAACTCTGGGACACCACCATGGATCCCGAGCACCGCACGCTGCGCCAGATCACCATGGACGACGCCGCCGCAGCCGACCAGATCTTCTCCGTGCTGATGGGCGAGGACGTCGAATCACGTCGAAACTTCATCCAGCAAAACGCCAAGGACGTGCGCTTCCTGGACATCTAGTCCAGCCCCGCCGCCAACACGCGTTTCAGACACAGACTTTTTGACTAGAGGAAGAAATCGATGAGCGATCAGACTCCCGAAAACCCGCAGGACAACACCGCCGGCACCGGCGAACCCCTCGAGGGTGCGGTGATCGACGACGCCGTGGAGGTCCGGACCGGCCACGACAAGATCGACCAGATCGACCTGCAGACCGAGATGCAGCGCTCCTACCTTGACTACGCCATGGCGGTCATCGTGGGACGTGCGCTGCCGGACGTGCGCGACGGCCTGAAGCCCGTGCACCGCCGCGTGATCTACGCGATGTACGACGGCGGCTACCGCCCGGACCGCTCCTACAACAAGTGCGCCCGTGTCGTCGGCGAGGTCATGGGCCAGTACCACCCGCACGGCGACACCGCGATCTACGATGCGCTGGTGCGCCTGATCCAGGACTGGACCATGCGCTACCCGCTGGCCCTGGGCCAGGGCAACTTCGGCTCCCCGGGCAACGACGGCGCCGCCGCCCCGCGTTACACCGAAACCAAGATGGCCCAGCTGGCCATGGAAATGGTCCGGGACATCAACGAGGACACCGTTGACTTCCAGGACAACTACGACGGCAAGAACCAGGAACCGACCATCCTGCCGGCGCGTTTCCCGAACTTGTTGGTCAACGGCTCCTCCGGCATCGCCGTGGGCATGGCCACCAACATCCCGCCGCACAACCTGCGCGAGGTCGCCACCGGCGTGCAGTGGTACCTGGAGAACCCCGAGGCCTCCCGCGAGGAGTTGCTCGAGGAATTGATGCTGCGCGTCAAGGGCCCGGACTTCCCCACCGGTGCGATGATCCTGGGCACCAAGGGCATCGCGGATGCCTACCGCACCGGCCGCGGCTCCATCACCATGCGCGCCGTGGTCTCCGTGGAGGAACTCCAGGGCCGCACCTGCCTGGTCGTCACCGAGCTGCCCTACCAGGCCAACCCGGACAACCTCGCGGTGAAGATCGCCGAACTGGTCAAGGACGGCAAGGTCTCCGGCATCGCGGATCTGCGCGACGAGACGTCCGGGCGCACCGGCCAGCGCCTGGTCATCGTGCTCAAGCGCGATGCCGTGGCCAAGGTCGTGCTGAACAACCTGTACAAGCACACCGAGCTGCAGTCCAACTTCTCCGCGAACATGCTCGCGATCGTCGACGGGGTGCCGCGCACGCTGTCCATCGATGCGTTCATCCGCCACTGGGTCAACCACCAGATGGAAGTCATCGCCCGACGCACCGCCTACCGGCTGCGCAAGGCCGAGGAGGAGGCGCACATCCTGCGCGGGCTGCTCAAGGCCCTGGACGCGCTGGACGAGGTCATCGCGCTGATCCGCCGCTCCAACACCACCGAGGCCGCGCGCGACGGGTTGATGGAACTGCTGTCCATCGACGAGCTGCAGGCCCGGGCCATCCTGGACATGCAGCTGCGCCGCCTGGCCGCGCTGGAACGCCAGAAGATCCAGGACCGCCACAACGAACTAGAAATGGAAATCGCCGAATACCAGGCGATCCTGGCCGACCCGCAGCGCCAGCGCACCATCATCTCCGAGGAACTTGCCGAGATCGTGGACAAGCACGGCGACGACCGCCGCACCAAGGTCCTGATGGGCTACGACGGCGACATGAGCGTCGAGGACCTGATCCCCGAAGAGGAAATGGTCGTCACCATCACCCGCGGCGGCTACGTCAAGCGCACCCGGAGCGACAACTACCGCTCGCAGCACCGCGGCGGCAAGGGCATCAAGGGCGCACAGCTGCGCGGGGACGACGTGGTGGAGCACTTCTTCGTCACCACCACGCACAACTGGCTGCTGTTCTTCACCAACCACGGCCGCGTGTACCGCACCAAGTGCTACGAGCTGGCCGAGGCCGGGCGCGACGCCAAGGGCCAGCACGTGGCCAACGTGATGGCCTTCCAGCCCGACGAGCACATTGCCCAGGTCCTTGACCTGCGCAGCTACGAGCAGGCCCCATACCTGGTGCTCGCCACCCGCAACGGCCTGGTCAAGAAGACCCGCCTGGCCGACTACGACACCAACCGCACCGCCGGGGTCATCGCGATCAACCTGCGCGAGGGCGACGAACTCGTCTCCGCGCAGCTGATCTCCGAAACCGACGACCTGATGCTGGTCTCGCGCAAGGGCCAGTCGGTGCGCTTCACCGCCACCGACGAGGCACTGCGCCCGATGGGCCGCGCCACCAGCGGTGTGACCGGCATGAAGTTCCGCAACGAGGACGAATTGCTCGCCGCGGACGTGGTTTCCGAGGATTCCTATGTGTTTGTCGTCACCGAGGGCGGCTACGCCAAGCGCACCTCCGTGGACGAATACCGCGTGCAGTCCCGCGGCGGCATCGGCATCAAGGTCGCCAAGCTCGCCGAGGACCGCGGCGACCTGGTCGGCGCACTGATTGTCAATGATGAGGACGAGGTTCTGGTGGTCATGGAGGGCGGCAAGGTCGTCCGTTCCGACGTTTCGCAGGTTCCGGCCAAGGGCCGTGACACCATGGGCGTGATCTTTGCCAAGCCGGACAAGAAAGACCGCATCATCGCCGTGGCGAAGAACACCGAGCGCGGCCTCGGAGAGATTCCCGAGGAAGATGCAGTACCGTTGAACGCGGAAAAGACACAAGAAACGGCCTCCGAGGCCCTGCAGGGTGATGAAAACCCAGCGGGAACCGAGGAAAACCTTGGGCATGACGACGAGGCCACCAACGACGGAGGTAACGCGTGAGCACCCCGAATACGCCCCGCCCGGCGGGCGGCACTGGTGGTACCCGTCCGGCACCGCCACGGCAGGCACCCGTAGGCGCCCAGCGTCCCGCAGGAGCGCCGCGACCGGGTACCGCCCCGCGCCCCGCAGGTGCGCAGCAGCGCCCCGCGGGCACTCCCCGCCCCGGGGCCCCGCGCCCACAGCAGCTGGTTCGCCCGGCCCCCAAGGCCAAGGTCCGCAAGGCCCGCCTGCTCATTTCCAAGGTCGACCCCTGGTCGGTGCTGAAGATGGCGTTCCTGCTGTCGGTGGCCCTGGGCATCGTGACCGTCGTCGCCTCCGTGGTCTTCTGGTCGGTGCTCGATTTGACCGGGATCTTCGCGTCGATCAACGGCCTGGTCGGCGAGATCGTCGGCACCGAAGGCGGCTTCGACCTGATGAAGATCGCGTCCCTCGGACAGGTTGCCTCGTTCGCCACCATCATCGCCGTGGTGAATGTGGTATTGCTCACGGCGCTCTCGATGCTCGCCGCGGTGCTCTACAACCTCTCTTCGACCCTGGTTGGCGGCATCGGTGTGACCCTGACCGACGATTAATTCGCGGAAACACGCCAAGAATCGGTTCTCGGGGCCCCTTGTGAAGGGTGCCTCGAGGGCCGATTTGTTTCTTTGGCCATTTCTCGGGTAAAGTTTTATCTCGTTCCCGGCGGGAACAAAGAGGGCGTATAGCTCAGGCGGTTAGAGCGCTTCGCTGATAACGAAGAGGTCCCTGGTTCAAGTCCAGGTACGCCCACGGATTCCCTCGTCCGACCGGTAGGTGAAAGGAAAAATCCCATGCGGAAATTTCTGGTGTTGGTGGCAGTAGCCGCAGGCGTTATTGGTTATCGGAAATACAAGGAATCTTCGGCCGAAAAGGCCACCTGGAGTCAGGGTACCGATAAGGTAAACTGAATTCATACGGGGACTTAGCTCAGTTGGTAGAGCGGTAGCTTTGCAAGCTTCAGGTCAGGGGTTCGACCCCCCTAGTCTCCACCGAAGGAAAAGGTCCGGAACGAAAGTTCCGGGCCTTTTCGCTTTAAGTTCTGTCCTCCCTCTCTTTTGGGGCTGCCGTCCCACCTCTCTTTCAAGGCGGGATCGCCAAACCCCATAGAGTGGTTGGGTGACCTTTCTTCTGGCCCTCGTGGGCGTCCTGGGTGTTGCCGCGTCGGGGCCGCTCATAGCCGCGTTTCCCGCCGTCCCTGCGCTTTCAATGGCCCTGTGGCGCAATGCCGTGGGCACGGCCGTCATGGCCGTTCCGGCGCTGGTGAACGAGCGCCGCACCTTTGGCCGGCTGCGGCGCCAGGAATGGGGCTGGAGCGCCCTGGCGGCACTCTCGCTGGCCCTGCACTTCGCCTTTTTCATGACCTCGATCCGCATGACCACGGTGGCTGCGTCCACGGCGCTGGTTTGCCTGCAGGCCGCATGGATCGCCATCTTCCAGTCGCTGCGCGGAACCAAGTACGGCTGGCGCGTGGGTGTGGGCGTGCTGCTGGCCTTCGCCGGGGTCGTGGTGATCACCGGGTTCGACATCGGGTCGGGGACCGAGGCGCTGATCGGCGACGGCCTGGCGCTCATCGGCGGGATCCTGGCCGCCTCCTACACGCTTTCCGGGTCCAAGGCCCGTGCCACGATGAGCACCAGTTCCTACACGACCATCTGCTACGGAATGACCTCGGTGCTGCTGCTGGTGATGTGCCTGCTGACGGGCGCCCCAATATGGGGATTCGGCCTGAATGGATGGATCGGCATCCTGGCGTTGGCGTTGTGCTCCCAGGTCCTGGGGCACACGGCCCTGAACCACTTGCTGACTTCGCTCGGGCCGCTGACGGTGTCAACCTTGATCCTGTTGGAGATCCCCGGTGCCGCGCTGCTGGCGGCATTGTTCCTGGGACAGGTCCTGCCGGCGGGCACCGTCGCGGGGCTGGTCGCCATTCTTGCGGGGTTGTTCTTCGTGGTGCGGGGGCAGGGCCACGCCCAGGCCCGTGCCGCGGCCCGCACCGCTCCGCTGGCAAAGGAACAGGGCAACACCTGACCCGAGGCTCCCCCGGGTTCCCGGAAGCTGCTCACGGGGCACGTGCTGCCCTGTGGTTGGTTCTTGTTCCCGTGGCATCGGCGTCCGATCCCACGAAGACGGCTTACTTCTTGGCGCGCGGTCCCGGCTTGGGCGAGGAATCCCCGTTGGTTGCCTCGTCGGCGGCGGCCTCGGCCTTGTGCTTGGCGGTGGTGGCAGCCTCGGACAGTTCCTCGGCCTTCTCGGAGAGCTTCTCCTTGGCCTCGGCCACCGTATCCTCGGCGGCCTCGGCGGCCTCGGCGGCCTCGGTTGCCTCGGCGACATTGGCCTTGGCCTGCGCTGCCGACGCTGCGACTTCCTCGCGGACCTCCTCGACGCTTGCCGGGACATCCACCGGTCCGCTGGCACGGACGGTGGTCGGTTCCACCGGTGCCGGGGTCTTCCACGGGTCGTCGATGGGCTTGGACGCGCGCCAGGCGGCTACGGCGGCGGCACCGGCCGCGGCAATGACGGCAACGACGAGCCAGCCCTTTTTCTTCTTCGCGGGCTTCTGCACCTTTTCAATCTCCTTGCTGACGGTCTGGGCGGCGGCACTTGCCGTGTCCTGGAGACGCTGGACCGTTTCGGCACTGGGCGTGAGCTTGTTGGCGACCTGGTGCAGCGCCTCGGAGGACTTGGCCTGTTCCAGCTTGCGCGTGGTGAATTCGGCCGCCTGGCCGATCTTTTCGTTGGCGGTCGGCAGGTATTCGTTCAGCACGACATCGCGGGCGTGGCTGAGTGCGGGCGCTGCCTTCTCGATGGCCTCATTCAATGCCGGGGTGGCACGGTCAACGGCCTTCTGGACCCTCGGGGTGGCCTCGTCAATGGCTGCGGAGAGCCGCGGGCCCACCTTTTCAAGGGATTCCTGAAGCAGGGGGCTGACCTTGGCAACGGTCTCAGACAGCTCGTGGGCAGCCCAGTTCAATCCCTCTTGGATCTTCGGGGTTGCGGTCTCGATGCCTTTTTCAATGCGCGGAACGGCCCACTTCACTGCCGTGTCCACCTTTGGCGCTGCCCAATCCAGTGCCTGTTCGGCGCCGGTGGCAACACTTTCGCCAAAGTCTCGAGCGATACGTTCTGACTTCACAGTGAACCCCTTTGATCGTTTCGGATGCTTCGTCCCAGCCTACGACCTCCACTTGGCTTGCGGCCATTACCTGCCCGGCATATATACAAACGTGTAGTCGTGTTCACTGAACGCGTAGCCATTCGCAGCGGCGGTTCAAGCGCTCATGGAAGAATGACTGCATGACTGCAATCCCAACGCACACAGCCACCATCCACACCAACTTGGGCGACATCGTCGTCAACCTTTTCGGCAACCACGCCCCCAAGACCGTGAAGAACTTCGTTGGCCTGGCCACCGGCGAACAGACCTGGACCGACCCGCGCAGCGGCGAGGAAAAGGTCAGCACCCCGTTGTACAACGGCACGATCTTCCACCGCATCATCTCCGATTTCATGATCCAGGGCGGCGACCCGCTGGGCCAGGGCACCGGCGGTCCGGGCTACCGCTTCGACGACGAGATCAACCCCGAGCTTGATTTCCGCGAACCCTACAAGCTGGCCATGGCCAACGCCGGCATCCAGATGGGCCAGGGCACCAACGGGTCCCAGTTCTTCATCACCTCGATCCCGACCACCTGGCTGCAGGGCAAGCACACCATCTTCGGCGATGTCACCGACGAGGCCTCGCGCAAGCTGGTTGACGCACTGAACGTCGTTCCGACCGACGGCCGCGACAAGCCGCTGGAAGACGTCGTCATCAGCAGCATCGACGTCGCTGCAGTCTAGGCACGTGGTTCCGGCGCACCTCGTGCGCCGCTGATCGTGGACGGCCCCATTGACCGCCCCGCTCGCTTGTTGTTCACCTCGCGGTCGCAAAGTGAATGACGTGGGCGGCGTGGGTGGATGGGGCCGTTTTGCATCCTTGGGCAGGCGAAGTCCGCAACCGGCCAGGCGTCCGGGCCCGCCCGCAGGGTGCGAGCCAAGGGAACCAAAGACCGGCCCCGTGCCAGCGGGGCCATGAATGTACTTACACAGGAGCGTCATTTCCATGTCTTATGGACTGTCCAACCCGAACCAGGCCGCACAGGCCCCGGTCTGCCCCAGGCATCCCGACCGGATCTCCTACGTCACCTGCCAGCGGTGCTCCCGCCCGGCCTGTCCGGAATGCCAGGTGACTGCCGCGGTCGGAACCCAATGCGTGGATTGCGTGCGCGAAGCCAACAAACAGATCCCCGGCACGCGGACAGTCTTCGGCGGCAAGGCCACTGACGGCCGGCCCATCGTCACCTACGTGCTGATCGCCATCAATGCCGTGGTCTTCGCGCTGCAGATGACGATCCCGAGCTTCACCAACCACCTGGTTTATGCGGGCCTGTACACCAGCGGATACTTCGAGCCCGAGCCGTGGCGCATGATCACTTCGATCTTTGCCCACTCCACCTCCTTCATCGGGCACATCGCCTTCAACATGTACGCGCTGTACATCTGCGGACGCGTGCTCGAACCGATGCTGGGACGACTGCGTTTCCTTGCCCTGTACCTGGTGGCCGGGCTGGGCGGATCCGTTGCGGTGCTGCTGATCACCGATCCACGTGTCCCGGTCCTGGGCGCTTCGGGTGCGGTCTTTGGGCTGTTCGCGGCGATGTTCGTGCTCTTGCGTTCGCGCGGCGTCCAGTCGATGCAGATCGTCATCCTGATCGTCATCAACCTGGCCATCGGCTTCATTTTCCCGGGAATCGCTTGGGAAGCCCATGTCGGTGGGATGGTCTTGGGCGCGGCAGTGGCGGCCGTCATGGCCTATTCGCCCAAGGGCCCCAGGCAGGCCGCGATGCAATGGGCAGGCACCACCTTGCTGGTGTTGTTGCTGGTGGCCTTGACTTTGTACGGGGCCGTCAACGTTCGAGTTGGATAGCCGGATCGGCACGAGCGGGACAAAAGTTGTCCACATGGGTTATCCACACTGTTAATAACTCACAACCATGTAATTCACCTGCAACGGACCGGCTCCAGCGCCCGCGCTGACGCCGGTCCGCTCTGGCTTGGGATAGTTTTCAACGAATATACACAATTTCATCCACACCTGTGGATAACTTAGTGCACAACCTGTGCAGGGCCGTTTTTCGCCGTTCGAATATCAGCCGGGAGTACTCTTCGAAAGTATGAACTAATCCGCGTGAATCCGCGGAAGCCGGAGGGTTCGCGGCCCCGCCCGGGCGCGTTGTCCACACTCCTTATCCACAGTGTTAATAACTTACGCACATGTAATTCACAATGGCCGAAACCGCGCCAGGGCGATGATCTAGGTGCAAACGAGGCGAAACCCACAGCCTTATCCCCACCTGTGGATAACCTTCGTGCACAGCATGTTCCTAAGTTTCGACCGGTTCCGTGGCCGCCTCCACCTGTGCAGCACGGCGGAAAACTGGAAAGCTGGAATTCAGCGGGCGTGCCGACGCGGCCGGGCCAATCCACAACACCACGGGAGAACTTCGATGCACCAGGACTGGATCCACCTCGAGCACGTCGGCGCGTGGACCGAACTGACCAACAAGCTGGCGGCAGTCGACGATACCGAGGAATTCTACGAAGCCGAAGACCTGTTGGAGGAGCTCAACGAACCCGGCGTCGATCCGGCACGAGACACCCTCGGTTTGTGGGACAACGACACCATGGTGGGGTACGGGCAGCTCCGGCTCGGGGAGCAGCTGCGCGACGGACGCGGACGCGTTTCCATTGGCGGTGGAATCGCCCCCGAATACCGGCGCCAAGGCCATGGAACCTTGGTCATGGACGTCCTTGAGGCCAGGGCCGGGGAAAAAATGGCCCAACGACACCCGGGCGTCGAATACACCATTGACGTGTGGGGAAACGCCCCGGGGCACAGTGCCGGGGCAATGGCGGTGGCACGCGGTTATGAGCCGGCGCGCTTTTTCCAGGACATGACCCTGGCGCCGGGCGATTTCCGGGCCCATCGACGCCCGGCCAGCGTTCCGGAGGACACCGCGCTGGTTCCATACTCCCCCGGCATTGCCGAGGCCGTCAGGCTACTGGACAACGAGGCGTTTGCCGACCATTGGGGCTCGGCCCCCAAAAGCACGGATGAGTGGATGGCCATGACCGGTGCGCGTTCTTTCAGGACCATCTATTCCCGGGTCCTGCTCGAGGGACACGGAGAGGACCGGCCGGCACGCGCGCTCAGCCACGTGCTGGGCGCCGAATGGGTTGACAAGGAGCTGTACATTTCCCGCGTGGGCACCGCGCGGGCCGCGCGGGGCCTCGGGTATGCGGCATGGACGCTCTCCACGGTGGTCGCTGCGGCCTTCGGCGACGGATTCACCAAGGTGGACCTGTCGGTGGATGCCCAGAGCCCCACTGGGGCACTGGGGCTCTACGAACGGCTGGGTTTCAAGGTGGTCCGCCGTGGGACGGTCTACCGGAAGACAGTCGCGGCGCGCTGAGACACCACGGACACCGCGGAAGGCAGAGCCCTGCGGGCCATCAGCCCAGAAGCGGCAGCAGCAGCGACACGGCCAGCACGGCCATCAGGGTGGCGATGACGGCATCGAGAACCCGCCAGGACCTCGGGTTGGCGAAGAACCCCCGCAGGTAGCGCGCGCCGAAGCCCAGTCCGGTGAACCACAGCACGCTGGCCAATGCCGCGCCGGTGCCGAAGACCCAGCGCCCGGTCTCGCCCTGGGCCGAGGCGATGGAACCGAGCAGGATCACGGTATCCAGGTACACATGGGGATTGAGCCACGTCAGGGCAAGGGCGGTGAGGGCGACGGTGCGGCGCGGGGTCGGCGTCGCCGCGGTGCTGGCTTCCAGCCCCAGCGGGCTGAAGGCCCGGCGGGCCGCAAAGTAGGCGTAGGCAAGCAGGAACGCAGCCCCGCCGGCCCGGGCGACGGAAATGAACCACGGGGCCACCGCCAGCAGGGCGCCAAGCCCGGCAATTCCGGCGAATATCAGCAGGGCATCGGACACCAGGCAAATCAACACCGTCGTGCGAACATGTTCACGTCGGATGCCCTGGCGCAAGACAAACGCGTTCTGGGCGCCAATGGCAACAATCAGCGACAGGCCCGTGGCCAGGCCGGATATAAAGGGGAAGAACATCACCAACCGAGACTAGGCGTTCCGCCAAAGACGTGTCGAGCTAAAGAATCTTAGTGTCCATTAGGATCTCTAACTATGGACTTCCCCGCGGAACAACTGCAGACCTTCAAGGCCGTCATCGAAGCAGGAACCCTGGAACGTGCGGCACGGGAGCTGAACATCACGGCCTCCGCGGTGAGCCAACGGCTCAAGGCCCTGGAAAGGCAGGCCGGAAGCGTGCTGTTCATTCGCTCGCGACCGATCCGCACCACCGGCAGCGGGGACGTCCTGCTCCGGTTGGCGCGCGAGATCCACATGCTTTCCACCGAGGCACACCGGGCGCTCGGGCTGGAATCCGCCGACGGCCATGCTCCCCGCCGCACCGAGCTCAGCATTGCCGTGAACGCCGATTCCCTGGCCAGCTGGTTCGTGCCGGTGCTCCGGGGATTGGCGGACCAGGAACTGATGACCTGCGAGATCCTGCGGCACGACGAGGCACATTCCACGGAGCTGCTTCGTTCGGGCCAGGTCATGGGTGTGGTGACCACCAAGAGCACCCCGGTCCAGGGATGCTCCTCGGTGCACCTGGGAGCCATGCGCTACCGGGCGATGGCCACCCCCGGATTCCGGGACCGCTGGCTGCCGGGGAACGACCCCCGTGCCGAACTTGCGGCCGCGCCCATGGTGAGTTTCGACCGCACCGATGGCCTGCAACGGGGGCTGCGCCGAAAGATCGTTGGCTCCACCCGCGCGGTCGCGCCGGTGGAGCACTTTGTCCCGGACTCACGCGTCTATGTTGCCTCGGTGGCGGCCTCGCTGGGCTGGGGCATGATTCCCGAGATCCAGGTACCCGACGACGGGTCGCTGGTCAGCCTCCATGCGTCATGGACCAGCGAGGTGCGGCTCTACTGGCAACGGTGGAAGGTCCCCTCCCAGGCCCTGGACCTGCTCACGGCGCTGGTCCTGGAAGCGGCGCGGGACGCAGGGCTGGACCGGGAGCCATGAGGCCGAGGGAAACGAAGCTACTGCCAGGTAACCGCCGCGGCTAGGCTGGGTCCATGAGCAACGGGAACACCGCCAGGCCCAGGACCGCGGCCTCGATCCTCAACGGCCTGCGAACGGCCGTGCCAAGGATCGCGGGAAACCCCCGGGTGGTGCGGCACGGGATGTCCCTCTGGCCGCCGTTCTGGGGTGCCGGCATCAAGGTCAAGCACATCTCCGCCGACTGGCGCAGTGCGACGGTGGTCTTGCGCCAACGCCCCTGGAACATGAACTACGTCGGAACCCACTTCGGTGGATCACTGTTCGCCATGACCGATCCGTTTTGGATGATGATGATCCTGCACAACGTCGGTCCCGGACACATCGTGTGGGACAAGAGCGGCGAGATCGATTTCCGAAAGCCCGGAAGCGGGACCCTGGCATGCCGTTTTGAGCTGGGCCAGGCCCAGTTGGAACAGCTCAAGGATGCGGTGGCCCGGGACGGGAAGGCCACGAAGTGGTTCGCCGTCGACATCCTCGACGAATCGGGCGGGATCGTGGCGACGGTGCGCAAGGAAGTCTATGTACGTGCCAAGCACCTGGGGCCGGAGACCGCTTGAGCAGTACCCGGTGCACCATCGAAGTGCTGTTAGTTTCCTCCGCCGGGAGGGCCGATGAACAGCAACACCGCGGTGATGGCGGCCACCAGGACGATGCCTGCCACCGCCGCCAGCCAGGGACTGCGCAGGGCCAGGGCCTGGATCTTCTCGATGGGGCCCTGCGGGGTGTCCCCGCCCGGGGCCAGGCGCCACGTGTTGCTGAGCAACCCGCGTCGCAACATCGCGCGCTCAAAGGGGAGGGTGGCGAAGGGAACGACCGCGGAGGCCAGGCCAAGAATGCCGCGTCCGGCACTCCAGCGCTCATTGGCCCAGACGAAGATGGTCACCAGGCCGTAGGCAATGAACACCACGCCATGGAACATGCCGAAGATGCGGACATAGATCTCCGGTCCCACGCCGTACTTGATGACCATGGCGATGATCAGCAACGCCCAGGTGACCATTTCTGCGGCGGCCAGGAAGCCGTACAGGCGCTTCGGGGAGAGCTTGGAAGTGGCAGTGGCCGAGGGGGTACCGGCAAGATCGGGGCGAACCATGGGTATTTGGCGTGCCTTTCTGGAAGTTGGCGTGAACGGCGCACGCGGCGGGGCGAAGTTGCCGGGCCTTGGAAGGAAATTCCCGCGGGAGCCGCCGGCGTTCCCTGGATAGGGAACCCGGGACAGGGAGCGCGGTCGCCTGCGGCAGGGCCCGGGGCGGACAGACCATCGGTGTCTTCTAGAACCGGCCGGTGGTCGGGTGGTGGGATGCTTTGCGGGCCCGAAGGCCGGGTGCTAGCGCCACCCCGTGGTCATGAAGAAACCAACCATGGCAATGCCGAACCCGATCACGATGTTCCAACCGCCGATGCCGGGGATCGGAAATGCGGTCTGGGCAAGGTAGTAGACCATGATCCAGATGAGTCCCAGGATCATCAGGCCGAACATGACCGGCTTGTACCACTTGGGCATCGGCTTGTCGTAGGCCGCCGTGTTGCTGCCGCCCTGTGGCTTGCGGTTCTTCCGACGGGTCTTGGATTCAGGCACTGCTGCTCCTTGGGTCTTCTGCCGCCGACACGATCCAACGGGCACGTGTCCAAACGGTAGGCTAGGTAAGTGTGTGTCGTCAGGGAACTGCTTCCCAACGTCACGCTTTGATCCAATACTATCCGCTCAAACTGGACGCCGCCGGGTATCGCGGAGTCCCACGTGGCAGTGAGGGAACTTCGCATGACTCGATCCGCGGTGCGGGCGCGGACCAGGCCAACGGTGGGCCAACGCCTGCTGGGCGGGTTCGGTGAAATCCTCATCACCCTTGGCATCATCCTGCTGCTCTTTGTCGGCTGGGAATTGTGGTGGACCAACATCGACGCGGACCGTGCGCAGACGCAAGTCACCTCGGAATTCGTCCAGGGCCTCCAGGTTGGTCCGGGAGACGGAACCAGCGTTCCGGAAAGGGATTTTGGCCCGGCCCCCATCACCGAGATCCCCGACGGGGAAACCTTCGGTGTCTTCTACATCCCGCGTTTCGGCAGCAACTTCGCGCACCCGGTGACCAACGGCGTGGGCATGGACGTGCTCAACAACGTCGGCATCGGCCACTACCCCGAGACCCAGGAGCCCGGCGAACTGGGGAACTTTGCCGTGGCGGCGCACCGCCAGACGCACGGCCAGGTGTTCTGGAACATCGACAAGTTCCAGGCCGGGGACAAGATCTACCTGCAGACCCGCAAGGGCTTCTACGCCTATGAATGGCGCGACACCGAGATCGTGCACCCCTCGCAGGGCGAGGTGCTGCTGCCGGTGCCGCACGACCCGGGTGCCAAGCCCACGACCTCGACGCTGACGATGACCAGTTGCCACCCGCCATTCACCACCCGCATGCGCATCATCGCGTACGCGGAGCTGGAATCCTGGCGTCCGGCCGATGCCGGTCCCCCGGCGGAAATCGCCGACCTGGTGAAAAAGACGATGGAAAAGTAGGACGCCGACACATGTACGCATGGATTTTCAGGACCCTGCCCGGTCCCCTGTGGTTCCGCATCATTGTGGCACTGGCGCTGGTCGCCGGCGTCGTACTATTGCTGATGAACTATGTCTTCCCGTGGCTGAGCCAGTACAGCCCCTGGACCGAATCAACGATTGGCCTGATGCTGCTGTGAACGCCCCCAAGATCCTGGTGATCGACAACTACGACAGCTTTGTCTACACCCTGGTGGGGTACCTGCAGGAGCTGGGCGCCGAGACCACCGTGATCCGCAACGACGACCTGTCCCTGGCCGAGGTCATTGAACTGGCGCAGGCCCGCGACGGGGTCCTGGTCTCCCCCGGGCCCGGCACCCCGGCCGAGACCGGGGTCTGCATCGAGGTGATCAAGTGGTGCGGGCAGCAGCGCAAGCCGATGCTCGGGGTCTGCCTGGGCCACCAGGCCCTCGCCGAGGCGTACGGCGGGGTTGTCACGCATGCCGAGGAACTGATGCATGGCAAGACCTCCCCGGTCTTCCACCACGGGCACCCGGTCTTCGCGCACATCCCCAGCCCGTTCACGGCCACCCGGTACCACTCGCTGGCTGCCGTGCGATCGAGCATCCCGGAGATCCTGGAAATCACCGCCGAGACCGAGAACGGTGTCATCATGGGACTGGCCCACCGCGACGCGCCCCTGTGGGGCGTGCAGTTCCACCCCGAGTCGGTGCTCACCGAGGGCGGCTACCAGATGCTGGGCAACTGGCTCGAATCCCTGGGCCTGGCCGGGGCGGCCGCGCATGCGTCAACGCTCAGCCCGCTGATCCGGGATTCCGGGGCCTGAGACAAGCCCCGCAGCCAGAAGAAGAAGGGTCCCTGCCCGTGAAGATGATTCACGGGCAGGGACCCTTCTTGCTGGAACCGGGCCTCGCGCCCGCCCCCGCTACGGGGTCGGGGTGGGGCCCGGCGTGCCCTCGCCGCTTGGCGTGGGCGTGGTTTCCGGTGGCGGCCCCGAGGTCTCTGGCGCCTCGGAGGAGGTGTCCGTCGGTTCGGGCTCGGCCGGCTTCACGGCAACCGTGACCGTGATGGTGCCGCCCTGCGGGGAGGTGCTGACATCCCCCGTGGAGGACTTCTGCGCGATGATCGTCCCGGGTTTCACCACCGCGTTCTCCTCTTCGAGGACTTCGATGCGCAGGCCGACCTTGGGATCCTCCAGCGCCTCGGTGGCTTCGGGAACCGTCATGTCGATGAGCCGCGGAACCTCCACCAGCCCGGTGGAAAGGACCAGATCGATCGTGGTGCCGACCTTGACGGTCTTGCCCAGCTTCGGCTCGGTGTTCACCAGCCAGTCGGTGGGGATCGAGGGATCGTTGACGCGGGAGACCGAACCGATCTCAAAGCCCAGGTCCTGCAACGCCTGGCGGGCCCCGGCCTCGGATTGGCCGGCGAGCCCCGCGGGCAGGACCCGCGACTCGGGCCCCTTGGAAACCATCAGGCGCACCGTGGAACCCTTGCGGACATCCATGGTGGCGGCGGGATCGGTTTCCACGACGAGCCCGCTCTTGACGTCGTCGTCGAAGACCGTCTCGACCTTGGACACCAGCTGCAGCGCGGTCAGTGACGCCTCGGCCTTGGCCTGCGTCACCTCAACCAGGTTGGGGATGGTGACGGGAGCGTTGCGTTCCGCCTCCGCACGCATCCAGTTGTAGAAGAAGAGGCCGGAAACCACCAGGGCGAGGGCCAGGACCAGCGAAATCGCAATGGTCCAGGTGCGCCTGGATTTCGACCGTTGCTCGTCGCGCTCGCGCCGCAGGTTCTGTTCCCACATGGGCGGGGCGTCCCAGTGCTCGTCCCCGGGCACCGGTTCAAGGTATCCGGTGTGGGTCAGTGGTGCCTGGGGGCCGGTGGCCGGGGACCCCGGCGAGGGGAATCCCGGGGCGGCCAGCGCGGCAACCGTCGCCTGCTCCTCGGCCTGGGCCTGGGACTGGGGCATCGGCGCGGTGAGTTCCTCCGGGGCCAGGGCGATCCCCTCGCGGGCATTGGACAAGGCCGTGGCAAACGCGGCGGCGTCGTCGTAGCGGTCCTCGCGGTCCTTGGCCAGGGCCTTGAGCACCACGTCGTCGAAGATCGGGTCCAGCGCGGGCACCAGCGTGCTTGGGGCCGGGGCGTGCTCGCCCACGTGCTGGTAGGCAACCGAGACCGGCGAATCCCCGGTGAAGGGAGGCCGTCCGGTGAACAGTTCGTAGAGCAGGCAGCCGGTGGAGTACAAGTCGGTGCGGGCGTCCACGGCCTCGCCGCGGGCCTGTTCCGGGGAAAGGTACTGGGCGGTTCCGACGACGGTCTGCGTCTGGGTCATGGTGCTGGCGGAATCGGCCATGGCGCGGGCAATGCCGAAGTCCATGACCTTGAGGTTGCCGCGTTCGGTGACCATGATGTTGGCCGGCTTGATGTCTCGGTGCACGATCCCCATGGAATGGGAATGCTCCAACGCCTCCAGCACCCCCAGGACATACTTGATGGCCTGCTCGTGGGTCATTTCCCCGGACTTGATGAGGTCGCGCAGGGTTTGCCCGCGGACGTACTCCATCACGATGAAGGGCAGCTCCACGGTCGAACCGGAAACCACCTGTTCCTCTTCGCCGGTGTCGAAGACAGACACGATGTTGGGGTGGTTCAGCCCGGCCACGGCCTTGGCCTCGCGCCGGAAGCGCGCCTGCACCATGGGGTCGCGCGCCATTTCGGCGCGCAGGAGCTTGATGGCGACCTTGCGCCCCAGCACCTGGTCGATGCCCAGGTGCACGTCGGCCATGCCGCCGCGCCCAATGAGCTCCTTCACGACGTAGCGGCCGTTGAGAATCCGTTCCTCGGTCACTGTGAAAACACCGTCATCGTCTAATCCGTCTACTGGCCAGGGGCCGTGGGGTTGCCCTTGCCCTTGCCGGGGGCCTGCGCGGCAGGGGCAGAGGTCTCGGTGGCCGGTGCCGAGGTCTCAGCGGTCGACTCCGAAGGCTCGGTCGAGGTCTGGGTGGGCTCCGACGGGCCCAGGGACAGGATGTAGGTGACCGTGGAGCCGGGCTCGACCTTGGTGCCGCCATTTACGCTTTGGCCGATTACGGTTCCCTTGGCCAGCTGGCTTTCCTGGGCCTCCCCTTCGTTGGGCACCAGGCCCAGCGCTGTCAGCGCCGCGGCAGCCTGCTCGCCGTCCTTGCCGTACAAATCGGGCACCGAGACCTTTGCCGGGACGGCATAGGTCAGCGTGACGGTGGAACCGACGGGCAGCTTGCCGACGGGGGAAACCTTGATGACGGTGTCGGCAGCCTCGGAGCTTTCCTTGCCCACGGACTCCACCTTGAAGCCGAGGCCTTCCAGGGTCGCGGTGGCATCCTTGTAGTCCTTGCCCAGGAATTCGTTCTGGGACACCGTCACGGTGGACGGGGCGGTGCTGGTTGGGGCGCTCGATTGGGTCGGCGTGGTTTCGGTTTCGCTCGGCTCGGTGCTGGGTGAGGAGGATTCCGTGGTCGGGGCCGTGGTCGTGATGCCCGGGCTGCTTTCCGGGGTCTTGTTTCCGGTGAGCATGGGCAGCAGCCAAGCGCCGAGGATCGCGAGGATCACCAAGGCGATCAGCGCGATCAGCGGTGTGGTCCAGGGGCTGCGGCCCTTCTTGACCGGGGTGCGCCGGTCGGCGACCTCCTGCTCGTGGACACCAACGGGTTCTTCCTCCCACTGCTGGGAAGCCCCCATGAAGGAATCGAAGTTCTGCCCGTCGTCCTGTGCCTGCGGTGCGGGAACCTGGGGCAGGGCATTGGTGGCCGGTGCCGGCCCGGCAACCGTCGGGTCGACCGGGGGAATGGCAACAGTCGCGTTGCCTTGCGTGATCGGCGTCTGGCTGATGGCCTGGGTGGCGGCATCGGAGCCCGAGAAGAGCAACATGCCGGGCACGGCGAGCGTCGCGGTCTCCGGGTTTCCGGCGCGGATGGCGTCTGCCGCCACCGCGAGGGACTCGGCGTCGGCCGGCCGGTCGGCCGGATCCTTGGCCAACATCGACATCACCAGCGAGCGCACCGGCACCGGAATGTTTTCCGGCAGCGGCGGCGGGGTGTCGTTGACCTGGGCCAGGGCGATGGCGATCTGCGATTCGCCGGTGAACGGGCGACGTCCGGCAAGCAATTCGTAGCCGATCACGCCCAGGGCATAGATGTCGGAGGAACCTGTGGCCTGCTGGCCGGTGGCCTGCTCCGGGGCGAGGTACTGGGCGGTGCCCATGACCTGGCCGGTGGCCGTCAGCGGGACCTGGTCGGCAATGCGGGCAATGCCGAAGTCGGTGATCTTCACGCGTCCGTCGGGGAGCATCAGCAGGTTGCCCGGCTTAACGTCGCGGTGCACCAGACCCTGGATGTGGGCGGCGGCAAGCGCCTTGGCGGTCTGCGAAATGATCGACAGGGTGCGGTCGGGCGAAAGCACGCGCTCGCGTTCGATGATGGTCGACAGCGGCTGGCCGGGAACCAGTTCCATGACCAGGTAGGCGGAACCTTCTTCTTCCCCGTAGTCGAAGACGCTGGCGATGCCGTTGTGGTTCAGCAGTGCGGTGTGGCGCGCCTCGACGCGGAACCGCTGGAGGAACCCGGGATCCCCGGTGTATTCCTCCTTGAGGATCTTGATTGCCACCAGGCGGCCAAGGACCTGGTCCCTGGCCCTCCACACCTCACCCATGCCACCTATGGCAATACGGTCGGTCAGCTTGTATCGACCGCCCAGGGTGATACCGGAAATTGGCCTCACTGGTTGAACACCGCCTCTAGAATCTTCTTCAGGTTGGGACTGGTCAACGACGAACCAGTCTTGAAATCAATTTTTTCAAAAACTATTGTCACAGCTACCTGCGGGTCGTCCGCCGGGGCGAACCCGGTGATCCAGGAGTTCACCAGCGGTGGGCCGCAAGGATCGGTCGTACAAGGAACCACCGAGGTTCCGGTCTTCGCGGCGATGTCCAGCCCCGGAACCTGCGCCCGGACCGCGGTGCCGCGCTTGACCGGACCACGCATCAGGTCGGTGACCTGGTCTGCGATGTCCTTGCTGGTCGCGGTGCTGAATTCCTTGGGCTTGTTCTCGGAGAGGACCCGCAGGTCAGGGGCGATGACCTGCTTGATCAGGTTCGGTTCCATGATCACCCCGTCGTTCGCGATGCCCATTGCTGCCATGTTCATCTGCATGGCCGTGGCCCGCACGTTGAATTCGCCGATGACCGACTGGCCGAGCTGCGCGGGGTTGAGATCGGGCGGGAAGACGCTCGGCTCCACCCGCAGCGGGATTTTCACCTGCTGGCCGAAGCCGAAGCGTTCGGTGACATCCTCGTAGGGGGCCTTGCCCAGCTTTTCGCTCATCTGCACGAACGGCGTGTTGCAGCTTTGTGCCACGATCTCCGCGAAGCTTGCCTCGGGGATGGCCGCACAATTTCCGCCGTAGAAGTTTTTCAGCGGCGTTTTGGTTCCCGGCAGTATGACGCTCGAGGGGTTCTTGAGCACGGTGTCGGCGGTGTACTGGCCCGATTCCAGGGCAGCGACCATGTCGAAGATCTTGAAGGTGGAGCCCGGGGCGATGAGGTTGTAGATGGCCGGGTTCCGGTACGGGCTCAGGTCCTTGGTGTCGGAGAGCTTCTTCATGTTCGCCGCGGCCTGCTTGGAGCTGTGCACGGCCAGGAGGTTGGTGTCGTAGCTCGGCTTGGAGGCCATGGCCAGGATGTTTCCGGTCTTGGGCTCCGAAACGATGATGGTTCCGCGGGTACCTTCCGGAATCAGGCCGTAGACGAATTTCTGCAGCTTGCCGTCGATGGTGAGCTCGACCGAGGCACCCTCGTTCTCCTTGCCGGAGAACAGGTTGACCAGCCTGTCGAAGAACTGGTCCTGGCTCTGGCCGGTCAATTCGTCGTTCATGACCGATTCGAGCTGCGTGGATCCGTTGGCCAGCGAGTAGAAACCGGTCAGGTGGGAGTAGAGTTCCGGGTCGGTGTAGACGCGCTGGTACTTGAACTGTCCGTCGGTGGCGACCGATTCGGCAATGGGCTTGCCGTCCACCAGGATCGCACCGCGGGGCAGGTCGAATTCCTTGAACAGCTGGCGGTTGTTCAACGGATTTGCGTTGAGGTCCTTCGCGGCAAAGAACTGCACGTAGCTCAGCGCACCCAGGCTCAGTACAAAGAGCAGCATGACGGCGATCCAGGTGTTGCGGATGGCTTGGTTCATCGCTTGTGCTCCTTAATCGATTCAAGGAGACCGGGGGAACGTCGGGGGGCCTTCGTGGCGACCTCCGCGGTGGCCGAAACCCCGGACAACATGGGACGGCGTGAATTATGGGAAATCAACAGCAGCAAGGCGACAATGATCCAGTTCGAGAGCAGGGAGGAACCACCGGCGGCCATGAAGGGCGTCGTCAGGCCGGTCAGCGGGATCAACCGGGTCACGCCGCCGATGACGACGAAGCACTGCAGCGCCAGGGTGAAGGAGAACCCGGTGGCCAGCAACTTGCCGAAGGTGTCGCGCGAGCCGAGGGCGGCACGCATGCCACGGCTGACAAGGATCAAATACAACAGCACGATGGCGGAGATCCCAATGAGGCCAAGCTCCTCGCCCAGCGAGGCGACAATCATGTCGCTGTTGGCCAACGGAACCATGTAGGGACTGCCGTTGCCCAGCCCGGTGCCCATCAGCCCGCCGTTGGCGAGCCCGAAAAGCCCTTCGACGATTTGCCGGCTGCCGCCGATTGCATGGTAGATGTCAGGGTCGAAGGCGTTGAGCCAGCCGTCGATCCGTCGGGTCACGTGGCTCATGGTCAGGTAGGCGAAGGTTCCGCCGCCGACCAGCATCAGGGTCCCGATGACGATCCAGCTCACGCGCGCGGTGGCGACGTAAATCATCACCATGAACAGCCCGAAGAAGAGGATGGAGGAACCGAGGTCGCGCTGGACGACCAGGACGCCGATGCTGACCAGCCAGGCCACGACCATCGGGCCGAGGTCCCGGGACCGGGGCAACTGCAGCGGGCCCACCTTCCGGCCGGCCAACAGGATCAGTTCGCGGTTCGAGGATAGATAGCCGGCAAAGAATATGGCCAGGGTGATCTTGGCCAGCTCGCCGGGCTGGAAGGAAAGCCCAAAGAAACGCACCCAGATCCGTGCGCCGTTGATCTCCACGCCCAATCCCTTGATCAGCGGGAGCAGGAGCAACAGCACCGAGGCCGCCAGGGCGATGTAGGTGAAGCGGCGCAGGACGCGGTGGTCGCGGATGGTCCACAGGACGATCATGGCCACAACCATGGCAACGCCGGTCCACATGATCTGGCGGAAGGCGGTGTCGTCGCTCTTCGCCAGGTCGATGCGGTGGATCATGGCAAGGCCGATGCCGTTGAGGGCAACCGTCACCGGAAGTATCACCGGATCTGCATATTTCGCCCAGATGCGCAGGACGACGTGGAAGACCAGGGCAAGCCCGACCAGGATCAGGCCCTGGGAAATGAATTCCTCGCTCAATCCGTCATCGCTGTTGATGCCCACGAGGTAGTAGGCACCCATGGCCACTGCCAAGGCCAGCAGCAACAGGAGCAACTCCATGTTGCGCCGTGGGACGGGCGCGGTTTCCAACTCGCTCACGGTTTGATCTCCTGACAGTACGAGGGCAGGGCCGGCAAGGTCCCGGCCGCACCCGGATTTTCCGGAACGACCACGGGGCAGCGTTGCTTGGCTGTCACCAGCAACTCCCCGACCATGGTCTGGGCGTGTGCCAGGTCCCGTGCCGGGAGAGCGGAATCAATGCGCTGCTGCGTGTATTGCGGGAGCGCGTCCAGGGGAATGTCGGTCACGGTGTCAACATGCGAGAGCTTCAACGGTCCGAGGTCCTGGGAGACGCCCTTGAAGATGGCCACGTGGCCGTCTTGGTTGCCCACGAAGTACTGGGTCTGCGTCCACAGGTAGCCCCAACCGCACACTGCGGCAAGGATCAGGGTCATCAAGGCCAGGAACGTCGGGACCAGCCAGCGCCGCGGGCGCCGCGGGACGGAATCGTAGTCGCCCTGTTCCCCGGCCGCCTGGGCGGCCGGGGTCTTGTGCGTGAGTATTGCCGCGGCGCGCTTCTCGCCTGAGCGCTGGGTGACGATCGGGATCTTGCCCGACTGGGTCGCCAGCTCGGCCGCGCCGACCAGGAGGTGGGGCCGCTTGGACATCTCGTGGCGGATCAGCGCCGCACTGGCCTCAAGGTCGCCCTCGGCGGCGATCGTCAGCTGCCCGGTGTCCGGGGCCGGTTCGTCGGCGGCAGCCAATTCCTCGGTCGGCATCGGGACGATCTCGCCGTTGTCCTCCACGACCTCGAAGACGACGATGGTGACGTTGTCCGGGGAGCCGTGGGCCAGCGTCGTTTCGACGAGGTCCTCGACGGTTTCCTCCAGGGAGGCGGTGCCGCGCATGATGCGTTCGGTGATGGAATCGGGAACGACGGCGTTCAACCCGTCGGAGCAGAGCATCCAGCGCTCCCCCGCCTCGACGGGGTACTGGTTCACGTCGAGTTCCGGGCTCGCATCCGAATCGCCGAGCACGCGCAGCAGGACGTTCTTGTGCGGATGCAGTTCGGCTTCCTCGGGCCGCAGGCGGCCCTCGTCGACGAGCCGCTGGACGAAGGTGTGGTCGTGGCTGACCTGCTCGAACACGCCGTTTTTCAGGCGGTAGGCACGCGAGTCGCCAATGTGGGCGAATTGCAGCACGTCGCCGGTGAGCAGCATGGCAGTGACGGTGGTTCCCATGCCCGAAAGCTTCGGGTTGGCGCTCACCAGGTCGTTCAGGACCAGGTTCGCGGCCTGGATCTCGTCGGGCAGCACCGTTTCGGCGTCGGGCGTCTCAGGGACGTCCAGGTGGACGAGGTCCAGCACGGTGGAGGCGCTGGCGACGTCCCCGCCGACGTGTCCGCCCATGCCGTCGGCCACGACGGCCAGGTAGCGTCCCACATAGGCGGAGTCGTCATTCTTGGAGCGGACCTTGCCAACATCGCTCCGCGCCGCAAACTTCAGCATCAACGCCATGTCTAGGGCCTCAGCTCCATGACGGTCTTGCCGATCCGGATCTTCTGGCCGAGTTCAACGGGCTGGGCGCGGGTGAGCTGCGCCTCGCCCAGGAAGGTTCCGTTGGTGGAACCGAGGTCTTCGATGAACCAACGGGTGCCCTGCGGGAACAGGCGCGCGTGGCGTCCCGAGGCGTAGTCGTCCTCGAGCACGATGGTTGCCTCTTGGGCGCGACCCAGCAGGATCGGGCTGGCGGTGAGCTGGTGCTCGAGGCCGGTGAGCGGGCCTTCGAGGATGGCCAGGGTCTTGGCTTGCTGCTTGGCGGGGACCTCGGGCGGAGGCGCCAGCGAAGGGTCCTTGCGGATCTCCCGGGCGGTCGGTGCGCCCACGCGGGCCTTGCTGCCGATGGCGAGGTCGCGGCGAAGTGCGCCGACGATGCTTAGGACCAAAAGCCACAGCAAAATGAGAAATCCGAGCCGCAGCACGGTGAACACTAGGTCGTTCACGCACGGTCTCCTTGCGATTGGGGGACGAGTCGGAAGATGATGCGCGTCTGCCCCATGGCAATGTTGGAACCGTCATGCAGCTCCGTCTCGCCGACGATCTTCCGTCCGTTGACGAAGCTTCCGTTGGTGGATCCCAGGTCAACAGCCCAGGTCGAGGGGCCACGCTGCTCGATCTTCAAGTGCCGGCGCGAGACCCCCGGATCCTCGATGGGGATGTCGGTGTCTGCCGAGCGTCCCAGGACGATGCTGGGGTGGTTCAGGGCGTAGCGTTGGCCGGAAATGTCCAGCACGGGCTGCATCCTGGCCGCAGCGCGGGGCGGAGCGGACGGGGCCGGTGGTGCAGCGGGGGTGTTGTGGACCTCGGGGGTGGAAGCATCCGAGGTGGTGGCATCGATCTCGAAGCCTCCCGGCTTGAGTTCGGGATCCTTGCGGAAATTAACCTCGACAGCGCCCTGCAGGGTGTAGCCCTGGCTCCTGGCGTGTTCCAGGGCCGTGGTGCACAGCTCCCGGGCCAGGGGGGCGCCCCATTCCCGGGCCCGGGCGAAATCCTCGTCCGCGAGGCGGATGATGAAGTGGTTCGGCGCGAGGGTGCGGGCCTGGGAGATGGTCAGCGACTTCGCGTCCATTTGGTTGCGCAAGCGCGAAGCGATTTCGACGGGCTTGACTTCGGAGCTGCCGGAGCCGCGGAAGACGCTGGTGACAAGCTTTTCAAGTCCGCGTTCAACATTGTCAATGAGACCCATCGCTTCGCTCCCTTCCTGGTTCTAACGCGTGTGGTTCCACGGTTAATGGCATTGCGTCGCAGGGCATGGTTGCCCTGCGCATTGTTCGATACTACTTGTCTTGCATTTTCTGTGGGGCTAAATGTGGTGAAACCGGCCCTCTGATCAGGAACGAATGGCCGTCTCCAAAGGTTGCTGAAGAGTGGCTCTGATCACAAAGTTCCCCTCGATTAGTTGTTCGAGGCGATCTGTGTATATTATTGATCTCGCTGTTGAAGTCAATGACGAAAACAGCAGTGAATATGCGCGAGTGGCGGAATTGGTAGACGCGCTGGCTTCAGGTGCCAGTGCTCGCAAGGGCGTGGGGGTTCAAGTCCCCCCTCGCGCACATATGAGAAAGAACCCCCGGTCTTCGGACCGGGGGTTCTTTCGTTAACGCTATCGAGGGTTCAACCGGGCCCCGCCTAGTCGTCGGTGCTGGTCGGCCCTGGCCCCCGATCCATCTCCACGGCCATGGATACCGCGGGGTTCGGGAAAAACAGCGGATAGGTGAGCCCCGCGATCGCGGCCCCCACCAAGGGCGCCACGATGAACAGCCAGACCTGCCCGAGCGCCGCCGGGCCCGCAAACCAGGCCACGCCCAACGAACGGGCGGGGTTCACCGACGTGTTGGTGATCGGGATGGCAACCAGGTGGATCAGCGTCAGGGACAACCCGATGGATATCCCTGCGAAGCCCTTGGGCGCCCGCCCGTCCGTGGATCCCAGGATGACGTACAGGAAGATCGCCGTGAGGATGATCTCCGCGAGCAGCGCCGATAACATCGAGTAGCCGTCGGGGGAGCGGTCGGCATAGCCGTTGGAGGCAAAGCCCGAGGCAACCGGATCGAAGCCGTGCTTTCCGGTGGCAATGGCAAAGAGTGCCAGGCCCGCGACCGAGGCACCGATGATCTGGGTGATCCAGTAGGCGGGAACGGCCTTCCACTCGATGCGCCCGGCCAATGCTGCACCAAGGGTGACGGCGGGATTGAAGTGGGCGCCGGAGATGTGGCCGACGGCGTACACCATGACCAGGACGGTCAGGCCGAACGCCAGGGCAACGCCGAGGAACCCGATCCCCATGTTGACGGTGTTCGAGGAAATGACCTTGGCGGAGAAGATTGCGGCTCCGCAGCCGCCGAATACCAGGACGCCGGTGCCGAGGAACTCGGCCGCCAGGCGTGATGTCATGGTCTGAGGATGGGACATGTCGGGTGGCTCCTGATCACTAGCGCTGAACTGTTTTGGGTGATCCACGATAGTACGGTTGTGGTGCATTTGACCCCGTGAACGGGGGAGTAACCCATAAAAAGGTGTCACCGGCCTCTTTGCAGGGCGTCCGGCACCGCGGATGTGATGCAAACACCGGCGATTTGGGGCAGGAGCCCACATCCCCATGCATAGACTGGGAGTCGTTCGATCTTTTCCGTAGGCAAGGAAGCATGTAGGACAGGAGCAGTCAGCATCATGGCGTCCCAGACACCGGCCCAGAACGTTTCATTTCCATCCGAAGGGCAAGCAGCGCACGGCTACCTGGCGTTGCCCGAGGGAGGGCATGGTCCCGGCGTCATTGTCATCCAGGAATGGTGGGGACTGACCGACCACATCCGCGACGTGGCCGACCGGCTGGCGGCCGAGGGCTTCGTCGCCCTGGCACCGGATCTTTTTGGCGGCACGGTGGCCCACGACGGGGCCGAGGCAGCGAAGATGATGTCCCAGCTGCCCGAGGAGGTCGGCGCGAAGCTGCTGGCCGGGGCTGTCGACTACCTCCTGGGCCTGGATGCGGTGACGAGCGCGACCGTGGGTACCATCGGATTCTGCATGGGCGGCGGTTTCGTGCTGGCCCTGGCGGCGCAGCAGGGACAGAAGATTTCCGCGGCCGTTCCCTTCTACGGCGTCGGCCAGGGCGTACCCGAAAGCTACACGGGCGTGCGCGCCAAGATCCAGGGGCATTACGCCAACGAGGATTCGTCCTACCCGGTGGCCAAGGCACGCGCCCAGGAAGAACAGATCCGCGCCGAATCCGGCACCGAGGTGACGTTCTTCTACTACGACGCCCCGCACGCCTTCCACAACGACGAGAACCCGGCGGGAAACTACCGGCCCGAGGCCGCGGCTGTGGCGTGGGGCCGGGCAGTGGACTTCCTGCGGCAGAATATTTCCTAACCAGTTTTTTACACCCAAATAACGGCCGCCGAACGGGTGGCCACAGCAAAAGGAGCGTCAGAACATGGCAGAAACCATCATCGTCGGTGTTGACGGCAGCGAGACAGCACAGCGCGCCGCCGAACGCGCGGCACGCATCGCCTCCAACATGGATGCCGAACTGGTCGTGGTGACCGCACACACCTCGGACAACACCGAAGTCGTGAGGATCGGCACCGACACCTGGATCCTGGACGACGCCGAGCAGGCAGGAAAGGTCGCCGAGCAGTGCGCCGCAGGCCTGCGCATCACCGAGCCGACCGCCAAGATCACCGCAACGGCAGCCCACGGCAAGCCGCAGGAAGTCCTGGTTGCCGAGGCCGAGCGCCTCAACGCCACCCTGATCGTCGTCGGAAACGTCGGCATGAAGGGCCTGGGCCGCGTGCTCGGCTCCGTGGCCACCTCCGTGGCACATGCAGCCCCGTGCGATGTCTACATCGTCAAGACGGTCAAGTAGTCACCGCACCATTGTTGAACCGTGGCTAGCTGCGGTCGCCCTTGGCGGCCGCAGCGTCACGCACACGCTTTTCCTCTGCCCGGACGGCGGCCAGCGAGGCGCGCTCTTCCTGCAGCCACACCGGACGGTCGGCCAGCAAGGCCTCGATCTGTTCGGTGGTCAACGCCTCGGTGATTTCGGCGCGGGCCAGGCCAGCGATCGAAACGTTCAGCTTGTGGGCCACCACGGGTCGCGGATGCGGGCCGTTGGCACGCAATTCCTCGAGCCACGCCGGCGGGTTGGCCAGCAAATCGTCGAGCCCGGCCCGGGTGACCGGACCCTCCTGGAACTCGGCCGGAGCTGCGGGCAGGTAGATGCCCAATTTCTTTGCGGCAGTCGCCGGCTTCATGTTCTGTGGGGTTTTCTCGCTCATGTGCTCTAGCGTACCGGTACGCTGGGGTGGTGACAGGACTAAAAATCGCCTATGTACCGGGCGTCACGCCCGGCAAATGGCTGACCAGGTGGAACGAACGTTATCCACAGAACCCGCTCCAGGCCCTGCGCTACGACGGGGAGGCGATCCTGGCGCGCCTGGACACCGGCGAGTCGGACGTCGTCTTTGTCCGCTTTGCCACCGGTACCTCGCCCAAGACCCCCGCGATCCACGTGATTCCGCTCTATGAAGAGTCCCAGGTCGTTTGCGCAGCCAAGGACCACGACATCGAGCTCTACGAGGAGACGGTCCCGTACGCGGATCTCTCCGGCGAGAACTTCCTGGACCTGGCCGACTACCCCGATTCCGTGGGCGGGACCGCGATGGCCATGGAGGTCGCATCCTCGGGTGCGGGCCTGCTGGTGCTGCCGATGGGTGTTGCCCGCCTGCACCACCGCAAGGACGTGGTGCACAAGGTGCTTGAAGGCGTCCCGGGCACCAGCGTCGGAATCGCCTGGCTGGCGCCGGTGGGTGACGAACCCGCAGACCCGGTCATCGAGGAATTCATCGGGGTGGTGCGCGGCCGCGGGGAGAACTCCTCCCGGCAGGCCTCGGTGGCCCAACGCCAGCAGGAACAGGCGGTCGAGGCCCGCAAGCAGCGCCAGAGCAGCCAATCCGAGGCGGCCAAGGACGCAAAGAAGGCCAAGACCAAGAGGAAGGCAGCCGCCGCCGGGTCCCGGCCCGGGGCCAAGCGCGGTGCAAAGCCCGCCTCCCGCGGCCGCAAGCGCTGATCCCTTCTTTCCGCACCGCCCAGGCCCGTCCGGCTCCCCTTTCCGCAGGGGGAGCAGGACGGGCCTTCGTGTTCGGCGGCGACGTCCGCCCGCTTTCACCACCGCGCGTCACCATGCCCGTGATGCGGCAAACATGAGACGCTGGTCGCAAAGCCAATCACAAGGGAGTGCACATGGATTTCGGGACCTACCGGACTTTGCTCGTTGAACAGCGCAACGAGGCGCTGCTGGTGACCATCAACCAGCCGGCGTCGATGAACGCGCTGGCCGCCGCCGTGGTCGAGGACCTCCACGCGCTCACCGGCGTGCTGGCCGACCTCGGCACCGATGCCAACTGGCCGGTGCGCGGGATCATCATCACCGGGGCGGGGGAGAAGGCCTTCGTCGCCGGGGCCAACATCGTGGAAATGAACTCGATGGGCCCTCACGAGGCGCTGGCCTACGGCAAGCGCATGCACGACGTCACGCTGCGCCTCGAAGCCCTCCCGGTCCCGGTGATCGCCGCGGTCAACGGATTCGCCCTGGGCGGCGGCTGCGAACTGGCCATGGCCTGCGACTTCCTCTATGCCTCTGCCAACGCCAGCTTCGGCCAGCCCGAGGTCAACCTCGGCCTGGTGCCAGGCTTCGGCGGTTCGGTGCGCCTGCAGCAGCGCGTGGGCATCGGCATGGCCCGCGAACTGATCTACACCGGCCGGCGCATCAAATCCGCCGAGGCGCTGCGCATCGGGCTGGTCAACCGGGTTCTGGAAGACAACGCGGCGCTGCTGGAAGCGGCCCTGGCCACGATCGCCGAAATCGCCTCCAAGGCGCCAACCGCGGTGGCCAACGTGAAGCACGCGATCAACGAGATCGCCGGGCTGGACGTCGTCGCCGGTCTGGAGGCCGAGGCCCGCTCCTTCATGAAGGCCTTTGCGACCGAGGATTCCGTGGTGGGGCGCGCGGCCTTCGTGGCCAAGTCCGCCCCCGAGTTCCCGGGCCGCTAGTGCCGTTTACGGCACCTCCGGCGCACCACGCCTACGGCCCGCACCCCAGCCAGTACGCGGAGCTGTGGCTCCCCGAAACACGCCTGCACCGGGTCATCGCCGTGATCATCCACGGCGGGTTCTGGCGGCAGGCCTACGGCGCGGAACTGGGCCGCCCGCTGGCTGCCGACCTGGCCGCGCGCGGCATCGTGTCCTGGAACCTGGAATACCGGCGCACCGCCGGGGGCCAGGGGGGCTACCCGGAGACCTTCAACGATGTCGCGGCGGGACTCGATGCCCTGGATGCGGCGCTGGCCGCCGCCGGGATCCCGGACGGGCCGCGGATCGGGATCGGGCACTCGGCCGGAGGACACCTGGCGTTGTGGGCCGCGGGACGAAACCTGCTGCCCCCCGGCGCCCCTGGCGCGTGCCCGCCGGAGGGCAGGACCCTTCAGGGCGTCGTCTCGCAGGCCGGGGTGCTGGACCTGCACCTGGCCCACGAACTGCACCTGAGCCATGGCGCCGCCGCCGAATTGATGGGTGCCACCCCGGAAGCCGCACCGGAAGCCTGGAAAAACGCGGATCCCGCGGCCCGGGCCCTGCCCGCGGTTCCGCTGGTGATGCTGCACGGGAGCCAGGACATTGACGTGCCGGTGGCCCTGGCCCGTTCCTTCGCCGCCCGCGCGCGCGCCGCAGCTGCCCCGGTGTCCTACCGGGAGCTGGCCGGGGACCACTACGGGCTGATCACCCCCGGTGACCCGGCCTGGGAAGCAAGCGTGGCGGCCCTGCTGGAACTCGGCGGGGACCGCGCGCAACACCGCTGAGGTGGCCGGCGGGACGGAGAGCCGCGGCACACACTGCGCCGCCCTTGGCTACCGACCGGTATATTGAAGTCGACACCCCAGAACCAAGGATGAGGAGCCCGATGTGCTGACGGTCATAGGCGAGGCCCTGGTCGACGTGCTTTCCGGCGGGATCAGCGCGCCGCGCTCCTTCGTCGGCGGCAGCCCGCTGAACGTCGCCGTCGGCCTGGCCAAGCTCGGGCACCCCACCACCTTCATCGGACGCTGGGGCAAGGACGAGTACGGGGTGATGATCCAGCAGGCGCTGGCCGCCAACGACGTGCGCTACATCTGTGGTCCCGACGACGCCCCGACCTCCACCGCGCGCGGCATCCTGGACCCCGTGGGCGCCGCCAGCTACACCTTCGACATGCACTGGGACCTGCCCGAGCTGCCCGCCGACACCCCGGCGCTGGCCGAGGCCCGGGCCGTGCACACCGGTTCGCTGGCCACGCTCGTGGAACCGGGCGCCTCCAAGGTGCGCAAGCTCATCGAGGCCGCCCGCCCGCACGCCACCATCTCCTACGATCCGAACATCCGTCCCTCGCTGGTCACCGACCATGCCAAGGCGGTGGCCGACGTCGAACGCTTCGTCGCGCTGGCCGACGTGGTCCGGGCCTCGGACTCCGACCTCGAATGGCTCTACCCGCACCGCAGCGTTCAGGACACCGCCGCCGCCTGGCTGGCCCTGGGCCCGGCCATGGTCATCGCGACCTACGGTTCCGGCGGCCCCTGGGGGCTGGTGAAGGCCGGCACGGCGCGCACCGCCGCACCGGTGGTGGATGTCGCGGACACCGTGGGCGCCGGGGACTCGTTCATCTCCGCGATGATCTCCGCCCTGGAATCCCGCGGGCTGCTGGGCAGCGAACGGCGCGGGCAACTGCACGCGCTGGACACCGGAACGCTCACCGAGATCCTGGACTATGCCGCCCGCGCGGCGGCGATCACCGTCTCGCGGCCCGGCGCCAACCCGCCGACCCGGCAAGAGATTTCCTGAGCACAAAGGCATTTGGGGGCAAACGGACATGGATGTGCGGCTGGTCGCCAGCGACCTGGACGGAACCATCATCCGCGCGGACGGGACCATTTCCGCCCGCACCATCGAGGCGTTCCGCCACGCCCGCGAATCCGGGATGCACATCGTCTTCGTCACCGGCCGCCCGATGCGCTGGCTGGACCCGGTGCGCCGGGCCTTCGGCCACCTGGGCACCGTGATCTGCTCCAACGGCGCGGTGCTCTACGACCTGGAATCCGAGTCCCTGATCTCCGCGGCGACCATCGAACCCGTGGCGCTGCTCGAGGTCCGCGACATCATCCTGCACGCCGAGCCCACGGCCACCTTCGCGGCGGAAACCACCCGCGGACTGCACCTGGGCACCGGATTCGCCGAACCCGGCGACACCGAACGCCTCGGGGAAATCCGGGCGCTGGACCTGGGCTCGGCGGACCTGCAGGAGGCGGGCGTGGTGAAGTTCCTGGCCAAGTCCCGCACCCGGGACCCAGACGCCTTCATGGCCGCCGTCGCCGGGCCCCTGGCGCACCTGGTCTCGGTGACGCATTCCGCGGTCGATGTCGCGCTGCTGGAAATGGCGCACGTGGACGTGGACAAGTCCGTCGCGCTGGAAGCCCATGCGGCCGCGCTGGGGATCGGCGCCGGCGAAGTCGCCGCGTTCGGGGACATGCCCAACGACCTGCGGATGCTCTCCTGGGCCGGGCACGGATACGCCATGGCCTCCGGGCACCCGAGCGCGCTCCTGGCCGCCGCCCACCTGGCCCCGGGCGTCGAGGACGACGGGGTGGCCCGCATCCTGGAGGACATCCTGGCCGGACGCACACCGGAAACACGCTAGGCACACATCAACCGGGCCCGTTCCCGCGGGCCGAACCAACGGGGGAAGCAACCATGATCGAGGCACCACGGGTCGGGACCGCACCGTACCTGCGCAACACCGCAGGCTCCCCGCTGGCCGGTTCCGCGCTGGCGTTCTCCCACCGCGGGTTCGCGCCGAACGGCGAGGAAAACACCCTCAAGGCCTTCGGTGCCGCCGTGGAGCTGGGCTTCGGCTACCTGGAGACCGACGTGCGCGCCAGCAAGGACGGGGTGCTGATGGTGTTCCACGACGAGGACCTGCGCCGGCTGACCGGGGAGACGCGCAGGGTGTCCGAATGCACCGCGGCCGAACTGGCACGGCTGCGCGTGGCGGGGGAACCGATTCCCACCTTCGAGCAGGTGCTGGAGGGATTCGGGCACGCGCACTTCAACGTCGACGTGAAGGATCCGGCCTCCGCGGCCCTGCTGGCCCGCGCGATCCGGCGGCACGGGGCCGCAGACCGGGTGCTGGTGGCCTCGTTCAACGGGCGGCGCCGCAGGATGGTGCAGCGGCTGCTGGCCGCCTCCGGGGCACCGGTGGCTGCCAGTCCCGGGGTGCTGGGGGTCGGTGCGGCGGCGCTGCTGGGTCCACTCGCCCCGCTGCCGCGTTCCTGGTTCCGCAACGTCGCGGCCCTGCAGGTCCCCGAGCGGCAGGGGGCCGTCCGCGTGGTGGGCCCGAATTTCATTCGCCATGCCCACGCCGCCGGACTGCAGGTCCACGTGTGGGTGGTCAACGGGGAAGCGGACATGCACCGGCTGTTGGAGATGGGCGTGGACGGGATCATGAGCGACAACGCCGACGTCCTGGCCCGGGTCATGGCCATCCGCGGGATCTGGCCGCAGGACCGCCCGGCCGGCTGAAACCGGGCCCGCCGGCAACTTGCGCGGCTCAGGCCGTGGTGGCCGCCAGCGAGGCCAGCGGTTCGAGCACCTTCGGCGCCCAGCGCAGCAGGGCCGGCTCGTCGGCCTCGGCCAGCAATTGCAGCCAGGTCTCGTGGGTGTGCAGCGGGGAGATCCGCAGGGCCGGGGCCACCAGGGCATAGAGCTCGTCGGGGGACCCGTAGTCGTCCCACGCGGCAAGGTACGCGCCGATGGCGGCGATGATCCGCGGGTCGTTGGCCGGTGCCCGGAAATCGATCCGCATCCGTTCGATGGGACGGGCCAGCGAGGCGAAGGGGTGTGCCCAGTGCGCATCGCCGAGGTTCAGGATCCGCGGTGCGGCGGTCTCGTCGGTGGGGGCAAAAACCCGGCGGCGGTCGAAGGAGCCGTGCTCCAGGCTCAGCGGGATCGGGCCGGCGATCAGCTGCGCGCAAGCCTCCTCGATGTCCTTCAGCGCGGCGAAGGCGTGGTCGGCGTCGCGGGCCGGGATGCCCAGCGGGTGTTCGGCGGGCAGCGAGGCATGCAGCGTGAGCGCGTTGTTGAACTCCTCGGGAATCCATGCGGGATCCAGGATCTGCAGGCCGGCGTCGAACAGGGCCTCCTCGCTCGGCACGAGCTCGCGCTGCAGCCCGCCGAGTGCGCCGAGCGCACGGGCCCACAGCTCCGGGGTCGTGGCCAGCTCGTCGAGGGTTGCGCCGTAGTCGGGGGACAGCATCCAGCCGCGGTCCGGGTCGATCGCCAGCGGCATGACCAGCCGGTCCGGGACCAGGGACGCGGCGGCGGCGGTCAACGGGGGCTCGAACAGCTGCCCGGGCGCCACGGCCTTGAAGAACAGCATCCCGGCGTCGGTGGGCACCCGCAAGTGCGTCGCGCGGATCGATGAAGATGCGCTTTGAAGTGCGCCTATGCGCTTGATGGAATATGCCTCGCAGGCCATGTCCACCCAAGAGAGCGCCTCGGCGCGCCAGCCGTCTTCCGTCCAAGTCTTAATCCACTGAGCCACGTGTTCCATGGTAACCAGTGAATCGTCGGCTTTGCTGTGAGAGGACCCCGGCGCATGTCGCGCGGGGCCCGCCTACCCCTTGGCGGAGCCGGCCATCAGCCCGCGCACGAAGTAGCGCTGCAGCGCGAAGAACACGGCCAGCGGCACGATCATGGCCACGAACGCCCCGGCGGTGAGCAGGTGCCAGTCCTGCCCGCGGCTTCCGGTGATCTCCGCCAGCAGCTTGGTGATCGGGGCGACCGCGCCGTCGGCGAAGATCAACGCGACCAAAAGGTCGTTCCACACCCAGAGGAACTGGAAGATCGAGAAGGCTGCGATCGCCGGGGCCGTGAGCGGCAGCACGATCCGGAAGAAGATCTGCCCATGGCTGGCCCCGTCGACCCGGGCCGCCTCGATGATTTCGTTGGGGATCTCGGCAATGAAGTTGTGCAGCAGGAAGATCGCCAGCGGCAGCGCGAAGATGGTGTGCGCGATCCACACCTGCGCGTATCCGGCCTGCCCGAACGCCCCGATGACCGGGACCCCGAAGAGCTCCCCGGCGGCAAAGAGCCGCAGCAGCGGCACCAGCGCCATCTGGATGGGCACGATCTGCAGTGCGAAGACCAGCACGAAGAGCAGGTCCTTGCCCGGGAAGCGCATCCAGGCGAAGGCGTAGGCGGCCAGGGTGGCCAGCACCAGCGGGATCACGGTGGCCGGCAGGGTGATCGCGATCGAGTTGATGAACGACCCGGCCATGGTCAGCTGCGAGTTTCCGGCCTGCAGCACGGCGGAGTAGTTGTCGGTGGTGAAACCCCAGTTTTGGAAAAGGGTCCACCAGCCGGTGGTGCGCACCTGCTGCGCCGGGCGGAACGAGGAGACCAGCAGCCCGATGGTCGGGACGGTCCACAGCGCGGCAATGACCAGTGCTGCGCCGGTGGCCCAGCGGTTGGTCAGCCGGTTCTTGGCCAGCGAGGCGGCCGGGCGGCCGCGCCGCACCCTGGAATCGGGTGCCGCGGGGGCTTCTTCGGTTCTGGCGAGCGTGGACATCAGCGCATCTCCCTTTGCATCTTGATCTGCCGGGCGTTGTAGATGACGATGGGCATCACCATGAGGAAGAGGATCACGGCGAACGCCGCGGAGCGCCCGGCCTCGAAGTTGCGGAACTGGGTGTACATCTCGTTGGCGATCACCGAGGTGTCGTTGGCGCCGGCGGTCATGGTGCGCACGATGTCAAAGACCTTCAGCGAGGCGATCGAGATGGTGGTCAGCACGACGACCAGCGAGGAGCGGATGCCCGGCAGCGTCACGTTGGCGAAGCGCTGCCAGCCGTTGGCCCCGTCAAGCTCGGCCGCCTCCAGCTGCTCGAGCGGCACCGCCTTGATCGCCGCGGAGAGGATCACCATCGCGAACCCGGTCTGCACCCAGATCAGCACCGCGATCAGCGCCACGGTGTTCCACGGGGATTCCTGCAGGAACTGCACCGGTTCCCCGCCGGCCCAGACGATCACCTGGTTCAGCAGGCCGATCTGCTCCGAGTCCGCGGGCCGCGCGGTGTAGACGAAGCGCCAGATGATCGAGGCGCCCACGAAGGAGATCGCCATCGGCATGAACACCAGGATCTTGAAGAACTTCTCCCCGCGGGACTTGTCGATGAACACCGCGTAGGCCATCCCGGCAATCGTGGACACCGCCGGGGCGATGAGCACCCACAGCACGGTGTTCAGCACCGTGCGGATGCCCGCGGGCTGGGTGAAGATCCAGATGAAGTTCTCCAGCCCCACGAATTCGGTGCCGCGGGAGTTCATGAAGGACTGCACGGTGGTCTGGATCGTGGGGATGACCAGCCCGGCCGCCAGCAGCAGCAGCGCGGGGGACAGGAAACCCACCAGCGCGAAGACGTACCCCGCCCCGTGCCGCGAGCGGTAGTCGAGCCAGAAGAGCAGCAATCCCAGGAAGCCGGCGGCGACGATGGCCCAGGTGTAGGAATCCAGGATTGCGAGCATCAGCAGCGGGAACAGGACGCAGGCGACGGCGCGGATGATCGTGAACCTGCGCCCGCGCCGCGGGGCCAGCTCGATGAGGAAGAGCAACAGGATCACCACGGCGCAGAACACCCCGATGATGATCGGGATCTGCGCCAGGGTGGGCAGCGTGCTGAGCCATTGCAGGAAGTTTGTCATGATGCGTCGGTGCCGGCCTTTCGAGGTGGCTGCCCGCGGTGCCCCGCGGTGGCGGGGTCACCTGCGCGCTATCCGGAGGCAATGCTGGAAGAGGCGTGCGGGCCGGGCATCGATGTCCGGCCCGGGAAACCCGGTGGGGTGGTGCGCCGGCGGGTCCGGGCGGTCGGGGTGACCGCTCCGGGCCCGCCGGACGCGGGTGCCGCGAGGCGCTACTTCGAGGGCCAGCCGGCCTCGATCGCCTTGAGCACCGTCTCGGAATCCGAGCCGTTGATCCAGTCGATCATGCCCTTCCAGAAGGTGCCGGCCCCGACGGAACCGGGCATCAGGTCGGAGGCGTCGAAGCGGAACGTCGTCGCCGGGTCCTGCAGGATCTTCACGGCCTCCTGCAGCAGCGGGTCGGACGCGTTGGCCGGGTCCAGGCCCTTGTTGGCCGAGAGCACCCCGCCGAGCTTCACCCGGGAGTTGGCCCACTCGGCGCTGGAGAGGTACTCCTGCACCTTCACCACCGACGGGTCGTCGTTGAAGGCTCCGACGATCTCGCCGCCGCCGGTGACCGAGTTGCCGGCCCCGTCGATCGACGGGGTCACGAAGCCCCACAGGTCGGCGTCCGGGCCGACGGTGCCGCCGGCCTCGGTGATGAACCCGCTGAAGAACGACGCCTGGTGGTGCAGCGAGCAGTCGCCCTTGACCAGGACATCGGCCACCGCACCGAACTCGGTGGCGTTGATGGAGGCCACGTCGCCGTAGCCGGCGTTGACGTACTTCGGGTTCTTCAGGATCTTGCCGACCTCATCGAGCGCGGACTTGATCTGCGGGTCGGTGAACTTCACCTCGTTGGCGACCCACTGGTCGTAGACGTCTTTCCCGGACTGGCGCAGCACCAGGTCCTCGACCCAGTCGGTGCCCGGCCAGCCGGTGGCGTCCCCGGAGCCGAAGCCGGCACACCAGGGGGCCTTGCCCTTGTCCTTCTCGATTTGCGCGGTCAGGTCAAGCAGCCCCTGCCAGGTGGTGGGGACCTCGTAGCCCTTGTCCTTGAACTCGGCCGGCGAGTACCAGATCCAGCCCTTGACGCTGGCCATCAGCGGGGCGCCGTACAGGGTGCCGTCCACGGTGCCGTACTTGGCCCAGTCCTCGGACCAGCCGGAGGCGACATTGGCCTTGACGCCCTCGGGCGCCGGCTTGAGGAAGCCGCGGGTGGCCAGGTCCCCCAGCAGCCCGGGCTGCGGGAAGATCGCCAGGTCCGGGGCGTTGCCGCCCTGGGCACGGACGGCGATCTGCGTCTCGAATTCCTTGGAGGACTCGTACTTGATCTTGATGTTGTTTTCCTTGGACCAGTCGGCCCAGGACTGTTCCAGCAGCTTGGCCTCGGCGTCGGCGATGGTGCCGTACAAGGTGACCTCCGCCTTGCCCGTCGCCGCGCCGGATTCGGTGCTGGCGGCGCTGGTTTCCGGGGCGCCCGGTCCCCCGCCGCAACTGGTGAGCACCATGGCTGCAACCCCCAGGCCCGCCAGCGAGGCATACGCCTTTCCCCGTCGTGATGTTTTCATCGTTCCTCCTGCTCGGCCGGCTGGCCGCGGCCACCCGGTTCGTTATAGGAAGGGGAAGCGGTGAGCCGTCGGCCGCGAGCGCCGCAGGGGGGTGCCAGGCATCCAACGGGGCGTGACCCAGCGGGAACGAGGCCTCCCCGGTCTGGACCACCGTGGTGTTCCCCCATGAAGGCGAAGGGCCGCGACCCACAGGGGACCGAAGCTCTTCTACTGCTCATCATGTAGAGCCGGCACCCGTTTTTCAAGGGTTTGGGGCAACATGACGGTTTGGGCAATGGGGAAGTGACTTGATCTTTTGGGGCCAGCGAAGCGCCGTGGGGCGGCCGGGCGCCCCGTGCGGGCCGCGGGCGACACGGCCGGGACCCCCGGGGCGCTTCACGGGCGGGGGAACCGGTGGCTAGGCTGGAGTAAGCCGGGCCTGCCGGAACGGAAGCAATGCGGCGCATGCTTGCGCCGGAACCCTACGCGGTGCCGAAGCCGCCGCCAGAGAGATGGGAATCCAACACCATGCGTGAAGCCCTCGCCACCGGCGCCCCTTACCGTCGCCGTGACTTCAAGGCCGTGCTCTTTGACCTGGACGGGGTGCTGACCCCTACCGCCGAGGTCCATCGCGATGCCTGGGCGCAGCTTTTCAACGGCTTTTTCGCCGAGGCCGGCGTGACCCGCCCCTACACCGAGGACGACTACTTCGCGCTGGTCGACGGGCGCCCGCGTTACGAGGGGGTCGCCGCGGTGCTGGCGGATCGCGGGATCGAGCTTCCCTGGGGCCACGACACCGACGCGCCGGGCAGCACGAGCATCTGCGCACTGGGGAACCGCAAAAACACGGTGTTCCGCGCGATCCTGCATTCGACGGGCATCGAGCCGTACCCCGGGTCGCTGGACTACCTGCGCCATATCCAGGCCGCGGGGCTCGAGGTCGCCGTGGTTTCCTCCTCGCGCAACGCCGAGGAGGTGCTGGAGGCCGCGGGGCTGCGCGACGACTTTTCCGTGGTCATCGGGGGACTGCAGGCCGCCGCGCGCAACCTGGCCGGCAAGCCGGCCCCGGACACCTTCCTGGCCGCGGCCAGCGACCTGGGCTGGTCGCCCAACGAGTGCGTGGTCATCGAGGACGCGATCTCCGGGGTCCAGGCGGCCGCGGCAGGCGGCTTCGGGATGGTGATCGGAGTGGGCAGGGACCAGCCGCACCGGGACCTGCGCGACGCCGGGGCCGACCTGGTGCTCGACGACCTGGACGAACTGGTCAACCAGCAGGCCCGCGACGACTGGGAGCAGGACACCTGGTCCTACACCCGCGAGCATCCCCGTCCCATCGACCCGGGCGTGGAGCAGACGATCTTCTCCCTGGGAAACGGGTTTTTGGGTATGCGCGGGGATTCGCTGGGCATCGGGGAAAGCACCGAGGGGATGTTCATCAACGGGTTGCACGAGACCTGGAAGATCCGCCACGCCGAATCCGCGTTCGGGCTCGCCGAGGCCGGGCAGACCATGGTTGCGGCCCCCGATGCGCGCACCGTGCGGGTCTACATCAACGACGAGGCCCTGGAGATCGGGCGCACCGAGATCCTCAAGGACGAGCTGCGGCTGGACTTCAAGGACGGCACGCTGATCTCCGACACCCTCTGGCGCACCGCCGAGGGCCACCGGGTGATGGTGCGCACCCGGTCGATGGTCTCCTTCTCCGAACGCCACCTGGCGCTGTTCCGCGTCACCGTGCGGCTGCTCGACGCCCCCGCCCACGTCTTCGTGCAGTCGGCGCTGATCGGGCAGTCCGACGCCCGCCCGGTGCCGACCCCGGCGGAGTCCGACGCAGGGGAGGTGCCCTTCGACCCGCGCAAGTCCGAGCGCAGCGGTGAGGAATCGCTGATCTCGGGCGGCACGCACGAAAAGGACGGGATCTGCGCACTGAGCTACTACGTGCGCGGTTCGCAGATGTCGGTGGCCGCAGCGATCTCGCACGTGACCCGCGTCGCCGGGGCGACAACGGATTTCACCGAGACCTCCAGCGTCACCCCCGAGCGCGTCGAGCACACCGTCTCCGTCTACCTGGAGAAGGACGAGGCGCTGCACATCGACAAGTTCGCCTCCTTCCACGCCTCGCGGCGCCACGACACCGCGGAGGTGACCAGCCGCTGCGTGCGCGCCCTGAGCCACCTGGTCCCGCGCGGGGCCGACGAGCTGTTCTGGGCGCAGCGCGAGTTCCTCACCGAGTTCTGGGGGCACTCCGACGTGGTGGTCCATGCCCACCCGCTGCTGCAGCGCGCCATCCGCTGGAACCTCTTCGCCGTTGCGCAGGCCTCGGCACGCTCGGACGGATTGGGGATCTCCGCCAAGGGGGTCTCCGGAAACGGGTACTCCGGGCACTACTTCTGGGACACCGAGATCTATGTGCTGCCGTTCCTCACGTACACCAACCCGCAATGGGCGCGCAATGCGCTGCGTGCGCGCGTCAGCCAGATCCCGGCCGCCCGGCGCCGCGCCGCGACGCTGAACGAGCACGGCATCCTCTTCCCGTGGCGCACCATCAACGGCGAGGAGGCCAGTGCCTACTACCCGGCCGGGACCGCGCAGTACCACATCAACGCGGATGTGGTCTATGCCCTGGCACGTTATGTGCAGGCCAGCAGGGACACCGGGCTGCTGCTCGGCGGCGGGGCGGAAATCGTGGTGGAAACCGCCCGGCTGTGGAACTCGCTGGGCTTCTGGCGTGAGACCACGACCGGCCGCAGCTTCCACATCCACGGGGTGACCGGCCCGGACGAGTACACCGCGGTGGTCAACGACAACACCTTCACCAATGTGATGGCGCGCTTCAACCTGAGCTACGCGGTCGAGCTGATGGACCGCCTTAAACGCGACTTCCCCGAGGACCACGCGCGGATTGTCGAGGAGCTGGGCATCTCCAAGGCCGAGGTGCGCGACTGGTCCGACGCCGCATTGGCGATGTTCATCCCGTTCTCCGAGACCGTCGGCATCCACCCGCAGGACGCCGGGTTCCTGAACCGCGAGGTGTGGGACGTGCCGGGCACCGGCGCGGAGTACCGCCCGCTGCTGCTGCACTTCCACCCGCTGGTGATCTACCGCTTCCAGGTGCTCAAGCAGGCCGACACGGTGCTGGCGCTGTGGCTGCGCTCCTCGGACTTCACCGCGCAGCAGAAACGCGCCGACTTCGACTACTACGACCCGCTGACCACCGGGGACTCCACGCTCTCGGCCACCGTGCAGGCGATCCTCGCCGCGGAGGTCGGCTACCGGGACCTGGCCTACGACTACTTCGAGCACGCCCTGAACGTGGATCTGCTGAACCTGCACGGCAATACCGCCGACGGGGTGCACGTGGCCTCCACCGGCGGGGTGTGGGCGGCACTGGTCTACGGCTTTGCCGGGCTGCGCGACGACACCGGCGCCTGGCTCTTTGACCCGCGGCTGCCCGAGGACTGGGAGGGCCTGGAGTTCAACCTGCGCCGCAACGACTCCTCGGTGCACTTCCACCTCACCGCGGACGCGTTGACCGCCTCGCTGCGGGCCGGGGACGACGAGGTGCACTTCTCGGTGCGCGGCGCGGCGCATGCGGTGTCCCCGGCCCACCCGGTGGTGACCATCGAGCTGCACGGGCAGGGCCCGGTGCTCGAGGGCGAACCGTCCATCGAGGCGGTCTTCGCACTGCAGCGCGACGACGGGTCCCCGCTGACCTCCAGCATCAAGAAGCTGACCCAGGAGGAGGAGCTGGCCAACGAGCCGCCGATCACCATCATCGGGTAGCTTGCCGGCGCAGCCGCGGCACGAAAAACCGGGCGGGACCCCCGTGAGGGGGTCCCGCCCGGTACGTGCCGGCGCGGGTTGCCGCCCGCTAGCCGAGCTTGGAGTGGGTGGCCCCGCCGATGGCCTCGACGTCCGTCGGCTCGGTGCCGCGCACCTTGGCGATGAAACGCATCAGGTGGAAGACCACCAGCGTGGCTGCGGTGCCCAGGGCGATGCCGCCGAAGTCCATGGTGCCGATCGACAGGACGTTGTCCCCGAAGAGCGCGATGGCGATGATCAGCCCGGTGCCGGCGGTCATCAGGTTGATCGGGTTGGAGAAATCGACCTTGTTCTGCACCCACAGGCGGGCGCCGACGATCGCGATCATCCCGTAGAGCACGATGCCCGCACCTCCCGCGACGCCGGCCGGGATGGTGTTGATCAGCACGCCGAACTTCGGGAAGAACGCCAGCGCGATGGCCACGGTGCCCGCGATCCAGTACGCGGCCGTGGAGTAGACGCGCGAGGAGGCCATGACCCCGATGTTCTCCGCGTAGGTGGTGGTGCCCGAGCCGCCGCCGAACCCGGCGATCATGGTGGCGGTGCCGTCGGCCATCAGTGCCCGGCCGTTCACGTCGTCAAGCTCGCGCCCGGTCATCAGCGCCACGGTCTTCACGTGTCCCACGTTCTCGGCGATCAGCACGAACACCACCGGCAGGAACAGCGTCAGGGTTTCGATGTGGAAGGTGGGTGCGGCGAAGTCGGGCAGGCCGAACCAGGCGGCCTGCCCGATGGCCGAGAAATCGACCTGGCCCTGCGCCCAGGCGGCGAGGTAGCCGACGATGATGCCCAGCAGGATCGACAGGCGCCCGAGCATGCCGCGGAAGAGCACCGTGGTGATGACGATGGCCAGCACCGTGGCGAAGGTGGTCAGCGGCACCTGCGTGATCTTGTCCGTGGTGGTGGTGGCCAGGTTCAGCCCGATCAGCGCGACGATGGTGCCCATCACCACCGGCGGCATCAGTGCGTGGATCCAGCCGGTTCCGGCCTTCTGCACAACCAGGCCCACGACGAACAGGCAGGCGCCGGCCATCACGATCCCGCCGAGTGCACCGCCCATCCCGTGCGTGGCCATGGCCCCGGTGACCGGTGCGATGAACGCAAAGGAGGAACCCAGGTAGGAGGGCACCCGTCCGGCGGTGAGCAGCAGGAACAGCAGGGTACCGACGCCGGTGAACAGCAGCGTGGTGGTGACCGGGAAACCGGTGATGGTCGGCACCAGCACCGTGGCGCCGAACATCGCCATGACGTGCTGGACGCCGACGCCGATGGTCTGCGGCCAGGCGAGGCGCTCGTCGGGGGCCACCACCGTTCCGGGGGAGATGGACTTGCCGTCGCCGTGCAGGCGCCAGCCGATGCCGAATCGGTTGCTCATGGGGTGGGGCCTTCCGGGAAGGGGCGGGAGTCGGGCGGCGGGGGCGCGTGGTGCACAGCGCAAAACCCCCTCGTGCATTTTACCCGCCCGCCGCCCCGGGCACGTTCCGCCCCCCCGCGCGGCTAGCGGGCTGCGACCGGTTCGCCGTGCCCAGCGGCGTCCGGGACGCGATGCCCGGACGCGCGCCGGAATCCCGCTGCCGCCTTCGGGGCATCGGCGGCGGTCTGCGCGAAGAACGCCAGCTCGTGGACGCTGGAGTCCTCGAATGCACGCCACATCGCCGCCCGCGTGCGGGCATCGGCGCCCGCGTGCACACCGGCCACCAGGTCGATGGCCGCGGCGGTGGCGGCGTCGAACTCCGGGGAGGAATAGGTGGCCAGCCAGTCGGCGTACGGGTGGTGGTCGTGGTTGGCCGCGGCCAACCGGGTGCCGGTGTCCTGGTAGATCCAGAAGCAGGGCAGCAACGCTGCGGCGAGCACCGCATAGTCGTCCCCGGCGGCCAGCAGGTGGTTCAGGTACGCGGTGGTGGTCGCCGAGGGCTCCGGGACCCGCTCATCGAGCCGCCCGCGGTGCAGCTTCAGCTCCTCCTCGAGGCAGCCGCTGGCGCTGGCCGCCCAGAAGCGCTGCGAGGCGGTGTCCGGGGCCAGTTCCGCGGCCCGCGACATGGCCCGCGCATAGGTGCGCAGGTACAGGGCGTCCTGGCCCAGGTAGTCCTCGAAGTCCTCCCGGGCCAGCGACCCGTCCTTCAGGGCGCGGATGAAGCCCAGTTCGTCGATGCCCGCGCGGATCGGGGCGATCCGCTCCCACCACTGCGCCAGCGGGTCCCCGGCCTGTGCCGGGCGCACCCCGTCCCAGAGCGCGGCGAAGTGATTGACCGGTCCGTGCCCGGATCCGACGGACAGCTCGTCCGCGCGGGAGATGGCATCGGACAGCCAGTCCTTGGCACGGCGCAGCGCCGTGCCCCAGTTGCCGGTGCGCGCGTAATACGTGGCCAGTGCGGCCGAGAGCGAGCAGCCGGTGCCGTGCGTGTTGCCGGTGGCGTGGCGCTCGGATTCGACCTCCAGCAGCACCCCGCCGGCGTCGATGAGTGCGTCGCGGCAGCGCTGGGTGGCCAGGTGCCCGCCCTTGGCCAGCACCAGCACGTCGTATTCCGCCGCGAGCATGCGTGCCTGGGACACCGCGGAATCCCAGTCTGTGGCTTCGGGACCGCGGGCCAGCACCGCGAGCTCGGGGATGTTGGGGGTGATCACGTCGGCATGGACAAAGAGCCGGCGCAGCGCCGCATCGGCGGCCGCATCCAGCAGTGAATCCCCGCTGGTGGCCACCATAACCGGGTCCAGGACCACCGCCGGCACGGCCGTGCCGGCGGCACCGCGGACCTGCGCCAGCCAGGTTCCCAGCTCGTCGATGACCTGGGCGTTGGCCAGCATCCCGATCTTGATCGCGTCGATGGCGATGTCCTCGGAGATCGCGCGCAGCTGCTCGGTGAGGAATCCGGCCGGGGGCACGTGGACGGCGCGCACGCCGCGGGTGTTTTGGGCGGTCAGCGCGCTGATCGCCGCCATCCCGTAGCCGCCGCCGGCGGCGATGGACTTCAGGTCGGCCTGGATCCCGGCGCCCCCGGAGGGGTCGGATCCGGCAATGGACAGGATATTCTTCGTGGAATTCATGGTATTCATGGCGTTTCCCCTTCCCAGAGGCTGATCAGGTGGGCGGTTGCGGTGCGCGGGTCGTCGGCGGCGCAGATCGCCCGCACCACCGCCATCGATGCGGCCCCGGCGGACCGAATGGCCGGCACGTCGGTGGTGTCGAGCCCGCCGATGGCCACCACGGGTGCGGTGCTTCGGGCCGCGGCGGCCGCCAGGCCCCCGTATCCCAGCGGCTCCGGGTGGTCCTTCTTCGTCGGGGTCGCATGCACGGCGCCGACGCCCAGGTAGTCGACGGTGCCCGGGGCAAACGCGTTGAGCTCGTTGGCCGTATCGATCTCGTCGGCGGTGGAGGCCGAAAGCCCGAGCACGGCGTGCGGCCCGATGAGCGTGCGGACCAGGTCCGCGGGGATGTCGGATTGGCCGATGTGCACGCCCTGCACGTCGGCGCCGCGCGCCCGTGCGGCCAGGTACACGTCGATGCGGTCGTTGACCAGCAGGGCGGCCCTCCCGGAGGTGTGCTTGGCGCAGCTTTCCACGGTGTCAACGAATTCCCCGGCGGGCATGTCCTTGCAGCGCAGCTGGATCGTGGTGATCCCGCCGGCCACCGCCGCTTCAACAATGTGTTCCAGCGGGCGTCCGGCGGTGGAATTCGAGTCGAGGACCAGGTAGATTCCGGAGGCCATCAGGACAGCACCGCCGTGGCCGCGAGGTCGGACGGGGCCAGCGCGTGCAGGGCGTCAAGGAAATGCACGGCGAAGCTTCCGGGCCCCGAACTTGCCGCCGCGGCGCGTTCGGCGGCGGCGGAGTAGAACGCGTGGGCAGCGACGGTGGCCAGCAGCGGGTCCCCGGCCACCGGCAGGAATGCCGCGCAGACCGCGCCCAGTGCGCACCCGCCGCCGGTGACCAGGGTGAGCATCTTGCTTCCGCCATGCACATGCACGGTGCGCGTTCCGTCGGTCACCAGGTCCGCCTCCCCGGAGACGGCCACGACGGCGCCGCTGCGCAGCGCCAGGGAGCGGGCCGCGGCGGCGGCGGAATCGACGGTGTCGGTGGCCTCCACCCCGCGCCCGCCGGACCCGGCCTCGGCGAGCACCATGATCTCCGAGGCGTTGCCGCGGATCACCGTCGGGGTCAGGTCGCGCAGTCCCAGGGCGAAGTCGGTGCGCACGCGCAGCGACCCGACGGCCACCGGGTCCAGCACCCAGCCGGTTTCCGCGGCGTTGGCGGCGGCCACTGCCTCGGCCATGGCGGCGCGCTGCTCGGAATTGGGGGTGCCCAGGTTCACCAGCACCGCGGAGGCCACGGACGCGAATCCGCCGGCCTCCCCGGGCACGTCGGCCATCGCGGGGGAGGCCCCGGCGGCCAGCAGCACGTTGGCGGTGAAGTTGGTGACCACGGTGTTGGTCAATACCTGCACCAGGGGGGTGGAGGCGCGCAGCGCGCCCAGGGCATCGGCGAGCTCGCCGGGTGAAAAGACAACTGAAGGCGCCATGGATCCCATGAGCAACATCCCTCCGCTAGTACGAACTAGATCAGGTTCTACGGGTCTTGTCTCAGTCGGATCGCTGGCGCGCCGACACCCCGTGTCACTAGGCGCGAGCCTATCCCACCGCACGGGCGGGGCGTCAACTGCGCGTCGCGGCCTGTCGCGGCCCAGGCGCACGCCGTATACGCTCTAGGTCATGGGCATCACCGAAAATCCGCATCCTTCCACCGCGCCGCGCGAGTCGCGCGCGCTGAGCGAGCTCGAGCTCCCGCCGGTGGTGCCCGAATCAGCGGAAAACATCGTGGAGATCGTCGCCTCGATGCACGACGTGGTCGCCACCCGGCTGGCCCACCCGCGGCGCTTCCGCGCCTCCCAGCTCAAGGCCCTGGAGCGGATGCTGGAGGCGCACGAACAGGACTTCGTCGACGCGCTGGCCGACGACCTGGGCAAGAGCGGGGTCGAGGCGAAGATGACCGAGATCGACATGGTGCGCGCCGAGATCGACCATGCGCAGCTGCACCTCTCCGAATGGATGGAGTCCAAGGCGGTCAAGATCCCGCTCGCGCTGCACCCGGCGGCAGCCAAGATCGAACCGCAGCCACTGGGCGTGGTGCTGGTCATCGGCGCCTGGAACTACCCGCTGCAATTGATCCTCGCCCCGCTGGTCGCCTCCATTGCCGCCGGAAACGTCACGGTGCTCAAGCCCTCGGAGCTGGCCCCGGCCACCAGCGCGCTGCTCGGGCGGCTCGTCCCGCAATTCATGGACCGGCGGGCATGCGCCGTGGTCCAGGGCGGCGCGTCGACCTCCAAGGTCCTGCTGGAACAACACTTCGACCACATCTTCTACACCGGCGGGGAACGCGTGGGGAAGATTGTGGCCCGCGCGGCGGCCGAGCACCTGACCCCGGTGACCCTGGAGCTCGGCGGCAAGTCCCCGGCCGTGGTCATGGACGGGTCCTCGGCGGCGGTCGCCCGCCGGCTGGCGTTCGGGAAGTTCATGAATGCCGGGCAGACCTGCGTGGCGCCGGACTACGTGCTGGCGGTGGGGGACGCGGCGCGGAACCTGCAAAAGCAGCTGTCAAAGGCCATCACGGCGTTCTACGGGAAGAACCCGCTGGCCAGCCGCGACTACGGGCGGATCGTGAACACGGCGCACTTCCAGCGCCTGGTGTCCATGCTGGGCGACGGGGACGTGGTCGTCGGAGGCGGGTACGACGAGGACACGCTGCAGATCGAACCGACGGTGATCACCAACGTGCACCCGGACTCGGCCCTGCTGCGCGAGGAGATCTTCGGTCCGATCCTGCCGGTCATCGCGGTGGACAGCTTCGATGCCGCAGTGCGCTTCATCAACGCCCGGCCCACCCCGCTGGTCGCCTACCTGTTTTCCGAGAACCCGCGGCTGCAGTCGTCCTTCGGGGACCAGGTGCGCGCCGGGGCCATCGTGCACAACGCGCCGGGCCTGCACCTGGCCGTCCCCTCGCTTCCGTTCGGGGGCGTGGGAGCCTCCGGCATGGGTGCCTACCACGGACGGCATGGGTTCGAGCGGCTCTCGCAGATGCGCGCGGTGATGGGCAAGACCACGGTGGTGGACACGCTCAAGGCCGTCTACCCGCCGTACACCTGGGCCAAGTCAAAGATCATCAAACGCATGATGTAGACATGCCCGCGATCGCATACCCATAGGTGGTTGGCTGTTCCGGGACGGGTGCGGTGTGGCCGCGCCCGCCCCGCAGTGCCTGCCTCAGCCCAGGACGGTGTCGACGATGGTCCTGGCCTCGTCCTGCACCCGGGCCAGGTGCCCGTCGCCCAGGAACGACTCGGCGTAGATCTTGTACTTGTCCTCGGTGCCCGAGGGGCGCGCGGCGAACCAGGCGTTTTGGGTGGTGACCTTCAGCCCGCCGATCCTTGCCCCGTTGCCCGGCGCTGTGGTCAGCCGCGCGGTGATCTTTTCCCCGGCCAGCGAATCGGCGGTGACGTCGGTGGCGGACAGGTTCGCCAGGCGGGCCTTCTGGTCCCGGTCCGCGACGGCGTCCAGGCGCGCATAGCTGGGGGCACCGTGCTCGGCGGCCAGCGCCGCATAGTGCTTCGACGGGGAGGAGCCGGTGACCGCGGTGATCTCGCTGGCCAGCAGCGCCAGCAGGATCCCGTCCTTGTCGGTGGTCCAGGTGCGCCCGTCGCGGCGCAGGAACGAGGCGCCGGCCGATTCCTCGCCGCCGAAGGCGCCGGTGCCGTCCAGCAGGCCAGGCACGAACCACTTGAAGCCCACCGGAACCTCCACCAGGGTGCGCCCAAGCTTCGCGGCCACCCTGTCGATCATCGAGGAGGACACCAGGGTCTTGCCGATCCCGGCGTCCGTGGACCAGCCGGTGCGGTGGGTGTAGAGGTATTCGATGGCCACGGCCAGGAAGTGGTTGGGGTTCATCAGCCCGGCATCCGGGGTGACGATGCCATGGCGGTCGGCGTCCGCGTCGTTGCCCGTGGACACGTCATAGGCATCGCGCGCGGCGACCAGCGAGGCCATCGCGTGGGCCGAGGAGCAATCCATGCGGATCTTCCCGTCGGTGTCCAGCGTCATGAACGCAAAGCGCGGGTCCACCCCGGAGTTCACCACGGTCAAATCCAGCTTGTGCCGCTCGGCGATCGCGCCCCAGTAGTCCACCGCGGCACCGCCCATCGGGTCCGCGCCGATGCGCAGCCCCGAGGCGCGGATCGCGTCGAGGTCCAGCACCGAGGGCAGGTCGTCGACGTAGGCGGCGAGGAAGTCGAAGGAACCGATCCTGCCGCCCAGGCGCGCGGCGCCCAGCGAGGTGCGCCTGACACCGTCCAGCTTGGCCTCCAGCAGCTCGTTGGCGCGGTTTGCGATCCAGGAGGTGGCGTCGGTGTCGGCCGGTCCGCCGTGCGGAGGATTGTACTTCAGCCCGCCGTCGGCCGGCGGGTTGTGCGAGGGGGTGATGATGATGCCGTCGGCCCGCGGGGCGGAGGGATCGGCATTGTGCGCCAGGATGGCGTGGCTCAGGGCCGGGGTGGGGGTCCAGCCGGTGCGGGCGTCGGCCAGGATCGACACGTCGTTGCCGGCCAGCACCTCCAGCACCGTGTCCTGTGCGGGGTCCGAGAGCGCGTGGGTGTCCTTGCCGACAAACAGCGGGCCGGTGATGCCCGCGGCGCGCCGGTATTCGACGATTCCCTGGGTGATGGCGGCGATGTGGTCCTCGTTGAAGGAGCCGTTCATCGAGGTGCCGCGGTGTCCGGAGGTGCCGAAGGCCACGCGCTGGGCGGGGTCGGACGGATCCGGGTGGATGTCGAAGTACGCGTCGCGCACCGCTGAAAGGTCGATCAGGTCTTGGGGCAGTGCCGGGGTCCCGGCGCGAGGATGGGCCATGGCACCAGTTTCTCATTGATTGCCCCGCGGTGCCCCGCCCGGTCGTTGGGTGCCGGGGAATCAGGGGCGGCGCGGGAGCGCAATGACGTGTTCGGCCAGGGTCCGGGCCGGGCCGGTGAGCAGGGTGTCGGGCACCAAATGTTCTTCCCCGTCGATGCTCAGCGACCAGGTGAACGCATCGCGCACCGGGGACGGTGCCTTGGCCTGCTCCAGCGCCCGCAGCCCATCCAGGGCGTCGCGGGCCATGCGGATCCAGGAGTCCTCCTTTTCGTTTCCGGGGTCCTGCGCGTGGAGTTCCAGGATCCCGGTGCGGGAAATCCCGGCGACCCCGCCGGAGCGGGCCACGCGGATGACCAGCACTTCGTCGCGGTTCTCAGCCATGGACGGCCTCCCGGACGACGGGTTCGACCCCGACGGCGTCCCAGGCTTCGGCCAGGGCCCGCTCGACGGAGGATCCGGCTCCGTGGTCGCGGCGGGCCTGGAGCAGGGTCTGTTCGGCGAAGGTGCCGAAGTCCGCGTCCCGCGGCAGGGAACGGGTCGCAATCACGTTGAACCACAGCGATCCGGCGGTTTCCCAGGCGTAGCCGCCCAGCGCGGTGGCGAAGAGGTGGAACGCGTGGTTGGGGATGCCGGAGTTCAGGTGCACCCCGCCGTTGTCCTCGGCCGTGTCCACGTAGCCGGCCATGGTTGCCGGTTGCGGGTCCTTGCCCAGGATCGGGTCGTCGTAGGCGGTGCCCGGGGCGGCCATGGAACGCAGCGCCACACCCTGGACGGCGTCGGTGAACAGGCCGGTGCCGATCAGCCAGCTGGCCGACGCCGCGTCGTCGCCGGCCACGAACTGCTCCACCAGGGCGCCGAAGACATCGGCGATCGACTCGTTCAGCGCGCCGGACTGGCCCCGGTAGTCCAGGTTGGTGGTGTATTGCAGCAGCCCGTGCCCCAGTTCGTGCGCGATTACCGACAGCGAGGAGGTGAAGGAGTTGAAGACCTCCCCGTCCCCGTCGCCCATGACCATTTGGGTGCCGTCCCAGAACGCGTTGTCGTAGTGCTGCCCGTAGTGCACGGTGCCGCGCAGCACCAGCCCGGCGCCGTCGAGGCTGGAGCGCTTGAACATGTCCGCGAGGAACCCGTAGACCTCGCCCAGTCCGTCGTGGGCACGGTTTGCGTCCGGATCCTGCCCCGGATCGTGGCCCTCGGTGCGCGCGGCGGTTCCGGGGGTGGTCTCGGCTCCCCGGGCGTCGGAAATGACCCGCACCAGGCGTCCGGCTGGGTCCAGCAGGCGGGCGATGTCGGTGTGCGTGGTGGCCCGCTCGTGCAGCAGGGCCTGGTCAAGCAGCAGCGTCCGGCGTGCGCGGGTGGCGATGCGGCGGCGGGTTTCGCGGCCCGGGCCCGCAGGTTCGCCGTGTGCGCCCGGAAGCTCCCGGTCGCCTTCGGCCGGCGGGAGCGCGATGACGTCGCGCATCGCCGCCGGGGCTTCCCACGCCCCGTCGCAGGCGGCCATCGACACCAGCAGGTACGGTGGCACCGCGTGGTGCCGGGGGTGGGGTTTTGCGGCTGGAGGCTGGGTTTCCTTGTCCATGGTGCCAACTCTCCCACCGGATCCTGAGCAGCCGTTGTGAGCGCGCTGTGGCCGGGCGCGAACGCCAAGCTTGGGGCGGGCCGGTGCCGCGTCGAAGGATCCGCGCTGGTCGCCGAACCCGCACGCGGCACCTCCCCGCAACCCCTGCGGGCAGATGCCGTTGGATGCGCCACCGGTTGGCGGGGGGGCCGGACGGCCGCGGGTACGGTTTCGCCGGCCAGGGCAACCGGCCGGGACAGCACGAGGCATGGAGCCGGGCCCGGCCGTCGCGGGGCGGGCAGCTGCCCGGTCACCCCCGTCCGGGAGGCCAGCCGGAGCCGGAAGCTTGCCGTGGTTTCCCTGGAGGCGGCCGTGATTGGATTCCTCCCCTTGGCATATTGCCCATTGCCCGGGTCGCGGCGATCGCCTGCGGGCACCTGCCCTTGCGGCGCGAGCCGCATGCCCGCCCCCTTGCCGTGTTCGGGCTGGTCGTCGGCCACATGATCACCGGAGGCGTCCCCGGGCTCGATGGCTGCGCCCGCGGTGCCTGGCCCCAGCGGGCTTCGTGCGGGTCCCGAACAGGGGGTGGGCGTGGTCAGTGATCGCCGCTAGGCTGGGGAGCCAGAAGCCGCGCCTGGCTGCAGGAACCTCCATTCAGTGCGGGGCGGGTCGCTGGAGGGGGAAGGAACCCATGGCCAAGGACGAAGACGGCAGGCACGAGCCCGCGGCGGAGCCGTCGTTTGACGATCCGAACGACCCGCGCTGGTCGCAGAACCCGCACGCGGCACCGCCGCGCAACCCGTACCTGGACATGCCCTTGGACGCGCCACCGGTTGCCGGGGCCCCGAACGGCCGCGGGTACGGATTCGCCGGGCAGCACGCCGGCCAACGGGCGGGCGCCCAGCCCGGCCACCCGCAGCAGTACCCAACACGGGGCTACCCCCAACCCGGATACCCGATGCCGGTCCAGCAGCCGGCGGGCGCGTTGGCGATCGTGTCACTGGTGACGGGAATCATCGCGGTGCTCACCGGCGGGATGCTGGTTCTTCCCCAGATTGCGGCGGTCATCTGCGGCCACCTGGCGTTGAAGCGGGAACCGCACATGCGTGGAATCGCCATTGCCGGGCTGGTGACCGGTTACCTGATGCTGGGGTTCATCGTGCTGGGGGCGCTCTTCCTCATCACCGTATTTTCCGCCTCGATGGGTTCCTGGTAGCGCGAACCCCTTCGGGGAAACGTGAAAACAGCGGCCGCACCCGGGCTTGGATGCCGGGTGCGGCCGCTGTTTTCCTGCGGGAAGTGCTCGGGAAGGTCCTAGCGGACCTCGCCCATCAGCTTCTTCAGGGCCGGTGCGGACAACAGCAGGGCAATGCCCAGCACGATCGCGGTGCCGCCGAGGGCCAGGAAGTAGGTGATCTCGTTGCCTTCGGTGTAGAAGCCGGCCAGGATTCCGGCCAGCGTGGTGCCCAGGGACACCGAGAGGAAGAACAGCGCGATCATCTGCGTGCCGAAGGCGGCCGGGGCCAGCTTCGTGGTCACCGACTGGCCGATGGGGCTCAGCAGCAGCTCGGCCAGGGTGCACAGCAGCAGGATCCCGACCAGGGCCAGCAGCGGGGTCTTCTCCAGCGATTCCAGCGGGATGAAGACCAGGAACGCGATGCCGACGATCATCAGCGAGGCGGAGAACTTCGCCACGGTGCCCGGCTGGCGGGTGCCGAGCTTGGTCCACAGGGTGGCGAAGACGCCGGCGAGCACGATGATGAACACCGGGTTGATCGACTGGACCCAGGAGGCTGGCATTTCCCAGCCGAAGATGCTGCGGTCCAGGCGTTCCTCCGAGTACACGGCGATGAACGTGAACTGCTGCTGGAACAGGGCCCAGAACGCGGCCGAGGCGATGTACAGCGGGATGAAGGCCAGCACGTGCTTGCGCTCCACGGTGGTGACGCGCTTGGAGCGCAGCATCAGGGTGAAGTAGATGATGGAGGCCGCGATGACGGCCAGCGCGATGGCGTTGGCCAGCGTTGCCGGGGTGACGATCTTCAGCGCGAAGAGCGCCACGACCACGACGATGAAGGCCACCAGGTACAGCGCATACTTCTTGCGCGCGCCGGCCGGCAGCGGATTGGCCACCACGTGGACGGCCGCCGGAAGGTCCTTGCGGCCCATCATGTAGATGCCCACGCCAACGGCCATGCCCACGGCGGCGGCGGCGAAGCCGATGTGGAAGCCCCAGCGCTGGTGCAGGAAGCCGGTGAGCAGCGGGCCGAGCAGGCCGCCGATGTTCACGCCCATGTAGAAGATCGAGAATCCTGCATCGCGGCGGGTGTCTTCCCTGGAGTACAGGGAACCGACCAGGGCCGTGGCGTTGGCCTTGAGCCCGCCGGAGCCCACGGCAACCAGGACCAGGCCGATGGCCAGTCCCAAGGCACCGGGCAGCGCGGCCAGGGCGATGTGGCCGGCCATGATGATGAACGCCGAGGACAGCAGGACCTTTTCGGAACCGAGCAGGCGGTCCGCGAGCCAGGCGCCGAGGATGGTGCTCAGGTAGACGGCGCCGCCGTAGGCACCGACCAGCGAGAGCGCGAGGTCCTTGGACAGGCCAAGGCCTCCGTCGACGACGGAGAAGTACATGTAGTACGCCAGGATCGCTTGCATCCCGTAGAAGGAGAAGCGTTCCCACATCTCGATGCTGAACAGGTTCGAGAGCGTTTTGGGGTGGCCGAAGAATCCGGTCGAGGATCGGTCCTTCAGCGGGGTGGATATAGACATGCATTCAATTTTTCGCCCGTGACGTGCGCCATGCCTACTTTGTAGACCAATCTCACATTCTGGTCAGTTGGGCTGCCAGTGCCAGCAGCATGGCCTCGGAGCCCGCCCGACCGATCATTTGCACGCCCATCGACAACCCCGCGGCGGTGGTGAACGTCGGAACGGTGATGGCCGGAAGCCCGGAGACATTCACCATCGAGGTGTAGGGCGTGTACTGGCACTGGCGCATGTAGTCGGTGTCGGCGTCCTGCGAGGTGTAGAAGCCGATTTCCGGGGGAGCGAACGCCATCGCCGGGGTGAGCACCACGTCGTAGCGGCCCCACTGGGTGCGGAAGTCCGCGGCGATTTCCGTCAGCCGGGCGGCGGCCTCCACGCTGGCCCGGTGCTCGCGCGCGGTGGCGCGTTCGCGGAAGGACCGGGCCAGGGTCCCCAGCTTCGCCTCGCTGCCCGGCGGGATCGGCGCGGCAGCGAGCCCGCTGGTCCACACCGTGGCAAAGGTTTCGGGGTAGGCGCCGTCGTAGAAGATTTCCGCCTCCTCGAGGTGGTGGCCCCGGGCGCGCAGGAACTTGATGCCCGCATCCAGCGCCCCATGGGCGTCGGATGAGAGCTTGATCGCATACGCCGAGGAGAAGGGGCTGGCGGTGCTGACCCCGACGCGCAGCCCGCGCAGCGCATCCACGGCTCCCTCGCCCAGCGACTCCAGATAGGTGTCCCTTTCGGGGTCGACCATCGCGTCCATGAGCAGGGCCGCGTCCAGCGCGGTGCGCGCCAGCGGCCCGGAAACCGTGAGCCGCGGTGCGCCGAAGGTGTCGACGGTGCCATCGAGGATGTCGCTGGGGATGGTTCCGAGTCCGGGCTTGAGCCCGATCAGCCCGCAGGCCGAGGCCGGGATGCGCACCGAGCCGCCGCCGTCGTTGCCGGGGCCGAAGGGCAGCATGCCGGCGGCCACGGCCGCGGCCTCCCCGCCGCTGGAACCCCCGGCGGAGCGGGTCGGGTCCAACGGGTTGCGGGCGGGCGGGGCCACGTCGTTTTCCGAGTGGCAACTCAGCCCGAACTCCGGCACTTGGGTCTTGCCCAGCGAGATTGCGCCGGCCCGCGACAACGTCGCCACCAGCGGGGAATCCTTCTGCGCGATGACAGGTTCAAAGACCGCGGTCCCGTAGCCGGTGGCCACCCCGGCCACATCGAGCAGGTCCTTGTAGGCCAGCGGCATGCCGTGGAGCATGCCCGGGGCGTGCCCGGCGGCAAGGGCGGAGTCGGCCCGCGCTGCGGCGTCCAGGGCCCGCTCGGCGGTGACGGTGACGAAGGATCCCAGGGCGGGGTTGAGCGCCTCGATGCGTTCCAGGAAGTGCGCGGCGGCCTCGCGGGCCCCCACTTCCCCGCGCCGCAGCGCATTGCGAAGTTCCAGCGCTGTCAGCTCGGATATCTCGGTCATCATGGACTCCTTTGCAAGCATGTGGCCATCGGTGGCGCCCGCCACTGGGCATTGCCAGTGGGGGGGGAAGCGGGCTTGGGCCTGACTTGAGACTAGTACGGGTTCGGTGTTGCGGTCCCGTTGTGCCCGTTTGCCCCGGTGAAACGTCCCGCCCGGGGGCGCAACATCCGCTTCACCGAGGCGGTGGCCGAACACCCCCGGGCGCTAGGCTGGATGCCAACAGGGAATCCGGCGAGCCAAAGGAGAGCCATGAGTGATTTTGAAACGGTTTCGGTAGACCAGGTGCCTGCCGGCGCACTGATCCTGGATGTTCGCGAAGAGTACGAATGGTCCGAGGGGCACGCCGCCGGGGCCATCCACATTCCGCTGGGCGAGCTTCCGGTCCGCTACGAGGAACTCGACCCGGACGAAGACACCTACATCATTTGCCGCACCGGCGGACGCTCGGCGCAGGCCGCCGCGTGGCTGGTCTCGCTGGGCTACACCGCGTTCAACATCGCGGGCGGGTCCGGGGCCTGGCTGGAAGCCGGGTTGGCACTCAAGAGCGAAAACGGCCAGGAGCCCAACGTCCGATGATCTATACCTATTTGGGTCCCGCGGGGACCTTCACCGAGGCCGCCCTGCTGCAGGTTCCCGACGCGAGGGATTCCAAGCGCATCCCGGCAGCGAACGTGAATGCCGCCCTGGAGATGGTCCGTACCGGGGAAGCCGAAGCGGCGATGGTCCCGATCGAGAATTCGGTCGAGGGCGGGGTCACCACCACGCTCGATGCCATCGCCACCGGCGAGGCCCTGCAAATCATGCGCGAGGCCCTGGTGACCATCACCTTTGTGCTGGCCGTGCGCCAGAACATCGATTCCATCGAGCAGATCCGCTCCGTGTCCACCCACGGGCACGCCTGGGCGCAATGCCGCAATTGGGCCGAATCAAACATTCCGCAAGCGGAATTCGTCCCGGCATCCTCGACCGCCGCCGGCGCCCTGGGGTTGCTGGACGACGAGACCACCCACGACGCGGCGATCTGCTCGCCGCTGGTCGCCGAGGAACGCGGGCTGAAGATCCTGCGCACCGGCATCGAGGACAACGCCGGCGCCGTCACCCGTTTCGTGCTGGTGGCCCGCCCGGGCCCGATCCCGGCACCGACCGGCGTGGACAAGAGCACCGTCATCCTGCCGCTGGCAGAGGACCGCCCGGGCGCCCTGATGGACATCCTGGAACAGTTCGTGGTGCGCGGGGTGAACCTCAGCCGCATCGAGTCGCGTCCCACCGGCGAGGGAATGGGAAAGTACTTCTTCTCCGTGGACGTCGACGGGCACCTGGCCCAGCAGCGCGTGGCGGACGCACTGACCGGCCTGCACCGGGTCTGTCCCGACCTGCGCTTCCTGGGGTCCTACCCGGCGGCCCAGGGCCTGTCCTCTTCCGTGGATGCGCACAACTCCGACGACGCGTTCTCCAAGGCGCAGCAGTGGGTTTCCGGGCTCAAGTCGCGCCTGGCAAAATAGCGGCGGGAACCGGGCCGGGCACCGCCGCGAGACCAGATCTCCGGCGGTGTCAGGCCAGCCGGATCTTCAGCGACGCGGGCTTCACCGAAACGCTCAATCCGTTCACGAGCCCGGTGCCGTCACCGTCGATCTGCGTGTTCATGGGTTCGTGGCACCTCAACTGCAAAGAGGCACTGGGGTAGAAGCCCATCACCGGGATGGCTCCGCGTGCCCTGAAGGCCGTCTTGAGGAAGATCCAGCCCCAGCCGGCGGCGCTGCGCGGGCTGAGCACCACCACGTCCAGCACGCCGTCGTCGATCTTGGCCTCCGGAACCAGGTCCAGGCCCTGCAGCTTCCCGCAGTTGGCGAAGAGCACCGAGCGCACGCTACGGGTCTGTTCACTTCCGCCGTCCAGCGCGATCGAGATCTTCTTGCGCTTGCCCGGCAGGTGCCGGAAACCGGCCTCCGAGTACGCCAGCCAGCCGACTTTGGCCTTGAGCTCCTCGTTGGTGTCGTCCATGACGTCGGCATCCGTGCCGATCCCGGCGATCACCAGGAACGCGTGTTCGCTGCTGCTCCCGTCAACGTGGTTCAGGGTGACAGAGCCGGTGTCGATGGTGCGCACCGGGCCGCGGACGGCACCGAAGGCGGCGGTGCCGACGTCCTCGAGGGGCACCTCGACATTGCGGGCCAGCAGGTTCCCGGTGCCCAGCGGGATCAGCCCGAGGGTTGCCTCGGTGTCCCGCAGGACCTCCGCCACGGCGCGGACCGTTCCGTCCCCGCCCGCGGCGATGACCACATCGCATCCGGCCTCCAGCGCCTGGCGTGCGGCCCCCTGGCCCGGATCCTCCACGGTGGACTCCAGCACCAACGGTTCCACCAGGCCCGCCTCGGCACACACGTGCTGAACGGCGGAAATTGCTTCATCGGTGCCTGACTTGGAAGGATTCACCACCAGCGCGACCTTGCGCGCGGAGGTGGCGACACCAACGACGGGCGCCAGGGAGGCCGGCCGGTTGCGGTCAACAAGCCGGCGCACGGAGAGCCAGCTAATCGTTGCGGCCGTGCCCGCGGCACCGGCGCTGATCAGGGCAAAGAGTCGATTGCGTTGCATAGTCTCCCCAGACTAACGGGCATTGCTAGGCTTAGGGCGTGATCGACGTAAAACTACTCAGTGAAAATCCAGATACCTTCCGCGCTTCGCAGCGCGCCCGCGGGGCGGATGAGTCCCTGATTGATGCGATTTTGGCCGCCGATTCGGCGCGCCGCGAGTCGATTGCATCCTTTGAGGCGCTGCGTGCCCAACAGAATGCCTTCAGCAAGAGGGTCGGAGCGGCCAAGGGCGAGGAAAAGCAAGCCCTGCTCGCCGAGGTCAAGGAGCTCTCGCAGAACGTGAAGGCCGCCCAGGCGGCCTCCGACGAGGCAGCCGCGGCCTACAGCGCGCTGCAGCGCTCCATCCCCAACCTGATCATGGATGGCGTGCCATCCGGCGGCGAGGACGACTTCACCGTCGTCAAGCACGTGGGCACCCCGCGTGATTTCGCCGCCGAGGGCTTCGAACCGCGCGACCACCTCGAGCTCGGCGAATTGCTCGGTGCGATCGACATGGAACGCGGCGCCAAGGTTTCGGGCTCGCGCTTCTACTTCCTCAAGGGCGTCGGCGCACGCCTGGAAATCGCGCTCATGAACATGGCCCTGGACCTGGCCCTGCAAAAAGACTTCATCCCGATGATCACCCCGACCCTGGTCCGCCCCGAGACCATGCAGGGCACCGGTTTCGACGTCGAGCACGATGACGAGATCTACAAGCTCGAGCGCGACGACCTGTACCTGGTGGGCACCTCCGAGGTGGCCCTGGCCGGTTACCACGCCAACGAGATCCTTGACCTGTCGGCCGGACCGACCCGCTACGCCGGCTGGTCCTCCTGCTACCGCCGCGAGGCCGGTTCCGCGGGCAAGGACACCCGCGGCATCATCCGCGTGCACCAGTTCAACAAGCTCGAGATGTTCGTCTACTGCTCCCCGGAGGAATCCGAGGCCGAACACGCCAAGCTCCTGGCCCTGGAAGAGGAAATGCTCGCCAAGGTCGAGCTGCCCTACCGCGTCATCGACACCGCGGCCGGGGACCTGGGCATGAGCGCGGCGCGCAAGTTCGACTGCGAGGCCTGGGTCCCGACCCAGGACGCGTACCGCGAGCTGACTTCCACCTCCAACTGCACCACCTTCCAGGCCCGCCGCCTGAACATCCGCGAACGCGAAACCGGCGCCGATGGCAAGCCGGGCAAGACCCGCTCGGTGGCAACGCTCAACGGCACCCTGGCGACCACCCGCTGGATCGTCGCGATCCTGGAGCACCACCAGAACGCCGACGGCACCGTGAACGTGCCGGTTGCGCTGCGCCCGTACCTGGGTGGCCTGGAAGTGCTTCCCCTCCTGTAGGAAACCGCGCCACGTGCGCCGGAGGAACCCGAAGGGGGATGCGGCCGATGCCGCATCCCCCTTCGGCGTTTGGTGCGCGTTCCCGCCCCGGAGACACCGCGGGTTCGGGAGAGGTTCACCCATCGTTCAGGACACATTGTGGGTTGGCTCATGTCGGGAACCGGAATTTGATGCTTCACTGGATGAATGACAGTTATGACAAGAACCGGCATCGAAGACCGGTCAGAAGCAACCGAAACCTACATGATCTGCCTTGACGTCGACGGCACCCTGGTCAACCACGACGGAAAAATGAGCCAAGCGGTCAAGGACGCGGCGCGCGCCATCGTCGCGGCGGGCCACGAGGTCGTTATTTCCACCGGCCGTTCGCTCGGGGCGACCCTGCCGGTCATCCAGATGCTCGGCATCGAAAGCGGCTACGCGGTGTGCTGCAACGGCGGGGTGACCGCCCGCATCGATTTGTCCCTGGAGGACGGCTACGAGGTCGTCGAACGCAAGACCTTCGACCCGGCCCCCGCCCTGCGCGCGCTGGTCAAGGCGATGCCCACCGCCAAGTACGCGCTGGAAGACGATGCGGGGCGATTCCTTTCCACCGAACGCTTCCAGGATGCCAGCTTCGGCGTTGTCGCCACCCCGGTGTCGCTCGATGAGATGCTCGCGGCCACCGCGGTGCGCCTGGTGGTCTTCTCCACCGACTCGACCGCCGAGGAATTCGGCGAGGCAGTCGGCACCATGGGCCTGTCCGGTGTCACCTACTCCGTGGGGTGGACAGCCTGGCTGGACATCGCCGCCGAGGGCGTCACCAAGGCCAGCGGCCTTGAGGTGCTGCGCGAGAAGCACGGGTTCGACATCGGGGCAACCATTGCCGTGGGCGATGGCCGCAACGACATCGAGATGCTCGCCTGGGCCGGCCGCGGCGTGGCCATGGGCCAGGCCCCGGACGAGGTCAAGGCCGTGGCAGACGAGATTGCCGCGGATGTGGACGACGACGGGCTGGCCGCCGTCCTGCAGGAGATCCTGGGCGAGGCTCTCCGCGCCTGAGCACGCCCGGCCAACAGCTGCACCGACGGATCGTCGCCCACACCGGGGAGTCTTCCCCGCCTGCGAGCGGCGATTCGCCGCGTTAACGGCACCGCAGCTGCCGGAGCCGGCGGAACACGACCCGGATGCCCCGCCGATGGCACCAATGCAGTGGACGCGCCGGCCTCCTGCAGGAAATGCCAGGTTGCCGACCGCGAATCGCCAGGACCCCTTGGTGCAGGCGGAATTCTTTGGGGAAAGAAGCCGCAGATATTTTATCCAATCGGTGTTGTTGCCGAGCGGGTCCCGGGCATTGCGTTCGGCGGCCCGGCGCGCTTCTCGTGCGCTCGGGATGCCCGCCCGTCGCGCGGCACAAACGGCGCCGACCGCCCCGGACGATTCGACTGGCTATGCTTAAACCCATGAAACGCGCCGGAATCCTCGCCCTGTCCCTGCTCGGTGCCGCGGCACTGCTGGCCGGGTGCACCTCCCCGGACGTCATCTGCAACACCGGGGAGCCGAGCATCGAGGAAGCCATGGACCATCTGGTGGCCTCGACGCTGGCCGGGGACCAGGTCGAGGTCTGCCGGGTGACCACCACGGGCGGGACCGACACCGTCGGGGAGCAATTCGATCGCCTGTCGGCGCAGCTGAAGGACCTGGGGGTCGCGGCCGATTTCACGGTGACACCCGTTCCGGATTCGACCATGGGGCAGTGGTCCGAACTGACCCTGAGCACGCCCAGCCACCCGGAGGGGGAACGCTTCGACGTGTTCGAGCGCGGCGGGAAGTACACGATCGGGTGGCTCGAGTTCGAGCAGGACCCGCTGCCGTCCCCGTCCGCGACGAAGTAGCGTTGCCTTCCGGCTCTGCCGATCTCAGATGGCGAAGAGCCCGATCACCACACCCATCACCAGGAATGTCACCAGCTCGTGGAGGCAGTTCAACGCGGTGAGCCCCACGGGCCGGCCCTCGAAGGCATCGTGGGTGATGAAGCGTGCCGCGGTGAACCCGCCCCACAGGATCAGTGCGGTCAGCAACGCATTGGTGAGGTAGGATCCGCCATAGAAGTCAAAGGACAGGTACGTTGCGCCGGCCAGGACCCATGCGCTGATGAAGCTGACGACGAGGGTCACCAGGATCGGGACGACCGCGCTCTTGCCGCTGCCAGGGGTCACCTTGGCCACGCGCATCCAATAGTTGCCGAACACCTTCGGGGTATACCAGATGCTGCCGACCACCATGGTCGAAATCGTGGCCACAATTACGGCGATCCAATTAATTTCCGGAACCATCGTTTGCTCCTCCTGCGATCATGCGGGGCCGTGTCACCGGTCCCCGGAGTACGGGTCATCAATATCGCCGATACTACGGTCAGAACCACTGGTTGACTAGGAAACCGGGGATTCCTGGCGGACTAGGGACCGGCCGGGGCATCGGGGGATTCGCTCCAGTGCAGCAACCGGGCGGCCGCGGGCCGCGCAGCCCATTCCTCGACCCATGCCGAGCGGACCACGGCCTTGGAAACTGCTTGGGCGCTGATGCCCAGTTCGGCGGCGACATGTTTTTGCTGACCGCGAACCCCAGGGGTGAGCAGGTCGAGCACGGCCCATTCGGCCACGCTGCGGGTGCTGACAATCTGCCCGAGCAGGCGCAGCACCGCCTCGGCTTCGCCGGCGATGGTTGTATCGGGGCCCACGACACACAGCGGTATCCGCTCCCCGGTGTGTTCGGAGCGCTCCAAGGCCGTGTGCGCATAGCCCAGCGCGGCGCCCTGGAGGTATTGCACCTCGCGGGGCACCGGTTCGTACAGGCTGCCCACGCCGAGGCCGACCAGCCAGTGGTGGCTGCGCAGCGCCCTCAGCACCGCGTCAACCGCGTCCTCGGCTCGATCGGGGACCCCGACCAGCACCGCGGGGCCGGAGCGCTGGAACGGCGCAAGCGTCGGGACGTGCGACAGGGTGCGCAGCATTTCATCGCCGAGGTCGCCGTCGGCGCGTCGATCGCGTTGTTTCAGGGTTACGACATACACATTCCCAATTATGCAGCGAAATCCGGCCTTCGTCTGGATGAACGCGGGTTTCCAGGCGGCCCCGAGGTGGCCGCCTGCGGTTCCGGTGCTACGGGGAGGCCGTGGGGACTTCCGCGGCGGGCGCCTGCGTGCGGAGCTCGATGATGCAGAAGCGCAGGAAAAGCTGGGTGACCGGTCCGATGGCCACGGCGTACAGGACGGTTCCGAAACCGACGATGCCGCCCAGCAGCCAGCCAATGGCCAGCACAAAGACCTCGACGCCGGTGCGCGCCACGCGCAGGCTGATTCCGGTGCGCGCATGCAGCCCCGTCATCAATCCGTCGCGCGGGCCCGGGCCAAGCTGGCTGCCGATGTATAGCCCGCCGCCGAGTCCGTTCACCAGCAGTGCGCCGATGAACATGGCCAGCTGTGCGGGCAGGCCGTGGGCCTCGGGAATGATCGCCAACCCGATGTCGGCAGCAATGCCAATCCAGATGACATTGGCGATGGTGCCCAGGCCCGGCATCTGCCGCAAGGGGATCCAGAGCAGCAGCACGATGAACCCGAAGATGATCACCACGGTTCCCAGGCTGAGCCCGGTGTGCAGGGTGACGCCGTAGTGGAGCACGTCCCACGGGGCCAGCCCGAGCCCGGAACGGACGAATCCGGCCATCGCCACACCAAAGAAGGTGAGACCCACTAAGAGCTGGACCAAGCGCAGCGGAAGCCGTCCGGCCCTCAACTGCGCGAGCGGGGTCAGCTGGGCAAGTTCACGTGGGGCTGGCTTGGTCATGCATCCAGCATGTCGCACAACCTGCGGGTGGGAAAATTTCCCGTCATGATGTGGCCTGCGGCACCGAATCGAGGGCACGGGGCTGCCTTGCGGGGCGGCATTTTCCTAGAAGAGGGTGGTTTGGTTTTGCGGCCAGTAGGCGTTGCGGCGGGGGATCTGCTCGGGATCCAGGTGCCGGGGCAACAGGACGTGGGGGAGCCC
>NZ_JAUSSH010000010.1 GCF_030812255.1 Paeniglutamicibacter psychrophenolicus | reverse complement strand
CGGGGGGGCCGGGGGGGGCCGCAACCAACACCACGGGGGGGGCGGCCCCCCCCCCCCCCCCCCCCCCCCCCCCGGGGGGGGGGGGGGGGGGCGCGCCCCGCCCCCCCCCCCCCCCACCCCCACCCATCCGGCGCCACGCCGGACCCGCCCCACCCACCGGAGGAATACGCCATGGTTGCCCAAACGGCCGAACCGACCACCGTCGAACCACGCGGCGCCTCGGTCATTGTCAATGTCATCGATGTGCTGCGCTGCTTCACTGCGGAGCAACCGGTGCTCGGCGTCACCGAGATTGCCACGCGGGTGGGCCTGCACAAGTCGAGCATTTCCAGGATCCTGGCCACCCTCGAACTCGAACGCATCGTGCAACGCGATGCCGAGACGCGGAAGTACTCCCTGGGCCTGGGACTGATCGCCGTCTCGGGGCCGCTTTTGGCCAACCTCGACGTGCGCCGGGTGTCCTTTCCCTTCCTGGAGGAACTGGCGTTGGAGACCGGGGAAACCGCGGTGCTGACCATCTGGGACGGGCTCGAATCCATCTCGGTGGAACAGATCCCCAGCATCCACCAGGTCAAGCACACCTCGGCCATGGGCAGCCGCTACAACACCGCGCTCAGTGCCTCCGTCCAGGTCTTTTTGGCCCACGAGGAGGAAAAACGCGTCGTGGACATGCTCGAATCCGGTGCCGTGGTGCTGCCGAGGAACACCGCTGCCGCCCGCGCCGCCTACCTCAAACGCCTGCGCACGGTGCGGAAACGCGGCTACGCGGCCAACCACGGGGAATCCTCCTCCGAAGAGGTCGGTGTTGCCGCCCCGATCTTCGACCACCGCGGCACCGTGGTGGCCTGTGCCCTGGTCGCCGCGCCGTATTATCGGGTCTCCACCGAGAAACTTGGTGACTTGGGGGCCGCTTGCGTGCGCGCCGCACGCCACGTCGGCACCCGCCTGGGCGCATCACCGGCCTAAAGAACCACGTGCAATCCCCGCCACGCCGGACCCACGGTACGTTGCAGCAAACGAACACCCTTCGGCGAGGTTGACTCGTCCAGTTCTTGGGACGCATGGCCTGGTTTATTGTCGTGCTCAAGGCCGCGAGGACCGTAGGCTGGCCACCGCGGCCGCGCTCAAGCGTGGCCGGCGGCCCGAGCTCGCCTGTGGTCGGGTCAATGTCCCAGTGAGTCTGCCTGCCGGTGGGCATCAGGGTGGCGGCGACGTAGGGCAGCATGGCGATGACCAAGGGAGAAGATGATGGCCTTGGACATGTGCGTCTGGCCTTCGTGCCCACCACCGCCACGATGGTGATGTACTCGGGCCAGAAGGCTTCGCCGGGGAAACCCCGCCGGTGGCCCATAATCCAGCTCTGGTGGATCTCACTTTGCCGACCGGTGTGTCGATCACCGGCGTCCCGGGACGTGTGGTCCCGGGAGAGCAGTCCTGCCGGGGCCATCCAAACCTGTGCTAGTGAGCCGTGCCGGTAACGCAGGAAGGGACCGGCCGTTGCGGCCGATCCCTTCCCGTCCATCCACACCGTTCCCGCGGCGGCGCCGCCCAGCTGGGCGGACCTGCCGGTTGTCCGATCAGGCGACGCAGCCCCCGAGCGCTATCTGCCGGTCGACAGCCCGGATCTGGTTCTGGACCGTGCCGAGCTGATCCTGCAGGCCGATGACGATTTTCTTCTGCGCTGCAATGGCATCCTTGTTTGCGCCCTTCTTGGCCTGAAGCGTGCTGAGCTCCGCCTGGGCGTTCGTCACCTGGACGTCGAGACTGGTCAACTGTGCCTGCAGGTCTTTCAACTGGTTCTCGGTGGCGCTGATTTCACCGTTGAGCCCGTTCAGCTGCGCCAGTAGCGGCGCCACCCTCGTCTGGAGGTCGAGAATTTCGGCTTCCTTCGTTGCGATCTGGCTGTTGAGCCCGGTGAGGTTCGCCACCAGCTTGTCCATGTCGCCATTGAGGGCCGCGATCTCGCCTTGCTTCGCAGCCACCGCGGCATTGGCGTCGGGTACTGCCTGCGCGAGGGCCGGCAACTGTCCCTGCAGGTCCTGAAGCTCGGCGGCCTTCGTGTCGACGGCGGACTGCGCGGCAGCGCTGGCGGCAGTCGCGTCGGCCAGATCGCCGTTAAGCCCGTCGAGGACAAGCTTTTGGGCGGCGATGGCCTCCTTGCTGGCAGCCAGGCCCTCGGTCAGCGTCGGCAGTGCTGCTTCGAGGTCCGCCAGGACCTGCTGCTGCGTTGTGACGGCAGCCGCGGCGTCGGCCGCGGCGTCCTCAAGCGTGCGCAGCTCGCCCTGCAGCGCCTCGAGCTCGCCTTGCTTGGTGGTGACGGCATCGTTGGCTGCGGCGACGGCCGCTTGGAGGTCGGGGACCTGGTCCTTGAGGGCCGCGATCTCGGCTTGCTTCGTCGAGACGGCGTTATTGGCGGCGGTCAGGGAGGCCTGGAGCGGCGCCGCCTGCTGCTGCAGGGCGCTGCTCTCCTGCTGCTTGGACGAGAGTTGGGAATTGAGGGAGTTGACCGCGTTCTGGAGCGTCGTCAGGTCTCCCTGGTACCCGGCAATCGTGGCGTTCTTGCTACTGATCTGGGTCTCCACTGCTTTCAGCTCGTCCTGCTTGGCCTTCCGCAGTGCCTGCAGGCGAGTCTTCTCGGGGCTGTTGCCCTTGATGGCCGAGATCTGCGTGGTGATATCCGTGATCTCGGCTTCCAGCTTTGTCTTGCCGGCGGCCAGCGCTTCGAGCTCCGTCTGTGCCGTCGCAAGCTGGGCCTGCTTGGTGGTGATTTCGGCGTTCTTCGCGGTGACCTGCTGCTGCAGTGCATCAATCTCCGCCGTCACGGTGGCGAGCTTGTCGTTGTTGGCCGTGAGGGCCGCGGCAGCGCCGGCGGCGGCGGACCGCAAGGTATCGAGTTCCCCCTGCGCTGTGGCTATTGCCGTGTTCTTGGCCGCGAGTGCATCGGCGGCGTCCTGCGCCGTGGTATCCAGCGCGGGCAGTGCGTCCTTGGCTGCGGAGATCGCGGCGTTTCTGGCATCGACGGCGGCCGCGGCGTCGGCTGCACGTCGTTGCACGTCGGCCAGCGTCGATTTGGCGTCGCCGATCTTGGCCACCTGGGCGTCGATTTCCGCCTGGGCGGCGGTCCCCGCCGCCTCCAGGTCCTGCAGTTTGCTCTCGGCATCGCCGACGGCCTTCTGCGCGCCGCCAACGTCGGCTGCGGCAGCTTCTGCCGTGTCGGACAGTTCCGTCAGCTCGCGCTCCGCCTGGGCGATCTCGGCGTTTTTCCCCTCAAGCGCTTCTGCTGCCGCGGTTGCGGCGGCCTCGAGTGCTGCTTGTTCGACCTCCGCGGCGCTGATCTGGGCTTTTTTCGCAACGATTTGGGCCTTGACATCCTCGGCGCTCCGCTGCAACTGCGCGGCTTCCGCCGTGGCCAGCGCTTCTGCTTCCTGCAGCGGTGCCAGCTGGTTTTCGGTGGTCTGTTTTTGTGCCTGCAACTCCGCGAGCGCGCCTTGCGCGGCGAGAACGGCGTCGTTGGTGCTCTCTTGCTTGGCCTCAAGAGCGGTGAGGTTCTCACTGGCAGCCTTGAGCTGGGCATCGAGTTCCAGCCCCGCGGCGTCCAGCGCCGAGATGGCTGAATCAGCGTCGGCGATCTGGATCTTCAGGTTGTCGGCGTTGGCCTGCAGCGCCGTCCGCTCGCCCTGGAGCCGGGCGATGATGTCGGCGTTCTTCTTGGAAGCCGCCTTGAGCAGGTTCTCTTGAACGCTACCGCGGTGAGCCAACTGGTTCACCACCCCTGAACAGATTCCTGAGGCCGCGCCGGTGGAACCTGGGGCCGCTGTTGCCTGTGGAGCGAACAGCAGCATGCTGGTAAGGATGCCGGGCACGACGATGGCGGCGGCCAGCCGGCGCGTGAAGGCAGAGTGATTCGACGAATTAAGCATTGGTCCCCCCAAGGACAATGAAAATGCGGCCACGGTGGCCGAATCGATAGTGCTCACCTTAGGTGGTCAAATCGGTCGTGTCGAGCCTAAATGCGGAAGAAGGCCATTGGCGGGTCGGTCCTACCCGATTCTTGGTTCCTGCTACCTGTTTTACCACCGGGTGCTCAGTTTTGGTGGAGGGACTACTTGTGTTGGACATGGAGTATTTCATCGCCCAGGCACCGGTCCTGAGAGGGCTTGTCGTCCAGGCATCCAGGAGTGGAATCCGCTGTCGATTTAATGGTCCACACTTAGCAGGTGCGTACCTTTGGTGTTGAAGAAGAATTCCTGATCGTGGACCCCGTCAACGGGGTCCCCCTGCCCCTGTCCGCGGAGGTGATGGACCTCCACGGCGCAAGCATGCGGGCGACCGGATCTTCCTCCCGGCAGATGCTGTCCGCAGAGCTGCACCAGGAACAACTCGAGGTCATCACGCACCCCCACAGCAGCCTGGACTCTCTCGCTACGGAGATATTGGAGGGGCGCGCCTACGCCGACTCGCTCGCCCGAAAAGCGGGTGCGCGGATCGTCGCGCTGGCCACCTCTCCGCTGGCGGTATCGCCCCATCCCACCCGGAATGAACGCTATGACGCCCTGCTGGAAAAGTATGCCCTGACGGCGCGCGAGCAGCTGACCTGCGGATTTCATGTCCACGTGTCCGTCGGCTCGGACGAGGAAGGTGTGGCCGTCCTGGATCGCATCAGGTCCTGGCTGCCCTCGCTCATGGCGTTGAGCTCGAATTCCCCGTTCTGGAACGGCCAGGACAGCGGCTACGCCAGTTTCCGCACGCAGGCCTGGAACCGGTGGTCCTCCGCCGGTCCGATGGAGGTCTTCGGGTCGGCGTGGGCCTACCACGCTCTGGTGGCGGACCTGTCGGCGACCGGCGTGGTCGTCAACCCCGATTTTGACGCCAGGCTCTCCGCCCGGCACCCCACCGTCGAGATCAGGGTGTCCGATGTTTGCCTTGATCCCAGGGACACAGTTTTGATCGCGGCCCTGGTGCGGGCCTTGGTGGAGATCGCCGCCCGGGAATGGGCGGCCGGAATGGAACCGGACAGGGTTCCGGCCATAGTCCTGCGCCAAGGGGTCTGGATGGCCAGCCGGTGGGGCATCCGCGGCAAACTGCTCCACCCGGCAACCCACAGGCCGGACACCGCACGACAGGTCATTTCAGCCCTCCACGACCACGTGCGGGATGCCCTGAACGACTCGGGTGACGCGGCCCACGTTGAGGAATCCCTGGAAAGGATCCTCGGCAACGGAACAGGTGCCGACCGGCAGCGGCAATCCTACGAACGAAACGGGCGACTGGCGGACGTCGTCGCTCATGCCATCGGCGTGACCCACCAGGAACCCGTCGATCACCACTCCCCGGGGAATGGTTCACCGAGCTGGACATGGATTCCGTTGGCCGAGGCAGTGGCGTAGCCGCCAAACGAAGATGGCGGTCGTGCATGTCGATGGCGAGGCCCAGTGCAGCGGATGCCTTCGCGGCATCTCCGAGCCAGGGGGCAAAGTGTTTTGGGAGTCAGCGGCATTCATGCGGAGGAGTACCGAAAAGCCGATGCCCGGCACTCGCCTGGAATTCTGTGAAGGAGGCGGGTACCTGTGTCCGTGTGGGACAACCCAAGTCGCCGATCGAGCGAATCCGCCCCGCTAGATGTCGGACAAGAAACGACGAAGGTCGCGGCTGCCTACGTGTAACTCCATCGCCCGCATCCGTTGGTCACCGAAAGCTTTCAGGACGCCGCACTATCCCGGGGAACGACAAGCCCAGGGATTCTCGAATTGCCTCATTCACTGATTCCATGGTCATCGAGGCTGCGCGTGGATTTCTCCTTCTGGCGATCGAGGCGTCATAGCGGGCCGATTCCGACCCTGGTACAGGCGGCGGTAATTGGAAGGCGTGGTGTTCAGTTCGCGAGTGAAGTGCAGCCGGAAGTTGGCCGACGTTCCCAAGCCGGTCCGGGCGGCAATGGCCTCCACGGTCAGGTTGGTTGTTTCGAGCAGACGGCAAGCCTCGGTAATGCGCTGGCTTGTCAGCCAGCGCAGGGGAGTCGTTCCGGCCACCGTCAGGAATTTTCGCGCGAAGCTGCTTGGCCCCCAGCCAGCGTGGCTCGCCATTCCGACGACGGTCAGCGGCTCGGCCAGATGCTGTATGGCCCAGCCACACGTTTCGGCGAAATGGGCCAAAGGTGGAGCGACGGGGCGTTCGATGAACTGCGCCTGTCCGCCCTCGCGGTGAGGGGCGACGACCATTCGCCGGGCGATGCGGTTGGCCGCCTCGGTACCGTGGTCTGTTCTGACAAGGTGCAGGCACAGGTCGATTCCGGCCGCGACGCCGGCGCTGGTGGTGACACCGCCCTCGTCTATGTACAGCACACCGGCGTCAACAGAGATTTCCGGATGGAGGGTTTGCAGACGTTCGGCGTTTCTCCAATGCGTTGTAGCGCGCTTTCCGTCCAAGAGCCCCGCAGCTGCCAGCGCGAAAGCCCCTGTGCAGACGGATACCAACCTGGTTCCATTCGCCGCAGCGCCGCGAAGCGCCTTGGAGACCTCGGGAGGAGGATCTGTCAGCGGGCTGAAGCCGGGCACAACGATGGTGTCGGCTGACCGAAGTGCTTCGAGCCCTTCCGCTGCGTGGATGGCGTAGCCTGTCGTGGTTTGAACCAGACCGGGTTCAGCAGCGCAAACCGCGAACGAGTACAGCTGGCGCTCATCCACGTGGCCGAATACCTGCGCCGGAATGGCCAGGTCAAAAGCGACTACATCCGGCAGAGCCAGTGCAACGACACGGTGCATATGGACACTGTACGCCCGACGGGACCGACGGGATCCATGGCTGCAGAATCCTTTTCATACTGGTCATTTTTACTGCTCCCTCTAGCTGCGCCGGCTGAGGAGACTTGAGTCATGAACAACTTACGACTTTCAGCCACATCGCCGCAGAAGCCTTCACCACTGGCAAAACCAAGCACGCACCTGGCGGCCCAGAACGCCACCGGCGAGAGCAACAGCCTGCACAGCGCTCTTCGAGCCTCCGAACAACATGGAACCGAGCCCATACTGGCTGCCTCTGCCGCGAGCCGCCTGCCCAAGGACCAGGATCGTCTTTCCGGCACTGGTCCTTCGCGCAAGGGACGCCTCGGTTGGATCGTGGCCGGCTCCTTGGCTGCGGGGGTCCTCGTTGCCCTGCTGCTGGCCACCGCCCCGTTCATTCCGGCTACCGAAAGCAGCGTGAACGGCGCCGTCCTTTTGGGGCTTGCGCTGGGCTGGGCCATGTTGGCTGTGCTCTCGGTGAAGTTCACGGATCAACCACAGAAATGGGCCGTCGTTCCAGCGTTGTTCATGGGTCTGGGCGGTTTCCTTCTGCTGGCGTTCGGCTCCCCGATGCGGGAAGTGCTCGCCTGGGTATGGCCACCCGCCATGCTGGTTTCAGCGGTTTGGATGATCGTCCAAGCCAACCGACAGCTTCGAAGCCGAATTGGGCGCTTTATGCTCTACCCCCTGATTGCGCTGCTGGCGCTGGCTTCACTGGGTAGCGGTTATGAAACGGTGCGCGAAGTGGTGGATTCTGCCGCTTCTCCGGCCCAGGGCCAGTTGATCGACGTCGGCGGACACCGCCTGTACCTGAACTGCACCGGCTCAGGCAATCCTACCGTCGTGCTCGAACCTGGCGCGGGCCTCATGTCATCCGACCTAGCGTTGATCGCACCGCTGGTTGCCGGTGACACCCGGGTCTGCGTCTACGACCGGGCCGGAAAGGGGTGGAGCGATTCGACAACCGCCCTGCAGGACGGCGCGCAGGTCGCGGCCGATCTCCACACCTTGTTGCAGCGCGGGAACATTCCGGGACCGTATGTGCTGGCCGGACATTCGTTCGGCGGCCTCTACGCACTCACTTTCGCTGCCCGCTACCCCCAAGACACAGCTGGAATGGTGCTGGTGGACTCGACCGCACCGGCTTCGGAACCAGAACCAGATTCTGCGCAGGCCGCCCGCGCCGGCTCCGAGGACACCATGAACCGTCTCTCCGCCCTGGTGGCGGGCGCAGCCCGACTCGGCATCGGCCGGTTGTCCGACGGGGCGACACCCGATCACGTACGGAGCACGATAGACGAGTACATCCACGCGGGATCCTCGGCGCAGCAGGCTGCCGCGCTGGGGGACTTCGCCGACCAGCCGCTGGTCGTCCTGACGGCTGGCAGCGGGAGTGCGCCAGGCTGGGCAGCTCCGCAGAAAGCTCTTGCCTCGCTGTCGACCAACAGCCTGCACCGTGTCATCGACGGGGCCACCCATACGTCGTTGCTCTCGGATCAGGAGGACGCGGCCGCGACCGCTGGCGGAATCCTCGACGTCGTTTCCGCAGTGCGGACCGCAAGCCCATTGAGCCCGTAGGACGAAGAATGACCATGACTCGCTGGCGGGTCGCGGGCGTGGTCCCCGTTGCCGTGAAGTCGCGCGGCAGCGGGACGCTGTTGCGGCCAAGGTGAAAAAGAGCTGGTCTCGGGGCAACAGATCGGTTTCAACCGGGGAACCGTGACAGCAACCGTTCACCGTTCACAACCGCGGAACGTTCGGACTAGATTGCGGGAGCCTTGTCGAGGGCGAGATCCGAGAAGTCGTCTTCCATATTCAATGCCTGTACCAGCTGTTTGCTGTGTGGGTGTTCGGGTGCCGCAAGGAATTGTGCCAAGGGTTTCAGCTCGACGAGGCTTCCGGCGTAGAACACGGCAACGCGGTCGCTGACATAGCGGATGACGTCCATGTCGTGGGATATCACCACCAGGGAGATGCCCATGCGCTCGCGCAGTTGCAGCAGCAAATCGAGGATGTGGCGTTGGGCCACGGAATCCAGCGCGGAGGTTGATTCATCGCAGATCAGTACGTCGGGCTGGACCAATAGCGCCCGGGCAATGGCCATGCGCTGCAGCTGTCCGCCGGAGCACTGCGCCGGCAAGCGGTCAAGGAGCCGGACCGGCAGCCCGACCTGATCGACGGCCTGTTTGATGAGCTGGGCGGCCTCGGAATCCGGGAGCCGGTGGACTGCTGCCATCAGGCTCGTGCGCAGGTCGAGGGCGGGGTCGAAGGAACCAAAGGGTTCCTGCGGAATGATCTGCACCCCGGTCGATTCCGCCCCTTCCGACTGTCTCTTGATTTCGCCATGCGTGGGCCGTTCCAGGCCGGCGAGCAGCCGCGCGAAGGTGCTCTTGCCCGAGCCCGAACGCCCGACGACGCCGAGGACTTCGCCGGCATGCAGGCTCATGCTCGTGGGATTCAGCGCCGCGGCACCCTTGGCGCGGCGGGTGTAGTTCTTGCCCACCGCATCGGCCCGCAGAACACTGTGCGTGCCGATCTCGTGCGGTTCCTTCGTGACGGAAGCCGTGGCGGAGAGCAGCTCGCGGGTCTTCTCGTGCCGGGGCGCGGAAAACATCGCCGAGGTCGGGCACTGGTCGACGATGGCACCGTCGCTGAGAACGATGACCCGGTCCGCAATATGCTGGACACTGGCGATGTCGTGGGTGATGAGCAGGATTCCCAACCCGCGTTCGAGTTGCCTGCGTCGCAGCAATTCCAGGATCTCGGCCTTGAGGATGGAATCCAGGGACGAGGTGGGTTCATCGGCCAGGATGTATGCGGGATCCCCGGCCAGGGCGATGGCCAGCATGACCCGTTGGGCCATGCCGCCGGACAACTGGTCCGGGCGCATCCGGGCAATCTCGGCGGCCGGGGACAAACCGACTTCCTGCAGCAGGGACTCGATGCGCTTCTCGGCATTTCTTGGCTTGCGGAATCCGGTGGCTCCCATGGCCTCGAGCAGGTGGGCGCGGACGGTCATCCGCGGATTCATGACCCGCTTGGGCTGCTGGAAGAGCATGCCGATCTTCTTACCGCGCACCGCGTCCATGTGGAGTTCCCCGAGCGTATCCAGCCGCTGCCCGTCGAGCAGAATCTGGCCGCTGGCCTGCAACCCGGCCGGAAGCAGTCCCATGATGGCCTTGGTCAACATCGTTTTGCCGGATCCCGAACGACCGACCACCGCGACCAATTCGCCGGAGTGAACCGAGCAGCTGATCCCGTCCAGCAGCCGGTTCGTCCCGGCCCGGACCGTCAGGTCCTTGATTTCCAATTGGCTAGCCACGGGCTTCCCCCTGGCCGGCGGGCTCAAGCACGTCGTGGCCGTTGAACATCTGGGTCAGGCGGTTGCCCAGCAAGGTCACGCAGAAGCTGACGATGAAGATTGCGGCACCCGGGACGATTAGGCCCCAGGGGGAGCGGATCGCGTGGGGCTGGGCCTCGGCGAGCATCGAGCCCCAGTCCGACTGCGGGGGCTGGACACCGATGCCCAGGTAGGATAGCGAGCCGAGCAGCACCAGCAGCAGCCCGAAACGCAGGGCGGTTTGGGCCAGCACCGGACCGGCGACAAATGGCAGTACATGGTGGCGGAGGATGAACCACCGCGAACCGCCCACGTGGCGGGAGGCCTCCACGTAACCGGTGGAAAGCACCTGGACGGCCAGCGAGCGGACCAGCCGGGCGGTCGGGGTCCACGACACCACACCCACCGCCAGCACCATCGAGGTGAACCCGGGCCCTAGGATCGCGATCACCAACAAGGCGACCACGATTTCCGGCAGGGCCAGCAGCAGGTCGTTGGCGCGCAGGAAGAACTCGTCCAGCCAGCCCCCGCGCAGCGCGCTGAGCAATCCCAGCACGGTGCCCAGCGACAGCGAGAACAGCGTGGTCAGCAGCGCCACGGACAGGGAGAATCGTCCGCCGTGCAGGACCCGGCTCAAGGTGTCGCGGCCGAGGGCGTCGGTGCCCAGCAGGTGGCCCCAACTCGGGCCCTGCAGACGCTGCGCCAAGACCTGCGAATTTGGATCGCTGGGGGCCACCCAGGGTGCCAGCACCGTGAGCACCACCACCAGGTAGAGCACGAGTGCCGGGGGACTGAGCCACACGAAGGACAGGGATTTCTTAGTCATGGCGTGCTCCAACACGTACGTTCGGGTCGCTGAACTGCTGCACCAGGTCCACGGCGCTGGTGACCAGCACCGCGCAGATGACCACGAGGACCACGCCGCCCTGGGCCACCGGGATGTCGGCATTGACGATGGCATCGAAGACCAGCCGTCCCATGCCGGGAATGGCGAAGATGACCTCGATGATCACCGAACCGCCCAGCAGCCCGGCGAACCAGACGCCGGTCATGGTCCACAGCGGAAGCAGGCCATGCGGGATGACATGGTGCAGCAGCGCGCCGGTGCGGCCCAGCCCGCGGGCCCGCGCGGCCAGCACGTGCTCGGAGCCCAGCGACTGCAGGATGCCCGAGCGCACGGCGACGGTGAAGAAGCTGATGGGGCGCAGGCACAGCACGAAGACCGGGATCACCAGGGAGGCCGGGGAATGGAAGCCCGCGGAGGGCAGCCACGCGAGTTTCACGGCAAACAGGAGCACCAGCAGGGGCGCGATGGCGTATTCGGGGATGGCGATCAGCGCATGGGTGATCGAGGTGATGAGTTTGTCGGGCCAGCGCCCGGCACGGGTCGCGGCGACGACTCCCAGCACGATGGAGACGGCCATGGCCACAAGGATCGAGATCCCGGCGATCAGCAGCGTGACGCCGACGGCCGGCAGCACGGTCTCGACAACCGGCGTGCCGCTGACATAGGAAATCCCCATGTCGCCGGAGAAGAAGCGGGCCAGCCAGCGCCCGAACTGCACCCAGAGGGGGTCGTACAAGCCGAATTGCTCGGCGTAGGCCTGAACCGTTTGCTCATCCGCCACGCCGGCATCCATCCGGGCGCGCAGCAGGTTGCGCACCGGGTCCCCGGGGGCGACGAAGGGCACCAGGAAGACGGCGAAGGAGGAGAGCAGGACCGCTGCGCCGAGCCCGATGAGCCGGCGCAGCAGTATCGTCAGGACAGGCAATCTACTTGGTCTTTGCCAGGTCCTTGGTGAACACGTAGCGCGTCAGGGGATCCTGCACGTAGCCCTGCACCGAGGCGCCCACGCCGTCGATGGCCTGTTCGTTGACCAGCCAGACGTTGACCGCATCCTTGGCCAGGATGTCGCCGGCCTGGCGGTAGAGGGTGTGGCGAACGGCTGCGTCGGACTCGCCGGCGGCCTGGTCGATCAGGGCGTCAAAATCCTTGTTGCAGTAGTGGCTCAGGTTGTACCCGCCGGCGCAGGTGTAGTCGGCCTGCAGGAAGCCGATGGGATCGGCAATGTCGATCATCCGGTTGCGCTGGCTGACCACCATGTCGTAGTTGCCCGCGAGCAGGTCCGGTTCCACCGCACCGTAGGCCTTGGTCACGACGTTGGCCTGCAGCCCGATCTGCTTGAGCTGCTCCTGGATGATTGCGCCGACCGAAGCGAACTCGGCGCGCTCGACGATGGCAACGATCTCCAGCGGCTTGTCCTGGGCATGGCCGGACTTCTGGACCAGGGCCTTGGCCTCGTCCAGGTTGACCGCCGGGACGCCCAATTCGCTGTTGGCCCATGGTTCGCTCGGGGCAAACGGTCCGGTGGCCGGCTCGGCGATGCCCTCGTACACGCTGGCGGCGATGGCCGGCAGGTCCAGCGCCATGGTGACGGCCTGGCGGAGCTCCCGGTCATCGAAGGGGGCCCGCGAATTGTTCAGGTAGAGCGTTGCGGTGCGGGGGGAGTCGGCCTTGGCCAGTTCCACGGACGGATCGGCTTCCAGCGTGGCGATGTTGGTGGCGGGGATGGACATCGCGATGTCGGATTCCCCGGTCTGGACCTGGGTGGAGCGCGTGGTCCCGTCGGTGATGTAGCGGATCTCGCCTCCGGCCAGCTTCACCTCGCCGCCCCAGTAGTTGGGGTTTCGGTCCATGCTCAGTGACTGGCCGGCTTTTTCGGAAACCGGGGCGAACGGGCCGGTGCAGTGGCCGAAGGGGTCGATTCCCTTGGCGGTGTAGGCAGCCGGGGAGAGCACCCCGGCATTCACGCTGGCCATGCGATAGGGCAGCAGCGGATCCGCAGCGGGGGTCGTGATGCGCACGGTGTCTGCGTCCAGGGCCTTGACCTTGGTGATGGTCTTGGGATTCACCGCACGGGCCGGTGCGGTTGCCTTCAGCACGTGGTTCAGGGAATTCTCGACCGCCTGGGCATCAAGCGCGGTGCCGTCCTGGAACTTCACGCCGTCGCGGAGGTTGAAGTCCCACTCGGTGGCCGAAGCCTGCTTCCACGACTCGGCGAGCATGGGTTCGACCTTCTTGCCAACCTGGTCGTAACTGGCCAACGTTTCCAGGCAGCCCGCGATCGACAGCACGTAGGCGTCGTCGCTCTCCACCGCCCAGTTGGACACAGGGGCGCGGAAGTTGGCGACGACCAGACGGGCCTCGGAGTCGACCGCTGCCTCGGCGGCGGTGTTCTGGTTCGAGGCGCCGCATGAGGCCAGTAAGGCAGTGAGCAAGACGGCCGCGGTCGCGGTGTGGAGGCGTCCCAATTTCATGAAGGTCCTTTGAGATTGCGTGATGGTTCGGCCCCTCTATCGCAAAAAGCCTAGGTAAGCATACCCTAACCCCCGGCTGTTGCGAGGAAATAAGAATCCTCCGGAAACGGTCAATCGGATGGGGGATGGCTCTGCGTTGGCTGGTGGACGGTCTGCGGCATTGCGCAACAAGGTGCGGCAAGAGGTTGGAGCCAAAGGAACCTTCACACCAACGCCAGGGTGCATGCGTTTCTGTGAACATCGAAAAAGTTGCCGCGGCCGGCCCTTGTTGGACCGAAGCATGGGGGATCGGGACGAGGACGCGAAGGAATCCGGGCCAGGGGGCCCGGCATCGCATTCATCGAGATTGAATGACCTTGGCTGCGGGAGCAGTGGATTTCTCGGACCTTGCGAGCAGCCGGCGGGCAACCCCGGGTGCAAGCAATGCTGCCAGCAGCAGCGGAACGATGAGGACCAGCCATGGAAGGATTCGGGCGGGTCCTGGGGGCGAAGGTTCGTTCAGAAGCCCGCCGATCAGGAGGTTGCCCAGGAGAACGGCAACGCCGCCGCACGTGGCAAGCAAGCCGTAATAGGAACCCACCGGCTTCGTTCCGGCAAACCTGGGGATGAGTCCGAGCGCGGTGGGATGAGCCGTCATGTGCCCCAGCGCGAGCAACGTCACCGCTGCCAGGATGGTGACTGGACTTGTTCCGTGATCCGGGGAAAATATGCCGGGAACCCCCAGTACGCAAAAACCCAGTGCACCGAGAATGTAGCCCATGCGAAGGGCCGCTGGTGCGCCCAGGCGTGTGGCAAGCCATGAGATCGGCAACTGCAGCACGAGAGTCAGGACGGAGACCCACGCGAAGACCAATCCAAGCCATTGGGTGGCGACCTCGGCCCGTCCGAGTTCGAGTGGAATCGCCAGGTACAGCTGGTTGTAGGCCAGCAGGTCCACGGCATGAAGGCCGGCGAACGCGATGAAGCGGCGGTCCCGAAGGCTGCCCCACGACCGTCGGGAGGTTTGCGTGGCTCCCGCGTGGGATGTCGCCGGGCGAGGGGGATTGCCGAGTGTTCGCCAGAGCAGCACGCCAATGCCGAGGAAAAAGGCGGCTCCGAGTCCGGCAACCGTGGCAAAGCCCCAGCCCCACAGTGCCGCGCCGACGAGTGGGCCGACGACGGCGCCAATTTCGCCGGTGACGCTCAGCCAGGCAAAGAGCGTGACCCGTTGCGGAGCCGGATGCCCGTCGCCCCGCCGCGTGGTTTCCGCCGCGGCCACCAGAACGTTGAGTCCGGGGGAAAAAAGCGCGCCGCCGAAACCGGTGAGCAGGGTGCCGGCAATGAACAGCCACAGGACCGGGGAACCGGTGAACAGCGATGCTGCCAGCGTGAAGAAACCCAGGGCCCGAACGGCGCAACCCACAAGGATGACCGACCGAGCGCCGAATCGATCAGCGAGGGTTCCCCCCACGATGAAGAGTCCCTGTTGGGCGAAGGTGCGCACGCCGAGGATGAGACCGACCGCGGCACCGGCCAATCCGAAGTCCTCGGTGAGGACCAGGGCCAGAAAGGGGACCACCGCGTAGAAGCCAACGTTGAACAACAATTGCGTTCCGAGCAGAGTGGGCACTTCGCGGCGGACACGCGGCGAGCTTTTCAAGAGTCCCTGTTTCCGGGTGTTTGACGGATTCGGAGTGATCTGCCGGGCAGGTTCCTTGTCCGTGTCGATTCCCATGCGCGCAATCTTTCGTGCCTCACTGATGCTGGTACTTGTTCTGGATGAATTGGCAATCAGCCACTCTAACTTACTGCCTATGATTGGATCCCACCGTGAAGTCCCCTTGGCTCGTGGATTCTCAAAAGCGCGGGGATCGAATGGGGGAGTGGCACGGGTGCCGTCGGCTGCGGTTTCGATGGTGGCGATGCGCAAGTCCTACTCGGGTTCCCAGACGGCCACGACTCGGCGCAATCGTGGATTGCCATCCGGACGCATATCCACCAGCGCTTTCTGCCGGATCCGGACGTGGTAGCCGGGCAGCAGGTGTGTTTCGGCATGGGTGACGTGCGGACGGTAGTTCGAGCAGGTATGGCGCGCGCCGAGCAGATGGACCTGCAGTACCAGCGCCTCCAGCACGGCTTCATGGAGCAGTTGCAGGGCCGGCTCCGGTTCCACCACCGAGGGCGGGACGGACTCGTTGCGGCCGAACTGCGCGTCCGGCATTAGGGCTTGCCAAACCGGCGAGAAATACTCATCGTTGACAACTGCCGACGTCAGAGCTCTGCGCCAGTAACCTCCGCGGCATTCCGTGGATGGCCGGGATAGGATCGCTTCGGTCTGGAGCAAACATTGACTCCAACGGCAAGGTGTGGGGGAACTTGATGGAACTACTGGGCAGCTTGAGCCTCGAACAATTGCACAGCTATTCGTGGGGCATCGCCGCCGGAGTTTTGCTTGTGCTAGGCGTCTATCGCTGGCGTAGCCTTCACTGGACCGTTGTTGGTTCCGTCATGCTTTTTGCGGCACTCAATGCTGGTGCCGGGATCTACGTCCTGAGCACTGTTGGTGATTCGCGTTGGTCTGCCGGGGAAGAATCCTCGCTGAGCGCTCCGTCGTTTGCTGAGACTCCGGTTGTGGGGGGGTATCTGGTCCCGCTGGATTCCGCCCTGCATGCAGTGGTTGGCGGGGTGAACGAGTTCATGGCGTTCAAGCAGGCGCTTCCCATAGCACTTGAATTCCTGGCCACGTCTGGCATAGCCCTACTGGTGTCGTTTCCGTTGGCAATTATCGCCGCCATTGTCAGTTTCATCGTAGCTAGGCGTCATAAGGCGAACTTTGAAAAGTTCCGTGCCACCGTTGATCAGCTCAAAGTTGAACTCGAACAGGTCAAGTTTCAGATCGCCGCCAGCAATTTCGCTGTTCCTGCATACCAAGCAGTGGACGACGCCACCGACGTGCTGCCCAGACTGACGCGCGGAGAGTGATCCAGGTGGGTGCTGGAGGTGGTGTCAGTCGCCTCGCATACCCTCTACCGAGCGATGCCAAGCGATCACAGAACGCTGCTGAAAACCTGTGGTTGCCCATGGATATGGACTAGGTTTCCCCGTGCGGCAGCACTACGCGCTCGCCGTGCCGGGGGCTGTCCGGGTTCATCAGCGAGTGCTTGCGGCCGTAGGTGAAGTAGATGGCCAGGCCGACCACCAGCCATACCCCGAACCTCAGCCAGGTTTCCCAGTGCAGCTGCAGCATCAGGAACCCGGAGGCCAGCATGCCGAAGGCGGGGACCACCGGCATGAACGGCAGCCGGAAGGTCCGCGGGGCGTCGGGCTTCTTGTAGCGGAAGATGATCACGGACAGGCAGACGACCACGAAGGCGGCCAGGATGCCGATGTTGGTCAGGTCGGCGACGGCCTTGATCGGGAAGACCCCGGCCAGCAGCGCGGAGGCGATGCCCGCGATCCAGGTGACGCGCTGCGGTGTTCCGTGGCGGTCGGTCTTGGAGAACCAGCCCGGGAGCAGCCCGTCGCGGCTCATGGAGAACCAGACGCGGGTGACCCCCAGCAGGAAGGTCAGCATCACGGTGAGGATGGACAGGACCGCGAACACGGAGATAATCGTGGCGATGACCGGGAGCCCCACGCCGTTGAACGCGGAGGCGAATCCGGCGGTGGGGTCGATGTCCCGGTAGTTCTGCATGCCGGTCAGCACCAGGGTGGCAGCCACGTAGAGCAGCATGGCAATGACCAGGGAAATGATGATGGCCTTGGGCATGTGCTTCTTACCGTCGGTGGACTCCTCGGCCGCGGTGCTCATGGCGTCGTAGCCGAAGACCGCGAAGAACACGGTTGCGGCTCCGGCCATGACCGGGCCGAATCCGGAAGGCATGAACGGGTTGTAGTTCCCGGAGTCGATGTAGAAGATGCCCAGGCCGATGATGAACAGGATCAGCACGACCTTGATTGCGACGGCCACCAGTTCGAAGCGCCCGAAGGCCTTGGTGCCGCGGGAAAGGATCCAGGTCACCAGGACGCAGACGGCGATGGCCGGGATGTTGATGATGCCGCCCCGGCCCTCGTCGGCGGTGGAGGCCGCCCAGTCGGGCATGTTGATGCCGATCCCGGCGAGGAAGGCGGAGAAGTAGCCGGAGATTCCGATGGCCACCACCGCCACGATGGCGATGTACTCCAGCAAAAGGTCCCAACCGATGAACCAGCCAATGATTTCCCCGAGGGCCACGTAGCCGTAGGTGTAGGCCGAACCGGCGCGCGGGATCATGCCGGCGAATTCCGCGTAGGACAGGGCTGCCGCTGCGGATGCCAGTCCGGCGATCAGGAAGGAGATCAGGACGGCGGGGCCGACGCCGGGTTCGGTGCCGCTGCCGTGGGCCACCAGGCCGGCCAGGGAGAAGATGCCGACTCCGATGATGCCGCCGACACCGATTGCTGTCAGTTGCCACAGCCCGAGGGACTTGTGCAGGCCGCTGTGTTTGTTCTCTTCCTCGATCTCGTCGATGGGCTTTCGCCGCATGATGGACTGCGATTTGTCTTTGCCGTTCATGAGGGACTCCTGCGTTGACGTGTCCAGCATTCCGGCCGCCCGTGACGCAAGCGGTCTCGTCAACCCAGTATGCGAGCGTGTCCGCCATTTATGAACCCCACATCGAAGGCGGATCGGCCGGTATGGGCGAGTCGATACAGTCGATTCCGAATCGAAGGGTCAGCGTGCAGCCTTCGTGAACTTCTTCGTTTGTGGGCCGGAGTCAATAATTGAGATCGAAGGGGAATCGTCATTGGACCATCGATCATTTGCCCGCAACGTGACGCAAGCGACGTAGAGCGGCGAGGGACTCCGCCAGTACCAACCGTCCGTGCTGAACTCGAGCATTATCAGTAAAGGCACCGCACGTAGCCTCGAAGCGAGAGTACCGGTGACCGCCCCTCGGCTATCGTCGCTTCGGCAGAATTGACAGGAAGGCGGGAAGGACGATGCCGATATCCGATTTCATATGTGCGGTTATCGGCGATTAGCCGGAAGCGCCCCTTAAAATGGGTACGGGACAAGTGGGCGGTGCGTTTTTAGACAGTCAGTCTTGCCATTTAGCATTATCCTTCGAGGCTTGTGCTTTGACTTTTTCTTCTTCACGCCAGCGATCTTCTGCTGCCCAGTTATCTTCAACCTCCTGCCAGGCCTCCGCATACTCTGTTCGGTGAGTGAGCCCTTTTCGTTCATTTTTTAGGTACAGCAGATCATCACAAAGCTCTTCCATCCAGTTGCATATGTGACGAATTCTCGTTGCGTAGCGAACATCTGGTCCAAGCATCATGAAATCACTATTAGTCGTGAGGTAAGTCTTGGCTTCAAGGAGCTCTGAACGGGCTTGGTCACTTCGGATCCAGATAACTGCCGAGGTAATTTCTGCCGCCAGCTCCGCGATTTTTTCTGCAACTTCGTCCTTTACATACGGATATCCCGCTTCGTCATAGACGGACCCCTTACCGACAATCGACTTCATTCTCCGCGTGCTATTCAGGATTACTACGACGGCTCTGGAATTTGAATCGATTTTGGCCTGCCGACGCCCAGCGCGTGCTTCTGCTTGCCACAGGAGTACCGCCGCGATTACGGCTATCATGCCTCCGATTGCTGTTCCTATGGTCGAGGCCCAAAAGGTAAGCCCTTCGGTGGTTTCTTTCGTGAAAAAATTGGAGGCAACGATGCTTGCGATAATCACGACTATTGCGGTGATCCCTAGGATCAGCTTTTCTTTGAACGTCATTTTTGTATCTTTCGTCTGCTGGGGTCCGAGCAGGTGCATCCTCTGGACAACCGCTTATGTCGGTATTGGCGGGTCGCGTCCAGGGCTCAAAGCATGCTTCAACTCAGAATTGAGGGTGCGCCTCTTGATCAGGATCAACAGTAACGGCCGTTTCTAATCCGTTTAATCACCCCGACCTGAGATGATAAGGAAATGAGTGATAAACCGATTGCATGGGGGGAAATCCGGAAGAACGCAGCTGCGTTCGTAAAGGATTGGGCAGGGGAGACCTATGAGAAGGGGGAATCCCAGTCGTTTTGGACTGAACTATTCGCGGTGTACGGCGTCCGCCGTCGAAGCGTTGCAAAGTTCGAGGCCCAGGCCAAACGGCTCGATGGCAGCGGCGGGTTTATTGACGTGTTCTGGCCAGGGACAATGATTGCCGAGCAGAAATCCGCCGGTAAGAACCTCGTTAAGGCCGAGGAACAAGCCATGGACTACCTTACAAAGATTCCCGATGCAGCAATGCCGCGCTATGTTGTTACCTGCGACTTCGCTACCTTCCGTATTCGCGACCTCGATGCTGCGCCCGGCGTGGAAGCCGTGACCTTCGCGCTCGAGGATCTGCCCACTGAATGTGAACGGCTCGGCTTCATTGCCGGCTACCAGAAGCGCACCTTTGGGTCACGGCAGCAAGAGTCCGCCTCAATCAAGGCGGCCCAGCTAATGGCCAGCCTTTATGAGGAATTGGAGAAGACTGGCTACGACGAGCACCAAGCCTCGATCTTCTTGGTCCGCACTCTCTTCGCTCTATTTGCGGATGACTCGGGGCTTTGGGAGCGCGACCTCTTTCTTGAGTATTTGGAGACGCGAACCAGTCCTGACGGATCGGACCTTGGTGCTCAATTAGCAGTCCTCTATCAGGCCCTAAACAAGCCCGTCGCAAGTCGGTACAAGGCGGCCGACGAGCTGATCCAACGATTCCCCTATGTAAATGGGTCGGTCTTTGGCGAATCCATCGAGATCCCCTACTTTGACAAGACCATGCGTGACAAGCTCATCGAGGCCTGTTACTTCAACTGGGGGCAAATCAGTCCGGCCATTTTCGGCTCCCTCTTCCAGTCCGTGAAGTCTAAGGACGCCCGTCGCGGTCTCGGTGAGCACTACACGACCGAGACCAATATCCTGAAGGCCATTGAACCGCTGTTTCTGGACGAACTGCGCCAGCGATTTATCGATAATCAACACAGCACGGCTGGTCTGCGGAAACTGCAACGGGACATGGGGCAGATGCATTTCCTCGACCCCGCCTGCGGTTGCGGAAACTTCCTCATCATCGCCTACCGTGAACTCCGAACGCTCGAGCTGGACATCCTTAAGCGGCTCCAGGAACTAGATCGATCCGCGGCACAGATGGTCTTTGACGCCAGCGAACTTCTCACCGTAAAGATGACCAGCTTCTACGGCATCGAACTCGAGGAATGGCCAGCGACCATCGCCCAGACGGCTATGTTCCTGGTCAACCATCAGGCCAACCAGGAAATGGCCCTGTCGCTGGGTCTGGCACCGGAAATGCTCCCACTCGTTGAGTCCTCCACCATTGTCGTGGGAAACTCATTGCAACTCGACTGGAACGACATTGTCGAGGCCTCGGCCTCGACAATCGTGATGGGCAATCCGCCTTTCCTGGGACATGCCACGCGATCCAAGGAACAAGCTGCAGACCTGCGACTGGTTTGGAGGACGAAGAACCCCGGCCGCCTGGACTACGTGACCGGCTGGTACGCCAAGGTGCTGGACTACTACGGGGACACCATGGGAGGGCGGTGGGCCTTCGTGTCCACCAACTCCATCGTGCAGGGCGATCAGCCGGCACGCATTTTCGCATCCGTATTCCAGGCAGGCTGGCGGATCAGGTTTGCGCACCGGACTTTCGCCTGGACCTCGGAAGCCACGAACGCTGCATCGGTCCATTGCGTGATCATCGGGTTTGACCGAGAGAAGAACCCCCCCGGCAGAATTTTTACCTACGACGATCTCCGAGGTATTCCTCTGGAGACACCGGCGGCAACCATCAATGCCTATCTGGTGGACGGCCCCAACGTTCTCGTCGCCGGAAGCAACAAGACACTTTCACCGGAATTGCCTCCTGCGGTCTACGGATCTCTGCCTGCCGATGGGGGAAACCTCGTGGTCACTCTGGACGAATACAACGAGGTGATGGCCGATCCGATCATGGCCAAGTATGTTCGTCCCTACGTCGGGGCGAAAGAACTCGTCCGCAATGAAAAGCGCTGGTGCCTCTGGCTTGTTGACCTGGATCCCGCGGACGTCAGCAAATCGCCGGCACTCAAGGCGCGGCTCGAAGCGGTGAGAACGATGCGCCTAGCCAGTCCTTTGGCGTCCACACGCGACATGGCCGCGACACCGCACCTGTTCTATTTCAATGGGCAACCAACCGAACGGTACCTTTGCATTCCAAACGTTGTGTCTGGGCACCGGCACTTCTTTACCGCGCAGTCGTACGACCCGGAAACTGTCAGCAGCAACCTCAACTCCACCGCTGTGGATCCTGACGGTTTTGCGTTTGCCATCGTTTCGTCGTCCATGTTCATAACTTGGCAGAAGACCGTTGGCGGGCGTTTGAAATCAGATCTCCGGTTTTCCAAGAAACTTGTCTGGAACACCCTGCCGTTGCCACAGCTCGATACAATAACTCGGACAAAGCTTATCGAGGCCGGCAAAGAGGTTCTAAGCGCACGAGAGATATTGCATGGCCGTTCCCTAGCTGATATCTACCAACCATTGGCCATGCCTGTCTCCCTAGCCGCTGCGCACAGAAAACTTGATGCCGTCGTCGATCGAGCCTTCGGATCCAAGAAAACATGTTCAGGAGAGAAAGAACGCCAAGAGGTCCTCTTCGCTCGCTTTGCTGAAATGACCACCTAGACGTCCCCAAGGCGGGGTTGAGAATTTTTGGGCATTAGTGCAGAGCTGTCCGGATGGGTTTCAGAATCGATCCGGACGGCTCTATTGTATGCACTTTGCGGCATGTCCCTGTCCAGCGCGGTAGGGTCTGATCCTAGACTCATCCGTATTAGGTCATTGCTTTAATTTCTTCCCCTTGTATAGGGAAATAGAAGGGAAGTTATCTACTGTGAATATCCAAGAAAACACCTCACTTTAATCTGTGAAGATCTATTCTCGCTCTAGTTATTATAGGAAGCATTAGAAGTAAATGGCAGGGTTCGATTTCGAGTTTGTCTACACCGAGGTGCAAGCAGCGTTCGTTGAGGCCTGCATGCGAGCAGCTAAGGTCCGGGCGCGAGCACTAAAATGCAGTTGGCGGACGCAACGCATTGGCATGAATCAAATATATTGTCAGGTCAACGGTCAGACACGAAGGCTTGACCTCCTCGGGCGAGTGTTGGAAATGGACTTACCGCTGATCTGCCAAGGGGTACTTTCACCGCAATCGCCCTCCGAATCTTTTCGTCTGGGACTAGGGTTCGTGAACCTTTTCTTGCGAGGCCGTGACTCACTTTTCGATGAGCCTTTGCAGATACTCCGCAGTGCCAAACAGACAGTTCTCTATTATCCCGTGTACGAGTTAGCAGGAGCAGTTCCCGCAGTTCCCGTCTTGCAAACGCGACTGTTCATCACCGAGGAGATGTTAGCGGATTTTGCGCTAGGCAGGATCAAGGGATTGGTGCTACTTGAGGAACTCCATACAGCTGCCGAACAGATTATGAAGGAAAGTCTCAATAGGACCGACAAAGAGAGCCTAGGTCAGGCTTCGTCCAAGGTAAGTCAGCAACTGGAACGTACGGTTAAGAGCAACCCGAATAGAATGTCCTGGCCCGAACTTCGGGCGATGTGTCAAGAGCTGGGCTATTTTCCTGGAACGAAGCACTTTAACTTGTTGACTCAGGACAGTAACTCACATATCGACCACACACATACCCCGAATGAAGTCGTCGCGGAACTAAATCGTCTCAGGAACATCGCCAAACATCAAGGATCCCCTGATCAACCTTGGATCCACTGGCATTGGGAATGCGTCTCTGCCGTCCTTGAATACTTGGTTCGTAAGCTGGTTTGAAATCCTTAAGGGCGGAGACTAGAACGGAATCTGGACAGCCGGAGAAAAAGCTACTGGAGGTCCTTCCGCTTTGATAACTTGCATCTTTCCATTCTTGTCGCGACTCATCTGCATGCTGTAAACGCCATCATTTCCTACGGCACGGAAGAGCTCGATTAATGTTCCCGTGCCAATGAATGTGAGAGCTTTTTGGCTTTCGAACTCTGAATTCAGAAACACGCCCGCGAGTCCCTCGCCCTGGTCTGTGAGATGGAAAGCGAACACGAAGCTATGAACTACGTGGTTACAAAAGGTGCGTAGGTTGATCTGTGCTTTGCTGGGGACCTCTAAGCTGTAGTGCTCCCACCAGCGATACGCTGACCACCAATCTGGTGGAGCGGTATCCGCTTTGAGGGGGAAACTCAATATGGGGACGTGGAGCTGCTTTACGGGATCTGACAGCTTCGCAGGTGCCTCGATTAATTTGCGAATCGTATAGGCGCCGATCATGATGTCTCTTTCAACAAGAAAATCTGAGCGTTCGGTCCATCGCTTTTGGGTGGTTTTCTTTTCCAACCTGGCAGCTACCTTAATAAGCTCTTGCTTCCATGGGACCGAGTCAGAAATCATTTGTTCCTCCTTTCAAAGGATACATCGCGCATTCCGGCCACATCGATGGCCCGTCCCATTAAAGGATCGTTTGCTGAGATCCGGAGGCTTGTTCCCGGAGAGGAAAAAAGATGGGTAAACGGCGACAACGTGGTCTCAACAAGGTGTCTCGTGATATCCGGTGCAGGGAAGGCCGGACCGGACGTTTGATGGGACATGTCTGTCGACATGGGGATCTCGGGAGGGCGCCGACAGCGTAATTGGGACTCACTGGCATCAACCCATGAGGGGCGTTGTTAATACTTCACCTCCAACCAGTGGTGAAGCGGTAGCTGTTTCCTTGGCGAAGGCGAGTGCCGTTGGTCCGGGGCCAAGCACAGAACCCCAGGGGCATTGTTAGTTCATCGGTTTGTATGAGCGGTCTTCAAGCATCTCGAAAAGCTTGGGCGCATCGTTCTCGGTGGCGATGGCCTCCATGAAGTGACGGTCCAGGTTTCCGGACAGGGTCACCATGTATGGACGGTTGCGACCGAGACGCTCGAAGATCTTATGCATCATGTCCGATGCCAGACCATGCTTCCGGTACTCGTTGTCGACGAAGAAGCCACTGAGGTAGGTGAACTCGGGTTTGTGCTCCCAGCGTTTGTAGGTCGCCTGGCCGACAATGCTCCCGTCCTTGGTGAATGCCGCCAGCTGGCCCCATGCATCGGTCGGTGTTTCCCCCACCCAGCGAATAATGATGTCGTCCATGCTCGAATTATGGCAGGACAGCATTAAGCAAAACAAGACCATGTTTACCGATTGTCATTCTGGGGTATACCCCAGCCCGACGTCAGAGAATCAGCGCGTCCCGTCAATTTAGGATCCCGGATGGGAATCCTGGCAGCTCCTTCATAAGTTCTTAGGAGTCAACTGGACATGTCCTTGCAGTGGGATAGAAATGTCATTGCCGGAGATCACCGATAAGGAAGCCTCGGATTCGACGCTGGATGCGCAATTCAAAATGTTCGACGGGCAAGCATTCCCAACGGTGGTTTTCGATAGGGTGAAAGATCCGAGCTTGGTGACTATATCTATGATTTACATGGATTGACGGCTACTCGGGTTCGAAGGCGCGGTGACCTGGGGGGAAGGACGCCGGCTCCCGTAAGATTCCCGTATGGAACTGAAGAGAGCGCTGGAGCAACACATTGCCGTTTTTGGCGAGAGCGGCAGCGGCAAGACCGTCATGATTTCCTCGTTCTACGGAGCCAAGCAGGAGTCCCAGTACCTCAAGGACAGTCTGTTCCATGTCGTCGCTGACGAGACCGGCCAAGGCAATCGGCTGCATCGAAACTACCTTGGCATGAGAAACTCAGCGCGACTACCCGCGCACGACCGTTTCTCAGCCACGTCCTACTCTTTCTCCATCAAGCTCAAGGACGGGTTTGATCCGAAGGCAATGAAATCTAGTCCTTTCGACGCACTGCGCCTCGTTTGGCACGACTACCCGGGAGAGTGGTTCGAGGAGGACGTCAGCGGGCCAGAGGAAGCCCAGCGCAGGGTCGACACCTTCAGGTCTTTGCTGGGTTCCGATGTCGCTCTTCTGCTGGTTGACGGCCAGCGCTTGCTGGACAACGCCGGGGAGGAGGAACGGTACCTGCAGTCATTGCTGGCCAATTTCCGCAACGGACTGCTGTCGCTCAAGGATGAGCTGTTGGAGGGAGGCAAGCCACTCGTCGAGTTTCCGCGGATCTGGATTATGGCCCTGTCAAAATCCGATCTGCTGCCTGACCTTGACGTCTTCAACTTCAGGGACCTTCTCATCGAGAAGGCCGGCGAGGACATCAACGCGTTGCGCGAGGTGCTCGCTGGGCTGGTGGAAGGCAGCGACGCGTTGTCGGTGGGGGAGGACTTCGTGCTGCTTTCATCAGCGAAGTTCGGTGCAGAAAAGATCGAGGTCGCCAAGAGGATTGGCTTGGAGTTGATCTTGCCGATGGCTGCCATACTCCCATTCGAGCGGCACCTCCGGTGGGCACGGGCGAAACAGATCCCCGGCAAGGTGGCCGAGAACCTGCTCAGCGGAGCCGGTACTCTGGCCGCTGCGCTGATCGGAAACAAGTTCCAGCCCCCTGGCCCGGTAGGACCTTTGCTGAGACTTGTAGGTCTTGTTTTCTCGAAGGAAGTCGTGAATGCCGCTGTCCAGCTGGCCGGGGACAAACTGCGGAAGGCTAACTCCGAAGCCCTGGCCAAGAATGACTACATGACAGCCACGTTGACCGGCTTCCGGATGGACTTGGAGCAGGGCGAAAAGGAACAGATCCTCCTCAGGAGCCAAAGATGAGCCTTATCTGGGCCACTCGTGGCCGAGCCTGGGGCTTCCGTTTTCTCCGCAACGGGCGTTTCAAGGATCCGCTCCCGACCTACCACGAGGTCTTCTCAAGTGTCGGGGATGATCCGGAAGTCTGGCGCCGCGTCGGCGAGAAGGTGGCGCTGCGTTTCCCCGACCCGCTGGGACGGCAAGACAGAGCCGGCAGAACCATCCCACACGAATTCGTCGTCTTCCCGCCGTTAGCCGATGGGATCGACTCGGTCGAGGATGGGATTCGGCTGGTCTGGTCGCAGGTTGCGGACGAATTCGCCAGGGTCTGGGAGCTGCCCAAGCCTCCCTCGGCTACCGAATGACGTCAGCGGCATGAATATCTGACTTTGGGCCTGAGGATGGTCCCGGCATTGGGGACCGGTGGTACAGCGGTTGGCGCTAAGCACTTGGTCATGATCGTTAAAGGCCTGAGATTCCTATAGCTGTCCCGCCCGACAAGAATCAGCCCTGAGTAGCGATCCAGTGTTTGGCTTCAATCCCTGCGATGCGCCGGTACAGGGTTGCTCGGGACATGCCCAGGTCCCGAGCAACGTGGGTGGCCGGCTGACCGGCGTCGATCAGGCGTCGGGCGTTGTCGATCTGGCTGTTGGTGAATCGTTCCCGCCGCCCACCCAAGTCCTTGCCCGCCGCCCGGCGTTTGGACACTGAATCGGTAATCCGTTCCCGTTTGATTTCCAGCTCCATCTGCGCCAGTGCCGCCATGACGGTGAAGACCATCGAACCCATCGGGGTGCCGGTGTCCACGTCGCCGCCTCCCAGATTGAGCACCCGCAGCCCGATTGCGCGCTCCCGAAGCGCTTTGGAAAGATCCAGCATGTTGGCGGTGGATCGACCCAGTCGGTCCAGGGTGGTGATCACGAGGGTATCGCCCTCCTGCAGGGCTTCCAGTGCCTTCTCGAATCCGGGCCGACTGGCCCTGGCGCCACTGACTCCCTGGTCCGTGTACAGGTCATCGCGGCGAACCCCGGCACCTAGCAGGTCGGTGATCTGCCGGTCACTGTCCTGTGCCCGGGTCGATACTCGTGCGTACCCGATCAATTTGCCCATTTGTCGTCTCCAAAGTGTCCCGCAACAGTGGTTGCCTACCGCAAATCCACCCTCTACTTATGGGACATGGTAGCAAGACAGTTCGGTCCCTGAAGTGTCAGGGATCTAAGGTGTCTTGATCGGTTGTCTTGTAGCCCATCGGTTGTGAGATTGCGTTCAGAGTTGGCGTCCCGCTTAACGCCCACATGGCTCAGTCGAGGGTGGCAGGTTTGCCCGGCGGGCACGCCGTTGTGCGGGCACCTTGGAGGGCCGATGTCGCCGCTTGACGGGCAGCAACGGTGCGAGGATCATCGAGCGTATGGTGGATGACCGGGGTCCAGGGGTTGGCAAATTAATTGCCAAGCTCTTCCGATGCCCGGCATGCGGACAGACTAAGAAATTGCTCCGTTCGGTTCCGTGTCTCAAATGCGACGTAGAAATGGAGCCTGAGCGAGCCGAGGGGGCGGCTTAGTTGTGTGTATCTTCCACTGAGTTATCGATTTGCCGGAGTGCCGTCCTGTATCCGCGCGCACTCGAAAGAGCCGCCCCGTAGCTCACGCATGAAGTCACGAGCAGCACGAGTGGCACAACCATACGATCGACAGCGGGTAGGTCCCACAGGGCGGGGACTGACGCCATCGCAACTGTGGCCGCTACGAAAACGAGCGTGCAGTACATGTCTAACCGGGTGCGGAATTGATCGTGGTGCGCCAGTACTCGTGACGGCACGAGATGCCTGTGCCGCATGACGAAGCCTTCTATATCTCCGTTCGTGTTGCGGAGTTGGTCCTCAGCGGCTCGCAGAATGTTGCCCAGTGTCGTCGGCATGATTCTGTTGTCCTCCGGGAACTCGTTCAAATCCTGATCTAGGCGTAGTAGCTTCGCCGAATCCCAAGGCTTGCAAGATTTCCACCACTCCAAATCGTTGGCCTGGGACAACTGCTCCTCCGAGATTCCCGGCGGCGGTTCGACGTTGGCAACGTTAGCTTCGACAGCAAGCAAGACAGCTGCACTAATTCTGCGCTTGAGCAGCGTAGGACGCGCTCCATGGAACGCTCGGGCCTGCGCCGCATGAAAGCGGCTCGTCAAGGCTTTCTTTTTCCGGAGTTTGCGCCATATGCAGAAGCTCCTCCACCACGATGCCGGTCCTCGCCGGCGCCAGTACCCTTCGAGCGACCGTATGGACTCGAAGGCGAATGCCTGCGTAATAAGGGTTGTCATCACTAACGCAGGCAAAGCCAACACGAGAAGGGGAACCCAATTGTCTTCCACGTATGTATCTATGCCGCTAAGGGTGATTACCTTTTTCGCGCGGAACCATGCCAGCAAGGCGGCGCAAACGATCAAGAAGGCACCCGGTAACCAGGCACTCACGCTAAGTTGATTGAGAACCCGAGCGCCGAAGGCTGAAAAATTATCAGGCTCAACGGACGCAGGTGGTTCACCGAGGGTTTTCTCCGGGATAACCACGAAATCAGCCTACTCACGAACCGCGCCGCGGGGGTGCAGCAACACTCCGTTGTTATTAAACGACGCACTATGGTTGTCGCCGATCACTCGGATGCCGCGCTTTCTGCTTCGCATTTCCGTTCGACCGCTAAGGATGAACATGCTAGCGTCTTTCCACACGTCAAAGGGAGCCCGAAAGATGAGACACGAACCGACAAGCGGCTATGAAGATCCAAACCTGAAGTACAGAGTCACATGGAGGTCCGTGGAGGAGAGCGGGAAGACCTATGAAGAGGTCTTCACCAGCAGAGATCAGGGATGGGACTTCTACCAAGACATGCAAATGTCACCGCGCGCATATGGCGCCAAGTGGGAACATATCCCTACTTAGGGATTGACCCCGCCCACATGGGCGAGTCCCTGCCCTGGTCAGGCCCGAGGATGAGGACCAAAGGGCGCATGTTGCCGTCAACCAAGGCGGATCTTGGTCGTCAACCCGTCGCGGGAACGCCCGATGGCGTGGTCATCAGGCTCACTGGAGGTACTTTCTTCAACCTTGCTCGGAGTTTCCCATATAGTCCCACGGGCTAATTCCCTGGAGAAGTGCCAGAGATATTCTTGTTCCGTCGCTGACCTTGTGTGGGACTCTCGAGGCGAACTCCAGACAGTTCTTTCGACTATTGGTTCCGCTGGACAATTCTGTAGACCGTGCTCCGGGCGACCCCGAAGAGCTCGGCGATTTCCGCGCTAGTGTGCTTCCCGTCGTGGTGGAGGGCGATGAGGTGTTTTTCCTGGGCAGGGGAGAGCTTGGGTTGCTTGCCACGGAGCCTTCCCTTGGCCTTGGCGATCTGCATGCCTTCCCTAGTTCTTGCGCGGATGAGGTCGGATTCGAACTCGGCGACCATGGCTAGGACGTTGAACAGGAGCCGGCCGACCGGGTCGGTGGGGTCGTGGACGGACCCACCGAGGCTCAGTTTGATGTTGCGCTGGGTGAGGTCCTCGACGATGTCCCGGGCGTCGGGCAGGGAACGGGCGAGACGGTCGAGCTTGGTGACCACCAGGGTGTCCCCGGCCCGGCAGGCGGCCAGGGCCTGTTTCAGTCCGGGGCGTTCGCGGTTCCGGCCGGTGAGCCCATGGTCGACATAGACCAATTCGTCCGGAACGCCGAGTGCCGTGAGGCCCGCTTGCTGGGAGGCGAGGTCTTGTTGGTTGGTGGAGACGCGGGCGTACCCGACCAGGTGCGGTGACATGCCCCAAGTGTAGCGTTTGTGCCACCTTCACCGGGCATTATTGCGGGCGGGTCATGCGCGAATCCTAGTTCCTTGAATTTTCAGGGTGTCGCGGTGGGGGATCCTTCACTGCAAAACTCGCTTCAACAACTATCAGGTTGTCGTGACCTATATTTCTGTCATGGCGCGTTAGCGGTCGCACAAGAAGCGATACAACGTACGAACTTCGGTCGTGCACCCTGAAGCGAATTCGACGACCATTCGCTGTGGCATTCGCTCGACGGCCAAAGACATATGATCGCTGCCTTTTATGCGCGTTTGCATGCCGTGAATTCCCCCTAAGCCACGAGTTCGCGCCGTCACTGCGCCGAATCCTTAAACCCGGTAGGCTGGTATACGTATGGTTTGCAATTTCGCATGACCAGCACAGAAACAAGACGAAATATCCGCGCACCTCGCGCACTTGACCCACCGGAAGACAGTCGCGGTCCTCGGTAGTGGCTTTCGCTCTTCCATGAGAAGAGCGCGAGTCTCGATCGAAGACCAGGTTGCACCGCATGTGTGGCTTGTTCGCAGTGTGCTGCGGATATTGATCGAAAGGACACGCCCCAATGGAGGGTCCCGAAATTCAGTTCGCAGAGGCCGTGATCGACAATGGTCGATACGGCAAGCGCGTTATCCGCTTCGAAACCGGCCGTCTGGCCCAGCAGGCTGCAGGTGCAGCCATGGTCTACATCGACGAAGAGACCGCACTGCTCTCGGCAACCACTGCCGGCAAGCACCCGCGTGAAGGCTTCGACTTCTTCCCGCTGACCGTGGACGTCGAGGAGCGCATGTACGCTGCCGGCCGCATCCCGGGCAGCTTCTTCCGCCGCGAAGGTCGCCCGTCGACCGAAGCCATCCTGGCTTGCCGCCTGATGGACCGCCCGCTGCGCCCGACCTTCGTCAAGGGCCTGCGCAACGAGGTCCAGATCGTGGTCACCGTTTTGGCGATCAACCCGGACGAGCTCTACGACGTGGTGGCCATCAACGCCTCCTCGATGTCGACCCAGCTCTCGGGCCTGCCGTTCTCCGGCCCGATCGGCGGCGTCCGCGTTGCCCTGGTCGACGACGGAAACGGTGCCCAGTGGGTTGCCTTCCCGAAGCACAGCCAGCTGGAAAACTCCGTCTTCAACATGGTCGTGGCCGGCCGCATCGCCGGCGACGACGTCGCCATCATGATGGTTGAAGCCGAAGCAACCGACAACGCCTGGACCCTCATCAAGGAACAGGGCCACACGGCCCCGACCGAAGAGGTTGTCGCCCAGGGCCTTGAGGCTGCAAAGCCGTTCATCAAGGCACTGTGCGAGGCACAGTCGGACCTGGCAGCACGCGCCGCCAAGCCGACCGTCGAGTTCCCGATCTTCCGTGACTTCGAAGACGACGCCTACGCAGCCGTCGAGGCCGAGGCAACCGCCAAGCTCGCCAAGATCTACCAGATCGCCGGCAAGCAGGAGCGCGACACCGCAGCCTCTACCTTCAAGGACGAGGTCGTTGCAGAGCTCACCGCCGAGGGAACCGCCTTCGAGACCCGCGCAGGCGAGATCTCCAAGGCCTTCGGTGCGGTCACCAAGCAGGTCGTGCGCCAGCGCATCCTGACCGACCAGATCCGCATGGACGGCCGCGGCCTGTCCGACATCCGCAAGCTCACCGCCGAGGTCGAGGTTCTTCCCCGCGTCCACGGTTCGGCGATCTTCGAGCGTGGCGAAACCCAGATCATGGGCGTCACCACCTTGAACATGCTCAAGATGGAACAGCAGATCGACTCGTTGTCGCCGGTGACGCGCAAGCGCTTCATGCACAACTACAACTTCCCGCCGTACTCGACCGGTGAAACCGGCCGCGTGGGTTCCCCCAAGCGCCGCGAAATCGGCCACGGTGCCCTGGCAGAACGCGCCATCCAGCCGGTGCTGCCGTCGCGCGAGGAATTCCCGTACGCCATCCGCCAGGTCTCCGAGGCATTGAGCTCCAACGGCTCGACCTCGATGGGCTCGGTTTGCGCCGCGACCCTGTCGCTGCTCAACGCCGGTGTCCCGCTGCGCGCTGCCGTTGCCGGCATCGCCATGGGCCTGGTCTCCGACGAAGTTGACGGCCAGACCCGCTACGCGGCACTGACCGACATCCTCGGCGCCGAAGACGCCATGGGCGACATGGACTTCAAGGTTGCAGGTACCTCCGAGTTCATCACCGCCATCCAGCTTGACACCAAGCTTGACGGCATCCCGGCATCGGTCCTGGCAGCTGCGCTGACCCAGGCCCGCGAAGCCCGTCTGCATATCCTCAATGTCCTGAACCAGGCCATTGACACCCCGGACGAGCTCTCCACCTACGCTCCGCGCATCATCTCGGTGAAGATCCCGGTTGACAAGATCGGCGAGGTCATCGGCCCGAAGGGCAAGATGATCAACCAGATCCAGGAAGATACCGGAGCGGATATCTCCATCGAGGACGACGGAACCGTCCTCATCGGCGCCACCAACGGGGAGTCGGCCGAAGCCGCACGCTCCGCAGTGAACGCCATCGCCAACCCCCAGGTTCCTGAGATTGGCGAGCGCTACCTCGGCACCGTCGTCAAGCTGACCACCTTCGGTGCGTTCATCTCGTTGACCCCGGGCAAGGACGGCCTGCTGCACATCTCCGAGCTGCGCAAGCTCGCCGGTGGCAAGCGCGTCGACGACGTCGAAGATGTTGTCTCCGTGGGCCAGAAGCTTCAGGTCGAAATCACCAAGGTCGACGATCGCGGAAAGCTCTCGCTTGCCCCGGTTGTAGCCGAGGACGACCTTGTCGAGGCTGCTGAGTAATCAGTTCCTAGTCTTCTAGGATAAAAAATCCCGGCCCACCTTTTTGGTGGGCCGGGATTTTCCTGTTAACGGCCAAATCCATGGGGGGAGGGGCAGTCGGGGTGTATGCCCAATTGGGAGTCCGCTCATAGTCCTGCGGCTTAACGGTGGCACTGTGGAAGAATAGATGAATGCGTTTCGCGTTTTTGAAGGCGCGGTCCGCCCCCCAATTTTCTGTGTACAGCAAAGGACTTTCTCAGTGGTCATGATTCCCCTCCCGCTCAACGGCGTTGGAGTATCCCCTGCCAAGGCAGGGGAGCGCGGCGTCTCCGGCACCGCTGCCCCCATCGAGGCGGGAGACCCCACCATCATCCACGGGGAAGCCGGAGGGGCGCTGGTGCGCCGCTCCGTGTTGCCCGGTGGCGTCCGCGTGCTGACCGAGGCGATGCCCGGCCAGCGTTCGGCCACCATCGGCTTCTGGGTGGCAGTGGGTTCCCGCGACGAGCAGGACGGGCAACACGGCTCGACACACTTCCTGGAGCACCTCTTGTTCAAGGGCACCAAGCGCCGCACCGCGCTGGAAATCGCCTCCGCCTTCGACGAGGTGGGAGGGGAGTCAAACGCCGCCACGGCGAAGGAAAGCACCTGCTACTTCGCCCGCGTGCTGGACACCGACCTTCCCATGGCCATCGACGTCATTGCCGATATGGTCACCTCCGCGGTGATCGATCCCAATGAGCTCGAGCAGGAACGCGACGTGATCCTCGAAGAAATCGCGATGGACGCCGACGACGCCGGGGACGTGGCACACGAGCGCTTCGTCGAGGCAGTGATGGGCGAACACGCCCTGGGCCGCCCGATCGGCGGCACCCCCGAGGCCATCACCGGAATCGGCCGCGAGGCCGTCTGGGAGCACTACCAGCGCTTCTACACCCCCGACGAACTTGTCATCACCGTGGCCGGCTCGCTGGACCACGACGAGGTCTGCGAGCAGGTGCTCGCCGCGCTGCGCACCGCCGGCTGGAACCTTGAGGAAGGCGCCTCCCCGGTGCCGCGCCGCTCCACGGTCCCGGTGGAAATCACCGGCTCCGAGCGCATCGACGTGATCCGCCGACCCGTCGAGCAGGTCAACATCATCATGGGTTGCCCCGGCATCGTCGCCACCGACGAGCGCCGCCACGTGATGAGCGTGCTGAACGCGATCCTGGGCGGCGGCATGTCCTCGCGCTTGTTCCAGGAGATCCGGGAGAAGCGCGGACTGGTGTACTCCACCTACTCGTTCTCCGCCGCGTACTCCGATGCCGGCTACTTCGGCATGTATGCCGGGTGCGCCCCGGCCAAGACCGAGCGCGTCATCAAGCTGCTGGCCGAAGAGCTGGAAAAGCTCGCCGAGCACGGCATCACCGACGAGGAACTGCGCAAGGCCGTCGGCCAGCTCTCCGGCGGCATGGTGCTGGCCCTGGAGGACCCGGGATCGCGCATGTCGCGCCTGGGCCGGGCCGAGCTGGTCACCGGGGTCTTCCACGACATCGACGAGTCCCTGGACCGCGTCAAGGCCGTCACCCCGGCACAGGTGCAGGAACTGGCGGCCCTTTTGGCCGCCCGCCCGCGCACCATCACCGTGGTGGGTCCCTTCGATTCCCCGGCCGACTTCGGGATGTAGTCCCCGCCAAGACGCTTTGTCTGCAAAAGACCGTTCTTTTCCCTCTTCGGAAGGGGAAAGGGCGGTCTTTTTCGTTGTCCCAAAGACGTTTTGCACCTCTAATCGCACAAACCCTACCGGTTGTCGTGGGTGGGCTGTCCGCGCTGTGCTCCCGCTCACCGACCGGCGGTCGGTTCGAGTAGGATAGGTGCTTTGTGACGCTGATCACCGGCACAATACATCACTCGCACGAGAAGATATGGGAACCATAATTATGGAAGACCTTGCAACATTCTTCGGAGACATCAGCAGTGTCATCTGGGGACCGTTCATGCTCATCCCGCTGCTGCTGGGCACCGGGCTCTACCTGACCATCCGCCTGGGTGGACTGCAGTTCTTCAAGCTGGGAGTGGCCCTGCGTTTGGGCCTGCTCAAGCGCAAGGACGCCGGCTCCGAAGGTGACATCTCCCAGTTCCAGGCACTGACCACCGCGCTGGCCGCGACCGTCGGCACCGGCAACATCGTCGGCGTGGCCACGGCCATCGGCATCGGCGGCCCGGGCGCGCTGTTCTGGATGTGGGTCACCGGCCTGGTCGGCATGGCCGCCAAGTACTCCGAGGCCTACCTTGGTGTCCGCTTCCGCGGCACCGACACCGCAGGGGAGAAGTCCGGCGGTCCCCAGTACTACCTGGAACGCGGCATCAAGGGCCCGTTCGGCAAGTTCCTGGCGCTGTTCTTCGCCATTGCCGCAACCATCGCCTGCTTCGGCATCGGCAACATGACCCAGGGCAACTCGATTGCAGCGAACCTGGAGAATTCCTTCAGCGTCCCGACCTGGGGAACCGGCGCCGTGCTGACCGTGCTTGCGATGATCGTGCTCGTCGGCGGCATCAAGTCCATCGGCAAGGTCACCGCCGGCTTCGTGCCGGTCATGATCGTCTTCTACGTCGGCGCTGCCATCTACATCCTGATCGCCAACGTCGGCCAGGTCCCGGCCGCCCTGGGCCAGATCTTCACCGAGGCCTTCACCGGCACCTCCGCCGTGGGCGGCTTCGCCGGCTCGGCCATCATTATCGCCGTGCAGTTCGGCGTGGCCCGCGGCATCTTCTCCAACGAGTCCGGCATGGGCTCGGCTGCCATCGCGGCCGCCGCGGCACAGACCACCCACCCGGTGCGCCAGGGCCTGGTCTCCATGACCCAGACCTTCATCGACACCATCATCGTCGTCACCTGCACCGGCCTGGTCATCATCACCACCGGCGCCTGGAACTACATCGACCCGGACACCGGCGAGCAGATCAAGGCCTCGCTGATGACCGGCCACGCCTTCACCTTCGGCCTGCCGGGGGAGTGGGGGCACTGGATCGTGACCATCGGCCTGGTCATGTTCGCCTTCTCCACCATCCTGGGCTGGTGCTACTACGGTGAGCGAAACATCGAGCGCCTGGTCGGACGCAAGGCAGTCATGCCGTTCCGCGTGGTCTTCTCGCTGGTTGTATACGTGGGTTGCACCACCGAGCTGACCGCCGTGTGGAACTTCTCCGACATGATGAACGGCCTGATGGCGCTGCCGAACCTCATCGGCCTGCTGCTGCTCTCCGGCCTGATCGTGCGCGAAACCCGCTGGTACCTCAAGCACGACCCGAAGCTCGAAGCCAGCAAGGACGAGATCGAGGCGTTCATGAAGGACCGCGAGGGATGGGACGAGTGGAAGGCCGGCGACGTGCGCGGCTCCAGCCACATGTCCCGCAAGGCCCGCCTTGCCATGGAAAGCGAGTCCAACCGCATCTAGCGGCCATCGGTTCGACAACACCACCGAGGCGGCCAGGTTCCCGGGATTTCCCGGGAACCTGGCCGCTTCTTTGCGCCTGAAAAGCCATTGCCATCCAAGGAGTCCCGGACGTATCGTTGACTATCGCTATATATCGTTCGAGGTTCTCCGAAGGAGATCGTGATGCATGGTTCACACCCGGCCGGGGGATTTCCCGGCAACAACTTCGATGGCGTCTGGCAGGCCATGGACGAACTGCGCTCGCGCTTTGAAAAGCGCACCGGCACCCGTGCCGGCCGTGGCGAGGTCCGTGCCGCCGTCCTGGCCCTGCTCGCCGAGCAACCGATGCACGGCTACCAGATCATCAGGGAAATCGAGGAACGCAGCCACGGCAGCTGGAAGCCCAGCGCCGGCTCGGTCTACCCCACGCTCCAATTGCTGGCGGACGAAGGGATGGTGGACACCGAGGAAGCCAACGGGCGCAAGGTCTACTCGCTGACCGAGGCAGGCCGCGAGGAAGTGGCCGAAGCCAAGGGATCCGTTCCCTGGGAGCAGGGAGGATCGGCCTCCGGCACGGGGTTCGCCGCCCTGCCCAAGGCCGGGGTCGAGCTTGCCCAGGCGGCGGCCCAGGTGGGCCGCACCGGCTCCGCGGAGCAGGTGCAGGAGGCGGTGGCGGTGCTCGACGAGGCCCGCCGCAAGCTGTACTCGATCCTCGCCCAGGGCTGAGGCGCAGTGAGCGCCGATCCACGGGGCCGTGCCGGCACGGCCACCGGGGCCGGGGACACCCGCGCCAGGTACCGCCGCATCCTGCGCTTCGCCGCGCGGCACCTGGCGGGGATCTGGTTCTTTGAGATCCTCCTGCCGCGGATCGGGCTGGACAGGGTCTCCGACCGCACCCGGCCCAAGCGGATGCGCTTATTCGCCCGGCGCTTTCACGCCCTGGCGCTGGAGCTTGGCGGGCTGATGATCAAGGTGGGCCAATTCATGTCCTCCCGCCTGGACGTGCTGCCGCCGGAGATCACCGAGGAGCTCGAGGGGTTGCAGGACGAGGTTCCGCCCGTGCCGTTTGATGCGATCCGTGCCCTGGCCGAGCAGGAGCTGGGCGCCGCACTCGAGGAACGCTTCGCCTGGGTGGATCAGGAGCCGCTGGCCGCCGCATCCCTCGGGCAGGCGCACCGGGCGAAGCTGCTGCCGGCCGACGCGGCGGACAGCGGACTGGACCAGGTGGTCATCAAGGTCCAGCGCCCGGGCATCGAACAGATCGTCGCGGCGGATTTGGCGGCGTTGCGCAAGGTCGCCGGCTGGCTCAGCCGCGTGCGCATCGTTTCCGAGCGCGCGGACGCGCCGGCCCTGGTCGGGGAATTCGCCAGGACCAGCCTCCAGGAAATCGATTACCTGAACGAGGCCGCCAATGCGGAGCGCTTTGCCGTGGACTTCGGCGACGACGCACGGGTCGCGGTGCCGTTGGTCGCGTGGGAGCGGACCACCCGCCGGGTGCTGACCCTGCAGGATGTCACGGCGATCAAGGTCACCGATGTGCAGGCGCTTGTCGCCGCCGGCATCGACCCGGTGCTGGTGGCCCCGGTGTTCGCCGCGGTGATGTTCGACCAGCTGTTCACCAACGGCTACTTCCATGCCGACCCGCATCCGGGCAACATCTTCATCACCCCGGCCGCCGACGGGGAAGCCGGGCACCCGTGGAAGCTGACGTTCATCGACTTCGGGATGATGGGGGAGGTGCCCCCGGGCACGCGCAGCGGTCTGCGCAAGGCGCTGGTTTCCGCGGCCTCCCGCGACGGCAAGGGCCTGGTCGGTGCGATCAGCGACGTGGGGGTGCTGGTCGCCACCGCGGACACCGCCGGGCTGGAGCGGGCCATGACGCAGCTGTTCGCGCGCTTTGGCGGTATGGGCTTTGCCGAGCTGCGCGAGGTGGACCCGCGGGAGTTCCGCGCGTTCGCAGAGGAATTCGGGGACGTCATCCGGTCCCTGCCCTTCCAGCTGCCGGAGGACTTCCTGCTGATCATCCGCGCGATGTCGCTGACCTCGGGGGTGTGCAGCTCGCTGGATCCGGCCTTCAACCTGTGGGACTCGGTGGAGCCCTACGCCGCGCAGCTGGTGCGCGACGAGCGTGGAAACCTCGTCCAGGATGCAGCCAAGCAGGTGCTGGATGCGGCAGGGCTCGCCCTGCGCCTGCCGGGCCGGCTGGACCGGCTCGCCGCCCGGATCGAGGACGGCTCGCTTTCCGTGGCCAACCCGCGCCTCGAGCGCCGGGTGGCCCGGTTGGAGCGCACCGGACGCCGGGTACTCCACGCGGTCCTCTTTGGTGCCCTGCTCATTGCCGGGGCGATCCTGCGGCCCGGCGATCCGGTGCTGGGCAACCTGCTGATGATCGGGTCGGTGCTGCCGCTGCTGCTCGGGCTGTGGGCCGGGCGCCGCTGACCGATTCCATGGTCATCTTCCGGCCGCCGTCCCGCGCGCAAGATTTTCGGGGATATCGTTCAGGCCATGTCCAGGGCGGGAAAAGCGACCTCGTACCCGAGGCGCTGTAGCTCCGACACGATCTCCACCTTGTGTTCCTGGCCCTTGGCCTCGACCTTGACGCCGATTTGCACCTCGGTTGCCGCCAGCCCGCTGCTGGTTCGATCATGCTCGACACTGACCACGTTGCATTCGGTTTCCGCCAGCGCGGTGAGGAACTTGACCAGGGATCCGGGCCTGTCGGCCACACGCACGATCATCTGCATGAAGCGTCCGGCCGCGACCAGGCCGTGCTGCAGTACCCGGTTAAGCACCAGCGTGTCCACGTTTCCGCCGGAAAGGACCACAACGATGGGTTCCTCAAGGCCATGGGCGCCGTCGAGCAGGGCGGCAACCCCTGCCGCCCCGGAGGGTTCCACGACCAGTTTGGCCCGCTCGTTCAGGAAGAGCATCGCCTCACCGATCTGTTCCTCGCTGACCGTGCGAATCTCGGCCACGTGCTCGCGCACAATACCCAGGGTCAACTCGCTTGGCTCGGGCACGGCGATCCCGTCGGCGAGAGTCGACATCCGGGCCAGGCGTACCGGCCTGCCCTGGGCCAGGGATTCCGGGAACGCAGCGGCCCCCTCGGCCTGTACGCCAATGACCCGGGCACGGGACCCGGAAAGATGCACGGCGCTTGCCACTCCCGCGAGCAGGCCCCCGCCTCCCGTGGGGACGATGATGGTGGCGACATCCGGGACCTGTTCCAGGATTTCCAGGCCCAAGGTGGCTTGGCCGGTGATGATGTCCGGGTGGTCAAAGGGCGGAATGAAGATGTATCCGTTTGTTGCCGCTTCGGCCTTGGCCAGATCGATGGACTCCGCCAGGTCCTCCCCGGCCAGCCGCACCTCGGCGCCATAACCGCGGGTGGCAGTGATCTTGGGAAGCGCGGCCCCGACGGGCATGTAGACGATGCAGCCGATCCCCAGTTCGCGTGCCGCGAAGGCCACGCCCTGGGCATGGTTGCCCGCGCTGGCAGCGATCACGCCGCGCTCGCGCTCGGCATCGCCCAGCGCCGCAAGCCGGGTGAACGCACCACGAAGCTTGAACGATCCGGTCCGTTGGAGGTTCTCGCATTTGAGAAACACCGTGGCCCCGGCAAGGGCGCTGAGCGAGGCGCTGGTCTCGATGGGTGTGCACGCAGTCACGCCGTTGAGCAGCGTCCTGGCGTGTTCTATGGCGGCCAACCGGATCGGCGAGCCTCCCTCATTGACCGGATTCGAAGCACCCATGTTCAGACTCCTTCAGCCAGGTTTGTGCCACCGGAGGGACCAAGACCTGGCCACCTGGGCTCCGGGGCATTCCCCTTCACCATAGCCATCGATCGGGTACCCGCGATAGTGCCCCTTTCGCGGGTCTGCCTGGTGGCCTGCTGGAAGAAGGCATGGGCACAAGGCCTGCCCCGCCCCGCCACCGGGAACGGCAACAGGGTTGGGCCTTTAGAGGATGATCCTCAGCGGTTCCTCGAGCGTGCGCTTGAGGTCGCGCAGGAATGCAGCCGCCACGGCCCCGTCGAGGACCCGGTGGTCGGCCGTGAGGGTGACTTTCATGATGTGGCGGCTCAGCAGCTGCCCATCGTCCACGTAAGGCTCTTGGGTGGTGCTGCCCACCGCAAGGATGGCTGCCTCGGGCGGATTGATGACGGCCGTGAAATTGTCTATGCCGAACATGCCCAGGTTGCTCAGCGTGAATGTTCCACCACTGAACTGCGCCGGTGCCAGGGTGTGGTTCCGTGCCTGCTGCGCCAGCGCGCGGGTTTCGGCCGCGATGACCTCAAGGCCCTTGGTGGCCGCGTCGCGCACGACCGGGACGACCAGTCCGTCCTCCAAGGCCACCGCAACACCAATGTGTGCGCGGCGGTGTTGCAGGATCTTGTCCCCGGCCCAGGACGCATTCACCCGGGGGTGGGCTTCGAGGGTGAGGGCACATGCCTTGACCAGCATGTCCGTCACGCTGACCCTGACCCCGGATTCCTCGAAACGTTTATTGATTTCGGCGCGGAGGGCCATCAGGCGGTCAACGACCACGACGTTGGTCAGGAAGAAGTGTGGCGCGCCGGCGCTTTCGGCGAGCCGCTCGGCCATGACCTTGCGCATCGTGGTCAGCGGGATTTCCAGCGAATCCCCGCCGGCGTCGCCCGCGCCTGCCTGCGCGGCCTGGGCTGCCGGGGATTGCCTCGGGGCAGACTCCTGGGCCCGGGCGGTCACCGCGGCCTCGACATCCGCCCTGACGATCCTTCCGCCGGGTCCGGTGCCGATGATGTCGGCAGGGTCTATGTCATGCTCCTTGGCGATTCGACGCGCCAGCGGCGAGGAGAGTATGCGGGTTGTCGGCGCAGCCGCGGGAGGTTCTTGGGTCTGGCGGGCCGGAGGCTGCTGCCGGTCCGTGCTGGCCGCGGCCGCCTGGCTTTCCGCTTGCGCGCCGGGGGCACGGGACCCCGCGCCCGAGGTGGATGCGGCGGCATCCGTTGGTGGGGGTGCCTCGCGGCTCCCCGTGGTGGTTCCGGTGCCGATGATGGCCACAGGTTCACCGATCGGTACCGTGGTGCCCTCCGCGACCAGCTGCTTCTCCAGGACCCCTTCGTCGAAGGCTTCCAGGTCCATGGTGGCCTTGTCGGTGTCTATCTCGGCGATGACATCACCCTCGCGGACATGGTCGCCTTCGTTTTTGATCCAACGGCTGAGGACACCTTCCTTCATCGTGTCGGACAGCCGTGGCATGATCACCTCGGGCATCGAAATCTCCTATCGAGTGAAACCGGTTGCATCGAGTTGCTCGCGGATGACGCGGATCAGGTCCTTGGCGGTTGGCAGCGCGGCGTTTTCGAGGGGCTTTGCATACGGAAGGGGAACCTCTGCGGCGGCCACACGCCGGACCGGGGCATCGAGGTAGTCGAATGCCCCTTCCATGAGGGTTGCCGAAATCTCTGCGCCGATGCCGTAGCTAAGCCAGTCGTCCTCGAGCACCACGGCGCGGCCGGTCTTTCGAACCGAGGCGCAGACCGTCTCCCGATCCAGCGGACGCAGGCTGCGCAGGTCCACCACTTCCAGGAAGATGCCTTCGGATTCCAGCTGTCGGGCCACCTCGAGTGCCACCGTGGTGGAACGCGAGTACGTGATGACGCTGATGTCCCGGCCTTCCTTCAGCACCGAGGCCTTGCCGATCTCGACCACATGGTTCCCCTCGGGTACCTCGCCTTGGGTGTTGTAGAGGGCCAGGTTTTCCAGAAAGATCACCGGGTCGTCGTCACGGATGGCCGCCACCAGCAGTGCCTTGGCATCCGCCGGCGAGGATGGGGCCACGACCTTGAGCCCGGGGATGTGGGCGTACCAGACCTCCAGGTTCTGCGAGTGGGTGGCGGCAAGCTGTTGCCCGCCCCCGCCGGGCATCCGGATCACCAACGGAACGGAGCTCTGCCCGCCAAACATGCCGTGGATCTTGGCGGCGTGATTCACGATTTGGTCGATCGCTATCAAGGAAAAGTTCAGGGTCATGATTTCCACCACCGGGCGCATGCCCAACATGGCGGCACCGATGGCGGCACCCACAAACCCCTCTTCGGCGATTGGGGTATCAAGCACGCGGCGAGGCCCGAACTCGGTCAACAGCCCGGCGGTGATCTTGTAGGAACCTTCGAAGAGGCCGATTTCCTCGCCAAGCAAGATGACGTTTTCGTCCCGCAGCAATTCGGAGCGCAAGGCGTCGTTAAGCGCCTGTCGATAGGTGATGGCGGTCATCGGGGCTCCTTCTTCGCTGGATGGGGGATCCCGGTGACCGGTTCCCCGGGCAAGGTATTGGGCGAATTGGCTACGGGGGTGGCGTAGGCGTAGTCGAAGAGCTGGTCCGGCGTCGGGTCCGGGCCGGCGTCGGCGAAGGCAACCGCGTCCTCGACCTGCTTCCGGGCCTCGGTATCGATTTGTTGTGCCCCCGATTCATCGAGCAAGCCCGAATCCAGCAAACGGGCGCGGAAGGCGGGAACCGGATCCGCTTCCTGTGCCTCTTCGACGTCCTGCCGGGAACGGTAGCGGGCGGGATCCACGACGGAGTGCCCGCGGAGCCGGGAACTGAGAAGCTCCAACAAGAAGGGTTCACGTTCCATGCGGGCGCGCTCCAGGGCCCGGGTCGCCGCGTCGCGCACCGCGAGCACGTCATTGCCGTCCACGCGTTCACCGGGGATGCGGTAGGAACAGCCGCGTTTGTATAGTTCGGGTTCGCCGGAAGCGGCCTTGACGGTGGTGGCCATGCCGAGTCCGTTGTTGATGATGACGTAGACAATCGGCAGGTGCCAGACTGCCGCCAGGTTCAGCGATTCATGGAAGGCGCCGATGTTGGTGGTTCCATCGCCAAGCTGGCACATGACGGCTTCCGCCTCGGGTCCCGGCTCGCCGCGGTAGGTCAGTGCCAGCGCGGCCCCCGTGGCGGGAGGGATCTGGCCACCCACGATTCCGTAGCCGCCAAGCATGCGGGTTTCGGTGTCGAACAGGTGCATCGATCCGCCGCGGCCCTTGGAAACCCCGGTGGTCTTTCCGAAGAGTTCGGCCATGACGGCCCCGGCTTCCATGCCGCGTGCCAACGCGTAACCGTGGTCGCGGTAGTTGGTGAAGAGGTAGTCCCGTGGCTTCAGTGCGGCCATCAGCCCCACGACACTGGCTTCCTCGCCCAGGTTGAGGTGGCAGTACCCGCCGATTTTCGCCCGTTTGTACATTTGGTCGGCCGTCAACTCGAATCGGCGGATGAGCGCCATCTGCCGGTAGTAGCCGATGAGTGTTTCCGGGGCTTCGCCACCGGGAAACGGGGGCACTGGCTGCCTCTTCCCCCCGGGATCCTGCTGTTTGGCTGGATCGACCATTGTCTTCCTCCTTCAGGGGCTTTTCTCCGTGTGTGTGTCCGGCGCGAATGCTAGGGGCCGGGGGATTGCTCCTGAAGGATGAAGTTGCCGGTGCCCCCGCAGGTCGGGCAGGTCTCGGGAGGTTCGAATCCGCGGGCCGGTTGGCCGCACTTTCCACACACCCATTCGGTGGTCAGCAGGGCCACGACATCGCGCCGACTGACGATTCCGATGAGCCTTCCCTTGTCAAGCACCGGAAGCCGACCCATGCGCTGGTCCACCAGCAGGGCCCGGATATCGGCCAACGCTGTATCGGGGGAAACGCTGATCACTCCACGGCTCATCACCTCGCCGGCAGTTTCTCCGGGCTTGGCCAGGACATCGTATTCGCTGACCAATCCCACCACATGCCCGGATTCCTCCAGAACGGGGACTGCACTAACGCGGCGTCTGCCCAGGATCCCGGCGATCTCTTCGACCGAGGTGCTTGGGGAAACCGTGAAAACAGGTGAACTCATGATGTCGGCGGCCGTTGTGGGGTTGCGCGTCCCGGCGGTGTCCGGGTGCCCGGAAGTTCCGCGGGGGTCGTCTGCGCCAGCTGGTATGCCCATGGCCCCAGTCTGCCTCCGAGTTGCCGCACAAGCCAGAGCTGGGGAGCAGGGCCTCGGGGAAGTCCACCGCCGGGGCAACCACCACGGGAATCTTTTGCGCGTCCCCGGGGGCAACGGGACAGGGCGCTCGCCGGTGCCCAAAAACGACGGTGTTCCCGGAAAAGTGGGGGTCGGTTGGCGGTCCGGGCCGCGTGGCCGGAGCAGGAAAGGCGATGCCCTGTGGAGCGGGACTGCTCCGCGGGGACTCGTGGCGGCTGGTTGCCGTTATCCGCCGGCGAAGGGCGGGAGCACGTCCAGCTCGTCGCCTGGGTGCAGAACGCGGTTCTTGTCTTGTTCGCTGGTTCCGTTGACCAGGAAGCTGCAGCGTGCCAGCACCGTGCCCAGCGAGGTGGTGCGGCGCAGCAGCGGCCCGTCGGCCACCGGGGCGGACGCGGGGGTGCGGGCGGCCAGGTGCTCGAGCACCGAGCCCAGGGTGGCCCCGGGCAGCCCAACCAGGTCGAGTCGTTCCTCGGTGATGCCGGCGGCCTGTGCGGCGGCGGCGAAGTAGCGAATGCGCACTTATCCTCCAATGGCGCTCATCGAGCGCTCCGATTGTACAAAGTCCTTCGAACCGAGCCCGGCATGGTCCATGCCGTGGGCCCGGGGCTTGCCCCACATCGCCGCGCGCCAGCGTTCGGCGATGGCCGCGTCGTCGGAGCCGTCGCGCAGCAGCGCGGACAGGTCGGTTTCCGTACGCGAGAACAGGCAGCTCATGACCTTGCCCTCGGCGGTGATGCGGGTGCGCTTGCAGTCGGCGCAGAACGGCTCGGAGACCGAGGCGATGATGCCCACCGCGCCAAGGATGGTGTCCGGATCCTGAAGGGTGGAGACCAGGAAGCGTTCGGCCGGGGCCCCGTCGCGGGGCTTGGTGTCGGGGGAGAGCCGGAAACGGGATTCCAGGTAGGCGCGCAAATCCGCTGCGGTGACCATATTGTCCTTGCGCCACACGTGGTCCGCATCCAGCGGCATCTGCTCGATGAAGCGCAGCTCCAGGCCGCGCTCCAGTGCCCAGGCCAAAAGCTCGGGGGCCTGTTCGTCGTTGATCCCGCGCATCAGCACCGCGTTGATCTTCACCGGGGCCAGGTTCGCGGCCAAGGCCGCATCGATGCCGGCGAACACCGAGTCGATGTGGTCGCGGCGGGTGAGCTTGGCGAAGGTCTCGGCGTGCAGGGTGTCCAGGGAAACGTTGATGCGGGTCAGCCCGGCCTCGGCGAGCGCGGCGGCCTTCTGGGCCAGCCCGACCCCGTTGGTGGTCAGCGAGACGGGCAGGTCCGGGTGTTCGGCGCGGACCGCGGCGATGATCTGGGGCAGGTCCACGCGGACCAGGGGTTCTCCTCCGGTGAGGCGCAGTTCGCGCACTCCCAAGTCGCGCACGCCGATGCGCACGATCCGGGTGATTTCCTCCAGGGTGAGTAGCTTGGACTTGGGCAGCCAGGCCAGTCCGTCGGCGGGCATGCAGTAGGTGCAGCGCAGGTTGCATTTGTCGATCAGCGAGATGCGCAGGTCCGTGGCCTGCCGGCCGAACTTGTCGCTGAGCCCGGGGGAGTCCGCCGGGGCCGGGGTCAGGATGGTGGGCATGGGCAGGCTGACGGTGTTCCGGGGTTTCTCAGTGTTCGTCGCCATATATCGAGCGTAGTCGACGGGGACGGGCTTTTGGCCCTTTGTGGCTTGGCCCTTGGCGGACAACGCTTCTCCAGGGGAGGGCCGGCCGGAGCGGGAGCCTGCTGTGGCTCCCGCTCCGGCTGGTCGCTTGAACCTGCGGCCCTCGCCTGTTCCCGCGCCGGGGCTATTCGATCCTGCCGATCACCGCACCCTGCGCCACCGCTTCCTCCTCCGGAACGAGCACCCTGAGCACTCCGGCGTCTTCGGCCTTGATTTCCCTGTCCACCTTGTCCATGGCCACCTCGGCGACCAGGTCGCCGACCTCCACCTGCTCGCCGTCCTCGAAGAACCAGGTGACCACGACGCCCTTGGCCTCGGCATCCTCGGTCATCACGGGGAACAGGATCTGGCTCATCCCTCCACCGCCTGGCGCACCGCGGCCTCGATGCGTGCCGGTGTCGGCAGCACCGAATACTCCAGGTCCCGTGAGTAGGGGATCGGGACGTCGGGGACCGCGACGCGCGAGACGTGCTTGAGCCCGCCGGGCAGCGCCTCGGCGACCGTGGCGATGACCTCTCCGCTCAGGCCGAAGGACTGGTAGTCCTCGTCCACCACGACCAGCCGCCGCGTCTTGGAAACGGAGGCCACGATCGCCGCCCGGTCCAGCGGCACCACCGTGCGCAGGTCGATGACCTCCACGTCGATACCTTCGCCGGCGAGCTTCTCGGCGACATCCAGGGAATGGTGGACCGACAGGGAAAGCGTCACGATGCTTACGTCGCTTCCCTCCCGGGCCACCCGGGCCTTGCCGATCGGCACCTCATAGGCATCGGTGGGCACCGCGCCGATCGACCGCGGGTTCTTCTTCATCCAGCCCAGTCCCATGATCCCCTTGTGGAACAGGTAGATGACCGGGTCATCGGACCGGATGGCGGCGGTCATCAATCCCTTGGCGTCGTAGGGGTTCGACGGGACGACGACCTTCATCCCGGGCAGGTGGGCGAAGGTCCCCCAGAGGCACTGGGAGTGCTGGGCCCCGTCGGAGTATCCGCCGCCGGCCGCCGACATCAGCACCATCGGCACCCTCACGTTGCCGCCGGACTCGTAGTGGATCTTGGCCATGTGGTTGTAGATCTGGTCCATGCAGACCCCGAAGAAATCGGCGAACATCAGCTCGACGACCGGCCGCATGCCCTCGACCGCGGCGCCGATGCCCAGGCCGATGAAGGCGGTTTCCGAGATCGGGGTGTCGATCACGCGTTCGGGGCCGAATTCGTCGAGCAGTCCGGTGGTCGAGGAGAAGATGCCGCCGTAGGCGCCGACGTCCTCGCCCATCACGAAGACGTTCTCGTCGGTGTGCATTTGCTGGGCGATGGCCTCGACCATGGCCTTTGCGGTGGAGAGCTTGCGGCGGCCCGCTTCGGGCTCGAGCGGCAGCTCGGTTTGTGTCGTGGGCGCGGTGCTCATGACCTTGCTCCTTCGGTGAATATGTACTTCAAGGCGTCGGCGGGATCGGGCAGGGGAGAGGACTTCGCGAAGGCGATCGCGTCCTCCACCGTGGCGGAGGCCGTTTCCCCCATGTCGGTGAATGCGGCGTCGTCGAGGATCCCGGCGTCGCTGAGGTGCTTTTGGTAGGTGGGGATCGGGTCGCGCCCCGGCACGCCGTCGAGGTCGCCGCGGTAGCCCTGGGCATCGCCCTCGAAGTGGCCCCACAGGCGCAGGGTGTGGACCTCGATCAGGCTGGGTCCTTGCCCGGCCCTGGTACGGCGGACCGCCTCGCCGACCGCTGCCCAGACATCCTCGACGGCGTTGTCCTCCACGCGGATTCCCGGGATTCCGTAGGAGGCGGCGCGGATAGCGTTGGAGGGAACCGAGGTCGAGGCCGAACGCGGGACGGAGATTCCCCAGTCGTTGTCCTCGATCACGAAGATGACCGGCAACTTCCACAGCGCGGCGAGGTTCAGGGATTCGTGGAACGCGCCCGAGTTTGCCGCGCCCTCCCCGGCCACGGCGACCGCCACCCGGTCGGTTCCTGCACGTTGGAAGGCAAATGCCTGTCCGAGCGCCGGCGGCAGCCCCTCGGCGACGATCCCGGAGCAGGAGAAATGGACCTCGGGGTCAAAGAGGTGCATGTGCCCGCCGCGGCCCCGGCCCAGTCCGGTCTCCCGTCCAAAGATTTCCGCGGCCATCTTGCGCATGTCCACCCCGTGCGCGATGGCCAGGTGGTGCGGGCGGTGCGTGGCGGTCATGGCATCGCCTTGGGACAGGTGTGCGCCGATCCCCGCGGCAACCGGTTCCTGGCCGGCGGCCAGGTGCATTTCGCCGGGCACCAGTCCGGCCCCGATGTCGAAGCCCGGCGATTTGTCGGCGTGGTATTCGCGCAAGATGGCTTCCTCGAAGGTGCGGATCAGCACCATCATGCGCAATAGATCGAGTTTGTCCGATTTGGACAGGGCAGATTGAACCGTCATGGCTCTTCTCCTGCTTTTCTGCGGTGCGCCCGGTTGACGCCAACCGTGATGGCCCCATCGTAAGCACGGGGGCAAGGGTCGGGGAAGGGTTGGCGGCATCGGTTCCTCGCCGACGGCGGGGAATCGACCTCCCGGTTGCACGCCGTGTGCCTGGTGTCTTGGGGGAAGTCGCCGGTGACCTGATGCCGTGGCCATTGGGGCATCACCTCCCCGGCCGGGACCGAGCAACGGGGGTGGGTAAACTTTTCTGTGGCCGCCCAAGCCCATGACACGCATGTCGAAGCATTGGCATCTGTCTCTTCGATGCCCGGCTTGCGTTTGGCACACCCCAAGACCAAAGGACACATCCCGGTGCACCCGAGCCACGACCCAAATCCACGCGAGGTGCGCAACGCCAACGACGCCGCCCGAGGCCCGGCCGCGCTGCCGATGAACGTCATCCGGGTGCGAGATGACTTCAACTCATTGAAGCCCGGATACCGCCGGTGGCTGGAACAGCAGACCCCGGAAGACCCGGACGAGATCATGGACCTGGTGTCCTTCGTGCTCACGAACTGCGCCATGCGCGAAGCACACACGAGGATCACGGCTCTTTCCATCCCGTGCCTGCGTTCGGTGTTGGGGTTCGTAGGGGAACAATTCCCTGAGACGTTTTAAAACACCAAGATGAAGATGCTTGGTTTCCTGGAGTTCCTCGACGAATCCGACGAGTTCACCGGAAACGATGAACTTTTCGAAGGCCTCCACGGGATGCTCGCTGACGAGGAAGAAATTGACTGGGCCCGGTTCCCTTCCCGGGGCGTGCCGGAAGCCGAGGGCCCACGGACGCCGGAATTGACGATCCCGGCCCCGCCAAAGGTCGCCGGACCCGTAATACCCAAGACCATGGTGGCATCATCGTCGCTTGGCGCCGCTGCGAGCCTGGCGGCCATGGAGGCCCTGCCGCTGACGGCCAGGGCGCGGGCCTTGCTGAAATGGATTGGCGAGCGCAAGGAAGTGACGGCCACCGGGGTGCTGCGCCGGAACGACATCAAGCCCGCTGCCGCCCGCCTGGGCGTCAAGGCCCTGGGATTGGCCACCGGGACCCCGGTCTGGCACGCCATCGGAATGTCGTCCGGGGTGCTCGAGGTCCGTTCCATGCAGGAGGTTCCGCGGCTGGATCTGTACTGGAAGATGCTGCTGTCCGCCGGGCTGATCCAAGTCAGCGGCAAGTGGGTGGGGCTCAGTGAATTCGGCTGGACATTCGCGGCCAAGCATCCCTCTTCCACACCGAAGGCCGTGCTGGGCATGGCCGCGGCCGCCTACCAGATGTTGACCGGGGTGATTCCGCGCAGCAGTGGCGAACGCGAGCACTCCGGCGACTACATGGCCGCGGTATTCGTCGCCGGGGCAACTGGCGATCCCTACTCCACCGAGTCCGTTTTGGAGGGATCCGAGAACGGGGAACCGCTCGCCGGCCAATTTTCCAGGACGCTCACCAACGTCGTGGGCAAGAGAATCAGGGAATGGGCCGAAGACGGCCTGGTGGAGATCGGGGAAACGATCACGATCCCCGAGGTCCTGTTGCCGGCCCTGGCCACGGCCCTGGCCAAGCCCTATTCGTTGGTTATCGGTGCACCGCGCTCGCCGTAGGCAGCACCTATATGTCCCCTGCCAGCCCGTGCGCTCGAGCGCCGCTGCTGCGGTGCTCGGCAGTCCACGGGGAACGCCTGGCCTGTAGGATAATGCACTGGTTGACCCTCCCCGCAGCGCACCCACCTTGGATTGGCTTCGGTGGCTTCGAACCGATCCACGTACCTTGTTCGCGAACACCTTGAAGGACCACAATTCATGACCCCTGGATATCGCCAAGGCCACGGCCCGGATGACTTCGAGGACGATGGCGTGCACTTGCCGCCCAACGTCGAGCGGTCACGGGAAGACTTTGCCCGGATGAAGCCCGACTTTTGCCAGTGGCTGGAAGCAACGGAGCCCGATGTGGATCCGGAGGTGACCATGGGTACCGTGTCATTCGTGGTCTCGCACTGTTCCGCCAGGGACGCTTACTGGATTCTCACCGAACCGTCCGTGGACGCGGTGCGCGAGACGCTGCGGTTCGTGGAAGACCATTTCCCGGACATGCTTGAGGGTGCGAAGTCAGGGATGGGGCGCTTCATGGAGTTCCTGGACGAATCCCAGCTGTACTCCGGCAGCGACGAATCATATGAACAGGTCTACGAGCTGGTGGTCGATGACCTGGACATGGATGACGACGATCTCGAAGAAGACGGGGAAGAATACATCCGGCTCGAGCTTGTGGAACCCCAAACCGTGGTGATTTACTCCTCGTCGTTGGACAAGGCCCAGGCACTGGCCGCCATGGAGGCGCTGCCCTTTGTGTCAAAGGCGCGGGCCTTGCTGAAGTGGATGGGCAAGAGCAAGGAAATCACGGCAAGCCAGACGCTGCGCCGCAAGGACATCGCCCCTGCTGCGGCGACCTTGGGTGAGGACGCCATCGGGGTGGCCACGGGGTACGCCTCGGGCTTCTGGGAACCGGATACGGAAGGGACCCTGGAGGTGCGATCCGCTTCCGAGGCGCCGCGGCTGGACTTGTACTGGCAGATGTTGCGTTATGCGGCCCTGGTGGAACTGACCAGCACGCGGGTGCGGCCCACCGCCTTCGGCAGGGCGTTCCTTGATGCCGAACCCGAGGCTACGGCGATTGCCGTGCAGTCCCTGGCGACCGCCGCCTACCAGGTGCTCGGCGGTGAGCTGCCGCGAAGCAATGGCGAGGCCCAGCTGGGTTACCGCGCGGTGGCCGTGATGCTGATGTCCGGGGCGACGGAAACCCCGTTGACGGCGGATTTCGTGCTGGAGGGAATCGAGGACGGGCAGATCGTGCTCGACGATCTGGCGAACGCGCTCTCCGGCATGCTTGGCTACTCCGTGCAACGTTGGATCGAAGATGGCTTTTTGGAGGTTGGCGAGTATGTGGAGATCCCGGAGGTGCTGCTGCCGTCGGTGGCCACGGCCCTGGGCGAGACTTTTGGTGCCAGCATCGGTGAACCTCGCCCATAGCGGCACCGCCGATCGGATAGGCGCGACGCCGGAAAGCAGCACGCTCCGATTGCCAAGACCGTCCAGGTGCGGTGGCTTCGGTGCTGCGCGGACTCCGTGGGAACAGGGTTCCCGGGTCCACGCCGCCGGACGACCTGCGCGCCCGTGCCACAGGTTGACCTCAATTGAGGGTGCCTGAACGCCGAGTTGTGCTCTGTGCTGCACGCGTTGGGGCCGCATCCGCTTCGCCGGCGGCCGCCTTCCCGCCGTGGCCGTCGCCATCCCGGTGGGGCTGCTGCTGGCTGCCGGTGTCGGAGCAATCACCCTCTGGACAGGTGTGGCCAGTGGCGAGCATGCCCTGGCCGTCTCCGGGGTGTTCGCGCTTGTCGTGTCCTGGGGCCTTATGGGCCTGGTCTGGGCGCTCGTCGTCGACCGGTCGAGCCTGCGGGGAGCTATCCACAAGCCTGATGAATCGATCGAATCGACATGGCTGGACGCCGCCATGGCCGGCGCATTCCGCGACACCATCATGCTGACCGGCTTTGTCCTGGCAATCCTCTCCATCACCGGATTCGAGTTCGATGTGGGTTGGGCGCTCACCGGGGTCATCGTGGTCGGCTTCTTCAGCACTTTCGTGCGCTATCTCATGGCGAAGAAGCGTGGCTGAGGGTGAAGAACTCGCTCAATGAACGCCGGCAGGAGCGTGGCTGGTCACAGCAACGCCTTGCCGATGAGCTGGGAGTCTCCCGCCAAACGGTCATCTCCATCGAACGCGGCCGGTTCGACCCGTCCTTGCCGCTGGCCTTCCGCTTGGCCGGGGTCTTTGGGTGCAGGATCGACGATCTCTTCGACCCCAGGGGAGAAGACACGCCGCCGGGCTGAAACCCGATGCCTCGCTGCAAGCGCCCGTCGGACATCGATCCTGGGAGGCAAGTCGGACAACGGGCTTGATCCCACTGGGCGTTGAAACAGAACACTGTGGAGTTTAGATTTAGTGTAAAGATCCGTCGTCTGAATCAATAGAAATGCTGCCCCCGGGATAAACGTATGAGGGCGGCATTTCTTGCCCGTGGGGGCCCAGCGCGTGTAGGACCAGATGTTAGTCATGGCGAGATCTGATCCTCACTCTTCGGTCGCATTCAGTCCTGACGTATGTCAGGTGGAAACAGCGGAATCGTTTGGTGGTACTCGTGTTCGACCGGTTGCGAACTCGTTGTCTAGTAGCCTTGTTCCGGGTGACCTTCGCAATTTTTAGTGCCACAGGCAGCACTCCTATCACTGACGAGTCTGAACAGCCATTCAGGACCCCGATTTCGCGTTCTGGTGAGGTCTTGTGAGTCCCAACCCTTTCCGTGCGCATGAAGTGCGCTGGACGTTTCCGGTAGGTTTGTATTCGTGGAGACTTTCAAGCGGACGCCGCTGCAGCTGTTCAATCTGCCGCAGAATTTCGTAATCCCTCTTTTCCAGCGCCCCTACGTTTGGAAAGAGGTCGAGCAGTGGGAGCCACTGTGGAAGGACATACGTCGGGTCGCGGAACTCCGGATTGCTGAGCCGCACGTTGACGCCAAACACTTTCTCGGGGCCGTCGTGATTCAGTCGCACGAGGCTCAGAGCGGACGCCTGACGATGTGGAACGTGATCGACGGCCAGCAGCGGCTGACTACTCTTCAAGTTCTTGCCGATGCGACCCGCTCTTTGCTCGCGCAAGCTGGCCTCGCGAAGCTTGCCGGTCAGCTCGAAGACCTAACCCACAACTCCGAGAAGTATGTAGACGATGGTGACAGTCCTCTCAAGCTCCGCCATTTGAACAAGGACCGGGAGCCCTTCGACGAACTTATGGCTGCAGACTCGCCTGTCGACTATGAAGATCTTTCGCACTCGGACTCACAAATTGTTGCCGCACATAAGTACTTCTCTACTGTTGTAGACCAATGGCTCGGGACGCAGGGCACTGATAATTACTCGGCCAAAGCCAAAGAGCTGACCAACGTTCTCCTGGACGGTCTGCAGCTTGTGTCGATTGAGCTGGAGGCAACGGAGAATTCTCAAGAAATCTTCGAGACTCTCAACGCGCGAGGGACGCCCTTGACCGCGGCCGATTTAGTGCGAAATTTTGTCTTTCAGCGGCTCGACGGTGAGGGCAGCGACACGAAGAAGGCGTACCGGGAAGACTGGCCCTTCGAGACGAAGTTTTGGATGCGAGAGGTGAGCGTCGGTCGAAATCTTGTCAGCCGCAGTTCCCTCTTTCTCAACCAGTGGTTGGTGGCGAGGACCGGGGAAGAAATCAGTCCGCAGGCCACCTTTTACCGATTCAAGTCATGGGTGGAACTGGAATCGGGTCAGAAGATGGCAGATTTGTTGCCAACAATCAAGCATCAAGCCCAGCAGTATCAGGCGTGGACCGAGGACGCAGCAAAACCTGGCGGATCGTTCGATTCTGCGGTGATGGCCTTTTATCGAATGCGAGCCAGCGGCGTTGAGGTTTTGAAGCCGTTGCTGATTTGGCTGTACGAACCGGGGCGCAACCTTCCACAGGAAAGCATCGACAGGATCGTTCAGGCTGCAGAGAGTTGGGTGTATCGTCGCCAGATGCTCCGTTTGTCGGGCAGCGATTTGGGACGCATCGTCGCCGACGTTATCGCGGCCAGCACAGGCATATCCGCCAGTGAATTCCCGGATCGAGTGATCGGTCATTTAGCTCGCCTTAACGTCACCAGCACCTATTGGCCCGGGGACGAGGAGGTTCGGCTGACTCTAAGCACAGAGGCTGTCTACTCACGTTTCCCACGGGGCAGGTTGCGCATGTTCCTCGAAGCCATCGAAGACCACTATCGCTCCGAGACTGGTCAGCCTCAGATTGAGCGTAAGGGGTACCCGATCGAGCACATCTTGCCGCGGAACTGGAAAGACACTTGGCCCGTGGAGACCCCGGAGGCTGAAGAAGCACGCCAGGCAAGGGTGCACCGCCTGGGGAACCTCACCCTTCTAACGAAGTCGCTGAACTCTAAGGTCTCTAACGGGCCTTGGTCAGCCAAACGCGCTGCCCTCCTGCAACACAACACTATTACGCTCACCGGCCGCCTCGTGAGCAAGACCGAGCACCACGACTGGGACGAGTCGCTAATCGACAATCGCGCCGCAGAACTGATCGACGCCATTCTCCATATCTGGCCCGTGCCCGAGGGGCATCTCGGCAAGGTCGTCGATCCTCAGACGAAGGCTGGTGATTGGGTCGAACTCAAGCACCTGATTGAGGCTGGGCTTCTAGGAGACGGCGATATATTGTCGGCTACACACAGGGACTTCAAGGGAAAAGAAGCGGTGCTGACGTCCGATGGTGCGATTGAGCTAGATGGAAAGCGGTATACGTCGCCGTCTGCGGCTGGTCATGCCCTACGGAAGAAGGCGACAAACGGCTGGTATTTCTGGGCTGTGGGTGACGGTCGGCGACTGCGGGACGTCCGCGCAGAGTTCCAGAACATTAATCGTCAATCCGATTGAGGGCTTGCATCCGCAATAATGACGTCAACGCCCTTTCGACGTCGCAGGGTCGCGCTGGGATGCTGTCCAAACCATCTGGCCCAGGACATTGAGGTCTGCGAGCAGTGTCGCGGGCCCAGGAATGAATTGAAGCGGAGCTGGTAATTCATCGCGGTGCATAGGCTAGTCGGTTACGGAACGTGGTGGAGTTCCGGTGAAACGTCTAGCGTTATTGACGCGCTGCGGCATACGCTGGCGGCGTGATCGGTTTCTTAATCGACCGTGATACCGAGCGAGTCTGGCGTCGTGAATCGGCGAAGCGGTTTGATCCGCGAATTCATATGACGGCGAACCGCAAGCTCCATCAGTTGGATGCTGCGACAACGCTGGATACGTTGCGGGTGCCGCCAGGGAATCGCTTGGAAGCGCTGAAGGGTGACCGAGCGGGACAGTACAGCATCCGTATCAACGATCAATGGAGGATCTGCTTTCGCTGGACGGATGCCGGAGCCGACGACGTGCAGATCGTGGACTACCACTGAGGAAGATAATGGTCGAGAAACTTTACCCACCGATCCACCCAGGTGAGGTCCTGATGGAGGACTTCATCAAGGGTTTCGGGATCAGCCAGAACAAGCTCGCCGTGTCGATCGGTGTGCCGCCGAGGCGCATCAACGAGATTGTGCATGGGAAGCGGGCCATCACAGCCGATACTGCCCTGCGTCTGGGACGGTACTTCGGGGTGTCTCCGCAGTTCTGGCTCAACCTGCAGACTCGGTACGCGCTCGAGCTCGCGGAAGACCGTGTGGCCGATCAAATCGCAGCGATCACTCCGTTGAAAGTCGCGTGAGTGATCAACTGGACGCACGGCCCCTCAATCGATGCGAGGCCAAAGCCGTAGAGCAGCTGGGGGCGTCGAATGCGGCGTTCAAGTGCTTACGGCGTTATCGCCAGCGGTGAACGTCGCGGTCAGCAAGGCATCCGTGTGAAGGTGCAGTGGCGTCTCTGCTTCGTTTGGAACGATGGAAGTGCGGAAGATGTTGAACTCCTCGATTACCCCTGAGGCGAATCTGATCGAGCTGATACACCCGGGGGAGATCCTGGTGGAGGACTTCATCGAGGGATTCGGGATCACCCAGAACAAGCTTGCGGTGTCCATCGGCGTGCCCCCGCGTCGAATTAACGAGATCGTGCACGGCAAGCGCGGGATCACGGCTGATACCGCGATCCGGCTCGCACGGTATTTCGGTACTTCGGAAGAGTTCTGGATGAGCCTGCAGTCCAACTACGAGCTGCGGCTCAAGCGTCGGGCCCTGCGGGACAAAGTCGCAGCGATCACGCCGTTGAAGGTTGCCTGACCGGGCGTTCCGTCGGTTGGCCAGGAAGGTTGCGGCTTACGACGCCCAGGATCAACGACTTTCGGGGGTCAAACACGACGACGTCGCGATGGGACATCCCGGGCGTTCAGATGTTCGCGGGGTAGAACGCCGCGGGTGAACCGCTGAGCGACACGGCCGTATGCAAACGCGCTGGCCAGCCCCACTGTGGTGGAGTGGATGCTTTCCAAGCGGTAATCCGAGAAACGCCTTCTGCCCGGTTCTATCTGCAATGGACATAAACTCCGTCATGTTCCGACAGGGATTCATTGCGATTGCGCGGTTGGAGCAACTGCCAGTAACTACGGCAAAGGCGCAACATACTCGTGTTTCAGATCGCTCACCGCGGCGATATGGTCAAAGTCGTGGTCGGCTGAGAGCACGGTTGCGTCATTCACGATCGCGTAGCCGGCGATGAGAATGTCGAGCGAACCCGCCGCGCGGACGAGGCCCGAACTCCATAGGGCGCTCTGGATATCGAGCACCAGCGACTCGTCGGGAGCATGTTCCAACGGGAATCCGAGTGAGATCTGTTCCCGATACGTTGCGTACTCATCTGGGTTCCGGGCGCTGTGGCAGAACTCCAGGACCTGCGGAGGGCAGGTTACGAAGAGATCCGATGGCGCGCGCTCAATGTGCCGCAGTCGCGCGGTGATGCGCGCATCACCGGACGCGAGCCGGGCCCAAACGGAGTTGTCGACCAGGTAATCCGTCATGAGGCGCGGGGAGGAACAACGACTGGTGAGCCGAGTTCGGACTCAAGATCGCTCAAGGCGGAGATGCCGTCAATCATCGAGCCCTTCTGCTTCGAAGCGATCAGGCGTCGCAAAGCGAGGTCGAGGACAGCGCGGTTCGACTTCTCACCCGTCAGCGCCCTTGCTCGCTCGATCAACTTCAGGTCCAGATCGACACTTGTGACTGCCATGGGGGACTCCCTTCGTCCTTATATGATTAATTATATAACAATTGAACAAGAGCGTCACTGTTGGTTCGCTGACTCGGTAGATGCAGGCCGCCCGGAACCGCACCCGCGTGCGCTCCCCACGTTCCTGTCTGTTCAGGCAAGCCAGACACAGGGCCTGAACCCGGTGGGGCGCAAACCCAGTGCAGCATGACCGTCACTGCCGGTCGGCGGGAACAAGTTCGCCGCGATGGCCTCGATGGGAACGGCGGGGGTCTTGGAGAGGTGACCGGCCGGGCCGCGGGCCACCAGGTGTGTGAAGAACACGATCCGGGCGGCCCAGGAAATGGTTGACGGAAGTGGGCGCCGGCCCGCAGCGTCAGTATGGCGACATTGACACTCCCGGTGCTAATTGGAGCTGCCGGGACAACAGTTTCCTGAGATCGGGATGCGGCCTACACTTGCTGCATCAAACGGCCGGCGGTGACGCCGCCGGCAATTCCTACTGATGGGAAGAAGCGCGTCATGGGTGAGCTGCACGTGAACATGCACATCACGATGGACGGGGTGATCCAGGCCAACGGCGGTCCAAGCGACCAGGACGGGGGATTCGAATACCCGGGATGGGAAACTCCCTACCGGACGGCCGAGGCCGGTGCACAGATCATCGCCGACGTGCAGGAATCCGATGCCCTGCTCCTGGGACGGATCACCTACGAGCTCTTTGCCGGCTATTGGCCGGGGAAGACGGACGCGATCGGGATTGCCTTCGATGCGGTGCCCAAGTACCTGGCCTCCCGCGGCACCCCGGAACTCACATGGGAGAACACCACCCAGCTCGTGGATGCCGCCGCAGCACTGCCGGCCCTGCTGGCCGCCCACCGGCAGATCCATTCCTGGGGAAGCGCGGACCTGTTGCAGTCGCTTTTCAAGGCGCGACTGGTGGACCAGCTGAACCTGTGGGTGTATCCGGTGGTACTGGGCACGGGAAAGAAGCTTTTCCCCAACGGGGTGGAAGCCAGCCGCTTCGAGATGGTGGAACCACCGCGAAGCTTTGGCACGGGTGTCATGTTGGTGCGCTACAAGTGCCTGAAACAACCCCCGGCCAGCGACGCATAGTCCACCGACGCGGCACGGCCGCCAACAAGCATCCCTTGCAGGTTGCGGCCTAGGATGGATGCCATGACCTCACCCTTCCGCCGCAGTGTCACCGAGCACCGGGCCGGCATCAAGGACCTCCTCGATAAGGCCCTCGGCGACCCGGGCACCGAGACCCTCGTGTTGGACCGTGCCCTGGGCCGGACCCTGGCCGCCCCGGTCACGGCCCCGCGCTCGCTGCCGCCCTGGGACAACTCGCAGATGGACGGGTACGCGGTGAACACCGCCGACCTCGGACCCGAGCCGCTGCGCGTGGTGGCACCCATTGCCGCAGGCGTTGCGGCACCGGACCTGGAAACCGGCACCGCAGCACCGATCATGACCGGTGCCCCCGTCCCGGCCGGAGCCAACACCGTGATCCCCATCGAGGCGGCCGAACCCGACAGATTCCCCGGCGAAGCCGAGACCGCCTCCGGCTTCCGCGTCCGGCTGCCGGCCATTGCCGAGCCAGGCAGCTACATCCGCGCCACCGGCAGCGACATCGCCGCCGGGGACCCGGTGCTCGCAGCCGGCACCCGGCTGGGACCCACCTCCCTGGGGTTGCTCGCGGGCCTGGGCATCGGCGAGGTGGCAGTGTTCCGGCGCCCGGAGGTGCTGCTGCTGTCCACCGGTGACGAACTGGTGGCACCGGGTTCGGAGCTTGCACCCGGGCAGATCCACGACGCCAACACCACGATGCTGGCCGCCGCACTGGAATCCGCCGGATGCGCCGTGACCACCGTGGGGGTGCTTGACGATTCCCCCGAAAGCTTCATGGCCTCGTTGGGCCAGGCGCTGGACGCCGGCGAGCGCTCCTACCGGTTGGTGCTCAGCAGCGGGGGGATCTCCCAGGGCGCCTTTGACGTGGTCAAGGAAGTGCTCATCAATCACGGCATCGAATTCGGTTCGGTGGCCATGCAACCGGGAGGACCGCAGGGAGCGGGGAACCTGGCGTTGCCCGGACACGCACCCGTGGCATTCATTGCCTTCCCCGGCAACCCGGTCAGCGCGTACGTCAGCTACGAGATGTTCCTGCGCCCAGCGCTCGCCGAGATCCTGGGGCTGCCCGAGCGCCAGCAACTGCTGGCCACGCTCACCGAGGAGGTGACCTCCATGCCCAACAAGCTCCAGGTCCGCCGCGGCAGCTATGCCGGGGGCGTCTTCACCCCGCTGGGCGGGGCCTCCTCGCACCTGCTCGCCGCACTGGCCGGCAGCAACTCGTTCATCCTCATCGATGAGGACACCACCGTCCTGCCCGCCGGAAGCCCGGTGCAGGTATTGATCATTGGAGATGGCTCATGAACCCCGACACCACACCGGCACCCGGGTCCGAACCGGCCAAGCTCTCGCACGTGCGCGCAGACGGCAGCGCCCACATGGTCGATGTCAGCGAGAAGGCCGAAACCAGCCGCGAGGCCACCGCCGAGGCCTGGGTGCACACCACAGAGGAGGTCATGGCGCTGGTCGCCTCCTCCGGGATGCCCAAGGGCGACGCGCTGGCCGTGGCACGGATCGCCGGGATCATGGGGGCCAAGAAAACCTCCGAGCTGATCCCGCTGTGCCACCCGCTGCCGATCTCCAAGGTCACAGTCGACTTCGAGCTGGACGCCGTGGACCGCGTGCGCATCCTGGCCACCGTGAAGACCCGCGGGGTCACCGGGGTGGAAATGGAGGCGCTGACCGCCGTGTCCACCGCCGCCCTGGCCTTGTATGACATGATCAAGGCCGTCGACAAGCACGCAAGCATCACCGACATGCGGGTGCTGTCCAAGTCCGGCGGCAAGTCCGGTTCCTGGGACATTGCCCCGCAACAACACCCGAACCCCGAAGGAGAAATACGCGCATGAGCGCCTGTGAACCACTGGGAGCCCCCCGCAAGGCTGCCATCTTGATCTCGTCCACCCGTGCCGCGCTGGGCATCTACGAGGATGCCAGCGCCCCGATCATCGCCGACTGGCTGCAGGAACAGAACTTCGACGTCATCCCCGCGGTCATCGTGCCCGACGGCCCGGCCGTGGGTGCGGCGCTGCAGGGCATGCTGCTGGCCAAGCCCAGCGTCATCATCACCTCCGGCGGCACCGGGCTGAGCGCAGACGACGTGACCCCGGAACAGACCGAGCCGCTGCTGGACCGCACAGTGCCCGGGATCATGGAGGCGCTGCGCGCCGCCGGGCTGCAGAAGACCCCGATGGCTTCGCTCAGCCGCGGGCATGCGGGCATCGCGGGGGAGACCTTCATCGTGAACCTGCCCGGATCCCCGTCCGGGGTCATGGACGGGCTCTCCGTGCTCGCCCCGGTCCTGACACACATCTGCGACCAGCTCGAGGGAAGCCATGCCCACCACTAGCAGCACCCCGGTTCCCGGCGAGGTCGTCTTCGCCGGGATCAGCGACACCCCGATCGATTCGGCCACCGCCTGGGACGCGGTGGAATCCGCGCACACCGGCGCGGTGGTGAGCTTCGGCGGGATCGTGCGCAACCACGACTCCGGGCGCGAGGTGCTGCGGCTGACCTACAGCGCGCACCCCAGCGCCCCGGCGCGCATGGCCGAACTGGTGGCCGAGGTCGCAGCCCGGCACCCCGGCACCCGGCTCTGGGCCGCACACCGGGTCGGCGAGCTGCACATCGGCGACTCGGCACTGGTGGCCGCGGCGGCCTCGGCCCACCGCGGCGAAGCATTCGAGGCCTGCCGGGACCTGGTGGAGACCGTCAAGGCCCACGTGCCGGTGTGGAAGGAACAGTTCTTCGCCGACGGCGAGGTCGAATGGGTGGGCAGCGCCTAAGCCTTGCGGGCCGGCAAGCAGCTTGGCCACCGGCAAAAGCGATCCAACATATCGCCCGGCATCGGTACCCGCCTGCCGCCTGCCCCTTGACGCACCCGGAGCGTTCCTGGAATGCGCGGGTGGTGAAGACGATTCCCGGGAAGGGCGCGTTGTGTGGTGCGTCCAGTGCACCAGTACCCTGAGTAGATGACCAATGCACCAGAAATTGCCCAGTGGATCCTTGATGCGATCCACAAAGAAAAGACCGTCCACCAGGAAGCCCTCGTGCCACGCATTGCGGAGGCCTTCGGCGAGGAGTGGGTCTACACCCACGAAAACGGGCACCCGGCCATCAACCGCGACGTCCTGAAGTCCTTGCGCAAATTGCGTGATGCCTCGGTGGGCTGGAATCGCGAGGATCGCTGCTGGTACGTCATCGACGCCAGCTAGAACCACCGAGGGGCCGCCGGAAGCACTGTATTCCGGCGGCTTTTTGCTGCCCCTTTTGTTCCCCGGACGCCCCCGATGCTGGCCTGCGGCAACGCAGCCGAAGGCCAGTGGATATTTCGACGAGTCCGGGCAGCAGCCGGACCCCCAACGGAACAGGATGTGGGCCACCTGTCACCGACGCGGAGCCATCGAAAATTCCCGATAGGCTTGAACCCATGAGTGCACCATACAAAGTCGCCGTAATTGGCGCAGCGGGACGAATGGGAGCCGAGGCCGTCAAGGCCGTCAATGCGGCCACGGACATGGAACTGGTGGCCGCGCTGGGCCGCGGTGATTCCCTGGAAATCCTGTTGAAGACCGGGGCCACCCACGTGGTGGACCTGTCCGTCCCGGCAAGCACCGAGGCCAATGTGCGCTTCGCCGTCGAGCACGGCATCCACGCGGTGGTCGGAACCACCGGATGGGACGACGACAAGCGCGAGTCCCTCACCTCGCTGCTGGCCGAATACCCCGAAACCGGTGTGCTCATCGCCCCGAACTTCGCCCTGGGCTCGGTGCTGGCTTCGGCCTTCGCCGCCACCGCGGCACGCTACTTCGAATCGGTGGAAATCATCGAACTGCACCACCCCAACAAGGTCGACGCCCCCTCGGGCACCGCGGTGCGCACCGCCGAGCTGATTGCCGCAGAGCGCGCAGCAGCCGGCGTGCCGGTGAGCCCGGATGCCACCGAGACCCAGCTGGACGGCGCCCGCGGCGCGGTGGTTGACGGGATCCATGTGCACTCGGTGCGCCTGCGCGGCCTGGTCGCCCACCAGGAGGTCCTGCTCGGAGGGGAAGGCGAGCAGCTCACGCTGCGCCACGACTCCTACGACCGAGCCTCCTTCATGCCAGGGGTTTTGCTGGGCCTGCGCACCGTGGCCTCGCGTCCGGGGCTCACCTACGGCCTTGACGGCTACCTCGAGTTGGGTCGCTAGACGCACATGAAAACCAAGTTCTGGGTCGGCGCCATCCTGCTGCTCTTCGTGTTCTACCTGGTCGCCGCCTTCGGCTCGGCGGTCCGCTTCATCACCGCCGAGGAGCCGATCGCCAAGGTCATCGGCGTTGCCGCCCTGGTCATCCCGCTGGTCGGGGTGTGGATCCTGATCCGCGAGGTGCTCTTCGGTTCACGCACCCAAAAGATGGCCTCGATCCTGGCCTCCGAGGGCCTGCTGCCCGAGGACAACCTGCCCCGCACGCCCTCGGGTCGCATCGTCAAGGCCGCGGCCGACGAAGACTTCGTGCAGTACAAGGAAGAGGTCGAGGCAAACCCCGAGTCGTGGAAGTCCTGGCACCGCCTGGCACTGGCCTACGACGCGGCCGGGGACCGCCGCCGGGCCCGCGAATCCATGCGCAAGGCCATCGGGTTGTACCTGGCCGCCGGCAAGCAATAGCAGCCAAGGCCTGAATGATGTCCCCTCGAACGGTTCGCAAGAGCCGCCCGGGGGGACTTTTTTCTTTGCCGGGGCTCCACGCCATGCACCCGGCCCGGCAACGGAGGGAAAGCGGCGGAAAGCACGGTGCTTGTCGTTCGGGCATGGAATTCTTGGGCACGAGGATGCCTGCCTCCGTTTCCCCCACTCCGGGGACCAAACACCTAGACGTGAAGCACATCTTGGACTTTGATGGTTCAATGGCCATCCAGCGAAAGGCCCGGCGGGGTTCAGGCCCCGTTCATGCCCGGTTCACGCGCGGATGATCAAATCTGTTCGGGCTACACACCGTGCGCCACATCGCCACGGCGAAAACAACGAGCTAGGGGAAATCCATGAAGAACCGCGCAACAATTGCGTTGGCCACCGCGACCTTGGCGGCCTCGATGGCGATGGGGGCCATGGCTCCGGCCACGGCGGCCGATAACCAGCCAACATCCATCGAGGCAATCCAGGGAACGGGTTCCGCAAGTCCAATGGCCGGACAGCAGGTGACGGTTCGCGCCGTGGTCACCGGCGCCTACGCCGAGGGAGGCATCCGCGGCTTCTACGTCCAGACCGCCGGCAGCGGCGCAGAGGTTTCCCCCGAGGGCAGCTCGGGAATCTTCGTCTTCTCCTCAAGCGGCGTGTCCGAGGTCGCCGTGGGCGACCACGTGCAGGTCACCGGTACGGTCGGCGAATACTTCGGACTGACCCAGATCAGCGCCTCGGCATCCGGCATTGAGGTGCTCGCCGAGCCGGCCGACGCGATCAAGCCGCTGGCCATCGACATTCCCTCCGGCGATGCGGAGCGCGAGCGCTTCGAATCGATGTTGGTCGATCCGCAGGGACAGTGGACGGTGGCGGACAACTACTCGCTGAACCAGTTCGGCGAAATCACCCTGGCCCAGGGAACCAGCTCGATCCTCCCCGGGGAACGCACCCTGCGCCAGGCCACCGATGCCTTTGCCCCGGGCAGCGCCCAGGCCCTGGCACTGGAAGCCGAGAACCAGGAGCGCGCGCTGCTGCTGGATGACGGCGCCACCCTGAACTTCCTCGGTGCAAGCTCCAACAAGTCCGTGCCGCTTCCATACATCTCGGCCGAGCAGCACGTCAGCGTCGGCGCCGAGGCAACCTTCACCGGGCCGGTCATCATGGACTACCGCTACGACCTGTGGCGGTTCCAGCCCCAGGGCCAGGTTGTCGGTGCCGAGGATGCGGACATCCCGGCGGCCTTTGCCCGGGCCAACGAAGCGAAGCCGGCGGATGTCGGTGGAAACGTGAGCGTCGGCAGCTTCAACGTCCTGAACTACTTCACCACCACCGGGGACCAGCTGTCCGGCTGCACCTACTACACCGACCGCGCGGGGGCGCCGGTCACCGTGCGCGGCGGATGCGATGCACGCGGCGCCGCCAACGAGGAAAACCTCGCACGGCAGCAGGCCAAGATCGTCTCGGCGCTGAACAAGTTCGAAGCCGACGTCGTGGTCCTGGAAGAGATCGAGAACTCCGCCCGCTTCGGGCTGGACCGCGATGACGCGCTGGCCACCCTGGTGGATGCGCTGAACCGGGCTGCGGGTGCACAGGCGTGGAAATACGTGCCAAGCCCCGTGGCGGTCCCGGCCGACGAGGACGTCATCCGCACCGCGATGATCTTCAAGAACGCAGCGGTGAAGCCCATCGACGAATCGGTCATCCTGGACGACGCGGCCTTCGACAACGCACGCGAACCCCTGGCGCAGGCCTTCCAGCGCGTCGGCGGAAACTCCAAGACCCGCTTCCTGGTCGTGGCGAACCACTTCAAGTCCAAGGGCTCGGATCCCCAGGACGGCTCGGCCAACTCCGACAAGGGCGACGGCGCGGGAGCCTGGAATGCCGCGCGCGTCGAGCAGGCCAAGGCGCTGGTGAAGTTCGCCCAGGGACTGAAGAAGGAACGCAACACCGACAAGGTGCTGCTGGCCGGTGACTTCAACTCCTACTCCGCCGAGGAACCGATCCAGGTCCTGGCCCGGGCCGGATACGTGGACCTGGGTGCCGCTGCGCCCACCCGCAGCTACCTCTTCGGCGGCCGCACCGGCTCCCTGGACCACATCCTGGGGTCAAGCGAGGTGGCGCAGCACGTGACCGGGCAGACCATCTGGAACATCAACGCCACCGAGTCCGTGGCCTATGAATACAGCCGCTACAACTACAACGTGGCCCAGCTGTTCTCCCCGGACCAGTTCCGCTCCTCGGACCACGATCCGGTGCTCGTGGGAATGCAGTTGAACAAGAAGTAGGAACCAGGGAAGGGGCCGGTGGATCAACAAGGATCCACAGGCCCCTTCCCAGGTGGCCGCCGCCGAGCCCGGCAACTGCCCGATGGCGGCCACCAGCCGGACACCGGCCTGGCTGGTGCCGCAGACGCGCACGGATTGGCAGTCTCTGATCGCAATTGTGTTGCGTCTGATTGGTGGTGGCTCCAGCTAGTCGGAGGCGGCGTCGGCAAGGATGGCCACGCCCGTGCTGAAGGTGTTCATGGTTTGTCCAAAGAGGCAGGGGATCCAAGGCCCAAGTCATCGACGATGGCCTGGACGATTTGCCGCGGTGCTTCACCGATGTCGATTCGGATGGCCGGTTCGTCCTCGCCCGGTTCCTCTAGGGCGGCGAACTGGCTCGCCAGCAGGCTGGTGGGCATGAAGTGGCCCTGCCGTGCCGCCAGGCGGGCGCCGATCTGCTCGGGGGTCCCGGCGAGGTAGACGAACACGATCCCGGTGCCCCGCCGGTTGAGCACCTCGCGGTGGGAACGCTTCAACGCCGAGCAGGTAATGACCCCGTGCTTGCCCGCATCGAGCTCGGCCTCGATCCAGTCGGCGACCCTGGCCAGCCACGGCCAACGGTCCTCGTCGGTCAGCGGGTTCCCGGCATGCATCTTTTCAACGTTCGACTGCGGGTGGAGCGAGTCGCCCTCCTCGAAATCCCAGCCGAAACGGCCTGCCAGCAATGCGGCAACCGTGGTCTTCCCGCAGCCCGAGACACCCATGAGAACCAGCACCCGTGGATCGAGCCCGTTTGCCGTATCCATGCCGCCCATATGGCCATGATGGCACCGCAAACACCCAAAGTCAGTAGCAGGGCCGGGAATGTGTTTCCGGACCGACGCAGCGTGCGATCCATGCGACCAAGGTCGGGCGGAGCGGATCCATCGAATGCTACCTTGGTGGCATGCGGACGTGGCGCGGGGCCGGGTTAGGCGTGATCATCGTGGTGGCTGCGGCACTCGCGGGGTGTTCGACACCGGCCGTGGAGAGCCGGCTCGATCAGTACGAGGACCGCGCCGAGGAGATCCACGAGGGGATGCTCGCGCACGTGCCCAGGAACGGCACACTCGAGGTCCACATGACCTCCCAGCCGCAGTTCGGCGAGTCCGAATTGCTGCGCCGTCCGGAGCGCGACAGCGCCTTCTGGACGACCTGGTCGACCGTCGAGGTAGCCGGCGGGACGACGCCGGCCGAGGCGGCCGACGCGGTCGGCGCCTCCCTCATGGACCAGCGCTGGACGGCGGAGCCGACGGTCGACCAGGGTGGATCGATGCCATTTGTCTCGGTTTACCGTCTCGCCGATCCAGACGGCGAGTGGATCGTGCAGATCCTGCGGCCCGCCGCCGACGACGATCGCCGGATTTCCCTGTCGGTCCAGAGCCCGCTCACCGTTCGCGGCGCCACGTCGGTGCCCGGGTGATGGCCCGCCCCGGCCGAGCAGGCCACTGGCGCTTGAAACGCATCACCGCCCTCGACCGGAGGTCCGGCGTTGCGTCGCAACATGCGTCAGCGTTGCATCAGGGGGAACCCGGTCACGCGTTTTTTCGGGGGAGAGTGACTGGTGGACGGCGTCGTCGTGCCGATCACGGCACCGGAATGTCCCCGAGCACGGGCCCGCCGGCATCGTGGCCCGACCTCCGTCGGCCCCAACATCGGGGAGGGCAACCCCGCGCGGCCGCACTACGAGCGGCTCGGGTTCGTCCCGGCCGGAGGGTATTTCGACGTGGGGACCCCGGTCATCGGCCTCTGGCGCGGTTTCCCCGCATCGTCAGCGCAGGTCCAGACGCATCAGCACGCGCGGAAACCCGCCCACCACCGAGCCGGTGTCGGCGGCCTTCGTGAATCCCGCCCGCTCGAAAAGGGACCGGGTGCCGACGTACGCGGCGGTGCGGTCGGCCCTGGCACCCCCGTTGTCCAGCGGATATCCCTCGATTGCCGGGGCGCCGTATCCCCGGGCAAACTCCACCGCCCCGGCCAGCAACGCGTGGGAAATGCCCTGGCCGCGGTGCCCGGCCCGCACCCGGAGGCACCACACCGACCAGACAACGAGGTCATCGACGTGGGGGATCGTGCGGCTGCGTGCCAGCGCCGTGTCTGCCCGCGGGTGCACACCCGCCCAACCCACCACGTCCGTGCCGTCGTAGGCGAGCACCCCGGGCGGCGGGCCCTGCGCGCACAGCCCGCGCACGATATCCGCGCCGTTGGACGGGAGCCCCGGGCCCGTCGAGCCGCCCAGCCGGTGGCCCAGGCACCAGCACGCCTTCGCATCCAGATCCTGCTTAGGGCCCAGCATCGTCCTGACGTCGTTGAATTCCGTTGCGGCACGCACCGAGGTCACCATCCCACCACGGTGCCAGCAGACCGGGGGATCGGCAAGGCCCGCACCGTGCCTTGCTGGCCGGCCACAGGGATGGGCCCGCGGTACAGGGGCCAGTTCGAGGGCCCACCCCGCTGCTGTTAGCGACCGTTTCTCGCCTTCCAGCCTCCGGGAATGCCTCCGGATCGCGAACGCTGAAAGTCGTAGATTGGCTGGATGATTGAGCTTGCATGGGACGGATGCCCCGATGCCAGGGACGTCGGTGGGCTGCCGACGGTCTGGGCTTCGGGTGGAATCTTGCTCACAGGGCGAAGCTCGCAGATTCAGCTGCAGTAATTCAAGGTGAGGGCCTGCCCACGGACACTGATGCGCTGTAGTTGCCTCAGGACTCGGTTTCCTTTGGATGGCTCGCGGAACATCTCGTGATGATCACGGTTCCGGCACCTTTTTCCTTCTTGCTTCCGGGAACTACGATGTACCAGATCCGGCCGCCGTCAGTGATTTTGTACTGCCATTGCGTGTAACTATGACCACCATAATTCGCGACACCCAATTGTTTGCCCTTCAGCGGGTAGCAGCGATCCGAACACTCCTCGGGGTGCTTTACAAGGTGCTCCCAAGCGTCGGCCAGTGCATTGTTTGCGGTCGCTTTGAAGCCCATCCATCCCTTCCCGGTCGCAGCGGAGCCAAACTTCAGCGTGTATTCCGTTGTCTTTGACGGACGGGGAACTTCCGTGTCCCTCTTCGCCATCATGTGCGAGGGTTCGGGACCAGGGATTCCTTGGATGCAAGGAAATCTTCATCGATTTCGGCTGGTTCTAGCCCGAGTGCATAGGCTTCCGCCGTGCCCTCCCAAGAATTCAGAAGCTCGGTAACCCGGCCGAATGCGCCAAGTTTGGCGCTTGCCCGTAGAAGCCGAAAGTATGAACCGACGAACTCTCGTCGCTCGTCTATCGGCAGGAACTCAATCCAGGTGTATTCATCAGCGAGACTGTTGGCCATGCGATCGCAAGTATCGTCGTCAAGGCTGGCTGCTATGAGTCTTGCGAGATGTTCCAAAGCTTCACGGTTTTGGCTGTCCTGGCTGACACGAGCAATGACAAGGTCTTCGGCGCCTCGACGGGACAAACGAATTTCACCCTGCTCCAACTTCTCGATCACGCTGTTGGGGTGACGCAAAAAAGTTGAGAAGTTCTCGGTCCGTGTAGGGGGAAGAAGTCGTGCAGCACTCATAGATCCATACTTCATGACTAGTTCAGATGTGTCAAGCATCCCGGCGTCAGTGGGACTCGGCGGTGCGCGCCGGAGCTCTGAGTACAGCCCCAGGAGCCAATCGGGCAAAGGCTGGTCAACTGTTGACAACTTCCCCTGCACTCGTTGGCACTTACCGGGGGCAGCACGACAATCCCGGGGCGGCTGGCACGGGGGCCACGCCGTGATCGATTGGGGCGGGAGGGCTGGAGCGCAGCTCGGCACCGGGGCTGTCCACGATCGTGGGCCTGCGCTGTGCCTACGAGGCCGGAGCCCAAGCCACCGACCCGGTGGTTCCGGCCGAAGAGCTCGCCGGGATCGCGATCCGGCAGGCGCCGACCGAGGACCACGAGGACCCCGCGTTCAGGGAAGCGTGCTTCCCGATCCTCGATTCCCCCAAATGCTGGAGCCACAACTGGCTCCTGCAGCCGCATCTGGTGCGGGCGGCACTCGAAGCCATCGCCACCGCCGCCCCGGGCGTTCTGCTCCACTGCAGTGCGGGGCGGGACCGCACCGGGATGATCTGTGCACTGCTTCCGGGCAACGCCGGGGTGGACCCCATGCTCGTCGCCGCGGATTACCCGCCTCCGTCCGTGCCATGGCCGGTGTTGCGAACCATTTACCCACGATCGACCAGCAGGCCAAGTGGACACAGAGCACGGTCGAATCCTGGTTGGCGTACAAGCACCCGATGGTTCGGGAGGTAGCCGGGGGAGCCAGAGAGATCTTCGATGCGTTGAAGGTGGGCACGGCGACGCGGAGCACCTTGCGCTCGCTGCTGCTTGACCCGTAGCGGCCGGAAGATCACGGTGAGCGACCGGCCACCAGGGGCTCGGCTAAATGTGGTTGCGACCATTCGCGTCGTCCGGTTCGACCGCCAAGCCGTGGGTCCGTTCAGCCCTTGAAGGGTCCGTCGCCGAGAAGCTCCACGGCGGGGAGCTTCCCATCCGGGGCGTCGAACGTCATGTGGTCCACCGAATACAGGAGTCTTTCCAGCGCCCAGAGGTTCAGATGGCCAAGTGCGGTTTCTCCATCAAGGACGTCCACAGTCGCAAACGGCCCGCCCGAACGCTTGGGAATCCTTGGAAGATCCAGGTCCTCGGGCACCTCGACCAGGAAGCATTCGCAGCCATCGAACTCCAACCCGCCCCAGCGGGCGTGGGCCAGCTGCTGGCGCGCCTCGCTGGTTCCGTGCCACGTGCCCGAGCACAGGAGCTCCAGCAGGGCACGTTCATGGGGGCCCAACGGATCACCGGGCACCCGGCGAGAGCCGTGGTTCATTGCATGGTGCCTCGGTCGTGGATCTCATCAGTCATGATCTTGCCAGAAGGCCTTGCCGTATGCCGCGGGATCCCTCATCCAGGGTCGCAGGGTGGTTCTACGCGGCGCGTCCCAGCGTCCGCGACACCGAGTGCACCAGCGCCTCGAGCGGTCCGCGCCGCCCCAGGAACTTAAAGACCAGCCCGGCCAGCAGGCAAGCGACCGCATAGATGATGAACAGGCTGGTGCGCGGCAACGGGGCGGAGACATCGCTGAACAGGTCCAGGCCCGCCAGGTGCGCCGAATACAGCGTGAGCGTTGCCGCCCCGGCCCCGGTCAGCGGCCACAGCAGCATCTCGCCGACCGAGCCAAGCAGCGCGCTGAAGGCCAGGCACACCAATTGCACCGCGCCCAGCACCGCCAGGGCGCAGCCGGCCACATGCAGCACATCCAACGGTGCGCCGGTGTGCGGAGCGGACACGGCCAGGAACCAGGGCGTGTCCATCGCCCCGCCCAGCCGCTGGCCCGTCACCAGTGCCACCGAGAGCTCGCTTCGTCCCAGGTCCGCGGCCTTGGCCAGCGACGCCATGGCCCCGGGGGAGGCCAGCAGCCACGCGGAGAGCGCCTTGGCGCCCACCGCCAGCACGGCCCCGGACGCACCGATGGCCAGGGCCACCGGCGGGCGGGCCAACCCCAGGCGCCCCACGCACAGCCCGGCCAGGATGAAGCCAAACCACACGACCACCGGGTAGTAGCCGGTGACCAGCACATCGGCGGCGAACACCGCGGGGGTGAACAGGTCCTCGGGCAGCGGCGAGGCACCCAGCCGGAAGGGATCGAGCACCCCGGACAGCCAGGGCCGCAGCAGGTACAGCGCGATCGGGGAGAGCAGCAGCCAGCCGGCGGCCCAGAAGCCCAGGGTTCTGGCGCGCATGTTCAGGAACGGGATCGCGCAGGCAAAGAGCACCCCGTAGTGCACCAGGATCACCGCCACGTTGGTGTCCAGGATCCCCAGGCCCAGGCCGAGCACGAAGATCAGCACCGCCCGCACGGCCACGCTCCTCCTGATCCCGGCCAGCTTCGGCGCACCGATCTTCGCCGATCCGCCGGACAGCAGCGCGAGCCCGACCCCGGCCAGCACCACAAAGAGCGCCGAGGCCCGCCCGGAAAACAGCGTGGCGGCCCACGAGGGCGCCGCGGCGCCCTCGGCCGTGATGATCCGCAGCGGCATGATGTGCACCGCAACCATCCCCAGCAGGGCCAATCCGCGCGCCGCGTCGACACCCGCGATCCGGGTGCGGGCACCGCGCCCGGAACCGGAGGCAGCGTGTGCGGAGGCGCCCGGGGTGGAGAATTGCGTCATGTTTACAGCCTAAACGCATGTGCCGAATCAAACCTTGAAGGATCCAAAGGGTAACGTAGGAACCATGGCTGAAACTGCGTTGCATACCCCGGGCAAGAACTACACCTTCGGAACGGTGCTCACCGCCATGGTGACTCCCTTCAAGGACAACGGGGAGGTTGACTACGAGTCGGCCGCGAAGCTGGCCACCAAGCTTGTCGACGACGGCTGCGACGGACTGGTCGTCACCGGCACCACCGGGGAAACCTCCACGCTTCGCGATGAGGAAAACATCGCCTTGTTCGCCGCCGTGGTCAAGGCGGTGGGGCACCGGGCCAAGGTCCTGGCCGGGTCCACCACCAATGACACCGCACACTCGATCCAGCTCTCGCTGGCAGCGAAGGACGCCGGGGTGCACGGCATCCTGGTGACCGCGCCGTACTACAACAAGCCTTCCCAGGCGGGCGTCATCGCCCACGTCGAGGCCATCGTCGCGGCGACGCAGCTGCCGGTGATGCTCTATGACATCCCCGGACGCGCCGGAATCGCCATGGCCCCGGAAACCATCATCACCCTGGCGAAGAACCCCCTGGTCGTGGCACTGAAGGACGCGAAGGCCGACTACCAGTCCACCACCACCGTCCTGGCCAACACCGACCTGGACGTGTACTCGGGCGACGACGGGCTGACGCTGCCGCTGATGGCCGCGGGCGCCATCGGCGTCGTCTCGGTCACGGCCCACGTCGCCGCGGCCCAGTACCGCACCCTGGTGGACGCGATGCTCGCCGGCGACCTGGCCACCGCACGCGCCGCGCACTTCGCGCTGGACCCGATCCAGCGTGCCGTGATGAGCCACGTCCAGGGCGCCGTCGCGGCAAAACAGATCCTTAACTGGCAGGGAGTCCTGCCCAACGCCGTGGTCCGGCTGCCGCTTGTGGCACCGTCGGAAACGGAACTCGAAACCATCCGCACCGATTTGCGCGAGGGCGGATGGGAGATCTAGAAAGGTAATTCATTCATGACCGATTCCACTTCAGTGGTCACCGATACGGTGCTCCACAACCTTCCGCCCAAGCTCAAGCCGGGCACCTTGCGCATCGTGCCGCTCGGTGGCCTGGGCGAGATCGGGCGGAACATGGCCGTCTTCGAAATTGACGGCAAGCTGCTGATCGTCGACTGCGGACTGCTCTTCCCCGAGGAGCACCAGCCGGGCGTGGACGTCATCCTGCCCGATTTCAGCTACATCAAGGACCGCCTCGACGACGTGGTCGGCCTCGTGCTCACCCACGGCCACGAGGACCACATCGGCGCCGTACCGTACCTTTTGCGCCTGCGCGGGGACATCCCGCTGATCGGTTCGCGGCTGACCCTCGCGCTGATCTCGGCCAAGCTGGAGGAGCACCGCATCAAGCCGGTGCTGCGCCAGGTGGTCGAGGGCGACGTGGAGACCTTCGGCCCGTTCGAGACCGAATTCATTGCCGTCAACCACTCGATCCCGGACGCGCTTGCCGTGTTCATCCGCACGGATGCCGGCAACGTGCTGCACACCGGCGACTTCAAGATGGACCAGCTGCCGCTGGACGGCCGCATCACCGACCTTCGCCACTTCGCCCGCCTGGCAGACGAGGGCGTTGACCTGTTCATGCCCGACTCCACCAATGCGGACGTCCCCGGCTTCACCACCGCCGAGAAGGAAATCGGCCCGGTGCTCGAGGCCCTCTTCGGCCGTGCGCGCAAGCGCATCATCGTCGCCTCCTTCTCCTCGCACATGCACCGCGTGCAGCAGGTCATCGACGCCGCCCAGGTGCACGGCCGCAAGGTCGCCTTCATCGGCCGCTCCATGGTGCGCAACATGACCATCGCCGAGAAGCTTGGCTACCTGCACATCCCCGCCGGGATCCTGGTGGACATGAAGAACGTGGACAAGCTGCCGGACAACAAGGTCGTGCTGATGTCCACCGGTTCGCAGGGCGAGCCGATGGCCGCGCTCTCGCGCATGGCCACCGGAGACCACCGCATCCAGGTCGGCCCGGGCGACACCGTCATCCTGGCCTCCTCGCTGATCCCGGGCAACGAGAACTCGGTGTTCCGCGTGATCAACGGCCTGATGCGCCTGGGCGCCGACGTGATCCACAAGGGCATGGCCAAGATCCACGTCTCGGGCCACGCCTCGGCCGGCGAACTGCTGTACTGCTACAACATCCTGCAGCCGCTGAACGTGATGCCGGTGCACGGCGAGACCCGCCACCTGATCGCCAACGCCCGCCTGGCCGCCCAGTCCGGCGTGCCGGCGGAGAACGTGCTGCTCACCGAGGACGGGTCGGTCGTGGACCTGCGGGACGGCGTGGCCAAGCTCGTGGGCCAGGTCGACTGCGGGTTCGTGTACGTGGACGGCTCCAAGGTCGGCACCATCACCGACGAAGACCTCAAGGACCGCGTCACGCTGGCCGAAGAGGGCTTCATCTCGATCATCTCGGTGATCAACCGCCAGACCGGCAAGCTGATCTCCGGACCCGAGATCCACGCCCGCGGCGTGGCCGAGGACGACAACGTCTTTGACGAGATCAAGCCGAAGATTGCCGAAGCCATCGAGGACGCGGTGCGCAACAACCCGACGCACACCACGGCCCAGTTGCAGCAGATCGTCCGCCGGGTCATCGGTTCGTGGGTGTCGCGCAAGCTGCGCCGCAAGCCCATGATCGTCCCGGTCGTGCTCGAAGCCTAAGCACCCTGGCACGACAACAAGACCGTGGCCATGGTCCCGCCCCTTGGGGGTGGGACCATGGCCACGGTCTTTGGCCTGCAGGCCTGGGCCCGACCCTGCGCAGGCTGTGGCAGCCCCGGATGCCCGGTAAACGAATTGCACGGATCCATCCGGGACCGGGATGCCGGGACACGCAGCCGCGAAGACGAAAAAATGCCGGCCGTGCCGCTCGAAAGCTCTTTCCGCGCCATCGTCTGGGTCTGCCGGATCGGCTGGTGCAGGGGCCGGCACCGTCCAGGCTCTGCGGAGCGCGTGTTCGATGCCAAACAAGCGCACCGTAGTCTCGGCGCTTCGGGTTGAAACCTGGCCGACCTAGGTCGTGGAAATACTCTTCAACGCCGCCTGAAGGCGGGCATCGGCGTCGTTGGCGACATCGCGTGTCGCTTCGCTCGGGCTGAGCTGGACCATGGTTTGCGGGTCGATGGCCTCGATGGTGGTTTTCGTGGCGTCGGGGGCGCGACGCACCACGACGTTGCATGGGAGCAGCGCGCCCAACTGGGGTTCGGCGGTGATGCCGCGCTGGGCCAATTGCGGGTTGCAGGCCCCCAGGATGATGTAGTCCCCCACGGCGTTCCCGGCTTCCCGGCCCAGCTTCCGGGTGAAGGTCTCCTTCACGTCGATCTCCGTCAGGACACCGAAACCCTGTTCCGTCAGGGCGCTGCGGGTCCTGGCGACGGCGTCTTGCCATGAGAGCGGGACGGTGATGGCGTGGGTGTACGTCATTGTGTTTCCCCTGGGATTGTCGTGTGGAGGCCTGCCCGGGCGGCTGCGTGGTCTGCCACGGCGGGATCCCTCGGTTCCGTGCCCATGCTAGGTGTTGGGGCGATCATGCGGAAGCATTGCCGACACATCAGCGGCAGGGGATGGCCGGGGATGCGGCGGGTGTGTTTCATACATGCGGACCGCGACGGTAAGGGCTGCGGCGGCGCTGAGGGTGGCGGCCATCCAGATGGCCGCGTGCAGTCCCAACAGGTCGGCGATGATCCCGCCGGCGATGGCTCCGACGGCGTATCCGAGGTCGCGCCAGACCCGGTAGACCCCCACTGCCCGTCCCCGCCAGATGGGGTGTGCAGCGTCGCCGACGGCGGCCAGCAGCGTGGGGTAGACCATGGCGGTTCCAGCGCCGAGCAACACCGTTCCGGCCGCCCAGGCTCCAAAGCCGTTTCCGAGTGCGATGAGGGTCAGGGCCCCGGCCTGGACCAGCATGCCGGTGGTGATGAGGTGTTTGCGCCCGATCCGGTCCGAGAGGGCACCGGTGAACATTTGGACAATGCCCCACACCCCGGGATACAGGGCGAAGAGCAGGCCGATCTGGCTGGTGCCGAGGTCCGCGGTGGCGAACAGGAGCGGGAACAGGCCCCACGAGAGTCCGAAATTCAGGTTGTTCACCAATCCGGCCAGGCTCGCCGAGGACAAAGCCGGTTCCCGGAAGCTGGCCAGGGCAAAGACCTGGCGGTTGGCCAGGTCGGCGTCCATGCCATGCCTCACGGAGGTGCCTCGGGATGCCATGTTTCAGGCATCAAGGAGTGCGTGGGGGCGGGTCTCCCGGACGAACACCCCCGACAGCAGCAGCGCCAAGGCGGTGTAGGCCAGGCCCAGGAGGAAGGGTGCGGGTCGCAGCCCGTATTGTTCGGCGAGGTATCCGGCCAGCAGGGAGGTGGCTGCCACGGCCCCGTAGCCTGCGGCCTCGTTCAGGCCCATGGCCAGGCCGCGCTGCGCCGGTCCCACCAGGTCGATTTTCATGATGACGGTGGTGGACCAGGTCAGGCCCTGGTTGATGCCCAGCAGCACGTTCGCCGCGACGACCCAGCTCCAGTCCGGGGCGAAGATGAGCAGCAGTGGCACCGGGATGGCGAAGAGCCAGCCGGCCAACAGCACGGGTTTGCGGCCGTAGCGGTCCGAGAGGGTTCCGGCGAACCAGTTGGAGGCCGCCTTGGCGATCCCGAAGGCCGCGACGTAGGCGAAGAGGAACGTGTATCCGCCCAGGCCGAACTCGGCGTGGGCCAGCAGCGGCAGGACGGTTTGCTGCTGCCCGACCATCCCGCCGACCAGCGCGTTGACCGCGACAAGCAGGGCGAACTGCGCCGCGTTGGCGCGCAAACCCAGGACGGGGAGGATCTTGGTGGTGGACGGTTTCATGCGCTGGCTCCTGGGGTGCCGGGGTTGGAGGGGCAACTCGGCGGGGAGCCGGAGACTAGCGGGCTTCGGTTGCCATGTTGGCGGCAGGGGGTGTGAGCGATTTGCGCCGCAGGGGGCAGGCGGGGATCACGAACCAGCACAGCGCCGCAACCGCCGCGGTTGCGCCGGCGGTGATGCCCAGGACGAGATTGGCCGGGGAAGGCAGTTCCTGGACGAGGACGAAGACGCCCATGGCCAGGACGAAGAAGCCAAATCCCTTGCGCAGGGCCGCTTCGGGGATCCGTCCGGCCAGCCGGGCGCCGAGGAAGGAGCCGAGGATCGCGGCGGCGGTGACCCCGCCGACCAGGACCCAGTCCAGCGAGACGGTGGTGAGGTAGCCGCCAAGTCCGGCGAAGGACTTCATGGCGATAACCACCAGCGAGGTGCCGACCGCGACGGGCATCGACAGGCCGCCGAGCAGGGCGAGTGCCGGGACGACAAGGAAGCCGCCGCCGGCGCCGACGAGCCCGGTGACCAGGCCCACGACCAGGCCCTCGAGGATGACCTTGAGCAGGGGGAGCTCACCGTCGTGGGCCACGGTGGTGCGGTCTTTGCGGCCGCGGATCATGGCCAGGGAGGTGGCGACCATCATGAGGGCAAAGGCGATCATGAGGATCGTTCCGGGGATGTGGCCCCCGAGCAGGCCACCGCCGAAGGCCCCGGCCATGCCGGCGACCCCGAAGACCAGCCCGGTGCGCCATTTGACGCGCTTCTTTCGGGCGTGGGTCACGGCGCTGACGGCGGAGGTGGCGCCGACGACGAAGAGCGAGGCGGCGATGGCTTCCTTGGGGTTCATGCCAGCAACATAGGTGAGGATCGGGACTGTGAGGATGGACCCGCCCCCGCCGAGCAGGCCGAGCGAGAGCCCGATCAGCACCGAAAGCAGGAGGGTCAGTACGAGGGTGAGGGTCATGGAGGTGGCCTTGTCTGGGGAGGGAGGGCAGAGGGCGTACGGGTTGGCGCGGGCGCGTGCCCTTAGGCGACGGGCAGGCCGGCGCCTTGCCAGGCGATCATGCCGCCTGCCATGGTGTCGGCGGTGAATCCGGCCCCGGTGAGGGCATCGGCGACGCGGGCGCTGCGGTTTCCGCTGCGGCAGATGACGATGACGGGGCGGGAGCGGTCGATCTCGCCCAGGCGGGTGTTTAGCTCGCCCATGGGGATGTGGAGGGCGCCGGGGATCATGCCCTCGGTGACTTCGAAGTCCTCGCGGACGTCAAGGAGCTGGTCCGTGGCACGTCGCTGGTCGGCGTCGGTGATGGTGATTTCCTGCATGGTGTGCTCCTTCGGGGCGTGTTCAAGCGGTATGTGGTGGTTGCCGGGCCCGGATCAACGCGAACCGGGCCCGGGAACCGGGAGAAATCGGGTTGGCAGAGGGCCAACCGGGTGTGGGCTAGGACTTCTTGGGCGGAAGCTGGGCCATGACCGATGCACGGGTCGGCTCGTTGCCGGTCTTGTTCCACGGCATCTTGGCCAGGGCCTTGCCCATGGCGCAGGTGTTGGTGGCCGCGGAGAAAGTCAGGCCCGCCCCGATGGCCCCGGCGACGGTGCGCAACTGCGGGGAAAGGAACCTGCCCCCGGCCAGGCCGGCCACCACGAGGGAACCGGCCACCATGCGCACCTGGCGTTCCAGGGCCCAGCGTTTGGACCCTTCAACGGTTCGGCCTCCGGCCTGCTGGTAGGCGGGAACGCCGCCGGTCAGGACATGGGCATTGCCGAAGCCGACCGATGCGAGGTTGGTCTTGGCTTCGGTGGCGCGCACGCCGGATTGGCAGACCAGCACCACCTTGGTGTCAAGCTTCGAGGCGAGTTCCTCGGTGTGTTCGGCCAACAACGGGAGGGGGACGTTGTAGGAGCCCAGGATGTGCAGGGATTCGAATTCGGCGGCGGAGCGCACGTCGAGCACCACGACGTCGGAGCCGGCGGCGATCCAGTCCTTGAGGTCTTCGGGGCTGGTGGTCTGGGGAACGGGGTTCATGGCTTGTGGGCCCTTTCTGCCGGGCATGGCGCCCGGCCGGTCCCGCATCCGGAAAGGGGGATGCGGGACCGGAAATACGTGGGATCTATGGCTGGGGGATGGAACGGCGGAGAACGTTAGGCGTTCTGCATTTGCTTCCAGTCGGCCCAGCCGGCGTAGCTGCCCTCGAGCTCGACGACGTCATACCCGGCACGGCGCAGCGTGGAGGCTGCCACGGAGTTGCGGACCCCGGACTGGCAGTAGCTCACGATGAGGCCGTCGGACGGAAGGTTCTCGGTGTTCCAGAGCACGCGTCCGGCGCTCAGCTGCTCGGAACCCGGCACGTGCCCGGCGGCATGCTCGGTCTTGTTGCGCACATCCAACAGCAGGGCGGCATCGAACCCGGCCAGATCGGCCGGGGAGATCGTGCGAGGCACATAGACCGGCAGGCCCTCCAGGGACGTGATGTACCCGGCGACCTTGTCGATGCCCACCCGGATGAGGTGGTCCCACATCTCGGTGGCGCTCTCGCTGTCCGGGGCCAGCAGCACCAGCGGGCGCTGGTCCGTTTCCGGGTCCACGGCCCAGGCACCGTAGCTGGCGGCCTTCGTGCCGGCGGGGATGTTCAGTGCCCCGGCGACGGTGCCCTCGTGGACCCGGGTGTGGTGGCGGGTGTCGACCACGCCGATTTCGTCGGCGGCCAGGGCCGCGGCGACGTCCCCGGTGGCCAGCTCGGCCAGCGGTGCGCGGTCGCCCAGGACGGCCGGGCCCCGGCGGTTTTCGCGCTTCATGCGGCCGAAGTAGGCGTGGGCGTCGGGCTGCCCGTCGAGCAGGGCCTCGACGAAACCGGCCTTGTCGTTTGCCTCCAGGTAGGGGCCCCACCAGGCGAAGTTGCGTTCGTAGCCGACCGTGGAGGACGGGATCGCGCCCAGTGCCTTGCCGCAGGCGCTGCCGGCGCCGTGGCCCGGGTAGACCTGCACGTAGTCGGGCAGGGCCAGGAACTTTTCCTTCAGGGAGGTGAACAGGTCGTGGGCCCCGGCGAAGCGGGTGTCGATGCCGCCGGCGGCCTCGTCGAGCAGGTCCGGGCGGCCCAGGTCGCCGGAGAAGACGAAGTCGCCGGAAAGCAGGAAGCCGGGCTTGTCGCTGAAGGCGCCGTCGGTGACCAGGAAGGAAAGGTGCTCGGGGGTGTGCCCGGGGGTGTGCAGGGCCTTGACGGTGATGTTGCCCAAGGCGATGGTGGATTGGTCGAGGAGGCGTTCGGCCTCGAACTGATACTGCCAGTCCGTCCCGCCCTCGCCCGAGACGAAAATCTTCGCGCCGGTTGCTGCGGCCAGCTCCCGGGTTCCCGAAAGGTAGTCGGCGTGGATGTGCGTCTCGGTGACGGCGATGATCTTCATCCCGTTTTTTGCGGCGAGGTCCTGGTACACCCGGATGTCGCGGCGGGCGTCGACCACGACGGCCTCGCCCTTGGCCTGGCAGCCGATGAGGTAGCTGGCCTGTGCGAGGTCTTCGTCATAGATGCGTTCGAGAAGCATGGTCTCTCCTTGTTGTTCGTCCTTGGCTGGCCCATTTGCCTGACATACCCCCGGGGGTATGTTCTTCAGTTCAAACGATAATACCCCTGGGGGTATGCGTCAAGCCTTCCCCTGCCCGGTCCCGGGTTCGCTTGCCCAGCCAAAAGCGGCGGTCGGCGCCATTCATGCTGGCGCCGACCGCAGTTCGGCATGGAGCGCTCGGGCTTAGCGGCCAAAGAGGCGCGCGAGGAAGCCCCCTTCCTTACCGCGCTCTTTCGGGGCCTGGGGGTCACAGGAGCAGCGTTCATGGCGCGGCACCTGCGCCATGACCTGCTTGACATGTTGGCCGCATCCGGCCCAGGTGGTCTTCCGGCATTTGCGGCATGTGGTCGCTCGGCACATGTGATGATTCCTTCGGTTTTGGATTCTCGATGGAAGCCTGGCAGCCCCCTGTCTTCGAGTATTGCACATACCCCCGGGGGTATGGGCAAGTCGCGGTCGATCATGCGCGAGTAAACCCCCGGGGGTATACACTTGGAGAAACCAGCACCCGGGAGGAACCCATCATGGAACTTGAAGTGGACGCCATGAAGCCCGCTATCAACAGGCTCAAGCGTGCCCAAGGACAGCTCAACGCTGTGATTCGCATGCTTGAGGAAGGCAGTGACTGCCGCGCGGTCGTCACCCAGCTGTCCGCAGCATCGAAGGCCATCGACCGCGCCGGGTTCTCCATCATCGCCACCGGGCTCGAACAGTGCCTGAAAAGCGAGGACCCCACGGCGGACCGTGCCGACATGGAAAAGCTCTTCCTCTCGCTGGCCTAGCCTCGGCGATCCAACGGTCGCTTTTTCTGGATGTAGGCCAACGAACTCCGGCAGTTAGGCAGCACCCATGCGCGAACCGATCGGTGTCGCGGTTGCGCAACAGCCAAGAAGTCGTTCGTCGGCCGTAGCGATATGATCCGCTGTTCGTCGCTCGGGTGCCGTGCGCAGAACGGGATCATCCAATGAAGCTGGATCATCCATTGGCCCAAGGCGCGGCGGTAGGGGTTGGACTGCGCGGCCGCACAGCCGGTAAGCGCTCCCAAAGACGGGCCATTTGCTGTTGAGATTGACAACAGGGTTCCGCGAGATGACCCACATGATGGTGCCGAACGGTGGACGGCATCTTCTTGCTGGCCGCGCTCCAGTGGGCCCCTGCGATGATTTGGTGCCGGCCGCCCGGGCCACATTGAAGGCCATTTTCAAGAAGGTGACCCTGGGGTGGGCCGATGCCACGCCTGTGGGCCCGGAGGTGGCCACCGCAATTCCCTCTTTGGTGATGGTTCAACTACTTCTCATGCTCGCGCCCGGGGCACCGCGGGTGTTGCCCGGGCAGGGGAGCGCGCTGCTGTTGATGTCGGCGACGCGGGGGCGGTTTTCCGATGCGATCGCGAACCGAGCAGATCCTGATGTGTGCACCCACAGAGCGGGATCTTGACCCGGGAAGCTCTCAGCCAACCCCCAAGGCCGTCCGCGCGCCTTGGGTCTGTGACGATTCTCCACCGCCCCCGTTCCCCGTCGAACCGTGTAAATTCAGGGTTCGGACACCCGTGGGCGATACCCTAGAGCCATGGCCCCACCTACCTCCTCGCAAGGCGAGAAGAAAACGACCACGCGCAAACCGCGTGCGTCGAGCTCCTCCGCCAAGACGACCAGAAACTCCAAGAGCACCCCCGCAGCGATCGAACACGACTTCCCGCTGCCGGTGCGCATGGTGCGTTCGGCCTGGATGGGCATCGCGCGGGTCACCGGCGGGGCCTTCCGCAAGATCGGCCGCGACGTGCACCCGGACTACGAGGTGCGCCGCGACGGAACCGGGCTCTTCCTGGTCATCATCGCCATCGTCATTGCCTCCGTGGAATGGTGGGGGCTGCGCGGGGTCGGCTGGTACGGCGGCTTCGTGCACGCCGTGGCCGGGGGGACCTTCGGGTTCATGGCCGCGCTCATGCCGCCGATCCTGCTCATCGGCGCCATCCGGCTCTTCCGCTGGCCCGAGGAACACCGCGCCAACAACCGCGTGGGCATCGGCCTGGCCCTGGGTTCCCTGGCCGGGTCCGGGATCTCCCACGTGGTCGGCGGGCTTCCCCCCGTCTCCGCGCCCTTTGACGTCCTCTGGGGCGCCGGGGGAGTGCTCGGGGCGCTGGCCACCGTCCCGCTGGCCGGGCTGATATCGGCACCCGGCGCGCTGGCAGTGATGATCGCGCTGGCCCTGCTGAGCCTGATGATCCTCACCGCCACCCCCTTCCGGCACATCCCCGCACGCTTCCGCGAGGGCTACGAGAAGCTCATGGGCCAGACCCCCGAGGCCGGCTCCGGCAAGGGCGTGGACCTGGGCGCCGAGGACCACGACCAGTCCTACCTCTACGAGGAACAGGCAGCTGCGAAGAAGCCGCGCAAGAAGATGCGGCTCTTCGGCAAGGACCGCGACGAGGAGGCCATCGCCGCCGAGGACCTCCTGGGCAACACCGGCGAGGGCGCCTACGACACCGCGGTCATCACCGATGACCACGGCGCAGCCGCGGACCCGGCCGACTTCTACGCCGACGAAGCCGACGCGGAACCGGCCATCCGCCCCGGGGTGCGCCGCCCCACCAAGGACGAGCGCGAGCGCGCCGCGATCATGGAATCCGTGGGCCTGGGCACCGAGCCCGAGGCAGACACCCAGGCCATGAGCGCCATCGACCTGACCAGCTACGACAACGATGCCACCGGCGCGATGGACCAGGTCCCCTCGCGCCCCGCGGCGGCCCCGCTGCCGCCGATCCCGGCGCGCACCGAACAGCTCCAGCTCTCCGGGGACGTGACCTACACGCTGCCGGCCTCCGACTTCCTGCCCGCCGGCCCGCCGTCCAAGGAACGCTCCGAGGCCAACGACGCGGTCGTCGCGGCGCTGACCGACACCCTGGACCAGTTCAAGGTCGACGCGAAGGTCACCGGCTTCTCCCGCGGCCCGACGGTCACCCGCTACGAAATCGAACTGGCCCCGGGCACCAAGGTCGAGCGCGTCACCGCCCTGTCCAAGAACATCTCCTACGCCGTGGCCTCCTCGGACGTGCGCATCCTCTCCCCGATCCCGGGCAAGTCCGCGATCGGCATCGAGATCCCCAACGCCGACAAGGAAATCGTGGTGCTGGGCGACGTGCTGCGCAGCCACAACGCCCGCAAGACCGACCACCCGATGGTCATGGGCGTGGGCAAGGACGTTGAGGGCGGCTTCGTCGTGGCCAACCTCGCCAAGATGCCGCACCTCTTGGTCGCCGGCGCCACCGGCGCGGGCAAGTCCTCGTTTGTGAACTCGATGATCACCTCGATCCTGATGCGCGCCACCCCCGACGAGGTCCGCATGGTCATGGTCGACCCCAAGCGCGTGGAACTCACCGCCTACGAGGGCGTCCCGCACCTGATCACCCCGATCATCACCAACCCGAAGAAGGCCGCCGAGGCGCTGCAGTGGGTGGTCAAGGAGATGGACACCCGCTACGACGACCTGGCGAACTTCGGGTACAAGCACATCGACGACTTCAACAAGGCCGTGCGCAACGGCAAGGCCGTCCCGCCCGAGGGCTCCAAGCGGATCATGAAGCCCTACCCGTACCTCCTGGTCATCGTCGACGAGCTCGCCGACCTGATGATGGTCGCCCCGCGCGACGTCGAGGACTCGATCGTGCGCATCACCCAGCTGGCCCGCGCCGCCGGCATCCACCTGGTGCTGGCCACCCAGCGCCCGTCCGTGGACGTGGTCACCGGGTTGATCAAGGCCAACGTGCCCTCCCGCATGGCCTTTGCCACCTCCTCGGTCACCGACTCCCGCGTGGTCCTGGACCAGCCGGGAGCCGAAAAGCTGCTGGGCCAGGGCGACGCCCTCTTCCTGCCCATGGGCACCTCCAAGCCCATGCGCGTGCAGGGTGCCTGGGTCACCGAATCCGAGATCCAGTCCGTGGTCGAGCACGTCAAGGGGCAGCTGAAGGCCGAATACCGCCACGACGTGGCCCCCGAGGTGCAAAAGAAGCAGACCGACGACGACATCGGGGACGACCTGGAGCTGCTGCTGCAGGCCACCGAGCTGGTGGTCACCACGCAGTTCGGCTCCACCTCGATGCTCCAGCGCAAACTGCGCGTGGGCTTCGCCAAGGCCGGCCGGCTCATGGACCTGCTCGAATCCCGCGGCGTGGTCGGTCCCTCCGAGGGCTCCAAGGCCCGCGACGTGCTGGTCAAGCCCGACGACCTGCCCGAGGTGCTGGCCGCGATGCGCGGGGACGAGACCGGTGCCGGCGACGTGGTCCCGACCGCGACCGAGGCCGCCCTGGCGGACAACGCCAACGCCAACCACTACGGCACCGACCTGGTCGCCGAGGACCTCGACGGCTTCGAACAGGCGGTTGACTACCACGACGGTGGCGACGAGCCGGGGTCGGAAGACGCCTGGAACCTGACCGGAAGGTAGCCTTGAGGCGTGACTGAATCCCCAGCGAACCCGACACCGGCCCACGTGCCGACCCTGAACATCGCCAACGTGCTCACCACCCTGCGCATCATCATGGTCCCGTTCTTCATCTGGGCCCTGGTGGCCGATGAGACGGAATACGGACTCATGCGCTGGGTGGCCCTGGCGATCTTCGCCGTGGCCATGTACACCGACAAGCTGGACGGGGACCTGGCCCGCAGCCGCGGGCTGATCACCAACTTCGGCAAGATCGCCGACCCGATCGCCGACAAGCTGCTCACCGGCTCCGCGCTGGTGATGTTCTCCATCCTGGGGGAGCTGGCCTGGTGGATCACCATCGTCATCCTGGTGCGCGAATGGGGCATCACGGCCGTGCGCTTCGTGGTCATCCGCTACGGCGTGATGGCCGCCTCGCGCGGCGGCAAGCTCAAGACCGTGCTGCAGGCCGCGGCGATCCTGCTCTACCTGCTGCCCTGGGCCCACACCATCGACTGGGTGCACGTGGTGGCGTTCACCGTGATGCTGCTGGCCCTGGCCGCCACCGTGGTCACCGGGCTGGACTACCTGTTCAAGGCCTGGCAACTGCGCGCGGCCTCCGTCGGCGGCACCCAGAAGTAGGCACGCTTCCCACTGAGGCCGATTCACCACTTCCACCTGGCGCAAAGGAGCTGGACATGACACCCCCACCGGACCCGCTGGAACTGCAGGCCCTGGCCGGCACCGTGGTTGCCGCGGCCAAGGCCAACGGACTGACCCTGGCCACCGCCGAGTCGCTGACCGCCGGCATGATTGCCGCCACCCTCGCCGAGGTGCCCGGGGCCTCCGCCGCGCTTGTCGGCGGGATCGTCAGCTACTCCAGCGCGGTGAAGGCCAACGTCCTGGGCGTGGAACCGAAGCTGCTCGAAGAAGCGGGCTCGGTGGACGGGGAGGTGGCCCGGCAAATGGCCCTGGGCGCACGCCGGGTTTGCGGGTCGGACGTGGCGGTCTCGGCCACCGGGGTCGCTGGTCCCGACGCCCACGACGGCAAGCCCGTGGGCACGGTCTTCCTGGGCTGGGCTTCGGCAAGCGGCAGCGGTTTCACCGAGCACCACTTCACCGGGGACAGGGCACAGATCCGCACCCTGAGCACGGTCCGCGCGCTGGAACTGCTTTCTTCCCACCTCTCACCCAGCAGCCACACAGCTTGATGGGGGATGGTTGCACTGACTGGTTTTGTGACTCGATTACGGAACGATTCACGGTTGTTGTGGAAATACACCCGCAGCAATGGCTAAGGTGGGGGCGTGGGAACAAAAAACGACCCCCGGCAGTTGTAACCCATGACGGGCACAAAAAAGTGGCCCGCACCGATCGCCCCACAAGGCATTAGGACCGGAGAACAAAAGGCAATGCACATGGTCAAGCAACCAGTATCGGTAAACGGTGTGGTCCGTTGGCGTGATGTGGGCCTACAGAGCGAGGTCCGCCGAGACAAAGAGGAGCGCAAGATGGTAGTCCTTCGACATGAAATCGGTGACGTTCTTCGTGACGTTCGTCAACGCCAGGGTCGCACCCTGCGCGAAGTCTCCCACAGCGCCCGCGTTTCCCTTGGGTACCTTTCCGAGGTCGAGCGTGGACAAAAGGAAGCCTCATCCGAGCTTCTCTCCTCGATCTGTGGTGCCCTCGAGGTGCCGCTTTCACTGATGCTTCGCGAGGTCAGCGACCGCGTGGCCATCGCCGAAGGCATCACCATTCCGGATACGGTCCCCGTGGACCTGACCAGCGAGTTTGCTGGCGACTATCCGGTTGAACTCGGCAAGCGCCTGGCACCGAGCCACTAACCAACGACATCCGGATCCAGTGTTTCACCTGGCATCCGCAACATCGGCCCCCGCGCCGGTCTTCCAGGGCCAATTGGCCCGCGAAGCCGGGCGGGGGCTTTTTTGCTTAAACCCCCGGAAACCCGTGGCACAATTGCGAGGGTGCGATTGAGTGATTTCTGGCGTCTGATGGACGACGAGTTCGGTGCGGGCTATTCCCGCACATTGGCGACTTCCCTGGTGCTGGCCGAGGTCGGAGGCGTCACCGCAGCCGAGGCGCTGGGCAGGGGCGTCGCCCCCAAGAAGGTCTGGCAGGCCATGTGCAAGATGCAGGATGTGCCGCCCGAGCGCTGGCTGGGACGCGACATCGCTCCCAGGGAATCCTAGGGAATATTCGCCACACGCACCGAATCCGTTCGAATATCTGTTCGGAAGAGTGTATTGTTCATAATGAAGATTCGTTCGGCGTCTGTCGTGGGTTATGCACAGTGCGAACGCCCGAAATCCAAAGTGTCGGCCCCGGGTCGTACGCTCAGGAACAGACATAGAGCAACGGTCCCGCGGGGCCCCAACAACCGAGGTGGACAATGGCCATTGGTAAAGATCGCGAGAAGGCACTCGAAGCCGCGCTCGCACAGATCGACAAGCAGTACGGCAAGGGCTCGGTCATGCGACTGGGCGACAAGACCGTAGCGCCCATTGCCGCCATCCCCACCGGGTCTGTGGCACTTGACATCGCGCTGGGCATTGGCGGGCTTCCACGTGGCCGCGTGGTGGAGATCTACGGTCCGGAATCCTCCGGCAAGACCACCGTTGCCCTGCACGCGGTGGCCAGCGCCCAGCGACTGGGCGGCATCGCCGCCTTCATCGATGCCGAGCACGCACTGGATCCGGAATACGCGAAGAAGCTGGGCGTCGACACCGACGCGTTGCTGGTCTCGCAGCCGGACACCGGCGAGCAGGCACTGGAAATCATGGACATGCTCGTGGGCTCCGGCTCCGTCGACATCGTCGTGATCGACTCCGTGGCAGCACTGGTGCCGCGCGCCGAAATCGAAGGCGAAATGGGCGACAGCCACGTCGGCCTGCAGGCCCGCCTGATGAGCCAGGCGCTGCGCAAGATCACCGGACGCCTGTCCCAGACACAGACGACCGCGATCTTCATCAACCAGCTGCGCGAAAAGATCGGCGTGATGTTCGGCAGCCCGGAAACCACCACCGGTGGCAAGGCGCTGAAGTTCTACGCCTCGATCCGCATCGACGTACGCCGCATCGAAACCTTGAAGGAAGGCACCGTCCCGGTCGGCAACCGCACGCGCGCCAAGATCGTGAAGAACAAGATGGCCCCGCCGTTCAAGCAGGCCGAATTCGACATCATCTACGGCCTGGGCATCTCCCGCGAAGGCAGCCTCATCGACATCGGCGTGGACCAGGGCTTCGTCAAGAAGTCCGGCGCCTGGTTCACCTACGACGGGGACCAGCTGGGCCAGGGCAAGGAAAACGCGCGGAAGTTCCTGCGCGACAACCCGGATCTCGCCAACGAACTCGAACGCCAGATCCTCGAGAAGCTCGGCATTGGCCAGGCACCCGAGGACAAGGGCGAGGATACGTTGCGCGTGGTCAAGGGGTCCTAACTCCGTGGGCACCACCAAAAACCAGGGCGGTTCGTCCGGCTCCCGGAAGGGAGCCGAACGGCCGCTTTGGTCGTTGCCGGCAGACGGCAATTCCGACTGGGGAGACCCGACCCAGATTCCGGCCTGGGCGCACAGCGAAGCCGCCGCGGCGGCCCCGCCACCCGAACAGGTCCCCGGACCACCCGAACCCAAGCCCGCCTTCGGCGAACGGGCCGGATATGCCGGACGCAGCTCCTCGCGCACCTCGCCGCGCGGTGCCGGAGGCACGGGGTCGTGGGGCAGCGGCGGCCGCCCAGCCCGGGCCGGCGCCAAGCGCAGCACACCGAAGGCACCGCGGACCCGCGAGCGGACACCACGGGAAGCCAAGGAGCCGATCGAGCTCACCGACGAGCAATATGCGTCCAAGGGACGCTCCATCCTGCTGCGCCAGCTCACCGCCTCGGCCAAGAGCCGCGCCCAGCTGAAGACCAAGCTCCTGGAAAAGGAGATCCCCGAGCACATCGCCGAGGAACTGCTGGAGAGGTTCGAGGAGATCGAACTCGTCGACGACGAGGCCTTCGCCGAGGGCTGGGTCCGTTCCCGCGCCCGCAGCCGAGGCCTGGCACGCTCGGCGATCAAGCGCGAGCTGCGGGAAAAAGGCATCGAGGGCGAGCTGGCCGAAAGCGCCCTGGAACAGATCGACGACGAATCCGAGGAAGAAACCGCCCGCGACCTTGTGGAACGCAAGCTGCGGGCCCCCTCGATGGGGGTGGACCGGGAGAAAAGCGTGCGCCGGCTCGTGGGCATGCTGGCCCGGAAGGGATACTCGCCCTCCGTCGCGTTCCGCATCGTCAACGCCGCCTGGGATGAACGCTTCGGGCCCGACGCGGAGCAATAGCACCGGGCTGCGACTTGTTCGGTCCCCGGCGGGGCCGATTGGGTACCCTTGAGGGGTGACTGCGAGCATTTCAATTTCCCCTGAGCAAGAATCAGCCGTATCGACACGCACCTACGAGGTGCGGACCTACGGATGCCAGATGAATGTCCACGATTCCGAGCGACTGGCGGGCCTGCTGGAGGCCAGCGGCCTGTCCCGGCAGCAATCCGGCGACGAGATCGCCGATGTCGTGGTCTTCAATACCTGCGCGGTCCGGGAAAACGCCGACAACAAGCTCTACGGAAACCTCGGCATGCTCGCCCAAGTCAAGGAAAAACGCCCCGAGATGCAAATTGCCGTTGGCGGCTGCCTGGCCCAGAAGGACCGCGAAACGATCCTGAAGAAGGCCCCCTGGGTCGACGTGGTCTTCGGAACCCACAACGTCGGCTCCCTGCCGGCCCTGCTGGAACGCGCCCGCCACAACAACGAGGCCCAGCTGGAAATCCTCGAATCCCTGGAGGTCTTCCCCTCCACGCTGCCCACCAAGCGCGACTCGGTGCACTCGGGCTGGGTCTCGATCTCCGTGGGCTGCAACAACACCTGCACCTTTTGCATCGTCCCGGCCCTGCGCGGCAAGGAACGCGACCGCCGCCCCGGGGAAATCCTGGCCGAGATCGAGGCGCTGGTCGCCGACGGTGTCATCGAGGTGACCCTGCTGGGCCAGAACGTCAACTCCTACGGCGTGGAATTCGGGGACCGCCTGGCCTTCGGCAAGCTGCTGCGCGCCTGCGGGCAGATCGAGGGCCTGGAACGCGTGCGCTTCACCAGCCCGCACCCCGCCGCCTTCACCGACGACGTCATCGAGGCCATGGCCGAAACCCCCAACGTCATGCCGCAGCTGCACATGCCGCTGCAGTCCGGCTCGGACAAGGTCCTCAAGGAGATGCGCCGCTCCTACCGCTCAAAGAAGTTCCTGGGCATCCTGGAGAAGGTCCGCGAATTGATCCCGCACGCCGCCATCACCACCGACATCATCGTGGGCTTCCCGGGCGAAACCGAGGAAGACTTCCAGGGCACCCTGGACGTGGTCGAGGCCTCGCGCTTCGCCAGCGCATTCACCTTCCAGTACTCCAAGCGCCCCGGCACCCCCGCGGCCGAGTTGCCCGACCAGCTGCCCAAGGCCGTGGTGCAGGAACGCTACGAGCGACTCACGGCCCTGCAGGACCGGATCTGTGCCGAGGAAAACGCCAAGCAGGTCGGGCGCACCGTCGAGGTGCTGGTCACCGAGCACGCCGGGCGCAAGTCCACCGAAACCCACCGGCTCACCGGACGGTCCACCGACCAGCGCCTCGTGCACTTCTCCATCCCCGCCGGCGGCCAGACCCCGCGCCCCGGGGACCTGGTCACGGTTCCGGTGACCGGATCGGCCGCCTTCCACCTGGTCTCCGATCCCGCCACCCTGGCCGAGTACTCGGTGCGCCGCTCCCGGGCGGGGGACGCCTGGGACCGCTCGCAGGCCGAATCCTGCGGCACCGGCACCACCGGGACCAAGAACACCAGCGGCGTCTCGCTGGGCATGCCCGCCCTGCCGGCACGCAAGTAGGCCGCCGACCATGACATTGCCGGTCATTGCCGTCCTGGGACCAACCGGAACGGGCAAGTCCGACCTGTCGATCGCCCTGGCCCGGGAACTGGGCGGGGAAATCGTCAATGCCGACGCCCTGCAGTTCTACCGCGGCATGGATATCGGCACGGCCAAGCTCCCCGAGGACGAGCGCGGGGGCATCGCCCACCACCTGCTCGACATCATGGATGTGCGCCAGGAAGCCAGCGTGGCACGCTTCCAGGCCGAGGCCCGGGGGATCTTCGCCCAGATCCGTGCCCGCGGCTCGGTGCCCATCCTGGTCGGCGGATCCGGCCTGTATGTGCGCGCCGCCCTGGACGAGATCGATTTCCCGCCCACCGACCCGGTGGTGCGCCAACGCCTCGAAGCCGAGGCCGCGGTAAGCGGCATCGGCCCGCTGGCCGAGCGGCTGGCCGCCGTCGACCCGGACTCGGCCGCCCGGAACCTGGATGACCGCCGGTTGATCCGCGCCCTGGAAGTCCACGAAATCAGCGGCAAGCCCTTCAGCTCCTTCATGCCGCAACGGCAATACCACGCCCCGGCCATCCAGATCGGGTTGAACATCGACCGCTCGCTGCTGCATGCGCGGCTGGAGACCCGGGTGGCGAAGATGGTCGAGCAGGGCCTGCTCGACGAGGTCCGCCGGCTGGATTCCCAGGGGTTGCGGGAGGGCAAGACCGCCTCGCGGGCCATCGGCTACGCCCAGTTCCTCGCGGTCCTCGACGGAACGATGTCCCTGAAGGACGCCGTGGAAAAGACCGTCATCGCCACGCGCCAATTTGCCCGGCGCCAAGTCACCTGGTTCGGTGCCGACGACCGGGTTAGCTGGTTCGACCCGCTGGCCGACTCCCTGGTTCCCGGGGTCCTGGCCCGCATCCGCTCCTCCTGATCCCGGGTACGGTCCCGGAGGCGGCGAAAAATAGGCGGCGGGGTTTTGCGGCACGTATTCTTGAAACCATGAGATCGACCGAACCCGCCACCAGCACCGGCCCCACCCTGCAAGAGACGGTGGGCAGGCTTCCCTATGCCAAGGGGCATGGCACCGGAAACGACTTCATCCTCGTTGCCGACCCGCTGGATACGCACAGCATCGAGCCCGGGCAGGTCGCCCGGATGTGCGACAGGCACCGGGGGATCGGCGGGGACGGGCTGATCCGCGCGGTCCCCTCCAGCACCCTGGCCGAGGGCCGGGCGATCCTGGAAACCCGCCCCGACGCCTATTGGTTCATGGACTACCGCAACGCCGACGGGTCCCTGTCGGAAATGTGCGGCAACGGGGTGCGGGTTTTCGTGCACTTCCTGGTCTGCGAAAAACTCGTGGAGATGCCGGTGGGCGCGACGCTTCCCATCGGCACGCGCGGGGGCCTGAAGATCGTCACCCGCCTGGAAGACGGCTACGCCGTGGACATGGGCGCCTGGGAGTTCATCCATGCGCAGGCGGCAGCGACCAACGGCTTGGACTCCCGCGTGGAAACCACCGGGCTGGCCAAGGTCCGCGGGGCCTTGAGCGTGTCCATGGGCAACCCCCACACGGTCGTGGCGATCGCCGACACCGGCGAGCTGGAGGGCATCGAACTGACCTCGACCCCCGCGGTCGAGCCGCTGCCGCCACACGGAACGAACGTCGAATACGTGCTGGCCGCCGACCCGCTGGTGAGCGGGGGCCGCGGCTCGGTGCGGATGCGCGTGCACGAACGCGGCGTCGGAGAGACGCTCTCCTGCGGCACCGGCGCCTGCGCGGCGGCCATCGCCACCCGGCACTGGGCCCAGGCCCATGACATCCGGCAGTGGTCGGTCCAGGTTCCCGGAGGGGAACTGGGCGTCGGCTTCGTTGATGGCCCCGACGGGCTTGAACACGTCGTGCTCAGCGGCCCCGCGGTCCTGGTGTCCCGCGGAGAGGTCTCGGCCAGCTAGTGCCGTTGCCCCGCCGGGATCCTAGGATTCCTCGGGACGTACGACCTTCAGGATCCTAAATGCCTTGTCCGTCGAGACCCGGTCGATGTTCCAGTCTTCGGGCAGGACGGTACCCAGCCATTTCTGCAGCGAGTCCGCCCCCAGGTTCTTTTGCACCACCAGCCAGGCTTCTCCGCCCGGGGACAAGCGCGGCAGCCACAACAGCAGCAGCTCGTGCAGTGCCTCCTTGCCGATCCGGATCGGCGGGTTGGACCAGATGGTGTTGTAGGTCCGGGCCGGGTCGACGTCATCCGGAAGGGCGACCACCACGTTCTTCAAGCCCAGTGCTGCGGCGTTGTCGCGGGTCAGGGCGAGGCTTCGCTCATTGACGTCGACCGCGTGGACGGTTGCCTCCGGCGAGGCCAAGGCCATCGAGAGCGCGATCGGTCCCCAGCCGCAGCCGATGTCCAGGAGGTTTCCCTCGGGTGCCGGGGCCGGAACGCCGCGCAAGAGCACCGCGGTTCCCTTGTCGATCCGGTCGGGGCTGAAGACGCCGCCGGAAGACTGCAGCTTGCGCGTGGCACCGCCCAATTCGACGCTGATGGTGCGCCGCTTCTCTGGAGTGGAAGGCTGGGCGCTGAAATAGTGTTCCGGGCTCATGTTTGCAGGTTAACCGGCCACGGGTGGCAAACCCAAACCCAAGGCCCCAAACGCGGCCCGGAATGGGTGTGAGATGTCTCAAGGTGCATCCGGCCACAAAGTGATAGAGTTTTCCCTATGACTTACTTGTAAGACGCGACCGAACACACTTCGGTCCCCATCATCCTTCCCCGGGCCCAGTCCCGATCACGGGAAGTCGATCAGCCCGGACCGTTCGGCGGAGCGCCCGAAAGTCATTTCACGACATCCAGCCCAGGAAAACACACCTCGTTTTCGTCGCCGGCTCCGGGAACCCACCCGGGCCGCACCGGATGAACCATGGCCGCAGGTGCCCCGCGGCAACACCGGAACCACCACCGCCACCACAGCAACCCGGGAACCGCGCCTCGCGCAGCGGCCCGGCCCCAGCATCCAGGGCAAACCGTTGGCACACGGTGCCCGTCCAAGGAGCCACCATGCATACGTCAAACAATCGCCACACCCAAGAGAACCAATCCACGCACGAAGGCGCTTCTGTCGGTGCGGGGCACTATTCTGGAATACAGCAAGCAAAGGGGAACATGACCAATCCACAGCCTTCCGGCCCGCAGGACAGCGACATGGACGAGGCCCAGCTCCAAGCCGCCATCGAACGCATCCTTGCCAGCGACGCCGCCACAGCCAGCAAGAGCACGCACTTCGGTGCCCCGGAGGACGAGAACATCCTCGCCGGACGCGCCCAGGCACTGAGCAAGCACACCGGCGAGCACACTTCGTTCGACGGCGACCAGGAAGAACTCGACGCACGCCGCGGCCTGCGCCGGGCGGCAAGCCTGTCCACCGAGCTCGAGGACGTCACCGAGGTCGAAAACCGGCAGCTGCGCCTCGAACGCGTGGTCCTGGCCGGCATCTGGAACGAAGGCACCGCGGAGGACGCGGAGAACTCCCTGCGGGAGCTGGCCGCCCTGGCCGAAACCGCGGGCTCCGAGGTGCTCGACGGCCTGGTCCAGCGCCGCGCAAAACCCGACGCCGCAACCTACCTCGGTTCGGGCAAGGCCGTGGAGCTGCGTGAAATCGTCGCGGCAACCGGGGCGGACACCGTCATCATCGACTCCGAACTCGCGCCCTCCCAGCGACGCGCCCTCGAGGACGTCGTCAAGGTCAAGGTCATCGACCGCACCGCGCTGATCCTGGACATCTTCGCGCAGCACGCCAAGAGCCACGAGGGCCGTGCCCAGGTGGAACTGGCCCAGCTCGAGTACCTGCTGCCGCGCCTGCGTGGCTGGGGCGAATCGATGTCCCGCCAGGCCGGTGGCCGGGTCGGCACCGCCGGCGGCGGCATCGGCTCCCGCGGCCCCGGCGAAACCAAGATCGAATTGGACCGCCGCCGCATTCGCGACCGCATGGCCAAGCTCCGCAAGGAAATCAAGGGAATGCTCCCGGCCCGCGAGGCCAAGCGCGCCAACCGCAAGCGCAACGCCGTGCCCTCGGTGGCCATCGCCGGATACACCAACGCCGGGAAGTCCTCGCTGCTCAACCGGCTCACCCACGCCGGCGTGCTGGTCGAAAACGCCCTGTTCGCGACGCTGGATCCCACGGTCCGCCAGGCCGAAACCAGCGACGGACTGACCTACACGCTGGTGGACACCGTCGGCTTCGTGAAGTCGCTGCCCACCCAGCTGGTCGAGGCCTTCCGCTCCACGCTGGAGGAAGTGGCCGACGCCAACCTGATCCTGCACGTGGTCGACGCCGCGCACCCGGACCCCGAAGGGCAGATCCAGGCGGTGCGCGAGGTTTTCAACGACGTGGATGCGCGCGGCATCCCGGAGATCATCGTGCTGAACAAGGCGGATGTGGCCGACCCGTTCGTGGTCGAACGCCTGCGCCAGCGCGAACCCAACCACGTCATCGTCTCTGCACGCACCGGCGAGGGCATCGAGGAACTACTCGCGAAAATCAGCGCGGCAATTCCCCGCCCCGATGTCCAACTAGAATTGATGATTCCCTATGATCGAGGCGACGTGGTCAACAAGCTCCACGGCGCCGAGGCCGAGATCCTGGCCGTCGAACACACCGAAACGGGAACCCGCATGATGGTCAAGGTCCGCGAAAGCATGGCCGCAGAAGTGGAGCAATTTAGTATTCATGGCTGAGGAATCAGATGTCATCGCCCTATTGGACGCTGCGGTGTCCACGATGGGCGGACAAAACCGGCCGGGCCAACACGAAATGACCCGCCAGGTCGTGCGGGCCATGGAAACCGGCGAGCACCTGCTGGTGCAGGCAGGGACCGGCACCGGCAAATCCATGGCCTACCTGGTCCCCGCGCTGGCCCATGCGCTGGATTCGGAAAAGCCGGTGGTGATTTCCACCGCAACCCTGGCGCTCCAGGCCCAGATCGTCGGCCGGGACGTCCCGCGCCTGCTGTCCTCGCTGAAGGACAAACTGCCGCGCGAGATGGACGTGGCCCTGGTCAAGGGACGCTCCAACTACGTGTGCCAGTACAAGCTCGGCGGCGGCTACCCGGATGACGACGAGGGCGCCTTGTTCTCGATGGATTCCGGCACCCCCGCACTGGGCGGTTCCGCGGACGGGCCCGGCTCGGTGCTGGGCAAGGAAGTGGTGCGGCTGCGGCAGTGGGCCGAGCAGACCGACACCGGGGACCGCGACGACCTGGCCCCGGGCGTCAGCGACAAGGCCTGGCGACAGGTCTCGGTCAGCGCGATGGACTGCCTGGGATCCCAAAAATGTCCCATGGCCTCCGAATGCTTCAGCGAACTGGCCCGCGCCCGCGCGGCCACCGCGGACGTCGTGATCACCAACCACGCGATGCTGGCCGTCTCGGCGTTCGAGGGACTGGCCGTGCTGCCGGACTTCGACACCGTCATCATCGACGAGGCCCACGAGCTGCAGGACCGCGTGACCTCCTCGGTGACCCGGCCGCTGTCGGTGGCGATGGTCCAGGCCGCCGCGTCGGCGGCGCGCAAGCACTGCTCGGTCAGCGTGGATTCGCTGAACCAGGGGGCCAAGGCGCTGCAGCGCGCCCTGGAGGGAGTCCCCACCGGGCTCATGGCCCGCGGATTGAACGAGGACCAGCAGGCGGCGATCAACCAGATCGCCGAGGCCGCACGCGTGGTCCTGTCCGATTCAAAGCCCGAGGCCAACGCCCCCGCCGACGGCGGACGCCAAATGGCCCGCTCGCAGGTCATGTACCTGGTGGAGCAGTGCAGCAAGATGCTTGAAATGACCGAGGAACGGGAAGTCATCTGGGCCTCGCGTCCCGGGCACTTCAGCCCGGGGGAGGGCTATGTCCAACCCGACGAGTCAAGCCAGCCGACCCTGAACGTCGCCCCGCTCTCGGTCGCCGGCAAGCTGCGCGAGGGACTCTTCGACGGGCGCACGGTGATCCTCACCAGCGCAACCCTGGCCATCGGGGCGGCCTTCGAGCCCGTGGCGGGCACCCTGGGCCTCGTGGGCGAGGGGGCACCGACCTGGAACGGCGTGGACGTGGGAAGCCCCTTCGACTATCCCAGGCAAGGGATCCTGTACGTCGCCAAGCATCTGCCCAAGCCCGGGCGCCAGATGTCCCAGGAAACCCTGTCCGAGATCGAGGACCTGATCAAGGCCTCCGGCGGCGGGGCGCTGGCCCTGTTCACCTCGCGCCGCGCCGCGGAAGAAGCGGCGGAGATCCTGCGGGCACGCCTGGACATCCCGATCCTGTGCCAGGGCGAGTCCAGCATGAAGGCCCTGGTGGACCAGTTTTCCGCCGAACCCGACACCTGCCTCTTTGGCACGATGACGCTCTGGCAGGGCGTGGATGTTCCGGGCAACGCCTGCCGGCTGGTCATCATCGACAAGATCCCGTTCCCGCGGCCCGACGACCCGCTGTCCTCGGCCCGCAGCCGCGACGTGGCCAAGCACGGCGGCAACGGCTTCATGGCCGTGGCCGCGAGCCACGCCGCGGTGCGCCTCGCGCAGGGCGCCGGTCGCCTGATCCGTTCGGTCAACGACAAGGGAGTGGTGGCCGTGCTGGATTCGCGCCTGGCCACCGAGCGCTACGGCACGTTCCTGCGTGCCTCGCTGCCGCCCCTGTGGGCCACGCCCGACAAGGCGACAGTGATTTCCGCACTCGAGCGCCTGAGCGAAGGCTAGGACGTCCTGTCCCGTGGGTTCACGGGAAATACGTGAGGACCGGTCGTTTGACCGGTCCTCACGTGTTTGCGGGGGATGAATGTAGGTGCGGGCCTAGACCGAACGCATGACCGATACGACCTTGCCCATGACGGTTGCGGCGTCACCGAGGATGGGTTCGTAGCGGGAGTTCTGCGGCAGCAGCCAGGTGTGCCCGTCGCGCTGCCGGAAGGTCTTCACCGTGGCTTCGTCCTCGAGCAGTGCCGCGACGATGTCGCCGTTGTTTGCGGTCTGCTGGCGTCGCACGACCACCCAGTCGCCGTCGCAAATGGCGGCGTCGATCATCGAGTCCCCGCTGACCTTCAGCATGAAGAGCTCGCCGTGTCCCACCAGTTGGCGCGGCAGGGCGAAGACGTCCTCGACCGCCTGGTCGGCGAGGATCGGACCGCCGGCGGCAATGCGCCCCACCAGGGGAACCATGGCGGTGTCCGCGGAGGTGGTCAGCTCCGAGACGCTCATCCCGTTGGCTGCCCTCAGATCCGACTGGCCCTCCACCACTTCGAGCTTGCTCTCGCTCTTGAGCTGCAGGGGAAGCAGGATCTCCATGGCCCGCGGACGGCGCGGGTCGCGGCGGATGTAGCCGAGCTTCTCGAGCTGGCTCAGCTGGTGGGTCACGCTTGAGAGGCTGGCCAATCCCACGGCGTCCCCGATTTCCCGCATCGATGGCGGGTAGCCATTGGTGCTCACGGAGCGCTGGATGGTCTCAAGAACCTTCTTCTGACGGATGGTCAGGCTCTTCGCGTCGCGTCGAGGGGTTCGTTGTTCGGTCGTCATTGTCAATGCCTCATCCCGATCGTCGCCGGTTGCCCGCGCGTGCCGCAAATTGTCGGTGGGAACTGATGTAGTCAATACATCGCTCCACTACCCCCATCTTAGTAGACAAAGACACTACTTTCAAAGATTTGTTCGAACATATCTGGACACGTGTCGTCCAAAGGTGCTAGAAATAAGATGCGCACTACGAACACACGTTCGAAAGATGTGTTCGAATAACCGTCATCTGTTCGAATGGGCCACCGGGCCCGTACGGCAAGTGAACACAGAGGAAAGGCAACGACATGGCAAACACTGCTTTCTCGGCCCCGCTCCACCTTGTAACGTCCGACTACACCCCGGCACCGCAACCCGCACTGGTTTCGCAGCCCGAGCTGGCGCCACTGCGGCTCACGCGCCGCGGAAAATTCGTGCTGATTGCACTGCCCATCTTCCTGGTCAGCGCGGCGGTGCTCATGCTCCTGGGCCTGTTCCAATCCCCGGCCAACGCCTCGGTCGACACCCCGCTGGGCGTCGAAGCGGTCACCGTCACCGTCATCGAGGGCGACACCTTGTGGGGGATCGCCAGGGAGTTTGCCCCGCAGCTCGAGCCCCGCGAAGCCGTTCGGCAGATCGGCGACCTGAACAACCTCAACAGCTCGGTGCTGCACCCCGGGGCGGAAATCTTCGTCCCCACCGGAAGCTAGGGCCAGCGCCCTCCGGGCGCGCCGATCGATGCCGCGCCCCACCATTGCTAACCGTTTATTACCCCTGGCACCGGTGAAGATTCCATGGTCACCGCGCCGCCGCCGTAGACTTGAGCCGTGAATGAACGGCTAAATCGCCTGGCAAATCTGCCCCTGCGAGAGAATCTTCAAGGTCTTGAACCTTACGGCGCACCCCAAATCGACGTACCCATCCAGTTGAACGTCAACGAAAACACCCATCCGCTTCCCCCGGAAGTGCATCGCGCCATCGTCGAAGAAGTCTCCGCAGCAGCCATGGGACTGAACCGCTACCCGGACCGCGAGTTCACCGAATTGCGCGAACGTCTCGCCGCCTACCTGGGCCACGGCCTGGAAGCCGACAATGTCTGGGCAGCCAATGGTTCCAACGAGGTTCTCCAGCAGATCATGCAGGCCTTCGGCGGACCCGGGCGCACGGTGATGGGTTTCCCTCCCACCTACTCGATGTACCCGTTGCTGGCCTCCGGGACCGACACCGCCTACCTGGCCGGTGTCCGCTCGGCGGACTACGGGCTCTCGGCCATCGATGCCGCGGCACAGGTCCGTGAGGCGGCGCCGAACATCGTCTTGCTCTGCTCTCCCAACAACCCGACCGGCACCGCGCTGGGCCTGGATGTGGTCGAAGAGGTCTACGAAGCCGGCGAGGCAAGCAACGCCATCGTGATCGTTGACGAGGCGTACGCGGAATTCGCCCACAACGGAACCCCGTCGGCGCTGTCCCTGCTGCCGGGACGCGAGCGGCTCATCGTTTCACGGACCATGTCCAAGGCGTTCGCCCTGGCCGGCGCCCGCCTGGGCTACCTGGCCGCGGCTCCGGAAGTCACCGACGCGATCCGCCTGGTCCGCCTGCCGTACCACCTTTCGGCAGTCACCCAGGCCACCGCCAATGCCGCGCTGAAGCATGTCGATGCCCTGCTGGCCAACGTCGAGGACATCAAGATCCAGCGCGACAGGATCGTCAACGAGCTCACCCGCATGGGCCTGCACCCTGCCTCCAGCGACTCCAACTTCGTGTTCTTCGGCGGGATCAAGGACACCAAGGCCATCTGGAACGGGCTGCTCGAGGCCGGGGTGATCATCCGCGACGTCGGAATCCCGGGCCACCTGCGGGTCACCGCGGGCACGGAAGCGGAAACCACCGCGTTCCTTGTCCGCCTCGAGGAACTGCTCGATCAGGGTCCTCACACGCTCTCACGCTAAACTTGGGGCAGGTGGCAATGGTGCCGGAAGACGGGCCTGGGCCCTTCCTCCGATCGAGCATCGATGTTCCGCCGCCCCACATCCTCGTCTCACCGCCTGATCTAAAGGAATGTGCATGTCTGCCGAAAAACTCACGGGTCGTCGCGCTCGCCTCGAACGCATCACCAGCGAGTCCTCCGTCTTTGTCGAACTCGATCTGGACGGCACCGGCCGCTCCGAAATCAGCACCGGCGTACCGTTTTACGACCACATGCTGACGGCCCTGTCGAAGCATTCGCTCATCGACCTGACCGTGCGGGCCACCGGAGACATCGAAATCGATGTGCACCACACCGTCGAGGACACCGCGATCACCATCGGCGAGGTGCTGCGCACCGCGCTGGGCAACAAGGCGGGCATCCGCCGCTTCGGCACCGCCTACGCACCGCTGGACGAGGCCCTGGCCCGCGCCGTGGTCGACATCTCCGGGCGCCCGTACCTGGTGCACGGCGGCGAGCCGGCCGGCCAGGAATACCACCTGATCGGCGGGCACTTCACCGGTTCGATGACCCGCCACGTGTTCGAGTCGCTGACCTTCCACGCGCAGGTCTGCGCCCACATCGAGGTGCTCTCGGGCCGCGACCCGCACCACATCGTCGAGGCCCAGTTCAAGGCCCTGGCCCGCGCCCTGCGCGAAGCCGTGGAAATCGACCCCCGCATCGGCGACGCCATCCCGTCCACCAAGGGTGCGCTGTAGATGGCGCCCAAGACCGTCACCGTCCTGGACTACGGATCGGGCAACGTCCGCTCCGCCGTCCGGGCACTTGAGGCTGCCGGCGCGCAGGTCAAGCTCTCGGCCAAGCCCGAGGACATCCTCGAGGCCGACGGGCTGTTCGTTCCCGGCGTGGGCGCGTTTGCTGCGGTCATGCAGGCACTCAAGGACGTCGGGGCGATCCGCTGGATCGGACGCCGCATCGCCGGCGGGCGGCCGGTGCTCGGTGTCTGCGTCGGACACCAGGTCTTCTTCGACGAGGGCGTGGAACACGGGACCCGCACCCCCGGATTGGGCGAATGGCCCGGCACCGTGGAACTGCTCAAGGCCCCGGTCATCCCGCACATGGGCTGGAACACCGTCACCCCTCCGGCCGGCAGCAAGCTGTTCGCCGGGATCGAAAGCGAACGCTTCTACTTCGTGCACTCCTACGCGGTGCAGAAATGGAACTTCGAGGTCGCCCAGCCCAAGATGACACCGCCGCAGGTCACCTGGGCCGAACACGGGGTCCCCTTCATCGCCGGCATCGAAAACGGGCCCCTGTGCGCCCTGCAGTTCCACCCGGAGAAGTCCGGGGACGCCGGGGCAAGATTGCTGCGCAACTGGTTGGAGACCCTGTAGTCCATGCTCATCTGGTCAATCGTGCTCATGGGCGTCGCCGGCATCCTCGCCGGCGGAGCGCTCTCCCTGCGTCAGCAACGTGCCCACATTTCCTGGATCATCGCCGTCTGGGCACTGGCCGGGGTTTCGCTCTTCGCCGCCTACCGCCTCACCCTGCTTTAACCCACGGCCCAACCGCCGGCACCGCACCCCTGCCCCGGCACCGGCCGACACCGAACCTAAGGATCGATCATGTCCAAGAACCAAAACAACATCCTTGAGCTGCTGCCCGCCGTCGACGTGGTGAACGGCCAGGCCGTGCGCCTGGTCCAGGGCGAGGCCGGCTCCGAGACCAGCTACGGCGACCCGCTCGAAAACGCCCTGGCCTGGCAGGAAGCCGGCGCCGAATGGGTGCACCTGGTGGACCTGGATGCGGCCTTCGACCGCGGTGCCAACACCGAACTGCTGGGCCGCATCGCCAGGGAACTGACCATCAAGGTCGAGCTCTCCGGCGGAATCCGCGACGACGAATCCCTCGAGCGCGCCCTCGAATTCGGTGCCACCCGCGTGAACCTGGGCACCGCTGCCCTGGAAAACCCGGAATGGACCGCCCGCGCCATTGCCCGCCACGGCGAGGCGATCGCCGTCGGCCTGGACGTGCGCGGCACCGTGCTGTCGGGCCGCGGCTGGACCAAGGAAGGCGGCGACATCTGGGAGGTGCTCGCCCGCCTCGAAGACGCCGGCTGCGCCCGCTACGTGGTCACCGACGTCACCAAGGACGGAACGCTGCGCGGACCGAACGTGGAACTGCTGGCCGAGATGTGCAAGCGCACCTCCAAGCCGGTCATCGCCTCCGGCGGCATCTCCAGCCTCGAGGACCTGCGTGTGCTGCGCGAACTGGTCCCGGCCGGCGTCGAGGGCGCCATCGTGGGCAAGGCCCTGTATGCGGGCAAGTTCACCATGGCCGAGGCCCTGGACGTGGCGGGCCGCCGCTAGGTCCCCGGCTCGGGCCCGATGGCCCGGCAAACGGCATCGACAAGGAAAGGGTGAAGTCCATCGGACTTCACCCTTTTCCCATCCACGCCGGCGCACCGCCGGATTCGGGTCGCGAAGCAGGGCAGGGAACGGGCATGCTGGGAGGATGAATCCGCGACCTCCCCTTGCATTCGTCCCCGCCGAGACCAGGACCGTTCCCGCCTCCGTCTCCCGGATGGCCGGGGGCCAAGCCATCGAGGCCGTCTGGATCAACCAGGCCGGCGGAACGACCTTCAGGATCGGGGCAGGAACCCCCACCGACCGCTACCTCAAGTACGCACCGAAGGGCACCGGGGAAACGGACTTCGCGAAGGAAGCCACGAGGCTGGAATGGGCCGCCCGCCACGCGCGGGTCCCGGAAGTGCTCGCGGTCGGCAGCGACGAGTCGGGAAGCTGGCTGCTCACCGCCGCACTGTCGTGCGAATCCGCGGTGTCCGCGCAGTGGATGCGCCGCCCCGAGCTGGCCGCCCGTGCCCTGGGCAGGGGGCTGCGTGCGCTCCACGACGCCTTGCCCGTCCGGGACTGCCCCTTCGAATGGTCGGTGGCCGAGCGCTTGCAGGCCTTCGAGCAGCGCATTGCGGCGGGCCAGAGACCGGAAAACTGGAGCCACGAATACTCGCACCTGTCCATCCCCGGGGCCCGGGAGCTGCTGTCCGCTCCGCCGCTGCCGCTGGACCTGGTGGTGTGCCACGGGGATGCCTGCGCTCCGAACACGCTGCTGGACGGGCACGGGAACTTCGCCGCCCACGTGGATTTGGGCGAGCTGGGCGTGGCCGACCGCTGGGCGGACCTTGCTGTCGCGGCCTGGAGCACCGCCTGGAACTACGGGCCCGGGTACGAGGAGTACGTGTATTCCGGCTATGGGATCGAACCGGATGCGACACGCATCGGGTATTACAGGATGCTCTGGGACCTAAGCTAGCCAGGCTGCCTCGGCGTCGCGCCGCAGCTGCTGCGCGCGAGGTTCGCCACACGTTGCTGACCGTCCACCGGCAGGGATTCGCCGTGGCACGTGGGCCGCAGACCTGTGAGCAGGGCAAACAGCCGATCGGGCCCCGGCGCGGGCGCGGGATAGCATGGGCGTATGAGCGCGAATTCTCCTTCTTCCCACGCCGGCCAGGGTGCCGAACGACACCTGCCCGGCCACATTGCCGCGGCCCTGCAGCGTGCCGGCGGCGCCGTCGACTCGGCGGGGCAAAGCTGGGAAGGCCGGGACCTGTCCGGAGAGGGCAACCCGCTGCACAACTTCGACAACGACAACGGCCTGATCGATCCGAGGCTCGAGGCCGCCTTGGCCGCCCTGGTCGCGGGAACCGGCAGCGAGCAGCAGGTCCACGCAGCCCTGGCCGAGGCCCGGATCTACATCGCCGTGGTGGCCCAGCTGGCCGAGGGAGGCCTGGGGGAGCACGGCTTCACCGAGGACAAGGAAGCGGACATGGCCCTGGTCACGCTCAGCGCCCCCGACGGACGCAAGGCCCTGCCCGTTTTCAGCAGCGTCAACAACCTCCAGGCCTGGCATGCCGAGGCCCGCCCCGTTGCCGTCTACGCCCCGCGGGCCGCGCTCTCCGCGGTTTCCGAGGATGCCCAGATGCTGGTCCTGGATCCCGGCGCGGAGTACACCTTCGTGCTGCGCCGCCCGGGCATGTGGGCACTGGCCCAGCAACGGGCATGGATCCCCAGCTACCTCAACGAAGACCTTGCCGCGGTCGTTTCCGAGCAGGCAACCAGCGAGGATTCGCTGGCCTCGATCCACCTGGCACCGGGCCATGGCGTGGGTACGCGCACGGCCTCGGGCGCCTCGGTTCCCGGCGGGGGACCGGGCCCGGAATTGCGCCTTGAATTCACCTTCCACCCGGGCATCGACGAGGCCGGGGCACGCGAATGCGTCTCACGGATCCACGGGCGGCTGGCCGCAAACCAGGAATTCGCCGAAGGCGTCGACTCGCTCGAGGTGGCCCTCAAGGCGGCGCCGGCAACGGCACCGGACCCCGGCGCATGAAATTCGGTCGCTATGGCCAACTGCTGAAGCAACCCGGGGTCGGTGCCCTGCTGCTGATCGGCATGGTCGCCCGGCTCCCGCACGCCGCGGTCGGCATGCTCCTGCTGCTGCACCTGGTCAACGAACTGGACCAGGACTGGGGCTCGGCCGGACTGGTCGTCGCCCTGATGACCATCGGCATCGCCCTGGGTGCGCCCTGGCGCGGGCACGTCGTTGACATGTACGGGCTGCGCCGGGCACTGATCCCCTCGGTCATCGCCGAGGTCGTGGTCTGGAGCATCGTCCCGCAGGTTTCCTTCAAGTGGGTGCTGCCGCTGGTATTCATCGGCGGGCTTTTCTCGCTGCCGGTCTTCTCCGTGGTGCGCACCGCGCTGGGCGTGATGACCACCGGGGACACCCGGCGCTCGGCGTTCGCGCTGGACGCCATGGCCACCGAACTGGTTTTCATCGTCGGCCCCGCGGGAGCCGGCATCGTGGCCACCTCGCTGGACACCACCGTCGGGATGATCGGCATCGGGATCGCCTCCTCCGCCTCCGGGCTCGCACTGATGCTGCTGAACCCGCCCACGCGCTCCGGCCAGCCCGGTGCCGTCGCGCTCAAGGCCAACCCGCACGAGGAACGCCTCGGGGCCGAGGCCTCGCTGATCGCCGCCGGGCCCGGCGGCCTGGCCGACGTCGAGGGGGAACTGATCCTGGCCGGCGCGAAGTCGGCCAAGGCCCGGATCGCCGCGCGCGGACGCAGTTTCCGGCACAGGTTCGGCTGGGTCAGTGCCTCGGTCATCGCAGTGTTCATCGCCGCATCCGGAGCCGGACTGGTGCTTTCGGGCACCGAGGTAGGCATCCTGTCGCTGCTGGACGAGAACGGCAGCGAGGGCCAGCTGGGCATCGTGTTCCTGTTCTGGTGCGGCGCCTCGCTGGTGGGCGGCTTGTTGTACGGCAGCCTGAACCGGCGCATCTCGCCGATCGTGCTGCTGCTGGCCATGGCCGTGCTGACCGTTCCCATGGCCTTGGCCACCGACACCTGGACCCTGGCATTGCTGTCCATCGCCCCCGGCATGCTCTGCGCCCCGGTGCTGTCGGCGGCCTCGGAATGGCTGACCGACCTGGTGGCGGAAAAACGCCGCGGCGAGGCCATGGGCTGGTACGGATCGGCACTGACCGGCGGCACCGCGCTGGGTTCCCCGATCACCGGGGCGACGGTGGACGGCTTCGGCGCCGGCGCCGGATTCATCATGGTCGGTTTCATCGGGGCGGTCATCTGCGCCGTGGCCCTGGTGGCCCAGCAGGTCCGGCGCGCCCGCGGCCGGGCAAGGTTGCTGGTGCCGGAGAGCTAGGGCCAAGCCAGGACCACAAAAAATCCCCCGCCGGAAAACCGGTGGGGGATTTTTTGCCGTGCGGCCGAGCCGAAGCAGGAAGACCGGAATGCCTCGAAGCCCCGGTGTGGTCAATCTCTCGGCGGCCAACGGTCCATGGGTCGAAGTGTTACCTGGATTTCGGGGGTGTTAGTTCACCGGGCCGGTGAGCTTTTCGCCCGGGCCCTTGCCCGGCTCGTCGGGGAACGCGGAGGCCTCGCGGAAGGCCAGCTGCAGCGAACGCAGGCCGTCGCGCAACGGTCCGGCATGCTGGGAACCGATTTCCGGGGCTGCGGAAGTGACCAGGCCGGCCAGTGCGGTGATGAGCTTGCGGGCCTCGTCGAGGTCCTTGAGCTCTTCGGCGTCGTGGCCCTCGGCCAGGCCGCATTTAACCGCGGCGGCACTCATGAGGTGCACGGCGGCGGTGGTGATGATTTCAACGGCTGCCACCTCGGCAATGTCGCGAATCTCGTTGGTGGCGTTGTTGGAGTCCGGATTGGTTTCAGGAGTACTCATACTGCTAAGCTTTCCATAGACCGACTGAATCCGTGCATTTGGGTGCGTCCTCCACTTCGGTGGATGCGACCGAAAGCGCCTGGGTTCAGTATGCAAGTGGAGGCCACTCCCACCCGCAGCAGCCGAATCAGGCGGCCGGGTAAGTTCGGTACCGATTGATCCCGCGGGATTCGTCGGTTGGATGATTTTTCATCGATCGAATTCGAGGCCTTCGCCTGCACCTGCAGCCGAAGGCCTTTCCTTTTGTTGCGGTGGCCTGAAACTACGAACTACTCAGGAGCAACACATTAGCGATCCACGCATTAATGATCGAATCCGCGTCCCAGAGGTGCGGCTTGTCGGGCCTGCCGGTGAACAGGTTGGCATTGTCCGTATTGAGGATGCTCTTCGTCTTGCCATCGAGTCCGACCTTGATCTCGTGGAGGTGGCACCCACTGCCAAGCCTCCCGTGTGCAAGCTGATGGACTTCGGGAAGTACAAGTACGAGGCCGCCGTCAAGGCACGCGAAACGCGCAAGAACCAGACGAACACCGTGCTGAAGGAAGTCCGCTTCCGACTGAAGATCGACACGCACGACTACGAAACCAAGGTCGGGCACGCGCTGCGCTTCCTCGGCGCTGGTGACAAGGTCAAGGCCATGATCCAGTTCCGCGGCCGTGAACAGCAGCGTCCGGAAATGGGCATCCGCCTGTTGAACAAGTTTGCCGAGGCCGTTGCCGAAGTCGGCGCGGTCGAGTCGAGCCCCCGCATCGATGGCCGCAACATGGTCATGGTTGTTGGACCGTTGAAGAACAAGGCAGAGGCCAAGGCCGAAGCCCGTCGCAACGAACAGCGCGATGCGGACAAGGCCAAGGCAGCGAACCCCAAGGCGAAGATGGACACCTCGGAGCCCCAGGGCGACATCGGCGGTTCGGTTGCCGATGTCATCGAGTCGGACATCATGGAAAAGCTTGCCAAGGTACGTGCGGAAGCAGCAGCCGAAGAGGCCGCCGCCAAGCTCGCACCCAAGGCCGCCCCGGTCAAGGCAGCCCCGGCAGTGGCCAAGGCCCCTGTCAAGGCGGCCCCGGTGCGCGATGCGTCCAGCCGTCCGGCAGCCAGCAAGGCTCCGGTTCGTCCGGCAGCCAGCAGGCCGACCACCGCTCCGGCACCGGCCACCGCTCCGGCACCGGCCACCGCTCCGGCACCGGCCGCCAAGCCGGCCGTTGCAGCCAAGCCGGTTGCAGCACCGAAGCCGATGGCCGTTCCCAAGCCAATGGCCATGGCTCCAAAGCCTGCGGGCAAGCCGGGTCCCAAGCCCGCAACCCGCGCCGCCAAGCCCGGGACGACCAAGTAAGGTCGTCCCGAGCAGGGCACGCTCGCAAGAGCAACACCAGAACCACGGATTCCCCCAAACGCGGGAGTTCGCAAGATCCCCGGCCCGACAGGTCCCCGGGAGCAAGTAAGGAGAACGGCGGATATGCCGAAGTTCAAGACCCATAGTGGCGCCAAGAAGCGCTTCAAGCTCACCGGTAGCGGCAAGATCATGCGCCAGCAGGCCAACCGCCGTCACTACCTGGAGCACAAGTCCTCCCGCATCACCCGTCGCCTGGCATCTGACCAGCTGGTCGCCAAGGCGGACGTCAAGACCATCAAGCGGATGCTCGGTATCTAACTCCAGTCCGTCTTGGGATTCCGATCCTGGATTCCCGACCACATAAAGATTTTTCGCCAGACCGCCACGATGCGGCTGGGCGAGACAGAAACAAAGGAGTACACACGTGGCACGTGTGAAGCGGGCAGTAAACGCCCATAAGAAGCGTCGCGTCATTCTTGAACGCGCCAAGGGCTACCGCGGTCAGCGTTCGCGCCTGTACCGCAAGGCCAAGGAGCAGCTGCTCCACTCGTTCGTCTACAGCTTCGGCCACCGCCGCAAGCGCAAGGGTGACTTCCGTCGCCTGTGGATCCAGCGCATCAACGCTGCATCCCGCGCCAACGGCCTGACCTACAACCGCCTGATCCAGGGCCTGAAGGCCGCTGAGGTCGAGGTTGACCGCCGCATGCTTGCCGAGCTGGCCGTGTCGGATGCCAACGCATTCGCCACCCTGGTTGCCGTTGCCAAGAACGCCCTCCCGGCCGATGTCAACGCCCCGAAGGCCGCCGCCGCAGCCGTTGCTGCCCCGGTTGCCAAAAAGGCCGCTGCCAAGAAGGCTGCCGCTCCGGCTGCCGAAGGGGCAGAGGCTCCGGCAGGCTTCGTCATCAAGGGCAACGCCCAGTCGAACAAGTACCACGTTCCGGGCTCGACCTGGTACGACCAGACCGTTGCCGAAGTTTGGTTCGAGACCATCGAATCCGCCAAGGCAGCCGGCTTCGAGCCTGCAGGTGGCGAATCCCGCCAGCAGATCAAGGACGCCTAATCCTTGAGCTTCTAAGCTCTTGTCCAAAGGGACGGAATCGCTTGCGATTCCGTCCCTTTGGCGTATCCCCGGTAAAGTCGTTCTCATGAATCTTGCCGGAGACAACGAACTGACCATGACCAACGTCCGTGCCGAAAAGGTTCGCGAAGTGGCCCGACTGGCCACCCGCACCGGACGCGCCCGCAGCGGCGAGTTCCTGGCCGAGGGCCCGCAGGCCGTCCGAGAAGCCCTGCGCCTGCATCTTGAGAACGCCGAACATGGCCGGACCGAGGTGGTCCGCGCGGTCTACGCAACCGAGGACTGCCTGGACAAGCACCCCGAACTCGAGGTCATGTCGAACAAGGCCGAGCGCGTGCACACCCGCTTGGTCAACCAGGAAGTCCTGGCGGCGATCGCCGACACCGTGACACCGCAGGGCATCGTGGCCGTATGCGTCATCCCCGAAAACAGCCTGCAGGACGTGGCGGCCACCAAGCCGCGCCTGGTGGCGGTGCTGACCCGCGTGCAGGACCCGGGCAACGCCGGAACCATCATCCGCGCCGCCGACGCCGCAGGCGCCGATGCCGTGGTGCTCACCTCCGGCAGCGTGGACATCTACAACCCCAAGGCCGTGCGCTCCACCGTCGGCTCCATCTTCCACCTGCCCATCATCACCAACGCCGATTTCGGTGCGACCATGGCCGCATTCAAGGGCCAGGGCTCCACCATCCTGGCCGCCGACGGCTACGGGGCAGCGGACCTGGACGCCCTCCAGGACGCCAGCGCCGCACGTCGGGCCGGCAGCACCGAACCTGCCCCGGAGGGCCAGCCGGTGCTGGAGGATCCCACCGTGTGGGTCTTCGGCAACGAGGGCCAGGGCCTGGACGAGACCGAACTGGCCGGAGCGGACCACCGGGTGGCGGTGCCGCTGTACGGGATCGCCGAATCGCTGAACGTGGGAACGGCCGCCACCATGTGCCTGTACGCCTCCGCGCGCGCCCAGCGCCGCGGCTGAGCCCACCCCGCCACGGGCCAAGCCGTGGCATAGGATGGGGCAGGAATGCCGAAACACCATGTCAAGACCTCCTGTATGCCGACTGCCGGAGCGGCCGGACGGAACCTCGTGCGGGAACCTGGAACACACGAACCATAGAGAGTAGGGACGCCATGGCAGCATCGGGGGGAACGAAAGCGGTGGTTGCCGCACTGGCGGCCAACCTGACCATTGCGCTGTTCAAGTTTGTGGCGTGGGCCGTGACGGCCTCATCCTCAATGCTCGCCGAAGCCATCCACTCGGTGGCCGACTCGGGCAACCAGATCCTCCTGCTCGTTGGCGGGAAGAAGGCCCGGAGGGAAGCGGACCAGGAACACCCCTTCGGCTACGGCCGGGAACGCTACGTCTACTCCTTCATCGTCTCCATCGTGCTCTTCAGTGTCGGCGGCCTGTTCGCGCTCTATGAGGCGTGGCAGAAGTTCAAGGACCCGCACGGCATCGAAGGCAAGTGGTGGTGGGTGCCCCTGGCGGTGCTGATCGGCGCGATCATTGCCGAGGGCTTCTCGTTCCGTACCGCGATCAAGGAATCCAACCTGGTGCGCGGCAAGCAGTCCTGGGCCAAGTTCGTGCGGACCGCCAAGGCACCGGAGCTGCCGGTGATCCTGCTCGAGGACCTCGGGGCGCTCATCGGCCTGGTCCTGGCGCTGTGCGGCGTCAGCCTCACCCTGCTGACCGGAAACGGCGTCTTCGACGCCGCGGGCACCGCCTGCATCGGCCTGCTCCTGGTCGCCATCGCCATCGTGCTGGCGGTCGAAACCAAGTCCCTGCTGCTGGGCGAATCGGCAACCGCCGAGCACGTGAACCTGATCGCATCGGCCATCACCGCCGAGGGCGCACGCCTGATCCACCTCAAGACCCTGCACCTGGGGCCCGAGGAAATCCTGGTCGCGGCGAAGGTCTCCGTGCCCGCCAACGCCACCGGGGCACAGATTGCCGCCGCGATCGACGGGGCCGAATCACGGATCCGCGCCGCGGTGGAGCACAAGTGCGTGATCTACATCGAGCCGGACATCCTGGTCTCCACCGATGGTGTTCCCGAGACGCCTGCCGGGCAGGGCTAGGTCCCATGGCTTACAAGCAAATAGTCGCAGCCGCGATCCTGGATTCGCTCAGTGCCCCGGGCAAGCTGCTTGCCGCCCGGCGCACCTCCCCGCCGATGCTGGCCGGGTTGTGGGAATTTCCCGGCGGCAAGCTTGAACCGGGGGAGAGCTGCGAAGCCGGGGTCCGGCGCGAACTGGCCGAGGAGCTCGGCGTCCGGGTGGTTCTGGGCAGCGAGGTGTTCGGTCCCGTTCCCGAGGGCTGGGTGCTGAACGAGACCGCGGCGATGCGCGTGTGGTTCGCCGAGATCTCCGACGGAACCCCGGACACCCTCGAGGACCACGACCAGCTGGTCTGGGTCGACCTGGACGCTGACGCCCTGGCGGCCCTGGACTGGATCCCGGCGGACCTGCCGATCGTGCACGCGGTGCTCGCCGACACGCTGGCCGGAGCCACCCGGTGATCCTGCTGACCGGCTTCGAGCCGTTCGGGGGAGATGACTTCAATCCGTCCTTCGCCATTGCCCGGCAGGCCGCGCACATCCTGCGCGGACAGGGACTGGAGGTGCATGCCGCGGAACTTCCCTGCGCCTTCGCCGCCGCGCCAACAGTGCTCGATCACCTGATCGAGTCGCACCGGCCGAGCGTGGTGATCAGCCTCGGGCTGGCCGCCGGGAGAACCACCATGGGCCTGGAAAAGGTCGCCATCAACCACATCGACGCCCGGATCGCGGACAACGCCGGGTACCAGCCCATCGACCGGCCGGTGGTGGCGGGGGCTCCGGCTGCCTACTTTGCCACCCTTCCGTTGAAGGCCGCCCTGCAGGCATTGCGGGAACCGGCCCCCGGACGGGACGCCATCGAGGTGAACATCTCGTATTCGGCCGGGAGCTTTGTCTGCAACCAGGTGTTCTATGCGCTGATGCACCGCACCGCCGGGGTGCCGGGTATCCGAGCCGGCTTCATCCACGTTCCATGGATGGACGCCACCCACCCCGGCCTCGAAGAGATGGCCACGGCGGTGGCCGCCGTGGCCCAATTGGCACTGGACAACGCGGCCGAGCCGCTGCTCAGCGCGGGCACCGAATACTAGGTTCCGGTCCCCGGTCTTCCGGCTGAGCGCAACTCCCAGGTCACCTCGAGTGCCACCGAAAGATCCCGCCGGCCTGCCACCACCGGCATCGAGGACGCCGCCATGGCGACGGCCTTGGCGCGCTGCAGCGGCAGTGCCGGCTCGTGGGCCGATTCGCGCACCCTCAGCGCGGCCCCGAGCCGGGCTCCGGCCAGCCGGGACAGCTGTTCGGCCTTGGCGCGGGCGTCGGCGAAGGCCAGCTCGCGAGCCGTTTCCGGGGCGCTTGCCGGATCGGAGACCTCCGCACGCAGGGAGTGGATCCGCAGCGCGTCCCCTCCGGCACCGACAGCGGCGGAGAGCACGGTGGCCACCGCATCCACTGCCAGGTTCGTGGCCTCGATGGTGGTTTCGGCATCGTAGCCCAGAAGCACGGCTTCCTCGTTGCGCCAGCTGGTGCGCGCAGTGAGCGTGATCCCCGTGGTCGAGAGCTCCGCCGCCGGGTCCGCGGATGCCACCGCGGCGATGACCGCGCCGGCGCTGGCCGCGGCCAGCGCGAAGGCCTCGGCCGCCTGTGCATGGTGCGAGGTGACGGAGAGGGAAATGGCCATGATGTCGGGCACGGCCGGGGCGGATGCGGTTCCCGTGACGGTGATCGAGGGTGCGGTTTTCATGTGGGGGTTCCTCCTGTGGATGCGGCCGAGGGTGTTCCCGTGCCCGGTCCCCGGATCCTGCGCAGCTGCGCGGCGAGCACGGGTGCCAGCTTGCGCACCGGGGCCTCGCGGTAGCCGCCGGCCCGCAGGCCCGCGGCGCGTTCGAAGATGTTCCGCGAGGCCGGATCCGAGGTGCGCAACCAGGAGTATCCGGCCGCCGCGAAGTACAGCGGAAGGAACGGCAGCCCCAGGCACAGGGCGTATTGGGTGCTGTGTGTTTCCTCATGCGCCAGCAACCGGGGGTCGGGCTCCGGACCGTGGGGCGGGGTGCGAAAGAAGACGACGTTGCCCACCGTGAACGCCCCGGCCCGGGGCCATGCGGGTGTGTAGTTCCTGGCATGGAGGATTCCGCGTTCACCGCGTGCGACGGGGCAACGGGAAGCCAATGCCAGCGCCAATCCACTGATCGTGCTGAGGTTCAGCCAGTTGGCCACCTCGCGTGTGCGCTCCCAGGTGTTCATGCTGCCCAAGTCTAGCCATCGGCATCGGGCCAGTGGCCCGAAGCCACCGGGGCAATTCTTGGCCCAAGCGCCCCAGCCACTAGAGTTGAATGTTGAACCGGGAGCATCATTGCCGAACAGTGCCCCGAACGTTGAGGAGATTTGATGAAGAAGATCGTATCCGTCATTGGTGTGATGGTGGCACTGGTGTTGAGCCTGACCGGTTGCATGAAGATGGATGTGGATCTGGTGGTTTCCAGCCCGGAGAAGGCCTCGCTGAGCATGGTGATGGCCTTCGACAAGAAGGTTGTCGGCGACGCCAGCGTCGCGGAGGTCCTGGGCCAGGTGGGGACCACCGAGGAAGAGCTCTTCAAGAACTTCCCCGAGGAAGCCACGAAGACCCCCTACGACCAGGACGGGTTCAAGGGCTACCTCTTCACGGTCAATGACAAGTCGCTGACCGAGATGGGAGACCTTTCCGGGGAACTCGGCCCGAAGGTCAACATCGAATTCCGCGGCGGCCAGTACTACTTCTCCGCCCAGGGCTTGGCAGGCGGCGACACCTCGACGCTGACCGAATCCACGATGACCGTGACCTTCCCGGGCGAGATCGTCAGTGCCAGCAGCGGCGCGCAGATCGACGGCAACACCGTCAGCTTCGACATGCGCACCGCTTCCGGCGAAATGACCGCGGTGGCCAAGGAGAAGGACAACACCCCGCTGTACCTGTCGCTGGGCTTCGGCCTCCTGGCGCTGCTGGGTGCCGTGGTCGCAGTGGCCACGATGCGCCGCCGCGAGGAAACCGCGCACGAGCACGCCTAACCACGCACGAGGCCGAACCGAGCGGTTCGGCCGCCGAACACCCGAGGGACCAACACTTGCGGAAGAGACTCCGCAACTGTTGGTCCCTCGAGACTTAATGGCCTTTCGGGGCGCGGCCGGGAGGCCGGCCTATTGGCTCGCTGAAAGGAAATCGGCAAGGATCGGGCCGGCCGTTTGCGCGCCTCCGCTGCCGTCGCCCACGAAGACCGCGACCGCCAGGTCGCCCCGGGCGGCGATGGCCCAGGCGTGGGCGTTGCGCTCGGCATCGTATTCGGCGGTGCCGCTCTTGCCGATGGTCTTGGATCCGAGCTTGAGGTCCTTCAGGGTTCCGTGGTCCACGACCTGGGCCATCATGCCGGCCAGCTCCTTGGCCTCGGCCGACGTCAGCGGGTTCTTGGGCTTGGGCGCGGCCTCGGGCTCGGGGCCGGTCACCAGGAGGGGGAAGACGGTGGCGGCGTTCTGCACCGAGGCGGCAACGGTTGCCATGCCCAGCGCCGAGGCCTCGACGATGCCCTGGCCAATGCCGTTGGCCGCCAGCTCCGTCCCGGTCGAATCGTCCGGCACCGAGCCCAGGAAGGACGCGGCCCCGGTCGAGGGGCTCAGGTTCAGCCCCAGGGAGGCCGCGGCGTCGGCCAGCGCCGGGGCCTTGACCTTCGAGGCGCCTTCAAGGAAGACGGTGTTGCAGGATTGCGCCAGGGCCTCGGACAGCGGGATGCTGCCCAGGGCGCTGGAGGGGTAGCCATCGTAGTTCTTGAACGCCTTGCCGTCCACGGTCATGGTGGCGGGGCACTGGACGGTGGTTTTGGGGGTGTCGCCGGAGCGCAGCATGGCCAGCGCGGTGATGACCTTGAACGTGGAACCGGGGGCGTACTTGCCCAGCAGCGCGGTGTTCTGGGCGTTGGACGCGGGACCGGAGGCCGCGGCCAGGATGGCCCCGTCGGAGGGCCGCACGGCGACCAGGGCGCTGTCGGAGGCCGAATCGGCCAGCAGCGACTCGGCGGATTCCTGCATGCCGCGATCGAGCGTGGTTTTCAGGTCCTTGCCGTACACCGCCTCGCGGGACACCAGGGTGGAGACCTCGCGCTTGTCCTTGTCGTAGATGTTGATGCTGTAGCCCTTGGTTCCGGCCAGCGTGTCCTGGTAGGCCTTTTGCAATCCGGAGAGCCCGACCTGTTCACCGGCGCCGATGGCGCCCTTGGAATCGGCCACGATTTCCGCCGTGGCTTCGCCCACCGAGCCCAGGATGGACCGGGCAAAGTTCCTGCTGGGTGCCAGCGGCAGCGAATCGGGTTGCGCCAGGACCCCCGGGATGGCCTCGAGCTGTGCATCGGTGACGGTGCGGTCCGCATCGTCGCGCAGCGTGATGGCCACGACAAAGGCCCGCGGACCGGCGGCGGCCACGCGCTGTGCGTAGGGGTCGGCGTCGAGTTCCAGCAGCTTCGCGAGCTTTTTTGCCGAGCCCTCCCACTGCGCCTCGTCGATGGACTCCTTGTTGATCCCGATGCGCAGCACCGGGCGGTCGGTGACCAGGGTCTGGTCCTTGTTGCCCAGGATCTCCCCGCGCGCCGCCGGGGTGGAAGCCCTGGCCACGTATTGGCCGGCCTCGAGGCCGGGCACCGCGATGGACGGGTCGTAGCGCACCAGCCAGGTCTTGGTGTCCGTGTCGAATTCGAGGGTGGCGGTGCTCTGGTAGGTCCAGTCGGTGTCGGAGGAATCGACGTCCCACACGTTGTTGTAGGTGGCGGTGGCGGTCTTCGGGTCGGCGGATCCCTCGTCCTCGGTGACCGATTCGAGGGTGACCTTGTGCTCGATGGATCCCAGCGGCTTCAGGGCCTCGGCCAGCTCCGCGGTGGCCGTGGCCGCGTCGGTCCCGGCCAGGGGGACGGATCCCAGGTCCAGGGACTGCAGGGAGGCGGCCAGCGACTCGGCGGCGGCGTTCGGCGGCGGAGGGGCGGAGCAGGCGCCCAGCGAGCCGATCATCAACAGGGCGGCGGCAGGCAGGGCAAAGGTTCGAAGAACTCGCGACATGGGTTCAACTATTGCCTAAGCGCTGGTGGGTGTCCACACGTGGGAAGCCGAAAGACGGTGCGCGCGGTGATTCAAGGGTGGTGCGGTCAAGCACCTAGAATAGGGGGGAGAACCAGATACACAATCAACAGTGAAAAGGGCCGTAGAACCCCATGTCTGAACCCACGAATCCGGAAAAGGACGTCACGGACGCCCACAGCCCGGACGTCCCGCACCCCACCGACGAGGCCGGCATCAATCTTGTGGTGCAGGCGGCGCTGGCCGCCTTCGCCGCGGCAGTCAACCTGGACGAGCTCAAGGCCGCACGCCTGGCCCACACCGGGGAAAAGGCCCCGCTGTCGCTGGCCAACCGCGAAATCGGCCGCCTCGACAAGTCCGAGAAGGCCGCCGCCGGCAAGCTCATGGGTGCCTCCCGCGGGCGGGTCAACAAGGCCCTGGCCGAGCGCACCGTGGTGCTTGAGGCCGAGGACGCCGCCCGCATCCTGGTGGAGGAAACCGTTGACGTCACCGCGGCACCGCGCCGCCGCCGCGCCGGGGCACGCCACCCGCTGTCCACGCTGCAGGACCGCGTCTCGGACATCTTCGTGGGCATGGGCTGGGAAATCGCCGAGGGCCCCGAGGTCGAGTCCGAGTGGTTCAACTTCGACGCCCTGAACTTCGCCCCGGACCACCCGGCCCGCGAAATGCAGGACACCTTCTTCATCGACCCCGTCGATTCGCACCTTTTGCTGCGCACCCACACCTCGCCGGTGCAGGTCCGCTCGATGCTCGAGCGCGAGGTGCCGATCTACGTGCTGTGCCCGGGACGGGTATACCGCACCGACGAGCTTGACGCCACGCACACCCCGGTCTTCCACCAGTTCGAGGGCCTGGCCATCGACAAGAACCTGACCATGGCCGACCTGCGCGGAACCCTGGAGCACTTTGCCCGGCAGATGTTCGGCGAGGACGCCTCCATCCGCCTGCGCCCGAACTTTTTCCCGTTCACCGAGCCCAGCGCCGAGCTGGACATCTGGCACCCGGGTGCCAAGGGCGGGGCACAATGGATCGAGTGGGGCGGCTGCGGCATGGTCAACCCCAATGTGCTGCGTGCCGCCGGCATCGACCCGGAGGAATACTCCGGGTTCGCCTTCGGCATGGGCGTGGAGCGGACCCTGATGTTCCGCAACGAGGTCCCCGACATGCACGACATGATCGAGGGCGATATCCGCTTCAGCGAGCACTTCGGGATGGAGATCTAGGACATGCGTATTCCCCTTTCATGGCTGCGCGAATACGCGCAGGTACCGGCCGATGCCTCGGCCGAAGACGTCATGGCCGAACTGGTCAAGGTGGGCCTCGAGGAAGAGGACGTGCACCGTCCCACCGACGAGCTCTCCGGCCCGATCGTGGTCGGCCAGGTGCTCTCCATCGTCAAGGAGGAGCAGACCAACGGCAAGACCATCAACTGGTGCCAGGTCCGCGTCGTCCCCGAAGGTGCCGAACAGACCCTGACCAATGAGGGCATCGATCCCTCGGGCGTGCAGGGAATCATCTGCGGCGCGCACAACTTCGTGGAGGGCGACAAGGTCGTGGTCACCCTTCCCGGCGCCGTGCTGCCCGGAAACTTCGCCATCAGCGCCCGGAACACCTACGGCCACCTTTCGGCCGGCATGATCGCCTCCTCCCGCGAGCTGGGCATCGGGGACGACCACGACGGCATCATCGTGCTCTCGGCCCTGGGCCTTGACCCGGAGATCGGCACCGACGCGATGGAGCTGCTGGGCCTCTACGACCAGGCCGCCGAAATCAACGTCACCCCGGACCGCTCCTACGCGTTCTCGATCCGCGGCGTGGCCCGCGAATTCGCGCACGCCACCAACACGCCCTTCACGGATCCGGCCTCGCTGGTCACCGTGGATGCGGCCACCGGCCCCGGGCACCCAGTCAAGCTCAAGGACGCCGCGGGCATCTACGGCAAGGACGGCTGCGACAGGTTTGTCACCCGAACCGTCACCAACGTGAACCCGGCACTGCCGACCCCGCCGTGGATGGCCAGCCGGCTGAGCCTGGCCGGCATGCGCTCGATCTCCCTGGTCGTGGACATCTCCAACTACGTGATGCTCGAGCTCGGCCAGCCGCTGCACTTCTACGATGCGGACAAGCTGACCGGGGCCATCACGGTGCGCCGCGCCAATGCAGGGGAGACCCTGGTGACGCTGGACACCAAGGAACGCAAGCTGCACGTCGAGGACCTGTTGATCACCGACGAGTCCGGCGCCATCGGCATTGCCGGGGTCATGGGCGGGGCCTCCACCGAGGTCTCCGCCGCGACCAACACGGTGCTGATCGAGGCCGCGCACTTCGAGCCGATCACCATTGCCCGTTCGCGTCGCCGCCACAAGCTGCCCTCCGAGGCCTCGAAGCGCTTCGAACGCGGAGTGGACTGGAAGATCGCCGACGTGGCGGCCCAGCGCGCAGTGGACCTGCTGGTCCAGCTGGCCGGCGGCACCGCCACCACGCTGGTCACCGACGAGGGAACCGCACCGGAACCCGTCGTGATCGAGCTGCCGGCCGGGTTCGCCTCGGCACTGATCGGCATCGACTACACCGAGGACCAGGTCACCTGGTCCCTGGGCGAGATCGGGGCGCAGATTGAGACCGTCCAGGGCGGATACCGCGTCACCGCGCCGACCTGGCGCCCGGACCTGGCCACCAAGCAGGACCTGGTCGAGGAAATCGCCCGCCTGGTCGGCTACGACCTGATCCCGGCGACGCTGCCCACGGCCCCTCCGGGCCGCGGCTACTCCCGCGTGCAGTCCCAGCGCCGCCGCGTGGTGCAGTCCCTGGCCGACGCCGGGCTGACCGAGGTGTTGTCCTACCCGTTCGTCACCAAGGCGCAGAACAACACCTTCGGCGCAGCCGAGGCCGGCGAGGTTCCGGCGGTGAAGCTGAACAACCCGATGTCCAGCGAATTCGGCTTCATGCGCACCTCGATCCTGCCGGGGCTGCTGGGCATTGCCCGGCGCAACCACGGCCGAGGTTTCCGCGACCTGGCCCTCTACGAGGCCGGCCAGGTGTTCCTGCCGGGCGAGACCCTGGGCACCGCCACCATTCCTCCGCTGGGGGCCAGGCCCTCGGATGAGGAGCTGGATGCCCTGTACAACGGGCTGCCGCACCAGCCGACGCACCTTGCCGCCGTGCTGACCGGGCACGATTCGCCCGTGGCCGCAGCACACGTGCCGCGTGCCTACGACTGGGCCGACGCCCTGGACGTGGCCAGGCTGGTCGGCGACGTGCTGGGCGTGGAGGTCGTCGTGTCGCAGGGCGCGCACCAGGCGTTCCACCCGGGCCGCACCGCGGCCCTGGCGCTGCGCAACGGAACGCACGTCGGCTACGCCGGCGAGCTGCACCCGAAGCTGCTGGCCGAGCTGGATTTGCCCGAGCGCACCGTGGCCATGGAAATCAACGCGGACGAGCTGTTCGAGGCCGCCGCCGACGTGATCGTGGCCAAGCACATCTCCACCTTCCCGATCTCCACCCAGGATGTCGCGCTGGTCGTTGATTCGGCCGTGGTGGCCTCGGACGTGCTGGAGACCCTGCGCGAGGGGGCCGGCGAACTGCTCGAGGACATTGCGCTGTTTGACGTGTACTCCGGCACCGGAATCGAGGAGGGCAAGAAGTCGTTGGCCTTCGGCCTGCGCTTCCGCGCCAACGACCGCACGCTGACCGCGGACGAGGCCTCCGAGGCGCGTGCCGCAGCGGTGGTCCTGGCGGCCGAGCGCTTCGGTGCCGTGCAGCGCTAAGACAGGCAATATCTGATCCGGTAGGGGGTCGGCATCCTTCACCGCTTTTGCGGTGGGGTTGCCGGCCCCCTGACCTGTTAAGTTCCAGTTTCCGGATTGATCCAGAATGTTCCTGCTGGTTTCTCCGGAGAAGGACCGCAGTGCCGGCAGGGAACCCGACAGGACTGTCTCCGGCAGCCGCCGAACAAAAATACCTACCTGCCAGGAACCGAAATTCCGCAGTGGAGCTGGCGTTGCCCACCATTGAATTGTGAACTGCAGTTGACATGTGATCGAGATTCTCAAGAGTGAGACCTTCGACCGCTGGCGATCTGGTTTGAGGGATCGTCGAGCCGCCGCGCGCGTCACGGCGAGGATCGATCGCCTGGCCGCGGGAAATCCGGGTGACGTGAAACCTGTCGGGCGGGGGATCTCGGAATTGCGGATTGATGTTGGCCCGGGATACCGGGTGTATTTCCTTCATGATGGAGATCGATTGATCCTGTTGCTCTGAGGGGCAGCAAATCGAGCCAGAGTAGCGATATCAACGACGCATGCAGAATCGCCGATGAATGGAAGAACAATGAGCAAAGCAACCGAAGTCTTTAGCCCCTATGATGGTGCGGACTACCTCAAGGATCTAGAGGACGCTGCTGCTTATCTTGAAGCAGTATTGGAAGAGAGCGACGACCCCGCCATGGTCGCCCAGGCGCTGGGCACAATTGCGCGTTCCGGAAACGTCAGCGAACTCGCACGCCGCGTCGGGATGAGCCGCGAGGGTCTGTACAAGGCGCTTTCGGCCGACGGTAACCCGAGCTTCGCCACCTTCGTCAAGGTGGTCAAGGCCCTTGGACTCAGGCTCCGCTTCGAAGCCGTTGCGTGAAATTGAGTTCCCCGGTCATGATTCGGATAGCGACCCGCGATGAGTGCGGCAGCGAAGGGCGAAGCAGCCCGAGGATGCCAGGGAACTCGTGACAGGATCCGGGATCCCTAGTTGTTTCAGGTCCTGGAGGTGTCCGGGGCGCGGGCCAATGCAGGTCACCCCGCATATTCATCGCGCAGGTCCTTGATGGCCTCACGCACAACGGTCTGGGCGACGAGAATGCCGTCGACGTATTCCAAGACTCCGGCTTCCAAGCACGCGAGGATGGAGGCGGAGATTTCCCCGAATCGGTCCGCCGGCCGGTCCCGGATGTCCTCGCCAAGACTCAGCAAGCTGGTTTCCCCGTGGGCCTTGGCGGTCGATGGTTCGGCGGCCGCGTCGCCGAGGACGGAGATAAACCTTTCGGCCCGCCGCAGCCCTGCCAGGCCGGACGCGGGTGTGGCATGCGCCAAGGCCAGGATTTGCAAGTAGCCCGTCAGCAGGCTGCGGATGGCATCGTGGTTTCGAGGATGATCGTCCTGCAGCAGGGCCATCCCCGCATGGGTGGGATACGGCTCACCGTCGTTCTCCACGGCCTCCTCGACGCATTCCTCCTCGTCCCAGACGCTTTCGCCTTCATCGGTTTCGAAGAGATCTGCTTCGTCCATGGCAGTGAAAAGGTCCATGAATATCGAAAGCGGCAGCGGGTATAGACCCGGCGCCAACAGAATGGGGCCGGCAGGGTCCGCGACCGGAAAAGCAAGCGATTCGGTGACGTCCGGGATGAACCTCCCCTCGAGCATCTCGTCCAGGAGATAGGCGGCCCACTGCACGAGCGCTATGCCTTGGCCGTGTCTCTCAGGGATGTCGAGCGGACATTCACGGGGTGTGCGTCGATGGGTGGGGCCGGGAACACGCACCAGGACCAGCATATGCAGCAGGTCGAAGACCTCGCTTCCGCGATGCCACCGGCCGGTGTCATTCAGGAAGTGCAGGTAGCCATCCAAGCGATTCAGGGTTTGGTGGGCCGCTTCGCCGGAAACGCGGCGGATGCCGTTCAGCATCAATGCGAAGGATTTCGGGTTGAATGCGTCGGGAGCATTGAACGGCCCGATTTTGGCGTAGGCCTCCAGCAGGACAAGTAATCCCGCCCAGTCGTCGTGGGCCTGGTCGGGCAGCACGGCGCGGGATCTCCAAACAATGTAGGCAGGTTCCAGGGCGTAGAGCCGTTCCAATCCCGAGGCGCGCGACGGGTGGGGGCCCTGTCGCCGTGGCTTCGGGGACTTGCGGTGCTTGCGGCGCAATTGCTTGCTGGTCGTGGTCATGGCCGTCCTTGGGTATTCGGTGGGGGAATCCCAGCATGGACAGATCCGTGGGCCAGCGGGCCTACCGTCCGCAGGACTGTGGACAAGTCATCGAGCCTGGTGGATCGACCTGGCCACGAACCTGCCGCACGCGTTGCAGGTTTGAGGGTGCGGCCGACCTTCCGCGTTTCCTCAGGCGGAACCGGCCCCGGTGGTGATCGCCCCGATCCCGGCGGCCATCAGGCCCGCGGTCAGCGACGCGGCGCCGAGCCCGATCAGAAGCGACAGCCGGTTGGGCTTTTCCGGGTTTTTCCCGAGCACGGAGAGGAAGAACCCGGCGGGCATCAGGATCGCGGCGACCGGGACACCCGAGCGGGCGATCCAGCCGACCCAGCCCGGCACATCGAGCTGGTCCGCGGAGACGAGGATCGCCAGCGACAGTACCAGCAGGACCGCGGCGTGGGCGTGCCCGGCGCGGTACCAGGATCTCTGCAGGTCGTTGGCGGGTACCCCGCCAGCGGCGACGCGGACGAGGAATGCGCCGCCCGATTCGACGGTGACGAGGGCCAGAAGCAGGATTCCGGCAAGGACCAGCGTGCTGGGTTCCATGGGAGTGGTTCCTTTCGAACCCGATTGGATAGTTGTACTATCCAAGGTAGGTACCTGAACTATCCAATGCAAGGGGTTTCACATGAAGATGTCCGAGCTTCTCCAGCGCTCGGGGGTGCCGCTGGCGACGGTAAAGTACTACCTGCGCGCAGGGCTGCTGGCTCCGGGGGAGTCGACCGGGGCGACCACGGCAATTTACGGCGAGCAGCACGTGCGCCGGCTGGCGCTGATCCGCGCGCTCACCGAGGTCGTGGGCCTGCCGCTGGCGTCGGTGCGCACCATCCTGGGGCTCATCGACGAGCCGGCGCCTGACCGCTTCCGCACGCTGGGCCGCGCGATCGAGGTGCTTCCCCCGGCCGTGGAAGCGGACCCCGGCGCCGACTATCCACGGGCCCGGGCCGCGCTGGCGGAGATCGGCCAGCTCTACGACCCCGGCTACGCGGCGGTGGCCCAGCTGGAGCGCGGGCTCGCCGCAGCAGAGGCCGTGGGGATGCCCATGGGAACCGAACGCCTGCACGGCTATGCCCGGCACGTGATGGCGATCGCCGAGATCGACCTGGCCCAGTTGCCCGGTGACGACACCTCCCGGGCCGTGGAGTACTCGGTGCTCGGCACCGCGGTCTACGAACCGATCCTGGCCGCGATGCGCCGGCTGGCGCACCAGGACCTGGCCCACCGGATACTCGGCCCGGCAGCGGGGGACCGGGACTAGGAACCGGCCGCCGAGCGCTCGAGAACGGTCTCGACATGCAGCGCGGAGCGCAGGGTCTGGAGCACCACGCAGTACTTTTCCGTGGTGGCGATCAGCCCTTCAACCGCCTGCGGGTCCGCATCCGTGTCCAGCTCGAAGGCCAACCTGATGGACCGGAATCCAACCGGAGCCTCCGGGTCCACGCCCAGGGTGCCGCGCACGTCCAGCTCCCCCTCGGCCCGGATGGTCCCGGCCACCGCAAGCCCGTGGTTGGTGGCGACGGCGGCCAGGGTGACCCCGGCGCAGGCCACCAGGGCCTGCAGCAGCAGGTCGCCCGAGCACGCCATGGTTCCGTCGCCGCCGGTGGCCGGATGCAGTCCGGCGGCCACCAGCGCCCGTCCGGTCTGCACGGAGCAGGAGATGCCCTCGCCGCCCACTACGCCACTCGCGCTCAGCTTGATGGTTCCGGCTCCGGGCTGCTCACGGTAAAGCTGCTTGAGCGGCCGCTGTCTGCCGCGCAACGTGTCTCTGTCCATGTCCCGGATCTCCTGCCTGGTGCCCCTCGCGGACCCGCCGTCTGGGACAAGTGTGCACCATTCGGGGTGGCACATGCCACGGTTGCGGTTCCCCGGACCGGACATGAAGCACCCGGCGCTACGTTCTCGAGCAGCCGGGTGTCGGTGTCCGGATCCGCTCGTGCGAGGGCGGCGGCAGGGGGCCTTAGGACTCCGGTTCGTAGCCTATGAGCCAGTGCAGGCCATGGCGGTCCAGGACCTGGCCATCGGATGCGCCCCAAGGCTTGGGGTAAAGCGGATCCACCACGGTGCCGTTCACGGCGAGCTTCTCGAACCACTCGTGGAGGGTGGCCGGGGCTGCGGTTCCCAGCAGCGAAAGCATGATGCCTTCGAGCCTGACGCTTTTGCCTCCCTTGGGCGTATCCGATCCGGCCACGGCAACGATTCCTTCGAGCTGTCCATGGGCAATGGCATCCGGGGGACCGTCGGTGCGGCCAAACTCCTTGTACGTGTAAAAGGAGAGATTTCCGCCGAAGACATCCGCATAGAAACCGAGGGCCTCGCGCGCAGTGCCGGGAAAACTGACGTAGATCCGGGGAGCAGTCATGGGAACATCATACAAAGCCCGTTGTCGCCGCGAGCTCCCGGACAGGGTGTGGAATGCACCTTGGGTAAACATCCATCCACGAGCTCGCCTCGCCATGTCGTGTTCACCGGCACCCGCTGCTGCGGGGTCCAGCAATGCATGGCCGCCACCCGGCTCGCGCGACGTGCGTCCAAGAGGGGAAGGTCGCCTTGGGCGGGGACCCGGTGTGCGAAGGTGCTTGACCAACGGTGGGCGTCAACATCATTTTCACGCATGATCGAATCAGCAAGGAAACTGGAAACGTACCAGCGGATTACCGGAATAGTTGTGGTCGCAAGAATGCTCCTCGGGCCGGCGGCACTGTCGATCGGTGTGTCAGTGCCCGTCCTGGTACCCGGTCCGGCAAGCATCATTTTGCCCCCCGGCTGCAATGGCCCGGGTTGTCTCCCTTCTCCTGGACCGGCGGAAGGTACACGTGAATGCGGCCGCTGTGAACCGCCGCAACGAGGTATACACCCTCAGCGTGGCGGGCGTGGAGAGCTGGAGACTGCTTTCCTCACGGAATGTCGAGCACCTCGCCCAACGAACCAACGAGGTAGTGGTAGGGGAAGCCAAAAGGACATTGCCTTGGCGCCGCTGGCACTGGACAAGGGAGGGTGCGGCGGCTGGCTCGTCGCCAGGGCCAGGTTTTCCGTAGTCTTTTTCATCCGCGAACGTGCCGAAACAACGGGAGATGCGACCCTCGATCTGCCGCTACGTCCAAAGCCCGGAGCTGCCGGCACCCTTTTGACGGCGAGCCAGGATGATCCATGATGGATAGGTACAGGGCGCTCCGGATTCCACCATGAGGTATGCCATGACCCAGTTGCCCGGATTCGCCCGGTATCCTCCGCTGCCGGGATCCACCGACCTTGCAAGGGACGACGCCGGCATCGGCCGACGGATCAGCGACATCGGTCTTCGTCCCGGGTCGCGGGAGACCACCGAACAACACGACGGAAGGCCAACGCATGCCATTTGCTGACCAATTGATCAACGAGGCGACGGCCCATGACCTCATCCGGTCGCTGGGCACCGTGGTTCCGGACGCGGGCCTGCCCGCGCTGCACCTCGCCGTGCCCCTGATCGCAACACTGGGTTTGCGTGAGCGGGCCGATACGCTGCGCGACGCCCTGCTCAGCGACCTGCCGGGGGACTACGCCGCCCTGGCTGGCACGATGCGCGCGGCGGGCGAAGACTCGGCCTTCCACGGCTGGCTGATCTGGCCGGTTACCTCGGCCATCGCCTCCAAGGCCGTCGCGGAGGGCACGACCGAGGCCTTTGACGACGCGATGGCATTGCTGGCAGAGCTCACCGGCCGGCTCACCGCCGAATTCGCCATCCGCACCCTGTTGCGCCATGACCTGGACCGTGCGCTCGAGCTCGTCCTGGGCTGGACAGCCTCGGACGACGTGGATGTGCGCCGTCTCGCCTCGGAGGGGACCCGCCCCTATCTGCCTTGGTCAACGCGGGTCCCGGAGATCACGGCACGGACGGGAGCAACCATCCCCGTGCTCGATGCGCTCTATCGCGACGACGCGGAGTATGTGCGCCGCTCCGTGGCAAACCACCTCAACGACCTCAGCCGGGATGCCCCGGACCTGGTGGTTGGCACCGCGCGGCGTTGGCTGGCCGAGCCGGATGCGAACACTGCACGCCTGGTCCGCCATGCCCTGCGGACACTGGTCAAGAAGGGGGATGTGCAGGCCCTGGAACTGCTTGGCTTCGGGCCGGTGTCCATCGATGTCGCGGGTCCGGTGCTCGGCAGCACAAGGATCGGGTTCGGGCACAGCATCGACTTCAGCGCGGTGCTGCACAACCGGGGCGACGAGCCCGCCCGCGTGGCGATCGACTACACGGTCTACCACCGCAAGGCCAACGGCGGGCAGACCGGCAAGACCTTCAAACTTGCCACCCGCACCCTCGAGCCGGACGAAAGAATCGAGGTCGGACGCGAACATTCCTTCCGGGCGATCACCACCAGGCGCTACCACCCGGGCATGCACGCGCTCAGCTTGCAGGTCAACGGCGTGGAATCGGCGCGGGCGGAGTTTGAGCTGCTGCCCGAGGACTAGCCAAGATCAACGGGGCGAGCCCAACACCCAGTCCAAAAACAGGATAATCACTTCAGGGAAGCCGGCCAGGAACTTTGGTTTCGTCAGAAAAAAACCACTATCGGAGCGGCCGCGACTCCAGGGAAGTCCAGGAGTGGCAAGGGCCTGTCCGTGAACCACTCGCCGACTTCATGTTTGGCCCGGGCTCGGCTTGCCACGCGATGGCCCGCTGACGGCCGAAATGCCGGACCGCACCGGTCAGCCGCTCCGCAAGGTCCTGACCGAAGGCCATGAGCTGACCCGGTTCTGTCCGCAGGGCGCGTCCGCCGCACAGGGGACCACGCAATTGCTGTTGCCGGGAGCACGGGAAATCCTTTGCGGTGTCCCATGCCCGCACCTCGGGCTGGCTGCTGCCGGCGGCTACCTGGGCGTGGACCTGGCCGATGGGGCCGATGCCGCGTTTGGCCCGGGCCACGGGAAGCTGCTCGAGGACCACGCCTACGCACCGCGGGGAGTGCACCTGGCTTTGGTGGCTGCCCGCACCGGCACGGCAGCGCTTGCCGGTCCGGCGGTGGGCGCTGAAGGAAGCGGTGGCCAAGGCCGCCGGGGAAGGTCTGGCCGGGGGAGTGCGGAAACCCGCTGGTTGCCGGGCAGCCGCGGCACCCTGGGGATCGCGCCGGGCACAAAAAACGTGGGGCGCTCGCCGAACGGCGAACGCCCCACGTGGGGGTGTCGAATGGCGGCGGCTCTCAGCCCTTGACCGAACCGCTCATCAACCCGCCGACAAAGTACTTGCCCAGCAGGATGTAGACGAGCAGCGTCGGCACCGAGGCGATCAGCGCACCGGCCATGGAGGCCCCGTAGTCGGTGAGCTGGCCACCGGCCAGGAAGCTCAGCGCAATGGTCACCGGCCCGTTGCGTCCGGAGGAGAAGAACGCGGCGAACAGGTAGTCGTTCCAGGCCGAGGTGAACTGCCAGATCAGCACGACCACGAAGCCTGGGGCTGAGACCGGGAAGATCACCGAGGCGTAGGTGCGCAGGATCCCGGCGCCGTCCATGCGGGCGGCCTCGATGAGTTCGGAGGGCACCGACTCGTAGTAGTTGCGGAAGATCAGCGTGCAGATCGGCAGCCCGTAGACGATGTGCAGCAGCATCAGCGAGGGAACGCCCTGGGGCACCCCGAGGTTGCTCATCAGCTGGGTCAGCGGGATCATGACCGCCTGGTAGGGGATGAACATGCCAAAGAGGATCAGCGTGAACACCACGTTGGCGCCGGGGAAGCGCCACTTGGACAGCACATAGCCGTTGATCGAGCCCAGGGTGGCGGAGATGATGGCTGCGGGGACCACCAGGGCAAAGGTGCGTCCCAGCGCCGGGGCCAGCGTGCTCCAGGCCTTGGACCAGCCACCGGTTTCCCAGGTGGTGGGCAGGAACCAGGCCCGCGAGGGGTCGGCGTCTGCGCTGCCCTTGAAGCTGGTGATCAGCAGGACGTAGGCGGGGATCAGCACGATCACCACGAAGAGCATCAGCAGCGCGTACTTCAGGGTGCGGTTGATCCGGCGGCGGCCCGGGTTCGGGGCGCCCAGGGCGGTGTTGGCGGCCGGGGCCGCGGCGCGGTCAAGGATCGAGGTGGCCATTAGCGCTTCTCCGCTCGCGAGGTATACATGAGATAAGGGACCACCACGAGGGCGACGAGCACCAGCAGGATCATGCCGATCGCCGCGGCGTCGGCGTAGTCGCTGCCGATGTACTTGACCCACATCATGGTCGCCGGGACCTGGACGTCGTAGGTGTTGGCATCGGGGACGATCGCGCGGATCAGGTCGAAGAGCTTCAGCGACATGTGGCCGATGATGATCACCGCCGAGAGCATCACGGGGTTCAGCTGCGGGAAGATCACGTGGCGGTAGAGCTTCCATTCGCTGCAGCCGTCGATGCGGGCGGCCTCGCGCAGTTCCTCGGGGATGCCGCGGAAACCGGCCAGGAACAGGGCCATGACGTAGCCGGAGAGCTGCCAGATGGCCGGGACGGCGATGGCGGCGATGCCCCAGGTCGGGTTGGACCACCAGTCGTTCTGCATGAAGCCCAGGCCCACCGAATCCAGCAGCCGGTTCAGGCCGGTGGTGCGCTCGCCGCCGGGCTGGTCGGTCTGCAGGGAGGAGAGCAGCCAGCGCCAGACCACGCCGGAGGCGATGAAGGAGACCGACATCGGGAAGAGGTAGACGGCGCGGAAGAAGCCCTCGCCCTTGGCGGGCTTGTCCAGCATCCAGGCCCAGAGGAAGCCGAAGATCAACGTTCCGCCCAGGAAGACGATGGTGAGGATCAGCAGGTTCCACAGCGAGTGCTGGAAGTTGGGGTCGGCCAGCAGGTTGGTGTAGTTCTCGAAGCCGACGTACTTGTCGCTGGGCCTGGCCGTGTGCTGGTTGGTGAGACTGACCCGGAAGTTTTCAATGATCAGCCAGTAGACGAACACGCCAACCAGGATGATGGTGGGAGCCAGGAGCAAGAGTCCCGGTCCCCAATGTTTTACGCGCCTAAGCATAGGTTCCTCCCTGGGGAAATGGGCGCCGCATGAAGGCGGGGGCGGTTGCTGCCGGATCGGCTGCGACCGCCCCCACGTCCATGGTGGTGTTGTTACTTGGCGAACTTCTCGGCAGTGGCTGCCGCCGAGTCCTGGAGGGCCGCGACGTTGCCGTCGCCGCCGAACTTGCTGACCGCGGTGCTCAGCTCGTTGAGCCAGGCCACCGGAACCGCTGCGCCGTGGGCCAGGGAGGAAACGATCTTGTCCTGGGAGAAGTCCTTGATGGCGCTCTTCTGGTACTCGGAGAAGTCATCGGTCTTGGCGGTGGTGTTCGCCGGGATCGATCCCTTGACCTTGTTGAAGGCCGTCTGGCCCTCGGCGGAGCCGATGGTGCTCAGCCAGGCCTTGGCGCCGGCCGGGTTGGGCGCGCCCACCGGCAGGGTGAAGGAGTCGGCGAGGAAGTTGAAGACCCCTGCGGTTCCCGGCATCGGGAAGTAGGAGTAGTCGGTGCCGGCCTTCTTGCCGTCCTGTGCGAACTTGGCCTCGGCCCAGTCGCCCATCAGGTTGTAGGCAGCCGCCCCGTCCTCGACCAGCTGCGTGGCCGGGGCCCAGTCGCTGAGGGAGTCGCGGTCGGAGTTGGTGTAGCTCAGCGTCTTCTTGTATGCCTCGATGGCCTTGGTGACCTCCGCGCCCTTCCAGTCGGTCTGCCCGTCCCAGAGCCCGTTGTAGCCGTCGACGCCCAGGGAGGAGAGCAGCACGTTTTCGAACAGCTGGGTCTGGGTCCAGGTGCCGGCAACCGCCAGCGGGGTCTTGCCGCTGGCCTTGATCTTGTCCATGTCGGCGAACCAGCCCTCGAGGCTGTCTGCCGGCTTGTTCGGGTCGACCCCTGCCTTCTCCAGCACCTCGACGTTGGCCCACACCACGTTGGAGCGGTGGATGTTGGAGGGGACCGAATAGATCTTGCCGTCAACGGTGAGCCGGTCGATCAGGTCCTTGGGGAACTGGTCGGTGAGCTTGTTCTCGGTGTAGAAGGCGGTGAGGTCCTCGAGCTGGTCGGCGTCGATGTAGTCCTGCAGTTCGGCACCGGCGTGTGCCTGGAAGGAGTCCGGCGGGGTTCCGGCCTTGAGCTGCGCGGCAAGCACGCTCTTGGCCTGGGAGCCGGCGCCGCCGGCAACCGCGAGGTTGTCGAAGGTCAGGTTGGGGTAGTCGGCCTTGAAGACGTCAACCAGGGCGTCAAGCCCGGCCTTCTCCGAGCCGTCTGCCCACCACGTGAACACGCCTACCTCGCCGGTGGCCTCACTGGCCGGTGCCGCCGATTCGGCGGGGGCCTGTCCGGAGCCGCCACACCCAGCGAGGGTGAGTCCCAATGTCGCGGCCGCTGCAATCAATGTAAGACTACGGCGCATGTCTGCCTCCAAGAGTTGTTTGAAAATGTGAGAAATTGTCTAAAAGTGTCTCAGTGTCACCTAATGGTTACCCGCATCACACCTTGCCGTCAACTACTGAACGCAATCTTCATCGACTTGTTGCCTTCCGTGGGTCCGGGGAATGCCCGGCCGCGCCCTGGCGAAGCACCAGCGCGACCGCGCCGAGTGCCTCGGCGCGGTCGCCGAGCATGGACATGTGCAGGGACGTGTTTTCGCCGACCACCGGAATTGCGTGGCGGTTCAGGCCGCGGCGGATGGGATCCAGAAGCAGTTCGCCCAGCGGCGCCAGCGGTCCGCCGATGACGATGGCCTCGGGGTTGATCAGGTTGGCGACGTTCGCCAGCGCGTGCCCCACGGCGACCCCGGCGTCGTCGATGACCCGCAGCGTTGCCGAGTCTCCCGCCAGGGCGCGCTGGATGATGTCCTCCACCGTGATTGTCCGGCCCTCGGCGTGGCCGAGCATTTCGGTCATGGTGTAGGTCGAGGCCACGGTTTCCAGGCAGCCCCGGTTGCCGCAGCGACAGATCAGGCCCTGGTCGAAAATCGTCGAATGCCCGATCTCCCCGGTGATCCCCAGGTGCCCGTAGTACAGCGACCCATTCAGGATCAGGCCAGAGCCGATCCCGCTGCCGATCTTCAGGAAGCACAGGTTGGCGCAGGTCTGGTGCTCGCCCCAGGTTACTTGGGCCAGCGCCCCGAGGTTCGAGTCGTTGTCAATGATGACGGGGATCCCCAGTGCGCTGCGCAGCTGTTCGGCGATGTCGATGCCCACCCAATCGGGCAGGATCGCCCCGTGGATGACCCTGTTGGTCCGGTGGTCAATGGGTCCGGGAACCCCGATCCCGGCGCCCAGCAGCTGCCGGGGGTTGGTGCCGGTGCGCTCGCAGGCCGCGGTGAGCATCCGGGCGGCAATGGCGATGCTGTCCTCGACCCGGTGTCCTATCGGCAGCGCGGCTGAGGCCTCGTCAAGCAGGCGGAATCCCGGGCGGGCAAGGACCACGCGTACGTGGCTGCGCCCGAAGTCGATGCCGGCGGCCACGTCCGCCACGTCCAGGAGGCTCACACCCAGCGCCCGCCGGCCAGAGCTGGTGATCGAGGTGGTTTCCACGCGGTTCTCCGCGGCCAGGGTCTTGACGATGTTGGAGACCGTTGCAGTGGACAACCCGGTGACGCGCGCCAAGCCTGCCTGGGTCAGTGTCCCGTGCGAGGCCAGGGTGTCCAGGATGCGCTGCTCGTTGAGCTTGCGCAGCGCTGATTGGGAACCCGGGTTTCCTCCTCCGGGTTTGGCACGTGGTGCGTTGGTCATGCATTGAAGCTTGCGTCACACAGTCTTTGCAGTCAAGAGGTTAACGCAAAGACATCAATTAATGCCTATTTCTTGAATGCATGTTCGGGGTTCCCCACGACCACTGCTCGGGGGTGTGCGGCAGGTGATTGGTGCAGGTGAGGCGGGCATCGCGTGGTCGCGGGGAGCCGGCCTGCGGGCGGCGCAGAATCCGCGCGGCGTTGGCGTATGGGCAAGGATGTCCTTGGGGCATCAGCTGGATGGCCTGCAGACACCACGGGGAGCATGGCGCATGACGAATCCGGATCTTGACCATTGGCCGCCCGGCGACGGCAAGTATCGCCGCTCGGAGGCCCTGTCTGTCATTGGAACCGGGGATGCGGTCTGGGAGCGGGCCAGCGCGGAGGTGCTGCGCTGGGGGGTCAAGACCGCAAGCGGCTTCGCGGTGAGCCCGGACGCTCCCGTCGAGCCGGGCGACCGGGTGGAGGTCACGGCGCGCCTTTTCGGTGTCCGCATCATCGAGCCGGTGGAAGTGGTGGCCGTCGTGGTTGAGCCGGACCGGGTCGGATTTTCCTACCGCACCCTGCCCGGGCACCCGGTCAGTGGCGAGGAAGCCTTCGTATTGAGCCGGCACGGAGACGAAGTGCGCCTCACCGTGCGATCCCTCACTTGCGCGGCACCACAGCAGCCCTGGCGGGCGCTGTTCCCCTTGCTTCTCATCGTGCAGGGAGTCGTTCGCCGGCGGTATCTTCGCGCTTTGCGTTAGCCGCCATCGCCGCCGGATCCCCGGGCCGGCAGGGCGCCCCGGCGAGCCGATGCCGGGTGCTTCGGGAGGATCGGCGCCACCGCCGAAGCGGCGGTTTGCCCTCCGCCCCGCCCCTGGCCGTCGACCGGGCTTGGCCAGGGCCCCGCTCGGGCCGGAGGCTTCGGACGCAAGCGGCGGCAGCGAGGACGGGGTGTGCGACGCAGCTGGCCCGGCGCCCTCGATCGCGCCTGCCCCACAGGGAATCTGGAATCTTCGCCGGGCGCAGCGCGGGCCGCCCCTCGGAAACAGTGTTCCGGAGCGGCAGCCCGCGAGGTGCGCCAACAACCTGCTTGCGGCTACGGAAGCAGGATGACCTTGCCCGTGGTCGCGCGGGATTCGAGCGCCGCGTGCGCGGCCCCTGCCTCGGCCAGCGGGAAGCGGGCGCCGATCCTGACATCGAGCTTGCCGTCGGCGACCAAGCCGAAGATCTCGCCCGAACGCCAGCGTCGTTCCTCGGCATCCAGCAGGAAATCGGCGATCTTGGGCCGGGTCACGGTGAGCGAGCCGTGCGCGTTCAGGCGTTGCAGGTCAAAGGGCGGGACCTGGCCCGACGCGCCGCCGAAGAGCACCAGGGTGCCACGGATCTTCAGGGATTCGAGGGATCCGTCGAAGGTGTCCTTGCCGATGCCGTCATACACGACATCCACGCCGCGGCCACCGGTGATTTCGCGGACGCGCACCGGGACCTCGTCGTAGCCCAGGACGTGGTCGGCGCCGGCGCCGCGCGCCAGTTCCGCCTTTTCCGGGGTCGAGGTGGTGGTGATGACGGTGGCCCCGCGCAGCTTGAGCAGCTGGATCAGCAGCAGGCCCACCCCGCCGGCCCCGGCGTAGGTCAGCACGGTGTCGCCGGGCTGCACGTTGTAGCTGGAGTTGACGAGGTAGTGGGCGGTGATGCCCTGCAGCGGCAGTGCGCCGGCGACATCCAGCGCAACGTTCGCGGGAACGGGCAATGCCTTCTCGGCGTCCAGCAGCGTGTAGTTTGCGTACGCCTTGGAGCCCTCCGTGGTGGCCACCCGGTCGCCAACGGCAAAGCCGGTGACCCCGTCCCCGATGGCCTCGACGGTGCCGGCATATTCGCCGCCCGGGGTGAAGGGGTAGCTGACCTTGTAGACGCCGGAGCGCTGGTAGGTTTCGATGAAGTTGACCCCGATGGCGGCGACCTTCACCAGCACTTGCCCGGCACGCGGAGAGGGGGTTTCCGAGGAAACATAGTCGAAAACTTCGGGCCCGCCGGCCTCGCGGGCGATAATTGCATGTGGACTCACGTGCGCAACTCCTTGGTTTGCTTCTGGATTTGTGACAACCATAGCGTTTGACCTCGATTCCTCCGGGCCTGGTGGAGGGGATGTTGCGTGTTGAGACACCCCCGTGTGAATATTTATTAGTAATCGTGCATAAATGCGTAGTAGGGTTGGTTCATGACGATTTCAGTAGCTGTATCCGGAGCCAGTGGGTATGCCGGCGGCGAGGTCTTGCGCTTGCTGTCCAATCACCCGGACGTGACCATCGGGGCCATCACCGCCCACTCGAACGCCGGACAGCGACTGGGCGAACTCGCCCCGCACCTGCATTCCCTGGCGGACCGCATCCTGGTGGAAACCACCGTCGAGCAGCTGCGCGGACACGACGTCGTATTCCTGGCCCTGCCGCACGGTCACAGCGCCGAAATCGCCTCCCGGCTCCCGGCCGAGACCCTGGTCATCGACGCAGGGGCGGACCACCGACTCGAATCGCCCGAGGCCTGGGAAAAGTTCTACGGTTCGGCACACGCCGGAACCTGGCCCTACGGCCTGCCCGAGCTGCCCGGTGCGCGGGAGCTGCTTGTCGGTGCCAAGCGCATCGCGGTTCCCGGCTGCTACCCGACCTCGGTCCAGCTGGCCCTGGTGCCGGGCTTCGCCGCGAACCTGCTCGAGCCCGACGACGTCGTGGTGGTCTCCGCCTCCGGAACCTCCGGCGCAGGCAAGAGCGCCAAGATCAACCTCATCGGCTCCGAGGTCATGGGCTCGATGAACCCCTACGGCGTGGGCGGGTCCCACCGCCACACCCCGGAAATGGAACAGGGCCTGTCCAACGCGGCGGGCGTCCCGGTGACGGTCTCCTTCACCCCGACCCTGGCCCCGATGCCCCGCGGCATCCTCACCACCGCCACCGCCAAGGTCAAGCCGGGCGTGGACGAGGCAACGCTGCGCGCCGCCTGGACCGCGGCCTACGCCGACGAGCCTTTCGTGCACGTGCTGCCCGAGGGCCAGTGGCCCGCGACCTCCTCGGTCATGGGCTCGAACCACGCCCAGATCCAGCTGGCGTTCGACCCGCACGCCGGCCGCGTCATCGTCTCGGCCGTCATCGACAACCTGACCAAGGGGACCGCCGGCGGCGCCGTCCAATCCATGAACATCGCCCTGGGCCTGAACGAAACAGCCGGCCTGGCACATGAAGGAGTAGCACCGTGAGCACCGCACCCATGGGAATCACCACCCCGGCAGGCTTCGACGCCTCGGGTATCACCGCCGGGCTCAAGGCCTCCGGCAACCCGGACCTGGCATTGGTGCGCAACAACGGCCCGCGCTTCGACGCCGCGGCCGTGTTCACCTCCAACCGCGTGGCCGCCGCGCCGGTGCACTGGTCCCGCCAGGTCATCACCGACGGACGCGCGGACGCCGTCGTGCTGAACTCCGGCGGCGCCAACGCCTGCACCGGCCCCGAGGGCTTCGCCAACACCCACGCCACCGCCGAGCACGTCGCCACGGTGCTGGGCGTTTCCAGCGGGGACGTGCTGGTGTGCTCCACCGGGCTGATCGGCGAGCAGCTGCCGATGGACAAGATCCTGCCCGGCGTCGACGCCGCGGCCGCCGCCCTGGGCAGCGGCAACGAGTTCGACGGCGGCCAGGCCGCGGCCACCGCCATCATGACCACCGACACCGTGTCCAAGCAGGCCGGGTTCTCCGGCACCGGCTACTCGATCGGCGCCATGGCCAAGGGCGCGGGCATGCTCGCCCCCGGACTGGCCACCATGCTCGTGGTCATCACCACCGACGCCGTGCTGGAGGCGGCCCAGCTGGATGCCGCACTGCGCCAGGCCACCCGCGTGAGCTTCGACCGCGCCGATTCGGATGGCTGCATGTCCACCAACGACACCGTCATCCTGATGTCTTCCGGCGCGTCGGGCACCGTCCCGGACCTCGCGGAGTTCTCCGCCGGGCTTGCCGCAACCTGCGTGGAGCTGGCCCAGGCGCTGATCTCCGACGCCGAGGGCGCCGCCCACGAAATCACCATCCGCACCTTCAACGCCGCCACCGAGGACGAGGCCGTCGAGGTCTCGCGCACCGTGGCCCGCTCCAACCTCTTCAAGACCGCGATCTTCGGCCAGGACCCCAACTGGGGACGGGTGCTCTCCGCGGTGGGAACCACCCAGGCGGCCTTCGAGCCCGACGAACTGAACGTGTCCATCAACGGCGTCCAGGTCTGCCGCAACGGCGGGGTGGGCGACGACAGGAACCTGGTGGACCTCACCGGCCGCCAGGTGCTGGTGGAAATCGACCTGAACGCCGGCGCGTCCGAGGCCAGCCTGTGGACCAACGACCTGACCCACGACTACGTCCACGAGAACTCCGCCTACAGCAGCTAGACTGCGCTTTTCGCCCCTTGGCGGGTAACGGGAACAAGAACCCGTTGCCCGCCAAGGGGCACCACCATTCGACCCAAACGTCCCAGTGAGGATCACCCCAGAGCATGTCCGAGAAAACACCCACGTCCATGGATGCGGCACAGCGCAAGGCCGAGGCCCTGATCGAGGCGCTTCCCTGGATCCAGCGTTTCGCCGGCACCACGATGGTGGTCAAGTACGGCGGCAACGCCATGGTCAACGAGGATTTGCGCCGCGCCTTCGCCGAGGACATCGTCTTCCTGCGCCACGTGGGCATCAACCCCGTGGTCGTGCACGGGGGAGGCCCGCAGATCAATTCCATGCTCAGCCGCCTGGGCATCACCTCCGAATTCAAGGGCGGGCTGCGCGTCACCACCCCCGAGGCCATGGACGTGGTCCGCATGGTGCTCACCGGGCAGGTGCAGCGCGAACTGATCGGATTGATCAACTCGCACGGACCCTACGCGGTGGGGCTCTCCGGTGAGGACGGCGCCCTGCTGCGCGCCGTGCGCACCGGGACCTACATCGCCGGGCAGCACGTGGACCTCGGGCTCGTCGGCGAAGTCACGGGCGTCAAGCCCGACCAGATCCTGGACCTGCTGGCCGCCGGCAAGATCCCGGTCGTCTCCACCGTGGCCCCGGAGGTCGACGAAAAGGACAACCCCACCGGGCAGGTGCTCAACGTCAATGCCGACACCGCCGCCGCGGCGCTGGCCAGCGCGCTGGGCGCCTCAAAGCTGGTGATCCTCACCGACGTCGAGGGGCTCTACGCCGCCTGGCCGGACAGGTCCTCGCTGATCTCCTCGCTGGACACCGAGGCGCTGCGCGACCTGATGCCCTCGCTGGAATCGGGCATGATCCCCAAGATGGCAGCCTGCCTCAAGGCCGTGGACGAGGGCGTGGGCCAGGCCCACATCGTCGATGGCCGCCAACCGCACTCCATGCTGCTGGAGGTCTTCACCTCCGCCGGCGTCGGAACCCAAGTCATTCCCAAGGACAAGGCATGAACGAGATCATTGAACAGGAAACCGGCGCCCTGAACGCCCTGGCCGGCAGCGAATTGCTGGCCCGCTACAACCACTCGCTGCTCGGTGTCTTCGGCACCCCGCAACGGGTGCTGGTGCGCGGGGCCGGCTGCCACGTGTGGGACGCGGACGGCAAGGAATACCTTGACCTGCTCTCCGGGATCGCGGTGAACGCCCTGGGCCACGCCCACCCGCTGGTCACCTCGGTGATCTCCTCCCAGCTGGCCACGCTGGGACACATCTCCAACTTCTTCACCAGCCCCACCCAGATCGCCCTGGCCGAAAAACTGCTGGAAATCAGCCAGGCACCGGAAGGCTCCAAGGTCTTCTTCACCAACTCCGGCACCGAGGCCAACGAGGCCGCCTTCAAGCTGGCCCGCCGCAACGCCGGCACGCCCGAGGCCCCGCGCACCAAGATCATTGCCCTGGAACAGGCCTTCCACGGCCGGACCATGGGTGCGCTGGCCCTGACCTGGAAGCAGGCCTACCGCGAACCCTTCGAACCGCTGCCCGGGGGAGTGGAATGGATCCCGGCCGGGGACATCGAGGCACTGCGCGCCGCCGTGGACGAGAACACCGCCGCGGTGTTCATCGAGCCCATCCAGGGCGAAGCCGGTGTCATCGAATTCGCCCCCGGCTACCTGCAGGCGGCACGGACGATCACCGCGGAGGCCGGCGCGCTGCTGGTCTTCGACGAGGTCCAGACCGGCATCGGCCGCACCGGGGAATGGTTCGCCTCCGCCGGGGTCACTCCCGATGCGATGACCCTGGCCAAGGGCCTGGGCGGCGGATTCCCCATCGGGGCCATGATCGTCTTCGGCACGCAGGCCACCGGCCTGCTGACCCCCGGACAGCACGGCACCACCTTCGGCGGGAACCCCGTGGCCACCGCCGCGGCCCTGGCGACCCTGCACGTCATCGAAACCCAGGGCCTCCTGGCCCAGGTGCAGTCCGTGGGGGAGCAGCTGCGCACCAAGCTCACGGCCCTCGACTTCGTCACCGCCGTCCGCGGCCGGGGCCTGCTCATCGGGCTGGACCTGGACGCGGCTGTCGCACCGGCCGTGGTGTCCGCGGCACTGGATGCCGGGTTCATCGTCAACGCCCCGGGCCCCAACACGCTGCGCCTGGCACCCCCGCTGATCATCACCACCGAGCAACTCGACACGTTCGTTGCGGCACTGCCGGCGCTTTACTCCGCCGCCGTTGCCGCCACCAAGGAATAGGACCCGCGACCATGACCAACACCGTTCGCCATTTCCTGACCGACCTGGATCTGACCCAGGCCGAACAGGGCGAGGTCCTTGACCTTGCCGTGGCCATGAAAAAAGACAAATACGGATACAAGCCCTACGCCGGCCCGCAGACCGTGGCGGTCTTCTTCGACAAGACCTCCACCCGCACCCGCGTTTCCTTCGCCGCCGGAATCGCCGAGCTCGGCGGCTCCCCGCTGATCATCAACTCCGCCGAGTCCCAGCTGGGCCACAAGGAATCAATCTCCGATTCGGCCAAGGTCCTCGAGCGCATGGTCTCCACCATCGTGTGGCGCACCTACGCACAGGCCGGCCTGGAGGAAATGGCCGAGAACTCTTCGGTCCCGGTCATCAACGCGCTCTCCGACGACTACCACCCCTGCCAGCTGCTGGCCGACCTGCTCACCGTGCGCGAGCACAAGGGCACGCTGGCCGGGCTGTCCATGGCCTACCTGGGGGACTCGGCCAACAACATGGCCAACTCCTACCTGCTGGCCGGGGTCACCGCCGGCATGCACGTGCGCATTGCCGGTCCCGAGGGTTACCTGCCGGCCGCGGAGATCGTTGCCGCGGCCGAGGCCCGCGCCGCCGAAACCGGCGGCTCGGTGCTGGTGACCACCGATGCCGCCGCTGCCTTGGCCGGCGCCGACGTGGTGGCCACCGACACCTGGGTCTCCATGGGCCAGGAAGACGAGAAGGCCCAGCGCATGGAGCTGTTCCGCGACTATGCCGTGGATTCGGCGGCAATGGCCCACGCGGACAAGGACGCCGTGGTGCTGCACTGCCTGCCGGCCTACCGCGGCTACGAGATCTCCGCGGACGTCATTGACGGCCCGCAGTCGGTCGTCTTTGACGAGGCCGAGAACCGCGTCCACGCGCAGAAGGCCATCATGGCCTGGCTGCTGGCCAAGTCGGGCCTGGCAGAGGTTGCCGGAGTGGACGCCGGCCGATGAGCACCCCCGCATCGTTCCAGCCAACAACGAAGATCGCCCGCCAGGCGCGGGTGAGCTCGATCCTGTCCACCCAAACCGTCCGTTCGCAGGCCGAGCTGGTGGCCCTGCTGGCCGAGGACGGAATGGCCGTCACCCAGGCCACGCTGTCCAGGGACCTGGTGGAACTTGGTGCGGTGCGTGTGCGCGGGGCCGACGGCGGGCTGGTCTATGCGGTGCGCCAGGAGGGCGGGGACCGCAGCCCGCAGGCAGGGGTCAGCCAGGAAATCCATGACGCCAAGCTCGCCAAGCAATGCGCCGAACTGCTGATTACCGCCGAGGCCTCGGGGAACATCGTGGTGCTGCGCACCCCGCCGGGGGCCGCAAACTTCCTGGCCCTGTCCATCGACCACTCCACGATGCCGCAGATCCTGGGGTGCATTGCCGGGGACGACACCGTCATGCTGGTGACCCGCGAGGTCGACGGAGGCGCCGAGGTTGCCGCCCGGTTCCTGGCACTGGCCGACCCGCAATAGCCGGCACACCGGATTCCTGGCCCCGGGAGGCAATCATGGAACCACGCAAGAGAGCCGCAGTGCTCGGATCGATCCTGCTTGCCTTGGTGCTGCTGGTGATCCTGGCCGGCATCATCATCGGGACCACCGGCATCCTGGCTTCAGGGGCCGCCGGCCCGGATCCTTCCGGTGCAGTGCGGGCCGTCGAACCCATGGCGGCTACCGGTCCGTAGGCCCTTGTGCAACGAAAGCCCTTGTGCAACCATGTTGTTGCACAAGGGCTTTGCGTCTTGAGGGGAAAAACATGGACACCGAACGACAGGATGCCATCGAGGCAACCATCGACATCACCGCCACCGCGGATGCCGTCTGGAAGCTGGTCAGCGAGCCTGGCTGGTTCATCAATGGCGGGGCCATCACGCCACACCGCATTGAAACCAACGGCGCTTTCTCCACCGTCCATGACGCCATCTACGGCCAGTTCGAATTCGAGACAATCGCCCTCGAGGCACCGGGCTACGCGGCCTTCCGTTCGCTGGGAGGCGACGAATGGGACGATCCGGTCCCCAATACGCTCATTGAGTTCTGGGTCGAAACCACCAACTCCGGTGCGGTCAGGCTGAGGGTCATGGAAAGTGGCTTCGCCGCCTTCGACCAGGACGAACATGCCCGCGTCATCAGCGCCAACACCCAGGGATGGACTGCCGAGATGCTCGCGGCGCAGCGTTACTTGAGCGACAAATGAAGGGGCGGCCGGGCAGCGAAGCGACTCAGCTGATCTTTGCGGCGTTGTCGGATGAGACCCGGCGGCAGGTGCTTGCGCTACTAGGAGATAAGGCGGCCAGTGCTTCTCGATTGAGTGCGCCGATGGGGATCAGCAGGCAAGCCGTGGCCAAGCACCTGAGGATCCTCGTGGAGGCCGGCCTGTCCCGCAGGCGCAGGGAGGGCCGGGAGATTGTCTTCGAGCTGGTCGTGGACGGGCTCGGGCCGGCGATCGGCTACATCAATGCCCTGGGTGCCGGGGGAGCGGACGCGCAAGGCAGCGATTCCCGATAGGGCACGGTTCCGGAATGGGCGCAGGCGCGCGAATGGGGAATGCGTCCGACACCCGGGAAATGCCTGGGGGCTGCCCGCGCGATGCGCGGGCAGCCCCCAGGGAGCCTTGCTTTCCCGGCGGGTGCGCCGGGTGTGCACTACGGACCGTGGACGAGCTGGCTCTCGGTTCGCGGCGTGTCAAAGGCCTTGCGGAAGGCGGCTTCGACCTCTTCGTTGTAGGCAACCAGCACGACCCGGTGGATCGAAGTGGAGTGCACGTACAACTCGAACCACTCGTGGATGGCGTGGGCGGCGATCGATGCGACGTCCTCCGGTGCCCAGCCGTAGGCCCCGGCGCCGATGGCCGGAAACGCAATGCTGGTGGCTCCCAGTCGCGAGGCGACGTACAAGGAATTGGTGAAGCACTTGTCCAGCGTCTTGGGGTTCGTCTGTCCCACATGGCGGTTGGGGCCCGGGGTGTGGATGACCCACCGCGCGGGAAGGTCTCCGGCGCCCGTGGCCAGGGCGAGCCCGGAGGCCAGCCCGTCCGGGTGGGTTGTGGCCCTCAGCTTCCGGCATTCGGCCAGCAGGGACGGGCCCGCCGCCGCGTGGATGGCATCGTCAACGCCACCGCCACCAAGCAGGGAGGGATTTGCAGCATTGACGATCGCATCGACCTTTTGTTCGGTGATGTCCCCTCGCACGATGTCGATATGCATTTGTTCGCTCCTGTCAGTGATCCAATACACCTGATAAGCACCACGATACGCGCCGGTCCCGCCCTTGTGGAGGGGCACACAGGGGATTCTCAGGTGTGACTAGCGCAAAGCCGAAAAGGGTGCCGAAAACAGGGCCCCAGGGGACTTGTGTGACAGGGGTCGGGCCGGGGGCCGGTCACGGTTGCATACCGATGTGCACCGGCACCCTGTCCAGCTGCAACCCGCGGCCGTAGACTGCCCGCGGTGCGGGCCGCGGAGGCCGCGGAAGCCTACAGGTACTCCGCGATCACTGCCTCGAACTCGGGCAGCTCGAACATCTTTGCCACGGCGATCGCGTTCTGCGCCCCGAGGTGCGGATCGGCGCCCTTGGACAGCAGGAGCCGGGCGAGTGGTTCGTTCTTGCGGAACACCGCGCAGGTTAGCGCGCCCTGGCCCTTGTCGTTGAGCCGGTTGATGTCCGCGCCGCGCTCGAGCAGGGCGGCAACGATGTCGTTGTGGCCGTTGTAGGCGGCCAGGATCATCAGGGTGTCGCCCTTGGGGTCCGTCAGGTCGGCGGGAATCCCCTGGTCCAGAAGCAGCATCAGCTTCTCGGTGCTGCCCTCGCGGGCCAGGTCGAAAATGGAGTGCAGGAACGCGATCTCTTCGTCGTTCAGGGAGTCGGGGGCGCTCGAATCAGTCATACCCAAATCGTACCGGTTGGCCCGGGAGGGACCGTCCGTGGGCACGCATTGTGAATATTTATGTAGACTTATGAATAAGTATTAGATCAGTGGTGTTTCATCCGGGGCCGGCGCACGGTCCTGCCTTAGGATGGGCAATGGATTTGGACACCTCGCGACCCGGCGCCGGAACAAGGCGCACGGAAGGATGAACATGGGATCGGCAACAAACGAAGGTGCACTCTGGGGCGGACGCTTTGCCGGCGGCCCGGCCGACGCGCTGGCGGCACTGAGCAAGTCCACGCACTTCGACTGGCGCCTGGCCCGCTACGACATCGCCGGCTCCCGCGCCCACGCCCGCGTGCTGCACACCGCCGGGCTGCTTGACGACGCCGAACTCGCCGGCATGATCGCGGCGCTGGACACCCTCGAGGCCGATGTGGTCTCGGGCGCCTACGTCGCTTCCGACTCCGACGAGGACGTCCACGGTTCCCTCGAACGGGGCCTGATTGAACGCGCCGGGACCGCGCTGGGCGGCAAGCTGCGCGCCGGCCGCTCGCGCAACGACCAGATCGCGACCCTCGGCCGCATGTTCCTGCGCGACCACGCCCGCATCATCGCCCGCGGCGTGCTGGCCACCATCGACGCGCTCATCGAGCAGGCCGAGGCGCACCCCAACGCCGCCATGCCCGGGCGCACCCATCTGCAGCACGCCCAGCCGATCCTGCTCTCCCACCACCTGCTGGCCCACGCCTGGGCCATGCTGCGCGACGTCCAGCGCCTGGCCGACTGGGACACCCGTGCGGCCGTTTCCCCCTATGGCTCCGGCGCCCTGGCCGGCTCCTCGCTGGGCCTTGACCCGAACGCCGTGGCCGCCGAGCTCGGCTTCGACTCCGCCGCCTGGAACTCGATCGACGGCACCGCCGCCCGCGACGTGTTCGCCGAATACGCCTGGGTCGCCGCCATGATCGGGGTGGACCTCTCGCGCATCTCGGAGGAAGTCATCCTCTGGGCCACCAAGGAGTTCTCCTTCGTCACCCTCGACGACGCCTTCTCCACCGGCTCCTCGATCATGCCGCAGAAAAAGAACCCGGACGTCGCCGAGCTGGCCCGCGGCAAGGCCGGCCGGTTGATCGGCAACCTGACCGGGCTGATGGCCACGCTCAAGGCGCTGCCGCTGGCCTACAACCGCGACCTGCAGGAAGACAAGGAACCGGTCTTCGACGCGACCGACACCCTCGAGCTGCTGCTCCCGGCGGTCTCCGGCATGATCGCGACCCTGAAGTTCAACACCGAGCGCATGGCCGAGCTGGCACCGCTGGGCTTCGCCCTGGCCACCGACATCGCCGAGTGGCTCGTCCGCCAGGGCGTGCCCTTCCGCGAGGCCCACGAGCTTTCCGGCGCCGCGGTGAAGCTGGCCGAGTCCAAGGGCGTCGAGCTCTGGGACCTGTCCGATGCCGAGTACGCGGGCATCTCCGGGCACCTGACCCCCGAGGTCCGCAGCGTGCTGTCCACCGAGGGCTCGCTGAACTCGCGCAGCGCCCAGGGCGGCACCGCACCCTCCGCCGTCGCCTCCCAGCTGGCGGCGTTGAAGGAGGCACTGGTTCCGGTGCGCGCCTACGCCGCCTGACCCACCCCGATCCACGATCCCCTGGCGGGGCCCACCGGAGGGTGGGCCCCGCCTTCGTGATTTCCTGCCCGGAGTGCGGATAGGGTGAGGTGTATGAGTGAGCTCACACCACAGGACCTGACCACCCGGATCCTCGCCGCCCTGTCCACCGCCCGCCAGGTCATCGCCACCGTGGACGAGGCCGCCGCGTCCGGACCCAGCGCGCTGCCCGGCTGGGACCGCGCGCACGTCGTGGCACACATCGACGGCTTTTCCCGCGCCGCGGCCCGCCAGCTGGACACCGCCGGCGCCGAGGAACCCTTCGAGATGTACGACGGGGGAATGGACGCGCGCCACGACGCCATCGAGATCACTGCGTTGATGCGCCCCGAGGCGCTGGTGGCCCGCACCACCGAGTCCCTCGACGGACTGGAATCCAGCATCCGCGGGACCAGCGCGGGTCAGTGGAACCTGGCCACCGGGTTCCGCAACGGAACCGTGGAGGACCTCTTCCACGCGATCTGGCGGGAGCTGGTCATCCACACCTCGGATTTGGCCCTGTCGAATTCGGTGGCCGACTGGGAGCCGGAATTCTGCGCGCACCTTTTCGACGTGCTCGAGGCCCGGGTGCCCGAATCCCGCCGCTACATCCTCCAGCCGCACGGCGCCCAGCGCATCACCCTGGGCCACGGGGACGATGCCACGGTGCTCAGCGGCACGGCCTTCGACCTGGCCGCATGGCTGGCCGGCCGCACGCCGCTGGGACCCGTGCAGGCCACCGCCGACGCGGACGGCGCCGACCTTCCCGAGCTCGGCCCCTGGCTCGTGAAGCTGAAGGCCAAGAACCAGTAAGCAGGCAACAGGAAGATCCAGGGAGGCAAAACGCCGTGGGGACGGGCACGAGGGACCAGCTGCTGGCACTGCCATCGATGCAATTGGCCCCGCACCTGCTCGGCGCACGCGTCTCGAGCTACATCGGCGGGCAGCTCGTGGTGGTGCGGCTGACGGAGGTCGAGGCCTACGACGGGTCCGGGGACCCCGGATCCCACGCCTACCGCGGACGGACCGCCCGGAACGCCGGGCTCTTTGGCCCGCCGGGCACCGCCTACGTCTACTTCACCTACGGGATGCACCATTGCGCCAACGTGGTCTGCGGGGCCGAAGGCACCGCCTCGGCGGTGCTGATGCGTGCCGGCGAGGTCGTCACGGGCCTCGAAACGGTTCTGGCCCGGCGCGGGCACCCCAAGGGTCCCGAAACCAAGCTGCTCAGCGGCCCGGCGCGACTGGCCCAGGGGCTTGGCCTGACCCTGGCCAACAACACCGCCGGCTACCGCGACGGCACCGCCGGGCCCCCGGGGCCGGAGCTGGGCCTGGAGAGCCTGTCCGGTGCCCCGCGCCCCTTCCTGGCCGGCCCGCGCACCGGGGTTGCCGGGGCCGGGGGCACCGAGGAGTACCCGTGGCGCTTCTGGCTGCCGGGCGAACCCAGCGTCTCGCCCTACCGCCGGGCGGCCGCGCCAAGAACCCGGGCCCGCAGGGTCTAGACTTGATGGGTGATTCCAGAGCCTGAAAGCATTAGCGACCTCCTTGACCGCCTGAGCGCCATCGTCCCGGACTACCCCGCGGCGGGTATCTCGTTCAAGGACCTGACCCCGGTGTTTGCCGACCCCGCCGGGCTGCGCCGGATCGTCGACGAGGTCATTGCGCCGTTCGCCGGCCAATTTGACGTCATTGCCGGGCTCGAGGCCCGCGGATTCGTGATGGCAGCGGCCGCCGCCTACGCCACCGGCACCGGAATGATCACCATCCGCAAGGCCGGCAAGCTGCCGCGGCCGGTGCACCGCGACGAGTACACGCTCGAATACGGCACCGGAACCCTGGAACTGCACCGCGACGACGTCGCCCCCGGCACCCGGGTGCTGATCCTCGACGACGTGCTGGCCACCGGCGGCACCGTCGGATCCGCGGCCAGGCTGCTGGAAAAGGTCGGCGCCAATGTTGTCGGTGTCGGGGTGGTCCTGGAGCTTCAGGACCTGGGCGGGCGCGGGAAGCTCGCCGGCCTGAAGGTCCATTCCCTCCAGCTCGTCTAACCCGCCGCCTGCCCGGCCCGGTCAATTGGCCGGCGCCGCAGAGCGTAAACTGGTCTGTCCACGATTTCGTTACCTCATCGGAGTGCTGAATGCCAGAGTCCACGACCGTTCAACCGGAGCTCGAAGCCGAACGCAACTACGTTTCGATGCTCTATAGCCGCCTTGACGAGCTGCGCGCCGAGAAGGTCGAGCAGCTGACCCGCACCCGCCGCACCGGCCCGCAGGGCTCCATCCAGAACGTGTCCGAACGCGACTCCTTCGCCGCACTCTACGAGGACCGCCTGGCCCAGCTCAACGCCGTGGAGGACCGCCTGGTCTTCGGCCGGCTGGACCTGGACGACGACGCGAACCGGGCCGGGGAGGAAGCCGGGTCCCCGCGCTACATCGGGCGCATCGGGATGACCGACGAGGACCTCACCCGACTGATGGTGGACTGGCGGGCCCCCGAGGCCGCGGCCTTCTACCAGGCCACCGCCCTGCGCCGGCAGGGCGTGCGCCGCCGCCGGCACCTGATGCTTCGCGGGCGCACCGTGCTGGGCATCGACGACGAGGTCCTGGACACCGAACTCTTCAGCGAAAACGGCAGCCTGCAGGGCGAGGGCGCGCTGATGGCCGCCCTGACCCAGAAGCGCACCGGGCGCATGGGCGACATCGTGGGCACCATCCAGGCCGAACAGGACCGGATCATCCGCTCCCCGCTGGCCGGGGTGCTGGTGGTCCAGGGCGGGCCGGGCACCGGCAAGACCGCCGTGGCGCTGCACCGCGCGGCCTTCCTGCTCTACGAACACCGCGAACGGCTCAAGACCGCAGGCGTGCTGCTGGTCGGCCCCTCGAACTCCTTCATGCGCTACATCGAACGCGTCCTGCCCTCCCTGGGCGAGACCGGTGTGGTCATGTCCTCGGTGGGGGAGCTGTACCCCGGGATCCACGCGGTGCCCGAGCACAGCCGCGAGGCCGCCCGCATCAAGGGCAAGGCCTTCATGGCCAAGGTCGTGGCCAAGGCGGTGTCCAACCGCCAGCGGCTGCTGGCCGAGGACCGCCGCGTCGTGGTCGAGGGCACCCGGCTGGTGCTCACCCGCGGTGCGGTGCGCCATGCGCGCGAGAAGGCCCGGGCCTCCCGCAAGCCGCACAACGAGGCCCGCGAAATCTTCACCAAGACCCTGGTGCGCGAGCTTGCCGACCAGCTGCAGCAGGTCCTCGAGGATTCCTCGGGCACCGGCAACGCCGTGGACCGCAGCTATCTTCTCCAGGAAGTGCGCGAATCGCGCGACGTCCGCATCGCGCTGAATCTCTGCTGGATGCCGCTGACCCCGCAGTCGCTGCTCGAGGAACTCTTCGCCAAGGAGCACCTGCTAGCGGCCGCCGCCCCGCAGCTGAACGCCAGGGAACTGGCGGCGCTGCACCGGGAGCCCGGGGCGCCGTGGACCGAGTCCGACGTGCCGCTGCTGGACGAGGCCGCGGACCTGTTGGGCGATTTCAAGGCCGTGGGAAACAAGGACGCCGGGGTCGAGGCGCAACTCAAGCGCGACGTGGAAAACGCCGAGGCTACCCTGCGCAACGTCAACGAGATGCTCTTCAACGCCGGCATCGACGGACTGGTCTATGCCGAGGACCTGGCCGCCATGAACCAGGAGACCGAGGCACGCCAAAGCGCCGCCGAGCGCGCGGTGGCCGACAGGAACTGGGCCTACGGGCACGTGGTGGTCGACGAGGCCCAGGAGCTTTCCCCGATGCAGTGGCGCCTGCTGATGCGCCGCTGCCCGCTGAAGTCCTTCACGGTGGTCGGGGACATCGCCCAGACCTCCTCGGCCTCGGGCGCCAACAGCTGGGCCCAGGCCATGAAACCGTTCGTGGCCGAGCGGTTCACGCTGGAGGAACTGACGGTCAACTACCGCACCCCGATGCAGATCGCCGAAGCGGCAACCCGGGTCGCCCACGCCGCGGGGCTGAAGATCTCCACGCCCAAGGCCGTGCGCGAGGGCCAGTGGCCGCCGCTGGTCGACCGGCTGGCTCCCGGCCAGCTGCTGGCCAAGCTGCACGAGGTGCTGCCCGGCGAGGTGGCCATCGCCGACGGCGGCCTGCTGGCGGTCATCGTGCCCGAAACGCGCCTGGCACAGGTGCGCGCAGCGGTCGTGGCGCAGTTTGGCCGCCGCGTGGGGACCGGCTCCGGTGGACTGAGCCAGGACATCGTGGTGCTTGGCGCACGCGAGGCCAAGGGCCTGGAATTCGACGTGGTGCTCGTGATCGAACCGCAGGAACTGATCGACGAAGTGGAGGGAAGCGTCGGCGACCTGTACGTCGCCATGACCCGAACCACCCAGCGCCTGCGGCTCCTGGCCGAGGGCGCGATCCCGGCGGGCATTGACACGGAAGCGTAATCCGGCGCGGAGACTGCTAATTTAGTAGGGTGTCTGAAATTGAGCAGAATCCCGCACTGGTGGGACAAAGTAATGATCCGTCGTTTGCCAACATCTGGCAGGAGCTGAAGTGGCGTGGCCTGGTCCACGTGTCCACCGATGAGGCCGAGCTGGAAAAGGTGCTCTCCGAGGAGTCCATTACCTATTACTGCGGTTTCGACCCCACCGCACCGTCGCTGCACCTGGGCAACCTGGTCCAGCTGCTGAACATGCGCCGCCTGCAGCTGGCCGGCCACAAGCCCCTGGGCCTGGTCGGCGGCTCCACCGGCTTGATCGGCGATCCGCGCCAGACCGCCGAGCGGGTGTTGAACACCAAGGAAACCGTGGCCGAGTGGGTCGGCAAGCTGCAGGAGCAGGTCGCCCGCTTCCTGTCCTTCGAGGGCAAGAACGCCGCGCGCATGGTCAACAACCTGGACTGGACCGCGCAGCTGAGCGCCATCGACTTTCTGCGCGAGGTCGGCAAGTACTTCCGCGTGGGCACCATGATCAAGAAGGAAACGGTTGCCGCGCGGCTGAACTCCGACGAGGGCATCAGCTACACCGAGTTCAGCTACCAGGTCCTGCAGGGCTACGACTACCTGAAGCTGCACCAGCTCTACGGCTGCTCCCTGCAGACCGGCGGCTCGGACCAGTGGGGCAACCTCACCAGCGGCACGGACCTTATCCGCAAGGTCGAAGGCAAGAGCGCCTACGCCTACGGCACGCCGTTGATCACCAACTCCGACGGCACCAAGTTCGGCAAGTCCGAAGGCAACGCCATCTGGCTGGATGCGGAGATGTGCAGCCCGTACACCTTCTACCAGTTCTGGCTCAACACCGCCGACGCCGATGTTGCTGCGCGTTTGAAGATCTTCACGTTCCTGACACGTGCGGAGATCGAGGCGCTGGAACAGGAAGTCGCCGATCGTCCCTTTGCCCGCAAGGGACAGAAGGAACTCGCCTACCTCGTGACCTCCTTGGTTCACGGTGTTGAAGCCACCGAAAAGGTCATTGCCGCTTCGGCTGCGCTCTTCGGGCAGGGCGAGTTGCGTGACATGGACGAAGCCACGTTGCGTGCGGCGACCCAGGAGCTGAACAGCACCACCGTCGACGGTGAAGAACTGGACATCATCTCCGTCTTGATGGCATCGGGGCTTTCGGAATCCAAGTCGGCTGCACGCCGAACGGTCAGCGAGGGCGGTGCCTACATCAACAACGTGAAGTACTCGGACATCGATTCGGTGGTGAGCCGCGACGATCTCCTACACGGACGTTACCTCTTGGTTCGCCGCGGCAAGAAGAACTTGGCCGTTGTTGAAGTCGCGTAATTAGGCGACGTATTACCGGGTCTTTTTTGAAGGCAATAAACCGGGGCGAGGGGAGTGCTGTGGATCACGGCAACGACCTCGCCCCGGTTTTTCGTTAATTGGCTGCGGAATCGTTCAAAATCCTCGTGATCACGGGGGATTCCACGGTTGTTTGGTGCAGGAACCTACGATTTGCCGTGTCCGGGAAACCTGTGTATTGTTTTCTAAGTCGCCGCGGCCAAGGCAAGCGAAAAGCTTCCAGCCGCGAATGACAAACATTCTTCTAACAACGTTGATTCGTTGAAAGAAATTATGTGTTTATCGCAAATGTAAATCAGCGAAAAGCCGATTTGACACCGCGAAGAACATGTATTAAATTATTACACATCACCCCGGAAGAAACACCGACTGATCATTTGATCGCACGGATGCCGAACCGGGAGCTGTCTGTTGTTTGAGAACTCAATAGTGTGCCAAATTTGTTGATACCAATTTATTTATTTTATTGGTGAATGGTTTCAGGGTCCGCACCCCCGTGTG
>NZ_JAUSSH010000009.1 GCF_030812255.1 Paeniglutamicibacter psychrophenolicus | reverse complement strand
ATCGGTTCCATGGAGACCACCATGCCCGGCTCCAGCACCGTGTCGATGTCCTCGCGCAGCTCCAGGCCGGCCTCGCGGCCGTAGTAGTGCGACAGCACGCCGAAGGAGTGGCCGTAGCCGAAGGTGCGGTTGGGCAGCAGGCCGTGGCCGATGAAGATCTCGTTGAGCTCCGCGGCGATGTCCTTGCAGACAGCCCCGGGCTTGATCAATTCCAGGCCGCGCTTGTGCACCTCAACGTTCGCGTTCCACACCTGCAGGGAACGGGCGTCCGGCTCACCGAGGAACAAGGTGCGCTCCAGGGCGGTGTAGTAGCCCGAGGTCATCGGGAAGCAGTTCAGCGAGAGGATGTCCCCGCGCTGAAGCTTGCGGGTGGTGGCCCAGTTGTGGGCGCCGTCGGTGTTGATCCCGGACTGGAACCAGACCCAGGTGTCGCGGACCTCGCGGTGCGGGAAGGTCTTGGCGATCTCGTGGACCATGGCCTCGGTGCCGATCAGGGCGACCTCGTACTCGGTGATGCCCTCGCGGATCGCGGCCTTGATGGCCTCGCCGCCGAGGTCGCCGATGCGGGCACCGTGCTTGATGACCTCGATCTCCTCCGCGGACTTGATCATGCGCTGGCGCATGGCATCCTGCGAGACATCCACCAGGGTGGCACCGTCGAAGGTGGCGGCGATGGCCTGGCGGGTGAACAGGGCCAGGGCGTCGTCCTCGACGCCGATGCGGGTTGCCTTCACGCCGTTGCGCTTCAGGGCCTCCTGCAGGCCGTAGTAGAAGTTGTCGCGCTTCCAGTCGGTGTAGACGATGTTGTCGCCGTAGCTGGTGCGCCACGGCATGCCGGCGTCGATGTTCGCGGTGATGGTCGTCGAGCTGTCGGCGGTGACCACCAGCGCGTAGTTGCGCCCGAAGGTGGTGTAGAGGAAGTCCGAGTAGTACTTGATGCCGTGGTAGCTGGTCAGGATGACCGCGTCCAGTTCCTTGGCTGCCATGATCTTGCGCAGGCCGGCCAGGCGGCGCTCGAACTCGGCGTCCGAGAAGGTCAGCTGCTGCTTGGTGCCGTTGTGCAGGGTCTTGAGGCGCTCAAGCTCGGAAACGTTGGTTGCGCTTTTCGCTGTTTCGTTCATGATGGTGTCCTTATGGCTGGGGTATTGCGGTGTGGGTGGATATGCGGGTGGGTGCCGGAACTCAGGCCAGTGCCTTCTTGCTGGTTTCCGCCGAGAGCGCCACGGCGACCAGGGAGATCACGGCGGCTCCCATGAGGTACCAGCCGGGGGCCAGCAGGGATCCGGAGGTGGCGATCAGCAGCGTGGCCACGAACGGGGCGGTGCCGCCGAACAGGGCGTTGGAGAGGTTGAAGGACACGGCGAATCCGGAGTAGCGGACCCGGGTCGGGAACATCTCGGCCAGGTAGCTGGGCAGTGTGCCGTCGTTGAGGCTCAGCATGCCACCGAGCAGGATCTGGATGAGGATGATGATGAGGAAGTTGCCCGTGTCCAGGAGCATGAAGGACGGGACGGTGAGCAGCACGAAGAGGATCGAGGCACTCATCAAGACCTTCTTGCGGCCGAAGTGGTCCGAGAGCATGCCGGTGAGGAAGATGAAGCCGATGTAGGTCACCAACGCCACGGTCGTGGCCACGTAGGAGGCCGTTTCATCCAGTCCCAGTTCCTGGGAAAGGTAGGTGGGCATGTAGCTGAGGATGACGTAGAAGCCCACCGCGTTGAGCAGCACCGCGCCGACGGCCTGGATGAGCTGGCGCCAATGGTTCTTGAACAGCGCGCTGACCGGGGCCTTGATGGCGTTGTCTTCCTTGGCAAGTTCCTTGAAGACCGGCGAGTCCTCGAGCTTGGTGCGGATGTAGCGGCCGATCAGGCCCATGGGGGCTGCCAGCAGGAACGGCAGTCGCCAGCCCCACGACTGCATTTGTTCGGGCTCGAGCAGGCCGGTGAGCAGTGCCGCCAGCAGCGAGCCGAGCAGCAGCCCCGTGGCGGTGCTGGCCGGGACAACGGCGGCGTAAACGCCGCGCCGGTTGGCCGGGGCGTATTCGACCAGGAAGGCCGAAGCGCCGGCGTACTCGCCGGAGGCGGAGAAGCCCTGGACCACGCGGATGATCAGCAGCAGGATCGGGGCCCAGATGCCGATGGTGTCGTAGGACGGAATCAGTGCAATGCAGAAGGTTGCGGCGGACATGATCAGGATCGACCAAGACAACGCTGTTCGACGACCGATCTTGTCACCCAGGTGCCCCCAGACGAATCCACCCAACGGACGGACCAGGAAGGAGACCGCGAAAAGCGCGAAGGTCAGCATCAAGCCGGTTGCCGGATCGGACTCGGGGAAGAAGACCGCGGTGATGGTGACCGCGAGGTAGCCGTAGACGGCGTAGTCGAACCATTCCACGAAATTGCCGATGAAGCTTGCGGCAACGACCTTGCGTCGGGTCTGCTTGCCGACCCCGGCCGGATCGGGACGTTCCTGGCCGCTGAGCGTGGGGCCCAGGTCGATGCCATTGTGTGCTGTGTGCGAGGTCGCAATGGAATGTTTTGGAGTGTTGTTGCTCTGATTCATTGGACTACCACCAAAATGAACAGGAGTTGCACTGGTTGCAACGCGATTGCACCAGTATGGCCATGTGATCCCACTCACGTCAAGGGTTAATGTAGGCATCTTTCTAAAGTCGCCCCACCCCGGATGACAACCTCGATCGTCCTCCCAGGTTTCAGGGGGCACCGTGGCCGCCAGGGCCGACTGCCCTCTCCCCCTTTTCTGCGTCAACGCTGCGTTCAGGCGGCTTCACCGCTGCGATTGGCCCCGTTCCCAAGCCGCCCGCCCGGCGCCCCGGAAATCGGCGAAGACTGTTCCAGGGCAACATCAAGCTCGGCTATGGTTGCAACGCCCATGGGGTCACCGATCTGGTTTCCCGGCTCCTGTTCAGCGCCCTGGTCGTCGCCGGATTCGAGCCCTCCGGATCAGATGTCCCATCCGCCACGGAATGCAAACATCCGAACCTACCGGTCGCTAATGTTGCAGGCAGGATAGTGCGGAGTTGACTGAAGTTGCTCGGGGCCGCCCGGACCACAATGTACCCAATTGCCCAAGGCGCGATGCAGTGCGGTGATCCTCCACGGGTGTACGCGGAATCGATTCAAGCGCAACAATGCACAAAAGCGCTGTTCCTGCCGAAAATGGGCCGGAGGAGCTCGAACACGTCGCCCGACAACTGAATGAACGCCGCGCAAGTCCGCGGGCTGGGATACCCCGGCCGAGTGATTAGGTGTTTTGCCAATTGTTGGCTGACCACGGGTGTTTCATCGTCCTCCAGGAATCAAGCAGGGCGCACTGTCTCGCGGCCATGGTTGGCAATTCCTCACAAATATTTCGGCAACACTCGCGCGAATCCGTCTCCCATGGTCACAAGCCACTCCACAAGTTCCTGGGATTGCGCTTCGTCAAGAAAGTCGCCGTGACGGCTGATGACAAGCTTCGAAGCCTTGCGTTCGGGCTTGTCATCCCACTCGAGGGCAAAGCCGAGGTCGCTTTCAATGGCCTCGCGCTGAGCCAGCAACTGTGCATAGAGGTCCTTGTCGTGGTTGATCCAAAATAACGCCGTAACGATCTTCTTCCGGGAATTGACCATAAGTGAGATTTGCCCGCGGTTGTCCCCTATGCCGACGTCGTACCAGTGTTGCGGGCGGGGCTTGCGCCATGTGGCGATGTTGCTCGCGTTGACAAGTCCGTAGTCTCGAACCCTCCCGAAGAACTCAAGCTGGGCAGCCTTCACGAAGGGTCTACTTGCGGCCCCGACAGAAAGTTTGCCTTTCTTTCGTCGTGCAGCCATCGCAGCATCGTCGACATCAAGGCCGGCAGCGTCTGCAAGCTCCTCTGCACCCATGAACTGTTCAGGATCCGCGTGTCCTTCTGGATCAAAACGAAGGCCCTCCTCTTCAAGGACCTTCTGGGGATCATCCACTCGGCCAGGCTCGGTCCAACGGAAACCTGGCGATATCTTCCCGCCGCTCTGCAGGATTCGCCAGGCGTTGAGCATCGGAAAGTTCGCGACCATCGCAGCCAATGGCTGTGCCCAAGTGCCGGCCACGATCGCAACGTCGCCGTATGTAGTCCAGTTATGAGTGCAGGGCCCCGAAGCCGGCATGTGTCTTGAACGCCTAGTTGTCGCGGTGTAGCGAGCAACATTGCGTTATCTATGGATGACACCAATGCCCGGGGCAGGCGTCTTCTGTCATCCGCGAATCCGCCAGGCGGAATACAAGGCACAGGCAATAGCCACCGTTCCGGACACGGAACGGTGGCAGTAGTCGTTAGAGCCAGCCCTCGGGGTTGACCCACTCGCCGTTGACGATGACCTCGAGGTGCAAATGGGGACCGGTGGAATTGCCCGTGCTGCCCGCAAGGGAGACGGTCTCGCCGCGCTCGACCTTCTGGCCCACGGACACCTTCAGGGCCGAGTTGTGGTTGTAGCTGGTCTCCAACCCGTTGCCGTGGTCGATCTTCACACGGAAACCGGAGTGTCCGGCCCACTCGGCCTGGACGACGGTCCCGGCGGCGGCGGCCTTGATCGGGGTTCCCGAGGGCACCGCGAAATCCAGGCCGTTGTGGTTCATGTAGCCGGGGCCAGTCGGGTTCTTGCGGAAACCGAAGCGGGAGGTCAATCGGATGCTGTCCACGGGCTGGGAGAGCCTGGTGACTTTTCCAGTGTCGGCGGTGGTGGCGGGCGCCGGCTTGGTTTTCTTGGCAACCTTTCCGGCGGCAGCGGTGGTGACAGGTGCCGGCTTGACCACCTTGACGTACTTGCTGGTCACCGAGGCGCGGTCGACCGTGAGCTTGTCGTTGGCCGGGGCCTTGACATCTGCGACAGACGTCTGGGCGACGCGCTGGGGAGCAGCGACAACTTCGTCCGATTCCTGCGCCGGGGCGGCGGCGAATGCCAGGCCGGTCACGGCGGCGACCGCGGCAAGCTTGTGCACAAACCCAAGTCGAGGGCGCAGGGTCCGGGGAGCGGACTTCAGGACGTTGTCCAGCTTGTCGCCTTCGGCGGGCATCGCCAGCGGCATCGTCCGCGCAACGGGCGCGGCAGGGATTTCGGTGGCGGCAATGGATGCCGTCTCCGGGGAGGCTGCATAGCGAGGGCTGGCCACAAAGCGGCGGCCACCGTACTGCAGGGTTTCAGGATTCTCGACGGAATCCGGGATCGCGCTTGCTGCGCGCCGGCCGGGGCGCCGGGAAGTGCTTTCGCCGTTCAGTGCGGTGTCCACGATCTGCTCCATGGAACCGTTGGCAGGCGAAGCATCAACCGGGTTGGACGCGCGGCGGCGCCCGGAATTTTGCTGCTGGGTCAAATGATTACCTCTCATGTGTCGCCTGCGAAGTTAGCTGTCGGATTCGAGTCATGAGATCAACTCGGCCGAGCCCACCAAGGCGGGCTCAACTTCACCCCAAGATCCACGGCCAATGGCCGGGAACGGTTGAATTGGGTCCTCCGCCCCTACCGGGAATTCTTGCTCCTGGATCCGCCGGTAGGGTTGTGCGAACCGGATCGGGAGAGGTTGCCTAGGGGCAACCCACCATGTAACGCTAACGGCGCCAAAGCAAAAAGTTATAATTCCGTTATCAATCCATACGCCAGACAAACACGGGGGCGCCGTCCCCGGTCGAAAGCTCCAGCGCACCACGATCCCCCGCACCCATGGGCACCCACTCTTCCTTGTCTACAAGGTGACTTGGACATCCGGCCGGACGGCTCCTCGTCGAGCTGCATCCGTAGCCGGGGTTCCGACCGGTGGGTTAATACCGGTTGTCCTCCCTGGACGGCATGCGAAATGTGATCAAGTAGCCATTCCGTGCCCGTGCGAATGCTCCAATGCGGCCGATCGGCCGGACCCGCCTGCGGCTTGCCACATCGTCAACAAGTCGTGCGCCCCGCACGCACCGTTCGCATGGGGGGGTAGTCCCGGAATGCGTCCCCGTATTGGGTGTCCTGCTGGTCAGACCCTCGTCCGGCCAGCCGACCAACGCGCGGCCAAGGACCTGTTCATGGCTCACGGAGAAGTCGGCTCACATCAACGCGCACGATGCACTGGCTGCGCCCCGATTGCAGCATCCGGGAAAACCGAACCATCTGGCATGCATCAACCGCCGTCATGCCAGTCGAGGGATCTGCGAGATGCCGCGCGTATTGACTGGTGCTGGGAGAATCGTGCTACTGCCGCCCCGCTCGCCCATCTCCAGGACTATCTCTTGACCGCATTCCCCCATGCAGCGGTGTGGTTGTGCGTAGGATATTGAAAATGGAGCACGATCAGAGGCCATCTTCTCCCAGCCAGATGTCCCGGAGAGTCCTGCTGGCAGCGGGGGCGGGCCTGGGCACGGCGGGGCTCTTGGCTTTGGTCGGACCCCATCCGGTGAGTTTGGCGTCCGGCCGCAGCGGAGATCCCACCCTGCTGGCTCAGGTGGAGCCGTACCTGCGTGGGCTTAACCGGGTCTCGCTCGCCTACCTCGACGGCGACGCCACAAGGTACGCAGGCATCGGTGCCAACGAGCGGACGCTGTTCGAGATCGGCTCGGTCTCCAAGACATTCTGTGGGGCTGTCTTGATGGACATGGTCAAAACGGGGGAGGTGACCCTGGATACGACGGTCAACGAGATCCTCGATGCGAACGGATTGGAGCTGGCCCAGGTGACCTTGCGGGAACTCGCGTCACACACAGCGGGCCTGCCGGACTTCACGGCAACCCAGACCGGCAGCCGCAACACGTGGTTCGGCCTGCTCCACGCCGACGGTGCACACCAGAACGCGGATGAGACGCTGGCCGACGTACTGGACCAGCGTTTGGAGGCACGAGGCGGGTACTCCTACTCCACTGCCGGCATTGCGCTGTTGGCCCATCTGCTGGCCATCCGGGCCGGAGTCACCTACAAGGAGCTACTCAGCCAGCGGATCCTCAAGCCGCTATCGCTGGCAGACACCCACCTTCCGGTCACCCGGTCTGGCCTGCCCAAGGGGTGGGACAAGGGCCTACTCGGCGGACGTCCTGCCGAGCCGTGGACACTGAACGGACTGGCGCCAGGCGGCGGCATGTGGTCCACCAGCGCGGACCTCGCCACCTGGATGCGCCTGACTCGGGATGGGCGCCAACCCGGGGCGGCGGGGCTTGAACCGGTGGCACCCGCGCCGATCTTGCCCTGGATGCCCGAAGCACAGATCGCCATCACCTGGGCTCTCGCCACAACTGTCGGAGGGGAGGACCTCATCTTCCACAGCGGACTTACGGGGTCCCACCACTCCTACGTGGGCTACTGCCCCCGAACCGGCCGCGGCCTGGCCTATGTGGTCAACTCAGTGCCGACAGGAGCGCAGCTGGTGACGCTTCAGGGTGACCTCGTTGCGGCTTTGCTGGACGGCGGTGCGTCAACGTGAGCGACACATTGGTCATGGTGCTGACCGCGGTCATCGCCCTCGGCACCCTCGGATGGTCGGTATGGGGCATCTGGCACATCGCCCGGCACACGCCAACGCGCCAGGGCGCTGTGACACACGTGGTCGGTGTTATCGCCGGGACCGCCCTGTTGGGCGTGGTTCTCCCAGCCGGTCTGATGGGGCTCCTCGATCCCTTCCCAATATGGCTCGTCTACGCGGTCCTCGCGGTCGGCACCGCCATCGTGCTCGGGTGGCGCTGGCCCGCACTTGAACCAGGGCAAGGAAAGCACCCCAGCCTGGTGATCACCTCGTGCATCTTGCTTGCGGTTCTCGTGTTGGCCGGCTTCGCGGTGACGTGAACCCAAGGCTTTCGCGGGCCAGCTCCCGCTGAGGACAACGACGTTCGGGCTTTACCGGTTAGACCGGCACACGATCGATCAGCGCCCACACGGTAAACGCGAGGACCGCGATCACTTGGAGGGCAACGAGAATCAACCCGGCTTGACCGAGACGCCGTCCCGGGCGTCGACGGCTGGCGAGACTCCCCAAGGTGGTCGCCGCGACGAGCAGAGCGAGATACACAAGGTTGTACGGGACGACGTAGACCAGGAGCACCGGCAGCCAAGCCAAGGTCGCCAGGCCACCGGCGATCAGCGCAATGAGCGCCCAAACGGGCACGATCGAAGCTCCGGCGATGGAGGCGACACCAAACGCCCGGCCCCCTGAGGTTGGCCCCCCGGTATCCCGGGGTCGCGTGAGCGCGGATTGGTGCCTCATCGCGTCACCTCCCGCGCTGCTGGGATCATGGGCTCGCGCACGCCCTGGTCGGCACCGTGGCGGCGAAGCCTACCGACCAGGTACCCCCCATATCCGATGCTGATCACCACGGTTGCCAGCAGCATCCAAAAGTTGTATTCGTTGTTTTCTGCAGTCAGGTTTCCGCTGATGTTGAACAGGACATGGAAGATGATGAAGGGAATGATCGTCCCGGTAACGGCAAACAGGAGCGCAAGCACGATTCCGAGGAGAATGCCGAAGCCGATCTGGAGGAGCTGCTCGGTGCCGGTGTACCCGCGTGCCAGGTTGACGACGTGCCCGATCCCGAAGGTGACCCCCGAGATGAGCACCGCGCGCGCGAGGGTTCCCTTGGCCAGTATGCCCTTGAACAGGAACCCCCTGAACAGCAACTCTTCGATGAAGCCGACGCAGATCATCAGGACGACGATCAACAGCACCGCGGTGACGTCAAGGTTCTCCTTGAAGCCCTTGAAGAACTGGAGGGAAACGATGACGACTAACGGGATATACAGCCAGGTACCGGTGAAACTTCTTCTTCGAAGCGGCCCGAGCCCGTAAAAGTTCAGCCAGCCGTTTCTCGCCACGTAGAAGACCAATCCGATGGAGAATGCGACCAGGAGCAACGGGGTTGCCAAGTTCGACCCACCGATCAGTTCAGATAGCCAATCACCGAGGTTGACAAGTACGACGTAGGCCACTATCCAGATCACTGCGTGCCAGATGGGGCTCTTCCTATTCAGCGCGTTCATTGCGTCCTCTTCTCACGAATCCCCGAGCCTGTTCCCGGAGTATCACCCCGCTCCCCCATGGCCGGCACGAGGCGCGACTCTCGTTCATGGGACCAGCCTGCCAGAGTCATGGGCTTTTTGCAGGCCCCCTCCTCGCTGGACGGCCTTCCCACCAATCCAGGACCCGAAGCACTCGGAGCGTCGCCCACCGACTGGCGCCGGGGGCACGACGTTGTCCATGTCGGCGACCTGCGCCGGACCGAACCGGTCAGCATACTCCTTTGCATTGCCGGTGGCGTCTGTGCTGGGGGCCAGTTCCACGCCGATCATGCACCACATCACCTCGCTCTCGTCGGTTGGCCGGGCTGACTTGGCCGTCTTGCCGCCGTTGGTGATGTCCTGGTAGCTACCGACGATGGTGACGTCGCGGTCCTGCCCGGCGACTTCGATCGGACGGGTATCGACGACCTCGCGTCCGGCCTGGTTCAGCGCGAGCAGCGACAGCGCGATCTCTGAGTCGTCCCCGGGTGCCCGCCCGTCTGCATACATCACGGGCAACCGCGCATGGTCGCCGTTCTCGACGTAGAGGCTGATCGTATTTCCGTTCTTGTCGATGGAGTTGTTCCGAGTGGTCACCATCGGTGCGATAGTGGCCACGTCGGGATCCGCTCGCAGGTACTCGACAGTCTGCGAGAAGTGCTCCGGCGAAGTGTCGTCGGCGTAGCGCAGGTCAATGCGTAGGTCGACGGCACCGGTGCCCATGTAGTTGATGAAGCCGGGAGCACTGGCAGTAGTGGCGGAGTTGATCGGCACGATCATGATGAAGGTGCTCACCGCGAAGACGAAGAACAGCAAGAGGTAGGTCCGCAGGCAGCCGACCACGTCCATCGTCCCGAGCCGGAAGTGCACCGGCATCCGCGACCGGTACAGTCGCAGGCGCGCCACGGTGGACTGCCGGCCGGTCGCGCCGGTGCTCAGCGCGGCGACAGCGCTGATCCTGCTGATTCGGCGCAGGAGAACCAGAACGAACAACACCATCATCGCAAAGATCAGCAAAGCAGCCAGCGCAGGCACGATCCAGTTCCAAATACTCGGGACGGGCCCATGTAGCGGGTGATGCTCCGGGTGCGCAGTGGGGTTAGCGCCAACCCGCCGAGCAACCCGAGTGCTGAGACGATGGTGGCAAGAAAGGCGTACTTGGTGAGGTAGATCTTCTTCACGTCGCGTGGTGCGACGCCGATCGCCTTGAGCACTCCGATCCCGCGGTAATCCTGCTCGACTGCCATGGGGAAGGAGAACCGCAGACACAGCAGCCCCGCGAAGAGAAGCAGAACGGAGACCAGGATCACGACGGCGGCGACCATCCCGTCGCCGATCATCGTGAACATCTCAAAGGCCGCCGAATCGACCATGTGACCGGCCTTGGGCATGTCCGAGTCCTGGTAGTCCTTGGCGAACACGGCGGTCTGAGTGTCAGGGTCGTGCAACCAGAACTCCACCAGGTGTTCCACCGTGCCGGTGTGCGCGTGCACCTCTTCCAAATCTGAAGCCGCCACCGCGAGCCGCTTGGAACTGGCGAGTGCGGGGTTCATGATCGAGTCGCTTGCGAAGCCAGCGACTTCGAAGCCCTTGGTAAAGCCATCTGCCGCGGTGATCCTGACGGTGTCGCCGACCTCGAGGTCGGCCTCCACCTCGTAGATCACCGGAAGCACCATCGTGCCGGTGCGACCTCAGTGATCGGCTGGTTGTCCAGGTCCAGCAGCAGGTCGGGCTCCGTGTTGGGCACCACGAGAGAGTTCTGCTGGATATTCGTGGTCTGCGGTACATCGTCGAAGAACAGGTTCACCCCATCGATGCCCAGCATCAGCATCGCCTGGTGCTCGGCGACCTCGGGCCGTTCGGCGACCCAGCGATCCACCGCCGACTGATCGTAGGATCCCGCATGAAGCTGGGCCACGTGCGGCGCATCGGCCTTGGTCGTCAAACTGCTCGACGCACCGATGAGACGGACCAGTGTTCCGGCACTGGCGGTGGCCAGCACCACCGACAGCATCATCAGCACGACAAGCAGTACGGTGACGCTGCGATTGCGTGTGAAGTCCCGGGCGATCATGCGACAGTACAGGCCTGTTGTCCCGAGGGACGGACCGGCATTGGGGACACGGTCGCGGCCGCCTGTTCCGGATTCGGCGTGAGTGGCAGGAACGAAATCTCTTGACGCGGGAACGACCGGAGCCACCGCAATCACCTTCACGGTTGGGTCTCAGGCCATCCCAAGCGTCCAACACCTCGAGCAGGAGCACTGCAGCCGACGTCGGAGACGGCCCGACCGAGGCGCAGGCCGAGAGGTGAGGTCTGTGGTGCACTACTCGACAACGGTGTCCACTTCCATGGGCTGGCCTCCCTGCCGGTGGTGTTCCACGTTGGTTCCTGATGATGCCGTGGTGCGGCTGGCGGTCAGTTGTTCTGGCCGGTTGCGGTGGTGCGTTCACCGCGGCGAAGAGGTTTTCCCAGGGAGCTTGCCAGGACCAGGTTTCGGGGAGGCGCATCCGGATATTTCGGGCGTTGGAGGCGATTCGAGCCGGGACGTTGACGAGTTTCGCCCGGGTTGTTGCCGTCCTGGCATTGGTGAACCGATGCAACCAGATCCACGCGGCCACGAACCGAGTCCTGCTGACGTCTCGCGGCCCATGTGATCCAAGACAGAAGGAGAAACCAGAACTGCAACACGGAGTAATCACAGAAAGCCGCCACCGGGCGCTGAAATCCACAAGCAAGGGTACCCACCTCAAGCCGTCCAACCCGGTCAAGGTTCCCGTCACGGACAGGCTCTAAGTGGCCTCCATTGGCAAGCTGTAGTCCAGTTGCTACCTGGCTCAACTCTTTGCGTACGATTTTTCCGTCTTCTGCCCCAGATAACAGACAAGGACCTTTGCTTTTAGCTATCCAGGGGTTAAGGCACGCGACCGAGGCCTTTCCTATTGCCGGTGCCAACCCCGCTGGATAGGCTGAGTCAAGGTTCATCCCACGGGCCGAGCCTGTTAGCGTCACTGATTCTTACCGTCTGGCGTTCGCATGGACGCCGCCTCGTGGATGTGTTGTCCAGGTTTGGAAGGATATCGGAATGAATGTTCTTTCCCGCATCTATCGTTCTACCGGGGCCGTCCTATTGGTCTGCTTTCTAGCCTTCTTCCCAGGGACGGAACCTGCTGAAGCCGCCCCGACGCCACCCCCTTCGGCGTCGAGCAAAAGCGAAGGTCCTCAGTTCTACAGCGATTTGTCCGTCGAGGTCTCGGGCGTGGTCGACGGGGACGTGTATGCTTCCGGGCAGAACGTCACAATCAGCGGCAACGTCACCGGCGACGTGATCGCCGCGGCGCAGACGATCACCATCACAGGCAACGTTGGCGGCAACGTGCGGCTTGCCGGGCAGAACGTCACGATCAGCGGCGACGTCTCACGCAGCGGAACCATCTTCGCGGCCAGCATCATCGTCACCGCAACCGGGAAGCTTGGCAACGACCTGGTTGGCGCCGCCAGCGACCTCAAGATCGCCGGCAATGTCGGACGAGACCTGATGGTCAGCGTCGATCGCCTCAGCATCGACGGAACCGTCGGGGGAAACGCAACCTACTACAGCGACACCGAAGCGCAAATCGCGCAGGGCGCGGTTGACGGTGCAGTGGAGCGCGTCGCTCCGCCGCAATCAACGAGCGAGGAACGATCACCCGGTGCTTCATTCGTAGCCTGGTTGCGCGGCTTGCTCTACGCTCTGGTCGCACTAAGCCTGGTGACCCTCTTCGCTGGGCTTCTCTTCCCACGCTGGCTGACACGGGTAACCAACCACCTCATGCCGTCACCCTGGAAGGCTCTGCTGGTCGGGTTCCTGGCAGCCATCGCCGTCCCCGTTGCCCTGCTGGTCCTACTCGTAACGATCATCGGGGCTCCCCTCGCACTCACTGGACTCCTGGTCTGGATTGCCCTATCGCTCGCGACGTTCGTCTACGGGGCCTTCTATGTTGGGCGGCTCCTGTTCCGCGGCGATCAGCACCCGGTGCTGAAGTCGTTCGTCGGGGGCCTGATCCTGATCACCGCCTTGCAAGTCCCGTGGCTCAACATTGTGGTGTGGCTTGCGATGGTGTCCTTTGGTCTGGGTGCCCAGCTTCTGGAGTTCCACAGCCAGCGTCCGTGGAGTGCCAAGTCTGAATTGGACGCCACTTCCCCGGCGCCGCTTCCCGGGGCGGTTGACGACGGAGATACCTCCGCACGCACGCTGTGAGCTGACGGAGATGCGGTACTCTGCGCTGGCCCAGGGTCACTCGGATCACATGGCTAAAATCTGCTCAACGACCACGAACCAAGAGTCTTGAGAAGCGATCGCCGTGTCGCCGGGACCCATGGCAGGTCTTAGGAACATCTAAGTCTCTGCAACTACCCACCCGGCGCATCACCGAAGCTTTGGTTGGAAATCGCCAGTCTTGAAAGCCGATCCCCCACCGTGACATCCCGAGCATTGAAAATCCGGCATCCAAGAACCGTGGATCGCGGCGGTAAACGGCCCGGGTTTCGCGGTGCTTAATGGGCCCTGCGGATTCCAGCGTGGTGAGGTTGGCCTGTGTCCGGTGGTGCCGGCGGCCGCCGGCGGAGGGCAGCGGGAGGATGTGGTGGTTCTCGAGGTTCCGGATTTCCCGGACAACCCCGTGGATGGTTTCAGGGACGTCCATTGGTGGCTTCAGCGGGTCCGTTGGAGGCGCCCTCGGTGGCGAAGTAGGTGATGATTTCCTTCTGCCTTTTCTTCAGTGCCCTACAGTTCTCCAACAGGTCGCATCCCATGAACGACGGGATGGACATCCTTCCATCAGGCCACAGTGCGAGCCGGGTCGGCCCCCACGGGCCGGGCGGGCAGGTCAGGGGAATGGGACCGCCGGGGGCAGGTCCAAACAGTTGCGAGTCGTGCCAGGCCCATGTGTGTCCGGTCTGGCAGCCAGCCTCGAGCCTGGCACGTCCCGTTGGCGTCCCGGCGCCGTTGCGCGCGAGCGGGCCGACGAACTCCCCTCGCCAATGCCGGAGCCGGGCACACGAAATTCCGGTGCCGGAATAAGCCCCTGCACCGGGTGCCGATTCGCCGACGGCGGATCCCAGGGGCCGGAGTCCTGCGGATTCGTTCCGTTCCGCCGTCCAATTCGTTGCCAAAGGCCGGGATGCGGGGCAGTGTCAGGCTCAACAGGCACCCCGGTGTGTCCCTTTGCTAGGGATTTCTGTCGACGCCCGGGGAATCTGGCGCCGCGCTTTCCCGTGCCGCCCTCGAACCGTCGGAGGCTGGTCCGGGTGGGGCCGGCGGTGAAACCGCGCGCTGCTTGCGCCTTCCCTTCAGTGCCCGCAGGGCGCTGAGGATCGCCACCAGGTCCACGACCTCCTGGCTCAACGCCCCAAGGACCGCCGGAAGCACCCCGGTGGCCGCCACCAGCATCAGCACCACCGAGAAGATGATCCCGAGCCAGATGGACTGCAGCGCAATACGCACAGTGTCCTGGCCGATGCGCACCGCGTTGGCCACCTGGGCGAGGTGTTCGGTCATGATCACCACGTCCGCGCTTTGCGAGGCCGCCGTGGAACCACGGGCTCCCATGGCCACCCCGACGTCGGCCGCGGCGAGCACCGGGGCGTCGTTGACGCCGTCACCGACCATCATCACCGGGCGGTGCTCCAGGTCCCGCACCAAGGCAACCTTGTCCTCGGGCAGGCATTCGGCCTGGATCCGGTCCAGGCCGATCTCTGCGGCAATGTGCTCCGCGGTGGCCCGCTGGTCACCGGTGAGCATGAGCATTTCGGTCACCCCCAGGGAACGGAGCTGGTGCAAGGCCGCCCCGGCATCCGCGCGCAACCCGTCGGCCAGCACCAGGACCCCCGCAAAGCGGCCGTCAACCGCCACGTACACCGAGGACTCTCCCGGGCCGAGCTCGTAACGTTGCATGTCGGGGACCTGCGAGTCGACCCACGCGGGTTTGCCCACCAGTACCCGGCGCCCGTCCACCAACGCACTCACGCCGTTCGTTGCCACCTCGCTGGCCGCGGATGCCGAGGCGATGGCCAGGGACCGCTCCCGTGCCGCGGCCACGATCGAGGCAGCCAGCACGTGCGAGGAGTATTGCTCGGCCGCAGCCACCAATCCCAAAAGCTCGTCCTCCGAGATCCCCCCGACGGGCTTGACCGCCCGCAACACCGGGGTGCCCTGTGTCAGGGTCCCGGTCTTGTCAAACGCCACGGTCTTCACCGCTGCCAGGCGTTCGAGCGTGCCGCCGTCCTTGACGATCACGCCCGACTTGGCCGCCCGGCTCATTCCGCCCATGAACGCCACCGGCGCCGCAATCAGCAGCGGGCAGGGGGTGGCAACCACCAGCACCTCGGCAAACCGGACGGGGTCCCCGCTCACCCACCAGGCCGCGCCGGCAACGACGTAGGCCAGCAACGTGAACGGCACCGCGTACCTGTCCGCGAGCCGCACCACCGGTGCGCGGGACTCGGAGGCCTCCTTGACCAGCTCGACAATGCGCGAGTATTGCGAATCCGCGGCACTGGCCGTGGCGCGCAGGTGGACCGCATGCATGCCGTTGACCGCACCCGACATCAGCAATTCCCCGGCAACCTTGTGCACCGGCAGCGATTCACCGGTCAACGACGATTCGTTAAAGGCACCTTGCTCGTCCAGCAGCACCCCGTCGACCGGCAACACCTCACCCGGGCGGACCATCACCACATCCCCGGGAACCAGGTCCTCGAGCCTGACCTCGGTGAGGTTCCCTTCCGCCTCGACCCGGTGTGCGTGCGTCGGCACCCGCTTGAGCAGTTCCGACAACGAGCTGGTGGCCCGTTCCTGGGCGTAGTCCTCCAGTGCCGCGCCACCGGAGAGCATCAGGCAAATGATCACCGCGGCGACCCATTCGCCCACGAACACCGTGGCAAGGATCGCGGTGAATGCCAGGATGTCGATGCCCCAATGTCCCCGGGCAATGTCCCTGGCCATGCCCCAGCCCAGTTTCGCCGCCACGCCCAGCGAAAAAGCGCTGGCCACCCAACGCGCCGGCTCCCCCAGCCCCAGGGGAATCATCACCAGCGTGCCGATCAACACCACCACGGTTGCCGCCACCAACGGGTAGCGTTTCAGCATGCTCATTGAGCTTGTTTCCTTTTCATCGCGCGCACGGTATTTCCCCTGTTTCTTCCATCCTCGACCACCGGCGTCAGCTTCGCCACCGTGGACACACCGGCCGCCGGGAAGAAGCCGTCCTGGTCCCGGCCGAGCATATTCCTCCCGGCGTTGCTAGGGTGGGAATCGTGGACCTTGGCACCCCGCCGCCCCGGTCTGGAAACAGCGTCCTCCTCGAAAGGATCCCCTCCTGGATGCCACGGTTCCACCGGCCTGCACCGGGAGCCGCGACACCCCGACGACACAAGGCAGGGACAGGCGGTTCGGATCATCATTTCCATGACGAAGCGAAAGGCAGCCACCTCCCCATGAGCCATCTCCACACTGCATCCGAGAAGGATCCCGCACTGGCCCCCGACGAGCTGGAGCGCATCCACGCCTGGTGGCGGGCGGCAAACTACCTCTCCGTGGGGCAGATCTATCTCATGGACAACCCGCTGCTGCGTGAACCGCTAAGGCCCGAGCATGTCAAGCCACGGCTGCTGGGGCACTGGGGCACCACCCCGGGACTGAATTTCATCTACGCCCACTTGAACCGGGCCATCATGCAACGGGACCTGGAGATGATGTACGTGATGGGTCCGGGGCACGGAGGGCCGGGCCCGGTCGCGGCGGGATGGCTCGAAGGCACCTACTCCGAGACCTACCCCAATATCTCCCAGGACCTGGAGGGGATGAAGCGGCTGTTCAGGCAGTTCTCCTTCCCCGGGGGCATCCCCAGCCACGTCGCCCCCGAAACCCCCGGATCCATCCATGAGGGCGGGGAACTGGGATATTCGCTCTCGCACGCCTATGGGGCGGCCTTCGACAACCCGGACCTCATCGTCGCCGCCGTGGTGGGAGACGGGGAGGCGGAGACCGGTCCGCTGGCAGCCAGCTGGCACTCAAACAAGTTCATGAACCCGGCCCGGGACGGTGCCGTGCTGCCGATCCTGCACCTGAACGGCTACAAGATCGCCAACCCCACGATCCTGGCCCGGATGGACCGCGACGAACTGGACGGGCTGCTGCGCGGCTACGGCCACATCCCCCACTACGTGGAGGGCCAGGACCCCGAACAGATGCACCAGGATTTCGCCGCGGCCCTGGATTCCTGCCTCGAAGCGATCATGGAGATCCGGCGCTCCGCCCGGGAAGAGGGCCTGGTCCAGCGGCCGCGCTGGCCGATGATCGTGCTCCGCTCCCCCAAGGGCTGGACCGGCCCCTCCGAGGTCGACGGGCAGAAGGTCGAAGGCTCCTGGCGCTCGCACCAGGTGCCCTTCGGCGCCGCACGAGAAAACGACAACCACCGCAAGATCCTCGAGCAATGGCTGCGCAGCTACCGGCCGGAGGAACTCTTCGACTCATCCGGGACCCCGGTCGAAGCCATCCGCGCCCTGCACCCGATGGGTCCGCGGCGGATGAGCGCCACCGCGCACGCCAACGGCGGGGTCCTGCTGCGGGACCTGCGGATGCCCGATTTCCGCGACTACGCGGTGCCGGTGGAGGAACCGGGCACCGGCGCGGTGGAAGCCACCCGGGTTCTGGGACAGATGCTGCGCGACGTCATGGCGGCGAACATGGACAACTTCCGGGTCTTCTCCCCGGATGAGAACAACTCGAACCGGCTCGCGGCCATCCTCGAAGCCACCGACCGCACCTGGAACGCCCGGACCGTCCCGGAGGACGACCACCTGGCCCCCGACGGACGGGTAATGGAAATCCTCTCCGAACACACCTGCCAGGGCTGGCTGGAAGGCTACCTGCTCACCGGGCGGCACGGATTCTTCTCCTGCTACGAGGCCTTCATCCACGTCGTCGACTCCATGTTCAACCAGCACGCCAAATGGCTGGACACGGCCAACTCGATCCCCTGGCGCCGGCCGGTCGCCTCACTGAACTACCTGCTCACCTCCCATGTCTGGCGGCAGGACCACAACGGCTTCTCCCACCAGGACCCCGGCTTCATCGACCACGTGCTCAACAAGAAGTCCGAGGTGATCCGGGTGTACCTCCCGCCGGATACCAACACCCTGCTGTCGGTTGCCGACCATGCCCTGCGCAGCCGCCAGCGCGTCAACGTGATCGTGGCCGGCAAGCAGCCGGCGCTGCAGTACCTGGACATGGACGACGCCGTGGTGCACTGCACCAAGGGCCTGGGCATCTGGGACTGGGCCGGCACGGAGGCGGATGCCGAACCCGACGTGGTGATGGGCTGCGCCGGGGACGTGCCGACCATGGAAACCCTCGCCGCCGTCGAGATCCTGAACTCCCGGTTCCCGGATTTGTCCATCCGGGTGGTCAACGTCGTGGACCTGCTGCGGCTCCAGGACCGGGCCGCGAACCCGCACGGCCTGGCCGACCGCGAATTCGACGCCCTGTTCACCACGGACAAGCCCGTGGTCTTCGCCTACCACGGCTACCCGTGGCTGATCCACAGGCTCACCTACCGGCGCACCAACCACGGCGGCTTCCACGTCCACGGCTTCCGGGAGGAAGGCACCACCACCACCCCGTTCGACATGTGTGTGCTGAACCGGATCGACAGGTTCAACCTGGCCATCGCCGTCATCGACCGGGTGCCGCGGCTCAAGGACATCTCGGCCCGCGTGCGCGAGGAACTCAGGAACAAGCTCGTCGAGCACCGCTCCTACATCCGGACCCACGGCGAGGACCTGCCCGAGATCCGGGACTGGCAATGGGCCGCATCCCCCGGCCGCGCCGGCCGGCCCGGCCACGAGGCACCATAGGGGCTGCCCGGAATGCAGGGCAACCAGCCCCGGACCCCGCCGCGCCCGTCCCCCGAGACCGCCGAGGTGCCCTACGATGCTGTGCTGTTCGACCTGGACGGGGTTCTCATCCGCAGCGCCCACATCAATGCGGCGGCCTGGAAGGAGCTCTTCGACGCGGTGCTGGCGGACCCCCGCTCCGGGGCCGGGGCCGATGCGGCCCCCTTCGACATGGACCGGGACTACCTGCTGTACCTGGACGGGCGGAACCTCCAGGACGGCATCCGCGCCTTCCTGGCCTCCCGGGGCATTCGGCTTCCCGCCGGCGGCCCGCGGGACGCCGCGGAGACCTGGAGTGTCCACGGGCTGGGGGCCCGCCAACGGCACCTGTTCCTGGCCGCGCTGGCCCGGGACGGGCTGGGCACCTATCCCGGAACGGTGGCGCTGCTGGAACGGCTGCGCGAGGGCGGGGTGCCCGTGGGGCTGGTCGCCGCCGGCCGCAACGCCGTCGACCTCCTGGCCTCCGCGGGCCTGGCGCCGGCGTTCGACGTGGTCCTCGACGGCCAGGCTGCGGCGGAGCAGGGCCTGCCCGGCAAGCCGGATCCGGCGATGCTCCTCGAGGCGGCCCGCCGGCTCGGCGTGCCCCCGGAGCGCGCCGTTGTCATCGACGACGACGTGCCCGGGATCCGGGCCGGCCGCGTCGGCGGCTTCGGGCTGGTGGTCGGGATCGACCGCGCCGGACGGCGGGAGGCGCTGGAGGCGGCGGGTGCCGACATTGTCCTGGGTGACGTCGGCCAGCTTGACCTCGGTGCCTCGCGCACCGATCCCTGGACACTTGTCTATGAGGGGTTCGACCCGGCGCACGAGGGGCACCGGGAGGCGCTGACCGCGCTGGGCAACGGGTACATGGCCACCCGCGGGGCCCGCCCGGAGCACCGCGATGACGGGATCCACTATCCCGGGACCTACCTGGCCGGGGTCTACAACCGGACCGCGGGCATCATCCGGGGCCGTGCGATGGAGGAGGAGCACCTGGTCAACGTCCCCAACTGGCTGCCGGTCGATATCCGCCTCGGGAACGGCCCCTGGTGGTCGGGCGGGGAAACGCAGGTCCTGGGCGAGCGCAGCGAGTTGGACCTGCGCCGCGGCGTGCTGACCCGCCGGGCCACCCTCGCCGGGCCGGGCGGGGAACGGCTCGTGCTTCTCCAGCGCCGGCTGGTCTCCATGGACAACCCCCACCTGGCCGCCCTCGAAACCACCCTGACGGCCCACGGCACCGACATTGCGGTGTCCATCCGCACCGGCATCGACGCGCGGGTCGCCAACACCAACGTCCGCGACTACGTGGGCACCGGCCAAAGGCACCTGCGGGACGCGGTGTTCACCGAGACCGACGGCAGCACCGTGCTGTGCGAGGTGGAGACGAACCAGAGCCGGATCCGCATTGCCGTGGCCGTGCGGACCACGTTCGCCGGGGATCCGGCTGCCCCCAAACCCTTCCCCGTCCCCGAGGCCGAAGGCGGAAACGGCCGGTACCTGAGGCAGTACAACCTGGCACTGGCCGACGGGCAATCCTTGACCATGCTGCGCTCGATGGCACTGGCGACCTCCCGGGACGCGGCCATCTCCTCCCCGGCCACCGCGGCCCTGGGCGGGCTTGCGAGGCACGACGCCGGATTCGGGGCGCTGTTGCGGGACCACCAGGCGGCGTGGGGACGGCTGTGGGACCGGTTCGCGATCACCCTGGACACCGACCCGCAGTCCCAGCTGGTGCTCAACCTGCACGTCTTCCACCTCCTGCAGGCGGTCTCCGGGCACACCGCGGCCCTGGACGCCGGCGTGCCGGCCCGGGGCCTGCATGGGGAGGGCTACCGCGGGCACGTCTTCTGGGACGAGCTGTTCGTCCTGCCGGTCACCGGGCTGCGGCTCCCGGAGGTCAGCCGGTCCCTGCTGGAGTACCGCTGGAACCGGCTGGGCGCCGCCCGCGCCGCAGCCCGCGCCCAGGGCCTGGACGGTGCGCTCTTCCCCTGGCAAAGCGGCAGCGACGGGCGGGAAGAGACCCCCCGCCAGCTCTACAACCCCCGCTCGGCCCGGTGGATGCCGGACAACTCCCGCCGCCAGCGCCACGTCGGGCTCGCCGTTGCCTACAACGCCTGGCAGCATTTCCAGGCCACCGGCGACCGGGACTGGCTGGCGGCGCGCGGCGGGGAACTGATCCTCGAGGTCACCCGGGCGTTTTCCGCCCTCGCGGACTGGGACCCGGTGATGCGGCGCCACCGCATCACCGGGGTGATGGGGCCCGACGAGTTCCACGACGGATACCCCGACGCGCCCGGGGAGGGATTGCGCGACAATGCCTACACCAACGTGCTGGCCTCCTGGGTCTTCGACCGCGCCGCCGATGTGCTGCGCGAACTGGCGGGCCACCCGGGTGAGGACCTCGCGCAGCGGCTGCGCATCGGTCCGGCCGAAACCACCCGCTGGTCCGAACTCGCCGCCGGGCTCGCGGTCCACTTCCACGCCGACGGGGTCATCAGCCAGTTCGACGGGTACGAGGACCTGGCCGAACTGGACTGGCCACGCTACCGCGCCCGCTACGGCAACATCGGGCGGATGGACCTGATCCTCGAGGCCGAAAACGACGCAACCAACCGGTACAAACTGGCCAAGCAGGCCGACGTGCTGATGCTTGTCTACCTGCTCGGGCCCGCAGGCGTGATCGACCAGCTGCGGCGGCTCGGCTACGCCGCCACCGAGGCGGACCTGGCCCGCACCGTGGAGTACTACCTCGCCCGGACCTCGGAGGGATCCACGCTCAGCCGCGTGGTGCATGCCTCGGTGCTCTCCCGCTTTGACGAAACCCGGGCCTGGCAGATGTTCCGCGAGGCGCTGGTCGCCGACCTTGACGACAGCCAGGGCGGCACCACGCGCGAGGGAATCCACCTGGGCGCCATGTCCGGGACCATTGACATCGTCGTCCGCGCCTTTGCCGGCCTGCGCATCGAGGCCGACACGCTGGGCTTCACCCCCCGGATGCCCGCCCGCCTGGGCCGGGTCCGCTTCCAGCTCCAGTACCGGGGACACCGCATCGATGTGCGCCTGGACCCCCGGAGCCTTCGGGTGCGCCTGCAGCCGTGCACCGCGCCTCCGGTGGCAATCTGCGTCGACGGGAACCACGCGATGCTTGCCGGCGGCGGGGAAAGGAGCTTCGCGCTGGGGCCACCCCGGCAGGAAAAGCCGCCGCCGCCCGCCTGAGGCAGCGGCCCCGGCGGGTCAGCGTGGCCCGACGGCGCCGATGGTTGCCTCGGCGATGGCGTGCTCCTCGTCGGTGGGGATGACCAACACCGGGATGGCCGAATCCGCGGTGGAGATCACCCGGGGTCCCTGCCGGCCGGCGGCCTGCCGGTTCGCGGCCTCGTCCAGCCTGATGCCCAGCGGCCCGAGCCTGACCAGGAGCCGGGCCCGGAAGTCGGCGGAGTTCTCCCCGATGCCGCCGGTGAGCACCACCGCACGGGCCCCCGAGCAGCTCACGTGGTAGCCGCCGATATACCGGGCCAGCCGGTGGACCGCGGTTTCCAGCGCCAGCTCCGCCTCCGGGTTCCCGGCGGCGGCGGCCCGGGTGATGGCGCGCATGTCGTTGTTCCCGGCCATCGCCTTGAACCCGGAATCCCGGTTGAGCAGGTCATCGAGTTCATCGGGGCCGTAGCCCAGGCGCTGCAGGAACACCAGCGCGCCGGGATCCACGTCCCCGGACCGGGTGCCCATGACCAGGCCCTCCAGCGGGGTGAATCCCATGGAGGTGTCCACGCTGCGCCCGCCGCGGACCGCGGTGACCGAGGAGCCGTTGCCCAGGTGCGCGATCACCGCATTGAACTCCTCCCACGAAATGCCCAGCACCTGCGCGGCCCGCCGTCCCACGTACTGCACACTGGTGCCGTGGAATCCGTAGCGACGAATCCCGTGACTCCGGTACAGCTCATCGGGCAGGGCGTAGCGCCACGCGTGCTCGGGCAGGGTGCGGTGGAAGGAGGTGTCGAAGACCGCCACCTGCGGCACGCCGGGCCAGGCCGCAGTGGCGGCCCGGATGCACAGAGCACCGGGCGGGTTGTGCAGCGGAGCCAGCGCGTTCAGCCGCTCGATGGCGCCGATGACCTCCTCGTCGACCAGGGCGGGTCCGGTGAAGCGTTCCCCGCCGTGGACCACCCGGTGCCCCACGGCGTCCGGGACGCATCCGGGCAGCGCCTGGGCAAGTTCGCCGCGCACGATCTCGAAGGCCTCCCGGTGGTCGGCCACCTCCCCCTCGTCGATCCGCTCCACGACGCCCTTGGCGATCGGCTCGCCGCCGGCGAGGGTGCGCTCCTGGTCGAACCGGCGGACCGAGTACTTCAGCGTCGAGGAGCCGGCGTTCAGCACGAGCACGAGCATTTCCCTGCCTCCAGTGGGGACTCGGCGGGCCTGCTGGGCCCGCACCCCACGATCCTACCCCCGGGTCGGCGGGGCCCGCCGTGCCGCCCAACGGCCGGTCCCGGGCCTCAGCGCCCCGCGGGCCGCTTGCGGTCCAGCCACCGGAGCAACAGCTTGCGCACTTCGTCGAACCACAGCACGGTGGAGGCCATGCCCAGGCACACGGCCCAGTGGGCCGCGTCCAGGGACGCGGTCCCGAAGGCCCGTTGCAGCAGCGGCACCTCCACCACGGCCAGCTGCAGTGCCGCCGTGAGCAGGACCGCGCCCCAGAGCCACTTGTTGACGAAGAGCCTGTGGAACGCACTGGCCGTGTCCGAACGCGAGTTGAAGGCGTTGAACAACTGGGCGAGGACCAGGGTGGTGAACCCGGCGGTCCGGGCCACGTCCAGGGAGTCCGCGCCGTCGACCAGGCCGCCGGGCAGGAAGATGTCGATGGTCGCCAGCGAGGCCAGGCCCATGACCAGGCCCACGACCAGGATCCCGGCCCACATCCGTCGCCCGAGGATCCTCTCGGTCATCTTCCGCGGTGCCCGCGCCATCACGTCGCCCATCTCCGGGTCCACCCCCATGGCCAGCGCCGGCCCCGAATCGGTGACGAGGTTGATCCACAGGATCTGGGTGGCCAGCAGCGGCAGCGCCACCGCCTCGCCGCCGGCTCCCGCCAGGCCCATGGTGCCGGCAAAGGCCACGCCGAGGAAGACCGTGAAGACCTCCCCCATGTTGGAGGACAGGAGGTAGCGCAGGAATTTCTCGATGTTCTCGAAGATGACCCGCCCCTGGCGCACCGCGGAGACGATCGTCGCGAAGTTGTCATCGCCCAGGATCATCTTCGAGGCTTCCTTGGTCACCTCGGTCCCGGTGACGCCCATGGCAATGCCGATGTCGGCGGATTTCAGGGCCGGGGCGTCGTTGACGCCGTCTCCGGTCATGGCCACGACGTTGCCCTGGGCCTGCAGCGCGTCGATGATCTGGAGCTTGTTGTGCGGTGAGACGCGAGCGTAGACGGAGGTGGACGCGGTGACGGCGCGCAGCCCGGCGGCGTCAAGCTCATCGAGTTGGGCGCCGGTGACAGCTCTGTCCCCCGGTTCCGAGATCCCCAGGTCCCCGGCGATCCGCGCGGCGGTGACCGGATGGTCCCCGGTGATCATCACCACCCGGATGCCCGCGCGACGGGCCTCGGCCACGGCCACGGCCGCCTCGGCGCGCGGCGGGTCGATGATGCCGGCCACCCCGAGGTACACGAGCGTGTGTTCATCGGCCTCGTCAAGCACCGCCGCCTCGTGGCGGTCGTGGTCCCCGTACCTGCGGTAGGCCACCCCCAGGGTGCGGAAGGCCTGCGCGGAGAGGGCCTCGACGTCACCGAGCGCCTTGGCCCGAAGTTCCGCATCCAGCGGCACGCTGTCCCCGCCCACCTGCATCCGGGTGCAACGCCCCAGCAGCACGTCCGGGGCGCCCTTGGTGACCAGGGTGAGGTGGTCGAGTTCCTTGTGGCGCGCCAGCGCCGACATCAGCATGCGCTCCGAGGTGAACGGGACCTCGCCCTGCCGTTCGAACTCCTCGACGCGTTCGCCCACCCCCTCGAGCTTCAGCGCGGCGACCAGGAACGCCGCTTCGGTGGGGTCGCCCTGGATCTGCCACTGGCCGTCGGCTTGGCCCAGCTGGGCGTTGTTGGCGAAGGTGCCGCCCGCCAGGACCATGCGGGCCTCCGCCAGCACCATCGGGTCCGTGGCCTCCCGGCCATCCTGGAGGACCCGGCCTTCGGGCCGGTACCCGACGCCGGTGAGCTGGATCTGCCCCGAGGCGGTGAGGATCCGGCCAATGGTCATCTCGTTGCGCGTCAGCGTCCCGGTCTTGTCCGAGGCGATAACGGAGGCGGAGCCCAGGGTTTCCACCGAGTGCAATTCCTTCACGACCGCATGGCGCCTGGCCATGCGCTGGACGCCGATCGAGAGCACCACCGAGAGGATGGCCGGGAGCCCCTCGGGGACCGCGGCCACCGCCAGCGAGACCCCCAGCAGCAGGACCCTCACCAGGTCCGGCAGCGAGGAAACGTCGTTGACCAGGATGATGGTTGCCATCACCACGACGGCGATGACGATGACCGTGATGCCCAGCAGCTTCCCGACTCCCGCGATTTCCTTCTGGAGCGGGGTCGGCTCGGACCTTGTTTCCTCCAGCATCCCGGCGATGGCACCCACTTCTGTGTGCATTCCCGTCCCGGTGACGATTGCACGGCCCACTCCCTGCACGACCCCGGTCCCCTTGTAGACCATGTTCGCCCGGTCCCCCAGCGGTGCCTCCCGCTGAAGTGTCGCGGGATCCTTCAGGGCGGCCTCGCTCTCCCCGGTCAGTGAGGCCTCGGCAATGCGCAGCGAGGTGGCCGTGATCAGCCGGGCATCGGCCCCGACCGCATCCCCCTCTCCCAGGACCAGGACGTCGCCGCGGACCAACTGCGCGGAGGGGACCGTCTTGAGTTCGCTGTCGCGCCATACCGTGGAGTTTGCCGCCGTCATCGACTGCAGGGCGGCGACGGCGTTCTCGGCCTTGTTTTCCTGGACGAATCCCAGGATCGCATTGAGCAGGACCACCGCGGCGATGACCACCGCATCGATGGGTACGCCCCGGGCGCCCTCCACCGCCCAGGCACCAAGGGAGATGGCAATGGCCACCAGCAGGAGATAGACCAGCGGATCCTGGAACTGGGCCAGGACCTTGCGCCAGATCGGCACCGGTGCGGCGGCGCGCAGTTCGTTGGGCCCCTCCTGCCGCAGCCTGCCTGCGGCCTCGCTTGCCCCCAGGCCCGTGGCCGGGTCAACCCGGAAGGCAGCCAGGGCCTCCGCGGCTTCCCGCAGGTGCCAGGTGGCAGGTTCGAGGGCGGGGCCCTGTGCTGCGGATGACGTCATGGAGAACTCCTTGGACACGGGTGCAGGTGGGCCCGGGCGCCGCCTGCGCCTTGTTGCCGGCGACCATCTTCGAGTGTAGGCGGCCTGTGCGGTGTTCCGTGGCCGGCCGCCGAGGTGGCGGCGGTGCCCGTTGCGGTCATCTCGGCGCCTTCCGGGGTGAGGGACGCCGTGCCCCTGCCCGTTGCTGGTGTCGCGCGATGCGGACCGACGCGGATGCACGCCCGGGGACCGGGGACCCGAAACGCGCAACCGGGCACGCGGACACGCCCTGCGCCCCTGGCCGCGGCACCAGACGGCCGGCATCAACGGAGCGTGACGACCTTGACGAGCACCGACACGGCGACCGTGGTGCCGTAACCGCTCATGGTGCGGCTGTCCGCGGACCGGCCCGGCGCGAACTGCCGGATCGCCGGGTGGCCCAGCAATTTCCAATCTCCTACCCTCGCCCTACGAATGCGGCGCCAGGCATCAATGCTCCTCATTTTTTAGTTGACACGTCAACCCAATGGCGGGGTGATATATGCATACGCATATAAAAATGTTTGGTGGCCCCTTGGTCCACCCGGGTGTTGTACCTGCCTGACGGAGGTCATCACCATGACAGGAACGCTTAGAGATTGGATTGGCTCGTGCAACTCGAAAACAAGGTCGCATTCATCACCGGCGGCGAATCGGGGCACGGCCTCGCCACCGCAAGGAACTTCATCGCCGAAGGCGCCAAGATCATGATCTTTGACTTCAATCCCAAGTCCCAGGAAGTCGCCGACGAGATCGGCGCGAAGTTTGTCCAGGGCGACGTCTCGAAGGCCGAGAGCGTCCCGGCCGCCGTCGCGAAGACGGTCGAGGAATTCGGCCGCGTCGACATTGCAGTCACCTCGGCGGGCGTCGGCGGCGAGGGCGACGTCGTGACCTCCACGATCGACAACTGGGAGCGCACCAACGGCATCGACTACTCGGGCGTGTTCTACACCAACAAGTACGTCATCGAGCAGCTCCTCAAGCAGGGCGCCGGCGGCGGCGTCGTCAACCTCGCCTCGATGTTCGGCCTCGTGGCCGTCTCGAACAACATCGCCTATTCGGCCTCCAAGGGCGGCGTGGTGAACATGACCCGCTCCGCCGGGACCATGTACGCCAAGGAAGGCATCCGCGTGAACGCGGTGGCCCCGGGCGTCATCCGCACCCCGCTCATCGACGAGCCGACCCTCGAGCAGTATGCCAAGCTGCACCCGGCCGGCCGCGTCGGCGAGGCACAGGAAGTCGCCGACCTCATCACCTTCCTCGCCAGCGACAAGGCGAAGTTCATCACCGGGGCGACCATCCCGATCGACGGCGGCTACACGGTCGTCTAGACCAACATGTAGCATCCGGGCACGCCCCCTCCATCCGAGGCAGCGTGCCCGTTTTCAGAGGCCCGCACGGCATAGGGCGCGTCTCCTGCATCTGCACGGTCTTGTATACATGGTGTCAGGTGGAGGAGCACTGCGCGGTTGCCGGTTCGATCCACGCTGGTGCCTATGGCTGCCTCTGTGGGGCGGGTCTCTATGAGCGGGATTCCTGCGGGGCACGCCTTGATCATGACCATGCGGCTCCACGTCGCGTCCGCCCCGGTGCCCACCGGCATGCAGAACGAGCGGGGTATGGACCCGACCGCCGGATTCGCCCCGCGTTCGACGGCGCGGGGCTCCCGGCCATCGCCACGACCATCTCCATGTTCGCCGCCCGGTCCATCACCATCGTGATGCCGAGGTTCCTGCCCGGCGCCTTCCCCGCCAAGGCCGTCGCTGCCCCGGCCAACGTCGGCATCCCGGCGGCCTTCGTGGTGGTCCACCTTTCCGTGACCATCTTCCGCGACAAGAAGCCCGACGTCCACCGCACCTTGCGGCTTCCCTTCATGCCGGTGGTCCCGGCCTTCGGAGTGCTGGCCCAAGGGATTCCTGACTCGCGGCTGCGCCGGGAGACGTGGCTGAGGATTGCCATCTGGTGGTGGCCGGCCCGGCCATCCACCTCCACTATGGCCGCAAGCACTCGCTCATGAACCCTGACAGCCCGCGGCACCCTGGGCGCGTGGTGCTGCCGCACGGGGAAACGCAGCCCTCGGCGCCACATCCGTTCACCGATCCCCCACCGCAACACGCGGGCACCAAGAATCGGCCGGCAGACGGCAGAATACTGGTGGTTTTCAACGTTCACGGCTGCAAGGTTACGGGCGGGTGGGCATTCATGGGGTAGGCAGGCCTCGGGCGCTCGCCTAGGGTGGGAAGTGGACGAAAGGAGCACTTCATGAAGAAAATCCTCATGGTTCTGACCAGCGTTTCCGAGATCGCCGATACGGGAGAAAAGACCGGCTACAACGTGGCCGAGGCCGCACACCCCTGGAAGGTCTTCAAGGATTCCGGGCATTTCGTCGACTTCGCCTCCATCGAGGGCGGACAGCCGCCGCGCGACACGGTGGACCCTGAAGATCCCATCCAGGTCGCCTTCACCCAGGACGAAACCACGCGCGCCGGACTCTACAACACCGCCCGCGTCGCCGTCGTTGACCCCGGCCAATACGACGCGGTGTACCTCGTGGGAGGCCACGGCACCATGTGGGATTTCCCCGACCATGAAGGCCTGCAGAACCTGGTGGCCAGCGTCTACGACAAAGGTGGCGTGGTGGGCGCGGTCTGCCACGGACCGGCCGGCCTGGTGAACGTGGAACTGGCGAACGGGTTCCGCCTCGTCGAGGGCCGGAGGGTGGCGGCCTTCACCAACGAGGAGGAAGTCGCGGTCGGGAAGGACAAGGTCATCCCGTTCTTCCTCGCCGACCGACTCGAGGAACAGGGTGCCACCCACGTGCCGGCGGAGAACTTCACGGAGAACGTCGTGGTGGACGAACGCCTGGTGACCGGCCAGAACCCCGCGTCCGCGGCCCGCGTGGCCAAGGAAATGGAGAAGCTCCTGGCCGAGGTCATCCATCAGGAGAAGGTCGATGAACACGACGAGGCCGCAGCGCTTCGTGCGGAGAAGGACGCCGAAAAGGCAGCCAAGAAGGCGTCCGACGAACACCACGAGCACTGATCGCGGCAGCTCGCTGACACCGGTGGCCGCCCCCACGCGGGGCGGCTTCCACTGACCTTTTCAAAGATGCCGGTACGCCGCCGGGCCGAGGGCGGCGGCAATGCTTTCCGAGGCTTCCGGCCGCCTCGGCTTCTGTCAGCCGGCGGGGGCGGGTTCCACCGCGGCAGGCGATGCGGTGTTGGCCTCGACCAAGAGGGCCGCGGCGATGGCGTCGAAGGCACGCAGCGTGGGGAAGAGCCTGGCGGGGTCCTGCGGCACCGGCCAGCTGGACATTTTCACCGCCACGACTTCGGCGGGACGGTTGATGTAGACCATCTGCCCGTGGATGCCCAGGCACAGCAAGACATCGTCGCCGGGGTACGGGAGCCACATCTGGTTCCGGTACATCCCGCCGGGCATCAGGTTGTCCACGGGGCTGTCGGCAAAGGCATCTCGGGAGTCCGGTGCCCCGGCCAGCGTCTGGGCGATCCATTCCCGCGACAGCACCTGTTCGCCGTTCGGCGAGAGGCCCTCGTTCAGGAAGAGCAAGCCGAAACGGGCCATGTCCCGCATCGTGGCGTTGATCCCGCCATCAAATATCCCGGTGCCGAACTGGTCGATGCACATGGTGGCATCCGATTCGGCGCCCAGCTTGCCCCACACCAACTCGGTCATCAATGTGGCCATGGGCTTCTCGGACGCGGCCTCGCAGATCCAGCCGAGCAAGTCGGTCTCGCAGGAGCGGTACTCGAAGACCCCGCCGTGGGCGGTCTTGCGCACCAAGGTGCGCAGGAACGGGTACATGCCCGTGGGTCCGGGAACACCGAGGGAAGACCAGCCGATGGCCTGCTCCATCATCCGCACCCCTGAGCCCGGGTCCAGATAGTTCTCGGAAAAATCTATGCCCGAGCGCATGTCGAGCAACTGGCGCACGGTGGCCCCGGCATAGCCCGTCTCGGCAAGCTCCGGCAGGTAATCGGTCAATTGCGCGCCGTCATCGAGCACCCCGGAATCGCACAAGGCCCCCGCCACCGCGCCGACCAACGACTTGCTCATGGACATCAGCAGGTGCGGGGTGTCGGCCTTCATCCCCCCAAAGTACTGTTCGGTTAGCACCGTGCCGCGGTGCATGAACATCCACCCGTCGGTTTCGGTCGTGCCCATGACCGAACCCACGCTCACCGGAATTTCCCCGGGGACGGCCGGGGCCACCATCACCGAGTCCAGATCTCGGTGGGCTGCCGGAAGCCGCGCCGTTGGCCCTTCACCCCGTGATATCTCCGCCGTGGGCAGGAAGTCGGCCATGTGCTGGAAGGACCAGCGCAGGTTCTCGGGAAACTTCCAGCTGGTCATGTCCACGCCGGCGGGAATGTGGTCCAGGTGTGTGTCGTCCATGAGCGTTCCATATCCGTTGCTGCGACATTGAATACAGGGACACTACCACCTGGTAACCATCCCGTCCCGGTTCATTCCCGTGGCGTTCAATGCGCGCCTCCTGCCGAGGTCGGCCCGGCCTCCTCCCCGGGCACCTTTGCCCTCCGGCGCACCAGGGGCGGGGCTAATCCTTCACGCCCGGGATGAGCGTCAGGGCATGCATGGGCACTCCCGAAGCAGAGATTTCTTCCTTGGCCAGTGCCGCGCGCAACGGAGGGCAATGCAGCGGTGGTGCATGCAGCGGTTCGGTGCCGGTCCCCCGGCGCTGCCGCTAGTCCGGCTTGGCCACGAACACCTGCGTCGGGCTGTGCGTCAGGTAGCCGGCGGCCCAGGACGACAATGCACGGATCCTTTGGCGCACGCCCGGGAGCAGCGCCAGGTGCACGCCCAGCCAGGAGGCAAAGGCCAGCGGCCCCTGCACCTGGATGCGCTTGCGCCCGAGCTCGGCCACCGCCGCGCCGCGGCCCACCATCGCCATGTACCCCTTGTCGCTGTACCTGAACGGCTGGCGGGTGCCGCCGGTGAGGTCGGCATGGATGTTGCGGGCCGCCCACTTGCCCGATTGCTGGGCCACGGATCCGAGCTGGGGCAGCTTGGCTCCGGTGTCATCGGTGATGTTGGCCGAGTCCCCCAGCACGTAGACCCCCTCGACGCCCGGTGCCCGCAACTCGGGGGTGACGTCGATGCGCCCGCCCCTGCCCTGCTCCAGGCCCGACTCGGCAATGATCTTCCCGGCCTGCAGGCCACCGGCCCACACCGTGATCCGGGCGGGGATCTCGGTTCCGTCGGCGAGCGCCACCCCGTCGGGACGGACCTCGCCCACGCTCTGGCCCATGTGCAGCTGCACCCCGAGCTTTCCCAGCCGGGCCCGGGCGTAGGCCTGGGATTTCGGGGAAAAGGCGTTGAGCACGTTGGGGACCATGTCCACGAGATGGACCCGGCACCGGTCGGCAAGGGCCGGCGAGAAATATTTCGGCACGATGTACTTGATGTTCTCGGCCAGCGCTCCGGCGGTCTCCACGCCCGTGGGCCCGCCGCCGACGATGACGACGTCCGTGGCTCCGGAGTTTTCCCGCTCCGCCGTTTCCAGTGTCCGGGTCAACACGGTGCCCAGGCGCACGGCATCGTCCAGCGAGTACAGCGGGTAGGAGTGCTCCTGCGCACCGGGGGTGTTGAAGAAGTTGGGAACCGCGCCCGCGGCAATGACCAGGACCTGTCCCTGGTAGCGGGTGCCGTCAGCGGTGGTGACGGTGTGGGCGGCCGCGTCGATCGCTGTCACCTCGGCGGTGAGCACCCGCACGTCCCTGATGCGGCGGAATACCGAACGCAGTGGCCGGGCCACCGCCGAGACCCCTATTTGCGATGCCGCCACCTGGTAGAGCAGCGGCTGGAACTGGTGGTAGTTGTTCGCGTCGACGAGGAGCACCGAAATCCGCTTGCGGCCCAGCTCCCGGGCCGCGGCCATGCCGGCAAATCCGCCGCCAACCACGATGACCTGGTAATTATCGTCCATACGAGCACCATACGCTCGGACACGTCCGCGTAACAGGTAAGTTCCGGCCCCGCCCGGGAACGTAAATGCTCCCCGTTCCAGCGGTTCCCGCTGAGCGCGGAACCCGGAACGGGGAGCATTTTCGCCAATGACCGCAGCGGCCCTAGTGGCCGGTTACATCCTTGGCAGCATCCTTGAGGTGTTCCCCGGCCTGCTTGGCCTTGGCTGCTGCTTGGTCCCTGGCACCTTCCGCCTGCAGTTTTTCGTTGTCGGTGGCGTCTCCCACGCCTTCCTTCACCTTGCCGGCGGCTTCCTGCGCTTTGTTGCCAATCTTGTCGTCGAGACCCATCGGGGCCCTCCTTCGCTAGATGTAACAAGAACAATCCCGGCATCTGGCCCGCATGCGGGCCACCGCTGGGAACACCCACGCTATTTGATCGAAAGCCCGGTGGCAACAGTTTTGCATGCGTGCCGCCGGCCGCCTCGCCCGTGCCATCGCCCGCCAGGGTGCCGGGCCGTCCCGGCGCTGAAACCCGGGCGTCCACGCGAGGAGTCCGGGGCAAACAGATGGACGCGATGCCTTCGGGGGGCGCCAGAAGTGATCGAAGGCCTGCCGATAGCCGGCATCCACGTGGCTGTCCGGGTTCAACGTCCCCTGCACAAAGACGCCCGCCTTGCGGCACACTGGGTGCCATGGATGAAACGGACTCGGTGACCACCCAGGGCTCGACGGTTGAGGACTGGACCCGCGCGCTGGCGCAAGCGACAGGTTCGCCGGGCGGCGGGGCCGGGACGGGGCTGATGCTGGCCCTCGCCGCGTCCATGGCTTCGATGGTTGCCGGCTACACGGAACCCGAGGAAGACCGGCGGGCGGAACTCTCCCGCGTGCGGGAGCGTGCCCAGGCTCTCCGCGAGGAGGCCCTGCGGCTGGCCGACCAGGACGCATCCGCTTCCCTGGCCTTCGGTGCCGCGTTCCGGTTGGAACCGGGAGCCGAGCGTGATGAGGCCGTGACCCGAGCTTCCGTGGATGCCGCGAAGTCCTCGGCAGTGTTGGGCCAGCGGGCCATCGAGGCCATCGAGGCCATCGACGCCTTGGCATGGCTCGCGGTACACGGCAACCGGGCACTCATCGCCGATGTCGTGGTCGCGTTCGGCTCCCTCAGGGCGACGGTCGCCGGGGCGCGCACCAACGTCAGTTTCGACCTCGCCGCGCTCACCTCCCATGGCAGCACCATGGAACAGGTCCGCGAGCAGCACCCGGCTCTCTGGGCCACGGTCACGGACCTCAATGCCGCCCTGGAGCGTATCGACAGCCTCACGGCCGAGATCGACCATCGAGCTGCTCCCACCGACGCCGCCCCACAGGGCAGTGCGAAAAACGCAAGGGCCACACGTGGGCGCGTGTGAAAATGGTTGGTGGTTCGGCGCTGACATCGCTATCACGCATACCTTCCGCGGGCACGGTCGTAGTTCACCTGACTGGCGGGCCAACCCCTGCGTGGGCCCGCTGCGAGTTCCAACCGCACCACCGGGGTCCGGCCGAAGCCGGATGGCCAGCGCAGCCCTGCAGGGTCTTCCACAGAAGGCCCCGGGCTGCACGCAATCCCCCTCCGAGTTGAAGGACCATGTCCGCTCGGCCCGGGCACAGGCCCCATGGGTCGTGGACAGCGCCCTCATTGACTTGTACGGGAAAATCGGACCCGGATCCTGAACGAGCAGAAACGCGAAGGCCGGGAAAGTCCGTCCGCAGCCGCGTGGACTGCCCTGGAGCCAAATGCACCACAGCTGTGGGACATTTGCCGTGGCGCCACATCCGGGTCCTGCCGGACAAGAACCTCCCGCTGGATTCCCGGGACTGGTACGCCGGAGCAGCCGCGGAACATGGATGATCCAGGAACGTGCCAATGAACATGGTCATGAACTAGTCGCTGGAACGAGCCGGAGCCGCACCGCCCAACGTCGCACGGCATCCGGCGGCACCGGAATCGAAGCCGGCGCAACAAGTGGCCGGGCTGCCCGGAACCCGCCTGCCGTCGGCAAGCCGCCTTGATCCGCTCTCGACTGGTTCCCATGGCCCCGATGGAAAGGACGGTCGAGCCGATGGCTATGCTGGGTGGATGGCGACAGTTATTCTCGTGCGGCACGGCCGCACCCAGGCCAATGCCGCTGGGCTGCTGGCCGGCCGGGCAGCGGGCATCAGCCTGGACCACATCGGGATCGACCAGGCGGCCCGGGCCGCAGACCGGCTCGCGGCCGTGCCCCTGGTCGCCGTGGTATCCAGCCCCCTGGAGCGCTGCCGGCAGACCGCCCGGTTCCTCCTCGACCGCCAGGCCGGGGCCCCGTACGCGCCGGTCGAACCGGATCTCATCGAGTGCGATTACGGCCGGTGGCAGGGCCGCACGCTCGATGACCTGGCGACCGAGAGCCTCTGGTCGGTGGTGCAGTCGCAACCCTCAGCCGTCACCTTTCCCGGCGGTGAATCATTGGCCGCAATGCAGGCCCGGTCGGTGGCAGCGATTCGACGCCACGATGCAGCCTTCGAAGCAGAGTACGGGCCAGGGGCAGTATGGGCTGCGGTGACCCATGGCGACCTCATCAAGTCAATCCTCGCCGACGCACTTGGCATGCACCTTGACCTGTTCCAGCGCATCAATGTGGGCCCCGCCTCCATGTCCATCGTGCGCTATGGCGCCAGCCGGCCGACCGTCCACGCGACCAACACCGACGCCGGGGATCTTGCGTGGCTCGCGAACAGCACCCCTTCCGGCGACGCACCGGTGGGCGGCGGGGCAGGGCAAGAGACGCCACGATCCCCCGGAGCCTAAGATGGTTGCATGCCTACACGCGTTCACGAGTTCATCTGGCCTGATCGGGTCATTGTCGGCACCCTGGGCCTGCCGGGGTCGCGCACGTTCTACCTGCAGGTGCGCGCAGGGACTCAGATCGTCAGTATTGCCTTTGAGAAGCAGCAGGCGGCCCTGCTTGCCGAGAAGGTCGATGAAATTCTCGACCAACTGATGGCCCTCGAGGGCAACCCCTTCAGTGTTCCCGCGAGCACTCCCATTGAACTGGTCGACAACGACCAGCTCGAGGCCGTCCAGGAGCAGTTTCGCACCGGGGCCATGGGCCTGGGCTGGGACCCCACGACGGCCCAGGTCGTCATCAAGGCCTACCCGATCACCGAGGTCGATGACAACGACGACGAAGACGTCGAATTGCCTGATGCGTTTGACCCCAACGCGGACGAAATGCTGCTGGTGAGCATGCCGGTGGGCTCCGCCCGCGCATTCGCCAAGCGCACCCGCGAGATCGTGGCCGCCGGGCGTCCGATGTGCCCGCTCTGCGGCTACCCCATGGACGCCGACGGACACACCTGCACCCTTCCCGAGAACTGATGCCGGAGCCCGACCTGGCAAACGCGGAGCTGACGCTCACCGGCCGCATCACCACGGCTTCAAATGCCACCTTCATGGGCAGCATCGGCGACGCGGTGGTCGTCTACAAGCCTATTGCAGGTGAACAGCCGCTGTGGGATTTTCCCCACGGCGCCCTGGCCCACCGGGAGCTGGCCGCCTACCTGGTCTCGCAGGCCCTGGGCTGGAACGTCGTGCCGCACACCTGGCTGCGCGACGGCCCGCTGGGTGAAGGAATGGTGCAGCTCTGGCAGGAGCAAGATCCCTCCCAGAATGCCGTGGACCTGGTGGTTGCGGACGACGTGCCGCACACGGGCTGGAAGCATGTTCTTGAGGGCCGGGATGAGGAGGGGCGGATAGTCGCCCTCGTCCATGAAGACTCGCAGGCACTCCGACGCATGGCCGTTTTCGACGTGGTCGTCAACAATGCCGACCGCAAAGGCAACCACGTTCTTGCCATGGGGGACGGACATCGGTACGGCGTGGACCATGGGCTCACTTTTCACCGTGACCACAAGCTGCGGACGGTGCTGTGGGGTTGGAGTGGAGCCGCCCTGGACGCAGGGGAACTCGACGGGGTGGACCGAGTCATCCAAGGACTGCACGGCCAGCTGGGACGCGACCTGGCGGCCCTGCTCAGCGCCGAGGAAATCTCCGCGCTCGGCGCACGTTGCACGCGGTTGCGCCTGGCCCGGCGGTTTCCGGCTCCGAGCGGTGGGATGCCGGCGGTGCCCTGGCCGCTGTTCTAGGGAAAGCACAGTTGCCGGCGGGAGCAAGCGCCTGTCGTCTTCCAGATGCCGCCCAGGGGAAACATCAAGAGCCCGACGAACCGGGAAATCCGCAACCGGAGGCCACACCGACAGACGGCGCGACTCCCCCGCTGTCATCCGCTGCGGCGCCCCACACACGCCGAGGGCACCAAACAGGTCCAAGCCCGACTGGTCAAACATGCTGATTGACCGATCCCCGAGACCGTGCGGCTGGGCACGACACCGAAGAAGTGGCACCCGGAAAGAACGGTGCCGGAGCACTGGCTGGAAAATGAGCCCCGTATGCGGACAGCAGGCATTCCTGGGGACCTCCTCCTCCTGCTCACGGGGCGGGATCCACGGTGTCCTTCCCCGGCCGATACCCGGCGATTTCCGCCCTGAGGTCGCCCTCCTCGTGTCTGTCCTTCGCCTTGCCCATCGGCAGCGCCTTGAGCAGCGGGTGCACAATGGCCATGACGACACTTCCCCAGATGATTCCGAGGATGGCCGAGCACAGGGTGTTCACGAGCCAGGCCAGGAAGCCGCCCACCGCGGGGATCGAGGCGAAAGGCGTCTCAAGAACATGGACCAGGTCGTAGGGGGCATGCCACCCGAGGTCGTAGGAGCCCTGCAGCATGATATGTCCACCCACCCACAACATGGCGATCGTCCCGACAAAGGTGATTGCGGCCAGCACCGCGGGCATGCCCCTGACCAGCGCCTCGCCGAAGCGCCTGGCGCCCGCGGAATCCTGGGTGGCCAGGTGCAGGCCGATGTCGTCCATCTTCACAATCAGCCCCACGGCCCCGTACACGAGCACCGTGATGGCGAGCGCCACGACGATAAGGATGATGGCCCGCGAGAGCAGGGACTCGGTGGCCACCTCGTTCATGGAGATCACCATGATCTCGCAGGAGAGGATGAAGTCGGTGGTGATGGCGCCCTTGATGACCTTGGCCTCCGCCAACGGTCCGCGGTCGACCGCCGGGGATTTTGCCGCCTCATGGTGTCCGCGGAGCTTGTGCCACACCTTTTCGGCGCCCTCGTAGCAGAGGTAGGTGCCACCGGCCATGAGGATGAACGGAATGATCCCCGGGAGGAATGCGCTGATCAGCAACAGCGCCGGCAGGATGACCAGCAGCTTGTTGCGCAGCGAACCCCAAAAGATCTTCTTGATCATTGGCAGTTCACGGGAGGGGTCGGCACCGGAAACGTACTGCGGGGTGACGGCGGCATCGTCGATGACCACCCCGGCTGCCTTGGCTCCCGCCTTCGCGGCGCCGGCGGCGACGTCGTCCACCGAGGCGGCCGCGATGCGGGCCAGGGCCGCGACATCGTCCAGCAGGGCGACGAGGCCGCCGCTCACAGAGCGCCCCGGCGTTGCTCGAGGGCGGACGAGTGGTCGTGGAGGCCTCGGTCGAGGCGCATATTTGGCATGTTCCGAGTATATGGCGGCGAACAGACCACCGGCCACGGGGGAACCGGGAGTCGGCAGCACAGGAAAGGCCGACCGTCGATGGTTTCCCGCCCGCCGCAGGGGATGCCGGTGGGCGGAAACCGGCAGCGTCGCTGGCCGAAAACCAATTTGTTGAACCCCGACAAGGCAGGTTCGAATGCCATGGCCCGACGGATTCACGGACTATCCGTCAGTGACGGTCCTCGTTGAACGAACACCAGTGCGGTGCGCTCCGGATCGTTTTCCGGCCGTCCTCAGCCCCGCGCGACATTCAGCGAGAACTCGATGAAGCCCGAGTCCTCCACGGCGACGAACCCGAGGTTCGGCGCCTCGACACCGAATTCCGCCCAGGTCATCGGGATCTGGCCGACCAACTGTGCCGAGCCGTCGGCCAACACGCCCTGGACGTCGGCATCCACGGAAACCGTCTGGCCGTTGAGGGTGAGGTCTCCGGTGATGGCGAAGGCCTGCGTGTCACCCTCAAGCGCCCCCGACACGTCAACGGGTTCGGTCAGCGTGAACGTTGCCTCGGGGTATCGCGACGTGTCGATGGCCGTCGTGCGGAAGTACTGGTCGCGGCGATCGGAGTCCGTGCTGATGGTGTCCACCGACAGCTCGATGTCCGCGGCCGTCAGCCGGTCGTCCTCGACGGTCAGGGAACCGCTCACGTCCTTGGTGCGTCCGGTGACCGTCACGTCGGCTCCGTTGAGGACTTCTTCCAGCCGGTATCCGGCGAAAGACCCGGCACCGACGGTCCAGGTGCCCGAGTGGTCCTCGGCCGCCGTTGCGGCTCCGCTCTGCCCCGTCGTTTTCGACGCTTCGCCGCTGGGCGTTGCCGACAAGGCCGGAACGGCCTCGGCCCGGGCGGAAACATTGGCCGCGTAGATGCGGCTACCCACGAAGATGCCCGCAACAACGATCGCCGCCACCAGGGCGATGATCCATATCAGGCGCTTGTTCTTCGGGCGGGCGGGTGCCGGCTGGTCGGTCATGGGTTCTCCTGATCGGTCGCGCCGATTCCCGGCGAAATTTTTACTTGATCCTCAAATCATTTCACCGCGTTCGGCGCCCCTTGCCGAAAAGTGCGCCATCCCGCGAAGTTCACCAAAATTACACAGGCGGCAAACAGACTGCCGCGGAACCCTGGACCCGGCACCGCCGCCCTCCGGGCAAAAAAATTCCCCGGCGCCCTGTGACGGGAACCGGGGAATCTCAATCAAACCTAGTGCCAAGAATTAGCGACGCAGGCCGAGGCGCTCGATCAGCGAACGGTAGCGCTCGATGTCGGTGCCCTTGAGGTACGCAAGCATGCGACGACGACGACCAACCAGGGCCATCAGGCCGCGGCGGGTGTGGTGGTCATGCTTGTGCATCTTCAGGTGCTCCGTCAGATCCAGGATGCGACGTGACATCACGGCAATCTGGACCTCCGGCGAACCGGTATCGCCTTCGCTGGTGGCGTAGGCCTTCATGATTTCCTGCTTGACAGCGGCGTCTAATGCCACAATAACTCCTAGAGTTGTACCGCGTTTCAAAACACCGTCACCGGCAGGTGCACTCGCAACCGCGGACTGCAGCGGGCACCGCAGAAAAGTCTACCAAGAACTTGGCCCCTGGCGGCACGCCTCGAGACGCAACGCACATGATCCGCTCCTTGCCGGCACCGGTTCCCGCCAAGCAATCGGTGCGCCGATACCGGCGTTTCCTGTCGATGTGCCTGGCTTCTCTGGCCACGGGACTCTTGGATGCCTAGGGTGAAGGCATGGAGACAAGACCAAGAGGTCCGGAATCCGGCGATCGGGCCACGCCCAACAGTCGGAACGCGGTTCGTGCGCGGGAAAATGCCGCATGCCTGCCCTCCGTTGGACCGGTGCCGTAGCCATGCTGGCCCCCGACGAATTCAGCGAAGGGCAGCTCAATCCCGCCAATGCCCCAATCCCCGGTGTTGAAAAACCCTCTGGCGGCCTGATCGCAAACCTGCCGCCGGCTTCCTTTTCCTTCGTGATGGCCACCGGAATAGTCTCGACCGGCCTGGATCTCTATGGCGCGCCCGTCCCGGCATTGGTGCTGTTCATCATTGCGGTGCTCGCCGGCATCGTGCTCGCCGCGGCGACCCTGCTGCGATTGATCGGGATGTTCGGCAGGGTGGTGCGCGATGTCCGCAGTCCCGGACGCGCCTTCGGATTCTTCACGATCGTCGCCGCCGCCAACGTGCTTGGCGCAAGATTTGAGATGTACGGCTGGATGTCCACGGCCATGGCCATGGCCGTGGTGGGTGCCGTCGTGTGGGTGGTGCTCAACTACACGCTGCCAACGGAGTTGCTGGTCGCGGAGCGCAAGAACCCGATCATCGCGGAAATCAACGGCAGCTGGTTCCTGTGGGTGGTGGGAACCCAGTCCGTTGCCGTGGCCGCAGCCATGGTGGCCCGTTTGGGCGGATCGGAGCTGCTGGCCGCTTCCGCCGTGGGGCTGTGGGGAGTCGGGGTGATGCTCTACCTGATCGTGGCCACCCTGGTCACGATACGGTTGCTCACCCACCCCGTGGACCCGGCATCCCTGAGCCCCACCTATTGGATCTACATGGGTGCCACCGCCATCTCGGTGCTGGCCGGATCCCGGATCCTGCTGTTGCCCGCGCAGATGCCCATCATGGACACCGCGGCGCCGGCAGTTGCCGGGATCAGCTTCATCCTGTGGGCCCTGGGCCTGTGGTGGATCCCGTTGCTGCTGCTCTTCGGGATCTGGCGGCACGTGCTGCGGCACCGGCCCCTGCGCTATGAAATCAGCCTGTGGAGCATCGTCTTCCCGCTGGGCATGTACGCCAGCGCCAGCAATCTCTTTGGGACCGTCGAGGGGCTGGACTTCATGGTGGGGCTGGGCCGGATCATCATTTGGGTGGCGCTGTTCGCCTGGCTGGCTTCCTCCCTCGCCATGGCCCATTCGGCGTTCTCCTGGCTGCGCGGCCGCCGCAACCTCCGTGGAACGCGAACGGGGCCCTCCACGCCCTGAAATCTCCGGCCCCGTTCCGGGGACATGGCATGGTTGGCGCGCCGCTCACTTGGGGCGGCGCGGGATCGTATCGACCTTGTCCCAGCCGCGCCGGTGCGCGCGCGAGCCCTCGTGGGCGTCACGGCTGCGATACAGCACATAGGGGCGGAAGAGGTAGCCCACCGGCGCGGTGAACACGTGCACCAGGCGGGTGAAAGGCCACAGCGCGAACAGCGCAATGGCGGCAATCGCGTGGAACTGGAAGCTCAGCGGGGCGCCAACCATCAACTCCGGCTGCGGGTTGAAGTAGAAGATGCTGCGGAACCAGACCGACACCCCTTCCCGGTAGTTGTAGTGCCCCACCACCCCGGAGGCGGTGTTCACCAGTCCGCCCACGATCACGATTCCGAGCACCAGGTACATGATCTTGTCCATCACGGTGGTTGCCCCCATCACCGCCTTGGTGAAGCGGCGCCGGTAGAGCAGTCCAATGAATCCCACAATGGTGAAGACCCCGGCAACGGCACCCACCGAGATCGCCATGAAGTGGTACGCCCCATCCGAAATGCCCACGGCATCTGTCCAGGTCTTGGGGATGCCAAGTCCCATGACATGGCCGAGGAAGACGGCCAGGATGCCAAAGTGGAACATCGGGTTGGCCCAGCGCAGGATGCTGCTCTCGTACATCTGGCTCGAGCGCGAGGTCCATCCGAATTTGTCATAGCGGTAGCGCCAGATATGCCCCAGGACAAAGACCGTCAGGCAGATGTAGGGGAAAATCAGCCACAGGAATACTTCCCATCCGTTGTTCATCATGCGCCTCCCTGAATCGGTGCCAAGTCCGGCATTCCATAGGTGTCCAGTCCAACCTGTTCGTCCGCGGGCCCTTCGGCAATCAGCCGCGCCACGATTTCGTGGTCCTTCCCCTTGAGCAGCGGGAGGGTGGAACAGACCGATTCGACCGCACCGGACCATGCCGAGCCGGTCTCGCGCAGGTGAAGGCGCAGCAGCTCCAGGCCCGCCCGGTTGTCCAGGATGATCTTCAGGCCCGCCTTGGCGTCGGTTAGCGCGCCGAACTCCAGGACCACGCACAGGTGGTCCGGCAGCTGCTCCGGGGCCAGCTCCAGGCCCGCCCGGGCGTAGACCTGCTTGATGCGCAGCAGCGCCAGCCCCCGCTTCCTGGTCTCGCCGTTGGAGAAGTAGGTCAGGAACAGGCAGCCGCGCCGGCGGGTGTCGAAGGTGTCGACGTATTGGCTCTGGGTGTCCGCCACCCCGGGCCGGCGCAGGTAGCGGATTGTTTCGAGCAAACCCGTCCCGATCCTGGCCGGCAGGGACGCGGCGACCTCCTCGAGCAGGTCCAGGCGCGAGAACAGCAGCTCGTCGGGATAGTCGAGCAGGATGGAGGCGCACTGCCAGGCCGCGGTGACTTCCTCCGGGGAGTATTTCAGGGCCGGCACCTTGGGCGTCACGGGGTGCCTCCCGTGGCCGGCGGCGTACCGGGGAACAGCCCGGTGGGCGTGCCCTGGCCGTTCCAGTTCAGCAGGTTGATGCGGACCCCCTCGGGACGGCCCGGGACATCCGGTCCCCCGCCGCCCGGGTCGGAGCCAAAGGAATCATCCATGCCGCCCATGCCGCCCATGCCCGGTCCCCCTTCGACGTCCAGCGAACACTCCGTGGCGATGTTCTCCAGCTTGTGGGCGTCCTCGTAGTGGGCCGCCGGGATCACGTAGCGTTCCTCGTATTTGGCGATGGCCAGCAGCCGGTACATGTCCTGGACCTGCTGCCCGGTCATCCCCACCGATGCGGCGATGGACTCGTCGGGTTCCCGTCCCATGTTGATGTCGCGCATGTAGGAACGCATCGCCGCAAGCTTGCGCAGCACCCGGTCCACCGGCACCGTGTCCCCCGCGGTGAAGAGCCCGGCCAGGTACTCGATCGGGATCCGCAGCTTGTCGATGGCCGCAAACAGGTTGCCCTGGTGCTCCGGGTCTTCCCCGGTCTCGCCGACCGCATCCACGACCGGGGACAGCGGGGGGATGTACCAGACCATTGGCATCGTGCGGTACTCGGGGTGCAGCGGCAGGGCCACCTTGAATTCGTTGATCAATGCCCAGATCGGCGAGCGCTGGGCCGCTTCCACCCAGTCGTCCGGAATGCCGGCCAGCCTCGCCTCGCGAATGACCTCGGGGTCCCGGGGATCCAGGAACACGTTGCGCTGGGCCTCGTAGAGGCCGTGTTCGTCGGTGGTGGATGCCGCCTCCAGCACCTTGTCGGCGTCGTAGAGCATCAGCCCGAGGTAGCGCAGGCGCCCCACGCAGGTCTCAGAGCAGATGGTGGGCTGGCCGATCTCGATGCGCGGGTAGCAGAAGGTGCATTTCTCGACCTTGCCGGTCTTGTGGTTGAAATACATCTTCTTGTACGGGCAGCCGCCCACGCACTGGCGCCAGCCGCGGCAGCGGTCCTGGTCCACCAGCACGATCCCGTCTTCCTCGCGCTTGTAGATGGCCCCGGTGGGGCAGGAGGACACGCAGGAGGGGTTCAGGCAGTGCTCGCAGATGCGCGGCAGGTAGAACATGAAGGTCTGTTCGTATTCGAACTTGATCTTGTCCCCGACCTGCTTCAGGATCGGGTCGTTGTGCGTGTTCTGCGTCGACCCGGCCAGGTCGTCGTCCCAGTTCGAGGACCAGGTGATCTTGGTGTCCTGCCCGGTCAGCAGCGACTTGGGCCGCGCCACCGGCATGTGCTTCTGCGCCGGGGCGGTGGTCAGGTTGTCGTAGTCGTAGGTCCACGGCTCGTAGTAGTCCTTGATGCCCGGCATGTTGGGGGCCGCGAAGATGGTCATGAGGTTCTTCAGCCGTCCCCCGGCCTTGAGCTTGAGCCGGCCGCGCTTGGTCAGCGTCCAGCCGCCCTTCCACTTCTCCTGGTCCTCGTAGGTGCGCGGGTATCCCTGGCCGGGACGGGTTTCGACGTTGTTGAACCAGACGTGCTCGGCTCCGGACCTGTTGGTCCAGACCTGCTTGCAGGTGACCGAACAGGTGTGGCAGCCGATGCACTTGTCCAGGTTCATCACCATGGCCATCTGCGACATGACACGCATCAGTACTCCACCTTCTGGTTGCGGCGGCGGATCACGGTGACCTCGTCGCGTTGGTTTCCCGTGGGCCCCATGTAGTTGAAGGCGTAGGTCTGTTGGGCGTAGCCGCCGATCATGTGCGTGGGCTTGATCATCAGCCGGGTCAGCGAGTTGTGGTTTCCGCCGCGCTGGCCGCTGGTCTCCGACAGCGGCATGTCGATCAGCCGGTCCTGGGAGTGGTACATGTAGACGGTTCCCTCGGGCATCCGGTGCGAGACGATGGCCCGGGCGGTGACGGTGCCGTTGCGGTTGACCGCCTCGATCCATTCGTTGTCCTGCACCCCGATCTTTTCCGCGTCGATCGGGCTCATCCAGATCCCCGGCCCGCCGCGGAACAGCGAGAGCATCAGCAGGTTGTCCTGGTACTCGGAGTGGATGGACCATTTGTTGTGCGGGGTCAGGTAGCGCACGGTGACGCCCGCCGAGGACGTGGAGCCGATCTCCGGTTCGTCGAAGAGCGCGGTCATGTCCAAGGGAGGGCGGAAGGTGGGCAGCGACTCGCCCAGCTCGGTCATCCAGTCGTGGTCCAGGTAGAAGTGCATCCGCCCGGTGAGCGTGTGCCAGGGCTTGAGCCGTTCGACGTTGATGGTGAACGGGGAGTAGCGCCGTCCCCCGGATTCGGAGCCCGACCATTCCGGGGAGGTGATCACGGGCACCGGCCCGCGCTGGGTGTCGGCAAAGGTGATGCGCTTGCCCTCGTGTTCCGAGGCCAGGTCGTGCAGCCTGGTGCCGGTGCGCTTCTCCAGCGTCTTGAAGCCCTCGGTCGCCAGGCGCCCGTTGGTGGTGCCGGAGAGCATCAAGATCATCTCGCAGGCCTGGAAGTCCTTGAGGATGTCCGGGCGCCCGTGGGCCACGCCTCCGCGCACGACCCCGTTCTTCTTCTTCAGCTCCTCGATCTCCGGGCCCAGCTCGAAGGTGATGCCCTTGGTGGTGGCGCCCAGGGTGTCCAGCAGGGGCCCGACCGACCGCATCTTTTCCCCGATGGCCGTGTAGTCCCGCTCGACCTCGATGATCCTGGGCATGGTGACGCCCGGCTCGGGCTCGCATTCGCCATGCTTCCAGTCCCGCACCTTTCCGTGCGGAGCGGCCATCGCGTCGGGGGTGTCGTGGGTCAGCGGTGCGGCGACCACGTCGGTCTGCGTTCCCAGGTGGCGTTCGGCCAGCTTGCTGAAGACCCGGGAAATCTCCTGCCAGGCGTCCCAGTCCGTGCGCGCGAGCCAGGGCGGGGAGATGGCGGGGTTGAAGGAGTTCACGAACGGGTGCATGTCCGTAGTGGACAGGTCGTATTTCTCATACCAGGTCGCCGCCGGCAGCACGATGTCCGAGTGCAGGGTCGAACTGGTCATCCGGAAATCCAGCGTGGTCAGCAAGTCAAGCTTGCCGATCGGGGCCTTCTCATGCCATTTCACGTCCTTGGGCCGGAACCGCTCGGCCGTTTCCTTCGCCGTGATGGTGTGCGAGGCCCCCAAAAGGTGGTTGAGGAAGTACTCGTTGCCCTTGGCCGAGGAACCGATCAGGTTCGAGCGCCACAGCGAAAGCACCCGGGGGAAATTCTCCGGGGCGTCGGGGTCCTCCGCGGCGAAGGCCAGGCGCCCGGCCTTGAGCTCATCGACCACGTAGTCCGCAGCGGTTTGCCCCTTTTCCCGGGCCTGGGCGCCGATGACCAGCGGGTTGCGGTCAAAGGTGGGGTAGGAGGGCATCCAGCCTAGGCGTGCGGACTGCGCGATGACGTCGGCGGTCGTCTTGCCGGCCAGCTGGCCCTTGCCGGTGCGGGCGGTGAGCGCGTCCGCGCCGAACTGGTCGTAGCGGAACTGGTCGGTGTGCAGGTACCAATAGGCGGTCTGCACCATGTTCCGTGCCGGACGCATCCAGTCAAGGGCGTTGGCCAGCTGCGTGTATCCGGTCAGTGGACGGACCTTTTCCTGGCCCACGTAGTGGGCCCAGCCCCCGCCGTTGACCCCCTGGCATCCGGTGACCGTGGTCATGGTCAGGAAGGTGCGGTAGATGGTGTCGGAGTGGAACCAGTGGTTGGTTCCGGCACCCATCAGGATCATGGACCGGCCCTTGGAGTCTTCCGCGTTCTGCGCGAACTCGCGGCCGATCCGCGCGGCCGCGGCCGCCGGGACCCCGGTGATCCTTTCCTGCCAGGCCGGGGTGTACGGGGAGTCGGCGTCGTCGTAGCCGGTGGGCCACTGCCCCGGAAGCCCGGGGCGTCCCACCCCGTATTGGGCCAGCAGCAGGTCAAAGACGGTGGTCACCAGCCGGCCGGCGACCCGGCGGGCCGGGACCCCGCGGCGGATGACCCCGATGTTGCCCTGGCCGGCGTCAAAGCGCGGCATGTCCACGCTCACGTTTTCATCGGAGTTGTCGATCAGCGTGAGCCTGGGGTCGATGTCCCCCAGGTCCAGGTTCCACTTGCCCACGCCCGTTTCGCCGTAGCGGTGGCCCAGGGTGCCCGGGGGCACCACCAGGGAGTCGGTCGCCGCATCCACGAGCACGGCCTTGAAGGCCGCGTTTTCCTCCTCGGGGGCGATTTCCGTGGTCAGGTCCTCGGCGGTGAGGAACTTTCCGGCGGTGAAGGTGCGTGCCCCGTCCGCGTCTTGCGCCTCGTCCAGGATGACCAGGAACGGCAGGTCGGTGTATTTCTTCACGTACTCGGTGAAGTAGGGGGTCTGCCGCTCGACATGGAATTCCTTGAGGATCACATGCCCCATGGCCATCGCCAGAGCGCCGTCGGTGCCCGGCTCGGCGGCCAGCCATTCATCGGCAAACTTGGTGCTGTCGGCAAAGTCGGGAGACACCACGACCACTTTTTGCCCCCGGTAGCGCGCCTCGGTCATCCAGTGCGCGTCGGGGGTCCGGGTCACCGGGACATTGGAGCCCCACATCATGAGGTATCCGGCATCCCACCAGTCCCCCGATTCGGGCACATCGGTCTGGTCGCCGAAAACCTGCGGGGAGGCGACCGGCATGTCGGCGTACCAGTCGTAGAAGCTCAGCATCGAGCCACCGATCAGGTTCACGAACCGGGCCCCGGAAGCGTGGGAGACCATCGACATGGCCGGGATCGGCGAGAAACCGGCCACCCGGTCCGGCCCCCACTTGCGGATGGTGTGCACGTGCGCGGCGGCGACGATCTCGACCGCCTCGTCCCAGCTGGCGCGCACCAGTCCTCCCTTGCCGCGGGCCCGTTTGTAGCGCTGCGCGCGTTCCGGGTCCTCGGTGACATCCGCCCAGGCCAGCACCGGGTCCTTCAGCCGGGCCTTGGCTTCCCGGTACATCTCCAGCAACACCCCGCGGATGTATGGATAGCGCGTGCGGGTCGGCGAGTAGGTGTACCAGGAGAAGGAAGCTCCGCGCGGACAGCCGCGCGGTTCGTATTCCGGTTTGTCGGGCCCGGTGGTGGGGTAGTCGACGGCCTGGGTTTCCCAGGTGATGATGCCGTCCTTGACGTACACGTTCCACGAGCAGGAGCCGGTGCAGTTCACCCCGTGGGTCGAGCGGACCACCTTGTCGTGGCTCCAGCGGTCGCGGTAGAACGCGTCCCCGGTGCGCCCGCCGACCTTGAGCAGCGTTCGTCCGTCGGGTGAGACCTCCTGCTTGCCGGTGAAGAATCTCCGGGTGCTGATCAACGCATCCGTCAAGCCGGAGTTCATGCTGGTGCCCATGCCGAACCTTCTCCCCCGGCGCAGGAACGCCGGAATCAATCGGTGCACTTGCCCAGGCCCAAATGGCAATTGCCGGTGTGACCGGGCCCGGAACCTCGAATTCCCCTCACGGTAACACGTTAGGAAAGAGACCACCATCACATCTTGCGGCGGTCCCATGCTTCAGCCCGCACATCCGGCGGCATCGCCTCTGCCGCCCGGGCAATCGGCGGAGGCGCTGCCGCCGGGTCTCCGGGGCCGGATGGAGCCCGCGCTCCCCACCCGTGCCAAGGCCCTGGCCGCCCGGCCGTGCCCGCCACGCACCGCGGTCCAGACCGCCATCGTCTCCAACCGTCGACAGGCAATGCCACCGGCGCCGGTGTCCCCCGGGAACCATCGTTCACCGCCCGCTCGGCGCCTCTTGCCGTGGGCTTCCGCCGTGCAGTGGTCTTCTGCAAGGGAACGACCGCTCCGCGGTACGACGAAAAGGCCACCGGCCCCTCCTGTGACCCCTGCCCGGCCTTGCCGATGCCGGCCACGGAACTGGGGGAATCGACAGCACGGGGACAACCCCGCCGGGGTCTGCCCTATTTCGGTTCCCGAAGGGCGGCAAGTGCGGCGACGCAGACGGCGCGGGCATCAACGCCATGGCCTTGCGGCAGCGGCGGTGGAACCGTCCCGCGCCCAAGCCAACCCCGGGATTCCAAACCCCGGGATTCTAGCTGCGCAGCCGTGCCCGCCAGGCGTGGGTCAGGTACGGCAGCCCGAACGGCTCCCCCTGGGTGTGGCCCAGGTGGTCATAGAGGTACCAGGACAGGTTGTGCTCGACCCGCGCCCGGGTCGCCGCCCCGGCACGCAGGTAATAGCTGCGGGACTTGGCCAGCTCGATGACCTGCTCGGCGCTCAGCGACTGCTCCCAGATCCAGGAGCCGGACTCGGGGGCATGGAACTCCGGGCCCACCGGCGGGACGAAGTCCGGCCGGTGCACATCCCCGGCATGCATGATCCGGGCCAGCCGGTGCACCCAGGGCACCGAGACATCGAGCTGGTTCCACACCAGGGACAATTTCCCGCCGGGCCTCAGCACGCGGGCAGCCTCGGTGCTGGCAACGTTCGGGTCCACCCAGTGCCAGGCCTGGGCGTAGGTGATGACATCCGCGCTGGATTCCCCCAGCCCGGTCTCTTCCCCGGTCCCCTCCTGCGCCCTGACCTCGGGCAGGCGCCCGCGCAGCACCGCGAGCATGTCGGCCGAGGGCTCGACCGCCGTGACGTTCAGCCCGCGGGCCAGGAGTTGGGCGGTGAAAATCCCGGTTCCGGCTCCCACGTCCACGACCTCGCGGGTGGCCGCGGGGACCATGAAGGCCAGTGCGGCATCCGGGTAGTTGGGACGCACGGCGTCATAGTGGGCGCCGCCGACCTTGAACGCCGTGGCCAGTTCGCGGCGGCGCTTGGCGTCCATGGTGAAGGCGCGGGCGGGCAAACCGGGAACCGGCCGCGGGGCCTGCTCACCGGTTTTCGGGGTCGAATCAGGCATCTAGCAAGACGGTCCGGGTACGCGCAACGTCCTCGCGCATCTGTTCGATGAGCGCCTCGATGCCGCGGTAGGCCACCATCGGGCGCAGGTGCTCGACGAACTCCACGATGATCTGCTGGCCGTAGAGGTCGAAGTCCTCCACGCCCTCGGCGGGCCGGTCGATCACGTGGGCCTCGACCTGGCGGCTGACGCCCTCGAAGGTCGGGTTGGAGCCCACGGAAATGGCGGCGGGCCAGCGCACCTGCGCCTCGTCCACCAGCCAGCCGGCGTACACGCCGTCGGCCGGGATGATGCCGGAGGCGGCGGGGTCGAGGTTTGCGGTGGGGAAGCCCAGTTCGCGGCCGCGTGCTGCCCCGTGCACGACCTCGCCGCGCATGCGGTGCGGGCGGCCCAGGATCTGGGCGGCGGTGGCCACTTCGCCGCGGTTCAGCGCCTCGCGCACCCAGGTCGAGGACCAGCGGCGGTGCTCCCCCACGTCCTGGACGCCAATGACGTCAAAACCGTATTGCTTGCCCAAGGCGACCATCACGTTGAAGTCCCCGGAGTTCTCGCGGCCGAAGCGCACGTCGTGGCCCACGACCACGGCGCAGGCGTTCAGCGCGCCCACGATGACCTTGGCAACAAATTCCTCGGCACTGGCCCGGGCGAAGTCCAGGGTGTAGCGGATCATCAGCAACCCGTCGAGGCCCTCCTCGGCGAGCGTCTCGATGCGGTCCTCGATCCCCATGATCAGTTCGGGGGCATCGTCGGGGCGGTGGACCTGTGCCGGGTGCGGGTCGAAGGAAATGGCCACGGCCCTGGCGTGGCGCTCCCTGGCCGTGGCAACCACGGCGGCGAGCACCTCCCGGTGGCCGCGGTGGACGCCGTCGAAGTTGCCAATGGTCACTACCGACGGGCCGATGCCGGGGGGTACGGCTTCAAGGCCTTTCCAATAGTGCACGTTGCTCCTTCGCTGGTGATCCGGGCGGCCGATTCGAGCACGGCCATAACCATTATGGACGACAAATACTCCAAGTGCCGATTCTTGTCCGCCGTGCGACCCATCGAGGTGGCGCGCGCCATAGGATGGGGCCCAGGACCCGAATCCACGGGTCCCCCAATCACAAAGGAGCTCTCGATGGCCGACCTGAACGAACTGCTGAACATGATCCCGCTGGACCAGCTCGGGGCGAAGCTGGGGGTCGATGCCGACACGGCACGCGCCGCCGCCGCCACGGCCCTTCCGTCGCTGCTGGCGGGCCTGCAAAACAACGCGGCCTCCCCCGACGGCGCCGACGCCCTGTCCGCGGCCATCGCACAGCACGATGCGACGTTCCTGGACGGCGGGGTCGACATCGACGCGGTGGACACCGCTGACGGGCAAAAGATCGTGCAGCACGCCCTGGGAGAGAACCAGTCGGCCCTTGCCTCCCAGCTCAGCGGCGCGGCCGGGGGCGGGGTGGATCTCGGCGCGCTGGTGCAAAAGGCGCTGCCGATCCTGGCCCCGCTGGTCATGGCGTTCCTGGCCAAGAAGCTGTCCTCCTCGCAGGGCGGGCTGGGCGGCATGCTCGGCGGGCTACTGGGCGGCCAGGGTGCCGGCAACGGCCAGGCTCCCGGCGGGCTGGACCTCGGCGGAATCCTGGGCGGGATCCTTGGCGGCGGGGACGGCGCCGGCCAGCAGCAGGGCCAGGGTGCCGGCGGCCCGGATCTGGGCGGCATCCTCGGCGGGCTCTTCGGCAAGAAGTAACGCCCCTTCCCGCAATACCAAGCGAGCCGGGTTTCCCTGGCCTTTTCGCCACTGGCGAATTGGCGGGGAAACCCGGCTCGTGGTGTATCCGTGCTTCTGCTTGCCGGGGATTCGTCCTGCCGGGAAGCTACTTCCCCGCGCCTTGTTCCCGGGTCTCGGGCATCTTGTGCCTGGCCAGCCACCACAGGCCGATCAGCGGCAGCACCAGCGGCACGTAGCCGTAGCCGGAACCGAAGTGCGACCACACTGCCGGGTGGGCAAAGAGCGCCGGCAGCGCGAAGCTGAGCGTGCCCACCACCAGCACGCCGACCAGCTCGAAGAGCACCGCGTACCAGGAGAGCCTCCAGCTGCCGGGCTTCTTCGAGGCCAGCGCGAGGGTCGCCACGATGTACACGGCACCCGCCAGCGCGCTGAGCAGGTAGGCCAGCGGAGCCGCATCGAAGTCCAGCAGGATCTGGTAGACGGCACGGACCGTGGCCGAAAGCGCCAGCACCCCGTACACGGCGATGATGATCCGGCCCAGGCCCGAGCTGCGCCCGCCGTTGGAGCGCACCGGCTTGTTGCTGTCCTTGCGGTTCGCCGCATCCACGATGCGCGAACGCCTCACCTGGTTTCTTCCGTGCTCGCTCATGCCGGCAACGCCCCGTCCCAAATCTGTTCCATCCTGTACAACATGACAAAGACTATGGCCCCGGAGACCGCCAACACGGTGTTGGACCACCGCGACTTGTCGGTCACCGCCCACACGAAGGCCAGCACCGGGATCAGCAGCGCGGTGAGCAGGTAGCCCCAGAACTCCCAGGGCTCCCCGCTGATCGCCTGTCCCCCGGCCTGCCGGATCGCCGCGGCGATCCCGTAGACCACCAGGAACACCTCCAGCAGCGCGACCGCGACCAACGCGAAGTCATCCGGATAGGTGCGGATGATGGTGGCCAGCACACCCAGCAGCACGGCCACGGCGCACAGGATGGCACCGGCAATGAAGAATCCGTCAACGATCACGGCGGAAGTTACCCCTTAAAAGTCATTCGTTCACACACGGGCACGCAGCCAGGCTAGGAAGCGGTGGCGAACACGAGCTCGGGCTTGGCTTCCTTGCCCTTGTTCTTCAGCAAGGCCACCAGGGTCCCGTCGGGGGCAAAGGCCGCCGTCATTTCCCCGGTCTCGTTCGCGCTGATCCGCCGGCCGAATGAAAGCTCGGAGCGTTCGTGCTCGCTCAAGTCCCGGCGGGTGAACAGCGCGTCGGCTGCAAGTTCCAGCGGCAGGTACTCGAAGTCCTTGGCCAGCTGCTCCAGCGTGCGGGCACGGTCCAGCGTGTAGGGCCCGACCTCGGTGCGGCGCAGCGCGGTCAGGTGCCCGCCCACGGCCAGGTCCTCGCCCAGGTCGCGGGCCAGCGCCCGGATGTAGGTGCCCGAGGAGCACTCCACGGTCACGTCGATGTCCTGGACCTTGCCGCCGCGTTCACGGCGGATGTCGTGCACCTCGAAGCGGTGGATGGTCACCGGGCGGGAGGCCAGCTTCACGTCTTCCCCGGCGCGCACGCGGGCGTAGGCTCGCTCTCCGTTGACCTTGATGGCGCTGACGGAGGAGGGCACCTGCTCGATCGGGCCGGTGAGCTTGGCGATGGAGGCGCGGATCTGCTCCTCGGTGAGCGCGGCGGCGATCCGGGTCTGCACGATCTCGCCCTCGGCGTCGTCGGTGATCGTCGATTCGCCCAGGCGGATGGTGGCCGTGTAGGTCTTGTTGGCGCCCACGATGTAGGTCAGCAGGCGAGTGGCCTTGTTGATGCCCAGCACCAGCACGCCGGTGGCCATCGGGTCCAAGGTGCCCGCGTGCCCGACCTTGCGGGTCCCCGCCAGCCGGCGCGTGCGCCCGACCACGTCATGGCTCGTCCAACCCTGCGGTTTGTCGACGATGACCAGGCCTGAGCCGATGGCTTGGGTGGGGTTCTCCGGGGCAGTTTTCACGCCCTCCAGTATAGGCCGGTTCGCCGGGGGCTTTTTCCCCCGGTTCTTCCGCGCGCCTCGGGTTTCCGGCCTTCGGGCAAGAGCGGTCCGTTGCTGCATGCCCGGCCCCATCCGGCGATCGGTCGACAAGCCATTGACTTGCCTGGGGCCCGGCTCCTACGGTCGGGGCAAGGTGTGCCAAGGCCAAAGGGGATGAAGATCATGAGCCGGCATGAACGAATCGTGCTCTTGGTGGCTATCCTCTCCTCCTTCGTGGCCTTCCTGGACGGCTCGATCGTCAACGTGGCGCTGCCGGCCATTGCCCGGGAACTGGGCGGCGGCATCACCACCCAGCAGTGGGTGCTTGACGGCTACCTGCTCACGCTCGGGTCCCTGATCATGGTCGCCGGAAGCCTGTCGGACATCTTCGGGCGGGTGCGGATCCTGCGCACCGGGCTCATCCTTTTCGGCATCGCCTCGCTCTTGTGCGCCGCGGCACCGACCGGAGCCGTGCTGGTCGCCGCCCGCCTGCTGCAGGGCGCCGCGGCGGCGTTGCTGGTCCCCAGTTCCCTGGCCCTGATCACCTCCACCTTCGAGAAGGGCCCCCGGGCGGGCGCCATCGGCACCTGGACCGGGTGGACCGGCACGGCGTTCGTTGCCGGCCCCCTGCTCGGCGGCCTGCTGGTGGACACCGTCTCCTGGCGGCTGGTCTTTGCCATCAACGTCATTCCCATCGCCACCACGCTGGTGCTGTTGGCCCGGCTGCACGACCCTGTGCGGACCGAAGCCCGGACGCCGATCGATTTTCCCGGTGCCGTGCTGGTGGCCTTCGGGCTCGCCGGGACGGTCTTTGCCCTGATCTTCCAGGCCGGGCCCGGTTGGGCAGACCCCATGGTCTACCTGCCGTTCGCGCTGGGATTGTTGTGCCTGGCCGCCTTCATCCGGCGCGAGTCGCGGGCCAAGGATCCGATGATGCCGCTGCATCTGTTCCGCGAACGGAACTTCGGCATCGGGAACCTGGCCACCGCTGCCTTCTATGCCGGCATCTCGCTGGGGACATTCATCATCCCGGTTTTCCTGCAGGAAGCCGCGGGCTTCACCGCCTTTGCCGCCGGGTTGGCAACGATCCCGCTGACGCTCATGTCCCTGTTGCTTTCAGCGCTCTTCGGGACGCTGGCGGGCAAATACGGACCGAGGCTGTTCATGTCGGTGGGACCGGTGCTGGCAGGCACGGGCTTCGCGCTGATGCTCTTCGCCGAGGACCCGTTGGACTACTGGTGGCAGATCCTGCCGGGCGTTGTGGTGTTCGGCCTGGGCCTGGCGGTGACCGTTGCGCCGCTGACCGCTGCGATCCTCGGTGCCATAGATCCGGCGCAGAGCGGCATCGCCTCGGCCATCAACAACGCGGTGTCCCGGGTGGCCGGGCTGCTCGCGATTGCTGCAGTGGGGTTGGTCACCGGGCCGGTGCTGGACACCGCCGCCTTCCACCGGGTGGTGCTGGTGACCGCAGGGCTCATGGTGGTTTCCGGCATCGTCTCGGCTCTGGGCATCAGCAACAAGCTGCACGTCGGTGCACCGCCCATCCCGCCCGAGGCCACCGCCGCATGCCACGACCGCATCGTGCCCGACGGACCCGGGAGGGGTCTCCAGCCGACGTGATATTGCCGTTCGGTGCATGCCCTGCTCGACACTGCACCACCTCCGGCATCCGGGCGGCCTTGATGCCCAAAAGTCCGGAATGCCGCTGCAACGACACCGAGTCACGGGCAAAAACGAATAGCGCACGCTTTCCATTGACTTCCTTGCATCCTCGCCCTACCCTTCTGACTATCTGGCCATGGCCGGATCACATGTGTCGGGCAAGGTGCAGCTGGGGGCGCCAACACCCTCGTCCCGTTTTCACGGCATCCCCTCGTAAGATTTTTCATCGGCGTCGCTCGCCCGCCATTGATGTTGCCTTGCACCGCCAAATTCCGGCAGCGGCCATCTGTCCGTTGCCTTGGGCCCCGTCGCGTGATGAAACGAGCCAGTTCAATAGTTCACGCACCGCAACCAAGCGGCGCGCCCCGTTCTCTTGACTAGGACACCCCATCATGAAGTTTCGCGCATTCGCGGCAGTAGCCGCCGCCTCGGCCATGACGGTGACACTTAGTGTCGCCCCCGCCCAGGCCCACAACAACAAGCACCATCCGCCGGCACCGGCCATCACCAACGTCAAGACCCTGGCCACCGGGCTCGGCGGCCCGCTCAAGGTCGCCTTCGGGCCGCACGGCAACATCCTGGTTGCCGAATCGATGGCCGGCATGGTCACCTCAGTTTCGCCGTCCGGCAAGAAGAGCACGCTTGTCTCCGCCCCGGGCAAGGAAATCGTCGGACTTTCCTACGCCCGAGGCACCACGTACTACTTTGAAAACGCGGGATCCGACGGTTCAGAACCGCCGGCCGGTCTCACTCCCGCACTGCTGAAGACCATCAACCACAAGGGCAAGACCCGCACCGTCACCGACATGGCCGCCTTCGAAAAGAAGCACGATCCCGACGGCAAGACCGTTTACGGGGTCCGTGACGTCTCCAAGGCGTGCCTGGCCCAGGCCCCGTACCTGCGTTCCATCGGCGAGCTGTACTCGCACCCGTACTCCAGCGTCCCGGCCCGCAACGGCCTGTACGTCGGAGACTCCGGCGCCAACGCCATCCTGCACGTGAACAACCACGGCAAGGTCTCACTGGTCAAGAAGGTTCCGGCCGAACCCATCCTCATCACCAAGGCCGTGCAGGCCGCCAGCGCCGAGATGGGCATGGTCGTCCCCGATTGCATGCTCGGCCACAAGTACTGGGCCCAGCCGGTTCCCACCGACATCACGATCAAGGGCAACTGGCTCTACTACACCGTGCTTCCGGGGGTACCGGGCGAATCCATGTCCGTGGGCAAGGTCTACAAGATGAACCTGCATTCGAAGAAGACCTACACCGTCGCCACCGGGCTCAATGCGCCTACCGGCATCGCCCTTGACCACAAGGACAGTGTCTACGTGGCCGAGCTCTTCGGGAGTGGCGTCGCGAAGATCGTCAAGGGCAAGGCCGTGACGGTGCTTCCGGCACTGCTGGCCAGCGATGTCGCCATCCACAACCAAAAGCTGATTGCCAGCACCGAGGCCCTGACACCCTCCGGGAAGCTGGTGACGGCCCATATCAGGTAGCACCACGGTGCAGGCAAACGGCTGAGGCCGCATCCGAAGGACCTCGAAAGCGGATTTGAGGCCAGAAACCGCTTTCGGGGCCTTTCGACGCCCGAAATGCACCCTGGCAGGAAACCCCGGTGCACGGAGTGGTCTTGCCATGACGTGGACAGATCGACCAGTCGCATGATGATTCGCAATCCCGTCGGCACGATATCCGCGCACACCACTGGGACCCTGTCTAGGGAATGCCCCGGCAAATTTCCAGCGACCGCTCCTTGCCGCGTAGCCCAAGCAACCCCGCATCGCGCAAGTCGTCGCCCTTTCAGTGGATGAACGGCATCGGCGGCACAACCCAGGGCCACCGGACCGATTATCTTGTCGTAGTGCGCATGCAGGTTGACACCGCTCTGCGCGTTCCCGGCGACGTACGGTCCGAGCCGCATCACGGTGTTTGCGCTGATGCGACGCTTGCAGTGATTCAGCATTAAACGACCTCATCCAGGCAGTTTCCACCCATCAGGTGGGTTCGGGATGGTGCGGTAATTGTTACCCCTATTCCTCGGCGGCATTGGTTGGTTGCTCAAGGATTGCTCCATGCGAACGGGCATGCTTGGCCAATGTCCTGCGTCGCCATCAGCCACAGGGGCTTCATGGAGCACCCATTGACCTTGTTCAAGCCATGTGGATACATTGGGGGCAGCTCGTAATATACCCGGCAAAGTTTGGTTTTTATATCGGCCGGCGGTCCACCCCTCAACCCACATAAGCGTTTGAAGGATGTTCACTTGAGTAACGTCGGTTTGCTATACGTCGGAGCGGTCCTTTTCATCAACGGACTGATGCTCATTGGCAAGGTGCCCGGGAAGTCCGGCGCACTGATGAACCTCTTCGTCGGAGGCATGCAGACGATCTTCCCCACCATCATCATTGCCCAGGCCAACGAGGACCCTGCCGTCATCTTCGGCGCGTCGGGACTCTACCTCTTTTCCTTCACCTACTTGTATGTGGGCCTCAACCAGCTGTACGACCTGCCCGGTGACGGGCTGGGCTGGTTCTCGCTCTTCGTCACGGTGTGCGCCGCCGTCTTCGGCACGGTTTTGGCCGTGCACTTCCAAGATCCGGTTACGGCCGTGATGTGGTACCTGTGGGCGGTGTTGTGGTTTATGTTCTTCCTCGTGCTGGGGCTACACATGGACAACTTAACCATTGCGACCGGCTGGTTCACATTGACCGTGGCACATATTTCCGCCACAATTCCCGCACTGTTGCTGCTGACCGGGGCCTTTAGGTCCACCGTTCCCAATGCCCTGTGGATGGCCGCCGCGGGGCTCGCCGCACTGGGTTTCTCGTTTTTCATGGGCCGCCGCGCATCCAACAACACGCCCGCCGAGCCGTTCATCCCTACGCCTCGGGCCGGTTGATTCCATTCGGCCACCACCACACACCTGTTTCTTCCTGCCCACCCCAGCCGCGTCCACACCAGGAGGTCCACCCATGCCGTTGTACGAGTTCCGTTGTCCCGAAGGCACCCAGTTCGAGGCCTCGTTCTCCATGAGCCAGGCCCCGCAAGTGCTGGATTGTCCTGCATGTGGGCAGGCGTCGCGACGTCGGATCAGTGCGCCCAAGCTCTCGCTTTCCGGCTCGGCGGAGTTCAAGCTCATCGATTCAACCAAGCGCAGCGCCCATGAGCCCGAAGTGGTTTCCAACCGCCTGCCTGCCGGTGGCAAGGCATCGGGCTCCCGGTACACGCACAACCCGCTGCACCAAAAGCTTCCCCGGCCCTGAGCCGCGAAGAAAATACACACCACGAAAAGTTCGTGAAGAGTTCGTTAGGAGAAATGCAATGCCCGAAGTATTGTTCCCTCTCGATTCGTCCAAAAAGTTCGAGGACCAGGAGAAACTCGGACACAACCGTTGGCACCCGGAGATCCCGCCGGTGGCAGTGGTCAAACCCGGCGACGTCTTCCGCGTGGACTGCCGAGAATGGTTCGACGGTGCCATCAAGAACGACGACTCCGCCCAGGACATCCTCGATGCCCCGCTGTTGACGGTCCACAAGCTCTCCGGTCCCTTCGGCGTTGAAGGGGCCAAGCCCGGAGACCTGCTGGTCGTTGACATCCTTGATGTGGGTCCGATCCCGCAGGAAGACTCCGGCCCGCTGGCCGGACAAGGCTGGGGCTACACCGGCATTTTCTCCAAGAACAACGGAGGCAGCTTCCTGGTCGACCAGTTCCCCGATGCCTACAAGGCCATCTGGGACTTCACCGGACAGGTAGCCACCTCCCGGCACGTCCCCGAGGTCAAGTTCGAGGGCATCATCCACCCAGGGCTCATGGGCACCGCGCCCTCTGCGGAACTGCTAGCCAAGTGGAACAAGCGCGAAGGCGACCTGATTGCCACCGACCCGCACCGCGTGCCGCCGCTGGCCCTGCCGCCGGAAGCCGAACACGCCGTACTTGGAGGGCTGCCCCGCGATCAGTGGGCCCGTGTGGGCAGCGAGGCAGGTCGGACCGCACCGCCACGGGAAAACGGTGGAAACCAGGACATCAAGAACCTGTCCAAGGGGTCCCGGATCTTCTACCCGGTGTTTGTCGACGGTGCGAACCTCTCGGTCGGCGACCTTCACTTCTCGCAGGGCGACGGCGAGATCACCTTCTGTGGCGCGATCGAAATGGGCGGGTTCATCGACCTGCGCGTGGACATCATCAAGGGCGGGATGGACACCTACGGCGTGTCCGAGCACGCGATCTTCATGCCGGGCCGCGTGGAGCCGCAGTTCAGCGAGTGGTTGGCGTTTTCCGGCACCTCGGTGACCCTGGACGGGGAACAGAAGTACCTGGATTCGCACCTTTCCTACCAGCGTGCCTGCCTGCATGCCATCGACTACCTGTCGAAATTCGGGTATGCCCCGGAGCAGGCCTACCTGTTGCTCGGTGCAGCGCCCATCGAGGGCCGTCTGTCCGGTGTGGTTGACATCCCGAACTCGTGTTCAACGGTCTATCTGCCTACGGCGATGTTCGACTTTGATGTGAGGCCATCGGCATCCGGTCCGCACCAGATCAATCCGGGCATCGGGGCACCGAAGGCGGTCAACAACGGATAGCACTGCCGCGGCCGAAGCCGCTTCCCGCCTGTGACGCCGGCGGGCCGCTTCGTCAGGTGGCCACGATGTCGGCGGCCCAGCGCGCCGAACGCAGAAACCCCGCAACCGGATCCTGGTTTTCCAGGTCCCGTTGCGGGGTTTCGTGCTGCCCGGGGAACCGGGCGCAAGGGGCAAACGCCTAGGCGTCGTCCTCTTCTTCTTCGTCGTGCTTGTACGGGTCGGCGTCGCCGGCGAAGGTCTTGCCTGCCGCCAGCGCGGCAACCTCGGCGTCCTTGGCCTTGGCCACCCGAAGCAGCGCCTCGAGGTTCGAGGCGTTGACCGGGATTTCGTCTGCAACGAATTCCAGGGTCGGGGTCAGGCGCACGGTGACGTTCTTGCCGACCTCCTTGCGCAGGACGCCCTTGGACTTCGCCAGGGCAGCTGCCGCATCGGCCTTGGCTTCGTCGTCGCCAAAGACCGTGTAGTAGATGGTCGCGTGCTGCAGGTCGTTGGTCACCCGTGCGTCGGTGACCGTGATGGCCTCCACGCGGGGATCCTTCACGGCCTTGCCCAGTGCCTGGGCTACAACCACCTTGATGCGTTGGGCCAGTTTTGCGGCGCGAGCTGAGTCAGCCACGTTCACTCCTTTTCTCGGCATCCTCGGATGCCGGTTAATGCGCTTCGACGGCGGGGAGCCGCAACCTTGTGCGGTTGCGGCGCCCCACCGTCGACTAGCAGCGCTTGATATTGACTAAGCGCGCGGCTTTTCGCGCATCTCGTAGGTCTCGATCGTGTCGCCGTCCTTGACGTCGTTGAACGAGCCCAGGCCGATACCACATTCGAAGCCCTCGCGGACCTCGGTGGCGTCGTCCTTGAACCGCTTGAGCGAGTCCACGGTCAGGCCCTCGCCGATGACCTTGCCATCGCGCAGGACGCGTGCCTTGGTGTTTCGGCGGATGGTGCCCGAGCGAACGATCGAGCCGGCAATGTTGCCGAACTTCGATGAACGGAAGACCTCGCGGACCTCCGCGGTGCCCAGCTGGGCTTCCTCGTACTCCGGCTTGAGCATGCCCTTGAGAGCCAGCTCGATGTCATCGATTGCACCGTAGATGACCGAGTAGAAGCGCATGTCGACGCCTTCCTTGTCGGCCATTTCGGCAACGCGCTCAGCGGGCTTGACGTTGAAGCCAATGATGATCGCGTTGTCAACGGTTGCAAGGTTGACGTCGTTCTGGGTGATTGCGCCCACGCCGCGGTGGATGACGCGCAGCTGCACGCCCTCGCCCACGTCGATCTTGAGCAGCGAATCTTCCAGGGCTTCCACGGCACCGGACACGTCACCCTTGAGGATGAGGTTGAGGGTGTCGATCTTGCCGTCGGCAACGGCCTGGTCGAAGTCTTCCAGGGTGATGCGCTTGCGACGCTTGGCCAGGGCCGCATTGCGGTCCGCGGCTTCGCGCTTCTCGGCGATCTGGCGGGCGGTGCGCTCGTCGTCGGTCACCAGGAAGGTGTCACCTGCACGCGGCACGCTGGACAGGCCAAGGACCTGGACCGGGCGCGAGGGCAGTGCGACGTCGAGGTTCTCGCCGTTCTCGTCGAACATGGCACGCACACGGCCGTGTGCGGTACCGGCAACGATGGTGTCGCCGACGGCCAGGGTACCGGACTGGACCAGCACGGTTGCCACGGCGCCGCGACCCTTGTCGAGGTTCGCTTCGATCGCGATGCCGCGGGCGTCCTTGTCCGGGTTGGCACGCATGTCCAACGCGGCGTCGGCCGTCAGCAGCACTGCATCGAGCAGCTCGTCGATGCCGAGCTTCTGCAGGGCGGAGACGTGGATGAACATGGTGTCGCCACCGTATTCCTCCGGAACCAGGCCGTATTCGGCCAGCTGGCCCTTGACCTTGTCAGGGTTCGCGGCTTCCTTGTCGACCTTGTTCACTGCCACGACGATCGGAACACCGGCGGCCTTGGCGTGGTTGAGTGCCTCAACGGTCTGCGGCATGACGCCGTCGTCCGCTGCAACAACCAACACGGCGATGTCGGTGACCTTGGCACCACGTGCACGCATGGCGGTGAACGCCTCGTGGCCCGGGGTGTCAATGAAGGTGATCGCACGATCGATCTCTTCGTGGATGTGGTGGATCTGGTAGGCACCGATGTGCTGGGTGATGCCGCCGGCTTCGCCCTCGATGACGTTGGACTTGCGGATGGCATCCAGCAGGCGGGTCTTACCGTGGTCAACGTGACCCATGATGGTGACCACCGGCGGACGTGCCTCAAGCATGTCCTCGGTTTCGGCCTCAAGCTCGGCGTCGAAGTCGATCGAGAACGAGGCGAGCAGTTCGCGCTCTTCGTCCTCGGGGGACACGACGGTGACGACGTAGCCAAGCTCGGCACCCAAGACGTCGAAGGTTGCCTCGTCCAGGGACTGGGTGGCGGTGGCCATTTCTCCCAGGTGGAAGAGCACGGTGACAAGAGCTGCCGGGTTGGCGTTGATCTTGTCGGCGAAGTCGGTGATCGACGAGCCACGACGGAGGCGAACCTCGGTCGAGCCGTTGCCGCGGGGCACACTGACGCCGCCGAGGCTCGGAGCGCTCATCTGCTCAAGTTCCTGGCGCTTGGCGCGCTTGGACTTGCGCTGCTTGCCGCGGCCTGCGCCGCCCTTGCCGAAGGCACCCTGGGTTCCACCGCGACCGCGGTTGGGACCGCCGCCGCCCTTGTAACCGCCGCCGCCACCGGCTGCTCCCGGAGCTCCGCCGGCGCCTGGTGCGCCACCCGGACGTGCCGGGCCGCCGCGGCCCGGACCACCCGGACGTGCACCGGCCGGAGCCGGACGTTCGGTGCGGTTGGGCATCATGCCGGGAGTGGCGCGAGCGCCTCCCGGGGTGCGCGGACCTGCGCCTGCGGGGCGCGGTCCACCGGCACCGGCTGGACGGGGGCCGCCTGCACCGGCTGCCGGGCGGGGACCGCCTGCGCCTGCTGCGGGACGGGGACCACCGGCACCGGCCGGGGGACGCGGTCCACCCGGGCGGGGACCGCCGGGACGGGATCCACCGGCACCGGGGCCGCCGGAGCGCATGCCCTGCTGGGAAGCGAACGGGTTGTTGCCCGGACGCGGGCCACCTGGCTTGGCACCCGGACGCGGGGCCGAAGCCGGGCGGTCCGAACGCTCGGTGCGCTCGGGGCGCGCGTTCTCACCGGTGGGGCGCATGCCCTGCTGGGAAGAGAACGGATTGTTGCCCGGACGCGGTGCGCCGGGCTTGGCACCCGGACGCGGGGCGGCCGACGGTGCTGCTGCTTCGGCGGCCGGGGCCGGTGCCGGTGCTGCCGGGGCGGCTGGCGCCTCGGTTGCGGCCGGTGCTGCTGCTGCCGGAGCCGGGGCCGGAACGGTGCCGGCCGGCTTCGGTGCGGCTGCGCCCGGGGTCACCGGGGCTGCAGGGGCCTTGGCGGCCGGGGCTGCCTTGGGTGCTGCCGGGGCAGCGTTCGGGAACGCGGTGCGCAGCTTGCGCACGACCGGTGCCTCGATGGTTGAGGATGCGGAACGGACGAACTCGCCCATTTCCTGCAGTTTGGCAACTGCATCCTTTGAAGTGATTCCGAGCTCTTTGGCGAGCTCGTGTACGCGGACCTTAGCCACATTTCTCCTGTCTGAAGGTCCGCACCACTTCTTCTTACAAAGTTTTTGGCACGAACCAACGTTTGCTGTCTAGCCCAGCATCCAAAACGGATGCCACAGGCGCTGCGACGCATAACCGATTCATCATCGTTAGGCGCTCATCGCTTGGAACTCATCGGGTTTCCATCAGATTTCTGACCCGCTTTCAGGTTGGACGTTTGTGAAGGCCGGTTTCCCTGGTTGGGTCCGTTCCTTGGCCCGCCGTTCCGCCACAAGCGAGGAGACATCCACGTTGGCCCGAAAGGACCGTGCGAATGCCCCGCGCTGTACGGCACGTTGGGCACATTCCGGGTTGGGGTGCAGCCAAGCACCCCGCCCGGCGAGACTACGGGTCGGATCGGGCACCAGGACGGACTTGCCGTCCTTCGCCCTCAAGACCCAGCGCGTCAGCTGGTTCTGGTCCACCACGGTGCGGCAACCAATGCACGTGCGCTGCGGCTGTTGCTGCAATGACACGTTGGTTCTTCTCCCGCATTCGATTTACCACTATGCATAGTGGACCACAGACAAGTCTAGCGCGTTTCCGGAATCCGTGGAGCGTGCCGTGGGACACGTGGCCCCCGCTTCGGGGCCGATGGGCCGCTGGCGGCGCCCGGCAGGCAAAAGACCGCCGGCCCCCGGCCGGCTGGCTCCCCGTTGGGGATGCCTACCGGCCTGCGGGCGCGACGGCCTGATGGCTGGCTGCTGCTACTCGGCCGCGACGGCGTCCGAGATGATGTCGATGCGCCAGCCGGTGAGCTTGGCCGCCAGGCGGGCGTTCTGCCCTTCCTTGCCGATGGCCAGCGACAGCTGGTAGTCGGGCACCACGACGCGGGCCGAACGGGTCGACTCGTCGGTGATGGTCACCGAGACGACCTTGGACGGGGACAGCGCCGAGGCGATGAACTTCGCCGGATCGTCGTTGTAGTCGACGATGTCGATCTTCTCGTCGTTCAGCTCGGTCATCACGGCGCGCACGCGCGAACCCATTTCACCGATGCAGGCGCCCTTGGCGTTCAGGCCCGGGACGTTGCCCTGCACGGCGATCTTGGTGCGGTGGCCGGCTTCACGGGCCAGCGCCATGATTTCCACGGCGCCGTCGGCGATCTCCGGGACCTCGAGCTCGAAGAGCCGGCGGACCAGGTTCGGGTGCGAACGCGACAGGGTGACGGCCGGGCCCTTGGGGCCGCGGTTGACGTCGACCACGTAGCAGCGGATGCGGTTGCCGTGGGTGTACTTCTCCCCCGGCACCTGCTCCGGCGGCGGCAGCAGGGCCTCGACGACGCCCAGGTTGACCTGGACCATGATCGGGTTGTTGCCCTGCTGGATCTGCCCGGAGACGATCTCGCCGATCTTGTTCTTGAACTCGCCCACGACGTTGTCGTCCTCGGCGTCGCGCAGGCGCTGCAGGATGATCTGGCGTGCGGTGGAGGCGGCAATGCGGCCGAAGCCGGTGGGGGTGTCGTCGAACTCGCCCACGACGGTGCCGTCCTCCTCGGTCTCGGTGGCGAAGATCGTCACGTGGCCGTTGCGGCGGTCGACCTCGGCGCGTGCCTGCGGCATCGCACCCGGGGACTTCTGGTAGGCAATGAGCAGGGCCTGCTCAATGGTGGGGATCAGCACGTCGATCGGGATTTCGCGCTCTTTTTCAAGCATGCGCAGCGCGCTCATATCAATGTCCAACTCAGGCCTCCGCGTTTTCGTCGTCTTCTGGATCAAGCTCTAGTTCCTGCAGTGCCGCGGCCTCGGCCCGGGTGAACTCCACCTCGACGTTGCCGCGGCGGATCAGGGAGAAGCCGATGCTGCGGGCCTCGCCCTGCTTGGGCTTCATGCCCTTCTTGACCTCGATCTCCGGGACGATGGTGATGCCGTCCTCGTCCACGTCGGTCAGCCTGCCCAGCAGGTTGTCCTCGCCGATGACGTTGACCTTCACCATGCGCCCGACGTTGCGGCGCCAGTGGCGCGGCAAGGTCAGCGGACGCGAGGTCCCGGGGGAAGATACTTCAAGTTCGTACGGATCCGCGGTGTCGTGCGGGTCCTTGTCCAATGCCTCGGAAATCGAGCGGGAAACCTCGGCCACCGCGTCGAGTTCGATGCCGTCGGTGCCGTCGGGCAAATCGACCACCACGTGCACGATGCGCTGGTCCCCGGCACGGCGCACCTGGACTTCTTCGAGCACCAACTGGTGGGAGGCAACGGTGGGCTCCAGTAGTTCGGTGAGGCGGGCCGCCTCGAGCTGGATGTCTGCCGGCTTGCCGGTCATGAAAGTCCTCCCACATTATTCGATGTTGTGAATCCTAGGGTAGCGACTTTTGGGGCCATCCGTCTGCCCGATTCCCGCCTGCCGCCCCGCGACCCGGGTCCATGGGATGATCGGTGGTGATGGATCAGCACCCAATGGACCCCAGGCACCCCGTTTCCCCCGCACCCCGCAGGCCCCACACCAGGCTCCGCGTGCTGGCCGCGGCGGCGGTTGTTGCCGTGGCCGCGGGCACCTTCGGCACCGGGGTCTACCTGAACCGGGAATCCCCTACATGGCAACGGATTCTCGGCACCGAACCGGTCCTCGAGGTGCCCCCGAAAGCCACCGACGAACTGCCCGTGCTGCTTGATTCCGTCGGCAACATGCTCGAGCACCCGGCCACCTCCACGGGTGCCAAAACCACCGCCGCGCTGCAGGGTGCCAGGTCGATGCTGGCGGAGCATGTCGAATTACTCACACCCGGTGCCTTGGCGGCCGCTGCCGCCTCGGCGAGCGGAGCCGCGGGCACCGGGGCCGAGGCCTCAACCGCCCCGCCCTCGGCGGTCCCCCCGTTGACGCCCGCCGAGTTCTCCGAGCGATTGGCCAGTGCGGGCAACGGCCTGCTGCACGAGGCGCTCACCGCCCCCGGGCAGGATGCGCGCAGGCTCTCCGGTGCCGGATTCGAGCTGGTGCTGCAGGCCCGCACCGTGCTCTCCGCCGCCGGGGCCCCGCAGGCGGCCATCGATGCGCTGCCCACCCCGGCCACGGAACTGGCCGCACAGGCAGCGGAAACCACCTCGGCTGCCGCCTCCGCTTCTGCCTCGTCCTCGGCCGCGGTGCCCGCGGCGGCGCCCACCGTGGACAGGGCCGCCGCGGCGAAGATGCCCGAGTTCACGTTCTCCGCCTGCCCGGCCATTGCACCGTCCGACGGCAAGGGCACCGGGACCACGGATTCGGGGCAGCTGCTGGGCGAGGTCATCGATGCGGCCTACCGGATGGGATACGCCTACGACGTGGCCGGCGCACGGACCAGCGCCGGGCTGCGCACCGCGGCCTGGAACAGGTCCGAGGTGCTGGTGGAATTCGCCAAATCCCTCGAGAAGCAACTTGATGCAGCCCACGACTGCGAACCGATCCGGCAGCCGGCCTACCAACTGCCGGCAGATGCCATCTCCAACCCCATGGATGCGGCCCGCAGCGGCGAGGCCCAGTTGGCCTTGCTGTTGCGCGACGCCGCCGCCGGCCAGGTCGGGGAACCCCGGGCCTACCTCTTCAACGCTGCCTGGGCCCAGGGCCTGCAGGCCCGCCAGGTGACCGGCAAGGTTCCGGACTTCACCGCCGTGGCCGGAACACCCAAGCCTACGGACGCAAGCGCCTCTTCCGGATAGCCGCCGGGTTGGCAGCAGCCCAGAACGGCGCCACCCAGGCCAGAGCCGATTCCGGCTCCAGGGACCCTACGTATTGCCTACGCGCCATGGCCTATCTGGCTATTTCCCTGCGTCGGTCACCCACAAAGGCGGGCTCGCAGCTTCGGTGGAAAGCAACGTCCCGAATTCCCACTGGCGGGAAAAGCCCCACCGCGCAAGCTCGTGTGGCCCACGAACCTGCATCCGACTCGTTCTCTGACCCCAAATCGTCTGTGTCCGGGGCTACGATCACCGATAGGAGCTGCCGGGGGAAATGGGAGCTCCGATTCGCAACCGTCATCAGGGGGAACCATGTCTGTTCGTTTCAATCCACCGCCGCTCTGGCGTCAGTATCTTCCGGCCGATTTCACTCCCACTCCATCGTGGATTCCGGAATCGACTTGGGGTGCTCCGCCCGCCGGTTGGCCCCTGTGGGTGGACAATGGCACTGGCCACCCGGCCATGCCGCCCGCCGAGTTTTCGACAAATCCGTATCTTTACCTGTCGGTGATGCCCGGAACGCCCTCACCCGGTGCGATTCCTTCGCCTGCATCCGGTTCCTCGGGCTTCGGTCCTTCCGTCAGCGGATTTTCGGCTCCCGCTCCGCAGAAACCGAAGAAGCCGCTGAGCCGGGGAAAGAAGATTGGCATCGGTGTCGTCGGCCTCGTCGGCCTTTCATTCATCGTGGGCTCCTGTGGTGGCATCGGCGACCCGTCGTCCTCTGCACCTGAAACCACTGCAGCTGCCGTTGCGTCGCCGAGCGCCACCCAGGCCGCAGAGGTCGACGCGGTGTCCCCCGAGGCTGAGGCCAGTGCCAAGGCCGAGGCCGAAGCCCGCGCAAAGGCGGAAGCGGAAGCCAGCGCCAAGGCGAAGGACGATGCGAAGGCAGCGGCCAAGGCAGAAGCCGAGGCCAGCGCTAAAGCCGAGGCGGAAGCCAACGCCAAGGCCAAAGAAGAAGCGAAGGCCGAGGCCGCCGCCAGCGCCAAGGCCGAGGCGGAAGCCGGCACCGTGAGTCAGCAAAACGCTCTTCGGGCCGCCGAAAACTATCTCGACTACACAGCTTTTTCCCGCAAGGGGCTGATCTCGCAATTGAAGTTCGAGGACTACTCGACCAAGGACGCCACCTGGGCAGTGGAACGTGTGAAAGTGAATTGGAACGAGCAGGCTGCGAAGGCCGCCGAAAACTACCTCGACTACACGGCGTTCTCCCGAAACGGGCTGATTGAACAGCTGATTTTCGAGGGCTACACCCGCAAGCAGGCAGAGTTCGGGGTGAGCAAGACCGGCCTGTAGCGGTCCCAAGCCTGGCGATTGGTACGCCAATCAATGACCTGGTTCGGAAGACTCCCGGGCTTCACGGGAACATCATCCGCCCGCGGCACCGCCCCCGCCGAACACGGCAGGACCGGTGCCACGGGCTGTTTCAGGGCCGGGGTTCCCAGCGGCGCGTATGCCTGTCGAGGCGAGCATTCGGGGCCCGGCCTGGCCGCCGAAAACGGAAAGTTACAGCCGAGGAGCAGGACCCCCGCGCCCACCACGGACGGGCACTGCGGCCGTGGTGGGCAGGGGCCCGCCGAGCCATTCGGCCAGCATCTCGAGCACAAGGACACGGGCACACGAATCCACCATGTGAGGCGTGTCACTTCGGCCCATTGGCCATCCGGGCAATACGTTGGCTGTGTCCCACTCGCACGCATCAAGGAGATCCCTGTGTCACACAGATTCATTCAAGCGTCGACCTGCGCCGCCGCCCTCACCCTCATCGCGTCGGCGATCACCGCTGCACCGGCCGCCGCCGAACCGCGGCAAACCGACAAACAGGCCACCGCCACCGGCACCGGCGGGGCCGTGAGCACCGTCGATCCCGAGGCCTCGGCGGCAGCAATCGCCGTGCTGCGCAAGGGCGGCAACGCGGTGGACGCCGCCGTCGCCGCGGCGGCCACCCTCGGTGTCACCGAACCCTACAGCGCCGGCATCGGCGGGGGCGGCTACTTCGTGTACTACGACGCCGCCTCCGGAAAGGTCAGCACCCTGGACGGACGGGAAACCGCCCCGGCCACGATGCCGCACGACGCGTTCATCGATCCCGCCACAGGGAGCCCCTATCCCTTCACCCCCGAGCTGGTGACCAGCGGCGTCTCGGTCGGCGTGCCCGGCACCGCGGCCACCTGGCAGCGGGCCCTGGAAAACTGGGGATCACTCAGCCTCGGCCAGGCCCTGCAGCCTGCCATCAAGGCCGCCACCCGCGGCTTCGTCGTGGACGAGACCTTCCGCGAACAGACCCTGGACAACCAAGAGCGCTTCGCCGCATTCGACTCGACCGCCGAGCTCTTCCTGCCCGGGGGCGATGCCCCAAAGGTGGGCAGCATCCTGAAGAACCCTGACATGGCCAAGACCTACCGGCTGCTGGCCCGCGACGGGGTCAGGGCCTTCTACCACGGGGCGTTGGCGCAGGACATTGCCTCCGCTGTCCAGGCCCCACCTGTCTCCGAGGACACCGAGCTTCCCGTGCCGGTCGGCCACCTTTCCACCGCGGACCTGGCCGACTACGAGGTCATCTCCCAGGCCCCCACCAAGGTCGACTACCGCGGACTGGAGGTCTACGGCATGGCTCCCTCCAGCAGCGGGGGAACCACCATCGGCGAGGCCCTGAACATCCTGGAAAACTACGACCTCTCCTCCATGGAAAACCCGGCCGCGCTGCACCACTACCTCGAGGCCAGCGCGCTGTCCTTTGCCGACCGGGGCAAATACGTGGGAGACCCGGCATTCGTGGACGTGCCCACCGGCACCCTGACCGATGCCCTGTTCGGCGCCGAACGCGCCTGCGCACTTGATCCCGACCAGGCGGCCGCCAAGCCCGTGGCCCCGGGCGATGTCGCCGACTACGACGGGCTTTGCCCGGCGACCACCGCCGCCCCGGCCGACGAAACCGACACCGAAAACTACTCCACGACCCACCTGGCCGTGGCCGACGCCAAGGGCAACGTGGTGTCCTACACCCTGACCATCGAGCAGACCGGCGGCTCGGGCATCGTCGTTCCGGGACGCGGGTTCCTGCTGAACAACGAGCTGACCGACTTCTCCACCGTCTACAACCCAACCGACCCCAACCGGATAGATCCGGGCAAGCGCCCGAGGTCCTCGATGTCCCCGACCATCGTGCTCTCCGAGGGCAAGCCGCTGCTGGCCCTGGGCTCGCCGGGCGGTTCAACCATCATCACCACCGTGCTGCAGACCCTGGTCAACCGCGTGGATCTGGGCATGAGCCTGCCCGAGGCCATTGCCGCACCGCGCGCCTCGCAGCGCAACACGGCCAAGGTCACGGCCGAACCGGAATTCATCGAGTCCCAGGCGCCTGCGCTGGAGGCCCTCGGGCACCAATTCGTGCCTGCCGGCGATTCGTTCACGCCGCAGGCGGAGATCGGTGCGCTGGAGGCCATCGAGTTCGCCCCGGACGGGACGATGACCGCGGCCGCCGAACCGACGCGCCGCGGCGGCGGCTCGGCCATGGTGCTCAAGCCGGCGCGCTAGCCGCGAACGGGCCCCGTCCAAAAAAGGAACGGCTCCCCGACCATCGAACCGGTACACCGGTTGGATGGTTGGGGAGCCGTACTTGTGCGTGGGTGTAATCCGGCCTACGAGCCCGGGAACAGCACGTCGTAGCCGAGCTTGAGGATCAGCGCTCCCACCACGGACAGGAACACGATCCGGATGAACCTGCTGCCCTTGGTCACGGCCATGCGCGCGCCCAGGTAGCCGCCGGCCATGTTGGCCACGCCCAGGACGAGCCCGAGCCCCCAGAGCAGGTGCCCGGTGGGCAGGAAGAACGCCAGCGCGCCCAGGTTGGTGGCCATGTTCACGATCTTCGCCTTGGCGCTGGCGGCCAGGAAGTTGTAGCCCATGAACGCGACCATCGCGATGACCAGGAACGATCCGGTGCCCGGGCCGATCAGCCCGTCGTAGCCGCCGATGACCAGCCCGATCACCCCGGCCACCGCGTAGTGCCGTCCCCCGGTGTAGCGCAGGTCCGTCAGTTCACCGGCGGTTGGCTTGAACACCGTGAACAGCCCCACCGCGACCAGCGCGGCAATGATCACCGGCTTGATCACTTCCGGGGGCAGCAGCGTGGCCAGGATCGCCCCGCCGAAGGACCCGGCCAGCGCCACCACGGCCATCGGGATGGCGGTGCGCAAATCCGGGGCGGCGCGGCGGTAGTAGGTGATGGCGCTGGTGGTGGTGCCGAAGATGGAACCCATCTTGTTGGTGGCCAGCGCCTGCACCGGGGAGATGCCCGGCACCAGCAGCAGGGCGGGAAGCTGCAGCAGTCCCCCGCCGCCGACCACCGCATCGATCCAGCCGGCGGCAAAGCCGGCGAGCACGATAAGCGCAATGGTTCCGGCCGTGAGTCCCTCCAGGCCGGAACCATCAAGCAGCGCCGCCGCGTCGAACATGTCTAGCCCTTGACGAGCGCGATGAGCTCGGACACCACGGTGTCCACTGCCACGTCGGTGCGCTCTCCCGTGGCGCGGTCCTTGACCTCGACCACTCCGTCGGCCAGGCCGCGGCCGATGACCACGATGGTCGGCACGCCGATGAGCTCCGCGTCGGAGAACTTCACGCCGGCCGAAACCTTCGGCCGGTCGTCGTAAATGACCTCGACGCCTGCTGCGTGCAGCTCGTCGGCGATCTTCTGCGCGGCCTCGAAGAGTTCGGCCTGCTTGCCGGTGACCACCAGGTGCACGTCGGCCGGGGCGACGTTGCGCGGCCAGACCAGGCCGTTCTCGTCGTGGTTGGATTCGGCCAGGGCGGCGACCGCGCGGGTGACGCCCACGCCGTAGGAGCCCATGGTGACGATCTTGAGCTTGCCGTTCTGGTCAAGCACCTTCAAATCCAGCGACTCGGCGTACTTGCGCCCGAGCTGGAAGATGTGGCCCATCTCGATGCCGCGGGCGGTTTCCAGCGGGCCGGAGCCGTCCGGAGCCGGGTCCCCCGCGTGGACCTCGACGCATTCGATGGTGCCGTCCCAGGCGAAGTCGCGCCCGGCCACCAGGCCGAAGACGTGCTTGCCCGATTCGTTGGCGCCGGTGACCCAGCTGGTGCCGGAGACCACGCGCGGGTCGACCAGGAACAGGATCTTGGAGGATCCCTCCAGGCCCAGCACGGCGTTGTCCAGGCCCAGGGCCGGGCCGATGTAGCCCTTGATGAGGGTCGGGTGCTTCTTCAGGTCGTCCTCGGTCGCTGCCTCGAGTTCGACCTCGCCACCGGTTTCCAGGTGGGAGGAGATGTTGGCCTCGACGCGCTTGAGGTCCACATTGCGGTCCCCGGGCAGGCCGATGGCCACCAGCCGGCGTTCGCCGGTGGGCAGCTTGGCCGCCAGCACCACGTTCTTCAGGGTGTCGGCCGCGGTCCAGGCGCCCTCGGCGCGCGGGGCGACCTCGTTGGCGCAGGCCACCAGGGTCTCGATGGTCGGGGTGTCGGGGGTGTCCTTGACGTCGAAGGCTGGGGCATCGGTGAAGTCGATGTCCTCGGGCACGATCGTGGTCACCGCCTCGACATTCGCCGCGTAGCCGCCGGCCGAGCGCACGAAGGTGTCCTCGCCGACCGGGGTCGGGTGCAGGAATTCCTCGGACTTGGACCCGCCCATGGCGCCGGCTGTCGCGAAGACCGGCAGGATCTCCAGGCCCAGGCGCGCGAAGATCTTGATGTAGGCGGCGCGGTGGGCCTGGTAGGCCTCTTCGAGTCCCTCGTCGTCGATGTTGAAGGAGTAGGAGTCCTTCATGATGAATTCGCGGCCACGCAGCAGGCCCGCGCGCGGACGTGCCTCGTCGCGGTACTTGTTCTGGATCTGGTACAGGTAGGCCGGCAGGTCCTTGTAGGAGTTGTACAGGTCCTTGACCAGGAGGGTGAACATTTCCTCGTGGGTGGGGGCCAACAGGTAGTCGGCTCCCTTGCGGTCCTGCAGGCGGAACAGGCCCTCGCCGTACTCGGTCCAGCGGCCGGTCGTCTCGTAGGGTTCGCGCGGCAGCAGGGCCGGGAAATGGACTTCCTGGGCGCCGATGGCGTTCATTTCCTCGCGGATGATGGCTTCCACCTTGCCCAGCACGCGCAGGCCCAGCGGCAGCCAGGTGTAGATCCCGGGTGCGGCACGGCGGATGTATCCGGCGCGGATCAGCAGCTTGTGGCTGGCGACCTCGGCATCGACCGGGTCTTCGCGCAGCGTGCGCAGGAACAGTGTGGAGAGCTTGAGGACCACGCTAACTTTCCATTTCCGCGGCCTGTTTCCAGACCACAACATAGTGGTGGGAGTGCAAATCTTTGGTGCACCGACAGGCCGTGGCGGCCGACTCGGGGCCGGCCGCGCTTCGGCAAGGCGGGCCATGTCTTGCGCGCACGGCAAGCCGCGGGCGAAGCATGGCGCCACAAGGCACTTGTCCCATCTTACGTGGCCCACCCGGTGCGCCTTGGCATCGAAGTCCGCGCGGCCCGGTGCCCGTGCCCGCTTCCCCGGCGGCGCCCGCCCGCCGCTGGCGCGTTCTGCGGGCGGTGCCTATTTGCCTTCCATCTGCAGCAGTGCGAGGTCGATGTATTTCTCGGCCTCCTTGACCGCCTTGGAAAGGTTGGTGGGGTTGGAGATGTTGACCGAGACGTTGCTGTGCCCCTTGTACCCGGTGACGGTGAGCGTCTGCATGTTTTGGCCCATCATTTCCACGTTGGTGACGGTGGCAAGGGTGGTGGTCGCCGAGGTGTCGGCCTTGGCTGGCTCCACGACCGCGGAGACTTCCTGGCCCTGCATGGAGAGGGTGAATTCGCTGCATCTGGTGCTGCCCTGATCGGCCTGGGCCAGCGCCTGATCGATGACATCGGCCGAATCGTAGGAACCGAGGTTCACGCTGGTGGACAGGTCGTCGGCGTCGGGGGGAAAGACGACGGCAGCCATGGTGACCCGGTCCATCATCTCGCTCGCCCCGGCCACGGCGAATGAACCGCACTCGGCCGGCTTGACCTTCATGCCCGCGAGGATTTGCTCGATCGTCGGCATGCTGGCCCGCAGTTCGGCATCCTCGAGGACCTTGGTGCCGTCCGGTCCACCCGCCTGGCGGATGGCCTTGGCCACGTTGCCCAGCTCCTTGGCCGTGAATTGCCGGCCGGCGGTTGCCTTCGAATCCTGGGAACCCTGGGTGGTTTCGGCGCTGGCGCTGCTGCTTGGCGTAGCAGGTGAGACGGAAGGCTGATCCGTGGCTCCCGGTTCATTGGATGGTGCAGGTGAGCTCGGCAGTGCTTCGGCGCCGGCGGTTTGGCCCGGCTTCGCTGCCTCTTCTGGAGCCGCACCTCCCCCGCACCCGGTGACGGCAAGCGTTGCAGCAATGGGCAAGGCCCACCATGTCGTTTTCTTCATTGTTCTCCCCCAAGATGCGCGAATGAAGCACGGTGCCGGCCACCTGGCGTGCGGCCATGGGCAACACAATACCCATGAAAACCAGCCAAAAGAGGAATTCTTCGGCAAAGGTTTCCCCGCAGGTTGGGCCCGGTGCCTAGGAGGTCTTTTCTTCCACGAGCTTGAGGACGGTGTCGGCGAGTTCCCGGGTCTGGGCGATGTCCTGCCGGGTGTCGGTTCCGCCCATGACGGCCACCGTGATGACGTTTTGCCCCTCCAGCGCGTTGACCGACACCGTGGTGATTGTGGTGTCTCCGGCGCTGGTGCTGGTTTGGATGGCGGAGGTCTTCGACGCGGCGGTCTTGGCCGCCAGCGGCTTGACGCCCATCGTGGTTTCCTGTCCCTGCAGCGAGAAGGAGAAGTTGGCGCAGTCCTTGAGGATCTCCTCGGCCTGGGCCATGTTGGCCGCCGCATCGGCCGGGTCTGCGTAGGAGGCCAGGCCCACCTGGACCCCCTGGAGCGGTGTGGCCCCGGGCAGCGACACCGAAACCACGTTCATCTTTTCCAGTTCCTCGGCGATGTCCCCGGCGACGAATTCCGTGCAGGATTCCGGGGTGACCTTCATGGCCTTGCGGGCCTTTTCGGCCAGCGGAACCTGGGCCTTGAGCGATTCCTTGTCGATGATGACCGCCTTGTCGTTGTCCCCGGCGACCTCGTTGGCGATCTCGGAGAGCGCCTGGGCGTCCAGTTGCCCGGCCGCCGCGGCGGTGGAACCGGCATCGGCGCAGCCGGTGAGCAGCAGTGCGGCGGCGAGCGGGAAGAACATCAGGGCGCGTTTTTTCACGAAGAATCCTCATCAAGTGCGGGGCAATGCCGGCGGGAAGGATGCGGATGCTCCGTCGGCCAAACTCCAAGCCTAGGAGAAGGGTGCGACGGTTGGGGAACCGGCGCCGGGGCCCGGGCGCGCCGCCAGCGGCGGTTGCTGCGTGGCAACCGCGGTGCATGCCTCTACGGGGCCGCAGCCGCCGCGGGCTCGATGCCGCGCAGGATCCCCAGCATCGATTCGACGTCGGCCAGCGCCAGGGCGGTGGCCTCCTCGACGGTGCCCTTCACGGTCCTGGTGGCGGTCATCATCATGTGCCCGTCAATGGCCCGCACCGAGACATTCCGGGTCTTGGCCTTCCCGTTGACGCTTTCGAGCATGCTCGCCGAGGTGTACGTGGCCGAGCTGGTGGCATCCAGGCGCGACAGCGTGGAGGTGATCTTCTGGCCGTCGGCCGAGACGGTGTACTTGCCGCAGGACGCGTCCAGGTGCTGTTGCGCGGCCACGTCGGCGACCAGGGCGTCACGGTCCCGGTAGGAGGCCACCGTCAGGTCCCCGCCGGCCTCGGGCGGAAGCACCGCGGCAGCCATCGCGGCCTGGTCCAGCTGGTCCTTGAGGCTGCCGATGCCGTAGAGCCCGCACTTGGCCGGGACCACGGTGATGCCCTCGAGCCATTTCTCGGCCGCCGGCAACTGGCCGCGCAGGGCGTCCTGGTCGTTGACCTTCGTGCCCGCGGTGGCATCGGCCCACTGCTGCACGGCGCCCTTGAGCGCGGCGGCATCCAGGTACGCCAGCTCCGTGGTGCCGCTTGGCGCCCCGGTGCTGGATCCCGGGGGGCTTCCGGGTCCGGGGACCGTCACCGGAGCCTGAAGCGTCGGGGTGGCCGTTTCCGGGGCGTTGCTGCAGCCGGCCACCGCCAGCAGCAGGCAGGCGGTGGCCAGGGCGGTGATGGTCCTGGGGCGGGATTCGTTGGTCCGTGCTGGTGGGGACGTCACGTCTGGCTTTCCGGTCGGCTGCCCGCGGTGCGGGGCGTTGTGTCGGTGGTCGGTGGATGCCGGGACCGGCGGGTCAGAAGAGGATGGTGGCGAATTCGCCGACCTCTTCGAAGCCGACCTTGCGGTACGTCGCAATGGCCGGGGCGTTGTAGTCGTTGACATAGAGGCTGGTGGTCGGGGCCAGGCGCAGGGCGTAGTCGGCAACGGCCGCCATGTAGCCGGCCGCCATGGACTTGCCGCGGTGCTCCGGGCTCATCCAGACGCCCTGGATCTGCGTGGCCCGCGTGGTGACGGTGCCCAGCTCGGCCTTGAAGCGGATCGCCCCGCCCTCGTCCAGGTCGATGAGCGAATGCCCGGAATGGATCAGCGAGCGGACCCGGGAGCGGTAGAACGACCCGCCGTTGGCCAGCGGGGAGTACCCGAGTTCCTCCTCGAACATCTTGGCGCAGGCGGGCAGGACCAGCTCGTACTCCCCTGCATGGCTGGCGCGCAGCGTCCGGTTCGGTTCGATCGCCGGGGTGCCCGTCAGGGTCATCAGCGGCTGGCTGGGACGGACGCTGAAGGCCTGTTGCGGGCCCTCGGCGAGCATCTTCCACATCCCCATGACCGCTTCGGCCGGGCCGAAGCAGGAGGCGAAGGTGCGGTTCAGCGACCTGACGGCCAGCCCGAATTCCCCGGCATCGTCGGCGGTGATGTTGATCGGGACGATGTTGGCCCCGATCCAGCAGGCCGAGACCAGCAGGGCCCCCTCGAAGCGGCCGATGACCAGGGAGCCGCCCAGGCCGGGGCGGGCCGAACCGGTGACGGAAAGCTGTGCATCCATGAAGATGTTCGCCACCGGGTCGGCCGAAACGAGGGCACGGAGAGAGGCGGTGTCCGCGTCGTCAAGGACGCGGATACCTGGTGCCAGCGGCTCTCCTGCCCCCGGGTTACGTCTAGCCGACGGTAACCACGGGGCCACTTTGGACAGGATTTTCTCCATCCGCGTTCCCCATTTCCTCGGCGATGCGCATCGCCTCTTCAATCAGTGTCTCAACAATCTGGTCTTCCGGCACGGTCTTGATGACCTGGCCCTTCACAAAGATCTGGCCCTTGCCGTTGCCGGAGGCCACACCGAGGTCGGCCTCGCGGGCCTCGCCGGGCCCGTTGACGACGCAGCCCATGACGGCCACGCGCAGCGGGACCTCGAGTCCCTCGAGCCCGGCGGTGACCTGGTCGGCCAGCGTGTAGACATCCACCTGGGCGCGGCCGCAGGAGGGGCAGGAGACGATTTCGAGCTTGCGCGGTCGCAGGTTCAGCGACTGCAGGATCTGCGCACCGACCTTGACCTCCTCGACCGGAGGGGCCGAGAGCGAGACGCGGATGGTGTCGCCGATGCCCTTGGACAGCAGGGCGCCGAAGGCGGTGGCCGACTTGATGGTGCCCTGGAAGGCCGGTCCGGCCTCGGTGACGCCCAGGTGCAGCGGCCAGTCGCCGCGTTCGGCCAGCAGCTCGTAGGCGCGGACCATGATGACCGGGTCGTTGTGCTTGACGGAGATCTTGAAGTCGTGGAAGTCGTGTTCCTCGAAGAGCGAGGCTTCCCAGACGGCGGACTCGACCAGCGCCTCGGGGGTTGCCTTGCCGTACTTCTCCATCAGGCGCGGATCCAGCGAGCCGGCGTTGACGCCGATGCGGATGGAGGTGCCGGCGGCCTTGGCGGCGGCGGCGATCTCCTTGACCTGGTCGTCGAACTTGCGGATGTTGCCCGGGTTCACGCGGACGGCGGCGCAGCCGGCGTCGATCGCGGCGAAGACGTACTTGGGCTGGAAGTGGATGTCGGCGATCACCGGGATCTGCGACTTCTTCGCAATGATCGGCAGCGCCAGGGCGTCGTCGGCCGAGGGGCAGGCAACGCGCACGATGTCACAGCCGGTTGCGGTGAGTTCGGCGATCTGCTGCAGCGTGGCGTTGATGTCGGTGGTGGGAGTCGTGGTCATCGACTGGATGGAAATGGGGCTGTCCGAGCCTACGCCGACGGAGCCCACCTTGATTTGGCGGGTCTTGCGTCGCGGGGCAAGGATCGGTGGCGGTGCCGATGGCATGCCGAGGCTGACCGGGATCGAGGTCAAGATTTCCTCCGAGATGTTGAGTGTGGAAGGTTTTTCCATTATCCCCCTGCATGCCCGCTTGCGCGGCCCAAATCTCGCAGGGCGAAGCCCCCGGCGCCGGCACGGCACCAAACGGCCGTGATCACGCGGGGTTTGGAGGATCAGGCGTGGTGAGCGAGCTCACCGGTCACGGGGCTCCATTCGGTGATCCGCAGCACCGCAATGGCGCCATGGATCGCGAAGGGGTCGTTGGCCAGGGTCTCGGCCAGGGCGGCCTGGGTCGGGGAGGAAATCAGCAACAGGGCACCGGAACCATCGACGTAGGGGCCGGAGGCGATCATGGAGGGGCCGTCTCCGTTGGCGCCAAGACCGGCCAGGAATTCACGGTGCTTGGGGCGATGCTCATCGCGCGTGGCTTCGGAACCGACGGCGTACACGTATTCAACTGCGAAAACACTCATGGGGTCCAGCCTAAACCGTGGCGCCGCCAAACGTGTCCTTCCGGGTCCCGGGGCCCGCCCCCTGGCGGGCAGAACGGGTGGGATCCGAACCGGTCAGGATTCGAGAAGCCACCGGGACACATCCTCCGTAGGATGGGTTGCAGGAACATCCAGGCAACCCCACGGAGGAACAAGACCATGCCCGACCCAGATTCGAGCGCCGCCGACGGAAGCTTCTCCGCCCAGGAACGCGAGGCCATGAAGGACCGCGCCAAGGAACTGAAGACCGAGGCCAAGCGGGCCAGTGCCGCCCAGAAGGCCGCAGCGGATGCCGCCGACGTGTCGGCCAAGATCGCCGCGATGCCCGAGGGCGACAGGCAGATGGCCGAGCGCCTCCACTCGCTCGTCGCCGAGGTGGCCCCGGACCTGGCCCCGAAGCTCTACTACGGCCAGCCGGGGTATGCCAGGGACGGGAAGGTCGTGTGCTTCTTCCGCAGCGGGCAGATGGACAAGCAGCGCTACTCCACCTTCGGATTCAGTCCCCATGCCGAGCTGGATACCAGCGACGGACTGTGGCCGACCTCCTACGCACTGCACAACGCCACCGAGAAAGCCTGGGACCAGCTGGCCGAACTCATCGCTCGCGCGGCAACCGGCCCCTCCGATTCCTAAGGAACATCAATGTCCTTCTCCCTGGATTCCCTCTCCGTTTCCTGCCTCGACGTGCCCGCGGCCGCCGACTTCTACCGAAACGTTTTCTCCGCTCCGACCACGGCTGACGGCGAATCCATCGCCATTGACCTGCACGGGACCGGGCGCCTCGAGCTCATTCCGGCCCAACCCGCCGAACCGTCCGCCGCCTCCGGCATTCCCGGTGCCGCCTACCAGCGTTCCGTGCTGACCTACATCCTTCCCGGGCCCAGCGATGTCCGGGCCGGAATGGATGCCGCCGCCACCCACGGCGCCGACATCTTCAAGCCCGCCCGGAAGGCACTGTTCGGCTCCTTCTCCGGCTCATTCATGGCACCGGACGGGACCGTCTGGAAACTTGCAGCCGCAGGAAAGGACACCGCCTCCCCGGAAGGTGTCGCGCGGCCCACCGAGACCACGGTGATCCTCGGCGTCAGGGAGCCCAAGGCCTCGAAGGCCTTCTACACCGCGCTGGGGATGAGCGTGGACAGGGACTATGGCAACAAGTACATCGACTTCGTGCCCGCCAACGGCGCCTCCCGGCTCTGCCTGATGCAGGAGCCCGTTCTCGCCAAGGACGTGGGCGCCGGAGACCCGCACGTCGGCACCTCATCGGTAACGCTCACGCACCATGCCGACTCGCATGCCGAAGCGGAGCGGATCGTTTCGGCCGCAGTGGCCGGCGGAGGCACGCAGGCCGGACAGGGGAACGCCCTGGACCAGGGATCGGCCACGATCACCGACCCCGATGGCCACCGCTGGCTCATCTCGGCCCCGCGTCCCTGAGCCAAGGATAGGTCCAGGCCCGTCTCCCGAACACTAGGATCCATTTGGCAGCGAAAATCGACTTCAAGAAGACGCTTGACGGCTACCGGGCGAAACACGGTGAATTCCGGATTGTGGACATTCCCAAGATGCAGTACCTGATGGTTGACGGGCACGGCGACCCGAACTCCTCCCCGGCCTTTGCCCAGGCGCTCGAAGCCCTGTACCCGGTGGCGTACAAGCTGAAGTTCGCCAGCAAGCTGGAGCTCGACCGCGACTACGTCGTCCCGCCCCTGGAGGGCCTGTGGTGGGCCGGGGACATGGACTCGTTCACGGTGTCCCGCGACAAGTCGCGGTGGGACTGGACGATGATGCTGATGGTGCCCGAATGGATCGAGCTGGACATGGTCGAGGCCGCCTGCGGGAAGGTGGGCGCGAAGAATCCGCCGGTGCGCCTGGGCGATGTCCGCCTCAGGTCCCTGGCCGAGGGCCGTTGCGTGCAGATCCTGCACGTTGGCTCCTTCGACGACGAGGGGCCGGTCCTGGAACGGATGCACCACGAGTTCATCCCCCGCCAGGGGCTCCGGCTCGAGGGCAAGCACCACGAGATCTACCTCGGTGATTTCCGCAAGGCCGCCCCAGAAAAGCTGCGCACCATCCTGCGCCAGCCCGTTGCCGCGGCGTAGGTGTCCGGGACCGTCGCTCCGCGGCCGCATGGCCGGCGCCTCAACCCTGCCAAGGATGGGTTCGGATCGAGGTCGCGGCCATGAACACCCGGGTATCAGGTGAGCTGAAGCGTGGTCAGGCAGGTTGCGTCCTCGCTCGAGGACGTTGAAATCGGCGTGCTGGCCTTCTTGCCCCGGGATTCCACGGTCAACGTTGCCTCGATCCCCCGCGGCAGCCACAGCCCCACAAAACCGTTGTCGAAGGTGCCCATGGTCTTGTCAACCAGGGTCTCGCCGCTCTTGGCATCGGTGACGGTCACATTCACCTCCTCGTTCTGCATTTCCCCCAGGCACGTGGTGAGGCTGTGGAAGTGGCAGTCGTGGGTTTGTGTGCGGAAGGGGGCGAACGAGAGGTAGAACTGGTCCTCCGGGAGCGGCAGGACTGCTTGGCGTTGCTGGTCGTCGGCCAGCAGCAGTTGGTCGGGCCGCACCGAGGCCATCAGGTTCTGCGGGCGCTGTGCCACGGGCAGAGCGTCCAGCCGGTCGATCACCTGGCGCGCATCGAGTCCTGCGAGTCTGTGGTCGGACATGAATGCCGCGGAATCGGCCGCGGGAGGCGTCGAGGCGGTTTGGGTTTCCGGTGCGTTGCCGGTGCACCCGGTGAGCACCAAGGCCCCAACTGCGAGCGGTGCCACCAGGTATGCGGCCAGCGGCTTGCGCTTCTTCAGGAACGATTCAGTACGTGGCATGGGGAAGTAATCCTTACGGGCTAATGGTGTCGGGGCCCAGGGAGTCGAACGGCTTGGCCAGGGCCGAGCCGGAGTTCTCTTGCCTGAGGCTTGCGAGATGGTTTGAAAGGTTCCCGGGGCGTTTGCCGGAGCACAGTGAGCTGCAAGGGAGATCCGCCTGCGACCGGATGCTCGGCGGCCGACGTCGGCCCATGGCCACGCCCACCTCTAGGTGCCGTCGTGCATGTCATCGCCGCAACCATACGTCGTGATCCTGTGGTTTCCTTATGCGGCTTCCTCGTCCGTCGGCGATGCGTGCGGCAGCGCCTACCTGAAGCTGCCCCTTGGCCGTCATTTTCGGGATGGCCAAGGGGCAGCTTCAACGCCAGTCGGGTCAGCCGAAGATGGACACCGGTTTGACGATGTCGGCGTAGATCAGCACGGCACCCATGATCATCATGCCGACCGCGACCACGTAGGTCAGCGGTAGCATCTTGGCGATGTCCACCGGCCCCGGGTCCGGGCGCTTGAAGAGCTTGGCGAAGAACCGGCGCACCGATTCGAAGAGCGCACCGACCACGTGCCCGCCGTCCAGCGGCAGCAGCGGGATCAGGTTGAAGACGAACAATGCGATGTTCAGCCCGCCGATCAACGAGAACAACGAGGCGACCTTGTCCGCCACGCCGATCTGCTCCATGGCGCTGATTTCCCCGGCGATGCGTCCCACGCCGACCACGGAGATCGGGCCGTTGGGGTCGCGCGGTGCATCGGAGAAGGCGGCCTTCCCGACCGCGGCAACCCGCGCCGGCAGATCGAGCACCACGGCGGTCACGCCCTTGAGCTGGGTGCCCACCGCGGGCAGCACCGCGGAGATCGGCTGGGAAATGTTTTGCACCTTCGAGCCCATCCCGATGTACCCGACCTCGACGATCTCGGGCTTGCCCGAGGCGTCGGTGACGATCTGGCCCTCGTCGTTGATCAGCGGGCGCTCGGTCTTGTAGGGCTTGATGCTGGAGGAGTGTTCCACCCCGTCGCGCTCGTAGGTCAGCGGGACCGACTCCCCCGCGTGGCCGCGGATGGCCTGGGTCAGCGGGACCCAGTCGGTGTTGCCGACCGCCTTGCCGTCGAAGGAGGTGATCTTGTCCCCCGGGCGCAGGCCCGCGGCGTAGGCCGGGCCGGGTGCGTCGGCGGGCAGGCAGCCGTTGTTGACCGCGGCGTCCCGGGTGGTTTCCTGGCCCAGGGGCACCACGCATTGGAAGACCTCGCCGACGGTGCTGGTCTGGGTGGGCATGCCGAAACCGACGGTGACGATGCCGACCATCGCGATGCCGATCAGCAGGTTCATCACCGGGCCGCCGAGCATGATGATGATGCGCTTGTAGACCGGCAACTTGTAGAACAGCCGGTTCTCGTCGCCGGGCTGCAGCTGCTCGGCCGCCGCGTGCCTGGCCTCGTCGGCCATCTGCTGGAACATTCCGGTGGAGGACTTGCGCAGGATCGGGGCGTCGGTGGCCCCCACCACCCCCTTGTTCCTGGCCGGCGGGTACATCCCGATCATGGAGATGTAGCCGCCCAGCGGGATGGCCTTGAACCCGTATTCGGTGTCCCCGCGCTTGACGGAGAACAGCGTCTTGCCGAAACCGATCATGTACTGGGGCACGCGCACGCCGAAGCGCTTGGCCGGGATCAGGTGCCCGACCTCGTGCAGGCCGATGGACACGCCGACGGCGACGACCATGACCAGCACGCCGAGGATGAAAAGGAGGATGCTCACAGTGATTCCAAACGTTTGGCGGCGGCTTTTCGTGCCCAGGTCTCGGCGGCCAGCACCGTCTGGAGTGCCGGCTCCCCGGCCTCGGGGGTGTAGCCCTGCAGGATCGCCTCGATGGTCTCGACGATGTCGGTGAAGCGGATGGCCCCGGCGTGGAAGGCCTCGACGGCCTCCTCGTTCACCGCGTTGTAGACGGCCATGTGCGTGGGCGAGGCGGCGGCGGCGGCCTTGGCCAGGCGGATCGCGCCGAAGGCCTCCTCGTCGAGCGGCTCGAAGGTCCAGGACGCGGCGGTTGACCAGTCGCAGGCGGTGGCCGAGCCCGGCACCCGGTGCGGCCAGCCGATGCCCAGGGCGATGGGCAGGGCCATGTCCGGCGGGGAGGCCTGGGCGATGGTGGAACCGTCGATGAACTCGACCATGGAGTGCACGATGGACTGCGGGTGCACCACGGCCTCGATGCGCTCCAGCGGCACATCGAAGAGCAGGTGCGCCTCGATGACTTCCAGGGCCTTGTTGACCATGGTCGCGGAGTTGGTGGTGATCACCTTGCCCATGTCCCAGGTGGGGTGGGCCAGCGCCTGGGCCGGGGTCACCGAGCGCAGTGCCTCGGCTGACCAGCCGCGGAAGGGCCCTCCGGAGGCCGTGACGATGAGCTTGTGGACCTCCTCCGGGGTGCCGGCGCGCAGCGCCTGGGCCAGCGCGGAATGCTCGGAGTCCACCGGGACCAGCTGCCCGGGTGCGGCCGCGGCCTTGACCAGCTGCCCGCCGACGATCAGCGATTCCTTGTTGGCCAGGGCCAGCAGGTGCCCGGCCTTCAGTGCGGCCAGCGTGGGGGCCAGCCCGATGGACCCGGTGATGCCGTTGAGCACCACGTCGGCGTCGGGGAAGCGGGCGATCTCGGTGGCCGCGTGCTCGCCGGCGAAAAGCTGCGGGGCGTACCCGTGCATGCCCGCGGCGGCGGACGCCCCGGCGATGGCCGCGGCCAGCGCGTCGATCTCGGGATGTGCGCAGCCCACCGCCGGGGCACCGGTGGCCACGGCCTGGGCGGCCAGCAGCGCGAGGTTGTACCCGCCCGAAAGCGCGGCGACGGCGAAGCGGTCGGGGGCCGAGGCAATGACCTCAAGGCCCTGGGTGCCGATGGACCCGGTGGAGCCGATCAGCGTGATGCGCCGGATCGCTCCGGGCACCGGTTGGGCAAAGAAGGCGGAAGGCTGCAGGTTGTTCACTTGTCCATTATGGCCGCTGTTCCTGTGCCGACCCAATGAACACTCCTAGTTGCAATCGGGCGCCTGCATTTGAGACAGACCGGGCATTCGCAGAACTTTATTGCTGGGGCTACCGCTGTCTTTTTCAAGTAAAACAGGATCCACTCATCAGTGCGGCTTCTATAACATCCGAGAAAAATCTGACCAATGACTCGTTCTCGCGGCAAGCCGTTCCACGGTCACGATTAATGACCTTCGCATTCACAAGAAGTTTGCAACTTCTAGAAGTGCGCCACGACGCCTTCGAAAGTTTCGCCGGCAAACTGTACTACTCTGTCGCCTTTGTCAACGATTCTCTCAACATCATCCAGTTCGAAAACTTCAGAAGACTCTGTTTTTCGTAAACTCTCTTCAACCTTTTTTGGGGTCGATCCGACGCCCGTTAAAGACCAAATTGAGCCACCGCCAACAGTTTTCGTCCTAAAGGTCCGCGCAATCGACATTTTTTCTTGGATGCTTACGATCTTGACTAGAGTTTTGGCAACTTCTACATTCCCAATTTCTTCTCCAGTTTCAGGATCTGTCACAACTGGCACTTCGTCAGTTAGAACAGCAAATTTCATCCCGATCTCGACCCCATGTTGGGAACCACGATTTATTGCTATCTGCCGGTCACTTAAAACTGTTGCAACACGGCCCTCAATTCTGCTCATCTTTTCCCTCTTTAGATTCTTCTACCGCTTCTTTTAATGCCTCCGAAGAAAAATCAAACCAATCTTCGATTGCTAGCACCATGTCTTCTTCAACATAGCTCAAATGAACACTCAGCATTCCGACGGTATCGCGCCAGGCGTGGATGTCCAGTTCGGATTCTCGTGCTTGCTCAGCTAATGACTTTGCGCGGTTTACCCGATTTCTTGCAGCTGAAAGGTGCCGTACGTGCGATCTTGCAAGCGTCGGGTCTGCCTTCCCGTCTGAAGACGCGAGGAGTAGCGCCCCGACCTGCAGAACAGTTCCAAGTAAAACTAACAGCACTGATGCGAAAACCTCTTGTGCTTGAAGGGCGAGCAATACTGAGCAAGCGAACGCCGCGAATGCCAGTGCACCAACTTTCCCACGCTTAGACTTGAGCAGTTCGCCACCTTCTCTCCACAATTGATTCGGCCAGCATCAAACGCAGCTCTGTACCGAAGAACCCACCTTGAATCTATCAAAGTTGGGATGGATTGCATTTCAAGCAACCAAGATTCCAGGTTTCAGGGAAAATCGCGCTGCGTGTCATCACAATAGACACCGTTCAACGCCGCCATAGCTGCAGCAAAATCACGGCTCCACGTTGTGCCCTCTTCCGTGGGTCATAACGAGGAGCCGCATTTCGTTGGCAACAATGACTAATGCTTTTGACTACGCCTTGACCGCCAGCACGTTGCATTCGGCCTGCAGCAAGATGCGCTGGGCGTCGGAGCCCATCAGCATCTTGCCCACCGGCGAGCGCCGGCGCACCCCGATGACGATGAGTTCGGCATCCGCCTTCTCTGCGGCTTCAAGCACGTCGTCGCTGGCCAGCTGGTCCGAGGTGAACTGGCGGATCTCGTGTTCCACCCCGCCGGCCTCCAGATAGGTGCGCAAGCGCTCCATGTCGGGCTCGAAGGCGTAGTGCACATCCACCGTGCGATCGGCACGGGTGGAGTTGATGACCAGCAGCTTCGCGTCGCGGCGGCCGCATTCGTCCACGGCCGCGGCCAGGGCCGCATCGCCCAGGGCTCCGGGCACGTATCCGAGCACGATCACCGGACGGGTGGTTGCCTCGCTCATTGGCTGTTTTCCTCGATCTGTTCCAGGGGTGCGGATTCCATCTTTTTCTGTGCCCGCTTGATGAAGAAGGAGGCCACGAACATCAGGACCAGTGCACCGTAGACCACCCAGGTGAACGGGGTGGAGACCAGGGCCGAGACGTCGTTTTGCGAGATCTGCAGGCCGCGGCGCAATTGCACCTCGAACATGGGGCCCAGGATCATGGCCACCACCATGGGAGCCACGGGGTAGCCGTATTGCCGCATGAAGAAGCCCAGGATGCCGATGACCAGCAGGATCACCACGTCCAGCGTGGCGAAGTTCAGCGAGTAGGCACCCAGGGCACCGAAGACCAAGATCCCGGAGTACAGGTAGGGTCGCGGGATCTGCAGGATCTTCACCCAGAGCCCCACCAGCGGCAGGTTCAGGATCAGCAGCATCAGGTTGCCGATGTACAGGCTGGCGATCAACGCCCAGACCAGTGCACCGTTGGTTTCCATCAGCAGCGGGCCGGGCTGGATCTGGTAGCGCTGGAAGGCCGTGAGCATCATGGCCGCTGTCGCGGTCGTGGGGATGCCCAGGGTCAGCAGCGGGACCAGCACTCCGGCGGCCGCCGCGTTGTTGGCGGCCTCCGGGCCGGCAACGCCCTCGATGGCGCCGTGGCCGAACTGCTTCTTGTTCTTTCCCTTGGCCAGCTTGCGTTCGGTGGCGTAGGACAGGAACGTGGAAACGTCCGCGCCGCCGGCCGGGACGGTGCCGATCGGGAATCCGATGAAGGTTCCGCGCAGCCAGGGCTTCCAGGAGCGCTTCCAGTCGTCCTTGCTCATCCACTTGGCGCTGTTGCCCGAGGAAGATCCCATGGACATGACCTCGACCGGGCCCTTGCGCATGCGGGCCGCGACGTAGAGGGCCTCGCCCACGGCGAAGAGTCCCACGGCCACCAGCACCACGTCGATGCCGTCGGTCAGACCGGGGAATCCGAAGGTGTAGCGCTGCTGGGCAGTGGTGTCGTCCACGCCGATCAGGCCAATGAACAGGCCCAGCACCAGGGAGGCCATGCCCCTCAGGATCGAGCCGCCCAGCAGGGCGCCGATGGTCAGGAACGCGACCACCATCAGGGCCACGAAGTCCACCGGTCCCAGGTTGATCGCGAAATCCACGATGACCGGGGCCAGGAAGGTCAACAGCACCGTGGCGATGGTGCCGGCGATAAAGGAGCCGATGGCCGCGGTCGCCAGGGCCGCGGCCCCGCGCCCGGCCTTGGCCATCTTGTTGCCCTCCAGCGCCGTGACGATGGAAGCCGACTCCCCGGGGGTGTTCAGCAGGATCGAGGTGGTCGAGCCGCCGTACATGCCCCCGTAGTAGATGCCGGCAAACACGATCATGGCCGCGGTGGGTTCCAGCGAGTAGGTGATGGGCATCAGCAGTGCCACGGTCATGGCCGGGCCGATGCCCGGCAGCACGCCGACGGCGGTGCCGATGAACACCCCGAAGAGCGCGTAAAGCAGGTAGATGGGTTGCGCCGCGGTGGCGAAGCCCTCCATGAGCATATTGAAATTATCCATTGAGGAACTCAACGCCTTCCAGCAGCGGTCCGCGCGGCAGGGATACGCCCAGGAGCCCGCCGAAGAGGTATTGCAGCACCAGGGCCAGGATCACCGAGATCATGATGGAGCGCCACAGGGGCTTGGCCCCCAAGGACCAGGAGGCGCCGGTGAACAGCGCCGCGGCGGCTACCGGCCAGCCTGCGGGCTCGATGAGCAGGATGTGGATGATGACAAAGAGGGCGATCTTGCCGATGGTGATCCAGTCGGTGCTGGCCTCTGCGTCAATGTCTTCGCCGTCCTCGGCAGCACCGAGCCGGCCCCGGAGCGCCTGGAAGACCAGGCCCGCCCCGATGACCAGCATCAGTGTGCTCACGATGTAGGGGAAGGCCCGGGGACCCATGCCGAACTCCAGGTCCGGAACCTCGATGGTTCCGGCGAAGATCACTCCCGCCACACCCAGTACTACGAAGACCAACGCAAAGAGAACTTCTCCGAGGTTCTTCTGCGCGGTCTGCATGGTTACTTGACCAGGCCGATCTCGGTCAGCGTGGTCTTGACCTTGGTGATGTCCTCGTCGAGGAAGGTCTTGAACTCATCCCCGGCCAGGAACGCGTTGTCCCAGTTGTTGTCCTTGAGCGTCTTGGCCCAGGCCTCGGACTCGTTGAGCTTGGTGACCAAGTCGGTGAGCTTGGCGGCCTGGGCTTCGTCGATGGAGCCCGGGGCGACCACGCCGCGCCAGTTGGTCAGCACCACGTCGATGCCCTGGTCCTTCAACGGCTTGACGCCCGGCAGTGCCGGAGCCTCGGCGGGACCGGAGACCGCCAGGGCACGGACCTTGCCGGCCTTGACCTGCTCGGCGTATTCGCCCACGCCCGAGATGCCGGCCTGGACCTTGTTGCCCAGCAGGGCGGCGAGGGATTCGCCGCCGCCGGAGTAGCCGATGTAGTTCAGCGAGTCGGGGGCGATGCCCTTGGCCTTGAGGATCTGGCCGATCAGGATGTGGTCGGCGCCGCCGGCCGAGCCGCCGGTGATGGCAACGCCCTTGCCCTTGGCCTTGATGTCCGCGATCAGGTCATCGGTGCTCTGGTAGGGGCTGGAGGCCGGGACGACGAGCACCAGCGGCTCTTCGGTGAGGCGGGCGATCGGGGTGGTGTCTTCGATGCGCGAGGCGGACTTGTTGGTCTCCACCGAACCGACCATCACGTAGCCCATGACCATCAGGGTGTTGGCGTCCTTTTCGGTGGCCAGCTTGGCCAGGCCGTTGGTGCCGCCGGCGCCGCCGATGTTCTGCACGCTGGCGGAGCCGACCTGCTTGTTGGCGGTGAGGTCCGCCTGCATGGAGCGACCGGTCTGGTCCCAGCCGCCGCCCGGGTTGGCCGGGACGATGATGTTCAGCTTCTTGATTTCGTCTGCGGCCCCGGCGTCGGTGCCCCCGCCTCCGCCGCAGGCGGTGATGGTCAGTGCGGTGGCGGCGGCCGCGGCCAGCAGGGCGGTGCGGCGGGTCAACGAGCGATTGATCTTCACGAGTGGAACTTCCTTGTCCGGATGTGCGAATGAGTGGGCACCGCGGCATGTGCTGTCGATCACCAGGGTGCGTGATCGACACTACAAAGCCCCCCGGTTCCCGTGAAGCATGTGGTGGTAGTGGTGGTATTGGTCTTTATGGTCACGGGCCCGCCCTGGCGCGGGGAATCGTGCAAAAATGGTTGGATGTTCCGCACCCCCTCGCTTCGAACGCACCTGTTGTTGCTTCAGGTCGGCATTGTGTTCCTGGTGATTTCGGTGACCGGCGTGGTGGCGGCGTACCTGCAGGCCGATTCCATCCGCGATGCCCACCAGGCCCGGATGGTGGGCGTGGCCGAATCCGTGGCCCGGCTGCCCTCGGTCATCGAGGCCTTCGCCGAGGAAAACCCCGCCGCGACCATCGATCCCATTGCCGAGCTGATCCGGCAGGCCTCGGACGTGACCTACGTGGTGGTGACGGATGCCGAGGGGATCCGCTATTCCCACCCCAACCCCGAGCGCATCGGAGAAAAGGTCTCCACCGACCCCTCGGTGCCGCTGTCCGGGGAGACCTTCGTGGGCACCGAGCAGGGCACCCTGGGCACCTCCTGGCGGGTCAAGGTTCCGGTGTGGAGCAATGGGGACGTCATCGGCACCGCCTCGGTGGGAGTGCTGGAAAGCGAACTGACCGCGGACCTGCTCGAGCGACTGCCCATCCTGGTGGGATGGCTCATCGCCGCCGCGGTCGTGGGAAGCATCGGGGCATTCAGCATTTCGCGCTTGGTCTGGAGGCGGATCCACCGGCAGGAACCGGAACAGATCGCCGAGCTGCTGCAATCCCGCGAGGCCCTGCTGCATGGCGTCGGCGAGGGCCTGCTGGCCACCGACCGCCTCGGGAACATCACACTGGCCAACGACGAGGCCAAGCGCTTGCTGGGCATCCGCGAGGACGTCCTGGGCCTGCCCGCGGCTGAGGCGCTGGAACAGCCGATCGCCCAATTGCTGCTGGAACGGCCCGCGGACGAGCGCCTGGTCCTGGCCGGCGAGCGCATCCTGCTGGCAAAGGTCTCCGGCGCCACCGTGGGCGGGTCCAGCGTCGGGGCCATGCTGGTGCTGCGCGACCGCACCGAGCTTCATGCGGTGCTGCGCGACCTCAGCGGCGCGCGGGACATGACCCAGGCCCTGCGGGCCCAGGCCCACGAATTCTCCAACCGCCTGCACGTGATTTCCGGCCTGCTGGAGCTTGGACAGGCCCAGGCCGCATCGGCGTTCATCGGATCCATCGATACCTCCGGCTCCCCCACGGGGGCCTCGGCCCTTGCTTCGGTCACCGACCCCGAGCTGGGCGCGCTGCTGCTAGCCAAGGGCGCCATCTGCCGGGAGAAGGGCATCGAGCTGGTCATCGACAGCGACTCGGTGCTGGCACCTTCGGAACCCTCGCTGGGCCGGGACCTGATCACGATCCTGGGCAACCTCATCGACAATGCCATCGAGGCGGTGGTCCACCAGGGGCGCATCGAGCTGCTGGTCTGCGAGGAGGCGGATTCCAGCGTGCTGATCGAGATCCACGACGACGGGCCCGGCATCGATCCGGCGATGCGCGATTCGCTGTGGGAGCTTGGCACCAGCACCAAGGCGGGAAACAATCATGACGGGGCCCGCGGCATTGGGCTAGCCTTGGTCCACCGGGTGGTCACCCGCCGCCGCGGCACGATTTCCGTGGCCGCATCGGACCTGGGCGGGGCCGCCTTCACGGTCCTGCTCCCGCCCCCGGCCATCACACCCGCGAACGCCACGAAGCAAGCTGCAGGAAGATCATGAACCCGATCCGCACCGTCATCATCGACGACGACCCCTCCGTGGCCGGGGTGCACCACGGCTTTCTGATGGCCCACGGCGCCTTCGAGGTCGTGGGCATCGCGCACTCCGGCACCCAGGGGCTCGAACTTGTCTCCTCGCTGCGCCCGGAACTACTGCTGCTGGACATCCACCTGCCAGACATCGGCGGGCTGGAAGTGCTCGCCGCGTTGCGCGCCCGGCTCGAGGGCCGTCTGCTTGACGTCTTTGCCATCACTGCTGCCCGGGAACTTTCCACGGTGCGCGGCGCCCTTGCCGGCGGGGTCATCGAATACCTCGTCAAGCCCTTTGGTTCGGCGGAATTCAAGGCCCGGCTGGACCACTACGTGGCCCACCGGGCCGCCGTTCTTGGCCACCATGCCACCGAGGAAGGCCTGGACCAGCACAGCATCGACCTGCTGCGCTCCGGGTTGCCGCAGGCCACGGACCAGGGACAACCCACGGCAGCGGACGCCACGCGGGCGGGCTCGGCGGAGTCCACGCGCGTGGCCGAACCACCCAAGGGGCTTTCGCGGGCGACCCTTGAGGCCGTCATGGTGCAGCTGAGGAACTCGAACCGGGACTACTCGGCCTCCGAGCTCGCCGCGGAGCTGGGCCTGGCGCGGGTCAGCGCCAGGCGCTACCTCGAGTTCCTGGTCGCCGACGGGCTGGCCCGCTGCACGCCCCGCTACGGGAACGCCGGCAGGCCGGAAAACCGCTACACCCTGAACCCGGCTTCCTGACCCGGTCACGGGGCGCCGAGCAGAGTCCTCGCTACAGCCAGTCGTCCGCGCCGAAGGACCCGTTGCGGAGCTTCTCGTGGGCCTCGCGGGTGAACATCAGGCACACCCGGGTGGCCTCGGCCACAGTGATGCCGTCCTGGTTCCTGCCGACGTGGGCGAACGTCGCCACCCCGAGCCCGGGCCGGGAGTTCGAGGGGCGCAAATCCACGATATGCGTCTGGGTGTAGAGGGTGTCCCCGGGGAACAGCGGGTGCGGGAAGCGCACGTCGGTGAGCCCCAGCTGGCCCATCAGGGTCCCCTGGGTCAGCTGTGCCACCGACTGGCCGACCATGGTGGCCAGGGTGAACATCGAGTTCATGACGCGCCTGCCGAAGGGCTGGGTGGCCGCGTAGGCGGCGTCCAGGTGCAGGGCCTGGGTGTTCATGCTCATGGTGGTGAACAGGACGTTGTCCGCCTCCGTCATGGTGCGCCCCGGCGAGTGCACGTAAACCGCGTCGGCTTCCAGTTCCTCGAAGTACAGGCCACGCTGGTGGATTTCGTGTACATCGCCCTGCTCGGCCATGGCCATCACGCATCCCATCGGTTCATTGCGGTTCACTTCGGCCTGCACCGCGCCGCTGCGCCGGCCGACCGAGGCAACCCCTGGAGGACTCTTGTTCTCGTATCCTACAAACTTTTCACCCCGTGCGCCCCGGACCCGCCTCAGAGTCCCAGGGACCGGGCGATCAGCAGCAGTTGGACCTCGGTGGTTCCCTCGCCGATTTCCAGGATCTTCGAGTCCCGGTAGTGCCTGGCCACCAGGGACTCGTTCATGAATCCGTAGCCGCCGAAGATCTGCGTGGCATCGCGGGCGTTGTCCATGGCCGCTTCCCCGGCCACCAGCTTGGCGATCGCGGCCTCGGTCTTGAAATCCTGGCCCGCAAGCATCTTGGCCGCCGCCGCATAGTAGGTGAGCCGCGAGGTGTGCACCCGGGCGGCCATGCGGGCGATCTTGAAGGAGATGCCCTGGTTCGATCCGATGGGCTTCCCGAAAGTGGTCCGGGTCTTGGCATAGGCGGTGGCCTCGTCCAGGCAGCCCTGGGCGGCCCCGGTGCCCAGCGCCGCAATGGCGATGCGCCCCTCGTCGAGGATGGACAGGAAGTTCGCGTAGCCGCGCCCGCGTTCCCCCAGCAGGTTCTCCTCGGGGACCTGCGCGTCATCGAACCGCAGCGGGTGGGTGTCCGAGGCGCGCCAGCCGACCTTGTCGTAAGCCTTCTCCACGGTGTAGCCGGGGGTGTCGCGCGGGACCAAGATGGTGGAGATTTCCTTGGCTGTGGTTCCGTCGGATTTCCGCCGGGTCCCGGTGACGGCGGTGACGGTGACCAGGGTAGAGATGTCGGTGCCGGAGTTGGTGATGAATTCCTTGGAGCCGTTGATCGTCCAGGTGCCGTCCGCCAGGGCCGCGGTGGTCGCGGTGCCGCCGGCATCGGAGCCCGCCCCGGATTCGGTCAGGCCGAACCCGGCCAGCTCGGACCCGGAGCACAGTGCCGGGAGCCAGCGTTCCTTCTGCGCCTCGGTCCCGAAGCGGTGGATCGGCATGGCACCGAGGCTCACCCCGGCCTCCAGGGTGATCGCGACCGACTGGTCAACCCGCGCCAGTTCCTCGATGGCCAGGGACAGGGCGAAGTAGTCTCCGCCCATCCCGCCGTATTCCTCGGAAAACGGCAGCCCGAACAGGCCCATCTGGCCCATCTGGGCCATGACGTCGTAGGGGAAGGAATGGGCTGCGTCGTGCTTGGCCGACACCGGGGCGACGACCTCGGTGGCGAACTCGCGCACCGTCTTGGCCAGTTCCTTGTAGTCCTCGTTGAGTTCCAGGTTGATCATCTTCCCCGGTGCCCCTTTCGCTGGTAGGCATGGATGCGGGATTGCCGGTTGTCCGTCCGGAACCGCGTGTTGCGGGTGCCGGCCGGCCGGTCCTGCGGGCCCGTCCGGTCCGCGATTGCGGGCCGCTTGGGCTTTGTCCGGTGACCACGTATTGTTAGTGATCATTAACTGAGTTCGAGGCTAGTGGCGTACGGCACACTTGTCCAGTGTCCCAGGAGCACCAAGAACCGCCCGGCATTCGCCGGCTTGCGGGACCTTGGCAGGAAGGAGCGGTGAAGAGTTGAAGGCAAACGGCAAGGACCTGGCCGCGACCGACCGCGACCGCGCCAAGGCACAGCGACGCGAAGACCTTTTGGCCGAGGCCACCCGGCTCTTTGCCATCCACGGCTATGCCGGGGTGTCGCTCGAGGACCTCGGGGCGGCCTGCGGAATCAGCGGCCCGGCGGTCTACCGGCACTTCTCCGGCAAACCCGCTGTCCTCATCGCCCTGCTGGTGGGCGTCAGCGAGGACATGCTTGAGGGCGGCCGGAAGGTCACCGCGGCCGGAGGAGGCGCCGAGGCCATCCTGAGGCGGCTGATCGCCTTCCACACCGATTTCGCCCTGGCCCGACCCGACATCATCCAGGTCCAGGACCGCCACCTGGTGACACTGCCGGCCGCGGAGCTGCAGTTGGTGCGCAAGCTCCAGCGCTCCTACATCGCCCTGTGGACCGACCAACTGCACCAGATCCACCCCGAGGAAACCAACGCCGTGATCCGCTTCCGCGCCCACGCGGCCTTCGGCTTGCTGAACTCCACCGCACATTCGGCGCACTCCCCGCGCACTTCCAAGGCGGGCTTGCGCAAACTGCTGAACCAGATGGCGGCATCCGCCTTGTTCACCCGGGTAGGCTAGGACATAGACGACCATCACAACTAGAGAGGCAGTGACCGTGCATCTACGGCCTTTGCAGCCCGAAGACCTGGATCAGTTCTTCGAACACCAGCAGGACCCCGAAGCCAACCTCATGGCCGCCTTCACCGCCCGGAACCCGGCCGACCGCGGGGTTTTCAACCACCACTGGGGATTGATCACCAGCGACCCCAAGGTCATCGTGCGCACCATCGAGCACAACGGCGAGGTTGCCGGCTCCATCCTGGTGTTCGAGAACGAAGCGATCCCGGAGATCAGCTTCTGGACGGCAAGCCGCTTCTGGGGCCAGGGCATCACCACCTCCGCCGTGGATGCGTTCCTGGCCGAGTACACGACCCGGCCCTTGCGCGCCCGCGTCCCGCAGGACAACATCGGCTCCATCAAGGTCCTGGAACGACGTGGTTTCAAGGTCATTGACGAGGCAGCCGATTTCTCCAACGCCCGCGCCGCGGTCGTGAAGGAATTCATCATGGAGCTTGCCTAGGCTCCCGAAGTTTCATTCCAAGCCCCGCCTCGCGGGCACGGCAAAGGCCGGGAAACCAAGTTGCTTGGTTTCCCGGCCTTTGTCGTGTGCCGGATATCAGCTGTCCGGGTTTTCCAGTTCCATCAGCAGGCGGCGTGCCTCGCGGCGCACCGCCTGTTCCCGCGGCTCGGGCACCGGGGCGGCGGCCAGCAGCCGGCGGGTGTAGTCGTGCTGCGGGGCGTGCAGCACGTCCGAGACCCGCCCCTGCTCGACCGACTTGCCGTCCTTCATGACCACCACGCTGTGCGCCAGCAGGTCCACCACGGCCAGGTCGTGGCTGACGAACAGGCAAGCGAACGCATAGCGTTCCTGCAGCTCCTGGATCATTTCCAGCACCGCGGCCTGCACCGAGACATCCAGCGCACTGGTCGGCTCGTCGGCGATCAGCAGTTCCGGGTCAAGGGTCAGCGCCCGGGCGATGCAGATGCGCTGGCGCTGGCCGCCGGAGAGCTCGTGCGGGTAGCGGTTGATCACGGTGCGCGGCAGGTGCACCGCGTCGAGCAATTCCTGGGCACGCTTGATCCGCTCGCCCCGGTTGCCGACCTTGTGCACCACCATCGGCTCGGTGATGCAGTCGCCGATCGGGAAGCGCGGGTTCAGCGACGCGGCGGGGTCCTGGAAGATGACCCCGATCTTGGCACGGATCGCTCGGGCGGCCTTCGGCCGCAGCGCGGCTAGGTTGGTGCCCTGGACCGCCAGCACTCCGGAGGCCACCGGCAACAACCCGAGAACAGCCTTGGCAACGGTCGACTTGCCGGATCCCGATTCGCCCACGATGCCCAGGATCTCCCCGCGGGCCAGCTCGAAGGAAACATCGTCCACGGCACGGAACTTGGAGCCGCGCATGTCGTATTCGAGCACCAGGTTCCTGGCCTCGAGCACCAGCTTGCGCTCCGGGTCCAGCACGTCCGCCGGCTCCGGTTCCCAGGTTCCGGTGACGTCCACGGCCTCGAGCCGCGGCACGGAGGCCAGCAGCTTCTGCGTGTAGGGGTGCTCGGGGTGGTTGAGCACCTGGTCCACGGTGCCGGTTTCCACCAGCGAGCCGCGGAACATCACCGCGACGCGGTCGGCCAGGTCGGCGACCACGCCCATGTTGTGGGTGATCAGCAGGATGCCGGTGTTCAGCTTGTCCTTCAGCTCGCGCAGCAAATCGAGGATCTCGGCCTGCACCGTCACGTCCAGCGCCGTGGTCGGCTCGTCGGCGATGATGACCTTCGGGTCGCAGGAGATCGCCATGGCGATCACGATGCGCTGGCGCTGGCCACCGGAGAACTGGTGCGGGTACTGCTTGATGCGCTTGGCCGGGTCGGGGATGCCGACCATTTCCAAGAGCTCGATGGCGCGTGCCGTGGCATCCTTGCCATAGGCCAGGCCGTGCAGTTCCAGGGACTCGGTGAGCTGGCGTTCGATGGTGAGCACCGGGTTCAGTGCCGTCATCGGTTCCTGGAAGACCATGGCGATGTCCGTGGCACGCATCTTGCGCATCCTGGATTCGGCCAGGCCCACCACGTTGACTCCGCCAACCGTGGCCTTGCCGGTGATGTAGGCGTTGGGCGGCAGCAGTCCGATGGCCGCGGTGGAGGTCACGGACTTGCCGGAACCCGACTCGCCCACCAGGGCCACGACCTCCCCGGGGTACACCTCCAGGGACAGGCCCTTGACCGCGTGCACGTCGGCGAATTCGGTCTCAAAGGAAACGGAAAGGTTCTGGAAGCTCAGGGCCGTGGCGGTCTCGCCGTCATGCGCCGTGGGGATGCTCATTCGGATACCTCTTCCTTCTTGGTGCGGCGCCTTGTCTTCTTGGTCTGGCGCGGGTCAAACGCGTCGCGCAGCCCGTCACCGAGGAAGTTCACGCTCAGCGCGATGGTCACGATGATCATGCCCGGCCACCAGAAGAGCCAGGGCCTGTTGGTGAAGGCGTTCTGGTATTGGCTGATCAACAAGCCCAATGAGGATTCGGGCGCCCTGACACCGAAGCCCAGGAAGGACAACGAGGTCTCCAAAAGGATCGCCCCGGCGATTGCGAAGGTCGCGTTGACCACGATCACCCCGATGGTGTTGGGCAGCAGGTGCTTGAAGATCACCCGGGAAGTCCTTGAGCCCATGGCCTGGGCCGCGGCGACGTATTCGCGTTCGCGCAGCGACAGGATCTCCCCGCGCACCAGCCGGGCCAGGCCCGTCCAGGTCACCAGTCCCAACACCAGGGCCAGCGCGAAGATGGAGTTGCCCAACTTGGCTCCGGCCATCTGGCCCAGCACGGCGGCCAGCACCAGCAGCGGGATGACGATGAACAGGTCGGTCACGCGCATCAGCACTTCGTCGACCCAGCCACGGAAGTATCCGGCCAGGGCACCGACGATGGCGCCGATGAACGTGGCCACGGCACCGACGGTCACCGCAATGATGATGGATTTCTGCGTCCCGCGCATCACCAGTGCGAAATAGTCCTTGCCGGTGTTGTCCTGGCCAAACGGGTGCTCGCCGATCGAGAATCCGGGGCCGCCAAGCCAGGCAGGCCACAGGCTGAACGTGGGAGCACCACCGTTGATGACGGTGCCGGACATCATGTAGTTCTTGCCCCACCAGCCGGGGATCCCGGCGAAACCGATGGAGCTGAAGGCCATGAGCGTAATGAACACCAAGATCACCGTGGAGATCATCGCGGCCTTGTGGTTGAAGAAGCGCCGGCGGACCAGCTGGCCCTGGGACCTGGACTCGCCTTGCTTGCGGGCGAGCTCCGCATCCTCGACCTCGACCAGGGAGACGAGTTGCTGCTCGCCGGGTTCGATATCGGATTTCATGTTGCTGGGACCTCGCAGTTCCTCGTTGTCCTTGACCCCGCTCATACCCGGATCCTCGGGTCAAGCAGTGCGTAGAAGATGTCGGCCAGCATGTTGAACAGCACGGCCGCGGTCCCGGTGATCAGGAAGAAGGCCATCACTGGTGCCGGGTCGATGCTTCGGAGGCCGACGATGAACATGTCTCCCATTCCCTTCCAACCGAACACGGACTCGGTGATCACCGCTCCGCCGATCAGGCCGGCGAAGTCGAAGGCCGCAATGGTGGCGATCGGGATCAGCGCGTTGCGGAAGGCGTGGCGGAAGATCACGGTGCGCTCGGAAAGGCCCTTGGAGCGGGCCGTGCGGATGTAGTCCTGCTGCCCGACTTCCAGCATTGAGGCACGCGTGTACCTGGAGTATGAGGCCAGGGAGATGACCGCCAACAGGATGGTTGGCAGCAAGAGCTGCGCACCACGGTCCAGGAAGATCTCCCAGAAGTCACCGGTGAAGTTCGGGGTCTGCGAACCGATGGTGCCGATAGGCCGCGGCTTCAGGGCCAGGAATCCCGGCCAAGCGCGGAAAATGTGGTCAACGACCGTCAGGCCGGCAAAGACCAAGCCGGTGACGGCGCTGACTGTTGCGGCGACTTTGCGCTGGCGCCCGCCCATGAAGTGGCCGATGGCGCCGGGGATGAGCACGGCCAGGATGGCGCCGATGATCAGGATCCAGGTGTTCGGTTCACTGAGCAGCGAGAAGGTCGCGTAGTACATGACCAGGCCCAGACCGACGGTGATCAGTGCCGGGTAGAGCACATGCTTGTTGCGCACGCCCACGCTCATGGCCGTGGCGCTCAGGGCGACGGCCAGGGACAAGACGACGATGGCGGCAGGGCCCAGCTGCGGATAGCGGAAGAAGTTCAGCCACAGCAGGTACGGGATCACCACGGCGACAAAGGCCGCCGAGACGGCGAAGGTGATGAGGCGCCGGCGCATGTTTCCGGCCAGGAAGACCTGCATGAGGAAGCCGAAGAGCAGCGCCACGATGATGATTTGTGTGGTGGAGAAGGCAGGGTCCTTCATCCAGTCGTTGTAGCCGATGGCCATGTATTCCTTGAGCATCACCGCGGCCCAGAAAACCGGCAGCGAGAAGAACAAGAAGGTCAGGAAGGTGACTCCGTAGTCAAGGCCCGAATACTGGCGGATGGCGGTCAGCACGCCGATGGCGATGCCGACCACTGCAGCCAACACGGTAGCCAAGACAACCAGGCGCAGTGTGGAGGTGGCGGCCGAGGCCAATATGCCCGAAACCTCAATGCCCTGGATATTGGTGCCCAGGTCGCATTTGAGTGCAAAGCATCCGCCCACGCCCACCAGCCAGGTCCAATACCGCTGGTACCAGGGCATGTCCAAGTTCATGTAATCGCTGCGTTGCTGCATCAGGTAGTCGCGGTTGTCGGCGATGGACTCGCGCAGGTCCCACAGGGGGTCCCCGGAGTTGATCACCAGCACGTACAGCAGGAGGGACGCGGCAAAGAGGATGCCAATCGAGGCTCCAAGCCTCTTGAGAATAAATTTCAGCACTGCGGGTTCTAACCTTTCCGTCTTGGCCCGCCCTTGGAAGTGGTGCTAACAAGGGCGTGTGGGGCCCGGCTGAATTGCCGGACCCCACACTAAGACGCTGATATTGCCGGTGGGCAATTATTCAGCGCGGACCCACTGCTCGGCGTTCCAGACGATCTGCGACTGGGTGGCGGTGTGGCGCACGTTCTTGATGTCAGCCGAGGAGGCGGACAGACCCGGGTGTGCGAACACCGGGATGCCGAACAGGTCATCCCACAGCAGCTTCTCGATGTTCTTGGTCTCGGTCAGGTGCACGGCCGGATCCATCGAGGTTGCCAGGCGCTCCCACGCGGCGTCGACGTCCTTGTTGGAGTACTGGCCGTAGTTCTGCGGCTTGCCCGAGGCGTAGATGTTCTGGCCCGAGGTGATCTGGCCGGAACCGGCCCAGGCGAACAGGGCCACGTCGTAGTCGCCGCGTTCCTGGGTGCCGCCGGGTGCGAAGAACTTCGGGTCGCCGGCGTCGACGACTTCGAAGCCTGCCTGGTCGCAGGAGGACTTAATCATGGCGACTTCGTCGGTGCGGCGCGGGTTGGGTGCCGAGTAGCCGATGCGCACCTTGGTGCCCACGGCGTCCTGCTCCTCAAGGATCTTCTTGGCGCCGGCGATGTCTACGGCGTCGTAGCGTCCGTCATAGGACGCACCCACGACCTCGTCATAGGAGTCCTGGAACGGGAAGACCTCGCGTGCGTTGAGCACCTTGGCCTCCGGGTTCAGCGGCACGATCAGGTTGTCAACGATTTCCTGGCGCGGAACGCACATCGCGAATGCCTGGCGCAGTTCCAGGGAATCCTTGAAGGCGGCCTTGTCGCGGAAGTTGAAGTCCAGGTGCTCCCAGGTCATGGTGTCACCCTGCTGGATGTTCACCGCGTCGCCGAGAGCCTTGAGCTGTGCCAGGGTGTCAACCGTCGGCTGCGGGTTGATGACGTCGAGATCCTTGTTCTGCAGGGCCTGGACCATCGCTCCGTCGTCGACGAACCGGAAGGTCAGCGTCTTGGTGGCGGGCGGAGTGCCGTAGTAGTTCTCGTTGGCCTCCAGGGTCACCGACTGCCCGGCTGCCCAGCTCTTGAGCTTGTACGGTCCCGAGGACGGGATCAGCTCGGCGTCCGGAAGGGTTCCAGGCTTCGTGGTCCAGCCGGTGTTCCAGAACTCGGCGGCCTTCGTGAGCGCCTCGGCGTCGCCGGCGCGAGCCGCGTCAACGAACTCCGCCGTGGACATCCCGCCTTGCTTGGCGACGATATGTGCGGGGGTATCGATCCAGGTCTGGATCTGCCAGTCCGGGTCGGGGTTCTTGAAGGTGACGGTGAATTCCTTGGAATCCGCGGCGCCCTCGGGGCCCTTGGGGACGGTGTCTCCCAGGTCGGCGGAGACCGAGTCGAAGAGCTGCTTGCCCTTGGCGTTCTTCAGGTTGGCGTTCTGGAAGGACCAGGCCAGGACGGCGTCGGCCGTGGTGATCTGGGTTCCGTCGGACCACTTGGCATCCGGGTTGATCGTGTACTTGATGGTCAGCGGATCGTCGCTGACCTTCTCGTAGGTGACCATGTCGTCGTTCGCGTAGATCTTGCCGTCGGTGCCGAAGTAGGAGAACCCTGAGAGCACGCGCTCGGTGATGGCCGAGTTGTAGGTGGAGTAGGTCTGTGGGGTGTAAGAGTTGTAGCCGATGAATTCGGGGGCACCTACAGTGACCTTGATTTCATCGTCCTTGGTCGTGACCTCGCCAAGATCGGCGCGACCCGAGTTCGCCGGTTCGACGGTGTTGGTTCCGCTGCCGGATGCCGACGTCGTTGCCGATTCGCTGGGGGCGTTTCCGCCACCCGGCGCGCACGCAGTCAGTGCCAGTGCGAGCGCAGCACCAACTGCAACAGCCTTGGAAATACGCTGAACACGCATTTCTCCTCCTAATTAGCTTGAGCTTCATGTAACCGAGCTTTCGCTCGAATGCGGTCCATGCAGTGTGCGATGCCCCACAATCTAGAACCATAGCCGCGATTCCTCCGGTTGGATATAAAAACACCGCTTCATATTTGGCGTGTCATTCGGGTGACGGCGTGGTGACCGACGCCACCCCGGGGGCGCCCGCAAACGTGATGGACGCTACAGCCGCGAAAACTCAAGGATCTGCTTCACATTGAACTTCGCCAATTACTACTCGCAAGTAGGCTCGGCTGACGTGGCTGGATTTATAACAGTTTGGAAACATCGCCCAACATGACGTTCGACCCGGCACTGATTGCCTTCCAATAAATCATTTGTGATAAGCAAGTGGAGGGGCAAGCCTTTTGCCATCCCCCTCCACTTACTTCATCTCAATTCGCAATTGTCATTGAGATCGGATCTTTCCTAAAGCATCAACGTGGCTCCGGGAATCGCCCGAAGCAGGTTCTTGGTGTACTCGCTCTGGGGGTTGTTGAAGACCTCGTCGGTCGTGGAATGCTCCACGATCCGCCCATGCTCCATCACGCAAACATCGTCTGCAATCTGGCGCACCACCGCAAGGTCGTGAGTGATGAACAGGTACGTCAGGTTGAGCTCTTCCTGCAACTTGTTGAGCAGGTTAAGGATCTGTGCCTGCACCAACACATCCAGCGCGGATACCGCCTCGTCACAAATGATCACCTCGGGCTTGAGCGCCAACGCCCTGGCTATCGCAATGCGCTGGCGCTGCCCGCCGGAGAGCTCGTTGGGGAACCGGTGCATCGTGGAGGATGGCATCGAAACGTGCTCGAGCAGCTCCTTGACCCGGTTCTGCCGGGACTTGGCATCCCCGATGCCGTGGATCCGCAGCGGCTCCTCGATGGTGCGGTAGATGCTGTACATCGGGTCCAGCGACCCGTAGGGGTCCTGGAAGATCGGCTGCACGCGGCGGCGGAACTTGAACAACTGGTTCTCGGTGCGGTCGGTCATTACCTGTCCGTCGAAGGTGATGGTCCCACTGGTCGGCTTGAGCAGGCTCAAGACCATCTGTGCGACGGTGGATTTGCCCGAACCGGACTCCCCCACGATGGCCGTGGTGGTGCCGCGCTTGACCGAGAAGGACACGTTGTCCACCGCGGTGAAGTCGTCGCTTCGGCCCAGGCCCCTACGGATCTTGAAGACCTTGGTCAGGTCCTTGATCTGCAAGATGTCCTCGTCGGCGATCTCATGCTCGACCTTCACCACGGCGTTGATTTCCTCGGCGACCTCGGTCGGCTGGGATTGCAGGCGCTTCGAGGCCAGCGAAGGCGCCGCGGCGACGAGCCGCTGGGTGTAGGGGTGGACCGGGTTGCGCAGGATCTCCAGTGCCGGGCCGGATTCCACCACCTGCCCCTTGTACATCACCACGATCTTCTCGGCGCGCTCGGCCGCAAGACCAAGGTCGTGGGTGATCAGCACCACCGCGGTGCCCAGTTCGCTGGTCATGGTGTCCAGGTGGTCCAGGATCTGCTGCTGCACCGTCACGTCCAGGGCGCTGGTCGGTTCGTCGGCGATAAGCAGGCGCGGCCGGCAGGCCAGTCCGATGGCGATGAGCGCACGCTGGCGCATGCCGCCGGAGAACTCGTGCGGGTACTGCCCGGCACGCGTTGCGGCATCCGGAAGCCCCGCCTCGGCCAGGACCTGGGCGACACGTTCCTTGGAGTTGTTTCCCGCCAGGCCGTTGGCCTTCAGCGTCTCCTTGACCTGGAACCCGATCTTCCACACCGGGTTGAGGTTGGACATGGGGTCCTGCGGAACCATGCCGATGGAGCTGCCGCGCAGCGCGACGATCCTTGCCTCGGTGGGATGGGTGATGTCTTCGCCGTCAAAGATGATCTGCCCGCCGGTGACCTTGCCGTTGCCCGGCAGCAGCCCGATGGCGGCAAGCGCCGTGGTGGATTTGCCGGAACCCGACTCCCCCACGATCGCCACGGTTTCCCCGGGCATGACGGTCAGCCGGCCGTTGCGCACTGCATGGACGGGCCCCTCGGGGGTCGAGAAGGTGATGGCCAGGTCCCTGATTTCAAGCAGTGGACGGTCTTCGTCGGATGACCGATTCACGGATGGTCCCTTCAATAGTTGGCTCATGGTGCTATCCCTTGCGTGATTTCGGGTCGAGCGCATCGCGGACCGCATCGCCGAGCATGATGAAGCTCAACACCGTGATGGACAGCGCGAGTGCCGGCCACATCAGGATTGCCGGATTGTTGCGCACGGAGATCTGCGCGTCCGAGATATCGCGGCCCCAGCTCATGACCCCTTGCGGCAGGCCCAGGCCCAGGAACGAGAGCGTCGCCTCGGCGACGATGTAGATGCCCAGCGAAATCGTGGCGATCACGATGATCGGAGCCAGCGAGTTGGGCACCACGTGCTTGACCAGCGTCTTGAACTTGGACAGGCCCAGTGAGCGCGATGCCATGACGTAGTCCGAGTTCTTGGCTTCGATGACCGCACCGCGGGTGATGCGGGCCATCTGCGGCCAGCCGAATATCGCCAGGGTGATGACGACCGTCCAGATGGTCTTTGAATCCCTGAATGCCGGCAGCTGCATGATGATGATCGCACCAAGGATCAGCGGCAGGGCAAAGAAGATGTCGGTGAGGCGAGCCAGGATGGCGTCAAGCCAGCCGCCGTAGTAGCCGGCCAGCGCACCGAAGGTGCCGCCGATAATGAGCACCGCGATCGTCGTCAACAGGCCGACCAGCACCGAGGCTTGTGCGCCGTGGATGATGCGCGAGTAGATATCGCAGCCCTGGAAGGTGAATCCCAGTGGGTGACCCGGCGCAGGACCCTGGCGTGCAAAGGCCAAGTCACACACTGTCGGGCTGGTCCGCGAGAACAACCCGGGGAAGACCGCCACAAGGACCACCAGGATGATGAGCAGCGTGGAAATGATGAACAGCGGCTGGGTCCGCAGGGAACGCCAGGCCTGTGCCCACATGCTCAGCGGTTCGGCTGTCTCGTCGACCTTGTCCACGGACTGCAGCGGGGTTTCCGCCAGCGGGGCCACGTAGTGCTCGATGTGGCGGCTGGAGATCTTTCCGGCGCGTACCTTCGGTGCGGGTGCGACCGGTTCAATGATTTCGGGTGTTGGGTTCTCAGACAAGGCGGATCCTTGGGTCGAGCCACGCGTAGAGCAAATCAACGACGAGGTTGGCGATAACAAATACAAGCACAAGCACGCTGACGACGGCCACCACGGTGGCGCTCTCGCCCTTCAGGATGGCTTGGTACAACAGGTTGCCGATGCCGGGGACGTTGAAGATGCCCTCGGTGACGATCGCGCCGCCCATCAAGGAACCCAGGTCGGCGCCCAGGAAGGTGACCACGGGGATCAGTGAGTTGCGCAGGATGTGGACCACCACGACGCGACGGCGGCTCAGGCCCTTGGCCGTTGCCGTGCGCACGTAGTCGGCACTCTTGTTCTCGATGATCGAGGTGCGGGTCAGTCTCAGCACGTAGGCCAGGGACACAAGCCCCAGCACCACGGCCGGCAATATCAAATCCCCCCAGGGGGCGCCGGAACTGACCGTTGGCTTGGCCCAGGAAAGCTTCACGCCCACGACGAACTGGAGCACGAAGCCCAGCACGAAGGTGGGAACGGCGATGACCAGCAGCGAGGCGACCAGCACGGTCGAATCGAAGATCTTGCCCTTCTTCAGCCCTGCGAAGACGCCGAAGATGACACCGAAGACGGCTTCAATTGCCAGGGCCATCACGGCCAGGCGCGCGGTCACCGGCATGGCCCGGGCAATGACATCGGATACTGGCTGGCCGGAGAAGGTCTGGCCGAGGTCGAATGAGACCAGGTTCTTCAGGTACAGGAAGTACTGCACCCAGAAGGGTTGGTCCAAGTTGTACTGGGCACGCAGGGCGGCCTCGACGGCCGGGCTCATCGGCTTGCCGCCGGACAATGCCGCGATGGGGTCGCCCGGCGTGGCAAACACGAGGAAATAGACGAGCAGGGTGGCCCCGAAGAACACCGGGATCAGCTGCAGGATCCGTTTGAGGGTGAACGTGATCATGGAGCTGCCACCGTGGGTGTTGTGGTTGTGATCGAGTCGATCAAGGAACTACTCCTTGTAAGGAAGTTTTTGTGGGAGATGGGGAACGTTGGCTTGCGGTTCCACGCAAGTAAGGGGGACCCGGGTCGGGCCCCCCTTTCTCACGTGTCAGTTCAAGCGGTGGTCTGGGCTACTTGCCGGTGATGGCGTTGTAGATCGGAACACCGTTCCAACCGAACTTCACGTCGGTGACATTTTCGCTCCAACCACCCTGGACTGCCTGGTACCACAGGGGCACGACCGGCAGGTCCTTGAGGAGGATTTCCTGGGACTCGTTGAAGATCTTGTTGCCTTCCTCGACGGAGGTGGCGGCAAGACCGTCTGCCAGCTTCTGGTCGAACGCGGGGTTCGAATAGTCGCCGTCGTTGGATCCGGCACCGGTTCCGTACAGCGGGCCAAGGAAGTTGTACAGCGACGGGTAGTCGGCCTGCCAGCCGGCACGCGAGGCGCCGGTGAGCTTCTTCTCGCCGACCAGCGTACGCATTTCCTTGAACGTCGGAATCGGGTTCAGCTCGGCCTTGATTCCCAGGGTGTTGGAAATCTGGTTGGCCATGGCCGTGATGTATTCCTTGTTGCCCGCGCCATCGATGTTCGAGGTGATGGTGAAGACCTTGTCGGCCGGCCATGGATCGATCTTGTCGGCCTGGGCCCAGAGTTCCTTGGCCTTGTCGGCGTTGAAGGTCAGGACCTCGTTGCCCGGAAGGGAATCCGAGTAGCCGTCCAGGACCGGAGAGGTGAAGTCCTTGGCAACCTGCTTGGCACCGAAGAAGATGTTGTCGATGATCTGCTGGCGGTCGATCGCCATGGAGATCGCCTGGCGGCGCAGCTGGCCGGCCTCGCCCTTGAACTCCGGCAGGTAGCTCGGGATCGTCATGGTGGCGTTGCCCGCATAGGCCTGGTTGACCCAGCGGTCACCCAGGTCGGTCTTGTAGTTCTGCAGGGCGCTTGGCGGAACCTGGTCCAGCACGTCCAGGTTGTTGGCCAGCAGGTCGGTGTAGGCGGCATCGAAAGAGTTGTAGATCTTGAACGTCACGCCACCGTTGGCCGGCTTGCGTGGGCCGGAGTAGTCGGCGTTCGGCACGAGGTCGAGCTCGACGTTGTGCTTCCAGCCGTTCTCGGCCAGCTTGTACGGGCCGTTGCCTGCGGGGTTCTCGCCGAATGACTTCGGATCCTTGAAGGCGGCTTCCGGCAGCGGGTAGAAGGCGGTGTAGCCCAGGCGCAGCGGGAAGTCGGACTCCGGTCGGCTGAGTTCGACGGTGAAGGTGGTGTCGTCGACGACCTTCAGGCCTTCCATGGTGTCCAGGGTGGATTTCTCCGCGCTGACCTTGTCGTAGCCCTTGATGGATTCGAAGAAGTACGAGTTCAGCTGCGCGTTCTTGGCCGCGGCACCGAAGTTCCAGGCATCCACAAAGGACTTGGCCGTGACGGGCTCGCCGTTGGTGAACTTCTGGCCGGACTTGATCTTGATGGTGTAGTTCTTGGCGTCGGTGGTCTCGATCGACTCGGCCAGCTCGTTGACCGGCTTGCCGGTGGCGTCATAGCTGACCAAACCGGTGAAGATCAGGTCCATCACGCGTCCGCCACCAACTTCGTTGGTGTTTGCCGGCAGCAGTCCGTTCTGCGGTTCGGTCGAGTTCGCGGTGATGACTTTCGACGCGTCTCCACCGGAGCTTGCGCTGGGGTTTTCTCCGCCGCCGCCGCCACAGGCAGTCAGTGTCAGGGCCAGAGCTGCGGAAAGCACAAGTGCCTTCGAGGTGCGGTTGTAACGCATTCTTTCTCCTCAACGAGTTTGTTGGCCGGCGGGAACGGGTTTTGCAACCTCGCCGGACCATGGTGAGTCTCATCACTCATAGGTGAGACTACTCATAAATCTCTGAAACAACTAATGAACGACTACCCGGATGCAGAATCTTTATGAACCTGCAACTTATGACCAGACAACATTCCACATCGTGCATTGTCAACAAGCACATGCGGACCGGGAGACTCCCGGTCCGCATCACTTAAATCAAACCCATGACCAGGGCCGGATCCTCAAGGATCGCTCCGACTTCCGAGAGGAACCTGGCGCCCTGTTCGCCGTCAACCAACCGATGGTCAAAGGACAGTGAAAGCACCATGACTTGCCGCAGCGCGATCTCGTCAAGGTGTTCCCACGGCATCTTCCGCACCTGGCCCACGGCCAGGATTCCGGCCTGGCCCGGCGACAGGATCGGGGTTCCGCCATCGATGCCAAAGACACCCACGTTGCTGATGGTGAAGGTCCCGCCGCCCAGTTGGGCCGGGGTGATCGTCCCCTCGCGGGCCGCCCGGGTCAACTCCCCGGAGGCAGCGGCAAGCTGGGCCAGATCAAGGTCCTGGGCGTTGTGGATGACCGGGACCATCAACCCGCGCCCGGTGGCCGCTGCGATGCCGAGGTTCACGTGCCCGAACTCGACGATTTCGCCATGCTCCTCATCCCAATGGGAGTTCAGCATGCGGTGCTTGGCCAGGGCGAGGGTGACCACCTTGGCCACCAGGGTGGTCACGGTGATCTTCACGTCGGCAAAACGCCTCGAGGCACGCAGCCGCTCGAGCAGCGCCATGGTCTCGGTGACGTCCACGCTCAGGAACTCGGTGACGTGCGGGGCGGTGAAGGCGCTTGCGACCATGGCCGCGGCGGTGGCCTTGCGCACGCCCCTGATCGGGGTGCGCGTCTCCCCTGCGGCCGCTGCAGGCGGGACGGGTCCCTGCGGCAATGCCTCCGTGAGCGCCGTTGCCTCGAGTGCTTGCACCACATCCTGGCGGGTGATCAAGCCATTGGTGCCGGTGCCACGCAGCGAACGCAGATCGATGTTGTGGTCCCGGGCGAGCTTGCGCACCGGAGGGGTGGCCCGCAGGTAGCCAATGCCTTGCGAGGCCGGGTCGTGCGGCTCGACCAGGCGCAGGCCCGGGCCGGAATCAGCGGAAACCGGGGCACCCGCCTGTGAATCCCGGCCGGCCGGCACCGGATCGGGTGCCGCCGCGGCCACGGGCGCCGGCGCTACGGGCGCCGTGGCGCCCACGCGTGCCCGGCGGGCCGGACGTCCTCCGGGTTCCGCCGCAGCTCCATAGCCGACCAGGGTCGGCTGGCGCTGGGCCGCGCCTCCGGATGGTTCCCGGGCCGCGCCCCCCGCAGGTTCCTTGGGGTCACCGGCGGTGGCACCGGAGTGATCCGGCACGTCAAAGGAAATCAGTGGGCTGCCGACATTCACCACGGCACCCACCGGCTCGTAGAGCTTTTTCACCACGCCCGAAAACGGGGAAGGAAGTTCCACGACGGCCTTGGCCGTCTCCACCTCGGCAATCACCTGGTTCAGCGCAACGGTGTCGCCCTCGGCCACGTGCCAGGACAGGATCTCGGATTCGGTCAGGCCCTCGCCGAGGTCCGGCAGGTTGAATAGTTTCTCCATGGTGTTGCTCATCCGTCCTCTCCCAGCAGGGGCGCATTGCGCCTCATGGCCCGGTCGACCCCGTCAAGGATCCGGTCAAGATCGGGCAGGTGGTGGTTCTCCAGCTTCGCCGGCGGGTAGGGGATGTCGAATCCCGTGACCCGCACCGGGGCGTGGTCCAGGTGGTCGAAGCAGCGCTCGGTGAGGCTTGCGGCAAGCTCGGCCCCGATGCCGGCGAATTTCCCGGCCTCGTGGGTGATGACCACCCGCCCGGTCTTGCGCACCGAGGTGCTCAGCGTGGCGAAGTCCACCGGTTCGATGCTGCGCAGGTCGATGACCTCAATGTCGATGCCCTCGTCCGCGGCGGCGTCGGCCGCATCCAGGGCGGTCTTCACCAGCGGTCCGTAGGCGATCAGGGTAAGGTCGGCACCCTCGCGCGCCACCTTGGCCCGGTAGAGGGACCCGGGCTCCGGAACCAGGTCCGTGTCCACCTCCCCGCGCACGTGGTAGCGACGCTTGGGCTCCAGGAAGATCACCGGGTCGTCGTCCGCGATGGCTTGCTGCAACATCGTGTAGGCGTCCTGCGGGTTCGACGGGGAGACCACGCGCAAGCCGGCGGTGTGGGCGAAGTAGGCCTCGGGCGATTCGGAGTGGTGCTCCGGGGAGCCGATGCCCCCGCCGAAGGGGATGCGGATGGTCACCGGGAGCTTGACGTTGCCGCGGGAGCGAAAGTGCATCTTGGCCAACTGCGAGACGATCTGGTCAAAGGCCGGGTAGACGAATCCGTCGAACTGGATCTCGACCACCGGGCGGTACCCGCGGAAGGCCAGCCCGATCGCTGCTCCCACGATGCCGGACTCCGCCAGCGGGGTGTCGATGACCCGGTGCTCGCCGAAGTCCTTTTGCAGCCCGTCGGTGATGCGGAAGACGCCGCCGAGCTTGCCGATGTCCTCGCCCATGAGCACGACCTTCGCATCGTGTTCCATGGAATCGCGCAGCGAGGTGTTCAGGGCCTGGGAGAAGGTGAGGGTTTTCATTTGGAGGCCTGCACATTCTCGGCAAAGCCGGCTAGGTAGTTGGCGTAGTTCTCGCGTTGTTCCTCAAGCCAGGGATGCGGATGGCTGTACACGTGGGCGAAGAGGTCATCGACCTCGGGGTCGGGCATCGTGGTGATGGCCTCGCGCAGCCCGGCGGCCATGTCGTCGGTGGCCTGCTTGGCCCGTTCCCTTAGTGCTGCCAGGTCGGCACCCAGGGTGTCCAGGTGCGCGGCAACCCGGTCCAGCGGGTCCTTCGCGGCCCATTCCTCGAGTTCGAGGGCGTCGCGGTAGCGCGTGGGGTCGTCCGCCGTGGTGTGTGCGCCCATCCGGTAGGTGACGGCCTCGATGAATGCCGGGCCGCTGCCGGTGCGCACGTGGGCCAGGGCCGCACGGGTGGCGGCCAGCACGGCGACGACGTCGTTGCCGTCCACCCGCCAGGTGGCCAGGCCGAAGCCCTTGGCCCGGTCGGCGATGTAGCCGGCGGTTTGCCGTGTCACCGGTTCGGAGATGGCCCAGTGGTTGTTCTGGCAGAAGAACACCACCGGCGCCTGGTAGCTGGCGGCGAAGACCATCGCCTCGCTGACATCCCCCTGGCTGGTGGCCCCGTCGCCGAAGTAGGTGATGGCAGCGGCGGCCGAGCCGTCGAATTTCAGTCCCATGGCGTAGCCGGCGGCATGCAGGGTCTGGGCCCCGATGACGATCTGCTGGTTGGCCATGTTGACCTCGTAGGGGTTCCAGCCACTGGGTGCCGCGCCGCGCCACATGCGCAGCAAATCGTGCGGGTCGATGCCGCGGCAATAGGCCACGCCGTGTTCGCGGTAGGAGGGGAAGATGAAGTCGTCGTGTTCCAGCGCCCGGCCGGAGCCGATCTGTGCGGCTTCCTGCCCGAGCAGCGGTGCCCAGAGTCCCAGTTCGCCCTGGCGCTGCAGGGCGGTGCCCTCCGTGTCGAGGCGGCGGATGCAGGCCATGTCGATGTAGAGGTTTTCCAGGGCCGGGATATCGATCTCCTCCACCCAATGGTCAAGCTCGGGGCAGGGGTGGCGGGTGCCGTCGGGTGCCAGGATCTGGAGGTAGTCCTCGGCGCCCTCGGGGGTCGAAGAGTCAAACGTGATGGACACGGTCAGCATCCTTTGCGTCGATTGCGGATTCAGGTCCGGCATTCCGGTGGGACGTGCCGTGCCTGCGGGTGCGGCCTCATCGCCCCACCTATATGTGATGCTACTCACTCAATGCAGTGCGCACAATCCTTGGTCTAAAAACTGGGCAACTTGCACTATCCGGAGCGGGGAGAGGGTGCTAATCTTGCGCATTATGCAACAACTTGACGCGACAGACTTGCGGATCCTCTCCGCACTGTGCCAACGCCCCAAGGCCAGCGCCGTGGCGCTGGCCACCGACCTGGGGCTGAGCCGCAACACGGTCCAGGCGCGCCTGGTCCGCCTGGAATCCAACGGTGCCCTGCTGCCCTTCGAACAACGGGTGAACCCGGCCGCCCTCGGCTTCGGGCTGGTCAGCTTCGTGCACATCCACCTCCAGCAGCGGCTGCTGGGTCAGATCGTCGAGCAGCTCAAGGCGATCCCGGAGATCATCGAGGCGCACGGGGTGACCGGCTCCGCGGACATCCTCGCCCGCGTGGTCGCCGGCGGCGCCGAGGAACTCTTCCGGGTCAACGGGCAGATCCTGGCCATCGAGGGGGTCGAGCGTGCGGACACCTCGCTGTCGATGGCCGAGCTCATCCCGCACCGCACCACCTCGCTGATGGACCTGCGCCTGGCCAGTGGCCCAGGCAACGGTTCCAGGGCCACCGGCCCCGCCTCCGGATCCCCCGCGGCCGGCTGAACCTTTCCGCCAAGGACCTTCGGGCAGGTTTCCCCGGCACAGTCCCCGGGCACGACACAGGCGGTGCCGGTTCCCCATGGTGGAAGGAAACGACACCGCCTGTGCGGTTCGGCGGGGGCGGGCCGCTGCCCGCCCCCGCCCGGGGGAATGCCTGCCTGCTAGTGGTCGACGGCCTTTTCGGCGCCGACACCGGTGAGCGAGCGTACTTCCATTTCCGCGGACTTGATCGGGTCCTCGGTGTTCTTGTCCAGGACCGAGCCGAGCCAGCCCAGTGCGAAGGCCAGCGGGATCGATACGATGCCCGGGTTGGCCAGCGGGAAGAGCGCGAAGTCCGCACCCGGGATCATGGAGGTCGGCTGGCCCGACATGACCGGGGAGAAGACGATCAGCACGATGGCCGAGGCCAGTCCGCCGACCATGGACCAGACAGCGCCCTGGGTGGTGAACTTCTTCCAGAACAGCGAGTACAGGATGGTGGGCAGGTTGGCCGAGGCGGCGACCGCGAAGGCCAGCGCCACCAGGAAGGCGACGTTCTGCCCCTGGGCGCCGATGCCGCCGACGATCGCGAAGATGCCGATGACAACCACCGTGCGGCGGGCCACCTTCATTTCCTTCGCCGGGGTGCTCTTGCCCTTGGCGATGACCGAGGAGTACACGTCGTGGGCGAAGGATGCCGCGGCGGTGATGGTCAACCCGGCCACCACCGCAAGGATCGTGGCGAAGGCGACCGCGGAGATCAACCCCAGCAGCAGCGGGCCACCGAGTTCGAAGGCCAGCAGCGGGGCCGCGGAGTTCACGCCGCCCGGGGCGGCCTTGATCTTCTCGGCACCGATCATGGCACCTGCGCCGTAGCCCAGCACCAGGGTGAAGAGGTAGAAGCCGCCGATGAGCCAGATCGCCCAGACCACCGAGCGGCGGGCCTCCTTGGCGGTGGGAACGGTGTAGAAGCGCATCAACACGTGCGGCAGGCCGGCGGTGCCGAGCACCAGGGCCAGGGCCAGGGAGATGAAGTCGATCTTCGAGGTTTCGGACTTGCCGTACTGCAGGCCCGGGTTCAGGATGTCAGGGGTTCCGGCCGACTCGACCGCCGCACCGAGCAGGGTGGAGAAGTTGAAGCCATAGGCGGCCAGCACCATGATGGTCATGATGAAGGCGCCGGCGATCAGCAGGCAGGCCTTGATGATCTGCACCCAGGTGGTGCCCTTCATGCCGCCGATCAGCACGTAGACGATCATCAGCGCGCCGACCACGACGATGACCAGGGACTGCCCCAGCTTGCCGTCGATGCCCAGGAGCAGGGAAACCAGTGCACCGGCGCCGGCCATCTGCGCGAGCAGGTAGAAGACGCAGACCGCGAGGGTGGAGATCGCCGCGGCGATGCGCACCGGGCGCTGCTTCAGGCGGAAGGAGAGCACGTCGGCCATGGTGAACTTGCCGGTGTTGCGCAGCAGCTCGGCGACCAGCAGCAGGGCCACCAGCCAGGCGACCAGGAAGCCGATGGAGTAGAGGAAGCCGTCGTATCCGTTGATGGCGATGGCCCCGACAATGCCCAGGAACGATGCGGCCGAGAGGTAGTCACCGGCGATCGCGGTGCCGTTCTGGGTGCCGGTGAAGGACCTGCCGCCGGCGTAGTAGTCCGCGGCGGTCTTGTTGTTGCTCGAGGCCTTGAGCACCACCACCAGGGTAATGCCCACGAAGAGGCCGAAGATCCCGATGTTGACCCACGGGTTGCCGACCTTGGTCGATTCGCCGGCAGCGGCGAGGAGCGTTGAGGAAAGGATGTTCATGGCCTACTCCCCTTCCTGTTCTTCGAGGCGCTGGCGGATCGCCGTGGCCTTCGGGTCGAGCTTCCTGTTGCTGTAGGACACGTAGGCGGCGGTGATGCCAAAGGTGGAGACGAACTGCAGCAGGCCCAGCAGGATGCCGACGTTGACGTTGCCCCACACCTTGATGGACATGAATTCGTGTGCGTAGTCCGCCAACAGCACGTAGGCGAAGTACCACAACAGGAAGACAACGGCCATCGGGAAAACAAAGCTGCGATGGGTCTTGCGCAGCTCCCTGAACTCTTGCGAGTCCTGTTCCGCCATGAAATCGATGCCGGTTCCAAGATCAGACTCTTCGGTGGTGCTCATGATTCCTCCTTCTCAAAGGGATCCAGACGCCAGGCGCGGAACCTTCTGCTTGGTGGACCGGCTCATCCCGGCCTGAGAGGCGCGTCACCTGGCATGGTGACTGAGATCACTGTGTGCCATGCGGACACCGCGCGGGAAGGGGGTTGGCTGGAACTACCGCCAAGCGGTCATCCGGATGCGCCAAGCGGTGCCGCGCAGCGACGAGCGGCATGCCCGTTTCCTGCCCGCGTAGGCTTGTGCCCATGCTCTCCACCGCACTGCAGATGACCCTGATTGTCGCCACCGTCGTGGTCGGCGCCGCCCTGGTGGGCTACCTGGGATTCAAGATCGCCCGCTCCACCCGCGACCTGGGCACGGATGCGGAAAAAGCCACCTTCGAGACGCTGCACCGGGTCTCGGTCGCCGCCCCGCACCTGGCGCAGGGCTTGACCCCGGAGGGCGCGGCCACCGCTTCCAGGCACCTGCGCGCGCTGCTGGCCGCCCGGGCGCTGGTCATCACCGACACCTCCGCGGTGCTCGCGCTGGACGGCACGCTTCCGGACACCGAGGAGCGCGGCAGCGCCGCGGCACTGGAACTTGCCGCCGCGGCATTGTCCGCCACCCGCACCCAGGTCAAGCGCTGCGAGGGCTTCGACATGGTCTGCGCCCCGATCATGGTCGGGGAAACCCCGGTGGGCACGGTGTGCGCGTACATCCCGCGGGCCGGGGCCGGGTTCGTGCGCGCGGTCGCCGAGGTCGCCGCCTGGGTCGCGGCCCAGGTGGGCCTGGCCGAGCTGGATGCCTCCCGCGCGCTGCTCATGGAGGCCGAGGTCCGCGCGCTGCGCGCCCAGATCTCCCCGCACTTCATCTACAACTCGCTGAACGCCATCGCCTCGTTCATCATCACCGATCCGGCCCGGGCCCGGGAGCTGGTGGTGGAGTTCGCCGACTTCACCCGCTACTCCTTCCGCCGGCACGGGGACTTCACCACGCTGGCCGAGGAACTGACCGCCATCGACAGGTACCTGCTGCTGGAAAAGGCGCGCTTCGGCGAACGCATCAAGGTCTCCCTGGCCATTGCCCCGGAGGTGCTTTCCACCGCCATCCCGTTCCTGTCCCTGCAGCCGCTGGTGGAAAACGCGGTGCGCCACGGGCTGGAATCCAAGCCCGGCGGCGGGCGCATCACCATCAGCGCCTCCGATTCCGGGGAGTACGCGCTGATCACCGTGGAGGACGACGGGGTCGGCATCGACCCCGAGGCGCTCGCCTCCGTGCTGGCCGGGACCACCGAATCCATCCACGTGGGGCTGCGCAACGTGGACGTGCGGCTGCGCCAGGTCTACGGGGACGCCCACGGGCTGGTCATCGACACCGCCCCGGGCGCCGGCACGTTGATCACCATGCGCATCCCCAAGTTCCGTCCCGGCGTGGAGCCCAGCGCCCCGGCCCTCAGCCCGCATTAGCGCGCCACCAGAGCACTTTGTCCACGTGGCCGGGTAAAATGTCATCCATGATTAATGTGGTCGTGGCCGACGACGAATTGCCTGCCGTTGCGGAGCTGGCGTATCTGCTGTCGCTCGACTCGAGGGTGGGCACCATCCACCGCGCCAGCTCCGGTGCCGAGGCACTGAAGGCCCTGGAGGAGTTCGAGGTCGACGCGCTCTTCCTGGACATCCACATGCCCGCCCTGTCCGGCCTGGACATCGCCCGGGTCATCTCCCGCTTCACCCGTCCCCCGGCGGTCGTCTTCGTCACAGCCGACGAGGACCAGGCCCTGGAGGCGTTCGAGCTGGCCGCCCTGGACTACGTGCTCAAGCCCGTGCGCCCCGAGCGCTTGGCCGAATCGATCCGCCGCATCTGCGAGCTGGTCGAGGAGGACACCGCCAAGCCCGAGGTGGTCACCGTGGACCAGGGCGGGATCACCAAGATGATCCGCCGCGACGAAATCCGCTATGTGCAGGCCCAGGGCGACTACGCCCGGCTGCACACCAAGGACGCCAGCTACCTGATCCGGGTCCCGCTCAACGACCTCGAACAGCAATGGGCCTCGGCCGGGTACGTCCGCATCCACCGCTCCTATCTGGTGTCCATGGACAAGATCGACACCGTGAAGCTGGCCACCGGCAAGGCCGCGGTGCTCATCGGCGGGATCGAGCTTCCGGTCTCCCGCCGCGCCCTGCCCTACCTGCGCGAGCGCCTGGCCGCGAACCGCGTCCGGCCGCTGTGACCTCGCCGGGCCCCGGCGCCCCTCCCCCGCCCGCCGGCGGGCCGGTCCCGGCGCCGACGGACGGGATGCTGCCCCCGCCCACCGGGACCCGCGTGCGGGTCAGCGCCCCGGCCGGAACCATGCTGAACATCGCCCGCCGCTCGGCGCCCGATGCGGCCGACACCTTCTACGTCCATTCGCTGATCCGCTCGCAATTGCGCCTGGCGGTCTCCGTGGCCCTGGGCTTCCTGCTGCTGCTCGTGGGCCTGGCCGTGATGGTGTTCACCTGGCCCGAAATCAACAACATCCGGCTGGCCACCATCCCGCTGCCCTGGTGGATCCTGGGCGTGGGCGTCTACCCGCTGATCCTGATCTCGGCGTTCCTCTACAACAAGGCCGCCGCACGCAACGAGGCCAAGTACCGGAGCATCGCCAAGCCATGATCAATCCCGCCGTCGCCCTGCTCTCGGTGCTGCTCGTGTCACTGGCCACCGTGCTCATCGCCGTCAACGGGCTGCGGCTCTCCCGGACCACCGGGGACTTCTACGTGGCCTCGCGCACAGTCAAGCCCTGGTGGAACGCCAGCGCCATCGGCGGGGAATACCTCTCGGCCGCATCGTTTTTGGGCATTGCCGGGCTGATCGTGGTCTCCGGGCAGGACGGGCTCTGGTTCCCCATCGGGTACACCGCCGGGTACCTGATGCTGCTGCTCTTCGTGGCCGCCCCGCTGCGCCGCTCGCGCGCCTACACGATCCCCGATTTCGCGCAGATCCGCTTCGGCTCGATGAAGCTGCGCCGGCTCACCAGCTTCCTGGTGGTGGTCATTTGCTGGCTCTACATCGTCCCGCAGCTGCACGGCGCCTCGCTGACCCTGGGCATCAGCACCGGGCTGCCGGGCTGGCTGGGCTCGTTGCTGGTCATGGGGATCGTGTGCCTCACGGTGCTGGCCGGCGGGATGCGCTCGATCACCTTCGTCCAGGCCTTCCAGTACTGGCTCAAGCTCGCCGCCCTGGCGATCCCGGCGGTGTTCCTGCTGCTGCACCTGGGGCTGAACGGGGAATCGGCCACACTCAACGGGGCGGTCTTCGATACGGCCACCGGCCCTTCCTCCAACCGGGGGCTGTACTACAACATCTCGTTGCTGGTGGCCCTGCTCTTTGGCACCCTGGGCCTGCCGCACGTGCTGGTGCGCTTCTATACCAACCCCGACGGGCCCTCGGCCCGCAAGACCACCGCGATCGTGCTGGGCCTGCTGGCGATGTTCTACCTCTTCCCCACGGTGCTGGGCATCCTGGGCCGGGCCTACACCCCGGAGCTGGCCACCAGCGGGAACGCCGACGCCACGGTGCTGCTGCTGCCCGGTCGGATCCTGGGCGGGGTGGCCGGGGACGCACTGACCGCGATCATCATCGGCGGGGCGTTCGCCGCGTTCCTCTCCACCTCCTCGGGGCTGGTGGTCTCGCTGGCCGGGACCATCTCCCAGGACCTGTTCCGCGGCACGGTGCGGGGTTTCAGGATCTCCACGCTGATCGCCACCGCGGTCCCGCTGCTGTTGGCCCTGGGCACTTCCAGCTTCGCGCTGGCCGGGGCCATCGGGTCGGTCTTCGCGTTCACCGCCTCGACCATCTGCCCGCTGCTGCTGCTGGGCATCTGGTGGCGCGGCCTCACCGTGGCCGGGGCAATCTCCGGGATGGTGGCCGGGGCCCTGGGCTGCGGGTCGGCCCTGATGCTGGCGGCCGCGCTGCCCAACGAACCGGATTCCTTCCACGCCCTGGTCTCCCAGCCGGCCGCCTGGTGCGTGCCCCTGGCCTTCCTGGTGATGATCACGGTGTCCCTGTTCACCCGGCACCGCGCGCCCGGGCGCATCAATGCGGTCATGGCCCGGCTGCATGTTCCCGAGGCGCTGGGGGAACCGCTTCCCTGAACGCATCCGGTTCTCCCGGGCGCAGCTCCATGCCCGCGCCACGAACCTGGAAACCGGGCCCGTTGGGCCCGCCAGGCGTGCGAAAGCAGCAAGGCGGCACGCGACAACGCGAGCATTCCGAGGCAGTCCAGCCAGAATTCCCGCTTGGGGAACCGTGACCTGATATGCGCATATGCCGCCGCCGGGAAGCACAGGACGACGGCGACGTTGGTGGCGAAGGCAACGCCGGGCAGCACGAAGCCGGACACCAGTCCCGCCACGGGCGCGCCGGCAAGCCGCCCAGGAGACCAGCTGCCACCGCAGCATGCCGTTCCAGTCGGTGCGGCGCTCCCCTGGGCACAAAAAATGCGGCTGGCCCGGTGTTCGACACCAAGCCAACCGCATTGAATCCTTCGGCGTCCGCCGAGGCTAGTCGATCGAAGCCATGAGCTCCACGACGCGGTCCAGGAACGCATCGACCTGCGACTCCTCGTAGCCGTGCTCGCCCTCGGCCCGGCGGAACTCCGCCCGGCGCACCGCATCCACGCTCATCGGGACGTCTTTTTCGAAGTAGTCGATGAGCTGGCTGCAGAGCTTGTCGACGTCCTGGACGTTGTAGCTCGACGCGTTGGCTCGCGAGGGGCGGCGGAAACGCTCGCCCGGGGAACGGTGCAGCCGCCCGCGCAGGATCGCCGAGAGCCGCCCGACCTGCTGCAGCCAGGCTTCCTCTCCGTTGCTCTGGATCAGGGCGTCGCGTTCGCGCTGGGCGAAGACGTCCTCCAGGCGGTCCAGGGCGCCGTCGACCTCGCGGGCGCTGTAGCCGCCGCGCTGGGCCGGGAAGACGGTGCGGCGCACCATGTGGCTGGTGACAATCGAATCGTCGTCCCCGTCGCCGTTGAACGTGGCGCGGGCGCGGGCGAGGAACACATCCACCTGTTTGGTGTTGTAACCGAATTCCTTCTCCCCCACGCGCTCAAAAGGGGCGGGGACCGGCTGTGCCTTTTCCTGACTCACAATTCTTTCCTTGATCTCGGTAATGCGTACCGGTGAACCGGCACTGTGGTGCTGCGGGTGACGCGCGGCCCCGGACGGGGCTGCACCTGCCTGCACATCCATCTTAGGGAGGCGCGGGCGGCCACGGGACTAAAGCGCGCCGGGGATCAGCAAAATGGTGAGGATATACGTCACGGGGATCGCGAAGACCACCGAATCGAGCCGGTCCATGACCCCGCCGTGCCCGGGCAGGATGTTGCTCATGTCCTTGATGCCCAGTTCGCGCTTGACCATGGATTCGGCCAGGTCCCCCGCCGTGGCCGCGGCAACCGTGGCCACGGCCAGCGGGATCCCGACCCACCAGGGAAGGTCCAGCAGGAACACCGCTGCGGCAACGCCCACGATCGTGGCACCGGCGACCGAGCCGGCGAAGCCCTCCCAGGACTTCTTCGGGCTGATCTTCGGCGCCATCGGGTGCTTGCCGAAGAGCACGCCCACGAGGTAGCCGAAGGTGTCGTTGGAGACCACCAGCAGCAGCATCGTGGTCACCAGCAGGTGCCCGCGCGGTTCGTTGAGCAGCAACACCGCGAATGAAAGCATCAGCGGAACCCAGGAGAGCACGAACAGGCTGCCGGTGATCGAGGCCACGGACTTGGCCGGGCCCTCGATGATCCGCCAGAGGAACACCAACAGCGCACTGGCAGTGAACGCCATGCCCAGGGCCTCGAGCCCCCCGTAGTATGCGGAGAACGGCATGGCGATCCCGCCGACGGCCAGCGGCACCAGCGGGGTGTCGATACCGGTGCCGTTCAGCGCACGGGAAACCTCCCAGCAGCCCACGACGCCGAAGGCCGCCACCGTGGCGACGAATGCCAGCGGCAGCCAGAACAGCCCGGTGAGCACCACGGCCAGCAGCAACAGGCCCACGACGATGGCCGCCGGGAGGTCCCGGCCGGCCCGCGAGGCCTTCTTGGCGGTGGCCTTGCTGCTTCGCCGCGTCCTTGGTTCAAGCCCGCCGGAATCCGGCGACGGCTCCGGAAGGGACCCTGCGGCTCCCTCGCTCGGCTCGGTGGGGTTGGACATTAGACTTCCAGCAGCTCGGTTTCCTTGCGCTTGAGCAAATCATCGATGCCGTCGGTGTGGGACTTGGTCAGGGCGTCGAGTTCCTTCTCGGCGCGTGCGCCGTCGTCCTCGCCGACCTCGCCGTCCTTGACCAGCTTGTCGATGCCGTCCTTGGCGCGGCGGCGCACGTTGCGCAGCGCGACCTTGGCGTCCTCGCCCTTGCCGCGCACGACCTTGACGTATTCCTTGCGGCGTTCCTGGGTCAGCACCGGCATGATCACGCGGATGGTCTTGCCGTCGTTGGACGGGTTGGCCCCGACCTCGGAGTCGCCCAGGGCCTTTTCGATCTCGCGCAGGGCGGAGACGTCGTAGGGGCTGATCAAGATGGTCCGTGCGTCCGGGATCGCGAACGATGCCAGCTGCTGCAGCGGGGTCGGGGTGCCGTAGTAGTCGACCATCACCTTGGCGTACATTCCCGGGTGGGCGCGGCCGGTGCGGATTGCGGAGAAGTCTTCCTTCGCGTTCTCGATGGTGCTGTCCATCTTCTCGGCTGCCTCGACGAGGATTTCCTCAATCACGTTCTACTCCTTTGGGTTCGGCCAGGTATGCGTACTGTGACCGGTAGTTTCTGGGCTTGTGAACAATCCTATGCCACGCAGGGCCGTGGCACGGGGCACCTAGATGGTGACGCGGGTGCCGATCTTTTCGCCAAGGATGGCGCGGGTGACGTTTCCGTCGCCCTCCATGCCGAAGACCATCATCTCCAGCTTGTTGTCCTTGCACATGGTCATCGCGGTCTGGTCCATCACGCGGATGTCCTTGATGAGGGCCTCGTCGTAGGTGAGGTGCTCGAGCTTGGTGGCCGTGGGGTCCTTCTTCGGGTCCGCGGTGTAGACGCCGTCGACCCCGCTCTTGGCCATCAGCACCACATCCGCGTCGACCTCGAGGGCGCGCTGGGCGGCCACGGTGTCGGTGGAGAAGTACGGCAGGCCGGCGCCGGCGCCGAAGATGACCACGCGGTCCTTTTCCATGTGGCGAATGGCGCGGCGCGGGATGTAGGTCTCGGCGACCTGGGCCATGGAGATCGCGGACTGCACGCGGGTGTCGACCCCGGCCTGTTCCAGGAAGTCCTGCAGGGCCAGGCAGTTCATCACGGTGCCGAGCATGCCCATGTAGTCCGCGCGGGAGCGGTCCATGCCGGAGGCCGAAAGCTCGGCGCCGCGGAAGAAGTTGCCGCCGCCAACGACGATGGCGACCTCGACCTTGCCCACGGTGGCAGCGATCTGCTCGGCCACTCCGCGCACCGTGATGGGGTCGACGCCCAGCTTGCCGCCGCCGAAGACCTCTCCGGAAAGCTTCAGCAGGACCCGGCGGCGACGCGGGGCGTGGGTGTGTTCAATCGGTTCAGGGGTTGCGTCCATGGGGGTGTGATTCCTCCTGCGTGCGGGTCGGTGCCGGCCCACGTCGTTGCTGTTGGGGGGCGGCCGCCGCGCGTGCGCGGGGCCTGGGTGCTGGCAGGAAAAAGGGGCGGCCACCGTGAAGTGGCCACCCCCTTTACCTTGGTGTGAAGCAATCGGTTATCGGAGCCTATGGCCCGGGAACCAATTTACCTGCTGTTGGAGCTACCTATGCACCAACGCGGAAACGTGCGAAGGCAGTGGCGTTGACGCCGGCTTCTTCCAGCACCTTGCCCACGGTCTTCTTGGCATCCTTGGCGAATGCCTGGTCAACCAGCACCTGCTCCTTGAAGAAGCCGGTCAGGCGTCCTTCAACGATCTTGGTCAGTGCGGCTTCGGGCTTGCCCTCGGCCACGGCGGTCTCCATGGCGATGCGGCGCTCGGACTCGACGACCTCCGGGTCGATCTCTTCGCGGGACAGCACGGTCGGTGCCATAGCGGCGGTGTGCACTGCCACGTCGTGTGCAACGGTGAAGGCGCCGTCGCCGGCGCCGTCGACGGCCACGAGGACGCCAACCTGGGCCGGGAGGTCCTTGGAGGTCTTGTGCAGGTATGCATCAACAGTTGCACCCTCGACACGGGACAGGCGGCGGACGATGACCTTCTCGCCCAGCACTGCGCCCTCTTCGGTGACGACGTCGCCAAGAGCCTTGCCGTTGACGTCGACGGCCAACAGGGTTTCCAGGTCGGCTGCGCCGGAGGAGACTGCAACGTCCAGGACCTGGGCGGCCAGTGCGATGAACTTGTCGTTCTTGGCAACGAAGTCGGTCTCGCAGGAAAGCTCGATCATGACGCCGACGGTGCCGTCGATGACCTTGGCGGCAACGAGGCCTTCCGAGGTCGAACGGCCTTCGCGCTTGGTGGCGCCCTTGAGGCCCTTGATGCGGATGAGCTCCATGGCCTTCTCGGCGTCGCCGTTGGCCTCGTCGAGAGCCTTCTTGACGTCCATCATGCCAGCGCCGGTGCGCTCGCGCAGTGCCTTAATGTCAGCAGCGGTGTAGTTTGCCACGTGCAACCCCATTCATAAGTGGTTTTGAGCTTTTTCGCCGAAGGACGGGCCGAATGTGGCCCGTCCCGCGGTTTGTCCCCGATGCCGGCGTTCCCCCGTGCGGGGAAACACCGGCATCCGGAATCTTGGTTTTGTGACTACTCGGCCGAAGCGGCCGGTGCCTCGTCTGCAGCCGGGGCTGCTTCAGCGGCAGGTGCCTCTTCGGCTGCCGGGGCAGCTTCTGCGACAGGTGCTTCTTCGGCTGCCGGGGCAGCTTCAACAGCAGCCTCGGCGGCAGGTGCCTCGGCCTTGGAGGCCTCGAGCAGTTCGCGCTCCCACTCGGCCAGCGGCTCGGCCGGGGCTTCGGTGTTGCCTGCAGCCTTGTTGTTGCGGGCGATCAGGCCAGCGGCAACGGCGTCTGCAACAACGCGGGTGAGCAGGTTGACGGAGCGGATGGCGTCGTCGTTGCCCGGGATCGGGTACTGGACTTCGTCCGGGTCGCAGTTGGTGTCGAGGATGGCAACAACCGGGATGCCCAGCTTGTGTGCCTCGTCGATGGCCAAGTGCTCCTTCTTGGTGTCAACAACCCAGATGACCGAAGGGGTCTTGGTCAGGTTGCGGATGCCGCCAAGGTTGGTTTGCAGCTTGGTGAGCTCGCGCTTGAGCAGCAGCAGCTCCTTCTTGGTGTGGCCCGAACCGGCAACATCCTCGAAGTTGATCTCTTCCAGTTCCTTCATGCGCGAGATGCGCTTGGAAACGGTCTGGAAGTTGGTGAGCATGCCACCGAGCCAGCGCTGGTTGACGTACGGCTGGCCAACGCGGGTTGCCTGCTCCGAAATTGCTTCCTGAGCCTGCTTCTTGGTGCCGACGAACAGAACCGAGCCGCCGTGGGCAACGGTCTGCTTGACGAACTCGTAGGCGCGGTCGATGTACGACAGCGACTGCTGCAAGTCAATGATGTAGATGCCGTTGCGCTCCGTGAAGATGAAACGCTTCATCTTCGGGTTCCAACGACGGGTCTGGTGTCCAAAGTGAACGCCGCTGTCGAGCAGCTGGCGCATGGTTACGACTGGCATGTCGCAACTCCTTCCGGCAGTAGCTGGCCGGCCCATTGCTGGGCCGCGGTAACTGCCATTGTTATCGGTTGATGGTGCGCATCCGGAATTGGAGGCAACCCCTGGCATGAAGGCAACGGAAGAACCGTCATGCCAAACCTCAACCGAAGTGAATCGGACCGTGGGCCTGGCCATCGCACGCTGCCATCCGCCACACATGTGTTGGAATTTGGCTGCATGGATCATTCATGCGCGAAGTCGGTTTCATGTGTTCCGCTTTTCGCGCAGGCGAGAAGAAGGCACAGAGAACCGCGTGTTCCAGTGTACTACAGGCCAAGGACCGCGAAATTGACCCATCCGCACAGAAGAGCGGGACGTGCATCACATCCCCGCAGTCGCTCCACAGCCCGGCGGCAACCCGCTGCGAAGCGCCGTGTTCGGGCCCATGCTCGTGGACATGAAAACCGTTTCCGCCTTCGCCGGCCTCGTGGTTGGCGCGGCCGTGCTGCTGGCCCCGGCCGGGGCCTCCCCGCTGTCCCCCGTCCGTGCAAACCCGGCGCCGGCAGCGGCCGGTTCCTGGAACTGGCCGCTGCCGCCGGTGCCCGAGGTGCTCCGGCCCTTCGACCCGCCGGCCGAGCGCTGGCTCGGCGGACACCGCGGGGTCGACCTCGCCGGGTCCCCCGGGGACACCGTCAGTGCCCCGGCCGCGGGAATCGTTTCCTTCGTGGGGCGCATCGTGGACCGGCCGGTCATCGTCATCGACCACGGCGCGGGCCTGCTCACCAGCTTCGAACCGGTGCGCAGCACCCTGGGGGTCGGTGCGATCGTCGGGATCGGCGACGAGATCGGGATGATCGCCACCGGCGCCCACTGCGATGCCCGCTGCCTGCACTGGGGCCTGCGGCTGGACGGGCAGTACATCGACCCGCTGCTCACGATCCGTGACACCCGTCCCTCGATCCTGCTGCCGCTGGGGTAGGTGCTTCGGCGGGCTAGGCGCCCGGGCGGGACTCGGCGGCAAAGCCCGCGATGGCCTCTTCGTAGACCGTGGCCATGAGCCGGGTTTGCCGGCTTTGCAGGAAGGACTCCGGGTCGAAGGATCCCGTCTGCGGTCCGCTGCCGTCCCGCACCTGGGAAACGCATTGGCCCAGGGCCCTGGCCAGTGCCTCGATCGAGTCGTCTTCCGTGAGCCAGTAGACGCCTGGGGGCAGGTCCTCGGCGATGGCCCGGTCGCTGAGCAGCGACGGGGTGCCCAGCGCGGCAGCCTCGTAGACCGTCATGCCCTGGGTCTCGAATCCCTGGGAGGTCTGCACCAGGACATCGGCCCGGCGCAGTTCGGCGAGCATTTGCCTGTAGGGAACCTTTCCGCGGATCAGCACGGTTGGCTTGTCCATGGCATTGGCCTTGGCTTCGGCCTTGGCCCGGTCCGCGCCGTCCCCGAAGACGTGGACCTCGGCGTCGAGATTGGCCAGGGCCACCGCGTCCAGGAAGGGAAGCAGGCGTTTTTCGGCGCTGAACCGGCCCACCCACACCAGGCGCGGGCGCGGATTGCGGGCCGCCGCGGGCTGGGCCAGGAGTTCGGCGGCGATCCCATCGTCCATGCCGTTTGGCACCACGTCCACGGCGCCAAAGACGCCCTCGTGTTCCAGCAGCCGGGCGAAGTGGCCCGAGGGAGCCGTCACGCGCCGTGCGTGGTCGGTGAAGCGTGCCAGATATGTCCACGCCGTGGCCGCCACGCCCCGGCCGGTGCGCAGGAAGGCCTTCTGGGCCAGGCCGAAGCCGCGTTGGACGAGCCCCGGGAACGGCATGGTGGCCGCGATCCCGACGTCGAGGCGGTTGTGCATGGTGTGGACCACCGGCAGGTTCTGTTCCTTGGCGAAGCGGTAGCCGATGATGGCCTGCCAGAAATCGGCCTGGATGTGGACCACGTCCACCGGGCCGCGGCCGGAGATCGCCCGTGCCAGGGCCTTGTCGCTGCGTTTCCCGGGGATGCACAGCGAGTACTCCCCCGGACCCAAAGGAATCGAGGGCAACTCGATGACCGCCGGGTCGGATGGGTGCTTGCCGCGATACCGCGGGGAGACGATGGTGACCCGGTGTCCGGCCAGTTCAAGGAAGCGTCGCTGCAGCCTCACGGAGGTTTGCATGCCCCCGAGGGTGTCGGGGTGTTGGTCGACGAACATGACGCAATGCATGGACCGGTCTCGTCCTTTCGGCGGTGATGCTTGGAACTAACGTGTTGCGGGCGCGGCCTGGGCGAAATCGCTGCCTCGGGATCGATTCCCCCAGGCCTTTCGAGCCTAACGGAGTCCGCAGCCGCCGCCGCGGAAGGCCGCAGGGTGCGCCCCGGCCCGCCCGATTGCCCGTGGTGGTTGGTTTCAGCGGGAATCCCGCCAAATGACCCAAAAGTACGAAAAACGGCCTAGCCGGAATCCCTGTCTGCAGGGTCTGACTAGGCCGTCCATGTGTAGGGCGGGTGGGGCTTGAACCCACGACAAAAGGATTATGAGTCCTCTGCTCTGACCAACTGAGCTACCGCCCCAATACCGGGTGGACCAGCAATCATTCCGCCAAGGACGGCGATCACTGAAACATCCCCAGCCATCCTAATGGATTCCGTCGGGGGTTTTCATCTTCCTCATCCAAAAACCCTTGGCCAGCGCGAAGATCAGGGCAGGAAGTCCTCGGCGCTCGCGCCCCGATAGATCGCCTCGAAGGTGTCCATGGTCTTGCTGTGGCTGTGCAGGGCGGCCTTGGCATGGCCCGCCTTGCCCATCACGGCCAGGCCCTCGGGGGCCATGGCCAGGATCGCATCCAGCTTGCTGGCCAAGTCTGCGCGGTCCCCCGGTTCGAACAGGTAGCCGTTGACGCCGTCATCGACCAGGTGGGGCAGGGCCATCGCGTTGGCCAACACCACGGGCTTGGAAGCGGAGAGCGCCTCCAACGTCACCAGCGATTGCAGTTCCGCGGTGCCCGGCTGGCAGAACACGTCGCAGCGCAGGTAGGCGCTGCGCAGTTCCTCGTCATCGACGTGCCCCAGGAAGTGCACGCGGTTGGCCACGCCTTTTTCGCGTGCCAGCTTTTCCAGCGGGCCCCGCTGCTCGCCGCCGCCAATGACCTCCAGGTGCGCGTCCGGGACGTGCTTCATCAGGGTCAGGGCGTCAATGAGTTCGTTGACGTTCTTCTCCACCGCCAGCCGGCCCACGAACAGGATCGTGGGATACGGGTTGAGGTCGATCGCTTCGGCGGATCCGAGCTCGTAATTGCTGGATTCGATGCCATTGGACAGCGGGAGGACCTTGCCCAGGCGTGCGTACTGGGTCATGGCCCGGGCGGCCAGCGGGGTCGGCGTGGTGACGACATGTGCCTTCCCCATGATCTTGCCCATGTCGCGCCAGGAGTTGCGTGCGACGATCCGCTTGAACCACTTGGGGAACGGCAGGAACGGGTCCAGGTTTTCCGGCATGAAGTGGTTGGTGGCGACGGTCCGGATGCCCTGCTTGCCCGCGTAGGCCAAGGCTCCCTGGCCGATCATGTAGTGGCATTGGGCGTGGACGACGTCCGGCTTGATCTCGTTGATCAGCGCCTTGATCTCCGGGTTGACCTCCCAGGGGAAGCAAATGCGGAAGTACTCGTGCGTCGGCACACCATGCGAGCGCAGCCGGTGGACGGTCGCCTCGGGCAGGACCTCGGTGACCGTCGGCCCCTTGTCCGGGCGGGTGGCCATGACGTGCACCTCGTGCCCACGCTCGGTCATCGCCGTGGCCAGGCGATAGCAAAAGACCGCGGCGCCGTTCACGTCCGGATGGTAGGTATCGGCCGCAATCAGGATCTTCAATGGTTTCTCGCCCGTCACGGGGTGTGTTCACTCCTTGACATGACCACTACTCGAGGCCACGGTTGTCGTTTCATTGTCTTGGTTGGGCTGTCGCAGGAATTCGATGCCGGCTACTTGCCATCGGTGATCCTGGTTCGTCGCTTGGCTTCTGCCTTGCGTTCAAGCACGTCAGGATGGTGCCGGGACAAGGCGATCACCCCCACGATAGCAATGCATCCGGCGCCGACCATGCTCAACGCCACGGCGGGTTGGACATTGGGATCGAGTTCACCAAAGATCGCAATCCCGATGGAGATGCCCACGATCGGATCGATCACGGTCAAACCGGCAATCACCAGGTCGGGCGGTCCCTTGGAATACGCGTTCTGCACGAAATAGGAGCCCAGCAGTCCCGCGACGATCACGGCCAGGATCGAGTACCAGGAAACATTCGCGATGAAGCGGCCGTTGGGATCTAGCAGAGCCACCGAAATGGTCCTGACCAGGACCGCCACGAATCCAAAGAGGACCCCGGCCCCGAGGATGTAGAAGAACGCGCTGAGCCGGTGCGGGAACAGCAGCACGGCACCGCCGAAGATTGCCACGGCAATGGCCAGGATCATGATTGTCAGCAGCTCCTGGCCGCTGGTGATCTGGTGTTCCTTGGCGCTGACCTCAATGGCCAGGAACACAAATGCCGCGCTGCCCACCATGCAGGCGGTGATCGCCAGGATCGTGGGTCGGTTCATCTTGATGTGGTGTTCCCTGGCGTTGACCACCGTGGTGATCACCAACGCAATGGCGCCAATGGGTTGGACCACCGTCAGGGGTGCACTGGCCAGGGCATACACGTTCAGGCTCATGCCCAGCCCCAGCAGGATCAACCCGAACACCCAGCGGGGCGTCCGGAAAAGCCGCAGCAGTCCCAAACCCGTGACGTTCAACCCGCCGGCGCTCGCACGCACCGCGCTGGATTGCCGTTGGGTGCCGAAGGCCAGAAAGAACGCCCCGGCGATCGCGGCGGTGACCGCTAGCCAGACCATTCAGTTCCCGAGTTCAGTGCCTTGGCTTTGCGGTGGGCCAGTATGAAGTAGTGGACCGCCGCGATGACATGCAGGACGCAGGCCAGGGCCAGGCTCCACGTTGCAATGTCCCCCAGGATGGTCCCCTTGCCCCAATCGGTGTTTCCCATGAGCAGCAACGGGGTCCCGACCAACAACAATGCGGTACGGATCTTTCCCAGGTTGCTCACCGGGAGGTTGGGGCTGCCGCGGAAGAGCACCCATGTGTTGACGATCAGGACGATATCGGGAATCACGATCGAGAACACCAGCCAGGCCGGGGCGATGCCGGTGGCGACGAAGGTCGTGGCGATGACGATCAAGGCCAGCCTGTCGGCGACCGGATCCAGCCACTTGCCAACGGTTGATATCTGGTCCAGGCGGCGGGCCGCAAAGCCGTCGATCCAGTCCGAGGAACCCAGGATCACCAGGGTGAGCGTCGCCCAGCCGTAGTGCATGTCCAGGGTCTGCCAGACAAACAGCGGAACCAGCAGGAACCTGACAACGGTGATCAGGTTCGGGACCGTCCAGAAGGTGGTGAGCAAGCGATATTCGAAATTATCGCGTGTCCCCGCTCCAATGATGCGCATGCTCGCCTCCTTCGTGGGTCTGCGTGATCCTTGGACAGGTTTTCCGGTTGTTGGGGTGCCCCGGCCCTCCTGCTCCTGTCCACCGGGGTGGGGGTGAAGCGGAAGCGGTGGGCGGGGCGTTGGCTACTTGCGCAGCAGCTTGCGCAGGAAGACGGCGAACATCGCCAACGAGCCGGCCATGATGGCCAACGGGCGCCAGCGTTCACGCAGGGCTTCCTTGGCGTTCTCACCTTCGAGGCCGCTGAGCGAAGCGAGCTTTTCCGTGGCCCGCTCCATGCCTTCGGTGACCTTTTCCGATGCGGTGTCCGCGAGGTGGCGGGCCCGGCCGGCGGCCTTGCTCACGGCATCCCCGGCAGCTTGTCCGGCGTCGGAGATCTTCTCGCCCAGGTGCAGGGGCACTTCCAGTTTCTGCCCCAGCCCGTCGCGGTGCAAGGCAATTTCCTCGCGGCGCTCGCGGGTGCGGATGATCAATTCGTTGTGGGTCGGCTTCGGGGCCTTGGGCTCGTTTTCCCCGGCCTGCTCGGCATCATGCTCGTCCTTCTTCTTCGAAGGCCGTGGCTCGTCAAGCGTCGAGACGTCGAAGGCGCTGCCTTCCTTCACCACGCCCAGATCATGCCGGAATCCGCGGATTGCTTCGTCCGGCAGCAACGGCATGGCCTTCTTGACCTTCAGGAATGCGAACAAGCCCAGGACAACGGCGAGGACCAGGAATCCGGCGGCCACCAGCAGCGCGGCAAGCCACGGCGAGATGACGGTGCCGATGCCCATGACCAGCGCGACGACCAGTGCGATCGCCATGAGCCCGAGCAAGGCGAGGGCCAGGATTCCGGCGCCTGCGGCAATGCCGACGTTGATGCCCTTTGACTTCAGGACGTTGGCGGCGATGCGGGCTTCGTCGGCCAGTTGGTTCGGGATCAGGCGGCTCAGTCCGCTCACTTGTCCCTTTAAAGTTGTTGGCGCTGACTGGTACTGGCTTCCAGTCGATTCCGATCCAGACATGCTGTCTCCATTTCATGCGGCCCCGGCCCGGTCCGCTCAACCCAAAACTACCACCCGGACGTGCTTAAACGACTCAACCCGAAGGGGTACTCCCAGGGTATGAGATTGCCCGGACACAAGAAATCCCCGCCCTCCCAAGGAGAGCGGGGATTCCACATTGCGCTCCCCCGAATGGACTTGAACCAGTAACCTTCCGATTAACAGTCGGACGCTCTGCCAATTGAGCTACGGGGGAATGAAGCGAGTTATACGTTACCAGAGCCCCAAATGGAACCCAAATCCGGGTCCGGATTTTCCGGCCGTGTCCTTGGCCACAGCCGGGAAAGCGGCTCCTACCGGTCCCGCTGCACGCGGGTCTCGTCCCAAACGGGCTCCGTGGATTCGTAGACCTTCCCGTTGGAACCGAACACCAGGAATCGGTCGAACGACCTGGCGAACCAGCGGTCGTGGGTCACCGCCAGGACGGTTCCCTCGAATGATTCGATGGCCCGTTCCAGCGCCTCCCCGGAGTGCAGGTCGAGGTTGTCGGTCGGTTCGTCGAGCAGCAGCAGCGTCGCGCCGGAAAGTTGCAGCAGCAGGATCTGGAAACGCGCCTGCTGGCCGCCGGAGAGCGAATCGTACTTCTGCTCGGCCTGGCCGGCCAGGCCGTAGCCGTCCAGCGCGCCCGAGGCCGCTTCCCGGGCCATGCCCGAGCGGTGTTCGTCGCCGCGGTGCAGGATGTCCAGCAGGGACCGGCCCATGAGGTCCGGGCGGCTGTGGGTCTGGGCGAAGAACCCGGGGCGGATCCGTGCGCCGAGCTTCACGGTTCCGTTGTGCGGGACCTCGGCGATCTCGAAGTCGGCCACCGGCAGGTGCTCGCGTTCGGGATCCGTGCCGCCGGAGGCCAACAGGCGCAGGAAGTGGGACTTTCCCGAACCGTTCGAGCCCAGGATCGCCACGCGGTCCCCGAACCAGATCTCGTTGCTGAAGGGCTTCATCAGCCCGGTGAGCTCCAATTTTTCGGCGACGATGGCCCGCTTGGCGGTGCGCCCGCCCTTGAGCCTCATGTTGACGTTTTGTTCCAGCGGGATGGCCTGGGGCGGACCGGCTTCGAGGAACTTGGCCAGGCGCGTTTGGGCCGCGTGGTAGCGGTTGGCCATGTCGGAGCGGAACGCCGCCTTGTTCTTGTACATGTTCACCAGCTCCTTGAGCTTGGCGTGTTCCTCGTCCCAGCGCTTGCGCAGCTCCTCGAAGCGTTCGTTGCGTTCCCGGCGCGCATCGACGTAGGAGCCGAAGGCGCCGCCGTGGATCCACGCGGTGGCACCCGAGTGGCCCGGTTCCAAGGTGACGATGCGGTTGGCGGCGTTGTTGAGCAATTCGCGGTCGTGGCTGATGAACAGCACGGTCTTGGGCGATTCGTTCAGTGTTGCCTCGAGCCACCGCTTGCCCGGGACATCGAGGTAGTTGTCCGGCTCGTCGAGCAGCAACAGCTCGTCGGGGCCCTCGAAGAGCGCTTCGAGCACGAGGCGCTTTTGCTCGCCGCCCGAGAGCGTGGAGGCCAGGCGGTGGGATGCGCGGTCGAAGGGAACCCCGAGGGCGGCCATGCAGACCTTGTCCCACGCAGTTTCCAGCTCGTAGCCGCCGGCATCTCCCCAGTCGATGATGGCCTGCGCGTAGCGCATCTGGACCTTCTCGTCATCGGATTCCATCATCAGCAGCTCGGTCTCGTCGATGGCCTTGGCCGCCGCCGCAAGGTCCGCCGAGGCGGTGGAGACCAGCAGGTCGCGCACCGTGGACTCGTCGCGGACCTGGCCCACGAACTGGCGCATGATGCCCATGCCGCCGGAGCGGGAGACCACGCCCTCATCGGATTTCAGGTCGCCGGCGATGATCTTGAACAGCGTCGTCTTCCCTGCGCCGTTGGGGCCGATCAATGCGGTCTTGCTGCCGCTGGTCACCTTGAAGGTGACGCCGCCGAGCAACTGGGTGCCGTCGGAAAGGAAATAATGGATGTCGGATACGTCGATATGAGCCACCGTCCCATCCTACTGACACCCGGCCCGGTGGACCCGCAGCTATCCGCCAGCTACCGGAGGTCCGGTCATTGCCGTTCAATCGGACCGATCGCCACCCGGCGCCGGTCACGCACCCACAGGTCACCGGTGCTCCGGTGCTGGGCCGCGGTGGCAAAACGGTAGCGGTACGTCAGCACCCGGATGAAGCGCGGTTTCCTTCCGGAGAACGGGTCGTGCCGCAGCAGCGCCAGGGTCTTGGCATCGGCCTCCAGCAGCCGGGCCAGCAGCGTGTAGAACCAGCGCTGGTGGATCGAGCCCAGCGGCAGGAACCACATCATCCAGTCAAGGCGCAGGTGGTAGGGCGCGAACTGGCGCGGCCGCCTGGCCAGATCGCCGGGCTTGCCCTTGAACCCGTATTCCAGCCAGGTCGCCGCGGTGGTCGCTTCGTCCTCGGTGCCCTCGATCACGACCTCGATCCGTTCCCGGGTGACCGTGCCAAAGGCACCGTAGGCGTTGCCCAGCTGCCACTTGTTGAACGCGGCATTCATGAGCTGGGCCGGGGTGGCGAGGTTGCGCAGTGCCGGGATGGAGAGCACCACCAGCAACAGCGTGCCGGCCAGCACCAGCACGGTCCACCAGATCGGGGCCCCGGCGCGCACCCCGGTTTCCGGCGGCAGCCACGGAAGAATCCTCCGCACCAGCGGATCGCTGATCCGGCAGGTGGCCAGCACGATGGTGAGCCAGTTCAGCCAGGCGAAGTTGCCGGTGAGCACCAGCCACAACTGCGTGGCGATGACGACCCCGGCGGCGACGGAGGCAACCGGCTGGGGCGCAAAGAGCAGGAACGGGACCAGCAGCTGGGCGCCGTGGTTGCCCGCCGCCTCGATGCGGTGCCACCATTCCGGGGCCAGGTGGGCCCGGCGGCTCAACGGACCGGGCATCGGCTGGGTCTGGTGGTGGTAGTACATGGCCGTGAGGTTTCGCCAGGCCGGGTCCCGGCGCCACTTGATCATTCCGGCACCGAATTCCAGCCGGAACACCAGCCAGGCAACCAGCAGCAGGATGGTCAGCGGTGGCGGGACCTGCCGGGAACCGAGCAGGCCCACGGTGAACCCGGCCTCGAGCAGCAGCATTTCCCAGCCGAATCCGTAGAAGACCTGCCCCACGTTCACGATCGACATGTACAGGCCCCACAGGGCCAGGAAGGCGGCCAGCGGCAGCCACGGGGGCCCGGCCTGGGGAAGCCCGGCCACCAGCACCGCGGAGATTCCGATCCCGGCGGCGCACACGGCCACCAGTTTCCGGTCCGAGTAACCGATCCGGCTGAACAGCGTAGGCCGCCGGGCACCGGGTCCGGCAAGCAGCCTGGGCACCGGAAGCAATCCGTGCTCGCCGGCCAGTGCCGGGAACTGGTTCAGCGTGGAAACGAAGGCAATGAGGTAGATCAGCGCGACCCCGCGTTGCAGGATTTCGCGGGCCATGCCGTAGTCGTACGCCGCCAGCCATTCCATGGCACCAGCGTAGATTCACGCGGCGGTCCCGGCCATGCCTGAAACGGCCAGAAAACGGTGTTAAACCAGGAAATCCCGGACCAATTGGTCCGGGATTTCCTTCTCTGGCTCCCCCGAATGGACTTGAACCAGTAACCTTCCGATTAACAGTCGGATGCTCTGCCAATTGAGCTACGGAGGAATGCAACGAGGAATACTCTACACAAGGTTTCAGGAAAACAAAAATCGTTCCCGAGCCCGTTGGCGACTACTCCTGGCGCAGTGCCCGGCGCCGCAATTCCAGCTCCAAAAGCTCGCGGTTGATGCGCTGGAATCCCTCCGGATCGCCTTCCGGATCCATGCGCTGGAGCTCGCCCATCTTCTCCGCCTTCAGGTGCGTGATCTGCAGCTCGAAGAGGCGGTTGATGATGTCGTTGCAATAGCGCAGCAGGGCATCGGTGGTGCTCGCCGGCAACGGGGTGACGGCCAGCTCGGAGACGAACGAGCGCAGCGGTTCGGGAACTTCCTGACGGATCGCCTCGACCCACTGCGAGGGGGTGGCCCCGGCCAGCCCGGCGGCACGCACGGCGTCGTGGACAGCGGCATGGGCAGGGGCCATGAACCGGGCGTCGTAGAACGCCTGCCACTGCTCGGGGGTCAGCTGCGCCGGCTGCTGCAGCACCACTTCCAGGGCCTCGCGTTCCATCCGGGACACGGGATCGCGCGGGTCCGGGCGGGAGTAGACGGGCGCGGCGGGTTGCTCCTGCGCCGCATGGCCCGCGTTCCCGTGGAGGGGCTCGGCGTTCTTGGGCATCCGGTTGCGCCGCACCGAGGCGCCCACGGCGCGGTTCACGTCCTCCATGTCCATGCCCAGCCAGCCGGCCAGTTCGCGGGCGTAGGCCGGGCGGATGGCCGAGTCGCGGATCCCGGCGACGATTGGGGCACTGACGCGCAGCGCCTGCACGCGGCCCTCGACGGTGTTGAGGTTGAAGTTCTTCAACCCGGCCTTGATGGCGAACTCGAACAGCGGTCGCTTGGAGTCGATGAGCTCGCGCACGGCCTCCGGGCCGCGGGTCTGGCGCAGGTCGCACGGGTCCGCACCGGTCGGCTCGACCGCGACGTAGGTCTGCGCGATGAACTTCTGGTCTTCCTCGAAGGCGCGCAGCGCGGCCTTCTGGCCGGCGGCGTCGCCGTCGAAGGTGAAGACCACTTCGCCGCCGGATCCGTCGTCGCGCAGCAGCCGGCGGGCGATCTTGATGTGGTCGGTGCCGAAGGCGGTGCCGCAGGTGGCCACGGCGGTGCCGATGCCCGAGAGATGGCAGGCCATGACGTCGGTGTAGCCCTCGACGACGACCAGCTGGCGGGTCTTGGTGATCTCGCGCTTGGCCAGGTCGACCCCGTAGAGGACCTGTGACTTCTTGTAGAGCTGGGTCTCGGGGGTGTTCAGGTACTTGGGGCCCTGGTCGTCCTCGTAGAGCTTGCGCGCCCCGAAGCCGATGGTGGCCCCGGTGAGGTCGCGGATGGGCCAGATGAGCCGGCCGCGGAACCTGTCGTAGATCCCGCGGTTGCCCTCGGAGAAGATGCCGGTGAGCTTGAGTTCCTCGTCCTGGAAGCCGCGGCCGCGCAGGTGCTTGAGCAATGCGTCCCAGCCCTGGGGTGCATAGCCGACGCCGAAGTGCGCTGCGGCCTCTGCATCGAAGTCGCGCTCGGAGAGGAACTTCTGGCCGGCGGCCGCACCGGGGGTGGTGAGCTGTTCGCGGAAGAACTCCTCGGAGATCTTGTGGGCGTCGAGCAGGCGCTGGCGGCGGCCGGTCTCCTCGCGGCGCGGGCCGGTGCCCCCGTCCTCGTAGTGCAGCTCGATGCCGACGCGGGCGGCCAGCTGCTCGACGGTCTCGGAGAAGGTGCCGTGGTTGATCTTCTGCAGGAAGGCGATCACGTCGCCCGATTCCCCGCAGCCGAAGCAGTGGAAGGAGCCGACCTGCGGGCGCACGTGGAAGGACGGGGAACGCTCGTCGTGGAAAGGGCACAGGCCCTTCCAGGAACCGACACCGGCGGATTTCAGCGTCACGTATCCGTCGATGACTTCCTTGATGTCCGTGCGGTTGCGGACTTCGTCGATATCTTCACGCTTAATCAGGCCTGCCATGCCCTCCAGTCTAGTGACCATTCACCGGTGGCAGGTGCCGCCGGGTCCCGGGCTGTGGATCGGGCGGGGCGGACCTAGAAGAGCCGCTCGGAAAAGCTCTTGCCCAGCACCAGGGTGGCGTGCCATTCGATGGCAGAGGCGTCGGTGAGCGAGGCCACCTGGTCGATGACGGTGCGCAACCGGTCGGCGTCGTCGGCGGCGTCGCGCCAGTCGGCGGCGAAGAGCGGTTCCAGGTACCTGTCCCCGGTCTCGTTGAGCAGTGTCACCAGTTCCATGAGGGTCTCGCGTTGCCGTGCGTAGATGGGCTTGCGCTCGTCGCTGGTCATCACGTACGCGGTAGCCAGGCCCTTCATGGCGGCGATCTCGTGCTCGGTGGATTCGGGGACGATCAGCGCCGCGTTGAAGCGGGTCAGTTCCCCGTGGCCGAACTGTTCGCGGGTCGCATCGATGGCGGACTGGCAGAAGCGGCCGATGAACTGGCTGGTCATGTCCTTCAGCGCGGCCATGGAGCGGCGCGAGCCGTCGGTGTGCGGAACCCATTCCGCGGTGGCCTCCAGGCGCTTGAACGCCGCGTCGATCACGGCGTCCTCGACGTGCGGCAGGTACCACTGGCGGGTGAAGGTGATGACGCGGGCACGCTGGTCCGGGTCCTTGATCCAGCGCAGCTGGAAGCGCCCGGCGTTGATCGCGTCCTCGACGTCGTGCACCGAGTAGGAGATGTCGTCGGCCAGGTCCATGACCTGGGCCTCGATGCAGGTCTGGCGGGCCTCGGCGCCCGAGCCGAAGCGCAGCCAGTCGAAGACCGGGGCGTCGTCGGCGTAGACGCCGAACTTGGAAGTCTTCTTCCCGTTCTTTTCCGGGGCGTCGGCGCGCAGCCAGGGGTACTTGCACGCGGCATCCAGCGAGGCGCGGGTGAGGTTCAGCCCGGCCGAGGCGCCGTTGTGCCGGAAGGTCTTGGTTTCGATGCGGGTCAGCAGGCGCAGGGTCTGGGCGTTGCCCTCGAACCCGCCGATGTCGCGGGCCAACTCGTTCAGGGCGGTCTCGCCGTTGTGCCCGAAGGGCGGGTGGCCCAGGTCGTGGGACAGGCAAGCGGTGTCCACCACATCGGGGTCGCAGCCCAGGGTGGCACCCAGCTCGCGGCCCACCTGGGCGACCTCCAGGGAGTGGGTCAGCCGGGTGCGCACGAAGTCGTCGGACGAGGGTGCCACGACCTGGGTCTTGGCGCCCAGGCGGCGCAACGCCGAGGAGTGCAACACCCGGGCACGGTCGCGTTCGAACGCGGTGCGGTAGGCCTTCTTGGGCGGTTCGGGGGCCCAGCGTTCGGCATCCGCTTCGGTGTATCCGGGAATCTGCAACATGGGGCTCCTTAGCCGCCGGAAATGTCTAGTTCGGCCGCGGCGATCATGGCCTTGTGGCTCTCGTTCATTTCACGGGTCGAAAGCCAGCCGTCGGGCAGGTGCGTCTTCTTCGGGGATCCGGCGCGCCCGCGCTGGCCCTCGGCATCCTTGCCCGGGTACGGCATGTCCAGGTCGAGCTGCGCCAGCAGGTCGCGCAAGACTTCCAGGGTGGGGACCTGGGCCAGGGCGGAACGGATGTCCCCGCCGACCGGATAGCCCTTGAAGTACCAGGCCATGTGCTTGCGGATATCACGCAGGCCCTTGAATTCGTCCTCGAAGTACTCGGTGAGCAGTTCCGCGTGGCGGTAGACGGTCTCGGCGACCTTTGCCAGGCCAGGCGTGTAGCGCTTGTCGGTCCCCTCGAAGGCCGCCTGCAGGTCCCCGAAAAGCCAGGGTCGGCCCATGCAGCCGCGCCCCACGACGATGCCGTCGACGCCGGTCTGCTGGACCATGGCCACGGCGTCCTCGGCGCTCCAGATGTCCCCGTTGCCCAGCACCGGCATGTCCGGCAGGGCTTCGCGCAGGCGTGCGATCGAATCCCAGTCGGCCTTGCCGGAGTAGTACTGGCTGGCGGTGCGCCCGTGCAGCGCGACGGCCGCGACGCCGTGGTCGCGGGCGATCTTGCCCGATTCGATGTAGGTGAGGTGGTCCTCGTTGATGCCCTTGCGCATCTTGATGGTCAGGGGCACCTCCCCGCGGGCGGCCTCGGTGGTGGCGGCCTTGATGATGGCGGTGAACAGGTCGGTCTTCCACGGAAGCGCCGCTCCCCCGCCCTTGCGGGTGACCTTGGGGACCGGGCAGCCGAAGTTCAGGTCGATGTGGTCGGCGCGGTCTTCCTCGACGATCAGGCGCACGGCGGCGCCGACGGTCTTGGGATCCACGCCGTAGAGCTGGACCGAGCGCAGTTCCTCGTCCGGATCGTGGGAGATGATGCGCATCGACTCGGTGTTGCGTTCCACCAATGCCCGGGAGGTGACCATCTCGGTGACATACACCCCGCCGCCGTATTCGCGGCAGAGCCGGCGGAAGGCCTTGTTGGTGATGCCTGCCATGGGGGCAAGGATCACCGGGGTGTCAATGGTGTGCTTGCCCAGTTTCAGCGGGGGCAGCTCAAGCTTCGCCGGGGTGGGCGCGGCGTTTTCGGTTACATCGGCAATTGCAGTCACTAACCCATTCTCTCAAATAGATGCAAATCCGTGTCACCGCGGGGCAGCCTTGTGGATCACACCGTCGGCAACGCGCCACCTGGCCGGCCTGGACCCGGCATCCGGAATTTTCACGGGCAGTGGATGAGCGGCAACATGTACAGCGTGCATAGGGCCCTCACTCCGCCGTCAACCCTCGTCAGTTCTGCATCGCCATGTCATTGGCGTCGGCTCCACCACGGCTTCCCCACAAAGGGTCCCAAACCCAAAGTGGTACCATATCCAGTACAAGTAGGAGGATTTTCATGGCAATTACGACAAGCGAAGCGCGGCGCGACCTATTTGGCCTCATCGAGCGCGTCAACCTCGATCAAACCGAAATTGAGATCACATCAAAGCGTGGATCTGCGGTGCTGATGTCCAAGGATGAATATGACGCCCTCGTGGAAACCAGCTATTTGCTGCGCTCCCCCAAGAACGCGCATCGCCTTCTTTCGGCGCTTGAGTCCGCGCGTGAAGGGCGCATCGTCGAACATGGGCTCATAGAGCCTTGAGCGGCCGCGTCCTGGCTTGGGCGCCAGAAGGCTGGGAAGACTACCTGTACTGGCAAACCCAGGATCGCAAAACCCTCAAGCGGATCAACACCCTCATCGAAGACATTTTCCGAGATGATCCTTTCGACGGAATTGGAAAACCGGAGCCACTGAAGCATGCGTTGGCCGGTGTTTGGTCCAGGCGAATCGACGAGGCCAACCGCTTGGTTTACCTTGTCAACGACCACTACGTGACGATCGTGCAGGCTCGCTATCACTATTGATGCCGTGGCGGACTGAACCGTCCACTCGCCCATTTTGCAAGACGGGCCAAAGCTTGGGCTGGGCGCATCCGTTGCCCCCGCCATGCCCCCAACGCGCGCGAGCGGCCGTTGCCTTGCGTCCGGGAACAAATTACGTTTTGCCGCGGCTGTACCCAAGGTACATAAGCTTGCAGGAAAAGGTGACGTGTGAAAAAGATCGGGTTCCTGACTTTCGGCCACTCGGGTGGGTCCAGCAATTCACCGGTGCCCACCGGATCCGACGCCGTGCGGCAGATGATGGACCTGGCGGTCGCGGCCGAGGAGTCCGGGTTCGACGGAGCCTGGATGCGGGTGCACCACTTCGGCAACTCGCTCTCCACGCCGTTCCCGTTGCTGGCCGCCATGGCGGCAAAGACCACCACGCTCGAGGTCGGCACCGGGGTGATCGACATGCGCTATGAAAACCCGCTCTACATGGCCGAAATGGCCGGGGCCGTGGATGCGATCAGCAACGGCCGGTTGCAGCTGGGCGTCAGCCGCGGCTCGCCCGAACCCGCCCGCGACGGGCAGCACCAGTTCGGCTACCACCTGGAACCGGGCAACAGCTGGGCCAACGCGACCCGCGAGCGCACGGCCCTGTTCCGCAAGGCCATCACCGGGGCGGGCATCGCCCACCCGGAACCCGGCGGACACCACCACCACGAGCAAGACGAGCTGCTGCCGATCAACCCGATCTCCCCAGGCCTGGAAAACAGGATCTGGTGGGGAGCGGCGACCATCGGTTCCGGTTTGTGGACCGGCGAAGTCGGCATGAACCTGCTCTCCTCCACGCTGCTTCTGGAAGACGACGGGCGGCCCTTCCACGTGCTGCAGGCCGACCAACTGCGCCGGTACAAGGCTGCATACGCCGCCAGCGGGCGCACCACCGGCGGGAAGACCGCGGTGACCCGCAGCGCCTTCCCGATCACCACCGACAAGGATGATATCTACTTCGGGCGCCGCGAACGCGGGGACTCTGTGGGGATCCTGGACGGCTCGGTGGCCCTCTCGGGACCCACCTATTCGGGCTCCCCCGAGGAGGTCGCGGCGCAGTTCATGGCCGACGAGGCGATCGGCGAGGCCGACTACGTGCTCTTCGCCCTGCCGAACCAGCTCGGCGTGGACTACAACGCGCACGTGATGACGGAAATCGCGAACATCGCCCGGAAAATCGGCTGGAAGAACTAGCTTTCCCTCATGCCGTTGGCCTCCTGTCCCCCGTTCTTGGGTGCTCGGGACACCAACGGCATTGCTGTTCCCGGGCTCCTACCGGAAATCCTGGCCCGAGCCCTGCCGCTCCTCGTCCAGGGCGACCGCCACGGCAAGCTTTCGAGCCGCGACCAACTCAATGGCAGCGGCAAGGGCCAGCACCAGCATCAGGATTGCCAGGCCAGTGAACAGCAACCCGGCGACATAGCTGTAGACGCCACTGAGCATCGTGTCGTGGTAGAAGAATTCGGCGTTCTCCCCGGCCACGCGCACGTCGCCGGCGACGGTGAGCATCGCGCCGCCGGTGTGGATGGCCACCGGGGCCAGTGCCGCGAGCATGCCCGCACCGGCAACACCCGCCACGAACTTTGCTTTCAGCGTCCGGGCCAGGTCATCGACCCCGAGCAGGCCCGGATCCACGGGCCGCGGGGCCCGGGCCAGCGAGCGCAGCAACAGCACGGCAAGCACCAGCGCAAGCAGCGCCGCGGTGATCATCGGAACGCCGAAGAACCAGCCGTGGATATCCACCGATTGGGTTCCGGGGGTCAGCGGCAGCGCATAGCCGACCGCAGGGTCATCCGCGGCCGTGTTGCGCACGACGACAAGCCGGGTAAAGCGGCCGTAGGCGTCCCTGCTCGAGGCAAGGCCCGTGGCCACCAGCCATCCACACAGCAACAAGGCGGCGACCGCGGGAATCACCAGGGCCCAGCGCGGTCCGAAGCTCAGGAATCCCCTGGGCTTCAGCTGCGCCGAAAGCACCGCGGCACCAGACTCCGCGGGGTTTTTCCGCCGGGCAACCAACAGGGCCAGCAAACCCAGGGCCACCGCCACCGCAACCAAGGGCACCAGAAGTCCCGGCAAGAGCGGCCACGCGTCGTTGGCCTGCGGCGGTGCCAAGGGCGACTCCCCCAGGGCCTGGTAGCACCTGTCCACGTCTTCCTGGGTGGCCCCCGGGCTCGACTCCGGCAGCAGCTGGCAGGCCATGAATCCCTGGAAGTGCGTGTCTGCTTCCGCGTCGTACGGCGCATTCGCCGCCTGGACCACCGCACGGGCCCACCCTTCCATGGCCACGCGGAGCACCAGGTAGACGGCCACGCCGGCCGCCAGCGACCAGCCTGCGGCGGCACCCCATCCGGCCAGCAGCGTTGCCGCGGCACGCCGGGAAGGCGGATCGAGCAACGAGGTTTCGATCCTCAGTTTCCCGCGGGTGCGCGGCACCGCCCGGACCAGGACCCAGACAAGGGCCACCAGCAATATTGTTACCGCGACCAGTAAAAGAACCGTCGTCGTTGAGAGTTCCATCGTTCATCCCACCTTGTGCCGGGACCCGCCGGGTCCAACATCCGCAGACCTCGACGCTGTGTCGATGCCCCCGCCACCTGGCGTGCGGACGCCGGCAGGTGGTGGCGGAGATGATGCGCGATTCTCAGGTGCCCGTGCGGTCCCACCCCACGGCAAGCAATCCCTGGGCCTGTTCGAGGTTCAGGCCCGCGGCCTTGGCAGCACGGGCAAAGTCCTGCGCCTCGATAAGTGCCGGTTCGGCCAGGCCCCTGCCCGGGTTGACCCGGGTTCCGGCGGCCCGGCCGGTGCGGACCAACCCGGCGGCTTCCAGTTCCCTGTAGGCCTTGGCCACCGTGCCTGCGGCCAGGCGCAGGTCCCCGGCGAGTTGGCGCACGGTGGGCAGCTTGGCGTTGGCCTGCAGCACACCGCCGTGGATCAGTGCGGCGAGTTGGCTGCGGACCTGTTCGGCGGGACCCGACGGGTGCGCCGGGTCCACGATGATCGATCCGGCGCCCAGGGCTTCCGGTGTCGAGTGTGCTGGTGGACGGGAAGAACCGCCGGACGCCGTTGATTCGTTCACGATTCCCCCTTCCCCAACTTGTACCAGTGCAACAATACAAGCACCATTGAGATCTTGTGTCAACAGTCTGATACAAGATCGCAGATTGACGCCGCACTACTCTGGCAGCTCCCCCGATGGCGGAACAGGGCCGGGAGTATCCCGTTTGGCCACACTCTTTTGCCTCGTTTTCCGCATTTCCGGGCCGGATATCCCGGCCATTGGCGGGGCCACTTTCCCCTGACATGGATCGGGCTGGGTCCAGCCCCATGAGCTTCCGGATCTGGCGTCTCCGGTCGGTGAGCCCGGGATCGAAAACCTGGGCCAGCTGGTGTTTGCTCGATTCGCCGCGCGTACTGAGATCAGCCGCGGTCCGCTAATTGCCGCCACAGTTCTCCCAAGCATCACGAAGAGAGATGCCATGGAATCTAAAGAATCTAAACGAGAAAAAGGATCCGATCCTGATGCACCATTTCTTGCAGCGGCGGTGATACTTTCGGGTGGGGAAATGACTACCCGTACCCGATCACCTTTGATCAAAAGCCGGGCGACAGCCATACCAATGGGACTTGCTGCGCATTCCACCCTGCCGGCCACATGGATGGGGGCGCACTTGGGCCACCGACCACGCGGACCTTTCCGACGCCACGTTCACGTGCTCGCAGGCACCACCATCAAACAACGATGGCGCCGGTCCACTCCCCCGCACGGGGAAACGGACCGACGCCATCGGCGTTGCAGGCAGGACCTACGCGGTCGCCACGATGTGCGTGGTGGCGGTGACCGTTGCGTGCTTGGCCGCGACCAGCACGTCGATCAGCGAGGAGAGCACGACCATCGAGCCGTCGACCTCCAGCTTCACCGGGTACTGGTGCGCCAGCATGGCCAGCATCCCGCGGATCGGCTCGGCCGATTCGTCCTGGCCGAGTTCCGGGTTCCAGCCCAGCAGCACATCGGCGGGCGCATCGGCGCGCGCCGGGGTGTAGCTGATGGCAAAGGACAGGATCTTCCCGCCTTGGGCCTTGGGCTTGTCGCGGAACACGATCACTCCCTGGGCACCGGTGGCGTCATCGAGCAGCATTTTCTGCGCGCTGCCCAGGGTCATGTTCGCCGGATCCCACGCGTGGATCGAGTTGTAGAACTCGATGACCAGGCGGGTCAGCTCGACGCTGCCGGTTCCGATGTCCTCCAGGGTCAGCCCGTCGTCGTCGAAGTGCGGCAGCGCCAGGCCGCCGGGCTCGACAACCACGTCGCGGGCGACCTGGATCTGCTTCATGCCCAGTGACGCGCAGAACCCCGCGGCCGCTGCTGCATCGGTTCCCGCGGTCACGGTGTAGCGGGCCTTCAGCTCGGTGCTTTGCCCGGCCGGGACCAACGCCCGAAGGCGCGCCACCAGCTCGGTGCCCACACCGGTGCGGCGGTGCTCCCGCGCAACTTCCACATACAGCCACAGCCGCTGCGGATGCAGCGTCGAGGCGAACACCACGCCGGCCGCCACGGCGATGCCCTGGTCGGTGGCCACCAGCGCGCGGCTGAAGGGCGCATCCGAATCCTTGCGGAACATCGTGCGGTCCTGGTGGGCGTGCGGGGAGGCCGGGTCGCCGAAGATCTCCAGCAACGCCAAATCGTCCCCGTCCGCCCAGGGCCGGTACTCGAGTGTCGACATGTCCCTAGGCTCCGTTGAGGCGCTCGGACAGGTAGGTGCGCACCTTGTCCAGTGCCACGCGTTCCTGGGTCATGGTGTCGCGGTCGCGGATGGTCACGGCCTGGTCCTCGAGGGTGTCGAAGTCCACGGTGATGCAGAACGGCGTGCCGATCTCGTCCTGGCGGCGGTAGCGGCGGCCGATGGCGCCGGCATCGTCGAAGTCGATGTTCCAGGACTTCCGCAGCTCGGCGGCCAGTGCCTTGGCCTTCGGGGACAGGTCCTCGTTGCGCGAGAGCGGCAGCACCGCGGCCTTGACCGGGGCCAGTCGCGGGTCGAGCTTGAGCACGGTGCGCTTGTCCACCCCGCCCTTGGCGTTCGGGGCCTCGTCCTCGACGTAGGCGTCGACCAGGAAGGCCATCATCGAACGGGTAAGGCCGAAGGAAGGCTCAATCACGTACGGGGTGAAACGCTCGCCGGTGGCCTGGTTGAAGTAGGACAGCTCGGTGCCCGAGGCCTTGGAGTGGCTGGACAGGTCGTAGTCGGTGCGGTTGGCGACGCCCATGAGCTCACCCCACTCCGAACCCTGGAAGCCGAAGCGGTACTCGAAGTCGATGGTGGCCTCGGAGTAGTGGGCACGCTCGCCGTCCGGGACGTCGAAGCGGCGCAGGTTTTCCTCGTTGATGCCCAGATCCAGGAACCAGGCCCAGCAGTCCTCGACCCACTTGTCGAAGAAGGCCGGGGCATCCTCGGGTGCGGTGAAGAACTCGATTTCCATCTGCTCGAACTCGCGGGTGCGGAAGATGAAGTTGCCCGGCGTGATCTCGTTGCGGAAGGCCTTGCCGATCTGGCCGATGCCGAACGGCGGCTTCTTGCGGGACGCGGTGAGCACGTTGTTGAAGTTCACGAAGATGCCCTGGGCGGTTTCCGGGCGCATGTAGGCCATGCCGGCGGCCGTGTCGACCGGGCCCAGGAAGGTCTTCATCAGCCCGGAGAACATCTGCGGTTCGGTGAACTGGCCCTTGGTGCCGCAGTCGGGGCAGGCGATTTCGCTCATGCCGTCGACCGGCTTGCGCTTCTTCTTGGCCTCAAAGGCCTCGAGGAGGTGGTCCGCGCGGTGGCGCTTGTGGCAGGAGGTGCACTCGACCAGCGGGTCGGTGAATGTCTCAACGTGGCCGGAGGCCTCCCAGACGGCCTTGGGCAGGATGATGGAGGAATCCAGTCCCACCATGTCCTCGCGTCCGCGGACAAAGGTCTGCCACCATTCGCGCTTGATGTTTTCCTTGAGCTCGGTGCCCAGGGGTCCGTAGTCCCATGCCGAGCGGGAGCCACCGTAGATTTCACCGGCCTGGAAGACGAAGCCGCGCCGTTTGGCGAGGGAGATGACTTGATCGAGCTTGGACTGAGGCGCCATAACAACTCCAATGGTTCACGAGGCCGCTGGTTGCGGTCCGTTGGGCGAAAACATACTCGCCAAGCCTAACGCGTTTGCCAGGTGAAGTCCGAGTTTCCGCCCCGGCCCCGGGGCATGATGCGCGGCACCCTGCATCCACGCCGCACCGGCGGCGTCCGAACCTCCCGATTGCTGCCTCGAGCAGGAGGTTTGTGCTTTGCCGGGCCCGTTTGGATTGTCACCGGCGACGGGGAGGCCGCCGGGTTCGGAGATCGATGATGTCATCGACGGTGCGGCCAATCCCAGTGACATCATCCTGGTCCAATTCATCGGCCTGGTGGCCGCCACGGTTTCCGGAGGCATCCGCGCTTCGCCGGGTCAAGGGCACATCGACCCCGCATGGCTTGGCCGTGCCCCCGGCGGTCATGAAGCTGCCGCCGGGGCCTTGACGGCCGTTCTGGGTCTGATGCTCTTGCGCGGCGGCTTCATCCCCGGCCTGACCGCGATGGACAATTCACCGCAGATCCTGGCGTGGGCCGTGATTTTCGGGGCCTCGCAACAACTGTTCACCGGTTTGGTGGACCGGCAGGCGCGAGAGGCCTTGGACACTGTCGGGGGCAAGCCACAGCGCCCCTCAACAGCCGACCTCCGACTGGATACCCGGACCCGCGACCCATGCTGCCACGAAGCCGCTGACGGCACGGCCGTGGTCCAGGCGGGCCTGCCAGCGGAAGCCGGCGGCCGTTTCCTGGGGCTTCCTCTCCCCAGGGGCCCGGGTGGCCGGGATGCCCGCGGTGTGCAGGGCGCCGGGGAAGTGATTCCGCGTGCGTGCCTCGAGTTCGGCCAGGGTGGCCTGGTAGACCAGGAACTCGTTCAGGTCCGGGAGCTCCCGAAGCTGGACGAGGTCCTGGGTGGGCAGGAAGACGCGTGCCTTCGGGGTGCCGCGATCGGTGAAGGCCACGAGCGTCCAGTATTCACGGCGCAGCGCGGTGCCGCGGTGGATGCGGTCATCCCCGTGGAAGACAGGCCCGCCGAAGACGCTGACGCGCAGGCCATTGACGTCGATGTCCTCGTGGAGTGCAACCTCGAGTCGTCCACAGAGCCCGTCCCGGCTGCTTTGGTTGAAGTCGTCCATTTGCGGGGTGGTGTTGGTGTAGCGGAACGAGTCCCAGTTGGCCTGGTTCGCCTCGGGCAGCCGGCCCCAGAGCAAATTGGCACGGCGGGCGATGTGTCAGCGGTCCAGGCGGTTGCCGGCGTAGAGCTCGTTGCCCGTCTGTGCGGCCTCGGGAAGCCGGGGATCCTTGGTGAAATTCATGCCCGAGCGGCTGAGCTTCTTGATGCTGCCGCCGTCGATGTTCCACGCGACCCAGCGGGCGAACCGCCGTGTCCTGCTGAGGTCGGGCGAGAAATGGTTAGAGGGGACTGTGTCGGCCCCCTCCCGCAGGACCGTGTCCTCGACGATGGCGGCATCACCAGGGGCGCAGTTTCCGACCGGCCAGGGAGTGGATCTTGGTGGACAGCTTGCCGCGGGACTTGCCTACCGGGTGGTCAGGAGGCCTTTGGCGAAGATACTTGTCATTCGCCAGGTCGCCCTGTGCGGCGCAGGAAGTTGGTGCCTTGCCGGCGGGCACGGTGCACCGTGGAGTCCACCGAATCCTCCCAGTCGATCAGGCCGGGCTGCTGGGCATGGTGGCTCCAGCCGTCATGCCCGCGGAGAATCGCGTACGTCAGGAGCATTCACAGGCGGGGATCGAAGCTCTGTCCCCGATCAATGTTGCGTCGGGTTTCACGCAGCGCCCGCGCCGTTTCGGGGTCCTTCCCCTGTAGGTCACGTGCACGCTTGTCCAGGCTCCGGGTGAGCCCTAATATTGCGGACAACAGGCAGATCAGGACGATCCCTGCGATGATCACGATGGATAGCATGTCCATGCCTAAATCATAGGCTTGTTTGCACCTTTCAGGTGGTTCAGAGCGGGAAAAACCGGCTAAATGCAATGCCGCTCCGCGCACCATCCTGCACTGCAGGCGCGCCCGGATGCTGCCCGGCTCCTCCCTGGGCATTCCGGCGACAGCCGTTGATCCGCCACGGGGGAACACCGCCCAGACCGTTCCACCGCAGCATGCCCTCCGGGCGCCGATCGCCGTCAGCCGGCAACACACCGGGCATGGCCAATCCGCAAGGAATCCCCAGCAGCCCTTTCATCGCTCGGGCATGCCCCTGCCGGTGCGTGGCTCCGAGGAAATGACACTCAGGTCGTACTCCACGTCTGGACTGGTCCAGATCTCCACCAGTGTGGAAGTGCCGTCCTCGGTCCCCCCACCGCCCTCGGCGGCACGGCAAGGCTCCAAATCGTAGCGGGCAACCACGACGCCGTAGAGGTTCAGCGACCGGATGGTCAACGGCGCCTCGCTCCGGCAGCCGGCCAGGATCCACAGCAGCGCGCCGGATCGTTGGGCCGGCAGCACGATCCTGGCTTCGCCCTTGCCGTGGAAGTGCATCAGGACCTTTTCGCTGCCGGGCAGTGCACCGGGCAACGGGCTCTTGCCTTGGGCAATGAGCTCGGCATGGGTCGGGCGCCTGGTGCCCACGCCGGGTTCGTTCGGGGAAGGGGCCACGGGGAAGACCTGGGTTTCGGGAATGAAGGACGGCCCGGTAACCGGTGGACCGGGCTCGTCAGGGGGCGGGGGCTCTACGTTGAGCGGGGTGCACCCGGTGGCCAGGCACACCAAGCACAGCCGGGCCGCCAGGGCAAGGAAGGGATGCGGTCCGGGGCGGGAACGCCGCGCCGGGCCGGACTCGTGGGTGTGATCCTTCATGTCCGTTCCTCACCGAAGGAATTTTCGCGGCCAGCGGGTGCCTGCCCGGTCATCGGCGTTCGCGAGCTGGCCGGAGACCAGCGTGAAATGCATCGGAGAGCCGTTCGGGATGGTGAGGATGCCCCTGGTTTCCGTGGTGTCCAGCGGCCCGGCCACCAGGTCGGTCGCCGGGCAGTTGTCCGGCGTGTACATGAGCGTGGTGCGGCCGGCGGCGTCGAAGGCCAGCAGCGACAGCGGAACCGGACGCCTGCAGCGCACAGCGATCCACAGGTACACGCCCCTGGCCCGGGCAGGGAGGGCGAAGGAGAAGCCGCGGCTTCGCTCGACACTGAGCAGAACCTGCTCGGAACCCGGGACGGCACCAGCCAGCGGGTGTTCGCCGGAGCGCAGCAACTCCTCGATGCTGCGCGATGCCTGTTGTGGGTCCGGCGCAGCCGACATGGTGGGGGTGGCGACGGCCGGCGGAAGCAGGGCAACGGATGGCCGGGGCGCGTGGCGGGACGACAGCTCGGTGGTGGCCACATCCACGTCATTGACCACCGCGGTGCACCCCGAAATGCTCGAGACAACTGTGATGGCGACCATGAGATCAAGCGCCCAGTGCTTCTTGTCCAAGGGGAAGAAACGTGTCGTGGTCGGCGGCAGATCGGGCCGGTCCACAAACGGTGAGTCAATTGTGTGGGATGGCACAGTGGCAGGGGGTTCACGCGGTTCGCCGCAAAGCAGTGTGCCCACGGAACCGCACGCAATGTACACCGGGCTCGGACGCCGCCACCCGGCAGACTCCCGCCCAAGGGACCGAGTCATATCCGGGACACCAGGGTCTTTCCACCCTGGCCCGGAAGGACCGGGAATTGGGCCGGGCCCTGTTCAGGCTTACGCAGCCACGGCGGAGTACCGGCCCCGTCACCGGCGGGACAGACACAACGAACCACTTGCCCCTCAACCCCCGGCAACACGCAAAAGTAACTGGTTGTCTCTTGGATCGTCGGCACTGTCGGTCCCGGATCTTCCGTTGCCATCGCGGATAGAGGGCCCAGCCCCGCCAAAAACAGTGTGCTGGCGGCCAAGCCGGCGAACCCCGACGCCTTGTGTGGGAAAAACATGATGCCACCTTCCATATTTCCTGAATTCGATACTTCAACACTGCTCTCGACACCGTGTCCCTGCATCGGGAGTGACCACCCAGAAGGCCACGCAAATACCTGAGATTCCGGGTGCTCTCGCCTATGGAGGAGCAAGGTGCGAGACTGGATTGCATGGCCCACGATCGTGAATGGAGCGGCCCGGATCTCGTCGGACGCACTATGGAGCTAGGTCAGATTGGCGACACCATGCAAAGCGGGCTCATCCACACTGCGGTCACTTTGGTGGTTTCCGGGGACGCCGGTGTCGGGAAAACGGCACTGGTCAATCAGGCCTGTGTGAACGTGGATTCCACGGCGCTAATCCTCACCGGCGGGTGCCTGCCCTTGGCTTCGGTCAGCTTCCCTTTTCTGCCCCTGCGCACCGCCGTCAATGGTGCTCCCCCGTTGGAGGGGATCCCCAAACCCGTGTTCGGAACCAGCGGCCAGGCATCCGATGATTCCATGGTGGCCATCGACAACTGGCTGACGGAGATCAGCCGAGCCAGGCCCGTGGTGCTCGTGATTGATGACCTGCACTGGGCCGACTCGAGCACCCTCGACGCCCTGATGTATCTCATAGCGGGGCCTGGTGACAGGCCCTTGTGCATCCTCGCCACCCTACGCAACGGCGAAGTTGGCGAAGGACATCCGCTGCAGCGCTGGCTGGCGGACATCCGGCGCATGCCCCGCGTCTTCTGGCTGGAGCTGGGGCCACTGGACTATCGGGCGACGGGGGCCCAACTGGCCCAGGTGCTGGGCACGGAGCCGCACCAGTCGCTGATCGGGGACGTTTTTTCACACACCGCCGGGAACCCCTACCTGAACCGGCTCATCGTCAGCGGGCTGCGAGCCGACACCCGACATTTGCCAGCGCGGCTGCCGGCGGACCTGCGGACAGCGGTCCTGCGGTCTTGGCACAGCCTAACTGCGGAGGCGCGTGAACTCACCGAGCTGATGGCCGTTGGTGGTCGCCCCCTGCGGGCAGCGGCCCTGGACGAATTGGTGCAGCAATCCGCGTTCCGGTGTGATGCCCTGGCTATCTTGCGTGAGGCGGCGGCGGCAGGTATCGCTGAATGCGACGCTGACGGGGCACTTTGGTGGTTCCACCATCCGCTCATCGCCGAAGTCCTTGAGCAGAGGCTTGATGAGCAGAAACGGCGCCGTTGGCACGCGGTTTTCGCCGCCCACGAGGAAAGGCGGCTCGGCGAGGGGGCTACCGCTCATTTCGAGTCATTGGCGGCACTGGCACACCACCATGATGCTGCCGGAAACTTCGCCGAGGCCTACCGATGGACGTTGCGTGCTGCCACCGCGACCAACGGGGCCAGCGGGACTGGTGAAATGTTGCTGTTGCTTCGCCGCGCACTGGAGTTGCATGACATTCTTGGCTATGAGACGGAGGAACGTGAAGGGCTGCTCAACAGGATGCGTGCCGCCGCCGCAGATGCCGGTGCCATGGAAGATGAATTGGAAGCGGTGGAGGCCCTGATTTCGGAGATCAACGCCGTTGATCGACCGCTTGAGGCCTCCGAACTGATGGTGCGGGAAGCCCAACTGAGGTTTAGCACCGGACGGGAGTTTCTTTCAATCAGCCGGATGCGCCGCGCAGTGCAGCTTGCGAGTGCGAATAGACAGAGTTGGCAATACGCCTTGGCGCTTTCCGAACTCGCGGTTGCTGAACTATGGGTAGAGAAGCCCGACGGGCAAGTCCATGCATCGGAGGCCTTGCGCGCTGCCCGGCGTGCGGGTAACCCACGGGCCTTGACCTATGCCTGTTATGCCAATGCCATGGCCTCTCTCAATAGCGGAAATTTGACCCGAGGTCGCGAAGCGGCGGCGCTGGGGGTCGAAGCAGCGAAACGGACGCGAGATTTCTGGGCGCTGTTTGGTGCCATCATGTGGCAGGCGAACCTCACGGAATCATTTGCCAGCCAAACCTACGCCGATTTCATGCGCGCCGGGAGGGGCATCATGGCCAGCATGGGATCGCCGCATGTTTATATCGCCACGCTGGCCGGTTTTGAGGCAGGCTCCTACTTGGCCATCGGTCGTTGGAAGGATTGCGCCGTGGCGCTTCGAGTGGCTCTTGGTTCGGACCCCGGCGCCATGGGTGATGTCTTGGCTCGATTGACGGCCGCCCAGCTGGCGGTCCGGCAGGGCAAACAAAGTGAGGCCGAGGCACATCTTGCCCGCGCCGAGGAAATATCCGCGCAAGCGTCCAAGTTCATGAATAATAAATTCGACGACATCCGTGCCGAGGTCTATCTGGCTGCCGGAAACCCCGAGGCTGCCTACACGACCATCATGCGCTACGCCAAAGCCGAGCTCCCTGCCGAGTACATGACTGAAGCAAGCGTTCCGCTGGCTGCCCGTTCGCTGGCAGATCGCATCCAACGCGCACGCGACGAGGGAAACCCCACCGCAGATCTGCTCGCGCTCATCGACGATCTGTTGGAACTTTTTCCCCGCGTGCTTCAGGACGAATTCGACACCGAGCTGTTCAAAACGCAGATGCAAGCCCTCAATGGGCTTTTTCGGGCCGAGGTCGGCCGTGCACGCTCCTCCTCCGAGAACGGTCGACAATGGGTGGCGGCCGCGGATGAATGCCGGGATGCAACCCTCCGCTGGGAAGAGGCCTATTGCTGCTGGCGGGCCGTGGAAGCCCTGCTGTTGCACGCCAACACACAACGCGGTCCGGCCACCGAGATCCTTCACCGCGGCCTCGAACTTGCCGAGGAACTCCAGGCTCGTCCGATCCAGGCATCGCTGAAGCAAATTGCCGCCCAAGCCCGAATCGCCATACTCCGCCCGGCCCCGGGGGCCACTGCCGCCGGCGTGGTCGAATTGCCCGGTCTCACCGAGCGCGAACGGGAGATCCTTGGCCATGTCGTCTCCGGCCTGACTTATGCGGAGATTGCCCGGAACTTGGTCATCAGCGAGAAGACCGTCAGCACGCACGTCTCAAACATGTTGCGCAAAACAGCCACCGCGAACCGCCTGGATCTATCCCGATTGGCCAGCCGCCAGCGCGATGAACCGACAGCGCGCCCCGGCCAGCCCTGACCTGACCTGACCACAGGCGACGCCTTCCGGGTGGCCATCCTCGGGTCCGGGACCAGGCATGGGCTTGCCGGCCGGGCCGAAGCCCGGCCGGCAAGCCGGTGTCGTTGATGCCTAACGCTCGGGGACCCAGGACGGGGCCTCGACGCCGGCCCCGGTCAGGCTGTCGCAGTGGACCAGTTGCGTTCCGATCCGTGTCAGCGAACACGCCGAGGTGTCGGTGGTGACGGTGCTGACCGTGGTTTGTTCATCGACGATTGGTCCTCCGGGATCCAGCCGGGCATAGGCCGGGGAGGAAGCAGCGAGGGCCACTGCCAGCGAGGCGAAGACCAGGCCGGCGAACCGTGTTGTCTTGCGTGCGGAATACATGGGACTTGCCTTTCGTTTGCAGTGATTCCGATACCTCAACCTTGCTCGCTGGACCCACTCGGGGGCATCGGGAACGGCCCCTTAAAAAACCGGCCAAAACCCTGAGATTACGGCTCCCTCGGGGCCCGATGGTGGGAAACTGGTTTTGTGGCACTGGAGCTTGGGGTGATGGGCCCGGAACTCATGGGGAGGGCGACGGAGCTCGACGACATCGGCGCGTCCTTGGATGCGGCGATATCCGGTGCGGCCTGCACCCTGGTGGTTTCCGGGGATCCCGGTGTCGGGAAAACCGCTCTCGTGCAGCACGCCTGCGCGGCGGTCTCCTCCGGGATGTGGATCCTGGCCGGGGCCGCGCTGCCGCTGGCCTCGATGACCGTCCCGTTCCTGCCGCTGCGCTCGGCCCTCCGGCGTGGCCCGGTTCTCGAGGGGATCCCGAACCCCGGTCTCGGTCCGGGAGGCTGGGCGGCCAACGACGTGGTTGTCGCAATCGATGACTGGTTGACCGAGCTCTGCCTGGTACGGCCGGTGGTCTTGGTCGTCGATGACCTGCAGTGGGCGGACCAGGGCACCCTGGATGCGCTGATGTACCTCATCGCCGGGCCCGCGGACCGGCGCCTGGCGATCCTCGCCACGCTGCGCAGCGGCGAGCTGGGGGAACTGCACCCGCTGCAGCGCTGGCTGGCCGACATCCGGCGCATGCCGCGGATCTCTTGGGTGGCATTGGAGCCGTTGGACCGCACCTCGACCGGGGCCCAGATTGCCCAGGCCATGGGTTCCGCGCCGCACCAGTCGCTGGTGCAGGAGGTCTTTTCACACACCGCCGGCAACGCCTATCTCAACCGGCTCATGGTCAGCGGCCTGCGCCCCGAGACACGCCATCTGCCCCCGACGCTGCCCGAGGACCTCAAGTCGGCCGTGCTGCGGTCCTGGCGCGGCATGTCCGTTGGCGCGCGGCAGCTGACCCAGCTCATGGCCGTGGGCGGGCGGCCCATCCGCGCCCAGGACCTGGCCGGCCTGTCGCAGCAGGCCGGGACCCGGCACGACGCCGCGGCCATCCTGCGGGAAACGACGGAGGCCGGGATCACGGAGTGCTGGCCGGACGGGACGCATTGGTGGTTCCACCATCCGTTGATCTCCGAGGTCCTGGAACAGGGACTGGAAAGCGGGCAGCGCCGGGACTGGCACGCGCTGTTCGCCGCCTACGGGGCGCGGCTGCTGGCCCAGGGAACCACCCCGGACTTCGAATTCATGGCGGCCCTGGCCCAACACCACTACGATGCCGGGAACGCCGGCGAGGCATACCGCTGGACACTGCGGGCCGCCGCGGCCGCGGGCTCGGCCGGCGGGTCAAACGAGATCCTTCGCCTGCTGCATCGGGCGCTGGCCCTGCACGGACAGCTGCCGCAGGTCGATGAAAGCCGCGAGGAACTATTGCATCGGTTGCGCACCGCTGCCGAGGCGTCCGGGGCCATGGAGGATGAACTCGGTGCGTTGGAGGCCCTGTTGGCGGAGCTGGACCCCGCCAAGCGGTCACTGGACGTCGCCGAGTTGATGGTGCGCCGTGCCTTGCTTCGTTTTTCCTCGGGGCTCGAATTCCTCTCGGCCGAGGCCTTGCTGCAGGCTGTCCGGTTGGCGCAGGTCTCCCCCGAGAGCTGGCAATATGCCTATGCCTTGGCCGAGCTCGCCCATATGCGCCTGTGGAAGGACGATCCCGATGCACCGAGGCAGGCAGCGCAGGCGCTGGAGGTGGCCCGGGAGGCGGGAAACCCGCAGGCCCTGTCCTACGCCCTGACGGCCAATTCCATGGCCGCGCTGCTCGGGGAACGTCCCGGCGAGGCACGCCTGCTGGCCGCCCAGGGGGCCAGGGCGGCCGCGCGGGCCCGGGATTTCTGGGCCCTGCTCCACGCCACGACCTGGCAGGCCAACGCGACCGAGGCCTGGACCAGCCAGGTGTTTGCCGACCTGATGCGCTCGGGCAGGCAGCAGCTGGCGCTGCTCGGCGCCCCGCACGTGTACCTGTCGAAGATGGCCGCCGACGAGGCCAGCAGCTACCTTTCGATCGGACGCTGGCGCGAATGCGGGCAGGCACTGCGTGTGGCCCTGGGTGCGGATCCGGGCCCGTTGGGCGATGTTGCCGCCCGCCTGACGGCCGCCCGCCTGGCTGCCCTGCAGGGCAGCCAGGACGAAGCCCGGGCGCACCTGGCCAGGGCCGAGGAACTGTTTGCTCACAAGTCCGGGTACAACAACCTCGACTTCGACGCGGTCCGCTCGGAGGTCCTCCTGGCCGGGGGCAACCCCGCGGCGGCCTACCTCGCGGCCATGGCCGGGGCCGGCAAGGAGGGCCAGCCCCCGACCATGTGCGAGTGGCTGGTTCCGCTGGCAGCCCGCGCCCTGGCGGACATGATCCAGGGTGCCCGCGACGAGGGCGCCGACACGGCCGGCATGCTGGCGTCCACCGACGAGCTGGAGGCACGATTCCCCTCCGTGTTGCGGGAATCGGGCAACGACACCCCGTACTACTCGGCGCAGGTGGAAGCCTTCGAGTCGCTCTACCGGGCGGAGACCGGGCGGGCCCGCTCGGAGGCCGGAAACGCGGCGCAGTGGATCGCCGCCGCCAATGCCTGCCAATCGGGTTCCCTGCGCTGGGAGGAGGCCTATTGCTGCTGGCGGGCGGTGCAGGCGCTGCTGCGTCACGGCCACTCCGGCCACGGGCAGGCCGCTACGTTCCTTCGCCGCGGGCTCGTCCTGGCCCAGGAACTGAATGCGCGTCCGATCCAGGATTCGCTGCTGGAGATCGCCGCCCGCGCCAGGATCGCCACCTACCAGCCGGGCATCGGGCAGGCATCGGGCGGAGCCGTTGAATTGCCGGGGCTGACGGTGCGCGAACGGGAGATCCTCGGCTACGTCGTGGCCGGGCGCACCTACGGGGAAATCGCCCGGTCCCTGGTCATCAGCGAAAAGACCGTCAGCTCGCACATCTCAAACATGCTCCGCAAGACCGGCACCGCCAACCGCCTTGACCTCTCGCGCCTGGCAACCCGCCACGGCACGGAACATTCCTCCCCGGAGGGACCGCACTGACCAACCGGCGCCACCGCGGGGGCCCGTCAGCCGGCCGCTGCCTTCCGGGCCTCGATCGGGTCGAGCAGGGCGCCGCGCATGTCGTCGCTGAGTTGCGGGGGCACGTCGATGTCCACGGCCAAGGCCTGCAGGATCCGGCTGAGGTAGTTCCTGGCCGCCGCCGCGAGCGTGATGTCAACGATCTCCCGGTCCGGGAATCCCAGGTCGCGCAAACGCCGACTGTCCGACTCGTCCATCGCGGCCGAGTCGCCGCTGAGCTTCACGGCGTAATCCATCATCGCGACCTCTGCTTCGGTGAGGGCGGCGGAACGGTAGTCCCTGGCGATCCCGAGCAGTTCCTGCTCGTCGATGTATTTCAGGGCCTTGTTCCCGTGGGCCAGCCGGCAATGCCGGGACCCGATGCCCAGCGCCGCGGCCAGGGTCACCAGTTCGTAGCGGCGCATGCCCATGGACTTGGCGATCGAGGACTGCAGGGCCTTCCAGGCCTCGAAGGCCTCGGGGTTCAGGGCCAGGACCTTGGTGTGGCTCGGCACGTAGCCGAGCGCAGCGCGGTCCGCGGCGTAGGCTGCGGCGGTTGCGCCGACGGCTTCGGCCTCGCTGGTGGTCTGGAGAATGCCCATGGCGTCCTGCTCCTTGGTCCTTCGGATGTTCCTGTTCCATCCAAAGCGTAGAAGAGCCGGACACCGCGGCGCATGGGGAAGATGCCCCATCTTCGCCGCCGGGGCGCGGAGGCTGCCTCCGTGCCGGGAAGCCGGCCGCAACGCTATTTCCGCAGGCGCCGGAACGCGCTGCCGGGGATCGAGGCCAGCGACACCGCTGCCAGGGTGAGCAGCGTCCCGGCGATGGTCGCGGCATCGATGACGGTGCCGGAGGCCGGCACCAACACATCGATCAGCAGGGAACCGAGAAGCTGCCCGCAGATCATTCCCAGCCCGGTCAAGAGAACCCCGAGGTGCTTGACCAGGAACGCCGAAAGCCCGATGAATACGCAGCCCAGCGGGCCACCGAGGTAGTACCACCACTGCCCGGGCAGTGCCGCCGCAGGGCCCGTGATCGGCAGGCGCACCAGCAACAGGATGGCCAGCAGGATCCCGCCGACCACGAAGTTCACCAGTGTCGCTGCCACCGGCGTTCCGTAGGCCTGCGCCTGCACGCCGTTCATGGCGGCCTGGAAACCCATGAGGAAACCCACCGCCAGGGGAACGGCCATGGGCACCAGCAACGTGGCGATGGCCCCGGCCGACCCCATCCGCGGGCTGACCGCCCAGACGACCCCGGCAATGGTCAATATGGCACCCAGCGCCCGGATGGTGCTGATGCGCCGGCGGCCCCCGGGTCCGAAGCCCAGGCTGTCGACCAGCAGGGAGCCCAGGGTCTGGCCCGTGACGATGGAGACCGTGAACAAGGCGACACCGACCAGCGGCACGGTGAGCGTCTGGGAAATAACCACGAACGCGCCGACGCAACCGGCGGCCAGGTACCAGAGCGGGAAGCGCTTTTCCCGCAGGGCACGCGGAATGGCCAGTGCCCCGGCCCGTGGCCCCGGCAGAACCAGGGAGGCGATCACCAACAGGATGAGCCCGGTGGTGAAGCTGACCAGCGAGGCGGCGACCGGGTCCCCCAGCTTGGCGCCCAGGGCTCCGTTGATGCGGCTCTGGATCGGCATCGCGAGCCCGGCAAACACCGCCGTCGCCAGGTACAGGGGCATCAGCGAACGCTGGTTGGTCCGGGTGGCTGTTGTTGGGCTCATGGTGTATTTCGTGCTTTCCATCGTGGCTGGCCATTGGGTTGCCAGGAAGCCACCAGGACCGCCAGCAGGGTTGCCAATGTTCCAATGATTTCACTTTCGCCGGCCTTCTCCGGCGCCGGGATCAAATCCATCGCCAGCGATCCGACCAGCTGTCCGGTGACCAACCCGATTCCCGGCACCAGGCGCCAAGCCGCGGCACCAGGCTGCCCCCGGTGACCACGAACAGGATGCCCAGCGGCCCGGCAAAGTACATCCACCACAGCGGCGCGGAGGAGAACCCGGACGACTCGATCTTCAGCGAGGCCAAGACGGCCATGGCGATGGGCAACCCGGCGGTGGATGCCCGGTGGTTGATGGCCGTGGCAGTGGTCGTGGACCCATGGGCCTGTCCGGCGCGGCCGTTCATCGATGGCTGGGAGCTCACCAACAGCGCCGCCCCGAGGATCCGGATGCGCGTCACGGGCTGCTTTCCGGCCGGGCTGAATCCGATCACGTCGATGACGATGCTGGTCAGTGTGCGGGCGCCGACCACGGCAACGGCGAAGAGTGCCAAACCGATGCTGCCCACGCTCATGGCCTGGGCCACCATGCAGCAAGACCCCACCAGCCCGGCCAGCAGGAACCAGCGCGGGATCGGGCGCTCGCGCCACACGGCACCGAATTTCCGCCGGCCCGCCCGGGTCCCGGGAAGCGCAAGGCAGGCCACCGCCAGGCAGGCCAGGGAGGTCAGGGCGCTGAGCAACGCCGCGGCGAGGTAGCCGCCCAGGAAACCCGCCGCGTTGGAGGTGATCTGCGCCTGCAGGGGCATCAATTTGCCCGCCGAACCTGCCAACGCCAAGGGAGCTGAGTGCGGGCGGGGTTCCGGGCGTGCCACGATTCTCCTTGGGGACGGGGAAAATTCCTACTACTGAAACCTACTGTCTAACCGTCCGCGGGCCCGGCATTGTGTCGTTCACAGCACAATGCGGGCCATTGACCCCGCCTTGGTGCACGGTCCTGGACGTGCATGCGCAATGATGGATACATGGCAAAATCCGAAGCATTCCACCTCCAAATCCGCGACGAATCGATCCGACTGGGCCAGCTGTTGAAGCTTGCCTCATTCGCCGAAGACGGATTCCACGCAAAGCAGATGATCGAAGACGGCCTGGTGAAGGTCAACGGCGAAATCGAAACCCGCCGCGGCGCCCAGATCCGCAACGGCGACACCGTGAGCGTCAACGGCGAATCCATCACGGTCGAGACGGCCTAACACCTCGCATCGAACCGGCGGCGGCCGTCGGCCCTACCGGCTGACCGCCACCGGCCCCTGCATTTCTTCCGGGCCCATGCCGGCCGCCCGTGCCGCGGCGACCAGACCCTTGCCCGAGTTCACCCGGGTTCCGGTGGTGCGCCCGGCGCACAGCGGTCCGGCGGGCTCGGGTTCATTGACTGCCCTGGCAGCGTCCCAACGGCCCCGGGCGTTCCAGCGGACGCACCAGCGAGTTGCCCCGGACGCGAAACCGATGAGGGCAGCACGGCAATCGGTCAATCGAGCGCGCTGTCCACGGCGTGGGCCGAACACAAAAACCTCCTGCTTGCACCAATGGTTCACGGCAAGCAGGAGGTTTTGTTTACGTCTTCAGCCCGACAGGCGCCGGAAGCGCTAGATCGAGGCGCCCTTCAGCACGACGTGGCTCAGGAATTCATGGACGTGCGCCATTTCCTGCGCATTTACCGAGTGGAGCATGTTCGCATAGAGAACCTTGGTGACGTGCACGTCGGTGGTTGCCCAGGCGTGGGTGTATTCGATCTTGTCCTGGGTGATGACCGGGTCGGCCTGGTCGCGTCCCCAGAACACCGGCTTCTTCATGCCCTTGAGAACCTCGTCCTGGAAGAAGCCTTCACCCTCCTCCGGCACGGCGAATCCCGACAGGCCAATGACCGTGGAAATCGCCTGGGGCTGGTGGCGCAGCAGGGAGGTGGCCACGGCCATGCCCATGGAGAAGCCCAGCAGGCTCACCGAGGAGTGCTGCTTGGAGACCGGTTCGAGCCATTCCCACAGGTCGGCGATGGCCTTCTTGACGGCATCGAACGAGTAGTCGAGATCCTGCATCAGCGGGAACCAGGTGTACCCGGGGCCCAAGGCCTGGGGCGCCCTCACCGATACGACGGTGAACTCCTCGGGCAGCATGGGAGCCAGGCCCATCAGGTCTTCTTCATTGGACAGGTAACCGTGCAGAAGCACCAAAAGCGGGGTGCCGGCACGTTCGGCTTCCGGGCGGGACCAAATGACAGTGGGGTTCCAACTTGTTTCACTCACCCGACCAGTCAAGCAGAAATCCGCCTTCCCGGGGAATCCGGAAGAAAGCTACGCCTTGGTAACTTACGTATTCTTTGGTAGGAATAAATGGTGAACAACATCAGCGAGACCCCTTCGACGGAAACCACCGCACCCGGCTCCGCCCTTCATCCCTGGCGACGCTACGTGGCCCTGGGCGATTCCTTCACGGAGGGCATCGGCGATGTCGACCCACGGAGTCCCGGCGGGTACCGCGGCTGGGCGGACCGCGTGGCCGAACAGCTCAGCCACGGCATTGAGGACTTTGCCTACGCCAACCTGGCCATCCGCGGCCGTCTCATCAACCAGATCTATGACGAACAGGCCGGCCCGGCCCTCGAGCTCAAGCCCGATCTCATCAGCCTCTGCGCCGGCGGCAACGACGTCATCCGGCCCGGCGGGGACCCGGATGCCATTGCCGACAAACTCGATGCCTTGATGCGCATCCTGGCCACCTCGAACGCCACCATCCTGCTCTTCACCGGACCGGATATCCGTGACACCCCGATGCTCGGGGGCATTCGGGGCAAGGTCGCGATCTACAACGAAAACGTCCGCACCATCGCCGCCCGCTACGACGCGGTGGTCGCCGACTTGTGGTCCCTGCGCGAATTGCACGAAACGCGGATGTGGGCCGACGACCGCCTGCACTTCTCCCCCCTGGGCCACCACACGATTGCGGCCATGGCCCTGGACGCGCTGAACGTGCCACACGACCTGCAGCACCTCGAGCCCGGCGAGGTCGAGGTCAAGAACTGGCGCGAAGCCCGGCGCGACGACTTCATCTGGGCACGCACGCACCTGGCCCCCTGGGTCCTGCGCCGCATCCGGCACCAGTCCTCGGGCGATGGAATCTCGGCCAAGCGCCCGCTGGCCACGACGTTCACCATGCAGCCGCCCAACGACTCGCTGGGAAACGGCCCGGCGGTCTAGGGCCCCGAAAGATCGACAACAGAACGGCATCCAACCGTCAAAGGTGAGGTCACGGTAGGAAAACGTTTCCCGGTTTGAGGGCCGTGGATCGCTTCTCCGTGATCTACTGGTGCAAAGCAAGGATGTCCGCCGGTCCCACGGGCCGGCCCGAGAAGAGCGGCTGCCGCATGAACTTCACCGAGGATTCCCTGGACGATCAGGGATTTGTCGACTTTGGCACGGTGCAACCCGGCCCCTTCGGCGACTCAAACCCCATGAACGACCTGGTGGTTGGATTCGGTGTCTTCGGCGTGGTTTTCGTGATCGCCTTTGTGGCGGTGATCGGATTCATCGTCTTCGTGGCCGTCCGGAACTACAAGGCCAGCAAGAACGCGGGCCTGGATCCCTTCACCTTGCAAACCGAACTGGCGGTCCGCGCCGCGAAGTCGCAGCTGCTGGCACCCAGGCAAAGCCGCGAACAGCGCCTGGCCGAGCTCGAGGACCTGCTGGCCCGCCGGGTGATCACGCCCGAGGAGCACCAACAGGCACGGATGAAGATCCTGACCGAGGACTGAAGGCAAGAATGGCGGCCCGGGGCCCGAAGAAGGTTTCACTTCTTCGGGCCCCGGGCCGCCTGCCCCCACCGCGGATGTGCGGGCGAGGTTGCGTCAGCTGAAGATCTCCCGCTTGAGCGGTTCGCTGAGCTGCTCGATGTCGGTCAGGAACCCGTCGTGGCCGATCGGCGAGGTGATGTACTTGACCTCGCACGGGTTCGGCAACATCCTGGCCAGAAGCTCGGACTGCTCGGGCCAGTACAGGCGGTCCGAGTCGACGGCACCCACCAGGAAATTCACTTCTTCGAGCCGGCCCAGGGCATCCCGGAGCGATCCGTGCCCGCGGCCGACGTCGTGGCTCATCAAGGCCTCGGTCAGCACCAGGTAGCTGTTGGCGTCGAAGCGACCCACCAACTTGTCGGCCTGGTGGTCCAGGTAGCTCTCCACCTGGTATCGGCCCCGATCCAGGCCGGCGCCGGCCACCGGCTGCTCGGACCCCTGCGGGGCACGGCCGAACCGGACATCCAGCTCGGCTGCCGTGCGGTAGGTGATATGGGCAATGCGCCGTGCGATGCCCAGTCCTGCGGAAGGAACGCGTTCATTTGCGTAGTAGTCGCCCCCGGCAAAGTCCGGATCCAGCCGGATGGCCGCGGACTGGGCCTGCGCGAAGGCGATCTGCTCGGCCGAGGACTCGGCGGCGGCCGCCACCACCACGCAGTTCTTCACCCGTTCGGGGAACTCCACTGCCCACTCCAGGGCCCGCGCCCCGCCCATGGAACCGCCCAGCACGGTGTGCCAGGCCTTGATGCCCAGGGCATCGGCGAGCCGCGCCTCCAGACGCACCGAATCCTTGATCGTGGTGAAGGGGAAGCGCGATCCCCAGGGCACGCCCTCCGGGTCGAGGCTGGCAGGACCGGTGGACCCGGAGCAGCCGCCAACCATGTTGGCCGCCACCACGAAGTAGCGGTTGGTGTCCACCGTCTTGCCGGGGCCCACGAAACCGTCCCACCAGCCGGGCTCGGTCGATGCGCCACGGGCCACGTGGCTGTCTCCGGTCAGCGCATGGGCGATGTAGACGGCGTTGGTCGCCTCGGCATTCAGCGTCCCCCAGGTTTCGTACCCGAGCACGATCTGCGGGAGGGTCGCACCGGTTTCGAAGGTGTACGGACCGGTGTGCAGATGCCTGAGGATGCCATCGGACGCAAGGTCCAGCGCGGCGGCGGTTTCTGCGTCATGGAGCACCACGTTGGTCTCCACACTCACCGGGTGGCCTGCAGTTCAACATCGCCCAGCGAGGCCACGGCCTCGAAGCCCCCGCGCAGGTCGGCGATGATGTCTGCAATGTTTTCGATGCCCACGCTCAACCGGACCAGGCCCGGGGAAACACCCGCGGCGACCTGCTCGGCCTCGGTGAGCTGGGCGTGCGTGGTGGAGGCCGGGTGGACCACCAGCGACCGCACATCACCCAGGTTCGCGACGTGGGAGTGCAGCTTCAACGCATCGACAAAGCCCTGGCCGGCCTCGAGGCCGCCGGAGATCTCGAAGGAGACGATGGCGCCGGTTCCCTTGGGGCCGTACTTGCGTCCGCGCTCGAACCACGGGCTGGAGGGAATGCCGGCGTAAATGACGCGTTCCACCTGCGGCTGGGCTTCGAGCCATTCGGCCACTTCCACGGCGTTGGAGACGTGTCGCTCGATGCGCAGCGAGAGGGTCTCGAGCCCCTGGGCGATGAGGAAGGCGTTGAAGGGGGCAACTGCCGAGCCAAGGTCGCGCAGCAGCTGTACGCGGGCCTTGAGCACGTAGGCCAGGTTCGCACCCAGGGCGCCGTTGACGCCCAGGTCCCGGGCGTACACCAGGCCGTTGTACGACTCGTCGGGGGTGTTGAAACCCGGGAATTTCTCCGGGTCGGCGGCAAAGTCGAAGTTGCCCGAGTCCACGATGACCCCGGCCATCGCGGTGCCGTGCCCGCCGAGGTACTTGGTCGCCGAGTGCACGACGATGTCCGCTCCCCATTCGATGGGGCGGATCAGGTACGGGGTGGACAGGGTGTTGTCGACGATCAGCGGGACGCCTGCCTCGTGGGCAATTGCGGAGACCGCTTCGATGTCGAGCACGTCCTGGCGGGGGTTGGAAACCACTTCGCCGAAGAAGGCCTTGGTGTTTGGCTTGACGGCGGCCTTCCAACCCTCGAGGTCATCGGGTTCCGAGACGAAGGTGACCTCGATGCCGAGCTTGCGCAGCGAGTGCTTGAACAGGTTCTGGGTTCCGCCGTAGAGGCTGGGGCTGGCCACGATGTGGTCGCCGGCCTCGGCCAGGTTCAGGATCGCGAAGGTGGTTGCCGCCTGGCCCGAGGCCAGCAGCAGCGCACCCACGCCGCCTTCGAGGCTGGCGATGCGCTGCTCGACGGCGTCCTGGGTGGGGTTGCCGATGCGCGTGTAGATGGGCCCCAGGTCGCCCAGGGCGAAACGTGCCGCGGCGGTCTCGGCGCTCGGGAACACGAAGGCGGTGGTCTGGTAGATCGGCAGTGCACGTGCGCCGGTCGTGGCGTCGGGTTCCTGCCCTGCGTGGATCTGGCGTGTTTCAAAGGACCAGTCGTTAGACATTTCTTCCCCTTCAAGGATTCAGGGGTATGCCCATGGCCGGCTCCGTGATGGAGTCGTTGGTTTGCTGGGCACTCCCGCGCTTGTCCCGCGTCTTTTTGACGCGGGGCCTGGTCTTCACCCGGGGCACCCCACCGCGGTGGAGGGTTGCCGTTCAGCAAGCCGGGGCCTTCTGCTGAAACTCATGACCTTGGCAATAAGTCTGGCCCACGGCGCCGCAAGTCCGCAACCACGTCTCAAATTGTGACAAACCGGTTGGACTGCACAGCGCTCCTGCGCGTACCCCGAACGGACAGCCAAGATGCAAGTTAGGCGATCCTAAGTCGAGAGCCAGATCACAAAGTGTCATGATAGGCACATGATGAGGTTGGACCATGTAACTTACGCTTGTGGACCCGACGGCCTCGCGGCTACTGCCGCTCGGATCGGCGAGGCCCTTGGACTCGAATCTGTAAAGGGCGGTGTACACCCACGTTTTGGTACGCGCAATGTCATCTTCCCGCTGAAGAATGGCCAGTACCTGGAAGTTGTTGAAGTCCTGAACCACCCGTCGTCGGACAAGGCGCCGTTTGGCCAGGCCGTTCGCGCCCGATCCGAACTTGGTGGCGGATGGATGGGCTGGTGCGTTGCGGTTGACGACCTGGCACCGGCGGAAGAGCGCCTGGGCCGGGGTTCGGTTCCGGGCAACCGGAAATTCCCCGATGGACAGGAACTGACCTGGCGCCAGATCGGCATCAATGGCTTGATCGCCGATCCGCAGGTTCCCTACCTTTTGCGCTGGGATGACGGAACCGAGGACCTGCATCCGTCAAAGGCCCTGGAACCGGTGGGCAAGATCTCCTCGATCAGCATTGCCGGTTCCAGCGAACGTGTTGCCGACTGGCTCGGACAGCCCGAGCAGCTGCCCGTCGGCGAGGTCGTTGTCGATTGGCAGGCTCCCAACGGGACACCGGGAATCCTCTCGGTGACCTTTGAAACGCCAAAGGGTTCAATCACCCTTTAACCACGCAGTCGCAGGATTCTCCGCCAAGGCGGGGGGGGGGCGGGGGGCCCCCCCCCCCCCCCCCGGGCCCGGGGTTTTTTTTTTTGGGCCCCCCCAGCGGTGGGGGCGGTGTGCCAAATGGTGGAGAGATGGGCGGGGGGGGTAGG
>NZ_JAUSSH010000008.1 GCF_030812255.1 Paeniglutamicibacter psychrophenolicus | reverse complement strand
GTGACCCAGGAGGAGGACAGGTCGAACAGGGCCAGTCCCTCGGGGTTGTGTTCGGGCCCCAGGTGGGTGCGGGCGAGCTGCTTTTCGATGCGGGGTTGCTGTTCCAGGAGCCAGTCCATCGCTGCGTAGAGGTCATCGGAGGAGACCGGCCCGAGGTCGGTGCCCAGGGTGGTGTCGGCGAACCAGTTCAGGGTGGCGAGCTTGGAGGTTGGGTTGCAGATACGCGCGGCGAGCAGGGCCATGATCAGGTCGCGGTTCCGGCAGGCGGGGCCGAGCAGGGATTCGAAGCCTAATCCGTGGGCCATGGTGTTGATCGCGTCGAGGTGTCCGTGGGGCAGCGAACGCAGGATCTGCATCCGGGCGGCCGCGTCCACCATGGTCTTGCCCTTCAAGGACGCCTGAAGGTCCTCGATGGCGTGTTGGGGCAGGTAGGAAATGTTGCCCAGGGTCTCGTGCTTGACCTTGCCGTCTTGGCGGTAGGTGCGGCGGATCAGGGCGGATTGGTATTCGACCTCGACGCCGGCCTTGTTCACCCGACGGGACTTGTTGATGGCTACGTGCATGGCCTTGGTTCCCGGTTCCATGGCAACAAATTACACCCGTTTGATTGAAAGTGGAAGACTTTTCACGAATATTTTAGTGGCTACGGTTTTCGGCCTGAAACATGGAAATGCCCCGGAACCTTGCGGTTCCGGGGCAAATCCCGAACGTAACTTCAGGCTAATCGCAAACCATGTCTGGCGCTGCCGCTGGCGCGTGCCGACGTGCAACCACGCCGACAACGCCGGCATTCCACGACTTCTCGACGCATCGACTGGCGGCTGGCTGCCAATAGAATGGCCTTTCGCCTGATCAGCGAGGCATCGGGAAAAATTTTGGCCCAGTGAGTTGTTGGAGTGCACATTCCTGATAGGCTTATGGGGTCGCGATCTGATTGCGACCGGTGACTATGTCACCACGCGCTCCACGGCGGAGACCCCAAGCCCCGCCCTGAGCGTGATACCGCAGCAATGCGTTCCCCCAAGTTGCATTGCTGCACAGACGGGCCCCTCCCTTCCGCTATCCCCCAAGTTGCGGAACCTGAGGGGCCCGTCGCTTTTTTCTGGCAAGCCGTATCCGGGCACCGCCCTGGTGCTGTTGCAAGGAACACCCTGCACTCGATTTGGAGCCGGCGGCGTTCCGCTGTTAGGCTTGGAACTACCGAAGACCGTCGGTCGAGGATTGCTGTTTATGCGGTAAGACTCCGAAAGTCCCACAAAGGACGACCTGCGCAGGTGAACGAAGTGAATTTTCCGCAATACTGTTGCGTTCTTTCCGCCCCGTGCATCTGCATGGGGCGTTTTTTATGTCAGTACTCCTGACCGGGCCAGATTGACAGGTTTCAGATCTATACCCCGGAAGGAGTGTTATGGCAACGCCGACTAAGGTTTCCGCAGTTGAGGAAATCACCGCCGACTTCAAGGAGTCGACCGCCGCTGTCCTGACCGAATACCGTGGGCTTACTGTTGCGCAGCTCAAGCAGCTTCGCCGCTCACTTGGTCAGGAGACCAAGTACGCGGTTGTGAAGAACACCTTGACTGGTATCGCAGCAAAGGAAGCCGGCATCGAAGCATTCGAAGGCCAGCTTGCTGGCCCGACTGCCATCGCCTTTATCAAGGGCGACGCAATCGCTGCCGCTAAGAGCCTCACGGATTTCGCCAAGGACAACAAGCAGCTCATCATCAAGACCGGTTTCTTCGAGGGCAAGGCCCTTGACGCAGCCGGAGTTGCCGCACTGGCAGCCCTTGAATCGCGTGAGTTCCAGCTGGCACGTGTTGCCGGTGTGCTGCAGGCTCCGGCTTCCGCCGCAGTCCGCACCATCGAAGCACTGCGTGCAAAGCTCGAAGAAGCAAACGGTGGCGCTGCTGAAGCACCTGCCGAGGCCGAGGCACCTGCTGCCGAAGCCGCCACCGAAGAAGCCTAAGCTTTCTTCAACCCCTCACTCAAGTAACTTGCGGCACATAAGTGCCGCCGACGGAAAGGCTGCCCACCATGGCTAAGCTGTCCACCGAAGAGCTCTTGGAAGCCTTCAAGGAAATGACCATCATCGAGCTCTCCGAGTTCGTAAAGACCTTCGAGGAGACCTTCGAGGTCTCCGCAGCTGCTGTTGCAGTTGCCGGCCCGGCCGCTGGTGCCGCCGAAGCCGAAGAGCAGACCGAATTCGACGTTATCCTCGAATCGGCCGGCGAAAAGAAGATCGCAGTCATCAAGGAAGTTCGTGCCCTGACTTCGTTGGGTCTGAAGGAAGCCAAGGATATGGTTGACGCCGCTCCGAAGGCCATCCTCGAAGCTGCCACCAAGGAAGCTGCAGAGAAGGCAAAGGAGGCCCTGGAGGCCGCCGGCGCAACGGTTACCGTCAAGTAACTCTTTGCTTCATCACCTCTGGCCCGCAAAACCTCTTGGTTTTGCGGGCCAGAGGTCTTTAACCCCGAACTTCCGGCGAAAAAGCTCATGACTTGCTGTGACATGCATCTCTTGTCGAGCTTTGGGGTACTGCAACTAGCGTTCTTTGATACCGTAGATAACGGATGTATAACGAACTAGGTCAAGCGCAGGGGGGAAGTAGCAATGTCGCACAACGCCACGGCAACCATCACCGCCCCGGCCGCCGCAACCCAAACCAAACCCGCCCATAAAGCTGACGCTGCTCCGAAGAGGGCCCCGCGCCTGGCCCTGCTCGACGGACTTCGACTCGGCGCAGCCGTGCTGGTGGTGCTCTTTCACTACACCGCGTGGCACCACGGTTTCTGGGGAACCGACGAGGCCAGGGACGCCTGGCCGCTGCTCTCCAAGGTCACCGTATACGGCAACATGGGTGTGCAGCTGTTCTTCATCATCAGCGGATTCGTCATCCTGCTCTCCGCCTACGGGAAAGGTGCCGGACGCTTCGTCGGTTCGCGGATCGGCCGGCTGTATCCTGCCTACTGGTTCGCCGTGCTGGCCACCGGAACACTGGTGATTTTCGTGTGGCCGCAGATGGGCGCGGGGCTGGGCATCAGGGAGCTGCTGGCCAACCTCACGATGTTCCACCCGGCCATGGGCCTGAGGCACATTGACGGGGTCTACTGGACCTTGTGGGTCGAAATGCGTTTTTACCTGCTAATTCTTGCGCTGATCATGCTGCGCCTGCTGACCATTCGGACCGTGACAGTCTTGGCCGCGGCCTGGCCCGTGCTTGGATTGGCGCTGCACATCGCGAACCGCGAGGACGCGTCACAGTTCCTCATGAGCGAGTATGCGCCGCTCTTCTGCGGCGGGATCATGCTCTTCCTCATCTACCGCTTTGGACACAGCCCGATGCGCTGGTTCCTGCTGGCGCTCAACGTCATCATTGCCGCGTTCTTCACGGGTGTGAAGGGACCGGCCGAGGCCCTGGAACTGGTCGGCTACGTCATTCCGGCCTGGCACTATTGGCTGATCATTGCCGGGCTTTTTGCCGCGGTGACCTTGCTGTCGCTTACGCCCCTGCGCAACGTGCAATGGAAATTCCTGGCCACCATGGGTGCGCTGACCTATCCGGTCTACCTCTTGCACCAAGTGTGGGGTTGGTGGCTGATCGACCACCTCAACCCGGTGCTGGGTCAATACCTGACGCTGTTCCTGGTCATTGGCATGGTGTTCGGTGCCGCCTACCTGGTCCAGAGGTTCATTGAACGCCCGCTGGCCAAGCCATTGGCCGCCGCGGCCACCAGGTCCCTGAACTACCTGGGCGTCCGGCTCGGGCTCACGAAGAAGTTGGAAACTGCTACTCGGGATCGCTGATGTCGGCCACCGTGGCATCCAGTGCCGTGATCAGGTCCCTGGAATCCACGAATGCCGAGTGCCCATGGGCTCCGGCACCGATGCAGATCCGCCCCGGTTCGACGCCGAAGTCCGCGTAGACCGGCCACGGTGTACTCGAGCCCAGCGGGGTGATGGTGCCGCGCTCATATCCCGTGGCTGCGCAGGCCACGTCGGAGGGCGGCATGGACAACTTGTTCACGCCAAGCAGGGAACGCAGCTTGGGCCAGGAAATGACCCTGTCGCCCGGAATCAGGGCGAAGAAGAACGACCCGTCCTTGTGCTTGACCACCAGCGACTTGATGATCTCGCGCGGCTGGATTCCCAGGAGGCCGGCTGCCTCGGCCAGGCTGCCGGCCGGCGGGCGGGACACGACCTCGACATCGAGTCCACGTGCCGATGCGTCATGCATCATTCGTTCCACACCTGCCGGCAGCTGGTCCGCCATCTTGCCTAGGCCTCTCGGCTCAGCAGCAGGGCATCGCCCTGGCCGCCGCCGCCGCACAGGCTTACGGCGGTCCGGCCGGAGCCGCGACGCTTGAGTTCCAGTGCCGCGGTCAGGGCCAGGCGGGCGCCGGACGCGCCGATCGGGTGGCCGAGCGCAATCGCACCGCCGTGGATGTTGGTCTTTTCCAGCGGGTAGTCCAGGTCCTTCAGCGACTGGCAGGCCACGGCGCCGAAGGCCTCGTTGATCTCAATGAAATCAAGATCCGAGGTCGTCCAGCCTTGGGTCTTCAGCGCGGCGGCAATCGAGTGCGACGGCTGGGAATGCAGCGAGTTGTCGGGGCCGGCGACCTGTCCGGCCGCCCCAATTGTCGCCAGGACCTCCAAGTTGTGCGAGTCGGCGTATGCGCGCGAGGTGACGATGACCGCTGCTGCCCCGTCCGACAGGGGAGAGGAGTTGCCGGCGGTGATGCTGCCGTCCTTGGCGAAGGCCGGGCGCAACCCGGCCAAGGTTTCGAGGGTCGTGTTCGGCCGGATTCCCTCATCGGTGTCGATGACCAAGGCATCGCCCTTGCGCTGCGGGATGCTGACCGGGACGATCTCCTCGGCAAAGACGCCCGATTCGACGGCCGCTGCGGCACGCTGGTGCGAGGCCGCGGCAACCTCGTCCTGCTCGGTCCGTGTCAGGCCCAGCTCGGTGTTCTTGGTTTCGGTGCTCATGCCCATGGAGTTCCCGTCGAAGGCGTCGGTCAGCCCGTCGTTGGCGACCGAGTCGATGGCGGTGATGTTCCCGTAGGTCCAGCCCTTGCGTGAACCCGGCAGCAGGTGCGGGGTCTGCGACATGGATTCCTGGCCGCCGGCGACCACGACGTCCGCGTCCCCGACGCGGATCAGCCGTGCCGCATCGGTGACGGCTGCGAGTCCGGAGAGGCAGACCTTGTTCAGCGTGGTGGCGTTGACGTCCCAGCCGATCCCGGCCGCGATCGAGCTCTGGCGGGCCGGGTTCTGGCCGCAACCAGCCTGGACCACATGTCCCATGATGACTGCCTGCACGTCTGCGGCCGCGACGCCCGAGCGTTCCAGTGCCCCGCGGATGGCGGCGGCGCCGAGGTCAACGGCACTGAGGGTGGAGAGCTGTCCATTGAGGCGGCCGAAGGGGGTGCGCGCTCCGGCAACGATGACTGCGTCTCGTGGTGAGGACATGATGGTGGATCTCGCTTTCGGGGGTTGCGGTGAAACAACTGCTACCTCTAGGTTATCGCGCTATGGTGTGGGCCACAGGACTGCCTTCCGGCCGTGATGTAAATCTCACCGAAATCGGCCCGTGGGTAGCCGGGTTGCACGCAAGCCGATGGACATGGTAAGCCGCATGGTGTAGCGTAGAGATTTGCGTCTTCTCTTTTCATCTCCGGCCTTCATATAGCGGTGGGCCTGCTCAGCGGTGCTGTGTTCAGTGAAACTGTTCACGGGGAGACGACGCCGGAAACCTGACGGTCTGTGGAAGGATCCATCTTGGTCGCCTCGAGCACCTCTAACAACCAAACCGCTAGTTCGGCCCGTAGCGCGGAATATGCTGGCCGACTTTCTTTTGCAAAGATTCACGAACCACTTGACGTCCCGAACCTCTTGGCGCTTCAGACCGAGAGCTTCGACTGGCTCATCGGCAACGAGCGCTGGAAGAACCGTCTGGCATACGCCCAGACCATCGGTGACACCAGTGTAGCCAACGTCTCCGGCCTGGCCGAGATCTTCGAAGAGATCTCCCCGATTGAAGACTTCCAGGAGACCATGTCCCTGAGCTTCTCGGAGCCGGAGTTCGCTGATCCCAAGTACACGATGGCCGAGTGCAAGGACCGCGACGCAACCTACGCGGCTCCGCTGTACGTCAAGGCCGAGTTCATGAACAACAACACGGGCGAAATCAAGCAGCAGACCGTGTTCATGGGCGACTTCCCGCTGATGACCGACAAGGGCACCTTCATCATCAACGGCACCGAGCGTGTCGTGGTGTCCCAGCTCGTGCGTTCCCCGGGCGCCTACTTCGAGCGCACCCCGGACAAGACCAGCGACAAGGACATCTTCACCGCGAAGATCATCCCGTCGCGTGGTGCCTGGTTCGAACTCGAAATCGACAAGCGCGACCAGGTCGGCGTCCGCCTTGACCGCAAGCGCAAGCAGTCGGTCACCGTCCTGCTCAAGGCCCTCGGCTGGACCGAAGGCCGCATCCTGGAGGAGTTCGGACAGTACGACTCGATCCGCGCCACCCTGGAGAAGGACACCACCGATACCCAGGAAGAAGCACTCCTGGATATCTACCGCAAGCTGCGCCCGGGCGAGCCGCCGACGGTCGATGCCGCACAGGCGTTGCTGAAGAACCTCTACTTCGAGGCGAAGCGCTACGACCTGGCCAAGGTTGGCCGTTACAAGATCAACCGCAAGCTCGGCGTCGACACCCCGCTGAACTCCCCGGACGCCTCGGTGCTGAACATCGACGACATCGTCGCGATGATCAAGTTCCTGGTTGCCCTGCACGCAGGCGAGAAGACCACCCCGGGCATCCGCGATGGCAAGCCTGTTGACCTGACCGTCAGCATCGATGACATCGACCACTTCGGCAACCGTCGCATCCGCGCCGTGGGCGAATTGATCGAGAACCAGGTCCGCACGGGTCTTTCCCGCATGGAGCGCGTGGTTCGCGAACGCATGACCACGCAGGACGTCGAGGCGATCACCCCGCAGACGCTGATCAACATCCGTCCGGTTGTTGCAGCGATCAAGGAATTCTTCGGAACCTCCCAGCTCTCGCAGTTCATGGACCAGAACAACCCGCTGGCCGGTCTGACGCACAAGCGTCGTCTTTCCGCGCTGGGCCCGGGCGGTCTGTCCCGTGACCGTGCAGGCATGGAAGTCCGAGACGTCCACCCGTCCCACTACGGACGCATGTGCCCGATCGAAACCCCTGAAGGCCCGAACATCGGCCTGATCGGTTCGTTGGCGACCTACGGCCGCATCAACGCCTTCGGATTCATCGAAACCCCGTACCGCCAGGTCGTCAACGGCCAGGTCACCGGCCAGATCGATTACCTGACTGCGGACGACGAGCTGGACCACTTCATCGCACAGGCCAACGCGCCGCTGAGCGAGGACGGCCACTTCATCGAAGACGGCGTCCTGGTCCGTGAAAAGGGCGGTGGCGGCGAGCCCGTCATCGTCGAGCCGTCCGAGATCGCGTACATGGACGTTTCCCCGCGCCAGATGGTGTCGGTGGCAACCGCCCTGATTCCGTTCCTCGAGCACGACGATGCCAACCGCGCCCTCATGGGTGCGAACATGCAGCGCCAGGCCGTGCCGCTGCTGGCATCCGAGTCCCCGCTCGTGGGCACCGGCATGGAGAAGTTCGCAGCAGTGGATGCCGGCGACTCCGTCGTCGCCTCCACCGGCGGCGTGGTCTCCGAGGTGTCGGCCGACCTGGTCACCGTCATGAACGACGACGGCACCGAGGCCTCCTACCCGATCATGAAGTTTGCACGCTCCAACCAGGGCAACGCATACAACCAGCGCGTGATGGTGTCCGAAGGCGACCGGGTTGACTACAACTCGATCATCGCCGACGGCCCGTCCACCGACAAGGGCGAGCTCGCCCTGGGCAAGAACCTCCTCGTGGCGTTCATGTCCTGGGAAGGCCACAACTTCGAGGATGCGATCATCCTGTCGCAGCGCATGGTCTCCGACGACGTGCTCACCTCGATCCACATCGAAGAGCACGAAGTCGATGCCCGCGACACCAAGCTCGGTGCCGAGGAGATCACCCGGGACATCCCGAACGTCTCCGAGGAAATCCTGGCGCAGCTCGACGAGCGCGGCATCATCCACATCGGTGCCGAGGTCGAAGCCGGCGACATCCTCGTTGGCCGTGTCACGCCCAAGGGCGAGACCGAGCTGACCCCGGAAGAGCGCCTGCTGCGCGCCATCTTCGGCGAGAAGTCCCGCGAAGTGCGCGACACCTCCCTGAAGGTCCCGCACGGCGAGTCCGGCGTGGTCATCGGTGTTCGCATCTTTGATCGCGACAACGACGACGACCTGCCCCCGGGCGTCAACCAGCTGGTTCGCGTCTACGTGGCACAGAAGCGCAAGATCACCAACGGTGACAAGCTTGCCGGCCGCCACGGCAACAAGGGCGTCATCTCCAAGATCCTGCCGATCGAGGACATGCCGTTCCTGGAAGACGGAACCCCCGTCGACATCGTCCTGAACCCGTTGGGTGTTCCGGGCCGCATGAACGTCGGACAGGTCCTGGAAATCCACCTGGGCTGGGCCGCCAAGCAGGGCTGGAAGATCGAGGGCGAGCCGGAGTGGATCAAGGATCTGCCGAGCCTGCCGCGCGAGACCGGTTCGACCACGGTTTCGACCCCGGTCTTCGACGGCGCTTCCGAGGACGAGATCCGCGGACTGCTGGACCACACCGCAGTGACCCGCGACGGCGTGCGCCTGATCGGCAACTCCGGCAAGACCCGTCTGTTCGACGGCCGCTCCGGCGAGCCGTTCCCGGATCCGGTCTCCGTGGGCTACATGTACATCCTGAAGCTCCACCACCTGGTGGACGACAAGATCCACGCCCGCTCCACCGGCCCGTACTCCATGATCACGCAGCAGCCGCTGGGTGGTAAGGCCCAGTTCGGTGGCCAGCGCTTTGGTGAGATGGAAGTGTGGGCCCTGGAGGCCTACGGTGCCGCATACACACTGCAGGAACTGCTCACGATCAAGTCCGATGACATCCACGGTCGCGTGAAGGTCTACGAGGCGATCGTCAAGGGCGAGAACATCCCGGAACCCGGCGTTCCGGAATCGTTCAAGGTCCTGATCAAGGAAATGCAGTCGCTGTGCCTGAACGTCGAGGTCCTCGGAACCGACGGACAGACCATCGAAATGCGAGACTCGGATGAAGAAGTCTTCCGGGCCGCGGAAGAACTCGGCATCGACCTTTCCCGGTCGGAACCGAACTCCGTCGAAGAGGTCTAGTTCCCCGCAGTGGGTTTTCGTGCCAGGGGGAGCGGTGCACCGGCAACGCCGGTTCGCCCGCCCCCGGCACGAAACCACGGCCACGGAACTGGATCACTTCCAGACCCAACGGTGGGCGCCGATCCGCAAGGACCGGCGAACACCCCACCACATTAGACTTCAGAGAACTTAGAAGAGAGATAAGGACCATATGTCCAGCGAATCCTCATTCGGCCTCATGCGCATCGGCCTGGCAACTGCGGAAGAGATCCGCGGGTGGAGCTACGGCGAGGTAAAGAAGCCCGAAACCATCAACTACCGCACCCTCAAGCCGGAAAAGGACGGTCTTTTCTGCGAAAAGATCTTCGGTCCCACCCGTGACTGGGAGTGCAACTGCGGCAAGTACAAGCGCGTGCGTTTCAAGGGCATCATTTGCGAACGCTGTGGTGTTGAAGTCACCCGCGCCAAGGTCCGCCGCGAACGCATGGGCCACATCGAGCTCGCCGCTCCGGTGACCCACATCTGGTACTTCAAGGGCGTTCCCTCGCGCTTGGGCTACCTGCTTGACCTTGCCCCGAAGGATCTTGAGAAGATCATCTACTTCGCGGCCTACATGGTCACCGCCGTTGATGAAGAGCGCCGCCACGCCGAGCTGCCGAACCTCCAGGCCCAGCATGACCTGGAACGCAAGCAGCTGGTTGACACCCGCGACTCCGACATCGCCTCCATCGCCCGCGAACTCGAGGACCAGCTTGCTGCCCTCGAAGCCGACGGCGCCAAGGCAGCGGAAAAGAAGAAGACCCGCGACCTCGCGGACAAGACGATGGCCCAGGTGCGCAAGCGCGCCGACGCCGACATCGAGCGTCTTGACCAGGTCTGGGACCGTTTCAAGAACCTGAAGGTTGCAGACCTCGAGGGTGACGAAGGCCTGTTCCGTTCGCTGCGCGAACGCTACGGACTGTACTTCGAGGGCTCCATGGGTGCCGAAGCCATCAAGAAGCGCCTCGAGTCCTTCGACATGGAAGCGGAAGCCGAGATCCTTCGGGAAATCATCGAGACCGGCAAGGGCCAGCGCAAGACCCGTGCCCTGAAGCGCCTCAAGGTCGTCAACGCGTTCCTGACCACCACCAACTCCCCGTTGGGCATGGTCCTGGACGCCGTTCCGGTGATCCCGCCGGAGCTTCGCCCGATGGTGCAGCTGGACGGCGGCCGCTTTGCGACCTCCGACCTCAACGACCTGTACCGCCGCGTGATCAACCGCAACAACCGCCTCAAGCGCTTGTTGGACCTGGGCGCGCCGGAAATCATCGTGAACAACGAAAAGCGCATGCTGCAGGAAGCTGTGGACTCGCTCTTCGACAACGGCCGTCGTGGCCGTCCGGTGACCGGTCCGGGCAACCGTCCGCTGAAGTCCCTGAGCGACATGCTCAAGGGCAAGCAGGGACGATTCCGCCAGAACCTCCTCGGCAAGCGCGTCGACTACTCGGGCCGTTCGGTCATCGTGGTCGGCCCGCAGCTGAAGCTGCACCAGTGTGGCCTGCCCAAGCAGATGGCCCTGGAGCTCTTCAAGCCGTTCGTGATGAAGCGGCTGGTTGACCTCAACCACGCACAGAACATCAAGAGCGCCAAGCGCATGGTCGAGCGTTACCGTCCGCAGGTCTGGGACGTTCTCGAAGAGATCATCACCGAGCACCCGGTGTTGCTGAACCGTGCACCCACCCTGCACCGTTTGGGCATCCAGGCGTTCGAGCCCCAGCTGGTTGAAGGCAAGGCCCTTCAGCTCCACCCGCTCGTTTGTGCCGCCTTCAACGCCGACTTCGACGGTGACCAGATGGCAGTGCACCTGCCGCTGAGCCCCGAGGCCCAGGCCGAGGCACGCATCTTGATGCTGTCCTCGAACAACATCCTGAAGCCGTCCGATGGCCGCCCGGTTGCACTTCCTTCGCAGGATATGATCATCGGTCTGCACCACTTGACCACCAAGCGGTTGGACGAGAAGGGCGCCGGTCGTGCGTTCTCCTCGGCCGCCGAGGCGATCATGGCGATGGACCGCGGCGAGCTGCACCTGAACGCACCGGTCAAGATCCGCGTGTCGGGCTTCGTCCCGTCCGCTGACCAGCCGGCTCCGGAAGGTTGGGTCGAGGGCGCCGAGGCGCTCATCGAGACCTCCCTCGGACAGGTCCTGTTCAACGAGACGCTGCCTGCGGATTACCCGTGGGTTGAGCGTGTCGCCGGCAAGGATGCCCTCTCGGACATCGTCAACGACCTGGCCGAGCGCTACCCGAAGGTTGTTACCGCGGCAACGCTGGACAACCTCAAGGATGCAGGCTTCAAGTGGGCCACCCGCTCGGGCATCACCGTTGCCATCTCCGACATCACCTCGAACATGGACAAGGCCACCATCCTTGCCCCGTACGAGGAGAAGGCGCGTCGCGTCCAGTCGCAGTACGACAAGGGCCTGATTGCCGACTCGGAGCGCCGCCAGGACCTGATCGACATCTGGACCAAGGCGACCGACGAGGTTGCCGCGGCCATGCAGGCCGGCATGGAAGAGCTGAACACCATCAACCGCATGGTGACCTCCAAGGCTCGTGGTAACTGGCTGCAGTTGCGCCAGATTGCCGGTATCCGTGGCCTGGTGTCCAACCCAAAGGGCGAGATCATCCCGCGTCCGATCAAGTCTTCATACCGTGAAGGCCTGTCGGTCCTTGAGTACTTCATCGCGACCCACGGCGCCCGTAAGGGCCTGGCGGATACCGCGCTGAAGACCGCCAACTCGGGTTACCTGACCCGTCGTTTGGTGGACGTCTCGCAGGATGTCATCGTGCGCGAGCAGGACTGTGGCACCAGCCGCGGCCTGACCGTGCCGATCGCCTACACGGACGAGATCGGCACCGTGCGCATGCACGAAACCGTCGAGAACTCGGCCTACACCCGTACGTTGGCCACCGATGTGACCGACGCAGAGGGCAAGGTGCTGGCCGCGGGCGGCTCGGACGTGGGCGACGTGCTCATCGACGAGCTGTTCAACGCCGGTGTCACCGAGATCAAGGTCCGCTCCGTGCTGACCTGTGAATCGGCCGTCGGAACGTGTGCACTGTGCTACGGACGTTCGCTGGCCAGCGGCAAGACCGTTGACATCGGTGAGGCAGTGGGCATTATTGCCGCGCAGTCCATCGGTGAGCCCGGTACCCAGCTGACCATGCGTACCTTCCACACCGGTGGCGCTGCCTCCGCGGAAGATATCACCCAGGGTCTGCCGCGTATCCAGGAGCTCTTCGAGGCACGTACCCCCAAGGGTGTTGCCCCGATCTCCGAGGTTGCCGGTCGCGTGACCATCGAGGATTCCGAGAAGCAGCTGCGCATCGTGATCACCCCGGACAACGGCGACGAAGAAATCGCCTACCCGGTGCTGCGTCGTGCACGTCTGTTGGTTATCGAGGGCGAGTCCGTCACCGTTGGCCAGCAGCTTGTTGCCGGTGCGATCGATCCGAAGCAGGTCCTGCGAGTTCTTGGCCCGCGTGAGGCACAGAAGTTCCTCGTCCGCGAAGTCCAGGAGGTCTACCAGTCCCAGGGCGTGGGCATCCACGACAAGCACGTGGAAGTCATCGTTCGCCAGATGCTTCGCCGCATCACCGTCATCGAGTCGGGCGAAACCGACTTGCTGCCGGGCGAGCTCGCGGACAAGGCACGCTTCCAGTCGGAGAACCGCAAGGCCGTCTCCGAGGGCAAGCGTCCCGCATCCGGTCGTGACGAGCTGATGGGTATCACCAAGGCTTCCTTGGCTACCGATTCCTGGCTCTCGGCCGCGTCCTTCCAGGAGACCACGCGTGTCCTGACCCAGGCCGCGATGGAAGGCAAGTCCGATCCATTGCTCGGCCTGAAGGAAAACGTCATCATCGGTAAGCTGATTCCGGCCGGTACCGGCCTGGATCGCTACACCCAGGTGAATGTGGAACCGACCGAGGCAGCGAAGGCTTCGCTGTTCACCGGGCAGTCCGCATTCTCCACCGGCATGGACTACGAAGGCCTGGAGCCGGGCCTGAGCCCGGAGTTCCATGCCATCGCCATGGATGACTACGATCTCGGCAACGATTTCCGCTAAGGCGTAGTTCTTCTCCCCGGTCTCGCCGGGGGGAAGAACACGTAACGAGGCCGGCCCGTGCCGCACTTCCCGCTCCTTGAAAGAGGAGGCGGGGGAGTGCGGTGCGGGCCGGCCTTTTTGCACCCGAAAACGCACTGCGGGGGATGAGACGAGCAGGAGGGCCCCGTCGGGCCGAACCGGGCACGGGGGAAGCCCGCATCGCCGTGCGTGGGCCGGCGCAGGAACGGTTGACGATCTGGCATGGGTGCTTTTGCATATGGAAACAAGGCGCGGCGGCGGACCGGGGCGCATGCCCGGGCGGTCCTGTGGCCGCGTGGCGGTGCGGGATTCGCCGGGGAGGGCTGCTCGAAGGAGTCCGTCGAAGGCAATTGCATCCAGGGGATTTGTATCCCGGTTTGTAGGTGGCCACTGGGGGATTAAGCACCTGGTGCCGCATTGTTCGACCGAACCGCAGGACCTTGAAGCGGTGAGTCCCGGCTGGCGCAGGTTTGCCTAGGCGGCGGCCTCGGCCTCGGGGTGGAATATCCAGTTTCGTCGGAGCCGCTGCTCCGGATCGCGCGCGGTGGACTGCAGGACGTACGGGATCGAATCAACCACCACGATCTTGAAGTGGCCGGCATGGAACGAAGCGTGGCAAATCGGGCATAACAGTGCACCGTTCGCCAGGTTCGTTTCACCACCGAGGTACCACGGCTTGATGTGGTTTGCCTCGCAGCGGTGGGAGGCCATCGTGCAGCCGGGGTTGATGCAGCCCTTGTCCCGGATCATCATGGCCCGTCGTTGGGCCCTGTTGAACAGACGTTGCGTGCGTCCCAAGTCCAGCGGCTGCGATCGGGTGCCGAGCACGGCCGGGAGGATGTTTGCGGAGCACGCAAGCCGGCGGGCGTATCCGGGCGAAACCAACTGGTTGTGGGCGGTGATGCCCGGATCGTTGAGCTTTCCAACCAAGGCGTCCCACGAAATGGTGACGATCATTTCAACCTGGGGCTTCATGGGCATCGTTGGCGCGCCGGGACTCTCCCCGTCCGCCGCATATCGCATGGAATCGAACACGAACTGGTACAGGGCACGCGCCTTGGCTCGGGCCCTGGCTTCCGCAGTGCTCTCGCCCGGCAGCAATTCAAGTCCGGGCGCGCCTTCCGTTGCGGGGATTCCCCGGCCAAGGTCTGTGAACCCGGCGCGCGGCCGCTGCTCGTCGGGGGTCTGCGGATCGATTGCCCATGCCGGGATGGGCGGGGCTTCTGGGGAGCTTCCGGGCTCGGAGAGCCCCGGTAGCGGCTCTTGGCCTTCCGACCCGGAACTTGACCCGGAGCCGGCATCGGAGCCGGACTTTTTCCCGGGGTCCGGGGCGGGGCTCGGGGTGTTCCCGAACGCGGACCGCGGATTGGCCAGCTGGTCGGACAGGTGCAGGAGCGTTTCATGCCCCTGGACATCGGTGCACAACTCCCAAACGTATCCGCGGGCCTGCTTGCCCTTGAAGTCGAGGCTGAGGTGCTCCAGCATCCGGGCCTCGCCGCGCTCCAGCGCCTGGGCATCGAGCCGCGCGGAGATGCGCTTGAATAGCTGGGTTGTCCCGGCGGGGTTCCGCGAGACCAGCGACTCGGCGACTTGCCGTTCGATGAGCTCGGCGGCCGCGCCGGGATCCGGCTGGGCATCGATGCCCGGCTGCAGGGCCAGCAGCCGGCGCGCCGCCATCGCCACTTGTTGCGGGTCGGCGGTCCCGTCGTCGAGCACCCTGGACAGGACGGCGAAGCGCGGTGGAACGACCGATCCGTTGAATCCCGTCCGTGCCAGCAGCAGGTCGCGGGTGGCCAGGCGCTCCCTGGACTGGGAGAAGGACAGGTGCAGCTGCTCCTTGAGCATCTCGGTTGCGTCCTTGAAAAGCATCTTGGTGCCTGGGCTGTTGCACTGGTCGGCGGGAAGCGAGATGGTGCCTTCGATGAAGTCGGCGAGGTTGCCGTGCACTTGGTGCAGCAGGGCAAGCGGTTCTTCCTTCAAGGTGTGTGCATCGGATTCCTCAATCTTGCCTGCGGCAACGATCTGGGCGCGGCCGATGGTTCGCCCGAGGTCCTCGATGAGGAGTGCCAGCGTCGCGGCGCGTACCGGCGACGTGGTGACAGAGCCGGCAATCTCGTCCACGAGCGTTTTGAGCAGCGGATTGAGCAGGGCCAGCAGGCGCAGCTGATCGTCCACGGGGGATTCGGATGCCGAGGTATCCGTTCCTTCCGTGGACGACGCCATGAATTGCTGAAGTCCAGCCAATCCGGCGTTGGCGAGCATTGCCATCGTTGCCATGGCTACACGATGGCACCTCGGCGGGGTCGGTGGCGGGGGAGAAGGCCAATATGTGGATAACCTTGCACGAACGGGCAATGGCCCGCGGGTGGGCATCGGGTGAAACTTCCGGGGCGGGGTTCGGTGCGAGCGGTTTCTGCGGGAGGAAATTAAGTGACCTGCCTTTCATCCGGCGGGCTCCAAGAGCCCCGCGTCAATTGCGCCGCCATGCGCGTGCTAAGCTTGAGCTAATTGTTTTTCATGTGTGGCAAATGGACACGGTCCGGGTTGCGGGTAGGTTGCGCAACAGATGCCACACTTTCGCACGCCTAGGGTCAAATCCGAAATCGCTGTGATGAAACGACTATAAACGCAGCGTCTCCAAGCAGTTTGATTGTGGGTGGCGCCGCAGAACAAAGAAACCGGAGGACACGAAAGTGCCTACTATTCAGCAGCTGATCCGCAAGGGTCGCTCGCCGAAGGTCACTAAGACCAAGGCCCCAGCCCTTAAGGGCAACCCGATGCGTCGTGGCGTATGCACCCGTGTGTACACCACCACCCCGAAGAAGCCGAACTCCGCACTTCGTAAGGTCGCACGTGTGCGTCTTGCCGGTGGCGTCGAAGTTACCGCTTACATTCCGGGTGTCGGCCACAACCTGCAGGAACACTCCATCGTGCTGGTGCGCGGCGGACGTGTGAAGGACCTCCCGGGTGTGCGCTACAAGATCGTACGTGGCGCTCTCGATACCCAGGGTGTCAAGAACCGTAAGCAGGCTCGTTCCCGCTACGGCGCCAAGAAGGAAGGTAAGTAATGCCTCGTAAGGGCCCCGCGCCACAGCGCCCCCTCGTCTCGGATCCGGTATACGGTTCCCCGCTTGTTACCCAGCTGATCAATAAGGTTTTGGTCGATGGTAAGAAGTCCACCGCAGAGCGTATCGTTTACGGTGCACTCGAAGGTGCCTTGGCCAAGAACGGTACCGACCCGGTCGTGACCCTGAAGAAGGCCATGGATAACATCCGCCCGGCCCTCGAGGTTCGCTCCCGCCGTGTTGGTGGCGCAACCTACCAGGTTCCCGTTGAGGTCAAGCCCGGACGCTCCACCGCGCTGGCTCTTCGCTGGCTCGTTGGCTACTCCAAGGCTCGCCGCGAGAAGACGATGATCGAACGTCTCATGAACGAGATCCTCGACGCATCGAATGGTCTTGGTGCCGCTGTCAAGCGTCGCGAAGACACTCACAAGATGGCAGAGTCCAACAAGGCCTTCGCCCACTACCGCTGGTAAAAAGCGTTTTGTCCGGTTGGCGGGATTGGTCATAGACCGGTTCCGCCAACGTCGCGGGCATAACCAACAAAGGGAGACATCGTGGCACAGGACGTGCTTACCGACCTAAACAAGGTCCGCAATATCGGCATCATGGCCCACATCGATGCCGGTAAGACCACTACTACGGAACGCATCCTGTTCTACACGGGTGTGAACCACAAGCTCGGCGAAACGCACGACGGCGGCGCAACGACCGACTGGATGGAGCAGGAAAAGGAACGCGGCATCACGATCACGTCTGCCGCCGTGACCTGCTTCTGGAACAACAACCAGATCAACATCATTGACACCCCGGGTCACGTTGACTTCACCGTTGAGGTTGAGCGCTCGCTGCGCGTCCTCGATGGCGCCGTTGCGGTATTCGATGGCAAGGAAGGCGTGGAGCCGCAGTCCGAGACTGTTTGGCGCCAGGCCGACAAGTACAACGTTCCGCGTATCTGCTTCGTCAACAAGATGGACAAGCTGGGTGCTGACTTCTACTTCACCGTAGAAACCATCATCAAGCGCCTTGGTGCCAAGCCGCTGGTCATGCAGCTGCCGATCGGCTCCGAGTCCGAGTTCACCGGCGTTGTCGACCTGATGACCATGAAGGCTTTCGTCTGGGAGGGCGACTCCAAGGGTGACGTCACCATGGGTGCCGCCTACGAAGTCCAGGAAATCCCGGCCGACCTTCAGGAAAAGGCCGAGGAATACCGCGCCAAGCTGGTTGAGGACGTAGCCGAGGGCTCTGACGAGCTCATGGAGAAGTTCCTCGAAGGCGAAGAGATCAGCATTGCTGAGCTCAAGGCCGGCATCCGCAAGATGGTCGTCAACTCGCAGATCTACCCGGTCTTCTGTGGTTCTGCCTTCAAGAACCGCGGCGTCCAGCCGATGCTCGATGCTGTCATCGACTACCTTCCTTCGCCGCTCGACGTCGAGGCCATGATCGGCCACGACCCGAAGAACGAAGAGATCGAACTGATCCGCAAGCCTTCCGAGGACGAGCCGTTCTCGGCACTTGCGTTCAAGATTGCAACTCACCCGTTCTTCGGCCAGTTGAACTTCATCCGCGTGTACTCCGGCAAGGCAACTCCCGGTACCCAGCTGCTGAACTCGACGAAGCAGAAGAAGGAACGCATTGGCAAGCTCTTCCAGATGCACGCCAACAAGGAAATGCCCGTAGACGAGGTCCACGCCGGCCACATCTACGCTGTGATCGGCCTCAAGGACACCACCACCGGTGACACCTTGTGCGATCCGGCACACCCGATCGTTCTTGAGTCGATGTCCTTCCCCGATCCCGTGATCTTCGTTGCCATCGAGCCGAAGACCAAGGGTGACCAGGAGAAGCTCTCGACCGCAATCCAGAAGCTTTCGGCCGAGGACCCGACGTTCACCGTCTCCCTCAACGAAGACACCGGCCAGACCGAAATTGGCGGCATGGGCGAGCTTCACCTGGACATCCTGGTGGACCGCATGCGCCGCGAATTCCGCGTTGAAGCCAACGTTGGCAAGCCGCAGGTTGCATACCGCGAAACCATCAAGAAGGCTGTGGAGAAGGTTGACTTCACCCACAAGAAGCAGACCGGTGGTTCGGGCCAGTTCGCAAAGGTCCAGGTCTCCTTCGAGCCCCTGGAAGTTGTCGACGGTGTCATCTACGAGTTCAAGAACGGCGTCACCGGTGGACGTATTCCTCGCGAATACATCCCGTCGGTAGACGCAGGTATCCAGGACGCCATGCAGTTCGGCATCCTGGCCGGCTACCCGATGGTGGGCGTCAAGGCGACCCTCCTCGACGGTGCCTACCACGACGTTGACTCCTCGGAAATGGCGTTCAAGATTGCCGGTTCACAGGTGTTCAAGGAAGGCGCACGCCGCGCCCAGCCGATCATCCTCGAGCCGGTCATGGATGTCGAAGTCCGTACTCCCGAGGAGTACATGGGCGACGTCATCGGTGACCTGAACTCCCGCCGTGGTTCCATCGCCTCGATGGAAGACGCAGCAGGCGTGAAGGTTATCCGCGCAACGGTCCCGCTGTCCGAGATGTTCGGTTACATTGGTGACCTGCGTTCGAAGACCCAGGGCCGTGCAGTGTACTCGATGACCTTCTCCAGCTACGCAGAGGTCCCGAAGGCAGTTGCCGAAGAGATCATCCAGAAGTCCCGCGGCGAGTAATCGTCCGGACCAAGAATTGGCCGTGACCCCGATCATCGGGTGAGTGGCCGCACGACGGGGTCGGTGCAGAGAAATCCAATCCGGCCCCGCCAGGCCAACTAACGGATCCCCAGCTGGATCCCGCAGCTAACCACAATTTAAACAATTCACTAAGCCCCCAGTAGACTTGTACAAGTTTCGTCCGCGACCCGTGTGGACGAGGTACGTCTTCTGTAAACGTTTCTAGGAGGAACCTGTGGCAAAGGCAAAGTTCGAGCGGACCAAGCCGCACGTCAACATCGGCACCATTGGTCACGTTGACCATGGCAAGACCACGTTGACCGCCGCCATTTCCAAGGTGCTTGCTGACAAGTACCCGGATCTGAACGAGCAGCGCGATTTCGCCAATATCGACTCGGCGCCGGAAGAGCGCCAGCGCGGTATTACCATCAACATCTCGCACGTCGAGTACCAGACCGAGAAGCGCCACTACGCGCACGTTGATGCCCCGGGTCACGCTGACTACATCAAGAACATGATCACCGGTGCTGCCCAGATGGACGGCGCGATCCTCGTGGTTGCCGCCACCGACGGCCCGATGGCCCAGACCCGCGAGCACGTTCTGCTGGCCCGCCAGGTTGGCGTTCCCTACCTGCTGGTCGCACTGAACAAGTCCGACATGGTCGAAGACGAAGAGCTTCTGGACCTCGTGGAAATGGAAGTTCGCGAACTTCTCTCCTCGCAGGGCTTCGACGGCGACGAGGCACCGGTTATGCGTGTTTCGGGCCTGAAGGCACTGGAAGGCGACCCGGTTTGGGTCAAGTCCGTTGAGGCCCTCATGGACGCCGTTGACGAGCACGTTCCGACCCCGGTTCGTGACCGCGACAAGCCGTTCCTGATGCCGGTTGAAGACGTCTTCACCATCACCGGTCGTGGCACCGTTGTTACGGGCCGCGCCGAGCGTGGAACCCTCGCCATCAACTCCGAGGTCGAGATCGTCGGCATCCGCCCGGTCCAGAAGACCACGGTTACCGGTATCGAGATGTTCCACAAGCAGCTCGACGAGGCATGGGCCGGCGAGAACTGTGGTCTGCTGCTTCGCGGCATCAAGCGCGAAGACGTAGAGCGTGGCCAGGTCATCGTGAAGCCGGGTTCCATCACCCCGCACACCGATTTCGAGGCCAACGTGTACATCCTTTCCAAGGATGAGGGCGGGCGTCACAACCCGTTCTACTCGAACTACCGCCCGCAGTTCTACTTCCGCACCACGGACGTCACCGGCGTTATCACCCTGCCGGAAGGCACGGAAATGGTTATGCCCGGCGACAACACCGAAATGTCCGTCGTGCTGATCCAGCCGATCGCCATGGAAGAGGGCCTCGGCTTCGCAATTCGCGAAGGCGGCCGCACCGTTGGTTCGGGCAAGGTCACCAAGATCACCAAGTAGTCTTTTCTACTCGGGTATCTTGACCTAAGGGTCTGGAAAAGACCCCCGCTGCACTGTTTCGACAGTGCAACGGGGGTCTTTTTCTTTGCCCCCGGAACTCGTGCAGAAACCACCGGACATTTATATCAAACGAATGTTCTGAATGGGGTACGCTGGAGTCCGCAAGCGGCCCTTTGTCCCGGGTGGCATAAAGACATAGGTGGAGGCGGGAAACCAGTATGAATGGGTTCGTCCTGATCGTGGTGGCCGTGGCCATGTTCCTTGCAGGGTTGTTCCTGGGCAAGCAGCTGGCGGCCAACAAGTTCCAGTCCCGGCAACCGGTCCAAGCCCCGGCCCCCGACCGGGCAGCGCTCGCCCTTGCCTGGCAGCGCGGCTTCGACGCGGCAACGCAGGAGGCTGCCCGGAAGCGGGAAGCCGGCGATGCCCTCATGCCCCATGATGCCCAGACCGGGGCCCCGGGACCGGCTCTCGGGGAGCAAGGAACGTCCACCGCCGGTTCGATGCAACCCGGCCCGGGCGCCCCGGTCCCATTCGCCCCGTCCCCGTCCGCCCCGCCGGCGGCCGTTGGGGATCCCGGGCCCGGAAGCGGACAACCGCAATTCTCCGGCGCCATGCCCGCAGCCGCCCACGTCGGACAGCCCACAATGCCGGCCCCGCCTCTTCGGGTGCCTGCTGTTCCGGTGGACCCGCGCGTGCGCGCACTGCGGAACATCAACATCACCCTGTACGTCGCCGCACTGCTCATGGTTGCCGCGGCCTCACTCTTCATTGCCCTGGCACTGCCGGCGGCGGCCAAGGTCGTGGGGCTGGGCCTGGTCGCCGCGGGATTCTACGGGGTTGGCCTGTTGATGCACGCGCGCAGCGTCCGGCTGCGCCCGGCCGCCGCAGCCTTCACCGCGACCGGGCTCGCACTGATCCCGATGACCGGGCTGGCCCATTTCCTGCTGCTGTCCACCACCCCCGGGGCCAGCTGGTTCGTCACCTCCGTGGTGGGAACCGTCGCCTTCGCCTACGCCGCCGGGAAGCTGCAATCGCGCATCGTCGCCGGCCTTGGCACCACCTTCCTGGTCTCCACCGCCTACTCCGGCGGCGCGGTGCTCAACCGCGGACTGATCTACTACTTCCTCTTCAGCATGCTGCTGGCCACCGCGATCACGCTGGTCGGTTCCAGGAAACCTCGCTGGGTCGGCAACATCTACGTGCAGTCGTTCACGCTCGCGCACCGGTACCTGGTTCCGGCCACGGTGCTCGCCGCGCTCTTGTCGTTCGCCGTGCTTCAGGCCAGGGACTACGGATGGATCTTTGCCGCGGCGGCACTGTACTACGCCGTTGCGTTGGTCGCGGCACCTGCGACCGAACGGTTCGCGCACCTGGCCGCGGCCCGCATCTCGGCCATGGCAAGCATCGGGGCCTTCCTGCACGTGGCCGATGTTTCGGCGACGGACATCTTCCGCATCATGGCCGCGTTGCTCGTGGCGCAGCTGGTGCTGCTGGCGCAATTCGCGCCGAACTATGCGCGCAAGCTGCGCCTCAAGCAGGCCTTTGCTGCCGGTGAAACCTGGATCCTGCTGGCCCTGGCGGGGCTGGGGGCGCTGATTGGCGCCGAGTCGCTGCTGCGTGATCAGGGGCTTGCCGGATCCGGGGGTGGCCTCGACCTGAACTGGGCCCTGGCATTGCTGCTGGCGGCCGGAGTTTTCGTTGGCGCACGACGTGGCGGTAAATTCCGCTGGGTACCGTTGGGCGTCGCGGTCCTGGGGATCGTGGAACCGATGGACGGCAACCAGGGGCGCCAGGGGATGCTGCTCGCCGCAGCGGCGCTGGCCACCTGGTGGCTGGCACGCAACGCCTCAGGCACCGCACGCTCGTCGCTTCGGTGGGCCGCGCGGATCGCCTTGGTCCCCGCAACCGGGGCATTGTTCTCCTATGCGGCGGCGGGCTGGGCGCTCCAGCCGCGGTTGGGCAGCACCCTGACCGTGCTGCCCGGCACCGCGAACCCAGCCCAGGCCGCGGCCCTGGAGCGCACCATCGAGGTGGCGACGCTGGTCGGGGTCGTGCTGGCGCTGCTCATCCAGCTTGGCGTTGCCGCAGGACTGCTGTCCAGAATGCGGCGGACCGCACAGACGGCGGCGGCGACGGCACCCCGCTTGGAGTCGTTCGGGGAATCGCTCATCTTTGCCGGCGGCGTGCTGTGCGCGGCGGTGGCCACGTGGTCCCTGTCGGTGAAGCTCGGCCGGGGCGGCTCGTTGCTCTACTCCGACGTGGATCCGGGCACCGCCGGGTTCGCCACGGTGCTGTGGCTGGGCTACCAGTGGGACACCATCCTGTTGTGGCTGGGCCTGCTCGCGGGCCTGGTGGGCGCCACCGCCATCCTGGGCCACCGGCGGGCACCACATCGCGTCCCGGGGGAGCGGACCGTGGCAGTCCTTGAACGGGTCCCGATGGCACTGGGCCACCTCGGCGGATTGGCCGCCCTGGGTGCAGGGCTTGGCATGGCAGCGGGCCGCGACCCCTCCTGGATGGTCGAACTCGTTGCCGTCCTGGGCCTGGCCCATGCCGGAATCCGGATCCTGGCCGGCACCGTCCTGGCGGAGAAGGTGGGCTATTCGGTGCTGGCCCAGGCGCTCTTCTCCGGCACCGCATGGCACGTTGCCGACCGCTTCGACATGGACGCCCATGGCCAGTTTGCGCTGTTCGCCTTCACCATCGCGCTGGCCCAATCCGTCCGTGCCGCCCTGGGACGGAAGTCGGCCATGCCGAAGTACTCCGACCCCCGCACGCTGATGACCCTTGCCGCGGTGGCCCTGCTGTTGCTGGTCCCGGCCGTATACCTGATGGATCATGCAGGTGGATACGACCAAGCCGGGCTGTTGGTCCAGTTCCTGTGCCTGCTGGCCTTTTCCGGTGTCGTTGCCACGACCCATGTCCGCCGGGCTCCGGCCTTCCGGTACGTTGCGGTACCCGCCGCACTGGGGCTGCTGGGCCTGGTGCTTGTCCCGGCCCTTGGGCAGTCACTGCGCCTCGGGGGCTGGTTGCCGTCGCCGTTGTGGACCAAGGACGTCGCCGGCACGGTGCTGGTCCTGTTGCTTCTCGGCATCCTCGTCGCCGAGGTGCGCAACCTGGCCGGGAAGGACTGGCGCTGGGTGCGTGCCGTGGTGGCCGTGGCGTACTGGGCGGCGCTCTTCGGGCTGCATGACTGGCAGGAGCCCGGATGGCAGGTAACCGCAGGGCTGCTGGGCGCGGCCGGCTTCATGGTCTTCTCCGCCACCTGGGGCATCCCGCTGTTGCTGCTGGGCAGCGCCGCGCTGGTGCTGTCGGCCTCGCTGCGCGGGGTGGACCTCATCCACGACCTGGCCCTGGAGCGGGGGAGCGAACCGCTGGACGGCATGATCGGACTCGGGGCCACCTGGGTCATCTTGCTGATCGGCTCGATCTTCGGTGGCCGTTTTGGCGGGGAGCCGGTGCCGTTTGCCGCCCTCGTGCGGCGGACTGCCGGCTGGGACCCGGCCCACGCCCGGGTGCTTTTTGCCGTCTCGCTGGCGGCCCTTGGCTTCGGCGGATTGCTCGGGCAGTCCGACCAAATCGACAGGCACGTTTATGCGGGTGCGGTGATGCTGCTGGTGGCCGTCTTCGCCGCGGCGGCACTGGAGGTACCGGCCCGACTGCGGGAAACCGGATACGAGGTCGCAGCCCTGGTGGGCGCCGCGGTCATCCACCGTTGCTGGTGGGTCGGGGTTGGCGGGACAAGCACGTTTGCGGCCTTCTACTACTGGATCATCGTCCTGGGACTGCTTGCGGCCTACGAATTCCGGCGCAAGCGGGAACGGAACGGCATCGTTGTCCTGGGTGCGTCCTCGGTCTTGCTGTCGCTGGCGGGGCTGGGAACCTTCCTTTCCTCCACCCTGGCCCAGCAGCTGGTGGTGTTGCTGAGCTTCACGGCGCTGCTGGTCTTCGGACTGGTGACCAACCGGAAGATCTTCACGGTGTGGGGCGCGGTCGGGGTAACCGTGGCGGTGCTGTGGTTCCTGCGTGGGTACACGTTCCTGCTGCTGTTGCTGATCGCGGCCGGTTTGATCGCCCTGGCACTGTGGAGGCTGGGAAAGATGAACAAGGGTTCCCAGGACCACGATTCTCCCGCCCAACCGTATCCGCCGGCAGCTGCGCCGGCTGCCTGGCAGGCGCCCGCCGCCGACCCTTCGGTCCCGGACCAAACGGTATACGGGCCGACCGGACCACAGGCTCCGCCTGCGCCACCGGCCGGCAGCGGCATGCCGTGGATGAGGCCGCACGGCCAGGATGCCTCCGACGATTCGCACTGAGCCGATGGTGCTGGAGAGCAGAGTGCCATTCATTTGGCCGGATCTGGTGACCGGCTCGGGCCAAGCGGTTACGCTGGCCACATGAAGTTCTTGATTTTCGTGTTGATCGTGGTGGTCGTCGTCGTGGTCGTCATGCGGGTGCGCAAGCAGTTCTCCAAGGAGATCCAGCGGGCCAAGGAGATCCGGCGATCCCGGGAAGATGACCAGTAGCAGTCCGGCGGGCGAAAGCGCATCGGTGAGCTTACTCACGCGATTTTGCCCGAGCCTGCTCGAACCTGCGCACCGAACCACCAGCGTCGGGGAATCGACAACCGAATTTCCGGTGATTTTCCCGTGGCAGCGATCGTGCGTGTCAATGTCCGGGCGCCGGCTGCGCCAGCGGGCAGTTGGCGGGGGAGAGCAAAGATTTGGTGTTTGGGCCCGGAACCTGACACACTAGACAAGTTGTTCGTGAGCATTTCCATGGTTCATGTCTGCTGATCGGGAAACCGACACCGGGACATGGATTTTTTCTACCGAGATTGTGTCTCACCCGGGATAATGCCCGGGGCTGGGGAGCAATACAACCGAAATTCCTGGAAACACGAACAATGTCCCCCAAGGTTTTCACGGGTTCGGTGTCGCTGAAAAGTGCGACACGCCCGACCGCGGGGGTCGGGCTTCGGCGGATTGAGGAACCCGGATTTATCCGGATTCAGTTCGATGCGAGGCGTGCCGGTCCCGAAAGGGGCCCGTAGGGCACAGTAACTGTACAGAGAGTGCTAATTAGAAAGAGGCATCAAGCCATGGCGGGACAAAAAATCCGCATCCGGCTGAAGTCGTATGACCACGAGGTCATTGACGTTTCTGCCCGGAAGATCGTTGAGACGGTGACGCGCGCTGGCGCAACCGTAGTCGGCCCAGTGCCGCTCCCAACGGAAAAGAACGTGTACTGCGTTATCCGTTCGCCCCACAAGTACAAAGACAGCCGTGAGCACTTCGAAATGCGCACGCACAAGCGTCTGATCGACATCATCGATCCGACCCCGAAGGCCGTAGATTCGCTGATGCGTCTTGACCTGCCGGCGGATGTCAACATCGAAATCAAGCTCTAAGGGGAGGTGGCGAGAAAACTATGACCGCAACCCGTAACGTAAAGGGCCTGCTGGGCACGAAGCTCGGCATGACCCAGGTTTGGGACGAGAACAACAACCTCATCCCGGTAACCGTTGTACAGGCCGACAGCAATGTCGTCACTCAGCTGCGCAACGCCGAGCGCGATGGCTACACCGCGGTTCAGATCGGCTACGGCCAGATCGACCCGCGCAAGGTCACCCAGCCGCTCGCCGGCCACTTCGAGGCAGCAGGGGTCACCCCGCGCCGCCACGTCGTTGAGCTGCGCACTGCCGACGCCGATTCCTACGCCGCAGGCCAGGAACTCACCGTCGAAATCTTCGCCGCCGGCCAGAAGGTCGACGTCGTTGGAACTTCCAAGGGTAAGGGCTTCGCCGGCGTCATGAAGCGCCACGGCTTCCACGGTGCTCCGGCATCGCACGGTGCTCACAAGAACCACCGTAAGCCGGGCTCCATCGGCGGCGCATCGACCCCGGGCCGTGTGTTCCAGGGCCAGAAGATGGCCGGTCGCATGGGCGCCGAGCGCGTCACCACGCAGAACCTCACCGTTCACGCCGTGGATGCCGAGAAGAACCTCCTGCTGATCAAGGGCGCCGTTCCAGGCGCTCGCGGCCGCGTCGTACTCGTGCGCACCGCTGTGAAGGGAGCATAACTAAATGTCTAAGGCACTTACTGTCGAGTTCCCTTCGGAGATCTTCGACGTTCAGACCAACGTTCCGCTGCTGCACCAGGTCGTCGTGGCCCAGCTGGCAGCTGCTCGCCAGGGCACGCACAAGACCAAGAACCGCGCCGAAGTTTCCGGTGCCGGTCGCAAGCCGTTCAAGCAGAAGGGCACCGGCCGCGCCCGTCAGGGTTCAATCCGTGCTCCTCACATGACCGGTGGTGGCGTTGTCCACGGACCGACTCCTCGCGATTACAGCCAGCGCACCCCCAAGAAGATGAAGGCTGCTGCATTGCGCGGCGCCCTGTCCGACCGCGCTCGCAACAACCGCATTCACGTCATTGAAGCCCTGGTTGAAGGCACCACGCCGAACACCAAGGCGGCACTGGCCACCCTGCGCGCTCTGTCCGAGCGCAAGAACCTGCTCGTAGTCATCGAGCGCGCCAACGACGTTGCAGCCCTTTCGGTCCGCAACCTCACCGAGGTCCACGTCCTGTACGTAGACCAGCTCAACACCTACGATGTGCTGGTTTCCGACGACGTCATCTTCACCAAGGCCGCATTCGATGCCCTGGTCCAGAAGGAGGAAGCCAAGTGAGCACCTTCTCAAAGGCTCCGCACGATGTGGTCATCGCACCCGTCGTATCGGAAAAGAGCTACGGTCTGATCGACGAAGGCAAGTACACCTTCCTCGTTGACCCGCGTTCGAACAAGTCGGAAATCAAGAACGCCGTGGAAGCTATCTTCTCGGTCAAGGTTGACTCCGTAAACACCCTTAATCGTGCCGGCAAGCGCAAGCGCACCAAGTTCGGATGGGGGACGCGCAAGGCTACCAAGCGTGCGATCGTCTCCCTGAAGGAAGGCTCGATTGACATCTTCGGCGGTCCGCTTTCTTAAGCGGAGACCACTTTAACGAGGAATTAAACTATGGGAATCCGTAAGTACAAGCCGACAACCCCGGGCCTTCGCGGCTCGAGCGTTGCCGACTTCGCAGAAATCACCCGATCGACTCCGGAAAAGTCGTTGCTTCGCCCGTTGCACAAGACTGGCGGCCGTAACAACACCGGTAAGATCACCACCCGCCACAAGGGCGGCGGACACAAGCGCCAGTACCGTCTGATCGACTTCCGTCGCCACGACAAGGACGGCGTGCCGGCAAAGGTCGCTCACATCGAGTACGACCCGAACCGCACCGCTCGCATTGCGCTTCTTCACTACGCTGATGGAACCAAGCGTTACATCATCGCACCGAACAAGCTCTCCCAGGGCGACACCGTTGAGGCCGGCGCAAACGCCGACATCAAGCCCGGCAACAACCTGCCTTTGCGCAACATCCCGGTTGGTACCGTAATCCACGCTGTGGAATTGCGTCCCGGCGGCGGTGCAAAGATGGCTCGTTCCGCAGGCGCCTCGGTGCAGCTGGTGGCCCGTGAGGGTCGCTTCGCCCAGCTCCGTTTGCCGTCCGGCGAAATCCGCAACGTTGACGTGCGCTGCCGCGCAACCGTCGGCGAGGTCGGCAACGCCGAGCAGTCGAACATCAACTGGGGCAAGGCCGGCCGCATGCGCTGGAAGGGCGTTCGCCCGACCGTGCGTGGCGTGGCCATGAACCCTGTTGACCACCCGCATGGTGGTGGCGAAGGCAAGACGTCCGGTGGCCGTCACCCGGTCAACCCGAACGGCAAGCGCGAGGGACGCACCCGTCGTCCCAACAAGGACAGCGACAAGTTGATTGTTCGCCGTCGTCGTACCGGCAAGAACAAGCGATAGGAGCCTGGAAACATGCCACGCAGCCTGAAGAAAGGCCCCTTCGTCGATCAGCACCTGTTTGTAAAGGTCGCTGCTGAGAACGAAAAGGGCACCAAAAACGTCATCAAGACGTGGTCCCGCCGTTCGATGATCATCCCCGACATGCTCGGGCACACGATCGCCGTACACGACGGACGCAAGCACATCCCCGTGTTTGTCACCGAGTCGATGGTCGGGCACAAGCTCGGCGAGTTCAGCCCGACCCGGACGTTCCGCAGCCACGTGAAGGACGACAAGAAGGGCAAGCGCCGCTAACCCGCAAGGGTTCAGCGAGTGCTTAGCACTTCTTCGAGAGACGAGAGAAGGAAAGCAATGGAAGCCAAGGCAATTGCGCGCCATATCCGCGTGACGCCTATGAAGGCCCGGCGCGTCGTCAACCTTGTTCGTGGCAAGCAGACGAACGAAGCACTGGCGATCCTGAAGTTTGCCCCGCAGGCAGCTTCAGAGCCAGTGTTCAAGGTTGTAGCATCGGCAGTGGCTAACGCCCGTGCCGCCGCAGACCGCGAGGGTGTCGCGTTCAACGAAGACGAGCTGTTCATCAGCGAAGCGTTTGTTGACGAGGGTCCGACCATGAAGCGGTTCCAGCCGCGTGCTCAGGGTCGGGCATACCAGATCAAGAAGCGCACGAGCCACATCACTGTGGTCGTCGCAACCCCTAAGAAGGGTGGGGAAGAGTAAAATGGGACAGAAGGTTAACCCGCATGGGTTCCGTCTCGGTATCACTACCGACCATGTTTCGCACTGGTTCGCCGACAGCACCAAGGTCGGTCAGCGTTACAAGGACTTCGTAAAAGAAGACATCCGCATCCGCGAACTGATGACCGTTGGCATGGAACGCGCCGGCATCGCCCGCGTGGAGATCGAGCGCACCCGAGACCGTGTTCGTGTGGATATCCACACCGCACGCCCGGGCATCGTTATCGGTCGCCGCGGCGCCGAAGCCGATCGCATCCGTGGCGAGCTCGAAAAGCTCACCGCCAAGCAGGTTCAGCTGAACATCCTCGAGGTCAAGAACCCCGAGATCGAAGCCCAGCTTGTTGCCCAGGGCATCGCCGAGCAGCTTGCTTCGCGTGTGGCTTTCCGCCGCGCGATGAAGAAGGCCATGCAGTCGGCAATGCGCGCAGGTGCCAAGGGCATCCGCGTACAGTGCTCCGGTCGTCTGGGCGGGGCAGAAATGTCCCGCAAGGAGTTCTACCGCGAAGGCCGTGTGCCGCTGCACACCCTGCGTGCGAACATCGACTACGGCAAGTTCGAAGCCAAGACCACCTTCGGCCGCATCGGCGTGAAGGTCTGGATCTACAAGGGCGACGTAACTTCGAAGGAACTGGCAGCCCAGGCTGCAGCAGCTCCGGCCCGCGGTCGCGGCGATCGTCCCGGCGGACGTCCGGGTGGACGCCCCGAAGGTGGCGAACGTCGTCGTCGCCCCGAGCGCAGCGCAGCTCCAGGTGCAGAAGCAGCTTCGGCTGTTGAGGCTCCCGCAGCAGCAGTTGCAGAAGGAGGACAGGCTTAAATGCTTATCCCACGCCGAGTAAAGTACCGCAAGCAGCACCACCCCGGTCGGAGTGGCGCAGCTTCGGGCGGTACCACGGTAGCCTTCGGCGAGTACGGTATCCAGGCCCTTACCCCGGCCTACGTTACCAACCGCCAGATCGAGGCAGCTCGTATCGCAATGACCCGCCACATCAAGCGTGGCGGCAAGGTCTGGATCAACATTTATCCGGACCGTCCGCTGACCAAGAAGCCTGCCGAAACCCGCATGGGTTCCGGTAAGGGTTCGCCGGAATGGTGGGTCGCAAACGTAAAGCCGGGACGGGTTCTCTTCGAACTCTCCGGTGTCAGTGAAGAGGTAGCACGCGAGGCATTGCGCCTGGCAATCCACAAGCTGCCGTTGAAGGCACGCATTGTGCGTCGCGAAGGTGGTGAATAGGAATGGCAATCGGATCCAAGGATCTAGCAACCGAAGCACTGGACGGCTTTGATAACGCCCGTCTGGTCGAGGAGCTCAAGAAGGCCAAGGAGGAGCTGTTCAACCTCCGTTTCCAGTCGGCCACCGGTCAGCTCGAATCGCATGGCAACCTGAAGGCTGTCAAGCGTGACATCGCTCGTATCTACACCGTGCTCCGCGAACGCGAGCTGGGCATTCGTCCCGACGTTGTAGTGCCGGTCGAAGAGACCAAGAAGAGCAAGGAAACCAAGTAATGAGCGAGAAGGATAACGTCGTGGATGCAGCTGCAGAGCGCAACGACCGCAAGACCCTCCGTGGTTACGTGGTTTCCGACAAGATGCAGAAGACCATCGTCGTTGACGTCGAGGACCGCGTAAAGCACGCCCTCTACGGCAAGGTCATGCGTCGCAACAAGAACGTCAAGGCTCACGACGAAGAGAACAGCGCCGGCATCGGCGACCTCGTTCTCATCGCCGAGACCCGCCCGCTGTCTGCCGACAAGCGCTGGCGCCTCGTGGAAATCCTCGAAAAGGCCAAGTAAGCCCCTTTCGTTGGTTTTCACTTAGACGTGAACCAAGCTCAACACCCCGGGACCGCTGGATTCATCCAGCCGGTGCCGGGGTGTTTTGCGTTCGGCGATTTCCCTAGGTTGGGTGGACGCCGCACGCGGTTGCCTTGCAAATGACCGGAAGCGGGTCCACAAGGGTGACTAGGATAACTGCCAGGGAGCAGAGGCCACCGTGCGGCATTCTTTTACGTCGCATGGTGGGTGAGGTATTTTGCCGTGAGCCTCGCCTCAATGCCGCACCTAAAGTCCATCCATTCTAATGGCGCTGCCGGTGGTGCTACTGTTCCGACGGCCTAGCCGGGGTGGGTGTTACTGACTCTCAACCGGACGCAAATGTCGTCGGGCCAGACAGTCCATATTCGGGCGGCCCTGGTTGGACACCGTGGCAGCGGCCGCCGCTGAATTAATGAGTTGATCTACTCAAGAGTTGATTAGGCTAATTTCTATGAAGAAGCAGAAGAAAATTCTGGAGATCGAAGGCGTCTCCTACACCTTCGAATCAATTCTCGGACATGGAGGTACAGCTGAAGTCTGGAAGGTACGGTCCGCAGACGATGACAAGGTCTACGCCCTTAAAAAAATCTTGAAGCACGTTCGGTCGGACCGACGGAACGAGCGATTTCGTAAGGAGATAGAGTTCGGTCTGGCGGCGAGGAACGATCATGTTGTGAGAATTCATGCGAAGTCCGAGGACGAGAAGTATTTTTACTACACCATGGACCTGTATCCAGAGAGCTTGCGTGCGGTCATTGAAAACGAAACGGACCACCAAGTAATTCTCGACTACCTCTCCCAGCTTTGCGAAGGGCTCGCCTATATACATCAAGCAGGCGTGGTGCACCGGGATATCAAACCCGAAAACATACTCGTCGATAGCAAGAAGCGGCGTTTAGTTCTTGCGGACTTCGGTATCGCCCACTTCAAGGACTCCACGCTGACCACTGCAGGTGAACTCCTGGCCAATCGCAATTACCAGGCACCTGAGCAGATGGTCAGGAATGGCGCCACAGATATCGGGAAGCCTGCAGACATCTTCGCGCTCGGACTCATCATCACCGAGATTTTCACCAAGCAGAACTCTCGCGGAGCTCGGCATCGGCGAGTGGGGGAAATCCACCCTTTTCTCTCCGATCTCGACATGCTCCTCGAGAGGATGATGCTTCAGGATGAGACACAGCGCATCGGGATTCAAGCCGCACGAGATTGGCTCCGCCTGATCCGCAGGCAGCTCGCCGCTAACGTCGAAGGGATCATGGAGGAATTGAGGACCAATGACGCGCCGACTGACGGATCCGTCTCCGATGCCAACCACATCCTCAAGCAAGCCGCTATGGATGTCCTGTCTGCCAAATATATCTTTGAGCGAACTACAAAAGAGGAGATTTCTCTCTACAACCCGAACTATCACTGCGAGATTGACTACCGCGTGACGCAGGAGTTATATAATTCCTGCGTCCAATCAAAGCTGTACTCGATCTGCAAGGCGAAGTTCGAGTATGAAGCTAATAGCACGTGGAATGATTCTGACCAGAAACTGGTGGTCTCCCCGTTCAAGAAACGTCTCCAAAGCGAATTCGAGTCCTTGCAGAGGCAATACCCGCTGGCGCGTAGCTCCATCTGGGCGGGGCTGCCCTCTAAGGCGGCTCACTACTTCCGCTTCTGTAAGGACTACCATTGCAGAGAGATCCTAGAAAGTATTCAAGACTTACTCTCGGTCACACCGGGTTCAAGTGCAGAGTCACTTCATCGAAATCTCGTGGGTGCCCCCATTATATGGATCGCGAGAAGCGTGAGGGAATATCTCGAGACTGACTTCTTCGAATTGTCTTTGCAGAACCTTCAAAGCATCGAGTTCGATCGCCAAGTAATTGTTCATTGGGAGGGAACTTCGCTTGAAGATTCCTCCCGAAAGACCACCGGTGCTGAACTCTTCGATAAGTCTAGCGACGCGGAAATTGCCGCCCAAGTACTTGGAGTATTTGAGAGTAGGTGGGACGTCTCGGTAGGGCAAGGGACCGACGGAAGCTATTCGATATATTTCCCATCGAGCGATGAATATGAGCGATTCCGTAAGAGTGCACTCGCCATTGCCTCGGAGGACTACTGGTTTAGGGGCGATGTCCTCGACTTGCTAAGGCCAGTGGACCAGTATGAAGATCTCGTCGTACTCAGCTGGGGCCCTACGTTCGACATCCGCAGCACACTGGCCAAAGTCCTAAAATTGCGGGAAATATAGGAAGGAATAGTAGTTCTGGACCTTCCATGACTGCTATCTACGGCAACCCCTAAGATCGCGTTTCCGCATAACGGCGCGTTGCGGAGCGACCTATTTCGTATGGCAAATACCGTGATGAATGGCTACTTATCGCTGGAAGAGGACCACATTCGTTGAAATGCCTCAATCTTCAGGAAGTGGTTTCGGGGCGGCCAAGACGAGACCGGACCGTGTCAAGGGGGGGGCAAAGCATGCGTGTCGAAATCCATGCGGATATGCGCGTCGGAGCGGTGGAACTAATGCGCGACTCCGGAAAAGTGAAACCAAACAAAGCCAGCCGAAAGTGCGATGTGACGGACGGCTGGAGGTCTGGACCTAAAGATAGCAACTAGCTAGCGACTCGACCTGATCGAGCGTGGCATCAATACCGCGAAGCAACGGAGGCCGCTGACCACGAGATAGGCCCGCGCTCACGTACCACTCAGTGATGGTGTTGTAGACCGTAGTATCGTGAATCTCGCCAATTTCGGCAGTCGATCACACTCACTAAAAGAGCCGTGTGTGACCAAGGACCCCACGTTGCCCCATAGCACACGGTTTCGGGATCACGCATTCTTGCGGTAGACTTTTTATTCTGTGCGCGTTATGTCTGGAGACTATCCACCTCCGCCATGATGCATAGTGCAGCCGGAGGGTTTTTTACGGGCCCGGAAAGCTGTGCGGCATAGCTCTGAGCTAACGCCTCGGCCCTGCTTCCCCAGCACCAACTGTTCCTCGCCCTCGGGCGCCTTGAACCGTTGTGTATGGAGGTGGGGGTAAGCGGAAGCTGAGATGGACCATATCCGTTCCGCAAGGCTCCCTAGGAGAACCAGCGAGACGACAGGAGTAAAAAGTGATTCAGCAGGAATCGCGACTGAAGGTTGCCGACAACACCGGTGCTAAGGAAATCCTTACCATTCGTGTTCTCGGTGGCTCTGGCCGTCGCTATGCAGGCATCGGCGACGTAATCGTCGCCACCGTCAAGGATGCAATCCCTGGCGGAAACGTAAAGAAGGGTGACGTCGTCAAGGCTGTCATCGTTCGCACCAAGAAGGAGCGTCGCCGCGTCGACGGTTCCTACATCAAGTTCGACGAGAACGCAGCTGTCATCCTCAAGGCTGACGGCGAGCCCCGCGGCACCCGTATTTTCGGTCCGGTGGGTCGTGAACTTCGCGACAAGAAGTTCATGAAGATCGTTTCCCTGGCTCCGGAGGTACTGTAACCATGGGTGCAAAGATTAAGAAGGGTGACCTGGTTCAGGTCATCGCCGGTTCCGACCGCAACAAGCAGGGCAAGGTGCTGAAGGTATTCCCGGCAGCGCAGCGCGTTCTTGTTGAGGGTGTCAACCGCGTCACCAAGCACACCAAGGCCGGCCAGACCGAGCGTGGCACGCAGACCGGTGGCATTGAGGTCGTTGAGGCCCCGATGCACATCTCGAATGTCGCAATCGTTGACCCGGAAACCAAGAAGCCGACCCGCGTTGGCTTCCGCGAGGAAACCGTGGAGAAGAACGGCGTGTCCAAGACCGTCCGTGTTCGCTTCGCCAAGTCTTCCGGAAAGGCACTGTAATGACTGAAGCAGCTGTGAACATCCAGCCTCGCCTTAAGGCCAAGTACAACGCCGAAATCCGCGAAACCCTGACGAACGAGTTCAACTACGCCAACCCGATGCAGGTCCCGGGCCTGGTCAAGGTTGTTGTGAACATGGGTGTCGGCGAAGCCGCCAAGGACTCCAAGCTCATCGAAGGCGCAGTTCGCGACCTCACCGCCATCACCGGCCAGAAGCCGTTGGTTACCAAGGCACGCAAGTCGATCGCACAGTTCAAGCTGCGCGAAGGCATGCCGATTGGTACCCACGCAACGCTTCGCGGCGATCGCATGTGGGAATTCGTGGATCGTCTGGTTTCGCTGGCACTGCCGCGTATCCGTGACTTCCGTGGCCTGAGCCCGAAGCAGTTCGACGGCAACGGCAACTACACCTTCGGTCTCACGGAACAGTCGATGTTCCACGAGATCGATGTTGATTCCATCGACCGCGTTCGCGGCATGGACATCACCGTAGTGACCACCGCGAAGACCGACGACGAAGGCCGCGCCTTGCTCAAGGCCCTGGGCTTCCCGTTCAAGACCGCCAACTAGATCAACTACGTTGCAGGTCCGCGCTTGCGCGGAAACCGTAGCGAGGAAGGGCAGAAGCCCAAATGACAATGACAGATCCTGTCGCAGATATGCTGACTCGTCTGCGCAACGCCAACTCGGCTTACCACGACACGGTTTCCATGCCGTCGTCGAAGCTGAAGGTGCGCGTTGCCCAGATCCTCAAGGAACAGGGCTACATCGGCTCGTTCGTTGAAGAAGCAGCAGAGGTCGGCAAAAAGCTGACCATCACCCTGAAGTTCGGCCCGAGCCGCGAGCGTTCAATCGCTGGCGTTCGCCGTATTTCGAAGCCGGGCCTGCGTGTATACGCAAAGTCCACCAACTTGCCGCACGTCCTTGGTGGCCTCGGCATTGCAATCCTGTCCACGTCCTCCGGTCTCCTCACGGACCGCCAGGCAGCCAAGAAGGGTGTAGGTGGGGAAGTCCTCGCCTACGTCTGGTAACGGGAAAGGGAGAAAGAAACCATGTCACGTATTGGACGTCTTCCGATCACTGTTCCTGCCGGCGTTGAGCTCAAGATTGATGGCGACGTTGTCACCGTCAAGGGCGCCAAGGGCGAACTGAACCACACCGTAGCAAGCCCGATCGCTGTTGTTCTCGAAGAGAACACCGTGACCGTGTCCCGCCCGAACGACGAGCGCGATTCGCGTTCGCTGCACGGCTTGACCCGTACCCTGATCGAAAACATGATCATCGGTGTCACCGCAGGCTACGAAAAGAAGCTCGAAATCCACGGTACCGGTTACCGCGTTGCAGCAAAGGGCTCGAACCTCGAGTTCGCCCTGGGCTACTCGCACCCGGTTGTTGTCGAGGCTCCCGAGGGCATTGCCTTCGCTGTCGAGGGCAACACCAAGATCACCGTCTCGGGTATCAACAAGCAGCAGGTTGGCGAAGTTTCCGCCAACATCCGCAAGCTCCGCAAGCCTGACCCGTACAAGGGCAAGGGCGTTCGGTACGCTGGCGAAATCATCCGCCGCAAGGTCGGAAAGGCTGGTAAGTAACCATGGCTCTCGGAATCAAGGGTAAGAGCAAGGCAGCCGCACGCGGCCGTCGCCACTTGCGTGTTCGTAAGCGCATCACCGGCACCGAGGTGCGTCCGCGCCTGGTCGTCAACCGCTCCGCACGCCACATCTTCGTTCAGGTCGTAGACGACAGCAAGGGCATCACCGTTGCTTACGCGTCGACGATGGAAGCTGACTTGCGCGCATTCGACGGTGACAAGACCGCCAAGGCCAAGCGCATTGGTGAGCTCGTCGCCGAGCGCGCCAAGGCTGCCGGCATCGAATCCGTGGTCTTCGACCGCGGCGGCAACAAGTACCACGGTCGCGTGGCAGCTGTTGCTGACGGTGCACGCGAAGGTGGGCTGGCACTGTGAGCGAAGCAACTAACAAGAAGGAAACTCAGGTGTCTGAAGCTACTGAGGCAGTCGCGACTGCTCCTGCCGCTGACAAGGCCGGAGCCGCTCGCGGCGAAGGCCGTGGACGTGGCGGCGAAGGCCGTGGCCGTGGCGAGGGTCGTGGCCGTGGCCGCGACCAGAAGGACAGCCGCAACGATGACAAGGACAAGTTCCTTGAGCGCGTTGTAGCCATCAACCGCGTATCCAAGGTTGTCAAGGGTGGTCGTCGCTTTAGCTTCACCGCGCTTGTGGTTGTGGGTGACGGCAACGGTCTCGTTGGCGTTGGCTACGGCAAGGCCAAGGAAGTTCCGGCAGCAATCGCCAAGGGCGTTGAAGAAGCCAAGAAGTCCTTCTTCCGCGTTCCCCGCGTCGGCACCACCATCCCGCACCTGGTGCAGGGTGAAGCCGCTGCCGGTGTTGTCCTCCTGCGTCCGGCTGCTCCGGGTACCGGCGTTATCGCCGGTGGTCCGGTCCGCGCCGTACTGGAATGCGCAGGCATCCACGATGTTCTGTCGAAGTCCATGGGCTCGAGCAACCAGATCAACATCGTCCACGGCACCGTTGCCGCACTGAAGGCCCTTGAAGAGCCCCAGGCAGTGGCAGCACGTCGTGGCCTGCCGTTGGAAGAAGTTGTTTCGGCACAGATGCTGTGGAACATCCAGAACCAGAAGGCAGGTGCGTAATAGTGGCGAAGAACATTGTCCCTAGCGACGCGACTCTGACAATCACCCAGATTAAGTCCACCATTGGTGGCAAGCAGAACCAGCGCGACACCCTTCGCTCGCTCGGTCTGAAGCGCATCGGCCACACCGTGGTCCGTACCGCCGACGCCGTCACCGTAGGCATGGTCAACACGGTTCCGCACCTCGTAAAGGTTGAGGAGGCGAAGTAGTCATGGCTGAAAAAGAAAACGCATTGAAGGTACACCACCTGCGTCCGGCCGAAGGTGCCAAGACCGCCAAGACCCGTGTGGGTCGTGGTGAGGCATCCAAGGGCAAGACCGCTGGTCGCGGTATGAAGGGCACCAAGGCGCGCTACCAGGTCAAGGCCGGCTTCGCCGGTGGCCAGTTGCCGCTGCACATGCGCCTTCCGAAGCTTCGCGGCTTCAAGAACCCGTTCCGCGTCGAGTTCCAGGTTGTAAACCTGGACAAGATCTCGGAGCTGTTCCCCGAAGGTGGCGAAGTCACCGTTGAGGCATTGGTCGCGAAGGGCGCCGTTCGCAAGAACGAGCCCGTCAAGGTCCTTGGCTCGGGCGAACTGACCGTCAAGGTCGACGTGAAGGTCAACGCCTTCTCCTCGTCCGCGTCGGAAAAGATCGTCGCAGCCGGCGGCTCTGCAGTAGAGCTCTAAGCTACGTGGTCTCTTGATCACACAGTGAGAAGGGGTGGACCCGGGAATTCGCTAAGCGGATTCGCGGGGACACCCCTTTTTTCTTTCCGCCACACCTTTGGGAACCGGCTGGCATGCAGTTGTGCCGTGGGCATGGTTCCGCAGGTGGTTTCCCGCTGGACATATCGATCAGCCGGGGAATGATTACAGTCCCAGCCGCGATTCATTTGGTGTGTAACACTCACCACCCGATAGAATCAATAGGTCAACCCCCGGGTACCCCCGGCCACCACCAATCAGGAGGACGCTTGTTCAGCGCCATTGCCCGGGTATTCCGGACGCCTGACCTGCGACGCAAGTTGTTGTTCACGCTCGCCATCATTGCGATCTACCGTGCAGGTGTCTACATCCCTGCCCCTGGCGTGGACTACTCCAACGTCCAACAGTGTCTTGCCGCGGGTAACACCACCGGCGGCCTGTACCAGTTCGTGAACCTGTTCAGCGGCGGTGCATTGCTGCAGGTCTCGATCTTCGCCATGGGCATCATGCCCTACATCACGGCCTCCATCATCGTCCAGCTGCTGCGTGTGGTGATCCCCCGCTTCGAGGAGCTGCACAAGGAAGGACAGGCCGGACAGGCCATCCTGACCCAGTACACCCGGTACCTGACCATTGCGCTGGGCCTGTTGCAGGCAACCACGCTGGTCTCGCTGGCGCGCAGCGGAATGCTCTTCCCCTCCTGCCAGCTCCCGATCGTCCCCGAGGACAACCTCTGGGTCATCATCCTGATGGTCTTCACGCTCACCGCAGGCACCGGCCTGATCATGTGGATGGGCGAGCTCGCCACCGAACGCGGCGTCGGCAACGGCATGTCGCTGCTGATCTTCGTGTCCATCGCCTCGGGCTTCCCCTCGGCCATGGGCGCCATCGCCACCTCGCAGGGCTGGGGCGTCTTCGCCGGGGTCATTCTCATCGGCCTCGCGGTCATCGCCCTGGTCGTCTTCGTGGAGCAGTCCCAGCGCCGCATCCCGGTGCAGTACGCCAAGCGGATGATCGGGCGCCGCACCGTGGGTGGAACTTCCACCTATATCCCGATCAAGGTCAACATGGCCGGCGTGATCCCGGTGATCTTCGCTTCCTCGATGCTGGCACTGCCCTCGATGGTCGTGCAGTTCAACACGCGCACCGACGGCACGCTGCCGGACTGGGCGCTGTGGGTGCAGACGAACTTCTCCGGTTCCTCGCCGCTGTACATGATCGCCTACACGCTGCTGACCATCGGCTTCACCTACTTCTACGTAGCCATCACATTCAACCCGACCGAGGTTGCCGACAACATGAAGCAGTACGGCGGATTCATCCCCGGCATCCGTGCCGGACGCCCGACGGCCGAGTACCTCGAGTACATCCTCAGCCGCATCACGTTCCCCGGTGCCATTTACCTGGCATTCGTGGCCCTGATTCCGTTGATCGCCTTCGTGTTGATCAACGCCGATCAGAACTTCCCATTTGGCGGCACCTCGATCCTCATCATGGTTGGTGTGGGTCTTGAGACCGTCAAGCAAATCAACGCACAAATGCAGCAGCGACACTACGAAGGACTTCTGCGATGACAAGACTGTTGATCATTGGACCACCCGGTGCCGGCAAGGGCACCCAGGCGGACCGCATCTCCGAGCGCCTCAACGTGGTGGCCATCTCCACCGGCGACATCTTCCGCGCCAACGTCAAGGGCGGCACCCCGCTGGGCGTCGAGGCCAAGAAGTACATCGACGCCGGCAACTTCGTTCCCGACTCGGTCACCAACTCGATGGTGCGCGACCGCCTGTCCCAGGACGACGTCAAGGACGGCTTCCTGCTGGACGGCTACCCGCGCACCAGCGCCCAGGTCGACGAGCTTGATTCGATCCTGGCCGACGCCGGGGTGCAGCTCGACGCCGTGCTGCAGCTGACCGCCGACGACGAGGAGCTCGTCGCCCGCCTGCTCAAGCGCGCGCAGATCGAGGGACGCGCCGATGACAACGAAGAGGTCATCCGCCACCGCTTGGGCCTGTACCACGAGGAAACCGCCGTCGTGGTCAACCGCTACCAGGAGCGCGGCATCGTGCGCCTGGTCGACGGCATCGGCGAGATCGATGAAGTCACCAACCGTGTCATGGACGCGCTGGGACAGAACGTCTAAATCGCTTACGCACGCACAAACCGCGGGGACCGGCACACCAGTGCCGCGGGCCCCGCGGTTTTTTGCGATAATGACGTGGAGCAACGTCTTTGGAAAGGGACAAACACACCATGGCTTTCAGCCAACGCAAGATCGAGTACAAGACCAACGGGCAGATCCTGAAGATGCGCGAGGCGGGCTTGGTCCTGGCCGAGGCATTGGACGAAGCCGTTGCCGCCGCGCAAATCGGCGTGACCACCGCCCACCTGGACGCGGTCTTCGCCTCGGTGCTCGAACGCCACGGGGCCACCAGCAACTTCAAGGGCTACCACGGGTTCCCGGCCACCATCTGCGCCTCGGTCAACGAGGAAGTCGTCCACGGGTTCCCCAGCGAGTACGTGCTGGCGGACGGGGACGTGCTGAAGATCGACGGCGGGGCCATCATCGACGGCTGGCATGCCGACTCGGCGCGCACCGTCATCGTCGGCACCGCGGCCCCCGAGGACCAGCGCCTGTCCGACATCACCCAGGAAGCCATGTGGCGGGGGATTGCCGCGCTGGCCGAGGCACGCTACGTGGGAGCGATCGGCGATGCCATCGACGACTTCGTCTCCGGGGTCCCGGGCGCTCCGCTGGGCATCCTGGAGGACTACGTGGGCCACGGCATCGGGTCCGAGATGCACCAGGCACCCGATGTCCTGAACTACCGCACCGGACACCGCGGTGCCCGGGTGAAGCCGGGCATGTGCCTGGCCATCGAACCGATGCTGGTGCGCGGGGGGCTTGAGACCAAGGTGTTGGCCGACGACTGGACCGTGGTGACCGTCGATGGGCAGCGCGCCTCGCAGTGGGAACATTCGGTGGCCGTGCACATGGGCGGCATCTGGGTACTGACGGCCCACGACGGGGGAGCTGCAGGGCTTGCGCCGTTCGGCGTCGTCCCGTCCCCGATCGTTCCCTAGCGCCGGTCCGCCCTCCGCTCCACATGGCCGGGTGGGGGGAACTGTGGCCAACCTAACAAAACAGGTCGGCCCCAATGATTTCCCTTTAAGCCTTCCAGCACGTAGGCTTGACTGTTGGTTGTCTGTTCCTTGGTGCCCAAAAGCTGTTGCTGCGGGTACCTCTCTGATCGATGGCCGAGACCATAAATCTGTTGGCGGTAAATGTCGCCAGCAACAAAAGTTAGCGGAGGATATGGCCAAGAAAGAGGGTGTCATCGAGGTAGAAGGCACCGTGTCAGAGGCACTGCCCAACGCGATGTTCCGTGTTGAGCTGCCCAACGGGCACGTTGTACTTGCAACTATCTCGGGAAAGATGCGTCAGCACTACATTCGAATCCTCCCTGAGGATCGCGTAGTGGTGGAACTCAGTCCGTATGACCTCAACCGCGGACGTATCGTTTACCGCTACAAGTAAAGATTTTTGTTCTTCCTTCCCTTGGGATGGGCGACAAAGGTAATTACGCTCCACTGAAACCGCAACCGCAAAAGGAGTAAGCCGTGAAGGTTAACCCTAGCGTGAAGCCGATCTGCGATAAGTGCAAGGTGATCCGCCGTAATGGTCGGGTCATGGTGATCTGCGAAAATCCACGCCATAAGCAGCGTCAGGGCTAATTTCCCTCACGGGAAATCCTGCGCGTAGTAATTGTAATCGGCAGTACAGCATCCACCGCGCGATGCACACCCACGGCACGGAGGCCGTGGACTGGGAATTCCCAGGATTGTACTGCTTTAGACCTCCGCACATCGAAAGGTAGACAGCATATGGCTCGTCTAGCTGGCGTAGACATCCCGCGCGAAAAGCGCGTGATTATTGCGCTTACCTACATCTACGGCGTGGGCAAGACCCGTGCAGAACAGACCATCGCCGAGACCGGGATCAACCCGGACACTCGCGTGAAGGATCTGACCGACGCTGAGCTGGTTCAGCTGCGTGACTTCATTGAAGGCAGCTTCAAGGTTGAGGGTGACCTCCGCCGTGAAGTGGCAGCTGACATTCGCCGCAAGGTTGAAATCGGCTCCTACGAAGGCATCCGCCACCGCAAGGGCCTGCCGGTCCGCGGTCAGCGCACCAAGACCAACGCTCGTACCCGCAAGGGCCCGAAGCGCACCGTCGCCGGTAAGAAGAAGACCCGCTAAATCTAGCGGTCGTCACTAAGCCAAATTTCTCGTAGGAGTAAGCATGCCCCCCAAGACTCGTGGAGCGGTCCGCAAGCCGCGTCGCAAGGACAAAAAGAATATCGCGCTCGGACAGGCGCACATCAAGAGCACCTTCAACAACACCATCGTTTCCATCACGGATCCTTCAGGTGCTGTAATCTCGTGGGCCTCGGCCGGCGAGGTTGGCTTCAAGGGCTCGCGCAAGTCCACTCCGTACGCTGCACAGATGGCCGCCGAGGCTGCTGCAAAGCGTGCTCAGGAGCACGGACTTCGCAAGGTTGACGTTTTCGTCAAGGGCCCGGGCTCGGGACGCGAAACCGCGATCCGCTCGCTGCAGGCTGCTGGCCTTGAGGTTGGGTCCATCCAGGACGTTTCCCCAAGCGCACACAACGGCTGCCGCCCGCCAAAGCGTCGCCGCGTCTAATAATGACTGTCTGGCTTTGATGCCGCCGCGTCTTTCCCCCGCAAGGGGGTTGGGCGCGGCGGCATGATCGCCACGGCTAGCCAGACCGAACCAGACGAACGCCGACGAGGCATACGTCGTTTCCACCCCCTGTGTTGCGTCATATAGCGGACGCTCGCTGAAAGGAAATGTAAGTGCTCATTGCACAGCGCCCTACCCTGACCGAAGAAGTCGTAGCGGATAACCGCTCCCGTTTCGTAATTGAACCGTTGGAGCCTGGCTTCGGCTACACCCTGGGTAACTCGCTTCGCCGTACCCTGCTCTCCTCCATTCCTGGTGCAGCTGTCACCAGTGTGCGGATCGACGGGGTACTGCACGAGTTCACCACCGTAGCCGGTGTGAAGGAAGATGTCACCGAGCTGATTCTGAACATCAAGAATCTCTCAGTGTCCTCCGAACATGACGAGCCGGTCGTCGCCTACCTGCGCAAGCAGGGCCCGGGCGTCGTCACCGCAGCCGACATCACCCCGCCAGCCGGCGTGGAATTCCACAACCCGGACCTGCACATCGCGACATTGAACGCGAAGGGCAAGTTCGACATGGAACTGACCATCGAACGTGGCCGCGGTTATGTTTCTGCAGCGCAGAACAAGAACGTGGACGCAGAGATCGGTCGCATCCCCGTGGATTCGATCTACTCGCCGGTGATGAAGGTGACCTTCCGCGTGGAGGCCACCCGTGTCGAGCAGCGCACCGACTTTGACAAGCTCATCGTCGATGTCGAGACCAAGGACTCGATGCTTCCGCGCGATGCAGTTGCATCCGCAGGCACCACCCTGGTTGAACTGTTCGGCCTGGCACGCGAGCTGAACACCGCCGCTGAAGGCATCGAGATCGGCCCGTCCCCGACGGACGCCGCACTCGCAGCCGACATGGCACTGCCGATCGAAGACCTCGAATTGACGGTTCGCTCGTACAACTGCCTCAAGCGTGAGGGCATCCACTCCGTGGGTGAACTCGTTGCACGCTCCGAGGCCGACCTGATGGACATCCGCAACTTCGGTGCGAAGTCCATCGACGAGGTCAAGGCGAAGCTGATCGATTTGGGTCTGGCCCTGAAGGATTCCCCTCCGGGCTTCGATCTTGCAGCACGTGCCGCCGCCATTGGCGACGATGACGTCTACGGTGAGGAAGAAGTCTAAGACTTCTTGGCCCACCAGCTATAGAACTTAAACCTTTGCGCCCGGTATCCCACCGGGGCCCCGGGCGCAAGGGCCACCATACTAGGAGAACACTATGCCTACCCCTCCCAAGGGTCCGCGTCTCGGCGGCAGCGCAGCTCACGAGCGTTTGATGCTCGCGAACCTGTCCGCGCAGCTGTTCGAGAACAAATCCATCACCACCACGCTGACCAAGGCCAAGCGCCTTCGTCCGCACGCAGAGCGCCTGATCACCTTCGCCAAGCGCGGAGACCTGGCCTCGCGTCGCCGCGTCCAGGCAGTCATTGCCTCGCGCAGCCGCACCAACAAGTCGATCGTTCACGAGCTGTTCGAGAACATCGCACCGCTCATGGCCGAGCGCCCGGGTGGATACACCCGCATCACCAAGATCGGCAACCGCAAGGGCGACAACGCCCCGATGGCTGTCATCGAATTGGTCATGGAGCCGGTTTCCCCGAAGCAGGCCGTTGTGAAGGAAGCCGAAAAGGCTGCCGCAGTGGCTGCTCCGGTTGAAGAGGTCGTTGAGACCGAAGCAACCGAAACCGCCGAGGTCGTTGAGACCGAGGCAGCAGAGGAGAACAAGGCCTAGTCCTTGTCCCCCTGGCAACAGCCAAAACATTGGCCCGGTGCGGCTTTTCCCGATTGCGGGGAAAATGCACCGGGCCAATGGCTTTAAACGGCGCCGGCCCGCAGCGGGACGGCGCGTGGATCTAGGATTGAAACATGTTGATTCCCGCCATTGATTCGGTGGATCCCTCACTGGCCCCCAGTTCCAGCCCCACCGAGCCGGCGCTGGTGCGCATGTGCGTGCGACTGGGATACGACGGCACCGGATACAACGGCTGGGCCATCCAGCCTGGCCTTCCCACGGTGCAAGGCGTGGTGGAAGCGGCCCTGGCCATGCTCCTGCGCCGGCCCGTGCGCACCACGGTGGCCGGGCGCACAGACGCCGGGGTCCACGCCCGGAACCAGATGGTCCATTTCGACCTGACCGCCGCCGAATTCGAGTCCCTGCCCCGCGGCGCGGCCATCTCCCCGGAACGTGCACTGGTTCGCAGGCTGCGCGGGGTGCTGACCCGGGAACGCGGGGCCATCCTCATCCACCAGGCAGCGGTCGCCCCGGCCGGGTTCGATGCGCGCTTCTCCGCACTCTGGCGGCGATACTCCTACCGGATCGCCGACGGCGCCGGAAACTGGGACCCGCTCTCGCGCGCCTACACGATGTGGCACAAGCGCGAGGTCGATGTGGAGCTGCTGGACGCCGAGGCGAAAAGCCTGCTGGGCCGCCACGACTTCCTGTCCTTCTGCAAGCCGCGCGACCACGCCACCACCATCCGCACACTGACCGAATTCTCCTTCGCCCGCGACGAGCGCGGCATCGTGGTGGCCCACCTGAAGGCCGACGCGTTCTGCCACAACATGGTCCGCGCCCTCATCGGGGCGTGCCTGCTGGTGGGCGACGGGCGGGAGGAACCCGGCTGGGTTGCCGCCCGCCTCGCCGAGGAGCTGCGCGATTCCAAGACGTTGCTGGCCGATCCCCGGGCCCTGGTGCTCGAGGAAGTGGCCTACCCCGACGGACGCGAGGCTGCGGCGCGTGCCGAGCTCACCCGGGCCAGGCGGCTGCCGCACGACGTGGGCATCCCCATCGGGGGAGTGTCGCTGGAATAGCGGCTGCCCGGAAGCTGCCGCAGCGAACCAACGCGCAAACGCCACCTGGGTGGTATCTCGCCGGGTAGAAGCCTTCCGCTCGATCCTGGGGGGATTTTTGCCTGGCCAGATGGTCCCGTCCCCAGGGCCCGCGGCGATGACGAAGCAGGCCGCCGATGCGGTGCAATTACACGTGGGTCGTGACCGGGTTGTGAAGCCTTCGGTGCAAGGCCACTGCATGCCAAGCAAGGCCATAGACAGCCAATGCCCCAAGCAGTGCGGTGCCACCCCGGAGAATCATGATCTGCAGGAACAGCTCGGCACTCGCCGCATCTTCGACGGCCGGGGTCGCGCCCAGGCCCAGGAAGGCAGCCGCGGCGGCGGGAACAACGCAAACCAGCACCAACAACATGGTTCGAGCCTTCCGGCTCTGGTCCATGCTGTCCATCCCGCATGCGTAGGAGGTTCTGGGCTGTTTTCGGTACCAGAGCGCCAGGAGCGCCAATCCGGCCAGGCTGCTGCAGTGCTGCAGGATCCGGTAGACGGGAATACCGGCAAGGGGCTCGATGGACAGGACCGGAAATTGTAGAACCACCCAGCCGGTGGAATGCGTGAACGAATCCCATACGAGGTGTGTGAGAAGCCCGATCAACAAGGAATGGAACGTCCACAGCACAAGGTGCGCACGGCTGGGCGGGCGCCCCGCGAACGCTCGTTGTACCGGAATCCACGATTCGGGAAGCGCCCAGCGCATGGGTCGGTCCACAAATGCCATGAACCCCGCCAGCACCAAGGCCAGTGGCAATCCGATGGTCAGGATCTGCGTGAACCCATGTGAACTGATCCCGCTGAGCAGGGAGGCGAACCACCCGTCGTTGCTCGGCTTTGCCATGATGAAGTACGGGAGGTCCGGCGCCATGGCTCCGGCAACCAGTGCCACCGGTACGACGGGCATGCGCATGAACGGCAGGACAGCAGCCGCATGGGCCAGTGTGAAGGGCAAGTGGATCCTCTAACCGTTGTGTCATGGTCCATGGCAATAGATTCCTGGTGCGCATGGGGTCAGTCCAAGCCTAGTTGCCGCGCGTTCGGAAACTCGCGGGATGTTCCGTGTTGACGGGTACATTTGCCTCGGAGTTGTGGGCCTGCGCTCCTCCCCAAGGCCGCCGCCTGCGACGATTGACAGGCGCGAGTATGTTTCCCCGATCGGTCTTGAAGCAGCACTGCCGGCAGGCTCAATATGCTCCCCTTCCCTATTTCTTCCCATCGAGGTGTCGTAGGGTGATGTCTAGGAAGCGGGCCTGTGTCGATTGGGGAATTGCACGGGACCGCACGGTTATCACTTTTGGGGAAGTGGGTACGTGCCTAATGTTGAGACGTCTGGGAAAATATGGCCAGTCCAATGGGCTGGAATTGCAGGTCCCAAGGACCGCAAGAAGGGCAAGTCCCTCGAGCTTGGCAATCAAGTGGGTTGCGGAATTGTTCGCCGCCGGAGGACCAAGAATTGCGGTCTCGGCCCAAGGCGACTGCGGGGCGCTTCCGAACGGTTTTTCATTGGACCCCGCCAGGGCTGCCCTGTTGGTTGAACGCCCCGTTCGGCGAGGTCGAGCGATGGTCTGTACCTGCATCCGCGCGGAGGACTTGCGGGGGATCGCCGTCCCGGACCCCGAATGCCCGGTAATCATCCAATTTGTGGATTCGCTGGGTTCAACCTAAAGGGGGCAGCCCGTCGCCGGCGGGGGAGCTGCGCGCGGCTCCCCCGGGCCCGTCGGCGGATTCCGTGACCCCGATCCGGGCGGTGAGAGACGAATCACGCTCGCGTAGCGCGGTTCACGGCGCACGCTTTGGTGGTGCCGGGGTTAATCCGATAGACTAACGGCTGTTGTGCGTGTCCTTTGTTCGACACAACCTTCTCCGCGTGACGGCTCAGTTGCAGAGCCACTGGTCTGCTGGGATTGCGAACATTCATGGACGGCCGGTCTTTTCAGTCCTCACCTGGCGAACTGGTACAGCGCATCGAAACACAGCACAAAGACAATAGTGGATCTCACAGCCGCTGTTTGGACCTGTGCTTGACCAGTAACCAATAAACAAAGGCAATTACAGTGCGTACGTTCACTCCAAAGCCGGCTGACCAGACCCGCCAGTGGCACATCATTGATGCCACTGACGTTGTACTTGGCCGCCTCGCCGTCCAGGCCGCAACCCTGCTGCGCGGCAAGCACAAGGCTACCTTCGCCCCCCACATGGACATGGGCGACCACGTCATCATCATCAACGCCGAGAAGGTTGCCCTCACCGGCGCCAAGCTCGAAAACAAGCGCGCCTACCGCCACTCGGGTTTCCCGGGCGGCCTGAAGTCCGTGACCTACGCCGAGCTTCTTGAAAAGAACCCGGTCCAGGCAGTGGAGAAGGCCATCAAGGGCATGCTCCCGAAGAACTCGCTGGCTGCGGATCAGCTGTCCAAGTTGAAGGTCTACCGCGGTGCCGAGCACCCGCACGCTGCACAGCAGCCGCAGACCTTCGAAATCACCCAGGTCGCGCAGTAGCGCTGGGCCCCGAGAACAAGACTTTAGGAGATTATCGTGGCTCAGAACACTGAAGAGATCACTGAATTCGAGGGTGAAGCTCCGACTTCGTACACCTCGGAAACCGTTGCCGTAGAGGCAGAGGCAGTCAAGGAACGTCCGGCACTGACCGTTGCAGGCGCAGCAGTTGGCCGCCGCAAGCAGGCAATTGCCCGCGTGCGCGTCGTTCCGGGCACCGGCCAGTGGACCCTCAACGGCCGCTCGCTGGACAACTACTTCCCGAACAAGCTGCACCAGCAGGACGTCAACGAACCGTTCAAGCTCCTCGAGCTGGACGGCGCATACGACGTCATCGCACGCATCCACGGTGGCGGCCCCTCGGGCCAGGCCGGTGCGCTGCGCCTGGGCATCGCCCGCTCGCTGAACGAGATCGACCGCGACAACAACCGCGCCGCTCTCAAGAAGGCCGGCTACTTGACTCGTGACGCACGCGTCATCGAGCGCAAGAAGGCTGGTCTCAAGAAGGCCCGTAAGGCTTCGCAGTTCTCCAAGCGCTAAACCGCTTGCGCCGGGTTTTCACCCGGCACCGAAGGGTCCCGGCATTCGTGCCGGGGCCCTTCGCCCGTTAAGGCGCGGTGCCTTAGTGGGATATGGCACATGATTAGGCAAAGATTGCCTTGATAAACCCCACAGATGCCCGACTTCGGGGATTCCTGGCCCTATGATGGATGACGATGGCAAGGTTATTTGGGACCGATGGTGTCCGCGGAAAAGCAAACGAACTTCTGACCCCCGAACTGGCGATGGCGCTTTCACAGGCCGCCGCGATGGTGCTGGGGCACGAGAAAATACATGACGGGCGCAGGCCCGTGGCGGTGGTGGCCAAGGATCCCAGGATCAGTGGCGACTTCCTCTCTGCTGCAATCGAGGCGGGGCTCGCAGCCTCCGGCGTCGACGTGCACGACGCGGGGACCCTGCCGACGCCGGCGGCGGCGTACCTGGTCGCGGATCTGGGCGCCGACTTCGGCGTCATGATCTCCGCCTCGCACAACCCCGCGCCGGACAACGGGATCAAGTTCCTGGCCCGCGGCGGCAAGAAGCTGGACGACGCGCTCGAGGACGCCATCGAGGCGGCCCTGGACAAGCCCAAGTACCGTCCGGTCGGCGGTGACGTGGGACGGGTAACCCGCTTTGCGGACGCCGAGGACCGCTACGTCATGCACCTCCTGCAGACGCTGCCGAACCGGCTTGATGGCATGAAGGTCGTCCTTGACTGTGCCCACGGCGCGGCCAGCGGCTGCTCTCCGGAGGTCTTCAACGCCGCCGGGGCACAGGTCGTGGTCATCGGCGCGGAACCCGACGGCATCAACATCAACGACGGCTACGGCTCCACGCACCTTGAGCGCCTGCAGGCCGCAGTGCTGGACAACGGCGCGGACCTGGGCATCGCCCACGACGGCGACGCCGACCGCTGCCTGGCGGTGGACCACGAGGGAACCGTTGTGGACGGGGACCAGATCATGGCGATCATGGCCACCGACATGAAGGAACGCGGCGTCCTGAAGGACGACACCCTGGTGGCCACCGTGATGAGCAACCTCGGCCTGAAGATCGCCATGCGCGAGGCCGGCATCACCATGCTGGAAACCGGGGTGGGGGACCGCTACGTGCTCGAGGGCATGCGCACCGGCGACTTCAACCTGGGCGGGGAACAATCCGGACATGTGATCTTCGCCGACCACGCCACCACCGGAGACGGGGTGCTGACCGGCCTGCACATCGCCGCACGCGTCAAGGCCACAGGCAAGACCCTCAAGGAGCTTGCCGCCGCCATGACGGTGCTTCCGCAGGTGCTGATCAACGTCAAGGGCGTCGACAAGGAAGCAGCTCCGAGCAACAAGGTGCTGATCACCGCGATCGCCGCCGCCGAGGCGGAACTGGGCGAGAACGGACGCGTGTTGCTGCGCCCTTCGGGAACCGAGCCGGTGGTCCGTGTGATGGTCGAGGCCACCTCGCACGACATGGCAAGTTCCCTGGCGCAGTCGCTGGCCGACGTCGTGCAGCGCGAACTGGCACTCTGATATCCACTCCCGCATTGCCAATGTGGCCGGGCGTTCCGGCACCACGGGTGCCCGGCGCTCGGCCACGTTCATTTGTGCAGGTGCAACACCCTCGTTGCACCCCAAATAGTTGAAGGGTTTCCCACGGGCATGAGCATGAAGATTTCGGTGGTCGGCACCGGGTACCTGGGCGCGACGCACGCGGCCTGCATGGCGGAGCTGGGATTCGAGGTCATCGGCGTCGACGTCGACCCGGCCAAGATCGAGGCACTCTCCGCGGGCCTGCTGCCCTTCCACGAGCCCGGCCTGCCCGAGCTGCTGCGCAAGCACGTGGCCTCGGGCCGGTTGCGCTTCACCACCGACTATGAGCAGGTGTCCTCCTGGGCGGACGTGCACTTCATCGGCGTCGGCACCCCGCAGCGCGCCGACGGGCACGGGGCCGACATGCGCTATGTCGACGCGGCAGTCGCCGAGCTGGCCACCCGCATCCGCGGCAAGGCCCTGATCGTGGGCAAGTCCACGGTGCCGGTGGGCACCGCCCGCCGGCTGCGCCGGCTGATTGCCGTCAACGCGCACCCGGACGCCGAGATCACCCTGGCCTGGAACCCCGAGTTCCTGCGGGAGGGCTTCGCCGTGGCCGACACCATGACCCCCGACCGGCTGGTGCTGGGTGTCGAGGACGAAACCTCTGAGATGGTCCTGCGCAGCATCTACGCAAGGTCGCTGGAGGCGGACACCCCGTTGATCGTGACGGACTTCGAGACGGCGGAACTGGTCAAGGTCGCAGCCAACGCCTTCCTGGCCACCAAGATTTCCTTCATCAACTCCTTTGCCGAGGTCACCGAGACGATCGGCGGGGACATCACGGTGCTGGCCGACGCGCTGGGCCACGATGCGCGCATCGGGCGGAAGTTCCTCAACGCCGGGGTCGGTTTCGGTGGAGGCTGCCTGCCCAAGGACATACGCGCCCTGCAGGCGCGGACGAGCGAACTGGGCCTGACCCACACCATGGGATTCCTGGCCGAGGTCGACGAGATCAACCTGCGCCGCCGTGAACGCGTGGTGCGCCTGGCCCACACCATGCTCAACGAGAAGCTGGTCGGTGCGCGCATTGCCGTTCTCGGGGTGACCTTCAAGCCCGATTCGGACGACGTTCGCGACTCCCCGGCCCTGGACATCGCGGTGCGGCTCTTCAACGCCGGTGCCGACGTGCTGGTCTACGACCCCAAGGGCAACAAGAACGCCGCCGATCGCTTCCCGCGCCTGCACTACGCCAACGACCTGCCCGAGTCCGTGGCCCAGGCGGACCTGGTGCTGCTGCTGACCGAGTGGGCCGAGTTCAGGGCCCTGGTTCCCGCGGATCTGGACCCGTTGGTGGCCGCGCGCCGGATCATCGACGGACGCAACGTGCTTTCCCGGGGCCAATGGGAGGCCGCCGGCTGGGAGATCGTGGGGATGGGCCAGCACTACGCCCCGCTGGACGGGGAACTGTAGGACCCGAATTGAGTGGCTCGATCCGGGCGAGCGGGAATCCCCGGTCCGGGCCACACAGGGCATCTGCGCCTGCAAGTGGGCTGCTCCTGGTGAGGCCCGTGGGTGAAGCCCGGGATCGTTTCAGCATCGGCACATGAATGGGGACCACCTACGAAAGTGGTCCGTGCACGTCCCGTGTTGCCAGCGGACGGGCAGTATCCGTCCAGGTGTCCGTGTCAGGTGAACAAGATGAAGGCACCGATGCCGATTGCCACAACGGCAAGGAGTCCCAGTCCGACGTTTTGCCAGATGATGGGCACGCGTGGTCCCTGCCTGTAAAAGCGGTTGTAAATGCGTTTGCGTACTTTTCGTCCCAAGATTTCCTCCCCAAGTTTTACGCCCCCCAGGACGCGATTGGAATTGACTTTACCAGTTCCGGGATTCTTGGCCATCAATGTGACTATTTACTCAATGCCTATTATTGAGTGGTTTTGATGTTTTGTTGATTCGAAACCCTGGACCCGACTGGCAACCGGGCGACGGCGGCCGAGGGAGCGTTGTTGGCGGCTCGGTCGGGACGGGGAGGGGCCGCGTGTTGATTTTCCTTGGCCCGCGTTCAAACCGGATAGCTGCCGCCCTAGTGGGATTTCGAAGATTGAAAAGTGAAAGCTGACTTCGCGTCTTCTTCAAGTCCATGTAGGAGCCCTGCACCGATTTCACGCTTCCAACATAGGGATTTAGTAACATCGGCCGTTTGACGTGCCAAATCGGGAAAATTGGGTAGCATGTTCTCAGCGTTGGTTACCCCAATTACCCGCGCGAGCATGCTGCGGATACCCCAAGTTTCCGCAACTGCGAAAAGGGCCCACTATTACTCGCAAGTTTGGTGGGCCCTTTTTCAATGCTGGAAACCGGGTCCTCTCGTCGGCAGCAGTGCCCCGTACGGAGCCTGGGGCAACAAGTCCTTGGCCGCACAGCAGCCCCACCAGCAGGTCCGAGTCGCCGAATCAGAGCTTCAGGGACATATTCACCTGAGTGGAATATTTGGTCCCGCGGCGCAGTTTCCCCGCCACATTGGTACCGATCCATACCGATGATTCCGATTCGTTCCCTTTATGCACGTTCACATTCTTCCATCTGGTCACAATACAAGTGCCGGAGTGTGCCCTTTTTAGGGGCCCGGTGAGACAGCTCGACCAGACCTTGAGGGGGGATCATGGCCGCATCGCGCCATCGAACACCGGATAAATTGATCAGGAGACCGCGCGCCTTGGTGGCGTCGCTCGCCGCCGTGGCTTTGGGCTTTGGGGCCTTGATGGGCACAGGTCCAGCACAGGGGTGGGCCGCCGGCGTCGGAGACACCGACAACGCAACCAGCGCGGTATCTGCCGCTCCAATGGCTACCACAACCAAAGCCGGGACATCGCCGGTGGCGGAACCGATCAAGCAACCAGCTGGCCCAGTCAGCAGTACTGGTGACAGCAAAACCTCGGAGACGGAAAAGGCAGCCACCGAATCCGGCGGCAACCCATCCACGGATCCGGCACCCGAGACCGAGGCCAGCCAGTCTGCCGCCGAGTCGGGCGCCGCCGAGAGTTCTGTCGATGAAGAATCCGCTCCGTCCGAGACTGCAGCTCCGACGCAGGAACCGGCGACCGGATCCAAGCCCCGTGCGCCTGCCGAGGAATCGGTGCCACCAGCCTCCGGCAATGACGCCGGAAAGGCGGAGTTGGCCACCCCGGCCAAGCCCGAAGAAGGCGCTCCCCAGGAAACCGACGCAAAGCAAAGCGCCAAGTTGGCCGAGACCGAAGCCACAGCAGCCAAGCTCGTGGAGGCTTCCGGAACCGTCACCGCGCCGCAGGCGCTGTTGTGGCCGATCGAGATCTTGGTCCAAGATAATGACTCAGGCGACTTCTCCGCGAAATTCACACTGGCGCGGGGTGAATCCCACACCTGGGAAGGTCAGCTTCCCGAAGGTACGGGGGTGAACTATAGGATCACGAATCCCGATACGGAAATGCTCATCGATGTCTACAACAGAACCGACTCGATGGACTTGGACCTGGGCGGCGCCGGAATTGTCACCGGCACGCTCAAGGACTCCGCGGGCGCACCCCGCGCCGGAGTGCGGGTCGAGGCCCTGGCAGGGTATCCCTTCGAGCCGCGGCCGATTGAGACCAATGCCGAAGGGCGCTACCAATTCATCGTTGGGCAACCGGCCTCGTTTGGGTTGGTTATCGACGACACCTCGCAGAACGTGACCAGCACCATGGGAACGGTTTTGACGGTGGAACAACCCGCCGGAGCACAGCAGCTCACGGTTCGGCTCACCGATCCGAAGGGCAGCGACTTCACGCTGGAAGAGGGCGAAAGTGCCCATCTTTCCCTCGACGGAGAGTATGGCCAGACTCGCGACCTTGCCGCGGGCGAGAACTCCGTTATCTTCAACGCACCCGCTGGTTCGTACCGGCTGAGCGCGCGCGTTGATTCGTCCGGAGGGTCGCTGGATAACTATTACCCGGGCGTGGTCTCCGAGGAAGACGCAGTCCTTCTTGAAGCAGTCGTCGGCGGGGAACCGAAAACCATTGAATTCCCCGTGGACCGGGGCAGCAGCATCGGCAGCATCTTCGTCGATGAAAACGGCGCCCCGGCCCGCATTCCGAACGGGGGGTATGGGGAAGCAGAAATTGCCCAGAACGGCATGACCTCCGCAACGAAGTGGATCAGTGAAGGTGAGTCCGGATTCTTGTTCGGTTTCCTGGCCCCCGGCGAGTACGAGGTGAGCTTCAATTACCTTGACCGCGGCGGGGACAGCGTCCAGAGGAAGCAGGTCGCGGTTGTCGCCGGGGCCAATGCCACCGGGATCGAATTCGTGGTTCCCCGATCCAACACCGTCTCGGGCAGCCTAGTCGATTCACAAGGCGACCCGGCTCCCATCCCAGAGGACCAGTGGAGCGAACTAGTGCTCGAGGACGAGAATGGCGGCCGTCAGTGGCTCAATATCGAGCCAGGCCAAAGCACCTTCGAATTCCGGGACGTCGTTGCAGGAAAATACACCATGACACTCTCCATAGATGGGGACACGCTGTACTACCCAGGCGTTGCGGACCAAGAACTGCAAGAACCGTTCGAGGTTTCCAGTGACCTGTTGGACCTGCGGTTCAACACCAGCTTCGGTTCGAGCATCTCAGGGACCGTCACCGGCCCCGAGGGCCAATCTGTTGCAGGTGCCAAGGTCTACCTGCACCCCGCCCAATCGCTGGAAACCTGGGACGCAGAACGCACCATCACCTCCGACGCCGAAGGCCGCTACGAATTCTCGCGCCTGTCAGTGGGCAACTACGCAGTGCGCGCGGGTGCCGGCGACTCGTACTACTTCGACCGCTGGCACACGACGCAGGCCAGCGGGGAGCCCAGCCCGGTGATTGTTTCGGAACCGGAGCAGCAGATCACCGCCGATGTCGTTCTGGCGGAGCAGGGCGGAAAACTGGATATCACCTGGCCCGAAGCCTACGACGCGTGCACGAGCACAACGGTTCGCTGGCACACTGCGGACGGGGACTACGTGTCGTTCAACGAAGACGGCGTTCTGCAGCCCGGCGAGTATCGCCTTGGCATTGAATGCGGCAGCGAGACGTATTGGTGGGATGGTGCCGCAGACATGGAATCCTCGGACCTTATATCAATCGTTGAAGGCGAAACCACCAAGGTGGACTTCTCGGCTTGGGAGGGAAGCCAGGGCAGCATCTCGGGAAGCGTGAGCATCGACGGCAAGAAAGATGTAGGAGCCTACCTCACCCTGTCCCGCCGCGTCAGTGACGAGTGGGGTTCCTGGGATGAATATGTGGCCTCGGTGTGGAGCCCCGATGGTCGCTATTCTTTCGGGGTCAGCGAGCCCGGGGAATACCTGGTGCAGGTGGATCCTTCGGGGGGTTACCAGAACGCATGGCACGACGGGTCCGCATCACTGGAAAAGGTCTCACCGCTGGTGCACAACGGCACCGAAGCAAAGAGCGCGGACATCGCGCTGGCCTACCCCGTGTCATTGACGGTGCGCACGTTCGACGCCGCGACCAACACCGCGGTGGAGGGCGAGCCCTATCTCCATACGACCGGTGGGATCTCGAGTTCGACGGCGTACGGGAACGTGGCGACGTTGAAGCTGCTCCAAACCGGGGAAGTGGAAATTCTTGCCCGCAGCGCCGGCTATGTTGATACGGCGGCCAAGGTGGCTGTGCCTACCAAGGGCGCCCACACCTACGACCTGCACATGGACAAGGGCGCGAAGCTCGGCGTAACGGTCCTGGCGGACAACAACTCCCTGCCGTTGCGCAACGTGTGGGTGCAGAGCCTGTCCGACGGCACCGAGTCGTGGGACTCTGACAGCGAATGGACCGGCCATGACGGTCGCGCCGAGTTCGTGCTCTCCCCGGGCCAGTACTTCGTCTGCGTCCCCGACGCGGGTCTGTATGTGGGCCAGTGCGACGAGCATGATCCGGCCACCGGCCAGCTCGTCACGGTGGGCCCCGAGGGCCTGGAGACCACCATCCGCCTGACCCTGGGTGGCCAGATCAAGGGAGTCATCCAGGATGCCTCCGGCACCCCGCTGGAAGGCGTGACGGTCGGCCTTGCGAAGCCAAGGGAACCGGCGCCGGGCGGTGTCGCGGGCCTTTCCCGCAAGTTCGTCTCGCTCTTCGCGGCTCCCGTCGCGGGAGACAACGGGCAGTTGGTGGGGGAGACCACCCTGACCAACGCCAACGGCGAGTACACGCTTCCGCCGGTGGACCCGGGGCAGTATGCGCTGTTCGCCTACCGCGCAGACCTGGGCACCACCTGGTACCCGGAATCCGGCACCTTCACCGGCTCCGAGCTGCTGGACATTGCCCCGGGCTCCACGCGGAACCTGGCGTTCACGGCCTCGATTCCGGCGGACGGCATCATCCGCACCCCGGAGCAGTCGCTGACCACGGCGTTCCGCATCACCGTGCAACCGGTGGCGCAGGCCGCGGCCCAAGACGGCGACACGGTCAAACTGGCGGCGTGGGCGGCGGGCGATCCACTACCCACCGTGCGCTGGCAACGCAGCAACGACGAAGGCACCACCTGGGCAGACGTCGCGGGCGAGGTCTCCGAGACCTTCGGCTTCACGGCCAAGCTAGCCGATAATTCGGCGCAGTTCCGTGCGGTGTTCACCCAGTCCGGCGTGGAACTCGTTTCGAATGCGTCGAAGCTGGTGGTCAAAGCGCCCGCCGTGGCACCTGCCGCCGTGGAAAGCATCGAGATCACTGCGATGACGGACACCGCGGCCACGCTGCAGTGGGAGGCCCCCAACGACGGCGGATCGCCGATCCAGGGCTACACGGTCCACCTGCACCAGGGAGGGGAACTGATCCGCACGCTCAACCCGGGCAATGTCCTTTCCCTCACCGTAGGCGGCCTCGAGGCCGAGACTCCGTACACGGCCACGCTCACCGCCCACAACGCGGCCGGGACCGGTCCGGTTTCGGCGGCCGTCGCCTTCACCACCGAGACCAAGCCGGCAGCGGCCACGGCACCGGCGAAGATCCTGTATGTCATCATCAGGGCCACCCACGAGAGTGCCGTGGTTTCCTGGGATGCCCCGGACGACGGCGGTTCGCCGATCACCGGCTACACGGTTCAGGTGTGGCATGCCGGCACGCCGTTCCGGACCTTCGAGAACATCACCGAAACCTCGGTGGTGGTCGACGGCCTGGCTCCGCTGGACGAGTACGGCCTGGTGGTCACCGCGCACAACGCCGTGGGCTCCACGGAGTCCGGAGGCAAGCGGATCATGACGATGCCGGCACCAACAGCGGAACCAACGCCAACTCCGACCGCGGAACCGTCCGAAGAGCCGACACCGACTCCGACTGTGGGGCCGAGCACGACTCCGGAGCCGACCGAGGAGCCGACTGTGACGCCAACGCCGACTGAGGAACCGAGCACGACTCCGGAGCCGACCGAGGGGCCGACGGTGACACCAACTCCGACCGAGGAGCCGAGCACGACGCCGGTACCGACTGAGGAGCCGACGGTGACGCCAACTCCGACTGAGGAGCCGACGGTGACGCCAACTCCGACTGAGGAGCCGACGGTGACGCCAACTCCGACTGAGGAGCCGAGCACGTCTCCGGAGCCGAGCACGACGCCGGAACCGACTCAGGAGCCGAGCAAGACTCCGACTGAGGAGCCGACAGTGACTCAGACGCCGACCGAGGAACCGTCTACGGCTCCGAGGCCGACACCCGGTGGAAACCATCCTCCGCGGGAACCGCGTGAATCCGATCTCGTCGGGGAAGCCAGCGACAGCGTCAAGGTGCCGTCGAAGGCCAAGGCGGGCGCCCGGATCGAGATCGTGGTGACCGGTGTCGAAGAAGGGCAGAAGGTGAACGTGTACGCGTTCTCCAAGCCGGTCCATCTTGGCACCGAAACAGTGGGCACGGGCGGCCTCGTCTCTGTTTCCCTGCCTGCCGGGCTCGTGGGTGAGCACCGCATTGCCGTCTACCTGCAGGACGGGACCCTGGTGGGCTGGGACCGCATCACGATCGCGGACTCCGCAGCAACGCCTCCTGCGGGAGAAACTCCGGAGGGAACCGCAACGACGGACGCGACTGAATCCGCGGCGCCAAGCGGTACCGAGTCCTCGGCACCGACAGGTTCCCCAACCGATCCGGCTGCGTCAGGGGACAAGGACGATTCGCTGGCGCGCACCGGAACGGAATTCATTCCACTCGGGGCTGTGGCGATCGGACTGATCCTCGGTGGGTTCGTGCTCTATCGCCGGAAGGCGTACGTGGGCTCGCACCGAAACTAAACCGCGGCTCACAAAGGGCGGGACGGTCATCCTGAGGGTGGCCGCCCCGCCCCTTCATTTTCCACACCGATTTACCTAAAAAGGGCTTCGGACGTATAGGGTTTTGATCGTCACGGGATGATGCTTCCCATGACAGGGGGGAATTTCAGAAATCATGGGTGATTTGGGGAACACCGCAGCGGCTGCGGGCGCAAGCGAACGCTCGGGGGCAGAAATCCTCGGTGGGCTCTTGCGCGAGGAGCTCGAAGCCGCAGGCATGCCGACCTACCAAACCATCGCCAACCGAGGTGGAATCTCCAAGAGCGCGGTCAGCGACGCCATGAGGGGGCTACGGATTCCCAGCGCCCGCACGGTGTTGGGAATCATGACAGGACTGGACCGCGATCCGGAGCTGATGATGTCCGAACGCGAACGATTGTTGCGGCTGGATGCCACTGATGAACGGGCGCCCGTTGGCTCCGCGGATCAGGATCCGGCGCAGCAGCAGGGGATCCCGGAACCCAACCACGTATCCGGTGTGGCTGTCGGGCACGCTCATGATCATGCGGTGGACACAAGCCGTGGAGGTGCTCATATCCAGGCACGCAACTTAGTCGACGGCCCGATCCCGGCCGTCGTGCACAGCCGGCCGCACCGGACCCCGTTCGGGAAGATGGCGTTTGTGCTGGCCTGCGTCCTTTTCGCCGGCATCGTTGCAGGACACTTCGCGACCGCAACCCTTGCCGCCGGCGACAGCGGTGACATCCGTGCAGCAACGACAGGCAGCAACGTGTTGGACATGCCCTGCACCAAGGACGGGATCGTCGTCGCCTCGGAAAACCGTGCCCGGGATACCCGGATGGAGATTGTTTTCTCGCACGACTGCCAGGCACTGTGGGGCCGCGTGCTGCGCAATGACGGACGGGCCTTCGGCAACGGAATGGAGGCCGTGTTCTATCCGAAAGGTGACCCACGCTCCGAGTTGGCCCAACGGGTCGAGGTTCAGGACAGTGCCACGGCGCTGACCGCGATGGTCAATGTGGCCGAGAAAACGCGGCAGTTCTGTGTCGAGGCGACCCTGACAGTCGACGGTGGCAGGGTGGATCTCGGCGATCCTCTCTGCCTGTAGGTTTCGTCCCGCCAGCGGACAGTGCTCGGCCTGGTTTCGCCGGGGTGAGCTTCCTGCATGCGAAGCCTGGTATGGCCGCGTTCGCAGGTTGTGGGCAATGGCATGGAGCACCCTGTGGCGGCCATGAGACGGTACGTAATGACAGTTGTTGTCCTCTGCATTGCCGGGTAGATTTCTGGCCACGACCGAACGGCTCGAAAGTTGGAAGATGCAGCCCATGATCTCGTACTTGAACCTTCCTTCTCCGTGGCAAGAGCGGGGGTACTCACCGGGGGACACCTGGCTTCGACCTCCGGCGTCGCTGTACTTGAACATCCAATTTCCTGGCTGCAGAACACGCTGTTCTAGAGTTTCACCCACGTTCTATCGAAGTGACTTCAGCGGTTGTCACTCACGATTCAATGTGGGGAAAATTCGCGGCTGTAACAATCAGAAGAAGTTCGGCAGGATTATTTACCGCAATTTTTCAGGGAGTCCAACTGAACATTGGCGATGCAGTTGAGTAATGAACTATCCGCCGCGATTGTGCAGTCCCCGATCTGCGGAGACTCGTCCTGGAAGCCTGTTCGGCAAAGTCGATCGTAGGGCAACGGGCGCCGCACCATCCACCAAAGCGAAAGTCCGACTGCACTACCCGAGGCGATTGTTGAGCAGATGACCTCTATGTTGGGGAAGGATGAGGCCGCCACAACCTACGCCATCAAGTCATAAAAGTCGATCAATGGGTTGGCAATCAATGAACGCTCAGATGCGATGGCACGTCTTAAGCTGTTGATGCTTAAGGGGGGTAGCAATTGACCGAGCAGCTCAAGGACAACTAGGCGGTTGAGCTGAAGCACGGGGCTATCTACAAGGTGGCCGTCGCTCACCGGGACTTTGGGCAAGCGTAAGAGTAATGGCTAGCGGGGGACCTGCTTGATCCCCGGGTAAGCCAAAATTCCCAGAATTCCTAATCCAGTCATGGGGCTCCCGTTAGTCGAGGAGCAATTCGGCGACGGTCGCATTGGGGTTCGCTCGACCGCCGCGACTAACTTTCCACAGCCTCGGCGAGTCGGTTTCGGCGCGGAACGCGATAAACCAAGGATGGTTGCCCTTGCCCTTTTTTCGGAATCCATAGCTGGCGTCGCGCACAGTCCATTTCCCAGCAGCCTCAGTTTCGTTCCAGTGCTCTACAATGTCAGCCAGTATAGAGAGTGGTATGTCGTCGCGACCCACCGTCACCACTCCATCGCTGAGGTTGATGTCAGCAAGATATGCGATTGCCGTGGCGGCCGCATACATGTCCTCTTCCTCAACCGGCGCTTCATCCGAGACCGACGAAGATTCCATTACGCGCTCCAGCAGCTCGGGAAGGCTTGAAGTGCTTTTCGCGATTTCGGATCGGATGCGCTGTTCCGAGCCCTTCGCGTCTCTACCCTGGCGCAAATAGATAACCAACGCAATCAGGACGCCAGCGAACGACAAGTAGGTTCCAGTTCGGGTCATCCACGTGTCCATGGAATGATCACCGTAGATGACGATCAGGTAGGCGACTGTGCCGACACTAAATACAATGAATGCGCGCTTTTCGCCGGGCATCAGGGACTTCCAGAAGTTGATCATAAGTTAATCATCTTTCACCGGCTTTGGAAAAACAAAATCGACCTCTTCTAGGTTCAACATATGCACTTTTGACTTAATTGGATAACATTTATTTTTAGGGAAGGAAATTTTCTACTCCTTAGACTGTCTCACGTTCAGCTTCGCTCCCTGCTCAACGCTCAGTGGACCGAACAAGACGAGAATTCTAACGTTGAAAATTTTTCATTCAACCAATTTCTAGAAAACGACCGTGTGGATCAATGTAACTTGAATAACGGACTATCGACGTAGTTTGCCGGTCAGTGATTCCGCGATGAGGTTGCAGATTGCGGTTCACCGGATGCATGTGAACATTGCCCGACGAACCAAGTCTTTCCGGATCGAATCGGCAGTCGAATTTGCCGGATAGGAGCTAGCGAAAATCGCAGTCCGGAACGATCAGTGCGCTAATAAGGTTGTGGGCAGGGGGCTTGCCAAAAATGATCCGAACATCAAATGATCGTCGAACCGTACAAATCGTATTCGTTTGACTACGTCGGCGTTTCTAGAGCCCCAGGTCCCTGGCCGCTCGTGGCAGCTCCACCAGCAGGTCCACGGCACTGACCGTGCCTTCGCGTGCCGCCAATGCACCGGCATGGGCATGAATCAACGCGCCGGCCGCGGCCAGATCGGTCAGCCGGTGGGTCAGCGCGGTGGCGTCGCCGGTGGTGGGCGTGGCCGGGAAATCGGCGGCCGCCAGCAACGTGCCCAGGATGCCGGTGAGCACATCCCCGCTGCCCGCGGTGGCCAGGTCCGGGGTTGAGGCGTGCACGATCAGTGCGTAGCCGTCCGGGGCCGTGCAGATGGTTGCCGAACCCTTGAGCAGGATCACGCAGTCGTAGGCGACCGCGGCCCAGCGGGCCCAGCGGATCGGGTCAGCGGCGATGTCCCGGGCGCTGACGCGCACCCCGGCCTTGGCCAGCAGGGCATTCAGTTCCCCGGCGTGCGGGGTGAGGATGCGCAGCTGGCGGTGTTCGCCCGGTTCCAGCATCGCCAGCGCGCTGGCGTCGATGACGCACGGATTGTTGGCCGAGAGGATCTGTTGCAGGTGCTGGCGCGTCTCGGGCGTGTCTTCCAGTCCGGGGCCGATGGCCCAGGCTCCGATGCGGGTGGCGCCCTCGCGCCCGTTGCGGCGGTTTTGCGCCAGCAGGGCGGTGAGCTCGTCGGTGCCCAGCGGAACGGCCTCGGGGACCTGGCTGGTCAGGGCCGCGGCCACGTTCTCGGGGACGATGGTGCGCAGCAGCCCCAGCCCGCTGGCGACGGCAGCACGGGCGCTGAGCACTGCGGCGCCGGGGTAACGGACGGAACCGGCCAGCAATCCCAGCACTCCGCGCTGGTACTTGTGCCTGCCCGCCGCCGACCAGCCGCGGTCGCGGTCGAGCAACAATTCCAGGTCGTCTCCCTGCACGACCCAGGCCTCCGGCTTGCCCAGGGTCGGGGTGAGCCCGATGTCGGTGACGCGGATGCGTCCGGAGACCAGGTGCCCGGATCCCACCACGAGGCCGGTCTTCAGCGCACCAAAGGTCACGGTCCGCTCGGCCGGGATCACGCTCTGGGCAGCCGCGCCGGTGTCGGCATCGACGCCGCTGGGTACGTCGCACGCGAGCACCGGGATGTGGCGGGGGATGGCCGGCAGTTGGACACCGGGGCGCAGCCCGGTGCCGTAGGCGGCGTCGATGAACAGGTCGCATTCCTCGATTAGCGCCTCCAGGGCCTCGGCGGAGGCGGTGCGGCCGCCTGCGCGCGCCAGCGCGGCCAGGCCCTCCTGGTGGGCCTGGGAGGCCAGCAGCACCGCGGTGACGGCGACTCCGCGCCTGGCCAGGGCGGCCAGGGCAAAGAGTCCGTCCCCGCCGTTGTTGCCCGGTCCGACCAGTGCCACCACGCGGGAACCGTAGAGGCGGCCGGTGTATTCCTTGAGCATCAGCACCGCCTGGTGTGCCAGCGCGTCCGCGGCCCAGCGCATCAGTCTCAGGTCGTTGGCATCGCGAAGCAGCGGCTTTTCGGCATCTCGAACACTGGAACCTGCATAGACGGGGATCATGTGTTCAGAATACCCAACCGCGGCTGGTATTTGCCGCAGGTTTCGGCTGGCGGGCGCGGGCGCGCCCGGTGCGGGGGACGGGTCTCAGCGTTCGGCCACGACCATGGCCGTGGCCAGGTCCCCGTCATGGCTCATGGACAGGTGCCAGTGCACCACGCCCTTCTTTGACGCGGCCTCGGCCACCGAACCGTCGAGCACCACGTAGGGATCGCCCGCCTGGTCCTTCTCGATCCGGCAATGCTGCCAGTTCATCCCGGCCGGGGCACCGAGCGCCTTGGCAATGGCCTCCTTGGCGGCAAAGCGCGCGGCCAGGGAACGGACATGCAGTTCACGTTCCTCGGGGACGAAGAGGCGTTCGAGCAGTGCGGGGGTCCGCTCAAGCTGTGCCTTGAAACGAGACACCTGGACCACGTCAACACCAATTCCCACGATCATGCCCTCGAGTTTATCGGCTCAGCGCTCCCGTCCCGTCCCGGGGCGCACGGGCGTAGGCTTCCAGTTACCGCCTGCAGGGTGCAAACGGGGAAGGAGAATAGCTATGGGAGCGAACGGGAACGACCCGGGACCAAGCGCGGTCTTGCTGCTGCGCGACGGCTTCACGCGGGTGAGCGAGGGGATCGAGACGGTGCTCGAGAGCGCCGAGCCGCGGATGCTGCGTTTTCGGGCCAGCAACTCCGCGAACCCCGTCGCGTGGCTCATCTGGCACCTGAGCCGGGTGCAGGATGACCATTTCACGTTCCTGGCCAGGGCACTGGATCCAGCCTCGGAGGCGGAGCAGCGGTGGATTGCCAACGACTGGGTGTCCCGCTTCAACCTGCCCTACCGGCGGCTGGACACCGGATTCGGGCACAGCAGTGAACAGGTGGCCGACTTCGGGATGTACGACGGCCAATACCTGCGCGGCTACCACCTGGATGTCCACCGGCAGTCCCTGGAAATCCTGGGCACGCTGCGCGAGCCGGACCTGGGCACGGTGATCGACCGGCGCTGGGACCCGCCGGTCACCGCGGCGGCCCGGCTGGTGAGCATCCTGGGAGAGACCACCGCGCACCTGGCCCAGGCGCAGTTCGTGCGCGGCATCTACAAGGACATGAACCACGCCAAGCGCCCATAGGGCTTAACGCCGAACGGTGCCGGTGCCTTCTCCCCAAGGGGTAAGGCACCGGCACCGCACGACGGTGGAACGTCTTTGCGTCTAAGACCTACTCGACCGTGACCGACTTGGCCAGGTTGCGTGGCTGGTCGACGTCCAGGCCCTTGGCCGTGGCCAGTTCGCAGGCGAAGAGCTGCAGCGGGACGGTGGCCAGCAGCGGCATCAGCAGCGTCGGGGTCTCCGGGACGTAGAAGATGAACTCGGCGTAGTCGCGCACCGCCTCGTCGCCTTCCTCGGCGATGACCAGGGTCTTGGCGCCGCGGGCGCGGACCTCCTGGATGTTGGAGACCACCTTGGAGTGCAGCGAGTCGCGGCCGCGCGGGGAGGGGACCACCACGAAGACGGCCTTGTCCTGCTCGATCAGTGCGATCGGGCCGTGCTTGAGCTCGCCGGCGGCAAAGCCCTCGGCGTGGATGTAGGCGATTTCCTTGAGCTTCAGGGCACCCTCCATGGCGACCGGGTAGCCCACGTGGCGGCCCAGGAAGAGCACCGATTCGGTGTCCTTCATCGAGCGTGCCAGCGTCTTGATTTCCTCGGCGCGGTCCAGGATGTCCTGGATCTTCGCCGGGATCTTGCCCAAATCGGCCAGGATGTCCTTGATCTGGCCGCTGAACAGGTTCCCGCGCAGCTGGCCCAGGTACAGGCCCAGCAGGTAGGTTGCGGTGATCTGCGCCAGGAAGGCCTTGGTGGAGGCCACAGCGATTTCCGGTCCGGCGTGCGTGTAGAGCACGGCGTCGGACTCGCGCGGGATGGTCGAACCGTTGGTGTTGCAGATCGACAGGGTCTTGGCGCCCTGCTCCTTGGCGTAGCGAACGGCCATGAGCGTATCCATGGTTTCGCCGGACTGCGAGATGGAGACGACCAGGGTGTTCGAGTCAACGATCGGGTCGCGGTAGCGGAACTCGTGGCTCAGCTCGACCTCGACCGGGATGCGGCACCAGTTCTCGATGGCGTACTTGGCAACCGATCCGCCGTAGGCGGAGGTGCCGCAGGCCAGCACGACGATCTTGGTGACGGAGGCAAGTTCCTCTGGGGAGATGCGCAGTTCGTCGAGGGTCAGGCGGCCAAAGGCGTCGGAGCGGCCGAGCAGGGTGTCTGCGACAGCCGCGGGCTGGTCAAAGATTTCCTTTTCCATGAAGGAGGCGAAGCCGCCCTTTTCGGCGCTGGCGGCGTCCCAATCGACGTGGAATTCCTTGCCCTCGGCGGAGTTGCCCTCGAAGTCGGTGATGCTGTGGGTTTCGGGGGTGATGGTGACGATCTGGTCCTGGCCCAGCTCGACGGCGCGGCGGGTGAAGTCGATGAAGCCCGAGACATCCGAACCCAGGAAGTTTTCCCCGTCGCCGAGTCCCAGCACCAGCGGGGAGTTGCGGCGGGCGGCCACGACGACACCGGGGTGTTCGGCGTGCACGGCCAGCAGGGTGAAGGCGCCCTCGAGCTGGCGGGCGGTCAGCTCCATGGAACGGGTCAGGTTCCCCTCGCCGGCGCCGCGGTAGACGGAGCCGAGCAGGGCCGCTGCGACTTCGGTGTCGGTGTCGGAGATGAACTCGACGCCCTCGGCGCGCAGCTTGGCCTTCAGCTCGGCGAAGTTCTCGATGATGCCGTTGTGGATCATTGCGAGGTTGCCTTCGTCGGCAAGGTGCGGGTGGGCGTTGGCGTCGGTCGGGCCGCCGTGGGTCGCCCAGCGGGTGTGCCCGATGCCGGTCAGGGCCGCCGGCAGCGGTGCGTCTTCCAGCGACTGGACGAGGTTGGCGAGCTTCCCGGCCTTCTTGCGCGAGTCGATGCCCGCGTCGGTGACAACGGCCAGGCCGGCCGAGTCGTAACCGCGATATTCGAGGCGCCGCAGGCCCTCGAGAATCACATCGAGCGCGCCGTGATCGGCCGCGCGTCCAGCATTACCTACGTATCCAACAATTCCACACATGAAAAAAAGAGTACCGTGCCGCACAAGGCCGCAGATACATTTGCCATGTCGGGTGGGCATAATATTTTGTGGTCATGAACATAGCCGGGAAGTATGGCCAAATGGCGAAGTTTGGGAATACAGGTGGGTTGTTGGCACAATTCAAGGCGTGAATGGACAGCGCGCGGTCGACTACAGTGCAACACCCTTTGTCGAATTGGACCGCCAGACCTGGGCAAGACTGTCCAATGAACTGAAGCAGCCACTGGACGAAGCGGATCTACGCCGCCTCAGCGGCCTGGGTGAACAGCTCAACCTCGCCGAGGTGCGCGAGGTGTACCTGCCCTTGTCGCGCCTGCTTAACCTCTATGTCCAGGGCGCGGCCTCCCTGCACCAGGCCACCAACACGTTCCTCGGGGAAAAAACCCGACGCACCCCCTTCGTCATCGGCGTGGCAGGTTCGGTGGCCGTGGGCAAGTCCACGACCGCCCGCGTGCTGCAGGAATTGCTGCGCCGCTGGCCCGACACCCCCGACGTGCAATTGATCACGACCGATGGCTTCCTGTACCCGAACGCGGATCTGGAAAAACGCGGCATCATGCACCGCAAGGGCTTCCCCGAGTCCTACGACCGCCGCCGCCTGTTGCGTTTTGTCTCGGAAGTGAAATCCGGGGCCCCCGAGGTGCGCGCCCCCTGGTATTCACACCTGAGCTACGACATCGTCCCCGGCAAGGAGGTGGTGGTCCGCTCCCCGCAGGTGCTGATCGTGGAGGGGCTCAACGTCCTGCAGCCGGCCCGGGCCCGGATGGACGGCACCGCGGGCCTGGCGCTGAGCGATTTCTTTGACTTCTCCGTCTATGTCGACGCGCGGACGGCGGACATCGAGGAGTGGTATATCCGCCGATTCATGAAGCTGCGTTCGGGTGCCTTCTCGGATCCAGCGTCCTATTTCCACCGCTACGCATCGCTCAGCGACGACGAAGCGAGGGAAACGGCGCACGGCATCTGGAAGCGCATCAACGAGCCGAACCTGCGGGAAAACGTCATCCCGACGCGCGGCCGCGCACAGCTCGTTTTAAGCAAATCGGCGGACCATTCGATCCGCCGGATGCTGCTGCGCAAGATCTAGAACCGCACTGTGTTCGATGAACGGTTCGTAAACTTTTCGAAAAAACACCCCGACACCACCTATTGACCACTGGCAATGTGTGCAAAGCTGGGCACATGCTCAAAGGATTCAGAGATTTCATTATGCAGGGCAACGTTGTTGACCTTGCAGTTGCCGTTGTCATTGGTGCCGCTTTTGGTGCCGTGGTCAACTCATTGGTGGAAAACATCATCATGCCACTGATCGCAGCATTGGTCGGTTCGCCGAACTTCGACAACTTCCTCATTGTCACGATCGGTGACGGTGTGGAGGTCAAGTTCGGCGTCTTCCTGACCGTCTTGGTGAACTTCATCCTGATTGCTGCCGCCATTTACTTCATCGTCGTTGTGCCGATGAAGCACCTCGCCGAGATGCGCCAGGCCCGCCTGGGCGTCGAGGAGCCCGCCGAGGAAATCGATCCGCAGGTTGCCCTGCTGGCCGAGATCCGCGACGAACTGCGCAATCGAACCGTCTGATCAACTGCGCACCTTCGGGTGCCACGACCGATGATGCCCCGGTGGCTATGATCCTTGCGATCCGGCTGCCGGGGCATTCTCATGTCCAAGGCCAGGCGCCGCACGGGCCCGGGCAGGCGGTGTGCCCCTGAAGCACGCACCGCATCGATAGTGGGATGATGGAGCGGTGAGTGCACAATCTACCGATCAGACCGAAAATCCAACCCACACCCAGGACCCGACAATGACGTCGGACTGGGAGCGGCGCGCCATCATCGATCTGGCCAATGTCCGCGAAAACGTGAAGCGGGTGGCCGAGTTGGTGGCTCCGGCCGCCATCATGGGCGTGGTCAAGGCCGACGGCTACGGCCACGGAGCCGTGGCCGTGGGACGAGCCGCGGTGCAGGCCGGGGCCACCTGGCTGGGCTGTGCCCACGTCACCGAGGCCCTGAAGGTGCGTGAGGCGGGACTCGAGGTCCCGATGCTGGCCTGGCTGCACACCAAGGGGACCCCCTTCGCCGAGGCCATCGCCGCAAACATCGACCTGGCCGTGTCCGGCTGGGAACTTGAGTACGTGGCACGCGCCGCCGAAGCGGCGGCCCAACCGGCACGCGTGCACCTGAAGATCGACACCGGGCTGGGCCGCAACGGCTGCACCCCTGCGGAATGGGAACTGTTGCTGGGCCGGGCGGCCAGCTACCAGGAAGAGGGATTGATGCGCGTGGTGGGCGTCTTTTCCCACCTGGCTGTCGCCGACGAACCCGAACGCCCGGAAACCGACGGCCAGCTCGAGGCCTTCAACCAGGCCGTGGCCCTGGCCGAGGACGCGGGCTTCGACCTCGAGGTGCGGCACATCGCCAACACCCCGGCGATTCTCACCCGCCCGGACGCCCACTACGACATGGTCCGCCTGGGCCTGGGCCTGTACGGACTGAGCCCATTTGCCGGGGAAGACCCGGCACGCTACGGCCTGCGCCCGGCGATGACGCTGGTCAGCAGGATCGCCAACGTCAAGAAGGTCCCGGCCGGGCAGGGCATGGGCTACGGACTGCGCTACCACACGGAATCCGAAACCTACCTGGGGCTGGTTCCGATGGGCTACGCCGACGGGGTGCCGCGCGTTGCGCTGAACGCACCGGTGAGCATCAACGGCACGATCTACCGGGTCCGCGGCACCATCGCCATGGACCAGTTCGTCGTGGACCTGGGCCCGGATGTCGACGTCGAGGCAATGCTGGGTTCCGAGGTCATCCTCTTTGGCGAGGGCGGCCCCTCGGTTACCGAGTGGGCCGACGCCGCCGGCACCATCAACTACGAGATCGTCACCCGCATTTCCCCGCGGGTCCCGCGCCGGCTGGTGGAAGGCACCTGGGGTGAATCCGGTGAGTGAGGCTTCGGCGGCCGTTGAGCTCGCGGTCCACGACATTGCCCAGACCAAGGACTTCGCGCACCGGCTCGGGGCGATCCTGGAACCCGGGGACCTGCTGGTGCTCACCGGTGTGCTCGGTGCCGGCAAGACCACCTTCACCCAGGGCCTGGGGCTGGGGATGGGGGTGCGTGAGGGCATCATTTCCCCCACCTTCGTGATCTCCCGGACCCACCCGACCCTTGGCACCGGGCCCGACCTGGTGCACGTTGACGCCTACCGGCTGGCCAGTGCCGCCGAGCTCGACGATCTGGACCTGGAAGCGACCATGGCCCAATCCGTCACCGTCGTGGAGTGGGGCGCGGGCAAGGTCGAGCAGCTCAGCGACTCCCGCTTGGAGATCGTGCTGCTGCGCCCCGGCTCGGTGCAGAACCACGAGGACCTGGTCTTCGACTTCCACGAGGGCGAGGACGACGAACCGCGCACCATCAAGCTCACGGCCATCGGACCGCGCTGGGACAACGACCCGGCGCTTGCGGCCCTGCTGAACGACTTCACGAGCTAAGGGAAAAGATAGAGATGCTCTTATTGGCCATTGACACTTCCGCCAACGCCTCGGCGGCACTGCTGCGTTCCGAGGGCTCTGCCATCGAGGTGCTCGGCGCCTTCACCTCGAACGAGAGCAACGACCACTCCGAGGTCCTGGCCCCGGCCATCGAGTCCCTGCTCGCCGCCGCCGGCTCGGTGGTTCCCGAGGCGATCGCGGTCGGGGTAGGCCCCGGGCCCTTTACCGGGCTGCGCGTGGGGCTGGCCACCGCCCGGACCCTCGGCTTTGTCTGGGGAGTGCCGGTCCACGGGGTGATGAGCCTGGATGCCATCGCCCTGGATGCGGTGGCCCGGCAACCGGCCGGGGACTTCACCGTAGCCATCGACGCGCGGCGCAAGGAGCTGTACTGGGCACGCTACGACAAGGCCGGGGCGCTGCTCGACGGCCCGCACGTCACCGTGGCCGAGGAACTGCCCGCAGGCCCGGTGTACGGGGCCGGGGCCGGCCTCTACGCCGATCGCCTGGCGGCGGTGGGTGCCAACGCCGTGGAAGGCTTCGAGGACTTCCATCCCGGAGCCGTCTCGCTGGGCACCCGCGCGCTGCGCACCCTGGCCGCCGGCGATGCCCTGCTGGGCACCGAGCCGCTGTACCTGCGCGAATCCGACGCGAAGGTGCCCGCGGTGATGAAGGGCAAGCTGCTGTGACCGAACAGGAGCCCAACCCCGTGCCGGCGGGCCTGGATACCAGGCCCATGCTCCACGCGGACGTGGACGAAGTCTGGGAGATGGAAAAGGCGCTTTTCCCGGCGGATGCCTGGCCTCGGGAGATGTTCATGGGCGAGCTGGATCTGGTGGACACCCGGAACTATTGGGTGGTGCAGGACGCCGGGAAAACAATCGCGTACTGCGGGCTGATGTGCGTGCTGCCGTTGGCGGATGTGCAGACCATCGCCGTGGACCCGCACTACGAGGGCCGGGGGATCGGGACGCACCTGTTGCGCCTGATGATCGACACCGCCGTGAAGCTCGGTGCCACCGACCTGTTGCTGGAGGTCCGCGAGGACAACCCCCGGGCCCAGGGCCTGTATGGGCGCCACGACTTCGAGGCCATCCACCGCCGCAAGGGGTACTACCGCGACGGCGTCGATGCCATCATCATGCGCAAGGTGCTTTTCACAGCCGGTTGATCCGGCCGTGTCCATGTGCACGGGTGGTCCCTGGCTGGCCCGGAACACAAGGGCGAACGCATCCGCTTCGCCCAAAGCGGGGCCCCGGCCCTAAAATTGGAACCATGTCCCTTACTGCACCGCTCGTTCTTGGCATTGAATCCTCCTGTGACGAAACCGGGGTGGGTATCGTGCGTGGAACCGAGCTCCTGGTCAACGCCGTGGCCTCCTCCATGGAAGAGCATGTGCGCTTCGGCGGGGTCATCCCCGAGATTGCCTCCCGTGCCCACCTGGACGCCTTCGTGCCGACGCTGTCCGCCGCGCTGAAGGACGCGGGGGTGTCGCTGGATGAGATCGACGCGATCGCGGTGACCAGCGGCCCCGGGCTCTCCGGCGCCCTGATGGTGGGGGGCTCCGCCGCGAAGGCCCTGGCCCTGGCCACGGGCAAGCCGCTGTACGCGATCAACCACCTGGTTGCCCACGTCGGCGTGGGCATCCTGGACGGGGGAGAGCTGCCCGAGAACCTTGGGGCGCTGTTGGTTTCCGGCGGCCACACCGAAATCCTGCAGGTCAACTCGCTGACCGACGACGTGCGCCTGCTCGGGGCCACGATCGACGACGCCGCGGGGGAGGCTTACGACAAGGTCGCACGGCTGCTGGGCCTGGGCTACCCCGGCGGACCTGTCATTGACCGAATCGCCAAGGAAGGCGATCCAAAGGCCATCCGGTTCCCGCGCGGGCTGACCCTGCCCAAGTTCATCGGCACCGCCGAGGAACCGGGCAAGCACCGCCATGACTTTTCATTCTCCGGGCTCAAGACCGCGGTTGCTCGCTGCGTGGAGCAGTACCAGAATCGCGGCGAGGAGGTTCCGGTGGCCGACATCGCCGCCGGCTTCCAGGAGGCCGTGGTCGACGTGATCACCTCCAAGGCCGTGCGCGCCTGCCAGGAACACGGGCTGACCAACCTGATGCTCGGGGGAGGGGTGGCTGCGAACTCGCGGCTGCGCGAACTGCTGGCCGCGCGCTGCGCCTCGGCAGGGATCACCCTGCGGGTGCCGCCGCGGAACCTGTGCACCGACAACGGCGCGATGGTTGCGGCCCTGGGAGCCCAGCTGGTGGCCGGCGGTGTTTCCCCGACCGGGCTGAAGTTCTCCACCGATTCCGGGCAACCGGTGAGCCTGGTTTCGTTGGTGGCATAGGGCCAAAATAGCCTTGAACGCAACAAGGGGTGGACGGGAAACTACCCGTCCACCCCTTGTTGCGTCCTTCGAGCCTTGGCTCAGGCCAGGTGCATCCTGCGGACATTGTCCTTGACGACCTCGTGGAGGTCGCCGTTGTGCGCCGTGGCGATCTTGTGCTGCCACTGGTAACCGGCGCCTCCGGTGATGATGCGTTCCACGTCGGCCAGCTCGGCGCTGCAGCCCAGCTTTTCGGCGACCGGGGCCAGCCGCTCGAGCTCCAGGCGCAGGTGGTCGGTGACGAGCATTTCGTCCCCGGCGGCATTCAGGATGATGATCGCTTCCATGCCGTAGCGGGCGGCGCGCCACTTGTTCTCGACGCGGTACCAGGGCGGCATGACGGGAATAGTTCCGCCGGCATCCAGGGTGGTGGACATGTCATCGACCAGGCATTGGGTCAATGCGGCAATGGCGCCGATGTCCTGCAGCGAGGACAGCCCGTCGGGGATGCGCATTTCGACGGTCCCGAAGCGGGGGACCGGGCGCACATCCCAGCGGATCTCGGAGATGTCGTCGATGACGCCGGTGTGCAGCATGTCCGCGACGTAGGCCTCGTATTGTTCCCAGGCCGGGAAGTGATACGGGATTCCGGCGGTGGGGAGCTGCTGGAACATCAGGGCGCGGTGCGAGGCATAGCCGGTGTCTTCCCCTCCCCAGAAGGGGCTGGAGGCCGAGAGCGCCTGGAAGTGCGCCTGGTAGTTGATCAGCCCGTCGACGATCGGCAGGGCCTTGGCCCGCGAGTCCAGGCCCACGTGCACGTGCACGCCGTAGATGACCATTTGCTGGCCCCACCATTGGGTGCGGTCGATCATCTTCGCGTAGCGGTCCTTGTCGGTGACCGGCTGCAGCTTCGGCGGGGCGAAGGGGTGGGAACCGGCGCAGTACAGGTCCACGTCCATGGGGTCGGTGACCTCGCGGACAGCCACCAGGTTCTCGTGCAGTTGTGCCTTGGCCTGGGCCACGGTTTCGCACACGCCCGTCACGATTTCCACGGTGTTCAGCAGCAGCTCCTGCTTCACATGGGGGTGTTCATCATCGATCCCAAGGTTCCCGTGCCGCACGTTCAATTCGGCAAGCACTTCCTCGGCGACCGAACGCAGGTCGGAAGTATGACGATCCACCAACGCAACTTCCCATTCCACACCGAGCGTGGACTGGCGTGATGATGCGAAATCTATTTGCATCGAACCTCCATGATCCATGAGGCGATCCACCCCAATATGTTCTTGCCCTTCAGTCTATCGAGGGAAACCGCACAGTTGATGCCACCAATGGAGGTTCGGTGGGGTTTGGCGGTCCAACGGTCGTGTCATTGCGCTCACACGGGGAAAACGACCGGCTCGACCTCGATGGCCAGGCGGGTATCGCCGATGCGGGTGAGCACCAGGGTCGCCTTGTTTTTCGCGTCGCGCCCGGTGCCGGCCAGCAGGATCTTGCGCAGCTCCTCGGGGGTGACGTCCATGCCGCGCTTCTTGATGTCCAGCACACCGATCTTTTCGGCCTTGACCCACGCGCGCAGGTTCTTCACGTGGTACGGGTGGACGGCCAGGACCTTGTAGGCCTTTGCCAGCGGGGTCGCCACGGCTTCGGCGGTGCTGAAGTAGGCAATGTGCGGGTCGAGTAGGTGCCCGCCGGTGTCCTTGAGCAGCTGGTCGATCAGCCCGGCGCGGATCACCGCACCGTCGGGTTCGTAGATGTAGGAGTCGATTGCGCCGACCGGCACGTCCCCGCGCAGCGCCGCATCGGGGTCGAAGTCCACGCCGCTGGTCAGTTCCGTGGCGCCGTGCGCACCGATCACCAGAGCCGCGCGGCGGATGCCGGGGCGGGCCAGCGGGCCGAACCAGAGGGCCGCCTCGGTGACATCCCCGTTGATGGAGACCCACTGGACCTCGCAATTGGCAGGAACCGCACCGTGCGGCAGGCCGGGGCCCATCTTCACGCCCACGGCCAGCCCTCGGTCGGCCAGCGACTCGACGAAGGACAGCGGAGGGGAAAACGCCTCGGGATCGAAGATCCGCGAGGTTCCGGAGGTGTCGGTGGTGCGCCGGGCCGGGTCCAGCCAGACCCCGTCGAAGCCGGTGAGGTCGAACTCGGTCGCGTCCGCGTTGACGACCGTCGCGGTGGGCCACGGCATGAGGTTCAAGGTGGCCGCGGCCGCGGTGGTCTCGTCCATCTCCACGGCGGTCACCTCGATCTCGGCGCTGGCCAGGGCGAGAGAATCGGCGCCGATGCCGCATCCAAGGTCGGCGACCTTCTTGATCCCGGCACGGGTGAAACGCTGGGCATGCAGGCCCGCAAGCTTTAGGCGCGTGGCCTGTTCGAGGCCGGCGGGGGTGAACACCATGGTGTCGGCAAACGGGCCGAATTTAACCCGGGCTTTAAAGCGCAGCTGGCTTTGCTGCACCACGGCTGTCACCAACTCGGTGGGGTGCCCGGCCTTTCGAAGAATCAAATTCAGTTGGAAGGCGGCTTCTTTGGTGCCCGCCGAGGAAGGGTCCACCGTATTCAACAGTGTCCAGCCCTCGGGGGTGAGTATCTGAGCAAGGTTGGAAATTGCTGCAGTGTTGCCGTCAGCAGAAGAGGAAAAAGCCATAGGATCAAGCCTAGCGGTAAGAGTGAAAGACTTGTTCGGCTACAGAATGATACGGCCGCTATTCCGACCAAAGCATGGGAATCGAAGCCGACGTCATTGCTGCGAGCGTGAGTCTGGCCGAAACCTTAGTAGGCGCCGTCCTTGCCGAACACTGCCTTGGCTGTGCGGAAAAGGATGATCAGGTCTTGAGTGAGCGACCAGTTCTCGACGTAGTAAAGGTCCAGACGCACGCTATCGTCCCACGACAAATCTGAGCGACCGCTGACCTGCCAAAGTCCTGTCACTCCGGGCTTGACTTTGAGCCTACGAAGGACGTACTCCTCGTAGGTCTCGACCTCACTCTGGAGTGGAGGCCGAGGACCCACCATGCTCATCTCGCCGGTCAAGACATTCCATAATTGGGGGAGCTCGTCGATGCTATAGCGGCGAATGAACGCGCCAATCTTGGTGATCCGCGGATCGGTTTTCATCTTGAATAGGACGCCGTTGCCCTCGTCGACTGTTTGCAAATCGGCTAGGAGGTCCTCGGCGTCAACGACCATTGAGCGGAACTTGTGCATCTTGAACGGAACTCCCTTTCGGCCTATCCGTTCCTGGTGGAAGAAAATCGGGCCAGGACTGTCCTTCTTGATTAGCAATGCAACGAAGAGAAATAACGGTGAGAGAATGATCAATCCGAGCACTGCACCAATGCAGTCGAATGCCCGCTTCACGAAAGCCTGTGAACCTTCAAGTTCTGGCGTTGAAACATGGATCAAGGGCAACCCGGCTACGGGTTGGGTGTGGATGCGGGGTCCGGCAATGTCGGTAAGTGCTGGAGCCATGATCATGCTGATGCGTCGTTCCTGAAGTTCCCAGCCCAGCTGTCGAATGACCCGAGGCTTTAGAACCGTGCCCGCTGAAATTGCAATGGCATCGACCTTATATGACTCGACGGCTTCAAGGATTTGGCGTATTTCGCTGCCAACACTCGCAACAGGTAGATTGAGTTCTTTGCCGGAGGGTGAGTTGAGTTGGTATCCGGGCAAGATTACTGCGACAGGTAGATACCCGGCGCCAGGCACACTGCCCAGTCTGCGGTGAAGATGATCGACCGCCGCGGGGCTGCCCACAAGCATGATCCGGCGTGTAAAGCGGCCGCTATTTCGATGCCGAACCAGAATCTTTCGACAGATCCATCGTGAGATCAGCAAAAGTACGATGCCAAGCGGCATCGCCACACCTATATATCCACGGGCTGTGTGAATGCTGAACGAGTAAGACACGATAGCCACGGAGCCAAATAGGTAGAGGGACGAAACAGCCACGCGTTTGTACTCTTCAGGACCGGCACCAAGGACTTTGATATCGCTGGAGCCCCAGATTCGGAGAAAGAACCACCACACTATCCCCAGCAGGGCTGTTACGAGCCAATAACTTGTGACGACGACCCCGCCCAAGGACTGGTCAGTACCAGTTCCGAAGCGTGACAACTGAGCAGTAACCATTGCGATAACGATGGAAACTCCGTCGATCATACTGAGGACCCGGGGGATCCCGGTTCTCCATTCGTGGTTATTATTGCGCAATATGTTGATCCCCCGAGGAAAATATTTGAATGACTAACGCTGCGGCGAAGCCTAGGAAAGGGCCATTTCAGAAGCAAACGCGGGCTCTGATTCGAACTTGTGACCAAGTGCAGCTATCTGCCACCCAGCGGCTCGCCAGGTAGCGAGGTCCAAGACGTTTCGGGCGTCGATAAAATTCTTTGCTTTCACTAAATGGTCGAGGTCGATTGGCAGAAGATCGCTGAACTCAGACCACTCAGTAAGCAATATCACAAGATCGGCATCGCTAACGGATTCGAGAGCCGAACCAACGTAATTTAGGCGTGGAAAGCGCTTTGAAGCGTTTGCATTGCCCTTGGGATCATAAACGTTGACGTCGGCTCCGGCACTGAACAATCGCGCGGCTACGTCCAACGCAGGGGAATCACGCACGTCATCGCTGTTGGGCTTGAAAGTTACACCAAGAATGGCAATCTTCTTGCCTCCCAATGGTCCCGCCATTTCTTCAGCGAGATGAACAACTCGATCTCGACGCCGAAGATTGATCTCGTCGACTTCTGACAAGAATCGCATCGTCCGTTCCAAGCCCAACTCGCTGACGCGTGCCTGAAGTGCCCGGATGTCTTTGGGAAGGCACCCGCCTCCAAACCCAACGCCCGCGTTGAGAAACCGTCGTCCAATTCTTAGATCGTGTCCGAGGGCGTCAGCCAAGGTGCGAATGTCTCCACCGACAGATTCGGTGATCTCGGAGAAGGCGTTGATGAACGAGATCTTCGTGGCGAGGAAAGCGTTGGCTGCCACTTTCACAAGTTCGGAGGTTTCGAAGTCAGTGCTGATGAACGGCGTATTATCAGCAATCGCTGCCGCATATACAGTCCTCAGGACCTGTTCGGTGGCCGTCTCCTCAACTCCGACGACCAAGCGATCGGGCTGTAGAGTATCCTTGACCGCGAATCCTTCACGCAAGAATTCTGGATTCCAGGCAAAGCCGATGGATACATCAGCTTGTTTATTCTCCGCAACGAGATTTCTGAGTCGACGGGCAGTGCCCACTGGCACTGTCGACTTACCTACGATCACGGAATCCTTGGTAATGTGCTGGGCCAAGGACAATGTGGCAGCATCCACGTAGGTCATATCTGCCGCGTACTCGCCAGATTTCTGTGGTGTTCCGACACCAATGAAGTGCACATCAGCCCATGCACCGATTTCCTTATAGGAAGTCGTAAAACGCAGGCGCCCGGTTGAGATGTGCTTTAGCAATAGCTCCGGTAGCTCAGGTTCGTGAAATGGAAGTTCACCTCGGGACAAGCTATTAATCTTGTTTTGATCAATATCCAGCCCAATGACTTCAAAACCCAGTTCTGCCATGCAAGCAGCATGGGTGGCACCCAAATAGCCTGTTCCGATGACTGAAATACGTGGTGACACTGTTTCCCCCTGAAAATGACGCCAACTTCTAGCCATCGCGAAATCGCCCGGGCATGCAGATGACGGTACTTCTAACGAATTTTGTGCGGAGAGGCGGAGGCGCTTGATAGCGCCTCCACGATGAATCTATCCGCGGAATGACTCACGATTGTTGCGGAACCAATCTACGGTTTGTTGGATTCCCTCATGAAGACCGATCTTTGCAGTCCAACCAGCCGCTGTTAGCTTGGAAACGTCCATGAGCTTGCGATGCGTTCCATCAGGCTTACTCGCATCCCATTCCATGGAACCTTCATAGCCAACGGCTTGGGCGACCGTCTCGGAAAGCTCCTTGATGGTGACATCTGAACCCACCCCAACATTGACATGTTCAGGACCGTCATAGTGTTCTAGGAGGAAGAGACAAGCTGAAGCCATATCATCAACGTGAAGGAACTCCCGAAGCGGCGTTCCACTGCCCCAATTGACGACTGTCGTGGCGCCATTTTGGACGGCCTCGTCGTAGCGTCGAATCAAAGCCGGCATTACGTGCGAGCCCATCGGGGAGAAATTGTCGCCTGGTCCGTATAGATTTGTCGGCATCGCAGAAATCCATGCTTTCCCATGCTGGCGGCGAATCGACTGAATTTGTAGGATCCCAGCGATCTTGGCAATGGCGTAGGCGTCGTTCGTCGGTTCCAACTGCCCTGTGAGCAGGTATTCTTCCTTCAACGGCTGCGGAGCCATCTTTGGGTAGATACATGAAGAACCAAGAAAAAGGAGACGTTCGACATTATGCTCAAGCGCCGCATCCATGGTGTTCACTTGGATCTGCATGTTCTCGCTCAAGAAGTCAGCTGGGAAAGTATTGTTGGCTAAAATGCCACCGACTTTGGCAGCCGCCAAGACTACATAATTAGGCTTTTCAGAAGCGAAGAATTCGAAAACCGCGCCGCGGTCTTTCAAATCCAGCTCGGCCGAGGTTCGTCCAATGATGTTGGTGAATCCCTCGGACTCTAACTTTCGCCAAATCGCGGACCCTACAAGTCCACGGTGCCCAGCGACATAGATCTTTGCTGTTCGGTTTAGTGGACGAGCGACATATTCACTGCTTCCCACCTAAACGCAGACCTTCCAGCTTTCGAGGTTTACATTGTCAATCCAGGGGTTGCCGGCATTCTTGAGTGCCTCGAGATCCGCATCTACCATGATGCGTGCCAACTCCGGTGTTCTCACGGTCGGGACCCAGCCGAGTTTCTTTTCAGCCTTTGAGTAGTCACCGATGAGAGCATCTACTTCGGTTGGGCGCAAATAGCGCTCATCGAACCGCACGTAGTTCTCCCAATTGAGGCCGACGTGCTCGAACGAGTACTGAAGGAAGTCACGAACTGAATATCCGGCGTTGGTAGCCAACACGAAGTCTTCAGGCTCGTCTACCTGAAGCATGCGCCACATGCCTTCGACGTACTCGGCGGCGTAACCCCAGTCACGAACCGCGTCGAGGTTACCCATGTAAAGCTCGTTTTGTTTGCCAGTCTTGATGGCGGCTACGGCGCGTGTGATTTTGCGCGTGACAAACGTTTCGCCACGGCGAGGCGACTCATGGTTAAAGAGAATGCCGTTGACGGCAAACATCCCGTAAGCCTCGCGGTAGTTCTTGGTGATCCAGTAGCTGTATACCTTCGCCGCCCCGTAAGGGGACCGAGGGTAGAACGGAGTGTCTTCGTTCTGCGGCGGAGGAGTGGCACCGAACATCTCTGAGGATGACGCCTGATAGAAGCGGGCATCAACGTGAGCCATGCGCAGAGCTTCAAGAAGGCGGACGGTACCGATTCCCGTGGTGTTGCCAGTGTGCTCAGGTTCATCGAAGGAGACACGGACATGTGATTGGGCTGCGAGATTGTATACCTCGTCAGGACTGATTTCGGAAAGTAGTGTCACCAGCCGAGCCCCGTCGGAAAGGTCGCCGTAGTGAAGGAAAAGCTTCGCATCAGACTGATGCGGATCGACGTACATATGATCGATGCGAGCAGTATTAAACGTCGAGGCTCGGCGAATGAGGCCATGTACTTCATAGCCTTTGCTTAGGAGGAGTTCGGCCAGATACGACCCGTCCTGACCTGTGATGCCGGTGATGAGTGCTTTTTTAGCCAATGTGGTCCCCCAAGTGGTTGAAATGAATATCGAATGTTTGCCGAGACTTGCAATTAATCATATCGGAAATCGTCTAATTGACAGAATTTTTCAGCGAGCTAAGCCAAATGGCGAATTCGTCGATGGCGCGTTTCTCGCTTAGTATCGTTTGCGCATATATGGTGCCCGACACGCTGCATTTGGTGGCCAGATCCGGGTTGGAGGCTAACTCTTCGATGGCGGCCAGTAACTCTGAGGGTTTGCCTGATTGAACATGAAGGCCAGAGCCCGAAGCCCTTATTTCGTCGGCAGTGGCACTATCGGGTTCAGTCGCTGCAATGATGGGTTGTCCTGTCGCAAAATATGAGGTCAGCTTGCTTGGAACCGACATCTCCTTGACCCCAGGGAGCTCATTTACAAGGAGAACGTCAGCGGCTTGCAGAGCAGGTACGAAGTTTGCATCAGAGAGTGGCGCAAGAAATGATAGATTGCCAACGCCTTCGGCGCTTGCCTCCAGTGCCGGTCGCTGATTGCCGTCGCCGAGCAGGACGAAACGAACCTTGGAACCGCTGGAGAAAGCCACTCGAGCAGCTTCGATGATATTTCCCAAATCTTGTTTGACGCCCATGTTCCCAGCATGGAGTGCGATAATTTCGTCCACCTTCCAACCCAAGCTCTCACGGACGGATTCGCGATCGATTTTTTCTGGAACCTCGATGTGGGACCAGTTTCGAATGACGTGAACCTTATCGGCCGATACGCCGAGTTCATCCACAACGTACTGGCGGAAACGTTCGTGTATCACAGTGACCCCAGTAGCAGATCGCAGGATCTTGCCTTCGATGAACTTAACGGCGCGTGATACCAAAAGGGAGCTGCCCGTCGTTTCCTCCAACCCACGGCTGTAGAGGTCTTGGACCCATATGCCGACCGGCGTTCCCGTGCTACGTGCCTTCAAGACCGTCATTCCTGATGCAAATAGTGCCGGTGAGATAGTCAGAGCCACATCGGATGCGTGCCATTTGGTGAGTAAAATACGGAGGCCGTATGACAACTCCATGTGGATTCGGGGCAGGAACTTCGGAACAGAAGGAATGCGGTGGCGCAGTCGCCTGATGCTAACGCCGTTGACGTGTTGTTCCATCGTCATCCCCGTGTAACCTGAGTGCGCCTCCCATTGGGGGTAGTGCGGATAGCCCGCCAGGACTTGAATGTCAATTCCTTGGAGGTGGAGGCCCTCAGCCAATTTCGTGGCGTAGGGGGCAATCCCGGTTTGCTCTGGTGCGTAGTTGAGGCTTGTAAGGAGTGCTGCAAAATCTTGCGGCGGTGTCACGATGTTAGGGAGGCTCACTCGTCCATATTATGCTAGTCGGTGGGTGAACCACGATTCGAGAAGTTAATTTGCACCACGAACAATCCGTTGTGTGGTCAATGTTTAGAACAGGGGCGGCATTGGATAAGGTCAAGCCAGATGTACGGGTAATCAACTTGGCGCAGGCTCCCGGCGAAAAGTCGGTTTGGGGACGTCCGGCATCGGTGGTGTATTTATGGGGAATCGTCGAGTTTTTCATTGTCACGAATCCGCTCCAGATCAGCTCAAAACTCAGAGTTTGGGCGCTGCGAACTTTCGGTGCAGAGATCGGTAACGGCGTCGTGTTTCGGCCACGGACTCGTGTTAAGTTCCCTTGGAAGCTCTCGATTGGCGATCGTTGTTGGATCGGAGAAGGAGTGTGGATCCATAACCAAGACGAAGTCTGGATTGGAACGGACGTTGTCGTATCCCAGGAAGCCTTTATTACTACGGGAAGCCATGCTTTGCGGCGCGACATGGCGTTGTTGACGCGACCGGTGAAAATTGAGGACGGCGTCTGGATAACTTCGAGATCTATGATTCTGGGTGGGACAACGATCGGCCGAAGTAGCGTTGTCAAGCCCGGTAGTGTCCTTGGTCCGAATGCTTCAATACCTGCTAATCGAATCGTCGGGACATCGAACAAAACGACTGATTATGGCGAGAGGTATTACAGCAAATGAGTCTAGGCAAAGTAAGTGGCGGAAAGCTGAAAGCTTCCGTGGTCATCCTCACCAAGAACGAGGAGAAGCATGTAGAGCGGGCTGTTATGTCGGCTAAGGATTTTGACGAAATTCTAGTCATCGATTCTAACAGCACCGATAGGACTGTTGAACTTGCTGAAGCAGCCGGGGCTCGAGTCGTGCAGTTCACTTGGGATGGTAAGTATCCAAAAAAGAAAGAGTGGTCTTTGCCCCAATGCACCAACGATTGGGTCATTTATTTGGATGCCGATGAATACTTTACCGAAGACATTGTCACTGAGATTCGACAGGTCATAGTTCGAGCTAATGCCTCAGCGATTCAAGTCCCCTTAAGATATTTTTGGCTCGGCAAAGAGCTAAGACATGGGCATCGGGTTTCGAAAAGGATCGGTATGCGTCGAAGCTGCGGTTACTGGCCACGGCCGGATGACCTACATGTCAAGAACATGTGGGAAGTTGAGGGACACTATCAGCCGCAGATTAGCACTGGAACGGTTGAACTACTCACTTCTCCTCTTGGTCACGACGACCGAGATGGCCTATTTGACTACTTTCAGCGGCATAACAGGTATAGCGACTGGGAAGCTCAGATGCTGTACGACGGAGACAACGCATCTCGACAAGCGCGCTCGCGCCTCGGACGAATAGCGACTAGATTGCCGTTCAAGGGACTCGTGTTCTTTGTTTATTCGTACATGGTGAAGGCTGGATTCCTGGACGGTCGGGAGGGCTTGCATTATGCATTGGCGCTGAGCTTCTACTACTGGCAGATCGGCATCAAGGTTCGTGAGATTGAACTGCAGGAGTCGCGCCCGGCTACGGAGCGGCCGTCGGAGACAGAAGGTTCGCGGCGATGAAGACTCCCGAGTACGGCCTCTTCTTGGCTGTCTTGCCCAAATACCGAGAGGAGTGCATTGAGCTCCTGCGCACGGAGCTGAAGGGTGATCTGGAGATTGAGGTATCCAAAGCCCACCTTGACATGAGCGTTAAGACGGGTATTCGAAGGGACTTATATCGTGAGACTCCGATGTTGCGAATAGGCGGAAAAGCGTTCATCCAGATTCCCCGGACATTTATGACCTTACGTGTGGCGAATCTTGTCGTGGATCTTAACCCCCGTAGCCTTTCTGTTTGGCCATTGTTGCTGATACGCAAAATTCTCCGTCGACGCACTCTCGTTTGGGGACACTTGCATCCTCAAGCTGGGGGATCTGCAAATACAGCATGGCTGAGAAGGCTTTTGCGGTGGCTCGCTGATGGAACTGTGTCTTATACCTATCGTGATCGAGACCGAGGGGTCCAAGAACTTCCAGACAAACCTGTTTGGGTGGCACCCAATTCTTTGTACCGCCAGAACGTGATCCGTCCGTCTGTTGCGGACGGCGATAGGCACTGTCTTATTTACGTTGGCCGTTTTGAGAAGGCCAAGAAGCTCGACCTTGTTATTCGAGCGTTTGCGCTTGCCACGGATCGTATGGAAGGGGCCAAGCTTCTGCTTATTGGCGGGGGGTCCATGGAAGAGCGGCTCCGCGAGATTTGTTCGGAACTGGGGCTGGGCGTCGATTTGGTGGAGTTCGTGGGTTGGATCGACGACGTCGAAGACCTCCGAACGTACTACTCCAGGAGCTTTGCAAGTGCCTCTCCAGGCTTCGCCGGACTCGGGCTGACTCAGTCGCTCGGTTTTGGTATACCCATGATTGTGGCCGAGGACGAAGAACATTCGCCCGAAATCGAGTTGGGGACTGACGGCCGTGTAAGCTGGTTCGCTTCTGATAATCCGGCCCAAATGGCAGATAAGATCGTGGTCCGATGGCAGAGCCGAGGAAACGTTCCAATTGAAGAAGCATCAGCTTTTGTGCGCAATCGCTATTCAGCCGATGCAATGTCAAAAGGCCTGGCTGCTGCCTTAACAGGGAGAGATGAGACATATGTCTAGAATACGAAGTACCAATCACGCGTTCGCGACTGGCGTCCCGAGGCCCCTGGTTAGAGTAGCTCGCCATATCCTCAGATCTTTGGCCGTTCATGAGAATGTCACTTACGGGGCGAACTTCAGGGTGGGCCGGGGGGTCGTCGTAAGTTCGCCACATGGTCTACGGATCGGCCATGACGTTTCTATCGGGCCGCACAGTGTAGTCCAAGTTTCCGGCGAGATCGGTGACTACGTGATTATCGGAATGGGTGTTCAAATCGTTGGTAAGAACGATCATGCCTCCAATGAAATTGGCACTCCAATGAGTCACTCGACACGCGTTTCAGAGCGTCAGTCAGAACCATCAGATTTGGTCAAGTTTGGGCGTGACGTTTGGATAGGGGCATCGTCTGTAGTCCTGAGCGGCGTAGAGATCGGTGATGGTGCCATCGTGGCTGCCGGAGCGGTTGTATCGAAGTCTGTCCCCGCATTCGCCATTGTTGCGGGAAATCCGGCACGAGTCGTCCGATATCGATTCGAATCAGAAGAAGAGCGCCAGCGACATCTGGAACAACTCAAGTGAACCTAACTGAAAATACCTCACCAAAGTCGACACTCTTGGGGAAACGAATCTTGGGGCAATTCGCGTGGGTGACTGGTTCCCGTTTCATCGGTGCAGTTTTTCAGGCCCTAGCGTTAGTAGTCCTAGCACGAAATATTGAGCCCAAGAGCTTCGGAATCCTAGTGGCCATATGGGGGGCTGCTATCGTCATGCAGACGATTGCAGACTTGGGAGTGTCAACTTTTATCGTTAAAGAGCGGGCTCTAAATCCTGGATCTTCGCTTCTGCCTTATGCACTGGGGTTGGTGAGTTTGTCCGGCGCAGGGGTCATGATCCTGTCTGCAGTGGCTCTCTTATTCGCGAATCAGGTGACAAATGACTCCGAGTACTTGCAATTACTACCACTAGCTGTGTGGTGCGCTGCCGAAAAGAATACGGAAGCGTGGCTTGGAATACCACTAGCTGACGGAAGAGCTCGCGTGAACGCTGTGAATCAAGTATTTCGGAGGACGATGGCACTTGTGCTTTTCATCGTTTTAGTGGCTTTGGATTCATTTCCAGCTCTGTTCGCTTTCGCGATTTCCTACGCTGTGGCCGCAATTGGGGCACTTTGTCTAGCTTGGTATCAGTCAGCTAAGAACGCCGGAGTTAACTTTGGATTTGAGGCGTTTAGAACTGTGCTCGTCAGTTCTAGGTCTTATTGGGCGAACTCTATCGGAGCGCAGTTGAGGAATTTGGATGCGATTGTCGTTACTTCAATCGGAGGCCCGTCCGTCGGCGGATTCTATGGTGCAGCAAGCCGCTTGACCGGTCCGCTGGGGATGGTCTCTTCAGCTCTTGCCACCGTACTCATGCCAGCTGTTGCTTCTAGGCAATTCGGAAGAATCACGCATACGTTACGTATGCTTTGGATCTCGATTGCTGGATTTGCTGTTCTATATACGGGGCTGGCGTGGACCCTGCCTCCGCTGGTGCCCACGCTTCTTGGTTCTGAATATGTCGAGGCAGAATGGCCTGTTAGAATTGCGCTCATGGGTCTGATATTCGCGTCAGCAGCCTCGCTAATGAGCGCAGTTTTGCAGGGCTGGAATCGTCAACGAATTGTGGCAGCTGTTTCTATCACCTGCACCATCCTCTGTCTGGCTTTATGTGCCATTGGGGCAATAGTCGCTGGTGCAGTTGGAGCATCGTGGGGTTTGGCAGCTTCGTTCGGTATACAAGTATCGATACTCGGATACTTTGTTGGGCGAACGCAGAGAATTCTTCAGGAACGATGAGAACTCTCCAATTAAGGTTTGGCTCCTGAAATCCGGTCGGTAGATTTGGTGAGGGCGTCTGGGAAGCCCTCGACGGACTTTTCCGCATAAATGGCTCGTAGTCCTGGTTCCCAGTTTCGATCCAGTTCTTCATGTCTCGTTCCAGGGCTTGGACGCTTTTATGAACCCCGTGGCGCAGCAGCTTATTGGCGAGGAACCCGAACCAGTGCTCGACCTGGGTAATCTAGGACGACGCTGTTGGCCTGAAATACATGAAGAAGTGCGGATGGACTGACAGCCAATCGTTGATTGCCGGGGTCTGGTAGGTGGCGAAGTTGTGTTTCGTCGATTAGAAGTAGGCCATATCGGCGCTAAGAAGCAGGCCATGTCAGCAAGCTCCCAGACCATTTCGGCAGCCTCGATGGAACCCGCCGAAGATCTTCGTTTTACCCACAGAAATCTCGATCCCGTGCCGGCCTCACACGGGCCATCGAACCGGTCAATGGCGGTGGGATGATTTGCATCAGGACTCATCTATAACCATATCCTGACAGGACGCGTTACGCATCAGGACGGTCGCGGCCATCGTTGAATCCCTGGCAGACCGTTGGGGCTCCAACATGTTGACCGCCCGAGGTCTTGGCCGCGCACAAAGTATGTCGACTTCGTCATTGATGCCACCGCCGATTGTGGACACGGGCCCCCACCGGCAGCCCCCGGCATCATTGCGCACACCAGCCAGGACGGCGCCGAACCGGGCACTGACAGGCCGGGCCCATCCGGCACGAGAGACGCGGGGATGCGGCTATCCGCGGGGGACGCAGGGCCGCTCAAGATCGTCGGCTGCCGCTCGAAACACCCGGCGGGAACCGTTCGCACTTGTTGCTGGCGGGGACCGCATGTGGGCAATCTCGAGCCGCTGCCAAGGGGCTGGCGCTTGGCGCTCATTTGGCCTGAAATGAGCTGTCTGCCAAATAGCGTCTGATGGTAGTGCTGTTCTGGCGACCGGGTAGTGAGTTCTCCGGGCAGGTGGTAATCGAATTCGGGGGAAGTGGTAGTACTTTGAGCCTTGACTCGGGCCCGTTGTAACCTGCACATGCGCGGTCCCGGCGGTCGGTCATGGTCCCGCCAGGTAATGGCTCCTCGACGTCGGTGCATCCAGTGCCGTTCTGCGGTTGGCAGCACTGCCTGCGGCGGCGAGGGCGTTCTTGCGACTGAGAAAGCAGGAGTCGGTCCGCTCCGGAGCGATGGTTGCCGTGTCGGCCCGGCCCCGTGAAGAGCGGGACACGGCCTCCGCGCGCGCCACCAAGACATCCCGTCCCTCTTATGATCGCCACGCCGGGTTGCGAGACGATCGGATCGGGTGGTCGCGACGGGCCACGGACATTACCGCGTAGTCGGAACGACACTACCAACAAGCCAACAAGCCGGAACATCACTACCTCCTGAGGCTATTTGGCACTGTCAACTTGGCCCGTCTCCATGGATGAAACGGCCTGAAGTTTAGCGCTCACACACACATGCGGCCCGGCCTGTTGGCGGCCTGGGAAAAGTGCCCACTGGCGGCCAGCAAGAAACCATTGGATCAGCGCGGAATGCCCATGAGGGCTGCCCGCCGTCGGCCAAACAAAAAGCACCAATCCAGGGTTCTCGGCGATTTTGCTCCACTCGGCTCGCAGACCTGTCGGCACACCATGTCGTACGGTGGGCCAATCCTGGATCGACGATGCCGGGACGCCCCGCAACACCTGCCGTTCCCCGGCATGGCAACGAATCCCGGCGATGGTGGACCCGTGCTCCGCCGCGCCTCGCATCACCGTCCACGTATTCGGTGATGGCGATTCCCTTCCGGGCAGGGAATGCCTTGTCCGGGCGCTTGCCCGCCCTGCAGCTGCGAAGTGGATGCCCGCAGACGGCCACGGCAGAGCCCGCATACGGCCATGGGCGAATGGCCACCAGTGGGCATTTCTTCATGGCCGCTAACACCGGCCCTGCGTGTCCTGCACGCGGTGTCTGCAGAAGGGCCGGCACCGGCGGCCCGGCTCCGGCGTCAACGCAGAGGATGGTCATGGACCGGGACGTCCACCACGCCATCCTGCCCGGAGCGGGAAGGCACATGTGACGCGAGAAGGTCGGCGCCGTCCAGAACCAGGTGGAACCCGCTGGGGGCCTGTGGCTCCCACGCGGGGAGGTACTGGTCCCAACGTCAATATCAGTGGCCCCCAACGGCAATAATGGTGGTCCTCAAAGCGTCGAATATGCATTCATGGTCCGATCGAGACGGTGGCCGTAAATTTAGTCAGTTAGAGTCGCCGGGGATTAGGTCCCATGCCGCCAAGGAGCGCCAAAGCCCATATCAACTCAGTGATGCGTCTTGCAATCAACCGAGGACACTCCGAACATATTTCAGGTGCCGGTAGACTGGATACGTTGGTTTTCAGGGTAGGGGTAGACAAAAGACAGGATGTTAATACGTCGATGGGTTCTTATGCAATTTCGAAAGTTAGGATTGAGTGAACTCTCCACTCAACTCAGCAGCACTCAAATTGGCGTTGTGGACTTTACGCTTTTGGAGCACTTCAGCAGGCCCGACAGGGGGGTATCAATATGACGGACTTGTCTCGACGAATACATGACAGTGGGGCTGTCCCTCAGGTCCTCCGCAGTGCGCTCTATGTGATGCTACTCGTGGCAGGAATCCTCAGTGTTCCTCGGCTAGGTGAGTTTGGCGTCCTTCCAATGACGTCACTTTTCGATGCGTGGCTCATCCTTTTCGTATTGATCATGATAAGCCGGGGCCGAATCGCTGCACCCGGACTATTGTTCTTCCTAGCGGGATACCTAGTAACTCGAGTGGTACCTGCATTCGTGACAAATTCCCCATTGGAAGACTTTTTGCAGGCCTATCGGTGGATGTTCTACCTGATGGTCTTAGCGTTCGCGATTCGGAAAAAGTGGGGCCCTGTTCGTCCTTTAGTTATCGTCACGTGGCTCCTCATTGGGATGGCTACGCTCAAATCCATACTAACTTCGGCAGTTTTGGGACCAAACGAGCGGCCCGGACTGCTCACCGAGAACAATTTTGAGTTAGCACTTTTCTCCGGACTGGTAGTGGCGCTGTATCGCCATATCAGACATAAGTTTCTGATTATCTTCACCCTAGGAACCTTGACACTTTTGTCAGGTTCACGTAGCGGCGCAGTCGCGTTCCTCATTCTCTGCTTGTTCGCCATTTCACAGGCTCAAAAGGCAAGTCTTCTTGTCAAGTACTTGCTCGCTTGTTTGATCCCGTTGTTGGTGTTGATCCCTCTCCAGATATTCGCTTCAAGGAACCCAGAAGGCGGGCAGATCGATCGGCTGAATTTTTTCGATGTTTTCCTCAGTGAGACCCAAAAATGGACCAGTATCGAATGGCTGTTCGGAACTGTGCCGATTTCTCCCGTTAGTCGCGAGGGCTGTGATCGCCTGTCCTTTTACCAAGCACTGTTCTCAACGACTGGCGATGGTAGTTGTTACTCGGTCATCTTCCATGCCTTTACGCTGCGCGTAATCTTCGACGCAGGGATCTTCGGTTTTCTGCTTGTTATTTGGGTTGTTTGGTTCGCGCTTAGAAAATCACGTGTCCAACGCACGGGGGCGATTGCATTGGTGCTCATCGCTATTTCCAATGGGTTCTCTGTAAGCGGATTCAACAGTCCGTACATTATGATTCCAGTTGTCCTTGCAATCTTGACGGCAGCGAGAACAAACCAATATCTGAGTAATTGCCCGAAGGAACGACTCCAAAGCGAAACTCAGGTAAATCGTCAGCTGGATCGAAAAACAGGTCCGAGAAAGTAATTGACAAACATACGAGCCAAGTTCTTCCGGCTTTGCTAAGGGTTCAATGCCCTGGACTGTGCCTAGAGAAATCGACAGATTACTGCTCGGCTGCGCAGGGCTAATGCAAAGTCGCTGACCGGGTCGTGAACCCGATGCGTTCCAGCGGGCGTGCGGGGTGTTTGGCCATGTAGCGGCTGGCCTTGGCGATGTTGGTGCTGTGGTTGAGCCGACGCAGGCTGAGGACCAGGTTTCGCAGGCTCGCCATCACCCGCGGCGCGACACCCGTCCGGGTCTGGCTCGCGTCCTCCTGGTACGTCACGTCCCGGCACCAATGGAGGGAATTCTCTATTTTCCAGTGGCCCCGGATCCAGGTGTTCAGCTGCCGCGGGCTTGCCTGGTGGGCCGGCAACGAAGTGATGAGATACACGACCTCGATGGACCACTTCTTCCCCTTCAGTGGCCGTGTCTTTCGGGCCAGTTGCGCTGCCTGCAACGCGTGCGGGAACTTGATGCCGCCAGTGAGCGTGGCGACCTTGATCTTGCGGATGCTCCTGCGCCCGTGCCCGGTGTCTTGTTGCTGGTTCCCCCACGGGACTTCCTTCTATGGCAGGGCCTTGAGTTGTTTGAGCAGCTTGGGTTGGTTGCCTTTCATCCTCATCAGGAAATGGGCGCCACGGGCATGCAGGAACTCGCACATGGCGACCCATAGTGTGCAGGGCATCGATGGTAATGATCCTGCCGTCCAGGTCACCGAGGGTTTCCAAGAGCGAGTCGAGCCGGGTGATCTCGTTGGTCTTGACTCCGACGTCGACCTGTCCGAGGACGGTGCCGGTGTCGTGGTCCAGCGCTGCCATGAGGTGCACGCGATCCGCGCCACCGTTTTTGGCTCCGCGTACTTCCAAGACGCGGATGGCGATGATCCGCGCCTCGACTTGGGTTTGCACCCACGCGCCCATGGCTTGGTCGAAGGCCTCTGCATCCAATCGGGCCAGGACGCGTTGGAAGGTGGTGACGTGCGGTGCCGCGAATCCGGTGGTGCGCAGCGAGGTGGAGGCGGCGTAGGTTGACCAGTCGGCGATGGCGGTGAAGGGCTTGGCGCCGGACAGCACCGCGCAGAGGGCAACGGCCAGGATCCAGCCCAGCTGGTGGCGGATGCCGCGAGGTTTGCGGTGGTCGGGGAACGAGGCGAGTGCCTGGAAGATCGATTCGGGAGTCATGAAGCTGATGAGGTTTTCGGGGATGTCGTCCAGTTGGCCATGGAGGATGCTGATGGGGGAAGATGGCATGGAAGAACTCCGGTTGGAACGAGGATCTTAGACAATCACCAGTTTTAACAGGAGTTGTGATGAGGCTCCTATTGTTGTCAACTGCTTTCAGAGCCCTGTTTTTCCAGCCACGATCGATAACGTTCAATCGCCTCGTGGTCACGGCATTCGCCTCGCTCGATCCTTGAAATAGTGCTGGTCCAGCAACCCAAGGCGTTCGCTGCCACCACCTGGGTGAGGCCCAGCCCCAGACGCAGCGGACGCAGGTCATTGACCAACGGCGCAGGCCTGGGGTTCTTCATGACACGGAAGATTTCCCGGGCAACATAGCGTTTGAGGCAGCGAATAATTTCCTTCTTGCCCATGCCGTCCTCGGTGCGCTTGGCCACGTATTCGCGCGTCCTTGCATCCTTGGCCATGCGCACCAACACGATGCGGTAAAGCGATGCATTCGCTTGCCTGTCACCGCCGCGGGAGAGCCTGTGGCGGTTCGTTTTCCCGGAGGAGGCCGGGACCGGCGCGACGCCAGCCAGCGCAGCGAATGCGGCCTCGCTGCCCATGCGTTCGGGGTTGTCCCCGAACGTCACCAACAGTTGGGAAGCGACCACGGTACCCACGCCGTTGACCTCCAGAAGCTCCGGGGCACGGGAAGAAACGATGGCAGCCAACTCGGCATCCGTCTCGGCGATTTCCTCGCTGAGAAACCGGTGCCGGGTCCCCAACCGCTTGAGCGTCACCAGGGTCGCCACGACCGGGTCCGCGGCGTCCCCGCCAGGCCGGCTTGTGGCCATGGCCTTGGCCCGTGCCACGCTGCTCATGCCCCGGTATTTGGCCCTGACCTCCTCCGCTGCGGAAGTGAGGACTCCGCTGATCTGGTTCAGCAAGGCGGTGCGGGCCTTCATGGCACTGGTGCGGGCAGTGCGCAACACGCGCAGCGCCTCGACGTGTCCGTCACGTGTCTTGGGCGTGGAAGTGCCGCGCTCCGCCAGCACGGATTCTGCAGCTTGGTAGGCGTCCAAGGGATCTGACTTTCCGTGCAAGCGACGCTCGGCACGGTTGGGCCGGTTCACTTCCCTGACAGTGAAACCGCGGCCGGTCAGGACGCGTGTCAGTTCGGCTCCGTAGGAGCCGGTTCCCTCGACGCCGACGGCGGTCACGGGACCGAAACTGGTCAGGTAGGCGGCGATCTCCTGATACCCGGATCCGACGGCCAGGAACTTGCGGTCTCCGAGCCGTTTCCCGTAATCGGTGACGAGGGCAACATGGTGGGTGTCGGCATGAGTATCGATGCCGGCGATGACTTTGAACTGCGCGTTTGTCATGATGGATGGAGCTCCTCTGAAACTGATAAAGCAACAGGGTGGGCTCGTGTTGACCGGTCGGGCAGACAAGACGGCGATGGGACCTCTGGATCAGGCTCCTATTAAGTCATGTCCGGCTGGGCAACACGTTTGGTGCTGGCCACCAGCCGGCGGACTGATCATTATCAGGACAACCTCTGGAGGTGTCAGTCGCAGGAAGGGTCACGCCGGGCTGATGGCCTACTACCATCATCGCCGTCGCAGGAGATCGGTGACAGTTCTGCCTCAACACATCGGTGACACTTCAGGCGGTTTTGGTGGTGACACTTCCCGAGGGTTAACACGGCTTTGACCGCCAGGGTGCAGGGCATGAAGAATGACTGGTGAATAAGAATGAGCCTGTCGACGCCCGTATCCGCCTTGCCATCGCCCAGTGGCCCGATGACGCACCACGCGGCTCCGTCACCACGTTTTGTGACGAACACGAGATCACCCGCAAGACGTTCTACGCGATCCGGGCCAGGGCACGCGACGAGGGCCAGGCCGCGGCCCTGGAACCACGTTCACGCCGGCCGAAGACCTCGCCGAGGAAACTCACCGAGGAACTCAAGCAGGAAGCGCTGCAGGTGAGGGCCGCCCTGGAGTCCTCCGGGCTGGACCACGGACCAATCAGCGTGCACGACAAGATGCTGTCCCTGGGGATGCGGGCACCCTCCGTGGCCTCCCTGGCACGGATCTTCCGCGAGAAGAACGTGGCCCGGTCCGAACCAAACAAGAAACCCCGGGCCTCGTACCGCAGGTTCGTCTACCCCGCCCCGAACGCCTGCTGGCAGCTGGACGCCACCGAGTACGTGCTCGCCGGCGGTCGCAAGTGCGTGATCTTCCAGCTGCAGGACGACCACTCTCGCCTCGCGGTCGCCACCCACGTGGCGGGCGGGGAAACCAGCGAGGCCGCCATAGCCGTCGTCAAGAAGGGCATCGCCGCCCGCGGGGTGCCACAGCGGATGCTCACCGACAACGGTGCGGCGCTCAACCCCTCACGGCGCGGCGTCGAAGGGCAACTGGTCGCCTACGTGACCTCCCTCGGGGTCAAGGCGATCACCGGCAAGCCATACAAGCCGACGACCCAAGGCAAAAATGAGCGGTTTCACCAGACCCTGTTTCGCTGGCTGGACAAGCAGCCCATGGCCCATTCCCATGCGGAGCTCCAAGCCCAGGTTGACCAATTCGACCACATCTACAACACCGAACGTCCCCACCAGGGACTGCCCGGACGCATCACCCCGCAGCAGTCGTGGGACGCGACGGCCGTTGCCGAAGAACCCAGGCCAAGCCCCATTCCGGTTCTCCCTGGCATCAACGAACACGCACCATTGGTGGTGGGCGTTCCCGAACCCGTGGCCGAAACCGAGACAGAGACAGAAACACCGGGCCACGATGCCGTCGGCCCGGAACCGGAAGCCGCACTCGAGACCAGCGTATTCGGCAGAATCAGCGGCACCATCGCCCACCCGGCAGATACCGGCATCCAGAAGCTGCAGGTCTATTCCAACGGCGTCGTCAAGATCCGCAAGACCCTGTTCTCCCTGACGAAACGAATGGCCGGACGCATCGTCATCGCTGCCTGGGACACCGACGGCGTCGTATTTGCCAATACCGAAGGGGAAGTCATCGCCGAATTCGCCTGGCCGCCGGAAGGGACGGGATACGTCGGGATCAGCAGGTCGCTCACGCGCTTCCGCAAGGAGCGGTCTTCAAGGCAATTGTCACTGATGTCCTGAGACATCGAGTGTCACCAATGTCCTGAGAACTGTCACCGATGTGCCGAGACATCACATTCGTCATTAAAAGCACCGACCGGCCGAGTCGGGAGAATAGTTCGTGGGCAGTCATTCACGACTTTGCATCAGCCCTGCTCGGCTGCGTGAATGAGTTCAAATTCAACGATTGTTTTCAACGCAGGGAGCAAGTCTTCGACCATCTGGTCGTACACCGAATCGCTTTGACGATAGGGATCAACGACATCCAGATTTCCTGCCAACTTACTGCGCGCCGAGGGCCGCGCTAGTGGAGCTGCCTTGAGCAAAGCCGCCCAACGTGTCTCCACAGTCGTCGTATCGCTTCCCCTAGGTAACGTTCCGTCCGGCATGGCCGCCAACTCTTCAAGCACGGCAGCAAATTCTCGAACGGTATATGTGCGCTTGAGCAGCCTTGGACTCATTGCCACAATGCTGCTTCGATGCTCGTCGGTCAAGGCAAGTATTAGGTCGTTGCCGCTGGCGTTGCCTTCGTTAAGCTGCCTCGCTATGAATCCATCGCTGGCCACACCGACTTCGTGGAGCTTCATCGAGGAACGCTCATCCATTTGATGTCCGACCAACGCGTGGGATCCAGCGCTGCGAATCATGAATGATCCGGGGGAGAGGCGGTCCAGCTCGCTTTGAAGAAACAGCTCGGCAAAAGGAGAACGGCAAATGTTGCCGGTGCAGACTGTGAGGATCCTGATCATGACTTGATCATAGTCAATCCGGTGTGTCTTCCATCGAATTCAACGGGAGAGCCGTCGCCACAAAATTACTTGGGTGTTCCGGTCTTGAAATCGTGCGGGCTGTAACCTCAGCTACCTCATGTAATGTGCATCTTGCGCAGTCAGGGACCGAATGTCCAGAGTGTGCATCAATTCCAGCTAAGATTGAGGTAAACCCCCTTCAGGCCTTTCGAACGCGCGTAAATTTACCGGGAGCACTATCAGTGGAACAACTTGAAGAAAACGTGGCGGACGGCCCGGATTTAAGGCAATACCTGCGAGTGCTGCGCACATTTTGGCGGAGCATCTGCAGCGTTGTCTTAGTCGCCGTCATCTGCGCATTCGGCTGGACGCTCACGCAGCAATCACTTTACGCAGCGTCGGCTTCCGGACTTGTCATCGCCAGTGGTGCGGATACCGCCGCATTGGCACTTTCTGGTGACAGCCTGGCCAAGTCGCGTGCCATTAGTTACAAGAGCATTGCGGCCACTCGTGCTGTCGCCGAACGAGTACGGAATGATCTGAAACTCGAGGTAAGCCCCGAGCAGCTTCTCGAACAGCTTGAAGTCGAGCTACCTACTGGCACGGCCGAGGTGCGTTTGAGCATCACCAATGCCGATCCCGTTCTGGCGCAGAAGACCGCGAATGCCTGGGTGGATGCCCTGGCGGAACAGGTCACGGAAATTGAATCCGGCTTTGCCAAGGGGGCATCGAAGGACGATTCGATCGTTCGCCTGGTTCCGCTGGTGGATGCCGAGGTTCCGACGTCCCCAGTATCGCCAAACACAAAGCTCGCCATCGCGCTTGGTGGCGTGCTTGGCCTCGCCCTGGGAATTGGGTACGCATTGCTTCGGCAGCACTTGGACCGTCGAGTTCGCTCCGTGGAGGATCTTGAGAAGCTGGGCACCTCGGTGATCGGTACCATCCCGTTGGACCCGCGACTGGTGAACAACCGTTCGGCGGTTGAAACCGGTGCCCTGGACCACGACGACCGTGCCTCGCACCCTTATGCAGAGGCATTGCGCGAGCTGCGTACCAACCTCACTTATGTTGATGTCGACAAGCCGGCACGGGTGATTCTCGTCACTTCCTCGGTCCCAGGCGAAGGAAAGTCTTCCGTCGCTGCAAACCTTGCCATCGCCATTGCATCCACCGGCCGACCAACAATTCTTATTGATGCAGACTTGCGCCGCCCGGTGGTGACCGACGTCTTTGGCCTTCCCGGTGGCGCCGGACTCACCGATGTGCTCAGCCACCAGGCGACGCTGGACGACGTCCTGCAGCCCTACGGACCCATTCCAACGTTGTCGATTCTCGCGGCCGGCCGGATCCCGCCGAACCCGTCGGAACTCTTGGGATCCCAGGCAATGCTTTCCTTGCTCGAGGATATGAGCCGCGATGCACTGGTTCTCATCGATGCACCACCGCTTCTTCCGGTCACCGATGCCGCTGTGTTGAGCAACTTCGTTGACGGTGTACTGGTTGCGGTGAAGGCGGACTCGACGTCCACGGATGAGGTTGCCAAGTCGTTGGGCAACTTGCACAAGGTTGGTGCCAACGTGCTGGGCTTCGTCCTGAATCAGGTTCCAACCAAGGGTGCCGGCGCCGCGAACTACGGCTACTACGGACAGTACTACTACGCTTCCGAGGTGCCAGAAAAGGGCAAGGCGAAGAAGGCCAAGCTGAGCCGTCGCCTGAAGAATGCTGTTCCGGTGGTGGCGCCGATGCGCCGTGCAACGGAACAGCGCATGGACTATGACTACGGGCACGAAGCGGGTGCGGACACCACCCAGATTCCCGTGGATGCTGAATTTGACGATGTCTTGACCACGCGAGCAGGGATGCGCCACCTGAGGCAGTAGCTGATCGCAGCTCAAAAACCACCCGTACCGGTCGCATGCGGCCGGTACGGGTGGTTTTCTGCTTCTTCAAAGAGACTTGGCTGAGCCAAGTCACCTACGTGAAGTTCTTCGTAGGTGAATCCGGATTCCCAAGACCTGGACCCGGAGCTCGACTGGATCCGCCATGCGACGGGCACGGTCGTCGATCAGCGCACCAACTGGTTCATATGGATGCGGTTGCTCACCGCCGGGTAGTAACCATTGAGGTAGCCGGTGGTGGTGGGGTGCAGGTTGAACGGGTCCGCGGGGTTGGCCAGGTTGAAGTACATCCAGGTGTCGGTAGCTCCCACTCCATGGTCGTTGAATGGCCCGAGGACCGGAACGAACGTGGCGCTGGTTCCCTTGACGGCCGAGCGGATGGCGCGGTCAAGCGCATCCCCCACCTTGTTCATCTCCCGGGCATTGCGTGCGGTGACAAGCGGCTGGTCGCCGTTGGAGGTGGTGAACAGCCTTGGGTAGCCCAGTACCAGGATCTCGCCGGGCGTTGCGGCGTCCAGCAGCTGCAGGGTCTTGTGGGCCGAGGAGGTAACGGCCGGGAGTATCGCCGTGGCGACCTCCAACGCGTTTTCGCAGGCGGCATCGGAGCCCATGGTGCTGCAGGCAAAGACGATCTGGCCGAAGCCGAGGTTATTGCCACCGAGCGTGAGGGTAGTCAGGTCGGCGGTGGATAGGTATGGCGCGATCGCGGGGATCACTGCGGCGATCTGGGTGGTGGTCATGCCGGCACAGGCCGCGTCCATGGTCAGGTTCATGTTGTCCATGGCCGCGATCTTGGTGACGTGTGTTGGTCCGTTGCCTTGGAAACAACCCGGGAACGGGCCGGGCACCAGGGCCCCGGAACCGAATCCGGCGGAGTACGAGTCGCCGAGGTTGACGTAGTTCACTGTCCCCGAGGTGCTGGTTTCCGTCGGCGGGGCCAGCGCGCTGGCCGGGCCCATCCCGGTGAGGGTCAGTGCGAATGCGGCAATGCCGGCGGCGAGGAGGGCGAAAAGACGAGGTGGTGCGATGCGAGCCATGGGAAAGTTCCCCCTGCTTTCAACATGGCGGGGCGTCGGTGACGCGCCGCCGGTTTCCCGAAAGGTCGGGTGGCCGTGTGGGGCGCCGGGCCGTTGCCAGAAGGTGCCCCGTGGTTCGAATCCCCAAGGAAGCGAACCACCGTCCGGCCGGGCGCGAGGCTCTGCCGGTGTGCCAGAGTGCGGGACCGAGGCTCTCGGCCCGCACGTATTGCCAATCCTAGGGCGCACCCTGGCCATAAGACAGGTTTGGGATGGGGGAAATGTGGCACGTCACTGAGCTGCGGTGCCGGGGAGCAGCGTGCTGCCGCTGCTGGTGCCAGGCCGGCCGGAGCGGCTCCGGCACTGCGGGGAGGCACTCAGGCCATGGAATCAGAGCGGCAGGGCCGAGCGGATGGGCCAGTCCTGGCCCTCGAGGATGATCTGGGCGCACGTGCCGGTGTCGGAGTTGAACACCAGCGGGGCGAGCAGGTTGACGCTCGCTTGGCTGTCGGAGGTGTTCACAATGACCAGGACGCCCCGCGACGCGGGCTCCGGGTCACCGAGCAGCGCCATTTGTTCGTTGGTGAACACCGGCTTGTAGTCGGCCAGGTGCAATCCCGCATCCAGTACGTAGAGGCGCAGCCCTGCGGCTTGGGGGGAAGCCAAGGAGTAGAGACCCATCGCACCCTCGACGGGCTCGAGGGACAGCGTGGTGGCCTCGGGGAATCCCGGCAGGGGAGTGGCGGGAACCAGTACCCGGCTCATCGCAGGAAGTCCATCAGCGAGGGCTGCAGGGTGCGGGCGGCGGCGGACAGGGCCGCCTGGTAGGCGACCTCCTGGGTCTTGAGCTCCAGGATGACCGAACCCAGATCAATGTCCTCGATGCCGCTGCGGCGGGCTTCGAGGGAAACGGCGTCCGAGAGCAGCGCTCCATCGGCGGCAAGCACCGACGCATGGCTGGCGCCGATGGCGGCCTGGGCACCGAGCACGTCTTGCAGACGTTCATCGATGTCGCCGATCCGCGAGGAAATGTTTGTCCCGTCACGGAGGTTCATGGCAATATCCTTCACGAGTTGAAAAACGCTGGTGGCGCCCTGGCCGAATACGTCTGCGCCATTCGCATCGACCCGAACCGTCGAGTTCTGGCCGATGCGGCGTTCCACGCCGCTGGTTCCGGAGAACGCGTAGGCGCCATTCTCCGTATCCACCGCCGTGGAACCATTTGAGGTTCCTGCAAAAACGTGGCGCCCCATGAATTTGGTGTTGGCAGTGCTGAGCAGGGCGTCGTGCAGCTGGTCGAGTTCCAGGGCAAGGGCTTCCTTGGCCTGGGGGGTCAGGGCACCGTCGTTGGCTCCCTTGACCGCGAGGTCTCGCGCCTGTTGCAGCAAATCTGTCGCCGTGGTCAGCGCGTTGTCGGTGGTGGAGAGCCAGCCGTTGGCGTCCTGTACGTTGCGGGAGAACTGTTCGTTTTGGCGCTGCTCCGCGCGCACTGCCATGGCGTTGGCGGTACCGGCCGGGTCGTCGCTGGGCCGGCCGATTTCCTGTTGCGTACCGGCCTTGTTCTGGATGCTGGCCAGCCGCGTCATGGCGGCCTGCAGGTTGCGCTCGGTGTTGAGGCTGAGCGATGCGGTGGTGATTCGAGTCATGAGCCTGTTTCCTTGCCTAGCGTCCGACTAGTCCGGTGCGGTTGATCAGGGTGTCGAGCATTTCATCGATGGCCGTCATAACCCGTGCCGCGCCCTGGAAGGCGTGCTGGTTGGCAATGAGGGCAACGTTTTCCTCGTCGAGGGACACCGCCGAGACCGACAGTTGCGCGCTCGCGGCGCTGGCGGCGGCGACGGCGGTCGATACCGACTGCTGGGCCTCTGTCTTGGTGGCGGTGCCGATCTGGATGACCATGCTGGACCACAGGGCATCCGGTCCGTCCGCGGAGGTGCCCAGCTGCGACATTTTCGTGGCGTTGGAACCGTCCAGTTCGCCGCCGTCCATGCCGTCGGGGGTCGAATTCACGGATCGAGTGGCCAAATCCATGGCTCCGGTCGCCAGCACCCTCAGAGAGAGTGCCGGATCGTTCTCGTTGATCTCAAAGAAATCCATGCCGGTCTCGCCCGTCACGGTCTTGCCGTTGCGATGCACTTCATTAACGCTGCCGGCCAGCTCCAAGGCGATCTTGTCCAGTGACTTCGCGGCTTCGGCCAAGGACCCGCCGGTGCCTGTGTCGTCGTCGGCGGCCGGCGCGAGAAGGGAAACCGCACCTGCCAGGCGGCCACCCTGCAGCGCGACGGCGCCTGGGCGGTGGGCCCACTGCACGGCCGGTGCCTCGGAGCCGTCCATGGTGGGGGAACCCGTGACTTGGAGCGGGCGGGCGGTTGATCCGGTGACCAGCGCATTGCCGTCAATCAGCACATCCACGGTGCCGTCGGGCAATTCCCGGATGGTGGCTCCGGAGAGTTCGGCGATGCTCTGCGTCAACTGGGCGCGCTGGTCCAGCAGGGCATTGGGAGCACCGCCGGCTGCGATCGAGGAGCGGATCTGGGCGTTGAGCCCGGCCACCGCACCGGCCGCGGCGTTGACATCGGTGACCATGGTGTCCAGGGATTGGCGTTGGGTGGCCCACTGGTCCGAGATCTCCGTACGGGACTGGGCGATGCGGTTCACCACGGCCTTGGCGCTTTTCAGCAGGACGGCAGCGGGGGCATTCTCGCCGGGCTGGTTGGCCACGTCTTCCCACCCGGCCCAGAAGTTGTTGAGCAAGGCAGAGAGCCCGTTCTCGCCCGGTTCCCGCAGGACTCCCTCGAGGTTTGACAGGGCTTCGGCGCGGGTGTCTGACTGCGCAGCAAGGGCCAGGGTTCCGCGGACGCGCGCATCGAGGTGGGCATCCGCCAGCCGGGCGATGCCGGTGAGCACCACTCCCTGGCCAACGCCGGGACGGGAGGCGAGCAGGCCGGTCGAAGACACGGGACCAACCGAGGCGAACTCTGCGCGCTGCCGGGTGTAGCCGGGGGTGCCGACGTTGGCAAGGTTGTTTCCGGCCGTCTCCATGGCCAGTCGCGCGGCATTCAGGCCGGACATGGCCGTGTTCAGGCCACTGAATGTACTCACGTCGGTTCCTTAAAGGTTGGTGTCAATGATGTGGGCGCCGGCGCTGCGCGATGCAGATGCTCCGGCCGGACCATACAGCGAGGGGTCGTCACCCAGGTTTGCCAGGGTTTCTTGGGTGGAGCGGTGGGCGGCCCGCAGGTATTGTTCGTTGGCATCTTTTAGCTGGCCGATCTCGGCGCCGGTATGTCGAAGTGCCGCCAGATGTGCGCCCAGGATTTCATTCCACGGGCCCTCGGGCGCGGCTTCGATGATCTCTGACAGGGGCGCTGCTGCGTCAAGTCCCCAGGACAAGGCAACCCTTGCCGCCTCGACCGCACGGTTCAGGCCCGCCGCGTTGACCTTCTCCAAGACGTTCTCGATCTCGCGTGTGGCCAACTGAATCCATTGGGACTTGCCGGCAACGAGCAAAAGATGCTGTTCCTCCAACTTGAAGTGCAGCAGCTCAAGTAGTTCCCGTTCTTTCCACAACAGGGCCGAAAGCTCATTGGTACCCATGATTTTTATCTCTCCAAAACTGTTGTGCCCCCAATAATTTCCCCAGTCATAGGAGTCTATCGGCCGACACAAAGTGAACGTTAGTTAACCAACGAGCCATTTAGGCCGAAATGCGGCTAACATCTGTTCTTGGGGAAATACGCATTTGGGGAAAATGGCTAGTTGGCCAGAGGCGATAGCTTCTGGACTTTTGATCACTCAAATGGACAAGGACGATCCGGTTGGAGCGACAAGTACGCAACCAGATGGTATTGGAAAACCTTCCACTGGTAGGTTACCTCGCGGCGGAACTATGCGCGAAGGCGACGCATCTCTCGCGTGAAGATTTGGCGTCGGTGGGGGCTATTGCCCTGATCACCGCGGCGGATTCCTTTGACGACACCCTCGGAGTTCCGTTCGGGGCCTACGCCCGGCGGCGCATCTTGGGCGCCTTCGCCGATGACATGCGCTCGAACGATTGGGCGACGCGCGGCGCACGCAAAAAGATTACCGAAACACGCAGCGTCCAAGACTCTCTGACGGCCGCGTTGGGGCGAACCCCCACGGTGTCCGAGCTGTCCGAAGCACTGGGCCTTGACCAGACGGCTACCTTGGCGATCTTGAGCGACTCGGCACGCACTGTGGTGGCGATCGATGACACCATGAACGACTACCTCGCTTCCGGCATCGAGACACCGGAAGAGTCATTGCTCGAAGTGGAACGCACCAAGGTCATCCGCGACGCCGTCGCGGCGCTGCCGGAGAACCTGCGCGTGGTCATCGAACGCATCTACTTCGGGGGCTCCACCGTGAAGGAACTCGCAGCCGAAATGGGGGTCACCCACTCGGCGGTGTCCCAACGGCGAACCACTGCCATGAGGCTGCTCCATGAAGGTTTGCAAACGCGCTACGTCCCGGACCTTGCGCCTTTGCCCGAATCTAGTCTCACCAAGGCGGCCACGCAGCGGCGCGAGCAGTACCTGAAAGGCTTCGGGGAGCGCGTTGCCGGGGGCATCGTCCGGTTGGCCGGACAGCCGGCCTGGCCATCTGCGTAGCGTCCCGGCACTTATTTTCGGTGACTGCTAACGGACCTTGGGTGATGGTCGATAGTCGGTGATTGAGGTCCACGGACGGACCTTTAGTAGGTACACCCGATTCACGGAGGAATTCATCATGGGTATGGCAGTCAACACCAACCTCGCGGCGCTTAACGCTCACCGCAACCTTTCCAACACGCAGAACGACCTCTCCAAGTCGCTGGAGAAGCTCTCCTCCGGTCTGCGCATCAACCGTGCAGCCGATGACGCGGCTGGCCTGTCCATCTCCGAGGGCCTGCGCTCGCAAGTCAACGGCATGACAGTTGCGACTCGCAACGCCCAGGATGGCATCTCGGTTGTCCAGACCGCCGAAGGCGCACTGAACGAAGTCCACTCGATCCTGCAGCGCATGCGTGACCTAGCTGTTCAGGCAGGCAATGACTCGAACAGCGATGATTCACGCACGGCGATCGATACGGAAGCCAAGGCCCTCAGCGCAGAGCTGGGCCGCATTACTGAATCGACGAACTTCAACGGCATCAAGCTCCTGCAGGGCACTCCCACCTCCGATCCCATGAGCTTCCAGGTGGGAGCCAACGGAGATGCCTCATCGCAGATCACAGTCAAGGTCGCCGATTTGAAGACGGCTCTCACCGGGGTCGTGGACCTGGATTACTCCGTGGGAGGTGCCACGCCGACCGCGGCAAAGGCAGACATGATCGTGAAATTCTCTGACGCCACGGAGGCTGCAAAGGCAGTAACGGATATTGACGCTGCCATCAAGAACATCTCGACCACTCGATCAGAACTGGGTGCTTCGCAGAACCGCTTCGAGTCCGCCATCAACACCCTCAACGTCTCCCGCGAGAACCTGCAGGCCGCAGAGTCCCGCATCCGCGACGTTGACATGGCCGCCGAAATGGTCAACTTCACCCGCTCGAACATCCTGTCCCAGGCCGGTACCGCCATGCTCGCGCAGGCCAACCAGTCCAACCAGGGTGTGCTGCAGCTCCTCGGCTAAGCAGCCAAAGCCGTTAGCAACTAGCGGTTCCGAACCTCGAACAGTTTCGGGATCGCGCTAAGAATCCAACGATCTCCCGTGGCCGATGCCCGATTCATTGAGTCGGGCACCCGCCGCGGGAGATTCGCGGTATCCACACTAGAGGTAGAAGCGGAGACAACATGGCACTGTCACTTGATGGACTCGCCAGCGGGCTGGACACCACCACGCTAATTAGATCCCTCATGCAGGTTGAGGCGATCCCGCAGAACCTCTTGAAGAACAAAGTCAATGCGACCCAGACCATGGTGTCCGCCTTGCAGGCGTTGAACACCCGCGTCGCTGATCTCGCTACGCTGACCACGAAACTTTCCAAGCCCGAATCGCTGCAACTTTTCAGCACTGCAGGCAGCTCGGAGGGCCTTGCCGTCACCACCGGCACCGGAGCCGCAGCCGGGTCCCTGGAGCTCACCGTCAAACAGCTCGCTACGAGCGAGGTGTGGGTTTCGGAGGCCGCCGCGGAATGGGGCGGACCCGGTTTGACCATAACCGCAGCCGACGGGACCGCAACGGATATCACGGCACAATCCAATTCCCTGGATGACATCGTCGCAGCAGTCAACGCCTCGGAAACCGGGGTTAAAGCCGTAAAGGTTTCCGCCGGCAAGGACCTGGACGGCATTGACCAATTCAGGGTGCAATTCACCTCCAGCGAAACCGGTGCCGCGAACTCATTCGAGATTTCCGGAGCCGGGGTTTCGGCCGCACCAATCCGCGAGGCGCAGGACGCCGAGCTAATGCTCTGGGCAGGTAGCGGGGCCGAGCAGACCGTCAGCTCGGCGACCAACACCTTCACATCCCTGCTGCCTGGCGTCGATGTCACAGTTTCAAAGGTGTCTGCCGAACCCGTCACCGTCTCGGTCCAGCGCGATGCAGAGGCTACGTCCAAGACTGCCTCGGACCTTGTGGATTCCCTCAATGGACTTTTCAATTTCATTGCCACGAACTCGTCGGTCACGGCGGGCACCGGGGGTGGCACCAAGGGCATGATCTTCACCGGCGACAGCACGGCCCGTGACGTCAAGCAACGCATCATGGATGCGGCCATCATGCCCGTCGATTCCAAGTCTCCCTCGGACATCGGTATTTCGATCACCAAGGACGGCAAGCTCGAGTTTGACGCCGAGAAATTCTCGAAGGCCCTGGCAGAGGATCCTGCCAAGGTCGAGACGGTGCTGCAAACCATTTCCTCGCGGATTTCCACGGTCGCCTCGGCCCTGTCCGACAAGTATGACGGTGCCATCACTTCCCGGATCAAGGGCCAGGAATCCCTGGTCACTCGTTTGGATTCGCAGATCGAGGATTGGGACCGGCGGCTTAGCACCAGGGAAGCAACGCTCAAGCGGACCTACTCCGCCCTTGAGGTGGAGCTGAGTAACCTCAATTCCCAACAGGCCTACCTCGCCTCTCAACTGGCCTCGCTCCCGACCAACAACCAATCGAAGTGATCATGAATCCGGCACTGAAACGCGCGCAACTCAACCGCGAGGCCATCCTTTCGGCCAGCCCCGCACGTCTGCTCACCATGCTCTACGACCGTCTCCTGGTGGACCTGAACCGTGCCGAAACGGCGCAGCTTGCCGGAGATTGGTCCGTGGCGTCGGAAAACCTGGTTCACGCCCAGTCCATCATTTCCGAGCTCATCTCCAGCCTGAACAGCGACGTCTGGTCCGGTGCCACGGGCCTGCACAGCCTCTACGCCTTCGCGACCCAACTGCTGATCGATGCCAACATCAAACGAGACCCGGCACTGACCCGGCAGGCGATTGACCTCATGGAACCGCTGCGGCAAACCTGGCACACGGCCGCGGCCGCGCCTGTCGCGGCCAGCGCCGACAACGGCGGCATACACATTGGCTGAGCAGTTGGAATCGACGCCCGTATCCAGTGATTGGGTACGTGTCCTGGATGAGCTCGAGGAGCATCTTGCCAGGCTGCGGGACTGCGGAAACGATGACGAGCGGCTGCTGGAGATGCGAAGTGCGCTGTGGCGGCCGCCTGCCAACATCGGCCAGCTGCCTGCCGCCTTGGCACCACGGGCAACGGCACTGAACGCTGCAATGGAAGCGCTGGTTCCCGAGATTCGGCAACGCCGCGACGAGACGGCACGACAGCTTCGCGCCGTCGAATCCGTACCTCGCGAAGACCGATTGACATCCGTGTACCTGGATTCGGTGGGATAACCCAAAACAGCTAACGGCAAGTGGCTATTTGCCGATTGTCTAGGAAGAGCACGGATAGCTCATTTCCCTTGCGCCCACGGATGGGCCACGCAACGACCCTGGAGCAATTCGTCGTGTTCGATTCCGTCACGTCCTTGGCGCTCGAAAGTGCCTTGGACGGTTTGGCACTGCGCCAGCGTGCCATCGCAAACAACATCGCAAACGTCAACACCCCCGGCTACCACGCCCGCCGGGTTGAGTTCGAGTCCGCGCTGGCCAAGTCCGTGGCCAACGGCAACGGCCAGGCAGCTGCCACGACCTCAACATCATTGGAGCCCACGCGTCTTGACGGATCCAACGTCAACCTGGACACCGAGACGCTGTCGAACATCGATACCGTGCTGCGCTACCAATTTGCCACCCAGGCGGCCTCGGGCCCGTTCAACTCCATCCGCACCGCACTTCGGAGCAACTAATGCTTGACGCAATCGGAATCGCCGGTTCGGCACTAAACGTCCACCGCAAGTGGCTTGACGCCGTGGCAGACAACCTGGCCAACGCCAATACCGCCACTGCCACCGACGGCGAGGCCTTCCGCGCCCGCTACATCCTGGCCAGGGCCGGTGCGGAAAACGGAGGCGTGCACGTCGCCGGGGCGGAGTTCGGGGATCCCGAGGGACGCATCGTGCATGAACCGAACCACCCGCTCGCCGATGCCGAGGGCAATGTCCGCTACCCGGACATCGACATGTCCGAGCAGATGGGGTCCCTGATCATGGCCCAGCGCGGCTACCAGGTCAACGCGGCGGTCGTGGACCGCGCCAAGGAAACGTACCAGGCAGCACTCCAGATCGGACGCAACCAATAATGGCCTTTGAAATTGTCCCCGTCGCGGGCGTTGCCCCCACGCTGCCCACCGGTTACCTGAAACCTGCCGGGACACCGGCCACCGACGGGTCGGCCTTTGCCAGCGCCCTGGGAGGGGCCGTGGACCAGGTCCAGTCCCTGCAGGCCGCTTCCAACGATCTTTCGATCAAGGCCGTGACCGGGGACCTGACTGATATCCATGCCGCCACGCTGGCTTCGACGCGCTCCGCGGTGGCCCTGGAAATGGTTTCCACCTTCCGCAACCGCGGCGTTGAGGCATTCAACGAAATCATGAGGATGCAAGCCTAGTGGCCAACGTTCCAGCACCACTGACGAAAGCCATGGACGCCGTGCGCGGCTTTTCCCTGGCCCAACGCACCATTGCCTTGATTGGCGTCGCCGTGCTGGTCCTGGGAATCATCGCGTTGGCTGCCTTCATGAGCCAACCCAAGCTGACTCCGCTGTACACGGGTCTGGCACCCGAGGACGCCGCGGGGATCGTGGAGCAGCTCAAGACGGATTCAATCCCGTACGAGCTCACCGGGGGAGGCGGGACCATCCTGGTGCCCGAGGCGAACGTCTACGAGTCCCGGCTCAAGGCCGCTTCGGCGGGCCTGCCCAGCGCCGGCACCAGCGGCTATTCGCTGCTCGACGATATGGGCGTCACCTCCAGCGAATTCCAGCAGTCCATCACCTACAAGCGTGCCCTCGAAGGGGAACTGGCCACCACCATCCAGGCCATGGACGGCATCAACCTTGCCTCGGTCAAGCTGGCCATTCCCGAGGAAACGGTTTTCGTGGATTCAAAGACCGACCCCACCGCCTCGATCTTTGTCGAGACCAAGCCGAATGCCGCCCTGGGCAGCGACCAGGTCCAGTCCATCGTCCACCTGACCTCGGCCGCGGTCGACGGGCTCAAGGCGGAAAACGTCTCGGTGGTTGATTCCACGGGCAAGCTGCTTTCCGCCGCCGGCGTCGGGGTGACCGGCGGTGCCGAGAAACAGACCACCGACTATGAGACCCGCGTGGCAGGCGTTATCCAGGCCATGCTCGACCGCGTGGTCGGACCCGGAAATGCCACCGTGGCGGTCGCAGCGGACCTGAGCCTGGAATCGGCCGAACGCACCGAGGAATCCTTCACCAACCCCGAGGGAAACCCCGCGCTGACCGAATCCAGCAAGGAAGAGGAATACGAGGGCACCGGCGGCGCCGGCGCCGGCGTGCTTGGGCCGGACAACATTGCGGTGCCCGGTGGAAACGGCGGTGAAGGCACCTTCACCTCCACGGACAGCCAACGCACCAACGCCGTGAACAAGGTGACAGAAAACCGGTTGATCCCCTCCGGCACGCTCAACCGCCAGAGCGTCTCCGTGGCCCTGGACTCCGCCGCCACCCAGGAATTGAACATCGCAGACATCACCGAGATGGTCGGCACAGCGGCCGGCATCGACGAGGCCCGCAACGACACCGTCTCCGTCTCCGTGGTGCCGTTCAACGCCGATGGAGCCGCCGCCGCGCAACAGGCGCTGGACGCCGCCGCCGCGGCGGAATTGGCTGCCCGCAACGCCGAACTGCAGAAGAACCTGATCATCGGCGGGGTCATTGGCCTGGCCCTGGTCCTGCTGACTGTCTACGCGCTGTACATCCGGCGCAACAAGCAAAACCGCGAACCGGTCGACCTGGGCGAGTTCCGTGACTTCGCCCCGCTTCCGCCGGCTCCCGCGCCGGTCGTCCACCCGGAAACGACGGCCATCACCAAGGTGCCGTTGCCCGAGCCGGTCGCCGCGCTGGTGACCCCGCAGCACATCAAGCGCGATGAGCTCTCGGCCCTGGCGGCAAGCGACCCGGCAAAGATGGCCGACTACCTGCGTACCGTGATGGATGATCGGAAGGTCCAGTGAAGCAGATCGAACCATATGCCGCGGTGAAATTGACCGGGACGCAAAAGGTCGCCATCATCTTGATGCAGCTGGACCAGGCCCATGCCGCCGAGGTCATGCGCCAGTTCACCGAGACCGAGGCGGACGAGATTGCCGCGGAGCTCATGCGCCTGCGTCGCGTGGATTCGGCGACCGTGGAATCCACCATCAACGAGATCCATGATTTGGCCACCTCCGGGCGGCTCAACGCCCACGGGGGCCGGGAAATCGCCTCGAGCCTGCTCGAGGCGTCGTTTGGTGCAGACAAGGCGACCACGGTCATGGATCGGCTGGCCACCTCGATGGCCGGGATGAACTTTGATTTCATGGACGGTGCCGATCCCTCCCACATCGGTGCGCTGCTTGACGGAGAACTTCCGCAGACCATCGCCTTGGTGCTTGCCCACCTTCGGCCCGGCACCGCGTCGGCTGTGCTGTCCTTCTTCCAGGAGCCGCTGCGCACCGACAGCGCCCGGGCCCTTGCCGCCATGGGCACCGCGGTCCCGGAAGCCGTGCGCGTGGTCGCGGAGGAACTGAAGAAGCGCATCGGCGGCAACGCCCGTACGCAGGAACCCGTCGATGCGATCGGCGGCATCCAGCCCCTGGTCGACATCCTGAACCGCTCGGACGTCAACGTCGAAAAGGACGTGCTCTCCGCACTGGACGAGCGCGACCCGGAACTGGCCGAAGAGGTGCGCTCGCGCATGCTGTCCTTCACGGACCTGGTCAAGTTCGACCGCCGCGACGTGCAGCGCGTGCTGCGCGGCGTCGATGCCACGACCCTTGCCTTTGCCCTCAAGGGCGCTGCCCCCGAGCTGGAGGAAATCATCCGGACCAACCTCTCGGATCGCACCAAGGAAATCCTTGATGCGGAAATTTCCTCCATGGGCCGGGTGCGCGTCTCGCAGGTCGAGGAGGCCCGCGCCGATGTCGTCCAGTCGATCAGGGCGCTGGAAGCCAGCGGCGAGATCACCATCAAGCGCGGCGACGATGACGACTATGTCCTCTGAGCCGGCGGCTTTCAAACCCGCGCACTTCGGCCTGCTTGCCCCGGCAGGATCCGGCGACCAGGCCCAGGACTCCTCGCAGGCACACGGTTATGCCACCGGATACGCACACGGCATCCGGGCCGCCGAGGCCGTGGCCCGGACCCAGCGCGAGGACTTGGCACGCGCCGCGGCCCAGGCCGAGGCTTCGCGGGCCGCGGTGCACGCCGAGGCGCTGCGCGCCCTGGCCGGTGCCGCTGCGGCCCTGCACGCACGCACCGTCCCGGTACTGGACGCCGCCTCCACCGCGCTGGTGGAATCCGCACTGATGCTGGCGGAGAGAATCGTGGGCAGCGAACTGTCCAACCACCGCCTTGGCGCAAAAGCGGCGCTGGACCGCGCCCTGCACGGCATCGAGGCGGGCACCGTGCGCCAGGTCCGCATGAATCCCCAGGACCTGGAACTGCTGGGCCTGGACACCGTGCCGGAGACCGACATCGAGCTGGTGCCAGATCCGTCGCTGGCACGCGGGGACGCCCTCACCGCCTTTGACGAGGGATTCCTTGACGCCCGCATCGCCACTGCCTTCGAACGAGCCGCCGCGGCCCTGCGTGGTGCAGGATCATGACCCTTGACGCACGGACCTGGGACGGGCTGGGTGCCGCGCTCTCGGCGGCCGAACCGGTGAGGATGGGTGTGGTCAGCTCCGTGGTGGGCCTGGGACTCGAGGTTTCGGGACTCAACGCACCCCTGGGAACGGTGGTGCTGATCGGCGAGGGGAAGATTCCCGCCGAGGTGGTCGCTGCGCGTCGCGAGACACTTCACTGCATGCCGCTCGGGGCCCTGGAAAACATCCGGGTGGGCGACTTCGTTCACAGCAGCGGAACCTCCGCCTACATTCCTGCCGGCCTGGGCCTGCTCGGCCGGGTCCTGGACGGGCTGGGAAACCCCATTGACGGCTTGGGCGCGCTGGGGGAGCACACCATGGTTGCCATGGAGCGCCAGGCCCCCGCAGCACTGGAGCGCAGCCGTATCACCGTCCCGCTGCAACTTGGCGTTCGTGTCATGGACACGCTCACCGCGGTGGGTGCCGGGCAACGCATCGGGCTCTTTGCCGGATCCGGCGTCGGGAAGTCCTCGCTGCTGTCCATGATTGCCCGCGGAACCAACGCGCAGGTCAATGTCATCGCCCTGGTGGGGGAGCGCGGGCGCGAGGTCCGCGAATTCCTCGAGGAAGACCTCGGACCCGAGGGACTGGCCCGCTCCATCGTGGTGGTCTCCACCGCGGACGAACCCGCACGGATGCGCCTGAGGGCCGCCTTTGTCGCCACGCGCATTGCCGAATCCTTCCGCGAGTCGGGTGCACAGGTGCTGCTCATGATGGATTCCCTGACACGTGTGGCCATGGCCCAGCGCGAAATCGGTCTCTCCGCCGGGGAACCCCCGGCCACGCGCGGCTACCCGCCCTCCACGTTCTCGCTGCTTGCCCGGTTGCTCGAGCGGGCAGGAACCTCAGCCGAAGGCTCGATCACCGGGATCTACACGGTGTTGGTGGACGGGGACGACCACAACGAACCCATCGCCGACGCCACCCGGTCCTTGCTTGACGGACACATCGTCCTGGACAGGAAATTGGCGGTCTCCGGACATTTCCCTTCCATCGATGCGCTGGCTTCGATATCGCGTGTCGCCTCGAGGGTGACCACCAGGGAACAGGCCAACGCCGCGGGCACCCTGCGCAAGGTCATGGCCGCACGCAAAAGCGTGCAGGACCTGTTGGATGTCGGTGCCTACCAGCGCGGCAGCAACCCGCTGGCTGATGCGGCGGTCGACCACCAGGGGGCCATCAACAACTTCCTGCAGCAACGCCTGGAAGATCCGGTGCCCGCCGCCCAATCGTGGGCACAACTTGATTCATTGCTGCGAACCATGGGGGTGTCCTGATGTCCAGGGGATTTGCACTGTCCGGCCTGCTGCGGCTGCGCGGCCTGCAGGAAACCAAGGCCGCCGGCGAACTTGCCGCGGCCAACCACGCCCTGCGCCGGCGCACCGGCGAGCGCAATTCCGTGCGCGAATCCCTCGCCGCCACCGAGGACGCCCCGGTGGACAGCGAAACGCTGATGGCCCTCATGGCCGCCCGGGCTTCCACACGCGGCATGCTGCTGGAGCTGGATGCCGTGGTCGCGACCCTGGACGCGGACGCGGACCGCGCCCGCGAACAACACCGGCAGGCCCGGGCCGAGCTTAAGTCGCTGGAAAAAATGGCCGACCGCCACGAGATCACCATCCGCAACCAGGCCCTGGCCCGCGAGCAGATCTTGCTTGACGACCTGGGTGCCACCAACGCCTTCGAAGGGAAGACACCGTGAGCTTCACCGACATGGCCTCGCGCATCGGTGCGATCCAGGGAACCCTGGCCCGTGTCAGCGGCACCACGGCCAGCATGCGCCCCGAACCGTTGCCGTCCGGCACCGCTGCGGCGGCCTCCATGTACGCAGGGGGAGTTGCGGGTGCTTCTTCCGCGCTGCCCGCAGCCCCGTCAACACCGGCGGCCTTCACCCAGGCCCTGCAGGAAGCCATGGCCGCCCCGGCGGTGCTCGCCCCCAAGGCCACAACCCCGGCACCTGCCGCCTCGGTTGCTCCGGGCACCGGTGCCGCCGCGGCCAAACCGGATGCGGTGCGCAGCGAACCGCAGGCAACCAAGGGCGGCGTGGACGGATCGGACGTCGTGGCGGCCGCCAAGATGTACCTTGGCGTCCCGTATGTGTGGGGTGGCAACAACCCCAAGATCGGCCTTGACTGCTCGTCCTTCGTCCAGCACACCTTCAGGGACCTGGGGGTTGAAGTTCCCCGCGTGGCACGCCAGCAGGCCAAGGAAGGCACCGAGGTGCCTTCGCTGTCCCAGGCCAAGCCGGGGGACCTGATCGTCACCCGGGGCGGTGGGCATATCGGCATCTACCTGGGGGACAACAAAATGATCCATGCCCCGCGACCCGGCGAAAGCGTGAGCATCCGCAAGCTCTTTGAAACGGATGCCACGATCATGACCATCCGCCGGATCGTTCCCTCTGAAACCTCGGTCCCGGGCGCGGCGAAGCCGGCTGCCGGCGCGATCCAGGATACTGTCAGCGTGCAGGCCGAACTGACGGCCGCACTGCAGCGCGCCCACTTCTCGACGGCGGTGAACGGCGCATGATGCCCCTGCTGCCAACAACCCCCGCATCCCCTGCATCAGCCGGGACTTCGACTACGGCCACCGGTGCCTCTGCCCGCGCCGGTGCCTCTGCCCGCGCCGGTGCCAGCGACCTCCCCGGGGCAACTGCGCCTGGCCTGTTCGCCGAGCTCTTTGCTTCCATGCTCCCTGGCTCCTCACCACGGCAGGACACAGAAGCACCTGCCCCAGGGGCTACGTATCCGGCTGAGACCGAGGGTGGCACAGTGGCCGGGCACTCCTCCGCCGAGGCCGCTGACCCCGCGACCGCAGTAACCGAGACGACGGAAGCCAAGCAGGAGGGTTCGCTGCTTTCGCAGCGGGCCCACTATCCGACCTTGGCACCGGCGGCAACCACACCGGAGCCGGCCGTGCCCGGTATGACGGGCACGGTCCCTGCTATGACCGAGCCCGCTTCGCCGCACCCGTCGGAAAGCCCAACGCCACAGGCTCCAGGTATTGCCGCGGACAGCGATCCGCTGCCAACCGGTTCCGCGGCCCGGACGTCCTTCCCGGTTGCCGTTGCCCCGTTGCTTATCTTGCCGCTGCCAGGAGTGCCGGCGCCCCAGACAGCTGCGCCGACATTGGACCCGCCGCCGCCCGTGGCCCAGGCCCCGCTGCTCAATGTGCCGCTTCCTGGCGTGCCGACCTCTCAGACGGCTGAGCCGCCACGGATTCCACCACTGCCCGTGGCCCAGGCCCCGTTGCTGGTCATCGGGATGCCGGAACCGGCCGACTCCGTGGCGGCTTCCCAAGATGCGAGCCAAACCCCGCCCGGTGCCATGTTGACGGCCGCAGCCTCCGGGATGGCACCGGTGCAGGGTGTAGCAGCTGCATCGATCCGCCCGGAAGTCCCCGGGACCGGGGCCGACACGGCTGGACTTCCCATATCCGCGGCCGAGGGAGCCGTGGCCGAAAGCGTTCCGGCACCCGCAGCCGCCGGCGTCATCCCGCTCCAAGCCACGCCGCCCGCAGTGCCTCTTGCACCGGTGCCGCAACCAACAATTCCGGCTCACGCCGTTGGCCAGGCCCTGAACTCCGGTCCGACAGCCGATGCGGGTGTAGCAGCCGTCGACTCGATCGAGGTGCCCTCTGCCACGGCCGCACCGGTACGGACCCAACCCCCGCTGCCGCTGCACCGGCAATTGCTCGGGCCCATCGCCACGCTGGCCGCCGGACCCCATGGGGAACGCACGCTGAGCGTGAACATTGCCCCGGAGGCGCTGGGGCCCATCACTGTCAAGGCCCACCTGGGATCCGAAGGCATCCGCATGGAGATTTCCGCCCCCACGGAAGCCGGGCGCGAGGCGCTGCGGGCCATGCTGCCGGAACTGCGCCGCGAACTGGCGGCCGGCGGAGGGGGCAACATCACCCTGAATACCACCGCGGACGGCTCCTCCACCGGGGGGAGCCCCAGAGGCGAAGCGTTCGGCGGCGGGGGAGAGCAACGCGCAGCTCCCGGCCCCCGAGCCACGGTGTTGCCCGGCGGCACCGGACATCCGCCCGAATTCCAGGCCCAGCCAGAACTCTCGACCCACCGCGCCGCATCCCATCTCGACGTGATGGCCTAGGAAGGAAATACGCCCATGACCGTGCCACCCATCGAGGCCACCCAATTCGGGACCGGGGCAGCCCCTGCCCGCGTTCCCAAGCAGACCATGGACGGGGAAATGTTCCTGCACCTGCTGGTCACCCAGTTGGCCAACCAGGACCCCAGCTCGCCCATGGACACCAACGAGATGATCTCCCAGACCACGCAGCTGGCGTCCATGGAGCGGCTGAACCAACTCAGCGCCACCCAGGACGTGTCCCTGGCCATCCAGCAGCGCCTGGCCGTCTCGGCGCTGATCGGACAGCAAATCACCACCGGCGGCGATGACCCCGTCACGGGGGTGGTCACGGCCGTTTCCTTCGCCGGGACCAACCCGGTTCTCACGGTGGGGGACAAGCAGATCCCCTATGGACAGATCATCACCGTGGGGAGGCCGGATGATCCACCCGCGGCGGAGACGCCGGCCGAGGACCCCGAACCGGAGACCACGGAACCGGATCCCGTCGGAGCCTAGCTTCCGGCCAGCAGATTTTCTTGACCCCTTGCCATTTCCTTCAACGCAGAAAGTGACCCCACCCCCATGCTTCGTTCACTGTATTCAGGAATTTCCGGTCTTCGCGCGCACCAGACCATGCTCGACACCACCGGCAACAACATCGCCAACGTCAACACCGCGGGCTTCAAGTCTTCTTCCGTCCAGTTCCAGGACACCCTCTCGCAGATGACGCAGGGCGCCACCACCCCCGGTGCCAACGCCGGTGGACGCAACCCCGCGCAGGTGGGCCTGGGCGTGCAGGTAGCCGGCATCGCCACCAACTTCGGCCAGGGCTCGTCCCAGAGCACCGGGCGTGCCTCGGACATGATGATCTCCGGGGACGGGTTCTTCATCACCCGCTCGGGCAACGCCACCACCCTGACCCGCGCCGGGGCCTTCGACTTCGACGCCAACGGAAGGCTCACCAGCCCCGACGGCGGCATCGTGCAGGGCCGCATGGCAGTCAACGGCGCCCTGCCCACCGGCGGCGCACTGGGCGACATCGTCCTGCCCCGCGACCTGGTCTCGCCGGGCACCGGCACCACCGCAGTGGCGCTCGCCGGCAACCTGCCCAGCGAGGCCAAGGTAGGCGATGCCCCCATCGTGCAGGACAAGGAAATCTTCGCACCTGACGGCACCAGCCGCACCATGTCCCTGACCTTCACCCGCACCGCCGGCGGCTGGTCCGTCACGGGCAACGACGGCGCCGGAGCCACGATGCCGGCAACCAACCTGACCCTGGCCGCCGACGGCACGCTCACCGGCACCCTCCCGGACCTGAACGGGATCGCCATCGACATCTCCAATGTCACCGGCTACGCCGGGCTGAAGACCGTTTCCATCGCCACGGCGGATGGCAACGCGGCCGGCACCCTGGAGTCCTACACCCTGGGCTCGGACGGCACGCTGACCGGCACGTTCTCCAACGGCGCGCAGCAGGCCATCGCCCAGATCGTGTTGGGGACCGTGGCGAATGCCGCGGGCCTGCAGAAGACCGGCAGCTCGGGCTACACCACCACCGCGAACTCCGGCGCCATCGAATTCGCTGCACCCGGGGACCCCGGCGTCGGATCGATTTCCGGCGGCATGCTGGAAATGTCCAACGTCGACCTGTCCCAGGAATTCACCAACCTGATCGTCGCCCAGCGCGGCTTCCAGGCCAACGCCCGGATCATCACCACCAGCGACGAGGTCCTGCAGGAACTGGCCAACCTCAAGCGCTAGCCGACGAGTGGGCGGCACCGTTGGCTAACGGTGCCGCCTTTCCTGCCGAGAGTGCACCTGTGAAAGGACGGGCGCATTCATGATCGTAGTTACCAGGCTCAATGCCACACGCTTTGCGATCAATGCCGACCTCATCGAGCGGATCCAGGAAAACCCCGACACCGTCGTGTTCATGGCCACCGGTGCCAAGTACGTGGTGCGCGAAACCATGGAAGAGGTCATCTCCCTGGTCGCGGGACACCGCGCCCGCGTGGTTTCCCTGGCCCGCCAGGCCGTGCCGTCCGACCCGCCGCCGCACCGATAAGAGGACGCCACATTGGATCCCGCAACACTCATAGGCCTGCTGCTGGCCTTCGGCGCCATGTTCACCATGCTGTACATGGAGGGCGCATCGGTCTCCTCCATCCTGCTGCCGGCCCCCATGATCATCGTGTTCTTCGGAACCATCGCCGTGGGCATCGCCAGCGGCACCATCGCGGACACGGTCCTGGCCGTCAGGGCACTGCCCTCGGCCTTCCGCGGCAAGCTCCCCGAGGCCCGCGCCACCATCGCCAAGCTGGTCGAACTCGCCGAGGTTGCCCGCAAGGACGGACTGCTGGCCCTGGAATCGGAGGCCCGCGACGCCAAGGACCCCTTCCTGGGCCGCGCACTGCAATCCCTGGCCGACGGCATGGACGGTGACGAACTGCGCGAGACCCTCGAGGACGAGATCACCACGCGCGAGACCACCAACGCGATCGCGCACAAGTGGTTCTCCACCCTGGGCGGCTACGCGCCCACCGTGGGCATCATCGGCACCGTGGTCTCGCTGACCCACGTGCTGGAAAACCTCTCCAAGCCCGACGAGCTGGGCCACATGATCGCCGCGGCCTTCGTGGCGACGCTCTGGGGCCTGGTCTCGGCCAACTTCATCTGGCTGCCCATCGGTTCGCGGCTGCGCCGGCTCTCCGAGCTGGAAATCGACTCGATGACCCTGGTCATGGAGGGCGTGCTGGCCATCCAGGGCGGCAGCCAGCCGATCTTGCTCGAGGAGAAGCTCCAGGCCATGGTCCCGGCCCACGCGCTGGGCAAGGGCAAGGCGAAGGACTCGGGACCCGGGGCCTTGCTCGATGACTTCAAGGAAGCCGCATGAGCAGGTCCCGGCGCGGGGGCAGGAAGGGCCGCGGGGGCGCCGATTCAGGCCACCAGGGCCCGGACGAGCGCTGGATGGCCTCCTACATGGACATGGTCACCGTGCTGATGTGCCTGTTCATCGTGCTCTTTGCCATGTCCACGGTGGACCAGGACAAGTTTGAGGCGCTGAAGAATTCCCTGGCGACAGGGTTCGGGGTGGAGGCAAGCACCGCCGCCGACACCGCCGAGGGCATCGTGGTCCCGCCCGAACTGGTCGGCACCGAGGGCTTGCTGGCCAGCACCCAGATCGACGGGCAGACCAAGGAAGCCCTGCTCGCCCTGGCCCAGGAGGAACAGGCGGACCTGCTGGAGCTCAAGGCACGCATCCAGAAGCGGCTAAAGGACTCGGGGCATGCGGGAGCTGCCGAATTCTCCATCGACAACCGCGGCTTGACCGTTCGGCTGGTCAGCGCCGAGACCTTCTTCGTGCCCAATAGCGCCGAGCTCACCGACAACGCCCGCGAGATCATCGACGCCATCGCCCCGGTGCTCGCCCCCACCAAGCGCTACTTCGAGGTGGAGGGCTTTGCCGACGTGCGCCGGCCGGTTGATCCGTATCCCACCAACTGGGAACTGTCCGCCTCCAGGGCCACCGGTGTATTGCGCGCCCTGGTCGAGGACGGGGGAGTGAAGGCCACACGGATATCCTCGGTCGGCTACGGGGACGCGCGCCCGGTGCCGGGCAACAAGGACCTGTCCTTGAACCGGCGGGTGGACATCGTGGTGTTGTCCAACCAGCCCGAGTCCGTTCGCGACCTGTTGACGCAAAGCCCGTAGGCCCGCAGCGAAGCGGCCCGCGGTGTCCGTGAATGCCTGCCTGGTGCCACCGGTGTGAACCCTAAGAGTGGTGCCCCTGCGGGCGGTTTTCAGGAAACGAAAACGTAGAGGACCAATCCGAGGACTCCTGCGGCGAGTGTCCCCAGGCCAATGTTCTGCCAGAGCACCGGAATGCGCGGTTTCTTGCCGTAAAAGCGGCCCTCGTACGAGCGACGATCGTCCATGAAAATATCCCCCCAAGACATCGGTTGAACCTCCAACCATAAGGGGGCCATGAGACGTTCACCCTCACTTTGCCCGGCTTTCACCCTGCGGTTCACCCCGAGGTGGTGGGCCTCACTTGAGGGGTCGCAAAAGTCTTGGCCAGACCCCGTTTGACCACCTATCCAGCGGGATTGTGCAATCCCCGAGTTTGCGGCCACGCGTCGCGGAAACCGGACGGGAGCGGGCGCCGGAGAGCAACGGGAGCCGCGCCATCCACCAAAGGGAAAGTCCGACTGCACTATCCGAGGCGATTGTTGGTTCGTCGGGCTCCGGTGCGCCGGCCCTTGCGCTCGCGAATGCTTGCAAGGACGGTGACGGCTCCGCCCGGCGGGAACTGCCACGTTCCGGGTCTGTGAGCGAGCCGCAAAGTTGGTGGCCTAAACGGCTAACACGTCCCTTGATCCTGCCGATAGTGGTGCAGGTGACCCCCCTGCCTGCGGTACACCCCGGTGCGGGTGGACCGATCCCGAACCCCCAGGACCCGGCTTCCGCCGTGGTCTACGACTTCCGCCGGCCCACGACGCTGGCACGCGAACACTCTCGTGTGCTCGAGCTGGCCTTCGAAACCTTCGCCCGCCAGTGGGGCACCCAGCTGACCGCCAAGATCCGGGTGATGTCACAGGTCACCCTCGAGAACGTGTGCATGCAGTCCTACGACGACTACGTCGCTGGCCTGCCGCCGGCCACCACCATGGTGCTCTGCGAGGCCGAGGGGCACGGCGCCCGCGCCGTCATCCAGTTCCCCTCGGCCGACGCGCTGAACTGGGTCTCCCACATGCTCGGCAGCCCCGGTGCCTCCGATGCGCCCGAACGAAAGTTCACGCGCATCGAGCAGACGCTGGTGCGCGGGCTCATGGACGAGGCACTCGAGGACCTGCACTACTCCCTGGGCGCCCTGTTGCAGCGCCAGCTGGTGGTTTCCGGCATCCAGCACAACTCCCAGTTCGCCCAGGCCGCCACGAAGTCCGAGGTCGTCATCGCCGCGGTGCTGCGCGTGCGCGTGGGCGAGCGCAGCACCGTGGCCACCATCGCGGTGCCGGCGGAGATGCTCCTGCCCCAGCTGGGGGAGGCCAACCCGCGGTCCCCGGTGGAGAATGCCGCCGAACTGCTCACCGAGGCCATCGCCGGGGTCCCGGTGGATGTTGCCATGGTCCTGGGCCCGGCATTCGTCACCCCCGGCACCATCCTGGACCTGGCCGTCGGCGACGTGCTGCCGCTGCCGCACCCGGTCCACCGCCCCTTCGAGCTGTCCGTGGACGGGCGCCGCCTGGGCACGGCCGCCGCCGGGACCCGTAGCGGCCGGATTGCCGCCGTCGTTGTTTCTACCGAGGAGACCCCCGCATGATCCCCGAACCATCCTCCATCCCGGTTCTGCACGCGACCGCCCTGTACTCGGCCGCGGCCGAGGCACTGGCCGGAATGCTGCCCACCGGCGCCCCGGTGAGCGCCCAGCTTTACTCCGGGACCCGCGACGCCGCGATGCTCCAGGGCCCCGGCGAGCTGGTCTCCGCCAGCTTCGTGGGCCAGCAGTCGGCCGACGTGTTGCTGGCCATCGAATCCCCGCTGCTCGGCGGCTCCCCGGGCGGACCCGGTTCGTTGGTCTCCGCCGCGGACGTGCTGCGCCCGGCCCTCGAGGCCGCCACCGGCGTGCTGGGTGCCGGGGTGCTCTCCACCGCGACGGCGGTGCGCGCCGATGCGATGTTCGGCGATGCGGAAACCGTGTGCTTTGAATTGCGCAGTGCCGGGGAAGCCATTGGCTTCTTCGCCATCCGCATCCGCGAGAACGTGCAGGCCGAATCCACGTCCGGCACAGGCCACGGCCTCGAGGCGCGCGGGGACGTGGGCAGCCGGCTGGGCCGGATCAGCAACGTGGAAATGGCGTTGACCGTGGAGATCGGGCGCACCCGCATGTCCGTGCGCGACGTGTTGGGCCTGGAACCCGGCGCCGTCGTGGAGCTGGACCGCTCCGCCGGCGCCCCCGCGGACATCCTGCTCAACGGCAGGCTCATCGCCCTGGGCGAGGTCGTGGTCATGGACCAGGACTACGGCGTGCGCATCACCAAGATCCTCGATGTGAATGAGGGCCTGGCCTAGCCTTGGAAAGTATTTTTCTGGTGCTGCGGGTCATCATCTCGCTGGCGGCGGTCTTCGGGCTGCTGTTCTACCTGCGCAAGCGCGTGCTCTCGCGCTTCGGGACCCCGCGCGCCACGCAACTTTCGGTCGTCGAACGCCAGGGCCTGGGCCCGAAATCCTCCGTGGTGCTCCTGGACGTGCAAGGGCGGCGCTACCTGCTGGGCGTCGCCGAGTCCTCCATCAGCGTGCTCGATTCCTTCGAGGCCCCCGAACCCGTGGTGCCGGACCCACTTGAAGAGGCGGGCACCCCCGCCACCATGGCCGAGCGCTCCCGCGCCTTCGCCCAAAGCCTGAACGCCCTGCGGCAGGGCCCCGCAACCACGGCCGCGGCCGAAATCCGGGCCGGCGACGGGGGACTGGAGCAACCTGCAACCACCGGCGCGGCTGCGCCGGCGTCCCCTGCACCGGCGGTGCCAACGGGCCCGCTGGCCGGTTCGATCCTGTCCCCGGAAACCTGGCGCCGGGCCGCCGCGGCCCTGCGCTCCGGTCGCGGCGCATGAGTGCCACCCGCCGTTCCCTGGCCCTGCGCGCCCGGCTGCCCTGGCTGCTCGCGCTGCTGCTGGTGCTGCTGGCTTCATTTGCGCTTTTGGGAAGCCCCAGTGCGCTTGCCGCGCCCATCGAGCCCGGGACGCCCGGGGACAACGGCGGGTTGTCGGTGGAAATCAACGGCCCCAACGGCACCCCGAGCTCGGCCGTTGTCACCCTCATCGCCATCACGTTGCTCTCGGTGGCCCCGGCCCTGCTGTTGATGATGAGCTCCTTCACCAAGATCTTCGTGGTGCTGGCCTTCACCCGCAACGCCCTGGCGCTGCCGACCATCCCGCCCAACCAGGTGCTGGCCGGCCTGGCGCTCTTTCTCTCCTTGTTCATCATGGCCCCGGTGCTCACTGCCATGAACGAGACCGGCGTGCAGCCCTACCTGGACGGTTCCATCGACCTGACCCAGGCGCTCGAGGTCGGCGTCGTGCCGTTGCGCGAGTTCATGCTGGCGCACACCCGCGAGGCGGACATCGCGCTGATGACCCGCGCCGCGGACCTGGCCAACCCCGCGACCCCGGCCGATGTCCCGCTGACCACGCTGATCCCGGCGTTCATGATCTCCGAGCTGCGTGCCGCCTTCATCATCGGTTTTGTGATCTTCGTACCCTTCCTGGTTATCGACTTGGTGGTCGCCTCGGCACTGATGTCCATGGGCATGATGATGCTCCCGCCGGTGATGATCTCCCTGCCCTTCAAGATCCTGCTCTTCGTGCTGGTGGACGGCTGGGCGCTGATCCTCACCGCACTTATCGGCTCCTACAACGTCGGCGGGGGCTGAGCATGGACTCCAACGCCGTCCTGGACATCGGCCTCTCCGGGCTGCTGGTCGCCGCGAAGCTCGCCGCCCCGGTGCTGATCACCTCGCTGGTGGTGGGCTTCGCGATCTCGCTGTTCCAGTCCATGACCCAGATCCAGGAAATCACCCTTTCCTTCGTGCCCAAGGCCGCCGCGGTCGCGATCGCCCTTTTGGTCTGCGGGCACTGGATGATTGCCGAAATGGTGCTGTTCACCCATGAGCTCTTCGAGAAGATCCCGGCGCTGCTGGGAGGCACGTAACGGTGCTGGCGACCCTGCCGTTGGCCTCGCTGGAGGTGATGATGCTGGCCGCCGTCCGCGTCACCGCCTTTTTGGTCATTGCCCCGCCGTTCTCGCACAACGCCATCCCGCTGCGGGTCAAGGGCATGCTCGGAATCGGGCTGGCCCTGGCCGTCACCCCGCGCATGTCCGCCGGCTACGAGTCCCTGGACACCGGTCCCTTCCTGGCCGCGATCCTCGCCGAACTGCTGGCCGGCGCCGCCATGGGCTTTTTGGTCATGGTGCTCTTCTCCGCCATCCAGGCCGCCGGCGGGCTCATCGACCTCTTCGGCGGCTTCGCCATGGCCCAGGGCTTCGACCCCCAATCCATGGTCAACGGCGCCCAGTTCACCCGCTTCTTCCACTTTGCCGCCCTGGCCCTGCTGGTCTCCTCCGACGGCTACCAGCTGGTGCTCGCCGGGCTGTTCCGCTCCTTCGACGCGATCCCGCTGGGTGGCGGCATCGGGCTGCCGGGGCTCTCCGAATCCCTGGTCTCGGCGGTGGGCAGCATGTTCCTGGCCGCGGTGCAGATCGCCGGACCGCTGCTGGTGGTCCTGGTGCTCGCGGACATCGGCCTGGGCCTGCTCACCCGCGCCGCCCCGGCACTGAACGCCTTTGCGATGGGCTTCCCGCTGAAGATCATGCTGACCCTGATGCTGGTCGGGACCGTGTTCGTGGTGCTGCCGGCGCTGGTCTCCTCGCTGGTGCGCAGCGCCCTGTCACTGCTGGGGGCGGTGATGGGCCAATGAGCCAGGATTCGGGGGAACGCAGCGAAAAGGCCACCGCCCAGCGCATGAAGGAGAACCGCGAGAAGGGCAAGATGACCCGCTCGCAGGACCTGGCCGCCTGGCTGGGCATCGGTGCGGCGGCGTTGATGATCCCGGGACTGCTCGCACTGGCGGAGGCGGCAGGCCGCAGCCAGCTCCAGGCCGTGCGCCTGGTCATTGCCGATCCCGACCCGCAGGCCGCCGTCGGCGCCCTCGGGGCCGGACTGGGGTCGCTGCCGGGCACCATGCTTCCCCTGTTCGCCGTGGTGCTCGTGGTCGTGGTCGCCACCGCCGCGCTGCAGGGCGGGATCCGGTTCAAGAAGTTCAAGCTGGACCCGGCCAACCTGAACCTGCTCTCGGGCATGAAGCGGGTCTTCGGGTTCCAGGCGCTCTGGCAGGGGCTCAAGGCCCTACTGAAGGTCGCCGTCATCGCCCTGGTGCTCTGGTTCGTGGTCTCCTCGCTGATGCCGCTGCTGCTGCAATCGGGCTCCCTGCCGCTGGCCTCGCTGCTGGCCGCCGGGTCCGACGGGGCCGCCTCGCTGATCCGCGCCTCGGTGATCGCCGGGCTGGTGCTGGCCGCTGCCGACGTGCTGGTGGTCATGCGCCGGAACCGCAAGCACACCCGGATGACCCGCAAGGAAGTCACCGACGAGAACAAGCGCACCGACGGGGACCCGCTGGTCAAGTCCCAGCGCAGGTCCCGGCAGATGGCGATGAGCCGCAACCGCATGATCGCGGCGATCGCCGACGCCGACGTGGTCGTGGTGAACCCGACCCACGTGGCAGTGGCCCTGAAGTACGAGCCCGGGGTCTCCGCCCCGAAGCTGGTGGCCAAGGGCGCCGGGAACATCGCCACGCGCATCCGCGAGGAGGCCGTGGCAAAGCGGGTGCCCATGGTCCGCGACATCCCGCTGGCCAGAAACCTGCACGAGGCCTGCAACATCGGGGACGAGATCCCCGCCGGGACCTACAACGAGGTGGCCCGCGTGCTGGCCTTCGTGATGACGCTCAAGGCCCGCGGGCGGCCCGACGGCATCCACACGGTGCCCGGAGCACTGCCGGGGGCCGCGCCATGACCTCCCGGCCCCCGGGCCTGACGCGCCCCGCCACCCAACCAGCCGACCAACCCCAGGCACCCAGCCCCGCCCCAAGGAGCAAGTCCGCATGAAATTCGCCTCCCTCTCCAAGATCGCCGTGCCGCTGGGCGTGGTGGGCATCATCATGCTGCTGGTGGTCCCGGTCCCGGCCTCCCTGCTGGACGTGCTGATCGCCGTGTCCATCCTTTTGGCCCTGGTGATCCTGCTGACCACCATGTTCGTCAAGCGGCCGCTGGACTTCTCGGTCTTCCCCTCGCTGCTGCTGGTGGCCACGCTGCTGCGCCTGGGCCTGAACGTCGCCTCCACGCGCCTGGTGCTCGGGGACGCGTACGCCGGTGAGGTCATTGCCGCATTCGGGAACATCGCGGTGGGCGGCTCGTTGATCATCGGCTGCGTGATCTTCCTGATCCTGGTGGTCATCCAGTTCGTGGTGGTCACCAAGGGCGCCGAACGCGTCGCCGAGGTCGGTGCGCGCTTCACCCTCGATGCCATGCCGGGCAAGCAGATGGCCATCGACGCGGACCTGAACGCCGGGCTGATCACCGACAGTCAGGCGCGCGAGCGCCGCGCCGAGGTCGCCGCGGAGGCCGACTTCTACGGCGCCATGGACGGCGCCTCCAAGTTCGTCAAGGGCGACGCCATCGCCGGGCTGATCATCATCATCATCAACCTGGTCGGCGGCATCGCCATCGGCATGGTGCAGCGCGGCATGGGCATCGGCGAGGCACTGAACACCTATGCGCTGCTGACCATCGGCGACGGCCTGGCCACGCAGATCCCCGCGCTGCTGATGGCCGTGTCCACCGGCATGATCGTCACCCGTTCCAACGCCTCCTCCGACATGGGTTCCACCGCCTCGACCCAGCTGGCCCAGTCGCGCACCGCGCTGCTGATCTCAGGGTCCGCGGCCATCGGCCTGGCGCTGGTGCCCGGGATGCCGAAGCTGCCCTTCGTGCTCATCGGCACCCTGCTCATCTTCGCCGCCCAGCGCCTCAAGGCCAACGCGGCCAGGGAGGAAACCCGGGCGGCGGTGGCATTGCGGAACGAAGCCGCGGTGGTCCCGGCCGAAACCACCGAGGACCTGATCGAGAAGATGCGGGTGCATGCCCTGGAGATCCAGCTGGCCCCGGACCTGGTGGACGTGGTCAACGGGGGAGGGGACGACCTGCTGGCCCGCGTGCGGGCGCTGCGCCGCCGCGTGGCCATGGAGCTGGGCATCGTGCTGCCCCCGGTGCGCACCCGCGACTCGGTCGACCTGCCCCCGGCCACCTACGCGATCCGGATCGCCGGGGTGGAGGCAGGGCGCGGCACCGCGCCGCGCGGCAAGATCCTGGCCCTCGGGGACCACCTGGAATCCCTGCCCGGGGCCACGGTCGTGGAACCGGTCTTCGGGCTGGCGGGCAAGTGGGTCCCGGCCGAGCTGCGGCACAACGCCGAGATGGCCGGGGCCACCACGATCGACCGGGTCTCGGTGATCGTCACCCACCTGTCCTCGATCGTCAAGGACCAGGCCGCGAGGCTGCTGACCCGGGAGGACGTGCGGGTGCTCACCGACGCGGTGCGCGAGGCCAACCCCTCGGCCGTGGAGGAACTGGTGCCCTCGCTCATGAGCCTGGCCGAGGTCCAACGCGTGCTCCAGGGCCTGCTGGCCGAATCGGTGCCGATCAACGACCTCGCCCGCATCTACGAGGCGCTGGCCCTGCGGGCCAAGGCCGGCACCGACCCGGAGGGCCTCATCGAGGCCGCCCGCGCCGCCCTGGGCCCGGCCATCGCCGCCGGCTACCTGGAAGGCACCTTGCTGCGGGTCGTCATGGTCGACCCGGTCCTGGAACAGGGCATGCTCGAGGGGCTGCGCCCCTCCGAGGCCGGAAGCCAGATCATGCTCGATGCCCCGCGGCTGGAGGCGGTGCTCGCCTCGGTGAAGCAGATCGCCGCCGATTTGGAAACCCGGGGCCTGTCCGCGGTGCTGGTCTGCGCCCCGGCGCTGCGCCCGGCGGTGCGCCGGCTGCTGGGCACCGCGCCCGGATCCATCCCGGTGCTCTCCTACCAGGAGGCCACCGCCGGCGGGGCCGACATCGAGACCGTGGGGGTGGTGCGCGGTGCCGATGCGATTTCGGCTTGAGGGCCCCAGCCTCGAATCCATCCACGCCCAGGTGGTCGCCGAGTACGGGCACACCGCGCGCATCGTCTCGGCGGAGCGGGTCACCACCGGTGGCCTCGGCCGGTTCCTGGCCAGGGAACACTACGAGGCGATCATCGAGGTGCCCGACGGGGACGCCCCCGACGGGCGGGTCATCGGACCCGGGGACGAACCCCTCGACGTCCGGGACCTCGAGCTGGTTGCGGGTCGCGCCGCGGGGGGCCGCCCATCCATGGACCCGGATCCGGAGGCCGGCGACACCGATTATCAGGGCTCCGGCGGCGGGATCAACGGATTGCTGGAACGGGCCGATGCCGCCGAACTGCGCCTGGCACCGGCACCGCCACGGCAGACACGCCGCGGCGGGCGGCCAGCGGTTCCCGGCGCCCCGGATTTCGCCCGGCTGCTTGATGGGCAGGCCTTTGCCCTCGAACCGTCAACCGGTGCCCGGGCGGCGGCCCGCGGCCCGGAGGCAACCGAAACCACCGGTGCCCCGGGCACCGGTTTCCTCCCTGCGGGCCTGCTCCCGGCGGTAACCGGCACCGGATTGCATCCGGCGCGGGACCGCGACATCGTTCCCTCGCCGCTGGCCGGTCCCGGGGACCTGGTGGTCGTCATCGGACTGTGGGGGGATGCCGGGATGGCCGCGGAGGAACTCCACGACGGCACCGCCCTGCGGCGCAATGCCGGGGAGCTGGCGCAGAAGTTCGACGCGGACTCCCTGGCCCGCAGGCCCCTGGCCGACAGGCGCGGCATCCTGCGGGCGCGCGCCGCAGCGGTCGCCGAAGGCGTTCCATTGCTCGTGGCGGTGGCGATCAATCCGCAACTGGCGCTGCTGCCGCAATTGGAGCTGCTTCAGGTGCTGGAGGCCGACCAGCTGTGGGCCGCCGTGGATGCCGGGCGCAAGGCGGAGGACACCGCTGCCTGGATCAAGCACGTGGCCGCCGGACACCGGCTCTACGCGGTGGTGTCCCTGCATGCCGAGGAGACCCTCTCCCCGGAATCGGTGTGGGAGCTGGGCTTCCCCGTGCTTGAGGCCCGCGGCCCGGGCATCTAGCCCGCCAGCCATTGAAAAGCGTGGCGATTCCAGTACGCTCATGGTCAAGTCTGTTTGGAAGAGGGAAACAACATGAAGCCCATGTTCCTACTTGAAGTTGATACTGATGCTGACGCCGCGTATATCCGGCTTTCAAGTGCTCCGGTGTCAAAGACCGTCGAAGCGACCTCGGATGTTTTGATTGACTTGGACGAGTTCAACGTCGTTGTCGGCGTCGAAGTGCTTACCCTTTCCGCTGCCATCCCCTTTACGCAATTGCATGAAGATTTTCATGTTCGCCCTGAAGTTGTTGCCAACTTGCAGCGGATTCGACCCACGGTATCGTCATTCACGAGTCTGACCACGGGCGTTGATGGCGTCTCGATGCAGAATGCATCTTGTCATTTCAACGAAGGCTACGCCGGACTTTAAACGGATCCTTGCCCAAAAATAGCCCGGCCATTCCAAAGAGAATGACCGGGCTATTTCGTGCGTACTGAACTCGGCGTCTCCCTGCCTCAACGCCGGGGGCCAACCGGCGTTGCACTGTAGTGCCGCTCGGCGCGCCGTAGGACGCAACTGTAACTGGCGGGTCCGGAGGGAGCCGAGGGGCAGGGTGTTGGCCAGCTCCTCGAGCCTGGTAGCGGCCCTGCCTTGGGTATGGTCGAAGCAGCGGGCCCGAGACCGATGCGTGGTGTCGGAATGGTGCACCATTCTCCGCGTGGCTACACAGAAAATGCCGCGTTTCACCAGAAAGCGGGGAAGCTCCTGCTAGCCACCTGAGGATTCGTTCCCGTCGCCACTATTGGGTCCGGAACCCAGGTCCTCCCGCGTCGTGGCGTCCTGCACCTCCTGCGGATCGGTGTCGTCGGTGAAGGGTTCGGTCTGGCGGAATTCTTCGCGGTGGGCCGGCTTGATGCCCTTCACGCCGCCTCGGACTCGTGCTTCATCTGCTCATCGAGTTCCGTACCGTGCTTGTTGCTTCCTCGCTCAGCCATGGGGGTATTCCTCTTCGTCCTCGTCGTCATCATCGTTCGCTTTGCCCAACCCAAGCTCAACCCGCTCGGCTTCCTCCGGGACTCCCGCCGGGAGCGGGTCCGTGGCGTCGGGCACCTCGTCGGGATCGTAGTCCTCCAGTCCGGCAGCCACGCGCTCCTGGTACTCGGCAGCCGCGAAGTCCTCGTCGTCCAGGGTTTCGGGGACCTTGCCATGCCCGCGCCTGGAGGAATGCGGCAGTGCGGTGGTTTCCGGTTCGATCACGTCATCGAGCCCTGGCGTCAGATCCGTCGGGTTCTCGGAATTTTCGGGGTTCACGGTGCTCATGCTTACTCCTGCGGTTCGGGGCGCCGGGCGGCCGAAAGGGCGGGTCGGCCCATCGTCGTGATGCGGCCAGTCTAGGTCCGCCATCCGGGCCCTGCCTAGGGATTCGACACCCGTTGGCGACCGTGGGCCGGCAGCTCCGGCCGGCACGGGATCAAAGCTCCGCGCAGTCGCGGCAGATCGTGAGGCCGTCGACTTCCTCGGCGGCCTGGCTGCGGTGCCTGACGGTGAAGCGTTGGCCGCAGAAGAACTCGTCCTGCGCCTGCGGCACGACCTCTACGACCAGCTCGTCGAGCACGATCGCCCCGGGCAGCTCGGTGCCCTCGGAGATATCGGCCTCCTCGAGTTTGGCCTGGTCGCTTTTCGCGTCGGGCGCATCGATCTTGCGCACATCCTGAAGCGTGTTTTCCGCTGCCTCGGCCACCTCGGGGCGGGCATCGTCGTAATCCTGGGCCATGGTGGTTCCTCGCGAATCTATCTGGTGGATTGCCGAAATTCCTGCCGCGTCCGGGCAGCGCGACTAGTCGCTGGGTTGGCCCGGTTGCGCCTGGTCAAGGTCGTCCTGTGCCGCTTCCGGGTCGGGTGTTCGGGGAAAGTTCTCGGCCCGTTCCTTCGCGGCCGGTGTCGTCTCGCTCGGGCCTTCATCGGGTTCGGGTTCTCCATGCCGCCCGCGCCCCCGGGGTGCGGATCCGGCATCGCCATGCTCTTTCTCGCCCATGGTGTCCTTTCTCGTGCATCGCTGGCCTGGCTGCCGGAGCCGACTGCCGCGCACGGTCTTCGCGCCGACCGCGTTCGGGTGAAACGCCGTTGAAGTGGGCCGGCGGGAGTCCTTGCAGCCTGCCGTGCGGCAGCACTTTTGGGTTGAATCCACGTTGCTGCACGGACCGGCGATCTGTAAAGGGATTTGCACCCTGTTCGAGACCCTCATGTCCCATGGTTGGCGGCCCCTCGGTTGTCGCCTCCGGAATATCATTCGGGGAAAACGGGAATCGAAGGTGCGCCGGATAAGGGAATGCCCGAATAGGGTCCAGGCGCACCGGGGGTTCCACGGCACACCGGTTGCTGGCTCAACCCCATCCCGTGCATGCCCAATGAGCCCACCGGCAACGATGTCTTGTGCAGCATGCCGGAGTTCGGAAGTCCTCGAGGGGGAGCGGGTTATGATTGTGCGGTGCTGGTACTTACGCGGAAGGTCGGAGAACAGGTCCTGATTGGCGAGGACATCGTGGTGACGGTCCTCGATGTGAAGGGCGATTCGATCAAGATCGGCTTTGACGCGCCCCGGGGCATCAAGATCCAACGAGCCGAGATGGTCGCCGCCGTGACCGAGGCCAACCAGCAGGCCGCTGCCGCCGCCACCGGTGATGCCGAGGCCCGGCTGCGGGCCCTTTTCCCTGCGTCTGCCAAGCCCGCTGCGCCCAAGGCTCCCGGCGCCTGACTGTCGGAGCGGATCATGCTCCCCGGCAAGCGGTGCATGCTCCGCATTTTGGTTTCCGGGAGAACGCCATCCGTTGCTGGGGAACCTGGACTGCATCGTTAAAGAACAGGGCGCCGAAAGCGCGTTGGCGGTTTCCTTGCTGCGAATCCTTGGGCACATCCGCATGTCTCGGGTCTGGCGGGCCACCCCGACAAGACCGGGACTACAGCCCGAGCACCTGCCGGATCCCGCCGTCGACTTTCTGCATGAGATCGGCCGGTACGCTCCCGGCCCGGTCGAGGAGGTCGAAGCGGTTCAGCGTATACAGCTGGCTGGCATTGGCCACGGAGTCCTTGGGTAGCCCGGTGTCGACCGCGGGGAGAAAAGTGTTGCCGGGAACATTGGAAAGTTGGAGGTTCGAAGTCAGCACCATGACGACCACGGTGCCGATCCTGGACCGGTTGAACGACTCCGATTGAACGACAAGAACCGGCCGGTGTTTGGCCGGTGCACTTCCCCGCGGCTCACCCAAGTCGGCCCAGTGGATTCCTCCGCGCTGGATCACCAGCCATCGCCGTCCGACTTCAGGGCCCTGCGGCTGGCCTCCGTGACGAACTTCGTGTCGTGGTCCCCAATCCGGGCGAGAGCTGCGTCGATTCCGAAGGTCAACGATTCCTCATCTACGGCCCGGATATAGGATTTCGCGGCACGGGTGAAGAACTCGGAGCGCGAGATGCCAAGCCGACTGGCTGCCGATTCGGCCTCGCGGAAAATATTGTCAGGGATCGAGATTGCGGTCTTCATAGCTCCAGTATAACCGGGTTATACTAGTCCAGCCAGAGGGGTTTGGCGGGAGATCCACCTATGTCCTGCCCGCCTCCGCCGAGCCCCTCCGCGTCTGGCGTATGGACCTTTGTGCCTTGATCCCCGAGGGCGGGGACATCGACACCACAGCGCACAAGGGGCTTGCTGATTGCGGTGCACCGGAGTGAAGCGATGCCCGGACGCGGGGATGGTTTGTGGCAATCGAACACCCCGGCGGCCGAAGCAAGGCGCGTTGTCGATCCGGAACTGGTCGTCGTGTCGGTTGCGCCATGGACTGGTGGTTCGAGCGGAGCCAAAAGGCCACCTACCGATGTCGCGCGAGCCATTCGGTCTCGCGCGCCGCACCCGATCCGCCGAGCGCGTAAAACACGACGCAATTAGCACTCGCCTTGACCGAGTGCTAATGGTTGCCTAGAGTCATTCATGGTGCTTGTCGAACCCGGCAAGCACTGAAAGCCTGAGGTAATTCACCAGCTGGCACCGCGACGACGGTTGGTACCACCCGAACGGCCCGTAAACCATTGGTAACTCACGCAAAGGAGAGACGATGTCCGTCTCCATTAAGCCTCTCGAGGACCGCATTGTCGTCCAGCCGCTCGAAGCAGAAACCACCACTGCTTCCGGTCTGGTCATCCCTGATTCCGCCAAGGAAAAGCCGCAGGAAGGCAAGGTCGTAGCAGTTGGACCGGGCCGTGTCGATGACAACGGCAACCGCGTTCCGGTAGACGTAGCCGAAGGCGACGTCGTGATCTACTCCAAGTACGGCGGAACCGAAGTCAAGGTCGGCGGTGCAGAGTACCTGGTGCTCTCGGCACGCGACGTCCTGGCCATCGTCGTAAAGTAGTTTTCCTGATAAAGCCCCGGCCCCTGGCCGGGGCTTTATGCAGCTTATAAGGAGCAAGACATGGCAAAGCAGCTAGCTTTCAATGAAGAGGCGCGACGCGCCCTCGAAGCGGGCATCGACAAGCTCGCAAACACCGTCAAGGTGACCCTCGGCCCGCGCGGCCGCAACGTGGTGCTGGCAAAGGCCTGGGGCGCACCGACGATCACCAACGATGGCGTGACCATCGCCCGTGAGATCGAGCTGGAAGATGCCTACGAGAACCTTGGCGCGCAGCTGGCCAAGGAAGTAGCCACCAAGACCAACGACGTGGCAGGCGACGGCACCACCACCGCCACCGTGCTCGCCCAGGCATTCGTCAAGGAGGGCCTGCGCAACGTTGCCGCGGGTGCCGCCCCGGGCGAAATCAAGCGCGGCATCGAGGTAGCCGTCGAGGCTGTCGCCGCACGCCTGGCCGAGAACTCGGTTCCGGTCGAGGGCAAGCAGGTCGCCAACGTGGCCGCCATCTCCGCGCAGAGCGAGGAAATCGGCGAGCTGCTGGCCCAGGCCTTCGAAACCGTGGGCACCGACGGCGTCATCACCATCGAGGAATCCTCCACGACCGCCACCGAGCTGGTTGTCACCGAGGGCATGCAGTTCGACAAGGGCTACCTGTCCCCGCAGTTCGTCACCGACCCGGAGCGCCAGGAAGCAGTCCTCGAGGACGCGCTGATCCTGGTCAACTCGGGCAAGATCTCCACGGTTGCAGAGTTCCTGCCGCTGCTGGAAAAGGTGCTGGCAGCAGGCAAGCCGCTGTTCATCATCGCCGAGGACATCGAGGGCGAAGCCCTTTCCACCCTCGTGGTGAACAAGATCCGCGGCACGCTGAACGCCGTGGCCGTCAAGGCCCCGGGCTTCGGCGACCGCCGCAAGGCCATGCTGCAGGACATTGCGATCCTCACCGGCGCCCAGGTTGTCTCCCCGGACCTGGGGCTGCAGCTGGACCAGGTCGGGCTCGAGGTGCTGGGATCGGCTCGCCGCATCACCATCACCAAGGACTCGACCACCATCGTCGACGGTGCAGGCACCGCCGAGGACGTGGCTGACCGCGTTTCGCAGCTCAGGGCCGAACTGACCCGCACCGATTCCGAGTGGGACCGCGAGAAGCTCAACGAGCGCCTCGCCAAGCTCTCGGGCGGCATCGGCGTGATCAAGGTCGGCGCAGCCACCGAGGTCGAGCTGAAGGAACGCAAGGCACGCATCGAAGATGCAGTGTCCTCCACCCGCGCGGCCCTCGAAGAGGGAATCGTTGCAGGCGGCGGCACCGCATTGGTTGACGCACTGGCCGTGCTGGACACCGATCCGAACGTGCTCGCCCTGACCGGCGACGCCGTTGCGGGTGTCGGCATTGCCCGCCGCGCCCTGGTCCAGCCGCTGCGCTGGATCGCCCAGAACGCCGGCTTCGACGGCTACGTCGTCACCGCCAAGGTCTCCGAATCGCCGGCCAACGAGGGCTTCAACGCCCTGACCGGCGTGTACGAGAACCTGATCGACGCCGGTGTCATCGACCCGGTCAAGGTCACCCGCTCGGCGCTGCGCAACGCGGCATCGATTGCGGCACTGGTGCTCACCACCGAAACCCTGGTCGCCGAAAAGCCTGCCGGGGACGCGGACTCGCACGCAGGCCACAACCACTAACACCGCCCTCACGGCAGTGCGTCCACGCGCCGCCGGCATCCAGCACTGGCGCCCACACCGGGCGGCAGGGCCGGACGCCGGCGGCGTTTGGCGTTTGGCCGGGCAGGGCCGTGAACAAGCGGCGGCGCACACGCCAGGCGCGGTACTGGCGAAATGCACGCGGATGCGGTAAAAATCTTGTTACGGAATTTAGCGACGGCCACCGGTCAGCGGGGGCTGTCGTGCAACTGGAGGAAGCGGTACGACAAACAAATTCATGGAGGCGCTGAGAAAAATGGACGTTCTTGGGGAACTGTGTGATTTGGTGGCCGAAATGGAAGGACTGCACGGAGTGCTGGAGGGCCTGGCCGAGCTGTCGGCCGATCGGCTGGGACGAGCCGCCGGATCGGACATTGAGTGCCTGGTGATTCTGCACATGCGCAAGCTGCCGCCGGCGATGGCGGGAAGCGATGAACGGGTGATACGCCTGGAGGGCGTCGAGACGCTGCTGGATGATGGCCCCGGCCTGCACGCCGTGCGCAGCGGGCTGCCGGTCATCGTGAACGACGCCGTCGATGCGCGCTGGCCCGGGTACGGACTGAAGCTGGCGGAGCAGGGCTTTGCCGGATTGGTGGCGGTCCCGCTGGAACTTGGCGCCAGGGCCACGGCCGTCCTGGTGTTCTTCGCTGCCGACTCCTGGGCGCTCAGCGAGCCCATCGTGCTCGAAGCCATGGGGCTCGCCGACGAGGGACGCCGTGCCTTGTCCGCGGCCGTGCGGGTCGCGGAGGCCGAGCTGAAATCGGAGAACCTGGCCGCCGCCCTGGAGCACCGCACGGCGATCGACCTGGCGCGCGGAATCCTCATGGCCCAGGACGGTTGCTCCGCACAAGAGGCCTTCGACATGCTGTGCAAGGCGTCGAACAACAGGAACCAGAAGCTCCACGCCCTGGCGATGGAAATCATCTCCCGTTTTGCCCCGGCGCCCGGACCTGCACATTTTGACCCCTAGGCCGGCGCGAAGCAGCAGCGTCCTCCGGTGGGTGCCTGGGCGGGCCCGGAGGTCGTCGAGGTCCAGGCGGCGGTGGCAACGGCCAAGGTCATGTGTCCTGCAACGCCCGAGGAGGGGGCAGCGAACCGACGACACCGCGAACCGGCTGTAACGAATTGATAACGAGGTTTGGTAACGTTGGATGCCCATGCCCTACGTTCCGGGCCTGGACACACCGCAAGCTTTACAGGATGTACCGATGCCTATCCCCACACCTGCCCCGATAGTGGCAGGCCGGAGCAACGCACCGGTCACGACCCCCGCCGAACGCTTCAGGCCAGAACTCCAGGGCCTGCGCGCGTTGGCGGTGGTGCTCGTGATGGTCTACCACGTTTGGTTTGGGCGGGTTTCCGGCGGCGTTGATGTCTTTTTGCTGCTCTCCGCGTTCTTCCTCGCCGGCGCGTTCATCCGCAAGGTCGAGACCGGACGGCCCCTGGCGCTGATTTCCTACTGGCTGGGCGTCTTCCGCCGGCTGCTGCCCGCCGCGGTCCTGGTCCTGCTGTCCGTGATCGCCGCCAGCATCGTGCTGCTGCCCAAGGCACGCTGGAGCTCGATCATGGAGCAAACCGCAGCCAGCCTGTTCTACCGGCAGAACTGGCAGCTTGCGGCGGACTCGGTGGATTACTACGCCGCCGACCACGCCACGGCCAGCCCGCTGCAGCACTTCTGGTCGCTGTCCATCCAGGGCCAGGTCTTCATCCTGTGGCCGCTGCTGCTCGCCGCGGGCCTGGTCCTGTTCAAGGCCCTGTCCGGCAGGTTCCCGTCGCTGAGCTACCGGAACACCATAGGATTCCTCTTTGGCGCCGTGTTCACCGCCTCCCTGGCCTACTCGATCCACATCACCGCAACCGCCCAGGAATGGGCCTACTTCGACACCGGCGCCAGGCTCTGGGAGTTCGCGCTCGGATCGCTGCTGGCCGTGTTCCTGCCGCGGCTGCAAAAGCTGCCCCGGGCCCTGACCGTGCCGCTGGGCTGGGTCGGTCTGGCCGCGATCCTGGCCTGCGGCATGTTGCTGCAGGTGGAGCACGAGTTCCCCGGGTACCTGGCCCTGTGGCCGACCCTGGCCGCGGCCTTCATCGTCATGGCCCCGGACAACCGCTTCGGGGTGCAACGGGTGCTGGCCCTGGGCCCGCTGGTGAAGCTGGGGGACGTGTCCTATGCGCTGTACCTGTGGCACTGGCCGGTGATGATCTTCTTCCTCGTCGAAACGGGAAACGCGGAGATCTCCTTCGCCACGGGCCTGTGCCTGATGCTGGTTTCCCTGGTGCTGGCCTGGGCCACCACCCGCGTCGTCGAATCCCCGATGCGATCCTGGCACTGGCTCTCGGCCAAGCGCCGGCGCGCGGGCCTGGGCATCGCGGTGCTGCTGTCCCTGGTGCTGCTGCCGCTGTCCGGCTGGGAACACCGGGTCGCCGCCGAGGAACTGCGTGCGGCCTCCCAGGCGGAGATCGACAACCCCGGTGCGGCAATCCTGGACCCCGGGTTCGGGCACGAACCAAGCTCCGCGGCCCTCATGGTCCCGCTCACCAGCAAGCTTGACGGGGAATGGTCGAACTTCGGGGCCGACTGCACCGGGGCATGGGCACCCCAGGCACCCGAGGTCGAATACTGCCAGCAGGGCGGCAGCGAAAACGCGGAAAAGACCATCGTGGTGCTAGGGGACTCGCACGCCCAGCACTGGAGCGGCGCGGTGGACGCGATGGCGCAAAAGCACGGCTGGCGCTGGATCCTGCTGACCAAGCCGTCGTGCCGCTTCGGCGGCCCCTCCGACACCCGCGGCGGGGAATGCGGGGCGTTCAACGAGGCTGCAGGGAAATACGCGCTGGAACATGACCCCGATGCGGTGCTCACCCTGGGCACCTTCACCGCCCTGGGCGAAGACCCCGAAGGCCGCACCCCGGCGCAGCAGGAGCGGATCGTGCCCGGCTACGAGGCGGGAATCCGCCCGCTGCTCGATGCCGGCATCCCGGTGGTGGCGCTGCGCGACACCCCGCGCTTCACCACCCCGGCCCCCGAATGCGTGGACCGGTTCGGGGCGGAATCGGAGAAATGCAATGCCCCGGTGTCCGAGCTCATGGCCAAGGTCTCACCGCTGGACAAGCTGGCCGCCGACGGGACACTGGGGGAGAACTTCTCCACCATGGACATGACCGACCAGCTCTGCCCCGAGGGCATCTGCCGCCCGGTCATCGGCAACGTGCTGGTTTACATGGACCAGTCCCACCTGACCAGCACCTATGTCCGGACGACGGCTGTCCAATTCGAGCTGCGCTTCCTGGAAGCCCTCACCGGCCCGCGCTGATTCCCCGGGCCGGGCCAGCGCCGGGAAGCGCCGTTGGAACAGGCCGGGGCGTCGTGGAAAAAGTGCCGCGCAAACGTGATGCGTAGGGGTCTGTCGCCGCATCCCCGTGCGGCGTATTGTTGCCTCCAAGCGGCCGAACGATCCGGCCCGGCCGTGCCCGCTTGCGCACCATCGGAGTCAATGCCATGAAAACGGAAATGGCACCATTGTCCCTGGCCCTTGCCGGCCCCGTGAGCAGGAGGGCGGTGCTCTCGGCCGCCGTGGCGGTGTTGGGAGGAGCCGTGTTGGGCCCCGGACTGGTGGCGGCGCCCGCCGCGGCGGCGGTCATCCGGAACCACGTGTACACCATCTCCTCGCGCAACACCTTCACCTCCACCACCTACCCGCGCACCGAGTTCCGCGCCCTGTGGACCGCCAGCGTGCTGAACATCGACTGGCCCTCCAAGTCCGGGCTCTCGGTGGCCACCCAGCAGGCCGAGCTGCGCTCGATCCTGGACCTGGCGGTGTCCCGGAACCTCAACGCCGTGCTGCTGCAGGTCCGCCCCGCCGCAGACCGGATGTGGAAGGCCACCCTGGGCGAGCCGTGGTCCAAGTACCTCACCGGCACCCAGGGCAAGGACCCGGGCTACGACCCGCTGGCCTACGCCATCGCCGAGGCGCACAAGCGCGGGATCGCCCTGCACGCGTGGATCAACCCCTTCCGCGTCTCGATGGACACCTCGCTGACCTCGCTGGTTGCCAGCCACCCGGCGCGGCTGAACCCTTCCTGGTCTTTCGCCTACGGACCGCGGCGCTACTACAACCCCGGCATCCCCGCGGTGCGCACCTTCATCCGCAACGTGGTCGTGGACCTGGTCAAACGCTACGACGTGGACGGGGTGCACTTTGACGACTACTTCTATCCCTATCCGGTGGCCGGGGCCTCGATCCCGGACTCGTCGACCTACAACACCTACAAGGGGTCCTTCACCTCGATCTCTTCCTGGCGGCGCAACAACATCAACGTGTTCGTGCGCGACACCCACACCGCGATCCACGCCGCCAAGCCCCGGGTGGTGTTCGGCATCGGTCCCTTCGGCATCTGGGCCAACAGCTCCTCGAGCTCCCTGGGCTCTGCCACCAGCGGGCTGGAGAGCTTCTATGCCCTCTACGCGGACACCCGGCGCTGGGTCAAGGACGGCTGGGTCGACTACATCGCCCCGCAGCTGTACTGGTACCAGGGGTACTCCGTGGCCAACTACAACGTGCTGGTCGACTGGTGGGCCAAGCAGGTCGCCGGAACCAGCGTCAAGCTCTACACCGGGGAAGCCGCCTACAAGGTCGGGGACCCGGCCACCCCGGCCTGGCAGGACCCCAACGAGCTGCGCGACCACGTGGCCAAGTGCCGTGCGGTCCCGGCGGTGCGCGGCCAGGCCTACTACAACACCACCGCATTCCGGGCGAACAAGCTCAACGCCATCGGCATCCTCAAGGCCGCCAAGTACGCACGCCCCGGCCTTCCGGTCCCATACACGAACCTGCTGGCCACCCGGCCCTATACGCCCACGATCACCAAGGCCGTGCGCGAGGGCACCGGGGTGCGGCTGAGCTGGAGCTCGAGTTCCAACGGGGAGCCGATCAAGCTCATCGCCATCTGGCGCTGGGAGTCCACCGGATCGATCGTCCCGTACATCCAGTCCACCGGAACCTACCTGCGCACCGTGCGCCGGCGCACCGCCGCCGCCCAGTCGTGGCTGGATTCCGGGGTGGTGCTCGGGCACTACTACTGGTACATGATCCAGTCGGTCAGCCAGACCGGGGTGGACTCCTCAAGGGCCACCGCGATCTTCATCCGGGCGTGAGGCGCCGGAGCCTTGGGGCCGCATCGTGCCGCGCCGTTCCCGCGCTGAGGGTGGCCCCGGGACGGCCCCGGCGGTGCGGGCGGATGTCGAGGCGCGGGCAGTGGCGGGAGTTGCGTTCGCCACACCAACCATGCGGGAATGTCGCTTGGCGGTGAAGCGTTCTAGGATGTAATCAATCCCCGCACCGGCGTGAAAGGTCCCCCGTGACTGAGTTCAATCCATTTGCCTTTGAAGGCCTCACCTACGATGACGTCTTGCTGCTTCCCGGCCCGACGGATGTGATCCCCTCGGAGGCAGACACCACCACGCGCCTGACCAAGCGGATCTCCATCAACATCCCGCTGCTGTCCGCGGCCATGGACACCGTCACCGAGGCACCGATGGCCATCGCGCTGGCCCGCCAGGGCGGCATCGGCATCATCCACCGCAACCTGTCCATCGAGGACCAGGCCGACCAGGTGGACCAGGTCAAGCGCAGCGAATCGGGCATGATCACCAACCCGGTGACCGTGAACCCCGGGGCGACACTGGCCGAATGGGACGACCTGTGCGCGCACTACCGCGTCTCGGGCCTGCCGGTGGTCGATGAGAACCGCAAGCTGCTGGGCATCATCACCAACCGCGACACCCGCTTCGTGCCGCGCGAGACCTTCATGACCACCAAGGTCTACGAAGTCATGACGGCCATGCCGCTGATCACCGCCAAGGTCGGGGTGTCGCGCGACGAGGTCATCAACCTGCTGGGCAAGCACCGCATCGAGAAGCTGCCGCTGGTCGACGACGCCGGCGTGCTGCAGGGATTGATCACGGTCAAGGACTTCGACAAGGCCGAGCAGTACCCGCTGGCCACCAAGGACGACGAGGGCCGCCTGCGTGTCGGCGCTGCCGTCGGCTTCTTCGGCGAGGGCTACGACCGCGCCATGGCGCTGATCGACGCCGGCGTGGACGTGCTGGTGGTGGACACCGCCAACGGCCACAGCCAGGGCGTGCTGGACATGATCGCCCGCCTGAAGAAGGACCCGGCGGCCGCGCATGTGGACGTCATCGGCGGCCAGGCCGCGACCCGCGAGGGCGCCCAGGCACTGATCGACGCCGGCGCCGACGCCATCAAGGTCGGTGTGGGCCCGGGCTCCATCTGCACCACCCGCATCGTCGCCGGTGTTGGCGTCCCACAGGTCACCGCCATCTACGAGGCAGCCAAGGCCGCGATCCCGGCCGGCGTGCCGGTGATCGCCGACGGCGGCCTGCAGCACTCCGGCGACATCGGCAAGGCACTGGTTGCCGGCGCCGATTCGGTCATGCTCGGCTCCCTGCTGGCCGGCACCGCCGAGTCCCCGGGCGATTTGGTCTTCATGAACGGCAAGCAGTTCAAGGCCTACCGCGGCATGGGCTCGATCGGCGCCATGGAAACCCGCGGCAAGAACACCTCCTACTCCAAGGACCGCTACTTCCAGTCGGACGTGCCTTCCAACGAGAAGCTGATCCCCGAGGGCATCGAGGGCCAGGTCCCGTACCGCGGCCCGCTCTCGGCAGTGGCGCACCAGCTGGTCGGCGGCCTGCGCCAGACCATGTTCTACGTCGGCGGACGCACCATCCCCGAGCTGAAGAACCGCGGCAAGTTCGTGCGCATCACCGCGGCCGGGCTGAAGGAATCGCACCCGCACGACATCATGATGACCGTCGAGGCGCCGAACTACCGTTCGCGCTAAACACCCGTCACGGCAATGGCCCCGGACACCGGCTCCCGCAGGGGATCGGTGGCCGGGGCCTTTTGTAGTTATCTCGGCGGGGACCAACGGCTTCGTCCGGGGCCTGAAAGCAGGCGGACACCAACCATCGATTGATGATGCAGTCGCGTCGATTGGGCAAGTTGACGTTCGGTAGGTAGGCTAGGTTGGTTGGTCCTGCCACCCCCCTAAGTGCAGGGCCATTTCCGGAAAATCTGGCACCCCAAGTACCAGATTTTCCATGGGAGTTACGTCGCAGACCCCAAGCTGCGCGTTCCCAGGGCAGGGACCCGCTGACGTAGCGCGGGTTCCTGCCCCTTCCATTTCCCATCGATCCCATGGGCTGCGCCTGGTTCGTGAATGGGGTTGGCGTAAAAGTCGCTGGACCGGCAACGATGCGATCGCCGATGGCACCCTCGGCGATCGCACGAGATGCATTTCGCCGAGATATCGCTTCAACATCCCGTAACACTCAGCACCCGTCACGGCTAGGCTTCGAGCACCGGGTCCCGCAGGGGAACCGGTGGTCGAGGCCTTTGGCATGTGGCGTGCCGTGGCTGAACTGTCATCACGCGAGCGCTTGGCGGCGCATGCGCAACAGTTCCTCGAATGCGGCTGCGTCCAGCGGAACGGCATAGTGGAATCCCTGGACGGTGGTGAATCCCATGGCCTTGAGCTTCGCCGATTGCTCGGCAGTCTCCACTCCTTCGACGACGCACTCGAGGTCACAAGCCGCAATCAAGTCGGAGATGGCGCGAAGGAAGGATTCCTGCTTCGGGTTCACGGCAATGTCGTCAACGAGAGTCCTGTCGATCTTGGCTCCGGTCACGGGCAACTGGCGCAGATAGCTGATAGAGGAGTAGCCGGTGCCAAAGTCGTCAATAAAGACCTCAACCCCCATCTTTGCCAACGCCATCAAGGTATAGCGGTGCAGGTTGTCACCCGACATCAAGTTGTTCTCGGTGATTTCCAAGGCCAGCACGGTTGCCGGAAGTTCATGCTGGCGCAAGACCCTGCGCACCTCGTCGGCGAAGCCCAGGTCGTGCAGTCCACGCGAGGTCACGTTGAGGTGGACCTTGAAATCTTCGCCGACGAGCTTGGCCGCCCGCCACCTCTTGACGTCGCGCAGTACCCGATCCAGCAGGTATTCAGTCAGTTTGCCGACCATGCCCGCCTCCTCGGCAGCGGGGAGGAACTCGTCCGGACGCACGAGCCCGTGGCCCGCTCGATTCCACCTCACCAGGGCCTCTGCTCCGATGATTGCCTCATCCTTGAGGCGGACCACTGCTTGGTAGGCAGGGAAGAACTGCTCGCCGTCCAGTGAATGCCGGAGATCGGAGAGCATCTCGGCCTTTTCACGTCGTTCAAACAGCATGAAGGGCTCGAATTCCACGACCTTTTCGCTTACCGAGCGTTTGGCCACATACATGGCTGTGTCCGCCTCAAGCACGAGACTGTCCGGCGAATGCGACGGCGTTGTCCGGGCAATGCCAAGGCTGGCCCCGGGGCTCAGGTGGATGTTGTCGATCACCATGTCCTGGTTCATCGCCGCAACGATGCGTCGGCCCAGGGCGACGGCGTTGTGTTCCGGTGCATGCACCAAGATGGCGAATTCGTCGCCTCCGAGTCTCGCCACGATGTCCTCGGCGCGCACACAACCGCGAAGCCTCTCGGCGAGCTGGCACAGGACTTTGTCGCCCAGTGCATGTCCGTAGGTATCGTTGATGCTCTTGAAGGCATCCAGATCCAGGAGCATCAAGATCGGGGCCGAGGGACCAGTGCCGGGCTCGACAAGCGTCTTGTTGATTTCCTCCATCAAGGCGGAACGATTCGCGAGCTGGGTCAAGGGGTCAGTGTAGGCCAACAGCGCCATTTGGTCGCGGGCCGCCTCGAGCAACCGCGTACGTTCTGCCACCCGGCGATCAAGCGAGGAATACGTCGTTTCCAGGTCAGCGGCCATGGCATTGATCCCCATGATGATGGCGTCGATCTCATCGCGCCGGCTGCTGGGATGCAATAGGGTATCGAAATCCATGTCCGCGATCCTGAGGATGGCGTCGACAATGCGCGGAATACGGGGTTCGTCCATCTCGAGAGGGCCGGGGTCAGTCATCTTCGTGGAAGAACGCGAGTGCGTCCTGCCGGCTTTCGACATACATATACCGTCGCGCAGGATCGACCTTGCGCATGAAGAATCGTGCCAGCACGCGGTCTGCGGGTCCGGAGCCCAGCAGAGCCGTGCGCATGCCCTCGGTCATCGGATCAATCAGGGCCGTGACATTGGGTTTCACACTGTCAATGCCGCATACATCAACCAGCAGGTACTTGACCTTCCGTTCGAGGCGCGCGTCCGCAAGTCCCCAGAGCTCCCGGACCGTCTCGACTGACAACACCGTCCGGGGATGGAAATCGACCTCAAGCAATTCGTTGGCGAAGAAAGTGAGCCGGGCATGCTTGATGTTCTGGCTCCAAACCGGTTGCTCTGCTGTGCCTTCAGACGTCGCGTCCGCGATCGGAGGAAGTCCGTCAAGCGGCAAGCCAATCTCGAGAAGGGGAACCTGTCCCATGGTTACTTCACACCAATCCGTTTGCGGCGATCGTCGGTTCCGCGCAAATCACGATCCAATCGTCGGTCACCTTGATACAACAAGGTCGACCAGTCCGTGTTTTCCGGTGTGGCCACGGGATAGGAAACCGTGGCGTCCTTGGCCTTCTTCGGCGGGACAAAAAGCCAATTCACCAACCCCAAGGCCATGTCAACAATGGAATTCTTGAAGCCGATGTAGGCGCGGATGGCATAGAGGGCCAACACGGTGTTCAATGCGGCAAAGGCAACATTTCCCCAGTTGCGGTCCTGGAAATCCCGCCACAGGGTGAAGATCGAAAAGAAGACGATCAGGTATGGGATGGCCACGTAGAAGCCTGGCGATGCGGTGCGATTGCGGACCTTCGGTGTCCTGACGAACGGGATTTTCTCGCCGGTGAATGCCTGTTCCGTGGACTTGAGCACCCCTGCCATATTGACCGGCAGGAGGATCAGGTTGAACCCGTAGATCCTGAAGACGTCGCTGAACCGGTGCCCACAGTCCCGGAGATCGCTTCCCATGGCGATGAAGTACGGCAACGCCGCGACAAAGATCAGCGGGCTGAGCAAACGCCCGTCGTATGGATAAGCCAGAAGGAAGATTAGGCCAAGGCTGGCCCAGGCAATCGATGCCATGTAGTTGACCCGCAGCAGCACCTCGCGCAATCGGATGCGTTCGTTGCGTCGCTTGCGCTCACCGATCTGTCGGCCAAACTTGGGCAGGATCAAAAGACCGCCATTGGCCCAACGACGTCGTTGGACCACCAGCGAGCCGAAATCCGGGGGAGTCGCACTGTAACTGAGACGCTCCGGGTAGTTGGACAGGGTCCAGCCGTGGGTGCCGAGGTCGATGCTTGATTCGGTGTCCTCGATAACGGTTCGATCCTGGATGTAGGTGTGGATTTCATATCCGCCGACCGTTGTGGTCTGGCAGATATCCACAAGTGCCTGTTTGCGGATCACAGCGTTGGCGCCAACCCAGAAGGTGGCATCGTAAAGGGTCTTGCCCTGGTGCAAGATGTGCTGGATGTCGGTCGTGGCGCCAGCCAAGCGCTCGATGCGGGTGGGCGCACCTCGGAATGAAGAGTAGGGGGTTTGCGTCACCGCCACGCGCGAATTCTCCTCGGACTCCAGAAAGTAAACCAAGCGCAGGCAATAATCGCGCAGCAGCAGCGAGTCGGCGTCAAGCGTGAGCAGGTATTCGGAGTCCGGGATGTCCAGGACCTGGTCCATGTCCGTGGTTTCCTGTGTCGGTGACACCGCGCGAAGCACCTCCACATCTCCGCGGTTGTCCACCAGCCACTTTTGGCCCATGAGGGAGATATAGGCGTTCAGGTTCATTGCCTTGTTCACCGCTTGGGAAAGATTCGCGTACTTCTTGCGTTCGAAGGTGTGCATCCGGACGGAGAAAATACGTTCCAGTCGCAGATGGAATTCTTCCAACCTGTCGCTGTGAGGCGAATCGTTTTGTGCGGCAGCCGCGTTCAGGGCCAACAGTGTCAGGCGCAGCTCGCGTGCAAGTCCCATGATGACCGAATCAACGAAAAACTCGTCGACATGATCGTCGATCTTTTCCGCGGTGGCCATCTCTTCGAGCCAGACCGCGGCAGCTTCGTAGGCGGCAATGGTGGTGGCCAGGATTTGGGCAGGCGAGGCCCCTGCCTCTCGTTGGCGTTCAAAAAGGACGCGGGAGTCGTGGGCCATCCTCAATGGATGTTCCAGGGACTGCTGGATTTCCAGTGCCAAGCCACGGGTTTTCTCGAGCTTGGCCAGGACTTCCGGGTCTTCCGGGTAGGGATCGTCATCCACAAGAAGCACCACGTGCAGGTTCGTGAACTCCTGCAAGGCCACGGACCAGAGCGTTTTCCTGACCACGGCTGGCTCTTCGGCATAGCTGGGAACCAGCGTCGTGATCGACTTGTCATAGGAGCGGAAGTGCCGATCCAGTTCACCTCGGGGCACTCGCCGGTGTTGTGAGAAGCGCAGGAGGGCGCCTTGCCTGGCGACGAGGTACATCAACGCGGAGAAAGTCAGAAAGGTGACCACGGCGAGGTACATTGCCGCCTCGAAACGGAACCTGAAGCCCGCATCGGGGTTGTCGGCCAGTTGCCTCAGGATGGTGCTGATGACGTAGCCGATCCAGGCCAGAATGGTTGTGACGATTGCTATGCGCCCCCAAGCCAACTTGCCGCGCGAGGGGACGGGGTGAACAATCGACAGGGGCTCGGAACGCTTTTCCGCGCCCCACTGCCGCTTGCGTACGTCTGGTGAAGCCGTGCGTGCATTCGTGCTGATGTTGTTCAAACTGATTTGCCCCCAAGCAATCTCGTTTCAGCACTTGGGGATTCTGCGACCCGCAATGCATTTCAAAAACTGATCATAGCGTATGATTCAGCAGTGATCTGAATTACGCGTCTCGGGGAGACGTGGCGCCTTGGGGCAGGTGAGAGCACAATTTCCTTGCGATGAGATTCGCCTTATTCTGATGGATTACTCCTGGACGAAATGGGCCCCACCGTTTGCCGCGTTTTCAGTGAGCCGTCAATTGTTATGAATTGAGATTGTTGTGTCTAACTTGACCACGGGCAGACGCCTTTCATGGGTCCGGGTGGCGGCGCTTACCCTGGCGATAGCCGGGCTGGTGGCCGCTGGAACGTATTACTGGAACACATCCCGCGACTCGGCCAGAGCAGCTGATACGGGACGCTGGTTCGGGTCCTATGTCGATGCGACATCGACGCCGTTCTATCCGATTGCCCAAAACCTAGTACCTGGACAACGCGTGGTCCTTGGGTTCGCCGTGGCCGATCCCAATGACAGCTGTGCGAATTCGTGGGGCGGCTACTACAACATGGACAGCGCCAACGAGACGTTCGACCTGGACCGTAAGGTGGCCCGGGTGCATGAACAAGGCGGCGAAATTGTCATCTCCACCGGAGGGTTGAACAACGACGAACTGGCCACCGCCTGCACCGATGAGCAAAAGATCATTGACGGATACGAATCGTTCCTCCAGCGATACGGTTCCACCACCCTGGACCTTGACGTCGAGGGAAACGACCTCGAGGATGCCGCCGCTTCGTTGCGCCGTGCGTCAGCTGTGTCGGCACTTCAATCCCGTGCCATGGAGTCGGGAAAACCAGTGGAGGTCTGGGTGACGCTTCCTGTGGACACCCGGGGGCTGACGGAATCCGGACTGGGCGAGGTCAAGCGGCTCCTCGAAGGCGGCGTCGACCTCGCAGGCGTGAATCTCATGACCATGAACTTCGGCGATACCCGTTCAGCGGGCCAGAGCATGGCCTCGGCCTCGGAACAAGGGGCGCGCAGCGCCCACCAGCAGATCAAGGCGCTCTATTCCCAGCTCGGACAGGAAATAGGGGATCGCACCCTCTGGGCCAAGATCGGGCTCACCCCCATGATCGGTCAGAACGACTTGCTTGGAGAGATATTCACGCTGGACGACGCGAGGGTATTGAAGGAATTTTCCACGACCAACGGCATAGGACGGCTTTCGATGTGGTCGGCCAACAGAGATGCCGACTGCGGACCGAACTTCCCGGATCTGAAACGGGTATCGAATAACTGCAGCGGCGTCACCCAGGATGACGGTGCCTTTGCACGGACGCTTGCGGCCGACCTGGATTCCTCCGACCGCCCGGTGGCGACCAATGACGGTCCAGTTGAAGCCCCCATGGAGACTGCCATCGTCGATGACCCCGCGAAGAGCCCGTACCCGGTATGGAACACCGAATCCGCCTACCCCAAATCGGAACGCGTCGTCTGGCGCGGCAACGTCTACGAGGCAAAATGGTGGACCCAGGGGGAAATACCGGATCTTCCGGCCAGTGACGCGCGCGCGATCCCATGGAGCTTGATTGGACCTGTGCTTCCCGGAGACAAGCCGGAAGTCCCCATCGCGGTGCCCACAGGACTCTATCCGGCCTGGTCGTCCACCAAGGTGTATGACAAGGGTGACCGGATCTTGTTTGACGGCCGGATTTTCGAGGCCAAATGGTGGAACCAGGCCCAGAACCCCGAGGCCGCGGCGCAAGGCTCAGCGGCCTCGCCGTGGTCCCGTTTGGCAAACGGGCAAGTCAGCGAAATCCTCAAGGAATCGCAGAAGAAGCCCTAGCCGGGATTCGCCGCGTCAGGACGGGTCAGCTGCCCGTGTCCGCTTCAATCCGGGCAGCGCGCACGCTTTCCCGGTGCGCTTCCTCGAAGCGCCCCGTGGCGTGGAGGATTTCCGACCAGAGCAGATGCACCGAGGCGTCTTCCGGCGCCCCGGTGCCATAGGCGTCGGACAGTGCTCGATCCAGCAGCGAGGACGCTTTCTCCAGCTCTCCGTTGGCCACATACCACCGTGCCCGGGTTCCGGCCAGGCCCAGTAGCTCCACCGCACTTCCTCCGATGATGTCGTAGGCAAGCTGGGCACGGATAATGCAGTCATCGGTGCGCTCGTTGGCGACTCCCGCCTGCAGCTGCACATCGGCGCTCGCATTGTTGAACCGTGCCCACATGTGGATGTCATTGACCTGTTGGAGGTGGTCAGCAGCGCTCTCGTGGTAGGCGTTGCCCTCGGCCTCGTGGCCCTTGGCGAATGCGAGGTTTCCCAATGTCCAGAAGCCCTGGCCAGCCAACATAGTGTCTTCCACGTGTTCCAAGGCGGCAGACAACAGGTCGCGGACAGCCCAGGCCTCGTCGGCTCGGCCAGCCTCGACCAGGCAGGCAATGATTCCTTGGTACGCCTCGGCGCGTGCTTCGTGTCGATCTTTGACGTCGGACAAGACAGCCAGCGCCGTGCGCGCGGTGTCCACGGCCTCTTCGTGATGTGCTTGGTTGCGAAGAGCTGCTGCACGCAGGATCAATGCCTGGGCCTTGAACACCGGGTCGTTTTGTATCCGGGGAAAAGCGAGGATGGTTTCGGCGGTTTGGAAGGCAGCCGTATAGGCACCCGTTAACACCTGGCTTTTTCCCATGTCGTAGAGGAAAACGGATTCCTTGACCCGATCGCCCATCGACGCATAGATTCTGGCGCACTCCCGGGCGGCTTCGAGCACCTGCTGCTGGTCTCCCGAATTCCGAATCCTGCGGTGGTGCGCTTCCGCCTTGGCGGCGCGGGCTTCGGCGGAGGGGTGGGGCATGATCTCCATTATGCTGCATCCGGTGGCGGCCACCCTCATGGACTCCGGCCGCCGGGCTTCCGGCAAATCCTCGAAGGGCAGTGGTTCCATGAAATCCAATGACGAATTCAACTCCAAAACATCAGGTGAGCGTTAGGATATCCCGTGGGGCTGTCGGCCCGTTCCCGGGTGCGGCAAATATGGGCAATGCTCCGAACACTCGCCCGAATTCTGAATGAGATGGAGAATACGTGAAGAAGATCCTGGGTTCGGCCCTTGCCGCAATGCTTATTGCCGGGGCAGTTGTCGCCGGTGGTGCCGGTGACGTCGTGCGGTCAGATAGCGGGTCGGTGCAGAGCATCGGTATTACCAAGACGCTGGGCGGAAACAACAACTGGCCCTTGCATTACGAGACCCTGAACGGCGGCACTAGCACCACCGCCGGAAACAACAACTGGCCGCTGTAGGTTTTCCGCGCACGAGAGTGCCTCGCAGGCAAGGCTCCGGAACGCACGCAGCAAGCCCATGGTGTCGAAAATGGACTCCCGTGCATCAAGAATGACGCTGTCCGGTCGGGGTATCCCGGCCGGACACCTGCCTTTGTCGCCCCGCGGGCCGTGCCACATGCCAAGACTGGCCGGAAACATACCAAGACCGCATCCCGCGATTCGTGGGTCGGCCCCCAAGTCCATGCTGCGGCAGCCGTGGGTCGTTGACGATGCCTATCCAGGGGATGGACTCGAACCAACTTTGGTATTGGGCTTGTGAGTGGCCCGGCCGGCAGCAGTCGTCGGGACCACGCAATGGCGGCGGGGTCGTTGTTCGAACGAGCACGAAATGCGCCGAATTTCGGGCGGGCTCGGCTACCGAACCGGTTCAACCGATTCTTGCCGTCGAAGGTGCATGGCCTGCAGCAGGGCAAAGATCGCGAAACCCAGTCCCGCACCGATGGTGTTGGCCACGACATCGAGCAGCGACGAAAACCGCTGGGGCAAGAAGATCTCCTGCCCGAGCTCGATGATGAACGAAGCCGCGAAACCCGCCGCGAGAGGATGCCACCACGTCCGGCTCCAGATCCCCGCGATGTATCCAAACGGCATGAACAGCGCGATGTTCGCGGCAAACTCGATTTTGTTGTAGCCGATGAACAGCGGCAGCCCATGGGCATGCAGCCAGCCCAGGATGCTTGAAAGGTTTCCGCTCACCGGACGATCCACGGGAGTCGGCCAAAACGCAATCATCAACAGCGCCAACAAATAGGCAGCGGCGAGGACTGCGGCGAAACGGACATGCGGCTTGATCATGGAACCCAGTCAGGAGGGGGCGGGCAGTTCAGGACGGCCGGGAAGTACGCGGGCCGGCTCCGGTGCCAAGTTTACGCCACGGACTCCGCCGGACGCTTTCCGCCGGAACCCCGTGGACGCACGACAAATCGCGGGGCAAGAGCGGGCCGCGCGCTAGCATTGCCACCATGGAACCCGCCGCGACCCAGAATCCGAACCCGGAGAATGTCGGCCTCGTGCGCCGGGCGGTAGAGCAAGACGCCGCGGCCCTGGCCGAGGCACTGGTGCAGGCATGGCGGGCAGCCTATGCAGGCATCATCGACGCGGCGTTCCTGAAGTCCATGGACGTGCAGCAGATCGCCGGCCGCTGGGCGATCTCGCTTGGGCGGGACACCGGGGAGAAACCCCTGGTTGCGGTCCTGGACGGCGAGGTCGTGGGCTTTTGCCAGTTCGGCGTGCCGCGGGACGCATCCGCCCAGGGCACCGGGGAGCTGTACGCGCTGAACCTGCTCCCGGCCTGCTGGGGCCGCGGGCTGGGAACCTTGCTGCTGCTCGAGACCACGGCTGCGTTGCGCCGGCTGGGATACGCGACCGCCTACCTGTGGGTGGCCGAGGGGAACCGGCGGGCCATGGACCTGTACGGGCGCCACGGCTGGCACGACACCGGAACCACGAAGGAAGATGCACGCTTCACTCCGGCCTTGCTCGAGCGCCGTTACGCCATCGAGCTGGCCTAGCCTGGGCGATTGGCCGTGGCCCTCCAGTGCCCGTCATCGGTGCATCCGGGAACGCGGCGCAGGAGAACCACGCGCCCGGCACGGATGCCAGCGGTCGGGCCTCGCTAGCTGAACGGGGTCGTCGGACGCCCCAGGCGCTTGCCGTCGAGGATGAAATCGGTCCGCTCGCTGTAGAAGCACACTAGTCCGGCGATCGCGGCGGCTTCGGGAAACGGGTTGGCGTAGCTCCACGCCACGTTCCGGCCGCCGCTTGCCGGGGCCCAGTAGTGGGCCGTGCCCTTGTAGGGGCACTTGCTGGAACTGTCCGTGGCCACCAGCGCATCCCACTGGACCTCGCCGGGCCGCAGATAGTAGCGGGTGGGCACGTGCGTCTCGAAGAGCAGCCTGGGGTGCCGGGTCTCGGCCAGCAGCATGCCCTCGAGCTCGACGCGCAGGTGCCTGCTCGAGGCCAGGACGTCGACCCGCTTGAAGGGGTCGCGCGGGTGCGCATCGATGGGCTCGTCCTCCTCGAGCCAATCGAACGCCCGGAAGTCGAAGGCGACGAAACCCTGCAGCACGGGGTCCGACAGCCGGAAGGCCGCGCCCGGCAGCGTGCGCCCGCCGACCTTGACATCCAGCGCAGCCCCTTCGGCGGTGTGCAGCGCGAAGGCGTCGTCCGGGGTCAGGATCCCGGCCTTGTCCGGGACCTCGGGGCCGGTGCCGGCCGTCGGCGCCAGGTGGGCCTGCACACTGGATTCGGGGACCGCGTAGATCGGCACCACGCGCCGCGGTTCCCACACCAGCACGGCGGAGGACGTGTCGAGGACCGGGGCCCCCTCGAAGCCGGCCCGCACTCGTTTCTGTGTCGGTTCGTACCGGAGCACGGACAGGGACTGGTTGATCAGGTCTGAGATTCGGGTGGCCACGACGCCAGTATGCGCGTCCGGAACCCGGTGGTCAATGCAGCGGCGAGACTCATGAAAAGTGCTCGCGAAATGGGGCGGAGGTGCATTTCCGATGGTGGTCCACGGCTTGCCCATGTGGTCCAAGGATGCGCTCAGCTCAGGCGGCAGGCACTCCGAAGCGGTTCGGGAAGTGCAGGTTCGCTTGCCCAGGTAACAGTTGGCAGAACCATCGACATGGCACGAAGGCGGCTCTAGGATCGGATGACGGCGGGCGCTGGGGCTCTTTCCGAAAAACGAAAATCAACTCCATTTCACCGCACCCAGGAGCCGCCCCGTGCATGTCATCAACTTCCAGGCACCGGTCCCCGCGCAGGCACCCACCACTTCCATCGTGTACGCGATCTTGGAAAAGGCCGTCCGTTCACGGGACACTGCACGATTCGAAGGATCGTTGAGTCCGGCCGGTCGCCGCCACCGTGCGCGTGCCGAAGCGTACCTGGACGCAGCCACCATGGCTGCGGGGAAGCCGCATGCCGTGTCCGAACTTTGCCGCATGCTGTTCTTCGGTTGTTCGGGTGCCGGAGCAATGGCCTGCGCCTTGGACGAGTTCAACCGCTTCACCAACTAGCCTCAAGGCCATGAAGTTGAACCTGCACCGCTGAAGTCAAGCCCTTGTTTGCGTGCGGCAATCGGTGGCTTGCAGCGGGTTGGGCAGCGGCAAGACATTCGCCGTGGTGCCAGAAACCTTGGGCGGAAATGCCGGCGACAGGGTGGCCCGGTGCACTGTTTGCGGTGGGCTTCTATGCTCCCGCCCTGCTGATGGCGAAGGCTGTAAGGAATCCCAGGGCGGCGATAAGCCCCGTGAGGACATGGTGTTCCTCGAAGGCCTCGGGAATCATGGTGTCGGCGATCATGGCCAGGATGGCTCCGGCGGCGATCGCGGTGATGAAGGCCACCAGTTCGGCCGGGGCGTTCTGCATGCTGAGATAGCCGATGAGGGAAGCGATCCCGGAGACCAGGGCAATGCCTCCCCAGACGCCGAAGACGTAGCCGGCGCCGCGACCGGACTTCTTCATCCCCGCCGTGCTGGACAGGCCTTCCGGGACGTTGGAAATGAACACCGCCGCGAGCACCGCAGTGCTCACCGTTCCTCCCGAGACCAGCCCGAGTCCCAGAACCACGGATTCCGGGATGCCATCAAGCAGGGCCCCGATGGCGATGGCGGTCCCGCTGCCGGGTTGCCCGTTTTCGGAGGGTTGCTTTTCGCCGGAGCGTTTTCGGTGCTTGGCGCCGCGACGGGCGAGCAGGGCGTTGGCGCCGACATAGGCCAATGCACCGGCCAAGAACCCCGCCATCGTCGGCCACAGGCCGCCGCCCTGCTCCGCCTCGTCCACCAGGTCAAAGGCCAGGGCGGAGATCAACACGCCGGCCCCGAAGGACATGATGGAGGAGACGACCTTGGGAGACATCGTCCACTTCCACGACACGGCCGCGCCCAGGACAAGGGCAGCACCCGCCACTGTTCCCCAGAACAGGGCCTGCACCCAAACCGGCATTGTGGTTCTCCTTTTGCTTGGTGCCGTGAAACTCTTCGGTCCCCGAACAGCCGTGGGCCGGCAAGACCGGCCTGCATCCAGCGCTCGTCCGCCGCGGGAAGGTGCGCCGCGAATGCTGCCGGCCACCGGCGAGGTGGTTTCAGGGCCCCGGCCACTGGCAGGCCGGCGACAGACCCGCACGGCCGGGCCCCTGGGCTAGGTCACCGCAGTGCGCGTTGCCGGTGCAGCAGCGTGCCGTTGGGCCAGCACGTACTCCTTCACGGCCTGGGCGGGGATCCGGAAGGAGCGACCGAAAGTCACGGCCGCGAGTTTCTGCGCGTGCACCAGACGGTACACGGTTATCTTCGACACGCGCATCGCCAGGGCCACCTCGTCCACGGTCAAGTAGTGGGCGTCCTCGAAACTTGCCAGGTCAACCATTGCATTCCCCAATCACTGTGTCTGCCGTCCCTCAAGGACAGTTGATGCCGAGTGCACCTTCAGCCACCGAGGCAAGGGTGATTCCCATCGTAGACACCATGTTCCCGAGTCGCCAGAGGGCATTTGGCGAGTATCTCGACATGGGCCACTCCGCTGCCGCGGGCGCCGGAAGCATGCCGGCGCCCAACCCTAAACAAACGGGCCACTTGTTGGTAGGTTCGGAAAGGACATCACGGTTGCAGTGCGCTGGTCTTGGGGACCACGAACGGGGGATGGGGGCGTCGTGTTTGGTGTGCGATTCTTCGGCCGCGGCGGCGCATCGGCATGAGCGCAGCCAACCACTACGACGTGCTGCGCGTGAGCAGCACGGCACCGGTGTCGGTGATCAGGGCGGCCCACCGGGCCTTGATGCGTGAACACCACCTTGATGCCGGAGGTGCCACCGACGCGATGGCCAAGTCGTTGAACGAGGCTGTGCGGGTGTTGGCCGACGACAGGTTGCGGGCCGCCTACGACGCCGCGCTCGCCGGGCAGCAGCGGCGCACCGCCGAGGCCCGGGGCGGGAATGAGGCGGAAGCGCGGGATCGGGACGAGGCGGCACGAGCCACAAGCGACCGTGAACGCGAGCGTGAACGGGACCGCGTGCGCGCCGAGGCCAGGGCCCGCACCGCGGCAGCGGCCCGGGCCGGGTCCCGGGACCCGGGAGGCCATGCCGGCTTCAACGTCTTCGAACGCAACCGGATCGACCCCTCCGCGATGGACTGGTACACCCGCTCCTACCCGTCGCTGGAGATCCGCGACGATTCCGCCCGGCGGGCAGGGCCTATCCGTTTCCTCGCCTGGTTCCTGCTGGAGCTCAACATCATTCTCGCCGGACTCTTCGTTGCGGGCATGGTGCGCGGCAGCGACTCGCCGGGGTGGTGGAGGGTCGCGCTGCTGGTGCTCCTGGTGCCGGTGGCGGCGCTGGCCGGCGGCTGGGCCAGGGCCCGCGCCCGGGGACGCGGATTGGTGCGCTATCTGGTGTTCCTCGGCTTCGCCGGAGGGATCCTGGTCCCCGCGCTCGCCGGCGGCCGCGCGGGCATGCTTGCGGCCATTGGCTGGCTGGGCCTGTATCTGTTCACCGTCGAGATCCTGCGCGCCAGCGCCACCCGGGTCCGGCGCCCGGACCCGAAGGCGTTGCTGGGACTGGAGGAAATCACCGGCCACAACCACTGGGACCTGGGCGCCTCCGGCGGCGGCGATGGCGCCCGCAACGGCGGCAGCCACCCGGGCAGGACCGCCGAATCGCTCACCGGCCAGCTGCTGGACACACTGCATGTCCTTCCCGGGGCCAGGACGCTGGCCGGCCTGTCCGTCCCCGGGAACCCGCAGCTGCACATCGGCCACGGCGTGCTGTGCGGGGACCGGCTGGCCCTGGTCGAATCGCGCCTCTGTCCCGGGGGACAGTACTACTGGTGGGAAGACCGGCTGGTGTGCAAGCTGCCCGGCGACGCCCCGGCCTTCCTGTCCCTCCCTTCCCGGGCGCCGTTCAGGCCTACCGCGCCCGGTTCCCCGGGCTGCAGGTGCGGGGCTGGTCGGTGTTCCACCCGGTGGACGGCACGGCGGTGCTGGTCAACAACCGGGCCACCGGCGCAAATCCGCGGCTGGCGACGGCGGCCGCATTCCTGCAGGAGGCCGGCGACTGGCTGTGCGAGGGACAGGCGCACATCGTGGACCGGGTGGCGCTCTCGCGCCTGGTCAAGGACTTCGGTGCCCCGTGATGCCCCCCCTCCCGGCCCCGGTGCGAATCGGGTGGGGACCACCGGTGACGGCCGCTTTGTCCCGGGTTTATCATGGGGGCAGGCGTTGGGCACAGCATGCCGCGAGAGGCGGGATGGGGCCCCGGACGGCCCCAAGGAGCCCACGATGAGCGACACCGACCAATCCATCAGGCGCTACACCACCGGGAACCTGCGCGAGCGGCTCTACGCGGCGCTTCGCAGGGCCGGGAAGGAACCGGAGGTCCTGCTCCCGGGCGACCTGGGCGACGCCGACCACTTCCACTCCGGCGGCGCCAACGCCACGGCGGAGGTTGCCCGCGAGGCCGGCATCGGGCTCGGGACCCGGGTGCTGGACGTGGGCGCCGGCATCGGCGGACCGGCACGCCACTTCGCGCAGCTCGGCGCGGTGGTCACCGGCGTGGATGTCACCGAGGAGTTCGTGCTGCTGGCCCGGGAGCTGAACGCCGCCTGCTCCATGGCCGGGTCCATCACGATGCTGCTGGCCCCGGCGCAGGCCACCAACCTGCCGGCGGGTTCCTTCGACGCGGCGACCATGCTGCACGTTGGCATGAACCTGGAGAACAAGCCCGCGGTGTTCGCCGAGGTGCACCGGCTGCTGCGCCCCGGGGGAATCTTCGCCATCTACGACCTGATGGGCACCAACGCACTGGACTACCCGATGCCGTGGGCCGATGCGGCCGCTTCGTCCTACGTGGAACCCGCCGAGGCGTACCACCGCCACCTGCGTGTGGCCGGATTCACGCCCGGGACCGACGAGGACCGCACCGCGGCGGTGCTGGCGTCGATGCCGGGGCCCGGCAAGGGACCGGCGACGGAACTGGCCGCCCCGATCCTGCTGGGCAGCGACCCGGCCGACCGGCTGGGCAACGTGGCCGCGGCCATCAAATCCGGTGCCGTGTCCCCGCGCCTGCTGGTCTCGGTGCGCGCGGCCGGGTGAATGGCCGGTTGCGCGGCCGGGTGAGCGCGGCCCGGGCATGGTGTGCCCCCACGTAGAATGTTTCACTGGCGCTGCCCCCCCTGGCGTGCGGGAGAGACCCGCGCCGATGCGCGCACGCAACACCTAAGGAGCACACCGTGGCCCAGCCGAAGAACCTGAAGAAACTCACCCGCGCCCGCATGGACCGCACCGGGGAGAGCTACACCACCGCCCGCAAGGCGATCCTGTCCGCGAAGCCCCACCGCCCGGCCAGCGCCCAGGACGCCGCCGACGCCGCCGCCGCGGCCCAGGAGGCCGAGCTGCCCGAATACCCGGCGCCCGCCAACGTCCTGCAATACGACGCCGGGCTGTGGCACCGCGTGCTCACCCAGGCCGGGGTCAAGCACCCGCTGACCGGCGAGCCGATGAGCGAGGCGCTGCTGGCGGGGCTGGCCGGCGGCATCGGCTTCATGGTCTTCACCTTCGTCTACGAGGAGACGACCACGGCAACCATCGTCACCCGGGCACACCCCGAGCCCTACACCGCAAACCTCCTGGCCCGCTCCGGGGCCAAGGTCATGGAACGCACCACCGGCAGCGCCCGGCTGGCCGCCGACTACCTCGACGCCGGGCTGGATGCCGGTCGCGCGGTGGTCGTGCGCGCCTCCGTTGCGGCGCTGCCGTGGATCGACGCCGATGCCGTGGAGGAATCGGACTCCATCGACTTGGTTGTCGTGGGAGAGCACGGGGAGGACCTGCTCGTCGACGACGGCTCCGGCTCGCTGACCCCGATTTCCCCCGAGGACCTGGCCGCCGCCCGTTCCCGGCGCAAGAAGGACAAGCACTGGCAGGCCTGGATCCCGGAGCGCACCGGGCCCGACGCCGCGGCCCTGGCCGCCTCCGTGCGCGAGGCGATTGCGCAGACCACCGGGCGCCTGCTGGGCACCAGCGAGCTGGAGGGCATCCCGGCGCACTTCGCCAAGAACTTCGGCGTCGCGGGCATGAACAACTGGGCCGAGCGCCTGCGCGACGCCACCACCAAGAAGGGCTGGACGCGGATCTTCGAGGACCCCGCACGCCTGGAATCGGGCCTGAACCAGATCCTGGGCTTCCTCACCGACACCCGCTTCGGCGGCGTGGGCGCCCTGCGCGGCCAGTACGCCGACTTCCTCGCCGAGGCCTCCGGGCTGCCGGGCCTCGCGGCCCTGGGCGCGCACGCGGCCGACTACGCGCACCTGGCCCAGGACTGGATCGTGTTCACCGACCTGGTGGACCCGCAGATCGAGGTGCAGGACCGCACCGGGCACTTCGCGGTGCTCGCCGACCAGCTGGAGGTCATCGCCGCCGGCGAGGAACGCGCCGCGCGGGCGCTGGCCGACACCCTGGGCACCCTGGCCGACTGAAACACGCCGGTGGCCCGCGGCAGGGACCGCGGGCCCGGCGCGCACCGGGGGGGCGGCCCGGCCCGCCGGCGTGCTGATAGGGTGGTGCGGTGACTTACGAGATTGAAATCGGCCGTTCCAAACGCGCAGCCCAGGCGTACTCCCTTGACGATGTGGCGATTGTTCCCAACCGCCGCACCCGCGACCCGCACGACGTGTCGGTGGCCTGGCAGATCGACGCCTACAAATTCGAGACCCCGATCCTGGGTGCCCCCATGGACTCGGTCATGTCCCCGGCCACCGCCATCGCGCTGGGCAAGCTCGGCGGCCTGGGCGTGCTGAACCTCGAGGGCCTCTGGACCCGCTACGAGGACCCGGCCAAGGTCCTCGAGGAAATCGCCGCACTGAAGTCCGCCAACGGCGGCCACTTCGACCCGGCCATCACCGCGCGCCTGCAGGAACTGTACGCAGCCCCGATCCAACCGGAGCTGATCACCGCCCGCCTGGCCGAAATCCGCGAATCCGGCGTGACCGTTGCCGGCTCGCTGACCCCGCAGCGCACCCAGGAACACTACAAGACCGTCCTGGCCGCAGGGGTCGATGTCTTCGTCATCCGCGGCACCACGGTCTCGGCCGAACACGTCTCCAAGACCCACGAGCCGCTGAACCTCAAGCAGTTCATCTACGAACTCGACGTCCCGGTCATCGTGGGCGGCGCGGCCGGGTACACCCCGGCCCTGCACCTGATGCGCACCGGCGCCGCCGGCGTGCTGGTCGGCTTTGGGGGAGGGGCCTCGGGCACCACCCGCCGCGCGCTGGGCATCCACGCGCCGATGGCCACCGCCATCTCCAACGTCGCCGCGGCCCGCCGCGACTACCTGGACGAGTCCGGCGGACGCTACGTGCACGTGATCGCCGACGGCGGCCTGGGCACCAGCGGCGACATCGTCAAGGCCATCGCCATGGGCGCCGACGCCGTGATGCTGGGCACCGCTCTGGCCCGCGCGCAGGAGGCACCGGGCGCCGGCTGGCACTGGGGCATGGAGGCCGCCCATGAGAACAACCCGCGCGGGGACCGGGTCAAGGTCGGCACCGTGGCGCCGCTGCAGGAACTGCTCTTCGGCCCCTCGCACCACACCAACGGAACCTCCAACCTCGTCGGCGCGCTGCGCCGCTCGATGGCCACCACCGGCTACTCGGACCTGAAGGAATTCCAGCGCGTCGACGTCGTGGTTTCCCCCTACGAGGCCGACTAGCACCAAGGGATCCACTCCGGGGCGACCGGGTCCGCTGCCTTCCCCCGCCATGGTGGCGATGGTGCGGACCCGGTCGTTTTGCGTCCCGGCACCCCCGGTGCCGCGGCGGAGGATCCGTCCCGGCAGGCCGCGGGACCCGGGGCAACCCCCCCGCTGCGCGCCGGGCCCGGGCCCGTGTACTGTACAAACCAGGCGCACGCCATGCGCACCGCACCCCCCGAACACCGAACGCCGCCTCCCCGAAACGATGCCATGACCTTCTCCCAGACGACGCCCGCCGGCGACGACGCCCCAGAGCTCACCACGCCGGAACTGGTGGTCCTTGAACTGGCGACACCCACCCGGGAAGAAACCGTCGCCCTGCTGGCCGGCAGGCTGCTGGCCGCCGAACGGATCGGGGACCTGCCCGGCTTCCTGGCCGATGTCCACCGCCACGAACACCAGCTGGCCACCGGCCTGCCCGGCGGCATCGGGCTGGCCCACGCGCGCAGCGATTTTGTTGCGGCACCCAGCATCGCGGTCGGCGTGATGGCCTATGGGCACGGGCTGGACTTCGGGGCCAAGGACGGCCCGGCGCACGTGGTGCTGCTGCTGGCCACCCCGGCCTCGAGCTACTCCGGGCACCTGATGATGCTCGCCGCGCTGGCCCGCTCGCTGGCCAAGGACTCGTTCCGCGAGTCCCTGCGCCGCGCCCACGACACCGGGGTCATCGCCGAACTGGTCAACTCCACCGTCGACTTCTCCACCGTCTAGGACCCGGGGGGATCCCGTGCCGCGCCGGCCGGGTCCGGCCCGGATGCGCGACGCGGCGGATGTAATCCCGGCCACGTCGCCGCCCCCGTCGCCGGGACCGGGCAGCGCGGCCACACGCCCGCCCGCGACCCCGGTGCCTGCGGGAACCCGCGCCCCGTCACGCCCCGCGGCGCCCCAAGGCAGCCCCGGGCCGCCCGCCGGGTGGTCCCGGGGCCCGCGCGAACGCCCGGGAGCCGCCCGTGGTTCCATTGGCTCTTCGATGCCCAACCGACGTACGGTTGGAGTGTGCTGAAAACTGCCCTTAAACCCCGTTGGATCCTGGCCTTGGTTGGCGCCCTCGTTGTTGCCACCGGCTTCGTCCTGCTGAGCCAGTGGCAGTTCAACCGCTCGCATACCGAAGCCCCGCCCCCGGTGACCACCACCGAGAAGGTCGTTCCGCTGACCAGCCACATCAAGCCGGTCAGCGAATTGATGGCCCGCGAGGCCGACCAGATGGTCTCCGCGACCGGCAGCTTCCTGCCCGGAAAGCAGGTCCTGGTGAAGAACCGCATCGAGGACGGGCGCACCGGCTACTGGGTCGTCGCCGCCTTCAAGGTCGCCGACGCGCCCGGTTCCAACACCATCCCGGTGGTGCGCGGCTGGCAGCCCGACGACGCGGCCCCCGCACCGGCCCCGGCCGGCACCCTGGAGATCACCGGGCGCCTGCTGCCCACCGAGGCCCCGATCTCCCAAGACGCCGGCCAGCACGCCTACGCCTCGCTGTCGGTGGCCGAGCTGATCAACGTGTGGGACGTGCCCTCCTACAGCGGATTCGTTGTCGCCGCCACGGTGGCCGGGGCGGACGGCGCGGACCTCTCCGCCGCCGCCACCGGGCTCGTCCCGGTGCACGTGGGCCCGCAGCCCCAGGAACGCCAGGTCAACTGGCTGAACATCTTCTACGGCATCGAGTGGGTCGTGTTCGCCGGCTTCGCGGTCTTCCTCTGGTACCGCCTGGTGGCCGACGACTTCCGCCGGCAGCAGGAAGACATCGCCGACGCTGCTGCACTTGCCGCGGGCCTGGACCCGGCCACCGTATACCAACGCCAGATCCACCACGAGAACCACCTGCTCGATTCCCAACCCAAGGACCAGTTGTGACCGAAGAAAACTCCGCCCCGAAGGTGCGCCGCTTTGCCGGCACCCCCGCCCAGATCCGTTCCGCCGCCACCTTCTACAAGGTCCTGGCCTACGCCACCGGCGTGATGCTGCTGCTGCTCTGCGCCGAAATGATCATCAAGTACTTCGCCGGCCTGGAGCTGTTCATCGGCGGCACCCTGCTCGACGGCAGCTCCAACTCCGTCTCGCTGGTCAACCGCGCGGACATCACCGAAGGCGTCAACGTCTCGCTGGCCATCCTGATCATCCACGGCTGGATGTACGTGGTGTACCTGCTGGCCGACTTCCGCCTGTGGTCGCTGATGCGCTGGCCCTTCAGCCGCTTCATCACCATCGCCCTGGGCGGCGTCGTGCCGCTGCTGTCCTTCTTCATGGAGAAGAAGGTCCACGGCGAGGTGGACCGCGAGCTGGCCTCGCACCCGCAAGCCGCCAAGCGGTACTGATTCCGCCGAACTGCCCGGCCGAACAAACCGGTTGAACTGCCTGGCCAAACTGCCGCGGGGCGGCCAACGCATGCGCACCGACGCATCCGTTGGCCGCCCCTTCGTGCTTCGCGCCTTCCCCTGCCGGCCTTCGGGCCCACTTCCCCCCACAATCGGCTTCCCCCCGCCGCGCGCCGGGCCGCGGAGGGGCAGACTGGGGTTCATGACCACCACCGCGCCCACCGCCACCCCGAGGGGGCAGGCAGACACCGACACCGCGATCCGGCAGCTTGCCGCCGCGGTGCTGGCGGTGCGTGCCGCGCAGCAGCGGCTGGGGTCCGCGGACCTGGATGCCGCCTCCGCCGCCCTGGTGCTGGGGCTCTACGAGCAGGGCAACCGATCGATCGCCTACGGGCAGATGCACGCGGTGTTCACCGCCGACGCTCTCCAGGTCCACCGGCTGGACCCGGGCACCGCGGCGCAGGTCGACGCGCTGGCCGCCGACCCGTGTTCCCTGTCCGACGGGACGGCGAACGTGCCGGTGGAGCGGATGTGCCAGGGGATGGCCGCGCACCGAAACACCAACGAGTGGATGCAGGCGCACCTGCACATCACCGAAGCGGAATCCAAGCGACGGCTCGGCGGTTCCCGGCTGCTCATCGCCCCGGCCCAGGCGGGCTCCGCCGCCGATGACGGCGGCCGCCGGGCACCGGTGTTCCCGATCCTGGCGCAGGCGGCGGAAGCCGGACAATCCGATGTGGGAACGCTGGCACAGCTGGCCAAGAAGCTGTCCTCGCTGCAGCCGCGCCTCGCACTGCACCCGGAGGCCCCGCGGTTGGCCGCCGACATCGAGGCCTCGGTCGCCGAAGCCGTCACCGCCGCGGAACCCAGGCACGGGTACAAGGCGCTGGCCGACTGGGACGCCTTCCTCACCCGGAACGGGGCGCCGATCACCGACGCCCAGATCCGGGCCAAGCGCGGATTCTTCTACAAGTACCACCGCGACGGCTGCGACATATACCAGCTGTCCTGCGACCCCGTGGACTCCGAGGCCATCAGGGCGTTCGGCGAGGCCTGGACCAACCCTCGTTCGAGCAAGCTGCCTCCGTCCTCGGTCTCGACCCGCGGTCCGGTCACCCGCACCGACACCCGCCCCGACGCAAACACCCCGAGCGCCACGACACACGACACGGCGGGCACAGCCGCCGCGGACCCAGCCACCGCGGACCCTGCCGCTGAGGACCCTGCCGCTGCGGACCCTGCCGCCGGCGCCCCCGGGACCGCGGGGGTCGAGCCACCGCAGGACACCGGAGCCCCCGGCGCCCCAGAGGGCTTCGGCGATCCGGCTCCCGGCGACAGCACCACCAAGGACGCCACCCCAGATGGTTGGGCACCCGCCGGAGCACCCGCCCCGGAGTGGGCACTGGCACCGGGCGCCGACCCGGAGCTGGCGCCGCGCTCGGAGTGGTCCTGCGGCCCACCTGCGCCCGGCACCGGAGACAACGCACCCGGCTCCGCCGAAGAACTGCAGGGGTGGGAAGACCGGGATTCGCGCACCGCCCCGCAATTGCTGCTCGACGGGCTCATCGCCGCGATCACCGGTGCCCTGAACGGCACCGGGGTCCCGGACTCCGGAGGCCTGCCGGTGAAGATCGGGGTGCTGATCGGCTACCGCAGCCTGCTGGGCCAATGTGAAGACGCCGGGATCACCGCCCACGGCACGCCCATCTCGGCGGCGAACATCCGCCGCCTGGCCTGCGACGCCGACCTGCTGCCGGCACTGCTCGGATCCGCCGGGGAAATACTGGACCTGGGCCGGACCGTGCGCGGATTCACCCCGGCGCAGCGCCGGGCCATCGCCATCCGCGACCGCGGCTGCGTGGTCCCGGGCTGCCACCGCCCCGCCTCCACCAATGAGTACCACCACGTCAAGCCCTGGCAGGAGGGCGGGGAGACCAGCGTCGACAATGGCGCAAATACCTGCCAGCACCACCACCTGATGATCCATGCCGGGCTGATCACGCTGAAAATGATCAACGGCATTCCCTACGTCGTCGGCCGCGCGGGCCAGCCCCGCGGTGACCCGGAACGCAACCTCTACTGGCACCCCGAGCTGCGCACCGCCGGCTACACCCCGCCAATGTTCACCGACTAACCATCCCGCAGCGTTCCCACTTAGGGTCGATGTCGTGGATATCGAATTGAGCAGGTTTCGGGTGCTGCCCGGCAAGATGGACGTTGTCGAGGTGTGGCTGGCGTTCCTGAACGAGAACATGGACGCCGTCCTGCAGACCCTTGAAGGGGAGCGGATGCTGGTGGAGACGATCTTCCACGAGCACCTCGCCGGAGCCGACTACCTGTACTGGTTCAGCATCCAGGTCCCCGGCGGGATCGACGTGCGGGACTCGGGCCACTGGATCGATGCCAAGCACCTGGAATACTGGCACGAGTGCATCGACCCGTCATACTCGCACGTGGACCTTGCCCCGAAAGTGGCGATGCTCCCGGCACGCGTGCGCACCGGCTTGGAATCCGCTGCAGGTGAAGCGGGAGAATGACGCCAGGGCGTCGCGCGGGCAGCACTGTGACGGGGCCCCGCGTAGCGTGCGTCACTCCCGGCCGGTTGAAGATGCAAGCGGGCTGCCCGGGCGGCTAAGCTTAGGCGCGTGACCAACACTCCCAGCACCCCAGAGCAACAGCCGGTTCTGGTCGTCGATTACGGGGCCCAGTACGCACAGCTGATTGCTCGGCGTGTACGCGAAGCCAACGTGTATTCGGAGATCGTCCCGCATACCTTCACCACCGAACAGATTCTCGCCAAGAACCCGGCGGCAATCATCCTCTCCGGAGGTCCCTCGAGCGTTTACGCCGACGGTGCCCCGAGTGTCGGTGCCGACCTGTTTGAGGCAGGTGTCCCGGTACTGGGCATCTGCTACGGCTTCCAGGCCATGGCCAACGCCCTGGGCGGCGTCGTGGCCGAAACCGGATTGCGCGAATACGGCGCCACCGACGCCACCGCGTCCGGCGCGGCCCGCTCCATCCTGGCCGGCATGCCGGAAAGCCAGAACGTCTGGATGAGCCACGGCGACTCCGTCTCGAAGGCCCCCGAGGGCTTCGAGGTGCTGGCCACCACCGCCGGCGCACCGGTTGCGGCCTTCGCCAACGAGGCCAAGCGCCTCTACGGCGTGCAGTGGCACCCGGAGGTCAAGCACTCGGACCACGGCCAGCAGGTCCTGGAGAACTTCCTGTACCACGGCGCGGGCCTGGCCCCGTCCTGGACCGCAGCGAACATCCTGGACGAGCAGGTAGACAAGATCCGCGAGCAGGTCGGAGACGGCCGTGCCATCTGCGGGCTGTCCGGCGGCGTCGACTCCGCGGTGGCCGCCGCCTTGGTGCAGCGCGCCATCGGCGACCAGCTCACCTGCGTATTCGTGAACCACGGGCTGCTGCGCGAGGGCGAAGCCGAACAGGTCGAAACCGACTTCGTCGCCGCCACCGGCGCCAAGCTCTACATCGCCGACGAGCGCGAGCGCTTCCTCACCGCGTTGGACGGGGTCACCGATCCGGAGACCAAGCGCAAGATCATCGGCCGCGAGTTCATCCGCGCCTTCGAGGCCGCGGAAACCGCGATCCTCGCCGAGGCGGCCGACTCCGGCCAGCCGGTGAAGTTCCTGGTCCAGGGCACCCTGTACCCGGACGTCGTCGAATCCGGCGGCGGCGAGGGCGCCAGCAACATCAAGAGCCACCACAACGTCGGCGGGCTGCCCGAGGACCTGGACTTCGAGCTGGTAGAGCCGCTGCGCGCGCTCTTCAAGGACGAGGTCCGCGCCGTGGGCAAGCAGCTTGGCCTCCCGGCCGAGATCGTCATGCGCCAGCCGTTCCCGGGCCCGGGCCTGGGCATCCGCATCATCGGTGCGGTCAACGAGGAACGCCTGGAACTGCTGCGCAAGGCCGACGCCATTGCGCGCGCCGAGCTGACCGCCGCCGGCCTGGACGAGGACGTCTGGCAGATGCCGGTCGTCCTGCTGGCCGACGTGCGCTCCGTGGGCGTGCAGGGCGACCACCGCACCTACGGCCACCCGATCGTGCTGCGCCCGGTGTCTTCCGAGGATGCGATGACCGCCGACTGGTCGCGCCTGCCCTACGACCTGCTGGCAAGGATCTCCAACCGGATCACCAACGAGGTCGACGGGGTCAACCGCGTGGTGCTGGACGTGACGTCCAAGCCGCCGGGCACCATCGAATGGGAGTAGGCCCGGCGGCGTAGGCGCCGACGGGAAAGTTCAGGGGGAGGCCCACGCCAGGGGCTCCCCCTGAACTGTATGCGCAGGGAGCCCCGGCTCCCCGCGCGGCAACGGGGCCGGTGCGAACGTGTTTCGGTTCGGCACCGGGGCCCCGTTTTGCACTAGGTTGGTAAGGGCTGACTGTATCCGTGCGGCAATGCGCCACACGGCTGCGGTCGCATTCGCGGCAGAGGTGAAGGGACGGTATGGTGACAGAGCACCAGCAACACACAGATGAATTGGTCTCCACGTGGGTTGACTCCCTGGGCCCCGGGGTGGGGACCGACACGCTGCTGCGTTTCGCGCCCTCGGTGTCCAACAGCATCGACATCACCCATGCGCATCCCTCGGGGCTGGCCCAGTTCCTGGCCGGACGACGCACCCGGCTCTCCACGCTGCTGCGCGACTCCGACCAATACGACTCGGCCCGGCGCACCGCCGACGCCCTGCGCTCCAAGATCCGCGAGCTCTGGGACGAGCGCGGCATCGACGTCGGCTACCTCTCCGCCGGCCAGGCCAACTGGCGCGCCGTGCACGAGGGCCGCAGCGAGCAATTCAACGCCCCGATCATGCTCGGGCGCATCGTGCTCTCGGTGCGCGAGGACCAGGACGACTTCGAGATCCAGCTGATGGGCCGGGCCGAGTTCTCGCCCGCCCTGCTGCGCTACTTCAAGCGCCAGCACCAGCTGGACATCGACGTCGAGGGAATCAACGCCGCCGCCTACTCGATCGCCCGCTTCGACCCGACCCGCGCCATGGACGCGCTGCGCACCCAGGTTGCCGACGTCTCCGGCATGGTCATCGCCCACCGCCTGCTGATCTCCACCTTCGCCGACCTGGCCGATCCGGCCGACCCCGGCACCATCGATGTGCAGCACCCGGTGCTGGCCAGGCTCTTCGACGCGGAAATCAACCGCACCCGGGATTCGGCCCACGGCCCCGGCGAGGCGAACGCCGGCGCCACTGCCGGCCGGCCACCGGCCACCGGCCCCCGCCGCACCAGCGACCAGCGCGACCCGGCCGACGAGCTGCTGCTGCTGGATGCCGACGAATCCCAGCAGGCGGCCCTGGACCTCATCGAGGCCGGCGAATCGGTGGCCATCAGCGCCCCGGCCGGCAGCGGACAGACCCAGACGGCGCTCAACGCCGCCGGCGTGCTCGCCGCCGCGGGCAAGCGCGTGCTGGTGGTGGCCGAGCGCCGCTCCAGCGCCGAGGAATTCGTGGCCCGCTTCGCCGAGCTGGATTTGGCCGGCACCGCGCTGCTGCTGAGCCCGGAGGACGACCCCGATCAGCTGCGCAACCTGCTGACCCGGGCGATCCTGCGCAACGAGCGCGCCACCGAACCGTCGCTGGGCAAGCTGCACGCCGCGCTGCGCGACCACCGCCACGCCCTGCTCGAGCACGTGCACTCGCTGCACTCGACCCGCGCCCGCTGGGGCTGCTCCCCGTACCGGGCCATGCAGGAACTGGCCCGGCTCACCTCGCTGTCCCCGGCCCCGGCCACCACGGTGCGCCTGAAGCGCTCGGTGCTCGACTCGATCACCGACCGCACCTCCACCGCCGCCAAGCTCACGCGTGCCTCCGAGCTCGGCGCGTTCGTGCGCGCCTCGGCCTCCAGCCCCTGGTACGGGGCGCGGCTGCGCAACAAGCGCGACACCGACACCGCCCTGGACCTGGTCACCGGCCTGCAGCGGGACCTGCCGATCCTGCGCGACCACATGCTCAAGGTCGCCGCGCACTCCGAGATCCGCCTGGCCGACTCCTACAACAAGTGGGGCGAGCAGCTGGATTTGCTGGTCGCGGTGCGCGGCTCGCTGGACAAGTTCGAGTCCGACATCTTCGACAAGTCCGTTGAGGACCTGATCTCCGCCACCGCCTCCTCGTCCTGGCGCCGGGAACGCGGCATCGAGATGAGCTCGATGACCCGCTCGCGGCTGCGCAAGGTCGCCAAGGACTACGTCCGGCCCGGCGTGCACGTCTCGGACCTGCAGTCCGCGCTCGAGGCCGTGCAGGAACAGCACCTGGCCTGGCACCACCACGCCACCTCCCAGCGCCACCCGATGGTGCCGGCCGGGCTGCTGGATGTCAACGCCGGCTACCAGGACGCCGGTGCGCGCCTGGACAAGCTGGCCACGCTGCTGCCCGCCGCATCCGGCGCCCACCTGCGCGACGAATCCATCGCCACGCTGCTCGAGCGCATGGACAAGCTGCTGGAGCACCAGGGCGAGCTGGCCCAGCTGCCCGAACGCACGTTGATCACCGAGCAGCTGGCCGAACACGGCCTGGGCGAGCTGATGGACGACTTCCGGGCACGCAACGTCGCCGCCGGTGCCGTGCCCGCGGAACTGGACCTGGCCTGGTGGCAGTCGGCCCTGGAAGCCATGATCTCCGGCGACGACTTCCTGGCGATGAACGACGGGGAGAAGCTGCGCCGGCTCGAGGCCGAGTACCGGCTGGCCGACTCCGCGCACGTGGCCTCCGGCGCCGCGCGCCTGCGCTGGGCCCTGGCCAAGAACTGGAAGGCGGCGCTGGCCGACCACCGCGCGGCCTCGCGCGAGCTGCGCGCCATGCTCAAGGACGGGGAACCGGCGGTCGCGGACCTCGAGGCCCTGGGCGACGCGCTGCTGAACTCGCTGTGCCCCGTGTGGGTCGGCTCCCCGCTGCTGATCCCCGCCACGGTCCCGGCGCGGATGGAATTCGACGCGGTGATCCTGCTCGATGCCGACTCGCTGTCGCTGCGTTCGGTGCTCGGCTCGATCTCCCGCTCGAAGCAGGTCATCGCGTTCGGCGACACCATGATGGGCGCCCCGAACCCGTTCGAGGTCTCGGTGGACCCCACCGCGCACGCGCGCGTCGAACCCGCCCCGATCTCCGCGATGGAATCCCTGCAGGCGGTGTTGCCGCTGTGCCGGCTGGCCACCGCCTACCGGGGCATCGACGAGGGGCTGACCGAGTCGCTCTCGCACGACTTCTACGCCGGCTCGCTCTCCCGGCTGCCCGCCGCCCGCTCGCTGGGTGCCGGCACCCCGGCGCTGAAGGCCGAGTACGTGATGGACGGCACCGGGTCCCTGGGGGCCGACGGCGAATCGGTTCAAACCACCGTCGCGGAGGTCCAGCGCGTCGTGGACCTGGTCTTCACCCACCTGGCCAGGCGCGGCGAGCAGACCCTGGCCGTCATCGCCGGGAACCGCCGGCACGCCGCCGCGATCGCCGAGGGCATTCGCGTGCAGCTGCCCAACCACCCATGGGCGACGAAGCACTTCCGCGCCGCCAAGGAGCGCTTCCTGGTCACCAGCGTCGACAAGCTGTCCGGGCTGCAGCGCGACTCGATCATCCTGTCGCTGGGCTACGGACGGACCACCCACGGCAAGGCCGTGCATGACTTCGGCGCGCTCTCGGTGGCCGGCGGCGACGAGCTGTTCGTCAACGCCGTGACCCGGGCGCGGGAGTCGATGGTGCTGGTCTCGGCGCTGCGCCCGCAGGACATGGACCTGTCGCGGATGCGCTTCGGCGCCTGCCGCTTCCTGGAGCTCTTCGGCCGGGTGCTCGGCGGGGACTCGGGCATGTCCGCCACCGCCACCCCGCTGCAGGATCCGCTGGTCACCGACCTGATGTCGCGGCTGGCCGAACGCGGGGCCATCGTCACCCAGCACTACCGCGGCGTGCTGGACATCGCCGCGCACGCGCTGGATGTCACCGGCAACGGCACCGCGGCGCCGCTGGCCGTGGTGTACGACGGCACCCAGGGCTACCGGGAACTGTCGGTGCGCGAGCGCAGCCGCCTGCGCCCGCAGCTCTTCGAGGCCCTGGGCTGGCGCTATGTGCCGCTGTGGACCATCGACGTGTTCTCCGACCCCGACCGGGTCGCCAACATGCTGGCCGGCTTCCTGGGCCTCGAGGGCACCGGCGACGGCACCGGCGAGGGCACCGGCGACGCCAAGGCCGCGCCCGCGGCTGCCTCCGGGCAGGGATCCCCGGCCCCGGCCTCCGGGACCCCCGGCACCGCAACCCCGAATGCCGCGGGCCACGGACCCCGCGCCTCGGACCTGGCCGATGCCTAGCCATGCCCGCCGATAACGACGCGCCGCGGCGGATAAAGCCGCGGCGCTTCACCGCCCCGCCCCAACAGGTCAGCGATTCGACGCTGGTCGGGGTCTTCCGGCTGCCCCACGCTGCCGGCCGCCCCGAAGCGGCACCCGGCACCCGTCCGGCCACGCCGGCGAAGCAGCCGGAGGCCCCGGCGACCGGCCCGGTCCTGGAGCAGCGCGCCGCGGACGACGACCCGCGGCGCTGGGGAGACGCGGACGAGGACCTCGGCGACTGGATGAAGTCCCAGCGCCCCCCGCACTGGGACTGACCCGCCCGCCTACGGGTTGACCAGGACCACCGAGACCTTGCCGCGCTGCGCCGCGGTGGAAAGCTGCTCGGCACTGCCCGGACCGGCACCCACCACGATCAGCCCGCCCTGGCCCGATCCCGCGGCCACCGACCACGGCGCCTGCCCGTCCGGCTGCGCCTGGGCCCCGGTCCACAGGATCGGCACGGCCCGCGCGAGCACCCGGGAGACCAGCTTGGTCTCGAACCCGTTGCCCTCGGTGAGCACCACATCGACCAGCTGGCCCGCCCGCACCAGGGACGCGGTCTGCTCGTCGTCCAGCCGCAGCGGCACGGCCACCGAGCCCGGGGCCAGCCCGGCCAGCAGCCCGGGCCCGATCACCATGCCGGGCAGCACCGGGGTGCCGGCCGGCACGGGTATCGCCAGACGCGACCCGGCCGCCGGGGGCTCGCTGTCGGAGGTGCCCGCGGGCACCAGTGAGCGGGCCACCGGCTGGCTGCGCAGGTCGCCTTCGCGCAGCACGGTGCCAACCGGCAGGTCGTGCGCGGCGACCAGCACCTCGACGCGTTCCTCGGTGTCGGGGGCCAGCACCGCCAGGGACACGGCCAGCGAGAGCATCAGCAGCGCCGCGGCAAGGTGCCTGCGGTACTTGGCGAACAGCTCCGGGCCGGTGCGGCGGGGCACCCGGGTGGCAGCGGACGGGCGGGCCATGGCGGAGCGGCGAAAAAGGGACATGCCTTAAGCAACTCATGGGCCCCACCCAAACGGATGGAGCCCATGGCGAAGCGGTGATACGAGCGGCCGGGGAGAGGTCCCTGTGCGAGGAAGTGCGTCGCGTCCCGCCGGGGAAGCGGCCTAGGCTGAAGCCGACGCGGAAGCCGACGCGGAAACCGGTGCCGCGGCAGGAGCCGGCGCGGATGCCTTGGTGTCGGCGGCGGCCGGGGTGCTGGAGCTGGTGGTCGAACGCGAATCGTTGCGGTAGAAGCCCGAGCCCTTGAAGACCACCCCGACGCTGTTGAACTTCTTGCGCAGGGCGCCCTGGCATTCGGGGCAAACGGTCAGTGCCTCGTCGGTGAACGACTGGACGACCTCCAGGCCGTGGCCACAGTCCTTGCAGGCGTAAACATAGGTAGGCATATCGATCCTTTCGCACGGGCATTGCGTGCATGGCGCGGGGCCGCCGGGGCAGCAAAGCGGCACGGCACGGCACCCGGGCAAGCGACTGTTGATGGGGGAGTGCGGGCGCCCGAGGGCGTCCACCTGCACCAATTCTAACGCACCGGCCCGCGGCTACCGGGTGAGGTTACGCACCCCGGAGGGCAGCACGACCGCCTCGACCCGCTGGTCGAAGGGCTCGACGGGGATCTGCCCGGCCGCAACGAACTCGTGCTCGAACAGGATGCTCACCAGCTTCGGGCGCTTGCCGGGCCCGGGAAGCGCGGAGATGAAGCGGTCGTAGTAGCCGCCGCCCTGCCCCAGCCGCTCCCCGTTGGTGTCAACCGCCTGCGCGGGCACCAGGATCACATCGACCTGCTCCATCAGCCCGGGGCCGAAGCGCTCACCGACGGGCTCGTCGATGGGTCCGACCGCGCTGCGGGCCATCTCGATGCCGGGGTGCCAGCGCGTCCAGGACAGCTGCCGTTCCGGTTCGCAGATCGGCACGTGGATCGTGTAGCCGGCCGCATGGAGCCGGGCCAGCAGGTTCGCGGTGGGCGGCTCGGCGCCGTAGGACAGGAAGCAGGTCACGGTCCGGCGCGGTGCGTTGGCCTCAAGCCACGGCAGCAGGTGCTCGGCGAGCAACGCCATTTCGGCGGCGCGCGCCGCCGCTCCCATGTCCCGGCGTCGGGCACGAAACCGGTTCCTCACTTCGTCCTTGGAGTTCATCTGTGTCACGATCCACAGTCTAGCCCCGCCGGCACGGACCGCCGTGGACATCCACTCCGGATCCTCTCCTGCCCCTTTCCGGCAGCGGCCCGCCCCCGGGGCCGAAGGACGCGCCGCCGCGGCCCCCGGGCGGTGCATGCGCAGGACCCGCGCATCGCTAGGATTGTTGACATGTCCGAATTTGATCGCCACTGGCCCGTTACGGTGCAGGGCCCGCGCGTGGTGTTGCGCCCGATGCGCCGCCGCGACAAGGCCGAATGGATGCATTTGCGCCGCACCAACGAGCAGTGGCTGACCCCCTGGGACGCGACCCTGCCCGAGGGCGCCGGCCACCCGGCGGACTTCGGGGCGATGGTCTCCACGCAGAACCGTTCCGCGCGCCTGGGCCAGTGCCTGCCCTGGGCCATCACCCTTCCCTCGCTGCACTCCAGGCACGCCCCGATCGTCGGCCAGCTGACCGTCTCCTCGATCATGTGGGGTGCGGCGCGCAGCGGATCCATCGGCTACTGGGTCGATGTAGGCCACGCCGGGGAGGGCATCGCGCCGGAGGCCGTGGCGATGGCGGTGGACCACTGCTTCAGGGCGATGGGCCTGCACCGGATCGAAATCAACATCCGCCCCGAGAACGGCCCGAGCCTGCGCGTGGTGGAGAAACTTGGCTTCCGCGACGAGGGGCTGCGCAAGGACTTCCTGCACATCAACGGAAACTGGGCCGACCACCGCAGTTTCGCGCTGACCGGGCCCGAGGTCCCGGGTGGGATGCTCAATCGGTGGCTGGGCATGACGCAATAGCGACACAAGCACCCCAAACACCCCGAAATCCCGATTTTGTCCAGAGTATTGCCAGACACACCGGGTCGAATGCGGCATCGCACGCGCTTGCATGCTTAATGTGGTTGACGTGGACGTTTCACATTGGGAGCCAAACCCCGCGGCAACCTGTGCGAGCGGGGCCCAGGCACCCCCCCCGTGAACCGCCACGACGGGGTGGACCGGCCACCAGGACACTGGGCCGGGCGGATCCGCCACAAGAAGTCAGTCGCCAGCCGACGAAGGAGCAACATGGCACCGGTAGCATCCAACGCTTCAGCCGCGTCACGTCCGGCTGCGCAGGCGCCCTTGCGGATTTTCTACGACCGCTTGGCTGTTGCACTGCTCGGATGCCTCGCCGTCCCCACCCTGCTCATCGGCGGGGTGCTCGCCCTGGTTTCGGTGGTCTCCGGATGGGTGCCGCTGATCGCCCTGCTCGTGGGCCTGGCCAGCTTCTCCACGCTGCGCGGCCTGGCCGTGCGCGACCGGCGCAGGAAGCTCTTGGCCCGCCTGGATGCCACGCGCACCCGTGCCATGGAAACCGGCCGCACCCCGGTGAGCGAACCGGTGAAGAAGACCGCAGTGGTCTTCGACGCCCAGCCGAACTCCAACAAGCGCGCCCCGCGGCTGACCGTCCAGGAATTGCGCGCCGAGGCGCTGCGCATCGCCCACAAGGGGGCAGCGGTCCAGCGACCCGAGGGCTGGGAGCCCACCGAGGTCCCGCTGCCGCAGTACGTCGTGGCCAACACCGCCAAGCGCCAGGCCCCGGCCCCGCTTCAAGCCGCCGAGGCGCCCCAGGCATCGTCCAGCGCGACGCTGCGCTCCCGGGAGGCCGCCGCGCGCCTGGCCGAGGCCACCGGCGCCGCCAACGCGTCCGCGTCCGCGGATTCCCCGATTGCCACCCTTCCCGTTCTCCCTGCAACCCCCGTGGTTCCGGCGGCCGAAGCGGCCCCCGCAGCACCGGCCCCGTCGGCCGGATCCGCGCCCTCGACCGCGCCGAAGACCGCTGCCGAACCATCGGCGGCCAACGGCCCCCGCACCCCGCGCACCGAGAAGGCCGCAGACCGCATCAACCTTGACGACGTCATGCAGCGTCGCCGCGCCTGACCTGATCCACTCCGGTGACCCGATGACCGCCGGCGAACCCGGCCCCGCGCATGCCGGGACCGACGCGGCTCGGATCATCGATGCCGACGCCCGGGAACTTGCCGCCCTGCCCGCCGCCATCCCCGAGCTGGTGCGCCGGCTGGGCGGGCGCGTGCACACCGGAAACTGGGACTACGAGGCCAACCGGCTGCGCATCCAGCACCGTCCCGGGGCCGGGATCAGCGCGATGTACCGCATGCCCGCGGGCACCGGGTTCACCGAACTGGGCGTGAGCACCGAGGCGATCACCGTCCCGGGAGTCGCCGCCACCCGCGTCTTTGCCACCCGCCGCGCCCCCGGGGTCGTCGTCAGCGGCTGGATCCACCCCCGCGACCCCGGGCTCCCGGCCCTGGCCCGGGCCGCGGAGAAGGCCTTCGTGCAGGAAACCTGGGGCGAGGGGGAACTGCTCACCAGGCTCAAGACCGTCGCGTACCGGCCGCTGCGCCGCGCGGTGCTGCGGGCGACCTTCACCACGCGCGGCCCGCTGCGCATCGCGCGGACGGTCTACCTGAAGGTGGGCCGGCCCCCGGCGATCGAGGCCCTAAATCTCCGCCACCGGATGCTGGCCGGAACCCCGGTGCCGGTGCCCCCGGTCCTTGGGCCGGCTATCGCCGGCATCCTCGCCCTGGAGGCCGGGCGCGGGGAGTCGCTGTCCGCGGCCATCCGGCCCCATTCCGGAGCGGATCTGGACCCCCGGGACTTCATTTCCCTGCTCGAGGCCCTGCCCGGGTCGGCCATGGAGCTGAAGCCCAGGGCGGCCTGGAGCGATTCGACCAGGCGCTACCAGCAGGCAGCGACCCTCGCCCTGCCGCATCGCGCCGGGGAGATCGAGGGGCTCACCGGGCGGATCGAGGCGCATCTTGCCGCCTCCGACCGCGGGGAGCAGGTGCCGGCCCACGGGGACTTCTACGACGCGAACATCCTGTTGGACGGCGGGAAGATCACCGCGCTGCTGGACCTGGACTCGCTGGGGCCCGGATACCGGGTCGATGACCTCGCCTGCCTGCTCGGACACCTGGCGATCCTGCCCACGCTGGGGGAGAAGAACGACGGCGCCGGGGCCGCCCTGGAGCGTTTTGCCGCGGTCTTCGAACGCTGCGTGGACCCGCGCGCGCTGTGGGCCCGCTCCGCCGCGGTCGCGCTGACGTTGATCGCCGGGTCCCGCGGCCTGGGCGCAGAACGCTGGCTGCAGGTGGCCGAGGCCCGGCTGCGGGTCGTCGAGGCACTGGTGCGCCGCGCCGACTCCTTCGCCTAGCCGGCGCGGACCGGTGCATGCCGGCCTCGTGGATCCCTGCGTGGGGCCTCCGTGCCTAGTGGGTGCCGGCCTGGTGCGCGGCCGGAACCTGGCCGGGTTCCTCCGGGATCGGTCCGCCGGCGCCCTTGTGGTGCCCGAAGACCAACGTGGTTTCGGTGTGCCCCACGGACTCGTCGGTGGCCAGGTTGTCCAGCACCCAGTCGCGCAGGGCGTCGGTGGAGCTCACCGCAATGTGCAACAGGTAGTCGGTGACCCCGGAGGTGTGGAACATCGAGAGCACCTCCGGCAGCTGCGGCATCTTCTGCGTGAACTTGTCGATCAGCACGCGGTCGTGCACGCGCAAACGCACCGAGATCAGCGCCTGCACGCTGCGCCCGACCGCCGGCAGGCTGACCTCCGCGTGGTACCCGGTGAGCACCCCGCGTTCGACCAGTGCACGGGTGCGCAGCAGCGCCGTCGAGGGTGCGATCCCGGTCCGCTGCGCCAACAGCGCATTGCTTATGCGCGCATCATTGACCAATTCCTGAATAATCCGACGGTCAACGGCGTCAAGATCAACGGGTTGTTGCGGAAAAGTTGAAGGTGCCATGCTGATATTCCATCACAGTTGGTCCTGCTTCGGGAGATTTGGACCCCGTGAAAGCTCCGGCGACACCCTAAAATGGAACAATGACTACTCCCGAGCCCCCGGTCCACCGCGGCTTCGACACCCGGCTGGCCGCCTACGCCGTGGTGGTCCGCGATGGTTCCATCCTGCTGGCGCTGTGGGACATGCGCGGCCGCGACCCGCAATTCGTGCCGCGCTGGACGCTGCCCGGCGGGGGAGTGGAGCTCGGCGAGGCGATCGCCGCTGGCGCGGTCCGCGAGGTCGAGGAGGAAACCGGGTACCGGGTGCGCATCGACGAGCTGCTCTCGGTGGACTCCGGGGTGATCCCCGCGCACAAGCGCTACAGCGGCACCGAACACCCCATGCAAACCGTCGCGGTGCTCTACTCCGCCTCCGTCACCTCGGGGGAACTGCGCCACGAAGCCGATGGCACCACCAGCCAGGCCGCCTGGTTCCCGCTGGAAGAGGTTGCCTCGCTGAACCGCGTCGAGCGCGTGGACGCCGCCATCGCGCTCTACCGGGAAAACCTGCACAAGGAAAGCACCAGATGACTCGCACCACCGGCCCCTTGGGCCTGCTGGGCCTCGGCGCCCTGCTGCTCTCCCTTGCCGCCTGCACCTCGGGCGCCGAGGTCACCACCTCGCAGGCCGCCACGACGCGCGAGCTGGTGCTGGTCCAGGGCCCCGACGCCACCTCCCAGGCACTGGGCCACGCCTACCGGGACATGCTGGCCGACGCCGGGATCAAGGCGCGGATGGCCGACCCGGCCACCGATCCGGTCGGCGAGGTCCTGGCCGGACGGGCCGACTTCACCGCCGCGGGATCCAGCCGGTTGCTCACCGCCCTGGGCAAGCTGCCCGGCGCGCACGGCGCGGATGCCCCGGCCTCGGGGACCTCCGCCGACGCGTCCACGGACGCCACCGCCGGCCCCGCGGGAAACGCCTCCGGTGCCCCCGGGGATCTGGACGCCGCGCAAACCAAGCGGGAGCTGCACGCCCTGGCGCCGAAGGGCTTCGCCGTGCTGGAATCGGCCGACGCCGAACGCACCGGCACCCTGGTGCTCACCGCCGCCACCAGCGCGGGGGACCAGCTGGTGAACACCTCCGAGCTCGCCCCGCTGTGCCCGCAGCTGGAGTTCGGCATCGCCGGCGGCATCAAGGCGGAACTCACCTCCCGACTCGCGGCCAAGCTCGCCTGCCACCCCAAGGCCGTCATCGAGCTGAGCGACGCGCAGGGCCGCGGCGTGCTGCCGGTGATCAGCGACGAGGTCCAGATCCAGGCCACCACCCTGGAGAACGCCGGGATCCCGGACAACGCGCTGGTGGTGCTCCAGGGCGCCGAGAAGCTTTTCGCCCCCGAATCCATCACGCCGCTGATCACCACCGACGGGGTGGGGCAGGACGCGGTCAAGGCCATCAACAAGCTCAGCTCCGCGCTGAAGCAGGAGGACCTGCTGAACCTCAACCGCATGGTCACCGGCCGCGACGCGCTGGAACCGCCCAAGGCCGCCGACGACTGGCTCACCGACAAGGCCCTGGTCACCAACCCCAAATGACGCCGCGGCTTCACATTTGCCGCAGGCCGCGAGTTGGCTTGCTCACAGTGCAGGCGCGCCCCCGGCCCCCAATGAGAAAGTAGAACATGCCAGAATTCAAGCAGTCCACGAAACTCCACAATGTGCTCTACGACATTCGCGGGCCGCTGCTGGAACACGCCCAGCGCATGGAGGCCGAGGGCCAGCGCATCCTCAAGCTGAACATCGGCAACCCCGCGCCCTTCGGCTTCGAGGCCCCGGACGCGATCCTGGTGGACATGATGCGCAACCTGCCCAACGCGCAGGGCTACTCGGACTCCCGCGGCATCTTCTCCGCGCGCACCGCGGTCTCGCAGTACTACCAGACCCGCGGCATCCAGACCATCGGCGTCGACGACGTCTACCTGGGCAACGGCGTGTCCGAGCTGATCACCCTGTCGCTGAATGCGCTGCTGAACAACGGCGACGAGGTGCTGATTCCGGCCCCGGACTACCCGCTGTGGACCGCCTCGGTCTCGCTGGCCGGCGGCACCCCGGTGCACTACCTCAACACCGAGGAGGAAGGCTGGCTGCCGGACCTTCAAGACATGGAAGCGAAGATCACCCCGCGCACCAAGGGCATCGTGGTGATCAACCCGAACAACCCCACCGGCGCGGTCTACCCGAAGTCGACGCTCGAGGGCATCCTCGAGCTGGCCCGCAGGCACAAGCTGATCGTATTCTCCGACGAGATCTACGAGAAGATCCTCTACGACGACGCGGTGCACATCAACACCGCGGCATTGGCCGACGACGTGCTGGTGCTGACCTTCTCCGGGCTCTCCAAGGCCTACCGGGTCTGCGGCTTCCGCTCCGGCTGGATGGCCATCTCCGGGCCCAGGCACCTGGCCCGGGACTACATCGAGGGCATCAACCTGCTGACCAACATGCGCCTGTGCGCCAACGTGCCGGGCCAGCACGCGATCCAGACCGCGCTGGGCGGCTACCAGTCGATCAACGACCTGATCCTGCCCGGCGGGCGGCTGAAGGAACAGCGCGACACCGCCTACAAGCTGCTCAACGAGATCCCGGGCGTCTCGGTGCAGCAGGCGAAGGGCGCGATGTACCTGTTCCCGAAGCTGGACCGGGAGATCTACCCGATCCACGACGACGAGCACTTCGCCCTGGAACTGCTCAAGCGGCAGAAGATGCTCATCACCCAGGGCACCGCTTTCAACTGGGTGGCCCCGGACCACTTCCGGCTGGTCACCCTGCCGGCGGTGCGCGACCTGCAGGACGCGATCGGGCGCATCGCCGAGTTCCTGGCGGAGCTGCGCGAGGGCAAGCTCAGCGTCTAGGCCCGCAGCACGGCCGTCCCGGGGGGGGGGGGGGGGCCCCCCCCCCCCCCGGGGGGGGCCCCCCCCCCCCCCCCCCCGGCGTTCCCGGCGTTCCCGCCGGTTCCGGGCGGCCCGCGCCGACGCCACCGATTGCCGCAGTCCGCCTGCGCGGGTTGTTCATGCCCATGCCGTACGCTGATCTCCACAAGCCCCGAGGATGAAGGTTGCAGCCATGAGCAAGAAGCAGAAGTCCAAGTCGCGCCCCGTTCCCTTCGCCGATGCCGTGGGCCCCGCGCTTGCGGCCTCCGCGGACTTCGAGCTGGCCGGCGTCGACCCGTCCTCGACCCCGGGCTACACCGGGGACAAGGCCAGCGGCGCCCGCGACCTGGAACTGGTGGGCCGCGAGCTCGGCGAGCTGCAGGAACGCTTCTATGCCGCCTCGCGCGCCGGCGCCCCGGCCAAGGTCCTGTTGGTCCTCCAGGCGATGGACACCGCGGGCAAGGGCGGCATCGTGCGCCACGTCATCGGCGCCGTCGACCCGCAGGGCGTGCAGCTGAGCGCTTTCAAGGCGCCCACGGCCGCGGAGGCCAAGCGCGACTTCCTCTGGCGCATCAACAGGGCGCTGCCCCAGGCCGGCTTCATCGGCGTGTTCGACCGCTCGCACTACGAGGACGTGCTGATCCACAAGGTCAGGGGCCTGTCGCCGGCCGGGGAGATCGAGCGCCGCTACGGCGCCATCAGGGACTTCGAGGCCGCGCTGGCGGACAAGCACACCACCGTCGTCAAGGTCATGCTGCACATCTCCAAGGACGAGCAGCGTGCGCGCCTGGCCGAGCGGCTGGAGCGGGCGGACAAGCACTGGAAGTTCAACCCCGCCGACATCGACGAGCGCGAGGTGTGGGACGAGTACATGGACGCCTACCAGACCGCGATCCGGCGCACCCACACGCAGGACGCACCCTGGTTCGTGGTGCCGGCGGACCGCAAGTGGTACGCCAGGCTGGCGGTGGCGACCCTGCTCGCCCAGGCGCTGAAGGGCATCGACCCGCAGTGGCCGCCGGCCGACTTCGACGTGGAAGAGCAGCAGCGCCGCCTGGCCGCTTCCTAGCGGCAGTTTCCGAAAGGCGACCTGACTGGGACTCATTTGTCCTAGTCAGGTGTTCTTTTGGGGTGTATTACCCAGAGGGTTCCTTTCGGCGGGTGGCTAGCGGGTCGGCGCGTAGGTTTTCAGGTTGAAGAGCTCGCCAAGTTTCGCGGCCCTCTTCGAGTGCTCGGTCAGCATCCGCTGGGCGCGCGGGCGGCCCTTGGCGCCGTCGTGGTGCAGCAGCACGGTTTCCTCGATGGTGCCCAGTTCGTCGAGCAGTGCGCGGGTGGAGAGCTTGTATCCGGCGTTGGCCGCGGTGCGGGTCATCGGGTGCGCGATCTGCAGGGCCAGGACGCAGGTGAAGGCGTGCACGCGGATGTGGTCGTCGGTCCAGTGGTGCATGGGCGAGAAGGAGACCACGTGGCGGTCCTTGAGCTGCCGGAAGGAGTCCTCGACGTGGGACTGGGAGCGGTACGCACCCACGATCTCGGCCGGAGACCAATCCGGTTGGTTGGTGATCAGGATCCTCTTGCCGAACACCCGGTTCTCCAGCTTCCTGCGGGCCGCGGCATCCACCGCGAACGTGAGCCGGAACGTGGCGGGGGTGTCCCCGGCGAGGCTTGTGGTCAGGACCTCGGCGACCCAGCTGTTGTGGGTGATCTTCTGGAGGTGGTCTTCCAGTCCCTGGCGGGTGCGGCGGGACTTGCCGCGGACCAGGGTGTCGGCCAGTTCCTCGAGCCAGGCGGTCACCTTGCCCAGGGTCTGGTCGAAGCCGCGGGCTTGGGCCTGGTGCAGGGTTTCGGAGTGGGTCAGCAGGATGCGCTGGGGATGCCCGTGGACGGTCTTGGCGCCTGGTGGGCCTGGATTCCCGGGTAGCCGGGAACCGCGGTGAAGCGCGCCCTGGGGCCTTGAGCAGGGCAGAAGCCAGCCACCGTGCCCGCCAGCTTGTCACCGACCTGTTCCAGCCCCCCCGGCAGGCCACCCCATAAGCACCGCCGTTCACATCACCGGCGGCGGCCCGGGCCACGACTTCACCGAGGAAACCGGCTCCGATGTGCGCAGCATCACCTGCGAAATCCAAGGCCCGCTCAAGGGCAGGTGGTGCGCGACGGCGTAGAGTGCCACGGCACCAAAAGCGCCCAAGAACGTAGCCTCGACGGAGGGGCACCACGACAAGCGCGCGGCCCCGTGGCAGTGCCGTGGCGCCGGATATCGTCCCTTCGGTTCGGTCGGAGAGTGGACGGCAAAATCCCTACTTCTAGCCGTTGGACAAAAGTCATAGACATGCCCACATCGTGGTGTTAGGTTTGGACTCGTCATCGTGTATCGGGGGGGGGGGGGGGTTGGGCCAAATTGGGAGTAGGGTTGGTGGTGAAATTTTTAACCAAACAAATTACCCCAAACAAGAAAACAAAACAAAA
>NZ_JAUSSH010000007.1 GCF_030812255.1 Paeniglutamicibacter psychrophenolicus | reverse complement strand
CCTTGGACCTTGGGCCGGTAGATCGCCCGTGGCGAGCCACCGACACCAAAGTAGACCGGTGAGTACAGTTTGGGCATCTAAATGGATACCCCTTTTCTGGAAATCACCAGGCAATCGCTCGAATCGCCGAGGTGCATTCGGATGGGCAAAACTTCACACGACGATCGGCCCATCCTCTTCGTGCTCGACCCAAACGGGAATCGTGGTCGGCGGGTGACATTTTCCGGCAGTTCGCTGCAGGTGGGCCGGGAAGCGGGTTCCGGCCTGCTGCTGGACAGTCCGGATGTCAGCCGGAGACATGCGGTGCTGTGGCAAGAAGGAAACCAAATTTACGTCGACGACCTGGGTTCCACGGCAGGAACCACGGTGAACGGGACCCGCCTGTACAGACCGCAGGTGCTGCGTGCCGGAGACATTGTCACCTTCGCGTCGACTCGCCTCGAAGTTGGCCAAGAGTCCGGTCCGCCGCAACGCCAGGAACTGGGTCCGTCCCCGCGCCACGATGCTGCCACCGCTGCGAGAACGCGGTTTGACGTTGGAGATCAGCGCGCGGACTCCATCAACAATATTGGTGGAAACCAGTACAACCTCCAGATTCTTGAGGAACGCCGCAGCCTGCTCCTTGACGTGGCCGCCGCAAAAACCCGGGCCCGCTGGATTTTGTTGTCGGGTTTCCTCATCGCACTGGCCGGTGCGTCCTTCTTCGCGGCCGGAATCATTCGGTTCCTCATGGCCGTGGCCGACGCGGCAAGCACCGGCGAAGCACCCGACATCTTCATTGATCCGTTCGGGGTTGAGATCCTCGGACTTCCATCCGGCCTGGCCGGCTGGGCGGTGGCGGGCCTCGGGATGGTCCTGATGCTCGTTGGAGGCGTGCTGCACCTTGTCGCCATCGCGCGGCAAAAGCGCGTGGATCGCGAGCTGCCGCTTCCACCGCATCCGTGAACCCTTAAGGACACAAGATGAGTTTCAATATTGGGAATCAAACAGCCGGCGTGGTCAACAACGTGGCCGGGAACCAGTGGATCTACGGGGACCAGCGGGGAAAAGCTGTGGGCACCGGCGCTGTTCGCGAGGCGGTGCGAAAGTTGCGCGGTGCCGTCGATGACGTCGCCCTCGACGACGCCACGTCCGTTGCCGTGTCCGCGGGCCTGGTCGAGATCGAATCCGAACTCGAGGCCCAGGAACCAGAGCGCTCCCGCGTTAGGGATGCGCTGGAGAAGGTGACGGTGCTGTTGACCTCGGCAGGCGCAATTGCTGCGGCCGGGCAAGCACTGGTCGGACCCATTACGTCGGTGGCCTCTTGGGTCGGAAGCTGGGGCCCCGCCGTGGCCCACCTTCTACGCGTCTAGCCGGAACACACGGCAGCCCGCGCCGGACTGCCTGCGGGGCCCCTCCACGGTTGGTGGAACTCAGCGATCCGGCCTGCACTTCGGGCGTATTACTAAGCCGGTTGCCCGGATGTTGTGGTGCGACACAAACGAAGGGCAGGGGTGCCCAGGCAAACTATGGACGCACGCAACGGACCGATAGATGTACGCCTGTCTCGTCGGACCAGATGGCGGTTTCGAAGGCGCCATCGCCCAATGGGACGGCCGCTGTTCCGGACATGAGGTCTCGGGGATCGCGGTTCAGTCGCACGGTTGTTGTCTGCGGAGCGGCGTTGGGCCGATGGCCGGCCGCCGCGAGGAGCGCCCCTTCAAGGACTGCGACTTCGTGCAGGAGCGTGCCCGAGGGTGAATTCCGGGTGACGATCCGGGCGAACTCCGCGGCCTCGGATTCGAAGTACAACGATCGGGGCGGCGTTGCACTCCAAAATTCGGCCACAAGCCGACTCAGGAGTTCGGGGTCGCCGACGTCGAAGGTTCTGGGCAGCAGGGTCAGCAGCTTGGTGAGGCGCCAACCCTCGTGCAGCTTGCGGGCCAAGGCCATGCCGGCGTCCAGCCCCTGGGACTGCAGCCGCTCCCGCTCAAGCCCCGTCAGACGAGCGGCCAGGTCGCCAAAATCACCTCTGGAATAGGCCCATGCCCGGCGGGAATCCCTGAGCATGGCCAGCTGGCCTTCCTGATACGCTGCCAAGCTCACGACGGCCGCCCATCCGGGGCAGCGAGGCTCACGCGCGCGCGGTCAAGTACGCTTGCGAGGCCGTCGGCCCCCACCGTATCGAACCACGACCCCAGCACCTCGAACGTCACACCCCCGAGGTTGCTGCACAGCGGTGCCACGGTGTCCAGCAGTTCCCAGACCTCTGCGGGCGGGATCCCGGAGTGGGCGTCGACATAAAAGTTGTCGATCTCCATCCCACCGGCAATATGTATCTCCCGCACCGCGGTGAGGTCGAGGGCCCTCAGGTACTCGTCGGCGTCCATGACGCCGTTTCGGACATTGACATAAAGGTTGTGCACGTCCAGCAGGATCGAGCCCTCTCCCCAGGCACACAGCCGGTTGAGAACCTCCGGTTCGGGAAGGGTTTCCCCCGGAGTCCGGAAGTAGTAGACGTTGTTTTCCAGCGCCACGGGCAATCCGAGAAGCCCACTCAGGTGCGCCAAGCGGGGCCCTATGAGATCGACGGTCGATTCCTCAAGTGGCACCGGCAGCGTCAACCCGGCGACGACGGAACCCTCATCCGTTGCCGCCGCGCTGTAGGCAAGGTGTTCGCTCACCCACGGGCAGTCCAGCCATGCCGCCCAAGACCGAAATTGCTCAACGTACTCCTCGTCCAACGGCTCGGAACTGCCGATTGACAAGCCAATCCCATGCATCAGTATGGGCATGCGTTCGCGGACGCCCTCAAGCATGCTCCGCACGTCCTTGTCGACGTCGAAGCGCGGATGGGTTCCCCGCCCCGCGTCGTGCCAGAGGGTGTCCGGGATGATCTCAAGGTAGTCGGCGGGCCAGTCCGCCGAGCGCAGCAACGGATCCAGCACCGGCTGGTAGAGCACGCCAACACCGAGCTTGGGTGGGTTTGGCATGGTCTAGAACCGCTGCTGGAGCCGTTCAAAGATCACGCTGTCAATGGCCAGGCGGTCCAGGCCCGACAGGCATGGCGCACACCCGCGAGGGAAGTTGAAGGTCAATGCCTCCTTGAGCACCTCGACCATCTTGCCGAACTCCATGTCCGGTTCGAGTGCTATGCGTACTTCACGAATGCCGGGTTCGCGGATCTTCAATGCCGGTGCATGTTCTGCTTCCATGACCTTTTCCTTACCTGGGTTTGGCAACGACGTTCGGTCGGTTCAAGGACCGATCCGTGGGTGCATTAAACCAAGGCCGGCATTACTCGGCCGTTACCAGACATGGTCGAACCAGACAAGGCGAACAATCGACTGGCCTCGACTCCGAAGCCGACAGCCCACGGGACCGCGCCAGCCAGTCCGATTCACGATTTGCCATTCGGAATCCGATGACCCCAACGCAGGCTGTAGCTACACCGTCCCGTGAACCACCAACCAGGCCGAAAGCGACGTCCCGACCCGTGAATGAATACCCAGCAACGGAGCTTCGGCGGCTGTTGGCGGACTCTCGGGGACCGACCGAGTTCGCCGCCGTCCACTCCTACCAGTCCACCGCCGCCAAATGGGCAAGGACAAGCTCGAGTCGCGCACCGGGCTGTCCAGCACCGGTCCCTGCCTGCCACCTACGCTGAACCCCAGCTGAACAGCCGCCACGGAGGATCTTCTGCAAGAAATCTCAGATATTTACATGCTTAAGGCCCACTGGATAATCCACTTCTTTGCAGAAGCCTTCGCCAACGCGCACGGAATGCGTGCTGCGGGGAGGGGGTTCATGTTCCACCAAGGTCAGTCCCGGAACATCCCCTTGCACCGATGCACCCCCAACATCTTGCATCCGTGCTGCGATGCGGGTTTTCACCCCAACACCGAGCACTTTTGTACGCGGAGTGGGGTCCCCCGGCTTTCCCGGGTACTGGTCGCTCCGCAGTGCTCTACACATTGAATTAGACCAAACGATGGCAAATAATTCGCAGGTTAAGCAAGTGTGAATCTCAAATTCACCCTCGAATTCACCCTCAACCAAATACATACGCAGCATTTGAAGGAACCCTCACCCAACCTGCCTGGGTAAATCCATTAGGCAAGGAACAAGCGCCACCCGGAAGTCGGTCGGCGGTGCCAAACGCGGAATCAGCCGGTCAGATTACGATTTCGCATGTGTGAACGTCCGTTTGGGGAACATGACTCGCGGCCGCTGTACCTGCGTGGGCCTATTCTGGCCCCTCAACGTTCAAGGCATCCTCGACAGGCTACCCCTGGCGGCGGGCCCCGTCCATCCACGTCGAGGACATCAAAACCGCCGAAGATCGGGGGCACAACCACCAAGGATGTTGGCGGCTTCGAGCGCCTGGTTCCTGCTTCCATGCCTGGCGTCGCTCCCGATGTGCACGGTTCGCGGTCCGTCAGGCAAGCTGCGGCAGCCGCGCGACAGCGGTAGCCACGTGGGTCGCGAAGCGCCCGGCGGCCGCCTTGACCGCGGCGTCTTCCATCCTCTCAGCGAGCCCGCCGAGCAGGTTGAGCCGACTGTGTTCGATCCAGCCGCGGATATCGGGCTGCCCCTGCCAGAGCTGCTCGCTGACCCAGGTGCGGGTGAACATCGTTGCCATGTCGCGGGGCGTGCTGGCGTAGGGGTTCGGCGGCGCCAAGCGGTTTTTCTCCGCTGCGTCGTCCCCGTGGGCCTCGATGAAACCCAGGAGCGCGGCGTTGAACGTCGGCGAGTTGTGCCGCAGCTGCTGGAGTGTGATGGTGTCTTCGGCGAAGACCGGCACCGGAGGGGAGCTGGCCAGACCGCGCGCGGAGCAGTCGATGACCAGTGTGCCGGGGCCGGTGGCCACGTCTCCATCGGTGAGCCGCAGGCGGCCCGCTTCGACGGACTTGACGTGGCCGAGGCGGATCACGTTCTCGATCTGCCGCAGCGCCGACAGCTCGGCGAGGCTCAGCATGGTCCCCCGGTACATCGTGGGCTCGATATCGGAATCGATGCGCATCAGCCTGCCAACATCCTCCAGCCGGTGGCACAGGTCTACCAGGGTGCGGGCTTGGGCACCGGCCTGGGCGTCGTCGGCCAAACCGTTGATGATCGATGCGACCTGGTCCAGGGGCTGCATGCCCGCCCGATCCGTGAACCACATCTCTCGCGGTCTCACCCAGCGGATCCTTTCGGGGTCGATGCCGGCGTCGAGCAGCCACAGACAGGCATCGACCGCTGTCTTGCCGGCACCGATGACGATGAACCCGCGATGCTCCCCCGCCCGCCCGGGCAGCATCCCGATCGGGGCGAACGCCGCGTCCTGATCGACGGCATAGGACGGCACATGGGTGGCGGGCACGGACGCCTCTTGGTATCGGGCATCGACAACGCGGCGGCGCACGCCGATCTGTTCGATCTCTCCGCTCCCCGTGTGGCGGATGCTGGCCGTGCCGCCGTGGTGATCGAGGAACTCACTCCGGGCGAGGAAGTGCGCCCGTCCGGAGGCCTCCAGCCGACTGGCCCGCACGGTCTCGAAGTATGCGCATACCTCGGCACCGGTGGCCTGCTCGTAGAAGCCGGTGTTCCGGCCGGAGGCGATGATCCGGTTTTGGCCCAGCGGCAACGAGTCAACGCCGTAGTACGCCGACGGCGAATGAAGTCGCACAAAGGAATAGGCGTCCCTCCAGTGGCCGCCGACCTTCGCGCGCCGATCAATGAGCAGGACCTCGGCGTCCGATTCGCCGAGCAGCGTGTCAGCGAATGCGAGACCGCTCGCACCCGCCCCGATGATGAGATAATCCGTGGTTTTCACTGTCGATCCCCTATTTGATGCTGCATCAATGATCCCACCGTTTGGGGCGGCTTCAAGGGGGCGGTGCGGGCCCTTTCCGCCGACCAATTCGTGGTTTCGCGCGCGGACCGGGGATGATCAATGCCTTTTGGGAAGCTGTTTCCCTTCAGCTTGTCCGACGGCGGGCGTAGGGTTGGATACCGACGCGGGGCCGCTCACGACGCCACGCCGCAGCTTTCGGGCCCCGCGGTCGACGGCCACCAGGGAAGACGAAAATGCAACAAACGTTGCCGCTGTGGCCGGCCACCGGGCACGCGCCGAAGACCTCGCCATCAATGTGGCGGTCTCCGGGTCCGGCCTGACCGCTTTCCCGAACCACGTCAAGGAAGACCTGGGGAAGATGCTGAAGCCCGGGACCACCTGGGCAGAGGTCCGTGAGAAGCTGGACAGGGCCACGGGTGTCGGCCCCGACACTGCCAGGGTGCTGCAGGAGGCCTACGGGCAGTCACTGCGTCGCAATGACGAGCAGGTGCTGTTGGCGACCGCCACCGACAAGCGGTTGCTGACCATCGCCGTGGACCATTGGGCAGCGATCATGGCAGAGCTGGAATAGTCCAAGGCAGCGTGCTCCCCGAATGGTCAGCGATCCTCGCCGCGCAAAAAGGAATCCAGGCGTTGGGCCAAGGCCGGTGACGGTTCAACCCCGAGTTCATCCATGACCAGGTCCCGGTATTCCGCAAAGCTGCGCTGCGCCAGCAGCGGGTTTCCCTCGGACAAGTAGGTTTCAATCAGCGTTTCCTGGGCGGACTCGCGCAGCGGATCGGTCTGGCACACGACGAGTGCCGACTCCAGGGCCTCGGCGAACCTGCCGGCCAACCTGAATTCGCGACTGAGGCATTCCACGGCATGGAGCATCCGTTGCTGCAGCCGTTGGCGTTCCATCTCTATCCACTCGTCGGAGAACCCGGGCAGGATTTCTGCGGTGTCGATGTTCCTGGGCACCCACGCCAGGTCGATGGCCGTCGGGATCCCGGCAATCAACCGGGTGGCCCAATCATCGAGTAATTGGACGTCCACCAGCACGCCATCTCCCAGGGACAACAGGTGCCCATCCGAATCGACCAGGCCGATGCCGTCGCGGCGCAGCCGCCACAATTGCGCCCTCAGGTTGCCCGCTGCCCGTTCCCCGCCCGCGTCCGGCCACAGGGTGCTGGCCACAAAGCGGCGGTCGTGCTCGCCCGGGTTGAAGGCCAGGTATCCCAGGATCCGGGCGTGCCCATCGGTCAGGTGCCGGACATTTCCGCCCAAGGTGGCGGAGGGGGGCCCCAGAAGGTGAAGCACCGGCGCGTTTCCATTACCGCAGCCAGACTCCAGCGAACGCACCAGCCCCGATGCCATGGCGTCCCCCAAACAGGATTGAAACAATGGACAAGGCCACCATACAATTCCCGGCCACCGCCTTGCCAGTGGCCAAAAGACTACAGACATTGCGGGACCCCGGTGGTAGGCAAGCGCTCCCGAGCGGCCTCGAAGCGGCAACGCCACGGGCTGTGGCAAGGGATCTTCCATGGGTTTTTCCCGCCGCCTGGCACACCCGCCGATAACGCCCCGGTGACGGATCGGGGCGCTAACTCGAGACAGGAGCCACGTGCCCGGGCACCGGCCCGGCGTACCCGGGGGCTCGGCACACGGGGCGGAGCGACCTTCCCAAGGGGGTGGCCAGCGCGATGACAGATGCCTCGCCAGCGAGCTACGCCGGCTACACGGATCTTGCCGGTCCCCCGGATCCTCGGCTTGACCGGCTCGCCTTCCGCCGAATCCTGGAGGGCCGGGAGAAGTCGGTGCTCGGTTCGCTGCTGGTGCTGAACCTGGCGGCTGCGGCCGCGTTCATCGCCCTGATCACGGCACTGGCGTTGCGCTCCGACCCGGGCCCGTACGGCTGGGCCCTGTGGGCCTTGGTGGTGCTGCCCGAACTGCTCCGGCTGGCGCAAAGCGCCGGGGTCGTCGCCTTTGCCGCCGTCGCGAGCGACCCGGTGCCCATGGAACCGGTGCCCGGGCTGCGCGTGGCCGTGTTGACCACCATCGTCCCGTCCCGGGAACCTGTCGAACTGCTCCTGAAGACGTTGCGCGCCATGCGGGCAGTGGAATACGACGGAGCGGTGGACGTGTGGATCCTGGACGAGGGGGACGACCCGGCGGTCCGCGAAGCTGCGGCATCGCTCGGGGTCAGGCATTTCACCCGGCTCGGGAACCCGGACTACAACACCTCCGGTGGCCGGTTCCGGGCCGGGACGAAGGCGGGAAACCACAACGCGTGGCGCGATGCCCACGGCCGGGACTACGACATCGTCGCCCAGGTGGATCCCGACCATGTCCCCTTCCCCCGGTTCCTGTTGCGCACCCTGGGATATTTCCGCGATCCGGACCTGGCCTTCGTCGTGGCTCCCCAGGTCTACGGCAACACCGGCACCAGCCTGATCGCCAGGGCTGCCGCCGCCCAGGGATACATTTTCACAGGCATCATCCAGCGCGGGGGAAACGGCTTGGGTGCGCCGCTGCTGATCGGCACCAACCACCTCTACAGGATGAGCGCCTGGGAGCAGATCGGCGGTTACCAGGATTCGATCATCGAGGACCACCTGACCGGCATGGCGGTGCACGCCGCGACCAACCCGGCCACCGGCGCCGCCTGGACCGGGGTATACACCCCGGACATCCTGGCCGTCGGCGAGGGGCCCTCGACCTGGACCGACTTCTTCGGCCAGCAGGACCGCTGGGCTTCGGGCATCTGGCAGATCCTGCTCGGTGGCGGACGCGAAGCGCGCCGCCGGCTCGGCGGCCGGCAGGCCGCCGCCTACGTCTTCCTGCAGTCCTTCTATCCAAGCGTGGGCCTGGCCTGGATATTGGGCACCCTGGCGAATATCACCCAACTCGTCTGGGCCCGGACCCGCACGGGCCCAGACGAGCTCGGGGCGCTGCCGTTGACCCTCTGGTGCCTGGTGGTGTGCAGCTGGCTGCTGATCCTGCACCGGATGAAGCGCTGGTACCTGCATCCGGCCGAGCGCCGAACCTCGATCGCACTGGCGCTGCTGGCGACGCTGGTCGCGGCCCCCGTGTATGCCGCATCCGCACTGGCCGCCCTGCTGCGCCGCACCCCCGCCTACGTGGTCACCGGCAAGGGACGTCTGCGCAGCCGCGAAAGGGCGCGCACGTTCCTTCCCCACCTGCTGTGGGCAGCGGCGCTGGCGCTGGCGCTGGCGCTGGCGGCCGGCACCGCGGCCGGCACCGCGGCGGCAGCCTGGGCCTTGGTCGGCATCTCGGTGTGCCTGCTGCCTCCGGTCATGGCCCTGTCCCGTCCCCTTGGCCTCCGGCGCGGAAGACATTCAGCACGGCGCTTCCATGCTGTCCGTCTTCATAACCACCCATCACGTAGATTTCGGGGCCCAGCGCGGCAGCGGCCAGGCCCGCGCGCGGGGCCGGCAGCGCAGGAATCCCCGCAGGCCCGTTCAGGCACTGCACTTGGGCACTGACGCCTTGGCCCGTATCCCCGGCGATGGCACACGGCCCCGCACCGGGAATCCACACCGCGGCGGCGCTGTGCACGGGGCGCACCGGCTGCCCCTGGCTGATCCCGTCCACCTGCACCACGTCCACGGTGCCGAACGCCGGGACGCCTGAGGCACGATCCCGGCCCCCGATGATCCACACCGTGCCGAATCCATCGCTGAGCGCGGCAGGCTTCTCCCGGGCAACGGAAAGTTCGCCGATCTGTTTCCACGCCCCCGCAGCCAGGGCGTAGACCTCCCTGGCGGCGGCGTGGTCAGTGCCGACGCCTCCGGCATAGACGATCCGGCTTCCGTCCCAGGCCGCAGCGCCGGCTTCCCGGCTTGCGGGCAGGGGCTCGTCCCGGAGCCATTCCCCGGTTCCGGCATCCAGCCGCAGCGTCGTGTCCACCGCACCGGCGGCACCCTGCCCGCCCACGAGGTAGAGGTCGGGCCCCGCCGCGACGAGGGCGCCGAAGGCGAGCGGTTCGGGCAATTGGGGACCCGCGCTCCAGCTTCGGGTGGCCGGGTCGTAGATGTTCACATCATCCAGCAGTTCCCGGCCGTCGCTCGCGGAAACCCCGCCGGCCACCCAGATCTTTTCCCCGTGGGCAGCCATCGATGCCCCCTCGAGCGCAAGCGGCGCATCGGGCAGGGGCTGCCACGACGCCGGGCCGGGGCGCTGCAACAGCACCACGACGACGATGAGCACCGCAGCGAGCACCCCGACGATGGACGGCAGGGCCCAGCGAGGGAGCACAAACCGCCCCGAGTGTTCCTCTCGCCGCGAGGGTTTGTGCCGTTTCCTGGGGACTCCCACGATCCCTTCCAGCGCGATTATCAGCCGCCCGGCGTCGTACCGGAACCGGGTGGGACTGATTTCCACCGCCTGTTTGCCGGCCAGCGCGCGAAGCGGGGCGGGCAGCGCCGCCGCCGAGGGCATCGCGGCGCCGCCGAGGAGCACAGGGAAGACCTTGACCCCGGCGACCAGCGCACTTTCGACCTCGAGGCGGACGAAGTCCCCCGGATCATCGAGCCTGCGCCTGCCTTGCGCGTCGGCCACCTCCAACCAGTCCGGGTCGATCATCACCAACACCGCCCGACACCCGGAAAGGGTCTCGGTGAGCACACCGGCGAATTCCTCGCCCGGTTCGATGGAATCGACGTCCATGAAAACGTGTTCCTCCCCGAAGTGCGCGGCCAGGGCGTCATAGACGCGGCCGGCACTGCCCGTGGAGGTCGCCCGGCGATAGCTGATGAAGATGGACTCGGACATAGCGGGTCTCAGTCCTTGGTCGGCTCGGCGCCCTTGCCGGCCGATTCGGTCCAGGCAGCATGTTCCGTGCTCACGGATTCCTCGATGAACCGGGCCAGCCTTTCCCGTCGCCGCTCCGGATTGGCGTAAGCGCCGACCCCGGCCGCAAAGAAGAACCCCTCGTGGCGCATGCGCTCGGCCGTGGAACGGTAGTTCAGCCATTTGGCGTGGAACTGGCCAATTTGTTGCAGGCCCTCGAAGAGCACGATGAGTCCACCGACCAGGGCTGTCAGCGCCGCCGGAGCGGCCAATGCGGCAAGCACCGTGACCGATGCACCGCTGGCGAGCGTCAGGGCCTTGAGACCCTGGTAGGCCCAGCGGGATCGGCTTGCGGCGCGGTCGTACCAACGGAATTGGGCGCTGAACATCTGCCACAGCAAGTCCTGCGCGCCGTTTGAATCCTGCGGCTCGGGCAGGTCCGAGGCAAGTTTTTCCCATTCGGGGCGTCGTTTCCGTTTTGCCCGTGCCATGGTCTTCTCCTAGAATTTGCGGTTGGCCCTAGTCTTGATCCTTGGGGCTTGGTTCGCATCCTTCGAGCGGTACGGGGAACGCTCCCCCGTCCTGCTCGGCGAGCGGATCGATGTCCCACACCGGAATGGACAGCGGGCCGCAGCGCTCGGCGAAGTCGTCGGTGGTCTCGCTCAGACCCCGGGATGCGGGCCGGATTGCCAACGCCCTGACCGGTTCCGATCCGATGGCCCAAGCCCGTGCCCGCTCCAGCAGGACCTGGTTGTGGCGGGTAAAAACGGCGGGATCGGCAGGATCCAGGGTTCCGGCCAGCGGCGGCCCGGTGGCAGTGAGCAGGGCGTTGAACCGTGCCACCCATTCCCCGCCGTGCGCCCGGATGCTGCTCAATTCGAAGGCCGGCACGTCAAAGGGCAGCAGGACCTTGAGCTGGACGCCGGCTGCCAGGGCGGCTTCGGCCACGATGATGTCGCTGCCGGAGGCAAGCGCGCCGACAGCAAGCCGCGGCCGGCTTCGCAGCAGCAGGCATGTGAGGCGCCGGCGCAACGGCGCCTCGGCACGGAAAGGGAGCCGGGGCTGCAATCTGTCGCGCAGGTCGGCCTGGACACCGGCAAACACCAGGATCATCCTTCGCACCGCCTCCCCCGTGAGGTCCGGGGCTGCCTCCCTGCCGGGGCGCAGCCAAACGCAAGTGGATGCGGGCGCCCGGGCGCACCGCATTCAGGTGCCTCCACAAGTCCATGATGCGCCCCCGGCCCCGGTGACGTCCATGCGTGGGCGGGGGGCATCTCCGGCCGCCCCGGATGGCGGGCCGGAAACACGGGAACCCGTGGAGCTCATTTTGCGGGGATTGGTTCCATTCACCGCCCCGGGCACGGCACGCCGAAGTCCGCTGGTTGCCCAAGGCGGCAAGAAACGGCGACCTCGGATCGGGGCCGAGCTGCCCTCATCCCTCGCACGGCAGGAATAACACCTCGCCTGCGGCCGGCCCACCACGTGCCCAAACCGCTACGGGGCCCATGGCCCGTTTCACATCTCCGGCCCGGATTCGCGCAGTGCCGTGTACACCGGACGCAGCACCTCGGCCAGCGGGTGCGAGCGCACGGTCAGTCCCACTTCCGGCAGCTGGTCCCACCATGCAGGCAAAAACACCCCGAATCCCTCTTCGGCGAGGGCAGGGGCTCCGTGGCGCAGGAAATCAAAGGCCGCCTCGGTGTCAGGTTCCATCGATTGCGGCCGAGATTGGCGCAAGCCGTGTTCGATGCCGGGATAGATGCGGGCGGCCTTCCCCAGTCCACCCAGCAGGATCTCCTGCGGACGCCCCAGCAAGCGGGACAGGGCTCCGTCGTCCCTCCAGACCTGCTCGGCGGGAACCAACAGGCTCGGGTCTGCCGCGGACTGCAAGAGGAACTCCACGCGCCATCGTTGCGTGCCCGGCCGTGCAGGTTCACCCACCTCTGCGCCATTGATTTCACCGAGTCGAAAGGTTGCAGGAGCCACAGAGGTGGCTTCGACGGCGTATCCGGCCCAGGGCGCCAAGGCGCGTTCCAGGTCCTCCAACGCAGGTTCCGGCGCGTTGAGATCCGCATTCGGGCTTGACAGCGCCTCCAGCCAAGCCTCGACCACAGGAAGTTGCCCCGGTTTGCGGCCACGGCGAGGTGGCAGTATCCGCAAGTCCGTTGGAAGTCGTCGCCGAACCGCCGCGTCGGTCAGCACGTCCAGCGCCGCGGCGACCAATTCGCCGGCATCCTCCGAACCCGGCTCTGCCCGAAACGACGGTGGCGTGGCAGCGGTCAAGTCCCCGAACGCCAGGGCATCGGGTCCCCGCAGAACCGCACGCCAACGCGACTGTGCCACCGGGTCTCCCTTCCCGTCCTTCTCCGTCCACGCAATCTCGGGGATGACCCTGCCGCGCTGCGCAAGCTCGTCCGCGAAGCGCAGCAGTTCCTGGAGGAACCGAACCGACGGCGCCATGCGGGGATCAAAGGGCGGGGTGCCTTCCGCGACGGAAAAGCCCTCGGGAAGCAACGCCCTCTCCAGCACCCTGCCGTGAGCCTCGGCATCGGATGCCGGATGGGGCCGGGCCCCGTCGGCTTCCGGGCCCACCCACACCACGGGGACCAACCACGACAAGAGCGAGGGGTCGCCTGCGCCACGGCGCTGCGGAACCACACGCACAACTTCGGGCGAGTCAAGCGGCGACTGCCGCAGGGACCGGAGCCAAAGGGTGGTGCTGCCGACCGCACCGGGCTGCAGCCCCAGCACGACATCACCGGTGGCGGCAAAGGGATGGGGGCGCGCCGACCTCACTGCCTGGCCGGGGCTCTTGACGGTCTTCCCGGAGTCTTCCGCCCACAACCCGAGACCATGCTCGATCGACCAGAACGCATGGAGCACCAGCAAAAGCATCATCTTTCATGGCGGCAAGCAGCCACCCAGACAGGCACCGGTATTTCCCACCCACCAGCCTAACGCTGGAACGGGCCGAATTCCGGGGTATCCGGGTCGGGAACGTTCGCCCGCCGTCCATTCCGCCGTCCGCCGGTGATTGCCGTTTTGCGGCGCGGTCCCAGGATTGGCCCGGCACAGGATCAGCCGCCTGTCCACCATCCGGGTGGTGGGTCGTTTGCCCCGGATACGGCGAAAGGGCCCCCTTCCACCATGGGTGGAAGGGGGCCCTTCGGTCAAGCTACCTCGCGTGGATCAATGATCCGTTGGCGCAGGTTGGCTTAGGCGCCGGTGAGCTTCTCGCGCAGTGCTGCGAGGGCCTCGTCGGATGCCAGGGTGCCTGCCTCGGGAGCCGGGGCTTCCGAGGAGTAGGACGAAGAAGCGGACTCGGCCGGAGCCGATTCTGCGGCAGCGTCGTCGGCAACGTGCTGGGCAACCTGCTTCTTGTGTGCTTCCCAGCGGGTCTGGGCGTCAGCGTACTGCTGCTCCCAAGCCGAACGCTGGGTCTCGAAGCCTTCGAGCCACTCGTTGGACTCCGGGTCGAAGCCCTCCGGGTACTTGTAGTTGCCCTCTTCGTCGTACTCTGCGGCCATGCCGTAGAGTGCCGGATCGAATTCGGTGCCTTCCGGATCGACGCCCTCGTTGGCCTGCTTGAGGGACAGCGAGATGCGGCGACGCTCGAGGTCGATGTCGATGACCTTGACGAACAGCTCGTCCCCGACGGAGACAACCTGCTCTGCAAGCTCCACGTGGCGCACGGCCAGCTCGGAGATGTGCACGAGGCCTTCGATTCCGTCTTCGACGCGCACGAATGCACCGAACGGAACAAGCTTGGTGACCTTACCCGGAACAACCTGCCCGAGGGCGTGGGTGCGGGCGAAGGTCTGCCACGGATCTTCCTGGGTGGCCTTGAGCGAGAGCGAAACACGCTCGCGGTCCAGATCCACTTCGAGAACCTCGACGGTGACTTCCTGGCCAACCTCGACAACCTCGGACGGGTGGTCGATGTGCTTCCAGGACAGCTCGGAAACGTGGACGAGGCCGTCTACGCCGCCAAGGTCCACGAATGCACCGAAGTTGACGATGGAGGAAACGACGCCCGGACGAACCTGGCCCTTTTCCAGCTTGTTGAGGAACGTGGAGCGAACCTCGGACTGGGTCTGCTCGAGCCATGCACGGCGGGACAGCACAACGTTGTTGCGGTTCTTGTCCAGCTCGATGATCTTGGCTTCGATTTCCTGGCCGATGTACGGAGCCAGATCGCGCACACGGCGCATTTCGACAAGCGATGCCGGCAGGAAGCCGCGCAGCCCGATGTCGAGGATAAGGCCGCCCTTGACCACCTCGATGACGGTGCCGGTAACGACGCCGTCTTCTTCCTTGATCTTTTCGATGTCGCCCCAGGCACGCTCGTACTGAGCACGCTTCTTGGACAGGATCAAACGACCTTCCTTGTCCTCCTTGGTGAGGACGAGGGCCTCGACGTTGTCGCCGACGGCGACAACGTCGCCCGGGTCAACATCGTGCTTGATGGAAAGTTCGCGGGAAGGGATGACACCTTCGGTCTTGTAACCGATGTCGAGCAGAACTTCGTCGCGGTCAACCTTGACGACGATGCCTTCGACGAGGTCGCCATCGTTGAAGTACTTGATGGTGGCGTCGACGGCAGCGAGGAAGTCTTCAGCAGAGCCAATGTCGTTGATTGCAACGACCGGGGCACTGGTCTTCTCGTTGGAGGTGATGGTCATGTAGTAGGGACTCCGATGTGGATAGTCTGTATGAGTCGGGCAGCCGGAAGCCCCGGCATTTTCCGAATTTAGCTTGGGTGCGGGCACGGCAATAGCCGCAACACGCGTCCCTAGTCTATTCCCCTGCACCCTGCCGGGTCAAAACGGCAAACCGGCAAGTTGTCAAGCCGACGGGGCACCGGTTTGGGCTCCGAAGGCCTCGGACAGCCTCAGCAGGACCAGGTTCCGGGCCGCCAGCGATTCGAGCAGCGCGGGCAGCGCCTCGGACACGCCGCGGGCGGTTCCCGAGGCCGGGCGGTTGAAGTGCCCGATCCCCACGTCCCCCGCACGCAGCGCCCTGGTTTGCGACGCGACGCTCGCGGCGGGGAACGTCGCGCCGGCATCGAGGTTGACGGTGAAATTCATCGGGAGCAGGCCCAGCTCGCGGCACAGCGCGGCACCGAGCTCGTCCTGGTGCGCGGTCCCGGAACGGAAGAACTTCGCCTGGACCCCGAAGGTGTCGGCCAGGTAGCGCTGGTTGTCCATGATCTCGTCATAGGCGGCCGCAATGCTGGCGGTGCCCGGGATGCCGTAGGCGGCCTGCCCCCGGCTGGCCAGCGGCGCGTGGGTGGTGCCGTGGTTGGCGATCTCGAAGAGCGGGTCGGCGGCCAGCTCGCGGACCAGCCCCGGATTGGCCGCCGCCCACCGCTGGTTGATGAACAGCGTGGCCGGCGCCCGGTGCTTGCGCAGGGCCGCAATCAGCGCGTCGTCGTAGCCCTCGCCGCTCGGTCCCCCGCAGGCGTCGAAGGTCAGCGCGGCTCCCCGCGCCGAGGCAGGCAGGCCCAGCTCGATGCCCTTGACCTCCAACCCGAACGCGCCGGAGTGCTTCGACGCGTAGGCGGAGAGAACCGCGCTGCGGCTGGGCACCACGCGGGCCGGGGCGGGTGCCGCGGCAGGTGGCGGGGGTTGGCGCGGGCCCCTCGGGGACAGCGGATCCGCGGCACAGGAGGCCAGCAGGGTGGCACCGGTCCCGAGCAGGCCAGCGAGCAGCGTGCGGCGCCCCGTCGGGGAGCCGGGAAACGGTGTGGGCATTGAGCTAGAAATCCGCCTGGCAGTAGGGAACGGTGTCGGTGGCGAACAGGGCGTTGAGCGTGCCCAGCGCTTCGGGCGCGTGGACCCTGAGCACCCCGGAGGCGGCAAGGTGCGTGGCGCTGAAGCCACCCAGGTACAGCGAGGCCAGGTCGCGGACATCCACGCTGGCCTCGGGCACGGCCCCTTCCGGCGCGCGGCGGACCCCGGCGGAGGCGTCCTGGACCATCAGGTCCCAGATGCCGTCGGCGAACCCCAGGGCGTCGTGCACGCGCAGCCGGATGTGCCCGTCGCGCCCATAGCTGCGCGCGGACAGCGCGGTCTCCAGGTCAAGGATGCGCAACCAGAGGTGGTCCCCCAGGGAGGTGACCTTGTAGGCGCGCGCATTTTCCAGGGCGGTGGGCACCACGTCGTCGACCGGTCCGCGGCCGGTGATCTTTTCCACCAGGTCGTGGGCGCCGAGGTACGCGATCAGTTCGCGGCGGGCGGCGCCGGTGGCGGTGCACATCTGGCCGATTTCCATGGTGGGCGGGGCGGTCTTCCACCCGGAGAACAGGTAGCTCATGAACCCGTCGGGCCTGCCCTGGGCATCCAGGTGCAGGGCGGCGCGCAGGTTCTTCACCGGCTTGAGCGAGTCGTAGTCCTCCCACAGCCCGGCTGCCTGGCCCACGTCGAATTGCGTGGCACTGATCGAGCCGAGCGTGTGGGCGTGTGCGGCGGCAAAGATGCCCGGGGCGTAGTTCTTCAGTTCCCCGGGGGCAATGGCCACCACGGTGCCCTCGTTCTCCACGCGCAGGTCCGCCCCGCGGTGGGTCTTGAGCGCGAAGCGTGCCCGCTGGGTGGCCCGGCCGAACCCGAAGCGCCCGTAGATGGTCGCCTCCGAGGCGGTCAACGCGGCGAACACCATCCCGGCCTCGCGGGCGCCGGCAAGGTCCTCGGTGATCAGCCGGCGCAGCAGGCCGCGGCGGCGGTGGGTGGGGCTCACGGTGACCGAGGTGATCTGGTGCACCGGCATCAGGTTCCCTCCCCCGATGTTCAGCGTCCCGGGGAACGAGGCATAGGTGGCCACCGGGGCCTCGGCGTGAAGCGAGGGCTGCACCGCTGACTCGTCGTAGACGGCGGTGAAGGTGGTGTTGTCGTTGGCCTCGAGCCCGGCGAGGATCTTCAGCTCCCCGGCCTCCAGCGCGGCCTCGTGGAAGCCGCGGCTGATGGCCGTGAGGAATTCCGCGGTGGCCGCGGAAGGGACACCGTCGATGAGCTCGGGTTCAAACCGTTCAATGCGAATCGTGGTGTCTTCACTCATGGTTGTGGGGTGCTCTCTGAATGGGGATCGGGTGGGGGGCTGCTGCCGGCATGGGCCTAGAACCCGTTGATGGCATGCGGCACTCCGGGGATGTCCAGCAACGCTGCCAGCTCGTCCGCGCGGGCGGGTGAGGCCGGTTCCAGCAATCCGGCGGCGACGAGCTCGGCGGTGCCGACGGAGCCCAGCAGCAGCGGCGCCAGGGCAACGACGCCACATGTGGCATCCGCCGGGGACCCCTCGGCCAGCGTCGACACGCTGGCCCGTCCCTCGCGGATGTCGAAGCCGTAGCGCCCGGCGGCCAGGCCCTGCGGGTCGGTGACCGCAAGCGTGAAGGAACCGGTGCCGCGGTATTCCCTGGCCTCGAAGGCCGCGGGCACATCCAGCACCCGCACCCACAGCCCGTGCTCGCGCTCGCTGAAGCGCACCCGGGCGGGATCTTCCAAGGCCCAGGGCAGCGGGTCGTTCGCCGCGGCAAAGGGGCAGGAAACCGACTCGATGAGGTCGAAGCCGGCCAGGAAGCGGAAGATCTCGCGCCGGGCCACCTCGGTGGCCGCGACCAGGTCGCGGACCTTGAGCGTGATCGGCTTGGGGTCCCAGCCGCCGAAGACGTACGTCACGTACCCCTGGATGTCCCCGGATCCGTCCAGGTACACCGCGGCACGCAGCTTGGGTTCCGGTTCCGGGCCCTCCTCGCCCCAGGCGCCGGTGGCGTGGCGCAGGTAGGCCTCCTGGCGTCCCACCGAACCGCGGCGGGCGGCGTGGAAACGTTCGAAGACCGCCGGGGCGATCGGTGCCAGCTTCTCCGGTGCAAGCTGCACCATGGACCCGGTCGCCGGCGCATGGAAGCGCACGTCCCCGCGCACGTCCAGGTGCAGCGTCTGGGCCTCGGTGGCCCGGCCGAAGCCGAAGCGCCCGTAGATGGTCGCCTCGGAGGCGGTCAGCGCGGCCACCGGGTACCCGGCGTCCTTGGCTCGGGCCAGGTCCGCGGACATCAGCTCGCGCAGGATGCCGCGTCGCCGGTGCGTGGGCCGCACCGTGACCGCGGTGACCAGGTGCGCCGGCACCACGGCGGCCCCGAGGTTCAGCGTCTTGGCGAAAGTGCCGTAGGTGGCCACCGGCACCAGCGGGTCCACCAGGTCCCGGGGGCGCGAATCGTCCCAGACCGCGGTGAGGACCCGCTCGTCGACCTGGTGGGATTGCAGCATCTGTTCGAGCTGCTCGGCGGTGGCGGGCTTGTAGTGGTAGAACCCCTCCCACACCGCCTTCACCCAGGCGGCATAGCCCGGGGACGCGGCGCCGGTGTCGGCGCCGCGTTCCGCCGCGACGTTTCCGAGGCGCAGGTGCCCGCCAAGCATCAGTGTCCGGCGTCCTGCCAGGAGGTGCCGATGCCCACGTGCACATCGAGCGGGACCTTCAAATCCGCGGCCGCGCCCATCTTCTCGCGCACCAGTGCCTCGACGGCCTCGAGTTCGCCCGCGGCGACCTCGAGGACCAATTCGTCATGGACCTGCAGCAGCATCCGCGACTTCAGGCCGGCCTCCGACAGGCCTTCCTCGACCCCGAGCATCGCGCGCTTGATGATGTCGGCGGCCGAACCCTGGATCGGGGCGTTCAGCGCGGCCCGCTCGGCGATGTCGCGCAGCTGGCGGTTGTCGCTGGCCAGCTCCGGCAGGTAGCGGCGCCGCCCGAAGATGGTCTCGGTGTAGCCGTCCACGCGGGCCTTGGTGACGACGTCGCGCAGGTAGTCGCGGACCGCGCCGAAGCGGGAGAAGTAGTCCTTCATCAGCGTGCGGGCCTCGTCGACGGAGATCCGCAGCTGCTTGGACAGCCCGAAGGAGCTCAGCCCGTAGGCCAGGCCGTAGCTCATGGCCTTGACCTTGGATCGCATCTCGTTGGTGACGTCCTCGGGTTCGACGTTGAACACGTGCGAGCCGACAAAGCGGTGCAGGTCCTCGCCGTCCTTGTAGGCCTGGATCAATCCCTCGTCCTCGGAGAGGTGCGCCATGACGCGCATCTCGATCTGCGAGTAGTCCGCGGTCAGCAGCGTCTCAAAGCCCTCGCCGACAACGAAGACCTCGCGGATGCGCCGGCCGGCCTCGGAGCGGACCGGGATGTTCTGCAGGTTCGGGTTCAGTGAGGACAATCGTCCGGTCGCCGCGACGGTCTGCGCGTAGGTGGTGTGGATGCGGCCCTCGGGGGCCACGGCCTTGCGCAGGCCCTCGACGGTCTGGCGCAGCTTGTTCGCGTCACGGTGCGCCATCAGCGCCTTCAGGAACGGGTGCCCGGTGTTCTCCAGCAGGTCCTGCAGCGATTCGGCGTCGGTGGTGAAGCCGGTCTTGATCTTCTTGGTCCGCGGCAGGTCCAGTTCCTCGAAGAGGACCACCTGCAGCTGCTTGGGGCTGGAGAGGTTGACCTCGTGGCCGATGGCCTCATAGGCCTGCTCGGTGGCCTGGTTGATACCGGCGGTGAAACCGTCGTAGAGCTCGTCGAGCTTGGCGGTGTCGATGGCGATGCCGGCCATCTCCATGTGCGCCAGCACCAGCGAGAGCGGCATTTCCAGCTCCTTGAGCAGGGTCTCTCCCCCGCGCTCCACGAGCATCCCGCCCAGGTGCTGGGACAACTGGCGCACCACGTGGGCGGCACGCACCGCCGGGGTGGCGTGGTCCGGGCCCTCGAGGTCGAAGGCCAGCTGACCGTCGGCAGGGGCCTTGGGTTCCTCCAGCGCGATGCGCAGGTGCTGCTGCGCGATGTCGGGCAATTCGTGGCTGCGGCGATCCGGCTGGATCAGGTACGCGGTGATCATGGTGTCATCGACGACCCCGGCCAACTCGAGCCCGTGTTCCAGCAGCAGCTTGTAGGTGCCCTTGAAGTCGTGGACGGCCTTGGCATAGCTCGTCGAGGAAAGCACCTTGGCCAGCGCCTGCTTGGTGTCCGCGTCGATGTCCGCCAGCGACACGAAGGCTGTGGCGTCGTTGGAGGCGAAGGCCACGCCGACCACGTCGGTGCCGCCGGGAGCGGGCACGGTGGCGGCGTGCAGGCCCAGCAGCTGCGCGCCGTGGGCGCCGAACCATCCCTGGAGCGCCGCGTCGTCGCCGAGCATCTCGTGCACCGGGATCACCGCTTCGGCGGCGGCGTCCTGCGGATCATCGCCGAAGAGGTCGAAGAGGCGCTTGCGCAGCGTGTTGAACTGCAGGGCGTCGAAGAGTTCCTCGATGGCCTCGCGGTTCGGGCGGTCCAGGACCATCGCCTCGAAGGCCACCGGCAGCTCAAGGTCGCGCAGCAGGTGGTTCAGGCGGCGGTTGCGGGTGACGTTGTCCACGTGCTCGCGCAGCGAGTCCCCGACCTTGCCCTTGATGGCATCGATGTTCTCCAGGATGCCGGGCAGCCCACCATAGAGGTTGATCCACTTCGCCGCGGTCTTCGGGCCGACGCCGGGAACGCCCGGGAGGTTGTCGGCGGTTTCGCCAACCAGCGCCGCAAGGTCCGAGTACTGTTCGGGACGCACGAAGTACTTGGCCTCGACCGCGTCGGCGTCCATCGGCGGGATGTCGGAGATCCCCTTCTTGGGGTAGAGCACCAGGGTCTTCTCGGTGATCATCTGGAAGGCGTCGCGGTCCCCGGAGACCACCAGGACCTCGAAGCCCGCCGCCTCGCCCTTGGCGGCCAGGGTGGCGAGGATGTCATCGGCCTCGTAGCCGTCCATGGAAATGGACGGGATGTTCATGGCTTCCATGACCTTGCGGATCAGGTCGATCTGGCCGTGGAATTCCTCGGGCGTCTTGTTGCGCCCGCCCTTGTACTCGGTGTATTCCAGTGAGCGGAACGTGGGGGTGTCCAAGTCGAAGGCCACCGCCACGTGGGTGGGCTTCTGCTGCCGGATCATGGTCAGCAGCATCGACACGAATCCGTGCACTGCGTTGGTGTACTGGCCGGTGTCGGTTGAAAAGTTTTCCGCCGGCAAGGCGTAGAAGGCACGGAAGGCCATGGAGTGCCCGTCAATGACGAGCAGGCGCTGGGGATCGGTTGCCACAAGTTTGGTTGATTCGCTCACAGGTGCCAGCCTAGTTGGCATGGGCAATAATTTCACTGAAGACAACGCACCGGCGCTCGAGACATCTGGCACCTTCGCCTCCAACGGCGCATCGGCGGGCAACCCGCACGCCCGGCAGCTGGCCGCGCACGGCGTCCCCGAGGCCATGTGGCCGATGCTGGCCAGCCACGGGGTGGGTTCGCTGGTGGAGAAGCTGGGCATCGTTTTCTCGGAGATCACGGCCGACCGCGTGGTGGCCACGATGCCGGTGGAGGGCAACCAGCAGGTGGCCGGGATCCTGCATGGCGGGGCGTCGGTGGCGCTGGCCGAGACGCTGGGGTCCTTTGCCGCGGCGGTGCACGGCAAGGGCGTGAAGAAGCCCGTGGGCGTGGACATTTCCGCAACCCACCACCGCGCCGGGGTCACCGGCTTGGTGACCGGGGTGTGCACCCCGATCCACCTGGGCCGGACACTCACCACCCATGAGATCGTCATCAGCGACGAGGCCGGCCGGCGCCTGTGCACCTCGCGGATCACCAACATGCTGCTGGACAACCCCGAAAGCTGAAGGCGGGCCGGCGGCCGGGCCGGGCGTCGGTCAGTATTCTCGGGTCTGGCCCGGCGCCTTGACGACCTCGAACCGGGTCTCACGCACTCCCCCGGGATATTCACGGCTGAAGGTCGGGGCCAGCTTGGTGTGCCCGCGCATGGCAAACAGCGGACGGCCGCCGCCGAGCAACACCGGCATGGTGTAGAGCAGCAGCTCGTCGAGCAGCCCCTCGTCCACGAACTGGCCGGCCAGTGAGCCGCCCCCCAGGACCCAGACGTCCTTGCCGTTGGCGCTGCGTGCCACGTCCCCTGCCCATTCGGTCACGTCGCCGCGGACGAAGGTCAAATCGGCCCCGGGGAACGCGGCAAGTTCCCGGTGCGTGAAGACCCACACCGGCAGCCCCGCGTAGGGCCATTCCCCGAGCGCCTGGTTCAGCAGCCAGGAGTAGGTGTCGGCGCCCATGGCGACGGCCCCGATCTGCCCCATGAATTCGGCGTAGCTTTCCGCCTGCCCCTCGAACCCGTCAAACTCCATGAGCCAGTCGAGTCGATCGTTGTCATCGGCAATGTAGCCGTCGGCCGAGGCCGCCACGAAATACCTGAATTGCGTCATGGAGCCCATCCTATCCATGGGCGCGGCCCCGCCGCCGGTATCCGGCATGGGGGTTTCGCGGCCCGAGGGCCGCAGGCCGGGGCTTAACCGGCTTTCGCCCGCCCGGATCCAAGGATCCGGACGGGCGAAAGCGCAGGGTGGTTCGGCCGGCGCGTGGCTTAGGCGCCGAGGATCTTCTCGCTGAGCGAGGGCACGATCAGGATGATCCCGAAGAGGACCACGATGCCGCACATGGCAAAGCAGCCGTAGGCGGCGAGCTTGGCCGGCATGGCCGAACGCTTGGCATCCTCACCGACGGCGAGCATGCGCACGCCAAAGGAGTATGCCCCGACGATGAACAGGGCGGCGACCCAGGTGGTGACGGCGACGATCAGGAATTCATCCCACTGAATGGTCATTACTTGCTCTCCTGCTTGGCCTTGGCGCGCTCCATCTTGCGACGCTGCTTTTTGGTGGGGATGTTCACGGCGGCACCGGAGACATCAACGTCGCTGATCGCGTTGTTGTGTCCCACGATTTCGCGGCGGGACAGGATCCAGATGACGAGCAAGGCACCGATTCCCAGGATGCTGACGATGACCAGGCCGCCGTTGCCCAGGTGGGCGAGTGCCGCGGCCGCGGCCCCGATGATCGCGGCGGCCGGGAGCGTGAATAGCCAGCCCAGGGCAATGCGCCCGGCCGTCCCCCAGCGGACTTCTGCGCCCTTGCGGCCCAGCCCGGAACCGATCACGGACCCGGAGGCGACTTGCGTGGTGGACAGTGCGAAGCCCAGGTGCGAGGAGACCAGGATGGCCGCGGCTGTCGAGGTTTCTGCGGCGAAGCCCTGGGCGGGCTTGACGTCGGTCAGGCCCGAACCCATGGTGCGGATGATGCGCCAGCCACCCATGTAGGTGCCCAGTGCGATGGCCAGGGCACAGGAGGCGATGACCCAGAAGTGCGGGCCGGTTCCGGCATCCTGCAACCCGGAGGCAACCAGGGTCAGCGTGATGACACCCATGGTCTTCTGCGCATCGTTGGTGCCGTGGGCCAGTGCCACGAGCGAGGAGGAGAAGATCTGTCCATAGCGGAATCCGCCGCGCTTCGGGGAGGCGAGGCCGGACTGGCGCTTGGTGACCGAGTAGGCCAGCTTGGTGCACAGATAGGCGGAGGTACCGGCAATGACCGGTGCGACCAGGGCCGGCAGCAGGACCTTGGACATCAGCACGCTGTAGTCGATGGCGCCGAACCCGGCGCCCACGATGGCGGCGCCGATCAGTCCGCCGAAGAGGGCATGCGAGGAGCTGGAAGGCAGGCCGAGCAGCCAGGTGAGCATGTTCCAGACGACGGCGCCCATCAGGCCCGCGAAGATCATCGCGGGCATGATTTGCACGCCGGTGTCCCCGCCCTCCTTGATGATGCCTCCGGAAATGGTCTTGGCGACTTCGGTTGAAAGGAATGCACCAACAAGGTTGAGTACCGCGGCCAGCGCGACTGCGGCCTTCGGCTTGATGGCACCGGTCGCGATGGGCGTAGCCATCGCGTTGGCGGTGTCGTGGAAGCCATTGGTGAAATCAAAGAACAAGGCAAGTGCAATGACCAGGACGACGATGAGCGTCAGATCCATGTATAAACCAATCTTGGGATTGCGGGCGAGGGCCGGTTCGCGCTGGGTGACTCCGAAATTTCCCGCATTGTTTGCCCAATGTTGGGGGTCTGTTCACCTAAGTCGCAGATTCATCATATGGCCTGCCCCGCGCTAGTCAATTCCCCGGCCCCACCGCCACAGCGCCCGACCCCGCCCGTGTAGTGGCATGCGCGGGCGGGCCGCGGAACCGACGTGAGCGACTTCACGCCTCGAATCGGCATCACCGCCGGCTCAGGGTTTCGGGCCCGGATCCCGGTCCAGCGGTGCCACCAGGCCGGCCAGAAGCTCGATGAGCAGCTTCCCGGAGGCCTCGCGCGGCAGGGCCTCGACCAGGGCCAGCAGCGGAGCCATGTCCTTGGGCAGCGAGCCATCCCCCGGGGAAACGCCCATGGCGGAGAGCACACGCTGCACTTCGTCCGATTCCCCACCTGCGGCGCCGGACTGCCCCAACGCGGCGAGAACCTGTTGCGGGTCCACGCCCGCGACGCCGCGGACCTCATCGGCGCAGGTGGCCAGCGCCGCGCACAATTGGGGCAGCACCGATTCGGTGACCGGGGTGAAGGTCAGGTGCGTGGTGCGTGCCAGCCAACTGCCGTCGGGCTGCCGGTAGCCGGGCTGCAGCTGCAGGTGCCAGCCGGAGGCTGCCAGCCTGTCCGCCCACAGGTGCGGATCGATGCCCGACCGCTCGCCGGCACCCGGGTCCCGGGCCACGGCCAGCAGCGGCCCGGCCGGGGAACCCACCACTTCCAGTCCCTCGATGCCCTTGATGCAGGCGGCCAATGCCGCGGTGGAGCGCTTGCAGGACTCGGCGAGCGCCGCATAGCCGCCGACGCCCAGGTGCCTGGTGATGGCCCAGGCCGCGGCCAACGGTGCGGCGGACTTTGAGCCCAGCAACGTGGGATTCACCACCGGATAGCCCGGCCAATCGGTGGTGGCGAAGTATTGGCCGCGCTGGCGCTGCGCACCCTTGGTCAGCAACACCGAGATGCCCTTGGGCGCGTATCCGTATTTGTGGAGGTCGGCTGCCAGGCTGGTGACTCCCGGAACCGACAGGTCCCAGGGTGGCAGCCCGTCCCAGAACGGCAGGATCCACCCCCCGAAGCAGGCGTCGACGTGGCAGTCGATGCCGCGGGCCAGGGCGGCCGCGGCAACCTGTTCGATCGGGTCAAGGGCCCCGTGCGGATAGGACGGTGCCGAGAGAACGACCAGGGCTGTGTCCGGGCCCATCCGGGCGATCACCGCTTCAGCGTCGACCTGGCCGTTGCGGCCCACCGGGACCAGGTCAAGGGACAGGCCCAGGTATTCGGCGGCCTTGTGGAAGGCTGCGTGGACGCTGGCCGGCGCGAGGATCCCGGAACGTGCGGTGCCGCGGTGGTTGGCCCGGGCGGTCTTCACGGCCAGCAGACTGCTTTCGGTCCCGCCGCTGGTGGCGGTCCCCACCACGGTGCGATCCCCGCCGAGCAGGTCGCGGGCGAAGGTGATGAGGTCGCGCTCCATGTGGGCCACGGAGGTGAACATGGTGGGGTCAAGCCCGTTGACCGGTTGCACCAGGGCCATGGCCTGTGCGGCGAGCGCGTCGAGTTCGGCCAGTCCCGAGTCATAGACGTAGGACATGACGTGTCCCCCGTGGGTGGGTGCGTCCTGGGCCCGCCAGGACCTAAGTTGGTCCAGGATCGCTTGTGCGTCTTGTGGCATTTCCGGTTTTCCCCTTTAGGCCGCTGCGGCGCCGTGCGGCTGGTTGAAGTTCGATTCGCGCAGCGGGTAGCGGCCGAACGCCCACAGGCTCAGGGCAATGACCAGGGCGGGAAGCACGCTGAAGGCCAGGATGATTCCGGTGATGGCCGAGGGTTGCTGGGTGGTGGCTTGGCCCGCCACGGACTCGGCATATCCGCTGGCCGCCAGGACGACGGTGAGGATCACGGCGCCCAGGGCCATCCCGGTGGTTTCCCCCGCCGTCCACACTCCGCCGAAGATCCCGGCATTGCCCTGCCCGTGCTCCAGGGCATCGTGGGTGATGACATCGGGCAGCATCGACATGGGCAGCGACTGCATTCCCGCATATCCGGCCCCGGCGAGCGCCACCGGGAGGTACACCCAGGTTCCGGGCCGGAGGAGCATCCCGGCCAGGGCCAGGGCGGCGAGGCCGAACAGGATGCTGGAGAGCAGGAAGCTGCGTTCCTTGCCGATCCGCCGGGCGACCATCCGCCAGATCGGGGCAAAGAGCAGTGCCGGGCCGATCAGGGCGATGAACAGGAACGTCACCGCTTCCTCGTCGTGCAGCACCCAGGTGGCGACGTATTGGGCCCCGGCAAGCATTCCCCCGGTGGCCAGGCCCTGCAGCGCGAAGGCCAGCAGCAGCGCGCGGAACGGCTGGCTGCGCCGCAGCACCGCCAGGCCCAGGAGATTGCCTTGGCGGATCGGGGCCCGTTGCACCGTGGCCCGGGTTCCGCCGCTGGGGGCAACCCGGGCGCTGGCCAGGAGGCTGGCTCCGATGACGATTCCGGCCACGACGGACATCAGGAAATAGCCAAGCCATTGGTTTTCCCCGCCCAGGGTCCGCAGCGCCGGTCCCCCGGCACCAAAGAGCAGGATCGCCAGGGACAGGACGAGCACGCGCAGGGACAGCAGTCGGGTGCGTTGGTCGTAGCTGGCGGTCAGTTCGGCCGGCAGGGCCATGTACGGGACCTGGAAAAGGCTGAAGGCCGTGGCGGTGGCGGTGAATGCCACCAACACCCACAGCCCCGCGACAAGTTGGCCCAGGCCCGCCGGCACGGCAAAGGTGAGGATGAAGAACAACGGAAGCAAGGTTCCCCCGACGACCATGAAGCGGTGCCGTGAACCCGTGGCGGCCAGGTCGCGGTCGCTGCGGATCCCGATGACCGGGTCGATGAGCACGTCCCAGATCTTGGCCACGCCCAGCAGCAGGCCAGCGCCCAGCGCAGCGATGCCCAGGGTGTCGGTCATGTAGTAGATCAGCACCAGCCCGGGGAGCGTGGAAAACCCGCCGGTGCCCATCGAACCGAGCGCATAGATGCCGATGACCCTGCGTGGAAGCGGGATTTCCCCCGATGTCACCATGGCTTGGAGTCTACGCACCGAAACCGGCCCGTGACCAGAGCACACCGACCCCGGGAGAACCTGTGGGATTCGGCGAAAGGGAGTGCGCGAACCGGCGCGGAGCCGTAAACTCTTTCAATGGCTAGATTCTTTGATGTTCACCCCGAAAACCCACAGCCGCGCGCGATCGCCCAGGCCGTGGAATTGATACGCAATGGCGGGCTGATCGCCTACCCCACCGATTCCTGTTACGCCCTTGGCGCGCAGATCGGCAACCGCGAGGCGCTGGACCGGATCCGGTCCATCCGCCAGGTCGACGACAAGCACCACTTCACGCTCGTGTGCAAGGACTTCGCCCAGTTGGGCCAGTACGTGGAGGTCAACAACAAGGTCTTCCGCAACATCAAGGCGGTGACCCCGGGCAGCTACACCTTTATCCTGCCGGCGACCAAGGAAGTCCCGCGTCGGCTGATGCAGGCCAAGAAGAAGACCATTGGCGTGCGCATCCCCGACAATCCAGTGGTCCGTGCGCTGCTTGACGAGCTCGGGGAGCCCATCCTTTCCAGCACGCTGTTGCTTCCGGGCGAAGAGGATCCGATGACCCAGGGCTGGGAAATCAAGGAGGCGCTGGACAACGTGATCGAAGGCGTCATCGATTCCGGCGAATGCGGGACCGAGCCGACCACCGTCATCGACTACTCCAGCGGCGAGGCAGTGATCTCCCGGGTGGGGCTGGGCGATCCCTCGCGCTTCGAAGAGTAACGAGGGACCGGGCCGGCCTACTGCATGTGGCCTTCGGCGTCGGCGAGGTTGCAGACCAGCTGCCAGAGATGGCCGTCCGGATCGGCGAAGGTGCCGACGTATTGCATCCGTCCGCTGACGTGCGGTATGCGGTGGGCCGTAAAGCCCTTGCCTTCCGAGTCGGCCACCGCGGCGAGTATTTCGTCGACCTCGTACTCGGTGGCGATGGCGCAGCTGAGGAAGGCGTCGGTGGCGGGCACCGGAAGCAGCGGCGTGCGCTTGGCCTCACGCGAATACGTGGTGAAGTCCTCGGTCTCGGCCAGGAAGATCGTCATTCCCGGCAGTTCCAGGCAGACCATGCCCATGGCGAGCGTGGCGTTTTCGATGCCCACCACATCGCGGTAGAAGGCCAGGGAGCGCGCGGCATCCCTCACCGCCAAACTCAGGACCACACCTTGGGTTTTCATCGGGACACAGCTTCCTTCCACGCGTTGTACGTTGCCGTGCTTCCATTGTTCATCGGGAACCGCCCGCGGCCACATGCCTGATCCCCCACGAGGATTCCCAGGTCTCGCCCGGCGCCAGCCAACGCAGTCCCATTCCGTTGTTGAAGGCGTTCGCCGCCGCGGTCATCGGTTCCAGGGCCACCGCGTGCACCGGACCTTCCGGGCCCTTGAAGGTTTGCGTGGTGTAGGCCTGGATGAAGCCGTAGTTCCGATCCATGTGCAATTCCACGCGGGTTCCATCCGGTGCCTCCAAGTAGTGCCGTGAACCGCCGTCGGCCCCGCGCGTGAGATCCGTCCACGCATTGTCGAGGGCGACGTTGCCCAGTTTCCTGCCGTGCCGGTAGTCCAGGTCCGTGCCGTCCACCGGCAACGGCCGCCCGACGGGAATCATCGCCCCGTCGACTTCCAGGTGCCGCGCGGCGTCGATGAGCAGTGTCAGCTCGCCCACCGGGGTGTCACCGACTCGCAGGTAGGGGTGGGCTCCCACGGCCACCGGGGCCTTGGACGTGCCGAGGTTCTCCAGCCTGTGGGTGACTTGCAACCCGTCCGCCACCAATTCATAGTGCACGGACGTGGCCAGTTCGAAGGGATACCCGGGCGCGGGTGAAATCTCCGCCGCCAATACCACGCTGTGGTTTGTTCGTTTTGCCTGCCGATAGCTGCTGTGCCGCAGCAGTCCGTGGCTGGCGTTGTTGCGCTCCAGTTCGGTGATCACCAGATGTTCCTCGATGCCGTCGTGGCTCCAGGTTCCTCCGGCAACGCGATTTGGCCAGGGCACCAGGACGACGCCGGCCGCGGAAGGCGCGGCCATGTCTTGCGGGTAGTCCTGGACAAGTTCCACCCCGTCGACCACCAGCCTGCGCAATGCGGCACCGATCTGGGTCACCACCGCGTGCTGCGTGCGGCCGGCGATGGTTCCGGAGAGTTCGAATTGCTCACCCATCGGTGAATCCGGATGTGGCACGGTGGCCCTTTCCTCGCGGTTGATTGCCCTGCATTGCCTGTCCCAAGAATCCTATCGAGCCAACACGCCCGTGGCAGCAGGAAAATGCAAACGGGGCCGGGGAATTCCCGTGTCGGGGATTCCGCGGCCCCGTCGAGGGCGATCCTGGTGCTTGGCTACTTGACCTGGTCGATGACGGTCTCGGCAACTTCGCGCATGGACAGGCGGCGGTCCATGGACGTTTTCTGGATCCAGCGGAACGCCTCGGGTTCGGTCAGGCCCATCTTGGTGGTCAGCAGGCTCTTGGCTCGCTCGACGAGCTTGCGCGTGGCGAACTGCTCGGTGAGGTCACCGACCTCCTTCTCCAGCGCGCGGATTTCCTCGTAGCGGGAGATGGCGATCTCGATGGCCGGCACCAGGTCCGCGGGGGTGAACGGCTTGACGACGTACGCCATGGCTCCGGCCTCGCGGGCGCGTTCCACCAACTCCTTCTGGCTGAAGGCGGTCAGCAGGACCACGGGTGCGATGCGCTCCTTGACGATGGTCTCGGCCGCGGTGATGCCGTCCATGACCGGCATCTTGACGTCCATCAGCACCAGGTCGGGCTTGTGCTCGCGCGCCAGCTCGATGGCCTTTTCCCCGTTGTCCGCCTCGGCAACCACGTCGTAGCCCTCGCCGCGCAGGATCTCAACGATGTCGAGGCGGATCAGGGTTTCATCCTCGGCAACAATCACGCGGCGGGGTGCGCCGGTGTTGGGCTCGGGATCAATTCGTGTTACTTCGGGCAGATCGCTCATGGGTGCTCCTTCATTCCCGGGGTGACCGGGGCTGTCATCGACTCTCGGTTTTACGGTTAAGCCTATCTGCATGTACAGTGGATAACCGCAAGGACGCGAGGATTTCTGCGCAAAGCAATCATCAGTTACGCTTATTCTCGCTGCTTCAAAATGTGCCCGCCCGAGTGGCGGAATGGTAGACGCGCTGCACTCAAAATGCAGTATCGAAAGGTGTGTGGGTTCGAGTCCCACCTCGGGCACAACCGGCCTCGATCCCTTGGTTCACAAGGGATCGGGGCCTTTGTCATTTCCGGAAAACAATTCCCCGGCGTCAATGACGACCGCCACTTTGAGATCCATTTGTGTGTTTATTCTTTCCATTGGGCACATCACCTCAATTCTTGGGCCGCGTTGATTGAAGGCGTTGGCAGGACCGCTGGATCAGGCGCTCGGAGACGACCAGCGAAATCGGCATTGCGGGATACCTGGAAATGCAGGCTTTCCTGCTTCGCCGTTCTCCCATGGCGTATCCATGGCGGGACTACGGTGGGCACCGCTTTCGTTGTATAGGCATGTGGCGCGGCCGGTGCGCGGGCAGGAAGCGTCGCAAATATCGGACCATGGGCACCCCTGGAGGCGTGCGGTGAATGAGCCTTTCGATATTTCCGAATCCGGGCTTGGGCCTGAAGATGTGATGGACGCCTATTCCCGGACCGTCATCGGCGTTGCCGAAGAGGTTGGGCCGCATGTTGCGGCCGTCGAGATGATGCGTACCGGCCGCGGTGGCCCGGTGCGCCTTGGCGCGGGTTCCGCCGTGGTCTTCACCGAAGACGGCTTCATGCTGACCAATGCCCACGTGGTTGCCGGGGCTACTGCCGGACGGGCGACCTTTGCCGACGGCACGGCAACGGACCTGGAGATCAGAGGAGCGGACGCCCTGTCCGATCTGGCCGTGATCCGCGGTTTATCCCACATGCAGGCACCGGCCCGACTCGGCGACGCCGAGGGGCTGCGGGTGGGCCAACTGGTGATCGCCGTGGGCAACCCGCTGGGCCTGGCCGGTTCGGTGACCGCCGGGGTGGTCAGCGGGCTGGGGCGATCCATCCCCACCGCACTTGGCCGGGCCCGGCGGGTGATCGAGGACGTCATCCAAACCGATGCCGCGCTGAACCCGGGCAATTCGGGCGGGGCGCTGGCCGATGCCCGCGGCCGGGTTGTGGGCATCAACACGGCCGTGGCGGGCGCGGGCCTGGGCCTGGCCGTTCCGATCAACGCGACCACCCGGCGGATCATCGCCGCGCTGATGGCCGACGGTCGTGTCCGGCGCGCCTACCTGGGCCTGGTCAGTGCCCCGTTTGCGCTGGACGAGACGCTGTCATCGCGCATGGGCCAGCGGCAGGGACTGCGCGTTGCCGATGTCATCGCCGGGTCCCCGGCGGAGAAGTCCGGGTTGAAACCCGGGGACCTGGTGCTGACCGTCGGACGGCGCCCGGTCTCCACCGCCGAAAGCGTGCAAAAGCAGTTGTTCACCGAAGCCATCGGTGTGCCGCTGCCGGTGACGGTGCTCCGGAACGGTGCGATGGTGGATGTCATCGCCGTGCCGGTGGAGCTGACTGGCTGAAAACGAAAGGGCCGGACCCCCACCGCGGTCCCCCAAGGGAATCGTGGTGGAAGTCCGGCCCCCGCCGCACCTCGAACCAGCTAGATGGTGTGGCTGTTTTCGCCCTCGCCCTTGTCCGAGTCCCACGGACCGACCTTCTCGCGGGCCGGCATCGGCTTGCCGTCGCCGAGCTGGCCGGCGTCCGCAAGGTCGCCGACCTTGTGGATGCGCAGCGAGTTGGTGGACCCGGCCTGTCCGGGAGGGGACCCGGCGGCGATGCAGACAATGTCGTTGACCTCGGCCAGGCCTTCGGCCAGGAGGGCGCGGTCGACCTGTGCGGTCATCTTGTCGGTGTGGTCGGCGTATTCGACCAGGCGGGGCTGGATGCCCCACATCAGGGTCATGATGTTGTAGGTCTGCGGCAGCGGGGTGAAGGCCAGGACCGGGCGCTTCGGACGCAGCCGGGACAGGCGTCGGGCCGAATCGCCGGACTGGGTGAAGGCCACGATGTACTTGGCATCCAACTGGTCGGCGATCTCCACGGCGGCACGGGTGATGGCGCCGCCACGGGTCTTGGGCTTGGAGCCCAGGCGCGGGATGCGGTCCAGCCCGTGCTTTTCCGTGGAGGAAATGATCCGTGCCATGGTCTCGACGGTCTCGATGGGGTATTCGCCCACCGAGGTCTCCCCCGAGAGCATGACCGCGTCGGCGCCGTCGATGACGGCATTGGCGCAGTCCGAGGCCTCGGCGCGGGTCGGCGTCGGGGACTCGATCATCGACTCGAGCACCTGGGTCGCCACGATGACCGGCTTGGCCCAGCGGCGGGCCAGCTCGATGGCGCGCTTCTGCACCAGCGGGACTTCCTCGAGCGGAAGCTCCACGCCGAGGTCGCCACGTGCCACCATGATGGCGTCGAAGGCGTCGATGATTTCTTCCAGCGCGTCAACCGCCTGCGGCTTTTCGATCTTGGCGATGACCGGAAGGCGCCGGCCTTCCTCGTCCATGATCTCGTGCACGCGCCCGATGTCGGCGGCGTTGCGCACGAAGGACAGGGCGACCATGTCGACGCCGGCCCGAATGGCCCAGCGCAGGTCCTCCTCGTCCTTTTCGCTCAGGGCGGGAACGTTCACGGCCACGCCGGGAAGGTTGATGCCCTTGTTGTTGGACACCTCCCCGCCCACGACGACCTCGGTGACGACCTTCTCGTCATCCACGGCCGTTGCGCGAAGGGCAACCTTGCCGTCATTGATCAAGAGGATGTCGCCCACGTTGACATCGGTGGGCAGGCCCTTGAACGTCGTGGAGCAGAACGTGCCATCCCCCAGCACGTCGGCAATCACGATGGTGAACGTGTCCCCGACCTTGAGCATGTGCTTGGCGTCGTCCACGAAGCGGCCCAGGCGGATCTTCGGTCCCTGCAGGTCGGCAAAGATGCCCACCGGGCGGCCGAGCTCCTCGGCCGCCGCACGGACGTTGCCGAGGTTCTCGGCGTGCATCGAGTGGTCGCCGTGGCTCATGTTCAGCCGGGCGACGTCGACACCCGCCTTGAGCACTGCCAATGTCTTGTCGTAGGTACCGATCGCCGGGCCCCAGGTGGCCACGATTTTTGCGCGTCTCATACGGTTAGCCTATCTGCCTTTCCATTTCTCAGGTCGGGAAAACACCGCATAAGAGGTGCATCCGTTTCACAACATGCTGATGGCCCGATCCGTCGGAGAGACGGGGGCCGGAAGGCGGGTTTCGCCCATCAGGTATTTGTCCACGGCCGCGGCACAGGATCGTCCCTCGGCTATGGCCCACACGATCAGGGATTGTCCGCGTCCGGCATCGCCTGCCGCGAACACCCCCGGGGTGTTGGTCATGTAGTAACCATCGCGGGCGACGCTGCCCCGGTCATCAAACTCGGTGTTGGCCTGTTCCAGGAAGCCGGCCTGCTCGGGTCCGGTGAACCCCAGGGCCAGGAAGACCAGGTCCGCGGGAATGACCCGCTCGGTGCCCGGCTTCGGAAGGCGCTGACCGTCTATGAATTCGGTCTCTGCCACAGTAACACCCATCACGCTCCCGTGCTCACCTGTGAAGTTGACGGTGGCGGCCAAATACGACCGCTCGCCGCCTTCCTCGTGGGCCGACTGGACCTCGAAGATGGTCGGGGCCATGGGCCAGGGCTGGTGCGCCGGACGCTCTGCCGGGGGCTGCGAACCGATGGCCAGGGTGGTCACGGAGGCCGCGCCCTGGCGGGTCGCGGTGCCCAGGCAGTCGGCCCCGGTGTCGCCGCCGCCGAGGATGACCACGTGCTTGCCGGCGGCATTGATCCGCAGGCCTTCACGCTCGCCGGCCACCACCTGGTTCGAATCCACCAGGTAGTCCATGGCGAAGTGGACGCCCTCGAGTTCGCGTCCGGGGACCGGCAAATCGCGCGGCACGGTGGCGCCCGTGGCCACGATCACCGCGTCATACAGCCTGTTCAGGGCGTCGAATTCGATGTCGGTGCCCACCGAGACCCCGGTGCGGAACACGGTTCCCTCGGCCTCCATCTGGGCCAGCCGGGTCTCCAGGACGTCCTTGCCCATCTTGAAGTCGGGGATGCCGTAGCGCAGCAGCCCGCCGACCTTCTCGTCGCGCTCGTACACCGCCACGGTGTGCCCGGCGCGGGTCAGCTGCTGGGCGGCGGCCAGGCCCGCGGGGCCCGAGCCGATCACGGCGATGCGCTTGTCGGTGTGGCGCACGGCCAGCACCGGCTCGAGCCCGCCGGAGGCAATCAGGGTGTCGGCGATTTCGACCTCGACCTGCTTGATTGTTACGGCCGGCTGGTTGATGCCCAGCACGCAGGAGGACTCGCAGGGGGCCGGGCACAGCCGCCCGGTGAACTCCGGGAAGTTGTTGGTCGCGTGCAGGCGCTCGGCGGCCTCTGCCATCCGGCCCTCGTGGACCAGGGCGTTCCACTCCGGGATGAGGTTGCCCAGCGGGCAGCCGTTGTGGCAGAAGGGCACCCCGCAGTCCATGCAGCGCCCGGCCTGCTTTTTCAGCACGCCGGCGTCCTGCCTGGCTGTTACCTCGCGGTAGTCCATGATGCGCACCGAGACGGGGCGCTTGGGCACGGTGACGCGTTCGCGCACCTCCAGGAATCCACGTGGATTAGCCACGGGTCACCTCCAAAATCCTGTTCCAGACGGTTGCTGAATCGGGGTCGAATCCTTCATGGACGGCAGTGTTTCGTGCCTGGGACACCGCGGCGTAGTCCCGCGGGAGCACCTTGGTGATGCGGGCCGCGGCCACCGGCCAGTCGGCCAGCAGGCTGGAGGCCAGTGCCGAGCCGGTGTGGGCCACGTGCTTGGTGAGCAGTTCCTTGATGAGCGCGCAGCCCGCCTCGTCGGGGCCGGAAAGCAACAGGTCCTCGTTGGCCACGGCCAGCGGGTTCAGCGCCGCGGTGTCCAGGTCCAGCACGTAGGCCGTGCCCCCGGACATGCCGGCGGCGAAGTTGCGTCCGGTGGGACCCAGCACCAGCGCGGTTCCGCCGGTCATGTATTCGCAGCCGTGGTCGCCGATGCCCTCGACCACCGCGGTGGCCCCGGAGTTGCGCACGGCGAAGCGTTCGCCCACCAGCCCGGCGATGAACAGCTCGCCGCTGGTGGCGCCGTAGCCGATGACGTTTCCGGCAATGACCTGCTCGGCCGGGTTGAAGCCGGAGCGTGCATCGGCGCGCACGGAGATCCGTCCGCCGGACAGGCCCTTGCCGACGTAGTCGTTGGCGTCCCCGACCAGGTCCAGCGCAATGCCGGCGGGCAGGAACGCGCCGAGGGATTGGCCAGCGTGCCCGCGCAGGGTGACCGCGATGGTCCCCTCCGCCAGCTCGTCGGTGCCGAAGGTGCGGGTGACGTGGTGGCCGAGCATGGTGCCCACCGAGCGGTCGGTGTTCTTGACGGGGAGGTCAAGGACGACCCTTTCGCGGCGTTCCAGGGCCGGAGCGGAAGCTACAATGAGCTGGTTGTCGAAGTGCCTGTCCAGCCCGTGGTCCTGGGACCCGGTGCGCGAACGCGCCGCCCCGGGCCTGGAGCCGGCGGTGTTGAAGATCTTTTCCAGGTGCAGCCCGGCGGTCTTCCAGTGACCGACCGCGGCGCGGGTGTCGAGCAGCTCGGCCTGGCCGATGGCCTCCTCGAGGGTCGCGAAGCCGAGTTCCGCGAGGATCTCGCGGACCTCCTGGGCGAGGAACTCGAAGAAGTTCACCACGTGGTCCACCTGGCCGGTGAAGCGGGCGCGCAGCTCCGGGTTCTGCGTGGCCACGCCGACCGGGCAGGTGTCCAGGTGGCAGACGCGCATCATGATGCAGCCGGCAACCACCAAGGGGGCGGTGGCGAAGCCGAATTCCTCGGCGCCCAGCAGCGCGGCGATGACCACGTCGCGGCCGGTCTTCAGCTGCCCGTCGACCTGCACGGTGACGCGTTCGCGCAACCCGTTGAGCATCAGCGTCTGCTGGGTCTCGGCCAGGCCGAGCTCCCAGGGCACCCCGGCATGCTTGAGCGAGTTCAGCGGGGAGGCCCCGGTGCCGCCGTCGTGTCCGGAAACCAGCACCACGTCGGCCTTGGCCTTGGTGACGCCGGCCGCGACGGTGCCGATGCCGACCTCGGAGACCAGCTTCACGTGGACGCGGGCACCCGGGTTGGAGCACTTCGCGTCGTGGATCAGCTGGGCCAGGTCCTCGATCGAGTAGATGTCGTGGTGCGGCGGCGGGGAAATCAATCCCACGCCGGGGGTGGAGTGGCGGGTGCGGGCCACCCACGGGTAGACCTTGTTGGCCATCAGCTGGCCACCCTCCCCGGGCTTGGCACCCTGGGCCATCTTGATCTGCAGGTCGTCGGCGTGCGTGAGGTACATGCTGGTGACCCCGAAGCGGCCCGAGGCGATCTGCTTGACCGCGGAGCGGCGCTCCGGATCCAGCAGGCGGTCCACGTCCTCGCCGCCCTCGCCGGTGTTGGACTTGCCGCCCAGCCGGTTCATGGCGCGGGCCAGGGTCTCGTGCGCCTCGGCGGAGATCGAGCCGTAGCTCATCGCCCCGGTCGCGAAGCGCTTCACGATCTCGGACACCGGTTCCACGGCGTCGATGTCGATGGGCGTGCGTTCGCCGGTCTTGAAGTCCAGCAGCCCGCGCAGCGTCATCAGGCCCTTGGCCTGGTCGTCGACGCCCTGGGTGTATTTCTTGAAGATGTCGTAGCGGCGTTCGCGGGTGGCGTGCTGCAGCCTAAAGACGGTCTCCGGGTTGAAGAGGTGCGGCGGTCCCTCGCGGCGCCACTGGTATTCCCCGCCGGTTTCCAGCACACGGTGCGGATCCGGGTTCAGGTCGGAGGGGTAGGCTGCGGCATGGCGCATCGCGGTTTCGGTCGCGATGATGTCCAGGCCCACTCCCCCGAGCTGCGAGGAGGTGCCGGTAAAGTACTGGTCGACCACTCGCTGGGACAGGCCCAATGCCTCGAAGGTCTGGGCGCCGCAGTAGGAGGCCACGGTGGAGATGCCCATCTTGGACATGATCTTCAGCAGGCCCTTGCCCAGCGCCTTGATCAGGTTGGTCTGCGCCTTGGCCGGGGTCACGGAGCCGAGCTCGCCCTGGGTGGCCATTTCCTCCACGGATTCCAGCGCCAGGTAGGGATTGATCGCCGAGGCGCCGTAGCCCACGAGCACGGCCACGTGGTGCACCTCGCGCACGTCCCCGGCCTCGATGACCAGGGAGGTCTTGGTGCGGTTGGCGCTCTTGAGCAGGTGGTGGTGCACCGCACTGGTGAGCAGCAGCGACGGGATCGGCGCCCACTGGGCGTTGGAGTCCCTATCCGAGAGCACGATGAACTTCACGCCGCGGTTGATGGCGGCGGAGACCTTTTCGCAGATTTCCTGCAGGCGGGCGCGCAGCTCCGATTCGCCGCCCTCGGGGCGGTAGAGCCCGCGGACCTTCAGGGCGACCTTGGCGCCGGATTCGTCGCGGATGTTGGCGATCTTGGCCAGGTCGTCGTTGGTGATCACCGGGTAGTCGAGGGACACCTGCCGGGCGTCGACCTTGCCGGTGGCCAGCAGGTTCCCGTCCGGGCCGATGCTGGTGCCCAGGGAGGTGACCAGTTCCTCGCGGATGGAGTCCAGCGGCGGGTTGGTGACCTGGGCGAAGGACTGGGTGAAGTAGTCGAAGAGCAGCCGCGAGCGGTCCGAGAGCACCGCGACGGGGGTGTCGGTGCCCATGGCACCGAGCGGCTCGGCGCCGGCGGAGGCCATCGGGGCCAACAGGATCCGCAGCTCCTCGGTGGTGTAGCCGAAGGTGCGCTGGCGGATCTGCACGGAGGCGGAGTTGTGCTTGACGTGCTCCAGGTCCGGCAGCTCGGTGAGGCTGATCTTGTTCTCGTTGAGCCACTGGGCCCACGGGGCGGAGGCGGCGACCTGCGACTTGATCTCGGCATCGTCGATGATGCGTCCGGCCTCGGTGTCGATGAGGAACATCTTGCCCGGGGCGACGCGGCCCTTGGCGGAGATCTGCTCGGGGGCCAGATCGATGACGCCGACCTCGGAGGCCAGCACGACCAGTCCGTCGGTGGTGATCCAGTAGCGGGCCGGGCGCAGCCCGTTGCGGTCCAGCACCGCGCCGACCTGCTTGCCGTCGGTGAAGGAGACCGCGGCCGGGCCGTCCCAGGGCTCCATGAGCATGGAGTTGTATTCGTAGAAGGCGCGGCGGTCCGCATCCATGGTGGCGTGGTTTTCCCAGGCCTCGGGGATCATCATCATGATGGCCTGGGCCACGGGGCGGCCGGAGAGCACCAGCAGCTCGGCGACCTCGTCGAAGGATGCGGAGTCGGAGGCACCGGGGCTGCAGATCGGGAATAGTTCCTCGGGGACCTCGCCCAGCAGCGGGGAGGCCAGCTGGGACTGGCGGGCGCGCATCCAGTTGCGGTTGCCCTTGACCGTGTTGATTTCGCCGTTGTGGGCAATGGTGCGGAAGGGCTGGGCCAGCGGCCAGGAGGGGAAGGTGTTGGTGGAGAATCGCGAGTGCACGATGCCGAGGCGCGAGGCGAAACGGGCGTCGGACAGGTCCGGGTAGAACTCGGTGAGCTGCTCGGTGGAGAGCATGCCCTTGTAGACCATGGTCGCGGAGGAGAGCGAGGGGAAGTACACCCCGAACTTGTTCTGGGCGCGCTTGCGGATGCGGAAGACGCGGGCGTCGAGGTCTGCCTCGTGGTCTTCGGCGGCACCCAGGAAAAGCTGGGAGAAGTGCGGCATGCACCCCAGGGCGGTGGCGCCGATGGCCGCGGTGTTCACCGGGACGTCGCGCCAGCCAAGAACCGTCAGGCCTTCCTCGGCGGCGAGTTCCTCCAGTGCGGTGACGGCGGCGTTGCGCTGCGCGGTCTCCTGCGGGAGGAAGGCGGTGCCGGCGGCGTAGCGGCCGGGGGCGGGAAGGGCGAAATCGGTGACCGCGCGAAAGAATGCGTCGGGGATCTGGGTGAGGATGCCGGCTCCGTCGCCGGTGCCGGCGTCGGCGCCCACGGCGCCGCGGTGTTCGAGGCGGCGCAGCGCCTCGAGGGCCTGTTCCACGATCTGGTGGCTGGCCTCCTTGGTCAGCGTGGCAATGACCGCCAGGCCGCACGCGTCTTTTTCGTTTGCCGGATCGTAGAGTCCCTGTGCTGCCGGGACGTCGGCAAACCTGGTGTAGGGCGAGGAAATCTCCTCGCCCTGATGCGGTGAGGCATTGAGTTGGACTCCGGTCATGCTCATGAGTTGTCCCTTTCTCGGTGTGTGGGCGGCGGGTCTGGTTCTTCGGACGACGGTGGCCGAGGGAGTTTTTGGGTTCGCGAATCGGTGCCCCGCTGGGGGCTTGGTGTGGGGTGTGGGTGTGGCACCAATGCTGCGGGCGCGGCAACCGTGTGTTCCAGCCGGTGGGCGGGCCGCGGGTCGTGCGTTTCCACGTCGTTGTGGTTGCCGGCAGCATCGGGTGCGGATGGAGGGGTGCTCCGCGCCCGGACGTGCTGCCACAGTGAAAAAAGAGTAGCACCGGCATGTTTCGGATTTATACGCGCTTTTGTTTCCAACAGTTTTCGTGCCCACTACGAACCCGTTGCTGACTTGGAACTTTTGGGTTTCCTGAAAGTTTCGTCGTACGACAACAAAGCCTTGTCATCTTTCTTCCCAAGGCAGCAGGGCCCCGGACACGTGGTCATGGTGGTGGTGGCCCCCCTGAACGACCAGGATGCCCACGGGTAGACTGGCCTGAGCTGGCCGCACCCAACCGCCGCGGCATCGCCCCGAGAGAATGCCGGACCATGGCACGCCCCCTGATTGCCACCAAGATGAATGCGCCCAGGCAACGACGCGGCCTGGTGGCACGTCCGCGACTCGACGGACTGCTGGCCCGCGGAGCCGAGCCAAGGCTCACGCTCATCTCGGCCCCGGCCGGGTTCGGCAAGACAACGCTCCTGTCCCAGTGGTGGAGGCAGAACCACGAACGGGGTCGCCGTATTGCGTGGCTCTCCCTGGACGCAACGGACAACGATCCGGCGTCGTTCTGGACCGGCGTGGTGACGACCCTGCAAGCGGCGGTTCCCGGCGTCGGCCCGGCGGCGATGGATCCGGTTGCGGCTTCCCCCGCACCAACCGGAACCGAGCTCGCCATCCTGCTGAACGAGCTCGCTGCGGAACCCTCAAACGTCTGGCTGGTACTCGACGACTACCACTTCATCTCCAACCGCGATGTCAGTGGGGCCATGGCATTCTTCCTTGACCACCTTCCGCCGCAGGTGCACCTGGTGATCAGCACCCGCTCCGATCCGGATCTGCCGCTGGCACTTTGGCGGGGACGAGGCGAGCTGGTGGAGATCCGCGCCGAGCACCTGCGGTTCACCCCGGACGAGACGACCGAATACCTCAATTCGGCCTCAGGGCTGGAGCTGGCCCCGGAACAGGTGGCGGTGTTGGGGCAACGCACGGAGGGGTGGATCGCGGCGCTCCAACTCGCCTCGATCTCCTTGGCCGGACACGGGGACGCAGCAGGGTTCATTGACCGCTTTGCCGGGAATGACAGGTATGTCGTCGACTACCTTGTCGAGGAGGTGCTGGCACACCAGCCGGCACCGGTTCGCGACTTCCTGTTGGACACCTGCGTCCTGCAGAGGCTGACGGGTCCGCTTTGCGATGCCTTGAGCGGGCGCACGGACGGGGACCGCATGCTCATGGAGCTGGAGCGGGCCAACCTTTTTCTTCTCCCGCTGGATGAGAAGAGGCAGTGGTACCGCTACCACCAACTGTTCGCCGATGTGCTGCGGGCACGACTGTCCGGTGAACGGCCCGGGCAGGTTGCAATCCTGCACCGGCGGGCCGGCCAGTGGTACGGGGCCCGTGAAATGTGGCCGGATGCCGTCGGGCATGCCTTGGCCGCCGAGGATTTCGAGGGTGCGGCGCACCTCATTGAACTTGCCTTGCCCCGGATACGGCGCAACCGGCAGGATGCGCTGCTGCTCGGCTGGCTGGACCGGCTACCCGATTCCTTGGTCCGGCGCAGCCCGGTGCTCAGTGTGTTCTACGGGTTCCGGCATCTGGCCGGGGGCGACCTCGACGGTGTTGAGCCGCGGCTTCGCGATGCGGAACTGGCGCTGGGAAGACTGTCCCGCGGGCACGTTCGGGCCGGGCACGAAACCGAAGAAATGCGCGCGCTGCCTGCGACCATCGCCGTCTACCGCGCCGCGCTGGCGCAGGCACGCGGGGATGCGGCCGGCACCTCCCGTCATGCCCGGGCCGCGCTCGAGGCGGCCGGCCCGGAGGACCATCTGTCCCGTGGCGCGGCGGCCGGCTACCTGGGGCTTGCGGCCTGGGCGCAGGGCACGGTGGACGACGCGCTGGCGATGTTCGGACGGGCGGTGGAACACCTGCACCAGGCCGGAAACCTCGTCGATGAACTCGGCAGCACCGTGGTCCTCGCCGACATGTGGCTCGCCGCCGGCCAACCCGCCATGGCGCGCCGGCTCTGCGAGGACGCCTTGGCCCGGGCCGAAGCACTGGGCTCGCCCTTGTCGCGGGCGGCCGCCGAATTGCATGTGGGGTTGGGTGAGATCGACAGCCAGACGGGAAACCTCGAGGCCGCCGAGGGACACCTGCTCGCCGCCGCGGCGCTGCTGGAACACGCGCCGATGACCGAGAGCCGGTATCGCTGGTTCGTTGCGAAGGCGCTGCTCGCCCGCGCCCAGGGCGAACCTAAGGAGGCAATCGCCCTGCTGGACCAGGGCGCACGGCTCTACCGCCCGGGGTTCGTCCCCGAGATCCGCCCCATTGCGGCATTGAAGGCACGGGTGTGGATCGCCGAGGGCAAGCTGCAACAGGCCGCCGCCTGGGCCCTGGAATGCGGGGTTGGAACCACCGACGAGGTCGGATACCTGGGCGAGTTCAACCAGCTCACGCTGGTGCGCCTGCTGATCGCACGGCACCGGGTGGATCCCGGGACCGAAGCGGCCCGGGACGCCGCCGCGCTGCTGGATCGGCTTCTTCCGGGTGCCGGGGCATCCGGGCGCACCGGGAGCGTGCTGGAGATCCGGCTGCTGCTGGCCCTGGCACATGATGCCCTCGGACACGGGGCACAAGCCCGGGCCGCACTGGCCCGGGCGATCTCCGGTGTTCCCGAGCCGGGCGCGTACCTCCGGCTCTTCCTCGACGAGGGCGAGCCCCTGCTCGGGCTGCTGCGCAATGCCTCCCGCAGCCTGGGCGCCGGTGCGGACATCGCCCGGCTGCTGCGCCTCGTCACGATTCCCGGGGCGGCGCCCCCACCCGCCTCGCCGGGCACCCTCAGCGAACGGGAGCTGCAGGTGCTGGGGTTGTTGGACAGCTCGATGAACGGGCCGCAGATCGCGGCGGAACTGTTCATTTCGTACAACACGCTGCGCACCCACACCAAGCACATCTTCACCAAGCTTGATGTCACCGACCGCCGGGCAGCGGTCCTCCGGGCGCGTGAACGCGGCTTGCTGTAAACCGCCGCAACATCCGCATCTCACCCCGACGCTCACCTCTTTGGGTGATGCCCCCTCACCCCGCGGATTCCTAGTCTGGAGCCATCCCGCGGCAGCCGTCGCGGAAACCCGCAACCAGGGAGCCCGACATGTCCATCACCACCACCAAGATCGCCCGCGCCGCCGGATTGTGCGCAGTTGCAGCGGGCCTGCTGTTCCTCGCGGTCCAGGTCAACCACCCGCACCTGGACGCTGCCTTTGCCACCACGCCCGAGTACCTGCTGCGCCAGGGGGCAAAGCTGCTGATGTCAATCCTCGCGCTCATCGGAATCACCGGCATGTACCTGACCCAGACCAGGAAAATGGGGGTACTTGGCCTGCTCGGATACCTCCTCTTCGGCGCCTGCCACCTCATCATGATGAGCGTGGAAACCATCGGGGCGGTCGTCCTGCCGGTGCTGGCCCACGGCGCACCGGGGTACGTCAACGACGTGTTCGCGGCCGCCACCGGTGGCAGCCCGACCGAGGGCATCGGGTTGATGACCGCCCTCTCCCTGGCCTCCGCCGGGACCTACATCGCCGGCGGGACCATTTTCGGCATCGCCTTGTTCCGGGCCGGGTTCCTCGCACGATGGGCTGCCGCGCTGCTGGCCGCGGGCACGGCCGCAACCATCGCCATCCCCCTGCTGCCCATGGTCAACGAAAGGTTGTTCGCGGTGCCCACCGGGGTGGCACTGCTCGGCCTCGGATACTCTCTGTGGCGCGTGCAGCGCACCGCGAATGATGCGGCCTTGGGGCTCTCCACCGCCTCGGCACCGGTGAAGCACGGTGCAAAATGAGTTCCCTGCCCACTTCACGAAGCGGCGCACCGGGGCGGTGGGTGCCGTTCGCGCTCATCGCCCTGGTGCTGGTCCCCGCGGTGGCCGGTGTCCGTGCACATCGTTGCCGCGATCGCCTACGCGGGGCTTGGGGCGTTCCAGTTCTCCCCCGGCTTCCGCCTCCGCCGCCCGCGCTGGCACCGCTGGACGGGCAGGGTCTTGGTGCCGCTGGGCCTGGCGGTGGCCTTCTCGGCGTTGTGGATGACGCTGTTCTATGCCAGGGCTCCCGGCACCGGCCAGTTGCTCTTCGGGCTGCGGCTGCTGTTCGGCACGGGCATGGCTGCCGCCGTCGTCCTGGGATTCGCGGCAATACGCCGCGGCGATGTACCGGCCCACCGGGCCTGGATGGTGCGGGCCTATGCGCTGGCACTGGGTGCCGGCACCCAGGTATTGACCCAGGGCATCGGCAATTCCCTCTTCGGAAGAAGCGAACTGACCACCGCACTGATGATGGGTGCCGGGTGGGCGATCAACCTCGTGGCCGCGGAGATCCTCATCCGTTCCCCCCGCGGCCAACGCCTCGGCGGTGCCATGGCGAAGGCGGCATCCCGATGAGCCGGCTTCCCGCGCCGCGGGTTCCGGCCGGCTACCGCGTTCGGGTCGAGGGCCGGTTGGATCCCGGATGGTCGGCCTGGTTCGACGGCCTGGCCCTGTCACCGGAGTCCGACGGCACCACCGGCATTGGCGGTTTCGTCCCGGACCAGGCGGCGCTGCACGGACTGCTCGCGAAGATACGGGACCTTGGCCTCGTCCTGCTCTCCGTGGAAGTCATCGATCCGACACCCGGCGGGGAACCCCTGGAACAGACAGCGACGGCCGGTCCTCCCCTTCCGTGAAGAAGGGGAGGACCGGCCGTCGCTCGGCACCGTGGAGCCGTTTTGGCGGGCGCAGTGGTGTTATTTGTCCTGCATTCCGGGACCGGTCTCGCCCGTTTCCGGCTTGCCGTCCTCGGGCTTGTTGCCCTCCGGCTTCCCAGTGGCTTGCGCCTCCGAGCCGGAGGCGTCCGCCATCGTGGTCCCGGCGGCGACTTCGGCCTTGGATTCGCGGCCCTTGAGGTAGACCCCGGGATCCGGCAGCGGGCGCAGGCGGATGAGCACGAAGGCCAACCCGATGGCGCCCATGATGATCATGACAATGGCCAGCCACATGTGTACGCGCAACCCGATGCCCAGGATGGTGATGGTGTCCGCGGCGTCGATGCGCATGGTTTCCATGATGGTCCGGCCGATGCCGTACCACAGGATGTAGGTCCAGAACAGGGAAGCCCGGCGCAGCTTGAACTTCCGGTCAAGGGCCAGCAGCAGGAAGACCCCGGCCACGTTCCACAGCGATTCGTAGAGGAAGGTGGGCTGGAACAGGGTTCCGGCCGGCAGGCCCGGGGGGAAGTTGTAGCTGTTCGGGTCGATTTCCAGGCCCCACGGCAGCGTGGTGGGTTTGCCGAAGAGTTCCTGGTTGAACCAGTTGCCCCAGCGGCCGAAGGCCTGGGCCAGCAGCACGCCCGGGACCGCGGCGTCCAGGAACGCCGAGAGGCGCACCCCGGCACGCCGGCAGGCGATCCAGGCACCCAGGGAGCCCAGCGAGATGGCACCCATGATGCCCAGCCCTCCGGCCCAGATCTGCGGGATTTCGGAAAGGTGCGCCGACTGGCCCTGGAGGCCGAAGTAGTACTCGGGGTCGGTGACCAGCACGTGGTAGAGGCGTCCGCCGACGATGCCGAAGGGGATCGCCCAGATGCAGATGTCCCAGACCACGTCCTCCGGCCCGCCCTTGGCCCGCCAGCGCCGGGAGGCGATCCACATGGCGGCAATGATGCCGACCATGATGCAGATCGCGTAGGCGTGGATGGTCAGCGGGCCGATGGAGAACTTCGAGAACTCGGACGGCGGGCTCGGGATCGAGGCCAGGATATTGGCTCCCGCCACGGCCAGCGGCATCATGCGTTCACTGCCCGCCCGCTGAGTTCCGCGGTCAGCTTGGCCACCGCGTCCACTCCCCCGTCGCGCAGGGCCGCGACCAGGGCGGTGCCCACAATGACGCCGTCGGAGTAGGCGCCGATTTCTTCCACGTGCTTGCGCTGCGAGACACCCAGGCCGACGCAGGCGTTTTCGGCTCCGGCGGCGTGGGCCGCGGCGACCACGGCGGCAGCGGCGTCGGAGACCTCGGCGCGGGCGCCGGTGACGCCCATGACCGAGACGCAGTAGACGAAGCCGCGGCTGGCGTCCACGGTGGCCTTCATGCGGGCCTCGGTGGAGGACGGTGCGACCAGGAAGACGCGGTCAAGGCCGTACTTGTCGGAGGCCTCAAACCACTCGGCCGCCTCGTCGGGGACCAGATCGGGAGTGATCAGCCCGGCGCCGCCGGCCTCGGCCAGGCGGCGGGAGAACTCGTCCACGCCCATGCGCAGCACCGGGTTCCAGTAGGTCATGATCATCACGGTGGCGTCGCAGCGCTCGGTGATGCCCTTGACGATGTCGAACACCTGGGCGACCTTGAAGCCCTGGGCCAGCGACTGGACCGTGGCGGCCTGGATGACCGAGCCGTCCATCACGGGGTCCGAGTACGGGATGCCGACCTCGATGATGTCGGCGCCGTTCTCGGCCATCGCCACGGCCGCGTCAATGGTGCCCTGCACGTCGGGGAAGCCGGCGGGCAGGTAGCAGATCAGCGCCGGGCGGCCTTCGGCACGGGCCGCGGCGATCGCCGCGGCACTCTTGGATACGGGGCTCACTTGGCGTCCTTTTCGGTGTCGATGAGGTTGAACCATTCCGCTGCGGTTCCAACGTCCTTGTCGCCGCGACCCGAAAGGTTGGCGATGATGATGGTTTCTTCCGGCACCGCACCGCCGGCGATCTTCCGCTCGGCGATCTTCAGCACGCCGGCCAGTGCGTGGGAGGACTCGATGGCCGGGATGATGCCCTCGGTGCGGCAGAGCAGCGAGAAGGCGTCCATGGCCTCCGTGTCGGTGATCGGCTCGTAGTGGACCCGTCCGATGTCCGCCAGGTAGGCATGCTCCGGGCCGACGCCCGGGTAGTCCAGGCCGGCGGAGATCGAGTGCGACTCGATGGTCTGGCCGTCGTCGTCCTGCATCAGGTAGCTCTTGGCCCCGTGCAGCACACCGGGCTTGCCCAGTGTGATGGTCGCGGCGTGGCGGGGGGTGTCGATGCCGTCTCCCCCGGCCTCGAAGCCGTAGAGCTCGACCTCGGCGTCGTCCAGGAAGCCGTGGAAGATGCCGATGGCGTTGGAGCCGCCGCCGATGCAGGCGGCCACGGCGTCGGGCAGCCGGCCGGCCTGGGCGATGATCTGCTCGCGGGCCTCCTCGCCGATGACCTCGTGGAAGTAGCGGACCATGGCGGGGAACGGGTGTCCCCCGGCGGCGGTGCCCAGCAGGTAGTGGGTGGTTCCCACGTTGGCGACCCAGTCGCGCAGCGCCTCGTTGATCGCGTCCTTGAGCGTCTGGGAGCCGGCGGTCACCGGGATGACGGTGGCGCCAAGCAATTGCATGCGGGCGACGTTCAGGGCCTGCCGGCGCGTGTCCTCCGCACCCATGTAGACCACGCATTCCAGGCCCATGAGGGCCGCGGCGGTGGCCGAGGCGACGCCGTGCTGGCCCGCGCCGGTCTCGGCGATGATGCGGGTCTTGCCCATGCGCTTGGCCAGCAACGCCTGGCCCAGGACGTTGTTGATCTTGTGGCTGCCGGTGTGGTTCAAATCCTCGCGCTTGAGGAAGACGCGCACCCCGCCTGCGGCCTCGGAGAAGCGCTTGGCCTCGGTGAGCAGCGAGGGGCGGCCCGAGTAGTTCTTGTTCAGGTCCTTGACCTGGGCGATGAACTCCGGATCGGCCTTGGCCGCCTCGAAGGTCTCGTTGAGCTCGTCCATGGCGGCGATCAGGGATTCGGGCATCCAGCGTCCGCCGTAGTCGCCGAAGTACGGGCCCGCGGCGTGGCGCAGGGAATGGGAAGGCTCGGAGGCGGGCTTGCTTTCACCCTGGTCTGGGTCACCGGTCATCGGGTTCATCTGGCGCATCCTTTTCTTGCTCAGGAATTCTTCGAGGGGGTTTTGGGGGTGTTGCTTAGCGGTCGCGGGCCGGCTTGGCGGCGGTTCCGGCCTCGATGAAGCGCTGAACGGCGGCACGCGGGTCGTTGTCCTTGACCAGGGCCTCGCCCACCAGGACCGCATCGGCACCGTGGGACGCATAGTGCTCGACATCCGCGACGTCGCGGACCCCGGATTCGGCCACGATGACGACATCGGAGGGGATGTTTTCGGCCAGGCGGGCGAAGTTGCCGCGGTCCACCTCAAGGGTCTTGAGGTTGCGCACGTTCACGCCGATGATCTTGGACCCGAGCTTCACGGCGCGGGCGATTTCTTCCTCGGTGTGCGTCTCGACCAGGGCGTTCATGCCCAGGGCGTGGGTCAGGTCGAGGAATTCGCGCAGCTGCGCGTCATCCAGGGCCGCGACGATCAGCAGCACCAGGTCGGCACCGTGGGCACGGGCCTCGTGGATCTGGTAGGCGTCGACGGTGAAGTCCTTGCGCAGCAGCGGGATGTCCACCGCGGCGCGCACCGCGTCGAAGTCGGCCAGCGAACCGCCGAAGCGGCGTTCCTCGGTCAGCACGGAGATCACCGAGGCGCCCCCGGCGGCGTAGGCACGGGCCAGGTCCGCGGGGCTGCCGATGTCGGCCAGCTCCCCCTTGGAGGGGGATTTGCGCTTGACCTCGGAGATCACGCGCATCGAGGCGTCGCGTGCCCCGGGGTCGGTGTTGCCGCCCAGGGCGGCATAGCCGTCACGTGCCGGGGCCGCCAAAGTGGCGTCGGTCTCGATTTGCGCCTGGCTCCGGATGGACCGACGGGCGTCCAGATCGATCCGGACGCCCGCGATGATTTCAGTTAGTACGCTCACGGCTAGTGCGAGTCACCCGATTTGGAGCCGTTGACGCCGTAGCCGGCCTTCTTCATGATCCAGCCGACGACCAGGCCGAGCAGGACGACGCCGGAGCAGATGTACACCACGAGGTGGTTGTGTGCTGCGAAGGCGATGCCGCCGGCGACGAAGCCGACCATCATGATGCCGACGGCCGCCCAAGCGGCCTTCGAGTTGCCGTGGCCGATTTCTTCTGCGTGCATTGGATCGATCTGGGTGTTGGCGTTAGCCATGGTGGGAGACTCCTTCTCACCTCGTGCCAATCGGGAGTGGCCCCGATTCATTTCTCGGTTCCATTCTGCCATTCTTTAAGGCGATGGCATGCCATGTTGCGCAGTGTGTGCGCATCAGCCGGTGGGATCATCCCCCCGGGAGAGCGAGTCCCAGCCGGAGATCTCATCGATCTGCCCCGTCGGCTCGGCCGCCGTGGTCCCGGGCGCGGTTGCCACCGCGTCGCGGGCGTACTTGCGCGACCCGGCCCAGTTCCGGCCGGTGATGCCCAGCAGCAACGCGCTGGCCACGAGGATCGCGCCGGCCAGCACCGCGAACCAGGGCCAGGGGGTCAGGTCGTAGTCGCCGCCGGAGGTGTTCAACCCGGTGGCTTCCCCGACCTTGGTGGCGGCGGCAAACACGGGATCGGCGAGCACCGAGATGCCGGCGCCGGCGATGCCGCCTCCTGCCAGCAGCAGGATCGCGGCGATGATGTAGCGGGCAATTTTCCCCGCGATCATCGCGGCCAGCGAGCCGGCCAGGGCCACCACGGCCAGCGCGGCCACGGCGGTGGCGGCATCGGAGCCCGCGATCTGGATCAGCGGGATCTTCACGGAGCCGACCTCGGGCTGGACGTTGATCCAGGTCCGGGTGCTGGTGGCCAGCGCCAGCACCGCGCCGAGCAGCCCCAGCAGCATCACGGAGCGCTTGGAACTGCGGCGGGGTTTCGTTGTGGTGCTCATGTGTTGGTGCCGTCCACTTGTGCCGGCGCCATGGTCCCGGCGGCCCAGACGGCGCGCAGGGGTGCGGCCGACTTGTTGATGGTTTCCAGTGCCTCGGCGTCCAGGTCGGAGTCGGCGACGATGCCGCCGCCGGCCTGCACGTAGGCGCGGTTGCCCTTGATCAGCGCGGAGCGGATGGCGATGGCCATGTCCATGTCCCCGGTGAAGTCCAGGTAGCCCACCACCCCGCCGTAGATGCCGCGGCGGTAGGGTTCGAGCTCGTCGAGCAGCGAGAGTGCCCGCGGCTTCGGGGCCCCGGACAGCGTGCCGGCCGGGAAGGTCGCGGCGAGCACGTCGTAGCCGTCGGTGCCTGGCTGCAGCTTGCCGACCACGTTGGAGACCAGGTGCATGATGTGGCTGAAGCGCTCGACCTCCATGAACTGGGTGACCTCGACCGAGCCCGGGACGCAGACCTTGGACAGGTCGTTGCGCGAGAGGTCCACCAGCATCAGGTGCTCGGCGCGTTCCTTCTCGTCGGCCAGCAGGTTCTTTTCGTGCAGCTGGTCGTCCTCGTAGTTGGCCCCGCGCGGGCGCGAGCCGGCGATCGGGTGGGTGACCACGTGGTCGTCGTTGACGGTGACCAGCGCCTCGGGCGAGGAACCGACGATCGAGTAGCCCTTGCCGTGGGCATCCTGCAGCGAGAACAGGTACATGTAGGGGCTGGGGTTGGTGCCGCGCAGGATCCGGTACACGTCCAGCGGGTCGGCGTGGGTCTCGAGCTCGAAGCGGCGGGAGACGACCACCTGGAAGACCTCGCCGTCGACGATGGCTTCCTTGCCGCGCAGCACCGCCCGGCGGTAGGAGTCCTCGTCCCAGGAGTGGGTGACGGCGTTCATCAGCTCTTCGGCCGGGACGTCGGTGCCCGAGAGCACCGAGACCGGGTTGTCCGCCGCCTCGCCGAGCGCCTCGAGCATCTCGCCCAGGCGCGCCACGGCGTGGTCGTAGGCGCCGTCGACACCCTCGGTGGTGCCGTTGAAGTTGATGGCGTTGGCGATCAGCGTCAGGGTGCCGTCGGTGTTGTCGTGCACGGCCATGTCGCCGACCAGGTTCATGGCCAGCTCGGGCAGGTGCAGGTCGTCGGCCGGCGGGTTGGGCAGCTTTTCCCAGTGGCGCACGGCCTCCCAGCCGATGAAGCCGACCATGCCGCTGGTCAGCGGCGGCAGCCCGTGCAGCGCTTCGGTGCGCAGGGCGCGGACGGTGTCGCGCAGCACCTCGACCGGGTTGCCCTCGGTGGGCATGCCCGCCGGCGGGGTGCCCTGCCAGTGGGCCTTGCCGTCCAGGGTGGTCAGCGTGGCGGGCGAGTTCACGCCGATGAAGGAGTAGCGCGACCACACTCCCCCGGCGGCCGCGGATTCCATCAGGAAGGTTCCGGGGCGGCCGTCCGCCAGCCGGCGGTAGATGGAGATGGGTGTCAGCGCATCGGCCAGCACCCTCATGCTTACGGGAACGACGCGGCGTTCCGCGGCGAGCGCGCGGAATTGCTCGCGGGTGGGGGTCAGGGCGCCGAGAGCTTGCATGAGCGAAGAATGGTCCTTGCGTGTACGGAGTCGAGCGGGGGGAAAATCAGGAAACGCGGCGGCCCACGACGGCGGGCAGTTCGCGGCCGTCGAAGCACGTGCGCGTCCCGGTGTGGCAGGCGGCGCCGATCTGGTCGACGACCACCAGCAGGGCGTCTCCGTCGCAGTCAAGGGCCACGGAGCGGACCAGCTGGGAGTGCCCGGAGGTGTCGCCCTTGCGCCAGTATTCCTGGCGCGAGCGGGACCAGAAGGTCACCCGCCCGGTGGTCAGGGTGCGGCGCAGTGCCTCCTCGTCCATCCATCCGAGCATCAGCACCTCACCGGTGCCGTGCTGCTGGATGACGGCGGCCACCAATCCGGCGTCGTCCTTCTTCAGGGCGGCGGAAATCTGCGCGGACAATTTCCCGTCAACGGAGGCGGGGGCGGCGAAGGCTGGGTTCTGCGACATCCACACCAGTCTAGTGCCACGGGCGGCAAAACGCGGGCCGACCCACGTGGGTGCGACCCCCGGTGACGATTTGGCCACAGATGCCGCGACCCGGGCGCGACACAGGGGCTCCAAGTGCCTCCGAACGTGTTAGTTTCGAAGTGATGCATTTCGTACCAGCCTCGCGTGAAGTATTGGCCGAAGTCCTGCTGGCGGCAGGGCCAACGGCCCCCACCCTGTGCGCAGGATGGGAGACCCGGCACCTGGCCGCGCACCTGGTGCTGCGGGAGCAGTCGCTGCTGGCCGCGGGCCTGGTGCTGAAGCCCCTGGCGCACCGCATGGAGGCCGAACTTTCCCGCCGCGCCGATCGCGCGCTGGATCGCAATGCCTACGCCTCGATCGTGGATGAATTCAAGGCCGGCGCCCCGAGGATCTCCCCGCTGTCGGTGCCCCGCATGGACCATGCCGCGAACCTCTCCGAGTTCTTCATCCACACCGAGGACGTCCGCCGTGCGGGCGACCGCTGGGTTCCGCGTGCGCTCGACTCCAGGTACGAAGACCTGCTGTGGGAGGATCTGGTGCGCCGGGCCGCGCACTACTACCGCGGAGTCGATGTCGGGATCATCCTGGTGCTGCCAGACGGCCGGCGCCACGTGGCGCGCAAGTCCAGCACCTCGGTGGCCATCACCGGGCGCGCGGGCGAGCTGTTGCTGCATGCCTCCGGACGCCGCGAAGAGGCCCTGGTGACGTTCGAGGGCGCCCAGGAAGCCATCGCCCTGCTGTCGGTCTCGCTCTAGCAGGACACCAGGCCGCGGGGGCCTAGATCTCCGTATAGGCCCCGGCCGCCAGTCCTCCGCCTGCCACCACATGGATAACCGCCAGGCTACGCCCGGCCGGGTTCGACCCGACGGCAGCCGGTTCCGCCGCCGCAGGCAGGACCGCAGTGGCCCTCCATGTTGTTCCTTCGCGCAGGACCGCCGCCGGTTCGCCATTGACAGTCAGCCGGAGCGCGGCGCACTGCGGGGCCCGGACGCTGCCCTCAAGAAGCACGTGCCGGGCGCCCTCGTGCTGGCTTGCGGGGTCCACCCCTGCCGTGATGGATATTTCCGGCGTTTCGGTCCATGTGCCTGCAGGGCTATCTGACCAGCTCCGGTCCCCGGGCAGCCCGGGAGCGAACGCAGGGGCCGTGCGCAGGGTGCCTGCATGCTCAAAGGCCCAGCCCCATCCGAGGATCGCGTTGTCCGCATAGGCCGGACCGGCGAACGTGAGCCCCACCGGCATGCCGATGTCGTCCATCGTGCCCATGGCCACGGTGATGGACGGGATGCCGAAGTGGCGCATCGCGTAGTTGCCGTTGGAGAAGAAGATCCCGTTTTCCCAAGCCTTGTCGGCCGCTTCCTTCTCGATGTCTGCGGTGGCGGCGCCGACATCGGAGTTGGCGGGGAAGAGCACCCCGTCGAGGTGGTGCTCGGTGAGCCAGTCCTCGAACAGTTCCTTGCGCAGGGCCTCAAGGGCCTTGAGCCCCCGGGCGAATCCGGGCAGGTCGGCCAGTTCGGGCAGGCCGTCGGCCGCCAGCTGCACCACGTCGCGGTATCGGTTCTCGTAGTCCGCGACCTCGTCGTAGCGGTCGGGCAACGACCCCGCGGGCGCGGGGAAGATCCTGGCGTGGTCTACATCGGCCAGGCGGTTCAGTGCCGGGTCGTTGTTTTCGCGCAGGAACGTGTCCCAGCCGTGGGAGAGGATCTCGTTGAATTCGATATCCATCCATCCCTCGGGCAGCACGCCGAGGGCGCCGAGCTGCTCTCCGCCCGGGGTGTCGCCCTCGTATTTTTCGATGACCGGGAAGTCGACCTCGACGACCGTGGCCCCGAGGTCCTCGAGCCGTTTGCGGGCTGCCGCCCAGAGCGCCAGTACGCTGGGGCGCACGCGGATCGGGAACATGGGCTCCTGCCCCAGGTACATCCGCGGCACCCCGAAGCGCCTGCCCTTCAAGGCGTCGGCATCGGCCAGTCTTGCGTAGCTTTCGGGGCGCACGGACGAGGCGGCAGGCAGTTCGACGGCCTCTTGGTCGCGCCAGAAATCCCCCGCGGTCTTGGGGTCGTCGGCGACGACCACGTCCAGCAGCCGGAACATGTCATCCATGGAACGGGTGTGCGGGACCACGACGTCGCGGGTCGGGAACAACGGCCAGTTGCCGCGGATCGAGATGACCCCGCGCGAGGGAGTGTAGGCGCACAGCCCGTTGTTGGAGGCGGGACTGCGGCCCGAGGACACCGTTTCCTCCCCCATGCCAAAGACCCCCATGCTGGCAGCGGTGGCGACCGCCGAGCCGTTGGACGAGCCCGACGCGTAGGCAGCGGCGAGGTAGTTGGTGTTGTAGGGGCTTTCGGCGCGTCCGTAGAGACCGCGCTGCATGCCGCCGTCGGCCATGGGAGGCATGTTGGTCTTGCCCAGCAGCACTCCCCCGGCCTCGCGGATGCGGGCCAAGGTGAATGCGTCGTGCTGGGCCACGAGGTCCTTGAAGGCCGGTGAGCCGGAGGCCACGGTGAGCCCGGCGACCATGTAGCTGTCCTTGACGGTGAACGGCACTCCTTCCAGGGACCCGGCCTTCCCTGCGCGCCGCCGCGCATCCGAGGCCGCGGCCTGGGCAAAGACGTTGGGGTTCAGCACCGGCACCGCATTGAGCCTCACCGTGGACCTGTCAAAGCGCCCGATGCGGGCCAGGTGGGCGGCGACCAGCTCGACGGCGCTCACCTGGCCGGCTTCGAGGGCGTGCAAGGTCTCCTCGATGGACGCTTCGTGGATGGTGAACTGTCGTTTCATGAGGGTAACTAATGCTTTCTGGATTTGTCTGTTCGCCCCCATTGGGGGCGAACAGACGGGAATGTATGCGGTGCCGGATCGACCCGGGTGGTGGTTAGACCCGGTCCTTGGCCGAGCCAGGTGCCTTGCGGGGCAGGCTGCGCCCCGAGAAGAACTCCGGACGGCGTGCCGCCGCCCCCACCAAGAACAACGCACCGAGGGCAATGATGCCCACGCCGATCACGAAGACCAGTCCGACCCCGAAGATCTCCGAGCCCGAACCGTACGCCGGGTCCCAGGAATCGACGGCTGTCTGGATGAACACCGCCACCAGCGCGATGCCGCCGAGCAGCGGGGCCAGCAGGCGCAGCGCGAAGTTGCGCACCGAGTCCAGGGCCGTGTGCCTGAAGTACCAGACACAGGCCAGGGCGGTGAGCCCGTAGTAGAAGCAGATCATCATGCCCAACGCCAGGATGGTGTCGTTCAAGACATTGTTGCTCAGCACGCGCATCAGCGCGTAGAAGCCTGCCGAGACGCCTCCGGCGACCACGGTGGCGAAGGCCGGGGACTTGAACCTGTTGATCGACGCGAATTGCTTGGGCAGCGCCCCGTGGTGGGAGATGGCCAGCAGCGAGCGGGCCGGGGAGATCATGGTGGACTGCAGTGACGCTGCGCAGGAAGAGAGCACTGCCAGCGAGAGCAGGACCGCGAACGGCCCCATGACAGGGGTGGCGATGGAGGTGAACACGTTCTCCGCATTCTCCGGATTGCGCAGGCCCAGCCCGCTCTCCCCGATGCCGGCGAACATCAGCATGGCGATCGAGCCGAGCAGGTAGATCGCCAGCACGCCGATGGCCGTGAGCGCGGCGGCGCGGCCGGAGGTCTTCTCACCGTTTTTGGTTTCCTCGTTCATGGTCAGGCACACGTCCCAACCCCAGAACGCAAAGATCGACAGGCTCAACCCCACGGCGAAGGCGGAGAAGGAATCGATGTGCATCGGGTTGAACCAGGAGGCGTCAAAGGCCAGGTGTCCGGGCTGCGCGGCGGCCTTGGTGACGGCCCCGATGGTGAACCAGGCCAGCACGGCCAGCTGGAAACCGACCAGCACGTACTGCACGATGCGGGTGGTGGTCAGCCCGCGGCAGGCGATCCACACCGCGGCACCCACGAACACCAGGCAGGTGGCAACGTTGAGCAGCTTGTTGTTCGCCAGCTCGGCCAGCGCGGGGTTTCCGGTTACCTGGGCCAGGAAGAGGTAGAAGAAGTCAACGGCCACCCCGGCAAGGTTGGAAAGCACGATGATGTTGGCGGCCAGCAGCCCCCATCCTCCCAGCCAGCCCAGCACCGGGCCGAAGGCCTGGGAGACCCAGGTGAAGGTGGTCCCCGAGTCGGGGGTGTCGGCGTTCAGTTCGCGGTAGGCCAGGGCGACCAGGAACATCGGGATGAACCCGATGATGAAGATCGCCGGCAGCTGGGTGCCGATCGCCTGGACCGTGGGACCCAGCGAGGAGGTCAGCACGTAGGCCGGGGCGATGGTGGAGATCCCGATCATGACCGCGGCGAAGAGCCCGAGCTGGCCGGAGGCCAGGCCCTTGGAGCGGACCAGGCCGGTGTCGGAGGACGGGAGGGGCGCCTGGGTACGCCGCGCGGTGGACAGGCTCATGGCTTGCGCACCAATGCCACTGGTTCCTGCTGGGTGATGCAGTGGATGCCGCCGCCGCGGGCGTAGAGCTCCCGGGCATCCACGCCCACGACCTTCCGCCCCGGGTAGGCCGCGGCCAGCACGGCAAGGGCCGCTTCGTCGTTCGGGTCGTCGAAGGTGCAGGCCACCACGCCGTCGTTGATGACCAGGTGGTTGATGTAGCTGTAGTCCACGAAGCCCTCCGCGTCGCGCAGCACGGTGGGGGCCGGGACCTCGATGACGTTGAATTCGCGGCCCTTGGCGTCGGAGGCTCCGTGGAAGGTGGAGATCAGTTCCTGGCAGATCGCATAATCCGGGTGTTCCGGGTTTTGCTGGGAGTGGATGAGCACGGTGCCCGGGGAGGGGATCGTGGCAACGATATCCACGTGGCCGCGGGTGCCGAACTCCTCGGTGTCGCGGGCCAGGCCGCGCGGCAGCCAGTGCACCTTGGTGGCACCCAGCGTGCGGGCGAACTCGGCCTCGACCTCTTCCTTGGTGGTCCCGGGGTTGCGCCCCGGGTCCAGCTGGACCGATTCGGTGGCCAGCACGGTGCCCTCGCCGTCCACGTGGATGGCCCCGCCCTCGTTGACAAGGTTCGAGGCGATGCGCGGCGCCCCGGCCCAGGCGGCCACCGCCGCACCGATCTTTTCGTCCTTGTCCCAGGCCGCCCATCCCTGGGCACCCCAGCCGTTGAAGACCCAGTCGACGGCCGCCAGTTCGCCCGCGGCATTGGTGACGAAGGTGGGGCCGATGTCACGCATCCAGGCATCATTGAGTTCCGCGGTGCGGATCTCGATGCGCTCGTCGAGGTACCGTGCGGCGATGTGGGTGTCTTCCGGGTCCACCACCATGACCACCGGGGCGAACTCCGCCACGGAGTGGGCGACGTTGGCCCAGGTGCTGCGGGCCGCGTGGGCCTCGGATTCGGTCTCCCCGAGGGTGTACCCCTCGTGAGGGAAGGCCATCCACACGCGTTTCTGGGCCGAGGTCTCGGCGGGCATGGTCCAGCTCATGGTGGTTCTCCTGCAAGTGCTTGGTGTGTGACCGATGCTTATCACCGGGCCGGAAGTGGCGCCTGCGGACATCACCGTCACAGTAAACGAATCTAATTCGTTTAATTATGGTGGCTTGGATCACGCGGCGCAAGGGGTAAAACGAATTTGATTCGTTAGACTTGTTGTGCCAGCATTCCCCCGCGATCCCAGGAGCAACACCACATGGCCCGCCCACGCAGCCCCAAGCTATCCGCTCCCGCCATTGCCGATGCGGCGCTCTCCCTGGTGGACAATCACGGCGAGTTCACCATCCCGCAGCTGGCCAAGGCCATGGGAGTCAGCCCCTCCTCGCTCTACAACCACGTCGCGTCCAAGGACGACATCGTGGAAATGATGCGCGGGGCGGCCATGGGCGAGATCGAGCTGCCGGAGCCCGGCGGCGACTGGGTGGACACCTTGCGTCAGATCGCCAAGGGGTACATGCGCTCCTATGCCAAGCACCCTAAACTGATTCCCCTGTTCACGGCGCACACCGTGCGGGACGAGGGGACCTTGCGGGTCTACGACCTGCTGGCCAGGGCCTTCGCGGCCGGCGGCTTCAGCGCGGCGGACTCGCTGGCTGCGATCACCGTGCTGGACTCCTTTGTGCTGGGCTCGGCGCTGGATGCCGCTGCCCCGTCCCAGGTCTGGGAATCCGCCGAGGAGAACTCTGCGGCCCTGAATGCCGCGCTGGAGGCGGGGCTGGCAGTACAGGACAGGGCGTGGATGACCTTCGAGTACGGCCTTGAGCTACTGTTGGCCGGGTTCCAGCTCCAGGGGAATTCCACGCAGCAGGAAGAGCCTTCCAGGACAGCGTGAGAAATCGGGTCCGGATCCGCTCCGTGCCATGACACCGGATCGTCACCGACGGGCGGCGGGCCCCACCCGGTAGTGGTAGCGGGAAACACTTTCAAAGCCCATGGATTCGTAGAGCGCACGGGCCACGAGGTTTGATTCGACGACCTGCAGCCACACTCCCGCCAGTTGCAGCCTAGATGCCTCGACGAGCAGGGCCCGCACCACCGCGCGTCCGTGGCCGCGGGAGCGGAACGCTTCGCGGGTGGCCACGGAATAGATACCGCCCAGGTTCCCGACCAGTGCCAGCCGGGCCACGGCCTCGATGGCGCCGTCGACGGCCAACGAGGCATAGATGGAATCGGTGTTGGCCAGGATGTCGCGGCTGATGCCTTGCTGCGGTGCACCGTGCGGCCCTTCGACCTCCCAGAAGGCATTGAGCCACCCCTCGCTGGGTAGTCCGGACAGCTCGATGCGCGCATCGACGGGAACAGGCGGCTGGTTGCCGGAGTCCTCCAGGGGCAGGTACTGGACCAGGGTGGGCGAATCCAGCAGGTAGCCGCGTTCGGCCAAGAGTGCATCGAGATCCGTCGGCAGGGAGTCCGGGCTGACCTGGAAAACGGCGGGCAGGGCCTTGCCGGCATAGCGGTCCTCGGCCGCTGAGATCGCCGCGGCTACGTCGCACGGCTCCGACAGCGGCAGCACCGAGTTCGCGCGCTTGGTCACGCCACCGGAAAACCGGCACCTCCAGCCGTCAACGGGTTCTTCTGTCAGTGCCTGCCAGCCCCTGGACATGGTTTCGTCCAGGGGCACGGGGTCAGCGGACCGGGAAACCGGCTTCACGGATGGCGTCCTTGACCTGCTTGATCATGTCGTCCGGGCCAAAGTGGAAGATGGAGGCGGCAAGCACCGCATCCGCCCCGGCGGCAATGGCCGGAGGAAAGTGTTCGGGTCCACCGGCGCCGCCCGAGGCGATCAGCGGCACGGTGACAGCCGCGCGCACGGCACGGATCATTTCCAGGTCGAATCCGTCCTTGGTGCCGTCGGCGTCGATCGAGTTCAACAGGATCTCGCCCACGCCGCGCTCGGCCGCTTCCTTGGCCCAGGCCACGGCGCAACGGCCGGTGCCGGTGCGCCCACCGTGGGTGGTCACCTCGAAGCCCGAGGCCACGTCCGGGTTGTCGGTGCGGCGGGCATCAAGGGAGAGCACCAGGACCTGGGAACCAAAGCGCTGGGTGATTTCGTTGATGACCTCGGGGCGGTCGACGGCCGCGGTGTTGATCGAGGCCTTGTCGGCCCCGGCGCGCAGCAGGCGGTCCACGTCCTCGACGGCGCGCACGCCGCCGCCGACGGTCAGCGGGATGAAAATTTCCTCGGCGGTCTTGGCGACCACGTCATAGGTGGTCTCGCGGTTGCCCGAGGAAGCCGTGACGTCGAGGAAGGTGATCTCGTCGGCGCCCGCGGCGTTGTAGCGCTTGGCCAGTTCCACCGGGTCGCCGGCATCACGCAGCCCCTCGAAGTTCACTCCCTTGACGACTCGGCCGTTGTCCACGTCGAGGCATGGGATCACACGGATCGCAACAGTCATGAAGGATCAACTCCTGGAAAAGTAGTGAAGAGCGGTGTTCTTCGAGGGGTACTGCGCTGGGGTGCCTTGCTAGATGCGGCAGGCGTGGATGTTGGTGACAAGGATGGCGCGGGCGCCGATGTTGTACAGCTCATCCATGATGTTGTTGGTGTGGCTCTTCTTGACCATCGCGCGCACGGCGACCCAGTCCGAGTCCTGCAGCGGGGACACCGTCGGGGATTCCAGGCCCGGGGTCAGCCGGGTGGCCTCGTCGACAAGGTCCCGGCGCACGTCGTAGTCGAGCATGACGTAGCGGCGGGCCACCAGCACGCCGGTGAGCCGGCGCTTGAGGACCTCCAGGCCGGCCGGGGTGCGGCCGGTGCGGCCGATGAGCACGGCTTCGGACTTCAGGATGGGGTCCCCGAAGACCTCCATGCCCGCGGCCTTGAGCGTGTTTCCGGTTTCCACCACGTCGGCGATGGCGTCGGCCACGCCCAGGCGGACCGAGGACTCGACGGCGCCGTCGAGGCGGACCACCGAGGCGTCGATGTTGTTCTCGATCAGGTAGCTGCGCAGCAGGGCGTCGTAGCTGGTGGCGATGCGCTTGCCGTTGAGCTCGTTCTGGTGCGTGAAGGAACCGGCGGGGCCGGCGAAGCGGAAGGCGGCGTTGCCGATGCCCAGCGGCAGGACCTCGTCGACGTGGTCGTTGACCTCGGCGTCGAGGTACAGGTCGCGTCCGGTGATGCCGACATCGAGGATGCCGCCGCCGACGTACACGGCGATGTCACGGGGGCGGAGGTAGAAGAACTCCACGTCGTTGTCGGGGTCGACCATGACCAGTTCGCGGTTGTCGCGGCGCTGGACGTATCCGGCCTCCAACAACATGGTCGAGGCGATTTCGGACAGGGCTCCCTTGTTGGGAAGTGCTACTCGCAGCATGGTGCGTTTCTCGTTTCAGGCTCTGGGGGGGTGTTACGGCATGAGGACAACAAATGGGTGTTTGTTGGCCGCCGCGGCACGGGAAAAGGACGTCTCCCGAATGCGGCGGCTAGAGATGCTTGTAAACGTCCTGCAGAGTCAGGCCCTTGGCGATCATCATCACCTGCAGGTGATAGAGCAGCTGGGAGATTTCTTCGGCGGCGGCCTCGTCGGATTCGTATTCGGCAGCCATCCACACTTCGGCGGCTTCCTCCACGACCTTCTTTCCGATGCCATGCACGCCAGAATCCAGTTCGGCGATGGTACGCGAACCTTCGGGGCGGGTCTTGGCCTTCTCGGAGAGTTCGGCGAAGAGGGTGTCAAAAGTTTTCACATGGTCAGGATATCTTGGCCCGTTGAAAGCATTCACAACCGCGCCCCCATTGTGACGAAGGACTCCCCGCGACGGGCCAACATGACGCGGCCACGACCCGGGACACGCGCTTGCGCCTCGATCCGGCACCTGGCCACGGACTATGCTCACCTTCATGGATGAGAAGTGCGTTTTTTGCGAGATCGCCTCCGGCAACGTCGAGGGGCACGTGGTGGCATCGAATGCGCATTGCGTTGCCTTCCTTGACGCGGCACCCATCAATGCCGGGCACACCCTGGTGGTTCCCCGGAAGCATGTGCGCGACATCCACGGCCTGGATGTGGCGACGTCCGCGGCGATGTTCGATCTCGCCCGCCGCGTTGCCGATTCCCTGCGTGATTCCCCGCTGCCATGCGAGGGCATCAACCTGTTGATGTCCAACGGTGAAGTTGCCGAGCAATCGGTGTTCCATGCACACCTGCATGTCATTCCGCGCGTGGAGAACGACGGGTTCGGATTCGTCGAGGCACCAGCAACCAGGCCCACCGCGGACGAGTTGGCCGCCACGGCACGGTTGCTGCGCCCCGGCCGGTAAGAATCGCGGTGAGACGTTCCAGCGGCGATCCGGTTCAGTGGCTTGGCTTGGCGCCATGTCCCCTGTCCACGACCAACATCGCCGCCCCAACGAGCAACCCGGCAACAAAGCCCAGCAGTGCCGCTGGAATGCCGATTTCAAGCACGGCGAACCAAGCTGTGGGTGGATAGACGCTCAGTCCGACGAGCAAGCCAACCACTCCGCCCAGCAGACCACACCACATGGCGCCCAGAAGGGCGTAGGCCAATGGTTTTGGCAGGTTCCGCGACGCCTTGAGGAATCCCATGACTCCAGCATGAACCTGTCGAGGGCCACGTGCAACGGACGCGAAGCGCGCGACGTCTTGCTGTCCGACCGAGGCTCGCGCGGCCCTCCCTTGGGCAACCTTGCGGGGCTATGCTCGAGTGGGAAAGAGGAGGAAGCCATGCCCGATTTCGGCACGCCATCGCACATCGACCTGTCGGTTTCAGATGCCGAGTCCAGCGCCCGGTGGTATTGCGACGTGCTCGGCCTGCGGCGCGTGCGCCGTGCCGACTTCGAGAACCGCATCATGATCGTGCTGGTGCATCTTGCCACCGGGCTGGTCATCGGACTCAACCAGCACGCCTCGGTGCCCGTGGCCCGGTTCGATGACCGCAACGTCGGGCTGGACCACATCGGGTTCAGCGTCGCCGAACGGGCGGACCTGGACGCCTGGGAAGAACAGCTCACCGCGCTTGGTGTCGTGCACTCCCCCGCCCAGGACACCTCCAACGGCGCGGCCTTGGTGTTCCGCGATCCGGACAACATCCAGCTCGAGTTCTGGTGGACGCGGCCGCGCCGGATCTCCTGAACGTGCCGAGGGGGACCGACACGGCGGCAGGCAGTGTTGTCGATTTCGTCCAAGGCGCCTGTATTGCGAGCGGTTGTCCTCAGTGGGAACCCCGCACCGGTCCACCAGAAGTAGCTGGAACGCGGATCAGCCTGTGGGCACTCAACGTTCGTAGACATTGCGGCGATGACCGAGTGTGATCACCGCGACAACAAGGATGTTGTCATCGACCGTGTAAATGATGCGGTAGTCCCCCACACGAACACGAAGGCCGGGCCGCCCCTGGAGCGCCCTAGCGCCCGGCGGCCGCGGCTCCTCACCCAAGAGGACGATCGCACCCCGAATGCGGTCGCGATCCCGCTGGTCAACTCGCTTCAACGCACGAATTGCGGCAGGACGCAGCTCAACCCGGTAGGTCACGCCCAGCCCAGATCGATCTTCACCTGAGCCCAAGGAACATTGGGGCCTTCCTCGGCCATCGCCTCATCGAAGGCGGCGACATCTTCAGCATCTTCGAGTGCTTCGAGTAACCGCTCATAGAACGAGGGGCTAATAACAACAGCGGCACGCTTTCCGCGGCGTTCAATGAACACTGCCTCTTTCTGGGAGCGAGCGATCACGTCTGAAAAGTTGTTCCGGGCATCTGCAACACTGACATTTGTCATAAACCCAGTGTACAACTCACATATGGAGATGTACATGAACGTCGTCCCCCGGCGGGTACACTTCGCATGATGAAGGACTTGAAAAAGATTTGATCGAGAGTACGCCCCACACATCCCCGTTGGATGCGCAACTGGCCGCAACGCATGACACGTTCGTGGCCGAGCGACCGCCGGGCGCCGACGAAGATGTGCACATGGTCTCGGCAATTGTGGACCACATCATTGAACGGTGCAGCGAGCCCGGCGACCTGGTTTTTGACCCGTTCGCGGGTTTCGGCACCACCCTCTTCCGGGCCATCGCACTGGGGCGGGAAGCCCTCGGCATCGAACTGCTGCCCGAGCGCGTGGACTACCTGCACGAAAGGGTGTCCGGCGCCCACATCATCGAGGGAGACGCCAGGGAACTGCTGCGCCTCGTCCGCGGCGCCGAATCGCCCCTGCCCGACGCAGACATCAACCTCATCGTCGCGTCTCCCCCATATATGACGGCGGAAAACCACGAACCCGACCCGCTGAGCGCCTACGAGAAAAATGACGGAGACTACGACCGCTACCTGGCCGAGCTCGGCCTCGTCGCGGCCCAATGCGCGCGGGTCATAGTGCCCGGTGGCTTCGTGGTGTGGAACCTGGCAGACATCCACCACATGGACCTCACCACCCACTTGATCCGCGACTGCAAACGCGCGCTTGGACAGCACCTCACCCTTGTGGGCACCACGGAGATTCTCTGGGATCGCTACCCACACGATTTGGTCGCCGACGCCTTGCTCGTTTTCCAGCGGCCTGCCGTTGCACGGCACATGTAGTCACACCAGGCCTTCTCCCGCTCCGCCCCGGACCGCCTTGCATTCATGTCTCAATCATGGCTGGACGCCGGCGTCGCGGATCGGTACTGGCTGGTACCCGTTCAGTTCGATGTCGACAACGAGCCACCCTGCGGGAAATGCGCTTCGGCCTGCGGCGACGTCGGGTCGGCCGTTGCCGATCGTGCCTTCAAGACCGACAATCTCGAACCTCAACGGAGAGAACCGGAGCGAAAGCCTCGCTCAAGGTTTCGAGCTCGGATACCGAAATCTTGACGTTGGGCGCGAAGGATGGGACGGGCAGGAAGTGCACCGTGGTTCCGGTCGTCCCGTTGTCCGTCAACGAGATCAGCTCGGTCACGGGAATTCCCCGTTCGTACCGCTGGGTCCATGAACCGCGTGTGCGCCGATTGGTGTGGACCAGCCAAGTGCTCAAAGCTGCAACCACGGACATGCCTCGGCGAGGTTGCCCGTCGGGCAGCAACGGTGCGTCGGCGGAATCGAAGAACCTGAGATCCTTCGTGGCCATGACCGGCTTCCTGATGGCGCGACCATGAGTATCCTGCCGGGTGTCGGTTCCCCGCCCGTTGTCAGCCACGGAAATCGAACCGTCCGGATGCAGCGTGATCAGTGCCGAGCCGCCACCTTGGTCCGAGGCCTCGTCCGCTGGATAGGCAAGCACCTCAAGGACCAAATGCAAGTCTCGGTTGCGTGATTCGAAAGTCGGGTCGCGCCGGATTCCTTCCAGATGGTCAACGTCGACCTCCATGGCCCAGTCATGGGTGGTGTTCCGCCATATCCCTGGTTCCCTGGACATGGGAAGATTCTCACACACAGTTGGCCTCTTTGCCACGATCAATGGATCGATTCGAGCCGACTGCATGACGAGCCTCCTACGAGCCGCCCCCGGGATTCGTCATTGCCATGGCAGCAACGAACGGTGTTCAGCCGCGCGCTTCCTCCCCGTCGTTGCCTTCCAGGCTCCTGCGAACCCACCGCGAACCCGGGCCCTCTGCTGCCGCTTCGTCTTGGGGATTGAAGAGACTGCATTTCTTGAGGGAGAGGCAACCGCAGCCGATGCAGTCGTCGAGTGACCCTTGGAGCTTTTCCAGCTGGCGGGTACGTCGTGCCACCAACAGCGCCCAATGCGTGCTGAGCTGATGCCAATCGTCCTGGGTCGGGGCCTTGTCCGAGGGGAGTTCGGCCAGCGCTTCTGCAATCTCGGCCAAGGTAAGGCCCACGCGTTGTCCGGCGGCAATGACGGCAAGCCGCCGCAGGGTGTAGCGGCGAAAGACACGCTTGTTGCCGGCGGTACGTTCAGAGGTGATCAGGTTGCGGGACTCGTAGTACCGCACGGCGGGTACCGACAAACCTGCCCGGCTCGCGATTTCGCCGATCGGCAGCAGGCTTCTGGGTATGGCGGGGGTCATCTGCCCATGCTCGCACGCCACCGGCTTGACCTCAAGCTAGCTTTACCTAGTTCCATGGTGCCTACGCCCACGAACCCAAGGAAACCCATGACTGCCACTGTGATCCACACCGAAGGCCAAGCCGCCGCCGGGCACCGGGAACAAGCATCGGAGCCTTTGGCCATCTCCGCCCGTGAACAACGCCGAAAATTGAGGCTGCTGGGGAAACAGCTCCGCGAGGGAGCAGCACCACACCGAAGCGCGAGCATCCCGCGGCCACACGAATCACCCCGGATCCTTTTGGCCGGAAGTTTTGGCTCGAGAATCTTTTGACCCGAAGGCATCCCGTAGCGCCCCCTCCCAGCGAAGGCATCCCAGAAATGAAAATCCCCAGCGTCTCCCTCACCGTCCGCAACGTCCCTCAAGCAGTGGAGTTCTACCGCGACATCCTGCTGTTACCGGTCGAAACGACTCCCGCCGGCGCGGAGGTCGCCATCGGTTCAAGCCGTCTCATGCTGAGTGCCGGGGATGCCTTTGACGGTGTCCACCACCTCGCCTTTGGAATCCTGCCATCGGAGTTTGATGTGGCCCACGCATCGCTGGCCCGACGCGTTCCGCTGCTGCCGGCCGGTGGCTCTGAGGTCATCCTCGGCTCGGATGAATGGAAATCCCGTTCCCGGTATTGCCTGGGTCCCGAAGGCATCATCCTGGAGTTCATCGCCCGCGACGCCGATGCCTCCACCACGACCGGCAAGGGCGAAATGCCGCAGCTGTTGTCCATCAGTGAAGTCGGGATAGGCGTCGAGGACGTGCCGGCCACCGTGGCGACCTTGTCCGAGAAGTTGGCCATCCCCCAATACTTCGACTGTTCCAGCACCTTCGCCTCGATGGGCAGCCATGACGGTCTGCTGATCGTTGTGCAACGCGACCGGCTCTGGTTCCCCAACAAGTTGTCTCGGCCGGCCCGCGGGCCCCTCACGATCCAGATCGAATCACCGGCGGGGAACGCCCGGGTCGATTTCGGCCCGAACATCTCCATAGTCAGCCGATAGCACTTCGGCCCCTGCTTCGTGTCTACCAGAGCGGGGCCGTGCCGAAGGGACGTGAACGAACGATCCGTTCCCGGGCCGAGCAGGTTCCTTTGATTCAGCCTGCCGGCGCCTTGACCACGGCACCGGTCGGCCATACCGTCGGAGACAGCTCGTCACCTCACAAATGGAGTTGGTCGCATGTCTACGCAGGTCTTGGTTCTGGGTGCCGGTTTCGGCGGGCTCGAGGTGGCGGCGGGGCTTTCGGAACGCTTCGGTGCCGACATCGAGGTCACCCTCATCGACCGCAGCGAGCACTTCATGTTCGGCTTTTCCAAGCTCGATGTCATGTTCGGCAGGCTCACCGAGGCGGAAGCCAGCCACCCCTACAGCCAGCTCGACAAGCCCGGCGTGAAGCATGTGCGAGCCGCCATCGTGTCCATCGATCCGGTGGCCAAGCGCGTGGAGACGGACTCCGGTTCCTTCGAGGCGGATTACCTGGTGGTGGCCCTGGGCGCGGACCTCGACCCGTCGGCGACACCCGGACTCCTGGAGTGTGGCCATGAGTATTACAGCGTTGCCGGCGCGCTGGCCGCGCGCCAGGCGCTGAACGACTTCGACGGCGGCCGGGTGGTCATCGGCGTCACCTCAACACCGTTCAAGTGCCCGCCGGCACCCAGCGAGACGGCATTCCTGGTGCATGACCTGCTGGTCTCCCGTGGGCTGCGGGAGCGCTCGGAAATCGCCCTGGTGATGCCGCTGCGCACTCCCGTGCCGCCGGTGCCGGCGGCTTCCGAGGCACTGATTGCGGCCTTTGCCGAGCGTGGCATCGCTTGGCATCCCCAGAAGGTGATCGAACGGCTGGAACCGGCGAGCAGGGAGCTGGTGATGGACGACGGCACCACCATGCCCTTCGACCTGTTCCTCGGGGTGCCCAGGCACGTGGTCCCGCAGGTGGTTGCCGAATCTGGAATGGCTGTCGAGGGCTGGATCCCCGTGGATCCGCTGACCCTTCAAACTTCCTATCCGGACGTGTTCGCCATCGGGGATGTCACCAGCGTCGGGACCCCCAAGGCCGGGATCTTCGCCGAGGGGCAGGGTGTCGTGGTGGTTGACGCCATTGCCGCACGCATCAACCGGTCCGCCGGAACGCTTGGCTACGACGGCAACGGCGTCTGCTATGTCGCCTTCGGCCCGCATCGTGCGGCCCGCCTGAACATCACCTTTGCCGCAGGTGCCCGGCCCCACGGCAGCTACGATGCGGCAAGCGAGACTATCGCGCAAGAGAAGAAGGACTACGGGATATCCCGCCTGCGCCGCTGGTTCGGTGGGGAATGAGTTTTTCAACCACCCCTCGAACGAAAAAATTTGTGTTCCGTTCCGGGAACCCGGGCAGACGGACCGGAAGGCTGCTTACAGCCACGAAGTCAGTGTCGGAAAACGGCCAGTTGAGCGAGGGCAATTCCGTGGCCGTTGCGGTTGCCCTCGATCATCGCCGCCCCCACGAATGACGTCACCTGGACCGTGAGATCTAGCCGCGTTTCATGCCCTGCTGGAACGAAACTCCATGTCAATAGGGCCGCGGAAAGCGGGGTCCCCCCGGAATGGACCATATCGGTATGGACGAGGAGTTGACCTGGAACGATCTTGAGGTATTCGACGCGGCCGTCGAAGTTCATATTGCCCTTTGGCCCGCACCGATATCCGTCACGACCGCCGACGAAGAATTGTGACTGGTCATAGACCATTTGGTCGCCCTCCGGCACACTCCACGCAGCACGCAACGACGCATCGGCAAAGGCATCCCAGAGCTCGAAGGGTGAAGTCGGCATTGTCGCGGAGAACGTGAGGGTCGCGTGAACCGGGCGGGTGCTGTCATCGGTTTGAGCAGGGACGGCACTCTTCATGATTCAGTACCCCCGTGGACGCAAGAACAATCGATTCCTACTCGCCACGCTATCAAGGACAGATGCAACCGTCACGGAACGCATCGATTCCCTGGTGCCCGAACGGCCCACGAGCCGTTGGTTCCTCCCCAAGCGCAGTCGATGTTGAGGTCCATTCAGGGGTGTTCGGTTGCCTGCGCATGGGACAACTTCGCCACAGTGCCGTCGAACCGATGCAACAGGCGCCGGCGTGCTTCTTGGGCGACCGCGCGACTCATGGATAAGCCACATGTCAGGGAAGACTCGACGGAAAACTTTGCCTGGCAAGGCTGCCATTTATGTGGTCTCGAACGAGAGTCGGGATGCTCCCGTGCCCCGGGCACGGCGATGCCCGCTCCCCCGGCGGGGCTGCTCCCGCCATGCGGGTGCCGGAGAAGCGGGCTGCGGTGCCAGGCCAGCGGCCTTAGCGGCGGGTCAGCGCCAGGGCTGTCTGCAGACCGGCGCTCATGGCTTCGTAGCCCTTGTCCTCGACGGAGCCTTCCAGGCCCGCACGGGCGATGGCCTGCTCCTCGGTGTCGCAGGTCAGCACGCCGAAGCCGACCGGCACGCCGGTGCGCACGGACACATCGGTCAGGCCCATGGTGGCGCCCTGGCAGACGAAGTCGAAGTGCGGGGTGCCGCCACGGATGACGACACCCAGCGCGATGACGGTGTCGTAGGAGTGGGCCAGGCGCGAAGCGGCCACCGGAAGCTCGAAGGTGCCCGGCACGCGGATGACCTCGGGGGTCTGGATCCCGGCGTCGGCGGCGGCGCGCAGGGCACCGTCCACCAGTCCGTCCATGATCTGGGTGTGCCAGCTGGCCGCGACGATGACCGCGCGCATGCCGGCCTCGCCCGCCGCTGCCAGTTCGTTTGCTCCGACGAGGGGTGCTCCGTGTCCGCTCATGATTTCACTCCTGGGTTGGTGTTTTCGGTGGTTGGCAATTGCAGTGAATGGTTCATCAGGTTTTGCTTGGTGCGCAGGTACTCAAGGTTTTCGGGCCGTGCCGCCACCCGGGTGGGGACGCGCTCGGTGACGGCAATACCGGCGCTCTCCAGCCATTCTTCCTTCAACGGGTTGTTGGTGATCAGCCGGACGCGGCGAATTGACAGCGCGTGCAGGATGGCCGCTGCCGCATCGTAGTTCCGGGCGTCGACCGGCAGGCCCAGCTGCTCGTTGGCGGCCACGGTGTTGGCACCGCCGTCCTGCAGCGCGTAGGCGCGGATCTTGTTGGCCAGCCCGATGCCGCGGCCCTCGTGGCCGCGAAGGTAGACCAGCACCCCGCCAAATTCGTTGATGGCCTCGAGTCCGGCGGCCAGCTGTTCGCCGCAATCGCAGCGGTAGGATCCGAAGACGTCCCCGGTGAGGCATTCGGAGTGCACGCGCACCAGCGGTTCGAGCGGCATGGTGCCGTCCGGGCCGGTGGCGCTGAGCGAAAGATGCTCATTGCCGCTGCTTCGTTCGCGCCAGGCGCGGACCATGAACTCCCCGTGCGGGGTGGGGACCCTGACTTCGGGCCCGCCCTGCACGGCCGCCGCGCTGGTGCCCACGGCCGGCTCTGCGTCGGAGGTGGCGCGCCAGGCGGCCAGGTCCTCGATGCTGACCAGCGGGAGGTTCCACAAATCGGCGAACTCGCGCAACGCAGGAAGGCGCATCATCGATCCGTCGTCGTGCACCAGCTCGGCGATGACCCCGACCGGTTCCAGGCCGGCGGCCTTGCACAAGTCGACGCTGGCCTCGGTGTGCCCGCGGCGCACCAGCACCCCGCCGGCGACGGCACGCAGCGGGAAGATGTGGCCCGGGCGGGTGATCAGTTCCGGTCCGGAGGCCGGATCGGCCAGGATGCGGGAGGTCAGGGCGCGGTCGGCGGCGCTGATGCCGGTGCTGACCCCGTGTGCCGCGTCGCAGGAGACCGTGTAGGCGGTGCCCTTGGCGTCCTGGTTGTCTTCCACCATGGGCGGCAGGCCCATGGCGTCGGCGCGGTCCGAATCCATCGGGGTGCAGACCACACCGGAGCTGTGGCGGATGGTCCAGCCCATCAGTTCGGGGGTGGCGAACTCGGCGGCGAAGATGATGTCGCCCTCGTTCTCGCGGTCGGCGTCGTCGACCACCACGACGGCCTGGCCGGCGGCCATGGCGCTGATGGCCGCGTCGATGGAATCCAGGCGGATGGGATCGGTGCTCATGATGCGCTGCTTTCGGTGGTGTTGAAGGAGGCCAGGCGCTCTGCGTACTTGGCCATGACGTCGACCTCGAGGTTGACCGCGGAGCCGGGCACGCGTTGGCCCAGGGTGGTTTCGCGCAGGGTCGTGGGGATGATCCCGACCTCGAACCACTGCTGGTTCGCGCTGGCCGCCGAGACCTCGGTGACGGTCAGCGAGATGCCGTCGATGGCGATGGAACCCTTCTTGGCCACGTACCGGGCCAATTCGAAGGGGATGGAGAAGCGGAAGCGGTCCCAGGCCCCGAGGGACTCGTGCTCGAGCAGGTGCCCGACGCCGTCGACGTGGCCCTGGACGACGTGGCCGTCCAGCCGCCCGCCGGCCTGCACGCAGCGTTCCAGGTTGATGCCCTCGCCCTGGGCCAGGGCGCCGATGGTGGTGTGGCGCAGGGTCTCGCCCATGACATCCAGGGACAGGGTGTCCCCGGCGATGGAGGTTGCGGTCAGGCAGACGCCGTTGACGGCGAGGGACCCGCCCAGTTCCAGGTTCTCGGTGTGGTTCGGCGCACTGATGCGCAGGATGACCGAGTCGGTTTCCGGGGAGGATTCAATGGCTTCGATGCGGCCCATGCCGCTGATGATTCCGGTGAACATGTGTTGGTTCCTTAGAGTGTGCCGGTGCCCGTTGGCATGGGTTCAAGGTGGGTAAGGGTGTCGGGGCCCAGGATGCGCACGGCCTCGCCGTCGACGGGATCGAGGCGGAAGGCCCGGGCCGCCGAGAGGGTCTCGATGCCCAGCTCCCCGACGGAGCCGCGGCCCGCGCCCAGGAAGATGGGTGCCTGGTAGAGGAAGATCTCATCGACCAGGTCGGCGGCCAGGAATGCGGTGGCGATCGAGGCCCCGCCCTCGAGCAGCACGTGGTCGATGCTGCGGGAGGCAATCAGCGCCAGGACCTGGTGGGGGTCGCGGGTGCGGACCTGTTCCCAGTTCCCGTCGGCCCTCAGTGCCGCGTCGGCGGGGATGTCGCGCAGGCCCATGACGATGCGCCGGGGCTGGTGCTCGAAGGGTTCGCCGTGTTCGTTGCGGGCGTTGAGGCGCGGATTGTCGGCCAGCACGGTGCCGGTGCCCACCACGATGGCGCCGACGCGGGCGCGCACCTCGTGGGCGTGCAGCAGCGAGCGCGGGGAGGTGATCCATTGGCTGGTGCCGTCCGCCGCAGCGATCCGGCCGTCCAACGTCTGGGCCAGGTGCAAGGTGGTGAAGGGCCGTTGCGCGGCCCGGGCGGCGAACCAGCGGTGGTTCAGCTCGGTGGCTTCGGTTTCCAGCAGCCCCTGGCTGACCTCGACCCCGGCCGCCCGCAGCGTTGCCGCTCCCCCGCCGGAGTCCTTGCCGCCGTCGGTGACGGCGAATACGACGTTGCCGATGCCGGCATCGACGATGGCCCGCGAGCAGGGCCCGGTGCGGCCGGTGTGGTTGCACGGTTCGAGGGTCACCACCATGGTGGCGGCGTGAGCCGCGGCCGGGTCGAGGGGACCCAGGCGGTTCAGGGCGTCGGCCTCGGCGTGCGGGGTGCCTGCGCCACGGTGGTAGCCGGTGGCCAGGATCGTGCCTTCGGCATCGACGATGACGGCGCCGACCAGCGGGTTCGCACCCCGGGTGCCGCGGCGGGCCAGTTCCAGGGAAAGCCGCATGGCTGCGGTTGCGCGTGAGGATTCCATCAGAGACTCACCTTCACCGTGGGATCGGGCATTTCGGTCTCGATGCTGGGTTTGGAGTCGTTCTTGGCCTTCCACCAGATGAAGAACCCGACCAGCGTGAAGCAGCCGTAGAACAGGTACATGAAGGCGCTGGCGTAGTAACCGGCGCTGAAGAGCAGCGGCACCCCGACCACGTCGACGATGACCCAGATCAGCCAGAACTCGACCAGGCCCTTGGCCATGCCGTAGGTGGCCAGGAGCGATCCGACGAAGGTCCAGGCATCCGCCCACACCGGTTCATAGGATCCCAGGGCCCCGAAAATGGGGGTCAGCGCCACGGTGCCCACGACCATGACCACGGCCAGGGAAATGCGTTCGGTGCCGGTGGCCCAGCGCGGGGTCACGGCGCTGCCGCCGGATTCCCGGCTCGACTTCCAGCGCTGCCAGCCATAGAAGGACACGGCGATGAACATGATTTGGCGTCCGGCCTGGCCCAGCAGGTTTGCCGTCTGGTCGTGGCCGAAGATGCTGCCGAGGAATACCGTCAGCAGCAGCAGGTTGCCGATGATGCCCACCGGCCAGGCCCAGACCTTGCGGCGGATGCCGCCCAGGGCGGAGGCAAGTCCGAAGACGTTGCCCACCACTTCGCGGACAAGCAGCGCGCTGCTGCCCACCGTGATGTAGGAATTGAAAGCTTCAATGAGCCACCGCAGAAAATCCATCGTCCTCCTGTCAAGCCGCGATGGCTCCGGGGGTTCTATACGACGGTTCCACCTTCATGGCCGAGCCGTTGGGCAAGGGCCGCGGGTTCCTGGGAAACCGTTTGGGGTTTCCCTGGTCCTGCCCTTGCGCACCGGCGAGGGCGCAGGTTTTGCGTGTACGTGCTTCTCCCATCCAGACTTTAACTGTCGGTACCGGAATTTCACCAGTTCAACCAGGCCGTGGGATCCCCGCAGGGATCTTGTGGCTTGGGTCGCGGACTATAACCGCCGGTTCGGACTTACACCGACCCCGGAGCACGTTGTGTAGTTGTAGCTCTTAGTATTACACGGAAACCGGTGTGGCGGCTGCGAGGTTTCGTAATGTGACCACCGCTTCGGCGGGATCCGCCGTCCCGTACACCGAGGATCCGGCCACGAAGACATCGGCGCCGGCCTCGGCCGCACGCAGGATCGTTTCGCGGGTGACCCCGCCGTCGACCTGCAGGGCGATCGGCAGCCCGGTGCCGTCGATGGCCTTGCGCGCCCGGCGGATCTTGGGCAGGACCAGGTCCAGGAACGCCTGGCCGCCGAACCCCGGCTCCACCGTCATCAGCAGCACCATGTCCAGCTCCGGGAGCATGTCCAGGTACGGCTCGATGGGAGTTGCCGGGCGCAGCGCCATGGCGGAGCGCGAACCGGCGGCCCGCAGGTCCCGGGCCAGCTTGACCGGTGCGGCGGAGGCCTCGGCGTGGAAGGTCACCGAGGCCGCACCGGCCTCGGCGTAGCCCGGCCCCCAGCGGTCCACGTCGCTGATCATCAGGTGCACATCCAGCGGCAGCTCGCTGACCTCGGCCAGCCGCGCGACCACCGGCAGGCCGATGGTCAGGTTGGGCACGAAGTGGTTGTCCATGACATCGACGTGCACCGCGTCGGCGGTGTGGATCCGGGTGAGTTCGCGCTCCAGGTTGGTGAAGTCCGCGGAAAGGATCGACGGGTTGATCTGGCAGGTACGCATGTGCTTTTCTGGCTCCTGTCGGGGGCGCGGCGGCGGTGCGCCGGGTGGCTAGGCGGTGCGGGTGAACAGCGCCATGAACATGGCATCGGTGCGGTGGATGTGCGGCCACAGCTGGATGGTGCTGCCCTCGCCCACGGGACGCGCCGCGGAGGCCAATCCCGGCAGCGCGGCGGATTCGAGCGCGGCCCCGGTGTCCAGCAGCTTCGCGTTCTTGTTCCGGGACAGCAGGTCATCGACCACGGCCACGGTCTCGGCCGGGTGCGGCGAGCAGGTCACGTAGGCGACCACCCCGCCCACGCGCACGGCGGAAAGCGCCGCATCGAGCAGCTCGCCCTGCAGCACGGTGAGTTCGGCAACGTCCTTCGGGGTCTTGCGCCAACGCGATTCGGGGCGGCGGCGCAGCGCGCCCAGGCCCGAGCATGGTGCATCGACCATGACCCGGTCGTATCCACCGGAGTATTCGGCCTCGCCGTATTCCCGTCCGTCACGGACCGAGATCATCCAGGTGTCGGGGTCGATGGCCACCAGGGCCTTGGAAACCAGCTCGGCACGGTGCTGGGCCGGTTCGTTGGCGGTGAGCTTCGCTCCGTGCCCGGCGGCCAGTGCGGCCAGCAGCGCGGCCTTGCCGCCGGGGCCGGCGCACAAATCCAGCCAGTAGGTGTCCTCCCCGCCCTCGGGCAGCGAAACCTGCGCCAGGGCGCGGGCGACCAACTGGGAGCCGGCGTCCTGCACGCGGGTGCTGCCTTCGCGCACGGAGCCCAGGCGGGCGATGTCCCCGCCCTGGTAGTAGGCCGAATCGGCCACCAGGGTTCCGGGTTCCGCGCCGGCGTCCAGCGCCTCGTCCAGCGAGCCGATGCCGGGCAGGGCCACCAGGTTCACCACGGGCGCCAGGTTGTCGGCGATGAGCAGCTCGGTGATCTCGGAGGCGTCGCGCCCGTGGGCGACCAGTGCCTGGCGCAGCGCCCGCACGATCCATTCGGGGTGCGAGTGGACCAGCGCGGCGGCGGCGTTTTCGTCGGCGATCCCGGCGACCAGCTCCTCGCTCCAGGTGTCCAGGTCCTTGAGCGAGACCTTGCGCAGCACCGCGTTGATCAGCCCGGAGGCGCCGGCGCCAATGACCATGCGGGCCAGGGAGACGGTTTCGTCCAGCGCTGCGTGGTTGGGCACGCGCATGGCCAGCAGCTGGTGGGCTCCCAGGCGCAGCGCGTCGAGCACGGCGGGGTCCAGCTCGTCCAGCGGGCGGTCGACGCAGCGGGCCAGGATCGCGTCGTACAGGCCCTGTCCGCGCAGCGCGCCGTAGGTCAGTTCGGTGGCGAATCCGGCGTCGCGGCGGTCCAGGTGGTGCTCGCGGATCCGGGCAGGGAGCACCAGGTTGGCGTAGGCGTCGTGTTCTGCCACGGCGCGCAGGACCTCGAAGGCGGTCAGCCGGGCCTGGTCGGCACGGCGGTTGCGGGCCGAGGGCGCGGAGGCGCTGAACTTGCGTGGCCCGGTTCCCCCGCGGTTGCGGGTGCGGCCGGCATCGTCGCGGCGTTCCTGGCCACCGCCGCGGTTGGTTTCGTTGCGTCGCGGACGGTCGGAACGTCCCTGCCCGAATTCGCTCATGCGAATTTCACCTCATCCACGGTTCCGGACGCGAGAATCCCTCGCGCCCAATCTGCTGCATTCATCATTTTCTTGCCCGGTGGTTGCACCAGGGCCAGTTCCACGCCGTGCGAGCCGGTGCCCACCACGACACGCGGCTGCTTGCCGCCGGTGATCTGCACCTGGCCGGGCGACAGGGAGTCAACGTCGGCGGCCGGGGAGACCGGGCCGATCTTGAACCGCTGCCCGTCCAGCTCGGTCCAGGCGCCGGGATCGGGGGTGGTGCCGTTGATCCGCCGGCGGATCGCCAACGCCGGGGCGCTCCAGTCGATCTTGCCGTCAACCAGGGTGAGCTTGTGCGCGTAGCTGGATTCGCCCCGCTGCGGCACGCCCACCACGGCTCCGCTGTCCAGGCCCGAGAGCGTCTGGGACAGCAGCACCGATCCGGAGACCGCGAGCCTGCCAAGCAGGTCCCCGGCGGTGTCGGCAGGGTCGATTGCCTCGGTCAACGTGCCGAAGACCGGGCCGGTGTCCAGGCCCTTTTCCAGCTGGAAGGTCACGGCTCCGGTGATGTCGTCCCCGGCCATGATCGAGTGCTGCACCGGGGCGGCTCCGCGCCAGGCCGGGAGCAGCGAGAAGTGCAGGTTGACCCAGCCCAGGCGGGGAATGCCCAGCGCCTTTTCGGGGACCAGCCCGCCATAGGCCACGATCGCGGCGATGTCGGCCTCCAGCGCGGCGATGCGCTGCTGGGTTGTCTCGTCAATGCGGTTGGCGTGGATGATCTCGATGCCCAGCTCGGCGGCCCGGGCGGCGACCGGGGACGGGGTCATCACGCGCTTGCGCCCCACCGGGGCGTCCTCGCGGGTGAGCACGGCCACGACGTCGAAGCCGTCGTTCACCAGCTGGTCAAGGGAGGCCACGGCGACCTGCGGGGTGCCGGCGAACAGGACCCTCATGACGGGTTCCCGAAGCTTGCACCGGCGCCGAAGCTGGAGCCCAGGGCCGAGCTTCGCTTGGTCACGGTGCTTGCCGCAACCTGGTTGTAGCTGGAGTCGCGAAGCCTGCGGAAGGCGTCCTTCTTCAGCTCGCCCTCAAGCCGGTCGATGTACAGGATTCCGTCCAGGTGGTCGGTCTCGTGCTGCAGGCAGCGGGCCAGGAATCCCTCGCCCTCCACCACCACGGGGTTTCCGTCCACGTCGACCCCGGTGGCGCGGGTCCATTGGCGGCGGCGCACCGGGTAGCCCAGGCCCGGGATCGACAGGCAGCCCTCGACCACGTCGTCCTGGAAGTCCTCGCCGAGCTCAAGCACCGGGTTGACCATGTGCCCGCGCTTTCCGGCGATCTGGTAGGTGAAGACCCGCAGCGAGACGCCGACCTGGGGTGCGGCGAGGCCTGCACCTTCGACGTTTTCCATGGTTTCGTCCATGTCTGCCACGAGCTTGCGCAACTCCGGCCCGAATTCAGTGACCTCGTCTGCGCGGGTCCTGAGGATCGGGTCGCCAACAATGCGAATGCCTAAGACGGCCATGCGGTCGCATCTCCCTTCGGCCGGCGGGGTTCCGGCAATGTGCTGTGGATGGTTGGGGCGTGCGCGACCGAATCCACAAGGTGCGCGCCGGTCCCCCGCTGAACAGTCTACCGACAGGGCTACTTCGCAGGCGGCGGGGGCGGGCCCACTTCGTGCAGCGCGATCCCGGCATTGCTGACTTTTTGGGTGGCTCCCCAGACCTGTCGCAAGGACCAGAACTTCGACCAGTACGCGGGCAGGACGTCCGGATTGGCCATCACCGTCTGCACCTCTGTCTGGCCAATGGCCACGCCCAAGAGCATGGGGTCCTGTGAGTATTTCCACGGTTCCCAGGTCCCGGCGGCGGGATCAACGACCATTTCCTCGGCCTTGGCGCCGGCCGCCAGCTGCATGACGACCTTCGGATCCAGCGGCTTGACCCGCCCGTCCCGGCCGGTACCCCGGGTCTTGTAGTCGATCAGGCACAGCCGCCGGCCGATGGTGGCGACCAGGTCCAGTGTGCCGGCGTAGCCGACGCTGGAGTTCCACACGGTGACTTCCGCGGCCAGGGGCTGCACCTGGTAGGTGTCCCACCAGTCGTCGAAGCGGCCGGCGAAGCCCTCCTCGCCGTTGGTCGACAAGGCTTCGCGCGCTTCGGCCGCCTGGTGCGGCTTGCCCATGGCCCGCAGGGCTATCTGTTCGCAGTACTGGTGCACGCGGTCGCCACGGGCCGCGGCACCATCCCGGTAGTCGGCGGCGGCATTGGAAGCCTGACGCGCCAGGGCCTTGAGCTTGGCGGAGTTGCCGACGGCCTCCCCCAGCCGGGGGTCCTGCACCACGGCGGTGGCGGCCATGTGACCTATCCAACCATCCAGGCTCATTTTTTCCTGTCCGATGACGGTCGTGATGGAGGGAACCTCCGGAAGGTCGCCGATTTTTCTGGCATACATGCGCCCAAAATCCGTTTGCTGGGCCAGCGCTGGGGAAGTCATAGGGAAGATTTTTCCACGCTCCGGCGACGTTTCGTCGGTTGCCGACTTTTCCGGGCCAGTCCGAAACCCCGGGATCACAAGGATCTTCGCTGAAAGTCGGGCCTGGAATGCGCCGATTTGGAACTTTAGGGAAACGTCGTATAGAGTTTTTACTCGTTGGAACGCAGCCAAACGGAACGGAAACATTCCAGGCGGATTGCGCTTCTTTCATGTGGACATAGCTCAGCTGGTAGAGCGCGACCTTGCCAAGGTCGAGGTCGCGAGTTCGAACCTCGTTGTCCACTCGCATTAGATTCACCGGATCGGCTTGCCGATCAAACCAAACGGTTATTTCCGATTGGTTATGGTGGGGTGGCCGAGAGGCGAGGCACCGGCCTGCAAAGCCGTTTACGCGGGTTCGAATCCCGTCCCCACCTCGTAGTAACATGATGCAGCAGTATGGGCGATTGGCGCAGCGGTAGCGCGCTTCCCTGACACGGAAGAGGTCACTGGTTCGATCCCAGTATCGCCCACGAAGAACCCGCACCTAGTGCGTCGGTTTTTCACGTGGACATAGCTCAGCTGGTAGAGCGCGACCTTGCCAAGGTCGAGGTCGCGAGTTCGAACCTCGTTGTCCACTCTGAAGAAATGGACCTCAATTCCATGGAAGAGGGGTCCATATTTCTTTGAGTCTTCCGAAAGGAAGGCACCGCAGTACCGGAATGAAAATGACGGCGGATCTGGCACTTGTTCTTCGGAACGAAGATCCACGCTATAGTTCAGGTGCAGTACCCATCACGGGCGATTGGCGCAGCGGTAGCGCGCTTCCCTGACACGGAAGAGGTCACTGGTTCGATCCCAGTATCGCCCACGACGATCTATACTGTTAGTATTGATTGCCAATGTGGACATAGCTCAGCTGGTAGAGCGCAACCTTGCCAAGGTTGAGGTCGCGAGTTCGAACCTCGTTGTCCACTCCAATTCGTAGGTCGCGTGGTTTTCCAAACCACGCGACCTACGTGTTTAACCACGATTTCACCTGCCATACTTTGAGTTGCCCTGCCGTTCCGGGCCGAAATTTTCGCGCGACCGGTTGTCGATGCCAGAAGGAAACCCAAATGCAGGCTTTCGAGGCTGCCCAACGTTGGGCGAATACATGGGCCAGCGCCTGGCCGCGCAAAGACGTGGAAGCGATCGTCAACCTTCAGGCTGACGAAGGTGAACACTGGGCGTCGATGTTCCAGCCATTTCATGGACGCAGCGGCCTGCGCAGCTACTTGGTTGAATGCTTCGCTGAAGAGACCAAACCCGCGAAAACCTGGTTCGCCGATCCGGTGGTTGAGGGAGGCACCGCGTCTGTTGAGTACTGGGTCGTCATATACATCAGGGACCAACCCACAACGGTGTCGGGATGCACGGTCCTGGCATTCGATGAGTTTGGATTGGTGAAAGTCGCACGCGACTATTCGGATGCCCTAGAGGGGCACCATGCGCCCGATCCAAGCGTTCGCGCACTGATCGGACGTGGTCAGCACGAATATCTTCAAAAAGTCACACAAATGCCCTTGAAACGCCATCGACTCGGCATAGGATGACTCACAGACGGGGGCTTTCCTGGCCCCCACGATTGAGAGGAGGTGCCTTTTGTCTATTTTTGACGAGCTGAAGGGCAAGGCCGAAGGACTGAAGGACAAGGCGGCCGGGTTGATTCACGAAAACTCGGGCAAAATCGGTGAGGCCATCGATAACGCCGGCGACTTCATCGACGAAAAGACCGGCGGCAAGTTCGCCGAGCACGTCGACAAGGTTCAGGACGGCGCAAAGGGCCTCCTCAACAAGGATGAAGGCGACGGCGGTACACCTACCGTCTAGGTTCCAGCCTGGTTCACTAGGTCATTTGCCCTAGGCACGACAAACGGGTGCCGGTACCGCCGTGAGGCGGGACCGGCACCTGTCGTTTGCACGGAAAGATACACATTGAGACCCACAGCACCACCCCGCCTTTCGACCAAGACCTCGCCTGCGCAACCGATCATGGCGGGACTGGTGACGGCCTTGGTCGGTTACACCTCTTCGTTTGCCGTCGTGCTCACCGGGCTCAAGGCCGTCGGCGCCACCGACGCCCAAGCGGCGTCGGGGCTCTTCGCCCTGACCATAGCCCTGGCCATATGTGCCGTGGGCTTGGCCTGGTTCACCAAACGACCGATCACCACCGCGTGGTCTACCCCCGGAGCAGCATTGCTCGCCGGGGCTGCCACCGTGAACTTCGGGTGGGACCAAGCCGTCGGGGCCTTCCTCATGACGGGGGTGCTGATTGCCGCAACCGGCGCCATCCCCTGGCTGGGCAGGTTGCTGGCAGCCATCCCGGTTTCCCTTGCCCAGGCCATGCTGGCCGGTGTGCTGCTCAAGCTCTGCCTGGCTCCCTTCGTGGCGCTGTCCACCATCCCGCTGTATGTCGCGCCGGTCATCGTGGTCTGGCTCGTGTTCCTGCGCCTGAGCCCCCGCTGGGCCGTGCCCGCGGCCATGGCCGCGGCCCTGGGCATCGCCGGGTTCTCCATGGCGCAAGCCGGGGCCACCGGTGTCATGGGCGAGTTGCTGCCCACGCTCCAGTTCACGGCACCGGCATTCAGCCTCGAGGCATTCACGGCCATCACGTTGCCACTGTTCGTGGTCACCATGGCTTCGCAGAATGTGCCCGGCGTGGCAGTGCTGGCCAGCTTCGATTTTCAAACCCCGTGGCGGGCCTCGATGCTCTCCACCGGCATCGGCAGCGCAGCCGCTGCAGTCTTTGGCGGGCACGCCATCAACCTCGCCGCGATTTCCGCGGCCCTGGCCGCCGGGGATGAGGCCGGGGAGGACCGAGCCAGGCGCTGGATCGCCGCGGTGTCATCCGGCGGGTTCTACATCGTGCTGGGCCTGGCCTCGGCCGCGATCACCGCGCTGGCCACCGCGAGCCCGGAGGGGCTGCTGGAAGCCGCAGCAGGCCTGGCGCTGCTGGGCACCCTGGGAGCCTCCGCATCCTCGGCGCTGTCGGATCCGACGAGCCGGATGAGTTCCCTGGTGGCCTTCCTGATTGCCGGTTCGGGCCTGAGCTTCGCCGGGATCGGCGGGGCCTTCTGGGCACTGCTTGCCGGGTTGGCCCTGCGCCTGCTGATCGAGCGCAAACGCCACTGACACCCCCGGTCCCCGGGCGTGAAAAAGGCAGTGCCCCGCTCCCGCTCCCCCGCCAAGCCAAGAGGCTTGCGGGAGCCGGGACGGCCACGGCCTTTCTGCGTTGCTGCTGCCTAAAGCGCGGGCTCGCCGGTCTGGCCCTCGCGGGCCAGCGCGGTGAGTCGGGACACGGCACGGAAGTACTTCTTCTGGTAGCCGCCGGCCATCATCTCCGGGGTGAACAGCTCGGAGAAGGGCTTGCCGGAGGCAACGATGGGCACGTCCTTGTCATAGAGCCGGTCGGCCAACACCACAAAGCGCAGTGCAACGGCCTGCTCGGTGATGGTCTCCACGTTGTGCAGCACCAGCACGTCGACATCGCCCAGCAGGGCGCGGTAGCGGCTGGGATGGACCTTGGACATGTGTGCGACCAGGTCCGCGAACTCGTCAATCGCATAGGTCTTGTCGCCGTATCGTTCGGTGGCGAATTCCTCGATGGCGGCATCGTCCAGCGGCGTCGGAGCGTCGGGCAGGCCGCGGTGGCGGAAGTCCACCCCGTCAACGCGGTGCACATCGAACTGCTCGGCGAGCACCTTGATCTCGCGCTGGAAGTCCACCGCGGCAAAACGTCCATCGCCCAGGGCGCCGGGCAGCGTGTTGGAGGTGGCAGCCAGTTTCACTCCGGCATCCGAGAGCTCGCGCATCAGGCGCGACATCAGCACGGTGTCCCCCGGGTCATCGAGTTCGAATTCGTCGATGCACACCAGCGAGTAGCTGCTCAGCACGTCGACCGCCTGGCGGAAGGAGAGCGCACCGACGAGGTTGGTGTATTCGACGAAGGTCCCGAAGGCCTTGCGGCCCGGGGCCAGGTGCCACAGCGAGGCCAGCAGGTGGGTCTTGCCCACCCCGAACCCTCCGTCCAGGTACATCCCCGATTTCTCGACCTTCTTCTTGCCGAAGAGGTTGGAGAGGAAACCACCCTTGGACTTGCCAATCGTCGAGGCGAAGCCCCTGAGCTTGGTGACCGCCTCGGCCTGGGTGGGCCAGGCCGGGTCCGGACGGTAGGTCTCGAAGGAAACCTCGCCGAAACGGTACGACGGGTGGAAGCCGGCGAGAAGATCGTCGATGGAGACCGTGGGGGTCCGTTGGGAAAGATTAGTAATCGTGGCCATACGGCTGGACGGTCCTTAGGTCTTCGGAAGGCTGTGACGGGCGTTTTTGGCGCGGAGACACGCCCCAGCCATTTTATGCCCAGACCTCGGGCATCCCCTAAATGGGAGCAGTGGCGCCGGTCGCTTATAGCGCAATTGCGGACGCTTGAAGCGAAATATGGCGTTGAATGACTCCTTCGCACTGCCCGAGGCGCGCACGGTGGCTAGGCTGGAAACAGCACCATCCCCCATTTTTCTTGTTGCGAGGTCTATAAAAATGAGCCTGCCCATCGACTCCAATCCTTCATTTGCCGACTATGCCCACCCGGAACGGCTGGTGTCCACCGATTGGCTGGCGGCCAACCTGTCCACCGATGGCCTGGTGGTCCTCGAATCCAACGAGGACATCCTGCTGTACGACACGGGCCACATTCCCGGAGCGGTCAAGGTCGACTGGCACACCGAGCTGAACGACGAGGACACCCGCGACTACGTCGACGGCGAGCGCTTCGCCGCGCTGATGGCAGCCAAGGGAATCGGCCGCGATTCCACCGTGGTCATCTACGGCGACAAGTCCAACTGGTGGGCCTCCTATGCGTTGTGGGTCTTCACCCTCTTCGGCCACGAGGACGTCCGCCTGCTCGACGGCGGCCGCGACAAGTGGATCGCCGAGGGCCGTGAATTGACCCGCGAGAAGCCGGTCGTTGCCACCACCAGCTACCCGGTCATCGAACGCGACGATTCGGTCATCCGCGCCTTCATGCCCGAGGTGCTGGGCCACTTCGGCAAGCCGATGATCGACGTGCGCTCCACCGAGGAGTACACCGGCGAACGCACCCACATGCCCGCATACCCGGAGGAAGGCACGCTGCGCGGCGGCCACATCCCCTCGGCGGCTTCGGTTCCGTGGGGCCGTGCCGCAGCCGAGGACGGGACCTTCAAGTCCCGTGCCGAGCTCGAGGCGATCTACCTGAACGAGGCCGGGCTGGCCGCGGGCGATGACATCATCACCTACTGCCGCATCGGCGAGCGCTCGAGCCACACCTGGTTTGCCCTGCAGTTCCTGCTCGGCTTCGAGAACGTGCGCAACTACGACGGGTCCTGGACCGAGTGGGGCAACGCCGTGCGCGTTCCCATCGTGAAGGGCATCGAGCCCGGCGCCGTTCCCGCAGGAATCGGGGCCTAGCCGCATGGGTGAGATGCCCCGGGCCCTGGCCGAGATCGTCGAGGACTTCCAGTCCGTCACGGAGCAGGAGCGTCTGGAGATGCTGCTGGACTTTTCCGAGGAACTGCCCGAGCTTCCGGCGCGCCTGGCCGAGCACCCGGACCTGCTGGAGCAGGTCGTGGAGTGCCAGACCCCGTTGTTCCTGAACATCGAGGTCGAGCCGGCCGGGGAGCACAAGGTGTCGTTGTTCTTCTCCGCTCCCCCGCAGGCGCCCACCACCCGCGGGTTCGCCTCGGTGCTGCACCAGGGACTCGACGGGCTGCCCGCCGCGGCGGTGCTGGCCGTCCCCGACGACATGCCCAACCTGCTGGGCTTGACCCGGGCCCTGACGCCATTGCGTTTGCGTGGCATGACTGCCATGCTTGCCCGTATCAAGCGACAGGTCAGCGAGCGGGTTGCCGCTGCCGGCTCCTAAGCCGCAAGCAATTACGATGCTTGGGCGCCGGCACATGCCGGCGCCCAAGCCCCGTTAAAGGAGGATCCCGAAAGCCCATGTCCAAGAAGAAGAATACGCATTCCACCGGGACTCCCGCGACCACGCTGCTGGACCGCGAGGCGGTGTCCTACACCGTGCACTCCTACACCCATGATCCGGCCGCGGCCAACTACGGAATGGAAGCCGCCGAGGCCATCGGGGTGCCCCCGGCCCGGGTGTTCAAGACGCTGCTGGTGTCCACCGGGGAACCGGGGTCCGCGGCGTTGGCGGTTGGCATCATTCCCGTGAACCGATCACTGGACCTCAAGGCCATGGCCACGACCCTGGGGCTAAAGAAGGTGGAGATGGCCGACCCGGCCGTGGCCGAGCGGCGCACCGGGTACGTGGTGGGCGGCATCTCCCCGCTGGCGCAACGCAACCGCTCGCGCACGATCATTGACGCCAGTGCCATGGCGCTGGAGACCGTCTACGTCTCGGGCGGGCACCGCGGCCTGGACCTGGAGCTGTCCCCGGCGGACCTGCAGCGGTTGACCGAGGCAGAGGTCGCGCACATCGCCGGCCACTGAGATCCGCCGCGGGGCAGGCATGGGGGCCTATTCCAGGCCCGCCGCGTTGTCCCCGGGACGCGGGGCCTCCAACACGCCCCGGACGAAGGCGGTGACCTCCGCTTCCCAGCGCTGCGGATCCACGTTCCACTCCCGGGTGTGCCCGGCCCGGCTGAATCGCCGCAGCCCCACCATTTGCGGGTTCAGTGCGGCGAGCTGCTCGGAGGGGCCGATCGGCACGAAGTCGTCGTCCTCGCTGTGCAGGATCAGGGTGGGGACCCGCAACTGGTCGTGCCGTTCGACCCAGTTCAGGATCTTCAAATCCAGCGGGGCCGCCAGCCCCGTAATCCACCGTCCGGCCTTGTTGCCCAGCAGCCATTGGCCGAAGTCGCCCACTGCCTCGGGGATGCGGTTGCGCTTGGCCTGGTGCGAGAGCACATCGATCCAGTTGATCACCGGCCCGTCAAGCACCAGGGCGCCGATCTTCCGTGCCTGCCGGGACCTGTCGGCCACCTGCAGGGCGATGGCCCCGCCCATGGACCAGCCAAAGAGCAGGATCTCCCTGGCGCCATTGGCCACGGCGTGGTCGATGGCAGCTTCGATGTCGGGCCATTCCGTGGCCCCGAGTCCGTAGCGTCCGTCGACCGCCGCGGGGGCCACCCCGTCGTTGCGGTAGGAAACCAACAGCGCGCTGATCCCCAGTGCCGCGAACACCGGCAGTGCGCGCAACCCCTCCTTGCGGTTTGCCCCGCGGCCATGGACGCAGATGGCCCAGGTGTCTGCCTGGGTGTCTCCCGGGACATACCAGGCCGGGGCCAGGCCGCCGAGGATCGGGATCTCGACGTCTTCGTAGGTGGCCCCGAGGTCCTCGGGCGAGTCGTAAACGATCCCCGAAAGCCGTCCGCGCACCGCGGCCGACAAGTCCCCGAAGTAGATTTTTTCCACGGCCCGGGTCACGGTGCCGTCCCCGAGCCGATAGCCCTTGGGTTCGCCCAGCCGCGCATGGCCGGTGTCTGCGGTGAAGAACAGCGAGTAGCGGCCCGGTGCCGTGGAATCCTTGTCCGCCGACAGGATCACGTCCTGCCCTTCGGGGGTGGGCACCAGTGCGAGGATCTCCAGGCTTTGGTCCGGCTCCGCATCGGGGGTCACCACGCGGCGGGCAAAGTAGGCGGCCAGCGCGGAGACGCTTCCGGCAAAGAGCGATCCGGCCGCAGCGCCGACGCCCACGCCCAGCAGTGCCCAGCTCAGGCCCTTCCCTGCCGAGGGCGCGTGGGGGGGCGTGGGGGAAAGATTTGCCTTCATGCCTACCATCATTGCAAACAACGGCTGCCACCTTGTGGTTTTGGGCCCGATGAATTTCCGCAGCCGATCCATGTCGCCGGGCAGGCGCGGGAATGAGCGCGCCGCCCCCGGTGTTGTGTGTGATGTGAGTGATATCCAGAGCCCCAAAGAATCCAGCACCCCCGTCTCGCCCAGCGTCGCCAAGACCGATGAGCAATGGCGCACGGAGTTGACCCCGGACGAGTTCCAGGTCCTGCGCAAGGCCGGCACCGAACGTCCCTTCACCGGTGAATACTGGGACACCACCACCGAGGGCGTCTATGAATGCCGGGCCTGCGGCCAGGAACTCTTTACCTCCAATGCCAAGTTCGATGCCGGCTGCGGGTGGCCCTCGTTCTTCGCGCCGCTGGCCGAGGACCGCGTCCGCTACATCCGCGATTCCACCCTGGGCATGGTCCGGGTCGAGGTGCGTTGCGCGGCCTGCGATTCGCACCTGGGCCACGTGTTCGAGGGCGAGGGCTTCAACACCCCCACCGACCAGCGCTACTGCATGAACTCGGTCTCGCTGCGCTTGAAGACGAGCTAGCCGCAGCGGGCCCTGCACCCCGGCGCCGGGGGTGGATTCGGGAGGTGCCGAACCCGAGCATTCCCCGCACGCATGCCTTGGTGCCTGCAGTGGCGCCTCATGCCACAGCACTGCTTACGCTCAGACCAATTTTCAATCAGCAATAATGACCTCTCGGTACGCTGGAACCAGGAAACAACAACAGCATCCGCGGCACGTTCGGCCGTACCGAAAGGGGTATCCAATATGTCACAGGCAACTCTTCCCAAGCCATTGTCCAACCACGAGCTCGTCTCCTCGCCCGCATGGCTGGCACTGAAGACGGCAGCCACCGAATTCCAGGGGCTCCAGGTCCACGACGGCTCGGTGCCCGAGGACTCCGACAAGCCCCGCGCCGCCGCGCTGCTGGGAACCATCACCGACTCCCTTCAGGTGCTGGCCCCGCAGTTCCCGCACGACGCAGACTACTTCCGGGCGCTGCACCACGACCTGGCCGCCTGGGAACAAGCCGGGTTCGGCATTCCCGACTTCCTTGATGCGCTGCTGGCGTTCCAGCCGCAGCTGGCCCGCCAGGACGGGTTGCGCCATCTGGTGCTCTTCCCGATGTACACGCAGAACGGCTCCACCGACCGGTTGCTCGAGGCCGTGCTGGTGGAGGTCATCTGGCCCGAGTTCATTTCCGCCCTGGAGGCCGGGGACTACTCCAACAAGCTCTTCGTCCCGCTGCGCTTCCTGGACTTCACCCCGGGCTACGACACCAACTCCGCGGTGCTCTTCCCCGAGTCCGTGGCCATCCGCGAAACCCCGTCCTTCACCTGGGGTGCCATCTTCCAGGACCGCGAGGCCGCGCGCTTCCGCCGGGTGCTGAAGTCCGCCGCCCAGATCACCAACCTCGAACTGCCCGCCGACGCCGCTGCCATGCTCGGGGACCAGGCACTGACCGAAGAAACCTTCGTGATGTGGGACCTGATCCACGACCGCACCCACATGCGCGGGGATTTGCCCTTCGACCCGTTCATGATCAAGCAGCGCATGCCGTTCTTCCTCTACTCGCTCGAGGAGCTGCGCTGCGACCTGACGGCCTTCCGCGAATGCGTCAAGATCGCCCAGGACGCGACCGCCGACACGGCCACCCGGCACCACGCCAAGCTGGTGCAGTACGCGGTGATCTTCGATCGGATCTTCCGCTTCGCCATCACCGGGTCCCGCACCCGCAACTACGACGGGCTCGGCGGGCAGCTGCTCTTCGCCTGGATGCACCAGCACCACGTGCTGCACTGGACCGACACCAAGCTGTCGATCGACTGGGACCAGGTCCCCGAGGTCGTCTCGAACCTGGGCCATGCCATCGACGAGCTGTACTGGCGCTCGATCGACCGCCCGAAGATCGCCCACTGGCTTGCGGCCTACGAGCTGGTCTCCGCCACGCTGACCCCGCACCCGGCCTCGGTCTGGGCCAAGGGCCCCGACGCGCTGCCGCTGACCGCTCCGCTGCGCGAGATGACCGACCAGGTCATGGACGACGAGTTCCCGCTGTCGATGTTCTACGAGGCCCTGGCCAAGAAACTGCGCCCGGTCATCGAATCGACCGTGGGCATCACCGGCACCTCGGACATCTAACGCACCGACCGCACACCCAACGGAGGCTAGAATCTTTTCCATGGCTGACCTCAAGGATCTGACAATACTGATTGCCGGGGCGAGCTCCGCCTCCGGCGTCGCGGCGGCACACGCCCTGTGCGAGGCCGGCGCCACGGTGCTGGCCGCCGGATCCAATGCGGAGCGGCTGGCACAAAGGCTGCCCTTCGTGCACGGGCGCTACGAGGTCGATTTGGCCAACCACGCCGCGGTGACCGAGCTGCACGCGCTGATCGACACCGAGCGCGGGCCCATCGACGGGCTGCTGCACCTGGTCGGCGGCTGGCGCGGCGGCAAGGGCCTGGCCGGGCAGTCCGACGACGACGCCGAGTTCCTGCACACCCAGGTCGTCACCACGCTGCGCAACACCACCCGGGTGTTCCGCGACGACCTGGTGGCCTCGCGGTGCGGACGCGTTGCCATCGTCTCGGCCGCCGCCGTGGATTCCCCATCCGGCTCCAACGCCAACTACACCACCGCCAAGGCCGGGGCGGAGGCCTGGATGCGCTCGGTGGCAGCGGAGCTGCGCACCGCCCAGTCCGGCAGCAAGACCGCACCGGTCCCGCAGCGGGCCGCGGCCCTCACCTGGGTCATCAAGGCGTTCACCGACGCCGCCGGCCGCGAGGCGCACCCCGAGCGCAATACCGCCGGCTTCACCGACGTCACCGCCTTGGGGCAAGCCGCCGTGGAACTGTTCACGGCGGATGCCTCCGCGATCAACGGCGCGCGGATCAACCTGCCAAGCCTCTGAACAACCGGTGCGCGGCAGCCGCCGCGCACCGCTGAATTTTTCCCCTGCCTTCCCCTCGATAGGACTCTTCTCCCGTGACTTCCTCGATCCATGATTCCTCGATACGCGGCTTCGCCTCGGACAACTACTCCGGCGTCCACCCCGAGGTCCTTGCGGCACTGGCCGCGGCCAACGGCGGGCACCAGGTCTCCTACGGAGAGGACCAATACACCGAGGAACTCGGACGCGTCATCGCCTCGCACTTCGGTGACATCGCCACGATCTTCCCGGTGTTCAACGGCACCGGCGCCAACGTCACCGCGCTGCAGTCGCTGCTGCCGCGCTGGGGTGCGGTCATCTGCGCCAACAGCGCCCACATCAACGTGGACGAGAACGGCGCCCCGGAACGCGTGGGGTCCATGAAACTGCTCTCGGTGCCCACCCCCGACGGCAAGCTCACCCCCGAGCTGATCGATTTGGAGGCCTGGGGCTGGGGAGACGAGCACCGTGCCCAGCCGCTGGCCGTGTCGCTGACCCAGTCCACCGAGCTCGGCACCCTGTACACGCTCGAGGAACTGCGCGCCATCACCGCGCACGCCCACGGCAAAGGCATGCGCGTGCACATGGACGGGGCCCGGCTGTCGAACGCCGCCGCCGCGCTCGGGGTGGGGCTGGGCGAGATGACCACGGGGACCGGGATCGACATCCTTTCCCTGGGCGGCACCAAGAACGGCATCATGTTCGGCGAGGGCATCGTGGCCCTGACCGAGGGCCCGGCCGAGTCGATGAAGTACCTGCGCAAGATGAACATGCAGCTGGCCTCCAAGATGCGCTTCATCTCCGCACAGTTGCTGGCCCTCTACGGCACCGACTTGTGGCGGACCTCGGCCGCGCACGCCAACGCCATGGCGGCCAGGCTCTCGGCCGCGGTCCAGGCGACCGACGGCGTGGAATTGGTCTACCCCACCGAATCCAACGGCGTGTTCGCCGCCCTGCCCAACGCCGTGGCGGACCGCTTGCGCGAGCGCTTCCGCTTCTACGACTGGGACCGGGCCGCGGGCCAGGTGCGCTGGATGTGCTCCTTCGACACCACCGAGGCGGACGTGGATTCCTTCGTGGCCGCACTTGGCGAGGAACTTGCCGCGCGGTAGGTTCCACCGCGGGCCGCCGGGGCGGGCGCGCAACCTGCACCCGCTCCCCGGCGTGCCGCAAGCATCCAAGCCACGGCCACACTTTAGACTCGCCATGTGACATCAACCGGACCAGTCCAAGCAGTGCCGCCGGCCTTCCTCGAAGCCCTGGCCGCCGTTCGCCGCGCCAGCTGCCGGCGCGAAATCCGCCTTCAGGAGATCCCGGCCCCGGCCCGCCTGGCACCCTACGCCCTGGCGCTGTCCGCGGACGTCCACGAACGAGTGGCGCGATCCAAGACGGAAACCGCGGCCCCGGTGCACGCCGAGGAACTGGCCACCGGACGCTTCGTGCTGCTCCACGACCCGGCGGGCTCCGCCCTCTGGGACGGCACCTTCCGCATCGTGACCTACATCCGGGCCCGCATGGAATCGGAGATGGGCAACGACACCATGCTCGGCTCCGTGGCCTGGACCTGGCTGCTGGACTCGCTGAACGAGTCCGGCGCCGACTACCGCCAGGCCGGCGGCACCACCACCCGCGTGCTCTCCGAGAGCTACGGGACCCTGGCTGACCGGCCCGAGACCATCGACATCGAGCTGCGCGCCTCCTGGACCCCCGGCGACCACGACATCTCCACCCACCTGGAGGCCTGGGCCGACATGGTCTGCACCTTCGCCGGATTGCCGCCGCTGCCCAGCGGGGTCACCGCGCTGCCGCACCGCCGGCTCTCCTAGAACCGGGCCATTCCGGACCGCCGGAATCCGGGTGCCGGGCAATCGGTACTAGAATCGGTTACATCATGACCCGTACCCACCACGCCACCAAACCAGCCCCGGGCACCGCAGCCGACGCATCAACCGCTCCGCCGCAGCCCGAGGGAATCGAAGAAGCACCGCAGGCCGAACCCCGGGAACCGGTCCTGCTGGACATGCCGCGCGACGGGGTTCCCGAGGTGGTCACCACCGCACCGGGACTGGCGCGCGCCGCGCGCGCCATCGCCGCGGGCACCGGCCCGGTGTCCGTGGATGCCGAGCGGGCCTCGGGCTTCCGCTACGGACAGCGCGCTTTCCTGGTCCAGCTGCGCCGCGAGGGATCGGGCAGCTGGCTGATCGACCCGGTTCCCTTCGAGAACCTCGATCCCATCCAGGAAGCCATCGGGGACGAGACCTGGATCCTGCATGCCGCCTCCCAGGACCTGCCCTGCCTGCGCGAACTGGGCCTGGAACCGGCCCGCCTCTTCGACACCGAGCTGGCCGCCCGCATCGCGGGGCTGCCGCGCGTGGGACTGGGCCCCGCCGTCGAATCCCTGCTGGGGCTGCGCCTGGCCAAGGAACACTCGGCCGCAGACTGGTCCACCCGCCCGTTGCCCGAGCCGTGGCTGCGCTACGCCGCGCTGGACGTCGAGGTGCTCGACCAGCTGCGCATCGAACTGATCAAGATCCTTCAGGCCGACGGCAAGCTCGAGTACGCGGAACAGGAATTCGAGGCCGTGCGCACCGCACCGCCTGCCCCGCCGCGCGTGGACCCGTGGCGCCGCACCTCGGGCCTGCACCAGATCCGCGACCGCCGGACCCTGGCCGCGGTCCGCGCCCTGTGGGAAACCCGCGAGTCCCTGGCCCGCACCCGCGACACCGCCCCGGGCCGGCTGATCCCGGACTCGGCGCTGGTCGCCGCGGCCAAGGCCATGCCCAAGAGCGTCCCCGCGCTGCTGAAGACCCCCGGCTTCCACGGCCGTTCGGCCTCCAAGGACGCCCCGAAGTGGCTGCGCGCCCTGCAGGATGCCTCCACCACCTCCGAGCTGCCGCCGAACCAGGTACCCTCGAACTCCCCGCCCCCGCCCAAGGTCTGGGCCGACAAGGATCCGGTGGCCGCCGCGCGGCTGCAGACCGCCCGGGCCCGGGTGGCGCGCACGGCCGAGTCGCTGAACATCCCCATGGAGAACCTGCTGACCCCGGACACGCTGCGCCGGTTGTGCTGGAACCCGCCGGCGGCAATCGACCCGGACACCGTGGCCGATGCCCTGCGGGCCCTGGGTGCCCGGGCCTGGCAGATCGACCTGGTCGGCCCGGTGCTGACCGTGGCGCTGCTGGACCCGGACGAGTTGGCCAAGCGCTGATGAATTGCCGGGCAGGTTTTTCCGAAATACCGGGAAGCACCTGCCCGGCTTTTTCTTGCCCGGGAGCGCCCGGCTTGCACTCTAAGTTACTCACCAGTAGCGTATGGGGTGGATCACATCCACATCCCGATCACAAGGAGTACCGGTGAGCCCCCAGCCAGTGAACACGCGCCATGCGCGCAGCGTCCGCGACGTCGTCTTCGTCGACGGCGTCCGCACCCCCTTCGGCAAGGCAGGTGAAAAGGGCATGTACCACGGCACCCGCGCCGACGACCTCGTGGTCAAGTGCATCCGCGAGCTCATCCGCCGCAATCCCTCGCTGCCGCCCGAACGCATCGACGAGGTCGCCATCGCGGCCACCACGCAGACCGGCGACCAGGGGCTGACCATCGGGCGCACCGCAGCGCTGCTGGCCGGCCTGCCGCAATCGGTCCCGGGATTTGCCATCGATCGCATGTGCGCCGGGGCCATGACCGCGGTGACCAGCACCGCCGGCTCCATCGCCTTCGGCGCCTACGACGTGGTCATCGCCGGCGGCGTCGAGCACATGGGCAACCACCCCATGGGCGCCGGGGCCGACCCGAACCCGCGCTTCGCCGCAGAACGCCTGGTGGACCCGGCGGCCCTGAACATGGGCAACACCGCCGAGAACCTGCACGACAGGTTCCCGGCCATCACCAAGGAACGCGCCGACGCCTACGCCGTGGAATCCCAGGCCAAGCTGGCGGCGGCCTATGCGGCCGGGGACATCCAGCCGGACCTGGTCCCGGTCGCCGCGCGCCGCCCGTCCGAGGGCTTCACGCTGCGCACCACCGACGAACCACCGCGCCCGGGCACGACCCTCGAGTCCCTGGCCGGGCTGCGCACCCCCTTCCGCGCCCACGGCCGGGTGACCGCCGGCAACGCCGCGGGCCTGAACGACGGGGCCACCGCCGCGGTGCTGGCCAGCGCGCAGGCCGCCGAGGAACTGGGGCTCGGCGTGAAGATGCGCCTGGTCTCCTACGCCTTCGCCGGGGTCGACCCCTCGGTGATGGGCATCGGCCCGGTCCCGGCCACCGAAAAGGCGCTGGCCCAGGCCGGGCTGGGCATCGAGGACATCGGCTTGTTCGAGATCAACGAGGCCTTCGCCGTGCAGGTGCTCTCCTTCCTTGACCACTACGGGATCGAGGACACCGACCCGCGGGTGAACCGCTATGGCGGCGCCATCGCCGTGGGCCACCCGCTGGCTTCCTCGGGCGTGCGCCTGATGAACCAGCTGGCCCGACAGTTCGAACAGGACCCCTCGGTCCGCTACGGGTTGACCACCATGTGCATCGGGCTGGGCATGGGCGGCACCGTCATCTGGGAAAACCCGCACCACGCAGACTTCGGAAAGGATGCCTAGGCCATGAGCTCGAGCACCATTGAAAACTTCGCTTCCCTCGCCTCCCTGGTCCCCGACGAGATCATCACCCACTCCCTTCTTGAGGACGTGGTGCTGCCCGGCGGCGCCACGCTTGCGCTGCTGACCCTGGACAACGGGTTCGACCACAGCAAGCCCACCACGCTGGGCCCCAACACCCTGCTGGAACTGCACGCGGCGCTCACCGCGCAGAAGGAACGGGCCGCCGCCGGGGAGATCGCCGCGCTGGCGGTGACCGGGAAGCCCTACTTCCTGGTCGCCGGTGCGGACCTCAACGGCGTGAAGAACCTCGCCTCCCCCGAGCACGGGGCGGCCATGGCCACCTTGGGCCATGCCTGCTACGACCTGCTGGCGGACCTCGGGGTGCCGACCTTCGCATTCATCAACGGCGTCGCCCTGGGCGGCGGGCTGGAGATCGCCCTGGCCTGCTCCTACCGCACCGTCTCCACCGGGGCCAACGGCATCGGGCTTCCAGAGGCCTTCATCGGCCTGATCCCCGGCTGGGGCGGGGTCTACCGGCTCCCGCGGCTGACCGGCCCGGAGGCGGCCATGACGGTGATGATCGAAAACCCGCTGAACAACAACCGCTCGCTGAACGGGGCCGCGGCCTTCAAGCTCGGCATCGCCGACGCGTTGTTCGAGCCCGCGGACTTCCTGGAGCAATCCCTGCTCTGGGCCGGGAACGTGATCGGCGGCGCCGAGGTGGCCCGCCCGAACGCCGTGGAGCCGAACTCCAGCCCCGAGGTGGCGGCCCGCTGGGCGGCCGCCGCGGCCAAGGCCCGGGCCTTCGTGGAGGCCAAGACCTCCAACGCCGCCCCGGCCCCGGCCAAGGTGCTGGAGGTCTTCGAGGCCGGAGCGTCGATCACCCAGAAGGAATCGGCGGCCCTGGAAATCGCGGCGCTGACCGACATGATGCAGACCAACGCCTTCCACAACACCGTGTACGCATTCCTGGACCTGGTGCAGAAGCGCTCCAAGCGACCCGCCGGCGCCCCGGATCCGAAGCTCGCCCGCCCCGTCACCAAGGTCGGCGTGGTCGGGGCCGGGCTCATGGCCGGACAGCTCGCGCTGCTCTTCGCCAGGAACCTCAAGGTGCCGGTGGTCATCACCGACATCGACCAGGCACGCGTGGACAAGGGCCTGGCCCACATCCATTCCGAGGTCGACAAGCAGCTGGCCAAGGGCCGCATCTCCCCCGACGCGGCAAACCGCACCAAGGCCCTGGTCACCGGTTCGGTGTCCAAGGAGGCCTTCGCGGATGCCGACTTCGTGATCGAGGCGGTCTTCGAGGAACTTGCCGTCAAGAAACAGGTATTTGCCGAGGTCGAGGCCGTGGTGTCCCCCGAGTGCATCCTGGCCACCAACACCTCCTCGCTGTCGGTGACCGAGATGGGCAGGGACCTGAAAAACCCCGAACGGCTGGTTGGCTTCCACTTCTTCAACCCGGTCGCCCAGATGCCGCTGCTGGAGATCGCGCGGACCGAAAAGACCGGCGACACCGCTCTGGCCACCGCCTTCGCCCTGGGCAAGGCATTGCGCAAGACCAGCGTGCTGGTGGCGGACGAGGCGGCCTTCGTGGTGAACCGGATCCTGCTGCGGTTGATGGGCGAGATCGCCAATGCCTTCGACGACGGCACCGAGGCCTCGGTGGCCGACGGCGCGCTGCGCCCCATGGGCCTGCCCATGAGCCCGTTCACGCTGCTGGCCATGGTCGGGATCCCGGTGGCGCACCACGTCTCGGAGTCGCTGCACGCCGCCTTCGGCGAGCGCTTCCACGTCTCGGGCAACCAGCAGGTGCTCATCTCCAACGGCATCAAGTCCCTGTGGGCGCCCACCGGCGACGGCGGGATGGAGATCCCGGCCTCCACGCTGGGGCTGTTGGAGTTCGGGAACACCCCGAGCACTTCCGGGGAACTGCTGCTGCGCACCCAGGACGCGCTGGCCGAGGAGATCGGGTTGATGCTCGCGGCGGGCGTCGTGGCGGGTCCCGAGGACATCGACCTGTGCATGATCCTGGGTGCCGGCTGGCCCATGCACCTGGGCGGCATCACCCCGTACCTTGACCAGGTCGGCGCCTCCGAGCGGGTCAACGGCAAGAAGTTCCACCAGCACTAGCCGGGTCCCCGCGCACCGGGGCGGGTGAAGGCGGGATGCCGGCAACGGCCGGCGTCCCGCCTTCACCGTTTCCCGATGGTCCGGGCCAAAAAAATAATCCCGGCTCCCATCCATCGACCTTGGCCCGATTGTGCGCGACACTTTGGTTATGAAACAGCACATCACTCTCATGCCCACCCGCAGAAGCGTCATCGAGGCTTCCCTGGTTGCCGGCGCCGCGGTGACATTGGTTTCGTGCGGGTCCGGCGGGAAGGCCCAGGACCTCCCGCAAGCCACCGGCAAGCCCGTCGACGCGATCGCGCTGGCGAAGCTTCCGGTCAAGGGCACCGCCTCGGTCACCGTCAACGGTGCCGGCTACCTGCTCTACCGCCCGGACGAGGCCACGGTCCTGGCCTACACCTCGGTGTGCACCCACCAGGGGTGCAAGGTCGGCACCGGCAGCGGCGAGGCCTTCAAGTGCCCCTGCCACGGCTCGGAGTACTCGAAGCTGGACGGTTCGGTCATCCAGGGTCCGGCCCCGAAGTCCCTGGCCCGCTTTGCCACCGAGGTCGATGGACCCGAGGTCAAGATCCTCCTCTAGCGGGCGGCATCCCGGCACGGTTGTAAGTGACATCGCAGCCCTGGCTGCGCCTGGGTGGTGCGCCCGCATGGAATGATGGGTCCCATGAGTTTGCCCATCCCTGATTGCACACGCCGCGCCTTTGTCGGCACCACCGTGGCCGCCGGCGCCACCCTGGCACTGGCCGCCTGCGGCGACGGTTCCTCGGCCGCACCGAACAACGAGCCCTCCGCTCCCCCGGCAGCCGAAGGCGAGGGAACCGTCGTGGCCACCGTGGCCGAGCTGCCCGTGGGAACGCGGCTGTCGGTCGCCGCGGTGCGCACCCGGGGCGAGGAAGCGGGCAAGCAGGCAGGGTTCCTGCTCTTCCGTCCAAACGAGAAGACGGTGCTGGCCTACACCGCGATCTGCACCCACCAGGGCTGCGCGGTGACCACCAAGGACCCCAACGGCGAGGCCTTCTACTGCCCCTGCCACGGCTCCTACTTCCAGCCCGAGGACGGCAAGGCCGTTGCCGGACCGGCCCGTGCCGCGCTGGAACGCTTCGCCGCCGGGATCAAGGGCGACGAGGTCCTCATCTACGTCTAAGCCCGCTGGTGGCAGCCTCCCTTCCCTTGGAGGGCAAGGCGTCATAGGTTGGTGGGTGGGTGCCCTGTGGGCGCCTACCCGTTTTCTTGTCCCGAAGGAGCCGACCAGCCATGTCCAATGAGTCCACCGCAGTGGTGTTCATCGAATTCCAAAACGACTTCACTTCCCCCGGCGGCGTCCTGCACGACGCGGTCAAGGATTCCATGGAGGCCAACTCGACCCTCGAGAATGCCGCCAAGGCGCTGGCCGCGGCGCGCGAGCACGGTGCCACGGTCATCCACTCGCCCATCGGCTTCGCGCCGGGCTACAACGAGATCTCAGCCCACCCCTACGGGATCCTCAAGGGCGTAGTGGATGCCACCGCCTTCGTCAAGGGGCAGTGGGGCGCGGAAATCGATGCGCGTTTCACCCCACAGCCGGCCGACATCGTGATCGAGGGCAAGCGCGGACTGGATGCCTTCGGCAGCACGAACCTGGATTTCATCCTGCGTTCCAAGGGAATCACCAAGGTGGTGCTGGCCGGATTCCTGACCAATTGCTGCGTGGAATCGACCATGCGCACCGCCTACGAGCGCGGCTTCGAGGTCGTGACGCTGACCGATGCCGTCGCGGCAACCTCCGTGGAGGAAGGCGAGTCCGCGGTGCGGTTCAACTACCCGATGTTCTCTACCCCGGCGACCACCGACGAATTCATTTCCACGTTGGAATCCTCCCGGGACCTGGCCGACACCTCGCGCGGCTACTAGGATCCGTCAGCCACCTGCGTCAAAGCCCCTGGTCATGAACTCGACGGTTCCGTCGTCGAGCCCGGACAGTGACATCCATCCGGCCTCGCTGGCCGTCCCCGGCACCCGGTAGCTGTGCAGGTCCGCGCCCCACCGGGTGCAGAGGAGCTCGTTGCCTTCATCGACCCAGTGGGTGGCGACCAGGACGCCGTCGGCCCATGCCTCGTAGCGGTGGGTCGACACCGTGGCACCCAACGGGATGGGCAGCTGCTCGAGCGCACCGACCCGCAGGATGCGCGCATTGGGCTCGGCACCCAGGTGTCCGTTGGCATCCTGCGCGTCCCAGGCGGCCTCGTTCAGCCGCCAGTAGCGCAACCGGTTCCCCGGATCCTCGATGGCCTTGAATAGCATCAGGATATCTCCGTAGCTCGGCATGGAAATACTGGGCAGGCCCTGCGGTTCCCGGCGCATCAGCTTGGCCGCGCCCAGGTTCCGGTCCCGGTACCAACTCAGTTCCCAGCTTCCGTTCCCGGGCTCCAGGCGGAGGCGCGATTCGGCACGGTAGGGCTCGCCGTCGTCCTCGACCAGGACGCGGGTGAGCAAGACATTGGATTCCAGCAACCGGTAGAGCACCCCGACGCGCGCCTCATCGCGCACCAGCACTTCCCAGCGCTCAAAATCCTGCGGCATGCCACTCCCGTCGCCCATCTGCCCCTGCCTAAAGTTCCCCCACTCTACCCGGGGCCGCCGGTCCTGTCCCGGACGCGGGCTGCAACGGCCGGGCCCATGCGGTGCACCCGGTGCGCGGTGGCGGCCATGAACGCCTCGTCGTGGGTCGCCAGCAGCACCGCCCCTCCGCGGTCCAGCACCACCGCGAGCGCCGCGTGCAGCAGGGCCAACCCGTGGGCGTCCAGTGCCTCGGTCGGCTCGTCAAGCAGCAACACCTCCGGCTCGCGCACCAGCACCGTGGCCAGGGCGACGAGCCGGCGGGCCGAGGCCGGCAGCTCGTAGGGGTGGGCCTGGGCATGCTCTCCCAGTCCCAGCGAGTCCAGCACCGCGGGGATCCGCGCCGCCGCCGGGCCGCGCCTGGGCAGGCCGAAGGCGACCTCGCGGGCAACGGTCCGCTCGAAGAGCTGGTCGGAGGGATTTTGCAGCAGCAGCCCCACTGTGCCGGCGGCCAGGGATTTGCCGTGCACCTGCCCGGCGCTCGGGCGCAGCAGGCCGGCGGCGGCCTTGAGCACCGTGGTCTTGCCGCTTCCGTTGGGCCCGGCCAGCCCCACGCATTCACTGGCCCGCACCGTCAGCTCCAGGCACTCCACGACGGGGTGTGCGGATCCCGGGTAGCCGATCCCGACCCCGGAGAAGCCCAGCAGCACCTCGTCTGGTGTCCCCGGTGCCCCGCGCACCGCCGGTGCCAGGGGTGCCGGGTCCGCCGGCACCGCGGTGTCCAACTCGTGGCAGCTGCCGGCCCGCAGGGCCAGCACGGTGTCGGCACCGGCCGTCAGCCGGTCGACGGCGCGGGCGAGCAGCACCAGTGCGGTGCCCCCGCTGCGCAGCCGGTCCAGCATCTCGCAGATCCGGGCCGCGGCCGCGGCGTCCAGGCCGGCCAGCGGTTCGTCCAGGACCAGCACCGTCGGCGTATCGAGCGCGAGGGCGGCCAGCGCCACCAGGCGTTCCTGCCCGCCGGAGAGCTGGGCCGGATCGCGATCCAGCAACGCGTGCAGCTCCAGTCGGTCCGCGAGGGCGGCGATCCGCCGGTGCATCTGCGCGCGCGGCACCCCGGCGTTCTCCAGGCCCAGGGCCAGTTCCTCTGCCACGGTCGCGCGCACCCCGGAGAGGTAGTGGCGCGCATCCTGCGGCAACAACCCGACCTGCCGGGCCCAGCCCACCGGGTCGATGCGCACCGCAGCGCCGGGCCGGTGGCGGATCCGCTGGCCGGCCAGGTGCAGCGTCGCGTCCAGTGCGTCGCCGTCGTGGCGCGGCAGCATCCCGGCCAGCACGGCCCCGAGCGTGGACTTGCCCGATCCCGAGTCCCCCAGGACCACCGTCAGCGAGCCCGGCGCCAGGGAAAGGTTGATCCCGGACAGCGTGTCGCGGGAGGCCCCGGAATAGCGGAAGCGCGCCAGTTCCAGCCCGAGCACCCGGTTCGGCCCCGTGCTCACGCGGCACCGGCCCAGGTGGGCGCCAGCACCGCGACCGGTCCCAGCACGATGCAGGCCAGGGCGATCCGGCGCACCCGGCGCTGGGCGGCCGAGTCCGGCACCGTGCGCAGGCGGGTGTGCGGACCCGCGGCCGGGAACCCGCGGGCGGCCAGGTGGGCGGAGCGGTCCGCGGCGTCCTGCAGGGCACCGAGCACCAGCGGGACCGAGCGCAGCCGCACGCGCCGGAACCAGCCGCGCGGCCCGCCTCCCAGGGTCGCCCCGCGCAGCAATTGCGCCTGGCCGATGGCCCGCTGCCGCTGTTCCAGGGCCGGAAGCAGCAACAGCGTGGCCGCGAGAAGGTAGCCCAGCTGCGGCGGGGCGGGTGAGAGGTCGACCGCGGCAATCAGGTCATGCCGGTCGATCAGCAACGTGCACAGCAACCCCGCCACCACCAGGACCCCGGTGCGCAGGCCCAGCGCCCCGGCGGTCGCCAGTCCCTCGGCGGTGATCCGCAGCGGGCCCGCGGCGGCCAGCACGTGGCCGCCGGCGGCGTCCGCCATCGAATGGATCAGCAGCTGGGAGCCGAAGGCCGGTGCCAGGATGGCCACGGCCAGCCCGGCCAGCCTGCGCGCGCGCCGTGCCCAGGCAGCCAGCAGCAGGCACGCCAGCAGCACCGCGACGCTGAGCCACCAGCGGCCGATGGCCACCGTGGTGGCGGTGGCGGCCGCGGCGAGGGCGAGCACGGTGAAGGGGTGCAGCGGCGAGGTGCGGGGCATGGGACCGGCTACCTGGAGCCGCGGGAGCCGAGCACGTTGTGGCGGCGCACGAACGCGAAGCCTGCACTGAGCCGCCGGGGCAGCGCGTAGATGAGCAGCGCGGCGACCAGGAAGACGATGGCCTTGTCCCCGGGGTCGGAGATCAGTGCCTGCTTGGTCACCGCCGAGAGCAGCGAGTCGCCCATGGAGCGGAACGCGGCGACCAGTGCGCCGGTCCCGACCCCGGAGGTGCCGCCGAAGACGAAGGCGGCCACCGGTGCGGAGAGCACGCCGACCAGCACGCCGGCGGCCAGCCCGGCCACCGGGGCCAGGTAGGGGCGGCGCAGCGCGCCGAAGCGGGCGGCGGTGCCGGCCAGGAAGCCAACCAGTGCGGCGCCGGCGGCAAAGGGCAGCACCGTGGGGTTGAACAGCGACCAGATCAGCGTGCCGAGCACGCCGGTGGCGGCCCCGGCCCGGCGTCCGGCCAGGAATCCGACCAGCACGGTGCCCAGCGAGTCCAGGTAGAGCGGGACCATCACGGAGCCGACGAACTGGCCCAGCACGATGTTCAGCGCCAGTGCGACGGGGATCAGGGTGAGGGTGGAAACCGGAAGCTCGGGCAGCACCGCGGCCAACAGCAGCAATGCGGCCACCAGGTAGGCGGCGAAGGTGGCCAGGGCGACGGTCTGGCCCAGCCCGTCGACCAGGCCGGTGGGCTGGGTGAGGACCAGTGCGGTGTAGGTTCCGGCGAGCAACAGGGCGCCGGCGGCTGCCAGCATCCGGCGGCGCATCGGGTGCCCGGTGGCGGTCTCGGGCAGGATCAGGTTCGGTGACATGGGATGGAATTCCTCGATTGCGGGGGCACATCCCGGAAAGACCGGATGCGCCACGGAGCGTGAGCGGGGCCTATGTCACCTTGGCCCGGGAAAGATTCTAGCGCACCGCGGCTCCGTCCCCGGCCGGAATGAGGTTCCTGGGTGGTGCGGCTCAGGCCAGAAACAGCAGACTGCTAGTCTTTCGAGATGCGCACAATCTTCACCATCCTCGGAATGGTTGCGATCATCGCTTATGCGGTGCTCGGGGCAATGCTGATGAACGACTGGGCCGTGGTTGCCGCCAGCGGCGTGCCGCTCGAGACGGCGATCACCGACATGGCTGCGGCGAACCAACCCTACAGCGCAATTCCAGGGGCCGTCTTCGCGTCGCTGGGTATCGTGCTCGCCCTCGCATGGGGTGTGGCGACGATATCCCGCCGAGCCACCTTGCCGATATGGGCAACAGCGTCAATGTGGGCAGGAATCCTTGCCCTGGGCGCACCGGCATTCTTCTTCACGGCGTTCGGCAACATGAATTCGGTGGGCGATACCTACTACAACTGGAACGCCGAGGCCGCATTCGCGTTGGAGGCACCCCTCTATATGGCCAGCGGGGTCGCGTTCCTGGGCGCCACGGCCACGATGCTGGCCGCGCTCGCCATGCCAGTCCTTCGGAAGAAGCCATCGCCCCGTCCGGGGCACGGCACCGGGGAAACCGCCTAGCCCTGTCGCCGGCAATTGCGGCCCGGCCGGATGGGGAAAGTCAGCCCTTCTTCAGCTCCTGCGCGAGCATCACCAGGATTCCGCTCGGGCCACGGAGATAGGTGAGCTTGTAGATGTCGGAGTAGGTCGCCACGCCGCGCAGGGGGTGGCATCCGTGCCTTGCGGCAAGCGCCAGGGCCTCGTCAATGTCATCCACCGAGAAGGCCACACGGTGCATGCCGATGTCGTTGGGACGGGTGGGGGCCGATTCGATCGCCTCGGGATGGATGTATTCGAAGAGCTCCAGTTGTCCGTGTCCGTCCGGGGTCTGGAGCATCGCGATGTTGGCGTGGTTTCCATCGAGTCCCACCGCGGTGTCGGTCCACTCGCCGCTGACGGTGTCTCGGCCGACGACAGCAAGACCAAGGTTCGTGAAAAAGGCGATCGCCTCTTCAAGGTCGCGAACCGCAATGCCGACGTTCTCAAGTTAGATAGCCATGTGGTGAAAACTACCAAGGGCGCAGGCATAACGCCAGAGCCCCGGACCGCCGTTCCCGCTGGCAAGGTGCTCCCCCGGCGGTCCGGACTTTCCCCGAGGAGCCGACCCGGGATCGGCGCTTTTTTGCGGCACCCCACTTCCGCTGTCCGCGCTGGCAAAGGCATGGCCGGCGGGTGGGTTCCGGCGTCCAAGCCAGGAAATTCGGTTGCCCGGCACGTGCCACTCAGGCAACTTGGCCAATCCGCCGGGCCAGGGCGCCGAGCTTCTTCACGAGTTCGGCGAAGCCGGCCTCCGGGTCGTTCGAGGTGACCACGTGGGCGTTGGCCGGCTTGCCCCAGAGCGCGCGGAAATCGGCCACGGTGGTGCCGATGAGCAGCGGCGATTGGGTTTCCACGGCCACGGTTGCCTCCCGGGCCTTGTATTCCAGGGTGCCGGCGGCGATCCCGGCGGCGAAGAAGTCGTGCACATGGGCGATGTAGCCCTGGTCGTAGTCGCGGTGGAACTCGAAGTAGAAGCGCAGCGCATCGGACAGGTAGCGCACCAGCGGGTTCGAGGCCATGCTGCGGGTGCCTTCCGGGTCGTCCCCGCGCACGATCTCCGGTTCGGTGCATCCGGCGGCCGCGGCCAGGTCGGCGAGCAGTTCGGGGCGCATCTCAAAGCGCTCGGTGGTGTCCAGCGAGCAGACGATCGGCAGCTTGGCCGCCTCCAGCCCGGCCGCGGCGGCGGCCGTGTATACGGCGTAGACCTCCGCGGCGGCATGCGGGTCCACGTGCGTGTTCCACTCGGCGGTCGGTGTGGTGTTGCCCTGGTGGTAGAAGGCCCCGCCCATGATCACGACCCTGCCCAGCAGCCAGGGCAGCCGCGGTTCGCGGCGCAGTGCGAGCGCGAAGTTGGTCAGCGGGGCACTCAGCAGCGCGGTCAGCTCCCCGGGGTTGGCGCGGGCCGCCTCGATCCAGTGATCAACCGCGTCCTGCTCCCCCGCGTTCGGGTCCGCCGGTGCCGGATCGGGCAGCGTGGCGTACCCGACGCCCTGCGGGCCGTGGGTTTCCGGAGTGGTCAGCAGCGGGACGGCCAGCGGTTTGCGTGCCCCGATGAGCACCGGCACTTCCGGCGCCCCGCACAGCGCCAGCAGCGCCCGGTTGTTCGCCGCGACCTGGTCGACGCCAACGTTGCCGGGCGTGGCGGTGACCGCCACGATTTCGACGTGTTCGCAGGCCGCCAGGTAGGCCAGGGCCAGGGCGTCGTCGATCCCGGTGTCGTTGTCGAGCAGGATCCTGATCCGCGGAAAGTCCATCGCCTAGAAGAGTGCGATCTTCGGCACGCGCGGGAAGATCGTGTCGAGTTCGGCCAGGTCCTCTGCCGACGGCTTCCAGGAGACCGCCGCGGCGTTCTGCGCGACCTGCTCGGGCAGCGTGGCCCCGGCGATGACACTGGCGACCGATCGCTGGGCGGCCAGCCAGGAGAAGGCGATCTCAAGTTCGGTGAAGCCGCGCTCGCGGGCGAAGTCGGAGAAGGTGCGCAGCTGCCCGAAGTCCACGGTGTGCATCAGGTGCTGCCGGGCGTGGGTCAGCCGGGAGCCTTCCGGGGCCCGGCCATCGGAATACTTGCCGGTGAGCAGCCCGTTGGCCAGCGGGAAGTACGGCAGCAGGCCCAGCGAGTACGCCTCGGCGGCCGGGGCCACCTCGAGCTCGGCGCGCCGATCCAGCAGGTTGTAGTGGTTCTGCGAGGAGATGAAGCGCGTGCCGCCGGAGATGCGGGCGGTGAATTCGGCCTCGGCGATCTGCCAGCCGGCGCGGTTCGAGTGCCCGATGTAGCGCACCTTGCCGGCGGCCACCAGGTCGTCCAGGGCGGCCAGCGTTTCCTCGATGGGGGTCAGCGGGTCCGGGCTGTGGAACTGGTACAGGTCGATGTACCCGGTGCCCAGCCGGCGCAGGGAGGCTTCCACGGCGCGGACGATGTAGCGGCGCGAGCCGCGGGCACCGAAGTCGTTGCCGTTGGCCCCGCCCATGTCCATGCCGAACTTGGTGCCGATCACGACCTCATCGCGGCGCTTGCCCAGCGCCGCCCCGAGCAGGGTCTCCGAGAGGCCGGGCTCCCTGCCGTAGGTGTCGGCGACGTCGAAGAATGTGATTCCGGACTCAAGGGCGGCGTTGATGACGGCGTTGGTTCCGGCCTGGTCCTCGGTGGCGGTCCCGGCACGGCCCAGGTTGTTGCAGCCGAGCCCGACGGCCGAAACCACCAGCCCGGAATTGCCCAAACGGCGATACTCCACAGTGCTCATAAGGATTCATCCCTTCAAATAATTATGCATTCAGTGCCGCCCGCGAAGGCATCCCCGGCGCGGACCCGCGACCACGGTCCCGGAAAATCCAAGTATGACCTGCTTTTCGGCCCGTTGCATGTCTCCCGGCAGCCTTGTCATTGTTCCCCGGAAACTCCCTTGCACGCTATAGGATGGAGGACATGTCTAAAGTCCTCACCTCCCTGCCCGTTGGCGAACGCGTAGGTATCGCGTTCTCCGGTGGCCTTGATACTTCCGTCGCCGTTGCCTGGATGCGTGAAAAGGGTGCCATCCCCTACACGTACACCGGCGACCTTGGCCAGTACGATGAACCGAATATTGATGCAGTCCCGGGCCGCGCCCTGGAATACGGCGCCGAGGCCGCACGCCTCGTCGACTGCAAGCCGGCCCTGGTCGAAGAGGGTCTGGTGGCCCTGGCCTGCGGCGCCTTCCACATCCGCTCCGGCGGCAAGGCCTACTTCAACACCACCCCGCTGGGCCGCGCCGTGACCGGCACCCTGCTGGTGCGTGCCATGCGCGAAGACGGCGTGGACGTGTGGGGCGACGGCTCGACCTACAAGGGCAATGACATCGAGCGGTTCTACCGCTACGGACTGCTCTCCAACCCGAAGCTGCGCATCTACAAGCCGTGGCTTGACCCGGCATTCGTCCACGAGCTCGGCGGCCGCTCGGAAATGAGCGAATGGCTCATCGAACGCAACTTCCCGTACCGCGACTCGGCCGAGAAGGCCTACTCCACCGATGCCAACATCTGGGGCGCGACCCACGAGGCCAAGACCCTCGAGCTGCTGAACACCTCCCTGGAATCGGTCGAGCCGATCATGGGCGTGCGCTACTGGGACGAATCGGTTGCCATCAAGGCCGAAGACGTCTCTGTGACCTTCGAGGCCGGCCGCCCGGTCGCCATCAACGGCGTGGAATACGCCGATGCGGTCGCACTGGTCGACGAGGCCAACAAGATCGGTGGCCGCCACGGCCTGGGCATGAGCGACCAGATCGAGAACCGCATCATCGAGGCGAAGTCCCGCGGCATCTACGAGGCCCCGGCCATGGCGCTGCTGCACATCGCCTACGAGCGCCTGCTCAACGCGATCCACAACGAAGACACCGTGGCCAACTACCACGCCGAGGGCCGCCGCCTGGGCCGCCTGATGTACGAAGGCCGCTGGCTGGACCCGCAGGCCCTGATGCTGCGCGAGTCCCTGCAGCGCTGGGTCGGCTCGGCCGTCACCGGCACGGTCACCGTGCGCCTGCGCCGCGGCGACGACTACACGGTGCTTGACACCGTGGGCCCGAACCTCAGCTACCACCCGGACAAGCTGTCCATGGAGCGCGTGGGCGACTCGGCCTTCGGCCCGCTGGACCGCATCGGCCAGCTGACCATGCGCAACCTGGACATCGCCGATTCCCGATCGCGCCTGGAGCAGTACGCCAACCAGGGCCTGCTGGGCAACAAGACCGTCGAGCTCGTCGGCAAGCTTGAGGCAGGCGGAGCTTCGGCGATCGTCGATGCCGAGGCAGTTGACGCCGATGAGTTGGCTTCCGATCGCGCCCTGGAGCGTGCGGCCTTCGACTCGGGCACCGACTAGAAGCACTATGCCGGTGGCCCGCTCGGGCCGCCGGGACGGGCGGGGCATTTCACCGGTTTCTCGGTGAGGGGCCCCGCCCTTTTTCACACCCGGCCCCAGTCCCGTTTCCCGATCGCGTCGAGGTCGCGCACGGCAAAGCGCAGGTGTTCCCACTCCTCGGACAGGATCACGTGCAGGCAGGAGCGCGTACTCTCCTCGCGATCCGGGTTCCCGGGGTTGGCGTGCTTCTCTTCGAGATCCGCGTCGGTGAGCGTGGCCAGGAACCCGCGCACCATCGCCACGCGCCCGGCCCTGGCCTCGAGTACCTCGGGAAACGAGGGAACGCCGGGGGTGAACACGGAGGCGTCGTAGCCGTATTCCGCAAAGCCGTCGTTGGGCTGGCCCAGGGAATGGAACGGGGCCTCGATGCCCAAGATGGTGAGGCGCAGCCAGATGTCGGTGGCCATGACCAGGTGGCGCAGCGTCTGGGAAAAAGACCATTCCCCGTCCACCGACTCGTCGACGGCCCCCGCCGGCAGCGCCGCGACCCGCTCCATGGTGGACGCCCAGGCCTGTTCGACGGCCGCCCAGGCACCGCGCAGGCCCTCGGGGTCCGCGGCCCGCATCGTTGCCCTGCCCGGGAAGCGGCGCAGCATTTCCCCACGCACGAAGGGCACCACGTCCACGCCGTTGACCAGCAGGACTCCCCCGTCCCGCAGCAGCCACGGGTCATCGATGTCGGCTCCCTGCATGTTGCCCCCGCGCATCTTCGCATCCGAGAGGTCGCAGCCGTTGAACCGGGACCCGCGCAGGTCTGCGTCGCTGAATCGCGATCCCTGCAGGTCGTCGCTCGAGTCGAAGATTGCCATGCTGGTCCTCCCCCAGGCAGCTCGCCACGGCGAGGGCCGCCGGGCGGGATGGTGCGCGGCGGCCACTCGTGTGGCCGCGAGCCCACGGTACCACCGGCGTGGCGGTTCCCGGATGCCGGCAGCGGCATCGGCTTGCTAGACTTCTCGACCACGCCCCGTTGCCTACGTCCGGAGAAACCATGCCCCCAAACACCTCACGCCACCGGCTCTGGTCGTGGGCGCACGCCGAGCGCGCGGCCCTGTCCCGGGATCTTGCCGGCCTCGAGGATGCCCAGTGGGCAACCGGCTCGCTGTGCGGGCGCTGGAGCGTGGAAGAGGTCGTGGCGCACCTTACCGCGGCGGCAAGCGTTGGCCCGGTCCGCTGGGTCGCCAGCGTGCTGGGTGCTAGGTTCGATTTCGACCTGCACAACGACCGGCGGCTGGCCGAGCACCGCGGCGCAACTCCCGCCGAAACGCTGGCACGTTTTCGCTCAATCCTTTCCAGCACCACCTCGACGTTTGGGCCGATCGAGGCATGGGTGGGCGAGGTGGTCATCCACGGCCAAGACATCCGCCATCCACTGGGGATCGATCACGACGTCGACGTTGCGGCCGCCACCGCGGTCGCCCGCTTCCTCGCGAAGGGAGATTTCACCGTTCCGAGCAAGACGAACATAGCCGGTTTGCGGCTTGAGGCCACCGACGGCCCGTTCGCCAGCGGTGCCGGCCCGCTCGTCACGGGCACAACCCTGGCGCTGGTGATGGCCATGGCCGGACGCGGCGCCTACTGTGGGCAGCTCACCGGGGAAGGCGTCGAAACCCTGCGGGAGCGGTGTTCCTGACTCCCGGGCAGCGCCACGGGCAGCCTTGGACACGGAGGAGTCTTTGACTTGGTGGCCCGATGGACGACGCCCGAGACGCGTGTGGAGGAATCGCGTGGGCAAGAGTGAACAGGAAAGGTTGGTGTGGCCGTGGACCTTGAGAACGATCCGGAGCGCGCCTCCCGGCTATGCCGCGAGGCGCAGGCGCGGTTGATGGACAATGTGGCAAACCTGGCGGACCCCGAGGTTCGCGCACCGAGCCTACTGCCCGGCTGGACCGTGGGTCATGTCCTGACCCATCTGGCCCGCAACGCCGATGCACACGCGCGCCGCCTGGCCGGTGCCCTGGACGGACAGGATGTTCCCAAGTACGCCAGTGGAGAGGGCCAGCGCCGGGACGAGATCGAGGATGGGGCCGGAAGACCGGCCGTTCAGGTCATTGCCGACCTCCGCACCAGCATGTCGAACCTGGAAGCGGTGTTTGCCCGGTCCTCGGAAGCCGGGTGGCCCAACGGCGGTTTCCTCGGCGGCGGGCATTACGGCGTCTCCGGCTGCCCCGCCCACCGGCTGCGTGAAGTGGAAATGCACCACGTGGATCTCGGACTCGGCTACACGCCATTGGACTGGCCCGAGGAATATGTGGGCTGGGATCTCCCGATGCTCCTCGCAACCGCCCCGGATAGGCTGGGCAACCCCGCCGAAAAACGATTGTTCATGGCCTGGCTGGCCGGCCGCGGTCCCCTGGACCCCTCCACGAATCTGGAACCATGGTAGCCACGGCGCACCGAATTCGGGCAGCACAACGCCCGGCAACGATTCTTGGTTGCCGGGCGTTTGTCCGGGGCACTTAGCCCAGGGTGAAGGGTGCCTTGGCCGGCAGCGGGTATGCCTGGCGGAGCTTCTCGACGTCCTCGAACGGCGCTGTCGCGATGGACAGCTTGGTGAAGTCCAGCTTGGCCTCGCGCAGGCAGGTCTTGATGGCCGACACGGCCTTCTTCGGCTCCGGCGAGAGGATGCGGATGTTCAGCTTGCGGGTCGCGAAGTCCGAGGACTCCACGGTGCCCAGCCCGCGCCACGCCAGGTGGCCCACCAGGGCCTCCTTGGCCGTGGCTTCAAGGTAGCGGTCGCGGTCGGTGCCCTCGGCGGTCTTCAACGCGTACTGCACCACGACCCAGCTCTGGTCGGCGTCCGTGAGGGTCGCGAAGCCGTCCGCCTGGCACTGCTCGGTGAAGGCGTCCAACAGGCCAACGGCAGTGGCCTCGTTGACGTCCTTGGCGGTCTCGGTCGTGGACATGTGCCCGACGGTGCCGTGGTTGACGACGAACTGGCCAAGCTCCTCGCCCTCGTAGGTGGAGAACCAGGCCTCGCGGAAGTACAGGGTTCCATCTTCGTCGCGGCGGTAGGTGCGAACTATTGACATATGGTGGTGCTCCTTAGCGGGATGGTGTCTGTGAAAATTCGGTGCGGCCGCGGGCCAGCCAGCCGATGGCGGTGCCGTCGAAGGGGGCATGTCCCTGCCCGACCGCATGCAGCAGCGTCCGTGCCTGGGCCCCGATGCTCCGGACCAGCGCCGGCGGGTAGCCCATGGCCTCGGCGTGCTGCGCAAATTCGTCCTCGTCATCGAGGTAGATCCCGCGCGAGCGCGAGTCGACGACATCAAGGTCCATGTCCACGGAGTTCGCTTCCCAGCCGCCGCGGGACAGTTCACGCCAACCGATTTGCGTGGACAGATCGAGGTAGATGCGGAAATCCTCGCCGGGGTCGTCGTAGAACGTGCCCAGCCATTCTCCGGCACGCGGCACCAGGCAGACCGCATCGGTGTCGGCCCAGTGCCCGTGGCCGGGACGCGAGACCAGCGAGCCGGCGGGCTGGTAGATCCAATGGCCATGGGCATCCGCGCCCAGGTAGCGCCCGGGCACTACCCAGTGCGGGTGCCCGTCGTATTTCCAGGCGCGGGCCACCACCAGGTCCCCGGGGGCGGCGCCGGCCGGGTCGCGGGGCAGGTTCGCGGGCACCGGTGCTGCTGCGCTCACAGCTGGGGAATCTGTCCGGTGGGCATCTCGGCCCCGGGCAGCGGCCGGGCGAAGGGGACCTTGGTGCCCAGCACCTGGGCCAAGGTGTCGTTGGCGATCCGGTCGGCGGTGAGCCCCACCCGCTCCAGGACCTCGCCGCGGGTGCCGTGGGCGAGGAACTCGGTGGGCAGCCCGACCTCGTTCAGGGCGGTGTCGACCCCGGCGGCCCGCATTTCCTGGCGGATCCGAGACCCCACGCCGCCGGCGCGGACCCCATCCTCGACGCACACCACGATGCGGTGGCGGGCGGCCAGGCCGATGATGGAGCGCGGCACCGGCAGCACCCAGCGCGGGTCCACCACCGTGACGGTGATGCCCTGGGCGTTCAGTCGCCCGGCGACGTCCAGGCAGAGTTCGCTCATGGCGCCCACCGAGACAATCAGCACGTCCCGTTCCTCGCCGGCACCGAGCTTGGCCAGGATGTCCACCCCGTCGTGCAGGCGCTGGATGGCGACGATCTCCGGTCCCACGTTGCCCTTGGAGAACCGCACCACCGAGGGCGCGTCCTTGATGGCCACTGCCTCGCGCAATTCCTCGCGCAGCCGCACCGCGTCGCGCGGGGCGGCCAGGTGCAGGTGGGGCACGATCTGCATCAGTGCCATGTCCCACATGCCGTGGTGGCTGGGGCCGTCCGGGCCGGTGACCCCGGCGCGGTCCAGCACCACGGTGACCCCTGCCTTGTGCAGGGCCACGTCCATGAGCAGCTGGTCGAAGGCGCGGTTCAGGAAGGTCGCGTAGACGCAGACCACCGGGTGCAGGCCGCCGAAGGCCAGGCCGGCGGCGGAGGTCATCGCGTGCTGTTCGGCGATGCCGACATCCAGCACGCGGTCGGGGTGGCGTTCGGACATGGTCTTCAGGCCCACCGGCTGCAGCATCGCCCCGGTGATCGCCACGATGTCCTTGCGCTCGTCGGCGATGTCGGCGATCTCCTCGCCGAAAACACTGGTCCAGGAGCGGGCCGAGGCCTTGGAGACCGGTTCGCCGGTCTGCGGGTCGATGACCCCCACGGCGTGGAATTGGTCCGCCTCGTCGGCGCGGGCAGGTGCGTAGCCGCGGCCCTTCTCGGTCAGCGCGTGCACGATGACCGGTCCGGCGAACTTCCGCGCCTGCAGCAGCGCCTCGTCGACGGCGGCCTGGTTGTGCCCGTCGATGGGGCCGATGTACTTCATGCCCAGGTCCTCGAAGAGTCCCTGGGGGGCCCACCAGTCCTTGATCCCCTTCTTGGTGGCATGCAGGGACTTGTAGGCGAACTGGCCCACGGCGCCCGAGTCCTTCAGGCGGTTCTTGAGCTTGTCCATGGTGTCTTCGTAGGCGGGGTGCGTGCGGAACTGGTCCAGGCGCTGGCGCAGCCCGGCCAGCTGGTCGGCGAGCCCGCCGATGGTCGGGGCGTAGGAACGTCCGTTGTCGTTGACCACGATGACCACCCGGCGGTCCTTGTCGGCGGCGATGTTGTTGACCGCTTCCCAGGCCATGCCGCCGGTCAGGGCGCCGTCGCCCACCAGGGCCACCACGTAGCGCTCGGCTTCGCCGGTGAGCTTGCGGGCGCGGGAGATCCCGTCGGCCCAGGACAGCGAGGAGGAGGCGTGCGAGGATTCGACGATGTCGTGGACGGATTCGGCGCGTTCCGGGTATCCGGAGAGCCCGCCGGCCTGGCGCAGCGTGGAGAAGTCCTGGCGGCCGGTGAGCAGCTTGTGCACGTAGGACTGGTGCCCGGTGTCGAAGATAATGGAGTCGGTCGGTGAATCGAAGGCCCGGTGGATGCCCAGGGTCAGTTCGACCACGCCGAGGTTTGGGCCCAGGTGTCCGCCGGTTCGTGCCACGTTCTTGATCAGGAACGAGCGGATTTCCTTGGCCAGTTGCTGCATTTGGGCCGCGTCCAGGCCACGAAGGTCCCGCGGTTCCTTGATGGTCTGAAGCAATGGCACGGAGGCAGTCCTTTCGAGATGACAAATACCCGTTCAATCTTACCGCTCCGTGTTTGGACCCGGGCACCATGGCGGTGCACGCCACATTGTCCCGGCCCGCCGCGACGGGCCGTTGGCCGCCGGCGACGTCCGTGCCTGGGATCGCGGGAGCCGTCGCCTGCTGCCCCAACCAATGCAAAGACCCGCTTCCCGTCGTGGGCGCCTCGAAATCCCACGCATCCAGGGCCCGCCTTGTCGGCAACGCCAACGGGAGGCAAGTCCCGGCTTGCCGCCGCAGTGCCGCACCGGGCCGCCGGCGAGGGTGCGCAGGTCCTCTCGACCGGCCTGCTCCCGGCACGCAACGCCGACGAGCCGGCCGCCCCAATCGGCTTCCGGCGGGCCGGCATCGCAGAGACCCCGGATCCGGGCCCAAGACTCCGGGCCGCCGCATCGTCGCACCGCGCCCGCGCATGGTGTCCGGCACGCAGGTCCTCCAGTCCGATGCAGCGGGCCCCGGTGCGTTCGGCCGGCAACGCACTCGTCCGGCCCCCGCCCGTGACGGTGGCACCAATGGGCACAATGCCGGCGCCGGGGTATCCGCGCTGCCACCGTACAGCCTGCCCACCGCGGGAATTCCCCACCCGGCCACCTGCTACCCGCGCTGGTCCTTGCCGCGCGGCAGGGCAGCGAGCACGTCGTGGTTCAGCTGGGAGATCATGTCCAGCGGGATGCCCGCCGGGCACACCGCTGTGCATTCGCCGATCTGGCTGCACCCACCGAAGCCCTCGGCATCGTGTTGCTCCACCATGGCCAGGGCACGGGCATCGCGTTCGGGCTGCCCCTGCGGCAGCGCTCCCAGGTGGGTGATCTTCGCCCCCAGGAACAGCGAGGCCGACCCGTTCGGGCACGCGGCCACGCAGGCGCCGCATCCGATGCACGCCGCGGCGTCGAAGGCGCGCTCGGCATCCTTCCGGGGCACCGGCACCGAGTGCGCCTCGGGTGCCGCTCCGGTGGGCGCGCTGATGTATCCCCCGGCGGCAACAATCCGGTCCAAGGCACCGCGATCCACCACCAGGTCCTTGAGCACCGGGAACGGTGTGGCCCGCCACGGCTCGACGTCGATGACCTGCCCGTCGGTGAAGTGGCGCATGTAGAGCTGGCAGGCGGTGGTCAGTGCCTCGGGCCCGTGGGCCAGGCCGTTGATCACCAACGAGCACATCCCGCAGATCCCTTCCCGGCAGTCGTGGTCGAAGGCCACCGGATCCCCGCCGGCGAGCGCCAGCTCCTCATTGAGCACATCGAGCATTTCCAAGAACGACATGTCCGGGGAGATGCCGTCCACCTCGTAGGTGGCCATGGCCCCGGCGGCATCGCGGTCTGGCTGGCGCCAAATGCGCAGCGTGATCTTCACTTGTAGCTCCTTGCCTGGACCTTGATGTGCTCGAAACCGAGGTGCTCGCGGTGCAGGATGGGCGGCGCCCCGTCGCCTGCGAATTCCCAGGCGGCCACGTGGGAGTACTCCTCGTCGATGCGCAGCGCCTCGCCCTCGGGGGTCCGGCTTTCGGTGCGAAAGTGGGCGCCGCAGGATTCGCGCCGGTGCAGCGCGTCGATGCACATCAGCTCGGCCAGTTCGAAGAAGTCCGCCACCCGCCCGGCGCGCTCCAGCGACTGGTTCAGTTCCTCGTTGACACCGGTGACCTTCACATCGGCCCAGAAGGCTTCGCGAAGCTCCCGGATCAGTCCGATCGCCTTGGTCAGGCCCTCCTCGTTGCGTTCCATCCCGCAGTACTCCCACAGGATGGAGCCCAGTTCCCGGTGGAAGGAATCCACTGTGCGCGACCCGTTGACGGCCAGCAGCCTCGCCGTGCGTTCCCGCACGGCGGCCTCCGCCTCGAGGACCGCCGGATGGGTGGCGTCGATCCCGGCGGGCAGCGGATTGGTGGCCAGGTAGTCCCCGATGGTGCCGGGTAGCACGAAGTATCCATCGGCGAGCCCCTGCATCAGCGCACTGGCACCGAGCCGGTTGGCGCCGTGGTCGGAGAAGTTTGCCTCCCCGATGACGAACAGCCCGGGGACCGTGCTTTCCAGGTCGTAGTCCACCCACAGCCCGCCCATCGTGTAGTGGATGGCCGGGTAGATGCGCATCGGGGTGGAGTACGGGTCCTCGTCGGTGATTTTTGCGTACATGTCGAACAGGTTCCCGTATTTCTCCTCGATCGTTTCGCGGCCCAGCCGCTTGATCGCATCCTTGAAGTCCAGGTAGACGCCCAGCCCACCGGGGCCCACCCCGCGCCCGGCATCGCATTGCTGCTTCGCAGCGCGGGAGGCCACGTCGCGGGGCACCAGGTTGCCGAAGGCCGGGTAGGTCCGTTCCAGGTAGTAATCGCGTTCGGCCTCCGGGATCAGGGCGGGATCCCTGGTGTCCCCGGCGACCGCAGGAACCCAGATCCGTCCGTCATTGCGCAGCGACTCGCTCATCAGGGTCAGTTTGGACTGGTGTTCCCCACTGACCGGGATGCAGGTCGGGTGGATCTGCGTGTAGCAGGGGTTCGCGAAGTAGGCGCCCTTGCGGTGCGCCCGCCAGGTGGCGCTCACATTGCAGCCCATGGCATTGGTGGAGAGGTGGTACGCGTTGCCGTAGCCACCCGAGGCCAGCACGACCGCATCGGCCAGATGCGTTTCAAAGGCACCGGTGACCATGTCCCGCACCACGACCCCGCGGGCCTTGCCGTCGATGACGATCAGCTCGAGCATCTCGTGGCGGGTGTTCAGCTCAACGGTTCCGGCCGCGACTTGGCGTTCCAACGCCTGGTAGGCGCCCAGCAGCAACTGCTGCCCGGTCTGCCCGCGGGCGTAGAACGTGCGGGAGACCTGCACGCCGCCGAAGGAGCGGGTGTCAAGCAGTCCGCCGTATTCCCGGGCAAACGGAACCCCCTGGGCGACGGCCTGGTCGATGATCGCGGCACTGACCTGGGCCAGGCGGTACACGTTGGATTCGCGTGAGCGGTAGTCACCGCCCTTGACCGTGTCGTAGAACAGCCGCTGGACACTGTCCCCGTCATTGCGGTAGTCCTTCGCGGCGTTGATCCCGCCCTGGGCGGCGATGCTGTGGGCCCGGCGGGCACTGTCCTGGTAGCAGAAGACCTTCAGCTGGTAGCCGGCCTCCCCGAGCGTTGCCGCGGCCGATCCCCCGGCCAGTCCGGTGCCGATGATGATGACCGTACGTTTGCGGCGATTGGCCGGGTTCACCAGTTTGGCTTCGAAGCGGCGCTTGTCCCAGCGTTCGGTGAGCGGCCCGCCCGGGTCCTTGGTGTCGACCAGCGGGTCTCCGCCGGCGTAGTACCCGTTCATGGCCCCACCCATCCGGCCAGGATGCAGAGCGGCGGGACGAGGAAGCCGATCAGCAGCACGGCGGTGACCAGCACCGCCGCTTGGTTGTACCGGCGCCGGGTTGTCGTCGAGGTGTTTGCGCCCAGGGAGGCCAGCGCGCTGAAGATCCCGTGGCGCAGGTGCAGGCCCAGCGCGGCCAAGGCAACCGCATAGGACAGCACCACCCACCAGATCGAAAACCCGTTGACCATCCGCGTGTAGGGGCTCTCGGAGGCCCCGCCCGGGGCGATCACGTTCACGGTCAGGTGAAGCAGGTGGTAGATGACGAACAGCGCAATGGTGATCCCGCCCCAGCGCATCGTAAACGAGGCGTAGCTTCGTTGGACCCCGCGCCGGTTCGCGGTGCTCAGGTAGCGGTATCCGCCCCGCCCACCGGTCGCCGCCCGCGCGCGGTGCCAGAGCACGAAGGCCGCCAGGATGTGGGCACCGACGCTCAGCAGCAGGATCACCCGCAGGATCCACAGCGCCCCGGCATACGGGAGCAGGGGTTCGAGGATGGTGCGGAGGTAGGCCGAATACCCGTCGAAGGCCGCCTGCCCGGAAAAGACCTTCAGGTTTCCGTACATGTGCGCAACCAGGAACAGCACCATAATGATCCCGCCGACGGCCATCAGCCCATGCAGGGCCGTAGAGGATCCGGTGGCCCGACGCCGGGCCGCGGTCACCGCCATCATGCCCGCATGCCGGTTCCCAGGACCCGGACATCGGCCGAGGCTGCACCCCGGGACACGCATCGGCGGAAGGCTACAACTCCGTTGTTCATGGCGGACCTCGCAATTCATCTGGATTGCCAAACGGGACCAATGGCCCCAACGTACGTGTTCAACACCGGATGGGCAAGGGCACCGGTGCGGGATTCGTCGACAACGTCTTGGGGAGTCCCGGAGAGATGCTCGCCGAATCCCACGGCTGCCGGTCCTGGATTCGGCGTGCCCACGGTGTGTCCCGTACTGCGTCGATCCGTCGGGCCGCGGGCCGCGGCCGCACGGTGTTGGATGAGTCGGGAGATGGCACGGAGTACCTCCAGGGCGGGATTCCAGCGGTTCCCAAGCGCCACACATGCGGCCGCCACCTTCAACGTAGGTGCCCGAAGGCCCGGGACCATAGGATGGATCGGTACGATGGGCCTGCTGCCGGGCCCCGACCACCAGTAAAGGACCTGCCACCGTGTCGGATAAGAAACCCAATGTCCTCTTCGTCTGCAACACCAACGGGGGCAAGTCCCAGCTCGCCGCCGCATTGCTGCGCCAGGTTGCGGGCGAGGGCGTGCAAGTCCACTCGGCCGGCCTGGTCCCGGCACACCACATCAACGAGTTGGCCGCAGACGTGGTCGCCGAGCTGGGCGCGGACATGCGTGCCGAGGTCCCCACCGCGCTGACCGAGGAGGCGCTGCGTGCCGCGGACCGGGTCGTCATCGTGGGCGAGGCCCAGGTGCCCGAGCTCGAGGGCGTCACCATGGAGCGTTGGGTTCCCGCCGAGGCCCCGGCCGAGCTGGCCACCGAGCGCGAACGCATGGAGTTCCTGCGCGACGACATTGCCGCCCGGGTCTCGAACCTGAACAGGGAACTGGGTTCCGCCGCAGCCGGGTAGGCCAGCGCGGGAGGGCCCACCGGCGACCGATAACGACGCGGTAATGCATCAGGTGGTTCAATGAACCTTGCAGGGACCCTTTCGGGCCCCCTGAAGCCAGGGAATCGACATGCCGCGTGGAATCCCCCTCCACATGGACCGGAACGCCGCCGACCCGCAGCAACACTTGAGCTGGTCGGGCGAACCGCGTACGTGCAGGCCCGGTATCGGCGCCACATACGCGACCGCCGGCTCCCTGTTGACAGCCCTGGCCAGAGCAACCGGGCGTACCGATAGCAGGACCATGGCATTTGCCGTTCCATCGCGCAGCTTCCCGCAACGGGGCGGGATTCAGGTTCTCTTGCCCCGCGGGCCCTTGTTCCAGGGCATGTACCTGGGCCAGCTTCTCGCCTCATTGGCGGGCCTCTGGAACGGCGGGCGGTTCAGAAGCGGCTGCCGCCGGTTCCTGCTTCCGGCCGCAACCCTCAAGGCCCCCGCCGGAGGGCCCCGCGCCTTGTTCGCGCGGGAACCTTCTTGCGCATGATTCCAGGCATCCCATCCCCCTCGATTCGAGTGGAAGATGGCGCCACCGGGCCGCCGCGTCCGCCGACGCACCCGGGACACCAAGCACTTGCGCGGACACCCCGGTGAATTCCCTTGGCGCGTGCGGCGCGGCATTGGGAATTTCAGAGAACGAAGACCCTGTCATGACCGACACGACCGCACCAGACGACCAAGACTCCGCCGCCCGCACCGGATACGATCCGGATTTCCTGGCAATCCATATCGAGGTCCCCGCACTCGATGAAAGCATCCGTGACGATGCGGTGCTGTGGGAGGGGGCCGCAACCGTCCCCTATACGCATTTCTCCCTCACCCTGAGCCGTTCGCGGCGATTCGCCCGCTGGGTCGCGTGGAACATCGACGGCGCCAGCATCAAGCGCCTCAGCCGTGCCAACTCGAACTTCACCGACGACCCCCGGCTTCCCGACGACGCACAAACCGGCAACGAGCTATACGCCAACAACCGCCTGGACCGCGGGCACCTGGCACGCCGCGCCGACCTGCTCTGGGGCGACTTGCCCGGGGCCAAGCAGGCGAACAAGGATTCGTTCTACTACACCAACATCACGCCGCAAATGGACGATTTCAACCAAAGCAGCAAGGAAGGGATCTGGGGCCGCCTCGAGAACGCGGTCTTTGAGGACGTCGACGTCGATGACCTGCGCGTCAGCGTCTTCGGCGGCCCGGTCTTCCACGAGGATGACCGCATCTACCGCGGCACAGCGCTGCCGCACGAATACTGGAAGCTCGTGGCCTTCTTCGAGGGCGGCGTCCTGAAGTCGCGTGCGTTCCTGCTCACCCAGAACCTCGACCAGCTTCGGGCACTGATGGACCTGGACGAATTCAGGGTCTACCAAATCACCCTGGCCGAACTCGAGGATCGCACCATGCTCCATTTCCCCGAAGCCCTGCATGCGGCCGACGCCCCCACGACCGCCACGACCCGCGCCGCCGAGGAACGCATGCCGCTGGACTCGGCCGCCGGGATCCAATGGTGATTCAATGCCGAACCCACCGGATGGATCCCATCGTCACACATGCGGTGATCCGCTGCCACAGCCAGTGCTCCGGCTCGTTGCCGCGCCATGAATCGGAGGCGGAAGTCTCCGGAGGTCCTTGGGAGTTGCCGGACCGAGCGCTGGGCCTTCCCGGCGCTTGACCTCTGCGGGAAAATGCCGGCAGACCGGGCAGAGCACCGCGACAATGCGGGCCATGCTGGCCAGCATCCCCACGTACCAGGCCTGGATTCCTCCCTGGCGGATGCCGCCCTTTCACAGCGGTGTGCGATTCGAGGCCGACTGATTGGCTCCGCGGCCACTGGCCCACCTCGCGCATGGCGCAGCATTGTTGCATTGGACTCCGGGTCCGCAGGAATCCAGCCCGATGCCGGTCACGTGCGCCGGTGCCGCGATTTCCCCGGAACGGGCGAGACGGGCTTCAATGCCCCGACAGGTGCCCTCGATGCATCCGAGCGATTCCCGCCCGTTGCGGCAGGGCTCCCCCTGAAGCAAAGCAACCCGTCCGGTTTCGGCCGTCACGGATTTGGGCATTGTCCATCAATCGTGATGTCCAACACACCGGAGGCGGAGTTGCGGTATACGGTGTAATTGTCGGCTTCGAGACCGCCCAGGACTTGAAATCGACATACGCGGGCGCCACCGACCAAGGGATTTCCAGGTTGGATGCCGGCCGACCCATCCCGTCCCTTCAGCGGTCTGCCCTCGAGGCACCTAGCAAGATTGGATGCACCATGAGTGCTGTCACCACCCAGAGATTCCCCCACGCCGATGCCGCGCCCCGGACGGGTTTCCCGAAACAGCAACCCGGCATCATCCAGTGCCGGATGTGGACGCGGGCATGAAGTCCTACGCGAAGGGCGAGACCCTGGTTCCGCTGTTGAGCGAAACGATTGGCCGCGCTTTTGAATCGACGGTTCAGGGGCACGGCGCATCGGAAGCCCTGGTCGAGGTTGCCACCGGGCGACGCTGGACCTGGACGGAACTTGATCGCGACGTCAACGACTTGGCCAGGGGCCTGCTTGCGGCGGGAATGGCACCGAGCGACCGTGTGGGCATCTGGGCACCCAATTGCGCCGAATGGACCCTGGTGCAGTTCGCCACGGCGAAGATCGGAGTCATCCTGGTCAATATCAATCCGGCCTACCGAACCCATGAATACGCATACGCCGCCAACCACAGTGGCCTGCGGATGCTCATCGCCGCATCGAGTTTCAAGACCAGCGACAACCGGTCCATGATCGAGCAGACCGCGGGCGAGACCCCGGGGCTGGAACGCGTGGTCTACCTCGACACGGCCGACTGGGCCGAACTCATCGAGTCGGGGCGTGAGATCGCCCCGGACGCCGTGGCCCGGCGCATGGAGTCGTTGCTGCCCGACGACCCGATCAACATCCAATACACCTCGGGCACCACCGGGTTCCCCAAGGGGGCAACGCTCAGCCACCGCAACATCCTGAATAACGGGCACTTCACCACCGAGCTGATCGGCCTGGGCCCCGCCGACCGCCTGTGCATCCCCGTCCCGTTCTACCATTGCTTCGGAATGGTCATGGCCAACATCGGCTGCATGACCCACGGCGCCACCATGGTGATCCCGTCACCGGGGTTCGACGCCGAAACCACCCTGCAAACCATCGCAGCGGAGCGATGCACGGCCGTCTACGGGGTGCCAACCATGTTCATCGCCATGCAGAACCACGCCACGTTTGGAACCCATGACTTTTCCAGCCTGCGCACCGGAATCATGGCCGGTTCGGTCTGTCCGGTGGAGGTCATGCAGCGCTGCATCACGGAAATGAACATGTCCGAGGTATCCATCGCCTACGGGATGACCGAAACCAGCCCGGTCTCCTGCCAAACCCGTGCGGATGACGATCTTGAGCGCCGCACGGCAACCATCGGCCGGGTCCACCCGCATCTGGAGATCAAGATCGTCGACCCGGCCACGGGCGAAACCCTGGAGCGGGGCCGCACCGGCGAATTGTGCACCCGCGGCTACTCGGTGATGCTCGGCTACTGGAACGATGCGGAAAAAACCGCCGAAGCGATCGACGCCGAGGGCTGGATGCACACCGGAGACCTCGCCGAGATGCGCGACGACGGGTACTGCAACGTCGTGGGCCGGATCAAGGACATGGTGATCCGCGGCGGGGAAAACATCTACCCCAGGGAAATCGAGGAATTCCTGTACCGCCATCCCGACATCGAGGATGTCCAGGTCATCGGGGTGCCCGATGAAAAGTACGGCGAGGCGCTGTGTGCCTGCATCAAGATGAAGGCGGGGGCCACACCGCTGGACCTGCCGGCACTGCAGGATTTCGTCCGCGGCCGGCTGGCCCACTACAAGGTTCCGGCGCATTTGGTCATCGTCGATGAATTCCCGATGACGGTGACCGGGAAAATCCGCAAGATCCAGCTCCGAGAGGAAGCCTCGGCCAGGCTCGGCCTTTAAGTCGTTTCCGGTGATGCCGACTTAGAGCAGGAGCTCGAGGGCGGTTCGCAATTGTTTCCACGAGCGCTCGATCATTGCGTAGTCCGCTGGATCCTCGCCGACATAGGTGTCGGTGAGCGACGCCATGCCGCCGCGCATGGCATGCAGCCCGTCCCTGGCCCCGTTGCGCAGCTGCTCGCCGGTCTCCGCCCCGGTGACCCGGTTCCTGATCCAGGCTGCGCTGCGGGCGACGGAATCGGCGGAGCCTGGCGTTCCGGGATTGGCATGCCTGGCGAAATGTTGCTCCAGCCGCCGGGTGATCTCGATGACCTCGTCAATGGATTGCCGTTTCCGGTCCCGTTTCAGAAGGTTGACCAGCCGCGCGATTCCCATGGCCACCATCCTATTCGCCTGGACCTGCTCCAAAGAATTCCTGCATGTTAAATGCCGCAAGGGCGGGCCGTTCCGGATTGCTCGGGAACGGTCCGCCCTTGCGGTGCGTGGATCGTGCGCTGGCTGGCTAGCTGGCGGAGATCTGGCGCAGGACGTACTGCAGGATGCCACCGTTGCGGTAGTAGTCTGCCTCGCCCGGGGTGTCGATGCGCAGGTCGGCATCGAAGGAGACGGTCTTGCCGTCCTCCGCCACGGCGGTGACCTTCAGGGTCTTGGGGGTGGTGCCGTTGTTGAGTTCGGTCACTCCCTCGACGGAGAAGGTCTCGGTGCCGGCCAGGCCCAGGGTCTCGGCGTTTTCGCCAGCCGGGAACTGCAGCGGAAGAACGCCCATGCCGATGAGGTTCGAGCGGTGGATGCGCTCGAACGACTCGGTGATGACGGCCTTGACGCCCAGCAACGCGGTGCCCTTGGCGGCCCAGTCGCGCGAGGAGCCCGAACCGTATTCCTTGCCGCCCAGGACGACCAGCGGGGTGCCGGCTTCCTTGTAGTTCATGGCTGCGTCGTAGACGAATGCCTGCGGTGCGCCTTCCTGGGTGAAGTCGCGGGTGAAGCCACCCTCGACGTTGTCCAGCAGCTGGTTCTTGATGCGGATGTTCGCGAACGTGCCGCGGATCATGACCTCGTGGTTGCCACGGCGCGAGCCGTAGGAGTTGAAGTCCTTGCGGTCCACGCCGTTGGCCAGCAGGTACTGGCCGGCCGGGGAATCGGACTTGAACGAACCGGCCGGGGAGATGTGGTCGGTGGTGACCGAATCGCCCAGCTTCAGCAGCACGCGCGCACCGGAAATGTCCTCGACCGGAGCCGGGGTGGCCTGCATGCCCTCGAAGTAAGGGGGCTTGCGGACGTAGGTCGAATCCTCGGCCCACTCGAAGGTGTTGCCCGCCGGGGTGTCCAGGGCCTTCCAGCGGTCGTCGCCGTCGAAGACGCCCTCGTAGCCGCGGGCGAACATGCCCTCGTCGATGGAGGAATCGATGGTCGCCTGGACCTCGGTCGGGGTCGGCCAGATGTCCTTGAGGAACACCTCGTTGCCGGCCTCGTCGGTGCCCAGCGAATCGTTCTCGAAGTCGAAGTCCATGGTGCCGGCCAGGGCGTAGGCGATGACCAATGGCGGGGACGCCAGGTAGTTCATCTTCACGTCCGGGTTGATGCGGCCTTCGAAGTTGCGGTTGCCCGAGAGCACCGCGGTGGCGGAGAGGTCGTGGGCCTGGATGGCCTCGGAGATCTCGGCTTCCAGCGGACCGGAGTTGCCGATGCAGGTAGCGCAGCCGTAGCCCACGATGAAGAAGCCGAGCTTCTCCAGGTACGGCATCAGGCCGGACTTCTCGTAGTACTCGGTGACGACCTTCGAGCCCGGGGCGACCGAGGTCTTGACCCACGGCTTGGACACCAGGCCCTTTTCCACTGCCTTGCGTGCCAGCAGTGCTGCGGCAAGCATGACCGAGGGGTTGGACGTGTTGGTGCACGAGGTGATCGAGGCGATGGAAACCAGGCCGTGGTCGATCGAGAACGACGTGCCGTCGGCCTTGGTGACCTCGACGGAGGTCGACGGGCGGCCGATGCCCAGCTCGTCGGCTGCACCCGCGGCGTAGTTGTGGATGTCCTTGCGGAACTGCTCCTTCGCGCTGGAGAGCTCGATGCGGTCCTGGGGACGCTTCGGGCCGGCGATCGAGGGAACCACGGTGGACAGGTCCAGCTCGAGGAACTCGGAGAAGCGGATCTCGCGGCTCGGGTCGTGCCACAGGCCCTGCTCCTTGGCGTAGGCCTCGACGAGGTCCACGTTTTCCTGGGAGCGGCCGGTGAGGCGCAGGTAGTCCAGGGTGACATCGTCAATCGGGAACATGGCCGCGGTGGAACCGAATTCCGGGGACATGTTGCCGATGGTCGCGCGGTTTGCCAGCGGAACCTCGGCAACGCCCTGCCCGTAGAACTCGACGAACTTGCCCACAACACCGTGCTTGCGCAGCATCTCGGTGATGGTCAGCACGACGTCGGTGGCGGTGGCGCCGGCGGCGATCGCGCCGGAGAGCTTGAAGCCCACCACGCGCGGGATCAGCATGGAGACCGGCTGGCCGAGCATTGCCGCCTCGGCCTCGATGCCGCCCACGCCCCAGCCCAGCACGCCCATGCCGTTGACCATGGTGGTGTGCGAGTCGGTGCCGACGCAGGTGTCCGGGTAGGCACGCAGCACGCCGTTGACCTCGCGGGTCATCACTGTGCGGGCCAGGAACTCGATGTTCACCTGGTGCACGATGCCGGTGCCTGGCGGGACGACCTTGAAGTCGTCAAACGCGGTCTGGCCCCAGCGCAGGAACTGGTAACGCTCGCCGTTGCGCTGGTACTCGATCTCCATGTTGCGCTCGAGCGCACCGGCGTTGCCGAATGCGTCGATCTGCACGGAGTGGTCGATGACCATTTCGGCAGGTGCCAACGGGTTCACGCGGGTGGGGTCGCCACCCAGGTCCTTGACGGCCTCGCGCATCGTGGCGAGGTCAACGATGCACGGAACACCGGTGAAGTCCTGCATCAAGACGCGTGCCGGGGTGAACTGGATTTCGGTGTTGGGTTCAGACGCGGGATCCCACTGGCCCAGGGCCTTGACGTGGTCCGCGGTGATGTTCGCACCGTCTTCGGTGCGAAGCAGGTTCTCCAACAGAACCTTGAGGCTGTACGGAAGGCTTTGCGCGCCTTCGACGGCGTTCAGCCGGTAAATTTCATATTCGTTGCCCTTGACGTCCAATACGCCCTTGGCACCAAAACTGTCCACATTGCTCACGGGGACTCCTCTCGCCGGATTCTTCATCTTCGTTGCACACCCACAAGGAAATCCAGTTAGGCGGTCCTAACTGAGTTCAACTCGTGGATTCTTGCGACAGAGCTATAGACAGTCTATCCCCCACCGCCCATCGAACCCCGCCAACCCGACATTTACGGGTTCAACGGGGTCACATCCTCGCTCAGCGGCGGACAAACAATCCGACCGTCTCCATGTGGTGCGTGTGCGGATACAGGTCGATGACCTCGACCTCGTCCAGGCGGAAGCCGGCAGCTGCCAGGTCGGCCGTGTCTCGGGCGAACGAGGCCGGGTCGCAGGAAACGTAGGAGATCTTCTGGGCACCCGAACGGGCCATCGCGGCCACCGCCGTCTTGCCTGCACCGGTGCGCGGCGGGTCAAGCACGATCGAGTCGAGCTTGGCCTTGCGGGTGTTCAATTCCCGCGACAGCGTCTTCTCGACGCGGCCCTGGGAAATGATCGCCTGGGGGAACTCGCGCAGGTTCTTGACCGCGTCCTTGCTGGTGCCCGGGGCACCCTCGATGGACAGCAGCATGCCGTCGTCGCCCACGGCCCGGGCCAGCGGGGCGCTGAAGAGCCCCGCGCCGGCGTAGAGGTCCGCAACCCGGGCGCCGTAGCCCGGGGCCAGCTGGGCCATGACGCGCTCGACCAGGGTGGCCGGGGCCAGGCGGTGGATCTGCCAGAAGCCCTCGCCGGTGATCCGGTAGTCGTGTCCGGCCACGGACTCCGAAAGCCAGGTGCGGCCGCGCAGGCGCTGCAGCGCGCCGCGCCCGTCGGCCACCGAGCCGCCGACCTGGGTGACGGAGGCCGCGGAAACCCCTTCGGGCAGGCGCTTGGCCGCACGCCCGGCGGCCCCGGCGACGGTGCCGTCCTCGACGAAGAGCACCAGCACGCCGGAGTCCTCCCCCGAGCCAACGGCAACCTCGACTCGGCTGATGCCCACCAGCGGCAGCTCCCAGAGCTTGAGCTCGTTGATCTTCGGATGCGCCAGCGGCATCTCCTTGACCGGGACCAGGTCGTTGGAGCGGAAGGGGCTCATGGCCAGGCGGCCCTTGGCATCGACGGCGAACGCCGTGCGGGTGCGCCAGCCCAGCGCGTCCGCGCTCTCGCCCTCGGGCGCCCGCACACCGGTGAAACCGTGTTCGGCCGCGTCAATGCCGCCCAGGCGCTCCAGCTGCTCGATGAAGATCCGGCCCTTGATCTCCCGCTGGGCCTCCAGTGAGATGTGCCCGAATTCGGCGCCGCCCACCGGCAGCGCGCCGCGTGCGGCGGCGTGCAGGGAATCGGCCTGCGTCCAGAAATGCGGCACGCGGGATTCGGCCGGCTCGTGGACCTCCACGACGTCGCCGCGCCAGAAGCGGGCCTTCTCGCCGTCCTCGCGCACCGCGACGGACACCAGTTCGCCGGGGATCCCGTGGCGCACGAAGATCACCCGGCCCTCGTGGCGGGCGACGGTGTGTCCGCCGTGGGCGGGTGCGCCAAGGCGCACCTTCAGGATGTTTTCGTGCGTGCTCATGGCGTGTCTTTCGGCTTGGGGGTCGGAAGTGTTGCGGAAGTGTTGCGGGGCTTGGTCCCGGCCGAGCCCTGCTCGGTGGGACCCAGGAACGTCGAGACGTCCGAGGAGGCCAGGCGCCACGGCACCGAGGCCACCACGACCCCGGGCTCGTAGTGCAGTCGGTTCTTGATGCGCATCGCCGTCTGGTTGTGCACCAGCTGCTCCCACCAGCGGCCCACCACGTATTCGGGGATGTACACCACGATCAAATCGCGCGGGGAATCGCGCTTGATGGAGCGGATGTACTCGATCAGCGGGGCGGAGATCTCCCGGTACGGGGAGGCCAGCACCGTGATCGGCACCGGGATACCCAGGGCCTCCCACTGCTTCAGCGTCGCCTCGGTGCGCTCGGAGTCCGCGTCCACCACGATGGCATCGAGCTTCGAGGGCCGGGCGGCGCGGGCGAAGGCCACGGCGCGCAGCACCGGCTTGCGCAGCGTGGAGACCAGCACCAGGGCGTGCACGCGGGCCGGCAGCGCGGTGGCCGAGTCGTCGGCGCCGATGGCCAGTTCCCCATCGACCTGCACGTAGTGCCGGTGCAGCGCATCCATCATGAAGAAGAGCACCGCGATGCCCAGCACCGCCAGCCAGGCGCCGTGCACCAGCCGGGTGCCCAGCACGATCACCAGCACCGCCGCGGTGAGGCCGAAGCCCACCAGGTTCAGCAGCCTCGAGCGGTGGATGCGGGCGCGCACCCGCTTGTCCGGGGTCTGGGCCAGTTCGCGGCCCCAGTGCCTGATCATGCCCAGCTGGCTCAGCGTGAAGGAGACGAACACCCCCACCACGTAGAGCTGGATCAACGTCGGCACGTGGGCGTTGAACACCCAGATCAGCACGATGGCGGCGATGGCCAGGGCGAGGATGCCGTTGGAGAACCCCAGCCGGTCCCCGCGGGTGCGCAGCTGGCGGGGCAGGTAGCCGTCGGTGGCCAGGTGCGAGGCCAGGTTCGGGAAGGAATTGAAGGAGGTGTGCGAGGCCATCAACAGCACCGCCACGGTCAATGCCAGCACCAGGTACAGGCCCACCGATTCGCCGCCGAAGATCGCCTCGGCCAGCTGGCCCAGCACCGGGTGCTGGATGTAGTCCGCCGGGATCGGCCCGCCGTCCAGGCGCAGCCCGGTCGCCGGATCCTCGACCACGTGGACCTGCACGGCCCGGGCCAGGTACATCGTCCCCAGGGTCAGCGCGCCGGCAATCAGCCCCAGCAAAAGCAACACGATCGCCGCATTGCGGGCCTTGGGCGCAGCCAGCGTGTGCACGTTGGAGATCGGGACCTCCACGCCCGTCAGGGCGGCCGAGCCGGTGGAGAAGGCGCGCAGCACCAGCAGCACGCCGGCCAGCCCGGTGAGCCCGTGCGGGTAGTCCGGGTCAGGGACGACCTCGAACCCGGCACTCGGTGCGGTGCCCAGGTTCCCGGTGGCGGCCAGGATGCCGCCGGCAGCCAGCATCACCAACACCACCCCGACAAAGAGGTACACCGGTGCGGCGCTCCCGATCCGGGAGCGGCCGCGCCCGCGCAGGTTCAGCACCGCGAGGATCACGACCCCGGCGGTCGCGATCCACGGCTGGGATCCGGCCATGGCGGGGAACGCGGCGATGACGTAGTGCGAAGCCGAGGAAATCGACACGGCCACGGTGAGCACGAAGTCCACCAGCAGGGCGGCCGCCACGGTGGTCCCGGCGCGGTGCCCCAGGTTCACCGACGCGATCTCGTAGTCCCCTCCGCCGGAGGGGTAGGCCTTCACCGACTGCCGGTAGGAGGCAATGATGACCAGCATGACGACCATGACGGCCAGGCCCACCGAGGGCGAGAACGCCATGGCACCCAGCCCGGCCAGCGCCAGGGTGAGTATCACCTCGTCCGGGGCGTAGGCGATGGAGGAGAACGCGGAGGCGGAGAAAATGGGCAGCGCAAGGCGTTTGCGAAGCGGCGCCTGCTTCAGCCTCTCGGTCCTGAAGGGGCGCCCCACCAGAATCCGCTTCAGCGCGGCAAGGAATGAAAGCACGATCCAAAGCTAGCCGTCTTTGCCCTGCCCTGTCATACACCACACCGCACCCGGGCACGTGAAGAATCACGCATCCGGGCCTCGAACCGTGAAACACTGGTGGTGAACCGTGCCGCGGAGGACCGCAGGCACACGGTGGGAACAAGGGGATGGATCATGGCGCACTTCGTTATCATGGGTTGCGGCCGGGTCGGGGTGACACTGGCCCACACGCTCGACGACGCCGGCCACTCGGTGGCCATCATCGACCAGGACGACCGCGCCTTCCGCAGGTTGCGGCGCAACTTCTCCGGGCTGAAGGTCTCCGGGGTCGGATTCGACCGCGAAACCCTCGAACGGGCGAACATCTCCGAGGCCTACGCCTTTGCCGCGGTCTCCAGCGGCGACAACTCCAACATCCTGGCCACCCGGGTGGCCCGCGAAACCTACCACGTCCCGCACGTGGTGGCCCGCATCTACGATCCCGGACGCGCGGAAATCTACCAGCGCCTGGGCATCCCCACGGTCGCCGCGGTCCGCTGGAGCTCGGACCAGGTGCTGCGCCGGATCCTGCCCGAACACTCGCTCAACGGCGACTTCCGCGAGGCCTCCGGACGGCTGATCCTCGGCGAGGTCAATGTCCACGAGGGCTGGTACGGCTCCGGCCTTGAGGAGCTCGAGGCCGCCGCCCCGATCCGCATCGCCTACCTCTCGCGCTTTGGCGAAGGGGTGCTGCCGGTGCCCGGCATGCGGCTGCAGCAAGGCGACATCGTGCACGCGATGATGCCGGTCAATGCCGACAAGGACATCGAAAAGGTCCTTTCCGTCGCCCCCAAGCCAACCACGGAGCAGAACGCACAATGAAGGTCATGATTGCCGGAGCCGGCTCCGTGGGAAGTTCCATTGCCAAGGAATTGATCACCAACGGGCACGAGGTGCTGCTCATCGACGAAAAGCCCGAGGTCGTCTCGCGCGCCGGGGTCCAGGGCGCGCGCTGGCTTTTCGGGGATGCCTGCGAGCTCTCGGTGCTCAAGGAGGCCAAGCTCGAGGAGTTCGACGTGGTGGTCTCGGCGACCGGCGACGACAAGGTGAACCTGGTGGTCTCGCTGCTGGCCAAGAGCGAGTTCGGGGTCGGGCGGACCGTGGGCCGGGTCAACAACCCGAAGAACGACTGGATGTTCGACGACGCCTGGGGCGTGGACGTCGCGGTGAGCACCCCGCGCCTGATGACCGCACTGGTTGAGGAGGCGGTGGAGATCGGCGACCTGGTGCGCCTGATGACCCTGCAGTCCGGGGTCGTGTCGATGGTGGAGTTCACCGTGCCGCACGATTCGGCGCTGATCGGGCGCACCCTGGGCTCGGTGCCGTGGCCGGATGACGCCACGGTGGTGGCGATCCTGCGCGACGACGTGCCCTTGGCCCCCAGCCCGGACGACGTCGTCGAGGGCGGGGACGAGCTGTTCTTCGTGACCACGATCGTGGCCGAGGACCAGCTGCGCGCGGTGCTGCGCAACTCGGATTCCGAACAGCGGTAGCCGGCGGCGCCGCCCCGGCCTATGCGGCAGGGTCGGTGGCCGGGGTGCCGGGTTGCGGGCGGGAAACCATCCAGGCGACCCACAGGCCCGCGGCATACAGCGGGACGCCCATGGCCAGGCGCGCGGCGCCCAGGGCCGGGACGTTGTCGGCGAGGTACAGCGGAACCTGCACGGCCAGGCGCGCGGCGAAGACCCCCACCACGATCCAGGTCGCCCAGGCGTAGGCCTTGGTGCGGGACTTGCTGGAGCGCCACTTCGTGTTTTCCGAGCGGATGAACCCGAAGATCACGCCCATCAGCGGCCAGCGAACCAGGATCGAGACGACCAGCGCGCCGCCGTAGGCCAGGTTCGTGTAGAAACCCGGGACGTAGTAGTCCTTGGCCTCCCCGGTGACGCGGGAGAAGATCGCGCAGATTGCCACGCCCACCAGCCCGGTCAGCGCCTGGGTGAGGGTTCCGCGGCGCACCAGCCGGGCCACGGTGAACACCACCGCCACCGCCACCGAGGCGATCAGCGCCGGGTTCAGCTGCTGCCAGAGGGTGAAGATGACCAGGAAAACCAGGCCCGGAAGCAGCGACTCGACCAGCCCGCGCACCCCGCCAATGGTCTTGAGCACGTCGATCTGCCCGTCGTCGCGGCGTTCGATCCCGGCATTGGCACCGATGCGCCGGGCCACGTCCTCGGCGTTCGGGCCGCTGTCGGCGCCGGGGTCCTCGGGCTTGGGGGTGTTTTCGCTGTGCTCGCTCATCGCGCTGTCTTGTCCTTGGGTGGCGGGGTGCTGTGGATGGGGGGCGCTGCCGGGTGCCCGCTACTTGGCGGCGGTGCGCTCGGGAAGGATCTCGTAGCGCGGGTTGAAGATCGTGGGGACCAGGTCGATGGGCGCCACCATGCCTTCGTAGCGGATCCTTGACCCGGCCAGGAGCCCCGGCACCCGGCGCTGGCCCACGAAGACCAGCCGCAGGTGCGGCACCGCGTTGCGGCGGCCCCCCGGGGGTGCGGGGTGGTCCACGATCGTCACGGTGAAGGCCGGGGCCTGCTGCGGGGGAAGGATCGTGATGGATTCGACATAGCCGCGGTGCGCGATGCGCCCGCGCACCGGAAGTTCGGCCAGCGAGGCCAGGCGCTGGAATCCGGTCTGCGGCAGGACACCTGCCGCGGCCGCAGACGCGGCGGGTGCCGGCTGGCCCCGCCTGGCCCTGGGCGCCTTGTCCTTGGGCACGTCGCTAGCCGATCTGGGTGATTTCCGGGCCGCGATCGGGGCGCTCGGTGTCAGGGATCTGCTCCGCGGCATCCGGTGACTCGTTCGGGCGGGCCAGCGCGCCGGCGGGGACCGTCAACGGCAAGAGCTCGGTCGGGGGCATCGGGGTGTCTCCGCGCACCACCACGACCTGGGCCAGTGCGTCCTCCATGGCCTTGGCTTCCTCGATGTCGGTCAGCGCGGCGCCGCCGATCACCGCACGCAGGAACCAGCGCGGGCCGTCGATGCCCAGGAAACGCAGCACCACATGGCCCTGGCGTCCGTCGGGAGCCACCTGCGGAACCCGGGCCAGTAGTTCATTGCCGAAGCGGCCCGGGACCATTTCGGTTTCCCCGCCCTGGTCGGCGATCCCGGTGGCGATCTGCGTGGAGATCCCGGGCCACAGGTCATCGGTCTTGGGTGCGGCAAAGACCTGCAGCTGCATGCGCGAGCCGCCGATCTCCAGGGCCACGGCGATGACCCGTTGCGTGGATTCCTCGACCTCGAGGCGCAGCTGCAGGCCGGGGACCGGCTTGATCAGCAGGGCGCCGAGGTCCAGGTAGCCGTCGTGGTCCCCGAAGTCGTCCCCGTCAAAGGGGCCCTGGGCGGTGTCCCGCACGGCGGCCGGTGCCGCTGCGCTGTCCCCGGCCCCCTGGGCAGGCGCAGGTTTGGCGGCGGCCGGGACGTCCGCGGCCGGTTCCCTGGCCTGCTCGGCCGCGGCATTGAGCTCGGCGATCGTCTGCTCGGGCTGCGCCTGGGCTTCAGCCTTCTTCTTGCGCTTGAAAATCATGGAAGTAGCTCTCTTGCTGTGTCGACCGCTGGGTTTCGGCGGCCGTACCTAGTGGCTGGTGGTTGCGGTTTCAAAGCCGCCGGTGGAGCCAAAGCCGCCGGCGCCGCGCGCGGTGTCATCAAGTTCCTGCACCTGGATGAACCGGGCCCGTTCGACCCGCTGAACCACCAGCTGGGCGATGCGGTCCCCGCGCTTCAGCACGATCGGGGTGGTTGCATCCGTGTTCAACAACGTGACTTTCAACTCACCACGGTACCCGGCATCGACGGTTCCGGGCGCATTGACCACGGTCAAACCGTGCTTGGTCGCCAGTCCGGAGCGAGGGTGGATGAGTCCGACGAAGCCCAGCGGCAGCGCCAGGGAAACACCGGTGGGAACCAAGGCGCGCTGCCCCGGCTCCAAGGTGACGTCCTCGCGGGCGCACAGGTCGGCTCCCGCATCCCCTTCGTGTGCATAGCTTGGAACCGGAAGGTCGGGATCAAGCATTTTCAGGGCGATATCGACACTCGATGCGGACATGTGTTTTCCACTCCAGGGGTTCGGGTTGGGGTGTGCGCGCCGTCGGTGCGAACGCGCGCGTTTCGTCCTTAACTCTAGTCCCTTGCGGCGCTTCGCGATGGCGTCCGGGCAACGGCCCACCACCTATGCTTGTGGGTATGGCCGAGAACCCTTCCCCAACGCAACCCGCCCCCGTCCACTTCCGCGAAAAGCTGTGGCCCGCCTGGTGGATCTGGGTCGTGACGCTGGGCCTGGGCGGCACCGCCGCCGTCGCCTTCATGCCCATTGGCATCTCCTGGGGCGTCGTTGCCGGCATCGTCGCCCTGGGCTTGATCGCCTTCGCGCTGGTCATGAGCACCCCCGTCATCGAGGTCACCGACCACTCCGTGCGCGTGGGACGGGCCACCATCGAGCGCGAGTTCGTGGGCGAGGTCACCGGCTACCGCGGTTCGGCCGCCTACCACCAGCGCGGCCCGGGCCTGAACGGCATCGCTTTCATGTGCATCCGCGGCTGGATCGACCCGGTGGTGCGCATCGAGATCACCGATGAGCGCGATTCCACCCCCTATTGGCTGGCGTCCACCCGCCGCCCGGAGGAACTCACCTCGGCCCTGGGCGGGCTGATGGTGCAGTACCGCGAGGCACAGGAGGCCGGGAACGAGCCGGACAGCGCCCACACCCCGGATTCCCCCGCCGGGCCGGAAACGGCCTAGTCCCCACCGGTCCCCACGGCAGCAAATAGCGCCCGCAGCCTCCGTCCCCCCGCATGAACACGGGGCAAGCGGAAGCGGCGGGCGCTTTGTTGTTCGCCTAAGCGCCTAGCCCTCGCAGTCGGTGCAGTACAGCAGCCCGTCCTTTTCCAGTGCGATCTGCGAGCGGTGCCGCACCAGGAAACAGGAGGCACAGGTGAACTCGTCGGCCTGCGCCGGAAGCACCATGACCGCCAGCTCCTCGCCGGAGAGGTCGGCGCCGGGCAGCTCGTAGCTGTCGGCCAGTGCCGCTTCGTCTTCGTCAATGAGGTTCGAGGCATTGGTGTTCGTGTTGCGTTGCGCCTTCAGCTCGGGCAGTGCCTCGGGCTTCTCATCGTCTTCGGCATGCCTTCGAGGTGCATCGTAGTCGGTTGCCATAATTGCTGCTTCACACTCCGCTTGGTTCAAGCTGTCGTTCGTATCGGGACTGCACGGGGGGGCCATGTTGGTGCCCCGGTCAACCCGCGCGTTTGGATGCGCCTATGATTCAACGCAGAACAGGTCGTTTTTGTGCCCGGTTCCCCACGGCCTGATTATCATTGCACCTTCCGGGCCGAAGTCTGGATTTATTGCCCGGTTTTACCGGTTTTTGCGTTCCCCTGAGGGAATAATCATGAAGCCGCCGCGCGCCACACCAAGGCGCCTCTTAGGTATTTGGCGGTGCAGGTGGCAGAGTTTTACCCATAACACGACGGTTTGTGGAGGATAGTCATGCGTCAACTCCGACTGGTGGGCATCCACGAGAACGGTGAGAGCCTGCACCTGAGCAGCGAGGACGGCAACAGCTTTGTGCTGCCCATCGATGAAGCGCTGCGCAGTGCATTGACTCGAGCTGCCCGGGCCGATCGTTCCCAGGAGCCCGTTGCCCCGCTGTCGCCGCGCGACATCCAGACCCGGATCCGCTCCGGGGCCACCGCCGAGGAAGTCGCAGCCGATTCGGGCATGCCGCTGGAACGCATCATGCGCTACGAGGGCCCGGTGCTGGCCGAACGCGAATACATCGCCGCCCAGGCCCGCAACGTCGAGGTCTCGGCCCCGCAGACCCACGACGGCTACCGCAGCATCTTCGGCGAGGAGCCGGCCAACCTCGGCGAAATGGTCGCCTACCGCATCCACTCGCTGGGCATCGACAACGAAACCCTTGCCTGGGATGCCTGGCGCGCCTCCGACGGATCCTGGGACGTGGTGGCCCGCTTCGAGCTGCCGGACACCGATGCGAGCATCGCCCTGGACTCCGGTTCCGAGGAATCGATGGCCAAGTGGGCCTTCCACCCCAGCCGCAAGTCGCTGCAGAACGCAAACCGCTGGGCCCAGGTGCTCAGCGAGCTCGAGCCGCTCGACGCCCCGGTCGGCGCCCGCCGCCTGACCGCCGTCGCCGACGCCCCCTTCGATGTCGAGGCCGACGGCGACGAGGTGGACTTCGAGGCCGCAGTGGCCGACTCCGAACAGCTTCTGGACGTGCTCAGCGCCCGTCGCGGGCAGCGCCTGGGCCTCGACGAGGAGGGCGACGACGCCCTGGCCGCGATGCTCTCCCGCTCCCCGCACCCGGACGACGACCCGCGCCTGGCCGGCCCCGCCCCGCTGGAGGACGGTCTGCCGAAGCTCTACGACGGCATCAGCACCCGCACCACCTCCATTTCCCTGGTGCCCGGCCCCCGGCACGGCACCGACGAGGACAAGGACCCGGAGAACGGGGCCGAGTCCGGCGAAGACGAGGCCGGCGGCAAGAAGAAGGCCAAGCGTTCCTCGGTGCCCAGCTGGGACGAGATCGTCTTCGGGCGCCGCAACAACAACGACTGACTTCCCCCGGTTTCGCCCCGGCGCCGTCCAGCGGACGGGCCGGGCGAGCCACGGACCGCACAGCGAAGGGCCCGCACCCGGCATGTTTCCCATGCCGGGTGCGGGCCCTTGGCGTTGGTGCCGCTACTTCTTCGCGGGCTTCGCCAGCACCAGCAGCGGGACCTCGCACTCGGCGCGGGTCATCGATCCGTGCTGCCCGACCATCGCGAACGCCGCGGGCTTGACCCTGCGCCCGTCCAGGAACGCCACGTCCTCGGCGGCCAGGATCAGCAGGTCCCCGATGCGGTCGCGCACCGCCTCGGCCACCGGCCCGAACAGCCCGTGCGCAATTGCCTCGTCGCGGGAAAGGACCCAGGCCTTGGCGCCAAAGCGTTCGCGCCAGGCCTCGGCCACGGCCTCGCGCCGGGCTGCGGAGGTGCCGGCGTCGAAGTGCAGCTGCACCCCGCGCGGTTCCCCGGCGGTCAGTTCCACCCCGTCGACAAGGTCGGGGAATTCGGAGTAGTCGATCCGCCACTTCTCCTCCACGTCGACCATCCCGTGGTCGGCGGTCAGCAGCAGCAGCGTGCCGGCCGGAACGCGGGCGGCCAGGGTCCGCATGAGCGAGTCCAGGTCCTCCAGCGCGTTGCCCCATTGCGCCGAGCCCTTGCCGTGGCGGTGCCCGGCCTTGTCCAGCTCGTTGAAGTAGCAATAGACCAGGGCGCGCGGGTTGGCCGCCAGGACCTCGCAGGTGGCCCGCACGCGGGCATGCGTGGATTCGGCCGGCATGAAGACCGGGCCGCGCAGCGCCGCCGCGGTCAGCGCCGAGCCCTTGAACTGGGACAGGGACACCGTGGCGGTGTGCACCCCGGCCTCGGCGGCCTTCTCGAAGACCGTCGGGTGCGGTTGCCAGGAGTGCGGGTCAAGGTCCTTGGGCCAGCCGCCGAGCTGGTTCACCACGCGGCGGCGGGCCGGATCCACGGAGTCGTAGCCGACCACCCCGTGTTGCCCCGGAGGCAGGCCGGTGCCCAGGGACGCCAGCGAGGCCGCGGTGGTGGAGGGGAAGGAGGAGAGCAGGGTCTGGGAGTTCTCCATGAGCTTGCGCAGGAACGGGGCGTGTCCCCCGCGCGAGCGCAGCAGCGCCTTGCCCAGCCCGTCGACCATCACCACGGCGATGCGGTTGGCCGCCGGAAGCCCCAGGTGGTTGTCGAAGCCCGGCACCCCCAGCGCGGCGGCGGCGCTGGGAAGCAGCTCGGCGATGGTCTTGCTGCCGTAGGGCGGGGCCGCCGGAAGTGCGGAGGCCGGGGTCTTGCGGGTGCTGGTTGCCAAGATGCGTGTGCCTTTCCGGGGCCTTAGCCCTGGTGGGTGTTGCGGCCGAAGCGCGAGCCGACGCGGCCGCGGACCTCTGCCGCTGGTGCCGGAAGGACGGTGCGCACCTCGGTGCCGCGCGGGGCGGAGGCCCGGCGCATGGCCTTGGCGAAGCTGCGGGCTGCGGTCACGGCCTTGACGCCGTCGGCCTCGGCGCTGACGCGCAGCACCAGGTCCTCCTGCTGGGAGGTGCCGGTGTAGCCGTGGTCGGCATCGCAGTTGGGGTCCGCGCACCCGGCCGGGGCCAGGTCGATGCGCTGGGCGCCGGCCCAGGCGATGCCCAGGGTCAGTTCCTTGACCATGTCGCCGGTGCGGTAGTTCTGCGGCTGGTGGTAGACGTAGCTGGTGGCCACGGTCGCGACCTTGGAAAGCTGGACCAGCTCGGTGGAGATCTGGGCCATGACTTCCTTGCCCTTTTCGTCGAGCTGCTGGTCATCGACATGGGTGACCAGCAGGACGTCCTCGGCCAGCACCAGCACGGTGATGTGGCGGTGGACCTCGTGCTGGTCGAAGTGGGTCTCCAGGTGCACCAGGTGGCCGCCGGGTTCACGGCCGTCGAGGGCCTCGTCAATGACGTCCGCAACGATCTTGGGGTAGAAACCCGCGCGGTTGAGGTCAGCTTGCAGGTCCGGGTCCGAGGCAGAAGAAAGGGGGGTCATGCCCTCCAGTCTACCTAAGGGCGCCGACGGCTCAGTGGCTCATGGCCCGCCGGGCCGAATCGGTGCGCTGCTCCGCGTTGCCCAGCCAGGTGTCCACGCCGAGCACCACCGTGCCGCTGGCGTTGGCCATGACCGGATTGATCTCCAGCAAGGACACCTCCGGGTGGTTGTCCTTCAGCGTCGCCACGCGGTTGACCAGGTCCTCGATCGCCGCCAGGTCCACCGCGGGAAGCCCCTGGTAGCCGCGCAGCCGGGCCGCGGCCCGCGGGGTGCCCACCAGGTCCGAGAGGTCGGTGGTGGTCAGCGGCGGGATCCCGTGCGCCCAGTCGTCGAGCAGGTTCACCGCGTCCCCGGCCAGCCCGAAGGAGACCACCGGGCCCAGCAGCGGATCCTCGACCGCGCGGATGACGCAGCCCTGGCCGGCCGGGGCCATGGACTGGATCTCCAGGTCGGTGGCCCCGTACGGGTCCAGGACTTCGCGCATGTGCGCGATGTTCGAGCGCAGCGAGGATTCATCGGTGATGTTCAGCCGGACCCCGCCCAGATCCAGGCGGTGGCGCAGGTGTTCGTCGCGGGCCTTGATGGCCACCGGCCAGCCCAGCCGCGCGGCGGCGGCAACGGCCTGGTCGGCGGTCTCGAATCCGGCGGATTCGAGCACCCGGATCCCGTAGTGGCCCAGCAGCTCCGCGGCTTGCGCCTTGGACAGGTGCAGCAAATCCACCCCGACAACCGCGCCCAGCGCGTCCTCGATGAAGTCCGCGGCTGCCGCCACGTCGATGCCCTCCGGGGCGATGACCTCCCCGTGGGCCCGGGCGACCCAGCGCGCATAGCGGACAATGGCCGCCAGCGCGTTGACCGCGACCCCGGGGCTGGAGTAGCAGGGCAGCCCGTGGCCGCGCCCGTGGGCATCCGTGCCGGCATCGAGCAGCCCGTCGGCGGTGGACTCCGGGTCCAGCAGGCCGGTGAAGACGGCAACCACCGGCTTGCCCGAGGGTGCCGCGGCCTCGCGGAGGGCCCTGGCCAGCATGGCGTTGGTGAGCCCGGGTTCGGGCAGCAACGTGATGATCCCGCAATGCACCGCCGGGTTTTCCAGCGCCCGCACCAGGGCCGCGGCCAGCCGCGGCAGGGCGCGGGAGGCCCCGTCGTGCAGGGCGATGTCCGCATCGGAAACCGCGACTTCAAGCCCGTTCTGCCCGGCGGCGTCGGCGACCACCGAGGCCAGGGCCGCGGAGTTGGCCAGCACCGCGATCCCGTTTCCGGCCGGCAGCGGCTGGGCGGCGACGACCTGGGCGACCTCCAACAACTCCTCGTTGGTCCGCACCCGGATCACCCCGGATTGGCGCAGCATCGCATCGACCGCGGCAGCGGGCGCCTGGGTGGTGCGCACCGCGTGGCCCGGGGGCAGGCGCAGTCCCATGACATCGGACTTGGCCACGATCACGGGCTTGGAGTGCGAGAGCCGGCGGGCGATGCGGGAGAACTTGCGCGGGTTGCCGAAGGATTCCAGGTACAGGCCGACCGCGCTCGTGGCGGTGTCGTCCTCCCAGAACTGCATGGCGTCGTTGCCCGAGACATCGGCCCGGTTCCCCGCCGAGACGATCGAGGAGACCCCGACGCCGCGGCGCACCGAGGCAGCATAGAGCAGCACGCCCACGGCGGCGGATTGGCTGAACAGCCCCAAGGTTCCGCGCTTGGGCATGCCCGGGGCCACCGAGGCGTTCATGGAGGTGGCCGGATCGGTGTTCACCAGGCCCAGGGAGGCGGGGCCGATCACGCGCATGCCGTTGGCGCGGGCCAGGCGGACCAGGTCGCGCTGGTGCGCCAGCCCGGATTCGCCGTCCTTCTCGAAGCCGCCGGTGGCGATCAGCAGCCCCTTGGCACCCACCGCCGCGCATTCGGCGATGACCTGGTGGATTGATTCCTTGGGAACGGCAACCACGGCGAGGTCGATGGGTCCGGGGACTTCGGCCACGGAGGCGTAGCTGGCCAGCCCGCCGAGCTCGAAGGTCTGCGGGTTCACCGCGTACACGGTTCCGGTGTAGCCGCCCTCGATGATGTTGTGCAGCAGCGTGTGCCCGATGGTGCCCCATTCGCGGCTGGCGCCGATCACCGCGATGGAGGCCGGGGCCAGCAGCCCGGCCAGCGACTTGGCCTCGGCGCGGTGCTCGCGCGATTCCATCACCGCCCGGGATTTCTCGGTGGGGTCGATGGGGAACTCGAGCATCACCACGCCCTCGTCGAAGTGCCGCGCCACCGCGTAGCCGGCCTCGGCGAAGACCGTGAGCATTTTCCGGTTCTCCGGCAGCACCTCGGCGGAGAAGCGCTCGATGTCGTTCTCGCGCGCCGCCGCGGCCAGGTGTTCGAGCAGGATCGAGCCCACGCCCATGCCCTGGTAGGTGTCGGAAATGTTGAAGGCGACCTCGGCCTCGGCGGGGTCGTCGAGCCGGTCGTAGCGGCCCACCCCGATGATGTCCTCGCCGCGGATCACCACGAAAGCGACCCGGTCCACGTGGTTGACTTCGGTGAAGCGTTTGAGCTCTTTGGCCGTTAGCGCAGATTTGTACGTAAAATAGCGCATGTAGACGGAGGATTCCGACTGGCTCCGATGCATTTTTTGCAAATTGTCGGCGTCGGTTGGTTGAATCGGGCGTAGATGTGCCGTCGAGCCATTGCGCAAGACAACGTCCGCTTCCCAATGGGACGGATATTCACCGGGTTTACGACCATCCACCATAGGCTTAGCCTAGCGGCCGCCGCGACTCCGGCACTTGGATCGACGCGCCGGAACCGCAGCATGAACATGAACCTGGCCTTGCCAAAGGCCGGGCATCAGTACCGAATCGAGGATTCACACCCAATATGGCGCGCAAAAAGCCTGAACCACTGCCCGCGGATTTCGTGGAACACATCGTTGACATCGATGTGACCAAGGAAATGGAAGGCTCCTTCCTGGAGTACGCCTACTCGGTGATCTACTCCCGCGCCCTGCCCGATGCCCGCGACGGGCTCAAGCCGGTGCAGCGGCGCATCCTGTTCATGATGTCCGAGATGGGCCTGCGCCCGGAGCGCGGGCACGTGAAGAGCGCCCGCGTGGTCGGCGAGGTCATGGGCAAGCTGCACCCGCACGGCGACACCGCCATCTACGATGCGATGGTGCGCATGAGCCAGGGCTTCGCGCTGCGCCTTCCGCTGATCGACGGGCACGGGAACTTCGGTTCGCTGGACGACGGCCCGGCCGCCCCGCGCTACACCGAGGCGCGCCTGGGTGCCTCGGCGGTGGCGATGACCGCGAACCTGGACGAGGACGTCGTGGACTTCGTCCCCAACTACGACAACCAGTTCATGCAGCCGTCGGTGCTCCCGGCCGCCTTCCCGAACCTTTTGGTCAACGGCACCACCGGCATCGCCGTGGGCATGGCCACCAACATGGCACCGCACAACCTCGGCGAGGTCATCGCCGCGGCCCGGCACCTGATTGCCCACCCGGACGCCGACCTGGCGGCCATCATGAAGTTCGTCCCGGGCCCGGACATGCCCACCGGCGGCCGGGTCGTGGGACTGGACGGGATCCGCGACGCCTACCGCACCGGCCGGGGCACCTTCAAGACCCGGGCCAAGGTGGAGCTGGAGCAGATCACCGCGCGCCGGCAGGGCCTGGTGGTCACCGAGCTGCCGTACATGGTCGGCCCGGAAAAGGTGATCGAGAAGATCAAGGACGCGGTCAACGCCAAGAAGCTCACCGGCATCGCCGACGTGGTGGATTTGACCGACCGCAACCACGGGCTGCGCCTGGTCATCGAGCTGAAAAACGGCTTCAACCCCAACGCGGTGCTGGCCCAGCTGTTCAAGTTCACCCCGATGGAGGATTCCTTCGGCATCAACAACGTGGCCCTGGTCGAGGGCCAGCCGCGCACGCTGGGGCTGCTGGAGCTGCTCACCGTGTACGTGGAGCACCGGCTGCTGGTGGTGCGCCGCCGCACCAGCCACCGGCTGGCCAAGAAGCTGGACCGGCTGCACCTGGTCGAGGGCCTGCTCATCGCGATCGTCGACATCGACGAGGTCATCGCGATCATCCGCTCCTCCGACGAGACCGCCCAGGCCCGCGAGCGCCTGATGGCCATCTACGACCTTTCCGAGCTTCAGGCCAACCACATCCTGGAGCTGCGCCTGCGCCAGCTGACCAAGTTCTCCCGGCTGGAACTGGAGAAGGAAGCCGGGGAACTGCGCGCGGCCATCGAGGAACTCAAGGCGATCCTGGACTCCGACACCCTGCTGCGCGACCTGGTTTCCGGCGAGCTGGCCCAGATGAGCGAGAAGTTCGCCACCCCGCGCCGGACCGTGCTGCTGGAATCCGAGTCCGGGTCCCCGCTGAAGGGAACCGCCTTGCCGGCGGTGGCCACCACCGGCAAGGCGGCCCCGCTGAGCCTGGAAATCGCCGATGACCCGTGCCGGGTACTGCTTTCGGCCACCGGCCAGGTCGCCCGCATGTCCTCGGCCGACCCGCTGGACGGCGCCGGGGCACGGGTGAAGCACGATGTGCTCTCCTCCGTGGTGGCCACCAGCGCCCGCGGGGAGATCGGCGGGATCACATCCACCGGCCGGATGCTGCGCCTGCAGGTCGTTGACCTGCCGCTGCTGCCCCCGGCCCACGGATTCCCGCAGCTCACCGGCGGAGTGAGGGTCGACGAGTTCGCCCAGCTGGCCAAGGGCGAGAAGATGGTCGCCCTGGTGCCGCTGAACAAGGTCGTGGCGCTGGGCACCGCCAACGGCGTGGTCAAGCGGCTGGCCCCGGACTACCCGCTGAACCGCGACGAGTGGGAAGCGATCACGCTCAAGGACAACGACACCGTCATCGGCGCCGCCGTGGGCGAGGACGATGCGGAACTGGTCTTCGCCACCCGCGGTGCGCAGCTGCTGCGCTTTGCCGCCTCCACGGTGCGCCCCCAGGGCCGCACCGCCGGGGGCATGGCAGGGATCAAGCTGGGTGCCGATGACGCGGTGATCTTCTTCGGCGTCCTCGAGGCCGACGCCCAGGCCCCGGTCTTCGTCTCGATCGCCACGGGATCCAATACGCTGCCGGGCACCGCCTCGCACTCGGTGAAGGTCACCGACTTCGCCGAGTACCCGGCCAAGGGCCGGGCAACCGGCGGGGTGCGGGCGCACCGCTTCCTGAAGGGCGAGGACCACCTGGAACTGGCCTTTGCCGGTGCCGGCCCGGCGCGGGCGTCCTCCGCCGCCGGCGTGGTGCGGGCCCTGCCGACCGAGTACGCCAAGCGCGACGGCTCGGGCGTTCCGCTGGCCCAGGGCATCGACCTGCTCGGCGGCACCCCGGCGGCCGGGGGGAACGAGGCCAACGGCGCCTCGGAGCCGGAGGGGCAGTTGCCGCCCCCCGGATCCTCGAAGCGAGCGCCGCTGGTCGCGCCCGACCAGGACTCCCTGCCCTTTGCCGATTCGGGCGTGGTCGAGGTCGAGCCCGCCCGCCGGGTCGCGGTCCAGGACTCGCTGCTCGACGAGTAGCACCGCTGAACCGCCAACCGCGTGGTCCGGGGGCCTGCCCCGGACCACCCAGGCCCCCCGGCCAGGTCGTGAAGCCGGCGAAACTCCCGGCGTGTGAGCCCCCGGCGGATAGCGGTGTCCCCATGGCCGAAGACCGATGGATCCTGCCGGGAACCGTGATGTCCGTCGTGCTCCCGGCCACTGCCGTGGCCCGGTGGTCCACGCGCCGGCCGAACCGGGACCCGGACAACGCCGAAACACTCCCCCTGCCGAGGATCACCGCCATGGCGGGCCGGCTGGTAGCGCCGATCGGGCTGCTGCTCATCCCCTCCGCCGGCTCCGGCGCCATGGACCCGGAGGACCGGACGCCGATGCCCAACTGCGGCGTCGCACTGTTCCTTGTCGCGGCGCTGCCGGTGGCCGGCCACGTGAACTGGTACATCAAAATCCGCGACGACGAGACCATCCAACGCACCGTCGCGCGCCAACTGCGCACCATCGTCCACGACAACCTCGACAAATGCCGGAACTCCGGCAACGGTGCGGCGTCGATGCCCACGCTGTGGGGCTATGACGGTGTGGTGAGCACGTTCAATGCCGACGATTTCGACGCATCCCCGGTCCAGGCCGCCCTCGGGCGGCGCCGGGACGGGGCCCCGGTGCGCAACCATGTCTCGAGTGCCTTTGCCAAGCCAAAGGCCTGTATCCCGGGCCGAGGCGGTGGCCTTGGCCCGGGATGCAGGCCGCGGCGCCTAGACGCCCACCGGTACCCCGGTCTTCAGCTCGGCCAGGTCCACGACGTTGTCGGCGAGGGCCGCAACGGTGGCATCGTGGGTGACAACGAGCACCGCGCGGTCGCGCAGCGCCCCGCGCAGGTCCTCCATGAGTTCCACTGCCTCATCGGCACCGAGGTGGGCAGTGGGCTCATCGAGCAGCAGCACCGCGGAGCGGGCGACCAGTGCGCGGGCCACGGCCAGGCGCTGGCGCTGCCCGCCCGAGAGGTGGTGTCCGCCGGAACCGATGCGCTGCTCCAGACCGCCGGGCAGTGCCTCAATCCACCGGCCCAGGCCCACCTGCTCCAGCACGGCCACCAGCTCGCCGTCGCCGGGCTGATCCTCGAGGCCGCGGCCCAGGCACAGGTTGGAGCGGACCGTGGAATCGAAGAGATGCGCCTCCTGCGGGCACCAGGACACCGCGGCCAGGTCGGCGGGGGTTGCTTCCATCCATCGGCCGCCGCGGTGCTTGACCTGCACCGTTCCCCCAAGTGGCGGAAGGGCCCCCAGGAACGTGGCAAGAATGGTTGATTTGCCGGCTCCGGATTCCCCGGTCAGGCCCACCCAGCGACCTGCCTCAACCTCGATGTCTGCGTGTTCAATGACCGGCAGGCTTTCATCCCAGCCCGCGCTGACATTGGAGAGCCGGATGCCCATGGCGGGTTGCCGGGCTCCGTCCTGCCTCGGGGCTTCCTCGTCCACGGGCGGGGCGTGAACCGGGGCAGCCTCGATGTTGGCCCACACGCGTTTGAGCACGTCGTCGAGCTGCGGCAGCTGCTGGACCGAGGTTGCGGTGTTGGCGATCGGTTCGCCCAGGGCAAGGAGCAGCAGCCCGGCAACGGCTGCTGCCTCTCCCCCGCCGGTTGTCACGGCGACGGCCAGCACCGCGGCGACGGCACTGAGCAAGGCTGCGCCGCCCTGGGCCAGGCCCGCACCGCGGGCCGTGGCCCGGAGCGATGCCGTCGCCTCGGCGTCTTCACCGGCGAACCGCGCAAGGGCGGTGCCTGCGGCATGGTTGGCGCGCAGGTCGGGCGCGGCCCGCAACAGGGTCGGGACCCTGAAGCCCAGCCAGATGCGGTGTTCGCTCACGGCAATGGTGGTGCGCTTTTCGGCGGCCAGCACTGCCAGCGGAAGCGCGGCGAAGGCGAGCACGCCCAGCAGCAGCGACAGCCACAGGGCCTGCGGCGCCCAGAAACCGATCCCGATGCTGACTACGACCCAGGTGGCCACGCCGGCAACCGGCGGGACCAGCACCCGCGGAACCGCATCGCGGACCTCGTCGACCTCGGCCACCAGGTGTCCCAGCGCCGCACCGGAGCGGGTGAGCCCGCCCCACATCTTCGGTTGGGCGACAAGCGCATCCCAGAGCCGCTGGCGCAGGTTGCCGGAGAATCGCAGCACCGCATCGTGGATCTTGAGCTGTTCGGCGTAGCGGAGCACCGAGCGGCCGATGCCGAAGGTGCGCACCCCGACGATGGCGACCATCAGGTGGAGCATGGGCGGCTGGTGGCTGGCTGTGACGATCAGCCAGCCGGAAATCCCGGTCAGGCCCACGCCGAAGAGCGCGGCCAGCACCGCCAGCAGCAACCCCAGGCCCAGGCCGCCCCGGAACCACGGCAGCGAACGCAGCAGGTTCCAGTGGCACAGCGTGCGCTTGGAAGCGGGCGCCTGGTCCAAGCGGAGCTCGGGTGCACCCGGGCGCGGGATCTGCGAACCGGTCTGGGGCCCCGGACGGCTGGCGGCGGGCGCATCCCGGCCGCGCAGCGAGGCCGCCAGCGCGCGGTCATGGGTTGCCACGAGCAGTGCACAGCCAATCGAAAGCCGATTCAGTGCCGCCCTGATGCGGGCGGCCGAGACCTCGTCGAGGTGCGCCGTCGGTTCGTCGGCCAGGACCAGTTCGACGTCGGGATCCGTGGCAACACGGGCCAGCACCCGGGCCACTGCGACGCGGCGCAATTCCCCCGGGCTGCAATCGACGAGCCTGCGTTCGGCCAGGTGGGTGATGTTCGCATCTTCACACACCCTGGCGAGGCCCGCTTCATCCAGCAGGTTCCGTGCGTGGAGCATGATTTCGCCGCGCACGGTTTCCTCGGTGAACCGCGGGTGCTGGGAGATCCAGGCGGCACGTTCGGGGCGCACGGCGATGCTGCCCTCCAGGCCGCTTGCAGCAAGCTGCCCGAGCACCGCATGCAACAGCGTGCTCTTGCCGGTGCCGCTGGCCCCGTCCAGGACGTGGACCCGGCCGCGCCCAAGCTCGAGGTCAAGGTTTTCCAACACCGGTTCGGTGCGTCCGGGGTGGCGCACCGTGAGGTTGCGGATTTCAAGCACGTTCGCCGCGGACGGGCACCTCGTGGCACCTGCAGCCGGTTCGGGGGTGCCGCCCGCGATGAACTTTTCGCTGCGTTCCAGCGCCTCGACCCCGTCCTCGGAGGCGTGGTAGGCGGCACCGAGTTCGCGCAGCGGAAGGTAGGCCTCCGGGGCCAGGACCAGCGCCAGCAGCCCGGCTTCGAGTCCCATGTGCCCGTAGACCAGCCGCACGCCGATGAACACCGCGACCACCGCCACCGAGATCGTGGCAATCAGTTCGAGGGCAAGGCCGGAAAGGAATGCGGTGCGCAGGGTTTTCATGCTGCTTTCCCGGTATCCCTCGGAGACCTGCGCCAGGGCGCGGCCCTTGCCCTTGGCCCGGCGCAGGCCGATCAGCGCCGGCAGGCCCTGGGCGAGTTCAAGCAGCTGGTTCGACAGCCGGTCCAGCCCGGCGGCGGCCGCCTTGACCCGTTCGACGGTATGCAGGCCGATGAGGATCATGAACACCGGAACCAGCGGCAAGGTCAGCACGATCACCAGGGCCGAGACCCAGTCGGCCACCAGCACCCGCGCCACGACCATGACCGGGACGACCATTGCGGCGACCACGGCCGGCAGGTACTTGGTGTAGTAGTTGTCCAATCCGTCGAGCCCGCGGCTGGCCAGGGCCGCAAGTGCCCCGTGGTCCTGGCCCGATCCGGTTTCCGCACCGTTTCCGGACAGGCCCGCGTTCATGAGCTGCCCGCGCAGCTTCTCCTTGGACCCAAGCCCCGCATGCCGTGCCGCGAATTGGGTGCCCCAGACGGCGCCGGCGCGCAGCAGCGCGCCGGCAAGCCCCAGGGCCAGCAGCCTTTGCACATCGGCGGTGCCGGTGCCGGCCAGCTGGGCGATGGCCGTGGCCAGGGCATCGGCGAGCAGGATCAGCCCGATGGCCTTGAGCGCTGCCAGCCCGGCGAGCAGTGCCAGCACAATACGCGATCCGGTCCCTGCGGGCAGTACGGGTTTCATGGCGTGGGTCTTCTCCTGCCGGTGCTCAGACGATCGGGGTCACGGCGTGGGCGTCGGGGATGTGGGCCTCGCTGATGCGCTTGCGGAACACCCAGTAGGTCCATCCCTGGTAGGCCAGCACCAGCGGCAGCCCGAACGCCGCCACGATGCTCATGAGCCCCAGCGTGTAGGGGCTGGAGGATGCGTTGGCGACGGTCAGGTTGTAGGCGGCGTCGATGGTGGAGGGCAGCACGTTGGGGTAGGCGGCCGTGAAGATCGCCGCCACCCCTGCCAGCAGGAAGATGCCCATCCCGGTGAAGGCCAGGCCCTCGTTGGTCTTGCGGGCATGGATCCAGGCGAACACCAGTGCGCACACGGCCAGTCCCAGCGGGGCCAGTGCCGTGGCGCTGTGGTTCAGCAGCACCACGGCCACCGCCCACGCGGCCAGCGGCAGGAGTGCCAGCGGGAGCCAGCGGGCCAGGATCCGGGCGGCCCGCGTGCGGATCTCCCCGTCGGTCTTCAACCCGAGGAATGCCAGGCCCTGGACCAGGCAGAAGGCGACGACCCCGATCCCGCCCAGGACCGCATACATGTTGAACCAGGCGAAGGGCCCGCCGACGCGGTCGCCGTTGGCGTCCAGCGGCAGTCCGGTGGTGCTCAGCGCGAGCATCGCCCCGACACCGAACGCCGCGGTGAAGGATCCGAGGCAGATCGCCCAGTCCCAGGCGTTGCGCGCGGTCCGGGTGTGGGCCTTGCCGCGGTATTCGAACGCCACGGCACGGAAGATCAGTGCCACGAGCACCAGCACCAGCGGGACGTAGAGGGCGGAGAAGAGCGAGGCATACCAGTAGGGGAAGGCGGCGAAGGTCGCGGCGCCGGCGGTGATCAGCCACACCTCGTTGCCGTCCCAGACCGGCCCGATGGTGTTGAGCAGCACGCGGCGTTGCTTCTCGTTCCGGGCGAAGGTCTTCATGAGCATGCCCACGCCCAGGTCGAAGCCCTCGAGGAAGAGGTAGCCGCCCCAGAGCACTGCTATCAGGATGAACCACAAGGTGGGAAGGAATTCCACGAAAAAGTGTCCTAACTCGTTGGTCGGCAGGTCAGTAGGCGAAGGACAGCACGTCGGTGTCCTTCTGGCTGCCGTCGGGGCGGTCGTGCAGTTCGGGCATGGCCGATCCGATGCCGCCGCGCACGTAGCGGGTCAGCAGGACGACCTCGACCACGAGCAGGACCGCGTAGATCAGCGTGAGGACGATCAGCGAGAAGAGCATCTCCCCGGCGCTGACTCCCGGGGAGACTGCGGCGGCGGTGTACATGAACACCTGGTCGATGCCCTCGAAGCTCGGGTTGGGTGCCACGACGAAGGGCTGGCGGCCCATCTCGGTGAAGATCCAGCCGGCGGAGTTGGCCCCGAAGGGTGCCAGCATGCCGAACAGTGCCAGCCGGGAGATCCATTGGCTTTGCGGCACGGTTCCCTTGCGGGTCAGCCACAGGGCCACCGCGGCGGCCACCGCCGACAGGCCGCCGAGGGTGATCATCAGGCGGAAGCCCCAGTAGGTGACCTCCATGACCGGCAGGTAGTTGATTTCGGTTCCGGCGCGGTCGCCGTAGATCGGGTTGTCGGGCAGGTGGGTCCCGTACTTTTCCTGGTACTCCGGCAGCAGCGTGTTGACGCCCTTGACCTCGGTGGTGAAGTTGTCGTGCGCGAGGAAGGACAGCAGTCCCGGGATCTCAAACACCCCGACCACGTCGTCGCAGGTCGTTGCCCCGCCGCTGCGCAGGTCCCCGATGGACAGCAGGGAGAATCCGGTGCCGTCGTGGCATGCGGCTTCGGCCGCCGCCATCTTCATGGGCTGCTGCTGGATCATCAGCTGGGCCTGGGCGTGGCCGGAAAGGGCAACGCCCGCAAAGGCCACCATGGCAACGACCGCACCGATGCGCAGGGACTTGATCCAGACCCTGTAGTCGATCTTGTCGCGGTTCCTCCCCAGGGTGGCGGACTCCCCCACCACGACCTTTCCGTCGGCATCGACGGTGTCGATCCCGGATTGGCGGCGCCTGTACAGGTGGTACCAGGAGATGCCCAGCAGGAATCCGCCGGCCACCGCGAAGGCGCCGAAGATGGTGTGGGGGAAGGTGACCAGGGCGGTGTTGTTGGTGAACACGGCCCAGGCGTCGGTCATCACGGCCCGGCCGTTGATCATTTCGGTGCCCACCGGGTGCTGCATCCAGGAGTTGGCCACGAGGATGAAGTAGGCCGAGAGGATGCTGGCCAGCGAGGCGATCCAGATGGCGGCCAGGTGGATGCGCCTGGGCAACCTGTCCCAGCCGAAGATCCAGAGCCCGAGGAAGGTTGATTCGACGAAGAATGCCAGCAGGGCTTCCATGGCCAGCGGTGCGCCAAAGACGTCCCCGACGAACCGGCTGTATTCGCTCCAGGCCATGCCGAACTGGAATTCCTGGACGATGCCGGTGGCCACGCCCATGATGAAGTTGATGAGGAAGAGCTTTCCCCAGAACTTGGTCATGCGCAGGTATTCTTCCTTGCCGGTGCGGTGCCAGACGGTCTGCAGCACCGCGACCACCAGGCCCAGGCCAATGGTGAGAGGGACCATCAGGAAGTGATAAACGGTGGTGATACCAAATTGCCATCTGGCAATTTCCAGTGCATCCATGCCAAGCCCTTCATTGCCGGAATTCGCGGGCGCAATGTCGGCCCGTCGCCCCGAGTTCTACGTATCGTAGAACTCGTTTCTACTAACTGTAGAACATTCGGGCCGAACACGGTAAACTGGTGCCTAACGGGAGGTGCCCATGGTGCCGCCCGTTGACCCCTGCGTTAGCTGCACGGGGTCTGGAACACTTTGTAAGGAATTAGATTGGCCACTCTTGGCGACCTTGAACGCGCAGTAATGGATCTACTTTGGGATGCCGAAACCCCGCTCACGGCCAATGAACTTCGCGACCTGCTAGCGGCGCCCGGCGGCGTCGACAGCAAGGAACTTGCCGTGACCACCGTCCTGACGGTTCTGGCCAGGCTGGAAAAGAAGGGCTTGGTGGCGCGCGAACGCGACATCCGCCCGCACCGTTACACCTCGGTGACAAGCCGCGAGGAACACACCGTGTCCTTGATGAACGAAGCACTAGGTACCGTGCTGGATCGCGAAGCCGTGCTGGCGCGCTTCATCGGCGGGATCTCCGCCGAGGAAGCCCAGTCCCTGCGCCTGCTCCTCGATACCCCACGTAACGCCTAGCGACGATCGGCACGGTCACCGAACGTGCTGCTGACGTCCTATCTTCTGGCGGGACTCGCCTTGCTTCTTGCATGGCCGATACCCGTCGCACTTTCGCGCGCCCACTGGACCGCCAGATCCCCCTTTGCCGCGATGGTCGTGTGGCAGGCCATCGCCCTGGCCGGTGGGCTGTCGATGATCGGAGCGCTTCTTTTTTGGGGCCTCGATCCGCTGGGCGACACCCTGATCGGAGCGCTTGGCGGCGGGCTTCGGCTCGTCCTGGGTGACCCCGAGGCCAACTCCCCCGGCACCATCCACATCTTTGCGCTGAGCACCGCGGCCCTGCTGGGCTTCCACCTGGTCCTCACCCTGATCCGGGCGGCCTGGCGCATCACGCGCCAACGGGCACGGCACCGGCACATCCTTTCGCTGCTCACCGAGGAGTCCGCCGGCACCCCCGGCACGCTGGTCCTGGACCACGAGACGCCCATTGCCTACTGCCTGCCGGGCTTCACCGGCTCGGTCACGGTGCTCTCCCGCGGTCTGGTCAAGCGGCTGAGCCCCGAGGAGCTGCGCGCGGTCCTCGCCCACGAAAAGGCCCACCTGGAACAACGCCATGACCTGCTCTTGCTGGCCTTCGCTTCGTGGAACGACGCCCTGCCGTGGCTGCCGACCTCGAAGTTGTCGCTGGCCGCCGTCCAGGAGCTGGTCGAGATGCTTGCCGACGACGCAGCCCTGCGCGAGGTCAAGGCCCCGGTGCTGTTGCGTGCCCTGCTCACGGTTGCCACCGGCGCCCTGGGCGAACCGTCCGGCAAGTCCCCGGCACCCCTGCCGGCCGCCGCGACCGGTGGCGCCCCGACCGAGGAGCTTTCCTCGCATCGCCTGCGCCGCCTGCTGACGCCCAAGCCGCCGCTGTCCGCGGCCCTGCGCGCCACGATCCTGGCGGCGGCGCTGCTGCTCCTGGCGCTGCCGACCACCATGCTGGTGGCCCCGGGTCTCTTCAGCTGACCACCTGGCCCTCCCAAACCACACCCGTTAAGCAAAGGTCGGCGGATTCCCTCGATGGGAACCCGCCGACCTTTGCCTGTTGCCCTAGGCGTCGATGCGATCGCGCTCGAGGCGTTCGGCACCGGAGATGATGAATTCCTTGCGCGGCGCAACATCCGAACCCATCAGCAGGTCGAAGACCCGCTCGGCCGATTCCGCATGTTCCAGCCCCACCCGGCGCAGCGTCCGGTGGCGTGGATCCATGGTCGTTTCGGCCAGCTGGTCCGCGTCCATCTCACCCAGGCCCTTGTAGCGCTGGATCGGTTCCTTGTAGCGCTTGCCGGCCTTCTCCAGTGCGGCCAGCACCTCGTGCAGCTCGGTCTCCGAATAGGTGTACACCATCTCGTTGTCCTTGGCACCGTGGTTGATGACCTCGACCCGGTGCAGCGGCGGCACGGCCGCGTAGACCCGCCCGGCCTCGACCATGGGGCGCATGTAGCGGAAAAACAGCGTCAGCAGCAACGTGCGGATGTGCGCGCCATCGACGTCGGCATCGGTCATCAGCACGACCTTGCCGTAACGTGCCGCGGATATGTCAAAGCTGCGTCCCGAGCCGGCCCCCACGACCTGGATCAGGGCCGCGCATTCGGCGTTGGAGAGCATGTCCGCCACCGAGGCCTTCTGCACGTTCAGGATCTTGCCGCGGATCGGCAGCAGCGCCTGGAAATCCGAGGAACGCGCCAGCCGGGCGGTGCCCAATGCGCTGTCACCCTCGACGATGAACAGTTCGGTCTTCTCGGTGTCGGTGCTGCGGCAATCGGCCAGCTTGGTGGGAAGCGAAGAGGTTTCCAGGGCGTTCTTGCGCCGCTGGGTTTCCTTGTGGACGCGCGCGGAGATGCGCGACTTCATTTCGCTGACGACCTTTTCCAGGAGCATCGCTGCCTGGGTCTTGTCGCCCTTGGCGGTCGAGTTCAGCTTTGCCGCCAGGCTCTTTTCCACGACCTTGGCCACGATCTGGCGCACCGCGGAGGTGCCCAGGATCTCCTTGGTTTGGCCCTCGAACTGCGGTTCGGCCAGGCGAACGGTCAGCACTGCGGTGAGCCCGGCACCGACGTCGTCCTTCTCGATCTTGTCGTTGCCGACCTTGAGCTTGCGGGCATTGGCCTCGATGACCTTGCGGAAGGTCTTCAGCAGGGCCTGCTCGAAGCCCGTCTGGTGGGTGCCGCCCTTGGGCGTGGCGATGATGTTCACAAAGGAGCGCAGGGAGGTCTCATAGCCAATCCCCCAGCGCAGGGCAATGTCGACCTCGCAGGTGCGCTCGACCTCGGTGATCCTGCTGTGGCCGGACTCGTCAATGACGGGCACCGATTCCTTGAACGTACCCGAGCCGTGGAAACGCCAGATGTCGGTGACCGCTGCGTCGTTGGCCAGGTACTCCACGAACTCGGAAATCCCGCCGTCGTGGTGGAAGACCTCCTCGTAGGGGCCGTCTGCCCCCAGGGTGTCGGCCAGGCCGCGCTCGTCGCGCAACGTGATCTTCAGGCCCGGCACCAGGAAGGACGTCTGGCGGGCACGGGCCTGCAGCTCCGTGTAGGAGAACTTGGCATCGGGCGTGAAAATCTGGCGGTCGGCCCAGTACCGCACGCGGGTTCCGGTGACCCCGCGCTTGGCCTTGCCCACCACATCGAGGACCGAGGCCGTGGAAAACGGCTCGAAGGCCGTGTCGGGCTTGGGCTTGCCCGAGTCGGTGAAGCGGCCGGGCTCGCCGCGGCGGAACTGCATCCCGTAGGTCTTGCCGCCGCGGTCCACCTCGACGTCCAGGCGCGCCGAAAGCGCGTTGACCACGGAGGCGCCCACGCCGTGCAGGCCGCCGGAAGCGGTGTAGGAGCCTCCGCCGAACTTGCCGCCGGCGTGGAGCTTCGTGAAGACAACCTCGACACCGGAGAGCCCGGTCTTCGGCTCGATGTCCACCGGGATGCCGCGGCCGTCGTCGTGGATCTCCACCGATCCGTCCGGGTGCAGGAGGACCTTGATGGACTGTCCGTGGCCGGCGAGGGCTTCATCGACAGAGTTGTCGATGATTTCCCACAGGCAGTGCATCAGTCCACGCGAGTCGGTGGATCCGATGTACATGCCCGGACGTTTGCGAACCGCCTCGAGCCCCTCCAGGACGGATAGGTGTCGGGCGTTGTAGTCAGCGCTTTTGGCCACGGTTGTTAAAACTCCTCAAATCGTCGGAACGACGCTATCCACAATAGTCTCTGGCCCCGACAAATCGCTGAAGCGTGCCTCCAGTGAGCGGTAGCTCACCCCTCCCGGGGCTACGCGGTCAGCGAAAGCGCAATTATTCAAGAAGAAAACGGCCGGATAGCTGGTTGTATTGGATACACATCGAATAAGGAGGTCATCATGACAACGACGACGGTAACCCGAGAGCTGAATGCACTCGATCGTTGCGACCGGTGCGGTGCACAGGCTTTCGTGCGCGCGGTATTGGAGACCTCCGGTGGTGAACTCTTCTTCTGCGGACACCACGCACGAGCCGTGGAAGAAAAGTTGCGCCCCTTGACCAATGAATGGCAAGACGAAACGGCTCGCCTCTACGAGAAGCCCGTTTACGACGACGAGGACTAATCGGGTCATCGGCCACCGGCCGCATCGACCCCTTCAGCGGGACCCCGGCATCGCGCCGGGGTCCCGCGGGCGTTAAGCCGAAAAACACGTGTGCCAAGCACCTCTTGGTGAGTGGCATCATCCGGGGGAAACAAAAGGTGCCGGTGTCGACCCAGCAACGCTGGGTGCAACACCGGCACCTTTTCTTGGCCCTGGGGCCGGGTGCTTAATCGAGGTAGTCGCGAAGGACCTGCGACCGCGACGGGTGGCGCAGCTTCGACATCGTCTTCGATTCGATCTGGCGGATGCGTTCACGGGTCACACCGTAGACCTTGCCGATTTCGTCCAACGTCTTCGGCTGGCCGTCGGTCAGGCCGAAGCGCATGGCCACGACACCGGCCTCGCGCTCGGAGAGCGTATCGAGCACCGAGTGCAACTGTTCCTGCAGCAAGGTGAAGGACACGGCATCGGCCGGGACAACCGCTTCGGAGTCCTCGATGAGGTCGCCGAACTCGGAGTCGCCATCCTCGCCCAGCGGGGTGTGTAGGGAGATCGGCTCGCGGCCGTACTTCTGGACCTCGACGACCTTTTCGGGAGTCATGTCCAGTTCCTTGGCCAGCTCCTCCGGGGTGGGTTCGCGACCCAGGTCCTGGAGCATCTGGCGCTGCACGCGGGCCAGCTTGTTGATGACCTCGACCATGTGCACCGGGATGCGGATGGTGCGGGCCTGGTCGGCCATGGCACGGGTGATGGCCTGGCGGATCCACCAGGTGGCGTAGGTCGAGAACTTGAAGCCCTTGGTGTAGTCGAACTTCTCGACCGCACGGATCAGGCCCAGGTTGCCTTCCTGGATCAGGTCAAGGAAGAGCATTCCACGACCGGTGTAGCGCTTGGCCAGCGACACGACCAGTCGCAAGTTGGCCTCGAGCAGGTGGTTCTTGGCGATCTTGCCGTCATGCACGATCTGCTCGTAGTCCCAGCGCAGGCGCTTGTCCATCTTGTTGCCGGTGTCGGCAACGAGCTTCTCATTGGCGAAGAGCCCGGCCTCGATGCGCAACGCCAGGTCGACTTCCTGTTCGGCATTCAGCAAGGCAACCTTGCCGATCTGCTTCAGGTAGTCCTTGACCGGGTCGGCGGTGGCGCCGGCGACCATGACCTGCTGCTGCGGGGCATCGTCTTCGTCCGCGGTGAGGACAAATCCCCTGGAGTTTTCGTCAACCGGCGGGGCCTTGGGGGTTTCCTCGGCATCTTCGTCCGTCTCGACTTCGTCGGTCTCGACTTCCTCGTCGGCCTTCGCGGCCTTGGCACGGGACTTTGCAGGAGCCCGCTTGACGGCAGGCTTCTTCGCGGTGGCGGCCTTTGCGACAGCCGGCTTTGCAGCTGCCTTATCCGTAGTTGCATCCTGCGGATCGGCGGCAGCGCTTGCTGCCTTGCCATTGGTGGTCGTCTCAGAAGACACGAAATACCTTTCTCACGGTTCGTCCGCGATGCCACCTACCGGTAACACCACTATGACCCTGTCAAGTCCGCGTCCCGCCGGATAAAGGCGAGTCGGGAATCAGGGTCCAATAAGTGGAACGCCTTTTTCCCGCCATTTGTTCCCATCGAGAACCTCGATGGTGCTGGCTTGATAGCCATGGAGCACGAACCCAACCGGGTCTGTTGGTTAATAGTCTCTCACGTTTCGACCACGCGGGGATTCATTTGGCCCACGTGCGGGATGCAATGGGCCCGACCGGCACCGGTCTGTGCGGCTCAGGCGCTGAGCTGGCCTTCCAGCCGCAACCGCCAGGCGCGCTGCGGATCGGCCACCCATCCCGGCATCTCGCCGGTTTCCAGCAATTTCTTCATGAGCAGTGCCAGCCGGTATTCCGGGTCCTTCCCGAGAGCCGCGGCAAAGAGCGTCAGCGCGGAACTTCCCTTGCCCTTGGCCCAATTGATCCATCCCAGCAGGCACAGCAGCGCCGAGGCCTCCGTGCCCTCGGCGATTCCCAGCAGGTCCCGGCAGAAATACCAGAGACGATCGATCCGGGCCCAGTCCGGGGTGCATGATGAGGTGCCCAGCAGGAAATCGGAGAAGTCCTGGGATGCCGGCCCGAAGTCTTCGGCCCGGCTCACCTCCTTGAACGCCTCGACAGCACGCACCGCGCCACGTCCGGCCAGGAAGGGAAGGATATCGCGGACCATCCGGTCGTCGAGCGATACCAGGAGCGAGGCACAGAACGCCTCGTCGGTGCGCATCCTGCGTTCGGCGACCACGGGATCGGCTTCCAGCAGCTGGGCCCAGTCCCGGATCAGCGTTTCGCGCGGAACCTTTCCGTCGTACTCCTGCACCAGGATCCCCGCGTACTGCCGGATGGTTGCCTTGTTGGACCACGGAGCCACTCCGCTGCCGTCCCAAATGGTCTCTTCGGGAGCCGATCCCGCCACGACCATCCTGAGGTGGGTCTCGGTCAGCGCCAGGTCCGGCAGGTCAAAGCCCTCCGCCGGACAGCAGTTTTCACTGGCGCAGAAATAGCTGTGCCAGCGCTTGGCGCCCACGTTCCAGGCATCGCGAACGTGGATCCCGGAGCGCACCAGGGCGGGGGCGAGCCGTCGGACAAGATCGTGCCTGGGCAGCGAGTCATGCCCGTCCCCCGGGGTTTGCCCCGTGTAGAGGGCCATGAACACCGCCGTGGCCTCCGGGACCTTGTGCACCAGCTGGACCAGCTGCTCTGCCCACTGGACAGCTTGGTCCTGCCCGTTTTCGGGCCGCGGCAGGTCCACTCGCAGCGTGGCGGCCAGGCCCTGTCCCTGCATGATCAACAGGACCACCGCGTTGCGCGGGTAGAACCCCAAGGCGTGGGGGATGTATGCCAAGACCTCTTCGGGACTGGCCAGGGAAAAGCTGGAAGCTGAAGGCGTAGTAGTCATGCACACCATGCTTCCCTCGTGGTGCAGGGTTCGGCAGGGGGCATCCGGGCAGCTGTGGATGCCGCGGTTCCCGGGCCCCTGCTGCGTGTGCGGAACAGTCGAGGGACCGTCCGTTGGTGCCGGCGGGACCGGGGGAGATCTGCTACTGGTTCCCGGAGATGTTGCCTTGGCGTCGTTGGCTGCGCGGCGTGTATTCGCCGCGCAGGGCCATGGCCCGGCGGGCCTTGTTGCGGGTGACCACCATGCCGATGATGCCGCCAAGCATCACCACGAATTGGAAGGACAGCGCCCACCTGAAGGCGTCGAGGCTGTAGAGTTCGGCGCCGGCACCGGCGGCCCGCTGCTGGATGTCCAGCAGCCAACCCACCACGTAGACGGTGACCAAGGCGGCCAGGAACCCGCCGACGTTCACGATCCCGGTTGCCGTGCCGATGACGTGGGCGGGATTGAAGGTCCGCACGAAGTCGAAGCCGATCATCGACGCCGGTCCGCCCAAGGCGACACAGACGATCAGGATGACCAGCATCCAGATCGGTGCCCGGCCGGGCCAGAGAATAACCACGAGCCAGGTCAGTGCGATCATCCCGATGACGTTGAACGCGATCGCCGAGCGCCGGTGGGGATGGCGGGCCACGGCAGCCCCGAGCAGCGGGCCGGCCAGCAGCGCAACCACCACAAAGATCGACAGCAGCCCGGAGGCGACTGCGGGGCTGACCCCCTGGCCAGAGACCAGGAAAGGGTAACCCCAGGTCAGCAGGAAGACGTTGGTGGTGAACTGCGTGGTGAAGTGCGTCCAGAATCCCAGCCGGGTCCCCGGTTCCCGCCAGGCGCCGGCCAGCAGCGTCCGGGCCTTGACCGGTGCCGGCGGCGCCTCGTCGGTGCGCGGCCCGTTGCTGACCAACACCAGCGCCAGGGCAAAGCCCACCACGGACAATGCGGCCAGGGAGAGGAACGCCGGGGTCCAGCTCCACAGGTGAAGCAGCGCCACGAACGGGATCAGCGAGAGCAGCTGGCCCAATTGCCCGATCATGCCTGTCACCTGGGTGAGCATGGGAATCCGGTAGCCGGAGAACCAGATGGGCAGCAGCCGGATGACCGAGACAAACGTCATCGCGTCCCCGGCCCCGACGAAGAACCTTCCCACCAGGCCGGAGGCGACCGAATCGGCCATGGCCAGCAGGAACTGGCCGACGATCATCAATGCCGCTCCCCCGGTGATCATGGCCCGCGGGCCCCACCGGTCCACCAGGATGCCCACGGGGATCTGCAGCCCGGCGTAGACCACCAGTTGCACCACCGAGAAGGTGGCCAGGATCGAGGCCGAGGCGTCAAAGCGGTCGGTGGCCTCCAATCCGGCCACGCCAAAGCTGGTGCGCTGCGTGACGGCAATGAGATAGGCGCCGAGGCTGGCTGCCCACACCACCCATGATCGGGCGGAGTCGAGGTGTTCGGCCTTGGTCACTAGGATTCCTTGGCAGCCGTGCCACCTTGTTCGGGGAAGCCGGAGAGGAATGCCTCCGCGGCGAGGGCGAGTTCTTCGCCGTCGGGGACCTCTGCATCGGCGGTCACCAGCAGCGAACGCCGCTCGATTTCCGGGATGTGCTGGTCAAAGCGTGTTTCGAAGTTCTCCACCATCCGGGCCACGTCCGGGGTCGCAGCAACCTGCTCGGCGATCTGCGATTCGAGGTTGCGGCCGGCTTCGCGCAGCCGGTCCGTGGGCAGGCCGAGTTCCATGGCCGCACCCACGTATTCCAGGATGCCGACGGCAACCTGGGGGTATTCGGCCTCGGAGAGATAGTGCGGCACGTGGATGGAATATCCCACCGCGTCGCGCCCCGCCTCGATCAACCGGACCTCGATGAGGGCCGCCAGACTCGCCGGCAGCTCCGCAGTGGGGGTCCAGGTGGAGATCCCCTCGATCAGGTCCATGCGGTTTCCGTGGGCGGTCACGCCCAGCGGGCGGGTGTGCGGAACGGGCATCGGCACCGCGTCGAATGAAACGGCCAACTGCACGTTGAAGGCCTTGACCAGGGCAACGACGGCGGCGGTGACCCGTTCCCAGGCCAGGTCCGGCTCGGGCCCGGTCAGGAAGAGGAAGTCCCGTTCCAGCCCGTCGGTCAGCCGGTAAAGTTCCAGGCGCGGCGGCTGGTAGGCGGCGAAGTGGTCGCCAAGGAAGGAAATCTGGGGGCGTCGTTCGCGGTAGTTGATCAGCTGGTCGATGTCGAAGGAGGCGATCAGCCGAGGTTCGAGCGAGTCCAGCAGTTCGGTGCGGACTTGGGACAGCGCGTGTCCGGCATCGGCGTGGCCGCGAAGGCCAATGAGCAGGTCAAGGCCCTGAAGTTCGAGTGAATCCAGGTCGTGGTCTTCGAACCTGATCAGGGATTGGGGGTCAAGCATTGCCGCTGCTCCTTTCAGGTTGCGTCATGGGTTCCGCCGGCCACACCGCCACCGACGGCCAAGGCCTTCGTGCGGCCCTCGCCTATTCCTTGCCGCAGCACCCGAATCGGTACGGTGCAAACCACAAGAAAGCCGGGGGCAGGTGCGGGGCCGGGTGAACCCAAAGATGATTCGTTCGGTTGCCTACTGACGTGGTCAACCTCTTCGGAAGGTATTTTCTTCCCGTGGCCCGTCTCCAATTCTAGGCCGGTTGCCACACCGATGCGCTGTGGGCTCGGTCTCAGCGATACGATCGATAAAGGCCAATCGGCGTTTGCGTCCCGGGAACCCCGGGAACACGCGGCCGTTTCGGCTCCTTCGGTGCATGGGCATTCGACGTGCATGTACACAACCAACGAACAGGAATCGTTTCGTGATCAACTCCATGGATCTCAAGCTGACCGCTGTCTCCACCGACATCAAGCGCATCAGTGCCGGCGCACTGGTTCTTGGCGTCGCCAAGGGCACCGACGGTCCGGTTCTGGTGGCCTCGCCCTTCAGCGCCAAGGTCACCGAATCCCTCCAGGGTTCCCTGGCCGCCCTGAACATCACCGGTGCCGCAGATGAACTGGTCCGCCTGCCTGCCACCGCCGAGACCAAGGCCGAGACCCTGGCGTTCGCCGGCCTGGGCGCCTTCGAGGAATCCACGCTCACCGAGGAGGCCTTGCGCCGGGCCGCCGGCTCCGCCACGCGCCAGCTCGCCGGCGTCCCCACCGTGCTCTTCGCCCTGCCCGCGGCCACCGTGGGACAGGCCGCTGCCATCGCCGAGGGTGTGGCCCTGGGCGCCTACCAGTTCAACAACCACCGCTCCACCCCGGCCAAGAAGCTGCCGCTGGGCGAGGCCGTCATCGCCACCGCGGCCTCCGCGGACAAGGACCTGCCGGCCGCGCTGAAGCGCGCCGCGATCCTGGGTCGCGCAGTGCGCGCGACCCGCGACCTGGTCAACGTCGCCCCGAACGTGCTCTACCCGGAGTCCTTCGCCCAGGCGGTCAAGGACAATGCCAAGGGCCTGCCGCTGAAGGTCACCGTGCTCGACGACAAGAAGCTGGAAAAGGACGGCTACGGCGGCTTGATGGGAGTTGGCGGCGGTTCCGAGCGCAAGCCCCGGATGGTCAAGGTCGAATACGCCCCGGCCAAGCCCGCCAAGCACCTGGCCCTGGTGGGCAAGGGCATCACCTTCGACACCGGCGGCATCTCCATCAAGCCGGCCGCCGGCATGCACGCCATGAAGTGCGACATGGCCGGCGCCGCCACCATCTTCCAGGCGATCGTCGCCATTGCCGAGCTCGGCCTGCCGATCAAGGTCACCGGCTGGCTGTGCCTGGCCGAGAACATGCCAGGTGGCGCCTCGACCCGCCCGGGCGACGTCATCACGATGTTTGGCGGCAAGACCGTCGAGGTGCTGAACACCGACGCCGAGGGCCGGCTGGTCATGGCCGACGGCCTGGTGGCCGCCAGCGCCGAGAAGCCCGATGCACTCATCGACGTCGCCACGCTGACCGGCGCACAAATGGTGGCCCTGGGCCTGCGCACCGCGGGCGTCATGGGCGAGGAGACCCTTCGCGACGCCGTGGTGTCCGCCGCCGACAAGGCCGGCGAGGCCGCCTGGGCCATGCCGATGCCCGAGGAACTGCGTCCCACGATCGATTCGCAGGTCGCCGACCTGGCCAACATCGGTGAGCGCATGGGCGGGATGATGACCGCCGCGGTGTTCCTCAACGAGTTTGTCGGCGAGTCCGACGGGACCAAGATCCCGTGGGCGCACCTGGACATCGCCGGCCCGGCGTTCAACGAGCAGGCAGCCTACGGCTACACCCACAAGAACGGCACCGGCTCCTCGGTGCGCACCCTGGTGGCACTGGCCGAGGATATGTCCTCCGCCAAGTAGCGGGCACGAAGCCACCCGGCCCCCATGGATTTCTACTTCTTGTAGTAGGAATCCGCGGCTGCATGCGGCGGCGGCCCTTCACCAGCAAGGAAGGGCCGCCGCCACTGTGCAACCGGTCACAGGCACGGGCAATCTGTCTCACCGTATGTGGCCGACCGCGTTTCGGGGGGATAAGGTAATCCTGATAGATCACTAGCATCACCGTATTTGTGCGAGCCCCGACCCGGGTTTGCAGGTACACCCCCAACAGACCCCTGGCCGTCCATGACGTCGGCCACAACTCATAACGAGGGAGCGTTCACGTGGCCGAATCGGCAGCAACGCAAGAATTCGACATCCTCATTCTCGGTGGCGGTTCCGCCGGCTACTCGGCAGCATTGCGCGCCGTCCAGCTGGGTTTCACCGTCGGCTTGATTGAAAAGGCCAAGCTCGGTGGCACCTGCCTGCACACCGGCTGCATCCCCACCAAGGCGTACCTGCACTCCGCCGAATTGGCCGAGAACGCTCGCGAAGGTGCGAAGTACGGCATCAACACCACCCTCAATTCCATCGACCTGGGTGCAGTGCGCAGCTACAAGGACGGCATTGTCGCCGGCAAGCACAAGGGCCTGACGGGTCTGCTGAAGATGAAGAAGGTCACCGTTATCGAAGGTAACGGCCGCCTGGTTTCCCAGGACACCATCGACGTCGATGGCGTGCAGTACAAGGGCAAGAACATCATCCTCGCCACCGGCTCCGAGTCCAAGACCTTTGGCCTGGAAATCGGCGGACGCATCCTCACCAGCACCGAGGCGCTGAACATGGACACCCTCCCGAAGAGCGCCATCGTGCTCGGCGGCGGCGTCATCGGCGTCGAGTTCGCTTCCGTGTGGAAGTCCTTCGGCGTCGAGGTGACCATCGTCGAGGGCCTGCCCTCGCTGGTTCCGAACGAGGATCCGGCGATCATCAAGAACCTGGAGCGTGCCTTCAAGAAGCGCGGCATCAAGTTCAACACCGGTGTCTTCTTCGAAAAGGTCGAGCAGGACGCCAACGGCGTCAAGGTCTTCCTGGCCGACGGCAAGGTCCTCGAAGCCGAGATCGTGCTCGTGGCAGTGGGCCGCGGCCCGGTCACCGCGAACCTGGGCTACGAAGAGCAGGGCATCCCGATGGACCGCGGCTTCGTGCTCGCCAACGAGCGCTGCCACACCGGCGTGGGCAACATCTACGCCATCGGCGACATCGTCCCGGGCGTCCAGCTGGCGCACCGCGGCTACCAGCACGGCATCTTCGTCGCCGAGGAAATCGGCGGCCTGAACCCGGTGGTTGTCGAGGACATCAACATCCCGAAGGTCACCTTCTGCGAACCGGAGATCGCTTCGGTTGGCTACTCGGAACCGGCCGCCAAGGCCAAGTTCGGCGACGACCAGATCGAGACCACCGAGTACAACCTGGCCGGCAACGGCAAGTCCTCCATCCTGGGCACCTCCGGCTTGATCAAGATGGTTCGCGTCAAGAACGGCCCGATCGTGGGCGTTCACGGCATCGGCGGCCGCATCGGCGAGCAGATCGGCGAAGCACAGCTGATCGTGAACTGGGAAGCCTACCCGGAGGATGTGGCACAGCTCATCCACGCACACCCGACGCAGAACGAATCGCTTGGCGAGGCCGCAATGGCCCTGGCCGGCAAGCCGTTGCACGGTTAGTCACAAATGCTTAACCGGGCACGCGCACCACGAGGTGCGCGTGCCCGGTGCACTAAGCTCGGAGGCACTGACCTCCAAACGGGATGTGCGGGAAACCGCGGATCTCTCGCACACAAATTTTTTAGTTTTAGGAGAACGGGAACAAGATGTCTGAAACCGTGAACTTGCCCGCTTTGGGTGAAAGCGTCACCGAAGGCACCGTTACGCGTTGGCTCAAGCAGGTCGGCGACCGCGTCGAGGTCGACGAGCCGCTGCTGGAGGTTTCGACCGACAAGGTTGACACCGAAATCCCTTCGCCGGTTGCCGGCGTCATCGAGGAAATCCTCGTCGCCGAAGACGAGACCGCCGAAGTTGGAGCCGCACTGGTTCGCATCGGTGATGGCTCGGGCTCCGGCTCGGCACCTGCCGAAGCAGCCCCGGCCGCAGAGACACCTGCCGCACCTGCCGAGGCACCTGCCGCACCCGCCGAGGCACCGGCACCCGCCGCTGCACCGGCGGCACCTGCCGCACCGGCAGAAGCCGCATCCGGCACCGAGATCACCCTCCCGGCACTGGGCGAATCCGTGACCGAAGGCACCGTCACCCGCTGGCTCAAGGCCGTGGGCGAAGAAGTTGCCGTTGACGAGCCGCTGCTTGAGGTCTCCACCGACAAGGTCGACACCGAGGTTCCGTCTCCGGTCGCCGGCGTCCTGCTGGAAATCCGCGTTCCGGAAGACGAGACCGCCGAGGTCGGCGCCGTCCTGGCCGTCATCGGTGCCGCCGGCGCAGCTGCACCCGCAGCCCCTGCCGAGGCAGCACCGGCCCCTGCCGCCGAGCCCGCACCGGCTCCGGCTGCACCCGCCGCCGCTCCCGCGCCTGCTCCTGCAGCACCGGTTGCCGCCCCGGCAGCACCTGCCGCCCCGGCCGCCCCGGCCGCCCCGGCCCAGGAAACCGCACCGGCCGCAGCTCCGGCCGCAGGCAACGACGGCTACGTCACCCCGCTGGTTCGCCGCCTGGCCAACCAGAACAACGTCGACCTGTCCACCGTGACCGGCACCGGCGTTGGCGGTCGCATCCGCAAGCAGGACGTCGTCGATGCCGCTGCCGCGGCAAAGACCGCCCCTGCCGCAGCAGCCTCGGCTCCCGCAACAGCACCGGCAGCCAAGGCAGCGGCACCCGTCGTGGCGTCCTCGCTGCGCGGCACCGTCGCCAAGGCCCCGCGCATCCGCCAGGTCATTGCCCGCCGCATGCGCGAGTCGCTGGAAATCTCCACCCAGCTGACCCAGGTCCACGAGGTCGACATGACCCGCGTCGCCAAGCTGCGCAACGCCGCCAAGAACGAGTTCGCGGCCGTCAACGGCTCCAAGCTCACCTTCCTGCCGTTCATCGCCAAGGCCGTGGCCGAGGCGCTGAAGCAGCACCCGAAGCTGAACGCCGAGTACGACGAGTCCAAGCAGGAAATCACCTACCACAATGCCGAGCACCTGGCGATTGCGGTCGACACCGACAAGGGCCTTTTGGTTCCGGTCATCGCCAACGCCGGCGACCTGAACCTTGCCGGCCTGGCCGGCAAGATCGCCGACGTGGCAAAGCGCACCCGCGACAACAAGATCGGTCCGGACGAGCTGTCCGGAGGAACGTTCTCGATCACGAACATCGGTTCGGTCGGCGCGCTCTTCGACACCCCGATCATCAACCAGCCGCAGGTCGCCATCCTGGGCACCGGCTCCATCGTGAAGCGTGCGGTCGTCGTGACCGACGCCGACGGTGACGACACCATCGCCATCCGCCACATGATGTACCTGTCGCTGACCTACGACCACCGCCTGGTCGACGGCGCCGATGCAGGTCGCTTCCTGCAGACGCTGAAGGCTCGCCTTGAAGAAGGTGCCTTCCAGGCAGACCTGGGTCTCTAGGACTTGGTTGGAGGGGGCGTCCACTGCATTTTGGCGGTGGGTGCCCCCTTTGCTATGTCCTGCGCCACCTTCGGCCGGGCAGATTCTTGATGGTGTGCAGTTTCCATTAGGCTTGCGGCATGACCTTTTTGACTGCAATCCTGGTATTCCTGCACGTTTTAGGTGCAGCGGCAATCTTTGGCGGCTGGCTCGCCAACTTCAAGACCCCGACGGTCAACATCTGGCAGTGGTACGGATCCATCGCCCAGCTGGTGACCGGGCTGCTTCTCGTCGGCATGCTCGAGATGCGTGATCTTGAAGTGAACAACATCAAGATCGGCGTCAAGCTCCTGCTGGCCATCGGCGTCTTCGTCGCAGCCCTGCTGGGCCGCAAGAAGATCAAGAACGGACTTGAGGTTCCCACCGGACTGGCCCACGGGACCGGCGGCACCGCCCTGATCGCCATCGCCGTGGCCACCCTCTGGGTCTAGTCCACCCGGAAGGCACCAGCCGGATTCTTGCCGACGCACAGGCGGCCTGCCACCAGCAATGCTGGTGGCAGGCCGCTTCGTCGTTCCCCAGGGTCTCTTTGGTTCCCCAGCCGGTGCCCCTAGGATGGGCCTTGAGGGCGCTCGCCTTCGTCTCGTTGCAAATCAGAGGAGTCATCACCATGGCATTCACAAGAAGCGCAAGCACCGTTTGGAGCGGTGACCTGGCCTCCGGAACCGGGGAAACCACCTTCGAGACCTCGGGCATCGGCACATTCCCGGTTACCTGGCGCGCCCGCACCGAGGCGGCCGAGGGCAAGACCAGCCCGGAGGAACTGATTGCCGCGGCCCATGCCACATGTTTCTCGATGTCGCTGAGCAATATCCTCAAGGGCGCCGGACACGTCGCCGAGAGGCTGGAAACCACCGCGGAGGTGGACTTTGACACCAGCGACGGCGCCAAGATCAGCGAAATTCGGTTGTCGCTCAACGCCACCGTCCCGGGCTTGACCGAGGAAGAATTCCAGACCCATGCGCAGGCAGCCAAGGTCGGTTGCCCGGTGTCCGCCGCCCTGGCAGCCGTCCCTTCCATCACCCTCGATGCCCGCCTGAGCCAGTAACCGCGTTGCCGGTGTGCCGGGGGGAGGCACACCGGCACCCCGCTGGGTCAGCCCGCGGCGGTCACCTCCCAGATCCGCCACGATCCCTCCGTGAACCGCAAGACCATGCGTACACGCTGGCTGTCGTCCTTCTTGGCGCTCACCACGGTCTTGCCCTTGTCATCGACGTAGCGGTAACCGCCTTGCACGCTGACGGCTTCGAGAACCGCTTCTCCCTGAGTGCTCCCCGGCAGCACCTCGACATCACCCAGCCGCGTTTCCAGGGCTTCCAGGTGCAGGCCGAGCCCACGCATCCGGGCCACGACCCTTCCATCCACATCCAGCGCCGGCGAGCCGGCAACATGGACGTCCCCGAGTAGCTCCATGTTCCGGCTCATCAATCCCTCGTCGCGGCGCGCAGCCAGCTCGGCCGCCACCAGCATCAATTCCCCGGACGATTCGGCCTTTCCCTGGCGGGCAGGGTCGCCTGTGGGGGAAGACGTCGCTACGGGCTCCGCGGCCGCCGGCTCGCCGCTTGCCCTGAGCAGGCCCGCTCCCCCGGCCGCCACGGCAACCAAGAGCACTCCGGCGGCAACGGCCACCGCGACCCTGCGGTTCCCGCGCTTCAGGCCGTGGACCCGGTGCTCCTGGGCCCACTGCCATTCCCCGTCGCCCGGATCCGCTCCGGGCGACGCGGCCGCATCAAGTCCGAACGCCGCCCGGAGCCGGCGCGGGACCGGCTTTTGCTGCGCCTTGATCTGCGCCTTGCGCTCCCTGAGCAGTTCCCTGTCTGCGGCCGTGGGATTCCCCCTGTTCCGGCGCCCGCCCAGAAGGCCGGCCGGTGCGGGCTCCTGCCGGGTGGTGAGCATGTGCTTGAGTGCCCCCGGCTCGACCGCCTCGCTCAGTTCCACGGGAAGCGGCTCCCCGGCAACGAAGATCCGTTGCCCAAACTGTTCCGCACTGGGTCGTTTCACCGGTTCCTGGTCAAGGCACTGCTCGAGCAACTTCGCGAATTCGTCATTGACCTCCGGAACCATCGAACCCAACGGGACCCTGTTGGCAGTCGCATTGGGTGGCCGCCCGGTCAGGAGGTACCAGGTGCAGGCGGCCAAGGCGTACACATCGCGAGCAGGTTCGAGTTGGCCGGATTCGGTGCCATTGAAGGTTTCCGGGGCGCAGAAGCCCTGGGTACCCAGATCCCCCGGCAACTGGCCCACCACGCGGTGCGTCCCAAAGTCCCCCAGCTTTGGCTTGCCCTCGGCCGTGAACAGGATGTTGCGCGGCGACAGGTCCCCGTGGGTCAGGCCCTGCGCATGCAGGTACGCCAACGCCCCGGCTATCGGGGCGACCACGGTGATGGTCTCCCCCACGCTCAGCGGGCCACGCACCGCCACGACCTGGGCCGCGGAACCGGCCGGGCAATACTCCATCAGGATCCCGGGGCCCTGGGATGTCTGGAGGATCCCGAGCGCTTCCACGAGGAACTCGTGGTCCAGGTCCAGCGCTTCGGTTGCGGCGGCATTCTCGGGAGCATCCTTGCCGAGGATCTTCACGGCCAGTTCGTCATGTGTCGCGTCGTCTTCAACAAGCCATACGCTGCTGCCCGAGCCCTCGTCCAGGTGGCGAAGCGTGCTGTACCCCTCAATCTGCGGGAAAGCCAACGGCTCTTCATTGAATTCCATGATTCATTTCTACGCCGGAGAGAAAATCCGTGCATAAGTTATCCACAAGAAACAAACGGTTAGCCGATTCGGGGGCCTCCCGGTGAACGGCGTACTGTTATCGCCATGACCATCAAATTCGAGCGAATTGGCCATGCCCCCGAGCTGGTCGATTACCGCATCGCGTGGGACATGCAGCGCCGCGTTCACCATGACGTGACCGAAGGCGTGGCGGGCCCCGTTGTATTTCTCCTGGAACATGCCGCCGTTTACACGGCCGGACGCCGTACCGAGCCGGAAGACCTGCCGGTCGACGGAACCCCCGTGATCGATGTCGATCGCGGCGGCAAGCTCACCTGGCACGGCCCGGGGCAGTTGGTCGGCTACCCGATCGTGCGCTTGCGCGATATGAAGGGAATCCGCGAGTACGTCACGACCCTCGAAGAAGCCCTGATCAATGTAGCGTTGGGTTACGGCATCGACGCCGTGCGCATCAAGGGTCGCAGCGGCGTTTGGGTTGCCGGAACCAACGGCGGCCAGGACCGCAAGCTCGCCGCGATCGGAATCCGCGTCGACCATGGCGTGACCATGCACGGATTCGCGTTGAACTGCTCCAACGACCTCGCACCCTATTCACAAATCATCCCCTGCGGTATCACCGACGCCGGTGTCACAAGCATCAGCGAAGAAACTGGAACCACCGTCACTCCAGCCGACGTCCTCGACCGGGTCGAGCAAGAACTTGAAACCTTGCTCAGCCCGATTGTGTCGTTGACCGCCACTACCCCCGAAGGAGCCCGACCATGAGTGCCGCCCCCGAAGGTCGCCGCCTGCTGCGCATCGAGCAGCGAAATTCCGAAACGCCCGTCGAGCGCAAGCCCGAGTGGATCAAGGCAAAGATCAACATCGGCCCCGAGTACGTGGGGTTGAAGAAGCTGGTCAAGTCCGAGGGCCTGAACACCGTCTGCGAAGAGGCAGGCTGCCCGAACATCTTTGAATGCTGGGAAGACAAGGAAGCAACCTTCCTCATCGGCGGCTCCGAATGCACCCGCCGCTGCGATTTCTGCCAGATCGACACCGGCAAGCCCCAGGCCATCGACCGCGCCGAACCGTTCAAGGTTGCCATGAGCGTGAAGAAGATGGGCCTGCGCTACGCCACCGTCACCGGCGTGGCCCGCGACGACCTCGCGGACGAGGGCACTTGGCTCTACGCCGAGACCGTGCGCCGCATCCACCAGCTGAACCCGGGCACCGGCGTGGAGCTGCTGATCCCCGACTTCTCAGGCAAGCCCGAATACCTGGACGAGATCGCGGCGTCCGCCCCCGAGGTGTATGCACACAACCTCGAGACGGTTCCCCGCCTGTTCAAGTCCATCCGCCCGGCGTTCCGCTACGACCGTTCCCTGGATGTCATTACGCAGGGCCGCGCCAACGGCATGATCACCAAGTCGAACCTGATCCTGGGCATGGGCGAGACCCGCGAGGAGATCTCCGAGGCCATCAAGGACCTGGTCTCGGCGGGCTGCGACCTGTTGACCATCACCCAGTACCTGCGCCCCACCGAGCGCCACCACCCGGTCGAGCGCTGGGTCAAGCCGCAGGAATTCGTGGAGCTGCAGCAGGAGGCCGAAGAGCTGGGCATCCTCGGCGTCATGAGCGGCCCGCTGGTGCGGTCCTCGTATCGCGCAGGCCGGTTGTGGGCGGGGGCCATGCGCAGGAAGGGGCTCCCGATCCCGGAGGCGCTGGAACACATCGCCAGCTCCGGCGACACCCGCCAGGAAGCTTCCTCGCTGGTCGGCTCCTAGCCGGTGCCCGATCGCGTAGAATTGAATCACTATGGCCAAAAACACCGATAATGCCTCGTCCGAGGCTGCAAGTCCTAAGCGCGGACTGTTCTCGCGCAAGCCGAAGGCCGAAAAGGCCAACAAGGAACCGGGCCGGCTGAAACAGCTGGGCCAGGTCTTCCAGATGACCCGCAAGAACGACCCGATGGTCGTCTGGCTGATGCTTCTGGCTGCCCTTGGCATCCTTGTTGTGGGCCTGATCATTGGCCTGCTGATCAACAACTGGATCACGGCGGTGCTGATCGCGCTTCCGCTGGCCCTGTTGGCTGCGACCATGATCCTTTCGCGTCGAGCCGAGAAGGCCGCCTTCAAGCAGCTCGAGGGTCGTCCCGGCGCTGCCGGCGCGGCCATGAGCGTGTTGCGCCGCGGCTGGATCCTGAAGGACGAGCCGGTGGCGGTGAACCCGCGCACCAAGGACCTGGTGTTCCTGGGCATTGGCCGCGCAGGCGTCGTGCTGGTCACCGAGGGCCCCAACGCCCGTGTTCGCACGCTGGTTGACGCAGAGCGCAAGCGCATGGGCCGCGTGCTTCCGAACGTCCCGATCCACGTGATCAACGCCGGAAACGACGAAGGCCAGACCCCGCTTGCCGAAGTCGGCAAGAAGATGAAGAAGCTTCCGAAGTCGATCACCAAGCTGGAGATCGGGGCCGTCGACAAGCGCCTGAGCACCCTGGGCAGCGCCAAGCTGCCGATCCCGAAGGGCATCGACCCGAACCGGGCACGGCCCAACCGCAAGCAGATGCGCTAACACCAGGCAAAGCACTCCTTAACTAGCAAGGTGGGTGTTGGAACCAGTTGGTTCCAACACCCACCTTGCTTGCTTAATCCGGTAGCTGCGTGCGGTGCACCGGGCCCGCGGCCCGGGCTCGGCACCTGGCCGAAGTGCTAGATGCGCACCAGGATCGTCTTGCCCAATCGGTCGTGGTAGCCACGCTGGTCGGAGTCGCTGAACAGAACCGGAACCACCAGGCAGATCAGCAAGGTCCGGACGATGCCGGTCAGCGGCTTCACCGCACTGCCATCCAACCCCTGGACCTGCATGCCAAAGACACGGTGCCCGATGGAGTGCCCGGTCACGCCGACAAACAGCATCTGGGTGGCCGCGAAGATGATCAGGTTGGCGGTCGGGTCGGACTTGAAGAAGAAGAACGAGATGAGCATCGCGATCCCCCAGTCCAACAACAACGCCGCGACACGCCGGCCGATGCGTGCGACCGATCCGGGTCCCTTTTCGGGGCGCCCCAACCGCTTGCCGGGCCATTCCTGGTTGCTTAGCTGCGGCGGGCCCTCGAGCCACGAGCCAAAATCTTTTCTTTCCACACCCCCAGCCTACCGGGGCAAACACCGGGCGTCCGCGCCCAAAGCCAGCCTTTCGCACCCGGCCAAGCACCCTCCGTCACACTCGGGACAGGTGATGTGATTTAGCTAACGCATGATTGGCTGGATTCCGCGTCCGTGTAACGTAACGGAAACAATCGAGACACAGGAGAGTAATCGCCGGGGGCTAGTGTTGATAACACAGGAAGAAAACGTTGGTAAACGTTTCACGGCACGGCACGCTAGTCGTCACAGCAGAAACCCCACACAGGAGTCCCTGACCATGTTCAAGAGTCCCGAAGAAGTCATCGCATACATTGCCGAAGAAGACGTCAAGTTCGTTGACATCCGCTTCACCGACCTTCCCGGCATCCAGCAGCACTTCAACGTCCCGGCACGCACCGTCGACGCGGATTTCTTCATCAACGGACAGCTGTTCGATGCGTCCTCGATCCGCGGTTTCGCCGGCATCTCCGACTCCGACATGCAGCTGATCCCCGATGTCACTTCCGGCTACATCGATCCGTTCCGCCTCGAGAAGACCCTCGCGTTCAACTTCTCCATCGTGAACCCGCGCACCGGCGAGCCGTACCACCGCGATCCGCGCGGCGTGGCCGAGCGCGCCGAGTCCTACCTCTCCTCGACCGGCATCGCCGACACCGCCTTCTTTGCACCCGAGGCCGAGTTCTTCATCTTCGACAACGTGCAGTACGAGTCCAAGCCGCAGGGCTCCTTCTACAAGGTCGACTCCGTCGAGGCCCCGTGGAACACCGGCAAGAAGGAAGAGGGCGGCAACCAGGGCTACAAGACCCCCTTCAAGGGCGGTTACTTCCCGGTTTCCCCGACCGACAAGCAGGCCGACCTGCGCGATGCCATCTGCCTGGAACTTGAAGCTGCCGGCCTTGAGGTCGAGCGCTCCCACCACGAGGTCGGCGCAGCCGGCCAGGCGGAGATCAACTACAAGTTCAACACGCTGACCCACTCGGCCGATGACATCCTGAAGTTCAAGTACATCGTCAAGAACGTGGCCGATGCCTGGGGCAAGTCCGCAACCTTCATGCCCAAGCCGATCTTCGGTGACAACGGCTCGGGCATGCACTGCCACCAGTCGCTGTGGTCCAACGGCGTCCCGCTGTTCTACGACGAGAAGGGCTACGCCGGCCTGTCCGACACCGCCCGCTGGTACATCGGCGGCCTGTTGAAGCACGCCTCCGCCGTGCTCGCCTTCACCAACCCGACCGTGAACTCCTACCGCCGCCTGGTCAAGGGCTACGAGGCCCCGGTCAACATGGTGTACTCGCAGGGCAACCGCTCCGCAGGCATCCGCATCCCGGTCACCGGCTCGAACCCGAAGGCCAAGCGCATCGAGTTCCGCGCACCGGATGCCGCGTGCAACCCGTACCTGGCCTTCGCCGCGCAGCTGATGGCCGGCCTGGACGGCATCAAGAACCGCATCGAGCCCGCGGACCCGATCGACAAGGACCTCTACGAGCTGCCCGCCGAGGAAGCCAAGGACATCCAGAAGGCCCCGGCCTCGCTGGACGAGGCCCTTGAGGCCCTGGAGAACGACTTCGACTTCCTGCTCGAGGGCGACGTGTTCACCGAGGACCTGATCCGCACCTGGATCGAATACAAGCGCGAATACGAAATCAAGCCGCTGTCGCTGCGCCCGAACCCGTACGAGTTCGAGCTGTACTACGGCTGCTAGCCAAATCTAGGGGCTAAATCGCCTTTAGTCCGCAGAGAGTCCGCACGAGCCGCCAGAACGTTATTCACGGCGGTACGTGCGGACTCATCTGTATCTGGCCACAAGTGCCCGTAAACGTCCAAGGTTGTCTTTGCCGACGCGTGACGTAGCCTCGCCTGGACAACCTTCACATCGAGCCCTGACGCGATCAGGAGCGACGCGTAGTAGTGCCTCAGGTCGTGGATACGGAAATCTTCCGGCAGGCCCTCCACGGTCGCCCTGGCCGTCCTGAACCGGGCTTCGATGGTGTACGGTGCGACCGATCGACCGAACTCACTTGTCACGAACGTTGCACTCCCCCACTTCGCCGGATTCTTGTTCAGCTCAAAAGCGAGATCCCGCGGTATCGGAACCGGCGTCTTAGACACTTCCGTTTTCAGCGGTTCACTTGGGTACTGGATCGCCGGGTTCACGAACCCGCGCAGCGAATCCACGTCTCCCACCCGCAGCGCCGCTATTTCAGCGACCCGCAGGCCGACAAACGCGCCCAGCAAGACGACGTTGCGCATTCCGTCCGGCATGGCCTCATGCAGCGCCCAGACCTGTTCAGTCGTGGCGACATACGCCCGCTGCTTTCCTGCCGGCGGCGACGTTCTACGGCTCACCGGGGACTTGGGAATGATCCCGTCATGCACTGCATCCGAGAACAGGTGCCCAAGCCTGGCATGTAGCGCGTAGATCGTCGAATCTGCCAGCCCCTCAGCCTTTAGTGATGCCGTCCATGACCGAACCTCCGAGGGCCGCACATCTTTCAGCGGACGATCACCGAACGCCGCACAGATCCGCTTCATATGCGTCTTGGCTTGGCGCAGACTTGAGGGCCGATTGTTCGCGTAGCCTTTCAGCCACGATTGCGACCATTACGAGACGGTAGTTTTTGCGCTCTTTGGATCAACGTAAGTTCCTGTTACAATAGCCGCGGTGACTTCATCTAGCCAGTTTTGCGCGTCGATCTTCCGCTTGAAGTGCCGCGCATGTTCCTTGTTAGCTTCATCACGATAGCGCGCCCGCCACGTCCCGTTAGGTCGTTTCTTGATCGACGCCACGGTTATCTCACGTGCTCTCTCTTAAATTCCTCGCGCTCATCCTCACTTAGCCCGCGGATATGGTCAAGCCAGAATTTCACGCGATCCTGTGCGACCAGGGCCCGCCATTTCGCAATGTATGCCACGCTCGCTTCGAGTTCATCACCGGGAACTTTGCCCTCATCGGCCAACTGCTCCAAATCGGACGCGAGGCGCAGAATGTCTGCCTTGTCATCTTCGGCCCTCATGGCCCACCAAGCCGCCCACTTGGCGACCATTTCCAGCTGCTTTCCCTCAAACTCAAGTTCAAAATAAGCCTCTAGTGGAGTATCAACCAAGTTGTCTAATTGGGTTCCGAGGACTTGGGCGATTACGGCCGCTTCGCCGATTTTTGCGGGGCGCTCGCCTCGCTCCATTCGGCTAATCGTTGTCGGATGGAAGTTTGCGAGTCCCGCGTCCCGCAATTTGCTTGCAAACTCGGTCATCGACCATTTTCTAAGCTCGCGGTACTCCCGCACCATGGCCCCGAAATTTTCATCTGTGGGTATCTTCATGCCCTAATACTTTCACACGTGTTGTAAGGACTCAACACGTGTCGTGTTGACTCAGCGTTAATTCATGATCTATGGTTACATCTTGTAAGGCTCAAACACACCATGAAAGAGGGGAAGCCGTGAACACCGAGACACACCAGCTGATGACCATGGCCGAGGTTGCGGAGATGACCCGCATCCCGGAGAACACGCTGCGGTACTACCGCCACAAGGAAACCGGGCCGAAGTCGGCAAAGATCGGCGGGCGCGTCATGTATCGCCGGGCAGACGTAGACGCCTGGATCAACGAAGCGTTCGACAAAGCCGCTTCCTAAGATCAACGCACCGCATCCGCTCCGAGGTTCGCCACGGACGAAGAGACAAGGAAACTTTTCCATGCCGGAAAATATCCCCACCCAGACAGCCAACGAAAAGCTGATCCGTGATTACGCCGAGGCCAACGGGCACGAGATTAGCAAGGGCAAAGCCCAGCGTCTTGCACTCAAGTGGCACAAGCGGCAACAGCTCATAGGTATTTCCGAGCTGCATCACCTATTTGGGCATTCGGACCCGACAGCCGAAACGGCGGTCCGAAACGTCCTGCAACAGAAAAACGGCCCCGGAACCGTCGCCAAACAGTATTCCGAAGCCGCCTAACCAAACCCTCAGAAAAGGAATTGATATGTCTAACCATACCTTCACCCCCGGCGATACGGTCATCCACGCCGCCACGGACGAGCGCGGAACCCTCATCAGCACCAACGGCGTTTCCGCCGTAGTCGAGTGGGACACCACCGGCGGCAAGAACCCCGCGGGCATTCTCCCCGTGACCGACCTTGAGCCGTTCACCGCGCCCGCCGCTATCGAGGCATTCACCGATACCGAGCTTGAAGCGGAGCTACAGCGCCGCCGTGATGCGTCCTACGAGGCCGCACGCGTGACGGCGGTCGAATACCTGCGGGAGACTCCCGAGCTGGCCACCCAGGCAACCACTGTGACCCAGTTGTGCCGCGCCGCCATTGATACCGGCCTGTCCCCGGCCGCAATGGTTGAGGCGTGGGGAATCGTCACCCGGGCCACCAAGTGAAGCGCGCAATCCAGCTCACCGCCCGCGGCGTCTTCTGGTGTACCTGCGTCTTTGTAGCACTCATTGTTTGCGCGCTCCCAAGCGTATTCACTGGCCCGTTCTGACAGGAGCGCGCAGCCGTTGACCCAGCAACCCCTAGCCACTGGGCCAGACCCAGAATCCGCTTACCTCGAACAGCTCATACGCACCGACAGAACCGCGTGGGAGCTGTTCCGAATGGGCTACGAAACAGGTCTGGCCCGCAGCATCGACCATGACCACCTGGCCCGGATCATCCGGGCTATGGAACTCAACTACGGAGTGAACAAAGCCCTCGTGAAGTCAACGGCTGACTTCATCGACATACAAGCGCACCGAGAGAAACGGCGTCGCGAAAACTTGAGGAGATCTCCGAATGACGGAAAACCCCCTTCAGTGGGAGTTGGAGCAGGTTCGCGCCCATGAAGCCGAGGCCGAACCGATCCAGGTTGACCGTGAATGGCCAACTTTGAGAGAGGAAGCATTTCACGGCGCGGCGGGTGAAATTGTGCGCAGCTTGGAGCCGACCACCGAAGCCGATCCCGCCGCGTTGCTGGCAGACCTGCTGGCATCGTTCGGATGGGCAGTCGGGGCGGAACAAGAATCGGCGCACATGCTCATTGCGAACTCACCGCACCATGCGAGGTTGTGGCCCATGATCGTTGGCACAACCTCCGTTGGAGCTAAAGGCACTTCCCATAGCGTCATATGGCGCGTAGTCCGAGAGTACCTGGGAAGTGTGCTGAATCCCCCAGCACATAAGACCGGCCTATCGTCCGGTGAAGGTCTCATTGAATCCGTGAAGGATGACAGTGGAGACCCTGCCGACGAAAAGCACTTTGAGCCCGGCGTTCTGGACAAGCGCCTCTTCGTGATGGAGGACGAAATAGCCCAGGTCTTCAAACGATCAAACCGGGAAGGATCGACGCTGGGCCCGACTCTCCGCCTAGCGTGGGACGGCCGGGACTTATCCGTGATGAACCGGCGCAGCATGACGGCAACGGCACCACACATCGTCATCGTGGGGCATATCAGCCCTGGCGAGCTGCAAAAGGTTGTCAGCGGTAGCGACGTGGACGGCGGCACCTTGAACAGATTCCTGTTCGTGTGTTCGCGGCGCTCCAAGCGTCTCCCAAACGGCGGCAACGCCCCACAGGAGGTCATCAAGGGGACGGCGGAATACTTCGCTGAATCCGTCGCAATGGCCCGCAAGGCAGGCCGCATCAAGTTGTCGCCAGAGGCGGAGAGCTACTGGGAACCGCTCTACTACAAGTTGACCGCGGAACGCCCAGACACGCTGCTCACGAAGGCCACAAGCCGACGTGCGCCGTACACGCTGCGAATTGCCATGGTCTACGCATTGCTGGATCAAAGAAACGTTGTCAGCCTCGATGATTTGAGGGCCGCGGCGGCATTTGAACAGTACAGCGTGGACAGTGCAAGGTACATCTTCGAATCGCATGTTGATAAGGGATCTACCGAGCATGGCAAGTTGGCGCAGTTCATCCGGGCGGGCGGCACCCAGGGCAAGAGCCGAGCCGAGATATATGCAGACCTCTACAAGAAAAATCGGAAGTCCGCACTTATCACCGCCGACCTTGCGGCCCTCATGCAGCAGGGATCAATTGTTCAGCAAGAGGTCAAGACGGACGGCCGATCCAAGGTGGTCTTCTACGCCCGCGAACATGCGCGGGGTACGCAAGATACGTATTTACGTGGAAAGCCCTCCGTTGCCGCATAAACACAGGGAACTTTAGCGCGTAAACGGCTACGCATTCGGTTACGCACTTAGTGCCCACGCGCTTTGTGCGTAACCGAGTGCGTAGCCCGAAACGCACGAAGAAACCGCGCAAACAAAGGGATGCAAGCCCTTCTTACGTTAGTACGTATCTTACGTACGCCTACACAAGCACAGAGAGGTTCCACCATGATCCACCGCCAAGGGTTCCGACCCACGCCAAGCATTCCCAACGCCACCGTCACCGCCGTTCATATCCACAAGCCGGGCGGTGTGCGGACGGTCGAAATCAAGTGTCCGCACTGCCCCAAGACTCACACCCACGGCTGGCCCCTGGCTGACCCCGAGGGAACGCCCATCGGGCACCGAGTCTCCCACTGTTCGGACGGGAACGAGAACTCCGGCTACTACATCGTTCTTCCCGACGAGCCCCCATGCTGAATCACCACGACTGCCAGGAAGGCACCAAATGAACAACCCCAAGACCCGACCAAAAGGCGAACCGGACTACGCAATCGGAAAGCGCCTACGGGCCCGACCGGTCAACTTAGACAACAACCGAGGGCGCGGCGTGCAACTACGCTTTGGGCCGTTCCTTGCCACAGTCACCGAGGGCCACGCCGTCCGCTTTGCAAACCGCATCATCGACGCAATAGAAGCTGAGCCAGAAGCAGAGCCAACGCCAGCGATCGCCGCGCCGCTCCACACCAGCCGCAGCACCACCCCCACCGAATCAGGAAGCAAGCCATGATCCAAGTAATCACCGCCGAAGGGACGTTTACCGTCCCCGGCACCGCCGAAGACGTGCACACCGACAGCACCGGCCTAAGAGTCACCTACGAACACAAGACCATCGCCCATTTTCGCCGGTGGCTCCACTGGCTCGAAGCAGAGGAAGAAACCACCAATGCCTGATGAACACGACTGGAAAAAAGCAGCCCGCGAATGGGAAACCAAGGCCAAGGACACCCGCGACGAACTCGAAGCCCTGAACGGCAAATTTGCCGAACTCGAAGCCCAAGAGCACGAACTCGCCGCCAAGCTCGCCGCGCTTGATTCCAACCAGGCACGCGCCGCACTGATCCACAAGGTAGCCACCGCTGCCGGAGTGCCCGCCGGCGTGCTGCGCGGCGCCGATGAAGCCGAACTGACCGCACACGCCCAAACCATCAAAGGACTGATGCCACGATGACCACCAACGACCCGAACCCCTGGGCCGCACTGAGCCGAGCACTGTTTACCGGCGCACCCCTCGAAGCCGAGCCGGCCGCAACCCCGCCGGCCGAGCCCACCGACCCGCCGGCACCCGCAGCCCAGATAGACCCCTTCCGGCAATGGGAGGCCGACACCGCACAGCAGCAGGCCAAGGCAACCGTTGTGGAACGCATCGCCGCCGCCCACAACGTGCCCGCCGCCGCCCTGGTCGGGAACACGCCCGAAGAACTCACCCAGCACGCCCAAGCACTCAGCGCATGGATGGGCGACATTGGCGCCCCGGTCATCGACGGCCAGGGCACCACGCCCCCGCCAGCGGCCGGGATGCCCCGCGACTTGCGCGCCATGCTCAACCTCATGTCGGCCCCGCACCTGCGCAGCTAACCAACACTCCGAACCCCAAGCCGTCACAACCCCGTGACGGCTTTTTTCATACCCGAAAGGCAACACCAACATGTCTACCGCCAACAACGCAACGTTCGCCAAGACCGCAGAGCACGCCATCAACGCCACAGGCCTTGAAGGCTACAAGCCCTACGAGCCCCGGCCCCTGGTCATCCCCGAGCGCATCACCAGCGATGATGTGGCCGCGGTCATCCTCGAAAGCCTGGAAGCCGGCAACGACCCAGCCGAAGATCCAGACGTGCAGCGGGCCGTCACCCGGCACAACATCGCCAACTACACCCACTACATGCAGACCAAGCACGCCTACAGCGAATCGTTGCGCCACATCGCCCACATCAAGGCGCAGCGGGAAACGCTGATTGCCGAGATGAAAGAGAAGTTCGACGCCGCCGCCGAAGTGCTGCGCGACGCCCACAAGGTGCTGGGAGACGAACCGCTGTGGGATCGCAACTTTGCCAGCCCCGGCGACAAGAACGCCATTGTGCGCATCCACGCACAGGCCGCGCTCTACACAACGGATCTAATCGTGCAGAACTGGAGCACGCTGATGTTCCACCTTGCGGGCCAGCCGGGAGTAAGAACCGGCATCTTGCACTACCTGCGAGCCACCGCCGAAGAAGCCGACCGACTAGGCGCAGACCTTGGAGAGCTCACCACCACCGGCCGCAAAAAGGGAGTCTGGGACGCCTTGTGTAACGGCATCACGGTAGACCTGGCCACCGACTACGACGATGTGCGCGCCCGCGCCGTCGCATTGAGCCAGACCCGAGAGCAGCAGCGACAGGCAGAAGCACGCGCCCAGCAGCAGGCAGCAGAAAACGCCGGACAGTAGCCGGCCGACCTAGCCAAGCGGCAAGCCATGGCAAAGCAATAGCAAACGGATAGCAACAGCCATGGCAAACCCTGGCGCTTGCCATCCAGTGTGGCCCAACACGGACAACGTTGGGCCACACCAAGCACCACCACCAACACCACAGGAGCCCGTCTAACGGACTCCCACACCAGCGGCCGAACCGGCGCCCACGGCAACACCCGCAAGCCGCCCAAAACCACACCGCGGGCCAGCCAACCGCACCGCCAGACAGACCCCAGGGGGGAGGGGCTCGTCCACCGCCCTGCAGTCTCCCCCCTGGCCTAGCTCTCCGTCTCCAGAAGACCTGGATGAATCGACCTATTTTTACGGCCTTATCCCCGTGTTTCCAATGAAAGGACACCAGAATGACTACCGGCAAGACCCCTAGAATGCCTCCGAACCTGAACGCGGGAGGCAAAAAGATGTGGAAAAGCGTCGTTGAAGAGTACGATTTGGGCCCGCACGAACTGACCCTGTTGCTCCAGGTTGTCCGCGCTGTTGACGCGCTGGACGCACTGGAAAGCATCGTCCGTGCCGAGGGTGTCACGGTGACCACGCCGCAGGGCGTGAAGGCTCACCCGGCCCTTGTGGAGTCGCGCCAGCAGGCAATTACCCTGGCCAAGCTGGTTGCCTCGCTGCGCCTGCCCCTCGAAGAAGACGAAGAGGCCGGGCGGTTGCCTCAGCGACGCGTTGGCGTCCGCGGATTGAGGGCCGTCTAGTGGCCCGCCGCAAGGTAAAGCCGCTCGTTTCCATCCTGGACGGTTCAGAAATTCCGGTTTGGGTGCTCGAATTTGCGCTTGAAGACTGGCAGGGTGACTGCGGATACCACCAGTGGAAGGCATGGAATACCGCCCGCACCGCTTGGGCAACTGAGAATCTGCCGGACGGCGTTGCCTCGCTGCCGTGGTGGGAAGGCCGAATCCCCGACCGACCGTGGAGCGAAGTCGCCCACACGATCTGACCCTTAGATTTGGCGTCAACGTCACCGGCGGGCTGCAACAAGGTAAGTGCCGGACGATGGCAGCGAGCGAACGGGTTGTTTGCGATGACCTGCCAGCGCCAGCAGTCGAGTAAAACGCAGGTGGCTATTCAGATTAGGATTCTGTCGCCTTCCAACCCTGTTATTGACTGCAAGACGAAGCCCCCCAGTAGCTCACATGAGCTCCTGGGGGGCCTTTTGTCGTCGTGCTGTGATCTAGGACTTTCGCGAGGGTTACGGGAAACCTCGCGAGCGTGTGCGATTCGGGGAAGTCCGCCGAGAGTCCGGGAGCCTTTGTCCTGCTAAGGCATGGGAACCTTCTACCGACCGTTGATCGCGGCCCATGTTGCGGGCGTGGTGATTAACACCTGTGAACCGCCCATGACTGTATGGGCGACCAGCTCCACGTCGGCGTCCATTGCTTTAGCCACCCACTTGGCCTGGCCTTTGCGCACATAACCGATCTTGGCGGAACCTGAGCGCGTCATGACCGCCACAGCGTTGGGGTCGTGCTCGTTCTTAGGCTCTCGCTTCAAGCTGAGCTGTTGCCCGTCTGAACGTTGCGCGCTACCTGCCTTGTAATAGCCCGTCCCCATGATCTTTGCGCCGTACACGTCCCAGGGTCGGAGATAGATGCTTGTCGGGTCAATAACGCGGCCGTCAGGAAGTGCGATAGCTAACCCCTTGCCGCATCCCCGCAGTCGAAATTTTGGCATGGGCTCGCCGGCGGCCTTCAGTGCGGCCAGCGCGACTTTGGTGTCTTCTGTGCCGAGCAGGCCAGCACGTAGCTGTTTCACGGACTTACCGGCGGCGGCCGCCCGCTCTCGTTCCCGATCATAGATCTGCGCCTGGCGTTCAAGCCGGCGAGCTTCGCCTGGCGACAAATCGCGGTAACGTTCGCGTACACCAACATTCGCCTGTGGTGCGGGAATGTCGTTGACCATCACGGGAGCCGGCTTTTCAATCGGAGGCTTATGCGAATCCGTAGAAACAGCATCACGACTTGACCGGCCACCGAATAGTTTTTGAAAGAATCCCATGATCACATCATGCCAGCGGCAACGCGGAACCATGATTCCCTGTTGCAAGGAGTCGAAAGTGTGGGCACGAGCTTAAGGACCGGGAACCATTCCCTGTTGGATACTCTCGGGGCGGGAAGAGGTCACCAGTCCGCAAGAAGTCCGCAAGAGGTCTACAAACGGTCATTTTTCGCCATTCCTGCCCAACCACGAAAAGCCCGGAATCACGCGGAATTCGGCGGTATCCAACCCCTACCAATTACCCTTTGCCAGTTCGAGCTGTACTACGGCTGCTAGATAGGGTGCCGGGATTCCTCGGCACCGACTTAAAAGTCCGCGTGGACGCCGTTGCTTCAGAGTGAAGCTCCGGCCCCGCGCGGACTTTTTTGCTTTCTGCGATGGGTAGGGAATCGGCTAGGACTTCTTCCCGTAACGCTGGTGCACGGCCTGGCGGCTCACGCCCAGAACAAGCGCGATGGCCTCCCAGGAGAAGCCCTCGGCACGCGCGCGGCGCACCAGCACGGATTCCTGGCGCCTGGCGTCCCGTTGAAGGTCGGCCACCGCGCGCAAGGCGTCAATCGTTCCGCCTTCGCCCTGCTCAAGCTTTGTCTTGGTCATTGAACACCCGCCTTCCAACGTCAACCTATCTTGACGCTGTCGGCTCGTCAAGGTTTATTGACACAGGACCTGGGCAGGCGACGGTCCGAGGTCAACCCGCCAACGAGGTGAGCAGGAAGGCACAGTCCTCGTTTGCCACAACGTTGTGCACGGCATCGGGCAGCACGAACAGCCCCCCGTGCTCGATCGTCTTGGACTCGCCTTCCCAATTGACCACGATGGATCCTCGCAACACCTGCAGGGTCGCCGCCTCGGGCTTTTCATGGTCGTTCAGCGTGGACCCGGCCAGCAGCGTGACCAAGGTGTGGCGCAGGCGCCCATCCTTGAGCACCGCGATGGCACTGCGGCCATTGTTGGAAGCCGTTGCCTTGTCCCATTCCTTCGTGACAAGTTGATCAAGTTCGGCGCTGGTAACGTGCATGGTTCTTTCCCTGCCCTTTCAATGACAACCACAAAAACCTGGCCCAACCCACCTTACGTTCGCTTCAGGCGATTCAGTCCTCAAACCCATAGAAGTAGCGCTCGAAGACCTGCCGTGCCCGCCGGGTGGCCTTGAGGTAATCATCCTCCATCACCGAGGCCTCCCCCGGTGCATAGCCGCACCAGCGGGCCACCGCTTCCATGTCACGCCAGGAATTGGGCAGGACATCGCTGACCCGCCCGGTGCAAATCAACCCGGCGCTCCTGATCTTGGTCGCCAGGGACCATGCATGGTCCAGCAGCGCCACGTCCTCGGCCGGGATGATCCCTGCCTTGGCGATGGCTGCCAGTGCAGGGCGCGTGGAGGTGGTTCGCAGTGCCGGATGGTCCTTGGCGTGGCTCAGCTGCATCAGCTGGACCAGCCATTCGACGTCGCTGAGGGAGCCGCGGCCCAGCTTCAGGTGCCGCTCGGGCTCCGCGCCGCGGGGCAGCCGTTCGGCCTCCACGCGCGCCTTGATCCGGCGGATCTCGCGGATTTGTTCCTCGCCCATGACCTGTTCGTAGCGCAGCGGATCGATCATGGCCATGAAGTCGGCTGCCAATTCCTCTGACCCCGCCATGGGCGTGGCCCGCAGCAGCGCCTGCTGTTCCCAGATCTGGGACCAGCGCCGGTAGTACTCCTCATAAGAGGCCAGGGAGCGCACCAGCGGACCGCTCTTGCCCTCCGGGCGCAGCGCCGCGTCGATTTCCAGCCGGGGTTCGGCTTGGATGGCCGGCACCATGGGCCTGCCCAGCAACGAGCCGAGGGCCGTGGCGATGCGCATCGCCTGTTCCTGGGCGCCCTGCTGGTCGGCCGCGTCGAAGGCGCGCTGCACGAACATCACGTCCGCGTCCGAGCAGTAGCCGATCTCATGCCCGCCCTGCCGGCCCATGGCCATCACCAGGAACTCGCCCAGCTGCGGGGTCGCGGCATATTCGGTGCGCTGGGCCACCTCCAGTGCCCCGCGCACGGCGGCCCTGTCGTTGTCCGCCAGGGCCCGTCCCACGGTGTCCTGGTCGATGACCGCGGCGCCATCCGCCAGGGCGATGCGCAGGATCTCGCGGCGCCTGATGACCCGGATCAGCCGGATCGCCTGGTCGGGGCCGAGGTTCCGCTTGAGCTTTGAGGAGATCTCGCCCCATAGCGCCTCGTACCCCAGTGGCTGCAGCGACTTGCTGGACCCCAGCCATGCCGCCGATTCCGGGGAAACCTCCAGTAGGTCGGTGATGAAGCGGGAGTTCGACAGCATCTTGCACAACCGCTCGGCCGCCGCGTTGGAGTCCCGCAGCATGCCCAGGTACCAGTGCGATTCCCCCAAGGACTCGCTCAGCCGCCGGAAGCCCAGCAGCCCGGCATCCGGGTCAACGCCCTCGGCGATCCAGCCCAGCAGCACCGGCAGCAGCTGCCGTTGCAGCGCGGCGCGTCGGCGCACTCCCCCGGTGAGCGCCTCGATGTGGCGCATGGCGGCCTTCGGGTCCACATAGCCCAGGGCCCGCAGGCGCGATTGCGCGGCCTCCGGCGAGAGCCGCACCTCGTCCGCGGAGAGGTTGGCGGCGTTGGACAGCAGCGGGCGGTAGAAGATCCGCTCGTGCAGAAGCCGCACCAGCTTCTTGGTCTCGCCCCAGCGTTCCAGCAGCGCGGCGGCGGTGGACAGCTCGACGCCCAGGGTGGAGCGCAGCGCCCGGGCCAGCACGCGCTGGCCCGATTCCTTGTGCGGCATCAGGTGGGTCCGGCGCAGGTTCACCAGCTGGATGCGGTGCTCGAGCACGCGCAGGAATCGGTAGGAGCTGTCGAATTTCTTGGCGTCGTCGCGCCCGATGTACCCTGCCAGGGACAGCGCGGCGATGGCCCCGGTGGTGGAGCGCACGCGCAGCGTCTCGTCGACCCGGCCGTGGACCAGTTGGAGCAGCTGGACGGTGAATTCGACATCGCGCAGCCCGCCGGGGCCCAGCTTGATCTGGTGCGCCAGTTCGGCCGGCTTGATGTTTGCGGTGACCCTCCGGCGCATCCGCTGCACGGACTCGACGAATCCGTCGCGTTCCGAGGCCCCCCACACCAGCGGTGCGACCATGGCCTCGTAGGCGGCGCCCAGCTCGGCATCCCCGGCGATCGCCCGGGCCTTGAGCAGCGCCTGGAACTCCCAGGACGCGGCCCAGCGCCCATAGTAGGCGGCGTGGGATTCCAGCGTCCGGCTCAGGGCGCCGTCCTTGCCCTCGGGGCGCAGGTTGGCATCGACTTCCCAGAGTCCCGGTTCGGTTCCCGACGCGTCGATGGCCCGGGAGATCCCGGAGGCCAGTTCCCTGGCCACGGTGTGGGCCAGCTCCTCGTCGAGGCGCTCGGACGAGTGGACGTAGATGACATCGACGTCCGAGACGTAGTTCAGTTCGTGGGCGCCGCACTTGCCCATGCCGATCACCGCCAGTCGCACGTCGGCGACGTCCTCGACGGAAAAGCGTGCGGAAGCCTCGGCCCGGCTGATGGCCAGGGCACCTTCGAGGGCGGCGGCAGCAAGGTCGGCCAGCTCCCGGCCGACCTCCGGCATCGCCTCGAGCGCATCGGCGGCGCCCAGGTCCCGGTGGACCAGGGACAGCAGCGCCTTGCGGTAGGCCACGCGCAGCACGCGGTAGCCCTCTTCGCCGGAGACGCCCGCCACCGGCGGGATCCCTGAGGCCGGATCGGCACCCACCGCGCGCAGCAACTGGGCACGCAGTTCCATCGCGTCACGGCCCGCCATGCGTTCGGGGGCCGGGGTCCGGAAGACTTCCAGGCACCCGGGTTCGCGGATCATGAAGTTCGCCATGGCCCCGGAGGCGCCCAGCAAGCGCAGCAACCCCGGCGCGGTGCGCGGGTCGACGGCCAGTTCCAGCGCCGCGGGGGCATGCGGAACCAGGCGGATCAGCGACAGCAGCGCCTGGTCCGGGTCGGCGGCGTATGCCAAGTGGCGCACCAGCGCTGCATGGTCGATGCCCGCCAGTTCCCTGTCATCCAGGAAACGCTTGGCCCGCTCCAGGTCGTCGAACCCGGCGGAAATCAGCTGCCGCGTGGAGATCTGCAAGGAATCCGCTCCCCCGCCGGCCTAGAGGATCCCGAGGTAGCGGCGCAGCTCGAACGGGCTGACGTTCTGCCGGTAGGCCTCCCACTCGTCGCGCTTGTTGCGCAGGAAAGAGGTGAAGACCTGCTCGCCCAGGATGTCGGCGACCAGCTCGGATTCCTCCATGGCGCGGATCGCGTCGTGCAGGGAACCGGGCAGCGGGTCGTGCCCGGAGGCACGGCGTTCGGCGCTGCTCAGGCCCCAGACGTCTTCCTCGGCCTGCGGCTCGAGTTCGTAGCCTTCCTGGATGCCCTTCAGCCCGGCGCCCAGCAGGCAGGCGTAGGCCAGGTAGGGGTTGGTGGCCGAGTCGATGCCGCGGTACTCCACGCGGGCGCTCTGGCCCTTGCCGGGCTTGTACAGCGGGACGCGGACCAGCGCGGAGCGGTTGTTGTGTCCCCAGGAGCGGTGGCTCGGGGCCTCCCCGCCGCCCCAGAGGCGCTTGTAGGAGTTCACGAACTGGTTGGTCACGGCCGTGAATTCCGGGGCGTGGTGCAGGATCCCGGCAATGAACTGGCGGGCCGTGTCCGAGAGCTGGAATTCCCGCCCGGCCTCGAAGAACGCATTGGTGTCGCCCTCGAAGAGGGAGAAGTGGGTGTGCATGCCGGATCCGGGTTCGTCCGAGAAGGGCTTGGGCATGAACGTGGCATAGATGCCCTGCTGGATCGCGACCTCCTTGATCACGGTGCGGAAGGTCATCACGTTGTCGGCGGTCTGCAGCGCATCGGCGTAGCGCAGGTCGATCTCGTTCTGGCCCGGACCGCTTTCGTGGTGGCTGAACTCCACGGAGATCCCCACGGCCTCGAGCATCGTCACCGCGGTGCGGCGGAAGTCCTGGGCCACGCCTCCGGTGACGTGGTCGAAGTAACCGCCCCGGTCAACCGGCACCGGGTAGCCGTCGAGGCCCAGCTCCGAGGAGCGTAACAAATAGAATTCGATTTCCGGGTGCGTGTAGCAGGTGAAGCCCATCTCGGAGGCAACTGCCAGCTGGCGCTTGAGCACGTGGCGCGGGTCGGCGGCGGCCGGCAGCCCGTCGGGAGTCAGGATGTCACAGAACATCCGCGAGGTGGGCTCGACCTCGCCGCGCCACGGCAGGATCTGGAAGGTGGAGGGGTCCGGCTGCAGCAGCATGTCCGATTCGTAGATGCGCGACAATCCCTCGATGGAGGAGCCGTCGAATCCCAGGCCTTCCTCGAAGGCGCCCTCGACCTCGGCGGGGGCCAGCGCCACGGATTTCATGGAACCAACCACGTCCGTGAACCACAGGCGCACAAAACGCACGTCTCGTTCTTCAATGGTTCTTAGGACGAATTCCTGCTGGCGATCCACGGCGGGTTCCTTCCACAACGGCTTCTCTGGCGGCGGTTCCCGCCCCCACTAACTCACTTTATACGTTTTTGCGTTCATGACGCCGAACGACAGCTTCACCTGAATGTGCATTAGTCTCTTGCCCATGAGTGCTCATCCTTCCACACCAGCAAATCCAGCATCCCCCGGTCCCGCATCCACCGCCCGCATCCGGCTGCACCACCTGCAATCGGCCAAGGACCAGGGTGCGAAGTTCGCGATGCTCACCGCCTACGACACCATGATGGCCTCCATCTTCGATTCCGCCGGCATCGAGGTGCTGCTGGTGGGCGACTCGGCGGCAAACACCGTGATGGGATACTCCTCCACGTTGCCGATCACCCTTGACGACATGGTCGTCTTCGCCAAGTCGGTGGTTTCCGGGGCCAAGCGCGCCCTGGTGGTGTGCGACCTTCCGTTCGGTTCCTACGAGGTGTCGCCCGAACAGGCCGTGGCCTCGGCGGTGAAGCTGATGAAGGAGGGCGGGGTACATGCGGTCAAGCTCGAGGGCGGGGCGTACTTCGTCCCGCACGTGCGGGCGCTGGTCGCCGCCGGCGTGCCGGTGATGGCGCACATCGGTTTCACCCCGCAGTCCGAACATGCCCTGGGCGGCTACCGGGTGCAGGGCCGCGGCGATGCGGCCGACGCAATGGTTGCCGACGCCCAGGCGCTGGAGGCCGCCGGCGCGTTTGCCGTGCTGATGGAAATGGTTCCCACCGAAACCGCGGCCCGCGTCGATGCGTCCCTGCACGTTCCCACCGTGGGCATCGGTGCCGGCGGCGCCACGACCGGGCAGGTGCTGGTGTGGCAGGACATGCTCGGGCTCGGCGCAGGCAAGGCCGCCCGCTTCGTGAAGAAGTACGCGGACCTGCGCTCGGTGGTGGCAGATGCCGCCGCCGCATACCACGACGAGGTCCTCGGCGGCGTCTTCCCGGGCCCGGAACACGAGTTCGGGCAGTAGCGGGTCCCCGCCCGTTCCCTTCCCTACTCTTCGTCTTCCTCGTCGGCCTGGTCCCACTGTTCGTTGCGTTCGCGCACCTTGCTCATGGCAAGTTCGGCCTCGGCCCGCGACTTGTAGGGGCCCAGGAGCTTTGACCAATCCGCCTGCGGACCGGACTCCACCTGGCCGGTGGTGATGTTGAACCAGAATTCGCCCTCGCCGGGCAATGCTCCACTCATCGGGACTGACCCACCTTTCGTTCCTGCATCGTGACTCGGTATGCCACCACCCTACCGCCGGGCGGCGGCGCAGCGCCGTGCGAAACGGGAATGCGCCGTGGCTTGGGGTCCCGTCACACCGCTAGAATGGAAACCATGCCTTTAGCTTCAACCGCGCCCATTGGTTCCCTGGTTCCAGGGACCCCCACTGCGCAACGCACCGTCCCCGCCTCGATCCCCCGCCCCGAGTACGTCGGGCGCCCCGCACCGCGCAAGTCCGATGCCCCGGAGGTCCGCTCCCCCGAGATCATCGCCAAGATGCGCGTGGCCTCCAAGATCGCAGCCCAGGCACTGGCCGAGGTCGGCCGTGCCATCGTCCCGGGGGTCACCACCGACGAGCTCGACAGGATCGGGCACGAGTTCCTGCTGGACCACAAGGCCTACCCCTCGACCCTGGGCTACCGCGGCTTCACCAAGTCGCTGTGCGCCTCGATCAACGAGGTCATCTGCCACGGCATCCCGGACACCACCGTGGTGCAGGACGGGGACATCGTGAACATCGACATCACCGCGTTCATCGGCGGGGTCCACGGCGACACCAACGCCACGTTCCTGGCCGGGGACGTGGACGAGGAATCCCGGCTGCTGGTCGAGCGCACCGAGGAATCCCTGCGCCGGGCCATCAAGTCGGTCATGCCGGGCCGGGAGATCAACGTCATCGGCCGCACCATCTCCGCCTACGCAAAACGCTTCGGCTATGGCGTGGTGCGGGACTTCACCGGCCACGGCGTGGCAGAATCCTTCCATACCGGCTTGATCATCCCGCACTACGATGCAGCACCGGCCTACAGCCAGCTCATCGAAGAGGGCATGACGTTCACCATCGAACCCATGCTCACCCTCGGCACCATCGAGTGGGACATGTGGGACGACGGCTGGACCGCCACCACCAAGGACCGCAAGCGGACCGCACAATTTGAACACACCTTGCTCGTCAACGAGGACGGCGCCGAAATCCTGACCCTGCCCTAGCGCAGGTCACCACCCGCCCCGTCAAGAACCCGTTCGAGAAGGAAACCCCACCGCATGACACACAGCGCCTCCACCCCGACTCCCCTGGCCATCGGCATCGACATCGGTGGCACCGGCATCAAGGGCGGCATCGTCGACCTCTCGATCGGGAAGCTGATCGGCGAACGCGTCCGCATCGACACCCCGCAGCCCGCCACCCCGGCCGCGGTGGCCGAGGTCGTTGCCAGGATCGTTGCCGAGCTCGATGCCCGCGGGGATGCCCCCGGCTCCGGAACCCCGGTGGGTGTCACCTTCCCGGCGATCATCCACCGCGGCGTGGCGCGCTCGGCGGCCAACGTGGACAAGTCGTGGATCGGCACGGACGTCGATGCGCTGTTCACCGAGCAGCTGGGGCGCCCGGTCCATGTCATGAACGACGCCGACGCCGCCGGACTGGCCGAGGTGCATTTCGGTGCGGGCGTCGGTGTCGACGGGACGGTGCTGGTCATCACCCTGGGCACCGGCATCGGCTCGGCCCTGATCCACAACGGCGTGCTGGTTCCCAACCTGGAACTCGGGCACCTGGAAATCGACTCGGTCATCGCCGAGGCCCGCGCCTCGGCGTCGGCCCGCGAGCGCGACGACCTGTCCTGGGACGAGTACGCGGTGCGCCTGCAGCGGTTCTTCTCCCACGTGGAGTTCCTCTTCTCCCCCACCCTGTTCATCATCGGCGGCGGGATCTCCAAGCGTGCCGACGACTACCTGCCGCAGCTTTCGATCGCCACCCCGATCACCACGGCGAAGTCCAAGAACAACGCCGGCATCGTCGGTGCGGCATTGCAGTCGGCGCTGTCCTAGACCTTACGGGCGCAAAACAACGGCGGGCCCCCTGCCATCCCCATTCACGTTTCGGTGAAGGGAATGGCCGGGCGGCCCGCCGTTTGCGGTTGATGCCATGGGCCCCTGCGGGCCTTCCGGCCTAGCGGGCGCCCAGCGGGCGCTGGCGCCCCACGGGCCGGACCTCGCGTTCGGCCCGCAGCTTGGCGATCGCCAGCTCGAAGTCCTCGAGCGACTTGAAGTCCTGGTAGACGCTGGCAAAGCGCAGGTAGGCCACCTCGTCGAGGCGCTGCAGCGGGGCAAGGATCGCCAGCCCGACCTCGCGGGCATTGATTTCGGCCGCTCCGCTGGAGCGCACCGCTTCCTCGACTTCCTGGGCCAGCACGGCCAGGTCGTCGTCCGTGACGGGCCGGCCCTGGCAGGCCTTGCGCACGCCGTTGATGACCTTCGCGCGGCTGAACGGCTCGGCCACCCCGGAACGCTTGAGCACGTTCAGGCTGGTGGTCTCGGCGGTGCTGAACCTGCGTCCGCAGGCGGCGCATTGCCGGCGGCGGCGAATCGCGGTGCCGTCATCGGTCAGCCGGCTGTCCACAACGCGCGAATCGGTGTGCCTGCAATAGGGACAGTACATGGCACCCCTTCCTCGGGTCTTTGGCCGGGCACATACGTGCCCGGGATCAGTTTAGGGCCATATATAGCCTAATCACAACAATGTGATTACCACATGTTGTGGTCGTGCTCACAATCGGGCACCATGGCGGCCGGCTTGCCCCGGGCGCCTCACGGGAAGCGGATGGCCACCGCATCCCCGTGGGCCGGCAGGTCCTCGGCGTTGGCCAGCGCGATCACGTGCGGCGCCACCGCGGCCAGCGCGGCGCGGTCGTAGTCGATGACCTGGATGGCCTTCAGGAAGGTGTTCACGTTCAACCCCGAGGCGAAGGCCGCGGTGCCGCTGGTCGGCAGGACGTGGTTGGAGCCGGCGCAGTAGTCCCCCAGGCTCACCGGGGCGTTGGGCCCGACGAACACGGCACCCGCCGCGGTGATCCCCGCGGCGTCGGCTGCCGCGTCGGCCGTGTGGACCTCCAGGTGCTCGGCGGCGTACACGTTGCACACGGCGATCCCGGCGGCGACGTCGTCGACCAGGATGATCGCCGACTGGTTCCCTCCCAGCGCGATGCGCACCCGCTCGGAGTGCTTCGTGGCGGCGCACTGGTTTTCCAGCGCCTCGCGCACCGCCTCGGCAAGCTCCGGGGAGTCGGTGACCAGCACCGCGGCGGCGTTGGGGTCGTGCTCGGCCTGAGAGACCATGTCGGCGGCGATGAAGGCGGGATTCGCCGTGGCGTCGGCAAGGATCGCGATCTCGGTGGGCCCGGCCTCGGCGTCGATGCCGACCACGCCCTTGACCAGGCGCTTGGCGGTGGCCACGAAGAGGTTCCCGGGACCGGTGACCACGTCGACGGGCTCGATGGCCAGCGCCGGGTCCATTCCCGCGCCGGCCGGGACGCCGTAGGCGAAGGCGGCAATGGCCTGGGCCCCGCCGATGGCGTGGACCTCGCCGACGCCCAGCAGCTGGGCGGCGGCCAGGATCACGGGGTGGGGCAGCCCGCCGAACTCCTTCTGCGGGGGCGAGGCGATGGCCAGGGAGCCGACGCCCGCGGCCAGGGCAGGCACCGCGTTCATGATCACCGAGCTGGGGTACACGGCCAGCCCGCCCGGGACGTACAGGCCCACCCGGCGCACCGGGACCCAGCGCTGGGTGACGGTGGCACCGGCGCCGTATTCGACGCGGGTCTCGCCGGGCACCTGGGCGGCGGCAAAGACGCGGGCCCGGGCGATGGATTCCTCGAGGCCTGCCCGCACCCCGGGGTCAAGCTCCGCCAGGGCCCGTTCCATCGCGTCTGCCGGGACCCGGGTGTGGTCCTGCTGCACGCCGTCGAACTGCTCGGCCAGCTCGGACAGCGCGGAGAATCCGTCGGTGCGCACGCGGCGGATGATCGATTCGACCGCTTCTGCCGCGGTGGCGAAGTTCAGTTCCGGGCGCGGCAGCACCGCCTTGAGGCTGGCATGGTCCAGGGCGGCACCTCGCAGGTCGAGGTCCTGGAGCGCGGAAAAGGTCTGGGGGCGTACATTGGAAGTCACCATGCCAGTTTATCGCGGGCCGGGTCCAGGTGCGGCAGCCGAGGCCACAGTGGCCTCCGGAGGCGTAACCCGGCAGCCCCCTGCCCCTTGTCCGCCCCCGCCGCCGGGCCCGGTGGCCTAGGCTGCTTCCAGGACCAAACCATCGACAGCCAAGGAGACACTTCACCATGCGCGAGGCACACGGATCTACCCAGCTGCACGAGGGAAAGTCCCGGATCGTCATCACCCGTTCCGTGGCGGTGTCCCCGCAGCGGCTGTGGGAAACCTTCACCGACGCCACCGCCCTGGCCGGGTGGATCGGGGTGCTGCGCACCGACGAGGCCACCGGCACGCGCACCTTCGCGATGCTCGAGGGCGGGGCGGAATCGGATCCCGAGGAACTGGATGTCACCCGGTGCCGGGCGCCGCACGAACTCGAGTACACCACGACCAGCAAGTACGGCGGCTGGGGCATGGGCCTGGTGATCAGGCCGGCCGCCGGCGGGTGCGAGCTCGAATTCCACCAGGTGCTCGGTGATGCGGACGACCCGCGGAACATGGGTCCGGGCTGGGAGTACTACATGCAAAGGGCCATCGCCCACGCGCTGGGGGAAGACCCGGACGAGGTGGCATGGGACGAGTTCTATCCAGCGCTGGCCGACGCCTACGCCGCGGCGCCCGGGCAGCCGTAGCCGCGCCGGTGCCGCAGCCGCGGCGCAGCAGGGACCCGGGCCCTAGCCGTCCAGGCAGGTGGGGCCCAGCAGCACCTTCAGGTCCCCGAAGAGCGCGGAGTTCGGGTTGACCCGGTATTCCATGCCCAGGCGCACCAGCGAGGTCCCGCGGGTGCTGTGCAGCTTCACGCGCACCTCGGTGGTGCCCTGGTGCACGCGCAGCACGTCGCCGAGGGCGGAGATGACTTCCTCGGTGGCCTTGTGGTTGGCCATGGAAATGACCACCGGCCCGCCCTCGCCGTCCTCGCTGATTTCCGGGACCGTGAGCTCCTGGGCGTTGAGCGTGATGGAGCCGTCGTCGCGTTTCTGCACCCGGCCCTTGACCACCACGATCAGGTCCTCGGCCAGCACGTTGGCGATCGGGGCGTAGGCGTTGCCGAAGAACATGGTTTCCATGGACCCGGAGAGGTCCTCGATCTCGCAGCGCGCGTACGGGTTGCCGGACTTCTTGGCGATGCGGCGCTGCAGCGAGGTGATCATCCCGCAGATGGTCACGGTGTGCCCGTCCTGCGGCCCGTCGTCGGAGAGCACCTGGGTGACGGACATGTCGGCGTTTTGGGCCAACAGCCCGCCCAGGCCCTTGAGCGGGTGGTCCGAGACGTACAGGCCCAGCATGTCGCGTTCGAAGGCGAGCTTGTCCTTCTTTTCCCAGTCCGGCAGGTCCGGGACCGAGACCGTCATGCCGGCCGCGGCGGTCGGATCGTCGAACGCGCTGAAGAGGTCGAACTGGTTGGCGGCCTCGTTGCGCTTGACCGCGATGACCGAGTCCACGGCCTCTTCGTGGATGGCGACCAGCGCACGGCGCGCGTGGCCCATGGAGTCGAAGGCCCCGGCCTTGATCAACGATTCGATGGTGCGCTTGTTGCAGACCACCGCGGGGACCTTTTGCAGGAAGTCGGCGAAGTTCTCGAACTTGCCCTTTTCATTGCGGGCCTCGACAAGGGCGTTGACGACGTTGGCGCCGACGTTGCGGATCGCCCCCATGCCGAAGCGGATGTCGGTGCCGACCGGGGTGAAGTTCAACGCCGATTCGTTCACGTCGGGCGCCAGCACGGTGATGCCCATGTGCCGGCACTCGTTCAGGTACATGGCCGTCTTGTCCTTGTCGTCCGCGACGGACGTCAGCAGGGCGGCCATGTATTCGGAGGGGTAATGGGCCTTGAGGTACGCGGTCCAGTAGGAGATCACGCCGTAGGCGGCCGAGTGCGCCTTGTTGAAGGCGTAGTCGGAGAAGGGAAGCAGGATGTCCCACAGGGCCTTGACGGCCTCCATGGAGTACCCGTTGTCGATCATGCCCTGGGAGAAGCCGGCAAACTGCTTGTCCAGTTCCGATTTCTTCTTCTTGCCCATGGCGCGGCGCAGGATGTCTGCCTGGCCCAGCGAGAAGCCGGCCAGTTTCTGCGCGATGGACATGACCTGCTCCTGGTACACGATCAGGCCGTAGGTGGTTCCCAGGATCTCCCGCAGCGGTTCCAGGAGGGTCGGGTGGATCGGGGTTTCTTCCTGGAGCTTGTTCTTGCGCAACGCATAGTTGTTGTGCGAGTTCGCGCCCATCGGGCCCGGGCGGTACAGCGCGAGCACCGCGGAGATGTCTTCGAAGTTGTCCGGGCGCATGAGCTTGAGCAGCGAACGCATGGGCCCGCCGTCGAGCTGGAACACGCCCAGGGTGTCGCCGCGGGCCATCAGCTCGTAGGCTCCGGCGTCGTCGAGTTCCAGGCGCTCCAGGTCCAGGTCCACGCCCTGGTTCGCCTTCATGTTTTCCAGGGCGTCGGAAATGATGGTGAGGTTGCGCAACCCCAGGAAGTCCATCTTGATCAGCCCCAGGCCTTCGCAGGTCGGGTAGTCGAATTGCGTGATGACCTGCCCGTCCTGGATGCGGCGCATGATCGGGATGACGTCGATGATCGGATCCGAGCTCATGATGACCCCGGCGGCGTGCACGCCCCATTGCCGCTTGAGCCCCTCGAGGCCCTTGGCGGTCTCGAAGACGCGCGCGGCTTCCGGGTCGGTGGCCACCAACTGGCGGAAGTCCCCGGCCTCGGAGTAGCGCTTGGACTTGGGGTCCTCGATGTCGTTGAGCGGGATGTCCTTGGCCATGACGGCCGGGGGCAGGGCCTTGGTCAGCTGCTCGCCCATGGAGAAGGGGTAGCCCAGCACGCGCGAGGAATCCTTCAGCGCCTGCTTGGTCTTGATCGACCCGTAGGTCACGATCATGGACACGCGTTCGTCGCCGTACTTCTCGGTGACGTACCTGATCACTTCCGAGCGGCGCCTATCATCGAAGTCGACGTCGAAGTCGGGCATGGAGACGCGCTCGGGGTTCAGGAAGCGTTCGAAGATCAGCCCGTGGTGCAGCGGGTCCAGGTCGGTGATGCGCATGGCGTACGCGACCATGGACCCGGCGCCGGAGCCGCGCCCGGGTCCCACGCGGATGCCGTTGTCCTTGGACCAGTTGATGAAGTCGGCCACGACCAGGAAGTAGCCGGGGAAGCCCATCTTGATGATGACGTCGAGTTCGTAGTCCGCCTGGCGTCGCACGTCGTCAGGGATGCCGTTGGGGTAGCGGTAGTGCAGTCCGGTGTCGACTTCCTTGATCAGCCAGCTGGTCTCGTCCTCCCCGGGCGGGCAGGGGAAGCGCGGCATGTAGTTGGCGCTGGTGTCGAAGGAGACCTCGGCGCGCTCGGCGATCAGCAGGGTGTTGTCGCAGGCGTCGGGCATTTCCCGGAACAGGTGGCGCATTTCGGCCGGGGACTTGAGGTAGTAGCCGGAACCGGAGAAGGCGAAGCGCGAACCGCCCTGGTCGTACGTCGGCTCGTCCAGCGTGGACCCGGAGTTGATGGCCAGCAAGGCCTCGTGGGCCGGGGCGTCGTGCTCGTGGGTGTAGTGCAGGTCGTTGGTGGCAAGCCGCGGGATGTCCAGTTCCTTGGCCAGGCGCAGCAGGTCCTTGGTGACCCGGCGCTCGATGTCCAGGCCGTGGTCCATGAACTCGCAGAAGTAGTTTTCCTTGCCGAACAGGTCCTGGAACTCGGCGGCGGCCGCCTTGGCCTCGTTGTATTGGCCCAGGCGGAGCTTGGTCTGCACCTCTCCGGACGGGCAGCCGGTGGTGGCGATGATGCCCTCGTGGTAAGTGTTCAGCAGGTCGCGGTCAAGGCGCGGGTACTTGCCGAAGACCGAGTCGAGCGAGGCGATGGAGGAGGCCTTGAACAGGTTCTTCATGCCGGTGTTGTTGTAGCTCAGCAGCGTCATGTGGGTGTAGAGGCCACCGCCGGAGACGTCGTCGCGGCGCTGGGACTCGTCGGTGCGCCACTTCACACGGGTCTTGTCGTCGCGCGCGGTGCCCGGGGTGACGTAGGCCTCGATGCCGATGATCGGCTTGACGCCGGCGGCGGTTGCCTTGGACCAGAAGTCGAAGGCACCGAACAAATAGCCGTGGTCGGTGGTGGCCAGGGCGGTCATCCCGAGCCGGTTGGTCTCTTCAAAGAGTTCTGTCAGGCGCGCAGCACCGTCAAGCATTGAATATTCGGTGTGTGTGTGAAGGTGTACGAATCCATCGCGATTTGAGCTAGCCACCGATCCAGTCTAGGCCGTTGCGTCAAGCAATGCCGGCCAATCGAACCGGATGTGAATAGCGGCACCCGAAGCCGTGCCGCGGGTGCCGCCGAGGTCCTAGAAGTTGCCCTCGCGCAGCATTTCCAGGGCGTTGTTCAGGTCCAGCGGGTATTCACTGGTGTATTCGACCCATTCGCCGCTCACCGGGTGGAAGAAGCCCAGCCGCTGGGCGTGCAGCCACTGCCGGGTCAGGCCCAGGGCGGCGGCCAGCTTCGGGTCGGCCCCGTAGGTCTGGTCCCCGGCGCAGGGGTGGCGCAGGGCGGAGAAATGCACGCGGATCTGGTGGGTGCGCCCGGTTTCCAGGTTGACCTCCACCAGCGAGGCTCGGCCGAAGGCCTCAATGACCTTGTAGTGGGTCACCGAGTCGCGGCCGTCCTCGACGACGGCGAACTTCCAGTCGTGGCCCGGGTGCCGTCCCAGCGGGGCGTTGATGGTGCCCTCGAGCGGGTCGGGCAGTCCCTGGACCACCGCGTGGTAGATCTTTTTCGGGGTGCGTTCCTTGAAGGCGCGCTTGAGTGCCGTGTAGGCGCGTTCGGTCTTGGCGACGACCATCAGGCCGCTGGTGCCTACGTCCAGGCGGTGGACGATGCCTTGGCGTTCGGAGGCGCCGGAGGTGGAAATCCGGTAGCCCGCGGCCATCAGGGCCCCGACGACGGTGGGCCCGACCCAGCCCGGCGAGGGGTGTGCGGCGACCCCCACGGGCTTGTCGATGACGACGTAGTCATCGTCGTCGGCGATGATCTTGAGGTCTTCCACGAGTTCTACCCTGATTTCTAGTGGGTCCGGACGAAGCGGGATGAAGACTTCGATGGTTGCCCCCGCGGGGGCCTTGCGGGACTTCCCCAGGGCCTTTCCGGCCATGGTGACGTTGCCTTCGCTGCACAGCAGCGCCGCCTGGCCACGGGAGATGCCCAGCCGTTGGACCAGGAAGGCATCGATGCGCGTGCCGGCTTCTTCCTCGGAGACCTGGAGTGTTTCGGTGCGTTCGCCGCTCACGGCTTCTCCTGCGTATCGGTCCCGGGTTTGTCCTTGGAGCCGGACCTGCTGCCGTCGAGCTCCCGGCCGGTGAACAGCAGGAGGCAGATGGAGACCATTGAACAGACGATGAACATGTCCGCAACGTTGAAGATGGCAAAGTTCGGCAGGGCGATGAAGTCGACCACGTGTCCGTGCCCGAAGGACGGCGGACGGAACAGCCGGTCGGTGAGGTTTCCCGCAACCCCGCCCATCAGCCCGCCCAGGGCCAGTGCCCAGGACCAGACGCGGACCTTGCGCACCAGGAAGATCGCGACATAGAGCAGCACTGCGGCCTGGATGATGGTGAAGATCCAGGTGACGCCCTCGCCCATGGAGAAGGCGGCACCGGAGTTCTTGATGAAGTACCAGCGCAGCAGCGGCGGGAAGACATCGGTCACCTGGCCCTCGTACATGCTGGTTTCAACGATGCGCTTGGTGAACTGGTCGAGGACCAGCGCCAGGACGGCCAGGGTGCTCGTGGCGAGCACCAGGTGGCGCCGGGTGGCGCTGCCTGCCGCGGGCTTGGCGGCACCCTGTGGTGCCGGTGGTACGGAGCTGTTTTCCATCATGTCCTTTAACGCATTGTTGGCGGCCGGTAACCCGGCCGCCAACAATCTTAAGCCATCAATATGCGAGGCAAGTGGTGAAGCAGATTAGCCGTTGTCCTTGGCGTCTGCCGTGTCCATGGAGCCCTTGGCTTCGAGGTCGCGAAGCTGGCCCTCGATGTAGGTCTTCAGGCGTGCACGGTAGTCGCGTTCGAAACCACGCAGCTGCTCGACCTTGCGCTCCAGGACAGTTTTCTGCTGTTCCAGTGCGGAGAGGGTCTTGCGGCTCTTCTCCTCGGCCTCGGAAACGAGGCTGTTGGCCTCGACCTGGGCTTCGGCGATGATCTTGTCTCGCTGCTCGACACCCGCGGAGACGTATTCGTCGTGCAGGCGCTGGGCCATGGCGAGAACGCCTGCGGCCGATTCGGCGGTGGAAGCCTGGGCGGGAGCTGCGGCCGGGGCTGCTGCAACAACCTTGGCCGGCTCGGCTGCCTTGGGCGCTTCGGCTGCCTTGGGCTCTTCCTTCTTGGCCTCGGGAGCCTTGGCTTCCTTGGGCTTGTCGGCCTCGGCAGGCTTGGCTGCCGGTGCGGCCGCCACAGGGGCAGGAACGGACTGTTCGCCTTCGCTGATGCCGGCTTCCGACAGGCGGCGACGCAGTTCGTCATTCTCCTGCGTCAGACGACGTAGCTCGACAACGATCTCGTCTAGGAAATCGTCAACCTCATCCTGATCGTAGCCTTCACGAAACTTCGTCGGCTGAAATCGCTTGTTGACTACATCTTCTGGCGTGAGAGCCATCTGGTCACCTCGATACTTGGTTCTCTCCTCGAACCGCTGAAGTGCGGCTCGAGTACACTTACCGTTTATTGGTGCGCAACCCGGTGCAGTCGTTGCGCCTAATGTGACAACACTATAACGACTGGGCCGGTAAAGGCTAAAGGCAACGCACTTTCTTTCCAAAAGTCTCTTGCCTTGGCCCTTGTCGCACCGTAATTCATGCCTCTTTCAAGGCCTATCCCTGCACCGTGGCCATGCCCAGGTTGTTCACAATAATCTTGAGCACGATGACGGCGAAGAACAAAATGATGAACGCCAGATCCAGGCGGATTCCCCCGAGATCCAGCGGTTTTATGCGCGAGCGCAACCAGCGCATCGGCGGGTCGGTGGTCTTGGCGATCAGCGAGACCGCGACCAGCGCCATGCCGCGCGGACGCCACGAGCGCGCAAACGACTCCGTGACGTCAAGCACTATGCGCAACAGCAACATGACTTGCAGCACCGTCAGCACCACATACAACAGTGCGAAAATTAGCTCCACTATTCCTACGAACCCTTGAACTTAGCTCTGGTTGAAAAACGTGGCCTGGTCTTCGGACTGCTTCTTGTCCTCACCCAGGACCTCGACCGTGGAGGGTGAAAGCAGGAACACCTTGTTGGTGACGCGCTCGATGCTGCCGTGCAGGGCAAAGACCAGCCCCGCGGAGAAATCAACCAGGCGCTTGGCGTCTGCTTCACCCATGTCCGTGACGTTCATGATGACGGGGATGCCATCACGGAAGTTCTCGCCAATGATTTTTGCATCATTGTAAGAACGTGGATGAACGGTGGTGATCTGACGCAATGAAGAGTCCTCGTCCCGTGCAGAAGGTGCGCGCTTGATGGGTGTTACCGGAGCCCGGTATTCGTTTTCGATGACAGGGCGGGGTGCCACTGGTGCTACCGGAGCAGGCTGTGCGGCAACCGGCTCTTCGCGGACCGGCTCGACAACACGCACTTCTTCACGCGCTTCAATGTCGTGCTTCTCGGCCTCGAAGTTCTCGTCACCCTCGGCGAGTCCCAGGTAGATCATTGTCTTGCGCAATGCGCCAGCCATGGTCTTCTCCTTTTGATCGTGCGCGGTCGGCGGTTTACCGAACCGCAAGTCTCTCCGCTAACTAGACGCTACAGCACCATTTGGCGGTGCCGGAGGACATTGGGGCGATTTGCGCGGTGTGTCGCACCGCGGGGGTTGTGCCCGGGGCCCCGGAAGGTGGTGCCCGGGGTGGACCGCGGGCTAGCGCCGGGCGCCCGGTCCGGTTCCCGGCCAGCCCGGGGTGGCCGTGTCCCACACCAATCCGGCCAGCCGGCCGGTGCCTGGATCCCTGCGGTAGGAAAAGTAGTCCTCGTTCTCCAGGGTGCAGATCCCCGATTCGGTGACGCTGACGCCAAGGTCGCGCAGTTCGGCTGCCGCCGCGTGCGGCAGGTCCAGCCCGGTGGTTCCCTGGCGGGTTCTGGACCCGATCCCGGGGCGTTGCCCGCTGGCTTCGGCAGCCATGGCCTCGGGAACCTCGTAGCAGGCTCCACAGATGGCCGGCCCGATCCAGGCCTCGAGCTGCCGGGCCCCGGCCGCACGCAGGCGTTCGGCCGTGGCGCCCAGGATGCCGTCGAGCAGTCCGCGTCGTCCGGCGTGTGCGACCGCGCTGAGGGCGCCGTGCTCCCCGGTTCCGACAAAGACCACCGGAACGCAGTCGGCGACCATCACGGCTAGCGGCGACGCGGCGTCCGGGCTGAACAGGGCGTCGCAGGTGGGAATCCCGGTGTCCCGGGATCCTTCGGCCACCTCAAGCACCGTGGCCGAGTGGATCTGGTTCATGTAGCTGAACCGCTTCGGGCCCAGGCCCAGGTCCTGTTCCAGATCGCGACGCCGCAGCAGCACGGCGTCGCGATCGTCCGGAACGTGGACGGCAAGGTTTCCTTCGGCCACGGAAGTGAATGCAATGTGCACGCTCGGGGCGAGCGTCGATTGGTATCGCAACATGGTGGGCCTTGAAGGATCCCTCTCCGGCGTTTTCCCGCCTATTTCAGGAAGTCGGGGACATCCAGGTCGTCGTTGGTGGCCGAGAGGTCCGGCTCAACGATGGCGGGGAGTTCCTCGAAGCCCGGCTCGGCCGTGGCAACCGCCGCGCGAACTTCCTCGCGCGCCGCCGCCGGTGCCGCCATCGGGGCGGCGGGTGCCGCTGCCGGGGCCGCAGGGGCGTTGCGAACCGCTGGCTGCACGGTCTGCGGGGCGCTGGTGGCGTCGACCTGGTCGAAGCCGGCGGCGATCACCGTCACGCGTGCCTCGTCGCCCAGGGCATCGTCGATGACGGCGCCGAAGATGATGTTGGCTTCCGGGTGCGCGACTTCCTGGACGAGGCGTGCGGCCTCGTTGATCTCGAACAGGCCGAGGTCCGAGCCGCCCTGGATGGACAGCAGGACGCCGTGGGCGCCGTCGATGGAGGCCTCGAGCAGCGGGGAGGCGATGGCGAGCTCGGCCGCCTTGACCGCGCGATCCTCGCCGCGTGCCGAACCGATGCCCATCAATGCCGAGCCGGCTCCCTGCATGACCGACTTCACGTCGGCGAAGTCGAGGTTGATCAGGCCCGGGGTGGTGATCAGGTCGGTGATGCCCTGGACGCCGGAAAGCAGCACCTGGTCGGCCTGGCGGAATGCGTCCAGGACCGAGACGTTGCGGTCGGAGATCGAGAGCAGGCGGTCGTTGGGGATGACGATGAGGGTGTCGACCTCGTCGCGCAGCGCCTCGATGCCGTTGTCGGCGCTGGTGGCGCGGCGACGGCCCTCGAAGGTGAACGGACGGGTGACCACGCCAATGGTCAGTGCGCCCAGACCGCGGGCAATGCGTGCGATGACCGGCGCGCCACCGGTACCGGTGCCACCGCCTTCACCGGCGGTGACGAAGACCATATCGGCCCCGCGCAGCACTTCCTCGATTTCCTCCGCGTGGTCCTCGGCTGCCTGGCGACCCACATCGGGGTTGGCGCCGGCGCCCAGGCCACGGGTAAGTTCGCGTCCCACATCGAGCTTGACGTCGGCATCGCTCATGAGCAATGCCTGCGCATCCGTGTTGATTGCAATAAATTCGACGCCTCGCAGGCCAACTTCGATCATGCGGTTGACGGCGTTGACGCCGCCACCGCCAATGCCGACGACCTTGATGACGGCGAGGTAGTTCTGTGGAGCTGCCACGTCCTGATTCCCTTGTTCGATGTGCTGCTGACCGAGGAAGCTCAACCGGACCAACGTTAACCCTCAACTCGAAGGTTATAGTTATGTCAAGCAACCGCTATTAAAACGCTATGTTTCGTGGTTCGTACATGCAACGACCAAGGCAGCGTGTCGCCCCTAAGTCGTTCTTTTTTCTTGTAATTATGCCTTTGGCGGACCGTTAACGGGCCACCGGGTGCTGCGGGCTGGAAATGTCGTACACCTTGATCGGTGCCTTCTTGTCCTTCGGTGCCCCCAGAAGTGCTTCAAGAACCTTTGTCTTGAGCGCCGAATCCTGGTCGTTGCCCCAAATCACCAGTGTCCCGTCGTTGAGCTTGAGCTCGACAAAGTCCTTGCTGGTGGCCGTTGCATGATCCACCGTCGCCAACAGCTTATCGGGTAGTTCTGAGAGAACCCGGGTGAGCATCGCAAACACCTTGGGATCCTTGGTCACCTTCGACGAGCGGATGGTCGGAAGCTTCGGCTTGTCCTTGGCACCCAGCTTCGCCAACCGCTGCCCGTCGGGGCCCACCAGGGAACGCTGCTTGCCCTCCAGCAGCACCGCCACCGGAACGAATTCCACGACCTGGACCTGCAGCGTGTTGTTGGCCTCGGCCTGCACGATCGCGTCCTTCACCGCCGGCTCCCCCGCCAGCAGCTCCATGACCGTGCCGGTCCCGACCCGCGAGAGCGGGACCCCGTGCAGCGGCTCCAGGGCCTGCTGGATCTTCTTCTCGCTGACCAGCTCGTTGCCCGAGACCGTGATCGACTTGATCGCCAGGATCGGGGAAAACGTCAGCACCAGGACCAGTGCCACGACCAGCGCGGCGACCACCGCGCCGCCGATGAGCCAGCGTTTCCTGGCGCGCACCGCGGGGTCCTGCGGCAGGTCAAGGACGTTCGATTCCCCCGGCCCCGCCCCGGTGTTGCCCCGCATCAGCTGCCCGGGCGTTCTTCCAGGGCGGCCAGGATGGCGCTGCCCTGCTCGGTGACGTCCCCGGCTCCGATGGTCATGATGACGTCCCCGGCCTTCGCGGCCGCGGCCAGCACCCCGGCGGCCTTGCCCATGGACACCAGCCCGCCGGCGGTGTTCAGCTCGCGGGTCACCAATTCGCTGGTCACCCCGGGGATCGGGGTTTCGCGCGCCGGATAGATCTCCAGCACGTACGCCGAATCCGCCAGCGAGAGCGCCGCGGCGAACTCGCGGTGGAATTCCTTGGTGCGGGAGAACAGGTGCGGCTGGAACAGCACGTGGACCGCCCCGTCGCCGGCCACGGCGCGGGCGGCACGCAGCGCCGCCAGCACCTCGGTGGGGTGGTGGGCGTAGTCGTCATAGACCCGCACCCCGGCGGCCTCGCCGCGGAAGTCGAAGCGGCGCGCCGCCCCGGTGAAGGCGCCGAGGCCGGCCACCGCGACCTCGGGATCCAGCCCGCAGTCCAGGCCGACGGCGAAGCCCGCTGCGGCGTTGAGCAGGTTGTGGTTCCCCGGCAGGGCGAGCTCCAGCTCCGCGGTTTCCCCGGCGCCCCATTCCAGGGTGCAGGCGAAACGCTGTCCGCGCGGGTGCGCATCGGCCAGCCGGCGGTCGGCGTCCTCGGAGAAGCCGTAGGTCTGCACCCGCAAGTCCGGGCGCTCGCGGCGCATCCGCTCGGCCAGGGCCAACGACCCGGGGTCGTCGGCGCAGCAGATCAGCAGCCCGTCCTCGGGCAGCAGGGAGGCAAAGGCGTGGAAAGCCTGGTGCACGGCCTCGACGGAACCGTAGTGGTCCAGGTGGTCGGCCTCGATGTTGGTGACCACCGCAACGTCCGGGGAGTAGTTCAGGAACGAGGCGTCGGATTCGTCGGCCTCGGCCACGAACACCCGCCCCTGCCCGTACTCGGCGTTGAACCCCAGCGAGCCGATGTTCGCCCCGACGGCGAAGCTCGGGGAGATCCCGGCCTCGCGCAGCATGAAGGCGATCAGCGAGGTCGTGGTGGTCTTGCCGTGGGTCCCGGCCACGGTGATGACCCGGTGGCCCTCCATGGTGGCCGCCAGCCCCTCGGAGCGGTGCAGGATCCGCAGCCCGCGGGCCACGGCCTCGTCGTACTCCGGGTTTCCGGGCTTGATGATCGAGGAGATGACCACGGTGTCGGCGTCGCCCAGGTTCTCGGCGGCGTAGCCCACGCAGATCCGCGCCCCGGCCTCGCGCAGGTCGTCCAGGACCGGCAGCTCCTTGGCGTCGGATCCCGAGACGTTCAGGCCGCGGGCCAGCATCAGCCGGGCCACCGCGGAGACCCCGACCCCGCCGATGCCCATCAGGTGGACGTTGCCCAGGTTCTCAAGTGTGTGTAGTTCCTGCATGTCCCTTAGCTTCCCGTGGTGGTTGGTGGCGGCGTCGTGCGGCCCAGGCCCTGGCGGATCATTGCGGCCATGACCGCGGCGGCATCGGTCTTGCCCTGGGTCTTGGCGGCAGCCCCCATGGCGGCCAGCGCCTCCTTGTCGGCCAGCAGCGGCAGCAGCGTGTTGGCCAGGTACGAGGTGGTGAACTGCGCGTCCTCCACCAGCAGCGCTCCCCCGGCGGCGACCAGGTCGGCGGCGTTCAGGCGCTGCTCCCCGTTGCCGATGGGCAGCGGGACCAGCACCGAGGGGGTCCCGGCCACCGCGAGCTCGCACACCGTGCCGGCCCCGGAGCGGGCGACGATCAGGTCGGCGGCGGCATAGGCCTGGTCCATGGAGTCAACGTACTCGACCTGCCGGTATCCCGCGGCGGCCAACGGCTTGCCGGCGGTATCGAGCACCGCCTTGCCGCGGCCGGTGATGTGCAGCACCTGCACCCCGGCGCGCGCCAGCAGCGGCAGCGACGCGGCGATGGTGGCGTTGATCGAGGCGGCACCGGAGGAGCCCCCGGTGACCACCAGGGCCGGTGCATCCCCGGTGAAGCCCAGGGCCTCGCGGGCCGCATCGCGCTGCGCCGCCCGGTCCATGGTGGCCACGAAGCCGCGCATCGGCATGCCCACCACCTTGGCCCCGGGCAGCCCGGTGCCGCTGAAGGCGGCCCCGACTCCGGCGGCGTAGCGGGCTCCGACCCTGTTGGCCAGCCCGGCCCGGGCGTTGGCCTCGTGGATGAAGATCGGCAGCTTGCGCTTCCTGGCGGCGAGGTACACCGGGGTGCACACGTAGCCGCCGACCCCGAGCACGGCCCGGGCGTGCGTGTCGTCCAGGATCGTCCCGGCGGCCTTGACCGCGGACAGGAAGCGGAAGGGCAGCTTGAGCAGGTCCACCGAGGGACGGCGCGGCATGGGCACCTTGGCGATGGTGCGCAGCTCGTAGCCGGCCTCGGGGACCAGCCTGGTTTCCAGGCCGTCGGCGGTTCCCACCGCGGTGACGGCGGCGTCCGGGTCCGCCTGGCGCAGGGCGTCGGCGATCGCGATCATGGGGGTGATGTGTCCGGCCGTGCCGCCGCCGGCGACCACCACGGCAAATGCGTCAGTCATGGGCAAGGTGTGCTGCTTTCGAAGGTGTGTCAAGTGGTTTCAGCGTTTGGCCCGCGCCCTGGCCAGCAGGGCCGCGAGCCCGCGCGGGGTTCCGGCCGGTTGCAGCCGAACGCGTTGTTCCCGGGCAAAGGACAGTACCACCCCGACGCCCAGGAACGCGGCAAGCAGGGCCGAGCCGCCGGAGGAGATGAAGGGAAGCGGGACTCCGATCACCGGCAGCAGGCCGGTGACCATCCCGATGTTGATGAACGCCTGCCCGATGAGCCAGGCCATGATGCCGCTGATGGCCACCCGCCCGAAGATGGTCCCGGTGCGCACCGCAATCCGGTACATGGCCACCGCCAGCATCGCGTAGAGCACGATCACGAAGATGGTGCCCAGCAGGCCCAGTTCCTCGCCGAGCACCGCGAAGATGAAGTCGTTCTGCGCCTCGGGGATGTGCGACCACTTCTGCCTCGACTGGCCCAGGCCCACGCCGAACCAGCCGCCGGAGGCCAGGGCGAACAGCCCCTGCTGGGCCTGGTAGCAGTAGTCGTTCAGGTCCCCGCAGGCAATGCCCAGCCACGCCAGGATGCGGCCCATCCGGTTGGGCGCCACCAGCACCATCACCAGGATCCCCACCACACCCAGCAGCCCGGCCAGCACGAAGAGCCTGGCCTTGGCGCCGCCGACGAACATCACCACGGCCAGGATCAGCAGCAGGATCAGCGCGGTGCCCAGGTCGTGGCCCAGCAGCACCAGCCCGACCACCAGCAGCCCGAAGGGCACCAGCAGCGGGATGACGGCGTGTTTCCACTGGTCCATCAGGTTGGCCTTGCGTTCGACCACCCAGGCGCCCCACAGGGCCAGGGCCACCTTGGCGAACTCCGAGGGCTGGATGGAGAAGGACCCGATGTAGATCCAGTTCTTGTTGCCGTAGATCTCGGTGCCGAAGGCCAGCACGGCCATCAGCAGGAGCGCGGCGCCGCCCAACGCAGGCCAGGCAAGCTTCTTGAGGGCCCGCAGCGGCAGCATCTGCATCCCGACCATGGCCGCGACCCCGAGGATCGCCCACATCGACTGCCGGGAGAAGTCGCCGAAGGCGGACTTGTTCCGGGCGATGGCCTCCACCGAGGAGGAGGAAAGCACCATGATCAGGCCCATGAAGGTCAGCGCCAACGTGGTCCCCAGCACCACGTAGTAGTTGATCTGGGCGCCGCGCAGCGAGGGGTCCTCGAGGCGGGTGAACCAGGCGGAGGGCCCGCGGGGCTCGCGTCCCCGGCCGCGCGCGGGGCCCGGGGTGCCGGCCTTGGCGCCCTTGCCGCGCGGGGTCCGGGAAGTGCCGCTCACGGTCGCTCCTTACTTGCTTGTCTCCCCCATGAGCGCACGGACCGCGTCAATGAAGGCATTGCCGCGTTGTGCGTATGAGGTGAATTGGTCCATTGAGGCTGCTGCCGGTGCCATGAGCACGGTGTCCCCGGGCTCGGCTATCCCGGCGGCTTCCGTGACGGCCTGGGCCATCACGGCCCAGCCGGCTGCCGAGCCGGTTGTTCCGGCCGCGGTCTCCCGTTCAGTTTCGCGCACGCCGGGCCCAATCACGGGCACCAGTGGCGCGTGTCGTTCAAGGGCTTCGCGCAGCGCGGCGGTGTCGGTGCCGATCAGCACCACCGCCTTGAGCCGGGTGGCGTGCGCCGAGACCAACTCGTCGTATTCCACGCCCTTGGACAGGCCCCCGGCGATCCAGATGACCGAGGAGAAGGCGCCCAGCGAGGCGTTGGCGGCGTGCGGGTTGGTGGCCTTGGAATCGTTGATCCACAACACGTCGTCGCGGCGGGCCACGGCCTGGATGCGGTGGTCCCCCGCGTCGAAGCCGGCCAGGCCCCTGGCGACGGCGTCGGGTTCGACCCCGTAGGCGCGGGCCAGGGCGGCAGCGGCCGCGGCGTTGGCGGCGGTGTGCCGGGGCACGACCTCGCCGATGTCCTTCAGGGCGATGAGTTCGGCCGCCGAGTTCCTGCGGTCCTCCAGGAAGGCGCGGTCCACCAGCAGGTCCTCGACCACCCCGACCATGCTCACCGCCGGGACCCCGGTGGTGAAGCCGATGGCGCGGCAGCCCTCGATGACGTCGGCGTTCTCGACCATGGCCTCCACGACGGGCTCCTCGGCGTTGAAGATCGCCGCGACGCGGGTCCGCTCGTAGATCTTGGCCTTGTCGGCCTTGTAGTTCTCAAACCCGCCGTGCCAGTCCACGTGGTCCTCGGCGATGTTCAGCACCACGGAGGCCAGCGGGGAGATGGTGTGGGTGAAGTGCAGCTGGAAGCTGGAGAGCTCCACGGCGATCACGTCGAAGCCCTCCGGATCCCGGATCGCATCCAGGATCGGGGTGCCGACGTTGCCGGCGGCAACCGCGCGCAGTCCCGCGGCCCTGAAGATCGACTCGGCCATCCCCACCGTGGTGGTCTTGCCGTTGGTCCCGGTGATCACGACCCATTCTGCGGTCTTGCGGCCCTCCTTCTCGCGCACGCGCCAGGCCAGTTCCACGTCCCCCCAGATCTCGATCCCGGCCTCGGCGGCCGCGGCGAGCATGGGTTGGCGCGGGTTCCAGCCCGGGGAGGCGATGAGCAATTGCGGCGCCTGGCCGTCGACGGGCGGCAGCGCGTCGACGTGCGCGGGGCCCAGCAGCACGTCGGTGGCCCCGACAATCTTCAGCGTGTCGGCCCGCGAGCGGTTCACCTCGGTGTCGGCGCCGTCGACGACCACGACCTTGGCGCCGAGTTCGATCAGCGTGTCGGCGGCGGAGAAGCCGGACAGGCCCAGGCCCGCCACGACGACGCGCAGCCCCGCCCAGTCCGATTCCCAGCGGACCAGGTGCCCAAGATTGACAGGTGTCACAGTCCAACGACCCATTCGGAGTAGAAGATGCCCAGCCCGGCGGCCACGAACAGCCCGCCGAGGATCCAGAACCGGACCACCACGTTCTCCTCGGCCCAGCCGGAGAGCTCGAAGTGGTGCTGCAGCGGCGCCATCTTGAACACGCGCTTGCCGCCCGAGAGCTTGAAGAACCCGACCTGGATGATCACCGAGAGGGTGATCATCACGAACAGCCCGGCCAGCACGAGAAGCAGCACCTGGGTGCGGGAGAGGATGGCGAAGGCGGCCACGGCGCCGCCGATGGCCAGCGACCCGGTGTCGCCCATGAAGATCTTTGCCGGCTTCGCGTTCCACCAGAGGAACCCGATCAACGCGCCGCAGAGGATCGCGCCGAGCAGGGCCAGGTCCATGGGGTCGCGCACGGTGTAGCAGACGTTGGCCGCCTCGTGCAGGGCACAGGCCTGGTTCTGCTGCCAGATCCCGATGATGGTGTACGCGCCGAAGACCATGATGGAGGCGCCGGTGGCCAACCCGTCCAGCCCGTCGGTGAGGTTCACGCCGTTGGTGGCGGCGGTGACGATCAGGTTGGACCAGACCACGAAGAGCACCAGGCCCAGGACCGGGCCGGCGAAGGCCAAATCGATGTTGGTGTCGCGCAGGAAGGAGATCGCGGTCGAGGCCGGGGTCAGGCCCTTCTCGTTGGGGAAGTTCAGCGCCAGCACGGCAAAGCCGATGCCCACCGCCGCCTGCAGCACGATCTTTTCCCAGGCGCGCAGGCCCAGCGAACGTTTCTTGGCGATCTTGATGAAGTCGTCGAGGAACCCGACCACGCCCATCCCGCCGAAGAGCAGCAGCAACAGCAACCCGCTGGAGGTCACCCCGGCGGAGGGCCGGCCCATCAGGGTCAGCAGGCCGTGGGTGGCGAAGTAGCTCAGGATCACCGCGGCGATGATCACGACCCCGCCCATGGTGGGGGTGCCGGACTTGGTGGCGTGCGAGGTGGGTCCGTCGTCGCGGACCACCTGCCCGTACTGGCGGCGCCGGAGCATGCGGATGAACAATGGCATGGTGACCATCGTGAAGATCAAGGCGATGCCTGATCCCATGATTAGAGCAATCACAGTGCGGTGCCCTCCTTTGCGGCGGGTGCGCCGTTGTTGGTTCCGGCAATCTGGTCGCCCAGGTGCCGCAGGCCGGCACCGTTGGAGGACTTGAACAACACGATGTCCCCCGGGAGCAGGTTTTCGTTCAGGATGCGGGCGGCGGCCTTGGCGTCCTCGGCGTAGTACGCCTCGTCGCCCCAGCTGCCCTCGAGCACCGCGGAGTTGTAGGCCAGCTTGGCCCCGCGCCCCACGACGAGCAGTTTTTTGATGTTCATGCGCACCGCGATGCGGCCCAGCATGTCGTGTTCGTGGCGGGAATCCTCGCCGAGCTCGAGCATTTCGCCCAGCACCGCCCAGGTGCGCCGGGCGTTGCCCTGCGCGTCGGGCAGGCCGAGTTCGGCCAGCGTGCGCAGCGCGGCGCGCATCGAATCCGGGTTGGCGTTGTAGGCATCGTTGATGATGCTCACCCCGTCGGCCCGTTCGAGGCGTTCCATGCGCCAGCGGCTGGCCGGGCCCAGGCCCTGCAGGGTCGCGGCGATCTTCGCCGGTGCCAGGCCCAGGTATTCGGCCACGGCGGCGGCGGCCAGGATGTTGGCCACATGGTGGCGCCCGATGAGCCCGGAGGTCACCGTGTGCTCGGTGGCGTCGGCCGCCACGAGCGTGAAGACGGGGTGGCCATTGGCGTCGACGTCCAGGTCGCGGGCCCAGACGCCGGCGGCGTCCCCCGCGGTGCGCTGGACGCCGAAGCGCAGCACCGGCGCAACGGTGCGGGGGTGCATGGCCGCGACGAGGTTGTCGTCGTTGTTCAGCGCCGCGAGCCCGGTGGCGGGCAGCGCCTCGACCATTTCACCCTTGGCCTTGGCGATGTTTTCAATGCCGCCGAATTCCCCGGCGTGGGCCGAGCCGACGCCCAGCACGACCCCGACCTCGGGGTGGACCATGTCGGTGAGGTAGGTGATGTGGCCGATGCCGGTGGCACCCATCTCCACGACCAGGTACTTGGTCTCCGCGGTGGCCCGGAAGACGGTCAGCGGGACGCCGACCTCGCCGTTGTACGAGCCGACCGGTGCGACGGTCTGGCCGAGTTCGCCCAGCAGCGCGGCGAGCAGGTCCTTGGTGGTGGTCTTGCCGGCCGACCCGGTGATGCCCACCACGCGCAGCCCGTTGGAGGCCTTGAGGCGCTCGACGATGGCCGCGGCGATCTGGCCCATGGCGATGACGGCGTCGGGGACGATGATCGCCGGATGGACGGTGCCGTCCTGCGCCAGAGTTTCGCGCTCGGCCAGGGCCAGCACGGCACCCTGCCTGAGGGCGGCGTCGATGAAGTGGTGTCCGTCGGAGGACTCCCCGGGCTTGGCCACGAAGAGCCAACCGGCTTCACAGGCACGCGAGTCGGTGTCGACCCCGAGGACGGATGTGTCGGCGCTGGCCGAGGAGGTGAGTCGCCCGCCGGTGATTTCGGCGATTTCGGCGGAAAGAAGATCAATCATGGCAACTAGGACTTTACCCTTCATCCGCGGGATCGATGGAACCGGAAGCCGGTTCCAGGGGCTGGAAGCCGTTGGCGAGCAATGCCCGGCGCAGCTCCTGCCGGTCGTCGAGTTCCAGGTTCACGCCCATGACTTCCTGGAAGACCTCGTGGCCGCGCCCGGCGACCAGGATGGTGTCGTGTTCCCCCGCCATCGCCGCCGCGGCGGCAATTGCGGCCGCCCGCGGGTGGATCTCGTGGACCTCGGTTCCGAGCCCTTTGGCGAGGATTTCGGCCCGCGCGCCGGCGGCGACCGCTTCCCGGATCCCGGAGGGGTCCTCGGAGTGCGGGTCGTCGTCAGTGACAATGACCACGTCTGCGTGTCTGGCGGCCACGGCGCCCATGACCGGGCGCTTGGTCGCGTCGCGTTCGCCGGTGGCCCCGAAGACCACGATGACCCTGGAACCCGGTTCGGCGGAGCGCACCGAACCCAGGGCCCGGGCCAGGGCGTCGGGGTTGTGGGCGAAGTCGACGATGGCGGCCGGGGATTCTGCGATGACCTGCATCCGGCCGGGCACCTGGACGGTCAGCGGGTTGGCGGCATCCAGGGCTGCCTGCAGCCGCCCCGGTTCAACCCCGGAGGCCAGGACCATCACCACGGCCAGGGCGGCGTTGGAGACGTTGAAGTCCCCCGGCAGGCCGGTGACCGCGGTGAGCACCTGCTCCCCGGGGCCATGCAGCTCGAAGCGGTGCCCAAGGCCGGCCGGGAGCACGTTGGCCACGGCCCAGTCAGCGTCCGTTCCGGTGCCGGTAGTGGCCAGGGTCCAGACCTCGGCCGTGGCCTGGGCTGCCATGGCACGTCCCCAGTCGTCGTCGACGGTGATCACGGCGCGGTCGCTGCGTTCCAGGTCGAAGAGCTCGGCCTTGGTCGCAAAGTATTCCTGCATGCTGCCGTGCAGGTCCAGGTGGTCCTGGGTGAGGTTGGTGAAGCCGGAGACCGCGAAGCGCAGGCCGTCGACCCGCCGGTAGGACAGGGAGTGGGAGGACACCTCCATGGTGGCGGAGGTGACGCCCAGTTCCCGCATGCGGGCCATCAGGCCGTGCAGCTGCGGGGCCTCGGGGGTGGTGAGGATGCTGGGGATCGGGGTCTGCCCGGCGGAGATCTCGATGGTGCCCACCAGGCCGGTTTCCCGGCCCAGGGCGCCGAGCACCGAGCGGATCATGTAGCTGGTGGTGGTCTTCCCGTTGGTTCCGGTCAGCCCGAACAGCTCGGGGCAGTCCTCGTCGGTCCCGTAGATGAGGGCGGCCAGTTCCCCGACGACCTCGCGCACATCGCCGGCCAGCAGCACCGGCAGGCCCAGCGCCGAGGCGGCGGCCTCGCCCTCGATGTCGGTGAGGATCGCGGCGGCACCGGCCTGTGCGGCGGCGGCGGCAAATTGCGCGCCGTGGAAGCGGGCCCCCGGCGCGGCGACATAGAGGTCCCCGGGCAGCACGGCGCGGGAGTCCAGGCAGATGCCGGTGACCTGCGCCTCGCCGTTGCCGATGATGTTCGCACCCCGCCCGGTTTCGTGCAGGTATTCGAGCATGGCTCGCAGGGTGGTGGTCCGTTGTTTCAGCGGGCGCAGCAGCGCTTCCGCCGCGCGGGGTGTGAGGGCTTCAGGCATTACCAGGATTTCTTTTGTTCGGATCCGATGAACACGTCGTACCCGTTGGGCTTCGAATTGCTCGGCGGAACGTTGTAGGCGTTCAGGGTCTTGCCCATGACTTCGCTGAAGGTGTCGCCCACGGACCAGGACTTCCAGTCTCCCTTGGGGCGGTACATGGTGACCACGACGGCGATCTGCGGGTCGTCCAGCGGGGCGACCCCGGCGAACGAGTTGGTGTAGCCGTCGTAGCCGCCGTTTGGCCCGGCGGCCTGGCCGGTGCCCGACTTGCCGCCGACGCGGTAACCGGACACAGCCATCTTAGTACCCGTTCCCTCCAGGACCACAGTCTCCATCAAGCGCAGCATCTCCTTGGAGGTCTTCGCGGAAACCACGCGCTCGGACTTGGGTGCCGCGGGCTTCTCGATGGTGCCGTCGGGGTTGACGTAGGAATCGATCAGCGTGGGATCGATGCGCACCCCGCCGTTGGCGATGGCCTGGGTGATCTGCGCGGTGTGCAGCGCGGTCTGGGTGTAGGCCTGGCCGAACATGGTCGCGTACTGCTGGCGCCGCTCCCAGTCCTGCGGCTTGGCCAGGATGCCCTGGCTGGCCCCGGACAGGCCGATGTCGATGGCCTTGCCGAGGCCGAACTTCTTCATGTACTTGTAGCGGGTCTCGTTGCTCATCTTGTTGCCGATCATGACCGTGCCGGTGTTGTAGGAGCGGGCGAAGATGCCCGCGACGGTCATGTCGTAGGTGGAGTGCTTCAACGAGTCGTTGATGGTTTCCTTGTTGATGGTGTACGCGTTGGGGACCTTGAAGGCGTCGGTGGGCTTGACCACGCCCTCCTCGAGGGCCGCGGCGAAGGTCGGGACCTTGCCGGTGGATCCCGGTTCGAAGGCCTGGGTGATGGAGGCCGAGCGGCGGAACGTTGCCTCGGTGGCGCTGGGGTCGTTGGGGTCAAGCTGGTTGGAGTCGCCGATGGCGATCAGCCGTCCGGTCTTGACTTCCTCGACGATCACCGAGACCCATTCGGCGTTGAACTGCTTCTGCTTCTTCAACGCCTCTTCCTGGGCGATGAAGTTGATGTCCGCGTCCAGGGTCAGTTTCACGTCCTGCCCGTCGACCGCGGGGACCTCTGTGGTCTCGGCGACGGGGATCCGCACGCCGTCGGCTCCGACCTCGTAGGTCCGCGTTCCGGGGGTGCCGGTCAGGCGCTTGTCCTGGCTCATTTCCAGGCCCTCGGCGCCCTTGAGCGATTGCTGGTCGTCGGTGTTCATCACGAAGCCGAGCAGGGGCCCGGCCACCACCCCGTTGGGGTACTGGCGTTCGCTGCGCAGCTGTCCGGTCAGCGTGGGGATGCGCAGTTCCATGACCGAGTTGCGGACCTCGGGGGTCACTCCCTTGGCCACAACGGAGTAGGCGTTCTTCTTCGCCCCGGGATCGCCCACGATCGCGGTGCGCACCGTGTCGATGTCCTGGTCGATGAGCTGTGCAAGCTCGCCCACGGCCTGCTCGATGCTCACCGATTCCCGGGTGGTTCCACCGGAGAGCTTCTTGCGCACGATGGGCTTGTCGGCATCAACCTTCCGCTGGTCGATGACCAGGTCGTAGCGATCGACGCTGGTGGCCAGGATTGTGCCCTTGGAATCCAGGATCTGGCCACGCCTGGGTTGTGTTTCCTGGAAGCGGGTTCGATTGTCCACCGCTTCGGCGGCCACGGCCTTGGCATTGAGCGACTGGACGAAGAACAGCCGTCCGCCGGTGATCAGCAACAGCACCAGGGAGATCGCCACCACCATGCGCAGGCGCAGGTGGGTCGTTCCGGTGGTTGGGGATTTTGGTGGCATTCGGTCCTCAGCTCATACCGGGTGGGCGTGGTGGTGCGTATCGGGGGCCTGGTGCGGCCCCGGTTCCGGGGGTGCTACTGCCCCGGGGTCTTCAGGCTTGGTGCGGGGATCGTCCCGCCATTGAGTTGTGCCGGGGAGAAGTCGGGGCGCGAGCCGTCGGCCGGAACCGGCGTCCGGGCCGCTGTGGACTTCGGCGGCACCACGGCGGCCACCGGGGCGTCGGTCTCCGTGTCCTTGGCCGCGGTCTTGCCCTTGGCCTCCGTCGTGGTTCCGGGCTTGGCCGGGGCCTTCAGGATCCCGCTCTTGGCCCGGTTCTCGGCGCTGGGCTTTTCGGCGGCCGTGGCGGTCCCGGCCACCTTGCCGGTGTCCAGGTTGATGGCCGCGGGTGCGCCGGGCTTGACCATGCCCAGGTCGGCAGCCTTCTTGGCAACCACCTGGGGGGATCCCAGGTACAGCGCTTCCTGGCGCAGGGCCTCGTTTTCCTGGGACAGCGCGCGTTCCTGTCCGCGCAGGTCCACCGCGGTGTACTGGCCGTTGGCGATGTACACGTTGATCAGCAGCACCGCCACGACCGAGGCTATGACCAGGACGAAGATGGAGACGATGAATGGAACCCGTCGCTTGGCCCCCAGCGCCGGCACCACCGAGAGGGTGGTGCGGCGCTTGGCGGTTGATTCCTCCGGGCGGGAGGCCGGTATGGGCTGTGGGGCCTGGCTGAGCGCGTTGGCACCCTGTGTTGCGGGTAGCTCGATGACGCGAGAACGTACGCGGTGCGGTGTCCGGTTGCTCATACTCAGTTCCTCTTCAGGATGCGTTCCACGGCTCGCAGCTTCGCTGAGGCTGCTCGTGAGTTTTCGGCGATTTCTTGGTCGGTTGGCTTCTCGGTTCCTCGGGTGAGGACCTTGAATTGCGCCTTGTGTTCTTCAAGCTCCACGGGAAAACCCGCCGGGGCCGATGATTTGGATCCGGCGGCGAAGTGCCGCTTGGTGATCTTGTCTTCCAGCGAGTGGTAGCTCATCACCACCACCCGTCCCCCGACATGCAGGGCGCCCATGGCCGCGGGAATGGCCCGATCAAGCACGTCCAGTTCCTCGTTCACTTCGATGCGAAGCGCCTGGAAGGTCCGCTTGGCCGGGTGGCCGCCGGTGCGTGCGGCTGCGGCGGGGACGACCGACCGGATGGCCGTCACCAGTTCCTCGGTGGTGCTGAAGGGCTTGGCCTTGCGCGCCTCGACGATTGCCGAGGCGATGCGTCCGGCGAATTTCTCTTCGCCCCAGGCACGGATGATGCGCACAAGTTCGGTTTCGCTGTACTCGTTGACGATGTCGGCCGCGGTGGGTCCGCGCGAGGTGTCCATGCGCATGTCAAGCGGGGCGTCATAGGAGTAGGCGAAACCGCGATCGCGTTCATCGAGCTGCAGGGAGGAAACCCCGAGGTCGAAGAGCACCCCGTCGATTCCGTCGAATCCAAGGTCCTCGACGACATCGGCGATTTCGTCGTAGATCGCATGAACAAGGTCCGTGCGGTTTGCGTAGGGTTCCAACCGGGCACCGGCGAGGGCCAGGGCTTGCTCGTCGCGGTCAAGACCGATGAGGTGGACATCCGGGAAGCGCCGGAGCAAGGCTTCCGAGTGGCCGCCCATCCCCAGGGTGCAGTCAACGACCACGGCACGGCCCCGTGCGGCGATTCCGGCTTCGATGCCAGGTGCCAAAAGCCCTACGCATCGATCGAGCAGTACTGGAACGTGGCGTTCCGAGGCGGGTCGCTCTGCGTTGCCGTCGATATTCACCGCTCCCCCTTTCGCGTGGGCATTGTGCCTCATCTGTTGGCTGAGACCAGATCCCCCTCCGACCCGCTGCTGCCCAGCCTGGCTCCGGGGAAGTGGAGCCAGGATGTGCGTGGCACGGGCGGCTGGAGATCTCGTCCAAGCCACTGGCCGGTTTCCAGTCACCATGTGGTGCCTAGAATCCCGGAAGTACTTCGTCATCCGTTTCGGAGAACGAATTCTCCTGTTCTTCGAGGTAGGCATTCCACGCTGTGGAATCCCAAATCTCGACCCGGTTGCCCGCGCCGATCACTGTGACCTCACGGTCCAGCCCCGCATATGAACGAAGCATGGACGGAATGGTGACCCGCCCCTGCTTGTCCGGTAATTCATCCGAAGCGCCGGAGAGGAAAACACGCGCATAGTCCCTGGCCTGGCGTGAGGAGATCGGAGCTTGCCTCATTTGCTCATGCTGCTTCTCGAATTCACGTTGGCTAAAGACGTAGATGCAGCGCTCCTGGCCACGAGTCAGAACTAAACCATTGGCTAATTCGTCACGATATTTCGCCGGGAGGATTAATCGCCCCTTCTCATCCAGGCGCGGTGTATAAGTTCCTAGGAACACACAGACCGCCTCCCGGTTGAAAGAAGCAACTTGCCCCATTCCCCTCTATTTCGCTCCACTTTACTCCACAAGCCTCCACTGTCAACGACCATTTCGGCATTTTGAGATGAAAAGAGAACGAAAAGTGTTGATTTTCCGCGGCATTCCGGCGTGGGGGCGAAGTGGAGGGATTTGGATTCAGACCAAACTCCCAGAAAGCGGGATGTGGCGGGGCGCACATTGGGGATTCTGGAAATTCCCTGATTCACAAGGATCTTTAGAACCTGGATGAGGAAATGGCAGGGAAGCCGCCCGCTGCGGTGGGGGCAAGTGGAGGGATTCGGGCAGCGCGCGCGGGCGTGCGGGATCCACCGCCGGAATAAAATTTACGGCGATTGGGCATACTCGGCGCGTCGCCGTGTCGCGCGCCAGCTGCGGTGTTGGCCTTGTCTGCCGGCGGCCGACCGTGGCGAGCGCCAGCGGCCCGTCCAGACGGCATGGGGCCGCATGCCTCCAGGCGGAGGGCGGCGGTCCTTAAAAAGGCAAAGGCCCCGCACATGCTGCGGAGCCTTGGCTGGAGTAAGCGGAGGCGGAGTGTCAGGTCTCCGGGCCGCCGGTCAAAGGTGGCTTACGAGGAACCGTGCTCGTCACGCTTGCGCTGTTCCCACCTGTTTTCGAGGTCGCTCATGAATCCCGATTTCTGGGGATTCTTGCCCGCACCGGGCACGCCGCCCTTCTTGGAGCCGCCCTTGCGCGAAAGGGCCAGGTACACGCCGCCAAACATGATGATGAATCCCAGCACGCCCACGATGATCAACTGGCTTGAAACTCCATAGATCAGCACCCCAAGCCCAACGATGCCGATCAAAGCACCCAAGGCAAGATTGCGCGTTGAGTAGTTCCCCGCCGTCGACGCGGATTTCATCGTCGATGCGAAGCGATGGTCTTCATGTAGCTGCTTTTCCAGCTGCTCCAGAAGACGTTGCTCATGCTCGGAAAGTGGCATCGTCTCTTCCCCTTCACTTCACGGTCCCGGCTCTCGCCTTTACCTACTTGAACGTAATACGCCTTGGCAATGTTCCCGGCCGATACGGCTAGCTAACTTCTACTTCCAGAATAGTCCCGAATCTTGCTAATAAGGTAGTCAGGATTCAACTCGCAGCAGACTCAGGGCGAATGCGTCAAGAAGGCTGGTCCGGTTTTTTCTCTTTTTGCCCACGTTCGAGCAGGGAAGCCGGGCGAAGCGCCCCGGCCGGGAACCGGGAACGGATCAAATCCATCGTTGCCTCGGTTTGCCGCCAGTTGTCGTCTCGCGGATCGATGCTCAATTGCATCCCGCCGCCGGCGTCAGCCAGCTTCTCCGCCCGGATACCCACAAGTCGCACGGCTTGGGGCCGCTGGCCAAGCTTTTCAAAAAGTCCCTCCGCGGCAGCGACCAGGTCGCCGGCCGCGTTGCTGGGATACGGCAGGGTCCGGCTGCGCGAGAGCGTGGAAAAATCGCTGTAGCGCAGCTTCAGGGCCACGACGCCCGCCACCTTTTCGGCCTCGCGCAGCCGCGTGGCCACGCGATGGCCGAGGTGGAGTATTTCGCGGCGCAATGCTTCGTCATCCCAGATGTCGATGGCGAATGTCTCCTCGGCGCCGATGCTCTTTTCCTCGCGCTCGGTCTCCACGGACCGGTCGTCGCGCCCCCAGGCCAGGTTGTACAGGTGGATTCCGGTCGCTCCCAGCCGGCGGCTAAGTGTGTTCTGCGGTGTTTGGGCCAGCTGGGCCACCGTGGTGATCCCCATTTCCCGCAGCACCAATGCGGTTTTGGCCCCCACTCCCCACAGCGCACCCACCGGCAGTGTGTGCAGGTAGGCCAGCGTCTGCTCGGGGCGGATCACCAACATGCCATCGGGCTTGGCGCGGGTGGAGGCAACCTTGGCCACGAACTTCGAGGCGGCAATGCCCACGCTTGCGGGCAACCCCAGCTCGGTGCGCAGCCGTGCGCGAATCATCTCGCCGATCGCCTCTGGAGGTCCCAGTCGCCGGATGCTTCCGGTCACGTCCAGGAATGCCTCGTCCACGCTGAGCTGTTCCACCAGCGGCGTGATCTGGTGGAAGATTTCCATGATCCTGGCGGAATATGCGGAATACAGCCCCTGCGTCGGCGGAATCACCACCGCGTGCGGGGCCATCCTCATGGCCACGGCCATCGGCATGGCCGATTTCACTCCCAGTGCCCTGCATTCATAGGACGCCGAGAGCACCACGGAGCGTTCCCCCGGATGACCCACGATCACTTGTTTCCCCGCCAGCTCGGGGCGCGTGAGCAACTCGACGGACACGAAAAAGGCATCCATGTCGACATGCAATATCGCGCGCACCTTGCCTTGGGCCATGCACTGAAGTCTAGCCAACGACTCCGACAATCCAGCTGGCGGCAACTGCACGGCTAGAGTTAAGGAAACACCACGTTGCGCAACCTATGGATGGGACTCATGACACTTTATGCTGCGGACACCTCCGACCCCGAAAAGGCACGGGACCTTTCCGCAGACTTCTCGGAACGGCTCGAGACCTTGCTGTCGGAATTCCTTGCAGAACAACATGAAGCCATCTCCGACATCGCCCCGGCGGCGGCGGAAATCGTCACCGCGATCGACGAGCTGACACGCGGCGGCAAACGCCTGCGTCCGCTGTTCGCCTTCTGGGGGTACCTGGGGGCCGGCGGCGATGCCCGGACCACCGACATCGTGCAGGCCGGAGCCGCACTGGAGCTCTTCCAGGCCGCCGCCCTGATCCATGACGACCTCATCGACCGCTCCGACACCCGACGAGGCCAGCCCAGCATGCACCGACGCTTCGAGTCGCTGCACCGCGCCTCGGGCTGGCACAGGGACGCCCCGCGCTTTGGCGAGGCCGCCTCGATCCTCGCCGGGGACCTTTGCCTTTCGCTGAGCGAGCAGCTCTTCGCCACCATCCAGCCACTGGTGCCCGAGGCCCGCACCATCTTTGACCGCATGCGCGCGCAGGTGATGGCCGGACAGTACCTCGACGTCCTGGAGGAGTCCGCAGGGCCGGCCTACGGGCCGGCCGAGGCGGTCAAGCGCGCCCGCACCATCGTGCGCTACAAGTCGGCCAAGTACTCCGTGGAAAATCCCACGCTGCTCGGCGGCGCGCTGGCGGGGGCCTCCTCAGACCTGCTGGAACAGTATTCCCGGTTTGCCCTGCCGCTGGGCGAGGCCTTCCAGCTGCGCGACGACGTCCTGGGCGTCTTTGGCGATCCGGCGATCACCGGCAAGCCGGCCGGCGACGACCTGCGCGAGGGCAAGCGCACCGAGATCATCGCGCATGCCCTGACCCTTGCCCCGCCGACCGACCAGGAATTCATCCAGTCGCGCTTGGGTGCCGATGACCTGCGCGAGGACGAGGTCACCCGCATGAGTGCGTTGCTGGAGTCGTGCGGGGCGCTGGCGGCCACCGAGGCTTCCATCGCCGAGCTCTCCGAGCAGGGCCTGGCCGCCCTGGACCGGCTCACCGTCACCCCGCTGGCACGGCACGGGCTGCGCACCCTGGGCCTGGCGGCAATCCGCCGGACCTCGTAGGAGCAGGCAGGAACGAGAAAAGCGACGGCCCCCATCCCGGATCATCCGGATGGGGGCCGTCGCTTCTTGCTTGGGTTCGGGGCTATGCACCGGGCAGGTGCAACACGGTGCCTGCTACCAGCTCAACGCCTGGGCGCGGCGGCGGATCTCGGTCTTGCGTCCGGCTCGCAACGCATCCATGGGCGTGCCGTTCAGGGACTCTTCGGGGGTGAAGAGCCACACCAGCAGCTCCTCGTCCTCGTAGCCGGAGTCAACGAGCACCGAGATCGTGCCCTTGAGGCTATCCACAATGCCCCCGTCCATCACGAAGGCGGCGGGTACGCTGCGGATGTTTCGCTTGCCCACGCGCACGGCAATGATGGCGCGTTCGTCGATCAGGCTATGGACCCTTTTGATGGAAACGTCCAGCGCTTCGGCAAGGTCGGGCAGGGGCAGCCAGTCGGCCACTAGGTTCTCAAGATTGCTCACCATTCCAGCGTGCCACATCCTTGGATGGTTCAGGAGCCATATGAACGATTTCTTGGTGGGATCTTTCACAAATTCCAATCCGTGGTGTAAATTCACATTAGTCACACCTGCACCATGAGTCACAACACGCACATGGGCCACAACCCATGTGCGTTCTTTTGCGACCGAACGATTCGTCCTTGCCCCAACCCAAAGGATCGCTCCATGTCCCTTGCACATAACAATCGCGTCAGAGCCATTGGCAGCGCCGTGGCCACGGTCGCAATCCCTGCAGTTGTCCTTGGTTCCCTCGCACTCCCGGCCGAGGCAGCACCGCTGCCCACCCGTGATGCCCTGACGCCCAAGGCCGCCACCCCCGCCATGGTCAAGGCAGCCGAGGCACGAATCAGCGCCCACCTGGTGGCCTCCCACGTTCCCGGCTCGGTGATCCCCCTGGCCAAGAAGAGCGGAACCGTCACCGTCAAGAAGAACGACACGCTCTCGCACATCTCCGTGCGCACCGGGGTCTCGGTTTCCGAGCTCAAGAAGATCAACAAGCTTTCCTCCGACCTGATCAAGCCCGGAGACGTGCTGCGCCTGGGCGGCAGCGACGCACGCGCCGCATCGCCCAAGGCCTCCACGAACAACGCAGGCACCTCCGCCAAACCGGCACAGACCTACAAGGTCGTCAACGGCGATGTCATGGGCGCGATCGCCAAGAAGCTTGGCGTTTCCCTGGACGAGGTGCGCAGCGCCGCTGGCAACCCCGTCAGGGACACCATCTACGTCGGCCAGGTGCTGCACTTCGGATCCAAGGGCTCATCGTCCCCGTCCAAGTCCGCGCCCAAGGGCAACAGCGCCTCCGCGTCCGGAACCTACACCGTGAAGTCCGGCGACTCCCCCTCGATGATCGCCATCCGGCACAACATGTCGGTCTCCGCCTTCATGAAGCTGAACAACCTGTCCAACGGCGACATCATCCGCCCGGGCGACAAGCTGAAGATCAGCGGCGCCCCGAGCGCACCGTCCGCGCCGTCGTCCCCCATGGCATCGGCAGCACCCAAGGCCCCATCCGGCGGCTCCAGCTACACCGTGGTTTCCGGCGACACCCTGGGACACATTGCGATGAAGACCGGGACGCCGCTGAACACCATCCTGCGCCTGAACCCGTCGGTGACCTACTCCACCGTGCTGCAGATCGGGCGGACGCTGAAGGTCAACGGCAACGGCACCTCCGCGCCGAAGTCCTCCTCGGACGTGAACCCGACCAGCTCGAAGCCGCTGGTGGGCAACACGTTCCTGGGCCGCACCTACAAGAGCGACGTGGTGGGTTCGGCAAACGACAACAAGCGCGAGCTGCTCTCCCGCAACCTGCCCTCCCCCGCGGCCATGCAGGCCATGGTGGCCAGCACCGCCCGCCAGATGGGCGTCGATCCCTCCCTGGCCCAGGCCCATGCCTTCCAGGAGTCCGGCTTCCGGATGAACGCGGTCTCCCCAGCGAACGCCGTGGGCGTCATGCAGGTCATCCCCTCGGCCGGGGAATGGGCCTCGGGGCTGGTGGGGCGCAAGCTCGACCTGCTCAAGCCGCAGGACAACGTCACCGCCGGGATCGCGATCATCCGCGCGCACCAGCGCTCGGCGCCGTCGGTCGAGCTGGGCATCGCCTACTACTACCAGGGCGCCACCGGAGTGAAGCGCAACGGCATGTACGCGGACACCAAGAACTATGTCGCCAGCATCCTGGCACACCGGAAGAAGTTCGGCTAACCGGTTCGGGTAGCAGCAAAATGGGGGTGGGGGGGGGGGGGGGGGGGGGGGGGGCCCCCCCCCCCACAGTGGTGGGGGCGGTGGGGGGGGACACGCCGCCCCCCCCCACGCCAAACACCGAGCGCCCCCCAGCGAAGAGATTCGAGACATCGCCGGA
>NZ_JAUSSH010000006.1 GCF_030812255.1 Paeniglutamicibacter psychrophenolicus | reverse complement strand
TGTGAGAGTTTCCTCGAAGGACCCACGGTGGCCGCGCCCGTTTCAGGAACGTACAGGTCACCGGTGGGTGTTACACCACTCTACGGGGCACTACTCTGCGTTCCCACCAAGGCCCTGATCCACGACTCGGAGACCCGCACCGGCAACGGGTTCGACCCCGGCTACTTCGACACCGCGGTACAGCGCCGGGACAAGCTCACTGCCGCCATGCGGGCCAAGAACTTCTCCATGCTCGATGACCTTGATTCGGTCATGGCCATCACCGGGCGGGCCACCTTCATCGGCCCGCGCCGCATCAGGATCCAGGCCGGCGACGAGACCCTGGAGCTGGGCGCCAAACGGATCATCATCAACACCGGAGCCGTGCCGCAGATCCCGGACCTCGGCGGCGCGCGCATCGGCGGGCGGATCCACGACTCCACCACGCTGCAGCACGCGCCGTTGCCCAAGTCCCTGGTGGTGGTCGGCGGCGGATACGTCGGCACGGAGTTCACATCCATGTTTGTGCACTTCGGCTCGAAGGTCACGGTGCTGGATCGCGGGCACCGGGCGCTGAAAAAGGAAGACGAAGACGTGGCCGCCGAGGTTCTCGGCGTGCTTGGGGATGTGGGCGTCGAGGTCCGCACCGGCGCCAGCGTGCAGAGCATCGGACAGGACGCCGGCAGCGCCCGGGTTTCCTACGTGCAAGACGGCCAGACACGCGAGATCGAGGCCGACGCCGTGCTCATCGCCCTGGGCCGCACCCCGGCCACCGACGGGTTGGACCTGGCAGCCGCGGGAATCGAGCGCACGGATTCCGGGGCCATCAAGGTCGACGAGCACCTCCGCACGACCGCCGAGGGCGTGTACGCGCTGGGCGACGTGAACGGCGGACCCCAGTTCACCTACGTTTCCCTGGATGACAACAGGATCGTCGCCGATGCGATCCTGGGCGCCGGAACACGTTCCACCGCCGACCGCATCGCAGTTCCCTCCACCATCTTCACCACCCCGCCGTTGGCACGCGTCGGGCTCAGCGAGGAGGCGGCCCGTGCCCGGGGACTGGACATCAAGGTCGCCGTCAAGAAAGCCGCCGAGATCGCCGCGATGCCGCGGCCCAAGATTGTGGGCGATCCCCGCGGCGTCATCAAGTTCGTGGTCGATGCCAACACGGACCTGGTCCTTGGCGCGGCCCTGATGCATGTGGACTCGCAGGAAGTCATCAACCTGGTCGCCCTGGCCATGCGCCAAGGCGTCACCTCGGCCACGCTGCGCGATTCGATCTTCACGCACCCTTCGTCCACCGAGGCGCTGAACGAGGTGCTCGGGACCTTCAGCAGGTAGGGCCGCCGGGTTGCGTCGGCAACCCGATACTGTGCCGGGAAGCTCCAGACCATAGGATGGGAACGTGCAAGACCTGCTGACCAGCCTTGGCCCGGCACTCGACCTCATTGGGTGGGTGGCGCTGATTGCCGCGGCCGGATTCTATGGCTTCGCGTTGGCCGAACGCCGCCGAGATGCGGGATGGAAGACCGCCGACTATGAGATTGCGGTACTCGAGGGCCAGGAATGCCTGGTCTTCCACACCTCCGACGGCACCATCCGCAGCGAACTGCTGGTGCTGGAAAGCCCCCGGGCGCCCGACGGCCAGACCCTGGTGTACTACCGGGACGACAAGACCGGCTCCTGGCAGCTGGAAAAGCCACGCTCACAGGTGCGCTTCCTGTATTGGACCGCCGCGGCACTGGTGGCCGGCTTCATCCTCAGCAAGGTCCTGGGCATCGTGGCCCACCTGTAACTAGGCGACGGGAAGCTCAAGCGCGATGATCTTCGAGTCCGCGCCCTCGTTGGTGGCCACCCACAATTCATCCCCCACCACCAGCACGTCGCGCAGCCGGCCTTCCTGGCCGGACAGCAACGCACGGGCTCCCGGCAGCGTTCCGCCGGCGGGCGGATCACCGTCCGGCAGCGGCAACTCCCACAGCCTCTCTCCGCGCAGGCAGGCCACATAGGCAATGTCCCCGGCAACGGCCAGCGCACTTGGTGAGGCATCGGCGGGGCTGGGCCACACATGGATCGGGTCGACGAAACGCGCATCGCGGGCGACCCCTGTGACCTCCGGCCACCCGTAGTTCTTGCCAGGCTCGATCAGGTTCACCTCGTCGTTCTTCTCCGGGCCCAGCTCACTGGCCCACAGCCTGCCCCTCGAATCCCATCCGAGCCCCTGGACATTGCGGTGCCCGTAGGAATAGACCGGGGAACCGGCAAAGGGGTTGGCCTCCGGGATGCTTCCATCCGGATTGACGCGCAGGATCTTGCCGTTGAGCCGGGACGGATCCTGGGCCGCCTGCTGGTCGGTGGCGTCCCCGGTGCCGATGTAGAGCAGGCCGTCCGGGCCCTTCTTGATGCGCCCGCCGTTGTGGATGTTGGCCCGGGGGATGCCGGTGAGGATGTCTTCGGCCGGTCCGACCCCGGAGCCGCGCAACTCCAGGCGCACCACACGGTTGTCGGTTTCGGTGCCCAGGTAGGCGTAGAGCCATTCGGCCCCGCCGGATGCGGCGATGATCTCGAGCCCCAGCAGTCCCGCTTCGCCACCGGCGACCACCTGGGGCAAATGCACCAGGGGCGCGAGGGCGCCGTCGGGGGAGAGCGCCAGGATCCGGGCGGTGTCGCGCTCGGAGACCAGGATGCGCCCGTCCGTGGTGCGGACCAAGGACCAGGGGGTGTCAAGGCCGGTGGCCTTGGGCATTCGCCGGGGATCGGTGCCGGTGGGCACGGGGCCGGGCGTGGCCGTGCCGATGGGGTTTTGCGGACGGGAACATCCGGCCACGGCGGCCAGGCCGAGGGCTCCGCCAAAGGCCAATACCGTGCGGCGATCCATCCGGGGGCCGTCCGCGGGCCAATGAGCCGTCATGGCCCGAGTCTAGTGCCCACCTTCGGCCGCACGGAAGGACCGGACGGAGACGGCGAAGGGCCCGGGCCTTCCAAGGACAACGCGGTGTTGAGCGGTGTCCCGGAGGGCCCGGGCCCCTGGAGCAGGTGCTGCGCGGCTACTTCTTCGCGGTCAGCGAATCGACCCATTCCTGGTTTTCGCCGATCCACTTCTCGACGATCGGACCGTAGTCCTGGGTCTCGTCCTGGTTGAACATGGCGTTTTCCAGGGAGAAGAGCTTCTCGTCATCCATCTTGAAGTCCTTCATCCAGCCGGCAACGGTGGGGAAGTCGTCCTTGAAGGTCAGGCTGCCGTAGGTGCTGATGTGCTCGGCTGCACCCAAGGCGCCCTTGGGGTCTTCGAGGTCCTTGATCGGGAACGCGTCATAGGCCCAGTGCGGACGCCACAGCGTCACCGCGATGTTGTCCCCGTCGGTGGTTGCCTTCTTCAGCTGGGTCAGCATTGCCGTGGTCGAGGATGTCACGAATTCCATCTTGTCCAGGCCGTATTCCGGGATGACACGGTCCTTCATGGCGGCGGTCAACCCCGCACCCGGGTCGATGCCCACGATTCGGTTGTCGAACATGTCGGCCTTGCTGGCGAGCTCGTCCAGGGATGTGATGTCGGCGTCCTTGTTCACGGCAACTGTCAGCTTGGCGTTTTCGTTCCAGGTGCCCAGTTCCTGCATCTTGTCGCCGTACTTTTCCAGGTACGTTTTGTGGGTGTCCGGAAGCCAGACATCCATGGTCATGTCGAAGTCGCCGGTGGTGATGCCCGTGAAGACCGGTGCCGCATCGGCGGTGGTCAATGTGACATCGTAGCCTTCCTTGTCGAGGATGCTCTTCCACAGGTTGGACACGGCAATGCCTTCGTCCCAGCCGGCGAACACGCCAATGGTCAGTTCCTTCTTGTCTCCGCCCGGTGTGCCAGAGGCTTCCGATCCGGCGTCGCCGGATCCGCAGGCGGTCAGGGCCAGTGCCGAGGCGGCAGCCAGGGCTATGAATGATACGAGTTTCTTCTTCATGAAATTTGCCTTTCTTGATGGCCCCCGACTTCGCGGGAGCCGCAAAATGGGGAACTGGTTACGCTGGGACGTGCTTCTTGACGTGGGTCAGCGAAGCAGTGATGCGATCGAGGAAGATCGCCAGGATGACAACGGCGAGGCCGGATTCCACACCGAGCGGAGTGTTCAACCCGGTCAGGGCCGAGTAGACCGCGCCACCGAGGCCGCCGGCACCAACCATGCCGGCAATGACGACCATGGACAGGGAGAGCATGATGATCTGGTTGATGCCCGCCATGATGGTGGGCATCGCCAGCGGGATCTGGATCTGGCGCAGGATGCGCATGGGCGAAGCGCCAAACGCCTGGCCGGCCTCGACCACTTCACTGTCCACGGAGCGGATGCCCAGTTCCGTGAAACGGGCGCCTGGAGCCAGGGCAAACACGATGGTCGCCACGATGCCGGGAACCGGTCCGATGCCCAGCAGCAAAAGCACCGGAATCAGGTAGACGAAGGCCGGCATGGTCTGCAGGAAGTCCATGACAGGCTTGACGACGCTGGAAACGGCCGTGGACTTGGCTGCGGCTATGCCCAGAGGCACGGAGATGATCACTGCCACCAGGGACGCCACGAGCACCAGGGCCAGCGAATCCATGGCGTTGTCCCATTGGTTCATGCCGTAGATCAGCAGGAACCCGATGATGGTGCCCAATGACAGTTTCCAGCCCTTGAGCCAGAAGGCCAGAGCCGCGAGAACGACGATGACGGCCCAGAAGGGAGGTGTGGACAGGACCCAGTCCAGTCCGTTATAGAACTGGGCGAAGAAGGCCTTGACGCCGTCGAAAAAAGCGCCGAGGTTGGCGATGATCCAGTCGAGGGCTGTTTCCGCCCACTTGCCGACGGGAATCCGGAACAAATCGTCCATTAGAGCGTGCCTCCCTCTTCACCGGATGGCTCCTGGGTGAAAATTCCTGGTTTCTGGCTGCCGTCGTTGCTTCCGGCTGTTTGGCCCGGCTCAAGGATCTCCATGGAGCTGGTGGTGGATGGCACGTTGCCCAAGGCTGCCAACAACGTTGCCCGGGCCACGGCGCCGACCAGCCGTCCCTGCTCATCGACGACTGGCAGGGGGGTGTTGCTTTCCACTGCGCGGCCAAAGAGGTCGTTGAGCGGGGTGTCTGCGGAAATTGCGTCCTCTGTCCGGGTCAGGATCTCGGTGAGATCCGATCCGCCGCGGTCGGCAAGGGCTTGGGTCTCACGGTCGGTGACGATGCCGCGGAAGTTGCGGTTGCGGTCAATGACAAACGCGCCGGAGGTCAGCTGCCCACGCATGGTCAACAGGGCAGCGCGTGCTCCGCCGCTGATCGAAACGACTGCGCGCGGATTCTCCATGACAGCGCCGGCCGTGAGCACGCGGGTGCGGTCCACGTCGCGGACGAAGGATGCCACGTAGTCGTTGGCGGGGGAGGTGAGGATCTCGTCCGGGGTGCCGATCTGCACGATTTCCCCGTCGCGCATCACCGCAATGCGGTCCCCGAGGAACATGGCCTCGTTCAGGTCGTGGGTGATGAAGATGATGGTCTTGCCCAGGTCCGCCTGCAGGGAAGCGAGCTGTTCCTGCATGTCGCGGCGGATCAGCGGGTCGAGCGCGGAGAACGCCTCATCCATCAACAGGATGTCGGTTTCCGAACACAAGGCCCGGGCCAAGCCGACGCGCTGCTGCATGCCGCCGGAGAGCTGTCCGGGGTACTTGTCTCCCCAGCCGGTGAGCCCCACCGTATCGAGCATCGTGGTGGCCAGTTCGGTGCGCTTCTTCTTGTCTACGCCTTGGATCTCCAGGGCGTAGGCGGCATTTTCCAGCACGGTGCGGTGCGGGAGCAGGGCGAAGTGCTGGAACACCATCGAAATGCTCTTTTGTCGAACCTCACGCAGGCGCTTGCCGGAGATCTTGGAAATGTCTATGTCGCCGATGTGGACCGATCCGCTGGTCATGGGCCACAGGCCATTGAGCATCCGGATCAACGTCGACTTGCCCGAGCCGGACAGTCCCATGACGACGAAGATTTCACCCGGCTTGACATCAAACGAGGCGTCAATGACGGCCGCGGTGCCCATCGCGGCCACATCCTTGCGGGTTTTGCCGTCCTTGAGGGCCTTCACAGCTTCTTGGGGTCTACGTCCGAACACCTTGTAGGCATTGGCGACACGTAGGGCCGGTGAAGCCGTCCCTGGTGCTGAGTTCATGCGAGGTTCCATCCACGTGTCGCGCAGAAGATCCGGCAACACGATTTGTGCATTCTTGTTCACGTGGCCGTTGCGCTCGGCTGGTGAGCCTCTCGCAACGGATGAGACTTAGGCCTTCACGCTAACAGTCGTCTCGGGAAAGGAGGAGGGATACGGAGGTTTTTTCATGATTTGTGACCATGTGGATATCGATTGGTCCGCGTAATCACGGGGCAGAAGCGGTGTTACGACATCGTGATACTGATGGTGGCCGGAAATCGATTTCACACCGGTTATCGTTGCGGATGGCTGCTGTTCTTCGGCTGCCGTTCGGGATGATTGAAAAACTTTATCCGTATCTTTTGTAGTGTTTTCCGAAGATATAAACGTATTTGGGAAATTTGGGTGCAGGATCTTCCCGGCGGACTCATTGGGCCTTGGCGCTTGGGCCGTGGGCCGAAAGGCGGGATGATGGAGCAACATCTTTTCCTATATCCATCGCTTTCGCGCAAGGCGCGGAGGCGGTGGGGCACACCAGGAGGCACCCTCATGAGCGAGGCAATAAACATCGGTTCCGTCGACAGCATCGATGAAGGCGAAGCCATCGTGATTCCGTCCGAAGACAACGGCACGAAGGACGACATCGCGGTGTTCCACGCCGAGGACGGGAACTTTTATGCCATCAACGACGAGTGCACCCACGAGACCGCTTCGTTGGCCGACGGCTGGATCGAGGGCACCGAGGTCGAATGCCCGGTCCACGCGGCGAAGTTCTGCCTGAAGTCCGGCACCGCACTGTGCCTGCCGGCCACCGTGGCTGCCCGCACGCACAAGATCGAGGTCCAGGACGGGGAGCTGCTGCTCTACCCCGACACCCCGGCCGTGTAGGCACTGTGGCCCAAGGGGCCCGTCCGGGTGGCGCCAGGAATTTGTTCTTGGCTCCACCCGGACGGGCCCCTTGCCGTTGGTGGGCGCCGACGGAGGGATGCCGGCCAATCGCGGTGGTCATCGATGTGGCGCCGACATGATTGAACAGTGTTCAATTGGCGTGTAATGTGATCCGGAAACCATTGAACGGTGTTCAGTTGGTCGTCGGGGCCGCACCCAGCATGGCGCGGCCCCGGCGACACCGCCGAGAAACGCCCTCCGGAAGGCCCCCGCCATGACCACGACCAATACCCTCCCCGCACCCGCCGCAGCGGGCTCCACCGCCACCGGGATCCTGGACGTCACCGACCTGGCCGCGCGCATCGATGCCGGACACCGGCTCACCACCGACGAGGCGCTTGCCGTGCTGGCAACCCCGGACGAGGCCACCCTCGGGCTGGTCGCCGCGGCTTCAACCCTGCGCCGCAAGCACTTCGGCAACACCGTGAAGGTCAACTACCTGGTCAACCTCAAATCCGGGCTCTGCCCCGAGGACTGCACCTACTGCTCCCAGCGACTGGGTTCCAAGGCCGAGATCCTCAAGTACACCTGGCTCAAGCCCGACGAGGCCGTGCACCAGGCCGGGCTCGGCATTGCCGGCGGCGCCTCGCGCGTGTGCATGGTCGCCTCCGGCAAGGGCCCCAGCGACCGCGACGTGGACCGCGTGGCCACCATGATCGGCCAGATCAAGGACGAACACCCGCAGGTTGAGGTCTGCGCCTGCCTCGGAATCCTGAAGGCGGGCCAGGCCGAACGGCTCGCCGCCTCCGGGGCCGATGCCTATAACCACAACCTGAACACCGCCGAGTCCCTCTACCCGGAGATTTGTTCGACCCACACCTTCGCCGAGCGCGTGGACACCGTCGGGCAGGCCAAGGACGCAGGGCTCTCCCCGTGCTCCGGGCTCATCGTGGGCATGGGAGAGACCCCCGGGCAGCTCGTCGAGGCCGTCTTCGCGCTGCGCGAGCTGGATGCCGACTCGATCCCGGTGAACTTCCTGATGCCCTTCGACGGCACCCCGCTGGCCGGGACCTGGCACCTGACACCGATGGCGTGCCTGCGCATCCTGGCCCTGGTCCGCCTGGCCGCGCCCGCCGCCGAGCTGCGCATGGCCGGTGGGCGCGAAATGCACCTGCGCACCCTGCAGGCCACCGCCCTGGCCGTGGCAAACTCCTTGTTCCTCGGCGACTACCTCACGTCCGAGGGCCAGGATGCGCGCCGCGACCTGGAGATGATTGCCGACTCCGGGTACGTGGTCCTGGGCCAGGAGGACACCGACCCGGCCGAGCTGGCCGCACGCCTGCACCACCGGGCCGACGAAGCCCCTGCCGCAGCGAGGGAACCCGCCGGCTGCGGAAGTGCCTGCGGTTCCGGCTGCGGCGCGGGCGCTTCCCTGGGTTGCGGATCGGTGCACGGCGCCGAGCCGGTGCTGCGCCGCCGTGGCGCCGGAACCGGCGAAAGCCCCAACGCATGAGCGCCACAACGTCCCTGGTGAGCCAGGGCCAGGACCTGCTGGCACGGGATGCCGGACTGCTCTGGCACCCGTATGCCTCCTTGGACGCAGGCTCCCGCTACGCGGTCACCGGTGCCAGCGGCGTGCGGCTCACGCTCGAGGACGCCACCGGCACCCATGAGGTCATCGACGGCATGGGCTCCTGGTGGTCGATGGTGCACGGCTACCGCAATCCGGTGCTGGATGCCGCTGCCCACGCGCAGATCGACTCGTTCAGCCACGTGATGTTCGGCGGGCTGACCCACGCCCCGGCCGTGGAACTGGCCGAGCGGCTCGTGGCCATGGCCCCGGGCGAGCTGGCCCACGTGTTCCTGGCCGACTCCGGGTCGATCTCCGTGGAGGTCGCGCTCAAGGTCGTGCTGCAATACCAGCACGCCCGCGGCCACACCGGCCGGAAGCGCTTTGCCGCGCTGCGCGGCGGCTACCACGGGGACACCTTCGCGGCGATGGGCGTCTGCGACCCGGTGGACGGCATGCACGCGGCCTTCGCCCGGCCCGGGGCCGAACAACAGCTCTTCCTGCCCCGGCCCCCGGCCGCCCGGCTGACCACGGAGGCCAGCTGGGAATTCGACGTGGCCGAATTTGCCGCCTGGGAAACCGAATCCCGCGCGCTGGCCGCCGCCCATGCCCCGGAACTGGCCGGGATCATTGCCGAGCCCGTCCTGCAGGGCGCCGGGGGCATGTACGCCTACGCCCCGGCGGCGCTGCGCGTGCTGCGCGAGATCGCCGACGCACACGACCTGCTGCTGGTGCTCGATGAGATCGCCACCGGCTTCGGGCGCACCGGGAAGCTGTTCGCCAGTGAATGGGCGGGCGTGGAACCGGATGTGATGTGCGTGGGCAAGGCGCTGACCGGCGGCTACCTGAGCCTGGCCGCGATGCTCTGCACCCCGAAGGTCGCCGGCGCCCTGGACGGGGCGCACGGCAACGGCTCGGCGCTGCTGCACGGGCCCACGTTCATGGGCAACCCGCTGGCCTGCGCGGTGGCCAACGCCTCCCTTGGACTGCTCACCGGAGCCGGGGACCCGCGCGCCGGCGACGCACCCTGGCGCGGCCAGGTTGCCGCACTGGATACCGGGCTGCGCGAAGCCCTCGCCCCGGCCGCCGTGTTGCCGTCCGTGTTGGACGTGCGGGTGCTGGGCGGGGTCGGCGTCATCCAGCTGCGCGAGCAGGTGCGCGTGGCGGAGGTGACCGCGGCAGCGGTGCGCCACGGGGCCTGGGTGCGCCCCTTCCGCGATTTGGTCTACGTGATGCCGCCCTACACCAGCAGCGCGGAGGAGATCCGGCTGCTGGGCGCCGCCCTTGTCGCGGCGGTGGACCATGTCCACGGCCCCTAGCCTCACCCCGGCCGCCGAAGCGCCCGCGGCCGTTCCGGAGGCGTGGGGGAGGTGGCTGGGCGGGCGGGCACGGGTGCGCGCGGCCCGCGGGCTGCACCGGGTGGAGAGCAACCGCGGGCAATTGCTGGACCTGGCCTCCAACGACTACCTGGGCCTGGGGACGCACCCGGCGGTGCGCGCCGCCTCCGGGGAGGCCGCGGCCCGCCACGGGGCCGGTGCCGCCGCCAGCCGCGTGGCCACCGGCACCCTGGCGGTGCACACCGCGCTCGAGGAGGCGCTATGCGACTACACCGGCAGGAACGCCGCGCTGGTTTTTTCCAGCGGCTACACCGCCAACATCGGTGTCCTGCAGGCACTGGGCGGACCGGGCAGCCACTTCATCCTCGACGCCCACGCCCACGCCAGCCTGATCGACGGCGCCCGCCTCTCCGGGGCCAAGGTGGCCACCGCCGCGCACAACGACCTCGACGCCGCCAGGGCGCTGCTTGCGGCGAACCGCGACTCGCCGGCACCGGCCCCGCGCGTGGCGCTGGTGCTCGAATCCCTCTACTCGGTGCTGGGGGATTCCGCCGACCTGGCCGCCGCGGCTGCGCTGTGCACCGAGTTCGGGGCGCTGCTTCTCATCGACGAGGCCCACTCGCTGGCCGCCACGCGCACCGGCTCGGCACTGCGTGCCGCCGGGCTGGCAGGATCCGGGCACGTCATCGCCACCGCCACGCTCTCCAAGGCCCTGGGCTCCCAGGGCGGGGTAGTGCTGCTGGGCGGGGAAACGGCGGGGTTGCTGCGCGAGCACCTGGTGAACACCGCCCGCAGCTTCCTCTTCGACACCGCGCTGGCCCCGGCCGCGGCCGGCGCCGCACTGGCCGCCCTGGAACTGGCCGACGCGCAACTGCTGGGACGGCTGGAACGCAACGCCGCCCTGGTGCACGACACCCTGTCCGCGGTGCCGCAGCTTTCCGGGCGCATCGAGCGGGGCGCCGGCGCGGTGCACTCGATCACCATGGCCAACGCCGCCGGCGCGGTGCGCACCGCCGCGGCCCTGCGCGCCCGCGGCATCGCCGTGGCCTGCTTCCGGCCCCCGTCCGTGCCCGACGGGGTGTCCCGGCTGCGGATCACCGCCCACGCCAACCACCGCCGGCGCGAGCTGCTCGCCGCGCTGCACACCATTGCCGCCACCATCCTGGAGGAAGAATCATGAGTTGTCCCCTTGCCGGGTCCACGGCCGTTGCCCCGACGCCTGCGCCGTTGGCCACGGCCCTGCCCGGCGCCTACCCCGAGGTGGTCAACAACCGCTACCGCAGCATCGAGGACCCCGCCCTGGTGCGCCGGATCCTGCAGCGCCCCGAGGACTTCACCCCGGCCAACGCCCTGGACACCGCCATCGACCTGGAACCGGCGGCCCTGCGCATCCTGGCCGCCGAGCGCTTCTTCCTGCCCCCGGTGCTGGCCAGCGCCGGCGGGGCAGCGCACCTGGCGGTCCGCCGCATCGTGGCACGCTTCTTCAGCCCCGCCAGGGTCGCCGCGCAGGCGGAGCCGATCCGGGCGCGCGTGGCCGGGATCTGCTCCGCACTGGCCACCGACTACCGCAACGGCGCCCGCGTCGACCTGGCCGCGCACCTGGCCGCGGTCATCCCGCCCGAGGTCATGGCCCGGCTCACCGGGATCCCGGTCCCGCCCGCAGCCGACCTCAAGGCCTGGAGCCTTGATTCCCTGGAGCTCTTCTGGGGCTGGCCCGACGCGGCCCGGCAACTGGAACTTGCCGCCAGCGCCGCCGGATTCCACGCATGGCTGCGCACCTCGGTCGCGCAGGGCCTGGCCCGCGACGACGGAAACCTCTATGCGGAGCTGCACAGAGGCGGGGTGGACCTGGACCGGATCCGCTCACTGGGCTACTTCCTGACCATTGCCGGACAGGAGACCACCGCGATGCTCATCTCCACGACGCTGGCCGCCGCGCTGCACGGGGGCCGCTGGGATTCCTGCGCGCAGGAATCCGCGGCCGCACAGCTGGTGGCCCAGTCGCTGGCGCGCGCATCCTCGGTGCCGACCTGGCGCCGGGTGGTGCGTGCCGACATCGAGCTGGACGGTGAGCGCTTTGCCGCCGGGGAGCAGCTGGTGCTCCGGCTCTCGGGCGGTGCCCTGATGGAGGGCGGGGACGATGATTCGCTGGCCTTCGGGTTCGGGATCCACCGCTGCCTCGGCGCGGGGCTGGCACGGATGGAAACCGAGGTGGTGCTGCACGCCGCGGCCCGCGCGCTGCCGGGGCTCGAACCGGCCGGCGGGGAACCGGACTGGATGCACCTGCTCTCCTTCCAATCCCCGCGCACCGTGTTCAGCTCGCGGCCGGGTGTGGGGGCGGCGGCATGATCATCGCCGTCACCGGGACCGACACCGACGTCGGCAAGACCGTCCTCACCGCGGCCCTGGCCGCCGGAGCCCTGGATGCGGGGCATTCGGTGGCCATCTACAAGCCCGCCCAAACCGGCGTGGAACCGGGGCAGGACGGGGATGCGCACGCGATCGGGTCCTGGCTGGGGAACCCGCCGGAGCTCACCCTGTCCGAGGGAGTGCGGCTGAAAGATCCGATGGCTCCGGTGGATGCCGCGCTGCACGCCGGGGGCCCGGCAGCCGCCGCGGCGCTGCCCAACCTGGCCGACCACCTGCGCCGCGCCCGGGCCCTGGCCAAGTGGCACGACGTGCTGCTCGTCGAGGGTGCCGGCGGCCTGCTGGTGTCCCTGACCCTGAAGGGGGAAACCATCGCGGATATTGCCCGCGGGCTGGGTGCCCGGTTGGTGGTGGCCACCCGCCCGGACCTGGGGACGTTGAACCACACCGCGCTGACCCTGGAAGCCGCCGCGGCGCGCGGCTTTGCCCGCGGGGTGCTGGTGCCGGGAAGCTTCCCGGCCGACCCCACCGCGCTGCAGCAGCGGAACCGGTCGAACTTGCGCGCGCTGGCCGGGCGCCACGGCTGGGCCTGGGCCGACGGCCCCCCGGCCGGAGCCGTGGCCAACCCGGCGCACAGACAGCGGATCCTGCACGCGGCGGGCCGGAAACTGGCCCCGGTGCTCGCCGAAGCGCCGTTGCAGGTTGCCCCGGACACCACGGACGGCCGTCCCGGCTTTGTGCCGGAGCCCGCCCACGCGGGATGATGGGAGGGCGGCAGGCGGCCACCGGTGTGTGCCCGCCCGCCGCACACACCCCTGACAGCCCCACGGATCGGCAACACCCCCATGAGCATTGAATCCATCCTGATCGTTGGCGGCGGCCTGGCCGGGTTCACCGTCGCGCAGAACCTGCGGACGCGCGGCTTCACCGGGACCATCGACATCATCGACCCCGCCGGGACCCCGTACGACCGCCCGCCGCTGAGCAAGGCCTACCTGCTGGGGGACAAGGACGCCGCGGGCATCGAACTGGCGCCGGCCTCCTGGTTCTCCGAACACCGGGTCGGACTTCTCCGCGCCACGGTGCACGCGCTGGCGACCGAACCGCTGGGCGTGGAACTTGCGGACGGCAGGAAACTGCACGCCGACATCCTGGTGCTGGCCACCGGCGGCTCCGCGCGCCCGTTGCCGGTGGCCGGCGGCGACCTGGACTCGGTGCTGGTGCTGCGCAGCCGCGCCGATGCCGACACGCTGCGCGGCAAGCTCGCCCCGGGCATCCGGCTGGCCATCGTCGGGGCCGGGCTCATCGGGGCCGAGGTCGCCTCCTCGGCGCTCGCACTGGGCGCCGAGGTCACGCTGATCGACCCCGTCGAGACCCCGCTGGTGCCCGCCGTCGGCCCGGAGCTGGCCCGGCGCCTGCACGCCATGCACTCCGGCGCGGGCATCACGGTCATCCACGGCACGCCCGCGGGCATCGAGCGGACCGGGGCGGGCCACCGGATCGAGCTGGACGACGGCCGGGTCCTCGAATGCGACGAGGTGCTCGTGGGCATCGGCATCATCCCCAATACCGCCCTCGCCCGGGGCGCAGGCCTGGCGACCGACAACGGCGTGCTGGTCGACGAACACCAGCGCACCTCGGACCCGCGGATCTACGCGGTGGGGGACATGGCCCGCACCCGGTCCGCCGACGGGACGCTGCAACGGCGCGGGGAGCACTGGGAACACGCCATGAACACCGGGGCCACCGCGGCCGCGGCGATCCTGGGCCAGGAACCGCCGGTGCACGGCGCCTCGTGGTTCTGGTCCGACCGCCACGGCACCCACGTCGAGGGCGTGGGGGACATGAACGCCGCGGGCACCACCATCCTGCGACTGAAAGAGGGGGAACCGGTGGCCGCCTTCAACGTTGCCGCGGACGGGCGGATGCTCGGGGCCGCGGCGATCGACGGCGGGCTGATGATCCGGGCGGCCCGCCGCATCATCGACCGCGGCATCGTTGTTCCGCCCGAAGCGCTTGCCGACCCCGAGGTCCCGCTCAAGAAGCTGGCCCGCTGACTCCCCGCACGTCCTTCGTGCCCCCCTTGCCCGCCGGGGCCCGGAAGGGCAAGACTGGGGGCAGTGGCGGCCGGTTGTCCCGGCCTGCCCTCCCGACGGAGAGGTGCGCGAATCGCATGGACACCGAGAACAGCCCCGGTTTGCCGGCCGTCGACCTGGGCGGCGAGGACCTGCTGGAACCGGGCACGGCGCTGCTGGTCCCCGCGGAATCCAGCGGCTACCCGGAGGACATAGCGCTTTTTCGCGCCGACTCCGGGGCTTACTACGCGCTGGACGATGAATGCCCGCACGAGGTCGCGTCCCTGTCCGAGGGCTGGATCGAGGACGACGAGGTCGAATGCCCCTTGCATTCCTCGCGCTTTTGCCTGCGCGACGGCAAGGTGCTGTGCCTGCCGGCCGTCCGCGATGCCCGCACCCACAAGGTCCAGGTCCTTGCCGGGCGGGTGCTGCTGCATCCGGGAACGGCCGCCGGCGGAAACTAGGGCAGCGGAATAAATCCCCGCACACGTTCCAGCGCCGCGGCCGTCCCGAGCTCGGCCCGGTCCGCCGGGTTGACCCGGTAATGCTCCAGGGTGCGCATCAGCTGGTCCGGGTTGGCGGTGAGCTCGTGGACCAGGATCACCAGGGCCTTGGCCTCGACGGCTTCCCCGGCCCGGTGACGCACCACGATCCAGGCCGGGCCGCGCTTGCCCAGGGGCCGGTGGCGGGCCGGATCGGTCGGCTCGATGCCCTCGAGGTCGTTCCAGTAGATTTCCCGGGTGCCGCGCGAGGAATGCAGCACGATGCGGCTGCGGGTGAGGTAGACCCCTGGATCCTGGGATGCGGCGGCAATGCGCGCCATGCGGATCCCGCGGTTCAAGACGTAGACCCCGATCCCGAGCAGGAAGACCGTCAGCAGGACGATCAATACCATCGGGTCGTAGCTGTGGATGACCAGCAGCCGTGCGCTCAGCGCCACGGTGGCCACCAGGATCACCACGGCCAGGCCCATCACCGCGGCGGCCCACTGCGGGGAGGTCCGGAACATCGGGAAGCACGTGGCTGCCCGCGGTCCCGTGCTGGTTCCGACCGCCGCGGTCGTGGCCGCCTGGTCCTCGGTCGGGCGGCGATAGGCCGCCACCACGCCCATCAGCACGGCCAGGGCACTGGCCAGCAGCCCGGTGGCAAGCACCGGCCGCTCGTGCAGCAGCGCGTACACCCCGGTGCCCGCCAGGAATGCCAGCAACACAAAGGACGGCACCAAATGGTGGGCCAGATTCCAGCCGCTGTGGCGCGGTGCCCACAACATTTGCCCGGATCCGCTTTTGCTCATGCCAGTAGCGTAATCTGCCCCGGCCCGAAAGCATGCGCGGTACGCGCAAGACAGGTGTCGTCAAAGGGGCGTTCGGGCCAAAACTCGCCTACGATAAACGCACTATGGAATCGATTCGCAAACGTGTCAAAGTGATCACCTGGCTGCTCATCGGGGCCCTGCTCGTGGGGACCGGAGCCGGCATGCTCTCGGGCATGATCTAGGTGGCGCGCACACCCAACGATCCCACCGCCCTTGCCGGCGGTGGCGAGGCGGGGCTCCCCGAGGCCCTGCGCACGCCGACCAAGGACGTCGCCCGAGGCTGGGTGGCCTCGGTCGTGGCGATCAACATCGGCATCAACATCGTCTTCTTCGCCCCCATCAACGTGTTGCTGGGGCTGCAGGCCACGGCGATCGATGCCGGGTCCAAGGAAGCGATCCTGTCGCTGGTCACCGCCTGCGGCGCCTCGGTGGCACTGGTGGCCAACCCGCTCTTCGGGGCGTTGTCGGACCGCACGGTCTCCAAGATGGGACGCCGCTCGCCGTGGATCCTCGCCGGGGCCATTCTGGGCGCCGCCTCGCTGCTGATGCTCTCCGGGGCCACCACCGTCGCGCTGATGCTGCTGGGCTGGTGCGGGCTGCAGGCCGGCGCCAACGCCGCCTATTCGGCCGTCACCGCCACCATCCCGGACCGCGTGCCGGAGCGCCGGCGCGGGGGCATCGGCGGGCTGGCCGCCATGGGCCAGACCGTGGGCATCCTGCTGGGTGCGGTGGTGGGCTTCGCCATCACCGGGAACATCGCAGTTGGCTACATGATCTGCGCCGCGGCCCTGCTGGTTTCCGTGGTCCCCTACCTGCTGCGGTCCAACGACCCGCAGCTGCCACGCGAGTTCCGCCCCGCCTTCAACCTGCTGGAGTTCGCCAAGGGCTTCTGGATCAACCCGCTGACCCACCGCGACTTCGGGTGGGCCTGGTTGACCCGGTTCATGATGAACACCGGCAACCAGATGACGATCGTGTATCTGCTCTTCTTCCTCACCGACGTGGTCAAGCACCCGGATCCCGCCGGCGGGGTGCTGGTGCTCACCGGCATCTACGCGGTCATGGTCATCATCAGCGCAGTGATCCTGGGGCCGATCAGCGACAGGAGCGGAAAGCGGAAGATCTTCGTGATCGTCTCCTCGATCGTGGTGGCCTGCTCCGCACTGATCATTGCCGTGTCGCAGAACTTCACCGGCGCCATCATCGGTGCCGCGGTGCTGGGGCTCGGGTTCGGCGCGTACCTGGCCGTGGACTTTGCGCTGCTGACCCAGGTGCTGCCCTCGGCCAAGTCCCGGGGCAAGGACATGGGCGTGATCAACGTTGCCAACTCCCTGCCCCAGGTCATTGCCCCCGCGCTGGCGTTCGTTTCGGTGAAGGTGCTCGGTGGCTATACGGCCCTGTTCATCGTGGCGGCCGTCATCGGCATCTTCGGTGCCTTGCTGGTGCGCAACATCCGCTCGGTTCCGTAGGAAAAGCGCACTTACCGTTCGATGTATGGTGGCTCACGAAAGTCCGGTTCCGTCACCCGGCACAGATAGGCTGGGAACCATGGACTGGTTAAAAGACGCACCCTTCGGCTGGGCGTTTGCCTTTCTGTTCCTGCTTTCCATGGCCCGTGCAAACACCACCTACTGGCTGGGCCGCGGCATCGCCGCCGGGGTGAAGCACACCCGGTTCCAGCATGTGCTCACCGGGCCGATCTACCAGCGGGCCGAACGCTTCATCCAGCGCTGGGGCACCTTTGCGATCCCGCTGTCGTTCATGACCGTGGGCATCCAGACCGCGGTCAACGCCAGCGCTGGCGTCGCCCGGATGCCGGCGCTGCGCTACCTCCCGGCGGTCGTTGTCGGCTGCCTGATCTGGGCCACCATCTATTCCACCGTGGGCATGGCAGTGATCTACGCCTGGCTGGCCCTGGGGTGGCAGTGGATCGTGGCGGGGGCCCTGGTGCTGGCGATCACGACCCTGGCGTGGATCCGCTACCGCCGCCGCGACGGTTAGCCCCGCACCTTAGAGCCCGGGATGCTCCACGGACATGGTGGCTGCCGGACTGGGTGCCCATGGCCCTTATAACGAACATACAACCTAAACCACGGATCTCTATCCTCGTCCGAAGCTCCCCCATATACTCCGATGACGTGCGCCGCACGTATTGGGGGCGTTGGCATGGTTCAGTGGGGACGGTGCCTTTTCTTGGGGAGGCATCATGACCGATTCACGAAAGATCGCTGCCACCGGCCTGAAAATGACGATCGGGCTTGTTCTCGCCGTGGCGTTGTCCGGATGCAATGGACCGGGCGCCGAAACTTCCACCCAAACACCACCGTCGCAAGGCGCCGGCGATGTGTCTCCAGAACCTGGCGGGACAGCAGGTACTGGAGCAACCCCAACGAATACAGCTCCGACCAAGCCAAAAACAAGCGATCCTGTGAGTCCGGAACCGATCAGTTCCCCACCGGTGCTGCCAAGCCCTTCTCCTTCGGGGGACTGGACTACGATGCAAACCGAGCTCGGGTCCGGAGTGGTCTTTATCCAGTCCCAAGGCTGCTGGAGGGAAACGTCAGGCCTCGGAACGGGTGCGCTCATCGGAAAAAACATGGTGCTGACAGCGGCCCACGTGGTGAATGAAGCGCACGAGATCCGGCTGATGCAGGGACACCGGGTAGCAACAGCCAAGGTCATTGGGTTCAACTTGAATGCGGATCTGGCACTTTTGCGTGTCGACAGCGATCTCGAAGGACACAAATTTGAAATTGCGTCACCGCTGCCGATACGCGGTGCCGAACTCGCAATTCTTGGTTTTCCGCATGCCGAAACATGGGATCCCGCACTTGGAAGTGATTCGCAGCTCCAGTTCAGCGAGGGGCATGTGAGCTCGCTGGGGCGGAGCATGGAGATTGAAGATATTGGAAAAGTGGCGAACCTTCTACAAACCGACGTGCTGGCCAATCCGGGAAATTCCGGAGGCCCCGTAGTGGACACCTCCGGCAAATTGATCGGTGTCGTTAGTGCGAAGGGGCGCTATGACGACGGCGGGCTCACTACGCCGCCGACATTTGCTGTTGAAGCCACACGTGCGGTGCAGGCAGTGGGTGAGTGGATTGAGCGGCCAACCGAGTACCCCGTCGCCGATTGCAGCGTTGATTCGGACCAAGAAAGCAGCGTCATTTTGGAGAACAAGGTAGACCATGACCAAGCGGCCAGCGTCGCAGAGACATTGCGGAAGTATGCAGAAGGCATCAATGTGGCCGATTATTCGCAGTCCTTCGCGCAGTTCTCTGATCAGCTGGCACTCAGAATGGTCAGCCCGGCAGCTTGGTCGAAGCGGTTGGGGACCTCCACGTGGAACAGCCTGACGATCGAAAAAATCAGCGGCAAGGGAGACATGCTTCGAGCCCGCGTTTCATTTGAGACAAACCAGGCGGCGGAAGAAGGCCCGGCAGACCTTGATGACCCCACCTGTTCGGTATGGACAATGAACTACACAATGACGTGGAGTGATTCTGGCTGGTTGATCAACGATTACAAGGAAGTGCCGGGCTCTCCGGCCGCATGTGACGTGGAAGAAGAATATGATTACTGATCTTGACCCTGGAGGGCTCATGACCTTGTCCGCTGGACGGCTGTCCTTCTAACGGAGCAAGGGCCCTTGACTATGATCCGCCGTTGGAAGCGCCAGCATCATGTTTCGCCGGTGCAGCCGCCGGCCCGGCCGTATTCCGCCGCGGACAGACCGTGTTCGGTTCAGCATGACTTCCTGCGGCGCGTTGGGCGCTTTGGCAAATATTCGTCGGTACGATTCAGGGAACCAATGTTTTAGTGCGAAAGCTGGGTATCGGCATGGCCATCACTCAAAGGAATGTTCGCCAGTCCAACCCCGTGGAGCTGGACGACATCGACCGCGGGCTGCTGCGCATGCTCACGGAGAATGCACGCCGCACCAACAACTCGCTTGCCGAGGAACTGGGCATCGCCCCCTCGACCTGCCTGGCCCGGCTCAACGCGCTGCGCTCGGCGGGGGTCATCCGCCGCTTCACCCTGGAAATCGATCCCGAGGTGCTGGGGCACGCGCTTGAGGCGTTGATCTTCGTGAAGATCCGCCCCGGCGCCCGCCACCTGATGTCCTCCTTCGCCGAGGAAATGCGCGCCAAGCCCGGGGTCACCCAGCTCTTTTTCCTGGGCGGCGCCGACGACTTCCTGATCCACGTGGCGGTGCGCGACTCGAAGGACGTGCGCCAATTCGTGCTTGACAACCTTTCGGCAAACCCGGCGGTGGCCACCACCCAGACCTCGCTGGTCTTTGAGCACAGCCAGGGCGCGGTGCCCTGGCTGTAGTCCGCCGGCTACCAGGACACCTCGCGCGGGCGTCCCTCCTCGTAGCCGGCCGCGGACTGAACCCCGACGATGACGCGCTCGCGGAACTGGGCAATCGAGGCGGCCCCGGCATAGCTGAACGACGAGCGGACCCCGGAAACGATCGAATCGATCAGGTCCTCCACGCCCGGACGCTGGGTATCCAGGTACATGCGGGAATGCGAGATCCCCTCATCGAAGAGCGCGGCGCGGGCACGCTCGAGGGCCGACTGGTGCCGGGTGCGTTGCTGCACCGCGCGCGCCGAGGCCATGCCAAAGCTCTCCTTGTAGAGCCGGCCCTCGCCGTCGGAGGCCAGGTCCCCGGCCGATTCGTAGGTCCCGGCGAACCAGGAGCCGATCATCACGGACGCGGCGCCGGCGGCCAGCGCCAGGGCCACGTCGCGCGGGTACTTGACCCCGCCGTCGGCCCACACCTCGACGCCGGCCTCCCGCGCGGCGGTGGCGCATTCCAGTACCGCGGAGAATTGCGGACGACCCACCCCGGTCATCATCCGGGTGGTGCACATGGCCCCGGGGCCCACCCCGACCTTCAGGATGTCGGCGCCGGCCGCGGCCAGGTCGCGGGTTCCGGCGGCGGTGACCACGTTTCCGGCAGCAATCTGGATCCGGCGCCCGGTGCGCCGGGCAAAGTCGTCGCGGGCGGCGACCGCCAGCGGAAGGGCCTCGATCATCTTTTCCTGGTGCCCGTGGGCGGTGTCCAGCACGATCACATCCACACCGGCCTCGAGCAGTTCCCGGGTCTTGGAGCCGACGTCTCCGTTGATGCCCACGGCCGCACCGACCATGAGCCGGCCGTCCGGGTCCACCGCCGGGGTGTAGAGCCCGGAGCGCAGCACGCCCTTGCGCGTCAGCACACCGGCCAGGTGCTCGCCGTCGAGCACCGGAACCATGCCCAGGTGCCGGGTGGCCAGGGTGTCGAACACCGAATCCAGGTCCGCGTCCTTGGCCACCGTGACGATGTCCGGGGTCATGACCTTGTTGATCGGGGTGAAGCGGTCGACCTCGAAACAGTCCTTTTCCGCGACGATGCCCACCGGGCGGTGCCCGTCGAGCACCACCGCCGCGCCATGGGAGCGCTTGCCCAGCAGCGTCAGCGCGGTGGAGACCGAGTCGTTGACGTCCACGGTGATGGGGGTTTCAAAGACGGTGTGTGCTGCCTTGACCTTCGTGACCATGTCGGTGAGGGCGGCCAGGGAAATGTCCTGGGGCAGGATCGTGACCCCGCCGCGGCGGGCGACGGTTTCGGCCATGCGCTTGCCGGCGACGGCCGTCATGTTGGAGACCACCAGCGGAATGGAGGTTCCCACCCCGTCCGGGGTGGCCAGATCCACCCCGGAGCGGGACACCACCGCCGATCGCGAAGGGACCATGAAGGTGTCGCTGTAGGTCAGGTCGTGGGCCGGGCGCACATCGTTGAGAAACTTCACACCTACAGGCTACAGGCGGAGCCCCGCGTGCGTGAGGCCCGTCACCCCGGCGCTTGCGGACCGGGCGGATTGGGTCATGCCCGGTGCACGGAATAGGCCGCGCAAGGTTTCGTACCCTTGGGTAGCAAAGGCCCGGATTAGGGTCCGGAAACGGCACTAATTTCTTGCACGCCTTTGGGTTTATCTTGGTAGGCAGAGCGGTCCGAATTCCGCGTGGCCGCCCGTTCCAGGAGTGCATCATGACCGTCACCGCGTCCGTCACCGAGTGTTCGGTATCCAATTGCTCGTTCAACGACCACACCCATTGCGGGGCGGCGGGCATCACCATCGGTGGCAACGCCGACCACGCCCAGTGCGCCACGTTCATCGACACCGGCGTACATGGCGGCCTGCCCAAGATCCTGGCCTCGGTGGGCGCCTGCCAGCGGGTCGAATGCGTCCACAACGACCACTTGATGTGTGGCGCCGAGTCGGTGCGCGTGGGCCCGGGGGCCGACAACGCAGACTGCCTGACCTACGAACACGGGGCCTGAACCGCGCCAGATTGAACGCTCCCCGGCCTGGGGGGTGCGCCTGCCTTCCGGGAAGGCAGGCCCTCGTCATGCCATGGCTTCGGGGCGCATCTGGCAGCGTCGGCGGAACGGTGCCGGGGAGGAGGGAAGTAAATTGTTGAACAACCTATTGCCAGGATTGTTCAACAACCTGTAGTGTACTTCTCATCGCTCCCACTTGTGACAGCAGTCACCCGCAACCCGATGGATGGAATCATGGCCACTCCTAGCACGAAACCGAAGCTCAGCACTTCTGCCAGGCGCACAGCAATGCTTGGCGCCATGTTCCTCATGGCCACCAGCGCCATCGGCCCCGGCTTCATCACCCAGACCACCGAATTCACGGTCCAGATCGGCGCCTCCTTCGCCTTCGCGATCGTCGTCTCCATCCTGGTGGACATCGCCGTCCAGCTGAACGTGTGGCGCATCATCGGCGTCTCGGGCCTCCGCGCCCAGGAACTTGGCAACAAGGTCCTCCCCGGCATCGGCTGGGTACTGGCGGGGCTGGTCTTCATCGGCGGCATGGTCTTCAACATCGGCAACATCGCCGGCACCGGCCTGGGCTTCAACGCCATGATGGGGCTCGACCCCAAGATCGGCGGCATCATCTCCGCCGTCGTGGCGATCCTGATCTTCCTGTCCAAGCGAGCCGGCATGGCACTGGACAAGATCGTGGTCCTGCTCGGCGCGATCATGATCCTGTTGATGCTCTACGTGGCAATCGTCGCCGCACCACCGGTCGGTGAGGCCCTGAAGAACGCGGTGCTTCCGGAGAACATCAGCTTCCTGATCATCACCACCCTGATCGGCGGAACCGTCGGCGGCTACATCACCTATGCAGGCGCCCACCGCATGCTCGACTCCGGCGCCGCCGGTGTCGAGAACGTCGGGGACATCACCAAGACCTCCATCTTGAGCATCATCGTCACCGGCATCATGCGCGTGCTGCTCTTCCTGGCCATCCTCGGCGTCGTCGCCGGCGGGGCCGTACTGACCACGAACAACAAGGCGGCCGAGGCCTTTGGCATCGCCGCCGGCGACATCGGCATGCGGTCCTTCGGCGTGATCCTGTGGGCCGCCGCCCTGACCTCGGTGATTGGTGCCGCGTACACCTCGGTTTCCTTCATCACCAAGTCCACCACCCCCGAACGCACCCGCAACCTGCTCACCGTCGCGTTCATCGGCGTGTGTGCGGTCATCTACATGTTCCTGGGCCAGGCGCCGCAGACGTTGCTGATCTTTGCCGGCGCCTTCAACGGCCTGATCCTGCCGGTCGGCTTCGCGGTCCTGCTCTATGCCGCCTGGCGCCGCCGCGACCTGCTGCAGGGCTACGTGTACCCCAAGTGGCTGTTGGTCATCGGTGTCGTGACCTGGCTGCTGACGCTCTTCCTCGGCTGGAACTCCCTGGCCGGCCTGTCCAAGCTCTGGGCCTAGCCCGAACACCCGCCCACAGCCCGCCAGCCACATCCACCCCTCCGGAAGGATTCCAGCAACCATGACACCCGCCAATTCGCCAACACCCGGAACCGGGGAACGAGCCGCTCTTTCCCCGGCCCAGGCACGTGAACTGTTCCGCAACGGATTGGCCGTGCCGACCGCCGGGTTCTCCCTGGGCTACGCGCAGGCAAACCTGATCATCGTGCCCAGGGACCAGGCCTTCGACGTATTGCTCTTCGCCCAGCGCAACCCCAAGTCCTGCCCGATCCTGGGCGTGCTGGATGCCGGGGAGACCAGCGGTGACCTGCTGGCCGGCGGGGACATCCGCACCGACGTGCCGAAGTACGTGGTCTACGAAAACGGCGTGAAGGTCGCCGAGCCCACCGACCTGACCGGGTACTGGCGCGATGACCTGGTCACCTTCATCGTCGGCTGCTCCTTCACCTTCGAGACGGCCCTGATGGAGGGCGGCATCCAGATCGCCCACATCGACCAGGGTGTGAACGTACCGATGTTCAAGTCGAACATCCGCAGCGCCTCGGCCGGGTCGATGTCCGGGCCCATGGTCGTGTCGATGCGCCCGATCCCCGCCTCCCAGGTTTCCGATGCCGTGCGCATCACCTCCCGATACCCGGCGGTCCACGGGGCCCCGGTGCACATCGGCAACCCGGAGGAACTGGGCATCATGGATCTGTCGAAGCCCGACTTCGGCGATCCGGTGGACATCCCCGCCGGGCACATCCCGGTGTTCTGGGCCTGCGGGGTCACCCCGCAGGCCGCCGTCATGGAATCCAGGCCCGCGCTGGCCATCGGACATGCGCCCGGGCACATGCTCATCACCGACGCCCGCGACAGCAACTACCTGGTGCCCTAGCAAGGCAGCTCTTCCACGAACCGGCATCAGCGGGAGCCGGCCGTGGTCCTCGATCCGCCATGGAAGTCCCTGTTCCCCCCCATGCAGGGTTCTTCCTGGCGCTCCAAAGGGTCGTCGACGGGAGCACCAGCCCATCGTCGACGCCCGTGGGAAGCGCGGCCCGGTTCTCCCCCCAGGAACCCGACGGCCGTGCATCCCGCGCCCGGGAAGCGACCGTTGTTCCCAGCCGTTCGCTTCCCGGGCGCCCCTGACTGCCGGCTACAGGTTTTCGGCGGCCAGCCAGGCGTCCACCTCGGCGCACAGGCGCGCCTTCGCCGGCTCCTCCAGGAAGGAAGACTCGATCGAGTTCCGGGCCAGCACCGCCTGCTCCCCGCGGCTCAGCTCGAACTGCCCGATGACCGCGGCGAAGTTCGCGTCCAGGTAGCCGCCGAAGTAGGCGGGGTCATCCGAGTGGATCGACACCTTCAGTCCAGCTTCCAGCATCCGCCGCAACGGATGCCCGGCCATGGTGTCAACCGTTCGCAGCCGCACGTTCGACAGCGGGCACACGGTCAGCGGCATCTGCTCTGCCACCAGCCGCTCAACCAGGGCCGGGTCCTCGAGGCAGCGGATTCCGTGGTCGATGCGCTCGACCTTCAGCAGGTCAAGGGCCTGGACGATGTACTCGGCCGGGCCTTCCTCGCCGGCATGGGCCACGACGTGCAAGCCGTGTTCGCGGGCGTAGGCGAAGACCTCCCGGAACAGGACCGGCGGGTAGCCGAGTTCCGAGGAATCCAGCCCGATGCCGTCGATGGCGTGCCTTTCCCGCACCATGGTGCGCAGGATCTCCATCGCCGATTCGGCCGGGGCGTGGCGCCAGAAGCAGGCGATGAGCCGGTGCGTGATGCCCCAGCGGGCCAGACCCGCGTCGAGGCCCGCACGGATCCCGGCGATCACCTCGGCAAGCGGCAGGCCGCGCTCGAGGTGGGCCTGGGGGTCGAAGAACAGCTCAACGTGCCGCACCCCGGATTCGTCGGCCCGGCGCAGGTAGGCGGTGGTGATCTCCTGGAAGTCCGCAGCGGTGCGCAGCACCGCCATGTTCGCGTAGAACAGGTCCAGGAAGGACTGCAGGTTGCTGAAGTCGTACTGCGCGCGCAGCTCCTGAAGCGAAGGCCATGGCAAATCGACGTTGTTCTGCCCGGCCAGGGGCAGGATGGTCTCGGGCTCCAGCGTCCCTTCCAGGTGTATGTGCAGTTCGGCAACGGGCAGTTTCACGGGCGGGCCAGCGCATCGTGGTGGCCCAGCGCAACCGGGATTCCCGCGTGGCCGGACAGCGCCAGCAGGTTCTGCGTGTTGACCGCGCCCTGCGCCGCGCTGGTGTTTCCGGAGACCGAGCCGATGCCCACCAGGTTGGCCCCGGCCCCCAGCAGGTAGACCAAGGCCAGGGCGTCATCGATCCCGGTGTCGCAATCCAGGAAGAACGGCCGTGTGTCGGTGGTTGTGCCCATGGGGTGGTGGTTTCCTTGCTCTTGGATCGATTCGCCTGCCACAGGCACGGCTCCCCGTGCGCGGTGCATCGTGCACGGGGAGCCGTGTGTGGAGCCAGGTATCCAGAATACCGGGCCGCCGGCGGGGCATCGGGCACCGTTTCAGTCACGTCCGCCCCTGCCTGGCAGGTTCCTTCCCGTCCGCGGGCGGCGGTGCGTCATCAATCCAACGCGGTGCGCAGAACCGTGGAACACTGACGTGCAATGCCTGTGATGCGCATCGCCTAGAAACTTGAAAGAGCCTCGACCCATGTCACGTCCCGCCAAGTACTGGTTTCCTGCGGCACTAAGCCTGACGATGGTCGGTTGGGGTGCCAACCAGTACGTTTCGCTGCTGGTCCATTACCGGGAGGAACACGGATTCTCCGAGGTCCTGGTGACCTCGCTGCTGGGTGTGTACGTGGTGGGCCTGGTCCCGGCGCTGCTGCTGGGCGGGCGGTACTCGGACCGCACCGGACGCAAGCGGCTGGCGATCCTGGCCGTGGCCCTGTCCATGGCGGCCAGCTTTGCGCTGATGGGCTCGGCCTTCGGCCCGGTGCCGCTGGTCATCGGCAGGCTGCTGGCCGGAACCGCGACGGGCCTGGCCATGGCCGCTGCGACAAGCTGGGTGAAGGAACTCTCCCAGCTGCCATGGGACGCTACCTCGGTGCCGGGCTCCGGGGCGCGGCGCGCCTCGTTGCTGACCTCGGCGGGCTTCTGGCTTGGCCCGGTGACCGGCGGGATGCTGGTGGCCTGGGCGCCTGTCCCCGACATCCTCCCGTACGCGGTGCACATCCTGCTCTGCGTCCCGCTGCTCTTCGTGCTGGTGCGGCTGCCCGAAACCAGGACGCGGCAACGGCGCCCGGTCCCGAGCGTGGCAAGGCCGGTAGCCTCGGGCGGTGCCCCCGCCCCGCGCGCCGGCACCGGACGCAAGCGCTTCCGGGCGGTCATCGCCCCGGCTGCACCCTGGGTCTTCGCGGCCGCCACCATGGGGTTTGTCGTCATCCCCGAAATGGTCCCGGCCATGCGGGAAGAACGCCTGGCCTACACCACCGTGGCGGTGGCGATCACCATGGGCTGCGGCGTGCTCATCCAGCCGCTGGCCCGCCGCGTGGACACGACCAGCAATGCCCGCTCGCTGCTGACCGGTGTAACGGTGGTGCTGCTGGGCATGGGCACCGTGCTGGCCGCGATCCTGCTGAACAGCCCGGTACTGGGGCTCGCGGCGGCGGCCCTGCTGGGCTGCGGCAACGGGCTGTTGATGGTCGGCGGGCTGCTTGAGCTGCAGCGTGCGTCCGGTCCCGACGAGCTCGGCACACTGACCGGGTTCTTCTACACGCTGGCCTACGCGGGGTTCCTCGCGCCGACCGCGGTGGCGTTCATCGCCCAGTGGGTCTCGAACACGTGGATCATGGCCGGGACCATCGTGCTGTGCGCCATCTCGTTGGGCGTCGTCGCGCTGAACTCGCGCAAGCACCTGCCGCATGCCCTGGAGCGGGTCGATTCCCGCAAGGAGCGCCGGGCCCGGCCCGAAACGACCCGGTAGCCGCAGGCTCGTCATGAAGCCGGGCCGGGCCGGGCGGGCGTGAAACACTGGCGTGCACGGTTTCCTGAATTCTTCACCGATCCCCGCCGAACGAAAGCCAAGAGTACACATCCCGATGTCCCGCACGCCCAAGCCCTGGTTCCCCGCAGCACTGAGCCTGATGATGGTCGGCTGGGGCGCGAACCAGTTCGTCTCCCTGCTGGTGTACTACCGGCAGGAGCACGGCTTCTCCGAGGTCATGGTCACCTCGATGCTCGGCGTGTACGTGCTGGGCCTGGTGCCGGCGTTGTTGCTTGGCGGGCGCTATTCGGACCGGACCGGGCGCAAACACATCACCCTCTTTGCCGTGGCCCTGTCCATGGCGGCCAACGTGGCGATGATGGGCTCGATCTTCGGGGCCCTTCCGCTCTTTGCCGGGCGTCTCATGGCCGGCATCGCCACGGGCCTGGTGATGGCCGCCGCCACCAGTTGGGTCAAGGAACTGTCCCAGGCTCCGTGGGACCTGCACTCGGTGGCAGGCTCGGGAGCCCGGCGCGCCTCGTTGTTGACCAGCGCGGGATTCTGGTTCGGCCCGGTGGTCGGCGGGCTGCTGGCCAACAATGCACCGGCCCCGGCGATCCTCCCGTACGCGGTGCACATTGCCCTGTGCGTTCCGGTGCTCTTCGTGGTGGCCAGGCTGCCGGAGACCCGTGTCGCAGGACAAGCCAGCCATTCCAGCGAGGAGGCCCGGGTTGCCCATCCCGAGGCCCGCAAGCGGTTCCGGCTGGTGGTGGCGCCTGCGGCGGTGTGGGTGTTTGCCGCTGGAACCACGGGATTTGCCGTCGTTCCCGCCATCATCCCCGGGCTGGGGGAGGGCCGGCTGGCCTACGCCACGGCAGCGGTGGCCATCACGCTGGGCTGCAGCGTGCTGATACAGCCGCTGGCCCGCCGACTGGACACCGTGGTTTCGGCCCGCTCGCTGCTCACCGGCACCGTCGTCGTTTTCGTGGGCCTGTCCGCCTTGCTGGCGGCGATCCTTGTCCCGAGCCCGGCGCTGGGGCTGGTGGCATCCGCGGTGCTGGGCTGCGGAAACGGGCTGCTGATGGTCGGCGGGCTGCTGGAGATCCAGCGGCTGGCCGCGGCCCACGAACTGGGCAAGCTCACCGGGTTCTTCTACACGCTGGCCTACGTGGGCTTCCTCGCCCCGACCGCCGTGGCCGTGGCCGCGCAATGGATCGACGGCGCCTGGATTATGCTCGCCATGATGGCCCTGGCCCTGGTGTCCCTGGCCTTCATCGGGACGAACTCGCGCAGGTTCCTGCCCCACGCCCTGGAGCGGGTCGAACCGCTGCCGGTCGAGCATGGGCGCGAACAATCGACCCAATGACCCAGCTGGTGCCCGCTCGCCCACCGGTCACGTGGTGACCTGGAACCCGACGCAGGGCACGTCACAGGATGCACGGGCCGCCGACATGCCATTGACCCCGAGGTCGGCGACGCCCAAGCGGTTGTCGCGGCCGGTGTCGTCGCACCAATCCAGCCCATCCGGAATGGCCGTGATGCCGTAGGAACCCGGCGTGGTTCCACCGGGGATGCGCAGGTCGTGGGTGAACGCGCCGTCATCCGACATCGGAGCCAGCTCGGTGGGCACGACCTGCTGCTGGTTGTCGACGAGTTCGATGCGCACCTGGGCATCCTTGCCGTAGCCCGGGTTGCACGTGGCACCGGGCGCCGATATCCCCAGGGTTTCGCCCGGGGCAGCGACCGGGGATTCTAGGGTGTAGGCCGGCGGCATGCACGGATCGGACGTGTGGATGGGGGCGGCGCACCCGGCGACGGCCAGCACCGGGCCCGCGCCGAAGGCTCCGGACAGCAACACCCGGGCACAGCGTGCCGCCTGCACCGCCGCGATTGACGTCCGCCTCCTGGGCCCCAGCGTCCACGACCGGTGCACGAACCGACAGGCCGGTGGCAACAACGTTGCCTCATTGTTGGGCAGGGCCCGGGATGCTTGGAAACAGCCCCTGCCATCCAGCGCGCCACCGGGTGTCCAGCGACCGCCCTGTTTCGCCTGTTAGTGTTCCAAGGGTCGATCCAAATGCTGGGAGTTTATGTTGCAGAAAAAGTGGGTTCTTTCCATGGCCCTTGTTGCCTCGTTGTCGTTCATGACCGGGTGCAGTGCCACGGCCGAACCGGAAGCGGCTCCGGCCTCCAGCAGCGCGGCCGTTGAGGCAGCACCATCAGATGCCGCAAGCCCGACCCCCGACCTCGCCGGGGTCCCCGAGATCGTTGCCACCGTCAACGGCGAGGAAATCACCAAGGCCGACTTCACCCGGATCTATGAGGGCCAATTCGCCCAGGTCCTGCAGCAGGCGCAGCTCTCCGGGCAGGAACTCGACCAAGGGCAATTGCGCAAGCAGACGGCAGAAGGCCTGGTGAACACCGAACTGCTGATCCAGCAGGCGGCCAAAAAGAAGGTCTTTGCCACTTCCAAGGACCTTGACGCGGCTTTGGCGGACGTGGCCAAGTCCAACGACATGGATGCCAAGGAATTCCTGGCGACCATGGATGCCCAGGGCCTGAACGAGGACGCGGTGCGCGCGCAGTTGAAGACCCAGCTCGAGGTCGAGCGGTTGATCTCCAAGGAAGTGGGAGATTTCCGGCCCTCCGAAAAGGAAACCAAGGCCGCGTACCAGGTGGTGCTCGACCAGTTCAAGAAGCAGGCGACCACCGACAAGGACGCGACCAAGGATGCGCCCAAGGCACCGAGCTACAAGACGATGAAGCCCGAGCTCGAGCAGCAGCTCAAGCTCCAGAAGGAGGCCGCGGCGGTCAAGGACTACGTCGCGGTGCTGCGCAAGGACGCCAAGGTCACCATGAACATGTAGGACCGCCCGGCGGGGTGACTCAGTTTTCTTCGGAGGCGCCCAGATGCGAGAGCAACTCGGCCTCGGCGCGATCCAGGTAGCCGCGCAGCGCGGCACAGGCCTGCTCGCGTTGGCCCGCTTCCAGCAGCTCGACCAGCGAGGCGTTCAGCTCCACGTAGTGCGAGTGGAAGTCGGGGGCGTCCCCCATGGCATGGAAGACCAGGCGCATCTGCGCCAGAACCTTGGTCATGAGTTCCTGCAGGTGCACGCTGCCGGTGGCCCGGACCAGTTCCTCGTGGAAGCACTGGTTGGCATCGGCCATCTTGGCGATGTCTCCGTCCTCCAGCGCGGCACGCGCGTCCACGATGATTGCGGCCAGGGCCGCGACGTCCAGATCCGGCCCCCAGAGCACCGCGGCGGGCTCGATCATCCGGCGCACCGCATAGATCTCCCGCACGCCCTCGGGCCCGGGGGAGGAAACGAAAACGCCGCGGTTGGGGATGCGGGTGATGACCAGCTCGCGGTCAAGCACCGCAAAGGCCTCGCGCAGGGTGTTGCGCGAAACCCCCAGGGCGTTGGAGAGCGCCTGCTCGGAAAGCTTGGCGCCGGGCAGCAGCTGGCCCTCGGCGATCCGTGAGCGCAACACCGCGGCAACCCACGCACCGGTGTGCGCGTGGGTTGACCCCTCGACCAGGGGCAGGGACGATAACAAGGCGTTCACTGGCATCCTTTCAATCTAATCGAACCCTTCCGCGGAAACCGCAAGCGTTAAGCGATACTCCCGAGTGCTTCGCCGCGGGCGATCGCGGTCCCCGGTTCCTGGGTTCCGCGGCCGAACGTGCCGGCCCGGTGGGCGGTGATGTTCGATTCCATCTTCATGGCCTCGAGCACCGCCACGGTGTCGCCCTCGGCCACGGCGGCGCCGTCCTCGGCGACCCACTTGACCAGGTTTCCGTTCATTGGGGCGGCCAAGGTCGATTCGTCGGCCGCCGTCTCCATGTTCTCGGCTGCCGCGTCGAGGGCGGCACCGGTGCCGCCGTGGCGGATCGAGTCCACCAGCGAGGCCGGAAGGCCGATGTTCATGGCCTTGCCGTCCACCTCGATGGTGAGGGTCTCGCGCGCCGAGCCCGGCTCCGCCGCGGCGATCTCCGGGCTGGAAGCCAGCTCGTCGGCGAACTCGGACTCGATCCACGTGGTGTAGACCCCGTAGCGCTCGTTGTTGGCGAAATCGGCGTTGCGCACCACCGCACGGTGGAACGGCAGCACCGAGGGAACGCCGGCGATGACCATCTCGTCCAGGGCGACCTTGGCACGGCGCAGCGCCTGGGCGCGGGTGGCACCGGTGACGATCAGCTTGGCCATCAGCGAGTCGTAGTGCGGGGGGATCACCGAGCCGGTGCGCACGCCCGAATCGACGCGGATGCCCGAGCCGGTGGGGGCCTCGAAGCCGGTGATGCGGCCCGGGCCCGGCAGGAAGCCGCGGGCCGGGTCCTCGGCGTTGAGCCGGAATTCGAAGGAGTGGCCCGTGGGCGCCGGATCCTGCGTGATCGAGAGGGCGTCGCCGGAGGCGATGCGGAACTGCTCGGCCACCAGGTCCACGCCCGTGGTTTCCTCGGTGATCGGGTGCTCGACCTGCAGGCGGGTGTTGACCTCCAGGAAGGAGATCAGCCCGTCCGGGGCCACCAGGTATTCGACGGTTCCGGCACCGTGGTAGCCGGCCTCGCGACAGATGGCCTTGGCCGAGGAATGGATGGAGGCGCGCTGCTCATCGCTTAGGAACGGCGCGGGGGCCTCCTCGACGAGCTTCTGGTGGCGGCGCTGCAGCGAGCAGTCGCGGGTGCCGACGACCACGACATTGCCGTGGGTGTCGGCCAGCACCTGGGCCTCGACGTGGCGGGGCTTGTCCAGGAAGCGTTCCACGTAGCACTCGCCGCGGCCGAAGGCCACAATGGCCTCGCGCACGGCGGAGTCAAAGGCATCGTCGATTTCCTCGAAGTTGCGCACGATCTTGATGCCGCGCCCGCCACCGCCGAAGGCAGCCTTGATGGCCACGGGCAGCCCGAATTCCTCGGCGAAGGCCCGGACCTCGGCGCCCGATGCCACCGGTCCATCGGTGCCCGGCACCAGCGGGGCGTTGGCGCGCACGGCGATCTCGCGGGCGGTGACCTTGTTGCCCAGTGCGCGGATCGAATCGGGGCTCGGGCCGATCCAGGTCAGCCCGGCGTCCATGACCGCCTGGGCGAAGTCGGCGTTCTCGGCCAGGAAGCCATAGCCCGGGTGCACCGCGTCGGCGCCCGAGCGGGCGGCGACGCCCAGGATCTTGTCGATGTCCAGGTAGGTCTCGGAGCTGGCCGCGCCGTTCAGGGCGTAGGCCTCATCGCTGCGGCGCACATGCAGGGCGTCGGCGTCGGGGTCCGAATAGACGGCCACGGAAACCAGGGATGCGTCGGCACAGGCGCGGGCAATGCGGACGGCGATTTCCCCGCGGTTGGCGATCAGTACTTTTTTCATGCGTGGTTTCCTTCGTCGGTGGGGGTGCCGGATGGGTTGGGGTCAACGAGTTCGAAGCGGATTCTGGCCCCGGGCGGCAGCTGCGCCGCGGCGGGCAGGTCCTCGGCAATGACCCCGGCGATGACCGGGTAGCCGCCGGTGACCGGGTGGTCTGCCAAAAAGAGCACCGGCAACCCGGAGGGCGGGACCTGCAGGGCGCCGACGGCGACGCCCTCGGAAGAGAGCTCGCCGGTCCGGATGCGTTGCAGCGGCTCGGCGTCCCGTCCCAGCGCGAGCCGGACGCCGACGCGGTTGGATTCGGCCGAGACCGTCCAGGCCTGGCCGGTGAGCCGTGCCAGGCCCGCTTCACCGAACCAGTCCCCGCGGGGGCCCTCGCTGATGCGCAGCGTGTAGATGCCCTGGGCGTCGGGAACCGGCAGCGGGGACGGCTCGGGATTGCCCACCACATGGGCCCCGTGGATCGCGCCGACCGGCAGCCGGGTGCCCGCCGTGAGCGCGGCCGGGCCGATGCCGGACATCGAGTCGGTGGAGCGCGAGCCGAGCACCGATGCCACAGCGATCCCGCCGCGCACCGCCAGGTAGCTGCGCAGCCCGTTGCCGCCGGGCTCCAGCCTCAGCACCTCGCCGTCAAGCAGCGCAAAGGGCGTGTCCATGGGGATCTCGCGCTCCTCATGGAACTCGTCCCCGTCCACCGGGTCCACGCGGATGGTGGCGGTGGCGCCGGAGACCGCGATGACGGCGTCCCCGTGGGCACGCAGGCTCATGGCACCGAGCAGGTTCTCGATGACGGCCTCGGTGGTGCGGTTGCCCACCAGCCGGTTGGCCTGCGCGGCGGAGGCGGTGTCCGCGGCGCCCGCCGCCGACACGCCCAGCTCGCCGTAGCCGGGGCGACCCAGGTCCTGGATCAAGGACTGCAGCCCGGGGTCCAGGATTTCGAGCGTATTGCCGGTGGGGGGCGCGGGGACGGCGGCGGGACGTGGCGCCGTGGCCAGCCTCAGGCTGGTGCGGCTCGGGACGAAGCGCACCCGGTCCTGCGGGCGGATCAGTGCAGGGTTGTCGCGGTCCAGGTCCCAGAGCACGGCGTCGGTGTGGCCGATCAGCTGCCAGCCGCCGGGGGACTGGCGCGGGTACACGGCCGAGTAGTCCCCGGCCAGGGCGACGGCACCGGAGGGCACGACCTTGCGCGGGGTGGAGCGGCGCGGAACGTTCAGCACCTGGTTCACGCCCAGCAGGTAGGCGAAGCCCGGGGCGAAGCCGCCGAAGGCCGCCCGCCACCGCTGCTGCGAATGGGCGTTGACGACGCCCTCGACGCTCAGCCCGGTCAGCTCCGCGACCTCGGCGAGGTCTTCCCCGTCGTAGTGCACGGGCACTTGAACCTCGGTGCCGGCGTTGTCCGGGGCGGCACCGAGTTCCAGGGTGCGCACGCTGGCGGCGATCTTCCGCGCATTGGCCCAGGAGTCTGCCTTGATGAACACGGTGCTTGCCGCGGCCAGCACATCGAGTTGCCCGGGCAGCGGGCTGGCCCCCAGCAGTGCGTCCAGGGCCAGCACCGAGTCGAGGTCGGAGAGCTCCACGAGCACCGACCGGGTTCCGGCGAAGCGGGTGGCGATCACGCTCATGCGAAGCTCTTGATGGTGACGCCGGCGGATTCCAGGCCCGCGCGCACCGCGGCGGCCATGGCGACGGCCCCGGCGGTGTCCCCGTGCACGCAGATGCTCTCGGCGTCCATCGGGATCACCGTGCCGTCGATGGCGACGATGGTGCCCTCGGTGGCCAGGCGGATCATGTTGGCGGTGACGGTTGCCGGGTCGTGCAGCACCGCGTTGGGCTCGAGGCGCGAGACCAGCGTGCCTGCCGGGGTGTAGTTCCGGTCGGCGAAGGCCTCGGCGACCGGGCGCAGGCCTGCGGCCTCGGCCTTGGCCAGGGCGAGGGAACCCGGCAACAGCAGCACCGGCAGATCGGAGCCGAAGGCGCGGATGGCATCGATGACGGCCTGGGCATGTCCCTCGTGGTGCACGATGGCGTTGTAGAGGGCCCCGTGCGGCTTGACATACTTGATGGTGGAGCCGGCGGCGCGGGCCATGGCCTCGAGCGCGCCGAGCTGGTAGAGCACATCGTCGGCCAGTTCGGTGGGGGAGCAATCCAGGAAGCGGCGGCCGAAGCCGGCCAGGTCTCGGTAGCCCACGTGTGCGCCGATGGTGAGGCCCGCGGCAACCGCGTTGCGGCACGTCTGCGCAATGACGCTGGGGTCGCCCGCGTGGAAGCCGCAGGCAACGTTTGCCGAGGATACGGAGGTGAAAATGGCGGCGTCGTCGCCCATCACCAGGTTGCCGAAGGATTCCCCGACGTCGGAATTCAGGTCGATGCAAGGCATTTGTGACCCCCGTCTCGTGTTGTTGTTACGTTAAGAATGCACCATCAACGCAGATTGTTCAACAATCTTTCGCTGCTGGTTTCCCCGCCGCCGACTTTCGTCCCCGCGATTCGTCGTGGCACATCCGCCGATATGGCGCCTAGGATGGGAAAACACAGGCAGCGGTGCCACCAAGCGGGTATCGCACCGATCCAAGGGGAGTGGACAGATGAGATTCATTTTCGAAGTCGACATGGGCACCGAGGCGATGAAGCTGGACCCCGAGGCGGAAATCTCCCGTGCGCTGCGCTACTGGGCCGGGAACCTCAAGAACTACCCCATGGATCCGGGTGCCGGCGAAGACATCTACGACAGCGAATACAAGCCCGCGGGCAGCTGGGCCATCGTCGAGGACTGAGCCGCTTTCCTGCCCCGGGTTCGGCGCGCCCCTCCGCGCCGGGCCCCGCGGATGCCAGACTTGCACTTGTGGATATCCAAATCATCACCACCGTTGTTGCCGGGTTGCTCCTGGCGGTCGCCGTCGTGGGAACCATCGTTCCGGTGCTTCCCGGAAGCCTGTTGGCCATCGGCACGCTGCTGGCCTGGGGCTGGATCCTGGGCAGCCCTGCCGCCTGGTGGTGCGCAGGGATCGGCATGGGCCTGGCGCTCGCCGGCTGGAGCGCCTCGACGGTGCTCACCGGCCGGAACCTCAAGCAGCAGAAGATCCCGCGCGGCTCCATTGCCCTGGCCATCGCGCTGGCCGTGGTGGGCATGTTCGTCATTCCCGTGCTGGGACTGTTCATCGGCTTCGCATTGGGGCTGGTGCTGGGGGAATACGGGCGGCGCAAGGATTTTACCGCCGCGTTGCGGGCCTCGGGATCCGCGCTCAACGCCATGGGGATCGGCGTCCTGGTCGAATTCGGGTGCGCGGCCATGGCCTCGTCGGTGTGGATGATCGGTGTGATCGTGCACTTCACCACGCGCTGAGCCAGGGCGGCCGGGCTCAGGCCGGGTCCGGCCCGGCCAAGCGGATCAGCGCCACCGTTCTTTCGCCGCGTCCAACGTAGGTGAATTCGGCGCAAATGGAAGCCGTTCTGCCGGCCGCGTGAACCTGCGCCCACCGGAGCGCCTCATGGACGTCGTCGGCGGCGACCAACCGCCACTCGTCGCCTGCGCCGTTTTCGTCCCGGAAATCCACCCGGTGGACCGGCTGCGGGTCCTCTTCCGATACGCAGCGCGGGTCGACACCGGTGGCGATCATCGTCCACGCCTGGCCGCGCGGCAGCGGAGCCGCCGGGGGCCGGTCCGGTCCGGGGCGTTTGGACGCATTGTGCCGCCGGCCACGGCTTTTGCGCGGCCCAGGCCACAACACCCTGTGAGCTTGCCAACCGAAAGCGCATAATAGCGCACCCGGGCGCAAAAGCACACGTAATCTTGGTGCTACAACGAACGAGTCTTGGGCGGGTGCTGATTTCTTTCCCCGCGAGCTGAAAAAAGGGGTAGGGAATGCGGTTGCTGCACAAGGCAATGCCACTGGGCGAAGACATCTTGCTGGCACGTCACGGCTCGAACATCGTCGAGATGACCCAGGACCGCAAGAACAACCTGACCCGCGCCCGCCTCGTCGACGGCAGTATCGACACCGCCTCGAACTTCCTGGTGAACCTCAATGCCATGGCCGCGGTCACCCCCGCCGAGCGTTTCGGCAAGGTTGCCGGCGACTACACGGCGGACCGGCTTCCGGTCAGCCGCCAGGAAATCCGGTTCATGGCCAAGCTCACCGGCATCTGGGCCGTTGCCTCGACCGCCTTCATCGGCGCAATGGGCTGGGTCATTTTCAACTACGGTGATCCGGGGTCCCTCGGGGGCCTCATGGGCACCTCGTTCTAGGGGCGACCCGCCCTTCCTGCTTGCAGCCCCGTCGCGACGCGCCTTTCCCACAAGGTGTCGGACCAACGGGGCTTTTTTGCGCCCGCACAACACCCGGGCAGCGCCTTGGCGCCTGCGGAACGAGAAGCGCCCGATGACCCGGCCAATGGGCAGCACCGCGCCCAGGGAAATCCACAACGGAGCCTTCAAGTCAAGGAACAGCAGCCCGATGCGGACCCGCTGGCGGTTCCGCAGGACGAAGACCGGCACCGCTACGGCAGCAACGATCGCGACCCGGTTCTTGGCGGTCACCCGCGAGAGGAACCGCACCACGGTGTTCGTTCCGGTTCCAGGGGCTTCGCCCGTGGAGCCAGCCTTTCGCGGATTCGCGGCTTGACGGTCGGCTATGTGGTCCGGGAAGTTGCCATCAGGCCGTTGACGATGGCGCGCAGCCCGGCGTGGAACGCGGCGTCGGCACTGTTGCGCCCGGTGGCCCGCTGCGCCTCCAGGGCGCCCTCGAAATTCGGGATGCTTCCGGCATTTTCCCCGGGATCGAAGATGTCCAGCGGTGCGGTGGCATCGAGGGCCGAGCCGAAGATGAATGATTCCAGGGCCACGATGGCGGGAATGATGTCTTCCTGCCTCCAGCCGGCGCGGGTGAACCCGGCCGCGACCTTTTCATACATTTCCAGCGTGCGCGGGGACCCCGAGACCGGCAGCACCGCGATCAGCGGGATCAGCGGCGCGTGCCCCGCGAAGATGTCGCGGTACGTCACCGCCCAGGCCGTGAGCGCCTCATCCAGCGACAGGGTCTCGAACACGGTCGAATCGACCCCGTCCATCACGATTTCCTGGATCCACTGCATGATCTCCTGCTTGGACTCCACGTGGTTGTACAGCGCCGAAGGGGAGACCGACAGCGACTTCGCCAGTGCAGACATGGTCAGGGTGGAGTATCCGCCCTCGACCACGAGCTTCAGCGCCGCCCGCGCAATGAGCTCCCGGTCCAGGACCCCAGACCTCGGGCGCCCGGCGCGGCGGCGCGGCGCGGCGGTGGAAGATGCTGGTTCTTGCTTCAAGTTCCGCTCCTGACGTGGCCCACTTCACAATACTGCACAACATGGCCTACCATGGAACCAGTCTAGTAAATGAACGACATTCATTTAGAACACCGGAAGAAGTGGACATCATGACAACCCTGGATCGCGACGTCGTCATCATCGGAGCCGGCCCCTCGGGCCTGACCGCAGCCTTCGAGCTGCGCAAGGCGGGAAAGACCGTCGCAGTGCTCGAGGCCCGCGACCGTGTCGGAGGCCGCACCTGGACCCAGGACATGGACGGGGCCACCATCGAGATCGGCGGCCAGTGGATTTCCCCGGACCAGACCGGCCTGTACTCGCTGATCGAGGAACTGGGCATCGAGACCTTCGAGCGCTACAAGGAAGGCGCCTCGGTCTACATGGCGGCCGACGGCACCCGCACCGTCTACACCGGCGCGGACTTCCCGGTGGCCGAATCCACCGTCGCCGAAATGAACAGGCTCATCGCCGAGATGGACCGCCTCACCGCACAGGTCGACCCGGACGCTCCGTGGGAGCACCCGCAGGCCGAAGAGCTGGACATGATCTCCTTCCACCACTGGCTGCGCACCCTCTCCGACGACGAGGTGGCCTGCAACAACGTCGGCCTGTTCATCGCCGGCGGCATGCTCACCAAGCCGGCCCACACCTTCTCCGCGCTGCAGGCACTGTTGATGTCATCCTCCGCCGGCTCCTTCACCAACCTGGTCGACGAGGACTTCATCCTGGACCGCCGCATGGTCGGCACCATGCAGGGCGTCTCGATCGCCGTGGCGCAGCGCCTGGGCACCGACGTCTACCTGAACAACCCGGTGCTCAAGCTCGACTGGTCCGAGGAGGGCGTGACCGCCCACGGCGCCGACGTGAGAGTCAATGCCAAGAAGGTCATCGTCGCCGTCCCGCCGAACCTGTACTCGCGCATCTCCTACAACCCGCCGCTGCCGCGCCGCCAGCACGTGACCCACCAGCACCAATCCATGGGCCTGGTCATCAAGGTCCACGCCGTCTACGAGACCCCGTTCTGGCGCGAAGAGGGCCTCTCGGGCACCTGCTTCGGCCCGACCTCGATCGTGCAGGAAATCTACGACAACACCTACCACGGGGAAGGCACCGGCACCCTGGTTGGCTTCATCTCCGACATGCAGGCCGACGCGATGTTCGAGCTCCCCGAGGCCGAGCGCAGGGAAACCATCCTCAAGGACATGGCCACGTACCTGGGGCCCAAGGCATTGGAGGCGAAGGTCTTCTACCTCTCCGACTTCGCCGCCGAGGAATGGACCCGCGGCGCCTACGCCACCAGCTACGACCTGGGCGGGCTGTTCCGCTTCGGGCCCGACCAGAACAAGAACGTCGGCCCGATTTACTTCTCCTCCTCGGATCTGGCCGGCGAGGGCTACCAGCACGTGGACGGCGCCGTGCGCATGGGACGGCGCACCGCCGCCCGCATCGTCGCCGCCGTGGACGGCACCGACGACGACCCGGGGTACGACGGAGTCATCTCCAAGTTCGGCACCCTGACCTCGATGGACGCCTAGGTTCCATGCGCTATCTCGTTGGATACACCGCCGACGCCCGCGGCGCGGAGGCCATCGCGCTCGCCGCGGCGCTGGGCGGGCCCACGGCCCACCTGGACATCGCCATGGTCCTGCCCGAGGACACCCCGTTCTCGGCCACCTACCCGGGCAGCGACCACGGATACTCCTCCATCCTGGCTGACCAGGTCGACGCCTGGGCCAAGGAAGCACTCAACTTGGTTCCGGCCGGTCCCACCGCCCGGGTCATCGCCCGCGCGGTCTCCTCCCCGGCCGCCGGATTGATCGCCATGGCCAAGGAAACCGGCGCCCGGGCCATCGTGCTCGGCGGGCGCAAGCGCCACGTGGCAGGGTTCTTTGTCCCGGGCCCGGTGGCCAGCTCGCTGCTGCACGCCTCGCCCTTCCCGGTGGCCATGAGCACCCCCGGTGCCGTCGCGTCCCTGGAAAGGGCCGGGGGCAAGCTCAGCCGGATCACCGCATTTGTCGGCACCCGCCCCGGTGCCCGAGCCGTGGTGCAGGCCGCGGCAACGGCGGCAAGCCACCAGAAACTGGCGCTGCGCGTGGTTTCCCTGGTGGCCCAGGACCATGCCACGGCCGGTTCCGCGGAAGCGGGAGACTCCATGGAGCGCACCCGGGCCGCGGCCGCCGCGGTCGTTCAGGAACTCGGCCTCACCGCCGAGATCACCGTGGCCTCCGGTACCGGCATCGACGACGCCATCGCCGAACTCGACTGGCTGGACGGCGAAATCGCCGTCGTCGGCTCGAGCCGCCTGGCGCGCAAGCGCCGGCTCTTCCTGGGCACCACGGCCCAACGCATGCTGCGGACCCTGCCGGTCCCGCTGGTTGTGGTTCCCAAGAACCACAAGCCCGAAACGGCCCGCACCTAGCACCAATCCCCGCATGACGGTGCCGCGCTTCCCCCTGCCCGCCAGGCGGGAAGCACGGTACCGCCCGGATGAAGGAATACAACCATGAGTCGTGACACAACGACCGAATCCCGCGCCACACCGGCGGCCGAATCGGGCCTGGGCGACAAGGGCCTGTCCAAGGGCACCGTCGGCGTACTTGGTGCCGTGGTCATCGGCATCTCCTGTATTGCCCCCGCCTACACCCTGACCGCTGCCCTGGGTCCCACGGTCGCCGAGGTCGGCACCCAGCTGCCGGCAATCTTCCTGGCCGGTTTCCTGCCGATGCTGCTGGTGGCCCTGGGCTACCGCGAGCTGAACTCCGCGATGCCGGACTCCGGCACCTCCTTCACCTGGGCCACCCGCGCCTTCGGCCCCTGGATCGGCTGGATGGGTGGCTGGGGCCTGATCGCCGCCACCATCATCGTGCTCTCCAACCTGGCCGCGGTCGCGGTGGACTTCTTCTACCTGCTGATTGCCCAGCTCACCGGCAACGACGCCATCGCGGAGCTGACGCGCAACCTGTGGGTCAACATCCCCACGACGCTGGTGTTCATCGCCGCCGCCTGCTGGATCTCCTACCGCGGCATGCAAACCACCAAGGCCTTCCAGTACGCGCTGGTCGCCTTCCAGCTGGTGGTGCTCACCTGGTTCGCCGTGGCCGCGTTCAGCCACGTGAACAACGGCACCGCCTTCGACCCGACCCCGATCGCGCTGGACTGGTTCAACCCGATGGCCGTGCATTCCTTCGGGGCCTTCGCCGCCGGTGTCTCGCTGTCGATCTTCATCTTCTGGGGCTGGGACGTCACCCTGACGATGAACGAGGAAACCACGAACCCCGCCAAGGTCCCGGGCCGCGCCGCCACGTTGACGATCCTGATCATCATGGGCATCTACATGGTCATTTCCCTGGCCGTGATCTCCTACGCGGGCATCGGCGAGACCGGCCTGGGTGCCGGCAACCCGGAGAACCAGGAATCAATCTTCGCGGTGCTGGCCGGACCGATCATGGGCCCGTTTGCGATCCTGATGTCGCTGGCGATCCTGTCCTCCTCGGCGGCCTCGCTGCAGTCCACCCTGGTGTCCCCGGCCCGCACCATCCTGGCCATGGGCTACTACAAGGCGCTGCCCGAGCGCTTCGGCAAGGTCTCCCCGCGCTTCATGTCCCCGTCCACGGCGACCATCACCGCCGGCTCGGCGGCCGCGGTGTTCTACGTGGTCACCCGGTTGCTGAGCGAAAACGCCTTGTGGGACACCATTACGGCACTTGGCCTGATGATCTGCTTCTACTACGGGGTCACCGCACTGGCCTGCGTCTGGTACTTCCGCCGCGAGGCGTTCGACACCGTGCGCGGCTTCTTCTTCAAGTTCCTGGCCCCGCTGGTGGGCGGGGTGATCCTGCTGGTGATGTTCGCGAGCACCGCGCGCGATTCCATGGACCCGGACTACGGCTCGGGTTCCAACATCGCCGGGCTGGGCATGGTGTTCATCCTGGGCATGGGCGTGCTGGTCCTGGGCGTGGCCGTGATGTTGTACATGCGCATCCGACAGCCCGGGTTCTTCAAGGGCGAGACGCTCAAGCGCATGCTGTAGGCGTTGGCCCGGCAAGACCACTGCCGGTTGCCGGTTTGGCGGGGGACATGACGCCCGCCAAACCGGCAGCCGCACCGTTAAGCCCGAAACGCGGCCATGAACCGGGCCCGTGCGGGCATGGGATGATTGAGGCCCAGGGGCATGGCCCCGGCACCTTCGAAGAAAGAGAGTCATGAGCGAGGAACTTGTGGTGTTGTTGGCCAACGACGGCACCCGCATCGGAACGGCATCCAAGGCGCTCGTGCACACCGCACACACGCCCCTGCACCTGGCCTTCTCCTGCTACCTCTACGATGGCCGGGGCCGGATCCTGATGACCCGGCGAGCCCTGTCCAAGAAGACCTGGGCAGGGGTGTGGACCAACTCGTTCTGCGGGCACCCGGGCGAGGGCGAATCATTCGAGGACGCCATCGCCAGGCGCGCCGAGCAGGAACTGGGCACCACCATCTCCTCGATCGTCCCGCTGCTTCCGGACTTCGCCTACCGGGCCGTGGACGCCTCCGGAATCGTCGAGAACGAGATCTGCCCGGTCTTCTCCGCGCTGGTCACCTCCGATCTGGCCCCCAACCCGGACGAGGTCGCCGAGTACGCGTGGGTCGACCCCCGGGCGCTGAAGACCGCCGCGCTGGCCACTCCCTTCGCCTTCTCCCCGTGGTTGCTGGAGCAGATCGGCCAGGGCTCGCTGGATGGCACCCGCCCCTGATCCCTGCCAGGCACCGTCCGCCGACCTTCCCCTGCCTTAGCGTGGGGGAAGGTTTTCGCATTTCCCGGACCGCTACCTGAAACGCCACCGGTACAGGCCAGGGTTCGAATCAAGGGGAAAAGCGGTGGGCACAGCTACGGCAAATTTAGTAGGAAGACCTAGTAAATTTTGGCCCTTCCCAGTAGAGTCGCGAATGAGTGAACGACACGGCACCCGGGAAGGGAAAACGGATGAAGATCGCGGTTTTGATCAAGCAGGTTCCGGACACCGCCGAAGAACGGATCCTGGATCCGGGCAGCGGACGGGTGGACCGGGAGGCAAGCGACCCGGTGATCGACGAGATCACCGAGCGCGCCCTGGAACTGGCCCTGACGGTCAAGGACCGGGACAAATCCACCGAGGTGGTGGTCGTATCCATGGGGCCGGCCGACACCATCAAGTCCATCCGCAAGGCACTGTCGATGGGCGCCGACTCCGGGATCCACGTGCTGGACGACGCCCTGGCCGGGGCCGACCTGGTAGCCACCGCCAGGATGCTGGCCGCCGCCCTGCGCGACACCGGTGCGGACCTGGTCATCGCCGGCAACGAGTCCACCGACGGGCGCGCCGGAATGCTCCCGGCCATGGTCGCCGAGCACCTTTCCCTGCCCCTGCTCGGTTCCCTGGTTTCCGCGGAGATCGGCAGCGACTCGGTCAGCGGCCGGAGGGTCAACGAGTCCGGTACCCAGGAGGTCGTCGCGACCTACCCCGCCCTCATCACCGTGACCGAACGCTTCCCCGAGGCCCGCTTCCCCAACTTCAAGGGCATCCTGGGCGCCAAGCGCAAACCCGTGGAAACCCTGTCCGCCACCGATCTCAGCGGAGAGACCATGGCGGCCAGCACCGTGCTTGATGTCTCCAAGCGCCCGGCCCGCACCGCTGGGGCCACGATCACCGACGACGGGAACGCCGCCGCCGAACTCGTCGACTTCCTCGCCTCCCGGCGCCTGATCTAGCAAAGGACCATTCCATGGCAAACATCCTGGCACTGGTTGAACTGACCCACACCGGACACCTGGCCGCCTCGGCCCGCGGCCTGCTGGCCGTCGCCGCACGGCTCGGCACCCCCGTGGCCGTCACCGCCTCCGAAACCGCCTTGGACCCGGCCACCGCGGCGCAGCTGGCCGACCTCGGCGCCGCCGTGATCCACGCGGTCCAGGTTCCCGGGGCCAACGGCACACTCGTCACCCCGCTGGTCGACGCCTTGGCCGACGCCGTGGCCGCCCACGAACCGGCCGCGGTGCTCGTGGCAGCCTCCGTCGACGGGCGCGAGGCCGCCGGCCGGCTGGCCGTGCGCACCGGCGGCGGACTGCTGGCCGACGTCGTGGATGCAGCGTTGTCGGACTCGGGCATCGAAACCGAGCACTCGGTCTTCGGCGGCAACTACACCGTCCGCGCCCAGGTCTCCGGCGCCCTGCCCATCATCACGCTGCGCTCCGGGGCCGTCGACGAGTCCGCTGCCCCGGCCGCCGGAACGCTCAACGCGGTGGCCCTGGAGCCGCCTGCCACCCGCACCGCCACCGTGACCGCATTTGCCGATGCCCCGGAAGACTCCGCGCGGCCCGAACTGCGCGGGGCCGCCACCGTGGTCTCCGGTGGACGCGGCCTGGGCTCGGCGGAAAACTTCGTGCTGGTCGAACAGCTAGCCGACGCACTTGGCGGCGCCGTGGGCGCCTCCCGGGCCGCGGTCGACGCCGGCTACATCGCCCAGGCCGCGCAGGTCGGGCAGACCGGCGTGTCCGTCTCCCCGCAGCTCTACGTGGCACTGGGGATCTCCGGGGCCATCCAGCACCGCGCCGGGATGCAGACGGCCAAGACCATCGTGGCGATCAACAAGGACGAGGACGCCCCGATCTTTGACATCGCCGACTTGGGGATCGTCGGAGATGTCTTTACGCTGGTTCCGCAGGTGATTGAGCTGCTCAAGTCCCGGACCTAACACCCGGGATGCACCCGATGACGATCCCAACCACGAACGCGAGGCACCACAGATGACGGCCCGGTCCACCCCCAAAAAGCAGGCCACCAACAAATGGGCACGAGCCGGCATCATCGCCGGGTCCCTGGTCGTCCTGCTGGTCATCGCCGTCTTCGTGGCCCGTTGGCTGGTCGGCCTCGAGTCGGTCAAGACCTGGTTGGACACCTACACCGGGCACTCGGCGCTGCCCGACGGCGCACCGGTCGGGTTCCCGGCCTGGCTGGGCTGGCAGCACTTCCTGAACGTGTTCTTCCTGGTGCTGATCGTGCGCACCGGCTGGCAGGTGCGCACCAATACCCGGCCCGCCGCCCACTGGGTGCGCAACAACAAGGGCCTGATCCGCACCAAGGGCGCCCCCACGCGGATCAGCCTGGACCTCTGGTTCCACCTGACCCTCGATGCCCTGTGGGTGCTCAACGGCATCATCTTCATCATCGTGCTCTTTATTTCCGGGCAGTGGGTGAGGATCGTGCCCACCAGCTGGGATATCTTCCCCAACGCGCTGTCCGCCGGGCTGCAGTACCTGTCCCTGGACTGGCCGACCGAAACCGGCTGGGTCAACTACAACGCCCTGCAGGTGCTGACCTACTTCGTAACAGTCTTCATCGCCGCCCCGCTGGCAATCGCCACCGGGCTGCGCATGTCCGGCGCCTGGCCCAAGAAGGCCGCCGCACTGAACAAGGCCTACCCGATGGAACTGGCCCGCGCCCTGCACTTCCCGGTCATGATCTACTTCGTTGCCTTCACCGTGGTGCACGTGGCACTGGTGCTGGCCACCGGGGTGCTGCGCAACCTGAACCACATGTACGCGTCCAACGACTCGACGGGGTTCGCCGGGCTCATCATCTTCGCGGTGTCCATCGTGGTGATCGTGGGCGTCTGGTTCCTGGCCCAACCGGTCTTCCTGCGCCCCCTGGCCTCGCTGACCGGCAAGGTCGGGAAGTAGCCAGGCAACACTTCCGACCTTCCGCCCGCCCGCCACCGACGACCCAGGAGCCGAGAATGTTTGAACTCACCGAAGACCAAAAGGCCATTGTCGAGATGGTGTCCGACTTCGCCGCCGAGAACATCGCGCCGCATGCCGCGGCCTGGGACCGGGACCACCGCTTCCCCGTCGACGTGCTGGCGCAGGCCGGGGAACTTGGCATGGGCGGGATCTATGTGCGCGAGGACTTCGGGGGATCGGGCATGAGCCGGCTGGACGCCGCACTGATCTTCGAGGAACTCTCCAAGGCCGACCCGACCATCGCGGCCTACATTTCCATCCACAACATGGTCGTATGGATGATCGACAAGTTCGGCAACGAGGAGCAGCGTGCTGCCTGGGTTCCGCAGCTGTGCACCATGGAGATGCTGGGCAGCTACTGCCTCACCGAACCCGGGGCGGGCTCCGACGCCGCGGCACTGAGCACCCGGGCCGTGCTCGATGGGGACCACTATGTGCTCAATGGGACCAAGCAGTTCATCTCCGGGGCCGGCGCCTCGGGCATGTACCTGGTGATGGCCCGCACCGCGGACACCGGAGGCGCCGGGATCACCGCGTTCATCGTCCCGGGTGAATCCGCGGGCCTGTCCTTCGGCGCGCTGGAGGCGAAGATGGGCTGGAACGCCCAGCCCACCCGCCAGGTGGTCATGGAAAACGTTCGGGTTCCGGTGGGCAACCGGCTCGGCGATGAAGGAACCGGCTTCGGGATCGCCATGAAGGGCCTGAACGGGGGCCGGGTGAACATCGGGGCGTGCTCGGTCGGCGGCGGCCAGGCGGCGCTGGACAAGTCGATTGCCTACCTGAAAGAGCGCGAGGCCTTCGGGGCACCGCTGATCGGGCAACAGGCGCTGCTCTTTGCGATCGCCGACATGGAGACCGAACTGGAGATCGCCCGGACCATGATCTGGCGCGCCGCCGACGCCCTGGAACGTGGCACCGCGGACACGGTCAGGCTCTGCGCCATGGCCAAGCTGGTGGCCACGGATGCCGGGTTCAACGCCGCGAACACCGCCCTGCAATTGCACGGCGGCTACGGATACCTCAGCGAATACGGGATCGAGAAGATCGTCCGCGACCTGCGCGTGCACCAGATCCTTGAGGGCAGCAACGAGATCATGCGCCTGATCATCGGGCGCCTGGCCGTGGAGAAGTAGGCTCCCCGCGCGTCACGGGTTGGGCAAGGCCACCGGGGCCGTGATCGGCGAGGACGTGAAGCCTGGGCCCTCGGAGACCGGGTATCCCCGAGCCTGACGGGGGACACGAAGGACCGGCTCAATCAATGGTTGGGCTTGGCCCTTCGTGTCCCTGAAATTTCATGCCCTGCGGGGTGGCTACTTGCCCGCCCAGGCGGTGGCCTGGACCTCGACCAGCAGCTCGGGGGCGAGCAGCGGAGCAACGATGGTGGCACGCGAGGGACGGTGGCTGCCGAAGGTGTCGACCCAGGCGCGGTTGTATTCCCCGGCCATGGCCGCGTCGTTGATGTAGACCGTGGCCGTGGCGACCGCATCGAGCCCGAGGTCGTAGGCGGCCAGGACGGTGCGCAGGTTCTTGAGCGTCTGGACCGTTTGCGCGTAGATGTCGCCGACCCCGACCAGGACCTTGTGTTCGTCCTTGGAGACCATGCCGGAAACGAAAACCAGGTCTCCGGCGCGGGTGGCGCTCGGGAACGGGCTTGCCTCGGTGGTGATGCCTGCAATGTCGATGTTCGTAAGGCCCAAAGTGCCCATGATGCTCCTCAATCAAATGTGGTGCGGACGGCAAAACGGCGCCCGGAAAAAGACTAGGGCATCAAGGGCAATGTCACCGGAACATTGCCGGGCATGTTTCGGCCGGTTAGCTCAGGTTGTTGAGCAGTGCGGTGGTTCGGTAGGGAATCACGTCGCGCAGGATCATCGAGGTGGAGGTCCGGGTGATTCCCGGGCACAGCCGGATTTCCTCGCTGACCCGGTAGAGGTCATCCGGATCGGTGGCGACGGCCCGGATCAAAAGGTCGGTGTCCCCGGCCGGGGCCACGCATTCCAGGACCTCGGGAATGAGGCTCAACGCGGCGATGGCTTCCTCCAGGTGCGACTGGTCCAGTTCGGCGCTGACGACGGCCGAGACGCCGCGTCCGACCGAGGCCGGCTTCACGCGGCTGGAGTTCGGGCGCAAGGCGCCGGAGCTGGCCAGGCGTTCCATGCGTGTCTGGACGGTTCCTCGGGCCAACCCCAGGCGCTGCGCCAGCATCATGGTGGGAACGCGGGGATCCTCGTCCAGGGCCAAGAGGATGCGCCTGTCCGTATCATCCAGTTGGTACGATTCCGGCGTCATTCCGGCTCCTTCGCCTAGGTTCGGTCAGACTGACCAAGTTGTTCGGTAGCTACCACTCCATGTTAGTCAAAATGATCAGTGATACCCAACTGTGTTGCGCGGTATGCCCGGTTGTTGCTTTAGTGGTTGTTAGAAGCTCAACCAAGGTCACAAGCTACGGGGAGCAGACCCCTGTAGCGGGACCGGATCCAGGCCGCGCTACAGGCCGGCCCACAAGGCCTCAGGTCGAAACGTCAGGGTGGTCCGCAAAGATTCCAAAACTTGGAGTCATCGCGGACCACTCTAGTTTTTTGCCCCCGGGAGGTCCCGAACCCGGTGAAACCGGCATCCGTTATCCACAGAAGCGACCTGGACCGCCTTGGTGACCCGGAAACGGGTAGCCTTCAATACATGAGGTTCATGCGTCTAGAAGATGTCGCCGACGAGTTGAATGTAAACCTGCCGCAGGTGCGGTCATTGGTGCGCAGCGGCGACCTGCCGGCCATCAAGATCGGCGGTCGCGGGGTCTGGCGGGTGGAGCGCAGCGAACTTGAAGCCTACATCCAGCGCCAGTACACCGTGGCGCGCGAATCCATCGAGGCCGGGGCCGCCGACGGCGACGAGGAATAGGCACCCGGCACCCTAGGATTTTGCATGCGGGTCGTCGCGGGTTTAGGCTGAAAATGTTGCGGCTCCAAGCCATGACACGGGGCATTAGCTCAGTTGGTAGAGCGCTTCGTTCGCATCGAAGAGGTCAGCGGTTCGATTCCGCTATGCTCCACACTTCTGCACCCGCCGGAACCCTACGGGGCTGGGCGGGTGCTTTTGTTTGTGCCGGTTGGATCCTTGACGAGCTCCCAGGCGGTGACCGACACGGCGCCGCCGTCAATGATGTCCAGGTCCACCGGCGAACTGTGGCGCAAGGTCCCCGCGTAGGGCGCCACCAGCATGGTCCCGGTGCGCACATCGCCCGCTGCCGCCATGGCGTTCCAGCCCAGGAAGGCCCGCGCGCTTTGGCCGGGCAACAGGGTGATGGCCGAGACCCCGGGATCATCGGTCATGAACGAACCGCCATGGACCACCAGCACGTCGATGGCCCACCCCTCGGCGTTGTTGAAGGCGATGTCTGGGTAGGACTCCACGATGCAAGGACCGGTCCCGGTATTCGTCAGGTCGAAGGCCATCCCCCGGTGTCCCGTCGCCCCCTCCGGTTCATGCCATGAAATGGACACGCCTTCGCCCGCACACCAATTTTCCCCGGTCGGTTGGAAAGCGTCCGACCGATCCGGCCATCCGTACGGGGTCGGCGAGGGAGCCTCGGTCGGCGGGGGAGCGGCCTGCGGGGTTTGGGTTTCCTCGGTGTAGTTGTAAGCGGCGGGGATCGTGACGACAAGTATCACTGCGAGCATCCCGGCCACCAACAACGGCATGGCATCGGGCCGCCGCCGCGCGGTCTTCGGATCGGGGATCGGCTTCGCGGATTTCATCGCCAGGGTTCCCGCCAGCGCGGGCAGCCAGCCCCAGATGATTCCCCAGTAGCCGGCCGCGAGCAAGGCGGGTTGGACGCCGTCCAGCAGCCACGCCAACCGCGCCGGCGGCCAGGAGGCAATGACGTCGCCCAGGGAAGCAAAGGCGGCCGTGGCGAAACCGGCGAGCACGATGGACATCCACATGGAAAGGAATCCGATGGGATGATTGCCGGCTTGCTTGCCCGCACGCATGCCGGCTCCCCGCAGCAGCAGGAGCGTAAAGGCCATCAGAGCCAGGACGGAAAACAGGGAAAGCAGGATCGGCCATGGCTGGGCCGATTGCCAGGTTCGCATGGTGATCGTCTCGGGAAAGAGCATCCGGGTGAATTGGGCGGGCAGGCGGACCTGGTGGGCGAGCATCCAGCCGTTCAGCGCGCCGCTGAACAGCCAGAGGATTCCTGCCCCGGCAACGATCCGGGCGGTGCCGATGGCTGTTTTTCCGTGTTGTCCCATGCCACCGAGCCTATCCGAGCTGGCTCGGGGTGCGGCGCCGCCGGCGGGTCAGGCGCGGGCCGAACGCGGCGACCAATCCGCGGGCAGGACCCCGGAGCCAAGGAAATCGCCCAAGGCCGAGGACGCCGTTTCGTCCAACAGCTGATCGGCCTGGGCGTAAATGACCTTTTCCTCCATGGCGTTGTGCTTGTCCAAAAGCCCGAGTAGTTCGGTGCAAGCGGTGCGGGTGCCGGGAGCGTCTCCGCGTTCGATCGAGCTGTCGATGCCGGCCATGGCGTGCCACAACTGGCCGTGTTCGCGTTCCATGGCGAAGATCGGCCCCATCAATCCGCTCCTTTTCAAGGGCGGAAAGAGGAACTCTTCCTCCAGGTAGATGTGGCGGCGAAGTCCGGCCAGGGAACGCACCAGTGTCTCGGACTGATCCTGCGCGGTTCCGGTCGCGGCCAGGTACGCCTCGATCCCTCCATCGATTTCGCGGTGCTCCGCCTCGAGCGCTGCACCCAGTGTCTGCTGTTCCACGACGTCTCCTTGCCCGAATCCACGATGGGATCCCCAGCATAGGCGCATTCACCCTCCCAAGGATCCCCGGATCCCCGATGCCAACGAATTCCAGCACATGGCACTCGGATTCGTCGAGCGGCGCATCCGGGTCTTTCACTTCATGCCTTACGGCGCAGGGATCTTCCCGGCTTCGGCAGCGGCTTTGCTGGTGCGTCGGCTCACCGACGTTGATCCGTGGGGAGCAACCGTGATGACCGGTCTGGGCATCGTGGCCCTGCTCATTTCCGGGGCTGGCGCCGGATTGGCGGCACTGCGGCCGGCCAAGCCGTAGGTGGCCTTTACCATGGCCGACCAGTCGATCCGGGGCGACAAGATTGCAGCCATCGGGATTGCGGTGGCCGGTGCGCTCTTCACGGTGCTTGCCGCCTTCATGGCCGGTGACCACGATATCGCCCGGGTATCGAGCATCCTGGTGGGGATGTGGGTTGCCATCGCCATCGCCATTGCGATCCATGGCCTGCTCCACGCCCGCAAACTGCGCATGGAGCGCGACAAGGTCTACGCCGCGCACCTGGTCGGGCAGCAACCCAACCGGAGGGTGGTCCGCGCGGTCATGCCCGGTCCGCAGGTCTTCGACACCGAACCCACCGAGTTTGAACAGGAAGCCGCCGCCTATGCCGGGGCCCAGGTCTGTGCCTGGGCCTGGATGCTTTTTGGTCCGCTCTTTGGGTACTTTTTGTCCCGATGCTGGTGTTGAGTTGGGCCATGGGGTTCGACTACAAAATGTGGATCGTGCCGGTGCTTGTCGCCCTCGGCTTCGGGCTGGCCTGCTTCGTCCACGGCTTCTTGAAGCTGAAAAGAGACCGCCCCGGCAAGGTGCGGTTCAGGCAGTGGTACGGGCGCAACCTGTACCAATCGGTGGGAAGCAACCGCAGGTCCGGCATCCTGTACTACGGCATGGCGGCGGGCGTTTTCATCACGGGGGCACTGCTTGCGGGGATTGCCGCCAGTCCCGAATTCGTGCCCTATCCAACGGCATTCGCCATCATGCTTGCCGCGATGACCACGCTGATGCTTGTCGCCAGCAGGATCCTGCACCGGCGCCGCGAACTCCACACCGCATGGCTGTTGCGCAACGGCTTGCCCGGGGAGAACCCGCCGAGCGAACGGTCGGAGAATCCGCCGCGGAGCGAAGGTAACACGGGCCGAACCTGAGTGCCCCGGATCACGACCCGGTGTACCGTGAGCCCTATGGGGCGGGTCATTTTGGCCTGCTCCTCCTAGGAAGAGAACAAGACGCATGGACTTTACAAACGAACTTACACTGGGTGTTATTGCCACTTCCAACAAGGTGGACGAGCAACGTTTGCCGATCCACCCGTCTCACTTTGAACGTATCGACGAGCGCTTCCGAGACCGCATCACGGTCGAATCCGGCTATGGGGTGGCCTGCGGAATGGACGATGAAGACCTCGCACCATTCGTAGGAAGATTTGCCACGCGCGAAGAAACCATGGCCGGCAGCGACATCATTCTCCTGCCCAAGCCCCAGGCCTCGGATCTGGCACAGATGCATGAGGGCCAGACACTGTGGGGCTGGCCGCACTGTGTCCAGGACACCGCACTGACGCAGCTGGCCATTGACCAGAAACTCAATATCATTGCCTTCGAAGCCATGAACCACTGGGGAACCGATGGCAGCTTCGGGCTGCACGTGTTCCACAAGAACAATGAATTGGCGGGCTACTCATCGGTCATCCACGCCCTGCAACTGTGCGGCAACACAGGTGACTACGGGCGCAGGCTCTCGGCAACCGTGATCGGGTTCGGCGCCACCGCCCGTGGAGCTGTCACTGCCCTGCGCGCCCACGGCATCCACGACGTGCGTGTCCTGACCGGACGCTCCGTCGCGGCCGTCGCTTCACCCATCCACTCCGTCCAAATGGTCCAGTTCGACCACGACGGCGGACCGAACCTGAGCGAGGTCATCACGGACGAGGGACGCTTGCCGCTGGCACCGTTCCTGGCCGAAAGCGACATCGTGGTGAACTGCACCCTGCAGGACCCCAACGCGCCGTTGATGTACCTGCAGACCGAGGACCTGACGGCGTTCTATCCGGGCAGCCTGATCATCGATGTCTCCTGCGACGAGGGCATGGGATTCGAATGGGCCAAGCCCACCACCTTCGCCGATCCGATGTTCACCGTGGGCCGGAACATCAACTACTACGCGGTCGACCACAGCCCCTCATACTTGTGGAACTCCGCCAGCTGGGAAATCAGCGAGGCACTGCTGCCCTTCCTGGACGTGGTGCTGGACGGGCCCGCCGCCTGGAAGGAAAATGAGACGATAGCCCGCGCCATCGAGATCCGGGACGGCGTGATTGTGAACCCGGCCATTCTCGAATTCCAGAACCGGGCAGCTGCCTACCCGCACGTCATCAGCGCCGGCTGACACCGGTACGGCTGCTCGGCCCGTGGCCAAGGGCCCGGAACCGAACCGACAGGAAGGACCCCCGCCCCATGGATGCGCTCTTTTCCGACAGCTTCCTGGGCCGTCCCCGGCGGGAGCTGGCGCCCGGGGCCCACTGGGTTCCGGATTGGCTGGGCCTGGAGGAACAACGCTGGATCGTGGCCCGCTTCCACGAGTGGGGACGGGGCCCGGTGCCGCCGCGCGCGGCCAGGATCGGTGCCCACGAGATGTCGGTCCAAACCGTGTGCCTCGGGTGGCACTGGCGGCCCTACGCCTATTCCCGCGAGGCCGTCGACGTCAACGGCAACCGGGTGCTGGAGTTTCCCGACTGGATTGCGCGACTGGGACGCAATGCCTTGTTGGCAGCCACCGGGGACCAGGCCGCGGCCAGGGCATACACGCCCGACACCGCCCTGGTGAACTACTACGGTGCCGACTCCAAAATGGGCATGCACCAGGACCGCGACGAACGGTCGGTGGCCCCGGTGGTCTCGATTTCCATCGGGGACACCTGCACCTTCCGCTTCGGCAACACCCTGAACCGGAGCAAGCCCTATCAAGACATCGCGTTGGCCTCCGGGGACCTGTTCGTCTTCGGCGGCCCGGCGCGCCTTGCGTACCACGGCGTCACCAAGGTCCTGCCCGGTACCGCTCCCGCCGGTTGCGGGCTGGAATCCGGACGCATCAACATCACCATGAGGGTCACCGGACTGGAGGGGTGAACCTCAACGATCGGCGGTGCCGAATCATTCCCCGGGCAGGTTCACCGTGGCCCGGACGGCCAAGTGGTCGCTGAGCCCGGCTTCGACATTGCTGTTCGAGGTGACCTCCAGTCCGCGCACCAGCACGTGGTCAAGGCGCATCATGGCAAAGGGAGCCCGCGGCCAGGTGAACCCGAAGAGCCCGTCGTCCTGGTTCGGCTCATCGAGCACCGTAGACATCTGCGTGAACGCCCGGTCGGTGCTGGTGGCATTGAAGTCGCCCACGGCCATGACGTTTTGGTGCGGGTCGGCCCGCACCGCGGCGGCCAGCTGCCCAAGCATCACGTCGCGGTCGACGTGGTCGTTGGGCCGGGCCGAGGCCGCATGGATGACATAGAGCGAAACCTCTCCCTGCCCGGTGGCCACCCGCGTCGACAGGGCGCGCTTCCATCCCAACCCCAGATCCAGGGAACGGGACTCCCCAAGGGGATACTTGCTCCAGACCCCGACGGTGCCCACCACGAAATGGTGCGGATAGGCGGTGCCCAGGGCATCGGTGACTCGTGAGGCGCTGCCGGCCTCGAGCTCCTGCAGGGCAACGATGTCGCTGCCGCTTGCCGCCAGCTCCTGCGCGGACTGCGCAGCCGCCCCGGTTCCGGCCTTGATGTTCTGGCTGGAGACCGTCAACGTGTGGGCCGCGGACGCCGGCGCCGTCCAGGACAGCGGAACGATCGCCGGGCCAAAAGCCAGGATCCAGGCCAGCGCGGGCACCAACAGGACCACCAGCGAGGTGCGGCTGCGCGAAGCCAGCGCCACCAACAACAACAGCGGAACCACCAGCCCCAGCCAGGGGGCGGCGTTGTCCAGCAGCAGGCCCAGGCCCAGGGCATCCGGGATGCGGGTGTGGAAAGCAATCAGCAGCGCGGTTCCCAGCGCGCCGAGAAACACCAGGAATCTCAGGAAACGCTGGGCGCGCGAGGGAGGCCGACGGGTACGTTTCGCAGCGCGTGGCCGGGGCGGGTAAACAGACATCGTTACCAAGAATCGCACATCGACCTGTTCGATGCATCGACGGCGGCTGTGATTCCGCCCAGAGACCTGTCACGTGATTCCCAGCCGGAACGCTGATGTTTTTCGGCGCCCACTCATCGGCCATGGCCGAACCCTCGACTCTTGCCACGCCAAGTGACATTCTGAAGAGAGGAATACACACGGTCACCACCACTTTCCCGAAAACCCCGAATCACGGCGGTGGCACCATCCTGGCAGGAGGCAATAACCATGAGTGAAGCGGCGATGACGCAAGCGGAAGCGCAAGGAGAATTGGGGACGGTGGTGATTGGCGGCGGACTTGCCGCGGCCCATTGCATCCACGAATTGCGCGAGGGCGGCTACACCAAGCCCATCACACTGATCGCCTCCGAAAACGAAGTTCCCTACGAACGACCGCCGCTGTCCAAGGAATTCCTCCAGGGCAGCAAGCCCGCGCTGGAACTCGAGCCCTTCCCCGGAAGCTGGTACACCGGCGCGGACGTTGCGATGCGCCTGGGCACCACGGCCGAAGCCATCGACAAGGCAGCCAAGACCGTCTCCCTGTCGGACTCCTCGACCCTGGGCTACGAAAACCTCGTGATCGCCACCGGGTGCCGTTCCCGGCTCGGGGGCCGCAACGCCAACATGACCGGGTGGGACCTGCCCGGCGTCCACACGCTGCGGTCGCTGGAAGACTCGAAGGCCATCAAGGAGCAACTGGTGTCCGGCCGGCACCTGGTCATCATCGGCGCCGGGTGGATCGGGATGGAGGTCGGCGCCTCGGCACGCTCGGCCGGCCTCGAGGTCACGGTGCTGACCCCGGACCAGGTTCCCCTTGCGACGGCCATGGGCGCCGAATTCGGGTCGCACGTGGCGCAGCTGCACATCGCCAACGGCGTCCAGTGCCGCTTCGGGACCGGGGTCACCGGAATCGCCGCGGACCCCCACAAGGGGTTAGCCGTGCAGACCCCGACCGGGGACATTCCCGCGGATATCGTCCTGCTGGCCATCGGGGCGGTGCCCAACAACGAGCTGGCCGTCGCCGCGGGCCTCGAGGTCGGCAGCGGGGTCGTGGTCGATGAGCACCTGCGCAGCAGCGACAAGAGCATCCTGGCCATCGGCGACATCGCCGAGGCCTACAACACCGCGCTGGGCCGGAACATGCGCGTCGAGCACTGGGACAACGCGATCCGCCAGGGCAAGCTCGCCGCCGCCACCATCCTGGGACGCGATCAATCCTATGACTGGTTGCCGTACTTCTTCACCGACCAGTTCGATTTGGGCATGGAATACGTCGGGGACCGGCAGGCCGAGGACGAGGCGGTGGTGCGCGGGGACATGGCCTCGGGGGAGTTCATCATCTTCTGGCTGCGCCAGGGCGTGATCACCGCCGCCATGAACGTGAACATCTGGGACGTCAACGACCACCTGCGCTCGATGATCGGCAAGAACATCCCGGTGGCGACGCTCCAGGACACGGGCAACGACCTGATGGCCCTCTAGGACCGGCACCACAGGTCCCGGAACACGCGTGGCACCCTCCGGCCCGCAGCGGCTGTGGGGGTGCTCACCAAGGCCCCGCGCGGTGCCCGCGGCCACGTAGGCTGGAGACTGCGGCGGCAGGAACGCAAGCGTTTGCCCGCCGTCGCCTCCGCACCGAACCTCGAAAAAGGGACCCGTGAATTCCGACGCCATCGCCCCGGGCAGCACCAACCTGAAACGCTCCACCCAACTGTCGGGGCGGGCACTGCTGCTGGCGGTCGTGGCCCTGGCCATGGGCGGGTTCGGCATCGGCACCACCGAATTCACCATCATGGGCCTGCTTCAGGAGGGCGCCACGGACCTGGGCGTCAGCAACGCCCGGATGGGCCTGCTGATCTCCGCCTACGCCCTGGGCGTCGTGGTGGGTGCCCCGATCCTCACGGCACTGGGTGCCCGGGTTGCCCGCAAGACCATGGTCCTGTGGCTCATGGCGTTCTTCACGCTGGCGAACCTCAGCTCGCTGTTCGCCGCGAACTACGAGTGGATGCTCGTGTCCCGCTTCCTGGCCGGGCTGCCGCACGGCGCGTACTTCGGCATCGCCGCGATCCTGGCAGGCACCCTGGTGCCCGCGTCGATGCGCGGGCGCGCCATCGCCTGGGTGATGCTGGGGCTGTCGGTCGCCAACGTGCTTGGCGTGCCCGTGGTGACGTTCCTGGGGCAGAGCTTCGGCTGGCGCTGGATGTTTGCCGTGGTCGGCCTCGTCGGGGCGCTGACCTGGGTTGCCATCCGCGTTTTCGTGCCATTCTCCCCGGTGCACGAGGGAGCCAGCATCCGCAGGGAACTGTCCGCGCTGCGCAGCGGTCAGGTGTGGATGGCGATGCTCACCGGCATCGTCGGCTTCGGCGGGTTCTTTGCCGTGTATTCCTATATCAGCCCGATCCTCACCGATGTCACCGGGCTGCCGATCCGGGCCGTGCCGCTGGTGCTGGGCCTCTACGGCATCGGCATGGTGGTCGGTTCGCTGATCGGCGGAAGGCTGGCCGACTGGTCGGTTCTTGGCGCCATCTACGTCGCGACCTCCGCCATGGTGCTCTTCATGGCGCTGTTCGGCGTGGTGGCAACCCACATGGTGCCGACCCTGGTGCTGGTCTTCATCCTCGGCGGCACCGGCTCGCTGCTGGTGCCAGCGCTGCAGGCGTTGCTCATGGATTCGGCCCCGCACGCGCAGTCGTTGGCCGCCTCGCTGAACCACTCGGCGCTGAATGTCGCCAACGCGCTGGGCGCGGCCCTGGGTGCAGCGGTCATCACCGCCGGGCTTGGGTACCGGGCGCCCGCGTTCCTCGGTGCGGGCCTGGCGCTCCTCGGGCTGCTGCTGGCGCTGGCCACGGGAATCCGGGCCAAGCGACTGGCAGCAGCCTCGTCGAGGTAGCCGCACCGGCGGGCGCGGTGGCGCGTTACTCGGAAGTCGCCGCCAGGCGCCCCAGCTTCTTGTCCATGGCATCGTGCGTCTGGGACATCAGTTCCTGCATGGTTCCCACGACATCGATGCTGCGGTCCACCAGCCACTGAAGCTGCAGGCCATCGGCCGCAGCCAGGACCAAGCGCGTCATGGTGCGGAAATACTCGAGTTCCTCGGCCGACGGCGTGGGCTTGCCGGCATAGTAGGAGTCTTCGGAGATCTTCAGCAACCGGGCATTGCGTTCCTGGAAGTAGGCCGCCGCGGGATGCTCCGGGTTCGAGGCCGCCGCGGCCATCGTCACGTACAGGGCAATCAGGCCGGGCTCGCTGGGTGCCTGCCCCAAGATATCGGCAAACTGGTCTTCTTGCTGCTCCAAGGTCCCGCTGATTTCATTGCGGGCGTCGCGCCTGCGCAGGATCTGGACGAGAAGGTCTTCCTTGGAGTCGAAATAATGCATCACACCGGCCAGGGACAGGTTGCACAGGCTTGCGACCTTGCGCAGGGATGTTCCCCGGTAGCCTTCAAGTGCAAACACCTCCAGCGCCACATCTAGAATCTCGGCACGCTTTGCTATGCCCTTTGCGTATGAACCACGTATTGCCATGTTGCTAGAGTAGCGAGATTTTGGGCCATCCCTTACTAACCTGACACCCCGCGGTATTAGGTGTGTCACCTGACCTGCGAAGACGCGCAGGAAGCGGATTTCGCGCCGCAGGCGCGGACATCCGGCTGTCTTGGATTTCGAAGCCCGCGGGCACCGCGGTGCCCGCGTCCCGCCGGGCGTCCGGAAGGCAACTGTGAGCGACGTCATGTTCGGGTTCGCGCTGCTGGTATTGCCGCGTATTTTTGCGCTTTCCTGCGGCCGATGGTGCGGTTCGGCCGGGTGTGCGGGGTGGGTGGAACCGGGTCGATTGGCGTTTGGGTGCCGGGGTGCTGTAGATTGTTATCTCGGTTCGGCAGCCCTTCGGGAAAGCCTGAAACCAGTCCTTTTCGGGGGTATGGCGCAGTTGGTAGCGCGTCTGCATGGCATGCAGAAGGTCAGGGGTTCGAATCCCCTTACCTCCACGAAATACGAAAGGCCCCAAACTTCATGTTTGGGGCCTTTCGTGTATGTCGCGTGGTGCGGTTCAGCCGATGGCCCGGTATCCCGAATAGCCGATCATGGCGCGCAACCACGTCACCAAGGGGGCAATCCCGGCATGCGGGAGGTCGCTGCCTCCGGCCGTGAACACGGGCACTTCCCCGCGCATGTGCTTGGGCAGCAGGCGCAGGATGCGGTCGCTGTCGCCGGAACCGGTCAGCAACAGGGCAACGGGCCTGAACCCGAACACGGCCTTGACCAACGCCAGTCCGTGCATGCGCGAGAAACGCAGCGGGCCCACCAGGACCACGCCGTCGAAATAGATGAGTTCGTGCGCCGATGAACTGGTGACTTCAAGGATTTCGGAGCGCAGCTCATGGGCGCTCAATTGCTCGGCAAGCTCGGTGGAACGCAGCTTGGCAAGTGCATCACGTTGGTAGTAGACGATGGCAACGCGATCCATGCGAATCCCTCATTCCTGCAGCGAACGCAGCGCGCGGGCAGGACCCGCGCGTCATTCCCTCCCACAGTATGCGCATTTGCAGGGAAATGGCTAGGAGTGCGGTGCCCGTGGGGCACACTCCAAGGCGTTTTCCAACGTGCGCGAATGCATCGGGTTGCGCACAATAAGGACACAACATGGAATATCGATTGCGGGTGGCGGCCGGCGGCCCCATACTGGCTGCAACAGTCTTCTGGGGGGAAGCAATCAGGGGGGAATTTCCGATGTTGGGGTCTTGGGGACAATACAATTCAGTGAGGGGCGCCTGCGGGCTCCTGGTGGCCGCGGCGCTGCTGGTTTCGTCGGTTCCGACGATGGCTGCCGGGGTGTCCGAGGTGCCCGCCGCTTCGGCCTCGGCGTCCGTGACGGTGGCGGCGGCGCTTCCGGCGTCGGTGCGCACCACCGCGAACCTGAACCTGCGCACGGGTCCGAGCACCGCGTACCGGATCCTGCTGACCATTCCGAAGGGCACCACGGTCAAGGTGCTCTCGCGTGCCTCCAACGGCTGGTACAAGGTCGGCTACGCCGGTCGCACCGGATGGGTCAGCAACTCCTACGTCACCGCCGTGGGTTCCTCGTCCCCGGGGGCGTTGCCGGCATCGGTGCGCACCACCGCGAACCTGAACCTGCGCACGGGTCCGAGCACCGCGTACCGGATCCTGCTGACCATTCCGAAGGGCACCACGGTCAAGGTGCTCTCGCGTGCCTCCAACGGCTGGTACAAGGTCGGCTACGCCGGTCGCACCGGCTGGGTTTCCAATGCGTACGTCACCACCGGCAGTGGCACCTCCACGCCAACGGCGCCCAGCACGCCCCGGTCCACCGGTCCGAACCGCACCTCGCGCGTGGTGCTGACCTTTGACGACTGCCCGCGCACGCTCAGCGCCTTCACCGCGGCCATCGACTACGCGGCAAGCCACAACATGGGCCTGGTCATCGCGCCGACCGGCAACTGCCTCTCTTCGTTCAAGGCGCGCTACGGCGTCGACCTGGCGGCGCGGGCCCGGGCCAAGGGGCAATGGGTCATCAACCACTCGGTGAGCCACCCGGACCTGCGCCCGCTGAGTTGTTCGGCCGCCGCCGCCCAGCTCGGCGGCACCGGCGTGCACACCAATTTCGGCCGGCCCCCGTACGGTGCGGTCGACGGCAGCGTCGTGTGCGCCTACGACCGGGTGGGCATGGCGATCTGGACCTGGTCGCGCGACACCCTTGACTGGAGCACCAAGTCGAAGGCGACCACGGTGGCCCGGGCCTCGGCCGCCAGGGCCGGGGACACCGTGCTGATGCACATGCAGTGGCAGGGATTCGCCCCCGACTCGCTGCGGCAGATCAAGGCCAACCTGGCCAGCCGCGGGCTGGGCGTGTGCCGCGCCTACCGCGGTGCCGACGGGGCCGGGGCCGTTCTCAGGACGCCCGTGCGGCTTCCTTCGTCGCTGCCCTGCTGACTACAGCTGCCGGGCGCCGGGCCCGGGGACCACGGAGAAGATTTCCGGGGCGATGTACCCGGCCGCGGCAAAGGCCGCCAGCACCGCGGCCAAGACCTGGCCGGCGCGCGAGACCTCAACCAGCGCGATCGCCGAGCCGCCGAAGCCGCCGCCGGTCATCCGGGAACCGATGGCGCCCGCGGCGATGGCGGTGTCCACGGCCAGGTCCAGCTCGACGCTGGAGATCCCGAAATCGTCGCGCATCGAGGCGTGGCTGGCCACCATCAGCTCGCCGATGGCCGCCGGCCCCCGGCTTTCCAGCAGCTCGACGGTCCGAAGCACCCGCTGGTTCTCGGTGACAATGTGCTTGACCCGCCGGTAGATCTCCGGGGCCAGGCTGGCCTCGGCCTCGGCCAGGCGTTCGATCCCCACATCGCGCAGGGCCTTCACTCCCAGTTCCTTCGCCCCGCGGGTGCAGGCGGCCACCAATTCCTTGTAGCCGCCCGAGTCGTGGGCGTGGCTGACCCGGGTATCGATCACCAGCATCACCAGGCCTGCGGCCGCCAGCGGCAGGCCCACCTGGCGCCCCTGGCGGGTGCGGCAGTCAAGGAACAGGGCGTGGTCGGGGGTGCTTAGCAGCGAGGCCGACTGGTCCAGGATCCCGGTCGGTGCCCCGACGAAGTCGTTTTCGGCCGATTGGCACACCAGCACCAGTTCCTCGCGGGAAAGCCCCAGGCCCAATTGCTCGTTCAGGCCAAAGGCCACGGCGCATTCGAGGGCAGCCGAGGAGGACAGGCCCGCCCCGATCGGCACCGAGGAATCCACCAGGATGTCGGCGCCGGGCAGGGTGAAACCGCGTTGTTCCAGCGCCCAGAAGACCCCGGCGACGTAGCGGGCCCACGGGGCCACCGCCTGGGGAACCAGCGCATCCAGCTCGGCCTCGACGACCGGGCCGCCCCGGGTCGAGGCGACGCGCAGCAACCGCCCGGATGCCTCCGGGCGGATCCGCAGCCCGACGCCCGCGGCCCTGTCGATGGCGAAGGGCAGCACGAAGCCCTCGTTGTAGTCGGTGTGCTCGCCGATGAGGTTCACCCGGCCGGGTGCGGCAAAGCACGCGTCGGGGGCCGCGCCGTACAGGGCGGTGAAGGAAGCGGGCAAGGCATCGAAGGCGGTGGGCAGGGCGGTCATGGCATCGTCTTTCACAGGGCGGGAATGGTGTTCGCCAGGCGGGCGGCGGACTCGCGCAGCGCCGCGGCGGCGGCCTCGGGGGTGACATCCCCGATGAACGCGCCCATGGCAGCCTCGGAGCCGGCCAGGTACTTGAGCTTGTTCTCGGCCCGGCGCGGGGAAGTCAGCTGCAGGTGCAGCCAGGCCTCGGCGCGGTGCTCGTGCGTCCGGGGAGCCTGGAACCAGCCGGCGATGTACGGGGTGGGGGTGGAATACAACCCATCCACGGTGAGCAGCAGCCGGTGGTACATGGCAGCCAGCTCGTCGCGCTCCTCGCCGGTCAGCTCGCCCAGGTCCGCGACCTGGCGGTGCGGCACCAGGTGAACCTCGACGGGCATGCGAGCGGCGTAGGGCACGAAGGTGGTGAAGTGGGTGCCGCGTTCCAGCACGCGCCGTCCGTCGGCGAGCTCGAAGTCCAGGATGTCGGCCATGAGGTTGTTCCCCGTGCGCGCCCTGTGTGCGGCGGCCCGCGCCAGGTGGTTCTCGGTGCGCGGGGTGGTGTACGGGTAGGCGTAGACCTGCCCGTGCGGGTGGTGCAGCGTCACCCCGATCTCGGCTCCCCGGTTTTCGAACGGGAAGACCTGCTCGATGCCCTCAAGCGCGCCCAGTTCCGTGGTGCGCTGGGCCCACGCCTCGATCACGGTGCGGATGCGGCGCTCGCCGAGCGTGGTGAGCGATTCGGTGTGCCCGGGGCCGAAGGCAATGACCTCGCAGCGGCCGTGGGACGGGCGCACCGCGCCGAGCTCGGCCTCCACGTGCGAGGCATGCTGCCCGGGTCCGAAGGAGGGGAAGCGGTTCTCGAAGACCACGACGTCGTAGGTGTCCGCCGGAATCTCACTGGCCATGTCCGGGCGCGTGGGGCACAGCGGGCATTCGCTGGCCGCCGGCAGGTGGGTGCGGCCCTGGCGGTGGGCGGCGAAGGAGATCCAGTCCCCGGCCAGTGCGTCGTAGCGCAGTTGCGATGTTGCCGGGCGGGCCGGCAGCTCGCGGGTGTCGGCCGGGGCGGTGAAGCTGGCCGGGACCGCAGCCTCGTCGAAGAAATAGAGCAGTTCGCGTCCGTCGGCCAGGGTGCTGCGTACCGGTTCACTCGGGCTGGGGTTGTGGTCCACGGCTGCTCCTTGGCGAGGTGTGTCATCGATCCAAATCAAACAATTTCGATCAAATTCTATCAGAAGGCAACGTAGGGCGGAAGGTCGGGAACACGCTCCCAAGTGCCCGTTGTCGGTCCTCTCCATCATTGGTGGATGTGGGCATTGGAAAATCCCCGCGGGGTTGGTGGATACCTTCCGCGCAACTTCGAACACCAAGCGACGATTTGTGTTCGTTTTTTCGCTACGATGGATTACTGAACCAGATGCCCAACCGAACGGATCGCCATGACCGAGATGCTGGCCAGTGCCCGGCAACAGCGCATCCTCGATGCCCTGCGAGAACGCGAGCAGGTGCGCGTGACGTCCCTGGCCGCCGAGCTGGGCGTCTCGGAGATGACGGTGCGGCGCGACCTGAACGCGCTGGCCGAGCGCGGCGCGCTGGTCAAGGTCCACGGAGGGGCCACGCTGGATGCCGCTCCGACCAGCAGCGAACCGGGCTTCACGCACAAGCTCGCACTGGAATCCGGCGAAAAGCTGGCCATTGCCCAGGCCGCCGTGAAGCTGATCAAGCCCGGCATGTCGATCGCACTGAACTCGGGCACCACCACCTATGCCCTGGCCTCGCAGTGCACCGGGATCAAGGACCTGACCGTGGTGACCAACTCCCCGCGGATCGCCGAGATCTTCTATGCCGCGGCCAACCCGAGCCAGAACATCATCCTCACCGGCGGGATCCGCACCGTCTCCGACGCCTTGGTCGGACCGCTGGCACTCTCGGCACTGGGCCAGCTGCACGTGGACGTGCTCTTTTTGGGCGTGCACGGCATGACCGCCGAGGACGGGTTCACCACCCCGAACATGCTCGAGGCGCAGACCAACCAGGCCTTCATCAAGGCGGCGGCACGCCAGATCATCGTGGCCGACCACACCAAGTGGGGAGTGACCGGGCTGTGCCAGATCGTCCCGCTGTCCCAGGTCGACGCGCTGGTCACCGGAACGCGTCTGGACGAGGAAGCCAAGGACCTGCTGCGCCAGGCCCTGGACACGTTGATCCTGGCCTGAGCAGCGTCCGACCCTTCCTAGAACAGGGTTGCCTCGGGCGGCGGCTCGATGCCCTCGAGGCGCAGCAGGAACAGCTTGGCCCCCAGCCCTCCGGCGTATCCGGTCAGCGAACCGTCCGCACCGATTACCCGGTGGCATGGAACGATGATCGAGATCGGGTTGCGCCCGTTGGCGGTGCCCACCGCGCGCGTCAGCTTCTCGTCGCCCAGCGCCAGGGCCAGCTGGCCGTAGGTGCGGGACGTGCCGAATTCAATGCGTGCCAGTTGCTCCCAAACCCGCTTCTGGAACTCGGTTCCCTGCGCATCCAGCGGCACCCTGAAGGCGGTCCGGGTGCCGGCGAAGTATTCGGCAAGCTCGCTCGCGCAGTGGGCGATGAACGGGTCATCGGCCACCGAGCCCAGCAGTTGCCCGAGCCTCTCGGGGTCCGGCGGGTGGGAGTGGTTTTCCATGTAGATCCCGGCGATCCCGCGCGCCGAGGCCACGATCCGCAGCTCGCCGAGGGGCGAGTCCATGACGGCGTGGCGCAGCCGGCGATCCTCAGCCAAGGATCTGCCCCAGCGCCGCCTCGAAGTCCGGATAGGTAAACTCGAACCCGGCATCGGCCAGCACCCTGGAGGTCACGTGCCGTCCGGTGGTGCCCAGTGCCGGGTCGGTGTGCAGCAGCACCGCGCCGGCTGCCAGCACCGGTGCCGGGGTGGGCAGCGAGAACCTGCGCAGGGGCCCGGGTGCCACCCGGGCACGCAGCGCGGCCATCATTTGGCTGTTGCGCACCGGAAGCGGGGCCGCGAGGTGGATGATCCCGGCCGGGAGGGCGAGGTTTTCCTCCAGCCCCAGGGCCGCCCGGACGATGCGCAGCCAGTCGGCCAGGTGGATCCAGCTGACCCATTGGTCCCCGCCGGCCACCGGGCCGCCCAGGCCGACCCGGGCCAGCAGCGACAGCCGGTCCACCAACGGGCTCTCCTGCTCGAAGACCAGGGAGGTGCGCAGGATATTCAGCCGCTTCGTGTGCGCCCCGGCCGCCGCATCCTCCCAGGGCCTGGCCACCCCGGTCATCTGCGCCAGCGCGGCCGCGCCGGTAGGCAGGGAGGAATCCTCGGTGAGGTGCCGCTCTCCGGCGTCGGCGAAGATCGCGGTGGTGCTGGCCTGCAGGAACGCGGACAGCGGCTCCGGGGCGGCATTCGAGGCGTCCACCAGCGCGCGGGTGGAATCCACGCGAGAGGCGCGCAGGCGCGCGATGTTGGCCTCGGTCGGCGGCAGGTCCACCAGTTCCCCGGCCAGGTTCAGCACCGCGGTGTCTTCTCCGGCGCGGTAGAGCACGGTCGACCAGGGGCCCTGGTTCTTCCCGTCCCACAGGACCTGGGTGTAGGGGCTGTCGGGACGGACGGCACGGGTGAGGATGGTTACCTCGTGCCCGCGGCAGTACAGGTCCGCCGCGGCGCGGGAGCCGAGGAACCCGTGGCCTCCGGCGATGACGATGCGCAATTCCTGCGTGGCGGTTCCCCCGGCCAGCGCGTAGAGCCGGGCGCAGTTCTCGGCGAAGTGCGCCGCGATCGGCTTGGCCGCGGTCTGCGCGAACACGACGGAGGCCGGGCCTGCGACCGTGACCGACTGGGTCAGTTCGGTGCCCCCGGGAACCTCGCGCAGCGACCAGTCCACCAGCAGGTGTCCGCCGGGCTGCGGCTGGCGCCAGGCGATGGAGCTGCCCTCGTCGAACCTGGTGATGGTTGCCGCAGGTGCGGTGGCCGAATGGATCGGGCCGACGAGCTTCCCCGCGGGGGCCAGCTCCAGTTCGGTCCCGGCGGCCACCGGTGCCTCGCGCGGTTCCAGGCGCGCAATGGCCCGGTTCCATTGGGGGACCCGGGACGGGTCGCGCAGCACCTCCCACACTGCGGCGGTGGGACGTGCGAGGAAGTGGGTTTGCGTGCGCTGCCAGGCCATGGTCCCAGCTTAGCCACCCGGACTGCGGTGCTACACCCCCGTGACGAACCCGGCCAGTGCGGCCAGCTGCGTGGTGCGCACGGCCGGGTCCAGGTACATCATGTGCCCGGCCGCGTGGTAGTGGTGGCTGAAGCGTGCCCGGGCGGCCGCAGGGACATCCAGGTGCGCCCAGACGTACTCGGCGGCATAGTGCGGGGTCGCGCCGTCGTGGTAGCCGTAGTCCACGTGCACGCGCAGCTCGGGGATGTCGATGAGCAGGCGCTCGAGGTCCCGGGTGACGTCGACGGGCTTGCCTTCGAAGGTGTCGTAGCTCCAGGGGTGCACCCGGCCGGTGAGCACCTCGTAGGGCAGGTCCGATTCGTAGCCCAGCTCTGCGCGCACGTAGTGGTTGATGGCCGCGGAGAAGGGGCCGGTGATGGCGCGCATCGAGGGGTCGTCCCAGGTGTGGGATTCCTGCAGGCGCGGGGGGACCCCGGTGAAGCGCCCGTCGAGGCGCCCGACCATCAGCCCGTTTTCGCGCAGCAGCTCGGTGGCGAACTCCATGTAGTCCCAGCGCAGGTTGGTGCGCCGGATGAAGGACTCGGAGAGCGTGGTGAGCTCGGCCAGGTGCTTGACCACGCCGTCGTACTTGCGCTTGGACAGCCGGTTGCCCAGGTGCAGGGCCACCACGTAGTCGCCCGAGGCGTAGTCCTCGGCATCGCGCACGATCTCTTCCAGCGGTCGGTTGCCGTGGCGGCCGTGGTAGTGCGCGATCGCCGCATAGGTGGGCAGGTGCAGGGCGTAGGGGGTGTCGTTGCCCGGGGCGAAGTCCAGGGTGGACATGTTCAGCACCGCGGAGATCAGCCCCAGCCCGTTCACCGCCATGCCGTGGGCCTCCTGCAGGCGCCGGGCCACGGCCACCGCGCGCATGGTGCCGTAGGACTCGCCGATGAGGTATTTGGGGGAGAGCCAGCGCTGGTTGCGGGTGACCCAGAGCCGGATGACCTCGGCGACCAGGTCGCGGTCGGCGGTGAAGGAATGGAACTCGTCGGTGGTCCCGCCCTCAACGACGCGGGAGAACCCGGTGTTCACCGGGTCGATCATCACCACATCGGCGTGCTCCAGCAGCGACTCGGGGTTGTCGATGACCCCGTAGGGTGCCGGGGTCATGTTTCCCACGTCCCCGGAATCGACGATGCGCGGGCCCAGCAGGCCCATGTGCAGCCAGAGGCTGGCCGAGCCGGGGCCGCCGTTGAAGGCAAACACCACCGGTCGCCGGTTGGCCGCCACCACTCCGGCGGGCTTCTTGGCGCGGGACTTGGTCCCGTTCCCGGTGGCGGGTGTTTCCTCGGTCTCGGCGGTGTAGGCGACCAGGAAGATTTCCGCCTTGGCATTGAAGCCCTCGGTCTTGCCCTCGGTGTCCTCTTCCTTGCGCAGCACCATCCGGCCGGTCGTGCTGGTGTAGCGCAGCCCGGAGGCGGTGCGGTGGCTGCGGGTGACAAAATCGTCCACGACCTCGGGCTTGGGCGTGGTCTCGGGCGCGTTCGGGGAAGGAACAGAGGCATCAGGCATGCCAAGATCCTACCGTCGAAAACCGGTTCCTTGTGGGTCCGTGCGCGCTCGCCGGGGGAGGGGAAAACGGAACCGGCGGTGGATTCGCGGGGCCGCTTGGGCTTTCCCGTGAATCCACCGCCGGTTCGAGGCGTGGCCGGTGCTGCGGCTAGGCCTGCGGCCCATTCCCGTAGGGGTTGGCCGGAGGTGCCGTCGGGCCTGCGGGGCCGCCGAACGAGGGACCGGTGCCGCCCGGGTAGGTGCCGGGCGCGGGCTGGTTGGAGCCCGCGGCATTGCCGCCGGCCAGGCGCACCAGCTCGCCGGTGTTCTGCGCGGTGCGGATCGTGGCGATCAGCGATTCCAGGCCCATGCGTGCCAGGGCCAGGTAGATGAGCACGACCAGCGGGCCGATGATGATCATCGCGAAGAAGCCGAAGGCGACCTGCCGGGAGGCGAACGCACCGATCACGATGCCCAGGTAAAGGATGCCCAGGCCGATGGTGATCAAGATGTAGACGATCTTGACGACCTTGGGGGTGACGAAGCTGTCGAAATTGAAATCGAAAAGTTCCTTCATGCGACTTTCCTCCCTCTCAGGGGCTCTTTGTATAAGCGAGTGACTATTTGTCGTTCCAAGTCAAGCACGACAGTGCCCCCTCGCCGAAACATGGCGAGGGGGCAGAGTCACATCCAGGCGTTGGCTACGGAACGACGGGTGCCTCGACGTAGGGTGCGTTCTCCTCGATTTCCGCTTCCATCGCGGAGAACTCCTCCTCGATGGCGGCGTTGTGCTTGTAGGTGGCACGGGAGACCAACACGGCAACGACGAGGTTGAGCACGAAGCCCGGAACGATCTCGTACATGGCCGAGGACAACACGTCGATGTTGCCCCAGACGAAGACCGTCACGGCACCGGTGATCATGCCCGCCAGGGCGCCGGTGGAGGTCAGCTTGCGCCAGTACAGGCTCAGCAGCACGATCGGTCCGAAGGCCGCGCCGAAGCCGGCCCAGGCGAAGGAAACCAGCTCCAGGATGCTGGAGTCCCGGTTCAGGGCCAGCGCAGCGGCAACAACGGCCACGACCAGCACGCCGGTGCGCCCGAGCATGACCTCGCGCTTGGGGGCCAGCTTCTTGCCGGCGATGTTGTACAGGTCCTCGACCAGGGCCGAGGAGCAAACGATCAGCTGCGAGGACATGGTGGACATGATGGCCGCCAACACAGCGGCGAGCACCAGCCCGGCCACGAACGGGTGGAAGAAGATCTGGCTCAGCAGCAGGAAGACCGTCTCCGGGTCGGTGATCTCCTTTTCCGGGCTGCCGGCAAAGTAGGCGATGCCGACCAGTGCGGTGACGATCGCGCCCAGTGCCGTGAGCATCATCCAGCCGATGCCGATGCGTCGGGCCGTCTTGGCCTCGGACGGGGAGCGCAGCGCCATGAAGCGCACGATGATGTGTGGCTGGCCGAAGTAGCCCAGGCCCCAGGCGGCGGTGGAGAAGATGGCGACGGCGGCCAGGAATCCGTTGGTCGTGTTGAAGGACGAGAACAGGTTCAGCGCATCCGGGTTGACCTGCGTGATCTTGTCACCGATCTGCCCGATGTTGCCCATCTGGAAGATGGCCACGATTGGGACGGCAATGAGTGCGGCAAACATCAGCAGTCCCTGGGCCACGTCGGTGAGGGTTGCACCGAGGAAGCCGCCAAAGAGCGTGTAGAGCAGCGTGACTGCGGCGACCACGAACAGGCCGGTGAAGTAGTTCCAGCCGAAGGAGGACTCGAAGAACTTGCCCGCCGCCACCATGCCTGAGGAGACGTAGAAGGTGAAGAACGCCAGGATGATGACCGAGGCGGCGATGCGCAGGAAGTGGCTGTTGTCCTTCAGCCGCTTCTCGAAGAAGCTGGGGATGGTGATCGCGTTCTGCGCCACCGCCGTGTAGGAGCGCAGGCGCGGGGCCACGAACTTCCAGTTCAGCCATGCGCCGATGGTCAGGCCGATGGCGATCCAGGCCTCGATGAGGCCATTGAGGTAGATCGCGCCTGGCAGGCCCATCAGCAGCCAGCCGGACATGTCGGAGGCGCCGGCGGAGAGCGCTGCGACCCCGGGCTTCAGCCCGCGGCCCGCGAGCATGTAGTCGTCGATGTTGTTGGTGCGCTTGAACGCGAAGTAGCCGATGCCCAGCATGGCGGCAAGGTACACCGCGATGGCTATCAGCTGGAATGTTGAATCGGACATGATGGGTCCTCATGAAGGTTGGGGCGTCCCGGGGAAGGGTGATCTCCGGGGTCTTTCGTTGCCGGCGGCACGGTTGCACTGCCGCACCGGCACGTGCCTGTGGAACGCAACCGGTCTCGAGTATGACAGCAAAGTTCACCGGTTTGTGGCGGCTCTCACGGCGTCGTTACGTGTTTGTGACCTAAGTAACCGTACTGTCGCCGACCGCATGCGGTCCGGGGAGCGCCACCGCCTGCTCGTGCAGCGCCTTGCGCACGGCGACCAATCCGGGGTGCTGCGCGGAGGAGTGCCGCATGGCGGTGAACATGGTCCGGTGCGGGGCTCCGGGCAGGTCGATCACACGCAGGTCCCGGACCCGGTAGGCCCAGACCAAATCCGGCAGCAGGGCCACGGCATTGCCGGATTCGACCAATCGCACGTGGGCCTGCAGGTCCGCAGTCTCGTAGCGCACATCCGGCTCGAAGCCCGCGGTGCGGCAGGCTTGCTCGGCCCAGTGCCGGGAGGCCGCACCGCGCGGCTCCATGACCCACGGGAGGCCCGCCGCGGTCTCGATGGAGGAGACATGCCGGAACTCCGCGGGCATCTCGTCGTTGTTTCCAGGCAGTGCCAGTCGGATGGCGTCGTGGGCCAGGATCTTGCGGTCCAGGGCCTCATAGTGAGGGGCCGCATGCCCGGGGTACTGCTCGGCGACGACCAGGTCGAAATCCCGCGCCCACGTCTCATGCAATGCGGTTTCCGGCTCGTGCTGCACCATCTCCACCCGCAGGTGCGGGTACTGGCGCCGCAGCTCGCGCAGCACCGTGGGAATCAGCGAGAGCACCGCTGTCTGGAACACCGCCAGGCGCACCGTGCCGGCAATCGCCGGCTGGGTCGAGGCGAGGTCGGCCTCGGCACGTTCCATGGAATCGAGCAACTCGTCGGTGTGGGCGACCAGGACCTCGGCCTGCGGGGTCAGCTGCAGGCGCCGGCCGACCTTGCGCAGCAGCTTCACGCCGGTTTCCTTTTCCAGCAGCGAAAGCTGCTGGGAAACGGAAGAGGGGCTGTAGCTCAGGGCGTCGGAAACCTCGGCAATGGTGCCGCGGATGCTCAGCTCCCGCAGCAGCCGCAGGCGGCGGATTTCAAGCATGGTTGGCTCCCTGGGATGCTCGGTGGCGCGGCCGGAATGCGGCCTTTGCCGATACCCCAACGATACATTGGAAAAGCCGAAGCAATTCGTTCGGGTTTGTTCACTTTTGCCGAAGTGATGGTTGGGTCCATACTGACTGGTGAACCCGCCTATCAAAGCGACACCTTTCGTGTGCAAGATGGGTAGTGGTAGCCCCTTTTTTAGCCACCCCTTCCTTCCAAGGAGAAGCAGCCGTGTCCCTTACGACCCCGCACGTGCGTGTAGTCCCGCCGGCCCTCGCCGCCGACGGCACCGCTCTGGTCCGCCCCCAGGACCTTGCAGACGAAGCCATCAAGTTGGTGCGCCACTGGCTCACCGAAGGCTCGAAGGTTCCCGTAGATGCCTCCGCCGCGCAGCTTGCCGGTGTGCTCAAGGACCCCAATGGCCTGGACTTCACCGTCGGCTTCGTCGACGGCGTGATCCGCCCCGAGGACCTGAAGGTCGCCGCCCGCAACCTCAAGGCCCTGGCCCCGAAGGTCCCCTCCTTCCTGCCTTGGTACATGAAGTCGGCCGTGGCCCTGGGTGGCACCATGGCCCCGATCCTGCCGGGCATCGTGGTTCCGGTGGCCCGCCGCGTGTTGCGCGAGATGGTCGGCCACCTGATCATCGACGCCACCGACGCCAAGCTCGGCGCCTCGATCTCCAAGATCAAGAAGGAGGGCATCGACCTCAACGTCAACCTCCTGGGCGAAGCGATCCTCGGCGAGGGCGAAGCCGCCCGCCGCCTCGAGGGAACCCACAAGCTGCTGGCCCGCGACGATGTCGACTACGTGTCCATCAAGGTCTCCTCCACCGTGGCCCCGCACAACCACTGGGCCTTCGACGAGGCCGTCGAGCACATCATCGAAAAGCTCATCCCGCTCTACCGCCTGGCCGCCACCTCCGCGCCCAAAAAGAAGTTCATCAACCTGGACATGGAGGAGTACAAGGACCTGGATTTGACCATTGCGGTCTTCACCCGGATCCTCGACCTCCCCGAATTCCGTGACCTGGAGGCCGGCATCGTGCTGCAGGCCTACCTTCCCGACGCCCTGTCGGCCATGATCCACCTGCAGGAATGGTCCGCCCAGCGCGTGGGCCTCGGCGGCGCCCCGATCAAGGTCCGCGTCGTGAAGGGTGCAAACCTTCCGATGGAGCAGGTCGAGGCAAACCTGCACGGCTGGCCGGTTGCCACCTGGAACACCAAGCAGGACTCGGACACCTCCTACAAGTCGGTGCTGGACTACGCACTGCGACCGGGCCACGTGGAAAACGTGCGCATCGGCATCGCCGGCCACAACCTCTTCGACGTCGCCCTGGCCTGGCTGCTGGCCCAGGGCCGCGGCGTCACCGAGGGCATCGAATTCGAGATGCTGCTGGGCATGGCCACCGGCCAGGCCGAGGCAGTGCGCAAGGATGTCGGGCGCCTGCTGCTCTACACGCCGGTCGTGCACCCGGGCGAGTTCGACGTGGCCATCGCCTACCTGATCCGCCGCCTCGAAGAGGGCGCCAGCCAGGAAAACTTCATGTCCGCGGTCTTCGAGCTGGACAAGAACGAAGCCCTGTTCGAGCGCGAGAAGCAGCGCTTCCTCGCCTCCCTGGCGGACCTGGACGACTCCGTCCCGGCACCGCACCGCATCCAGGACCGCAACATCGTGGACCCCGAGGCGATCGAGGCCAAGCTCGCCGCGCTGGCCGACGGCACGCTCGACTTCGAAAACACCCCCGACACCGACCCCGACCTGCCGGGCAACCGCGCCTGGGGCCGGGAGATCGTGAACAAGATGGTCGGCTCGACCCTCGGCAACGACTCCGTGGCCAAGGCCATGATCCACACCGAGGACGAGCTGAACCAGGTCGTTCAGACCGCCGTTGCGGCCTCCGAGTCCTGGCAGGCCATGGGCGCCGCCGCCCGCGCCGCGATCCTGCACCGCGCCGGTGCCGCCCTGGAGGCGCACCGCGCCGACCTGCTCGAGGTCATGGGCTCCGAATGCGGCAAGACCCTGGACCAGGGCGACCCCGAGGTCTCCGAAGCCATCGACTTCGCCCACTACTACGCCCAGCGCGGCCTGGAGCTGGAAAACGTCGACGGCGCCACCTTCGTGCCCTCGAAGCTGACCGTTGTCACCCCGCCGTGGAACTTCCCGGTGGCCATCCCGGCCGGCTCCACCCTCTCGGCGCTGGCCGCCGGCTCCGCGGTCATCATCAAGCCCGCGGGCCAGGCGGCACGCTCCGGCGCCGTCATGGTCGAGGCCCTGTGGGAAGCCGGCGTGCCGCGCGATGTCCTGCAGCTGGTCCAGCTCTCCGAACGCGGGCTGGGCACCGAACTGGTGTCACACCCGAGCGTTGACCGGTTGATCCTCACCGGCGGCTACGAGACCGCACAGCTCTTCCGTTCCTTCCGCAAGGACCTGCCGCTGCTGGCCGAAACCTCGGGCAAGAACGCCGTGATCGTCACCCCGCACGCCGACCTGGACCTGGCCGCCAAGGACGTCGCGGCCTCGGCCTTCGGCCACGCCGGCCAGAAGTGCTCGGCCGCCTCGCTGGTGATCCTGGTGGGCTCGGCAGCGGACTCCAAGCGCTTCCACAACCAGCTCATCGACGACATCCGCTCGCTGAAGGTCGGCTACCCGCAGGACCCGCAGACCCAGATGGGCCCGGTCATTGCACCGGCCGAGGGCAAGCTGCTGCGCGGCCTGACCACGCTGGGCGAGGGCGAGAAGTGGGTACTTGAGCCCAAGAAGCTCGACGAGTCCGGCAAGCTGTGGAGCCCGGGCGTCCGCTCGGGGGTCAAGCGCGGCTCCGAGTACCACCTCACCGAGTACTTCGGCCCGATCCTCGGCGTCATGACCGCGGAGACCCTCGAAGAGGCAGTGGCCATTGTCAACGACATCGACTACGGCCTGACTTCGGGCCTGCACTCGCTGGATTCGGATGAGATGGCCTACTGGCTGGAGAACATCCAGGCCGGCAACCTCTACATCAACCGCGGCATCACCGGTGCCATCGTGCAGCGCCAGCCGTTCGGCGGCTGGAAGAAGTCGGCCATCGGTGCCGGCACCAAGGCCGGCGGTCCGAACTACCTGGTGGGCATGGGCTCCTGGGAAGACGCCCCGGTGGCACACACCGGGACGCTCTCGGCAACCTCCTCCGCGCTGCTGAAGGCTGCCGGCGAGTCCGGCCTCGAGGCTGCGGACCTGTCCTGGCTCGAAGGCGCGCTGGCCTCCGACGCCGCCGTCTGGGCCAACGAGTTCAACACCGCCAAGGACGTCTCCGGCCTGCACGCCGAGCGCAACGTCTTCCGCTACCGCGCCCTGCCGGTGACCGTGCGCTTCGAGAACGAGACCTCGGGCCACGGCATCGCCGAGCTGGTTCGCGTCGTTGCCGCGGGCATCGCCGCCGGTTCCCGCGTCACCGTTTCCTCCGCCGTCGAAGTCCCGGCCGCAATCCGCTCCGTGCTCACTGAATCCTCCGCCACCGTCGTGGTTGAGGATGCCCAGGGTTTCGGCGCTCGCGCGGCACGCCTGGCCGCCAAGACCGGTCCGGACTCCGCAGCCCGAATCCGCCTGATCGGCGGCTCAGTCATGGATGTCGCCGAGGCAACCAACGGCAAGCCCGATGTTGCCATCTACGCCAACAACGTGGTTTCCGCGGGTCGGGTGGAAATGCTGACCTTCCTGCACGAGCAGGCGGTTTCCATCACCGCGCACCGCTTCGGCACCCCGAACCACCTGAGCGACTCGGTTATCTAACAACCGCGGCCCGCTGATGAGAAAGCCCGCAGCCCCCTGCCCGGGAGCTGCGGGCCTTCGCTGTTTGCTGCAGAGGTGGGCAACACTTGGCTGGGGACGGCCCCCGAACTTCAGGTCGTCCGAAGCCTTCCAGCGAAAACCAGTGACCCATATACTCACCGATATACGCAGAATTGAAGGGAACGTGGTCGTCATGGCCATCACTTCTGTCGATGTCGACAAAGCCAAAATTGAGGAAGCCAAAAGAATCTTGTCCGCAGGCTCGGCCCGAGAAGCCATCGACATGGCCCTGGACGTCGTGCTTGCCTTGAACCACCAGCAAGCCGTGTTGGATGACATGAAAGCCCATCCCATGACTGTGGAACAACGACGAGCCACCGTTATCGACTACCCGGATTCAGATACTTCCGTGGCGTGATGAACGGCCTCGGGTCGTCGCTTCCGCTGTATCTCATCGATGCCAGCGCATGGTCACATTATGGCTCCAGGAATCCGGTGACCGGATTTATCGACCACATTTCTCACCGAGGAGTGATCATGACATGCCCGCCTGCCGCCCTGGAATATTGCTTCATGGCGCGAAACAAGGTGGAGCATGATAATTACCGGATGCGGATGGAAAAACTGTTGCAACCCTTGGTTCATCCAACAGTGCATGACGTACTCGTGATCCAATCCGCACTGCGGGGGAACGGACTGGTTCGTGCCGCTGGAGCAAGCGACACGCTTATCGCAACTTACGCCATGCTCAACAATGCCACCGTGATTTCATGTGACAAGGATTTTGGGCATATCGCGGCCGCGCGAGATGGCGCCCTGCGGCAAATTCAACTTGTTCCTTGAAAGCTGTGGCTAGTCCTCGAGCTTCAGCGCCTTGCGCCAGGACAGCGCAGAACCGGTCTGCATGATGGCCCGGCGGTAGATCTTCTCGCCGAACAGCACCATGGCCCATGCCGCCGCGACGGCAACGGCCAGCGAGGCGAAAGGCTCCCACAGCGGAACATCGCTGCTCAGCAAGCGGATCGGCATGGCCACCGAGGAAATCACCGGGACATAGGACGCGACGACCAACAACGTGCCCTTGGCGTAGATGCCGGTGAACAACACCGCCACCAGCACCATGATCACCGGGCCCGTGGACTGCTGCAGGTCCTCGGTGCGCGAGGCCATGGCGCCCAGTGCCGCCCAGACCGCGGCAAGGATCAGGAAGCCGGCCAGGAAGAAGGCCAGGAACCAGCCGGCGGTGGCGAACACCACCGAAACGAACGGGACCGGGGTGGGCATCATGTTCAGGGCCAGCAGGCCGATCCCCGTGAACAGGCACAGCTGCCCCATGGCCAGGATCATGTTGCCCAGGATCTTGCCCGCGAGCAGCTGGCGGATGGGGATGGCGGTGGCCAGGATCTCCACCACCCGGTTCTGCTTTTCCTCCACCACCGAGTTGGCGATCGGCATCCCGAAGATCATTGCGGACATGTAGAACAGGAACGAGAAGATGAAGCCCATGACCATGGCCATCGAGTTGCGTTCCGAATCCCCGTCGAGCAGCACCGGGCTCACGGTGGAACCTGCGGTCAACGACTCGGGGGAGACCCCCAGCTTCCCGGCGTTGAATTCCAGTGCCTGGGCGCTTGCCGCGTCGCCGAGCAGCGACTGGACCGAGCCGGGCACCTCCTTCAGCGCGGTGAGGCTGTAGCCATCCGGGGTGGGTGCGAGCACCAGGTCGACGTCCTTGGCACGCAGGGCCTCGAGGACCGCGGTTCCTGACGGCACCGGATGGGAAACCAATTCGACCTTCCGGTCGTTGGCGAGGGCCAGCTCGTTGGCCGAGGCCATCAGGGCAGCGGTCCTGCCGTTTTGTTCGAAGGCAATCGTGGCGGTGGTGGTCTTGTCTCCCATGATCCCGGCGAACACCACCGAACCCACGATGAGCGCGAGGGTGACCAACGTGGTGATGAGAAACGACTTGTCCCGGACCTTCACCGTGACCTCGCGCAGGGTCACGATCAGCCATGGCGCGCTTGGCTGCCCAGAGGATGCGGACCGGACCGGTGCATCGGTGGGCCTGGTGCGGTGATCGGTGATGCTCATCGGATGACCTCCCGGTAGATTTCTGCCAACGAAGGACGTTGCGGGGCGAATTCGGTGACGGCCCCGCGATCCACCGCGGTGCGCAGCACGCGCTGGGCCGTGGCGTCATCGGTGAACTCCACCAGGGCCCGCGGGCCCGCGACATCCAGCACCCGCACGCCGGGCTGCTCGCGCAGCCATCCGGCATCGGGCGGGGTCACCACCACGTGCTTGGCGCTGGCCCGCGCCCGCAGCTCCGCGGCGCTGCCGGAAGCCACGATCTTGCCTCCCGCCAGCACCACGAGGTTGTCGCAGAGCGTATCGATCAGATCCAGCTGGTGGCTGGAGAAGAGGATCGGCACCCCGGTGGCGGCCCGCTCGGCCAACAGCTTGGTCATGGAGTCCACGGCCAGCGGGTCCAGCCCGGAGAACGGCTCGTCCAGGACCAACGCGGTGGGGTGGTGCATCAGCGAGGCGGCGACCTGCACGCGCTGCTGGTTGCCCAGCGAGAGTGACTCGAGCTTGTCCTTGGTCCGATCGGCAATGCCGAAGCGGTCCAGCAGGTCCAGGGCCTCGGTACGGGCATCGGTGCGGCTCATGCCGTGCAGCTGGCCGAGGTATTGGAGCTGGTCCAGCACCTGCTGCTTGGGATAGAGTCCGCGTTCCTCAGGCATGTAGCCAAAGCGGGCCCGGTCGGTGTTCGTGATCTGCGTGCCGTTGAAGTACACCGACCCGGAATGGGACTTGAGCACTCCCATGATGATGCGCATGGTGGTGGTCTTGCCGGCGCCGTTGGCCCCGACGAAACCTGTCATGCCGTCGGCGGGGACGGAAAACGACACCTCGTCAAGCACCGTCCGGTCACCGAATCGCCGGGTGAGACCTTGTACCTCTAACACGGTGGGACATTCCTTTGCTTGGCGGGTGTTCTCCTGCCTTCCAATCTATGTGCGGGGCCGGCCGCGGCGGATCGTTCGAAGGAATGAAATTCGCCTGCACGGAACCTGCGCCCCGGCCTCAGGCCTCCATCGAAGGGATGAGCCCGACCCGGTAGGCGAAGACGACGGCCTGCACCCTGTCCCGCACCCCGGCCTTGGCCAAGACGTTGGACAGGTGCGTCTTCACGGTCGCCTCCGAGACATGCAGGGCAGCGGCGATCTCCGCGTTGGACAGGCCCGAGGCCAGCCTGGTGAGCACCTCGCGTTCCCTGTTGGTCAGCTCGTCCAGCACCCGCCGGTCATCCGGGGCGAGTGCGGCCGTCGGCGCCGCGCTCGTGCCCGGCGCCGAAGCGGCGGTGCCGCGCTGGATGATGCGCAGTGTGACCTCGGGGGAGAGCAGTGCCTGGCCGCCGGCCGCGGCGTGCACCGCCTGGATGATCATTTCCGGTTCGGTGTTCTTCAGCAGGAACCCGCTGGCCCCGGCATCGATCGCGGCAAAGAGGTAGTCGTCGCGGTCGAAGGTGGTCAGCACGACGACCTTGGCGTTGGTTGCCGAGGTGATCTGCGCGGTGGCGCGGACCCCGTCGAGCACCGGCATCTGGATGTCCATGAGCACCACGTCCGGGTGCAGGTCCAGGGCCGCGGCGACGGCCTCCTGCCCGTCGGCGGCCGTGCCCACGACCGCGAGGGCCTCGTCGGTGCCCAGGATCAGGGCCAGGGAGGAGCGGATCAGTGCCTGGTCGTCGCAGACAAGGATGCGGATGGGGCTCATGGGGTTCCTTCAACGGTGTCGGGGGTGTGCAGGGTGCGCAGCCGGGCGCGGGTGCGCCACCCGGCCGGGGAGCGCGGGCCGATGTCCACCAGCCCGTGGTGCAGCGCCGCGCGTTCCTTGATGCCGCGCAGGCCGTAGCCGCTGCCGGAGGTTCCCGGGCGCGGGGTCCCGTCATCGATGACCTCTACCTCCACCCAGTCGCCGTTCCCGTCGCTGCCGCTGCGCAGCGAGAGCACCGCCGAGCGTGCGGTGGAGTGCTCGCGCACGTTGGCCAGGGACTCGGCGGCGATCCGGTACAGCGCCAGGCCCAGCCCGGGGCCGACCTCGCCCAGGAAACCCGGCCGGTGTTCGACGGTGATCAGCTGCACCGCGACCCCGGCGCGGGCCGACTGCTCCACCAGCCCCGGCAGCTGCCCCAGCGAGGGTTCCGGGGAACGGTCGGTGGCGCCTTCCCCGTCCGGGTCCCCGTGCCGCAGCACCCGCAGCAGCGAGCGGGTCTCGCCCACCGCCTGGCGGGCCGAGTCCTCGATGCCGAGCATCAGCGCGGCCGCGCGTTCCGGGTCCCGCGGCTGGACCATGCGGGCGGCCGCCGCCTGCACCCCGACGGCCGAGATGTGGTGTGCCACCACGTCGTGCAGTTCCCGGGCAATGCGCAGGCGTTCGTCGACCACCGCGCGGCGGGCCAGCTCCTTGGCCTGCTCCTGCAGCTGTGCGGCCTGTTCCACCACGACCTCGTGCCGCCAGGCGCTGCGCCAGGACGTCTCTCCCAGGAAGATGGCACCGCCGAAGTAGAAGAGGTTGACCAGGAAGTTGTACCCGGCGTAGGCGATGACCGGGTCGATGAAGCCGGAGGTCTCGATGGCGATGGGCAGTTCCAGCTCGGTGCCGTAGAACAGCTTCGCGTTGGTGATGGCGACCAGCAGCCACACGGCCATGGCCAGGATGACGCCGCCCAATGCCAGTCTCAGGCCGCGCCGGTCGCGCGCCCAGGTGACCGCCGAATAGAGCCCGACGAAGTAGGCGATCTGCGGTGCCAGCTGCATCATGACCGCCGGAAGCCAGGTGCCGAAGCCGATGAAAAGCGCCGAGAGCACCAGCATCGAGGCAATCGGGAAGCGCCGGCGCACCGCCAGCGGGGCAATCATCGCGCACATGGCCAGGTAGGCCGGGACGCGGTCGGGGGCGTCTTCCGCCGGCGCGAAGCTGAGGATCATTTCCATGCCCAGCAGCGCCGCGGCCATGAGCAGCAGCGTCACCCAGGCATCGCGCCGCAACTGCTGACGGCTCGGTTGCCGGCGTTCCCATTCCTCGGGCGGAAAATCGCCGGGCAGGAAGCGTTGGCGCAAGGCCTGGAATTTCATGGTCCATCCTCTGGTTGCGCAGCTGTCGTCATCAATCCCACTCACGAACCTATCGCACCGGGAACCGGCGGGGCGTCTTCCGTTGCGGCACTGGAACCCGAATTCCCTTGTCTGGGAGCGGCAAATGCGATTGGGTGGGGCCATGGGCACTTTCATCGAGGACTACGCGTTGCTTTCGGACCAGCGCACCGCGGCACTGGTCTCCCGGCTGGGCTCGGTGGACTGGCTGTGTTTCCCGCGCTTCGACTCGGGATCCGTCTTCGCCTCGCTGCTGGGCGGCCAGGAGAACGGCCGCTGGCTGCTGGCGCCGCTGCAGGGCGAAGTGGTGAGCCGCAACTACCTCGACGCTTCCTTCGTGCTGCGCACCCTGTGGGCAAGCGACACCGGACAGATCCTGGTCACCGACTTCATGCCGACGGGCAATGGACACTCCGGCATCATGCGGCGCGTGGAGGGGCTCTCGGGAACCATGCGGGTGGAACACGAACTGGTCATCAGGTACAACTACGGGGCGGTGCTGCCGTGGGTGCGGCGCAGCTTCGACCCGGTCAAGGGCACCGAGTCGCTGGTGGCGGTTGCCGGACCGAAGGCCGCGGTGCTGCATGCCGCCCGGCTGCCCAAGGCCAGGCACCACACCCACCGCGACGAATTCGACGTGCGGGCCGGAGACGTGTTCGACTTCGAGTTCGCCTGCTATCCCGGGCATGCGGCGACCCCCGAGCCCAGCGATGTGGGCCTGGCCATGACCCAGACCGCGAAGCACTGGCACGACTGGGCCGCGAAGATCCCCAGGCATGAGGCCCACGACGCTCTGGTGCGCCGCTCGCTGCTGGTGCTCAAGGCGCTGACCCACCGCGAGACCGGCGGGATCGTCGCCGCGCCGACCACCTCGTTGCCGGAGTTCTTCGGCGGGGAACGCAATTGGGACTACCGCTACTGCTGGTTGCGCGACGCCGCGCTGACGCTGCAGGTGATGATGACCCACGGCTACGAGCAGGAAGCGATGCATTGGCGCGACTGGCTTTTGCGAGCCATTGCCGGGGACCACAACAACCTGCAGATCATGTACGGGGTCGGCGGGGAACGCGAGCTGCCCGAGCGCGTCCTGCAGCACCTGCCCGGGTACGGGGGAGCCAAGCCGGTGCGGGTGGGCAACGCCGCGGTGCACCAGTACCAGGGGGATGTGGTCGGCGAAGTCATGGTCGCGCTCGACGAGCTGCGCACCATGGGCGGGCGCGAGGACCACTTCTCCTGGCCGCTGCAAAAGGCGCTGATCGACTACGTGATTGCCAACCTGAAACGCAAGGACCACGGTTTGTGGGAAATGCGCGGGAACCCGGAGTACTTCACGCACTCGCGGGTCATGATGTGGGCGGCCCTGGATGCCGGGGTCCGGGCGGTGAAGCACCACGGGCTGACCGGCGACGTGCTGGCGTGGGAGTCCGCCCGCGACAAGCTGCGCGCCGAGATCATGGAAAAGGGCTTCAACGCGGATCTGGACTCGTTCACGCAGACCTACGCCACCACCGAGGTTGACGCCTCGCTGCTGGTCCTGGCCCAGGTCGGCTTCGTCGACTACCAGGACCCCCGGATGCTGGGGACCGTGGCACGGCTGGAGAAGGACCTGCTCGACGAACACGGGTTCATCCGCCGCTACCGCACCGAGGCCGCGGGAGACGGGCTGCCGCCGGGGGAGTACACGTTCCTGGTGTGCACCTGTTGGTTGGTGGAGCAGTATGCCCACTCGGGGCGCCTCGACGATGCCCGGGCCCTGTTCGAGAAACTCGCCGAAACCGTCAACGACTTGGGGTTGGTGGCCGAGGAATTCGACCCGGTCTCCGGGCACATGGCCGGGAACTTCCCGCAGGCGCTCTCGCACCTGGGGCTGATCCGCGCCGCCGACGCCATCGCGGAGGTCGAGGGGACGCGTCCGTTCAGGCCGCGCCGCGGACCGAAGTAGGACTGCGGGAACCTCGGCCTCCGACCGGTTACCGGCCCTCGGGCAGCGGCAGCGGTTCTGCCAGCGGCTGGCGGGCGGCATCCATGTCGATCCCGTAGTCCTTGGCGAAGACCGTGCGGGTGGAGGTGTAGATGTCCTTGGCGTTCTCGTCGAGGTCGAAGAAGTTAGCTGCCCCGGAGCAGGTTGCGCTTGCCGACCACGCATTGGCCGCCCGGCGCTGACACCTAGGAGTGCTTCGATGCGGGGAAGCATCCGGGTTCACCGAACACGTCCTTGCAGCAATCGCCGTGACCTGCAAAAATTCTTGATGCGCCCCAGATGGGCCGAGCTTCCAGGAGGTCAAGGCAACTCACGTCGTTGCCACAACGCAGCGGTTCACGAACCGCTCTGCACCGTGGTGACGATCTTGCGTTCAGCAAGAGCCCCTCCGTATCCGGCGCACACACTTTTCCACACTGCCTGTCGACTGGGCCAGGTGTTGCCTGCATCCTTCGGATTCACCGATTCGAGAACCAGGAAAAACCATGAGCATTTCTTTCAACCACACCATCATTGCCGCCAAGGACCGCGAGGCCTCGGCGCAGTTCTACATCGACCTCGCCGAGGCCCACCGCATCGAAAGCTGGGGCCCGTTTACCAACCTCCAGCTGGACGACGGGGTCATGCTGCAGTTCGCCGAACCGCCCATCGACTTCCCGCCCCAGCACTACGCATTCCTGGTGGACGATGCGCACTTCGAGCGCACCTACGCGCGGATCCATGAGCGCGGACTTGAACATTGGGCGGACCCGCAGCGAACCCGTCCGGGCCAGACGAACACCGAACATGGCGGCCGCGGCGTCTACCTCTTGGATCCTGCGGGGCACTACATCGAATTCATCACGCGCCCGTACCTGTAACGCGAAGGCGCAGAGCGTTGTCCGCTGCGCAGAAAACGCGGGAGCCCGTAGTGGCGCTACTTGTCGAACAGGGAAGCGCAGCCCGGCGCGTGGGGGGCGTTGTTGCAGTTCTCGGCGACCAGGATCTTCTTGGTCCGCCACACGCTCATCGTGACCTGCTCGCTGGGCACGTTGGCGACGCCCGGGATCGGGGTCCAGGGGCCGCCCTCGGTCGAGTATTCCCCGCGGAACCGGGTGGTCAGGCCGACCCTGAAGTCGCCGGTGTCCTGGTAGACGTGGCTGGTGCTGGTGGGTTCGTCGAAGCCGCGCTCGGCGACCGGGCCGCCGGGGAACGCGAGTGTCCGGGAGGTTCCGTCGCCGTAGGTCCACAGGTAGGAAACGGGGATCGCGCGCACCCGGATATCCTGGTCGAACAGGGTGATGTTGAAATTTTGGGGTTCGGATTCGGCGTACAGGTGGGCGTGCCCGTTGCGCAGCGAGAAGTTCTCGGGCTGGCTGACAATGCTCGAAGCAACAAGCGGCATTCTGCGGAATTGGTCCGGAGTCACCCTTGCAATGTCGTTTTCTGCTCCAGGTACCTCAATCGCCGGTTCAGTCGAGCAATATTGTCGAAGTGAAATGGTCTGCCCGGCGCGAGGCCCGTTGAGCGCCTTAATGAGTCGGGTCAGGGGGTAACTTCCATCGGGACACGGAGCGTCTGTATTGGCAGAGCAGGACCTGATGAGCGTCATCGCGGGACTGCATTCTTGGAAATAGGTCACTTCGTACCGGATCTTGGGGCCGTTGTTGATCGTGTGAGTTCGGCCCGGTTGCTTATCACCGTATGTTTTGCCCTCCGATTGGAAAGGACATCCCGGACCCGTGGCTTCGTATCCGCTGCCATTTGTGGAGTACTCTGCATCCGGACAAGCAAAAGCAACCTCAGCATCCATGCTTACAAAGAAAGCAGCTATTAGCATCAAAGCTGATCCCGTGGCGAAAAACTTCGAGCGGTTCATCTGAGCTCACTTAGAATCGAGCCATTGAAGATTGACGACTTTCCAGCCGTCCGAATATTCAAGAACAAGGGCCCCAACGTCAGCCTTTGCTGTTCCCGGAAGCTTCCCGTTATATTCGCCGTTCCGGTCATAGATCAGTAGATCCTCTCGGTCGAGCCGGAAATTGGCAAGACCGGACTTGCTGTCTGTCACGACAGCCAGCGTTACCTTTGCATCGAGCCTTCCACCCATGGACCAAGCGCCGCTATTCGCGAGTCCGTCGGCTGGATCAATAAAGTTCTCAGCGCATTCGATGCACTGCGGCCGAGTGATTTCTTTCAACTGCTCGGTCTCATTGGTGACATACATGTACTCGAGAACGTCGAACCAATGTTCTGTGAAGGAAATGATCCCCGCTTCAGTTCTTTCCTTTGCAGCATCCGGCATCTTGGGGACTGGCCAGTTCTTTGCGGGGCCTTTGGAACTTCCCGGAACCGGTGTGGGAGTTGGCTTCGCGGTGGGGGTCGGCGACGGCGTCGGAGGCGAACTCGTTGCGGTTGTTGTAGGCGTCGGATGCGATTTGGTCGGCTCGACCGGTTCCGCGTTTCCGGCGCATCCCGCTGCAGTGAGCACGAGCGCGCCGGAGCAGAAGACGAGCATGACCTTCTTGAATTTCGCAAACATGCCAACGGCCTACGATTCGGTTGGAGTCAATTAGCAGACATCCTAGCCCCGTTGCCAAAAGTTTGGGAGAGGTTTTCCACAGGCTCTCCATTCGGGTGCCCGTCCGGTGTCCCGGGCCATGTTGCGGAACATGGCCCGGGACAACTCAGGCGTCGGCCTGCTGCGGTGCGTCCACCCGGTCGAGCGGATGATCGATCTCGTCCCGGTACATTCGCCCTGCAAGCCAAGCCAGGACGCCGATCACGGGTGAGGCCACACCAGCCACCACGAAGATGATCCACAGCGGCATGATTGCGCCCAGCGGGCCGGCAAGCGCCATCGACACGGGCATGAGAGCCAGCGAGACGAAGAAGTCCAACGAGGACACCCGCCCGAGCATGTGGGTCGGAACCCGGCGCTGCAACAGCGTTCCCCAAATGACCTGCCCGAGCCCTCCGGTGATTCCCACGACGACCAACAGCGCGGCCAGCTGCCAGGGGGACCGGGTCAACCCGATGAACGCCAGGGGGATCGTGCCAAAGGCCCAGAACGCCATCATGAAGGTCAGGTAGCGCCGCGGCAGGGGAAGCGATGCGGTGACCATCGAGCCCAGCGCACTGCCGATGCCAAATGCCGCCAGCATGAAGCCGAAGGTCTTTGCATTGCCGTTGAGCTGGTCCTCCACGACGAAGGGGAGCAGAACCTCGATCGGGCCAATGAAACTGAGCACGGCGACGACGGCAAACAACAGGGTCCACAGCAGCCACGGTGTGCCCAGCGTGTAGCTGACCGCCTCGCGGAGGTCGGCCAGGACGCTGGGGCGCTTCTGGTCGGGTTCCAAGTGCGCGTCGTAGGCGCGGTGGTGGCCAAGCAGGTTCAACACCACGAAGGCCACCAGATGGCAGGCGGCAATTCCGACTATCGCCATCGAGGGCGCAAAGGAGGCGACGAGCACCCCGGCGATGGCGGGACCCGCGGCCTGCTGCAGCACCGGTCGGAACATCCCCTCCATGCCGTTTGCGGCCAACAGGTCCTCGGCCGGCAGGATGCGGGGAAGCAGCGCCGAGTACGCGGGGAAGAAGAATGCGGCACCGGCGCCCTGGATGAAACCTGCCACGGCGAGGTGCCAGAGCTGGATGGAGCCGGTGAGTGCAAGGACCGACAGGGTGCTCATCACCGTGAGCGAGACGGCCTCGACGGCGATGATGATTTTCCTGCAGCTGACCCGGTCCGCGGTGATGCCGCCAATGAGCACGAAGCCAAGCAGGCCGAGCGAGGTTGCGGTGGCCACCACCGAAAGCTGGGCCGGGCCGCCGCCCAGGTGCTTGACCTGGTAGACCATTGCCACGGCCCACATTCCATGGGCAAAGACACTGATCGCCATGGCGATGAGCAGGATGCGGTAATCGCGATGGGCGAAGGGTCGAAGCGCGCGCGGGGCCATGGTGTGGGTCCTGAAGATGGATGCGATGTCCGGAGGCACGGTGGTGTCCGGGTTCCATCTTGAATCAACTCATTGATATAAGTCAATCACTAGCACGCCACAAAACGGGCGACAGTTAAGTTACTCATGAGTAGGATGGGGTTCATGCATGCTCTCTTTCGCCTCCTGGTCCTGCTCGCCACTGCCGGCAGGCGCCCCAAGCTGTCCATGTTCGATACCTCCTCGGTGCCGATGCGGGCGCTGCTCACCGACATCGACGTGGCCGGACACATCAACAACGGCATGTACTTCTCGCTCTTCGACCTTGGTCGGTTCGATCTCATGGTGCGCGCCGGGGTGTGGAACGTGATGAGGAAGAACAAGTGGACCCCGGTGGTCCAGGCCGAGACCATTTCCTTCCGCAAGTCCGTGGTCTTCAACCAGAAGTTCACGCAGGAAACCCGCATCCTGGGCATGGACGACAAGTGCATCTACTTTGAGCAGCGGATGGTCGCGGACGGTGAAATCTACGTGCACGCAACGATGGCCACCCGGCTGCTCTCGAAGAAGGGCCCGGTCTCCAACGAGGAGATCCTCGCCGCGATGGGGCTGGAAGTTCCCGCGGACCTGGTGCTGCCCGACTGGGTGGCGCGCTGGCGCGAGGACACCGCGTTGCCCGGGGCCCGAAAGCCGGCGCCGCACTTCTGGGGCTAGCCGGCCGGGGCGTTGAATTCCGCGAGCTGGCCGCGGATCCCGTCGAAGTGGCAGGCGAGCAGCGAGCTGGCCAGCGGCTTGTCGCCTGACTTGACGGCCTCGAATAGTTCGCGGTGCGAATGCGCGGTTTCGGCAAGATGCGCGCGGGTGCTGTCCTTGGCGTCGATGCTCTGGTGGATGGTGCGGTACACATCCCAGAAGACGCCCAAAAGGTTGCTCAGCAGTTGGTTGTTCAGCGGCTCGAACAGGATCCGGTGGAAATTCCTGTCGGCGTCGATGAAGCTGTGGCCGTCGGCCGCGAGCCGCTCCATGTCCACCACGATGGCTTCGAGTTCGGCCAGGTGCTGCTCGGTGATCGCCGACATGGCCGTCCCCACGAGCCCGGCCTCGAGCGCCTGGCGCACGTCCACGAGCTCGTTGGCCTCGTGCCCCTTGTGGCGCAGCGACATCTGCCCGCGGAAGGTCAGCGAGTCGGACAGGGCCACGAGGTTCTCCTCGGCCACGAACATGCCGAAGCCGTGGCGGATTTCCACCACGCCCAGGGCCTGCAGGACCTTGATGGCCTCGCGCAGGGTGTTGCGCCCCACGCCCAGCTCCGCCATGAGCTCCTGCTCGGTGGGCATGGCATCTCCCGGCAAAAGTCCGCGGTCCAGGATCAGGTCGGTGATGTCGGAGGTGAGCGCACGCAGCCTGGCGTGGGCATCGAGACGAGGTGGTCGCGAGACGATCATGAGCGGCTGATTCCCCTTTCGGATGGGCGGTGAAGATTCCCTGCTGAGTCAATGATGATGCAAGGTTTCCACTGTGACGCGGTTGACGTGTGGCGGTGATGGCGCTTACAGTCTATCTCACAGCATAGGACGTCCTACGTCCGACTTTCACCGTCTTGGAAATGAAAGAGATTAGATATGACCATCAAGGATTTGGCCAGCAAGCCCCGTGGCCGTCGTGAATTTCTCAAGATGACCGGCATGCTTGGTGCAGCAGCTGCCTTCTCGGCAACGGTTGCGGCCTGCTCGAGCCCAGGGACCTCAACCGGCGGCAGCGCCGCCGCCACAGGTGCCGCCACCCACCTGGAAGCCGGCATTTCCTACGCCCTGTCCACCGGTTTCGACCCGATGACTTCCTCCGGCGCCACCCCGTTCGCCGCCAACCTGCACATCTTCGAGGGCCTGGTCGACCTGCACCCGGCAACCCGCGAGCCGTACCTGGCACTGGCCGCCGCCGACCCGAAGCAGCTGACCGACACCAGCTGGGAAGTCAAGCTTCGCTCCGGCGCCAAGTTCCACAACGGCGACCCGGTCACCGTGGAGGACGTCGTCTACTCCTTCGATCGCGTCACCGACGCCAAGAACGCCTCGCTGTTCGCGCAGTTCGTGCCGTTCATCAAGTCGGTCAAGGCCAAGGGCGAAGACACCGTCGTGTTCACCCTGAACTACGCCTTCCCGCTCTTCGCCACCCGCATCTCCGTGGTCAAGATCGTCCCGAAGAAGCTCGCCTCCGCGGACCAGGCGGCATTCGACGCGGCCCCGGTCGGCTCGGGCCCGTACAAGCTGGTCTCCGCCACCAAGGACGACAAGATCGTCTTCGAGAAGTTCGCCGACTACAACGGCGCCTACGCTGCCAAGGCGGACACCATGACCTGGTACCTGCTCTCGGACGCCGCAGCCCGCGTCACGGCCGCCGAATCCGGCCGCGTCGCGGCCATCGAGGACGTCCCGTACCTGGACGTCGACCGCCTCAAGTCCAAGATGAACGTCGAATCGGTGCAGTCCTTCGGCCTGCTCTTTTTGATGTTCAACTGCGAGTCCGGCCCGTTCGCCGACAAGCGCGTGCGCCAGGCATTCCACTACGCCACCGACACGCAGACCGTCATCGACCGCGCATTGCTGGGCAACGCCAAGCCGGCCACCTCCTACGTGCAGGAAACCCACCCGCAGTACGTCAAGGCCGCCAACGTCTACGGCTTCGACGCCGCCAAGGCCGAGGCCCTGCTCAAGGAAGCCGGCGTCACCAACCTCGAGATCGAGTTGCTGACCACCGACACCTCCTGGGTCAAGGACATCGCCCCGTTGCTGCTCGAATCCTGGAACAAGCTCCCGGGCGTCACGGTCACCATGCAGAACCTGCAGTCCGGTGCCCTGTACACCGAGCGCGTCGACACCGGAAAGTTCACCATCGTGGCCGCCCCGGGCGATCCCTCGGTCTTCGGCAACGACCTGGATTTGCTGCTGAGCTGGTTCTACCGCGGCGATGTCTGGCCGACCAACCGCTTCCGCTGGTCCAAGGCCGCCGAATACAAGGCGCTGCAGGGCATGCTCGATGCGGCAGTGAAGTCCAAGGACGAGGCCGGTGCCGTCAAGGCCTGGACCGAGGCCATCAACCTGCTCTCCGACCAGGTCCCGCTGTACCCGGTGCTGCACCGCCAGCTGCCGACCGCCTGGGACGAGAAGAAGCTCGAGGGCTTCAAGCCGCTTCCGACCACCGGCATCTCCTTCGTCGGCGTGGCCCCCAAGGCCTAGCCCTCGAACGTTCCGGTTGCGCCGCCGATTCTCCCAAGCCGGCGGCGCAACCGCACCCCTCCTGCAACACCACTTGCCAACTTATTGCCTACCCATCGGAGTTCTTGCGTGGGAACCCTCCTACGGCTGCTGCTACGCCGCCTCGCCGCCCTGCCCCTGATGATCCTGGGAGTCACCTTCCTGGTCTTCATCATCCTTAAACTTGCACCCGGTGACGAGGCCACCTCCGCCCTGGGCGAAGGCGCCAGCGCGGCGGCCAAGGACGCCTACCGCGAGGAGCGCGGGCTCAATGACCCGCTGGTCATCCAGTACGTCTCCTTCCTGGCCCGGCTGATCCGCCTGGACTTCGGCACCACCACCCCGCCGGCCCGCCCGGTCGGCGAAATGATCGCCAACGCGTTCCCGCTGACCCTGCAGCTGACCTTCTTCGGCGTGCTGATCGCCGTGGTTCTTTCCCTGGTCTTCGGCGTGCTCGGCGCCCTCTACCGCGACCGCTGGCCCGACCAGTTGGTCCGCGTCTTCTCGATTGCCGCGATCGCCACCCCGTCCTTCTGGCTGGGCATCCTGCTGATCCAGTGGCTCGCCCTGGGCACCAACCCGCTCTTCCCCTCCGGCGGCGCGGCCGCCGCGGGCACCGGGCTCGGCGGCTGGCTGGCCCACATGACCCTTCCCGCACTCGCACTGGCCATCCCGGTCTCCGCCTCGCTGATCCGCGTGGTGCGCACCTCGATGGTCGAGGAACTGGACAAGGACTACGTCCGCACGGCCATCGGCAACGGCGTGCCGCGCGGCGAGGTGCTGACCCGCAACGTGCTGCGCAACGCGCTGGTCACCCCGGTCACCGTGTTGGGCCTGCGCATCGGGTACCTGCTCGGCGGCGCCGTGGTGATCGAAATGATCTTCTCGCTGCCCGGCATGGGCCAGCTGATCATGAACGGCATCACCAATTCCGACGTGAACCTGGTCCAGGGCGTGGTGCTCGCCATTGCGGTCACCTTCGTGCTGGTCAACATCGCCGTGGACCTGCTCTACCTGCTCATCAACCCGCGCATCAGGACGGTGTAACTTCATGGCTCTCCTCGCCCCCCGCAACGGACTTGTTGCCAGCCTGAGCGCCGGCGGCACGCGCTTCACCGCGCTGCCGCTGGGCTCCAAGATTTCCCTGGCCTTCCTGGTGCTGGTCGCCCTCGCGGCGCTGTTGGCACCCGTGCTGGCCCCGCACGACCCGCTCGCCTCCGGCATCCCCGCCCAGGGCCCCAGCGGCGAAAACCCCTTCGGCACCGACCGGCTGGGCCGCGACATCCTCTCGCGCCTGCTCTTCGGCGCCCAGGCCTCGCTGCTGGTCGGCCTGGGCTCGGTCGCCCTGGCCCTGGTGATGGGCGGCCTGCTCGGCGCCCTTGCCGCCACCAGCGCCAAATGGGCCAACGAGACCATCATGCGCATCATGGACATGCTCATGGCCTTCCCGGGCATCGCACTGGCCGCTGCGCTGCTGGCCTCGCTGGGCAACTCGCTGCCGGTGATCATCCTGTCGATCGCGATCATCTACACCCCGCAGATCGCCCGCGTGGTCCGCGCCAACGTGCTGGCCCAATGGGGCGAGGACTACGTGCGTGCCGAACGCGTGATCGGCGCCGGCCGCTTCTACATCCTGGGCACCCACGTGCTGCGCAACTGCGCCGCCCCGGTGCTGGTGTTCGCCACCATCATGGTCGCCGACGCCATCATCCTCGAGGCCTCGCTCTCCTTCCTGGGTGCCGGCATCCAGGATCCCGCCCCGTCCTGGGGCAACGTGATCTCCTACGGCCGCACCCTGGTGCTCAACGGCGCCTGGTGGGCCACCACCTTCGCCGGCGTCACCATCCTGCTTACGGTGCTGGCGCTGAACATCCTGGCCGAGGGCATGACCGACGCGCTGGTGAACCCCAAGTCCACCAGGAAGTCGGCCTCCACCTCGGAGCGGGCCGCGGCCAAGGCCGCCAAGCCGGCCGTCGACACCGCCGCCCTGGCCCGCCTGCGCGCCGAGCTCGAGCTGCTCGCGGCCACCGAGGCCAAACGCACCGACCGCCTGGTGCTCGATTCCCCGGCCGGGGAACCGAAGACCATCCTGGAGGTGAGGGACCTCTCGATCCGCTTCCCGGCCCGCTTCGGCGAGACCCGGATCGTGGACAACGTCTCCTTCACCGTCCGCGAGGGCGAAACCATGGCGCTGGTCGGGGAATCGGGCTGCGGCAAGTCGATCACCTCGCTGGCCATCATGGGCCTGCTGCCGGACACCGCCGTGGTCACCGGCTCCATCAAGTTCGGGGACAAGGAACTGCTGCCCGTCGGTCCCGACGGAAACCACATCGCCGGGGACGACAAGGTCTACAAGGGCCTGCGCGGCGAGCAGATCGCGATGGTCTACCAGGATGCGCTCTCCTCGCTGAACCCCTCGATGCTGGTCGGCGACCAGCTGCGCCAGCTCACCAAGCGCGGCGGGCGCACCAGCCCCGAGGAACTGCTGCGCCTGGTCAAGCTCGACCCGGTGCGCACGCTGCGCTCCTACCCGCACGAGCTTTCCGGCGGGCAGCGCCAACGCGTGCTCATCGCCATGGCCTTGAGCCGCAGGCCCAAGCTCGTGGTCTGCGACGAGCCGACCACCGCGCTGGATGTCACGGTCCAGAAGCAGGTCGTCGACCTGCTCAACGAACTGCGCGAAACCCTCGGCTTCGCGATGGTCTTCGTCAGCCACGACCTGGCACTTGTCGCCTCGCTGGCGCACCGCGTGACGGTGATGTACGCCGGCCAGGTCGTCGAATCCGGCCCGGTCCCGGCGGTGCTCGCCGCCCCGGCGCACGAATACACCCAGGGCCTGCTCGGCGCGGTGCTCTCGATCGAATCCGGCGCCACGCGCCTGCACCAGATCCCCGGCACGGTGCCCTCCCCGTACTCGTTCGCGGCCGGGGACCGGTTCGCCGAACGCTCCCAGCGGGCCGCGGCGGATCCGAACCGTCCCACCGACTTCGTGCCGGCCGGGGGGCACCCGGAACACTTCTGGGCCAGCCACGAACCAGTTTCCCCAGGAGTCTCGCGATGAGCAACGCATCCACCACCCCCGTCGTTCAGCTGCGCGACATCCACGTGCAGCACCGGGCCCGCGGCGGCAAGCTCTTCTCCCCGAACATCGTCCGGGCGGTCAACGGGGTCGACTTCTCCGTCTCGCGCGGGGAAACCGTGGGCATCGTCGGCGAATCCGGCTGCGGCAAGTCCACCCTCGCCTCGGTGCTGGTGGGCCTGCAGGAACCGACCAGCGGCCAGGTGCTCTTCCGCGGCAAGGACGCCTCCAAGCGCAATGCGGCCGGCCGCAAGGAATTCGGCCGCTCGGTGGCCGTGGTCTTCCAGGACCCCTCCACCGCGCTGAACCCGCGCATGAGCATTTCCGACATCCTCACCGACCCGCTGAAGATCCACGGCATCGGCACCCCCGCCAGCCGCGCGGCCAAGGTCGCGGACCTGCTCTCGGTGGTCGGGCTGCCGGCCTCGGCGGCCTCCGCGATGCCCAACCAGGTCTCCGGCGGGCAGCGCCAGCGCGTGGCCATCGCCCGCGCCCTGGCCCTGGACCCGGATATCATCGTCGCCGACGAGCCGACCAGCGCGCTGGATGTCTCGGTGCGCGCCCAGGTGCTGAACCTGCTCACCGACCTGAAGGCCACGCTGAACCTCGGCATGGTGTTCATCTCCCACGACATCCAGACCGTGCGCTACATCTCGGACCGGATCTGCGTGATGAACGCGGGCAAGATCGTCGAATCCGGCACCGCAGCACAGGTCTTCGAGAACCCGACCGACCCGTACACCCGCACGCTGCTCGGCGCGGCACCCACGCTGCTGCAGCTCTAGACCCGGCGGGCGGGGAACGCGGCACCACACATCCGCGCCCCCGCCCGCCACCTTCCCCACCCCAAGCACCACCCCTAAAGAAAGATTTTCCCGTGGCATTCGCTAACAACCCCAAGTACTCCGGCGTCATCCCCCCGGTCGTGACCCCGCGCACCGCGGAGGGGGCCATCGATGTGGCGGGCCTGCAGGCCGTCGTCGAACACCTCATTTCCGGAGGAGTCACCGGCCTGTTCGTGCTCGGTTCCTCCGGCGAGGTCCCGTACCTGACCAACACCGAGCGCGAGCTCGTGGTCACCACCATCGCCGCCGCCAACGCCGGACGCGTCCCGCTGGTCGTGGGCGCCAACGAGCAGACCACCAACCGCGTCATCGAGGAAGGCCGCAAGATGGTCGACCTCGGCGCCGACGCCCTGGTCGTCACCACCCCGTACTACGCGCTGTCCAACGCCGCCGAGGTCGAGGCGCACTTCCGCGCCATCCACGCCGCGCTGGGCGTGGACATCTTCGCCTACGACGTGCCGGTGCGCACCCACGTCAAGCTGTCGGTGGCCACCGCGGTGGCGCTGGCCACCGACGGGGTCATCGTCGGGGTCAAGGATTCCTCGGGCGACGACGTGTCCTTCCGCCAGCTGCTGCTGGCCACCAAGGACATCGAGGGCTTCTCCGTGTTCACCGGCCACGAGGTCGTCGTCGACGGTGCGCTGCTGGGCGGCGCCCACGGCGTGGTCCCGGGCCTGGGCAACGTCGATCCGGCCGGCTACCGCCGCCTCTTCGACGCCGCGGTCGCCGGCGACTTCGCCACCGCAGCCAAGGAACAGGACCGGCTGGCCCGCGTCTTCGACATCGTCTACACCCCGGACTCGGCACGCGTCTCCGGCGGCGCCGCGGGCCTGGGCGCGTTCAAGACCGCACTGGTCGCCCAGGGCGTCATCGGCTGCAACAAGATGAGCGTTCCGATGGTGGACCTGAACGACTCCGAGGCCGCCGCGATCACCGCGATCCTCGCCGAGACCGGCCTGCTCTAGGCGTCCATGGTCAACGCAACAGCACTGGTGCGCCCCGGGAATCCGGGGCGCACCGCCGCGTTCGGCATCGACCTGGGCGGCACCAAGATCGCCGCCGGCCTGGTTGACGCCGCCGGCACCGTCCTGGCCGCCGCCTCGGTCCCGACCCCCGCCACCGCCGGCGCCCGCGCAGTGCTCGACGCCGTGGCCTCGCTGGTGGCCGGGCTCTCGGCCACCGAAGCCGCGGCGAACCTGCACCTGATCGGCCTGGGCCTGGGCGCGGCCGGGGTCATCGACCCGGGAACCGCCCGGGTGCTCTCGGCCACCGACACCATTGCCCGCTGGGCCGGCACCGACCTGGCCGCCGAGCTGTACACCCGCACCAACCTGCCCGTGCGCGCGGTCAACGACGTGCACGCCCACGGCCTGGGCGAGGCCTGGTGCGGCGCCGCCGCGGGCCGGGCCAACGTGCTGCTGCTGGCCGTGGGCACCGGGGTGGGCGGCTCGCACCTGCTGCACGGGGTGCCGCAGACCGGCGCGCACCACGTCGGCGGGCACATGGGGCACTTCGCCTCCCCGCTGGCCACGTCCCTGCCATGCTCCTGCGGGCGCACCGGCCACCTCGAGGCCATCGCCGCGGGCCCCGGCATCCACCGCAACTACCTGCGCCTGGGCGGGGATCCGTCCGTTCCCGACACCCGCGAACTGACCGCCCGCGCCTATGCGGGGGATGCGTTGGCCCGCCAGGCGCTGCGCACCGGGGCGCTGGCCGCCGGGATCGCCGCCGGTTCGCTGGCCAACATCCTGGACCCGGAGGCCATCGTGCTCTCCGGGGGCATGAGCGGGGCCGGAACCCTGTGGTGGGATGGTGTGCGGGAGGGCTTCGCCGCCGAGGCCATCGACCCGCTGGCGCACCTGGAACTGCTTCCCGCGGCCCTGGGCAACAACGCGGCGCTGATCGGCGCCGCCGGCCTCTTCCTGGCCCCGACCGATTCGAAGGAACTTCCATGCTCTTGACCCCCGCCGAACTCGAGGCCCTGCGCGGGCGCCTGATCGTCTCCGCACAGGCCTACCCGGGCGAACCCATGCGCACCCCCACCACGATGGCGCAGGTCGCCGCCTCCGCCGTCATCGGGGGAGCCGCTGCCATCCGCGTCCAGGGCATCGCGGATGTGCAATTCACCCGCAGCACCGTGGAGGTCCCGGTGATCGGGCTGTGGAAGGACGGACACGAGGGCGTCTTCATCACCCCGACCGCGCGCCACGCGCTGGCCGTGGCCCACGCCGGGGCGCACATCGTCGCCCTGGACGGCACCCGGCGCGGGCGCCCGGACGGATTGTCGCTGCAGCAGACCATCGAGCTGGTCCACGCCGAGTCCCACGCCCTGGTCATGGCGGACTGCGGGTCGCTGGAAGACGCATTGGCCGCGGCCGAGGCCGGGGCGGACCTGGTCGGGACCACGCTGGCGGGCTATTCCGGGGAACGGCCCAAGACCCAGGGCCCGGACCTGGAACTGCTGGAGGCGATCGCCGCCGCGGGCCTGTCGGTGCCACTGGTCGCCGAGGGCCGCATCCACACCCCGGCCCAGGCCCGCGCTGCCCTGGACGCCGGGGCGTTTGCCGTGGTCGTCGGCACCGCGATCACCCACCCGGCAACCATCACCGGCTGGTTCGACGCCGCGCTGCGCTAGCGGCGATCCTCGTGGGTGACCAGCGACTCGGCGGTGTTCACGACCTGCTGGGCATGCAGGCGCGCAATGAAATCCATGGGCCGCTCCTCGTCCAGCGCCCGGTTCGGGGACATCAGCCAGTTCACGGCCGCCTGCGGGTCCTCCAGCGACTGCAGGGTCAGCCAGACCCGGTAGCCCAGGCGCAGCCGCTGCTCCGTCATGGTGTCCGGTTCCGTGCTGTCCGGGTGGGCCCAGCGGTGCGGTGCGGTGGCGTCCTGGGTGCCGGCCAGCTGCTGCACCGCGGGGGCGCCGATGGCATCGACCAGGGTGCGGACGATGTCGTGGATGTTCGTCCGTGTTGCCTCGACATATACGGCGCTGTGGTTCAACTCTTTCATGCCCTAAGCATCGTCCTGCCGGGCCCGAAAATCCATGGGATCCGCGGTCTTTTTGCCCAGTGGGGGACACGGTTCCAGCCTTGCTGTACCCGGGGGCCGAATCAGTGGTGCAATGGAGGCATGATCATCGTTCCCCCGCCGCTGGCCGTCACCGGGTCCACTGGAAGCCTTGGCGGCCGGGTCGCGGCCGGGCTTTCCGCGGCCGGCGTGAAGCAGCGCCTGCTGGCCAGGACCCCGCGCAAGGCCCCGCCGGTGGACGGTGCCACGGTGTTGCAGGCGGCGTACGAGAACACCTCCGCCACGCGCACGGCGCTGGCCGGGGCCGAAACGGTGTTCATGGTCTCGGCCTCCGAATCGCTGGAGCGCCTGGAGCAGCATTGCGACTTCGTCGATGCGGCCCTCGAGGCCGGGGTCCGCCACCTGGTGTATGTCTCATTTGTCGGTGCCGCCCAGGACGCGGTGTTCACCCTGGCCCGGGACCACTTCGCCACCGAGGAATACATCAGGGCCTCAGGCCTGGACTTCACCTTCCTGCGCGACAACCTCTACGCCGACTTCCTGCCCGGGCTCGTGGGAGCAGACGGGGCCATCCGGGGGCCCGCCGGGGACGGCAGGGTCGCGGTGGTGGCCCAGCACGACATCGCGCGCACCGCCGTGGCGATCCTGCGTGATCCGGCGCGGCACGTGGGGGCGACCTACGAGCTGACCGGCCCCGAGGCGCTGTCGCTCACCGAGGTTGCCCGACAGCTCGGTGAGGCCCGCGGGGAACCTGTCGGCTACGTGGACGAGACCCTCGAGGAAGCCTATGCCTCGAGGGAACCGTACAAGGCCCCGAGGTGGCAGGTGGACGCCTGGGTGTCCACCTACCTCTCGATTGCCTCCGGGGCCATGGAACAGGTCAGCGGGGACATCGAGGCGATCACCGGGGTGCCGCCGATGACGCTGGCGCAGCTGCTGGAAACCCTGCCGGCCAATCGCTCCTAGGAAACGAGGGAAGAATCCCCGGCGGGTTCCTCCACCACCCCGGAGGGTGAGATGAACTCGCCGCGCACCACGCGCGCCAGCACCTCGGTGAGCAGGTCCACACCTTTGAGCATGTCCGCGTCACTGGTCAGCTCGCGTTCGTTGTGGCTGATGCCCTCGACGCTGGGCACGAAGAGCATGATGGTCGGGACAATGTCCTTCATGTTCGTCGAGTCGTGGCCCGCCAGGGTGCGCACCACCCCGTGGCTCAGGCCCAGCGACGCGGCGGCCCGCGCCGCCAGCTCGAGCCCGGCCGCATCGTAGGCCTTGGCGCCCCAGACGTGCTCCTTGCCGCGCTCGATCCGCACGTTGGCCAGCTGCTCGATCTTCGCGATGCGGGCGTGCAGGTCGGCATCCGCGGCGGCCAGCACGTCGGGGTCGGTGGAGCGCACGTCCACCAGCAGGTTCACGCGGCTGGCCACCACCACGGGGGAGTTCGGGAAGACGGTGAACTCGCCGCAGGAGGTGATGACCATGTGCTCCTTGGTGGAGTGCTCCAGGGCGATCTCGCGGGCGGCCACCACCAGTGCGGAGGCGCCCAGCAGCGCGTCCCGGCGGTCGGCGATGACCGTGGCGCCGGTGTGCGCCTGGTCCCCGTGGACCGTGAACTCGTACTTGTTCGCGCCCCAGGTCGACTCGACCAGGCCGATGGACAGCCCCCGGTCCTCCAGGGAGCGGCCCTGCTCGATGTGGATCTCCACGTAGGCGGCCACGGGCAGCTCGAAGTCGCCGATGGTCCCGATGGCCTCGAGCGCCTCGCGCACCGTGGTGCCGGCCGGGTCGGTGGTTTCCAGCACCTGGTTGGCCGGCAGCTTGCCGGTGTAGACGGAGCTGCCCATCATTGAGGGCTTGAACCTGCAGCCCTCCTCGTTGAACCAGTTGATGACCACGATGTTGAACAATGCGGTGCCCTCGGTGCCGGCGAGGGATTCCTGCACGCGCTTGGCCGCGTGCGCCCCGGCCAGCACGCCGTAGGCCCCGTCGAAGCGGCCGCCCAGCGGCTGGGAATCCAGGTGTGATCCCACCGCGATCCACGGGGCGCCGGGAACCAGCTCGAGCATCGCGTATTGGTTGCCGACCGCGTCGTAGCGCACGGTGAAGCCGTGGCCCTCGACCAGTCCGCGGAACCAGTTGCGGGTCTGCCCGTCGGCCACGGTGGCGGCCTGGCGGTCCACGCCGCCGCCGGCGGTGGCGCCGTGGCTGCTCATCGAGGTGAAGTCGGCAAGGAACGGATTGTTGGTCGGGGTCATGGTCTCTCCTGCAAGGTGGTGGGGGCGGGGATCAGGCGGTGGCGGGAACTGCGGCGGCGGAGCGTGTGTAGCTGGACTTTCCGCCGACGAAGGTGCCCAGGATTTCGAGCGCGGCAATGTCCGCGGCGTGCAGCGGGGAGGCGGAAAGCACCGTGAAGTCCGCGAGCTTGCCGCGGGCCAGGGACCCGCGGTCGGCGAACAGGCCGGTGGCCTTGGCGGCATTGACGGTGTAGAGCCGCAGCGCCTCCAACGGGCTCAGGCACTCGGCCGCTCCGCCGAGCACCTTCCCGTTTTCGGTCCGGCGGTCCACGGCCGAGGCCATGGCGCGGCGCACGTTGTTGTCGGCAACCGGCAAGTCCGAGCTGCCGGCGGCCAGGACCCCGGCGGCCAGCAGCGATTGGCCGCGGTAGAGCCAGCCCTCGCGCTCGGGACCGACGAGCGTGGCGAACTGGTCGCCCAGCGGGCCGATGAAGGATGCCTGCGGGGTCACCGCGATGCCGTGCCTGGCCACGGCCGCGACCTGGTCGGGGCGGGCGATGCCGAAGTGCTCGATGCGGTTGGGCAGCGCATTGCGGCCGTGCTTCTCCTGCAGCCCGGAGATGATCTCGATCGCCAGGTCGATGGCCGCATCCCCGATGGCGTGCAGCGCCACGGGCCAGCCGGAGCGGTAGGCGGCCGCGACCCGTTCCCGGTATGCCTGGGCGTCGTCGAGCAGGTAGCCGCTGTTGTGCAGGTGTCCGCAATAGTCCTCGGTCACCGCGGCGGTGGCACCCAGCAGCGAGCCGTCCATGAACACCTTGACCGGGCCCAGCGAGAGGTGCTCGTTGCCGAACCCGGCCGTGATGCCCAGGTCCAGCCCCAGCCCGGTTCCGCTGCCGTGGGCGTCGGAGGCATGGGATTCCTGCTCGCGCAGCGCGTCGAGTGTCGGCATCAGCTGGGCGCGGGCGTGCAGCTTCCCGGCGGCCAGCGCCCCTTGGTAGGCGGTGACCTCGACGGGGGAGTGGCCGATCCAGCCGCCGCCGACGCCGGCCTCGGTGAAGGAGGTGATGCCCTCGGCGGCGTAACGGGCGGTCGCGGCGTCCAGGGCACCGACGATCTGCTCCGCGGAGTAGGGCAGGAGCATCTTCTGGATGATGCCCTGGGCCGCTTCCTCGACCAGCCCGGTGGGCGATCCGTGCGCGTCGCGCACCACGGCGCCGCCCACGGGATCGGCGAAGCCCGGTTCCAGGGCCCCGGCCAGGGCGAGGGTGGCGGTGTTGGTGATCGAGGCGTGCCCCGAGACGTGGCGCAGGTACAGCGGGCGGTCCCCGGTGATCGCATCGAGCCGTACGATGTCGGGGAAGTGGCCGCCGTGGTTCTTGTGGTTGAAGCCGGTGCCGTTGAGCCACACGCCGGGGGTGGCGGCCAGCCGATCCATCTCGGCCTCGAGCAGGGCGTAGAGCTCCTCCAGCCCGCGTGCCTCCGAGAGATCCAGGGCGGCGAGCCCCAGCCCCCACCAGGTGGTGTGGCAGTGCGCGTCGATGAAGCCGGGGGTGATGGTCGCCTCGCCGAAGTCCTCGGTGCGGTCCGCGCTGCATCCGGCCAGGTCCTCGTCGAACCCCACGATGCGCCCGCCGATGATCCCCATCTCGCGGGCCGTGGGGCGCGCCTCGTCCATGGTCAGGATGGTGCCGGCGCGCACCAGCAGATCGAGCCTCATGCGTGGGCCTCCGCACCGCTTGCCACGGATCGGTGCGCGACGGTGCCCGGGCCCATGGTGGCCGGGTCGGTCTTCAGGTGCAGCACCGCCGGCAGGCCGCTGGCCAGGGCGCGTTCGAGTGCCGGGGCAAACTCCGCGGTGGTGGCGACGAATTCGCCGTGCCCGCCGAAGGACTTGATCCACTGGGCGAAGTTCGGGTTTTCCATCGACGTGCCCGAGGGGCGCTGCGGGTAGTGCCGGCGCTGGTGGTCCACGATGGTGCCGAAGATCCCGTTGTCCGCCACGACGACCAGCGGGGTGCCGCCGTGGGCGAAGGAGACGGCAAGTTCCTGGGCGTTCATGAAGAAGTCCCCGTCCCCGCAGACGGCCACGACGTGGCGGCCCGGGTGCATGATGCTTGCCGCCACGGCGGCCGGAACGGAGAGCCCCATGGCGCCGTTGCGCGGTCCCACCAGCGATTTCGGACCGTGGTGGGACAGATAGCGGTGGCCCCACAGGGTTGCGTTGCCAGCGCCGTAGGTGATGATGCGGTCCTGGTCCAGGGCGGCCTCGAGGGATTCGAAGGCGATGCCCAGGTCCACGCCGGTGCCGCCGTCGGCTCCGGGGACAATGAAGTCCAGCTGTTCTGCGCGCAGCTTCTCCATCCACTGCGGGCCGCGCGTGCCGCGCAGCGAGTCGCCGGAGGGAAGGGCTGAAACGAATTGCGCCGGGCCGATGCCCAGGTGCGCGTCGATGCGTCCGGCGTGGCCCGTCAGCTCGGCGTCGGGGGACACCACGATGGTCGGGGTGTCCAGCGCGGCCTGGTAGCCCTCGGAGAGCACATCGCCGCGGGTGCAGCCGATGAAGACCAACAGGTCGGCATCGTTCAGCGCCTGCACGGTGCGTTCGGCCCGGCCATAGCCCAGCCAGCCCGCGTAGGCCGGGGAGTCGTGGTCGATCGCGTCATAGGCGCGCCAGTCGGCCAGCACCGGCACGTGGGCGGCCTCGGCGAAATCGGCAAGCCTTGCCGAGGTGGCCGGATCCCAGCCGTCCCCGCCCACAATGATCGCCGGCCGCATCGCCCGGCCGAGCAGGTCGGACAGCGAGTCGAGGCCCGCTGCACTTGGTGCGGCCTCGGGCAACGGAAGCACCGCGGGCACGGGGGAGGAGGTCATGCGGACCAGGACGTCCTCGGGCAGTCCGACCACGACCGGTCCGGGGCGTCCGGTGGAGGCCAGGCGCATGGCCCGTGCCACCACGTCGCCGGCCTGGTGCTCGTCATCGAGCACAAAGACCGCCTTGGCGGTGGTGGAGAACCAACCCTCCAGGCTGAACTCCTGGAAGGAGTCCCGTCCGCGGTCCGCCAGCGGAATCAGCCCGACGAACAGCACCATCGCGGTGGCGTCCTGCCAGGCGGTGTGGATCGCGATCATGGCGTTCGCGGCACCGGGGCCCCGGGTGACCATGGCAATGCCGGGAGTCTCGCCGAGCCGGCCCTCTGCCAGGGCCATGAAGCCGGCACCGCCCTCGTGGCGGGTGACGACGGTGTGGATCGGGGAATCGTGAAGCCCGTCGAGCACATCGAGGTAGCTTTCACCCGGAACCGCATAGATGCGCTCCACGCCGTGGGCTTCGAGGGTCTTGACGATGAGGTGGCCGGCTGACAGGGTCATGAGCGGTCGTGGTCCTTTGTTGTGGAGCGTAAAAAGAAGACTGTGGGGTCCGGTGTGAACCGCAGGATTTGGGGCCCCTGCGGTGCACACCGGAGGGTCGCTAGTGCTTGAAGCCGGGCAGGTCGACGCTGAGACGAGGGGCGATGACGCCCGCAACCGCGGTGAACAGCGAGAGGAAGATGAGCATGGCGGCGGCGGGCCACCAGTGGTTGGACGCGGCGGCGACCAGGGCGGTGGCGGCCAGTGGGATGAACCCGGAGATCATGCCGGCGGTGTTCTGCGCGAATCCGACGCCGGTGTAGCGGGTCTTCGCCGGGAACAGCCCGGTCAGCACCGTGCCGGAGGCGGCGTAGGGCAGCGAGAGCGCCGCGACGGCCAGGGTCATGCCGGCGATGACCAGCACGTCGTTGCCCGAATCGATGAGCAGGAAGGCGGGCCAGGCGATGATCGCGGAGAAGATTCCGCCGTAGGTGATGACCTTGGAGGAGCCGAAGCGCTCGCCGAGGCGGCCGCCAAGGATCAATACCGGGATTTCCACCACGGCGGCAATGATGCCGCCCAGCAGCATGAGGGAGCGCTCGTATTCCAGCACATTGACGCCGTACCAGACCACGAACGCGGTGACCAGGTAGAAACCGCCGATGCCGAGCATGCCGGCAGCCATGCCGATGATGATGTGCTTCCAGGATTCCTTGAGCGTGGTGCGGATCGGGGCCTTTTCGGTCTCGCCCTTCTCCATCAATTCCTTGAACACGGGGGACTCGTCGAGGCGGCTGCGGATGTACAGTGCCACGAGCAGCATCGGAATCGCGGCCAGGAACGGGATGCGCCAGCCCCAGGCGTCAAAGCTCTCCTGGGACAGGAACACGGTCATCAGGAAGAAGCCTCCCGAGGAGAGGATCGTGCCAATGGGCGAGCCGATCTGCGGCAGTGCCGCGTAACGGGCACGACGGTGCAGCGGCGCGTTTTCCACCACGATGGTCATGGCTCCGGACCATTCGCCGCCCACGAACAGGCCCTGGGCGATGCGCAGCAGAACCAGCAGGATCGGCGCGGCAATCCCGATGGCCGCGTAGGTCGGCAGCAAACCGATCAGGCCGGTGATCACGCCGATGCCGACGATGGTCACCATGAGCGTCTTGCGGCGTCCGATCTTGTCGCCCATCACCCCGAAGATCATTCCGCCGATGGGGCGGGCCACGAGCCCCACTCCGAAGGTGGCGAAGGCTGCCATGGCGGCAGCCGTGGCGTTCTGGCTGTCGAAGAACTGGATGTTGAATACCAGCGCGGCGGCGGCGCTGAAGAGGAAGAAGTCGTACCACTCCATGGCGGTGCCAATGAGGGCGCCAATGGCAACCTTGGTGGCCTCCTTGTCGGAGATCTGCCGTGTTGCACCCGCTTCGAGTGTTCCAGTGTGGGTCATGGGATTTTTCTGCCTGATCTCAAGGGGAGGCCCGGTGCGTTGCTGCAAGCCATCCGGTTTGTGGGGACGATGTTTATCTTGCCAAGGATCCACCGTGATGCGCCGCACGATTCACAACGAGTTCCACGCCACAAACGGTGCAAAAGCACATAATATGATCGAATGGCACTGAACCAAGGCACCGAAAGCGAGCAAAACGGCCAACCAGGCGATTCAGGGCGCTGGAGCGCCCTGCTGGATGGGTTGGACGTTGGGAAGCTGACCGACGAATTCATTGCTCGTCTGGGCACCATTTCGATCTACGCCCAATCACCGTTGCCGATCAGTGAGATCAGGCGCACCGGCAGCGCGTCGTTCAAGGCCCTGATCCTGGCCATGAAGGCGGATGACGACGAACCGGGCTACCTGCGTGAACGCGATGCCATCGCGCTGGATGTGGGAGTCTCCAGGGCACGGGCGGGAGTGCCCATTGAGGCGCTGATGACCGCAATCCGCTTGGACTTCTCGGTGATCTGGGAAGCCATCACCGCCATTGCCGCGCCCGCGGACGCACAATTGCTGGTCGAGCACACCGCCCGCGTCTGGGAGGTCGTAGACGGCTACGCGGGGGAAACCCAGAGGGCCTATGTCGCCGAGCTGGCCAGGATCCAGGCGGAGGCCGCAAGCAAGAGGCAGGGCTACCTGGCCACGCTCTTTAGCGAGAAAAAATTGGCGCCTTCCGCGTTGGACCGGATAGCAGAGGAACTCGGCCAGGACCCCGGCACCAAATATGTGGTCGCGGTCGCGCCGTGGGACCATATCCCTGCACTGCGCCTTGCGTTGGCCAATGCGCAGGCGAGCAACCAGGTGTTCACCTATTCCATGGCTGATGCACTTGTGGTTTTTTATCCACTCGAGGAGCGTGCCGGCTCGGAGGCCCAGCGGCTCAACGAGAGCCTTGGGCGACTCTCCTGCGGCTTGATAGGGGAGGGCTGCCTGTTGGAGCAGGTTCCGCACGCCGCCGCCGTGGCCGCCGCGTTGGCAAGGCTGCTGGAACCGGCGGAAGAAGGCGCAATGACGTGGGCCCGGGGATGGGCCCGCATGGCCCGGCGAGAGCTGGAACGGGCGGGCGCTCCGGGGCTGGGCGAGGTGGAGCGCGCGCTGGACCACTGCGGCGCGACCGAGCGTCGTCGATTGGGCGAAGCGGTTCAGGCCTACCTGCAAACCGGGAGCATTGCACATGCCGCCGAACAGTTGTACTGCCACCGCAACACCTTGATGAACCGACTCAAACGCTTCGCCCAACTAACCGGAGTGGACCCCACCATTCCCGTCCAGGCGGCACGATTGGTGGTGGGTTGGTCGTAGGAGCCAGCAGGCTCGGGCGGGGTCGCAGTGACGGTGCAGCGCGACCTCGTGCGGCCATGGCGTTGGTGCGTGATCCTGCCGGGCGTGTTGGGGCAACTTGCGAGCGGGGCTGTCGCGAAGGCCTTTCCCTCGACGAGGTGGCTTGGGTGCCAGGGGCGGTCCATGGACGGCCGGTTTCCGAAGTCGTTGAAGCATTTGCCTCGCGGGAACCTGGCAAGTCCCCGAGATGGCAGGGCGCAACGGGGTTCCACCTATCTGTCGGATGCCTCCGGAACAATTGAGCATGACCCGGCGACATCGAGGCCATCACCGCGGTCCCGTCGAAGGTTTTGGTGCAGCTTCTGGAGTCTTAGCTGGCAGGCCGTTCATGGACTTAGGGTGCATTTGCCGACGATCGGAGCCGTTTCATCCAGTTAGAATCTTTATTCTATTACCTGCCATGACAGCTTCTAATTGTCGTCGTTTAGTTCTATAATTGTGGTATGGCATCGGAGTCATCGAGCAGCAGCAACCCGCTTCATGGGAACGTGATGTCGACCGCAGGACAAGCCCCCACTTATGATGCGCTGGTGCTTGCGGGAGTTGACCTGGATGCGATGGTCGCCGAGCACGTGACACGCACCGGCATTGACGGGATCCGCTGCGTGGCCTCGGCCGTGAACGCTGCCCCGCTGCACGAGGGAACTCACCAGGCGATTGAGTCCTTGGGGGCTTTGGAGGCCCTGAAGGCGGCCACATGGGCGAAGCAAGTAGCGCAAGCGGTGGCCTTCGAGGATACGGTGATCGCCAAGCGCGTGGAAACAGGGACGCGGAAGGACAACCCCGCATGGGGAACCCGCGGTGAAGTGGCCCTGGCTTTGCATGTTTCCCCGGACAGCGGGGCCAGCTTCATGAACAACTCGCGGCTCCTGGCCGAAGATCTGCCCAGCACCCTCCGGGGCATGCGATCCGGACTGATCACGTTCGAGCAAGCCCTGGTGGTGGTTTCTGGCGTGCGTGACCTGCGGGTCGAAAACCGGCAGCTGATTGATGCGCTGCTGTGGAACGGGCAGCAATCCTGCTTCGAGGCTGGAACCGCCATGTTGCGGGACCGGATCCATTGCTGGGCGCTGGCCCTGGAACCCAAGGCTGCTGCGGATCTGGAGGATCTTGCCATCAAGCGCCGCTACTTCGATGGCTACCAAATTGATGACTACACCGTGAAATTCAGCGGCAGATTGCCCCTGGAGCAGGGCCTGCCGATGTTGCAGGCTATACGCAACGCTGTGGACAAGCCCAGGAGTGCGGAAGACGACCGGTCCCGGGCCCAAGTGGCCGCTGACACCGCATTTGAGAAGGTAACGGGCACCAAGGCGGGAGACAGTGTTCCTGTCGAACTCCTGCTGGTGATGAATGCCGAGAACCTGACCGAAGATGCCCAGCACCCGGTGCTGGTTCCCGGCCATGGTTTCCTCAGTGCAGCCAAGGGCCTCGAACTGTTGGCAGGGAGCCCGGAAAATCCATTGGACACCTGGCTTCGGAACCTATATGTGGCCCCGGAGACCGGGAAATTGGTGGCCATGGAATCCACCGGGCGGCTCTTCACCGGGCAGCTCAAGAAATTCATCAAGGTCCGTGACCAATATTGCCGGACCCCCTTTTGCAACGGCAGAATCCAGGAACTTGACCACGTGGTCCAGGTGAGCCGTGACGGGAAAACCACCGAAGAAAATTCATCGGGGCGCTGCAAACGCTGCAATATGACCAAGGAAGCGCCAGGCTGGACGGAATCCCCGATTTCCGGCGCCGGCCGGCATGCCTTCGAGATCACCACGCCCAGCAGCCACACCTACATCTCGATGGCACCTGCCCAGATAAATGGATCAGGCCCCCAGTGGCCACCCAAGCGGCTATAGACGCCCACTTCCACACCCACTTCCAAGCGCGGAAGCCATCACCGGGAACACGCATGTGCTCCCGGAATATCCATGGGCTCGAGCCTTCGAATCGCTGAAATTTTCCTCGGATTCGTGGTGGGAACCGGGAGGGCACTAGATTATGGGAATGCCACAAGCAACCCCAATCACCGTATCGATAACCCGGACGGTACTTCCAGAACATCACCGTCGTTTCAATGCATGGGTCCAGGCCGGCCAGGTGCTGGCCCGGGAGTGGGACGGCTACCTTGGATCCGGATGGATCCGCACCGCTCCCGACTCCAACGAATGGCATGTCCTCTACCGGTTCTCCTCCGCCAAGGCCTTGGCGGCGTGGGACGAATCCGAGGAACGTAGCTGGTGGATCGACAGCGCGGCCGAACTAGTGGAGATCACCAAGGTCGAACACCGCACCGGAATCGAGGGCTGGTTCGAACAGCCCGGGGACACGAACCTCACCATTACGGAGACCGTGGTTCCGCCGCGCTGGAAGCAAGCGGTCAGCATCTTCCTGCCGTTCTTCCCGCTGAGCCTGCTGTCCAACTTCCTGCTGATGCCCTTCTTGGGGGATTGGCCGCTGGTACTGGCGGTGCTGCTGAATATATGTATTCTCACCCCGCTGATGACCTACATCTTCCTGCCGGTAACCACGCAGTTGCTGCGACCATGGTTGCACAAACCGCGGCGGGACAAACGCAAGAAGTGATCTGGTAGGACGTGAAAAACGGGTGGGCGCAGACCCTGCGGTCTGCGCCCACCCGAAGAACAAAGTCTTGCTGCGAACTACAGCAGCTCTGCGCGCAGTTGCTCCGGGGACTTGGGAGACAACAAGCCGGGCGCGACGTCGAAGACCGTCTTTGCCCCGATCTGGCCGGCCTGGTTCATCTTGTGCACCGCACGGGCGTAGGCCACCAGCACGCTGGAGGTGAACTCAGGGTTGGACTGCAGGGTCAGCGAATATTCGATGACCTGGGAGTGCTCGTCAGTGGTGTTGCCGCTGCGGAAGACAAAGCCGCCGTGCGGCATGGAAGAATGCTCCGAGGCCAGGGTGGCGGCATCGATGAAGTTCACAGTGGTGTCGTACTGGTCGAAGTAGTGCTCCATGGTCACGATGGCCTCGCGGACCGACGCGGCGTCGGCGTCGTCCTCGAGCACCACGAAGCACTCGCGCACGTGCTTCTCGCGGGTACTCAGGGTCGGGCGTTCGCCCGCGCGTACCTTGGCGATGGCCTCGGTGCTGGGGATCGTGTACTGGACGCCGCCGGCAACGCCGGGCACCCTGCGGATGGCGTCGGAGTGGCCCTGGCTCAGGCCGCGGCCCCAGAAGGTGTAGGTTTCTCCGTCGGGAAGCAGCGCCTCGCCGTAGACGCGGTTGATGGAGAACATTCCCGGGTCCCAACCGGCGGAGATCAGCGCGGTCTTGCCGGCGGCGGTGGCCGGGGCATCGACGGCGGCGAAGTGCTCGGGGATCTTGGCGTGGGTGTCGAAGCTGTCGACGGTGTTGAACATGGCGGCCAAGGCCGGGCCCTGCTCGGGCAGGTCGGACTTCGAACCGCCGCACAGGACCAGCACGTCGATGTCTTCGGTGTGCTTGGCCAGCTCATCCATATGGAAGGCCGTGGCACCTCCGGGAAGGGACAACGCTGCCGGGTCGCGTCGGGTGTAGACGCCAACCAACTCCATGTCGGGGTTCTTGGCAATCGCTGCCTGCACCCCGCGTCCCAAGTTTCCATAACCGGCAATGCCAATGCGGATTGATGCTCCCACGAAATTCCTCACTTCAAACTATTCTTGCGACCCCTCACACGCTAGTGCCTGCGGGGCCCGAACACCTAGAACGGTGACGGGCACCGGAACGGAACACCGCTCGAACCGGTCTGCGTGGGGGACCGCGTCGCTAGCCCGGGAGATTGGCTTCGATTGCGCGAATGATTTCGGGGTCATCGGGCACGGTCTGCGGGCGGAATCGCCGGATTTCGCCCGAGGGCATCAGCAGGAACTTCTCGAAGTTCCACGTGATGCGCCCGGCCTTCCCTGAAGCATCCTTTGTCTTCTTCAGCTCGGTGTACAGCGGGTGTTCATGCTTGCCGTTGACCCGAATGCGGTCGAAGACCGGGAAGGTGACGCCGTAGGTGCTCGAACAGAATTCCGCGATCGCCTCATTGCTGGACAGTTCCTGCAGGAACTGGTTGCTGGGGAATCCGAGCACGGTGAAACCGCGGTTCCCGTAGGTGCGTTGAAGCTGTTCAAGCTGCGCGTACTGCGGGGTGAGCCCGCAGCGTGAGGCGACATTGACCAGGAGGACGACCTGAGCGGCGTAGTCGTCGAGGGTTGTCATTGTTCCATCCATTTTTGCGATGGGAATGGTGTTGATGTTCATGCCAGGTACAGCAACACGGGGGTGCCTTGCATTCCCTGCGATGCACGTTTTCCGAGGTTTCCTCGTTCGCGGTTGTTGGTACGAATGGCAGCAACGGGGAAAGCACAGGTGGCGCGGCCCCAAACCGGGGCCACGCCACCTGCTCCTGCTTTCATCGCATGGGTGCGATGGGAACCGCGTCCTAGCCGCGCAGGTACCGGCGGTTGCGGACCATGACCAGCACCGGGATCAGCAACAACGCCAGCGGGATGAGCAGCAGCAGCGCACTGGGACCGCTGCTGATCTTGGCTGCCGAGACCGCCTGCGTGCTGGCCTCCAACCGCGAGGTTCCGCTGGCAAGTTGCGTGGAACCCTCCGAGAGAGTGGACAGGCCGGTGGCGAGCTGGGAGTTGCCATCGGCCAGCTTCGCCGCACCGTCGTCGAGCTTGGTGGCTCCGGTGGACAGGTCCGAGGTGCCCTTGCGCAGGGCCTCGAGGCCCAACGCCAGTGTTTCGGTGCCGCCCGCGAGCTTCGCCGCACCGGCGTCGAGGTCTTCGGCGCCGCGGGCGAGTTTCGCGTTGCCTGCAGCCAGGTTTCCGGCACCGTTCTTGACCTTGGCTGCACCTGCTGCAGCCGAGTCGGCGCCCTGGGCCAGGGCAGGGGTATTGGCCGCCAGTTTGGAGGTTCCGGCCTTGAGCTCGCCTGTTCCGGCTGCCAGCTGGTCCGTTCCGGCCGCAAGCTTCTTGCCGCCAGCTGCCAGGTCCTTGGCCCCGGTGTTGAGCTTGAGGGCCCCGGAATCAAGGGCCGAGGTTCCGGCCGCGAGCTTGCTTCCGCCCTGGGCCAGGGCATCGGCGCCGGTGCCGAGCTTGCCGGCCCCTTCTTCCAATGATGCAGTTCCCCGCGCCAGGGAACCGGCCCCGGTGTTGAGCTTGGTGGTTCCGGCGGCCAAGGCATCGGTGCCCTCGGCCAGCTGCGAGGCTCCGTTGCCCAGCGAGCCCAGGCCTGCCAGCAGGCCCTTGGAAGAATCGTTGAACCCGGCGTCGAGTTGTCCGAGTCCCGCGTTGAGGTTCTTGGCGCCGGCATCCAGATCGGTGGCCCCGGCCTTCAGCGCGCCGATGCCTTCGCCCAGGGCCTTGGAACCGTCACTGAGTTTTCCCAGTCCTCCATCGAGCTGCGCGGCACCGGACTTCAGTGCCTGTGCACCGTCATCCAGCGCGCCGGTCTGCTGGGGAAGTTCCTTGGTTCCCGCTTTCAGGGCGTCCATGCCCTGCGCAAGTTGCTTGCTTCCGGCGGCAAGTTCCCGGGCACCGGCGGACAGGCTGGTGGTGCCGGAGTGCAGCTTCTTCAGCCCGCCGTTGAGGTCCTGGGAACCCGAACTCAGGGCGTTGACCTTATCCAGCAACAGGCCCGCCGGCACCGCCGGGTTTTCCTTCATGAATGCCGCCAGGTCCGCGAGACCGCCGGAGAGACGCTCGGTTCCGGCGGCCAGTTCTGCGGTCTTTGCAACGGCCGTGGCCAGCCCGTCGGACAGGTTCTTGGCACCGTCCTCGACGCCGGAGGAACCTTGTTGCGCCGCGACGATCCCGCCGCGCAATTGCGGTGCGGCGGCGGCCAGCGCCTTGGTGCCTGCGGCCAGCTTGGTGCTGCCGGAGGCAAGCTGGCCTGAGCCGTCCTTCAGGCCTGCCACGCCTTCGAGCAGGGCGGGAGCCTTGGCGGCGAGTTCTTCGACGCCGCCAAGCAGTTTGCCGCTTCCGGCGGCCAGGGCGTCCGATCCGGCCGCGGCGCTCGAGGTTCCTTCCGCGAGTTTTTGGGCACCCGCGTTTGCCGCCTGGGTTCCTGCGGCAAGCTTCTGGGCCCCGTCCCGGGTTGCATCGGCACCGGCGGAGAGCTGCTGAGCGCCGGCGGACAGGTCCTGGGCTCCCGCGTTGGCCTGGCCCGTTCCCAGGCCCAGCTTCGCCATTCCCGCGGACAGGTCGAGGGTTCCGGCCTTGAGCGACTGTGCCCCGGAGTCCAGGATCGCTGTGCCCGTGGCCAGCGATTCGGTGCCGGTGGCGAGCTTGGTCGAGCCCGCACTCAGTGCACCTGCACCTGTGTGGGCATCCCGTGCACCTGTGGCCAGCTTGCCGGCCCCGGCATCGAGCTTGCCCGCCGCGGCATCGAGTGAAGCGGTTCCCGCGGCAAGCTTGTCCACACCGGTTGCCAGGTCGCCGGCCCCGTTGCCCAGCTTGGAGGCGCCGGCCGCGGCATCCCACGCGCCGAGGGAGAGCTTTGAGGTGCCGGCGTGCAGCGAGACCGCACCATCACCGAGCTTGTCGGCGCCCGCGGCGGCGTCCTGGGCTCCGTCGGCCAGCTTCTGTGCGCCGGCGGACAGGGCACCGGTGCCGTTGGCCAGCTCCGTGGCTCCGGCGGCTGCCGCGCCGGAGCCGTCGGCCAGCTTGGAGACCCCGTCGTTGGCCTTGCCCATGCCGTTGTTCAACTCTGAGGCGCCGGTGGCGACCTGCGAGGAGAACATCGCGTAGAAGGCCACGAAGGCGATCAGGAACAGGCCGAGCAGGACCGTGATGACGGCATGCAGCAACGTGTGCCGCTTGGCGGCAATATGTGCATTCAACTGGACTCCTTGGGGGAAAATCGTGGGATGGTGCAGTGGCTTGCCGCAGCGTTTTTGGGCGCACCGAAGTACGCCGCGCACTGCGGCACGGTGGAGCGGGAGGGGTCATCGGCCGGTGGCCGTCCTGACCCGGGATTGAGCTGTGACGTGAGTAACAAAAGGGACTAGACCCATTGAACTTACTCGCCGGTAGGTTTGCAAGCTTTTTGGCGAAAAAACTTACCCGACAGTAGGTTGTGACCTCTTTTGGGTTTTTGCTTGGGCCTTCGCAAATGCCCTTCAGTTGGTGCCGGTTGGTGCCGGATTCCTGAATCGACCCAAATGGCGCACGAAAGTTGTAGGCTCGCAGGCATGGTGAGATTCCTGATTATCGCGTTGTTGTCATTGCTCGGCTTCATCACCATCGTCGCCGCGTCCTTCGGCCGCGATGGATGGTGGGCGATTGCTGCGCTGGCCTTGCTGCTGCTGGGGCTGGGCATCCACGACGTGATCCAGACCAAGCATGCGATCCTGCGCAACTTCCCGGTGCTCGGACGCATGCGCTTCCTGTTCGAGTCCATCCGCCCCGAGATCCAGCAGTACTTCATCGAGCGGAACACCGACGGACGGCCCTTTGACCGCGACACCCGCTCGCTCATCTACGCACGTGCCAAGGGCGCCGACAGCCACAAGGCCTTCGGCACCGAACGCGACGTCAACAAGGTCGGCTACGAATTCCTGCTGCATTCCACCGCCCCGGTGCCGGTCAGCAGCGACCAGCACCGGGTGCGGATTGGCGGACCGGACTGCACCCAGCCCTACGACATGTCGCTGATGAACGTCTCCTCCATGAGCTTCGGGGCGCTGTCCAAGAACGCCGTGCTGGCCATGAACAAGGGCGCCGCCATGGGCGGATTCGTCCAGGAAACCGGAGAAGGCGGTCTGGCCCCGTACCACCTGGAATACGGAGCCGACCTGTTCTGGGAGATCGGCTCGGGCTACTTCGGCTGCCGGGATGCGGAGGGAAACTTCGACGCCGTCGTCTTCGCCCAAAAGGCGGCCAACGAACACGTCAAGGGCATCACCATCAAGCTCTCCCAGGGCGCCAAGCCGGGCCTGGGCGGGGTGCTTCCGGCGGCCAAGATCACCGCGGAAATCGCCGAGACCCGCGGGGTTCCGATGGGTGTCGACTGCATTTCCCCGGCATCGCACTCGGCCTTCAGCACCCCGCGCGAACTCATGGAGTTCGTCGCCCAACTACGGGAACTTTCCGGCGGCAAGCCGATCGGCTATAAATTCTGTGTGGGTTCGCGCACCGACGTGCTCGCCATGTGCAAGGCCATGATAGAAACAGGGATCACCCCCGACTTCATCACCATTGACGGTTCCGAGGGAGGCACCGGTGCCGCCCCGCTGGAATACGAAGACCATGTGGGCACCCCGCTGACGGAGGGCCTGATGCTGGTGCACAACGCCCTGGTCGGCGCCGGGTTGCGCGGCAGGATCCGGCTGGGGGCGGCCGGAAAGATCGCCACCGGCTCCGACGTGGTCAAGCGACTGATCCAGGGCGCCGACTTCACCTTCAGCGCGCGCGCCATGATGATGGCCACCGGCTGCATCCAGGCGCAGAAGTGCCACACCAACCGCTGCCCCGTCGGCGTGGCCACCCAGGACCCCCGGCTGATGCGGGCACTTGACGTCACGGACAAGGGCAACCGGGTCTACAACTACCACAAGCTCACCGTCCAGGAAGCGGCCCAGCTGATGGCCTCGATGGGCGTGGGCGCGCCCGGCCAGCTGAACCTGCGGATGCTGCGCAGGCGCATCGACCAGTTCACCACGCGCAGCTACGCGGGGCTGCACAACTGGCTGGCGCCGGGGGAGCTGCTGGAGAACCCGCAGCGCGGCTGGGCCATGGACTGGGAGGAAGCGGACTCCGACACCTTCGGCGAGCACGTGCCCCTGCTGTGGTCCAACGACCGCGAGCCCGCCCCGGCAGCCATTGCCGGGACGGTGCCGCCCCAGCGCGTGGAGCCCAAGGACTCCACACACCACACCGTGGCCCCCGTGCATCCGAACGCCGAAAGGCCCGAGGGGCGCCCGGCACCCAAGGCCACGCCCAAGGCAGGCTGACTTCGTCATGAATGCGTAGGCCCGGGCAGCGGCGCGGAATAATCGTCGCCATGGACGCACCCGGATCGGCACCGAAAATTGGATTCCCCTCGGTGCTGGCCCACGCCTTCTTCCTGCAGGGCGCCGTATACCTGGTGCGCCCGGCAACCTCCTACAAGGCGCTCGAGCTGGGGGTGGACCCCGGGCTGCTGGGGCTGGTGGTGGCCAGCTTCTCGATCCTGCCGGTCTTCCTGGCCATCGCGATTGGTCGTGCCACCGACAGGGGAGGCGAAAAGCAGGTGCTGCTCGGTGGCGCGGGGCTGATGCTGGTCTCGGGCGCCGGGCTGCTTTTTGCCGCTCCCTCCCTCCCTGCGCTGCTGGGCTGGAACGCGGTCCTGGGCGTGGGCCACCTGATGAGCATCATCGGGGAACAAGGCCGGCTGGCCTCGGCCAATGCCCGGAACATGGATCGGGTCTTCGGCTTCTACACCATGGTCACAGCGGTGGCGCAGGCCGCGGCCCCGCTGTTGCTGGGGTTCCTGGGCGGGGCGGCGGTGAACCCGGATACCGCGGTGCTGCTGCGTGCATACCTGCTCGCCGCCTTCGCGATGCTGCTGGCGACCCTGTTCATGGTGCGCCATTCGGTCCCGGTGGCGGCCGGCGGCTCCAAGGCCCCGGTGAAGCTTGGCGTCGCGCTGAAGGTCGAACCCGCCGCCCGGAACACGCTCATCGCCTCGATCGGGCTGAGCATGATGGTGCTGTGCAGCATCGACCTGCTGCAGGTCTACCTGCCGGCGCTGGGCGTCGAACGCGGGATCCCCACCCAAACCATCGGCGCCCTGCTGGCGCTGCGGGCCGCGGCCACTGTGCTCTCCCGGCTGGGCATGGACCGGTTGGTCCGCGCGGTGGGCCGGGCACGGCTGCTGCTGGTCTCCACGGGCGCCTCGGCGCTGCTTGTCGGGTTGCTGGTGCTGGATTTGCCGGTGCCCGCGATGGCGGCGGTGCTGGCGGCGGCCGGCCTGGGCCTGGGCCTGGGGCAGCCGCTGAGCATGACGGTGGTGTCCACCGCGGCGACCGAGGGCACCCGCGGGACCTGGATGTCGATCCGGCTGCTGGGCAACCGGCTGGGCCAGGCGGCGATCCCGGTGGGCGTGGGAGTCTTTGCCACCACCCTGGGCGCCGGGGGAGTGTTCCTGGTCCTAGGCTTGGGCTTGGGAGCAGCGACGCTCGGATCGATCGCGCCGCTGCGCCCCATGGGGAAATAAGTCGGCTACGGGGCCTCGGCAATGACCGCGGCAACCGCGGCGGTATCCACCTCATCCAGCCGGGCCGGGGTCCACGCGGGGTTCCGGTCCTTGTCGATGACCTGGGCGCGGATGCCCTCGGCGAGGTCGGGGCGGTGCATCAGGTAGTCGGCGACCCGCAGCTCGCGATCCAGCGCCGAGCGCAGGTGGTCCTCGGCGCGCGCGGCCCGCACCGCGGCCAACGCGCATTCAAGCGAGGTGGGGCTGTTCGCGCGGATCGCCGCGGCGGCCTCGGCGGCGGCTCTGTGGCCCATCGCATCGAGGCGCTCCAGGATCCCGGCCAGGTCCGGGGCGGAAAACGCAGCATCGATCCACGGCCTTGCCGCGGCCAGCCCGGACGCGGCAAAGGACCCAAAAAGGACCTCGAGCCCGGCGGCGATCTCGGGTGCGGGCATCGCCTCGAAGTCCTCCAGCGCGTCGGCCAGCTCCTCAAAGCGCTCGGATTCCACCATCATGTCCGCAAAGCCCAGCTCCACGGCATCGGCACCGCTGAAGGTGGAGGCGGTCAGCACCAGGTATTCGCCCAGGTGCCCCGGGGCGCGGCCCATCAGGTGCGTGCCACCCACGTCTGGGCTGTAGCCGATGCGGGTCTCCGGCATCGCGAAGCGCGCCTCGGGGGTGGTGATGCGGATCGAGGCGTGCGAGGCCAGCCCGATCCCGCCGCCCATGCACAAACCGTGGACCAGCGTGAGCACCGGCTTGGGGTAGGAAGAGATCGTCTCGTTGAGGTCGAACTCCAGGGACAACAACTCCAGGAAGCGGGCGTGCTCCGATTCGGTGACCGCGGCATGGAAGTCCTTGATGTCACCGCCGGCGCAGAATCCGCGTTCCCCCGCCCCGCGCAACACGACCATGGAGACGGTCGGGTCCTGCGCCCAGGCGGTGAACACCTCGGTGAGCTCCACCAGCATTCCACGGGTCAGCGCGTTGATGGCCGCGGGCCGGCGCAACTCGATGAGTCCCAGTGAACCGTTGCGGGCGGAATGGATGAAGGTCTTGATCGGTCTGGTCCTGTCGTTGCGGCTGCGGTGCTGCTGCCAAGATATCGCCGATGCACCCCGGATGCGAAACCGCCCGCTCGGCAACATCGCCGACTTGAACAGCGGGACACCGCGGCGTCGCCGGTATCCTGAACAGGAATTCACCACACCGGTGCGGCGCGCCGCCGCACCCCAGGGAAGCACAGCGCAAGGGAGCACTCCGGGGCCATGGGATCGACCAACGACAATGACGAACGCGGGTCCCTGGCCCGGCGGGTGCTGCCCGGCGGCAAGGAACCCGATCCGCGCTTCACGCTGGCCAACGAGCGCACATTCCTGGCCTGGATCCGCACGGCCCTGGCCTTCCTGGCCGGAGGCATTGCGCTGGAGGCATTCGCCGCCGACGCATTCCCGGGCCCGCTGCGCACCGGGATCTCGGTGCTGCTGATCGTGATCGGCATGCTGGTCAGCGCCGGGGCCGCCCTGCGCTGGCGCCGGATCGAGATGTCGATGCGCCACTCGCGGCCCCTGCCCTTGCCGCTGATCGTCCCCATCCTGGGCCTGGGCGCCGCCATCGCCGCCGCGGTGGTGGCCGTGCTGATCGCCGTGGACCGATGAGCGCAGGCCCGCGGGAACCGATCCACCAGGATCCCGGGCTGCAGCCCGAACGCACCGTGATGTCCTGGGGGCGGACCACGCTCGCGCTGTGCGTCGCGGCCCTGGTGTTCCTGCGCTGGCTGCCACATTACGGTGCGGGAATCCTGGCCATGGTCGTGCTGGCGATGGCGGCCGCCGGGGGCATCTACGCCACCCAGCGCCGCCGCTACGCACGCTCCTCCTGGGGGATCCGCTCCGAGCTCTTGCACGCCGACGTGGTTGCGGTGCTGTCCGTCAGCGCCCTGGTGCTGGGCCTGGGCGTGACCGGCATCCTGGTGGTGCTGGGCCCGTAGTGCTCAAAACCGGCAGGTCATGGCGGGTACCGGCCGATAACCGGTGGCATATGATCGGTAGTTGATGTTCCGCCGGGAAAACGCCCGGTTTCCCGCCGCACCGAGGACCAAGGACCGACATGAGAAAAACCGCCCTGGCCGTATCGGCCGTGCTGATTGCCGCACTGCTGGTTCCCGGTGTTCCGGCGCTGGCCGTGGCCCCCGCCGGCGCCGCCGTTTCCACCGCGAGCATCAAGGACACCAACAAGTCCTATCTGGCCAAGGCCGCCAGGTCCCTCGGCGGGGCCGACGCGGCAACGGGCAAGCTCAAGGACGGGACACTGTGGCGTTCGCACCGCGACGGCATCGTGGTGTACTCGAACAAGCGCCGCGCGCTGACGGTGCGCAACGCAATGGCCCGGGCGTGGGCGGACACCGGCTGGGAAAACGGCCGCTTCGGCTACCCGACGGGCGAGCAATACAAGTCGGGGGCCGACACCCGGCAAAACTTCGGCGGCGGCGTCATCGGCGTGCGCCCCAACGGAACCTCATACTGGCTGCCCAAGGCCCCGAAGCTTCCCGACTTCACCATCACCGGGGCCGGCTGGGGACACGGCGTGGGCATGAGCCAATACGGGGCCCGGGCCATGGCCGCCGAGGGCAGGAGTGCCACCGGCATCCTGCAGTACTACTACAACCCCGCCAAGGTCACCGCCGGCAAGAGTGCACCGGCCGGAGACATCCGGGTGCAGGTGCTCAAGTCCGGCAGCAGCTCCCTGGCCGTTGCCGGCGGACGCATGCGCGTGACCGACCCCGCGGCCAAGAAGACCTACACCGCTCCGGCCGGCTCCACGCTCACCCTGAAACGCAGCGGCTCCCAGCTGTCCTACGTACTGAAGACCGCCGCCGGATACGACGTGGTGCCGCGCGATGCGAACAAGGACGGGGCCAACGACAAGAACCCCAAGGCGCAGGAAAACAAGACCAGCAGCAAACTGCGCATCACCTGGGAGGGCACGCGCGCCTGGGCCTCGTCCAAGAGCGCCACCATCTCCATCCCCAAGGCCAACGCCGAGTCCTCGGCACCGGGGCTCTACCGCCATGGATACCTGGAAGCGGGACTGCTCAAGGACCAGGTGAACCTGGTGACCTCGCTGCGGCTGAACGACGAATACCTCTACGGCCTGGCCGAGGTGCCGTCCTCCTGGCCTTCCGCGGTGCTGCAGGCCCAGGCGATTGCCGGGCGCACCTACGCCATGCGCAAGGTCGGCAGGCTCAAGGAATCCTGCGACTGCAACGTCACCGACGAGGTCCACGACCAGAAGTTCACCGGCTGGGCAAAGGAAAACGAACAGCCCGGCTACGGGGCCAAATGGAAGGCTGCCGTCAACGCCACCGTCTCGCGCAATGCCGCGGGCGTGCCCACTTCCGGCAAGGTCGTCACCTACGCCGGGCGGCTGGCCGAGACCGTGTACTCCTCCTCGACCGGCGGGGCCACCCGCAACAGCGAGGACGTCTGGGGCGGCGCGGGCCAGCCCTACCTGCGCTCGCGCACCGACCCCTGGTCGTTGAAGGCCAGCGCCAACAACCCCTACCGGTCCTGGACCCAGCGCACGTCCCAGCGGGAGATGGCCAAGGTCTTCGGCCTGGGCGATGTGGTGGGCGTGAAGTTCACCCGCGCCAAGGACCTGACCATCAGCTCGGCCACCGCCACAACCTCCTCCGGGACAGCCAAGACCCTGACCGGGAACGCCTTCCGCTCCTGGGCCTCCGGCATCGGCGCGCACTCGGCCTGGATCACCGGCATCAAGGCCAGCACCACCGTCCCCAAGGCCACGGCCATCAACCCCCGGAACTTCTGCAGCACCACGGTGAAACCCGGGTCGAACCTTGCCAAGGCCGCCTCCAAGGCCCGCGACGGGGCGGTCATTTGCCTGAAGGCCGGAACGCACAAGGCCGGCAACGTGGTGCTCAAGCCGCGCCAAACCCTCATCGGGCACACCCGGTCCAACACCCGGCTCGACGGGACCATCGCGGTCACGACGAAGAAGTCGGGCAAGCTGCACCGGATCGGCACGGCGCGGATCCCTTCCAAGGCCCCCACGAAGCTTTCCTGCAACACGTCGAGCCCATGCAACTCCGCCCAGGTGCTCTTCGCCAACGGGGCCCAGATGACCGCGGTGTCCTCCAAGTCCAAGGTCAAGGCCGGGACCTACTGGATCGACCACAGGAACCGGTCCATCTTCACGTCCAAGGCCAGCAGCAAGAAGTACAAGTACACCCTGGCCACCACGGCGCGCGCGGCAACGCTGGGCACACGGGCGCGGATGGGCAATGTGACTGTGTCCGGCTATGCCAACCCGGGCAACACCGGGGCTGTGTGGCTGCGCGGCGCCCACTCCACGCTGAGCGGCTCGACCGTCACCTGGAACCACGGCATCGGCGTGCAATCCAACGGCCAGGCCACGGCGGTCCTAGACTCCTTCGTCCGGCGCAACGGCCAAGCGGGCATCAGTGCCTCGGGCGGGAAGAACACCGTGGTGCGGGGAACCGCAATCAGCAAGAACGGATGGGCGGGATTCCGGCCCGCGACCTTCACCGGAGGCATCGCCGCCTCCAACAAGGCCTCGGTAAAGGTTTCCTCCTCCAAGATCCTGGATAACCGCGGGGCTGGAACCCGAGGGGTGCGCGCCAAGAAGGGCGCCAAGGTCTCCGTCGTTTCAAGCACGGTGCGCGGAAACAAATAGGCGCGCGGCCTGCCAGTGCCGGTGTTGCCGGGTGCCCGCGAGGCGAGGACGGTGTCGCGCCGGCCCCTGAACCACCCGACGATTCCGAGGAGGATCGATGAATCTAGTTCCCCTGACCCAACCTGTTTCCGGCCGGGCGGTCTACAGCCTGGCGGACCAGGCCTTTGACTTCGTCCCCACCGATCCCGGGGAAGTGGCGGCGCGCAGGGGTTCGCCTGCCTCGCTGGCACTGGACACCGTGCTTATCGAGGTAGGCATGCCCAACGGCATCCTCCTTTACGTTTGGGGATACTCGCCGCGGTCATCGTGGCTCAGTGTCCCAGGTAGGCCCGAGGGTGCTGTTGACGGGGTGGTGATGGTCGACGAGCCGGCCTTGGGTCCGAGCGGAAGTGTCTCCATTCGCCGCGACCGCAGTGATCCCGCAGAGGTGTGGTGGACGCAATTCGACCCGGAAAGTGGCTGGTGCCGGATCACCCGTGGCGGCGCCGATGGGCGCCTGACGAGGATTGCGACCGACACGGTGATTGGAACCGACGACACCGGCATCACCTCGATGTGGCTGAAGCCGACGTTCGTCCGCTGAGCAAGCCTCCACTGCCTAGCGTCGCTTGGGACCGATGCTTGTCTCAGCCAGCGCCTTGGTCAGCCGGTCCATGAACACCCCGGTCTTGGGGTTGTCCCGGCCTTCGGGCCGCAGCGCGAAGATGCTGCGGGCCAGGCGGATTTCCGGGGCGTCGATGACCTGGATGCCCTCGGGGGCCCGCTGCATGGCCAGCTCCGGGACCAGGGCCGCGCCCAGCCCCGCGGCGGCCAGGTGCAGCGAGGCGTTGAAGTCGTCCGAGTGGGCGACCACGCGCGGGTGGATGTTGAACGCGGCAAAGAGCCGGGAGATCACCGTCGCGTCGGACGTACCCGGGTGGTGCATGATCCAGGGCATGTCGGCCAGCTGGGAGGCGGAAAAGACCGAGGATCCATCGAGCTTCCAGGAAGCGGGGACCACGACGCGGAACGGGTCGTCGCCCAGCCATTGGCGTTCGAGCTGCGCCGGCCAGGCCAGCCCCGCCTGGCCGACCTGGAAGATCAGGGCCAGGTCCAGTTCGCCGTCCCGGCGCAATCCGGTGATGGTCTGGTGCGGCTCTCCCACATTCACGCGCAGCGCGATGCCCAGCCGGTCCCAATCCCTGGAGCCGAGCAGCCGCGGCAGGGCGAAAGTGGCCAGCGAAGGGAAGATCCCGATGCGCAGTTCCTGCAGCGGCTTGCCGCTGGGGTCAAGGTCGGGCGTGGAGGTCGCGGCCATGAGCGCATCGATGTCGGTGAGCACGCGCTTGGCGTGGCGCACCATGGTCAGCGCGGCCGGTGTCGGCTCGATGCTCTTGGCGCTGCGGGCAAAGAGTGTCGTTGAGGTGTCGCGTTCCAGGGCGGACATCTGCTGGGAGACCGCCGAGGGCGTGTAGCCCAGGGCCAGGGCGGCGGCGGCGAAGGACTTGTGCGACACCACTTCCAGCAAGGTGCGCAGATGTACCGGATTGACCACGTGGGGACTCCTGTGCCTGAAGAGGGGTTGGGGACGCGAGCCGGTGGGGCTCGCGCTCCCCTCAATCCTAGGCGGGCACGGGAGCTATTCGGTTTCCTCGGCGAGGACTTCCTCTTCGGTCCACTCCTCTTCGACGGTTTCCTCGTCGTCGTCCTGGTCCTCTGCGGTGAGGTCGTCATCGAGCAGGTACAGGTGTTTGCGCAGCGGATCCAGGGCGGTCATGGTCTCCGGGCTGTCGGAGGAACCCTCGTAGGGCTGGCCGTCACGGCCGTCGTCCGGCTCGTACATGTCGTCGTCAATCGGCTCGTCAAAGACGGTGTCGTCAAAGCTGTTGCCCATCATGTCCCTCTTTCCTCGATCGGGCGGGATTTGCGGCTGAACCCCGATTGATTACAGCCTATGTTGACTCGACGCGTATGGGAATGGGCACTTTTTCGTGCACGGATCAGGGCGCCGCCGCGCGGTATGGTCGATACATGGACAGCGACACCACACCCAGGTTCTTCACCCCGGCCATCAGCCGCACGGCATTGCTTGCCGCCGCCGGAAGGATCCTGGCACCTGCCTTGTGGCTGGGATTGCTGATCGGGATTTCCTTCATCGAGACGCCATTGAAGTTCCTGGCCCCGGGCATGACCCTGGCCCTGGGGCTGGGGATCGGGCAGCTGGTGTTCGCCGCCATGAACATCGTGGAGGTCGTGTTCTTCATCGTGCTCGCTGCCTCCTGCATCAAGCGCGGCCTGGACAAGGCCTTCCTGTGGGTCGCCGCCTCGACCGGCCTGGTGCTGCTGGCCAAGGTCGCCTTGATCCGCCCGTTCCTGGCCCAACGCACCGAGGCGGTGCTGGCCGGTGTCGAGGCCGGCGGATCGAGTTGGCACTATTTCTACATCGCCGCCGACGGGCTGCTGACGATCCTGCTTATCACCCTGCTGGTGATGGGCGTGCGCCGCTGGGTGCTCCCGGGACGCTGAGCCGGGACGGCACCGGGGCACGATGAAGGCCGCGCCGTGCAGTAGCCGGTGAACACGCAGATGCTCGGGGGCCTTCGCACGACGCGGCCTGTTTGGTTGCGGCGCTAGACGCCTGCCGGTGCCATGGCCTTGGCGGTGATCTTCACCGATTCCAGGCGCTGGGCCGGGTCGCTGGCATTGTGCACGGTGATCAGCTCATCGGCCTGCGCGGTGCGCGCGAACTCCTCGAGGTACTGCGCCACGGCCGCCCCGTCGCCGACCGCGGTGTACTTGAGCATGTTCATGATCGAATCCCCGTGCGGGGAATCAAGCAGCATCTCCACCTCGTCGTCGGTGAACTCGACGGGGCGGTTGCGGCCCAGGAAGAGCCGGATGCGGTCGCGGCGGACCTGCTCGAAGATGGCATGGGCCTCGCTGTTGGTCTCGGCGGCCACCACGCCGACGCCGGCGATGACCCAGGGCTCGGCGAGGAATTCGGAGGGCTGGAACTCGTTGCGGTACGCGGTGGTCGCCTGGACGAGCGCGTCGGGGGCGAAATGCGAGGCGAAGGAGTAGGGCAGGCCCAGTTGGGCGGCAAGCCTGGCCCCGAACATGCTGGAGCCCAGGATGTAGAGCGGGACGTTGGTGCCGTGGCCGGGGTAGGCATTGACGCCCTCGATGCGTGATTTCTGCCCGAAGTACGCCTGCAGCTCCAGCACGTCATGCGGGAACGCATCTGAGGCGGAAGGATCCCGGCGCAGGGCCCGGAACGTGGCCTGGTCGGTGCCCGGCGCGCGACCCAGGCCCAAGTCGATGCGGCCCGGGAAGAGCGTTTCCAAGGTGCCGAACTGTTCGGCGATCACCAGGGGGGAGTGGTTGGGCAGCATGACGCCGCCGGCACCCAGCCGGATGGTGTTGGTGTGGTGGGCGACGTGGCCAATGAGCACCGAGGTTGCGGAGGAGGCGATCGAACTCATGTTGTGGTGTTCGGCGTACCAGACGCGTTTGTAGCCGGTCGCCTCGGCGGTTTGCGCCAATTCGACGCTCTGCGCGAAGGTCTCGGCGGCTGAACCGCCGCGGCGGATGGGGGCAAGATCAAGGATCGACATAGGAATGCTCACATAGGCGGCAACCAGCGCCCGCCCGCATTCATTCCCCGGCATCGTGCACACCACACCGCCACCTCATCCGGGCGTAGGCTGTGGGGCATGAGGCGGATTCCGTTGATGCTGGCGCCCGGGCTGCTGGCCTGTTTCCTGGGCGCCTGCACCACCCTTGTGCCGGATCCGCCCGAACCTGCACCCTCCACCCAGGCGAACACCCAGCCACTTCCGCTGCCCGGCGATTGCCCGCAGGCCGGCGCGGTCGAACCGGTGAAGGGCATCGCGGCGGGGACCGATGCCCAGATTGCCGCGGACCTATTGGCTGCGGTGGCACGGTGGACCAACGCCGGAACGGCAATGGTCACCAATGAACCGGCCTGGATCGGCCCCGGGGTGCCCGGGCATTGCCTGGCAGACCTGGCCGAGGCACTCGGGCGGATCAACGCACCGGTGCTGATTGCCGGAAACGCGGACGAGACGCTGGCGAGTTTTCGGTCCGGGATCGTGCAGGAGAACCTGGCGAACCTGAAAACCGCGCAGGCGCAGGGCCGGGCCACCGATGCCAAGCGGGAACTGGCGCTGATCCAGCAGTCGTCACAATCGGAGTCCGGGACGTTTTTGAATCTCGTCGTGCGCCGGTTCGAGAGCGGGTCGGTCCAGCCGGCAGGCATGGAGACATGGTTCGTTATCGTGGGGCCGCCGGAATCGCAGAACTTCGTGTTCCACCTGGAGAGAAAGGCCAGCCCGCACGGATCGTTCAGCTGGTGAGGCGTAAATCGTTAAACAGCAAGGGCGCCACTCCCATAAGGAGTGACGCCCTCGCCTAGTCAGCTAAAAGCCGCAGGTGATGATCCGGAGCTTAGACAGCGCGGATATCGGTGGCCTGCAGGCCCTTCTGGCCCTGGGTAACTTCGAACTCTACGCGCTGGCCCTCTTCGAGCGAGCGGAAGCCGTTCGACTGAATGGCGGAGTAGTGTGCAAAGACATCATCCGAGTTGTCGTCCGGAGCGATGAAGCCGAAGCCCTTTTCGGCGTTGAACCACTTAACGGTACCTGTTGCCATGATGGGTGTGTCCTTTCGAGACTGTCCTGAAATGGGACGTAGGGGAGCGAACTCCACTGTGGAATTCACTTGCAGCTACGTGATTCAACGCGGTTCAGAAAGGTACTCGCCCCGGCAACGGGGTATTTGCACTGCTTTACTGCGAGAAAAACTAGAACTACAAGCTCAACGGTACGCTACTTAACGCCCAGTTACTACCATCGGGGTACTTTCGAGACAAAATTGGCCCGAAAGACCCCGTTTGTTTACCTCTTGGTGGACTGGTGATACCGGTTGACAACGATATCCACCAGCTCCTTCGGAGGACGTTGTGTTGAATCCAAAAGGGGAGCGCTCAGCACGTCGGCGGCGCATTTGGCCGCCAATTGGGCGAAGTGTCCCGGTGCCAGCAGGTAGCTGGCCACCACCGTGCGCCGCCCCGGATTGTGTGATCGGGCATAGGCGAGCGCATCTTCCAGGCGAGGTGCCTCCGCTGAGATGTAGGCAACAGTCACCGGCACCTGCAAACGGCCCGCAAGCAGCTGTGCCATGGTGCGGCAGTCATTGGCCCCCACCGGATCCGTGGTTCCGGCGCAGGCCATGATCACCGCTTCCCCGGGAACCCAGCCCGCCTGCAGCAGCCTCCGGTGCATCACCGCCGCAAGGGAAGCATCGGGGCCCAAGGGGGCGGCCACCGTGGTGCCCGCGCGCAGGGCAGCGGCGGCGCCCAGATCCTTGGAGGCATGGGTGCCGGCAGATAGCAGGAGGGGAACCAGCATGGCCCGATTCCCGGGGTTTATGGTGGGTGAGACCATCAGGTCTTCCACGCGCGGCTGCTGTACATCGACAAATGCGCCGTGCACCGTGATGCCGTCAAGTGCCCTGGCCACCTCCTCAACCAGGGAGAGAACGGCTGCGCTCCCGGTGGGACTATCCGTCCCGTGGGACACCGCCACCAGATCGGGGTAGGGCTCGGCTTCCATCCAGCCGAGCCATGCCGAATGTTCAATGCGTGGTGCGGCGTCGATGCTCATTGTCCGGCCTCCATCCAGAGCGTGTCATCCAGGCGGTGCACGGCGAAGACCGGCAGTGGAGCAGCGGCCGCGCTGAGGCATGCGCCGGTATCCAATCGGTACACCTCCTTGTGCAACGGGCAGGCGACGGTGGGAACCCGGGTGCCGTCGATGGTCTTGTCTCCGAGAATGCCGCGTGCCATGACCTTGGCGCCGGAACCCGGGCAGTGGTGGGAAGCGGCGAAGAACCCGTCGTCCTGGGTGCGGTACACCGCCACCTGGGTCCCTTCAATCCACGCGGCCTCGCCCCAGCCGGGCTCGAGGTCGCCGGTTCGGCACACCTCCACCAGGCCCCGGGCGGTCTCGAGTGCGTTTTCTTCTACTGTTGCAGTCATCGCTTGGGTCCTCTCGTGGTTCCTTAGTTCGATGGACCGAGCCTAGAAGTGCCGTGTTACACGCGATGCGATCCCGCATTGCACGCCGGTAAACCCCGGCTCACGGGCCCGCCCCCGGCCGGTGAACCTCCGGGGAGGGGGCGGCAACTGTTAATGGCATGTTTCGGCGACCTCACGGGACGCCTTGTGTTTGGGACACAGAGTTGTCCTGCACGAAACAAGGAGGAAATTGGTAGGCAAAGCGCGTTTCCTAAGCTGAAGGCAATCAAGCACGCGTCACAAGCGCAAGAGTGAAAGTCGGGTAACAGGCATGGGTACAGGAAACGGCATACGCCGCATCGTGGTCATCGGTGGCGGGCCAGCCGCACATCGCTTCACCGAAGCCATGGCTGCCCGCGAACCAAGCAATCTCGAAATCGTCGTACTGACCGAGGAAGCGCATGTTCCCTATGACAGGGTTGCCCTGACCAAGGCGCTGACCAATACCTCGGTGGACCTCACGCTGGGGGATCCGGGACTCTGGGCCCGTGAAAACGTCACCCTTGAAACCGGTGCCGGCGTGAAATCACTGGACAGCATCAACAAGCAAGTGACCACCCACGACGGGCGCAGCTTCGGCTACGACGAACTGGTCCTGGCCACCGGATCGAATGCGGCAACACTGCCGATCCCGGGCAACGAGCACACCCACGTGTACCGCACGCTCGAGGATGTCTGGGCGATCAACGCCGGCATTCAGGCGCTCGCCGCTCAACTGGGGCGCAAGCCCGTGGTCGCCACCATCGGTGGCGGACTGCTGGGGCTCGAGGCGGCTGCCGGCTCCCAGTCGTTGGGTGCCGAGGCAGTGGTCATCGATGGCGGCAAATGGCTGATGGGCACCCAGCTGGATGAGGGCGCGGGCCAGGCCATGGGCCGATTGATCGCGCAGACCGGATTCACGGTCCATGGCGGGGTCTTCCCCAAGGAAGTCACCACCGAAACGGTGGACGGCGTCGACAAGGTCACCGGCGTGCTGATGGCCGATGACAAACACATCGCCGCCGACATGGTCATTGTCTCCATCGGTGTGCGTCCCCGCGATGAGCTGGCCCGGAACCACAACCAGGTCCTCGAGGAGGGCAACACGCAGGTGCCGGTCTTTGGCATCGGCCCGCGCGGCGGCATCGAGATCGACGAGCACTGCGCCACCGCGGTGCCCCACGTCTGGGCCATCGGCGAGGTAGCGAATTTCGCCGGGCTGTGCATCGGACTGGTGGCCCCGGCCAACGCCATGGCCGAGGTGCTCGCGGCGCACCTGCAGGGCGGGGACGCCGAATTCACCGGCTTCGACACCGCCACCAAGCTCAAGCTCTCCGGGGTCGACGTGGCCAGCTTCGGCGACGGGTTCGCCCGCACCGAGGGCGCGCTCGAGGTCGTCTACGCCGACGCGGCCCGCGGCCTGTACCAAAAGATCGTCGTCTCCGCCGATGCCAAGGTGCTGCTCGGCGGGATCTTTGTGGGCGACGCGAGCCCCTACCAGTCCCTGCGTCCGCTGCTGGGCCGCGAGCTGCCCGCCGAGGCCGGCGCCTACCTCAGCGCGCTGGGCGGCGAGGTCCCCGACGGGGACCTGCCCGATGACGCGGTGCTGTGTTCCTGCAACTCCGTCTCCGTCGGCGCCATCAAGGACGCGGTCGGCGGCTGCGGGTCCTGCGAGGGCAGCGAACCGGTCAACGACCTGGCCTCGCTGAAGACCTGCACGCGCGCCGGAACGCAGTGCGGCTCCTGCGTGCCGATGCTCAAGAAGCTCATGGAGTCGGAAATGACCAGGAACGGCGTCGTCGTCTCCACCGCCATGTGCGAGCACTTCGAACTCTCGCGCGCCGAGCTCTTCGAGGCGGTCCAGCTGGCGGGGCTGCACAGCTACCCGCAGGTCATGGAGCGCTTCGGAAAGGGCAGCGGCTGCGACATCTGCAAGCCCGTCATCGCCTCGGTGCTCGCGTCCCAGACCTCGCGGCACCCCATGGAAGCCGGCCTGGCCGGCGCGCAGGACACCAACGACCGCGTCATGGCCAACATGCAGAAGGACGGCACCTACTCGGTGGTCCCGCGCATCCCGGGCGGCGAGATCACCCCGCAGAAGCTCGGCGTGATTGCCGCGGTCGCGGCGAAGTACAACCTCTACACCAAGCTCACCGGCGGGCTGCGCATCGACATGTTCGGGGCCCGGCTCGAGCAGCTGCCGGAGATCTGGAAGGAATTGGTGGACGCCGGATTCGAGTCCGGGCAGGCCTACGGCAAGTCGCTGCGCAACGTGAAGACCTGCGTCGGCTCCTCCTGGTGCCGCTACGGGATGCTGGACTCGGTGGCCATGGGCATCGAAATGGAGCTGCGCTACCGCGGGCTGCGCGCCCCGCACAAGTTCAAGATGGGGGTCTCGGGATGTGCCCGCGAATGTGCCGAGGCCCGGGCCAAGGACGTCGGCGTCATTGCCACCGCCGAAGGCTGGAACCTCTACGTGGGCGGCAACGGCGGTGCGAACCCCGCCCACGGGCAGCTGCTGGCCGGGGGGATCGATGATGCCACCCTCATCCGCTACATCGACCGGTACCTGATGTACTACATCCGCACCGCCGACAGGCTCCAGCGCACCGCGCACTGGATGCAGGACCTGGACGGCGGCATCGCCCACGTGCAGCGCGTGGTGGTCCAGGACTCCCTGGGCCTGGGCGCGGAACTCGAGGCGGCCATGGAAACCCACGTGGGCAACTACCGGGACGAATGGGCCGCCACGCTCGCGGACCCGGAAAAGCTGCGCCGCTTCCGCTCCTTCGTTAATGCCCCGGACCAGAGGGACGAGGACCTCGCCTACGTCCCCGAGCGCGGGCAGCACCGCCCCGCCGAGCCGGTGCGCCTCGGCGCCACCATTTCCGTCGGCGCCCCGACCACGGCCCAGGAGCCATCATGATCGCCAACTCGCTGCAAGTGCACGGCCAATTCGTCCTGGTCGCCGGCGCCCGCTGGGCCGCCCGGCACGTGGTCTCACGCTACGTGTCCGCCGGTGCCCTGGTGCTTCGGGCACACCACCCGCACGAGCTGGAGGACCACCGCGGCTTGATGGGTTCGGTCCGGCTGCTGGTCGCCGTCGATGACGGTGCCCCGGGCTGGGAGGTCCTTCAGGAGCTGGCGCACCGCGAATCGATCCTGCTCTCGCGCGAGTACGCGGCCTCCCGCAACGGCAGCATCACGCTGGTCGGCGGGGGACCGGGCAGCTCCGGCCTGCTCACGGTGCGCGGCGCCGCCGCGCTGGCGAACGCGGACGTCATCTTCCACGACCGACTGGGCCCGGGCCAGGAGCTGGCCGCCATGGCACCCGGCGCGCAACTGGTGGATGTGGGCAAGGCGCCGGGGAACCACAAGGTGCCCCAGGAACGGATCAACCTGCTGCTCATCGCCGAGGCGCGGGCCGGGCGCACCGTGGTGCGGCTCAAGGGCGGGGACCCCTTCGTCTTCGGCCGCGGGTCCGAGGAACGCGACGCCGCGCTGGCCGCGGGCATCCCGGTCACGGTGGTCCCGGGGATCAGCAGCGCGATCTCGGTGCCCGGCGCCGCCGGGATCCCGGTGACCGCGCGCGGGGTTTCGAAGTCCTTCACCGTCATCTCGGGCCACGACCCCTTCACCGAGACCGAGCTGGTGCACCTGGCCGGGATCGGCGGGACGCTGGTGGTGCTCATGGGCGTGGCCACGCTGCAGCAAAACGTTGCCGGGCTGCTGCGCCGCGGCCTGGCGCCCGACACCCCGGCGGCCATCATCGAACGCGGCTTCTGCGACACCCAGCGCAGCACCCGCGCCACCCTGGGCACGCTGTCGGCAACCGCGCGGGCGGCAGGCTGCTCGAACCCCGCGGTCATCGTGATCGGGGGCGTGGCCGCACTCGGTGCGGGCGCGGACGACATCGCAGCCCTGCTGCCGGCGGCCGCGCGATGAGCGCCACGGCAAGGACCGGAACCGGCGGGGTGCTGTCCGGATTCCGCATCGCGGTGACCTCGCAGCGGCGCTCGGCCGAACTCATCGAGGCCCTTGAACGCCGCGGGGCGCAGGTGCTGCACGCCCCCGCCCTGGCCACCGCCCCACTGCAGGGGGAGACGGAGCTGCTCGGAAGCACCCGCCGGGTGCTTCAGCTTCGCCCGGACTTCGTGCTGGTGTGCACCGCCTACGGGTTCCGTCGCTGGTTCGAGTCCGCGGAGGCAGCCGGGATGGGGGAGGCGCTGGCGGCGGTGCTGCATCGATCCCGGATCCACGTGCGCGGGCCCAAGGCCCTGGGCGCGGTGCGCGCCCTCGGATTTGACGCCGAATCGGTGGCCGCCGACGAGCTGACCGGCACGCTGGTGGCCGAGCTGGCCCCGGATCTGGCCGGCAAAACGGTGGTGCTGCAGCACCACGGGCACCCCGACACCGAGGCCACCGCCGCGCTGCTGGCGGCCGGAGCCGCGGAAGTGGTGGGGATCAGCCCCTACCGCTGGGTCGCCCCGGAGCAACCCGGGAAGCTGGAGGTGCTGCTGCGCGCGCTGTGCTCCGGTGCCCTGGACGTGCTCACCTTCACCAGCGCCCCGGCGGTGCACGCCCTGCTGGATGCCGCCCGCCTGCACGATTGCCTCGACGAGGTGCTGGCGGCCTTGCAGTCCACGGTGTGCACCGTGGCGGTGGGACCGGTGACGGCGGCCCCGCTGCGCGCGGTGGGCATCGAGCCGCTGGTGCCGGAGCGGCACCGGATGGGTGCGATGATCCGCCTGCTGATCGAGCACCTGGGGACCAACGGATCGGTCCACTGCGCCACGGCGCTGGGGAACCTGAAGCTGCGCGGGGACACCGTGGAGCTGGAGGGGGCGGGGGAGGCACGGGGGCTGGGGGAGTCGCAGCTGCGGATCTTCAGGTCCCTGGTCTTGGCCGGAGGCAACGTGGTCACCCGGCCCGCACTGGCGGCGCTGCTGCCCGCCGGGTCCTCGGACCACGCGCTGGACATGGCGGTGAGCCGGCTGCGCCGCGCGTTGCCCGACGCCCGGCTCATCTCCACGGTCCTCAAACGCGGTTACCGGCTCAACGCCTGAGCCGGCCACCGCGCGCCGGCTAGGCCGCCGGCTGCTCCTTGACCGAACGCAGCGCGATCGCCACGATCACCGCGGAGGCCAGGGCCAGCACCATGGCGATTGCCGAGGTGTAGACCACGCCCCTGTCGAAGGCGTGCGCGGCGGATTCCAGCAGCCTGCCGGCCGCAGGCTCGCCCAGGGACCTGGCCACCTCGTGCGCGCCGCCCAGGGTCTGCCGGGCCGTCTCGGCCGCGTCCTCGCCCAACCGCCCGGGGACCTGGATGTTGTTGCGGTACACGGCATTGAGGATCGAACCCAGCACGGCCGTGCCGAGCACCGAGCCGACCTCGTAGGCGGTTTCGGAGATCGCCGAGGCCGCACCGGCCTGGGCCGGGGGCACCGCGGAAAGCGCCATGTCGTTGGACAGGGTCTCGCTCATGCCCACGCCCGCGCCCAGCACGCCGAAGGCCACCATGAGCATCGGCACCGAGCCGGACTGGCCGGCCAGCATCACGATGCCGTAGGCCAGCGCGTTCAGGCCCAGTCCCCACACCATCACGTGCTTCACGGCGAAGCGGCTGGCCAGCCGCACGGCCAGCAGGCCGAAGCCGACCGTCAGCGCCAGGCCCGGCAGCATCAGCACCCCGGCCATCATCGGGGTGTAGCCGGCGACCAGCTGCAGGTGCTGGGAGATGAAGTAGATGAAGCCGACCAGCGCAAAAATGCTCAGCAGGTTCACCGCCAGGGCCGAGGAGAAGGACGGGTTGGCGAACAGGCGCACATCCAGCATCGGGTTGGCGCGCCCCAGCTGGCGCCGGGTGAAGGTCACCCCGGCGGCGATGCCCACGGCAATGGCCAGGCACGGGAGCACCGGGGATCCGGCGGCGGTCAGTTCCTTGATGCCGTAGACGATCGGCAGCAGGGTCATGATGGCCAGCCCGATGGAGATCGGGTCGATGGCACCGGGGTTCGGGTCGCGGGATTCGGGGACCAGGGCCGGGGCCAGCACCAGCAGCGGCAACAACATCGGGACGGCCAGCAGGAAGACCGAACCCCACCAGTAGTGCTCGAGCAGGAAGCCGCCGACGATCGGGCCCAGGGCGGCGCCGCCGGAGAACCCGGCGGCCCAGATGGCGATGGCCTTGCGGCGCTCGAGCGGGTCGGTGAAGATGTTGCGGATCAGCGAGAGCGTGGCGGGCATCAGCATGGCCCCGAAGATGCCCAGCAGCGCGCGGGCGGCAATGAGCTGCTCGGCGCTGGTGGCAAAGGCGGCGGCCGCGGAAACGGCGGCGAATCCGCTGGAGCCGACCAGCAGCAACCTGCGGCGGCCGAAGCGGTCGCCGAGCGATCCCATGGGCACCAGCAGTCCGGCGAGCACCAACGGGTAGATGTCGATGATCCACAGCAACTGGTTTCCGCTGGGGGTCAGCGCCTCCGAGAGTGCGGGAACGGCGAAGCTGAGCACCGTGTTGTCCACCGAGATCAGCAGGACCGGGAACATGAGCACGGCAAGGGCCACCCAGCGTCGGCGGTGCATGGATCCGGTGTTCGTCTGCGGGGTTTGGTGGCTCAGGCGGGGAGTTCTCATGGGGGATCTGTTTCCTGAATGGGTATGTGCGGGCTGACAACAGTAACTGTACCGTCCGGACGGTACAGTTACAATGTGACGATGCCTACGTGAAAGGGATAGGGTTCACTACATGTCTCGACCGCCATTAGCCAAGGAAAAGATCGTCGACGCCTACGCCTCGATGCTCTGCGACGAGGGCGAACGCGCGGCGACCATCGAGGCCACCGCCGCACGCGCCGGCGTCTCCAAGGGCGGGTTGCTGTACCACTTTGCCTCCAAGGAGGCCCTGGCCCAGGCCGTCATCGAGGGGCTGCTCCAGGCGCACGCCGATGACCTGGAGCGCATGTCCGCATCCCCGGAGGGGGCCTCGCGCTACTTCGTGCGCACCTCCACCGTCATCGGCAGCGACCTGGACAGGTACTTCCTGGCCGTGCTGCGCCTGGCCCAGTCCGGGCACGAGCCCTCCATCGAGGCGCTGGAAAAGGTGCACGCCGGATGGCTCGACTTGATCCATGTCGAGGTGAAGGACAAGTACGTGGCCGAGACCATCATGCTCATCGGCGAAGGGCTGTACTACCAGACCTCCATGCCCGGGCCCTGGTCCAAGGGAACCTTCGCCAAGGACCTGGAACACCTGCTGATCCAGGTGGAACGACTCAGGAACGGTAACCAAGCCCCATGCCACTGACCCCACCCCGACAAAAGCTGGCCGGCCGGATCGGTGCGTTGTTGGGCATCATCCTGATGGCCCTGTCCCTGCGTGCGGCCGTGGTCTCGGTGCCCCCGCTGCTGGGAAGCATCGGTCCGGAACTGGGATTCGACTCCTTTTCCACCGGCCTGCTGGCCATGCTGGCCCCCGTGGTCTTTGCCGGGTTCGGGCTGCTGACCCCGCGCCTGATCCGCTGGTGGGGGTTGGAGAAGGTGCTGGTGGGCGCGGTCCTGCTGGCCGTGGCCGGGCAGCTGCTGCGCGCCGCCGTGGGGGATGTGGCAAGCTTCCTGCTGCTCTCGGTCATCACCCTGGCCGGGTACGGCATGGGCAACGTGGTGCTGCCGCCGCTGGTGAAGAAGTACTTCCCGGACTACCTGGCGATCGTCACCTCGGGTTATGTCACGATGCTGGCGGTGGGCACCTGGATGGCCCCGCAATTCTCCGTGCCGCTGTCCAACGCCACCGGCAACTGGCGCACCTCCATCGCCGCCTGGGCGCTGCTGTCGGCCGTGGTCCTGGTGCCCTGGGGCATCCAGATCTTCCGGGACCGCAAGAGCCCGCGCCCGGACACCCCGCTGGTCAACGGGCTGGTGGCAGCGCCCCCGGCACGGATCAACCCGTGGAAGTCCCCGGTCGCCTGGGGCCTGGCGATCTTCCTGGCCGGAAACTCGGCCCAGACCTACGTCTACTTCACCTGGATGCCGCCCTACCTCTCCGAGCAGGGGCTGGACACCATGACCGCCGGTTCGATGCTGGCCCTGTTCGCGATCCTGGGCCTTCCGGTGAGCCTGCTGGTGCCTTTGTGGGTTCCGCGCCTGCGCCACCCGATCCTTGCGGTGCTGGTCTTCACGGCCTTCTGGATCACCGGCCACCTGGGCCTGTATCTCTCACCGACCGATCACACCGTGCTGTGGGTCGTCTCCGCCGGGCTGGGACAGGGCACCTTCGCCATTGCCCTGCTGATGATGAACCTGCGCTCGCGCAGCACCTACGGCTCCGGCGTGCTGGCCGGCTTCAGCCAGGGGCTGGGATATGCCGGTGCGGCGATCGCCCCGTTGCTCTTTGGCATCGTCAAGGACGCCACCGGCGGCTGGAGCGCCTCGTTCGCGATGCTTGGGGTGTGCCTGATCGTGATGCTCACCGGTGCGGTCATGATCAACGGCCCGCGCAAGATCGAGGACGCCAAGGGCGAGCCGGAGCACCACGCCCAGCTCGAGCGCGTGACCTGACGAATCCCGTCCTCCCGCTAGTGCAGTTCGATGTCGCGGTGCCAGGGCCCGACCGCCTTGGGCACGCGCCAGCGGAACTTCAGCGAGAGCAGGCGCAGGAGGAAGACGACGGCCGCGACGGCCAGCTCCCACACCCAGCCCCTCACGCCCACGACCCACAGCCCGGCCACGAGTCCGGCACCCAGCATGGCCGGGACCGCATAGATGTCTCGCGGGTCGAAGATCGAGGGGGTCTTGTTGGCGACCACGTCGCGCAGCAACCCGCCGCCCACCGCGGTGGTGACGCCCAGCAGCGTGGCGGCAAAGGGATTCATCCCTGCCTCCAGCGCCTTGATCGTGCCGGCGGTGCAGAACAGGGCCAGGCCGGCGGCATCAAAGACCAGCAGCGGGCGCATGAGCCGTTGCACGCCCGGGGCCACGAAGTAGACCAGCAACGCCGCCAGGGTCGGCGGAATGAAGTAGTACGGGTTCTGGAACGCGGTGGGCACCACGCCCAGGACCAGGTCGCGCACGATGCCGCCGCCGATCCCGGTCAGCCCGGCCAGCAGCAGGGATCCGATGATGTCGAAACCGCGCCGTGCGGCCAGCAGCGACCCGGAGACGCCAAAGAAGAAGACTCCCAGGAGGTCGAAGAGCAGGGGCATGGTCAACGGGTCGTGTCCTCGGGTTTCATGTTCGCGGGCGGTGCGGCACTGGAAGTTCCATTACAACATGGGCGGTGCGGCGGTTTCACCGCGCCAGGGAGCGAAGCGCAACCAGGACCTTGTCGATGGTGTTCATGTTCCGGGTGGTCACCAGCGTGGAGAAGGCGGCCTTGGCGAAGTGCCTGGCCAGGGGCGTGCCCAGGGAATCCCCGCGTGGAACCTCCCAGCAGATGCACGCGCCCAGCTGTGCCACGCGCTCGGAATCCGCGGGGTCCGGGGCGCTGCCCAGGATGGCGGCGGCCTCTTTCTCGCCGGGCGTGAGCACCAGGTAGCGGTGCCGTTGCACACCGTTGTCGGGAGAAGTGAAGGGGTAGTGCGCCGTGATCGACTCCAGCTGGTCCCCGTCCCGGACGATCACCCCGATGTCCCGGCCGTAGCGCTCCCGCAGGGCCCGCTCGACGGCGTCCTTCACGCGCGAGGGGCGGGCTTCGGCGGTTCCGACCACCACGTTGCCGCTGGCCAGCAGGGTCTTCACCGGGGCGAATCCGGACTCCTGCAGCAGCGAGGCGAGGTCCTTCATCAGGACCTTGACCCCGCCGACGTTGACCCCGCGCAGGAAGACAGCATAGAAGTTCATGGGGCCAAGTCTGCGCCGGGCGCGCAGGTGCTGTCCATTCCCACCCGGATGCACGAACGGGGCCGCACCCCGCGAAAAGCGGATACGGCCCCGTGGGGTTTGGTGCGTTGCACCGAACGGGAAGTGCTAGCCCTCCCAGAGCGGCGAGACGGCCTTGTACAGCTGTTGGACGCCCAGGGAAATGAACAGGGCGGCGGTGATGGCCAGCAGGACGTTGGTGTGGACCTTGTTCGCCCAGACCTTGGGGATCCGCTTGCCGTTGAGCAGGCCCAGCAGGGTCACGGCGAGGAACGGCATGAACAGCGAGCCGAGCACGCCGTAGGCCAGGATCAGGGCGATCGGCTTGTCCAGCAGGAACAGCACCATCGGCGGGAAAGTGAGCCACAGGACGTAGAACTTGAAGTACTTGCCGCCCACGCGGGTGTCCGGGTGCCCGGATTCCTTGCCGCGGATGTTGCCCCAGAAGTCGGCGAACATCAGCGAGACGCCGTTCCACACCCCGATGATCGAGGAGAAGGAGGCTGCCCAGAAACCCACCAGGAAGCCGGTGCCCACCACGTTGCCGTACTTCTCGTTGAGCACGGTGGTCAGGTCCAGCAGGCCGGCATCGCCGGCGCTCAGCGAGACGCCCGCGGCGCGCACGACCTCGGCGCCGACGATCAGCATGGCGATCACGAAGATGCCGGTGATCACATAGGCCATGGAGTTGTCGATCCGCATGACCTTCATCCACTTGGGCGTGTACCAGCCCTTCTCGCGCAGCCAGTAGCCGTAGGCGGCCAGGGTGATGGTGCCGCCGACGCCGCCGGCGAGCGCCAGGGTGTAGACCACCCCGCCGGAGGGGATCATCGGGATCAGGCCGGAAAACATCTCGGGGATGTTCGGTGCGGCAATGATGGCCAGGCCCACGACGGTGACGAACATGATGCCCACCAGCACCGCGGTGATCTTCTCGAAGAAGGAGTAGCGGCCGAACCAGACCATGGCGAAGCCGGCCAGGCCCATCAGGACGGCCCAGATCTTCAGGTCCACGCCCGGGAACAGGGCTGCCAGCGGCATGGCCGCCGAGGACATCGCGGTGGCGCCGTAGACGAAGCCCCAGATGATGATGTACGGGCCGAAGTACCAGGTGGTCCACTTGCCCAGGGACTTCCAGCCCTCGAAGATGGTCTTGCCGGTGGCCAGGGTGAAGCGCCCGGCACCCTCGACCAGGATGATCTTCAGCACGACGCCGATGATCACGGCCCAGAGCAGGGCGTAGCCGTAGCGGGAGCCGGCCACCAGGGTGGCGACCATGTCGGCTGCGCCGACGCCGGTGGCCGCGACGACCAGGCCGGGACCGACGATCTTCCATTTGGCGGGCTTGCCGCCGTCGTCGTCGATGCGGTCGGCGTGCAACGCCTTGACCGCTGGTGCATTCTCTTCTGTTGGCATGGGCCTGTGCTTCCTGATCCTTGTGGTTGCCGTAGGTGCCTGGGATGTCTCCCGCGGGGCGGCACATCCGGCACGATCCTTCGCATCCCGCGGGCCGGCACGCTACCCGTCGGACGTCCTGCGGCGGAAGTCGTCCGCCGGCGGCGCAGGGGACCGGCCCGAAACGGGAGCGCAACGCTGCGGTTCCATGTGGGCCAAGTCCCGTGCGAGAGTCTTGTCACAGACAAAGCTATAGGTGATCGCCCGCACACCGGTGCTTGTCCGCCCATTCCTAACACTTTCTTAGGGAACCGGCCGGTGGGACGTTTTGGCGTTTCCGGCACAGCCCTGCCCTGCAACCGCAGCGGCGGGCCGCACCGCGGAAGGGTTCAACCGAGCGTGCAGGAAGGCTAGGATCGCAGCATGACTACGCGTTTGCCCTACGGCTCCTGGCCCTCGCCCATTTCCGCCGCGCAGGTGGCGGCCGGAACCACGCCGGTGGGCGGCGGCGGTTTCGTCGGGGAGGAATTGTGGTGGCTCGAGGGCCGCCCGGCCGAGGGCGGGCGGCTGACCGTCCTGGCCCGGGCCGCTGCATCCGACGCTCCGGCGCGCGAACTCGTGGCCGCGCCGTTCAATGTCCGCAGCCGCGTGAACGAATACGGCGGGGCGTCCTGGGCCGCAGTGGGCACCGGGGACGGGCAGAAGCTGGTGTTCGCGAACTTCCGCGACCAGCGCCTCTACCTCGTCGATGCCCACGGCGGCACGCCCGTTCCCCTGACCCCGGAGTCTTCCGGGGCCGACGGGGATCCGGCCCTGCGCTTCGCCGAGATCATCCAGGGACCCGGCGGGCACGTGCTGGCCATCTGCGAGGACCACCGCACACAGCTGCGCCGCTACATCGCCGCGATCCCGCTCGACGGCTCCGCCGCCGCGGATCCCGCCGCGCTTCTCGAGGTCACGGCCTCCTCGCGCTTTGTCGCGGCCCCGCGACTGAACCCCTCGGGCAGCAGGATCAGCTGGATTTCCTGGGAACACCCGCAGATGCCCTGGGACGGGACCGAACTTCACGTGGCCGACCTCAGGGACCTGGCGGCCGCGAACGACAGGGTGCTGGCCGGTTCCACGACCGAATCGGTGCTGCAACCCGAATGGCTCGACGAGGACCGGCTCGTGTTCATCTCCGACCGCAACGGCTGGTGGAACCCCTACCTGCACGATCTGTCCTCTTCGGCCCAGCGCCCGCTGTGCGAAAGGGAAGAGGAATTCGCCGGACCGCTGTGGACCGTGGGACAGAGCTGGTACAAGGTCATCGATGCCAACACCCTGCTGCTGACCCACGGCACCCACGGAAGCTCGCTGGCCACGCTGGATGTTCCCAGCGGCAAGCTGCAGCAGCTCGTGCTGCCCTTCACCCGCATCTCGCCCACCGGGCTGCGCGGCAACGAGTTGCTGGCCACCGCCACCTCGCTGGTTCAGGGCGACGGGCTGCGGCTGATCGACCTGGACACCCTGGCGGTGCAAAACATCTCCCTGGCCCTGAAGGACCTACCCGACCCCGAGGCGCTGCCCGGCGCCGAGGCCATGGAATTCACCGCCGCCGACGGCTCGCGCGTCTACGCCCACGTGTACGAGCCAAGGCTCGGAAACCTCACCGGGTCCACGGACGAGCTGCCACCCTACGTGGCCTTCGTGCACGGCGGGCCCACCTCCCAGGCGTTCGCGCAGCTTTCGCTGTCCATCGCCTACTACACCTCCCGCGGCATCGGGGTGGTGGATGTGAACTACGGGGGATCCACCGGGTTCGGCCGCGCCTACCGCCGGCGGCTGAACGGGCAATGGGGAGTGGTCGACGTCCAGGACACCGTCGCTGTGCTCGAGGGCCTGGCGGCCGCCGGCATGGCGGATCCGAAGCGCCTGGCCATCGAGGGCGGGAGTGCCGGAGGCTGGACCGTGCTGTCCGCGCTGACCACCACCAAGACCTTCTCCGCGGGCATCTCCCGCTACGGGGTCTCGGACCTGGTCGGCCTGGTGCGCGACACCCACGACTTCGAATCGCGCTACATGGACTCGTTGGTCGGCCCCTACCCCGAGGCCGCCGAGCTCTACGCGCAACGCGCGCCGATCAACCACGTTGCGGACATCAGTTGCCCGGTGCTGCTGCTGCAGGGGGACCAGGACAAGGTGGTGCCCCCGGCCCAGTCCCAGGTGGTCGCCGATGCGCTGGCCGCCAACGGGATCCCGCACGCCTATGTGCTCTACGAGGGCGAGCAGCACGGCTTCCGCCGCGCCGAGAACATCGTCAACGCGCTGGAAACCTCCCTCGGTTTCTATGCCGCGGTGTTCGGCTTCGAATCCGACGTCCCGGTGCTCAAGCTCAGCTAGCCACCACGCAGCCTTCCGCCCGCACACCCGCCCAACGCAAGGACAATCCGAAGAATGACCACCAACGGGAACGTGTCGTTTTGGTATGCCGAGGACGGGCTGCCGGCCCCGCGCCCGGCGCTCTCCGGGGACCTGGAGGTCGATGTGGCCATCGTCGGGGCCGGGTACACGGGGCTGTGGAGCGCCTACTACCTGGCCAAGGCCGATCCGTCGCTGCGCATCGCGGTGCTCGAGTCCCGCTTCGCCGGCTTTGGCGCCTCGGGTCGCAACGGCGGTTGGCTGGCCAACACCATCACCGGCGGACGTGACGGGTACGTCAAGAGCCACGGCCGTGCCCTGGTGGGGGACTTCCAGCGGATGCTCAACGAGACGATCGACGAGGTCATCAAGGTTGCCGCGGACGAGGGCATCGACGCGCACGTGCATAAGGGCGGGGAACTGCTGGTGGCCCGGAACCCCGCGCAGCTCACCCGGCTCGAGGCCATGGCCGCGGAGCAGCTGAGGTGGCCGGAGGACGACGCGGTGCGGCTCTCGGCCGCCGCGACGCGCGAGCGGATCAACGTGGCCGGCGCCCTGGGGTCGATGCACATCCCGCACTGCGCGCGCATCCACCCGGCAAAACTGGTGCGCGGGCTGGCCGCGGCGGTCGAGCGCCGCGGCGTCACCATCTACGAGAACACCCTGGTCACCGAGATCAATGCCGGGACCAACGGGTCATTCGCCGGCGCGGTCACCGAACGCGGGACGGTGCGTGCCGCGCACGTGCTGCGCGCCACCGAGGGGTTCACCTCCAACCTGGCCGGCGCCCACCGCGACTGGCTGCCGATGAACTCCTCGATGATCGTGACAGAGCCGCTGGGCGCGGCGGCCTGGGAAGAAATCGGCTGGGAGGGGTGCGAGACGCTGGAGGATTTCGCCCACGCCTATGTGTACCTGCAGCGCACGGCGGACGGCCGCATCGCCATCGGCGGTCGCGGGGTGCCGTACCGCTTCGGCTCGCGCACCGACATGGACGGGGCGACCCAGCCCAAGACCATCGAGTCGTTGACCGGGATCCTGCACGGGATGTTCCCGGCAGCGGCGGGGGCCCGGATCGAACATGCCTGGTCCGGGGTCCTGGGGGTGCCGCGCGACTGGCGGGCGAGCGTGAACTACGACCCGGCCACGGGCCTGGGGTTCGCCGGGGGATACGTCGGCACCGGGGTCACCGCGACCAACCTGGCCGGCCGGACGCTCACGGACCTGGTGCTGGGGCGGGACACCAAGGCCACTGCCATGCCGTGGGTCAACCGCACGGTGCGCCGTTGGGAACCGGAGCCGGTGCGCTGGCTCGGGGTCCAAGGCATGTACGCCATGTACCACCGGGCCGACGCCCAGGAAAGGGATGGCAGGGCGGCCACCGCCCCGATCGCACGGCTCGCGGATCTGGTCTCCGGCCGGTAGGACTCAGCTGCCGGAGGCAATGGCCTGCAGCGCGGCCAGGTGCCGGGCCCAGGTCTCCCGGCCGGCCTTGGTCAGCGAGAGCCAGGTGCGCGGACGCTTGCCGATGTAGCCCTTGCGGATGCGCACGATGCCGGCGGCCTCCAGGGCGGAGGCCTGGCGGCTGAGCACCGAGTCGCTGACCTGCAGGTGGTCGCGGAGCACCGCGAATTCCGTCTCGTCGGTGGCGGCGAGCGCGGCGGCCATCGAGAAGCGCACCGGGTGCGCGAGGTCCTCGGCCAGCTGGTGGCGGGGGTGCGAGGGGGTCTCCGGCGTGCTCATTTGGAGGCCTCGGTCCAGGCGCCCACCACGGTGGCGATCGTGGTGGCGGCCGCGGTGGCGGCGAAGAACCACAGGTCTTCGGCGAAGAAGTTGAGCCCGACGACGCACCCGATGCCCCACAGCACGGCCCAGATTCCGATGCAGATGCCCCAGCGGACGGTGAAGCCCTGCTTCGTGGACCTGCCGAAGTACAGCATCACGGCCATGAAGATGCCCAGCCAGGCCAGCATCCCGACCATGGGGATCCAGATCAGTGACTCGTCGAACTGGCCGACGAGCCAGAACGCGAGCAGCGACAGCGAAGAAATTGCACCCAGGCCCAACAGCATCGTGATGTGCGGCCAGCTGGCACCGGAGCGCGAGGCGGCACCGAGCCGGCCCGCCTCGTTGAGCAGGTCCCGGGCGGCTGAGGATGAAAGCTCGTTGTTGTCCATGGCGGTCTCCTTGCGGATGATTGCTGGCGATCCAGCCTTTCCACCATGGTACGCAAGTACTTTCCATTATGACAAGTACTTTTCATCTGATATTTGGGTTGCGATGCCAGGGGTGGTGCCGGGATGCTTCGGGCTTTGCGTGGCAAGCGAAAGGCGGGGCACCCACAAGCCGGTGGAACCAGGATGTTCCGATCCAGCCGGGGTGCCCCGCCCATATTGCAGGGTGGTGTATGTGTCTAGTCGAACGATGCCTCGCGTTCGAGGATTTCCGCCGCTGCCGGCGTCTCGACGATCCGCTTCGGGATCAATGCAACGGCAATGGCGGCCACCACTCCAACGATGGCGAAGAAGATGAAGTTGAACTCGAAGCTCAGTCCCGTTGATGCAATCCAGCCGCCGATGATCGGCCCGGAGATGGCACCGATGCGTGCGAAAGACAGTGCCCAGCCGGTGGCTGTGCCGCGCTGGGCGGCCGGGTAGTAGTCGGCAATGTATCCGGTGAGCACCAGGGAGGTGGAGATCGATCCGATGCCGGCAAACGCCACAAAGCAGAGGTTCACGAACATGGTGTTCGGGAACATCAGCAACAGGATGCCGCCGGCGCCGAGCAGGTAGAAGAGCACCAGGATGGTCTTCTGTCCATATCTGTCGGCGAGGAAGCCCAGGACCAGCCCGCCGATTGCGGAAGCCAGGGAGAACACGAGCAGGAAGGCCAGGGAGGATCCCAGGTCGTAGCCTGCCTTGCGCATGATCTGTGGCAGCCACGTGTTCAGGCCATAGACCAGCACCATCCCGCAGAACAGCGAGATCCAGAAGAACACCGTTGAGCGCAGATACTTGCGGGAGAACATGGAGGCCATGACCTCGCGCCAAGGGATCCTCCGGCCCGGGTTCGCCGGCGCTACCGGCTGGTAGTCGCGCACATTCAACTTCGCGGCCAGCGCCTTGGCCTCGGGGATCCTGCCCTTGGCCACCAGGTATTCAAGGGATTCGGGAATGAGCCAGGCGACCACGGGAAGGATCAAGATCGGAAGCGTGCCCACGGCAATCACCCAGCGCCAGCCAAGCGTCGGCAGCAAGGCCATGGCCACCATGGCCGCGGCGACGATGCCCAGCGAATAGCCCGAGTACATGATGCCGTAGTTCAGCGACCGCTTCCTGGGTGCCGAGTATTCGATCGTCAATGCCGCGGCGACGGGAATGATTCCGCCCATGCCCAGGCCGCCGAGGAAGCGGAACAAGCCAAACATCTCCGGGGTCGGGGCCAGGGCGGCCCCGGCCTGGGTAATGGTGAAGATCGCCATCGAGAGCAGGAGCATCCTGCGCCGACCGATGACATCGCTCAGGGTTCCGATGAACAGGGCTCCGAAAAGCATGCCGACCAGCGCATAGGCGCCCAGTCCGCCAAGCTGCAGCGGGGTCAGCGACCATTCCTGGTACTCGGCCAACGCCGGCAGGACGGCGCCAAGGACTCCAACGTCGTAGCCTTCGGCCAAGATCGCCAGCCAACAGGCAAAGAGGACCACCGAGGTGGTGCGTTTGGGGATGTTCCAGTCGGTGCTGGTTTGTGTTGCCGCCATGCTTAGGGCTCCTCATGTGAAGGGGTCAAGTCTTGATGGAGGTGGAACAGCGAATGCTTGTATTATGTCGTTAATGTGACGTGCGTAACAATAGATTGATGGAGAAAACTTTACGATGATCGGACAATCGGATGACATGGGTGCATCGCAAGTGTCTGCCGTTGCGGATGCGGCAGAGGAGTTCCTGGCCGCCGGCTTGTCCGGAAGTGTGCTTGAGCGCCACATCGAATGGATCGACACCGATGCGGCCGGGCACCAACACAACTCCGTGGTGATGAGGTTTGTCGAGGCCGCCGAAGCCAGGCTCTTTCGGGAGCTGGGAGTCGTTTCCTACTTCGGGAATGCACCTCGGGTACGCCACGAAATCGACTACCGCGCAAAACTCTACTTCGGGCAACGCGTGAGCACCGCAGTGGCCATCGAACATGTCGGTACCAGCTCCATCTCCTTTGCCTTCAAGGTCTGGGGGCATCCACACGAAGGGCGCGAAGCCGTGCTCGCGGCCGAAGGTCGCTTTGTAACGGTTTGCGTGCCCGAAGGCGCCGAAAAATCGGCACCTTGGCCGGCGACGGTCCTTGCCGCGCTGAAACAACGATCCACCATCTGAGCAGGGCATGCAGGCGACCTTGGTTCGCTGCTAGCCTGACCGGAATCCACACTCTGGCCACCAACAACACAGGAACCCACCATGAGCCCCGTACAAAACATGCTTTCCTCGCTGGCAACAGGCACGGTGGAAGTGGTCGACCTGACCGCGCCGCTGTCGGCCCAGACCCCCACGCTGGTGCTGCCCGAGCCGTTCGCCAACCTGATCGACTTCCGCATCGAAGAGGTCTCCGCCTACAACGAGCCCGGCCCGTACTGGAAGCACCACAACATCCACACCGGCGAGCACATCGGCACGCACATCGACGCCCCGATCCACTGGATCTCCGGGCGCGAGGGCAAGGACGTCTCCCAGCTCGACCCCGCACGCCTCATCGGTCCCGCGGTGGTCCTGGACTTCAGCGAGCAATCATCCGCGGACCCCGACTTCCTGATCGACGTGGAGCACCTGGTGACCTGGCAGGAGGAACATGGAACTTTCCCGGCCAATGCGTGGTTGCTCTTCCACACCGGCTGGAATCGCTTTGACCACGACAAGCAGGCATTCCTGAACCTGGACGAGGACGGATCCCACACCCCGGGCTTCACCGCCGAGTGCGCCAAGTGGATCGCCGAGGAGCTCGACATCTCCGGCATCGGGGTGGAAACCGTGGGCATCGACGCCGGGAACGCCGGGGCGCTGAACCCGCCGTTCCCGATGCACTACTTCCTGCTGGGCGCCGACAAATATGGCATCACCTCGCTGAAGAACCTGGACAAGCTGCCCACCCATGGGGCCATGATCGTGGTGGCCCCGCTGCCGATCGTCGGCGGCACCGGTGCTCCCACGCGCGTGCTCGCCATGGTTGGAAGGAACTGACCATGAACGTTGCACAACTCGTCGGCAAGACCCTGGCCGAACTCGGCGTCGGCCACTGCTTCGGAGTGGTGGGCTCGGGCAACTTCACCATCACCAACACCCTGGTCGAACACGGGGTTCCCTTCACAGCGGCCCGGCACGAGGGCGGGGCCGCCACCATGGCCGATGCCTACTCACGGGGCAGCGGGCAGGTGGCCCTGCTCTCGGTGCACCAGGGCTGCGGGCTGACCAACGCGGCAACCGGCATAGGGGAGGCGGCCAAGTCCCGCACCCCGATGATCGTGCTGGCCGCCGAGGCGGCGCCATCCGCGGTTTACTCGAATTTCGCCATGGACCAGGACGCCTTTGCCGCATCCGTCTATGCGGTGCCCGAGCGCGTGAACTCTGCCCGGTCGGCGGTGGCTGACACCATTCGCGCGTACCGCCGCGCGGTGAACGACCGCCGCACCGTGGTGTTGAACCTGCCGCTGGACGTCCAAGCTCAAGAAGCCACGGACGAGCAGGCCCAGGCGACGGCGTCCATGGCCCCGGCGGAACCGATCCGGCCCTCGCGCGCCTCGGTGAAGGCCCTCGCAGAGCTGATCGGCAAGGCCACGCGCCCGGTGTTCGTCGCCGGCCGCGGCGGGCGCGGGGCCCGGGACGAGATCCTGGACCTGGCGAAGCATGCCGGTGCCCTGGTGGCGACCTCCGCGGTGGCCAAGGGCCTGTTTAATGAGGACGAGTTCAACCTCGGCATTTCCGGCGGGTTCTCCTCGCCCCTGGCGGCCGAACTGATCACCGATGCGGATCTCATCATCGGCTTCGGCTGCGCGCTGAACATGTGGACCATGCGTCACGGGCACCTGATCGGCACCGACACCAGGGTCGTCCAGGTCGACCTGGAGGAGCAAGCGCTGGGGGCCAACCGGCCCATCGACCTGGGAATCGTGGGGGACTCGGCGCAGTGCGCGGCAGACGTGCTCGAAGGGCTGCTAGCCCGCAACGTTCAGGCCCGCGAGGGCTACCGCACCGCTGCCGTCGCCGCGCGCATCAAGGAATCGATCCACTGGAACCAGGTCGACTTCGGTGACCTGTCCGACGCTCGGCTCATCGACCCGCGCGCGCTGACCAAGCGCCTCGACGAGCTGCTTCCGGCCGAGCGCATCGTCAGTGTGGATTCCGGGAACTTCATGGGCTACCCCAGTCAGTACCTCTCGGTGCCCGACGAATTCGGGTTCTGCTTCACCCAGGCGTTCCAGTCCATCGGGCTTGGCCTGTACACGGCCATCGGTGCGGGCTTGGCACAGCCCGGACGCATGCCGGTGCTGGGCACCGGCGACGGCGGCTTCCACATGGCCATCGCCGAGCTGGACACCGCGGTGCGGCTGGGCATGCCGCTGGTCTGCATCGTCTACAACGACGCGGCCTACGGCGCCGAGGTTCACCACTTCGGGACCGGGAACCCGGAAGCGGACATGGGCATCGTGCAATTCCCGGACACCGACTTCGCCGCCATTGGCCGCGGATTCGGCGCCGACGGGATCACCGTGCGCACCCTCGCGGACCTGGACGCGGTGCAGGCATGGCTGGATTCAAGCCCAAGCAGGCCGCTGGTCATCGACGCAAAGATCGCCTCGGACTCGGGTGCCTGGTGGCTCGCGGAGGCGTTCAAGGGGCACTAAGGCAATCGCCCGGAATCACCGGCGCGGAGTGCCGGGTGGGAAACGTTCCTCGCCGGCACTCCGCGCTTTTCGGTGTCTTCTGCATGGCGCCACTCCGGATCTTGGCGGGAATGCACAGAGGGAGCGGCTCACCCCGCTTCACGCGAATCGAGCCACTCCCGCCCTGCTTCCGATGCTAGACGCTCGGCACCAGGTTCCCGGTTGCCTTGTCCTTGGCCGGGGTCCAGCGCAGGTGGACCTGCTCGTCAAGCTCGTCCTCCTTCAGCAGCGACAGGCGCGGGCGGACCGCGTCGGTGCGGGCGCTCGGCGGCTTGCGGCGCCCGGCCTTGAACGGCAGCGGCCAGGTGGCTCCGTCCCCGACGTAGTCCTGCTCGGCGGCCGCCTGCAGCGTCCACTGCGGGTTGTACAGGTGCGTGCGGCCCAGGGCGACCAGATCTGCACGTCCCGCCAGCAGGATCGAGTTCACATCGTCGTAGGAGGAGATCGCCCCGACCGCGATGACCGCGACGCCCGCCGCCGCCGCGACCTGGTTGCGGATCTTGTCCGCGAACGGGGTCTGGTAGCTGCGCCCGAACGCGGGGCGTTCATTGCGCACGATCTGCCCGGAGGAGACGTCGATTGACTTGACCCCGTGCTCGATGAACGCCTGGGCGATGGCCAGCGCGTCGTCCTCGGTGTTCCCGCCCTCGGCCCAGTCGGTGGCGGAGATGCGCACACCGATCGGCTTGTGCGCCGGCCATGCACCGCGCACCGCATCGAGCACCTCCAGCGGATAGCGCAGGCGGTTTTCCAGCGATCCGCCGTACCCGTCGGTGCGCTTGTTCGACAGCGGGGAAAGGAAGGAGGAAAGCAGGTAGCCGTGGGCCGCGTGCAGCTCCAGCAGGTCGAAGCCCGCCGCGTCGGCACGCCGGGCCGCGGAGACGAACTGTTCGCGGACCTCATCCATCTGCTTGCGGTCCATTTCCACCGGGACGTGGCAGCCTTCGCCGTAGGGGATCGCGCTGGGCGCCAGCACCTCCCAATTGCCGGCTTCCAGGGGCTCGTCGATGCCCTCCCACATGAGCCTGGTGGAGCCCTTGCGTCCGGAGTGGCCGATCTGCGCGCCGATCTTGGCGTTCGAGTTGCCGTGCACGTAGTCGGTGATGCGTTTCCAGGCGCCCGCCTGCTCGTCGTTGTACAAACCCGTGCAGCCGGGGGTGATGCGCCCGATGTCCGAGACGCAGACCATTTCGGTCATGACCAGCCCGGCGCCACCCATGGCCTTGGATCCCAGGTGCACCAGGTGGAAGTCCCCGGGCACGCCGTCGGTGGCCGAGTACATGTCCATGGGTGAGACCACCACGCGGTTCACCAACTCCAGCTCGCCGATCCTGTAGGGCTGGAACATTGCCGGTGCGGTTTCCGCGGAGCCAGCCCGGCGCGCGAAGTCGGCGTCGACCTTCGCGGCGAAGCTGGTGTCGCGCAGCAACAGGTTCTCATAGGTGATGCGGCGGGAGCGGGTGAGCAGGTTGAAGCAGAACTGCACCGGGTCCTGGTCCTTGTACTGCCCGATGTTCTCGAACCACTCCAGCGAGGCCTGGGCGGCGCGCTGGGTGGAGGCGACCACCGGGCGGCGCTCGGTCTCATAGGCTTCCAGTGCCGCCTCGACGGAGGGGTGTTCGTGCAGGCAGGCTGCCAGCGCCAAGGAGTCCTCCATGGCGAGCTTGGTGCCCGAGCCGATGGAGAAGTGCGCGGTGTGCGCGGCATCGCCGAGCAGCACGATGTTTTCGTGGCGCCAGTTTTCATTGCGCACGGTGGTGAAGTTGATCCACTTCGAGTTGTTGGTCAGCACGTTGTGGCCGGCCAGTTCCTCGGCGAAGATCTCCTTGACCTTGGCCACCGCCTTCTCATCGCTCACCCCGGGGGCGAACACCTCGTCCTGCGTCTCGTCGAAGCCCGCGGCCCGCCAGACGTCCTCGTGCATTTCCACGATGAAGGTCGAGCCCGTCTCCGAGTACGGGTAGCCGTGGATCTGCATGGTCCCGGCATCGGTCTCCTTGACGAAGAACTTGAAGGCCTCGAACACCTGGTCGGTGCCCAGCCACATGTACTTCGAGGTGCGCGCATCCAGGGACGGCTTGAAGGACTCGGCAAAGCGGGTGCGGATCGCGGAGTTCAAGCCATCCGCGGCCAGCACCAGGTTGTAGTTTGCCGAAAGCTCTTCCACATCCGGGGCGATGGTCGAGAAGCGCACGTCGACGCCAAGTTCGATGGCGCGGCGCTGCAGCAGCTGGAGCAGTTCCTTGCGGCTCATGGCGGCAAAGCCCTGGCCTCCCACGGTGTGCATCTGCCCGCGGAAGTGGATGTCGATGTCACTCCAGCGGGCGAAGCGCCGGGACATGTAATCGGCAATGACGGTGTCGGCGTTGCCGATGCCGCCGAGGGTCTCATCCGAGAAGACCACGCCGAAGCCAAAGGTGTCCGAGGCCGCGTTGCGCTCCCAGACGGTGACCTCGTGGGCGGGGTCGAGCTGCTTCATCAGGGCCGCGAAGTACAGGCCGCCGGGGCCGCCGCCAACAACTGCGATTTTCATGTCTGGGTCCTTTCAAGGGTCGGCAGGGCTGCGGCGGCCGGTGAAGGTTCCGGTGCCGTGCGGTGCTGACGGGGGAGAAGTGTGGGAAGTGTGGCTAGAGGGCCGGGGATTGGGCCAGGGCCTCGCGCAGCTTGAAATGCTGGAGCTTGCCGCTGGGGTTCCGGGGCAGCTCGTCGACGAAACGGATGTCGCGCGGGTACTTGTAGGGTGCGATGACCGTCTTGACGAAGTCCTGGAGTTCCTTGGCCTTCTCGGCCGAACCGGTGACCCCGTCCACCAGCACCACGAAGGCGCAGACCACCGAGCCGCGTTGTTCGTCGGGCCGTGCGACGACGGCGGTTTCCATCACGTCGGGGTGCTGGATGATGGCTTCCTCGACCTCGGGCCCGCCGATGTTGTAGCCGGAGGAGACGATCATGTTGTCGCTGCGTGCCTGGTAGGTGAAGTAGCCCTCGGCGTCGCGCACGAAGGTGTCACCGGTGACGTTCCAGCCATTGGAGACGTAGGCGTGCTGGCGCTCGTCATCCAGGTATCGGCAGCCGGTGGGGCCGATGACGGCCAGCAGGCCGACCTCGTCCGGCCCGAGTTCGTTGCCGTCAAGGTCAAGAATGGTGGCGCGGTAGCCGGGAACCGCCGTCCCGGTGGTGCCGGGGCGGATGTCCGCCCCGGCGGCCGAGATGAACACGTGCAGCAGCTCGGTCGAGCCGATCCCGTCGATCAACTCCAGCCCGGTGGCGTCCTTGACGGCTTCCCAGGTGGCAGCCGGCAGATGCTCGCCGGCCGAGACCCCCAGGCGCAACGGGCGCAGCAACTCCGCCTTGCCCTCCTTCAGGATGGCGCGGTAGGCGGTCGGCGCGGTGAACAGGATCGTGGCCTTCGCGTCGTGGGACAGCTGGGCGAGCTCCACCGGGGTGGTGCGCTCGGTGAGCAGGGTGCTGGCGCCGAAGCGCAGCGGGAAGACGACCAATCCGCCCAGGCCGAAGGTGAAAGCCAGGGGCGGGGAGCCTGCGAACACGTCGCCGGGTGTCGGCTGCAGGATGTGCCGGGCGAAGGTGTCAGCGTTGGCCAGGATGTCACGGTGGAAGTGCATGGTGATCTTCGGGACCCCGGTGGTCCCGGAGGTCGGGCCCAGCAGGGCCACGTCGTCGGCCGCCGTGTCGACGTTGGTGAACTGGCCCGACCTGGAACCTGAAAGTGCCACCAGGTCGGAGGGGTCCTGCGAACCGACTGCCACGACCGGATAGGCGGAACCCGCCGCGGCCCGGGCGTCATCCAGGAACCGGTGGTCGCACAGCATCAGGGAGGGCTTGGTTAGGTGGGCAAGCTTGGCGATTTCCGGGGCGCGCAGGGCCGGCATGGTGGTGACCACGACGGCGCCGGCCTTCAGAACCCCGAGCCAGCAGGCCACGAGCCAGGCGTTGTTGGGGGCCCGGAGCATGACCCGGTTTCCGGGGACGATCCCGAAGTCCTCGACCAACACCTGGGCGACCTGGTTGGCGCGGGCGAGTAGCTCCCCGTAGCCTTGCACCGTTCCGTCGGGAGCCAGCAGGGCCGGTGAATCTGCACCGAACCTTGCCACAGCGTCGTCGATCAGCACCGTCGCGGCGTTGAGCCTTTCGGGGTACTGCAGTTCGGGCAGCGTGAATTCCAGGGTTGGCCACAATTCGTGCGGCGGCAGGTGGTCGCGCGTGAAGGTGTCTTGATGGGCCGAAAGCGATAATTCCATGAACTTGCCGTCTCTTTCCAAGAGTCGATTTTCAAGATTGCAATGGTGCTTGTGGTGCCTTAGCCGCGCGGTCCGCGGATCATGCCCTCCTGGGCGACGGTGGCCAGCAGCTGGCCGTCACGGGTGTAGAAGCGGCCCAGGGCCAGGCCGCGGTTGTTTTGGCTGGAGATGGCTTCCTGGACGTAGAGCACCCAGTCGTCCACGCGTCCGCTGCGGTGGAACCACATGGAGTGGTCGAGGCTCGCGGTGACAAGTCCGGTGGTGCTCCAGGACAGGTTCTGGGTCCGCAGCAGCGGTTCCAGGATGGTGTAGTCGCACACGTAGGCCAGGGCCGCGCGCTGGGTGATCTGGTCATCGGGAAGCTCGGTGAACGCCTTGACCCAGACCGCCTGGTGGGCCGAGGGCTTGCCGTCGACCTCGAGGTACAGGGCCCCGGGAACGTGGCGCATGTCGAAGGACCGGCCGGTGGACCAGTACTCGGCGGCTGGACCCTCGGCCGAGGCGAGCACGTTCGCCGCGCTGGCCAGGGTTTCGGGATCCAGGTCCAGGAATTCGGCCGGTGCCGTGGTGGACTGTTCGGGACCGGTTTCGGGTACGTGGAAGGAGCCCAGGGCGGTGTAGACGGCCTTGCCGTTTTGGAAGCCGCGCACCTGGCGGGTGGAGTAGCCGCGGCCGTCGCGCATCAGCTCGACCTCGTAGCGGACCGGAACGTGCATGTCCACGGGGCGCAGGAAGTAGGAATGCATCGAGTGCAGTTCCCTGTCCCCGTCCACCGAGCGCATCATGGCCGAGGCACCCTGGGCCACCATGTCCCCGCCGTAGGCCTTGGGCCACGGAACATATTGGGGGATGGCGGTGAAGGCCGTGTCAAAGACCTCGGCCTCGCAAGCGGTCAAGTCGATGGCATCAAGGAAGATTTGTGAGCTCATGCCCGGCGGTATCCTTCCAGGGTTTCGTCGTCGACTTCCTCGAGGTTCACCACGATGTTTTCCGGGGTGCGGGCGGTGAGCCAGACGAGGTCCTCGGTGATCGACATGTTGGCCTCGACGTGCGGCATGAACGGCGGGACGAAGACCCAGTCGCCGGCTGTCATGTCCAGGAACTGCTCGTAGTTCTCGCCGAAGTAGATGCGTCCGTGGCCGCGCAGCACGTAGCCGCCGGTCTCGGCTTCGCCGTGGTGGTGGGGCAGCGAGCGGTAGCCCGGGGTGTTGGAGACCTGGCCGAACCAGAGCTTCGTGGCCGGGGTGTGCTGGATGCTGACGCCGGAGACGCGGACGCAGTCCCCGGATTGCGCGGTGTTGGAGTCTTCTTCGCCCTTGCGGGTGACCACGGGGACCACGACTCCGTTGGAGTTGGCGTAGACGGTGTTCTCGCCCTCGGTGCGGTAGATGGTGGGGGTCGGGTTTTTCATGGGCTTGGCTCCTTGGTCTGTGGCTGGATGCGTGGATGAGGCGGTCGGCATGGTTGTCAGGGTTAAGCGTTGATTCGCAGGCTGATGCGGTTGTGCAGGGTTCCGATTCCGGGGACCTGCGTGACCAGCTCGTCCCCGTCCTTCAGGAAGCGCGGCGGGACCATGCCCATGCCGACCCCGCCGGGGGTTCCGGTGAGGACGACGTCGCCGGGGCGCAGCACGGTGAAGCTGGAGATGTAGGACAGGAGCCTGGCTGCGGAGAAGACCAGCGTCTTGGTGTTCCCGCGCTGGACCTCTTCGCCGTTGAGGCTGCAGATGACCTCGAGGCCGGCCTCTGGATCCAGCGCATCGGCGGTGACCAGCACGGGTCCCAGCGGCGTGGTGCGGTCAAAGGCCTTGCCCTGGAACCACTGCAGGGTGCGGCGCTGCCAGTCGCGCATGGAAATGTCGTTGGCCACGGTGTAGCCGGCGATGGCGGCTGCCGCTTCGTCCTCGGAGGCGTCCTTCAGGGTGGATCCGAGAACCACGGCCAGCTCGGCCTCCCAGTCCAGGTCCACCGATTCGTCGGCGACGATCGGGGCATCGGGGTCCGTGAGGGTGTCGGCGAACTTGGCGAAGAGCGTGGGATAGTCGGGGAGCTCGCGTCCCATTTCCAGGATGTGCTCCGCATAGTTCAGGCCGCAACAAATGACTTTTGCCGGGTTCGGCACCGGGTTCAACAGTTCGATCTCGGATGCGGGCAGGACATCGGGGCCGCAATGTCCGGAGGAAGCTTCCTTGAGGATGGATTTCCAGCCGGGGAGGGCAAGCAGCTCGCTGAGATTGCGTGCGGGCAGCGGCTGGTAGCCGCCTGCCACCACCAGCGCGGCGGTGGTGCGCCCGCCATGTCGAACCGTAGCGAGTTTCATTCCGTTGGCTCCTTCGCCATCCATCAAATCTACTGTGTCGACTTTTTGACTGCCGTCACGTATTCTCAATGTAACACGCGTCACCAACCTGCGCCAGAGTGGAATGCCGCTCAATCGCCACAAGACCCCCAGGAGAGCACGATGACCGAAACCACCCTCATCCAGAACCTCACCATCAACCCCGATTCACTGGGCAAGCCCTCCGGATTCGCCCACGGTGTGCTCGCGGGAAAGACCGTGTACCTGGGCGGCCAGACCGCCCTGGACAAGGACATGAAGATCGTTCCGGGCAACATCGTGGACCAGTTCAAGCAGGCGTTCTCCAACGTCCTGGCAACGCTCGTCGAGGCCGGCGGACAGCCCGAGGACCTGGTGTCGGTGACCATCTACCTCACCGACGTAGACGACTACCTGGCCAATGGCCGCGAGATTGGCCGGCTCTGGCGCGAGATGGCAGGCAGCAAGTATCCGGCGCTCGCCGGCATCGGCGTAAGCCGCTTGTGGCAGCCCGAGGCCCTCATCGAGATCCAGGGCATTGCGGTGATCCAGGACCGCGCCTAGTTTTCCGGGCCGGCAAGAAGGGCAAACAACCAAGGAAGCCGTGCCGTGCAACAGCTTCCCCGCAAGGGGGCGGTTGCACGGCACGGCTTCTTGTTAAGGTGGGGGGACCGACTATCCGGTGACCGCGTGGTCGTCGATGGCGCGGTCGGCATGGCGCTGCGCGCGCGGGGCCAACAAGACGTGGAGCTGCTGGAAGAGCTGCTCGGCTTCAAGGGCGTTCCAGTTCCGCGGCAGGAACTCTGTGGGCAGCCCCGGGTCGAGGTAGGGCAGGCGTCGCCACTGGGTGACCAGGACCAGGTAGTCGCCGAACGCCCTGGCATCGGAGTCGGGATCGACGTCGAATCCGTCGCGCTGGACCCACGACTCCAGAAGCCCCCGGTTGTGCTCGAGGAAGTCCGAGTACAGGGCGTCAAGTGCCGGCAGGTCCCACCAGGCCCCGATGTTCTTGTGCAGGTCGGCCCCGCCGACGTGGTCGGCCATAAAGAACTCGAGGTACTCGTTCAGCCCGCGGGTGTTGAAATAGGCCAGAACCGCATCGCGGAGATGGCCCGGGGCGATCCACAACCCCGGGGTCACCGAACCGAAGCCCATGCGCACCAGCGCGGAGCGGATCTTGTGCCGGATGTTGCGCTGCGACTCCGGAACGGTGAAGGTTGCCAGGAGCCACTGCTCGCCGATCCTGGCCCGCCTGGGGTGGAAGATGCGTTCGTCGCCCTCGATGAACGTTTCGATGACCGAGGGGGCCAGTGCGTAGCCGTTGCGGCCGTTGACCTGCACGCTGTCGATGACGCCGCGCTTTTTCAGGCGCGAGATCGAGGACCTGGTTCCAGTGGACTCGACCCCGATGTCGCGCATCAGGTCGATGATGGTGGCCACGGCCAGCGCACCGCCGTGCTGGCGTGCGTACAGGCCGAACAACGAGACGATGAGCTGGTGGTGTCGCGGGACCGGGGTCTCCCTGGGGCCCTTGCTGTCGCCTACGAGTGTGGTCATGCGCTCACCTTATCGAACCACTCGAGGTAGCCTGTCCGAGGGTCCCGAATTTTTCCGTCGTGTCGTTCTCATGACGCCGGAAACAACTACACATGGGTCGCGACCCCTCGCACCACCACCCCACGAAAGAGGTCCCGGAGCTCCATGCGCCCACAAGTCTTGATTTGCTCGTATCTCCAGGAGGAGCTGGTTGGCCGGCTGATCGATGCCATTCCCGAGGTCGACGTCGTTTACCGGCCCGAGTTGCTGCCCGTCCCGCAATTCGGGGCGGATCATTGGGGCAAGCCTCGTGAACTCACCGAAGGACAGCTGGCCGAGTGGCAGGGACATCTGGCGAATGCCACCGTCATGTTCGACTTCGACTGGTGGCAACCGCGTGATTGGCGGGAACACAGTCCGCGACTTGACTGGATCCAGGCCTCGCAGGCCGGCGTCGGTGCGCGGGCAGTAGCGATGGGGCACACCGAAGACAAGGTTCGGATCACCACGGCCGCTGGCGTGCACGCCAAGCCCCTGGCCGAGTTTGCCTTGGCCGGGCTGCTTTATTTCATCCGAGAACTTCCATTCCTCGAATCGCAGCGGAAGGTGCACCGTTGGACAAACGGTGCATCGAAGACGCTACACGGACGTCGCGCCTTGATCATCGGGGCGGGCAGCATTGGCAGCGAAGTAGCCAGGACCTTGAGCTTCATGGGAGTCAGCTGCGACGGAACGACTCGAGCGGGCAGACTGCTGGACAAGCCATTTGAGCGATCCGTCAGCCTGCAGGAATGCCAGCTGAGGGAGTACGACATCGTGGTTCTTGCATGCCCGCTGACCGAAGAAACCACGGGGCTCATGGACAAGCGGAGGCTGTCCGAAATGAAGCAAGGGGCATTTCTCGTAAATCTGGCCCGCGGTCCGGTCATCGACCAGGACGCCCTTCTCGATGTGCTCGCCGGAGGGCATCTTGGCGGGGCTGTTCTTGACGTGGCGAATCCGGAACCACTACCAGCCGGGCACCCCTTGTGGGACGCCCCAAACCTGATTCTCTCCCCTCATACTGCCGCAAACGTGGACGCTGAGAATTCACGCCTGGTGGAACTCTTCACGAAAAACCTGCGCCGTTACTTGGACGGCGAGGAAATGTTCAACACCTATGACCCATTCCAGGGATATTAGTTCTGGTCAAAATTTCAGGCGCGCGGCGCCGCATGATGCAAGCGGCCGACATCCAGTGGCATGGTCGTTCGCGATTCTTCCAGTAGCCCGGCCTGAACGGCCAAGACCGCGAGCTGGACACGGTTGCTGAAGCCAAGTGGTTCCATGATCTTTGCCAGTTGCGCCTTTACCGTGCCTTCGCTGACAAGCAGCAGTGAGGCGATTTGGGCGTTGGTGAGGCCTAATGACAGCGCTTGTATTACACGTCGATCCCGAGGTCGGGTCAGACCCGGATCCGCGAGTAAGAGTGACCCGCTGGGCCGGGATTACATACCTGAGACTGCCACCGGGACGGAACCTGCTCACGATCGTCCTGCCGAAACTACAGTAATTCCCGTCGCCTTGGCTGATCCCGGGCACTGACCGCCCACGACCACACGAGAAAGACCTTCCCAAGGAAAAGGGGACCCTTCGAAGCGTCGCGGCGGACCCGGCGCCGTCGGCATGCCCAAAACACGAATCCCGGCGGCTATCCGCCCATCGCCAGAAGATCAGCCCGGCAAATCCACTGCTCACGGATTCGGGTCTGATCGAAAAAGCCACCAAGACCGTTCACGAGACTTTCTCCCTTGCTCCACAAGCGAGCGGACAAATCAACGAACGCTATTTCTTGTTGCGGAGCCGACCGCAAGCCAAATACGCAATAGGGCCCAAAAAATTAATAAATGATGCAGCAGCCCATGCACCCTTGGAACCGCGCACGTTGGCAGCAGGTCGCTTGACAAGATCGCGCAAGGCGACGAACTGCAAGGCCAGCTGGACGATACCCAAGACAACGATTCGCCAGCGCGAAACAACAGAAATTTCGTTCCAGCGTTTCTTCTGAGCCATGTTTCTCCTCAATCAGGGGTTCGGGTACAACGCCTTCAAATCGTGTATCCAGTGACTACTACTCATCGTAGTCGCGGGGCTAACGGAAATTGTCGCGAAGCCGTTCCATCTCACGCCGATCCTTCTTCGTCGGTCGACCCGCGCCCCTGTCCCTTACCGGGACCTGGGGGATGACTTCCTTGGGACGGACAGGTGTGTGGTCAACGTAGCAGCGTGCTGCGATGTCGGCACCGACCCTTTTGGCAATCACTGCCGTAACTTCCAGGATCCGGTCGAAGCCTGACTGCCTGACCCGGATGGTGTCGCCCGGAACTACAATTTGTGCCGCCTTCGCGGGCTTGTCGTTCAGGCGCACGTGGCCGGCTCTGCAGGCCGTGGTCGCCGCCGAGCGGGTCTTGTAGATTCGAATCGACCATAGCCAGGCGTCGATTCTGACGGCTCTTGATTCTTGCTTCACCTCGCCAGTCTAGCCATCTAAGAATGAACGGTCAGGCCATGGTGCGCCAGGCCGGGACCGCCAACTGTGGCAAGGAACCATTCGAACTCGGTTCTAGTGGCAACCGTGGGCAGGACTGAACATTCCTGCGTTGTCTCGTTGTGCCTGCTTTTGTGCCGTGAGCAGCTGGGCATAGAACTGCACGTTTGGTTCCACCTTCATGGCCTTGGCATGCCCCGAGGCGACAAGCGACTCGTTGATGGATTCTTCCTCGAGGGTCACCCAGGCAAGGGTGCGCCCGTAACGGTCGTATCGCTCGACGTCGAATGCGAGCTGGATCGTTGAACCCTTGGGCAGCTTCTTGGAAAGATACCGCGAGGCCTCTTGGCCGAAGCATTGCCCGGGCTGGTCACCGTGGGTGAGCTCCGGCGCATCCACATTGAGCAGTCGGACCTTGGTTCGTTCCCCGTCCAGCAAGACATACAAAGTGTCGCCGTCAACTACATGTTGGACCGTTGCGCTGCTCAATAGATGGCCGGTGTCGTCGTTCTTCGGCGTGAATAGCCAGTAACCGGCGATGACGACGGCGCAAAGCAGCACGACGATCACGGCAATGCCGCTGCGACTTCCTCTTGGCAAGGCAGTGGCCCGTTCGCCTAGACCAATGCGTTGTCGCAGGCGGTGACGAGCCTGGCTTGGACATCGGCGGGAACCTTGTCGCCCGAGGCAGCAACGTCGTCAAGGGCGCTGACGATCTCTTGGGGCAAGCCGCCCTCGCGGACCGCATCCACCATGGACGAGACGACCTTGAGGTCGGAGGCGTTGATGCTTCCGTCCTTGATCGGTGCGCACACCTTCTTGATGAGTTCCTTCTTTGCCCCATCGGCCAGCTGAGTAGCCGCCGAGGATGCGGCGGAGGAAGCGGTGTCGGCGATGGTCGCGCAACCGCTCACCGAGAGCAGCAAGACGGCAGCGGAAAGGAGCACGGCATTTTTGGAACGTGAAAATCTCATGCGTTCCATCGTAGTGGCTCGAAGGTGGGAGAACGCCGGGAACTCCGAGGCCTCCCACCCGCGGGAACCGGCGATCAACCAGAAACCGGTACGATCTCCTGACGTGCCGGCTTGGCCAGGCCCAGGGTCTCGCGCAGGGTGCTGCCCGGGTATGACGAGCGGAACAAGCCTCGTGCCTGCAGGATCGGCACCACGAGTTCCACGAAGTCATCCAGCCCCGCCGGGAAGCTGGGGCACATGAGGTTAAAGCCGTCGCAGGCGCCGGAAATGAACCACTCCTCGATCTCGTCGGCGACCTCGGTGGGAGTGCCGATCATGGTGGCATGCCCGCCGCCGGCCGCCAGGAATCCCAGCAACTCGCGAAGCGTGGGCTGCTTCGTTTCAATGATGCGCTGCACCGTGAGATAGCGGCCCTGCGGGCCCGTGAAACCCTCGGCCGGCGGCAAGCCGGCCACCGGCCCATCCAGCGGATGCGAGGTGTAGTCCTGGCCCGTGAACATGTTCAGCTGGGTGATGGCCGAGTCGGTGTCCAGGTAGGCATCCAAGGCGGCCTTCTTTTCCCGGGCCTCCTCCCGGGTCTGCCCGATGTAGGTGACCAGCCCGGGAAGGATGGGCACCGAATTCCCGGCCCGCCCCACAAGTTCCAACCGCCTCCGCATGTCCACGGCATATTCCAAGGCCGATTCCCGGTCCCAGGAAACCGAGTAGATGGCTTCGGCGTACCGGGCGGCAAAGGAACGCCCGGCCTCCGAGGACCCGGCCTGGAACAGCACCGGACGCCCCTGCGGGCACCGCGGGACGGTTAGTGGGCCTGCAACCGAGAAGTGGTTGCCGCGGTGGTTGATCGGGCGGATCTGGGAGGGATCGAGGTATCGGCCGGCCTCGCGGTCGACCACCAGCGCCGAATCCGACCACGAATCCCACAGTCCCTGCATGGCGTCCACGAACTCCTCGGCGCGTTCGTAGCGTTGTGCGTGCCCCGGCAGGGCATCCAACCCGTGGTTGCGGGCCTCGGCGTCAAACATGGAAGTCACCACGTTGATGCCCGCGCGACCCGAACTGATGTGGTCGAGGGATGCCAGCAGCCGGGCGGCATGGAACGGGGTGTAGAAGCTCGCAGAGATCGTGGTGACCAAACCAATGTGCTCGGTGGCCCGCGCCATGGCGCTCAGCGCGGTCACCGGTTCGAGGAACCAGGGGATCCCCGCCGCGTACTCGTGGTTGACGCTTTGCCCGTCGGCGAAGAACACCGCATCCAGGCAACCGCGCTCCGCCAGCCGGGCCAGGTCCTCGTAGTAGGCGATGTCACCGACGCGGTCGGCGCTGGAATCGGGGTGGCGCCATCCCATGGTGTGGTGGCCGGCGCCGTAGATGAAGGCGTTCAGGTGCAGTTGGCGTGTCGGGTCCATGAAAAGTCTTGTCCCCGTTCCTAGTTCATCACCAGTCCGCCGTCGACCACCAGGTTCTGCCCGGTCACCGCCCGCGACCAGGGAGAGGCAAACAGCAGGGCGGCGTCGGCGAACTCGGCCGGGGTGGTGACCCGGCGCAGGGGGGTGGAGCCGGCGATCAGGTCAAAAACCTCTTCCGGGGTGGCCGCCGAGGCGTCGGTGGTGCGCAGCAGTCCGCCGGAAATCATGTTGACGCGGATGTTCTCCGGGCCCAGATCCGAGGCGAACGTGCGGGTCAGGGACAACAAGGCTGCCTTGGCCGCGGTGTAGTCGTGGTACGGGACCACGGGGTTCTGGAAGAGGTTGGTGCCGATGTTGACGATGTTGCCAAAGCCCGCGGATTTCATGCCCGGCAGGGTCGCCTGGATGGTGTTCAGTGCGCCGCCGATGATGCCGGTGAATTGCGCCCCGAATTCCGTGTAGCCGATCCCGTCCGCCTTGGAGCGGGCCTCGCCGTTGAACGAAAAGTCCGGCAGGGCATTGTTGATCACCGTGGTGATCGGGGCGCCAAAGTGCGCCCGCGCCGTGGCAACCAGCTCGGCGACCTGTTTCGGGTCCGAGACGTCGGCCCGCACCGCGAGCGCGCGATCCGCACCGATTTCGGCGGCCAGTTCCTGGGCCGCGGATTCACTGGAGCGGTAGTTCAGCACCAGACGTGCGCCCTCGCGGGCGAAGGCGCGGGCCAGGTCGGCGCCCAGCCCGCGGCCGGCACCGGTGACAAGTACGATTTGGTCCTTGATGAGCATTCTCTTGCACCTTTCGTTGGAACGAAAGGATGCCATGGAGCCGCCACGTGGTACCCAAAAGCGGGGTGCCACCATGCGACATGCCGGACCGGCATCCCTTCGCTCGGATTATCGAGATCAGGTTCAACGGGTCTATCTCTCAGCCGCCAGGCGGCACCCCGTGTCGAGTCCTACGGCCAACCTAGCACCGCCCCAAGTCAATCCCCAATCAGTGACGCCGTGCCGGTCGTTCTGCCGGTGTGCGCCCCGGTCATGGGGCCAAAAGCACGCGGCCGCCCTGGATGACGGTGCGCGGCCGGGACTCGTCGAAGAGCACCGAGGCATCCTCGAAGGGGTTCCCGTCCAGCAGAACCGCATCCCCGGCCATGTTCGGGGCCAGGCGTCCAAGCGTCGGTTCCTGCAGCAGTGCGGCGTTCACGCTCGTGGCCGAGCGCAGCGTCTCAAAGACCCCCACGGCCTCGATCTGCAGGGCCAGGCCGTTGAGCTGCTCATCCGCAAGGTCTCCCATCAGGTCCGAGCCGAAGCCCACCGGGATGCCGGCGGCCAGTGCAAGCTTGATGGCCTCGCCGCCCGCGGTGAGGACCTCCAGGTTCTTGGCCTTGGAGACCTCCGACAGGCCGACCTCGTCCCCGCGGCGGTCCATGGCGGCGTAGGCGGCCAGCGTGGGCACCAGGAACGCACCGTGCTCCGCCATCAACGCTGCGGTGGGCACATCGAGCAGGTTGCCGTGCTCGATGGAGCGCACGCCGTTGCGCACCGAGTGGGCGATGGCAGCCGGGGAGTAGGCGTGGGCGGCGACGTATGAACCGCGGCGCGTGGCCTCGGCGACCACCACCGCGATTTCCTCGTCCGAGTACTGCGGGATGGCCAGCGGGTCGGTCAACGAGACCACACCGCCGCTGGCCATGATCTTGATGGCGTGGGCTCCGGTGCGCAGGCGTTCGCGCACGGCCACGCGAAGCGGCTCGACCCCGTCGACGACCTCGCACATGTGGCCGTGGCCGAAGCAGACATCCACGTCCGCCTCGCGCGGGTCGCCGTGCCCGCCGGTTTGGCTCAGCGCCGGGCCGGTGTAGAAGTAGCGCGGGGAATCCAGCAGCCCGGCCTTGATGGCGCTGGACAGGCCGATGTCCCCGCCGGCGACGTCGCGCACGGTGGTGAAGCCGCGGGACAGTGCCTCGCCCAGGCGCTTGGCCCCGGCCAGGGCCGCGAAGGAGAGCGGTCCGCGCTCGTTGCGGAAGCCGTCAAGCGAGATGGCATAGGCGTGGAAATGGGCATCGATGAGCCCGGGGACCAGGACCCTGCCCTTGGCCGGGAGCAACTCCCCTTCTTCCTGGGCGCCGAGGGCCGTGACCAGTCCATCCTTGAAGGTCACGTTGCCGCGGATGAGCTCGGGGTTTTCGCCGTCAAAGACCAGCGCCTCGGTGACGGTCAGGACTCGTGTGTGGCTCACGCCTTGGCTCCTGCCTGTGCTGACATCCAGGCTTCGATGCCGTCGGCGTCGAGGGGCAGCGGGTCCGAAAGGTTCTCGTGCCCGTCGGCGGTGACCAGCAGGTCGTCCTCCAGGCGCACGCCCATGCCGCGCAGTTCCGGCGGGACCATTTCGTCGTGCTGGTGGAAGTAGAGCCCGGGTTCCACGGTGAGCACCATGTTTTCCTGCAGCGTGGCGCCCTGGTATTCCTCGTAGGAAGCGGAGGAGCAGTCGTGCACGTCCAAGCCCAGGTGGTGGCCCACTCCGCAGACCAGCCAGCGGCGGTGGTGCTGGCCGGCCGGGGAGAGCGCCTCGTCGACGGAAACCGGGAGCATGCCCCAGTCGCTCAACCCGTTGGCGATGACCTCCATGATGGAGGTGTGGAAGGCAGTGAAGTCCTTGCCGGGGGCGATCTGGGCCAGGCCGGCGCGGTGCGCCCTTTCCACCAGGTCGTGGACCTCGCGCTGGGCGGTGGTGAAGCGGCCGTTGGCCGGGAAGGTGCGGGTGACATCCGCGGTGTAGAAGCTGTTCTCCTCCACGCCCATGTCCAGCAGCAGCATCTCGGATTCGACGACCGGTCCGTCGCAGCGAACCCAGTGCAGGGTCGGCGCGTGCTGCGCGGAGCCCACGATGGTGGCATAGCCCGGGCCGTGCCCGTGGGTGCGGGCGACCCGGTCGAAGGTGCCCTGCAACCAGCGTTCCCCGCCGCCGGCGATGGCGGTGGGGATCTGGTTGACGACCTGGGAGAAGCCCTCGATGGTGTGGGTGACGGAGTTGCGCAGTTCGGTGATCTCCCATGCGTCCTTCAGCAGCCGCAGCTCGGCCAGCGTGCGGCGCAGCAAGGTCGACGGTTTCAGGGAATGCGTTGCGACCATGGAGGAATCAAGGTTGCCGGCGGCCTCGGCGCCGGAGAGCCGGGCCAGCGCCTCGTCCAGCGCACCGAGCGGCGAGGTTGGAAGGCCCAGTGCCGCTTCCCAGTGGGTGGGACCGTGGGCGGCACCGACCCAGAGTTCGCCGTGCGCGGCGCTGGTGAAGAACGCGGGGTCCCCGGGCAGTGCCGGGGCCGGGACGAAGAGTCGGTAGTCGTGGCCGCCGGCTCGCGGGGTGCCCACCAGCACCGCGCCCTCGGCGTGGCAATTGGTCAGCCACAGGAAGTCCGAGTGCGGCCGGAAGTCGTAGAAGCAGTCGTTGCTGCGCACCGGTGCCCAACCCGCAGCGACCACGAAGGCCGTTCCGGGCAGCGCGGCCGAAAGCCTGGTGCGGTGGTCCGCTGCGGCGGCCGCGGCATCGGGTGTGGCGGCGGGGGTGCGTTCGGGCTCGGCCCATCCCTGGGACATCCATTGCGTGAAGGCGGGCACCTCGGCCAGTCTTGGCAGTTTCGGGTCGGCCTTGGCGGGTGCGGGCATGGAGGCTGTTTTTTGCTCGGAAGTGTTCACGACTGCTCTGGCTTTCGGTTCAAGGGTGCCGATGGTGAAAAGGTGGTGCGGGTCTCGACGCACACCTCCATGTCATCCAGCATCACATAGCGGTGGTGGTTGGTGGGCCCCGGCACCTTGTCGTCTTGGAGACAAGGTGCCGGGGCGCCATTGGGAAACATCCGCGGCACGCGGCGGCGACGGTGGGGCCAGCTCGCATGGATGCGGCAAACTGGAGGGGTGAGCCAGAGCCGAATAATCCAGACCATTGCCGCAGAACTTTCCACAGCCGGGGCACCCGTTGCTCCATGGCAAGTCAAGGCCGCCATCGAGCTCCTCGATGCCGGATCCACCGTTCCCTTCATTGCCAGGTACCGCAAGGAAGTCACCGGGACCCTTGATGATGCGCAATTGCGCATGCTGGAGGAACGACTGCGTTACCTGCGCGAACTCGAGGAACGACGGGCTGCAATCCTCAAGGCCATCTCGGAAGCCGGCAAGCTCACCGAGGAGCTGGAATCCGCGATCGGGGCCGCAACGACCAAGGCGGAACTCGAAGACCTCTACCTGCCCTACAAGTCCAAGCGGCGCACCAAGGCCCAGATTGCCCGCGAGGCCGGCCTTGAACCGCTGGCCGATTCGCTCATCGAGGACCCGTCCCAGGATCCGGAGACGCTGGGGGCAAGGTTCCTGAACCCGGAGCACGAGATCAACGCCGCCACCGAGGCGCTCGCCGGCGCCCGCGCCATCCTCACCGAGCGGGCCTCCCAGGACGCGGTGCTGGTCTCCGAACTGCGCGAGCGCTTGTGGACCCGGGGCAAGATCGCCTCGAAGACCGCGGCAGGTGCCCCGGCCGCGGACGCGGCCAAGTTCTCCGACTACGAGGACTTCGTCCAGCCCGTGGCCACCCAGCCCTCGCACCGGATCCTGGCGCTGCTGCGCGGGGAACGCGAGGGCGTGCTGGACCTGGAACTTGCCGAGGCGGACCCGCGCGACGACGCGGCGCTGGCCGAGGCGCGCGCCTCCTACGAGGCTGCGGTCGCCAAGTCCCTGGGCATCACCGCGGCCGCCGATGCACCGGCCGGAAAATGGCTGGCCCAGACCGTGCGGCTGGCCTGGCGCGGCCGCCTGCTGGCCCGGCTCGAATCCGACCTGCGCACCCGGCTTTTCGAGGCCGCGGAGGAAGCATCCGTGAAGGTCTTCGCCGCGAACCTGCGCGACGTGCTGCTCGCGGCCCCGGCCGGGAACCGCGCGGTGCTGGGCCTGGACCCGGGGCTGCGCACCGGGGTGAAGGTCGCCGTCGTGGATGCCACCGGGAAGGTCGTGGACATCGCCACGATCTACCCGCATGCCCCGGCGAACAAGTGGAACCAGTCCGTTGACACGCTGGTTGCCCTGGCCGCCAAGCATGGCACCGAGCTCATCGCCGTGGGCAACGGCACCGCCAGCCGGGAAACCGACAAGCTTGCCGGCGAGGTCATCGCCAAGCTGACCAACAAGCCCGCCAAGGTCATCGTCTCCGAGGCGGGCGCCTCGGTGTATTCGGCCTCCGCGCTGGCCAGTGCGGAACTGCCGGAGCTGGACGTGTCCATCCGCGGGGCGGTCTCGATTGCCCGACGCCTGCAGGATCCGCTGGCCGAACTGGTGAAGATCGAACCCAAGTCCATCGGCGTGGGCCAGTACCAGCACGATTTGACCCCGGCGAAGCTCGACCGCTCACTGGATGCCGTGGTGGAGGACTGCGTGAACGCGGTGGGCGTGGACGTGAACACCGCATCCCCGGCGCTGCTTGCCCGGGTCGCCGGCGTCGGCTCCCTGCTGAGCCGCAACATCGTCGAGCACCGCAATGCCAACGGCCCCTTCGCCACCCGCAGGTCCCTGCTGAAGGTCCCGCGCCTGGGCGCCAAGGCGTTCGAACAGTGCGCCGGATTCCTGCGCATCACCGGCGGCAAGCAGCCGCTGGATGCCTCGGCCGTTCACCCCGAGGCCTACGGCCTGGCCGAGACCCTGCTGGCCGCGGCCACCGCCCGGAACCAGTCGGTGGACTCGTTGGATGCCAGGGAATTTGTCACCGAGCAATTCGGGTTGCCCACCGTCAAGGACGTCATTTCCGAACTGGTGCGCCCGGCCCGGGACCCGCGCCCCGACTTCAAGACCGCGAACCTCAAGGAGGGAGTGGAAAAGATCGGAGACCTGCAGGTCGGCATGATCCTGGAAGGCACCGTCTCCAACGTGGCCGCCTTTGGCGCCTTCGTCGACGTGGGCGTCCACCAGGACGGGCTGGTGCACGTCTCGGCCATGAGCAACAAGTTCATTTCCGATCCGCGCGAGGTCGTCACCTCCGGGCAGGTCGTGAAGGTCAAGGTGCTCGAGGTGGATCCGGAGCGCAAGCGCATCTCCCTGACCCTGCGCCTGGACGACGAGCCCGGCGCCAAGGCCGAGAAGTCCGAGCGCGGGCCCCGCGGTCCGCGCAGTGCCGATTCCCGTGGCCCGCGCGGTGCCCAGGGTGCGTCGCGCGGCAACAAGCCGGCGGCTTCCCGCGAAGCCAAGCCCGCAGGAGGCAACACGGCCATGGCCGAGGCCCTGCGCCGCGCCGGGCTGAGCGGCTAGGGACGGTCAACCGCACCAGCCACGGGCTGGAGGCACTCCAGCTAGCGGACCGCCGGCGACCTCTACCGGATGGCCATGGACACCGGGTTTCGCCCACGTGGCGTAGCGTTGAGTGCAAATGTCGGCGAGGCACAGGGGGCGAGCCACACCCATGGACGGGGAGAGAATGACCGATTTGATCATGACGGTGTTCATGGTGCTGCTCATGGCGTCACTGGCCTGGATGATGAGGGCAGCTGCCACGGGGCAGATCAAGCGCAACGCCTGGGTGGGGATCCGCACGCCTGCCCTGATGCACTGCGAGGAATGCTGGCTGCTGGGACACCATGCCGCCGCCCAGAAGGGCATCATCGGTTGTTGGGTTGCCGCGGTGGTCATGGCAGCCGGCGGCGTCGCCGCGCTGCTGGCCCCGGGCGCGGACTACCTCCAGCCCGCTTCACTGATGATTGGGGTGCTGGTGATGGTCGGCGGCCTGCTGCTGGGCCTGCGCGATGCAAACACCATGCTCGCCAAGATGCACGGCGGCGATCGGGCTGCCCGCCCGTGAGCGAAAACCAGATTGCGGTCCTGCTCTGTGCTGCACTGGCGGTGGCCTTCGCCTGGGCCGTGCGCGCCATCAACGGCACGGTCGAGGGCGGGAAGCAAGGCATCAACCCGGCCCTGGGCATCCGCACCAGCGCCACCATGCACTGCGAGGAATGCTGGGACGCGGGCCACCGTGCCGCGGGGGCCCCGCTGCGCAGGATGCGGCTTCCCGTGGTGTTGCTTGGCCTTGCCGCGCTGCCTGCAGCATTGCTGGAATCGGTGATCGGTCCGGCACCGGCCTGGATCGCGGTGATTGCCGGATGGGCTTGGGCCATGGCCGCGGTCTTCGTCGCGCTGAGGGCGGCCAATGCCGCGGCGCGCGAACTGCACCCGGCAGGTTCGCTGTCCGGGACCCGCAGACCAAGGTGAGCATCACCTTGGTAAGCCCTTCCGTTGGCCCGAGGCATGCCATATTTACCGTGAGGTAAGTACGGCCATACTTCGGTGACAAGGCACAAAAGAGTCGGTAGCGTGTGTGCCATGGAACTTAAAGGAAAGCTTGCAGACGCATTCAACGAGCAAATCACCCTGGAACTTGCGGCCTCGACCGTCTACCGCCAGCTGGCCATTGAAATGGACGTGCTGAGCCTGCCCGGCGTTGCCGGCTGGTTCCGTGCCCAGGCCGCGGAGGAACTGGTGCACGCGGAAAAGTTCATCACGCACATGACCGACCGTGGTGCGCACCCGGCCATCGGCGACGTCTCGGCACCCGCCGTGAATGTCTCCACCGTGGACGGTGCCTTCCAGGCCTCGTTGGACCACGAGAAGAAGGTCTCCGAATCCATCCGCGACCTCTACCGCCTGGCGCACAACGAGGGCGACATCGACTCGGTGCCGCTGCTGAACTGGTTCATCGAGGAGCAGGTCGAAGAGGAAGCCACCGTTGGCGAGATCCTTGACCGCGTGAAGATGATCAACAACGACGGCAACGGACTGCTGCGCCTCGACAGCGAACTGGCTGCCCGCCAGATTTGATCCCCACGGGAGCCCGGGCGCTGCGGCGCCGGGTGCCCCGAAGCATCGTTGTGACCAAGGCCCCCGGATCTAGACTGGGGGCCTAGGCCGTCTGTGCAATAACATGGGGTGTAGGCATGTCCAAGTGCCCGCATCCCGGCACGAGGTTGTTGCCAACGGCCCGGGTGTGATATCGCTCCGTGCAATGATTTGCCGCCGCGCATGCCAGTCTCCGGTCAACCGCTTTCCCAGTGAGGTCATCCAAACGTGTTCCACGTGTCCGTGCATGCCTCGCCATGGCCTTCCCCGGTGCCGCAACACCGTCGCGCGGTGATGCCGGAATGAAGAAATTCGACTTTGCACGCACGAATCCGGCACCGGTGCCGGTGGAGGTTCCCGGACCGACCCACCGCACGACGGCCGAACTGAAGCTGCGCAAGGGTGCCGGCCGGCACTACGCCACCCAGTACCTGATCCCGGAAAGCACCCCCGTGTACCTGCTGCGCGTCAGCGGCCTGTGGGCCAGCGTGCAGCACGGCCAGACCTTCGGCTGGCTCCCGACCCAATGCCTCGAGCGACTCGAGGCACCCAGGCAACGCCCGCAGGTCCCGGCGCGCCCGGTCGCCAGCCAGGTGGCTGCCATGGCCGGCGGAGTCGACAGCGCCCCGGAAGTCCCCGACGAGGAATTTGTTCCCACGCACCGCAGCACCGCGGACCTGAACCTGCGCAAGGGCTCGGGCACCAACTACCCGGTGTTGCGCGTGCTGGCGGCAAATCTCCAGGTCCGCAAGCTGGAGGAGCTGGGCACATGGGCCAAGGTTTCCACCGGCAAGGACATCGGTTGGGTTCCCAGCGCCTACCTTGCCCGCATCAATGTGCGGCGCCCGGCCACGGGCATCCAGCCCATGGCACCGACCGAGTACACCACCACGGTGCGCCTGAATGTCCGCAAGGACGCCGGGGATCATTTTCCGGTCATGCGCATCATGCAGGCCGGGACCCTGGTGCGGGTCAACGGGAAGTTGGGTCCGTGGTGCAGGATCATGCTGGACCAGGACGCCGGGTGGGTGCCGGCCAGCCAACTGCAATTGCGCTACTTGGCCTCCACGACACCCGTCACGATCGCGGAGACCACCCTGTACCAGGGAGCATCCGCCAACTACCGCGCCGTGGCGCAGCTCGGGGCCGGCCAACAGGTCGAGGTCCTGGCCAGCCGGGGACAGTGGACCAAGGTCCGTGCCGGGCGGCTTGAAGGCTGGGTCCACAGCACCCACTTGGGCTGACACGCGAAATCATGATTGCCGTTTTCCCGCACCGGGGGCGGATTTTGCATATGGTAGTGACCTGGGGGGGCGATGTTTGGGTGATGCTCCCGACCACTCGCACATCGCGTTGCTCCCTTGCGGGGCGATACGCCCCTTAGAGGAAGACCACTGACAATGGCCATACCGAAATCACTTCGCGCGCTTTTCTCGGGGGTGTTGGCGGCAGGGTTGGTGTTTGCGGCTCTGCCCGCCGCTGCGCTACCTGCCGCTGCGCTACCTGCCACCTCGCAGGGGACCACTGACTTCCCAGAGACCAGTCCCGTACGCGCCGGGGCGTTCTCCCTGCCGCTTGTCCCGAAAACCTACCGAATGACCTCGCCCATGGGGCCGCGCTGCATGCCGGTGGTGGGCGGATCGACCCACCACCTGGGCCAGGACATGGGCACCAAGGACAACTCCCCGATCTATGCGGTGGCCGACGGCACCGTGCGCAAGATCGTCAGGGGCACCGGCTCGACCTCGGGCCAGGTGATTGTCACCCACCTGTTCGGCAAGGACACCTACGAATCGGCCTACATGCACATGTGGCCCAACGATGTCCTGGTCAGGGAGGGCCAAAAGGTCAAGTCCGGGCAGAAGATCGCCTTGGTGGGCTCCTCCGGTCCCTCGACGGGCCCGCACCTGCACCTGGAGATCTGGAAGGACCGCTTCTACTCCAAAGACGGAAACGTGCGCAACCCCGCCGCGTTCCTCAAGGACCGCGGGCTCAACCTCGGTTCCCACGCGACAAAGATTTCTTCCGAGTCGCAGAAGACCTGCACGTATTTCGCGCGCGGCAAGGCGGAGCTTTTTGCCTACGCATCCGCCACCTCGAAGGTCCTGGCCAGGCCGTCACGCAGTGCCAAGGTCACCAGCCAGCCAGGAGCCATCAACGGACTGCTCAACGGCTCATTCATCAAGGTCAAGTACGGCTCCACGACCGGCTGGATGAACCGTTTTGCCGTCACGCCCAACCCGATGGCCGCGGCACCCGAGTGGGCACTGACGCCCACCGGCACCGTCACCAACGGCGTCCGGGTGCCCTTCGCCAAGTACACCAACCCCAACGGCCTGAACATGCGTTCCGGGGCCGCCACCTGGTATGCGAAGCTCCTGATGATTCCGGCCGGCGCCACCATCGAGGCCTACGAGAGCTCCGCCGGCTGGTTGCGGGTGAAGTACAAGGGAACCGAGGGCTGGGTCTCGGCGGGCCTGACGCGCAAGGTCTCCACCGTCAACCAGGCGACGCTGCCCGCGACGCACGAGGTCCTTCGCAACCTGAAGCTGCGTTCCGGAGCCGGAACGACCTACAAGGAAACCCAAGCCCTGGGCCGCGGCTCCAAGGTTGCCCTGCGGCAGGTACGGGGCACCTGGTCCCAGGTCCAGGCCGGGAAGCACTCGGGCTGGATCAACTCGGCGGACCTGAAGAAGATCGGTTCCATTACACCCCAGGCGTCGAAGCCGCCGGTCGCCAAGCCCGCGCCGACCAAGCCGACCCATGAGGCCGCCGCTAACCTGAACATGCGCAGCGGACCCGGCACCAACACCAGGATCGTCAAGATCTTGCGCGAAGGCACAGACGTCATCGAACTGACGCGCCACGGCACCTGGAGCCAGGTCAAGGCCGGAAGCTCCACCGGCTGGGTCAACAACCGCTACCTGCGGGTGGTCAAGGCCGGTGCGGCCCCGGCCAAACCCAAGCCGTCGGCGAAGCCGAAGCCCCCGGTAATCCAGTCGGTGAAGAAGACCACCTATGTCACCAAGTCGAAGGTCGTGGCGCGCAAGTCGGCGGATGCGAAGTCGGCTTCGGTGGTGGGCATTGCGGCGAAGAAACAGGTTGTCGTGGATGCCAAGAGCGGGTCGTGGTTGCGCGTGCGCTACGCGGCGAAGACCGGCTGGGTTCCTGCGAGCCAGCTCGCCCTCTACAAGGCCCCGGCCAAGCCGAAACCCCCGGCAATCCAGTCGGTAAAGAAGACCACGTACCAAACCAAGTCGAAGGTCGTGGCCCGCAAGTCGGCGGATGCGAAGTCGGCTTCGGTGGTGGGCATTGCCGCGAAGAAGAAGGTTGTCGTGGATGCCAAGAGCGGGTCGTGGTTGCGCGTGCGCTACGCGGGGAAGACCGGCTGGGTTCCGGCGAAGCAACTTGCCGTATACAAGGCTCCGGCCAAGGTGAAGACGACCACCGACCGGCTTAACCTGCGCACCGGAACGAGCACGTCGACACGATCCTTGCTGGTGATTCCCAAGGGCAAGAAGGTCACAGTCAAGGCCACGCGCAGCAGCTGGACGCAAACCAGCTATGCGGGGAAGACCGGCTGGGTCAGCTCGAAGTACCTGCGCTAACCACATTGCATTTCGGGGGCCGCGCCCCGACGTGAAACGGGCCGTGGATCCAACCAAAAGGTTGGTTCCACGGCCCGTAATATCTTGGGAAGCCCGCAGTCAGGAACGCTTGGGGCGCAGAGCCGGGGATGGGGATCCGGTCTCGCGTTCGGCATCCGAATCCTGTGCCCGCTCGGCCGCACCGACCTCGGCATGGGCCAGGACCTGCTCCGCGGTGGGCTCCTGCGCGGCATCGTCCTTCTTGGAATCGGCACCGGGATCCAATCCGGGAAGGTCACGGCCGGACCAGATCTTCACGATTGCCCAGGCAACGGCCGTCAGCGGCACGGCCAACACCGCACCCACCAATCCACCGAGCACCGTGCCGGCGGCCAGTGACAGCAAGATCACCAGCGCGTGCAGGTTCAGGGCATGGGCCATGACCACGGGCTGCAGGAAGTTTCCTTCCAGCTGGTTCACCACGATCACCGCACCCAGGACAATCAGGGCAACCACGGGGCCATTGGTCACTAGGGCGATCAAGGTCGCCAGGATCCCGGCAAAGGTGGCACCCACCAACGGGATGAAGGAGCTCATGAACACCACGACGCCCAGTGGGATGGCCAGCGGGACCCGCAACACGAGCAAGACCACGGTGATGCCAATCGCATCCACCGCCGCCACGGTGGCGGTGCCGCGCATGTAACCGCCGAGGGTTTCAACGGTGCGTCCACCGGTGGAAAGCCAGCGGTGCATCTGGTGGTCCGGCATCCAGGAGAGGAAGAAAGCCCAGATCTTGTCGCCGTCCTTCAGGAAGAAAAACAGGATCACCAGCAGCAAGGCCAAACCGGTGAAGAAGTTGCCCGCGGCGGAAAGCCCGTTCAGGGCCCCGGCACCAAATTGGGAGCTGGTCAGGAAACCGGTGACCTGGCTGACGGCCTGGTCGATTTGCTCGCTGGATATGTTCCAGGGCAGCCGGTTCAGCATTCCCTGGAGCTTGTTGAAGCCCTCCACGCCCTTGTCCACCAGCGTGGACCATTCGGCAAGCACCGAATAGACCAGCGCGGTCCCGATGCCGCCGAGCACCAGCAACGAACCCAGGAACACCGACCATGCCGCCAGCATGGCCGACATGACCTTGCGCAGCAGGCGCACCAGAGGCCACAACGCGCAGGAAAGGATCAAGGCGATCAGGATCGGCAGCGCGATCACGCTCAGGCGCAGGAGGCTGAAGACCACGGCCGAGGCCAGCACCAGTACCACCAGCAGCTGGACCGACCGCGTGGCCACGCGCCCCAGGGGATCGATCCACATCCCGGACACGCTGTGGGCGGGTGGAGCCACGACGGCCGCCGCAACGGGGGCTTCCTCGGGCGGGATCGGGCGCGGCTTTCTCTTGAAACGTAGTTTCGCTGACATCCAGTGACTCCTCGCAATTGGCAACGGCCTTACTCCAGACACGGAACGTGCGGAGCAAGCGCCGGAAAAACCTCTTAGCAAAAAGGTTAGTCTAATAATGCACTAGGGGGCTTCGATCGCCCCTTGTCAGGTATGTCGCGTGAAAGTGGATGGTGGGGGAGCTATGCAGGGCAAAGACACACGGGATGGCCGATGGCCTCCCAATAGGGTTTCCACGGCATTGTTCATGGGAGCCGCGCTTGTGCTGGCCACCCTGAGCCCGGCCCAGGCACAGCAGGTTCCGTCGGCATCCGTCCAGGGGTCGGTCGCGCAGGCTGCCGCGGCACACCTTGTTTCGCAGCATCCGGGCAAGATCGGCGCGGCGGCCGTGAAGACCGTCCAAGCGACGGCAAACCTGAACCTGCGTTCGAAGCCCTCCACCTCGGGCAGGAAGCTGGCGCTCATTCCCAAGGGCACCAAGCTGACCGTGGGTTCGACGAAGCCGGGGTGGAGCCAGATCCGTTACGCCGGGAAAACGGGTTGGGTCTCGAGTGCCTATTTGCGTGCGGTGCCCAAGAAAACCTCCAAGGCCATCAAGCGCGGGGACCTTGGCAAGAGCACCGTCGCGCTGAAACTGCGCCGGCAAGCGAACACCACCTCCAAGGCCTTGGCCACGGTGCCCAAGGCCGGCATCTACACGGTCAAAAAGGTCTCGGCGGGATTCAGCCAGATCACCAGCCGGGGAAAAACCGGATGGGTGCAAGGCAAATACCTGAAGGTTGTTGCGAAGAAGCCCGGTCGCGAGATCTACATCGACAAGAAATACACCTCCAACCGTGCTGGGCTGACCGACCGGTACTGGACCAAGGTCCCCGGCAGCGACCTCCATGAGAGCGTGAAGGGCAAGATCCGCATCGGTGACATCCCACGCAACTCGGTGGTGTACCGCGACAAGAAGATGGAAAAAACCGCAGGCTCGGTCAAGGGGTGGATCTTCGTCCGAACACAGGGGATGAGTGGCTGGATGAAGACCAGCCAGCTGGCCCGCAAATCCGCGGCGACCACCAAGCCCGGAAAATATTCGGCCAAGACGGTGCTGGGGCAGGAAAACGGCAATGTCCCGGAACGGATGCTGGTGGCCATCGGATGGGACAAGGAAAAGACCCTCATCGCCGCTCCCGCGCTGAAGGACCTGAACCGGCTCAACGCCGCCTTCAAGAAGAAGTTCGGCCACAATCTCGACATCGACCTGGCCTACCGGACCCGCGCGACCCAAGATGCCTACTGGGTCGAACTCGGACCCTATGTCGCGGCGCGCCCCGGGACCTCCAACCACGGTTGGGGCACCGCCATCGACGTGCCCGAGACCCACAACTATTCCTTCCGCGGCAAATACCACAAGTGGTTGAAGGCCAACTCCAAGAAGTTCAACTGGGTGCACCGCAAGATCCTTGAAGAGGGCTCGCCCTATGCCGAGGCCTGGCACTTCGACTACGTGGGGAAGTGAGCGATGACGAGGAAGCTTTCCGCACTCGCCTTCCTGGGAGCCGCCCTGCTGCTGTCCTCCTGCGCTTCCTCGACGCCCGTGCCGCCCGATCCGGTGGGCAGCTGGGGATCCGATGGGACCGGGCAGCCGAGCCTGGTGCTCGAAGCCGACGGGAAACTGCACGGCACCGACGGCTGCAACCGTCTGCTGGGCAGCTACGAGGCATCCGGCACGGACATCACCTTCGGCCCCTTGGGTGGAACCAGGATGTTCTGCGAGGGCGTCGACACCTGGCTTTCGCATGCCGCCGGTGCCACGCTCGGGGCCGACACACTTGAGATCATGGATGCGCAGGGCCAGCGGATCGGCACGCTGGAACGCATGCCTTAACAGGCGCGCCGCAAACAAGCGAGGCTTCGTGCGATCCCCGGACGGGGGTTCGCACGAAGCCTCGCTTCATGTCACGGTGCTGCGTGTGGTTAGTCGGCCACGTAGAAGAGGCGCTTGTTGACGAACTCCTCCATGCCCAGCGGGCCCAGCTCGCGGCCGAAGCCCGAGCGCTTCACGCCGCCAAAGGGCATTTCCGCACCTTCGGCGCTCGGCGCATTCACGTTGGCCATGCCGACCTGAAGGCCAGCGGCAACCTTTGCGGCGCGGGCCGGATCGGTGGAGAACACCGCGCCGCCCAAACCGTACTGGGTGTCGTTGGCCAATTCCAGGGCTTCCTCGTCGGAGGACACCTTGTAGACAATCGCCACCGGGCCGAAGAGCTCTTCATAGTAGGCACGCATGCCCTTGGTGATCCCTGAGAGGATCGTCGGGGACAGGTAGGCACCCGGGCCCTCGTGCAGCAGGCCGCCGGCGTGCAGCGTTGCACCCTTGTCGATGGCGTCCTGGACCTGTGCGGCCACGCCCTCGGCGGCGCCACGGGTGGAGAGCGGACCGAAGGTGCCTTCCTCCTCCTTGGCCGGGTCGCCGGGAACCAGGTCGACGGCAAGCTTGGTCAGTTCGCCGACGAAGTCATCGAAGATGTCCTCCATGACGATCATGCGCTTGTTGGAGTTGCAGGCCTGGCCGGTGTTCTCCATGCGGGTGGCCCACGCGGTGGCCGCGTCCCCGGCGATGTCCGCCGAGTCGAGGATGACGTACGGGTCGGAACCGCCCAGTTCCAGCACTGCCTTCTTCAGGTTGCGTCCGGCCTGCTCGCCGATGATGGCGCCGGCGCGCTCGGAGCCGGTCAGCGAGACACCCTGGATGCGGGGATCCTCGATGATGGTGGAGATCTGCTCGTGCGAGGCGAAGACGTTGTTGTAGACGCCGGCGGGTACGCCTGCGTCATCCATGATCTGCGCGATGGCCAGGGCCGAACGCGGGCAGGTCTCGGCGTGCTTGAGCACGATGGTGTTGCCGAGCATCAGGTTGGGCGCCACGAAGCGGGCGACCTGGTAGTACGGGTAGTTCCATGGCATGATGCCCAGCAGCGGGCCGACGGGCAGGCGCTGGATGATGGCCTTGCCGCCGCCGATGGCCTTGATCTCGGTGTCCGCGGCCAGTGTCGGGCCCTCGGTGGCGAAGTACTCGAAGATGTCCTTGCAGAACTCGGCCTCGCCCTTGGACTCGGACAGGGGCTTGCCCATTTCCCGGGTGATGATCGCGGCAAGCTCGTCGGCGCGTTCGGCGAAGAGCTCGCCGACGCGGGAGACGATCTTGGCGCGTTCGTTGATGTCGACGTCCTTCCACACCTGGTAGCCGGCTTCGGCCGCGGCAATGGCTTCCTGGACCTCTGCGTCTGTGGCGGTGGCGAATTCCTCGAGAACGGCGCCGGTGGCGGGGTTCAGGACTCGATATCCGGTGGCGGTTGGCGTCGTCTGGGCGTTGGCGGTCACGGCCATGCTCCTTCTGGTAGTCACTGGGCGGCGAAAATCTGCGTTGCGCGCCACGTACGGTTACATCATGTCGCGAAAACTGCGATTTGTGAAGCCGGTCACGCGGGATCGGTGGTGATATCCGCCGTCAGCGAATTGTTCATCTGCGGTATTAGTTGTTAACGACGAGAAACCCTGCGGAATTCGTGTCCGCAGGGTTTCGGGTCGGGGCGCTTCGGCTTCTTAGCTCGTGGCCGCCGCGCGCCAGTGGTCGATTCCGGCATCGCCGGCGGCGATCCTGTCGATCAGTTCCAGCTCCGCGGGGCTGAATGCGGTGTTGCCCAGGGCTCCGAGGTTCTCATCCAGCTGCGCCGTCGAGGATGCCCCGAGCAGCACCGAGGTCACCCCGCCCTCGCGCAGCAGCCAGGCAATGGCCAGCTGGGCCAGCGACTGGCCGCGCGCCTCGGCGACCTTGGACAGGTCGCGGGCCTTGGACAGGTTCTCCTCGGTCAGGTGCCCGGCCAGCGAGTTCCGTCCGCCGGACGGGATGGCCGACTCGTCCTTGAGGTACTTGCCGGTCAGCAGACCCTGGGCCAACGGGGTGAAGGCGATCGAGCCCATGCCGTGTTCCTTGAGGGTGTCCAACAGCCCGTCTTCCACCCAGCGGTTGAGCATCGAGTAGGAGGGCTGGTGGATGACCAGCGGGGTGCCCATGTCCTTGGCGACCTGCGCGGCCTGTGCGGTGCGTTCGGGGGAGTAGGAGGAAATGCCCACGTAGAGGGCCTTGCCCTGGCGGACCAGGGTGTCCAGCGCACCGATGGTCTCCTCGATCGGGGTGTCCGGGTCCGGGCGGTGCGAGTAGAAGATATCCACGTAGTCAAGGCCCATGCGGGACAGGGACTCGTCGGCCGAGGCCATGATGTACTTGCGCGAACCCAGGTTGCCGTAGGGGCCCGGCCACATGTCCCAGCCGGCCTTCGACGAGATGATCAGCTCGTTGCGGTAGGCCTTGAAATCGCCGCGCAGCATGCGGCCGAAGTTTTCCTCGGCGGAACCGTAGGGCGGGCCGTAGTTGTTGGCCAGGTCGAAGTGCGTGATGCCGTGGTCGAAGGCATGGCGCAACACTTCGCGCTGGGTGTCGAATGGGCGGTTGTCGCCAAAGTTCCACCACAGGCCCAGGGAAATCGGGGGAAGGACCAGGCCGGAGTTGCCGACGCGCCGGTAGCCGGTGGCCTCGTAGCGATCCGCGGCGGCCACATAGGGTGCGTGGGTTTCGGGGACGGGGGCATAGCGGAGTTCTTCGGCCATGGTGGTGGTGTTCTCCTGAAGTTGGTGGGACGGAAAATCTCATGAAGCTTTCTGGGCTTCATTCGCATCCATTCTTGTCCCCCGAGGCGCCGATAGTCCATGACGGCGGGCGCGGCACGCTGGGGAGAAACGAAATCCGCTGCTTTGTGACCCGGGGAGGCCCCACTTCGGTACCTGCGTTCTTAAAGTGAAGAACCGGTCGTGACGGCTAAGGAGGTGAAACTCCGCCGCGACCGGTTCTTCTGATCACTCGCACCTTGAGAAGGTAGCTTCAGCCTAAGAGTCGAAGCTGAGTGTGGGCTGAGGATTGGTTGTCAGTCAGCCGAGAGTCAGTAATTCGATGGGGGATCGGAGGCGGGGAAGGACTCGTCTTCCCATTCCTCGACCAGCGCCTCGTCGTGGGCGCTGGCAACATGTTCCGGCTCTGCGGCAGCTTCTTCTGCCGTGACGTCTTCTTCGTCGCCGATTGGTTTTTCACTCATCACGCGTGCTCCTTGGTCCGTAGATCATGTCGCCCGATTCACCGGCGCGACCGGTATCTTCAGTTTGGTCCGAAGTTCCGACGTTGTCGAGCGGATGCCCCATGCCTCGTCCCGTCGCCCGCGCAGGGCACGGCCGGGCTTAAATGGTTGAGCACCGGTCGGCAGGCTGGGGGGAATCTGCCTTGTATCCGACCGGTGCTCTCATCACTCGCACCTTCATGAGGTAGTTACTACTCTAGGAACCCAATCTATGCACTGGCTGTACAGGGCCCGGAAACCACGTGTGAATTCAGGTCCGGAGGACCAGCGCATCGCCCTGGCCGCCACCGCCGCACAGCGAGACGACCCCGGTGCCGCCGCCGCGCCGCGACAGCTCCATCGCCATGTGCAACACCAGTCGCGCCCCGGAGGCACCCACCGGGTGGCCCAGGGCGATGGCCCCGCCCTCGGTGTTGACCCTGGCCGGATCCACGCCGAGGTCCTTGGCCGATTGCAGCACCACCGAGGCGAAGGCCTCGTTGATCTCGATCGCGTCAAGGTCCCCGGCATTCAGCCCCTCCTTCTCCAAGGCCGCGAGGATCGAGGTGCTGGGCTGGGAATGCAGCTGCCCGTCCGGACCCGCGGTTTGTCCGTGCGCCCCGATCTCGCACAGCCACGACAGCCCCGCCTTGCGGGCCGCGCCCTTGGAGGCCACGACCAACGCGGCGGCGCCGTCGGAAAGCGGCGAGGAAGAACCCGCGGTGATGGTTGCCCCCGGCTCCTTGGAGAATGCCGGTCCCAGCGCGGCCAGTTTCTCCACCGTGGTCCCGGGGCGGATGCCCTCATCGGTGGAGACAACCAGATCCTCCCCGCGGCGCTGGGGGATGGAGATGGGTGCGATCTCCGCATCAAGGTGTGCCCGGGCAGCGGCCGCGCGCTGGTGCGAGGCCGCGGCGTACGCGTCCTGCTCCGCCCTGCCGATCCCCAGCTTGGCGTTGCCGCGTTCGGTGGTCGATCCCATGAGCTCACCGGTGAGCGGGTCGGCCAGGGCATCGTGGTTCAGCGAGTCCTCCAGGCCGCGGTCCCCGATCGCCAGTCCCGCGCGCATGCCGCGGACCAAGTGGGGTGCGTTGGACATGGACTCCTGGCCGGCGGCGACGATGAACTCTGCTTCCCCGGCCCGGATCATCCGGGCGGCGTCGATGACCGCGGTCAGCCCGGAGAGGCAGAGCTTGTTGATGGTAACCGTGGGCACGTCCCAGCCGATCCCGGCCTTCAGGGAGGCCTGTCGGGCCGGACCCTGCCCGGTGCCGGCCAGGATCACCTGGCCCATGATGACGTGGTTGATGTCGCTGGCCTTCACCCCGCTGCGTTCCAGGGCCGCCTTGATGGCGTGGGCGCCGAGGTCTGTGGCCGGCACCGAGGAGATGGCCCCGCGGAACCTGCCAAAGGGCGTGCGCGCCCCGCCAATGACCACGGGAGTCAGATCGTCATTCATTGCTGCATCCTTAGCGCTTGGGAAAATGCCGGTTCGGTGCCCTAGGCTCATTCACATGCCCCATGCAGTGAACCCGATTGATGCCCAGACTATCTACTTCGACGCCAGCGACACAGGGGCCCCACCGGTCCTGCTGCTGCACGGCTCGGCTCTCTCCCGTTCCATCTGGCGCGGCCTGGGCTATGTGAAGGCCCTGGAGCCGGAGTTCGACACGATCCGCATGGACCTGCGCGGGCATGGACGGTCGGGCAAGCCGCACGATCCGGCCGCCTACAACATGGATCTGGTCCTGGCGGACGTCAAGGCGGTGCTGGCGGCGACCGGCCACGAGTCGATCCACATCGTGGGATATTCCTTCGGCTCGCGCGTGGGCCTCTCGCTGGCCATCAAGCACCCGTCGATGGTGCGCTCGCTGACGATGCTCGGCGGAACCCACGCCATCGAGGCCCAGCACATCAGCACGCTCTTCTTTGACGGCTACCTCGAGGCGCTCAAGACGGGCGACATGGACGCCTTCATCGCCGGCATGGAAGCCGACGGCGGGAGGCTCGACCCGGCGACACGCCTGGCCTTCGCGTCCAACGACGCGCTGGCGCTGGCGGCGTACTTCGAATCGACCGAGGCCGGAAGCGCGGTGAGCGAGCTGTTGCTGGCGCAGCTGGACACCCCGACGCTGCTGATGACCGGAACCCGGGACAGGCCGCGCATCGAGCACTCGCGCACCATGGCCTCGGTGATGCCCAACGCCCGGCTGGTTGAGCTGGAGGGCCGCACCCACGGAGGCACGCTCTTCCCGCCACAACCCATCCTGGAGCAGTTGCTGCCGTTCCTGCGGACCAACACCTAGGCTTCCCGGGCGTCAGGGCATGGGCAGATAAGGTGTGTCCGTTTTCCCGGGCGAGGGCTGCGGCGGAACCACCAGCACCGGCACCGTGCGGTGGGAAAGCAAGCGGGCCAGCGTGGAGGCACGCAGCCGGGCGGAAGTGCTGCCGAAGGGCCGCCGGATGGGGGATCCGAGGACCAAAAGCGAGGCCCCCAAAGCCGATGCACACTCCTCAAGCGCACCCGCGGGAGCGCCCACCAGTATGCGCAGGATCCAGCGCACGGGTGAATCCTGCAACGCCGCCCCGAGGCCGGCCTGGAGCTCGCGGACAACCGTGACGCCGATTTCCTCCTGCGCGTCCCGACCCAGCGTCTCGAAATCGATGATTGCCTTCGCCTTCCACTCGGAAGATTCCAACCCCGTGACGGCGTAGGCACACACCAGATCCAGTTTCAGGGCCACGGCCAGGCGTGCCGCGGTGGCGACCACCTCCGGATGCTGGTTCCGGCACACTCCCACGAGCACGGGATGCGGGGTGGGAATGGTTCCTTTTCCGCGCGGCTCGTTCATGGCGCGCTCCTGGAGGTGGATGGTGACAGTGGGCGGGCAGCAGCCTTTCACCCAGTATGCCCGGACCGCGCCGGTCAACGATAGGGCGGCGCCGTGTCCGGGTGCCCAACCGCCCCCTTGACCGGGGCCGCCGCAGGGGCAAGACTCAAGAAATGGAGGCTGACACGGCGGCAATCTCGATCACCGGGCTGAAGGTGTCGCGCGGGAAGAACCTGGTGCTGCCCGGCCTTGACCTGCTGGTTCCGCACGGCGAGGTCGTGGGGCTGCTAGGTCCCAGCGGCTGCGGCAAGTCGACCCTGATGCGTGCGATCGTGGGCACCCAGATCGTCACCGGCGGAGATGTGACGGTGCTGGGAGACTCCGCAGGCTCCGCGTCCCTGCGCCACCGCGTGGGCTACATGACCCAGGAAGCGGGCATCTACGACGACCTGCCGGTGATCGCGAACCTGAACTACTTCGCCAAGATCCTCGGCGCCCCGCCCAACCAGGTCGCCGAAACCATCGAGCGCACCGACCTGGGGTCGGTGGCCAGGTCCATGGCCGCGGAGCTCTCCGGGGGCCAGCGCAGCCGGCTCTCGCTGGCCATCGCGCTGCTGGGTTCCCCCGAGCTGCTGGTGCTGGACGAGCCGACCGTCGGGCTGGATCCGGTGCTGCGCGTGGCCCTCTGGGAGCTGTTCGCCGAGCTCGCCGCCGAGGGCGTGACGCTGCTGGTTTCCAGCCACGTCATGGACGAGGCCACGCGCTGCGACCGGCTGATCTTGATGCGCGAGGGGCAGATCATCGCCCAGGAAACCCCCGGATCGCTGCTGGAGCGCACCGGAACCGACAACGCCGAGGATGCCTTCCTGGCGCTGATCCGCGGGGCACAGGAGCCGGGGAACGACACGCCGCACGTCCCCAAGCACCGCGCCGGGTCGGAGGAACCATGAGCCTTGCCCGCACCCTTGCCACCACCGCCCGGGTGCTGAACCAGGTGCGGCACGACCACCGCACCCTGGGCCTGCTGCTGTTGGTCCCCGCACTGTTGGTGGGCCTGGTCGCCTGGATCTTCACCGACACCCCGGTGTTCGGGCAGATCGGCCCGGCCATGATCGCGCTGTTCCCCTTCATCGTGATGTTCCTGGTCACCTCGATCGCCACGTTGCGCGAACGGCGCAGCGGCACCCTGGAACGGCTGCTCTCCCTGCCGCTGGGCAAGGCCGACTTCATCCTGGGCTACGCGCTGGCCTTCGGGTTGCTGGCGATCGTGCAGACCGCGATCGCGGTGGGCTTCGCCGTGTGGGTGTGCGGGCTGGACGTGGGCGGGAACCTGGGGCTGCTGTTCGCGGTGGCGATCGTCGACGCGTTGCTCGGCACCTCGCTGGGGCTTTTGGCCAGCGCCTTTGCGCGCAGCGAGTTCCAGGTCGTGCAGTTCATGCCGGCCTTCGTCTTCCCGCAGGTGCTGCTCGGCGGGATCTTCCTGCCCCGGGACCAGCTTCCCGAGGCCCTGGAGAAGATCGGCGACTGGCTGCCGTTGAGCCACGCCATCGATGCGCTGAACGCCGTGGCCCGCGACGACCAGGACGCCGGCTACATCTGGCTGCGCATCGGCTTCATTGCCGCCTGGATCCTGGCCGCAATCGTCGTGGGCTCGATGACGCTGCGCCGCCGCACGCCCTGATCCCGTCAACCGGCGGCAACACTGGATAATGGGGCGGGTGAGCACGCAGCAGATCCGGCAGGAAAAACCCCTACCCACCCACGACTTCGACCTGGCAGCCATCGGGCACGGGCTGGTCTTTGCCCAATCCCTGCCCGAACTCGCCGAGGTGCTGGAAGCGGGAGGCGCCAGCGCGACGGCCGTCATCCAGGCCCCGCCGGGCACCGGCAAGACCACCCTGGTCCCGCCGCTGGTCGCCAACGCCGTGGCGGCACGCACCGGCAGGCCCGCCCGCATCGTGGTCACCCAGCCGCGCCGCGTCGCCGCACGCTCCGCCGCCCGCCGCCTGTCCTTCCTGGACGGCAGCGGCCTGGGCACCCGGGTGGGTTTCACGGTGCGCGGGGAACACAGCGCCGGTGCCCACACGCTGGTGGAGTTCGTGACCCCCGGGATCCTGCTGCGCCGACTGCTGGCCGATCCGGGACTGGAGTCCGTGGACGCGGTGATCATCGACGAGGTGCACGAACGCGGGCTGGAAACCGACCTGCTGCTGGGCATGCTGCGAGAGGTCCACGAACTGCGCGGGGACCTCACCCTGGTGGCCATGTCCGCCACGCTCGATGCCCCGCGCTTCGCCCAGCTGCTGGGGGATGCCACGGGCACCGGGGAAGCACCGCTGGTTGACTGCCCGGCGGCGCTGCACGGGCTGGAGGTGCGCTGGGAACCGGCAGCAGCCCCGCGGCTGACCGACCGCGGGGTCTCACGCACCTTCCTCACCCACGTGGCGGCCGTTGCCGCCGAGGCCCACTCCCGGGCACTGACCCAGGATCCGGGCATCGATGCGCTGGTGTTCCTGCCCGGGGCCTGGGAGGTCGCCGACGTCGCGGCCCAATTGCGCTCCAGGGCCGCCGGCACCGAGGTGCTCGAACTGCACGGCCAGGTGCCCGCCAATGAGCAGGACCGCGCGGTTTCCGGGCGCGAACCCGGAGGGAAGCCGCGGATCATCGTTTCCACCTCGCTGGCCGAATCCTCGCTCACCGTCCCCGGGGTGCGGCTGGTCATCGACTCCGGGCTGGCCCGCGAACCGCGCCGGGATGCGGCCCGCTCCATGAGCGGACTGGTCACGGTCTCCGCCTCGAGGGCCTCGTGCATCCAGCGTGCCGGACGTGCCGCCCGCTTGGGCCCGGGCACAGTGGTGCGCTGCTTCGAGGAAAAGAGCTTCGCCGCCGCCCCGGCACACCCGCGCGCCGAGATCACCGTGGCGGACCTGGCCTCCGCAGCCCTCATCCTGGCCTGCTGGGGTGCCCCCGGCGGGCAGGGGCTGGCGCTGCCCGAGGCGCCACCGGCCTCCAGCCTGCAGGCCGCCACCACGGTGCTCGAACACCTCGGCGCGATCGAGGGCAACGGACAGGCCACAACGCTGGGCCGGCGCCTGGCCTCGATCCCGGCGGACCCGCGGCTTGGGCGCGCACTGCTCGACGGAGCCCCGATGGCCGGGGCCGCCGCCACCGCACGCATCGTCGCGCTGCTGGCCGGTGACTACCGGGCCCAAGGCGCGGACCTCGGGGCGCTGCTGGCCTCCCTGCGCAACGGCCGGCATCCCGGCTCCGGTGCCTGGAAACGCGAAGCCGCCCGCCTCGAACGCATCGCCACGCAGGCTGCCGGCCAAGCGGACCGGTCCGCCGGCCCATTCACCGGCGACCCGCTGGGCCTGATCACCGCGTTGGCCTTCCCGGGCCAGGTGGCCCGGCGGGTGGAAGGCGCCGCGGGAACCACCTACCTGCTGGCCTCCGGCACCCGGGCCGGGCTGCCGGCGTCAAGCCCCGTGGCACACCACGCCTGGATCGCGGTGGCCGAGGTGGCCCGGGCCGCCGGCCGCGACGCGGCCGGCACCGGCGCGCTGATCCGCGCCGCGGCCCCGCTGGATGAAGCCACCGCGCTGCTTGCCGCAGCCCACCTGGAAACCGAGGACACGACCACCGTCTTTGCCCACGGGAAGCTCACTGCCAGGGACGTGCACCGGCTCGGTGCCATCGAGCTGGCCAGCACCCCGGTGGCACCCACCCGTGCCCAGGGACGCGCCGCGGTGCTTGTTGCGTTGCGGGCCAACGGCCTGGGCATGCTCAGGTTCTCCGCCTCCGCCACGGCATTGCGCAACCGGCTGGCCATTGTCCACCGCGAGCTCGGGGACCCGTGGCCGCCCATGGACGACGCCGCGCTGCTGGAAGCGGCCGAGACCTGGCTGGCCCCGGAACTCGAGGCGCTCGCCGGGGGCAAGTCCGCCGGCTCGCTGCACCTGGCCGATGCGCTGCGCCGGCTGCTGCCCTGGCCCGAGGCCACGGAGCTGGACGCGCTGGTGCCCGAACGCCTCGCGGTGCCCAGCGGCTCGAAGATCCGCATCGACTATCCGGGCGTCGATGCCCCGGACGCGCCGCCGGTGGTCGCGGTGAAGCTGCAGGAATGCTTCGGGCTCGCGACCTCCCCGGCACTGGTGCGCGGGAGGGTGCCGGTCCTGTTCCACCTGCTCTCCCCGGCCGGACGCCCGCTGGCCGTCACCGACGACCTGGCCTCCTTCTGGTCCGGGCCCTACACCCAGGTGCGGGCGGAGAACCGCGGCCGCTATCCCAAGCACCCGTGGCCCGAGGACCCATGGACCGCTCCCGCCACCCGCCACGTGAAAAAGCGCATGGGCCAGCCCTAGGCACCTCCATGGCACACTGGTGGGCATGAGCCCGCGCAGACCCATTCCCCTCGCCACCAGGCGCCGCCCGTCCGGGCTGCTGCTGATCTGCCTGGCCGGAATCGCGTGGGGGACCATCGGCCCGGCCGTCCAGCTCGCGCACCGGCCCTCAGGGCTCTCACCCTCGCTGCTCGGCTCCTACCGGGCCGCCGCGGCAGCCCTCGCATTGCTGGTGGCGGCCTTGGTTGCCGGTCGGCTGCGCGAGTGCTGGGTGCTGGGCCGGGCGAACCCCGGGCGCGCGGTGGCCGTGGGGTCCTTGACGGCGGTCTTCCAGTTCTTCTTTTTCCTGGCCGTGGTGTGGGCGGGGGTCAGCGTCGGAACGGTGGTGGCCCTGGGTTTGGCCCCGGTGTTGTTGCTGGTGCTCAAGTCCGTCCGCTCCAGGGCCTTGCCGCGGCCCGGGGCGCTGGCCACGGTGGCCGTGGCGCTGGCGGGGTTGTGCCTGGTGAGTCTCGCCGGTGCCGAGGTTTCCGCCGCACCGCACCCGGTGCCGGGAATCCTGGCCGCGCTGGTCTCGGGGACGGGGTTTGCGCTGGCTGCCGATGCGGCCGTGCCGATGGCCCGGGTGCTGGACCCCTTCGCGTTGACCGTCATCACCATGGTGCTGGCCGCCGCCTGCCTGGTCCCCGCCGGCCTCGTGCTGGCCTGGGTGAATGCCGAGCCGCTGGGTACCACCGATGCCGGATCGTGGTGGCTGGTCATCTATCTGGGTGTGGTGACCATGGCGCTGGCCTACGGCCTGTTCTATGCCGGGCTGCGCACCACCTCGAGCGCCAACGCCGTGGTGGCCACGCTGCTCGAACCTGCCACGGCAGTGCTGATCGCGGTGCTCTTCCTGGGCGATGAGCCAACGGTGGCCTCGACCATGGGGTTCTTGATGATCATCGCCGCCATTGCGACGCTCGGACGGGGACCCGGCACTGCCCGGGCCCGTGGACGGGATGCCGAAATCAAGGTGCCCGACTGACGGCGTTCGCCGGAGGGCAGACCGGGTGGCGGTGCCACCGAATCAATGCGCAACAGCCCTCAAGGCCCCGGGCAGCAAGGCGTTCGGAGCGAAGTGCCATGGTGCGGTGATGGTGAACGGGGTGTGGGTTTGCGATCCCGTTGACCGCGGCCATTTCCCTGGTTTCGCCCTCGGCGAGGGCCACCCGGATCGAGGTGGCGCCGAGCACGGCTCGGGTGCCGCGATAGCGCAAGCCGGCCGCCACCTCGTGGGTGCCCGCAGGCAGCCGAACCGTGCAGGGTTTGCCCCATGCCCCGGGATGCTCGATGCCATCAACAAGGACAACGGGCCGGGCCGCGGGGCGCAGGAAACATGCGGCCACCTGGTGCGGGCGGACGGTGAGGCCCAGGTAGACGGCAGGCTTGGCCGAAGCCTGGGTCCGGGACTATCCGCGGGTCGAATCCTCCGACCACATGGTCCGCTCTTGGCCGGGCCACAGCGGGGTCAAATGCGTCGGGCCTAGCGTGGGAAACCAACCCACCACACGCCGGCATCCGGCGCACGACCCGCCCCAAGGAGCACCCGACCATGGAGAACCAGACCCCCCACCGCACGCCGAGTTCCGGTCATCCCACTTACCGGGGCAGGACCCTGCCGCGGCCGGCCGAGGACCTCGAGGACCAGGGGCTCGGGTTCGACGTCCAGACGCTCCTGGGGCGCCGCAGTGCGCTGAAGGCCTTCGGCGTCGGCGCCCTGGCGCTGGGCCTGGCCGCCTGCAGCGCCACCGCGGACGCGGAAGCACCCGCCGGATCGGGCGGAACCTCCGCCGGGGAGATCCCCGATGAAACCGCCGGCCCCTACCCGGGCGACGGGTCCAACGGCCCGGACGTGCTGGAGCAAAGCGGCATCGTGCGCTCCGACATTCGCTCCAGCTTCGGGGACTCGACCACCACGGCCGCAGGCATCCCGATGACACTTGAGCTGAACATCAAGGACCTGGCCAACGCCTCGGCGCCCTTCGCCGGGGTTGCGGTCTACGTATGGCACTGCGACCGGGAAGGCAACTACTCCATGTACTCCGCCGCCGTGGAGAACGAGAACTACCTGCGCGGGGTGCAGATCGCCGATGCCAGGGGCACGGTGCGCTTCACCAGCATCTTCCCGGCCTGCTACACCGGACGCTGGCCGCACATCCACTTCGAGGTTTATCCCGACGCGGCCTCGATCATCGATTCGTCCAATGCCATTGCCACCTCCCAGATGGCGCTGCCCGCCGACGTTTCGGCGAAGGTCTACGCGGGCACCGGGTACGAGTCCTCGGTCAAGAACATGGCCCAGCTCTCCCTGGCGACCGACAACGTGTTCGGCGACGATTCGGGTGCCAGCCAGCTCGCCACCGTCACCGGGGATATCTCGAACGGGTACAAAGTGGTGCTGGACGTCGGGGTGGACACCCGGACCACGCCCGCCGCAGGCGGCGGTGCCCCGGGTGGCGGCCCGGGTGGAACCCCACCCGGTGGACCCGGCGGAACCCGTCCGAGCGGTGCACCCGGGGGTTCCGGCAGCTAGCCGGTCGGGTCCCCGGGCTCAGGGAAGGGTTAGGGCTGCAGCATACACGGCGCAGCCGACCACCAGACCGGCCAATACCTGTGTGGAGGTGTGGTCCTTCAGTTCGATGCGCGACCAGCCCACGGTTGCCGCCAGGACCAGCGCCAACGCGGCTCCAACCTGCCCCACGGGCGTCAGGAGTTCCAAACCCACAAAGGCCGCCACCGCGCTGTGGACCGAAAGCTTCCAGGCCAGGTTGGCCAGCAGGCACACGAGCAGACCCAGGAAGATGGTTCCCACGGCGCTGAAAAGCCCGGCGGGAGCATCAAGCACGAAGAGCAGGACGGCGCCAACCAGCAGGGACGTTCCGGCCATCATCATCACCGGTGCCCGTTGGCGGCGGTCGCCGACGTGGTGGTCGGTGACCTTGCCCCGGTGCTTCATCCACAGCAGCACCGCAAAGGGCAGCCCCGTCACGAAGAAGAAGGCCACCACGGCCTGGGGCCAGGTGGTGCCCGGGGTGAGAAACGGCTGCAGCAGCAACAGCACGCTCACCAGGATCGCCGGTGACAGGGTTTCGGTCACGTACCGGGCTGGGCGCAGCGTGGGGGTTTCACTCATCCAACGATCATACGAAAGATCGTCGATCGGCAGCGGGCCGGGGCGGGCGGTGCTGGCGGCCGGGGCGCCGTCGTGGTGCCCCGGCCGTTCGCCCGTCCCTAGGCGAAGGCGGAGATCCCGGTGATGGAGCGCCCGATGATCAGCGCCTGCACCGTTTCGGTGCCCTCGTAGGTGTGGATCGCCTCGATGTCGGCGATGTGCCGGGCCACGCGGTTCTGAAGCAGGATGCCGTTGCCGCCGAGCAGGTCGCGGGCGTTGGACGCGATGGTCCGGGCGATGCGCGTGCAGGTGAACTTGGCCAGCGAGGCCTGCACCGGACTCAGCGTGCCGGCTTCCTCGCGCTTGGTGGCCTGCATGACCGTCAGCTGCATGGTCGCCAGCTCCGAGTGCATCCGGGCCAGGCGTTCCTGGACGATCTGGCTGGCGGCCAGCGGGCGGCCGAACTGGATGCGCTGGGCAGCGTACTGCACCGCGGTCTCGTAGCAGGCGGTCGCGTGGCCGACGGCTGACCAGGCGACGCCCAGCCGGGTGGCGAAGAGGACCTTGGCGGTGTCCTTGAAGCTGTTGGCCCCGGGCAGCACGTGGGAGTCGGGAACAAAAACGTTTTCCATGCGGATGTGCGCCTGCCAGATGGCGCGCAGCGACAGCTTGCCCTCGATGGTGGTGCCGGTGTAGCCCTCCCACTCCTGCTGCACGATGAAGCCACGGACCTTGTCGTCCTCGTCGCGGGCCCACACGATGGTGATCCCGCCGGTGGAGCCGTTGCCGATCCACTTCTTCTCGCCGTTGATCCGGTAGCCGCCCTCAACCCGCACGGCGCGGGTTTCCAGCGAGACCGAGTCCGAGCCGTGCGTCGGTTCGGTCAGCGCGAAGGCGCCGAGCACCTCGGCGGTGGCAAGCTTCGGCGCCCAGTGGGCAATCTGTTCGGGGGAGCCGCAGTAGACGATGGATCGCAGCGCCAGCCCGGCCTGCACGGCGGCGATGGTGCCCACCGATCCGTCGGCGCGGGACAGTTCCATGTTCACCAGCCCCGCGGCCAGCACGCTCATCTCCGGGTAGCCCTCGAGGGCGAGTCCGTCGCGCAGCAGGTCCAGCTCGCCCAGGCGCGTGGCCAGGTCCAGCGGATAGTCGGAGTTGTCCCAGTATTCGTCGATGACCGGGCGCACCTCGTCGAGCCCGAACTTCCGGGCGCGGTCCCAGTATTCGCGGTCCGCCGCGTCGATGTCCTCGAAGAGCCCTGCCGGATCGACGTCCACCTCGCCCCAGAGTTCGTACTCGGGTTCAACGACCCCGGCGGGGAAATCGGTGCTGAGGCTGGCTTCGATGCTCATGGAAGGTGGTGCCCTTTCGTCGGCGGCGGGAATGTCGCTAGGGCACCAGCATACTGGAACTGAGTATCACGTCAAGAGACTGAGGTTCACCTGTGGTTGCGGTCCAGGGCCTCGCGCACCTGGGAGAGCACGGCCTCGGTGTCCGGGGTGCCGCCGGAAATGGTGATGACCACCGTCGTCGGCTGGGGTTCAGGGGCCGATTCCTGCGGCTCGAGCACCGGGGCGAACAGCGTGCCCAGCGCGGTCAGCTCGCGCTCCAGCTCCGGGCGGCGGGTGTCCTCCGGATGGCGCAGCCAGCGCCGCAGGTGGTCGTTGTGCACCGAGACGATCCCGGAGGCGAAGGCGATGCACATCGCCCGCCCGTTGGGCAGCGAGTACAGCCCGCGGTCGCGCAGGTGGTTGCGGAAGACCCGCTCGTAGCGGTGGATGGAGACCAGTTCGCGGTCGCGCAGCGAGGGCACATCCAGCAGCAGGCGGTGGCGCAGGCCCGCGGCCTCGGGCCGGGCGGTGTGCTGGTCGAAGACCGTCAGCCCCGCGTGGACCAGCGAAGCGACCGGTCCGGCCGAGGAGGTGGCCAGCACTGTTTCGAGGTGGTGGATGATCGTTTCCATGTCCGCGAAGACCATTTCTTCCTTGGAGCCGAAGCGCCGGAAGAAGGTGGAGCGCGAGATGCCCGCGGCCTGGGCCAGCGCATCGACGCTGGTGGCGTCGAAGCCCTTTTCGACGAGCAGGCGCAGTGCGGCATCGGGAACCGCAGAGGAGGTGATCATGCACGAGAATCTAGCACGCCGCCCGATTTCGGTGCCCCCTTGGTGACGCGTGATTTCGCGAATGTGCGACAAGCCACAGCCCGCGCGTGCGCCTGCAGCCGCCCCGCGCCACACCGGGGGAGCTATAGCCGTAGCGGAGGGCCAAACCATAGGGTGGGGTGAGAAGTAGCAAGACCGCGACCCACGACCAGGAGAAAACACATGGGCTTCAACATCGCCAACGCCGCACTACGACTTGTCTCGGGTGCCTACATCCTCAACAGCGGCATCGGGAAGCTGCGGCTGCCGGCAGAATCCGCCCAGGGCCTGCACTCCATGACAGCCAACGCCATCCCGCAGGTCGAAAAGCTGGAACCTGCCGTCTTCGGCAAAGCCGTTGCCGTCGGCGAGATCGGCCTGGGCGCCGCCCTGCTGACCCCGTTCCTGCCCTCGCGCCTGGTGGGCCTGGGACTGGGAGCCTTCGCCGCGGGACTGGTGGCGGTCTACCTGAAGACCCCGGGGATGACCGAGTCCGACGGCATCCGCCCCACCACCAACGGAGGAGCGATGGCCAAGGACTTCTGGCTTGCCGGCATCGCCGCCGCACTGGTCTTCGGCCGCGGCAAGGCCAAGACCAAGATCAAGGAAGTCGCCGCCAAGAAGTAGCGGGTGCAGCAACGGCGGGCCGGGCGCACGAACCATCGTGCGCCCGGCCCGCCGTGTTTCGCCCTGGAGGCTGTCCTACGGGGTCCGGTGCGCACCCTTGCGGAACATCAGGGCCACCAGGGCCGCGGCCATTGCCACGATGCCCGGCAGCAGCAGCGCCTGGCCCAGGGCCAGAGAGAACGCCTGGTGCAGGAATTCGGGCACCTGTGCCCCGGATCCCGGCTCCGCGCCGATCCCGGCCGGCGCCCCGGCGGCCCCGGCGGCCATGGACGCCACGACCTTCTCGGATTCCACGGCAATGCGCGATTCCATCATCAGCGCGATCAAGGCCGAACCCAGCACCGCACCGACCTGCCGGGTGGTGTTGTAAACGCCCGACCCGGCGCCGGCATTGGCCTGGCCCAGGTCGCGGGTGGCGGTCAGCGAGACCGAGGGCCAGATCATGGCCGAGCCCAGCCCCATGAACACCGGCGGAAGCAGCAGCACCCAGAACGGGGTGTCGGCACGCAGGATCAGCCCGTAGGCGGTGATCGAGGCGCCGAAGAGGAAGAATCCGGGGACCGCGAAGTACTTGGCCTCGATCTTCCCGACGTTCTTGCCGATGACCGGGGCCAGCACCCCGGCGACCACCGCCATCGGGGCGAGCATCAGGGCCGAGGCCGTGGGGGTCAGCCCGCGCACCGACTGCAGGTACAGGATCATCGGGAAGCTCATGGCGGTGATCGACAGGCCCATGAAGGCGATCGCGATGTTGGCCAGCGAGAAGTTCTTGTCCTTGAACAACCCCAGCGGCACCAGCGGCTCTGCCCGGGTGGCTGCCTGCCACCAGATGAACAGCCCCAGCAGCACCACGCCGCCGATGATCAGGTGCCAGGAGCCGATGGGGCCGATGAACAGTCCCCAGTCGTGTCCGTTGCCTTCCTGGATGCCGAAGACCAGCGCAAACATCGCAGTAGCGCTCAGGCCCACGCCGAGCCAGTCGAAGGAGTGCGAGTGGCGTTCGAGTTCGGGGACCTTCACCAGCACCCGCCAGATGGCCAGGATGCCGACCGGCACGTTGACGAAGAAGATCCATTCCCAGCCCAGGGTGTCGACGAAGATGCCGCCGGCGATCGGGCCCACCAGCGTGGCGATGCCCGCGACCGCGCCCCACACGCCCATGGCCGCGCCGCGGCGGGCGTAGGGGAACATGCGGGTAATGAAGGTCATGGTCTGCGGGCTCATCAGGGAGGCGCCCAGGCCCTGGACCACGCGCGCAACGATCAGCGTGTTGATGTCGCCGGCCAGCCCGCACCACAGCGAGGAGAGCGTGAAGACCACCAGGCCGACGAGGTAGATGGTGCGCGGGCCGAACCGGTCGCCCAGCCGCCCGGTGATCAGCAGCGGCACCGCGAAGGCCAGCAGGTAGGCGCTGTTGACCCAGATGACGCCGTTGATGTCGGTGTCCAGGCCGTTCATGATCGCCGGCATGGCCGTGGAGACGATGGTGGAGTCCACCAGGATCATGAAGAAGCCGATGACCAGCGCCCAGAGGGCACCCCATGCGCGCTTGTCCTCGGTCTTTGCCGCTATGTCCTGGTTCGCATCCACCGCCCGAGTGTACGCCGGGGCGCCGGGGTGCAACAGGGATTTGAGCCGCACCTCACAGTGAACCGTTTTTGGGTCCTAGGGCAGATTGACGAAGCCCTCGATGCAGGTGACCGACTGCCCGGCGATCCACACGCCGGCCGGGTCGCGGTTCACGTGCAGGATCGCGGAGCGGCCCAGCCGGGTGCCCTGGCGCACCGTGTAGGACTCCGGGGCCAGCCCGGAACCGGTCAGCCAGACCCCGAACCCGGCATTCAGCGACCCGGTGGCCGGGTCCTCGGGAAGCCCCTCGCCGGGGCAGAAGGCGCGGACCTCGTAGTCGGCCGGGACGCCGGTGACCACGTTGCGGAAGCGCTGGGAGCCGCGGCGCTCGTCGGCCTCGGAGACCGGGCGCAACTCCTCGCGCGCCCCGGAGGGCCGGTCGGTGGGCACGTTGGGGTCGTAGGAGCGTGCAGGGATGCCCGGGACGGTGTGCGGGCCGATGACCCCGACCTCCAGCCCGGCCAGGATCGAGTAGTCCGGTTCCAGGGAGAGCACCATTTCCGCGTCGCGCAGCAGCAGCCCGGCGAATTGCGGCCCGTTGGCCAGCCACTGGTGCCCCACGACGTCCTCTCGCGTGATGCCCAGCCCGGTAAGGGCCCAGTCCAGCACATCGTCCTCGAGCCCGCCGGTGCGCACCATGGGTGGTGCCTTGAACGCCAGCGACTCGGGATCGGACGGGTCCTCGCCCGGGACGCGGCGGACCTCGATGAGCCCGGCGTCGCATTGCTGGATCAGCGCGTCGGGGTTCTTGGGCACCCCTCCGGCCTCGAGCCACGCATGGGCCGCACCCAGGGTGGGATGGCCGGCGAAGGGCAGCTCGGTGGTGGTGGTGAAGATGCGCACGCGGTAGTCGGCCTCGGGGTGCGTGGCCGGCAGCAGGAACGCGGTTTCGGCCAGGTTGGTCCAATTGGCGAAGTTCAGCATCTGCGCATCGGACAGCCCCTCGCCGTCGAGCACCACGGCCAGGCCGTTGCCGGTGTAGGGGGAGGAGGAGAAGACATCGACTTGCTTGTACGGGCGGGCAATACTCATGAATGAATCGTGACACATCCGCCCGCCTGGCGCGCCGGATGACGCCGTTTTGTCATCCAACGACGCAATAAACCCCGGTGGGGGAACAGCGGGCACCAAGGCAGGGGCGCCGGCCGCACCCCACGGTTTCGTGAGGTGCCGCCGGCGCCCCTGCTGCCGGGAACGAGGCGGCCTACCAGCGGTGGGCCACATCGATCACCAGGCGGCTGGTGTTGTCCGGGCCCACCAGCACGAAGGTCCGGAACGGCAGCCGGGCGCGGACCCCCAGGCCGAAGGAGCTCTGGCCCTCGAAGCTGCCCAGGAAAGCCACCTGCCTGAAGGTGGTGTAGCCCGAGACGTTGCGCACGTTCAGCCGGTTGGCCGGGTAGTACGTCGGGGTCCCGGAGGTCGTGTAGGCCGGTGCCTTGACGATGATGCGCAGGTCGGCGGCCCCGGCAAGCGGAACGAGCTTGCCCTGGCCCTCGGTGTAGACGGCCGAGACGTAGCGGACGTCGTAGCCCTTCACCTTGCCCTTCAGGTCGATGACCATCCGGTCGAAGCAGTCGTGGCGGCCGGTGCGGACGTTGGTGACGGTGGCCGAGGAGTAGCCGGCGACCGAGTCGGCCAGCGAGCCCCAGGTGATGCCGCAGTAGGGTGCGGCCACCGCGGTGGGGGTTGCGGCGGGGGCGGCCGGTGCGATGCCGAGCCCCGCAATGAGCAGTGCGCCGGCCAGGCCGGCGGCGATCCTGGTTTTCATGGTGATCCTCGATTGGTGCGGTAAATCCGGGTGTGGGTGGATGGTGGAATCAGCATGCGCGCCGGGAAATCGGGCCGCAAGGGGGTATATCCACAATCCATTCCATTGCAATGCGCAGGAGATATGCCTTACGTCGACCGGTCATATCCAGCGTGCGCCCACGGGGGTGTGACAACCTTGTTGATATGCAGATCTTTGCCACCGGAACACTGGACGACGCCCTGAACGAGGTAGTGGAGAACACGAACGCATTACCGGATCCCATCCGACCATGGGTTGTGGTTGCGATCGGGTTACTGGCCGCGGTGCTCATCACCGTGGTCCTCTCCTTCATCTTCACCCGCATGCTCCGCCGGATCCAGGGGCACGCACCCGATCGCGCCCTGCGCCGCATGCCGCTGCTGCTGACCCTGGCCTTCGCGTTCACCAAGATCACCGTGGGGGTCTCGTTTGCCTCGAACCAATGGGTCACGGTCTGGCAGTTCCTGCTGCTGCTGGGACTGATCAGCTCCATTGCCTGGCTGCTGATCGTCGCCATGGGAATCCTCGAGGACATCCTCCTGGCCAAATACCGCGAGGACGACGGGAACCCGCGGCGGCTGGCGAAGATCCAGACGCAGGTCGGATTGCTGCGCCGGGTGGCCACCGCGCTGGTCATCACCCTGGCGGTTGCAGGTGCACTGCTCACGATTCCCGAGGTCAGGGCGCTGGGCGCGGGGCTGCTGGCCTCGGCCGGCCTGATCTCGGTGGTCGCGGCGCTCGCCGTGCAGTCCTCGCTGGCCAACGTGTTCGCCGGGCTGCAGATCGCCTTCACCGACGCGATCCGGGTCAACGACACCGTGGTGGTGGAGACCCAACGCGGCACCATCGAGGAAATCACCCTCACCTACGTGGTGGTGCTGTTGCTTGACGGGCGCCGGATGATCATCCCCTCGACGCACTTCACCACGGTCCCGTTCGAGAACTGGTCGCGCCGCAGCACCGAGATCAGCGGCTTCGTGCTGCTGGACCTGAACTGGAACGCGCCCATCGAGCACCTGCGCACGCGCACCGAGCAATTGCTCGCCTCCACGGATTTGTGGGACGGCCGCACCGGGTCCCTGAACGTGACAGATGCCATCGGCGGCATCCTCAAGGTCACGATTGCGCTCAGCGCCAGGAACCCCGGGGACCTCTACGACCTGCGCAACTACGTGCGCGAGCACCTGATTGCCGAATTGGGCAGGGACTACCCCGACGCACTGCCCAAGCCGATGATGCCGGGCGCCGCCCCGGCCTAAAGGCGCAGTGCCGCCGGCCCGTAGTCCTCGTAGGCCCGGGCCCGGGCGGTGCGTTCGCGCAGGATTGCCACCATCGCATCGGCCTTGGAGATCAGGTCGGCGATCTCGGCATCGTCACGGTCCACCCAGCGGGTCAGCGGCTCCCCGTGGACCGGGACGAAGTCCTTGTGCGGTTCCCACACAAAGAGCGTGCGCTCGGCGCCGAGCACATACTGCTGCCAGAACACCTGGCGCAGGTAGTTGCGCGGGATGGTCTTGAACGGCTTGTTGGTGGTCTTGATTTCCGCCAGCTCCACCCGCCCGTGCTCCCGGATGCCCAACCCGTCGGGGGTGGCCAGGTGGATGTGGTTCTCCGCGGCGTGGAAGAGCTGGGTGGAGGGCACGATCCCGTAGTTCTCCTGCACCCACGCGGCGATCACCGGTTCGCGGGCCCGCCCGTGGTCGGTGTACGGATTCCCGCCGAAGCCCGAGCCGTTCAGCTTGTCCCAGGCCGCGGACGCGATGGACTTCGGGGTGGAGAGCCTGGCCGCGTCGGTGGCCGTGATGCCCTGCGAGCGGGCCCGCAGCCAGGCGATTCGGTCCGAGGAATCGGCGACGATGCGCTGCAGGCAGGCGGCTGGGGCGGGGTCTAGCGGCGAGGGGATCACCTGACCCATTGTTCACAAAAAAACCGGGCACCGCGAACCGGCGGCGCGTCGGGAGCCGGTCCCCGCGGCCCGGCCGGACGAGAATGGATGCCATGAACGTCGAAGAACTCTTGTCCCAGGTGGAACGACTCAAGAAGGACCTGGTCGCCTACGCCACCTCGCCGGGGTTCGCCCAGCGGACCAAGGCACTGCTGGCAGCCAAGCGTGCCGAAGGCCCGGCCACCGAGGGCGATGCCATCATGGCCGTCGAATCGGTGATCTACGAACGCGATCGCCAGGGACGCGAACCGCTGCTCGAAAGGTTCCTGCGCGCCAACAATAACCTGGCCCCGGCGGACCGCGAGATGTATGGGCAATGGCTCGGGCGTTCCTTCCTCGAGGTGTTCAGCATCCGGGGGTACGACGGCACGCGGATGCTGTTGCACAACCTCATCGACGACATGGACTACGAGGTGTACCCCACCGTTGGCCCAGCGGAACTCGAACCGCTGCACCACGGCGATTTTGCCGTGGCCCGGCTGGTGCCCATGGGGCAGGCCTGGACCATCAGCGGAAACGTCACGAAGTTCCCCGCCAAGCACCGTGCCGAGATCTTTTCCATGGCGGCCTCCCTGGCCACGGGCAACCCGCTGCTCGTGCTGGCCAACCCGGACATCGCCGCCGAAAGCCGCGCACTGGTGGCCGACCAGCACCGGGTGTTCGTGAAACTTTTCGGGTCCCACATCGTGCGGGGCACCGGTGCGCAGGTCATTGCCGCCTACAGGCTCTTCCTCACCACCTACGCCGCCGAGGCCTCGTCCAAGAACCCCTCGGATGCGGGCGGGGAGCGAACCGGCGAGCAGCTGGCGCCGGACGCCATGTTCGCGGCGGAGATGTTCGGGAACGACGACGTCGCGATGCTGCACCACCGGTTGAAATCAGCGTCCTTCCTGCAGGGATACTCGGTGCTCGAAGACGCGCACAAGAACCCCGCGACGGATCCCGGCGACCCGAAGGCCGAGGCCATTCGGGCCTGCGTCCAGGAGCCCGGCAGCATCCCGGACATCCTGGAGGAACTGGCCGCACGCTTCCCCGGAACGGTCGACGCGGCCTACGAGGTGGCGTTCTCCCGGCCGGGCTTCTCCTGGGAGCGGGACGGCGAAGCGCTCTTGCGCAGGTACAAGCCCGAGGAGTTCCGCACCCGGGACCTTCCCTCGATCGCGGTGCTGCCGCCCTGGCTGAAGGATGCCGTCCGCGGCCGGGCCCAGGCCCCGCGGACCTGACGGGGCACCGCATCTTCGCCATCCCCGCATAATGTGCCTCGACAGCTGATGTGGATCCCCGGGGCACCTACCGGTTGATGCGACCGGGTTGGACACAGGCGTTGGATGTTGGCCTACGCCTTAGCGCCCGACCAGCGCGTCGATGCCCTCGGGGGACAAGGCGTGGTGCACCGCCAGGGCGCTGGCACCGAGCACCCCGGCGCGGGCCGCCGAGGTGGAGGGAACAATGTGCAGGTGTTCGGTGGCCAGCGGCATGGACCTGGAATAAACGACCTCGCGCACCCCGGCAATCAGGTGTTCGCCTGCCCTGGCCATGGAACCTCCAATGGCGATGACCGAGGGGTTCACCAGCGAGACGCAGGCGCTGAGCACCTCGCCGATGTCGCGGCCCGCCTGCCGCACGGCCTGGATCGCGAGCGTGTTGCCGGCCTTGACCAGCTCGATGACCTCCGTGCTGGAGGCGGCGTCGATGCCTTGGGTGCGCAGGGACGCGGCAATGGCCGGACCGGATGCCAGCGCCTCGAGGCAGCCGCGGTTCCCGCAGTGGCACAGCGTGTCCCCGCCGCGTCCCACCCGGATGTGCCCGATGTCCCCGGCGATGCCCTGGGCGCCGCGTTGCAGCCGCCCGCCGGAAATGAGCCCGGCACCGATTCCCGTGGCGACCTTGACCAGCATGAAGTGCTCGACGGTCGGGAAGTGCGTGGCGCGTTCGCCCAGCGCCATGATGTTCACGTCGTTGTCCACCAACACGGGAACCGACAGGTGCTGGCGCACCCAGCCTGGCACGTCGAATCGGTCCCAGCCGGGCATGATCGGCGGATTCACCGGCTGGCCGGTGTCGAAGTGCACGGGTCCGGGCACCCCGATGCCGATGGCCACCAGGTCCCGCTCGCTCAGCGAGAGCCGGTTCAACAACTCACGGGCGGTGTCCACCAGCCACGAAAGGATCGGCACCGGACCTGCGGCGATGTCCAGCGGCTCGTTGTGCTCGGCCAGCACCGTGCCGGCCAGGTCGGTGATGGCCACGGTGGCGTGGGAGGCGCCCAGATCCGCGGCGAGCACCACGCGGGCCTGCGGGTTCAGGGCGAACTGGGACGGCGGCCGCCCTCCGGTGGACAGCGCCTCGGAGACCGGAAGCACCAGGCCAAGGCCCATGAGTTCCTCCACTCGGGCGGTGATGGTGGAGCGGGCCAGGCCGGTCTCGAGCGCCAGCTGGGCACGCGTGCGCGGATTTCCGTCGCGCAGCAGCTGGAAAAGCTCCGAGGCTCCGGAAGCTCCAAGGGCCGACCCGCGGGTGTACTCGCTCATGGCTGTCAGTAAACCACAGCCACTTAGTGGAGCAAAACAACAGAAGGTGATTTTCAGCAATATACTTTTGTTCGTCTATTGACAGAAGTGGTGTGACCCATGCCACCATGGGGGCATGAGTCAGTCAGCGATGGCACCTCCGAGGATGTTGCAGGCAGCAGTGGTTGGCGCCGGTTTCATGGCAGCGGTCCATTCCCGTGCCATCCGCAACGCCGGCGGATCGCTGGCGGCAGGAACATCGTCCACCCCCGCAGGTGCCCGCGACGCCGCGGCACGGCTCGGCATCGCCACCGCCTACGACACGCTCGAAGACCTGCTGGCCGATGAATCCGTCGATGTCGTGCACATCTGCACGCCGAACACCACCCACCACGCGCTGGCCGCGGCCGCCCTGCGCGCCGGAAAACACGTCATCTGCGAAAAGCCGCTGACCACCACCTTGGCCGATGCCCTGGAACTGGACAGGCTTGCCGCCGAACGTGGCCTGCACGGCTCGGTCCCGTTCATCTACCGCTTCCACCCCATGGTGCGCGAGGCCCGCGCCCGGATTGCCGCAGGAACCACAGGCCGGCTGCTGACCCTGCAGGCCAGCTACCTGCAGGACTGGCTGCTGGGCGTTTCCGACGACGACTGGCGCGTGGACCCCAAGCGCGGCGGGCCCTCGCGGGCCTTCGCCGACATCGGCTCCCACCTCTGCGACCTCATCGAATTCAGCACCGGCCAGCGCATCACCCGGCTCAACGCCACCAAGCGCACTGTCCATGCCCAACGCGCCACGCACAGCAACATCGCCACCGAGGACGTGGTGGCGCTCGTGGCCGAATTCGACGGCGGGCTGCTGGGCACGCTGCTGGTCTCCCAGGTCGCCCCCGGCCACAAGAACGCCCTGGTCTTCGAGGTCGCCGGCACCGCCGAGTCGGTGCGCTTCGCCCAGGAAACACCGGAAGACCTGTGGATCGGCACCAAGGCCGGAAACCGGATCCTGCCCCGCGACGCGGCACTGCTCACCCCCGACGCCGCCCGGCTTTCCCTGGTCCCGGCAGGACACCCGATGGGATACCAGGACGCATTCAACGCCTTCGTCGCAGATTCCTACGCGGCAATCGCCGGGGAAACCCCCGACGGCCTGCCCACCTTCGCCGATGGGCTGCGTGCGGTGCGCCTGACCGAGGCGGTCCTGGAATCCGCGGCCACGGGGCACTGGGTCGAGGTGCCGGGATGACCACCAACATCTTCGATGCCCCGGTCCCCGACACCTCATCGAGCACCGCGCCGGTGCTGCGGGCCACGGACCTGTCCAAGGAATTCTTCGGTGTGCGCGTGCTGCACGGGGTCTCCATCGAGCTCTATCCCGGGCGGGTCCACGGCCTGGTGGGGGAGAACGGCGCCGGGAAGTCCACGCTCATGAAGATCCTCGCCGGGGTCTACCAGCGCGACGGCGGCACCGTGGAATTCAACGGGGAACCGGTCTCCTTCAGCCACCCCGTCCAGGCCATGGACGCCGGGCTGGCCACAGTCTTCCAGGAATTCAACCTGCTGCCCGAACGCACCGTGGCACAAAACGTGTTCATCGGACGCGAACCCCGCCGCGGCGGACTCGTCGACCAAAAGGGCATGGTCACCCGCACCGCCGCATTGCTCAAGGACCTGGGTATCGACTTCATCGACCCCGCCGCGCGGGTCTCGCGGCTCTCGGTGGCCGAGCAGCAGATCGTGGAAATCACCAAGGCCCTGTCCCACGACGCCAAGGTCATCTCCATGGACGAGCCCACCGCCGCACTGGCCGGGCACGAGGTCGAGCTGCTCTACGCCATCATCCGAAGGCTTGCCGCACGCGGGGTCGCCATCCTCTACGTCTCGCACCGGCTGCGCGAAATCTTCGATCTGTGCGACGAGATCACCGTGCTCAAGGACGGCGCGTTCGTCTCCCACACCCCCGCCGCCGAGCTGGACACCGCCGAACTGGTCCGCCTGATGGTGGGCCGCTCCATCAGCACCTACTTTCCCTCCGCGCTCGAGGGCACCGTGCCGGGGGACACCCGCCTGCAGATCCGCGGCGGCGGCAACGACTGGATCGACGGGATCGACCTTCAGCTGCGTGCCGGGCACATCACCGGTCTCGCCGGGCTCCAGGGCGCCGGGCGCACCGAACTGGCCGAGGCGATCTTCGGCGCTGCCCCCTTCACCCGCGGGACCCTGGCCATCGACGGGCGCGAAGCGCGCATCACCTCCATCCGCGCGGCGGTCCGCTCCGGCATCGCGCTGATCACCGAGGACCGCAAGGCCCAGGGCCTTGCCCTGGGCCAGTCGGTGCTCAACAACGCGCTGCTGGCGGTCCGCTCGGTCTTCTCCCGGCGCTTCGCCGCCGCTGCCGCCGCGCTGCCCGGGGTGCTGAACACCCTTGAACTCTCCTCCCGCGGCACCGACCAGGAGGTGCAATTCCTCTCCGGCGGCAACCAGCAGAAGGTCGTGCTGGCCAAGTGGCTGCTCACCAAGCCCCGGATCGTGGTGCTCGACGAACCAACGCGCGGCATCGACGTCGGCGCGAAGGTCGCCGTCTACCAGCTGATCCGCGAGCTCGCCCGCGACGGGGTCGCGATCCTGCTGATCTCCTCCGAACTGCCCGAGGTCATCGGCATGGCCGACACCATCCTGGCCATGCACGATGGACGCATCGTCGCGCAGCTCCCGGCCGGCTCCAGCGAACAAGACGTGCTGGCCGCCGCCGTGGCTGCACCGATCGGGGGAACGCCATGAGCACCGCAACCGGCCGCGGGCGCCGGCAACTGGACACCACCGCCATCGTCTTCATCGCCCTGGCCGCGGTCATGGCCATCGGCGCGATCCTGGTGGGAACCGTGGGACGGAACTTCCTGTCCCCGGGCAACATCCGCGACATCCTCACCTCCATGAGCGTGCTCGGATTCGTCGCCATCGGCCAGACCCTGGTCATCCTCGGTGCCTCCCTGGACCTCTCGGTGCCCTACGTCGTCTCGCTCTCGTCGCTGATCGCCGCCGACACGATGGCCGGATCCAACGCCAGGATCCTGCCGGCGGTGCTCGCCGCCCTGGGGGCGTGCGCGCTGATCGGGCTGGCCAACGGGCTGATCGTCACCAAGCTCAAGGTCCACGGATTCATGGCCACCCTGGGCATGGGCCTGGTCGTCAAGGGCTACCTCGACACCCAATACAAGGGCACCAGCGGAAACGTGCCCTGGAACTTCCAGCTCATCGGCGCCACCGGCATCGGACCGGTGCCGATCTCCACGCTGCTGATGCTCGGCTTTGCCGCGCTGGTCGCGCTGTACCTGGCCCGGACGCGCACCGGAAACCACCTCTTCGCCGTCGGCGACAACGTGGAGGTCTCCCGGCTCTCGGGCATCCGCACCGCCCGCCCGGTGATCGCCGCACACATGCTCTGCTCCGTCTTTGCGGGTCTGGCCGGGCTGCTGCTGGCCAGCCGGCTCGGCGTCGGCTCCCCGACCGTGGGCACCCAGGGCGGCTACGACCTGCTGTCCATCGCAGCGGTGGTGCTCGGCGGCACGCTGCTGATGGGCGGGCGCGGCTCGGTCTGGGGCACCATCGGCGGGGTGGCGATCTTCGCGGTGCTCGACAACGTCATGAGCGTGATGCAGCTGAACCCGTTCCTGAAGGAAGTGGTCCGCGGGGTGGTCATCGTGCTGGCCGTGGCCATCTACACCGGGCGAAGCATCGCCCGCCGGCGCGCCAGGTTCGGGCCCGACGCCCCGCCGCCCGCGCCCGGCCCGCGGGATTCCGCACGGGGCCCCGCTTCCGCGAGCGCCCCAAGCCCGGGCCACGATGCACGGGAGGCCCGGCGATGAACGTCATCCGCACCCTGCTCAGCCCGCGCGGCGCCGTCTTCCTGCTGCTGGCGGGCCTGCTCATCGCCGTCACCGTGATCAGCCCGTCCTTCGCCGAACCTGGCCAACTGATCCGCTTCATCCAGCGCGTGGCCCCCATCGCGATCGTGGCCATCGGGCAGTACTTCGTGATCGTCGGAGGCGAATTCGACCTGTCCATGGGCTCGCTGATCACCGCCCAGGTCGTGATCGCCGGCAACCTGATCGGACAGGACGCCGGCCGCATCTTCCCGGTGCTGGCCCTGATGCTGGTGCTCGGGGTGCTGGTGGGATTGGTCAACGGGCTGCTGGTCACCTTGCTGAAGGTCCCTTCCTTCATCGTCACCCTGGGGATGATGCTCGCGCTGCTGGGCGGGGTCATGTACTGGACCGGGGGAGCGGCCACCGGCAACCCGGTGGATTCCTTCCGGCAGCTGGGTCGCGGCGGAATCCGCGGCGTGCCGGTCATCGAGATCCTGCCCTACTCGGTGCTGGTCATGGCCGCCGTGTTGGCCGCGGCGATCTGGCTCACCCGCACCTCCTTCGGCCGCACCGTCATCGCCCTGGGTGACAACCCGCGGGCCGTCCGCTATGCCGGGGCAAGGTCCTGGTGGGTCACCACCTCCACCTTCGTGATCTCCGCACTGACCGCCACGATCTCCGGGATCCTGCTGGTCGGCTACGCCGGGGTCCATCCCAAGGTCGGGCAGGGCTACGAGTTCATCGCGATCACCGCGGTGGTCCTCGGCGGAGTGGTGCTCGGCGGCGGACGCGGCTGGGTGGTTGCCGCGATGGCCGGGGCGTTCGCGCTTGAGGCCCTGTTCACGCTGCTGAACTTCGCCGAGGTCCCCTCCACGCTGCGCGACGGCATCCAGGGCGTCATCATCATTGCCGCCGTCGCCTACTCCGCCTCCCCACTCGGCGGCGCCAAGCGCAAGGCCGCCCCGCCGGCCCCGCCACAGACTTCCCCGCCAGACGGGAAGGAGCCGGTCGCACCCGCGCACCTTGGCTCATGAAACACTCGCAACCCGGCCGGCACCACGCACCGGGACCAATCAACCTTTAGGAGGTTAGTGATGCGACGCAAAGCAGTAATGACCCTTGCGGTCGGTGCCGTGGCAGCTCTTGCCCTGGTCGGGTGCACCACGGATCCGACCGTCACCGGGCCCGGAGCCAGTACCACCCCGGCGACCACCGGCGCCGCGGCCGAGTCATCCACCGCGCCCAGCACCCCGTCGACCGAGTGGTTCGACCAGGCGGTCTACGACGAACAGTTCGCCCAACGCTCGGTCACCCCCGAAGGGCCCGCCGACAAGCCCTACCTGCAGCACATCAACGCGGAGATGGTCTCGACCGCCAAGTACAAGTCCACCGGCGCCAAGAAGGCCTGCTTCGCCAACGCCTCGATCTCCAACCCGTGGCGGCAGACCGGCTGGATCACCATGAACGAGCAGCTCAAGGAACTGCAGAAATCCGGTGCCATCTCCGAGATGGAAACCCGCGACGCCAAGGACTCCGACGACACCCAGATCGCCGACATCGACTACTTCATCAACGAGGGCGAGTGCGATGTCTTCATCATCTCCCCGAACTCCACCGCGGCGATGACCCCGGCGGTTGAACGCGCCTGCAAGACCGACAAACCGGTCATCGTCTTTGACCGCGGCGTGCAGACCGACTGCCCCGTCACCTTCATCCACCCCATTGGCGGCTTCGCCTGGGGCATCGACACCGCGGAGTTCCTCAACGACAACCTCCAGTCCGGCGACAAGGTCGTCGCCCTGCGCATCCTGCCGGGGGTGGACGTGCTCGAACAGCGCTGGGCCGCGGCGGAGAAGCTCTTCAAGGAATCCGGCGTCGAGGCCGTTGACTACTTCACCGGCGCCGACCCGGTGGAGATCAAGAAGATCATCTCCGACGAGCTGGCCAAGGGCGAGGTCAAGGGCATCTGGATGGACGCCGGCGACGGCGCCGTGGCGGCCATCGAGGCGTTCGAGGACGCCGGCAAGGCCCTGCCGGTGATGACCGGCGAGGACGAGCTTTCCTTCCTGCGCAAGTGGAAGGACACCGGCATCACCGCGCTGGGCCCGGTCTACTCCAACTTCCAGTGGCGCACCCCGCTGCTGGCGGCAGCCGACATCTTCGCCGGCAAGGACGTCCCGAAGGAATGGGTGCTGCCGCAGTCCCCGATCACCTCGGCCGACCTCGACTCCTACCTCACCGCAAACGACGGCATGCCCGACGGGCACTACGCCAAGTTCGGCGGCGAGGACCTGCCGGGCTACCCGCAGATCTGGCAGAAGCGCGTGATCCCGTAACCAACCACCCATCCGCACCGCCAACCCGCAGCACCAATCCACGGGACGCCACACCCGCGGTGCCACGCATGGAACCACCCTTCATGCGCGGCACCGCGGGTGCACGGCCCCCAGCCCTGGGCCGCGCACCCGCGCACAGCCCGGGGTATCGTCGAACACCACACAACACAAGGAGCAACGCATCGTAATGGAACGCAAGCTGGGCGTGAACACCTGGGTATGGACCTCCCCGCTGACCGATGACGCGCTGCCCGAACTCGCCGCCCGCATCTCGTCGCTGGGCTTCACCGCCATTGAACTCCCGCTGGAAAACCTCGGCGACTGGGACCCGAAACGCACCCGTGACGTGCTCGCCAAGCACTCCCTGGCCCCGGTCCTCATCGGCGCGATGTCCCCGGGACGCAACCTGGTCTCCGCGCCCGACGCCGAGATCGCAGCCACCCAAAACTACCTGCGCGGGCTCATCGACGCCGCCGCAACACTCGGGGCCACCACCGTCGCCGGCCCGTTCTATGCGGCCACCGGACGGACCTGGTCCATGAACGAGGTCCACCGCCGGGCCACCTACTCCCAGCTGCGCGAGAACCTCGCCCCGCTGGCCGCCCACGCCGCGGAGCAGGGCGTGGCACTGGCCATCGAACCGCTCAACCGCTACGAGACCTCGCTGATCAACACCGTGGACCAGGCCCTGGACGCGCTCGAGCCGCTGCTCGGGCCCGGGCTCGGCATCGCCCTGGACAGCTACCACCTGAACATCGAGGAACAAGACATCGCCGCGGCCGTCGCCCGCGCCACCGGGCACATCGCCCACGTCCAGGTCTGCGGGAACGACCGCGGCACCGTCGGGGCCGACCACTTTGACTGGCACGGGTTCATCCGCGCTCTTGACCTGGCCGGCTACGGAGGCCCGCTCTGCGTGGAATCCTTCACCCCGGACAACGCCTCGATCGCCGTGGCCGCCTCCATCTGGCGGCCGCTGGCCAGCACCCAGGACGCGCTGGCCGCCGACTCGCTGGGCTACCTGAAGAACCTGCAAATCGGAGGACTGCGCTAATGGCCACCCAACCAGCCACCCACCCGGTCACCCTGTTCACCGGCCAATGGGCGGATTTGCCCCTCGAGGAGGTCGCACGGCTCGCCGCCTCCTGGGGCTACGACGGGCTGGAAATCGCGGCCTCCGGGGACCACCTGGACCTGTTGCGGGCCGATACGGACGACGCCTACCTGCGCTCCCGCCTCGAGATCCTGGATAGGCACGGGCTAAGCGTGCACGCGATCTCCAACCACCTCACCGGCCAGGCGGTGTGCGACGACCCGATCGACTTCCGCCACCAAAACATCGTGCGCGACTACACCTGGGGCGACGGGGACCCCGAGGGTGTGCGGAAGCGCGCGGCCGAGGACATGAAGCGCGCGGCCCGGGTGGCCCGCAAGCTCGGGGTCGACACCGTCGTGGGGTTCACCGGCTCGAAGATCTGGCAGTACATCGCGATGTTCCCGCCCGTTCCCGCGGCGGTCATCGAGGCCGGGTACGAGGACTTCGCCGCGCGCTGGAACCCGATCCTGGACATGTTCGACGACCAGGGCGTGCGCTTCGCCCACGAGGTCCACCCGAGCGAGATCGCCTACGACTACCACTCCTCCATCCGCACCCTGGAAGCCATCGGGCACCGGGAGGCGTTCGGCTTCAACTGGGACCCCAGCCACATGATGTGGCAGGACATCGACCCGGTCGGCTTCATCTGGGACTTCAGGGACCGGATCTACCACGTGGACTGCAAGGACACCCGGATGCGCACCCCCAACGGCCGGGCCGGGGTGCTCGGCTCCCACCTGCCCTGGGGGGATCCGCGCCGTGGCTGGGACTTCGTCTCCACCGGGCGCGGGGACGTGCCCTGGGAGGACGCGTTCCGGGCGCTGCGCTCCATCGGCTACGCCGGCCCGATCTCCGTGGAATGGGAGGACGCGGGCATGGACCGGTTGCACGGGGCGAAGGAGGCGCACGACTTCGTGCGCTCGCTGCTCTGGGAAACCCCGGCAGCCGGCTTCGACGCGGCCTTCAGCAACCAGGGTTGAGTCCGGGACGGAGCAACGGCCCGGCCCGGGACGGCAATTCCCCCACGGCGCCCGCACCCGGTGCTCAGGTCCCGGATTCCAGCCTGTCGACGTAGCCCACCAGCGGGCTGGCCACGACGGTGACGGCCTGCCCGGGCCGCAGCCCGCGGGCCTTCTGCCGGTTCCGCAGGGTCCAGGCACGGGTCCCGTCTCCGGTGTCGATGACCAGCTCGTGGCGGACCCTGCGCCGCTCGGCCCAGGACTGCCCAACGTTGTTCTTCCGGTCCCACAGCGCGTTGTTCAGCGCATCGGGCAGGAAGTCCAGGAACTTGCGCTCGGAGATGCTCACGACGGTCCCGGGAACCGAGGTCCGCGGCACCAAATCGAGGATGCCCACGGCGACCTTCAGCAGCGCGGCCAGTGCCAGCACCACCAGCACGACCCCGGCCAGCACCAGGAATCCGCCCAGTTGGGCGGCCCCGGCATCCGCCGCCGCGAGCTGCCGCATCTCGGTGCGCATCCGGAAGCCCACCACCAGCAGCACGATGCAGATCGCCGCCTGGAGCGAGCCGCGCAGGACCAGTGAAAGGGGTGCATGCCCCGAAAACGGGCGCAGCGAAACCCCCAGGAACCGCGTCCACGACGTTGTTTTTTCCATCTCCAACCATTCCCCCTTGGCCATGCCCCGGCCGGGAGCGGACAACCACCCGCGGAACCGGAGCAGAACAGATGTTCACGCAGTGCGCCACACGTAAAATCCCCAAAACGCACTGGTCAGCACAGCATAGCCCGAAGCAGCAGGAAGGGGAACGGGTGCCCGCGCCGGCCTGGTGGGCGGGCTTCCAGCCTCCCCGGGCCCACGTGCCGACCGGCCCCGGACCCGGCGGCCGCTACTCCAGCGCGAGCGACGCCGCGGCCAGGACCTGGGCCACGCTGGGCACCCCCGAGGCGCGGAACACCTCGGCGCCGTCCCGGCGCACCACCAGCGTGGGCGTGGAGGAGATCCCCGCCTCCTCGGACTCGGCCAGGTGCGAAAGCACGTCGACCTCGCGGATGCTCGCCTGGGCCAGCAGCTTGCCCGCATCGCGGAGCACGGAGCGGGCGCGCACGCACGGCGCGCAGAAGGCGGAGGTGTAAAGGGTCAGTTCCATCACCGGGAGACAACCGCGCCCCGGCGCATTCGATTCCCCTTCGCCAAGCCACCCTGCTCCGGAAAGCTCCGATCGCCCCGCGCGGGCACCCCCCCCCGACGGCACCGGACCAACCAGGCATTGCGCAGGCGCGAAACGGGGAGGATCATCATTCCCACCACCGCACAGCGTGGTGCCTTGCCCAGGACGGAACACCCATGAACAAGCCACTACTCGGGGCGTCCGCCGGTCTGGCCTGGTCGGCGACCATGCGCGTCTATATGCACAACCTCGCCGGGAACCAGGCGGAGCTGGACCGGATGAAAACCGGGGTCGGCATCATGCTTCCCGGGGCGCTGACCGGCGCGCTGCTGGCCCGGGCTGCACAGCTGCGGGTGCGGGACCGGAATCGAAACCTCGACGCCTATGCGGCCGCCCCGCTGCTCTTCGCCGCGTGCACGCTGCCGCTGCCGGGCATGATGCGCAAGCTCATCGAGACCGGGGAAGGCTCCAACGCGGTGGCGATGCCACTGCTGGGCATGGCCGGCGGCATGGCACTGGCCGGCCGGGGACCGCGCTGGGCCCGACTCGCCTCCAACGCCGTCGTCATCGGGCACGTCCCGCTGATGGCGTTCCTGGGTCCAAAATTCTTCTTCCCTGAGCCCCCCACGGCGCGCCAGCGCGTCGGGTTCGCGCTGAACACGGTGATCTATGCCGCGGCGCTGGCCGTGCTCGCCGCCGGGTGCGCGGTCCCGCTGCGCCGGCAGGCATCCGAGCAACACACCGTGGTACCGGCGCAGGAGGCCGAACTCCACCCTGGGTAGGAGTCGGGCCGCAAACAGTTCATCACCTGCTCCGATGCCCCCGGGAACGGAAAAGGGAAAACTGGTTCCATGATCGACTCACATCCAGCACCCGGGACGGCCGCCGCCCTGGCCAACCACCCCTCCAACACCCCGGTGCTTTCCGCCCGGACCTTGCGCCGCGCCTATGGATCGACCTTGGCGCTGGACGGCGTGGACCTGGACATCCGCACCGGCGAGTCGGTGGCCATTATGGGTCCCTCGGGCTCCGGCAAGTCCACGCTGCTGCACACCCTGGCCGGCATCGAACGCCCGGACTCCGGCTCGGTGCTCTTTACCCCGCTCCAGGGGGCACCGCGGGAAATCACCGCGCTGGGGGAGTCCGAACGCTCCGGGCTGCGCCGCGGGTCCTTCGGCTTCGTCTTCCAGTCCGGGCTGCTGATCCCGGAACTCACCGCCGTGGAGAACGTGGCGATGGCGCTGATGATCAACGGGACCCCGCGCGCCGCGGCGCTGCTCCGGGCCACCGAATGGCTGGCCGCGCTGGGCCTGGGCGGGATGGAGGAGCGCCGCATCGGCCAGCTCTCCGGAGGCCAGGCCCAACGCGTGGCCATCGCCCGCGCCCAGGTGTCCGGCGCGCAGGTGACCTTTGCCGACGAACCGACCGGCGCCCTGGATTCGGGCACCGGGGCCGAGGTCCTGGCGATCCTCATGGATTCCACCGTCGGACGCGGGAACACCCTGGTCATGGTGACCCACGATGCCGAGGTCGCGGCACGCTGCGACCGGACCATCCGGCTGCGCGACGGACGCATCCTCGCCGAGCAGGCCGCGGCCCCTGCCGCCGGAAGCCCGCGGACCGCAACCCCGGGAACGATGAAGTGATGCACGCGCTGACCCTGGCCTGGATGCTGGGCCGGCCCGGCCACGGGCGCCGCGCCCCGCTGCTGCTGACCATGGGGGCCTATGCCCTGGTCTCCGCGCTGGTGCTCACCGTCACCGCCGGCGCCCTGTCCTTCACCCGCGTGCAAGACGAGTTGACCGGCATGTACCTGATGCTGGCCGGGCTCGCGGTGGTGCTGCTGCTGGTTCCGCTGGCGGTGCTCGGCGCGGCCGCGGCCCGGCTCTCGGCCCGCAGCCAGGACACCCGGCTGTCCACCGTCCGCCTGCTCGGAGGCATCCCGTCGCAGGTCGTGGGCATCACCATCATCGAATCCAGCGCCACCGCGCTGGCCGGTGCGGTGGGCGGGGTGCTGCTTTACGCCGCTGCCGCTCCGGCGGTCGGCCTGGTGCACTTCCAGGGCTCGGCCATCGGTTCGGCGATGTGGCTGGACCCGGGCATTGTCGCCCTGGTGGTGGCGGCCGTGGCGCTCATCGCCGCGATCTCGGCGGCCGTGGGCCTGCGCAAGGTCATCGTCTCCCCGCTGGGCGTGCGCAACCGCACCACCACCCCGAAGCCGCGCTGGATCCGTGCGGTGGTCGTTGCGGCCCTGATCCTGGTGGTTTCCCTGGCGTTCTCGATGCTCTCGGCCTTCGCGTCCATGGCCATCGTCCTTGCCGTGCTGCTCGGCGGCTTCGCGCTGGGCCTGGGCGCGTTGAACCTGGTGGGCCCGTGGGCGGTGCGGGTCATCGGCAACGCCAAGCTCAAGAAGGCCGAAGCCCCGGCCCAGCTGCTGGCCGCCCGGATGATCCTGGAAAACCCGGCGCAGGCCTGGCGGCAGGTCTCCGGCATCGCGATGACCAGCTTCGTCGCGGTGGTTGGCGGCAGCGGCGCCGCGCTGATGAACTCGGCGGGTGCCGAGTCCGACCCCGGCAGCCCGGACGCGCTGCTGGCCGCCGACGTGATGACCGGCGTGCTGATCACCCTGGTCGCCTCGTTCATTTCGGTGGCCTGCTCCACGGCCATCACCCAGGCCGCTGCCACCCTGGATCGGGCCGACCTGTACTCCGGGCTTCACCGGATGGGCATGGAGCGGGACACCATGGAAAAGGCGCGCGTCGGCTCCGTCATGGCCCCGGTCATCGGGGTCGGCGCCGGCGCGGTGCTCGTCAGCGGCGTGCTGGTCTTCCCGCTGGCCGGGATCGCCGTCATCGTCGCCCCGGTCTCGGTGGGCATCATCCTGCTGACGCTGCTGGCCGGGGTGCTGGCGGTGCGCGGGGCCGTGGCCCTGACGTCCCCCGGCGGCGTGCTGAAGCCGGGCAAGTCCGGCTAGGCGCGGCAAGACCCCACAAGAAACGCCGCTGCCCGGGCACCAGCCATTGGTGCCCGGGCAGCGGCGTGTGAGCGGCCGTGGCGCAGTGCCTACTTCCGGAGGCCGTCCCAGCCGGCGGCGAGCTTCGAGTGCCTGCGCCCGTAGCCCAGGTAGATGAAGGCGCCAACGACCATCCACACCCCGAAGACCACCCAGGTCGTCACCCCGAGGTTGGCCATCAGGTATCCGCAGAAGAGCATCGCCAGGATCGGGGTCAGCGGGTAGAGCGGCACCTTGAAGGTGCGCGGCAGTTCCGGCTGCGTGCGGCGCAGGATGATCACGGCCAGGGACACCAGCGAGAACGCGAAGAGCGTGCCGATGGACGTCGCGTCGGCCAGCTGGCCCAGCGGCACCAGGCCCGCGACCAGGGCCACGGCTCCGCCGGTGATCCAGGTGCCGGCCACCGGTGCGCCGTTGCGCGGGGAGATGCGCCCGAACACCTTCGGCACCATGCCGTCGCGGCTCATCGCCACCAGGATCCGGGTCTGCCCGTAGAGCACGGTGATCACGATGGAGACGATGGCCAGCACCGCGCCGGCGGCGAAAAGAAGCGCCACCCAGCCCTGCCCGGTGACCTCCTCGAGCAGCTGGACCAGCGCGGCACTCTTGCCCTCGAACCAGGTCCACTGGCGGGCGCCGATCGCGGAGATCGCCACCAGGATGTACAGCGAGGTGATGATGGCCATCGACAGCACGATGGCACGGGGCAGGTCCCGTTGCGGGTTCCTTGCTTCCTCGCCGGCGGTGGAGGCCGCATCGAAGCCGATGTAGGAGAAGAACAGGCGGGCGGCCGCGGCCGAGACCCCGGCGGTGCCCATGGGCAGCAGCGGGTCGAAGTTCCCGGAGGTGAACGCGCTGAAGGCTATCACGATGAAGAAGATGAGCACGGCGATCTTGATGAACACCAGCACGGTGTTGACCACGGCCGATTCGCGGGTGCCGCGCACCAGCAGCACCGTGGCAAACAGCACGATCAGCAGGGCGGGGATGTTGAACACCCCTCCGTCGGTGCCCGGGGGATTGGTCAGCGCCGCGGGCAGGTCGATGCCCAGCGAGCGGGCCATCTCGTTGAGGTATTCGCCGGCTCCCACCGCGATCGCCGCGACGGAGACCGCGTACTCGAGCACCAGGCACCAGCCGCAGATCCAGGCCAGGCCCTCGCCCATGGTCGCGTAGGTGTAGGTGTAGCTCGACCCGGAAACCGGGACCGCGCCGGCCATTTCCGCGTAGGACAGCGCGGCAAAAAGGGCGGCAAGCCCGGCGATGGCGAAGGAGATCCACACCGCGGGCCCGGCCATCGGCACCGAGGAGGAGAGCACCACGAAGATGCCGGTGCCCAGCGTGGCCCCGACGCTGATCATGGTCAGGTGCAGCAGCCCGAGGGTGCGGCGCAGCTTGGGTCCGCCGGTGCCGTTGCCGGCCTCGGCCATGAATGCCTCGATGGGCTTGCGTGCAAGCAGCTGTTGGCGCAGCGTGGGCTTGGATGTGCCCGTTGCAATGGTTTGCGTGGTCATGCATAAATCTTTGCATTTTTTGGCGGTCGGCCGCGCGCTGCGGAAGCCGCGGCAAGCCCACGAAATGCTCATGAAACTACAGGTCAAACGCACAGTTGTGCACCACCGGCACGGAGCGCACTGTGGCAAGACTTACCCCGGAAACCCGGAATCAGCACCCGGAAACATGCACGACGATGAATTGTTTTGCATCAGCGTGGCCGCCGCCGGGCAGCGCAACGAACCTCAGGCGAAGTACACGCCGATCCGGTTGCCGTCGATCTCCTCGATGCGGATGTCGATGTCGTAGATGTCGCGCAGCACCTCTTGGGTCATGATCTTCGACGGCGTTCCCTGGTGCACCAGCACGCCGCGGCGCATGGCCAGGATGGTGTCCGAGTAGCAGGAAGCGAAGTTGATGTCGTGGATGACGATCACCACGGTCTTGCCCAGGTCGTCGGCAAGCCTGCGGATCATCCGCATCATTTCCACCGAGTGCTTCATGTCCAGGTTGTTCAGCGGCTCGTCCAGCAGCAGGTAGTCGGTGTCCTGGGCCAGCACCATCGCGATGTAGGCGCGCTGGCGCTGCCCGCCGGAGAGCTCGTCGAGGAAGCTGTCGGCCATCTCGGCCAAATCCAGCTGGTCCATGGCGGCCTCGATGTGCGCCAGGTCCTCGGTGGTCGGGTGCCCGCCGGAGTGCGGGAAACGCCCGAAGCCCACCAGGTCGCGCACGCGCAGGCGCATGGTGATGTGGTTTTCCTGCCGCAGGATCGCCATCGAGCGGGCCAGGTCCTTGCTGGGGGTGCGCCCGATGTCCAGCCCGGCAATCGACACCGCACCGGAATCCATCGGGATCAGCCGCGAGATCAGCGACAGCAGCGTGGACTTGCCCGCACCGTTGGGCCCGATGATGGAGGTGACACCGCCGGCGGGGATGGTGGTGCTCACCGCGTCCACCACTGTCTTGCCGGAGTAGGACTTGGTCACCGAATCAATGCGGATCACTTCAGGGAACCCTTCAGGAGCAGGTAGAGGAACAACAGTCCGCCGGCGAACTCGATGATCACGCTCAGCGCGGTGGCGAAGCCGAAGACCCGCTCGAGCAGCAGCTGGCCGCCGATCAGCGTGATGGCCCCGAGCAGGCAGACAATGGGGATCAGGGCGGCGTGGGAGAACCTGCGGACCATCTGGTACGCCAGCGAGACCACCAACAGCCCGAAGAAGGTCACCGGACCCACCAGCGCGGTGGAGATCGCGACCAGGATCGAGCAGAGCACCAGCACCAGCGTGACGATGCGCCGGTGGTCCACGCCCAGGTTGATGGCCGTCTCGCGGCCGAGGGCCAGCACGTCGAAGCTCTTGCGCAGCTTCCACACCACGGCCGCGACCAGCACCACGATGACCGCGGAGATCCCCAGCAGCAGCGGCTCGACCTGGTTGAAGGAGGCGAAGAACAAATCCTGCAGCACGATGTACTCGCTCGGTTCCATCAATCGCTGCAGCAGCGAGGAGAACCCGCGGAAAAGCGTGCCGATGACGATGCCCACCAGCAGCATCAGGTGCAGCGACCCGGTGCCGCCGGTGAACAGCCAGCGGTAGAGCAGCGCGGAGAACACGATCATCAGCCCCACCTCCACCCCGAACTTCAGCGCGGGGGAGGCGGTGAGCAGCGTGGAGGAACCCAGCATGAACACCAGCGCGGTCTGGATCAGGATGTACAGCGCATCGAACCCCATGATCGAGGGGGTCAGGATGCGGTTGGCGGTCACGGTCTGGAACATCAGCGTGGACAGGCCCACCGCAACGGCGACCACCAGCATCGCGCCCACGCGGATGCCGCGGCGGGTCAGCGCGTAGGACATGTTCCCGCGCAGCTCGATCGTCATGAAGGCGGCGATGCAGCCCAGGGTGATCACGGCCATCACCGTGATCAGCGCGGCCGGGGAGATCCGCTTGGGCGAGAGCATGGCGGGGGAGAAGCTGCGCCGGGGCAGGGGCCGGCGGGTCCCGGCGAGGGCCGGCGAGGGTGTCTTAGGCATGTCGTTTCCTGGTTCGCAGCAGCAGGGCCAGGAAGATGGTGGCGCCGAGCACGCTCATCACCATGCCCACGGGGACCTCGTAGGGGAAGCGGATGGTGCGCCCGATGATGTCGCACACCAGTACGAAGCCGGCTCCGAAGAGCGCGGTCCACGGCACCGCGCGGCGCAGGTTGTCGCCGAAGAGCAACGAGACGATGTTCGGCACGATCAGCCCGAGGAACGGCACGGCGCCCACGGTGGTCACGACCACGGCGGAGATCAGCGAGACCAGCACCAGGCCCAGGCGCATGATCGCCTTGTGGTTCATCCCGAGGTTGGTGGTGAAGTCGGCGCCCAGGCCCGCGACGGTGAACCTGTCCGCGGCCAGGTAGCCGGCCAGCGTGAGCGCGGCGACGATCCACAGCAGTTCGTAGCGCCCGCGCAGCACCCCGGAGAAGTCCCCGATCATCCAGTTGCCCAGCGTCTGGAGCAGGTCGTACTTGTAGGCGAAGAAGGTGGTGACCGAGCCGATGACCCCGCCGAGCATGATGCCCACGATCGGCACCAGCAGCGTGTTGCGCGCCGGCAGCCTGCCCAGCACCGCCAGGAAGAGGGCGGTGCCGCCAAGCGCGAACACCGAGGCCACCCCCATCTTCATCATGATCGGGGCGGCGGGGAGAAGCACGGTGACGACCAGGATGCCCAGGGTCGCGGACTCAACGGTGCCCACGGTGGAGGGTTCGACGAAGCGGTTGCGCACCATCAGCTGCATGATCAGCCCGGCCACCGCCACCGCGGTTCCGGCCAGGATCACGGCCAGGGTGCGTGGCACGCGGGAGATCCACAGCAGGTCCCAGGCCTCCGGGTCGCCGGCCAGCAGCTGGGGAAGGCCGACGTCGGACACCCCGACGAACAGGCTCACGACGGCGAGCAGGCCCACCAGGACGGTGCCGGCGATCAGCCACGTGGTTTCGGAGGGCTTCTTGGAACGCCGTACGGCCACCGCGGGATCCTGCTCCGCGGCGGCCGAACGGCTGAGTACTGGTGCGCTCATGATGAGTTTGCGACTGTGGGCGGTGCCTACAGACCCGCAGCGACCTCGTCGATCATCTTTGCGGTGTTGTTCAGGCCGTAGCCGACCATGTACCAGGCGTTGGAATCCAGGTTCACGATCTTGTTGTTCTTGGCGGCGTTGGTCGAGGCGACCAGCTCGTTGTCCAGGACGGCCTTGGCAGCATCGCCCGAGGTGCCCATGGCCGAATCGCGGTCAATGACGTAGAGGGTGTCGGGGTTGTTCGTCTTGAGGAACTCGAAGGAGATCGACTCGCCGTGGGAGCCTTCGGACTTGATGTCGGCCACGGTGGCCACCCCGAGCACGTCGTGGATCAGGCCGAAGCGCGAGCCGGCGCCGTATGCGGTCAGTTCGCCGCCGGAGGTCATGATGATCAGGCCCTTGCCGGCGTCGGCGGTCTTGGCCTTGGTGTCGGCGATCTTGGTGTCGATGGCCGCGAGCTTCTCGGTGACCTTGGATTCGACGTCGAAGATTTGGCCCAGCTTGCCGGCCTGCTCCTTGAAGGAGTCCAGCGGCTTCTTGATGTCCACGGACAGGTCGACGGTCGGGGCGATCTTGGAGAGCTCCTCGTAGGAGGCGGCGGTGCGGCCGGTGATGATGATCAGGTCCGGGTTGCCGTTGGAGATGGCTTCGAAGTCGGGTTCCTTCATGGAACCGATCTTGGCGACCGAGGCGTCGTTGTACCTTGCCAGCGACTCGGGGTACTTGGTTTCCGGAACGCCGTCGGCTTCCAGGCCCAGGGCGGTCATCGAGTCGAGCACACCCAGGTCGAAGGTGTAGACGGTCTCCGGGTTCACCGGAACCTCGGTGGTTCCCTGCGCGTGGGCGATGCTCACGGTCTTGCCGGAATCGGCCTGGGCGCCTGCCTCGGTGGAGCCGCCGCAAGCGGTCAGGGCGAGCAGGGATGCGCCGGCGGCAAGTGCGCCAAGGACGACGCGAACGGGGGTCTTCACGATGATTTCTCCGATGGTGGGGCCGTTGCCCAAGGCCCGCTGTAATTAGCGAACGACCTTGTAGCGTAAATGAACTTAAGTGAAACGCTATAGATAAGGCGTGCCTATGTGCAAACCGAGCAACCTTGATAGGTTGTCGGCGCCGTCCGATTGCGAGGGTAGGGCTGCCTAAGAAACCCCTGCGACACGGGGAATCCGCGGCACCCTGGCCCATGGGGGTGATGTCGGTCACTCACGGTTTTGGGCGCGGTAAAAGGGCATGTCGTGACGATTCTTGACGTCCGGCGAAGGGTGGGTGGCCCGTGCGGGGTGGAAGGAATGCAGCGGCTGCGCGGCCGGCTCGGGGTGGGGCGGGCGGCTTGGCTAACGCCCGCGCCTGGCCAGGCGCTCCACCAGCGCATCGGGCGCGATCCGGGCCAATGCGGTAGCCAGCTTGTAGCGCACCGAGGGGATCGATACGGATTTGCCCGCGTCGCTGTCGGCCAGCGCCTGTCGCACCACGTTCGGGGCATCCAGCCACCCCCGGGCGGGGATCTTGGTCTTGTCCGCACCCATTCGGTCGTGGAACTCGGTGCGCACGAAGCCGGGGCACACGGCGGTGACGGAGATGCCCCGGCCGGCGTAGAAAACGTTGGCCCATCGGCTGAAGTTCACGATCAGCGCCTTGGCTGCCGAGTAGCTGCCGCGCGGGGTGAAGGCGGCGACCGAGGCGACGTTGATGATCCTTCCCCCGTCGCCGGAGCCCATGGCGTTCAGTGCCGCATGCATCAGTACCAGCGGGGCCTGGGTGTGGATCCGCAGGTGGTCAAGCTCCTCGCCGAGGTCATTGTCGGCGAAATTGCCGCGCAGGCCGTACCCGGCGTTGTTGACCAACAGATTGACGGGTCGCGCGGTTTGGGCCAGGCGGGCGGATACCCGTTCGGTTCCCTCGTCGGTCACCAGGTCCGCGGCCAACACTTCGACGTTGACGGCAAATTGTGCGTGCAGCCGCGCGGCGAGCTCCGCCAGTCGCTGCCCGTCGCGGGCCGTGACCACCAGGTCGTGTCCGCGGGCCGCCAGTTGCGCGCAGAATTCGGTGCCCAGCCCCGAGGTGGCGCCCGTGACCAGTGCCGTGCCCGGAGTGCGGTGCGGGTTTCTGGTTTCCGGCGGCAAGAAATCTCCCATGGTGTGAGCCTAGTCACCGAATGGCCGGATGGCCTGCGAAATGACGGGCATTTGTCATCCCCGGCCACGGAGGCGTGCGGACAATTAGGGCCGCGCCGTGTTGCGTAATCCGAATTGGTGAGGTTAGCCTTACTCGTCAGGTGTTGGCGTGACGGCCAATCCACAATTCCTGTCGACCGAGCACCTCCTCCTCCGTTTCCATCGCTTTCCACCGCTGAATCGCAAAGGATTCCACACCCACATGAAGTTCACTCGACGCGCCGGCCTCATCGCCGCAGCAACCACCGCCCTTGCCTTGACCCTCAGCGCCTGCGGCGGAACCGCCGACAGCGCCCCGGCCAGCAGCACCGCAACAGCAAGCGCCGCCTTCCCTGTCAGCATCAAGCACATCTACGGGACCACCGAGATCACCGAGAAGCCCGAGCGCGTGGCCACGGTTTCCTGGGTCAACGCCGATGCGGTGCTGGCACTGGGCGTCGTTCCGGTGGCCATGGCCGAGGACACCTGGGGAAACAACAAGCAGGGCTCCACCGATTGGAAGGATGCCAAGCTCACCGAGCTCGGCGCCCCGATCGGCAGCGAGAAGGCGCCGGTGCAGTACTCCGAGAAGGACGGCGTGAACTTCACCGCGCTGGCCGAGGCCCAGCCGGACCTCATCGTGGCTGGCTACTCGGGCCTGACGCAGGAGGAGTACGACAAGCTCTCGAAAATCGCCCCGGTCATCGGCCCGATGGCACCGAACTACACCTCCGGCTGGCAGGACGTGACCACCGCTGTAGGCCAGGCACTGGGGAAGGACGCCGAGGCCAAGGCCGTCATCACCGAGGTCGAGGGCAAGATCGCCGCTGCCGCCGAGGCGAACCCGGTCTTCAAGGACACCACTTTCATTGCCGGAAACCTGGAACCGTCGGACAACTCCATCAGCCTCTACGCCACCGGGGATTCGCGCCCGCGCTTCCTCACCGCACTGGGCATGACCCAGGCGGCAATCGTCGATGCGAACGCCAAGGACGGCGAGTTCTTCCTTCCATGGGCCGCGGAGCGCGCGAACGAGCTGGACTCCGACATCTTCTTCACCTGGGCCGCCGAGGGCACCGGCACCGATGCGATCGCCAAGAACAAGCTCTTTGCCCAGCTCCCCGCCGTCTCCAAGGGCGGGCTGGTGGCCGCGGCCAACGACATGGAGGTGCTCGCCATCTCGGCGGCGTCCCCGCTGTCGGTGCCCTACGCCGTCGACAAAGTCGTCCCGGCCTTCGCTGCGGCCGCGCAGGCGGCCGCCGGCAAGTAGCCGGCACGCACCACCCACGCACCGGCACCGATACAGGCGGGAACCACACGCAATGTCAGGAAGCTTCGGACTCCTCAAGGTAGCGCAATTGCGCTGCCACCGAGATCTCGGCTGCCCGTCGCACCCGCGGATCCACGTCGGCGTAGACCACGTCGGTGATCTGGGCGATGGTGGGCTCAACGGCGGAATCTGCCCGGATCTGCGCCAGGGCGGCGCGGATCTGGGCCAGCCGTTCGAACCGGTGCGCCCGGTATTCGCGCACGATCCCGTGCAGGGACCCCAGCACCGGACCGTGCGCCGGGAGCACCAGCGCATCGGGGCCGGCCTCCAGCTTGTCCAGCGAGGACAGGTAATCGCGCAGGGTCCCGTCGGGCGCATCCAGGATCGTGGTGCCGCGGCCCAGGATGGTGTCCCCGGTGAGCATCGAGCCCTTTGCCCCGTCGTCGGGCAGCAGGAAGCCGAGCGAGTCGGAGGTGTGCCCGGGGGTGGCCAACACGCGCAGCCGCAGGCCCGCCGCGTGGATCTCCTCCCCGTCGACCAAGACCCCGGCCTCGCGGCAATGCTCCGGCAGCGCCGCACGCACCGGGGCCCCGGTGAGCCGGTGCAGCGTGTCGATGCCCTCGGTGTGGTCGTGGTGGCGGTGCGTGACCAGGATCAGTTCGACGGATTCGGCGGCCAGCGCACCCAGGTGCCCGGCGTCGTCGGGACCCGGATCCACGACGATGGCATGCTCGGAACCCGGTGCGCGCAGGATCCAGGAATTGGTTCCCTCCAGCGACATCGGTCCGGGGTTCGGGGCCAGGTGGAAGGCTGCCTGCTCGGAGACGACGGTGGCTTGCTGCTTGCTCATGGCCCCCAGTCTAGGGCCATGACCCGCGCCTCCGCCCGGAACCGGGTGGACAATCCATGAGCGCTCCACCATCCGGATCACGAACGTCCGGGGCACTGCCGCTGTCCGCGCAGAAAACCGATTCCCCCGCGCCCGCCCGGCGCCCCGGACTCATGCCCGCGCCGGTGCTCGGACTGCTCCTGGCGGCGGCCCTGGCCCTGGGGCTCTTCCTGTCCCTGCTCATCGGTGCCCGGCCCATCGCCCCGTCCACGGTCCTCGATGCGCTGGTGCACCTGGACCCGGCCAACGGGGACCACGCGGTCGTCGCCTCGCGCATCCCGCGCACCGTTGCCGGGCTGCTCATCGGCGCCGCCCTGGGGCTCGCAGGAGCCGGGATGCAGGGCATCACCCGCAACCCGCTGGCGGACCCGGGCATCCTGGGCGTCAACGCCGGGGCCGCGCTGGCCGTGGTGGCCGGCATCCACTTCTTCGCCGTGACCACGCTGCACGGCTACATCCTCTTCGCCTTCGTGGGGGCCGCGGGCGCCTCGCTGCTGGTCTACCTGGTGGCATCGCTGGGCCGCGACGGCGCCACGGGGCTGAAGCTCGCCCTGGCCGGTGCGGCCATGGCCGCGGGCCTCGGCTCGCTGACCAACGCCGTGCTGATGATCGGCCAGGAGGCCCTGGACCGCTTCAGGTTCTGGCAGGTCGGCACCCTCGGCGCCCGCGAGGTGCCCGAGATGCTCTCCGTCGCCCCGTTCCTGGCGCTCGGCGCGATCGCGGTGCTGGCCGGTGCCAGGTTGTTCAATGCACTGGCCCTGGGCGACGACACGGCCGTGGGTCTCGGCTTCCGCGTGGGCCGCGGGCGTGCCATGTCGGCGGCGGGTGTGGTGCTGCTCTGCGGCGCGGCCACCGCGCTGGCCGGGCCCATCGGCTTCGTCGGGCTGATCGTGCCGCACGCGATCCGCGTGCTGGCCGGCGGGGACTACCGCTGGCTGCTGCCGCTGTCCATGCTGGCCGGCCCGGTGCTGCTGTTGGGTGCCGACGTGCTGGGCCGGGTCATCGCCCCGCCGGCGGAAATCCAGGTCGGGGTCATGACCGCGGTGATTGGCGCGCCGCTGTTCCTCTGGCTGCTGCGCCGCGGAAGGAAGGTCACGCTGTGAGCCGCCAGATGCTCTCCCGGGTTGGCGACACCGCCGAGGCTGCGCCGGCAATGAAGCGGGCCGAGGCTTCCGGCGCGCCATCCGGCGGACTGCCTCCGGGCGCGCCGCGGCCCAAGCCCCGGCGCATGCCCCGGGCCCCGCGCCAATCCACGCCCCGGACCAAGCGCCGCATTGGCCCGGTGGCCCGGGTGAACCTGCTGGCCACCGCCGGCATCCTGGTTGCGGTGCTCCTGAACCTGGTGGCCGGACGCCACCCCATCGCCCTCGACGAGCTGCTCGCCGCCCTGTCCGGCGAACGCGTTCCGGGGGTCTCCTTCATGCTCTGGGAGGACCGGCTGCCGCAGGCCGCCGTCGGGATCCTGGCCGGGGCCGCGTTCGGCGCCTCCGGGGCCATCTTCCAGCGCATGCTGCGCAACCCGCTGGCCAGCCCCGACGTGATCGGCGTCGGCTACGGGGCGTCCGCCGCCGCGGTGGCAGGGATGCTGTTCTTCGGCGCCCAGGGGATCGGGCTTTCGCTGATCGCCTGCGCCGGCGCCCTGGCCGTGGCGCTGCTGATCTACGCGATTGCCGACGCCGGGAAGCACACCGGGGCCCGGCTGATCCTGGCCGGAATCGCGGTCGCCGCGATGCTGCAGGGCATCATCTCCTACCTGCTCACCCGCACCGACATCCGCATGGCCTCCGACGCACTGCGCTGGCTCACCGGGTCGCTGTCCGCCAGCACCTGGGAGCGGGCCGGAATGCTTGGGGCGGCACTGGCGATCCTGCTGCCGCTGCTTCTGCCCGCCGCGGCGAAGCTGCGGATCCTGGAACTGGGCGACGACACCGCCGCCGGGCTGGGGCTGCGCGTGCGATCCACCCGGCTGGGGCTGATCCTGCTGGGGGTCGGGCTGTGTGCCGTGGCCACCGCGGTGACCGGCCCGCTGGCGTTCGTCGCATTCCTGGCCGGGCCGCTGGCGCTGCGCCTGTGCAATGGCCGCAGCCACCTGGGCTCCGCCGCCGGCATCGGCGCGCTGCTGGTCACCGCGGCGACGTTCATCGCCACCAACATCTTGCCCGACATACAATTACCAGTCGGCGTCGTCACCGGCGCACTGGGAGCACCATTCCTGATTTGGGTCTTGGTGCGCTCCAACAAGGAAGGAACCTGAGGGTTTCCATGGCACTTCTCGAAGCACAGGACCTCACACTCGCCTACGACGCGGTGAGCATCGTCGACGAGCTCTCGTTGCAGCTGCCCACCGGCGAGGTGACGATCATCGTGGGAGCCAATGGCTGCGGCAAGTCCACGCTGCTGCGCGGCTTGTCCAGGCTGCTGAAGCCCGCCGGGGGCAAGGTCCTGCTCAACGGCGAGGACATCCACACCCGCCCGGCCCGCGAGGTCGCCAAGATGCTGGGCCTGCTGCCGCAGACCCCGACCGCGCCCGACGGGATCACGGTGCGCGAGCTGATCGGCCGCGGCCGCTACCCGCACCAGGGCTGGTTCAAGCGATTCTCCTCCGAGGACGAGGCCGCGGTGGCCCGCGCCATGGCCGTCACCGGGACCACCGACCTGGCCGAGCGGCCCATCGACGAGCTCTCCGGCGGGCAGCGCCAACGCGTCTGGATCGCCATGGCGCTGGCGCAGGAAACCGAGCTGCTGCTGCTCGACGAGCCGACCACCTACCTGGATGTCGCCCACCAGCTGGAGGTGCTCGACGTGATCTCCGAGCTGAACCGCACCCGCGGCACCACCGTGGTGATCGTGCTGCACGACCTCAACCTCGCCGCCCGCTACGCCGACCACCTGATCGCGCTGAAGCACGGCAAGATCGTTGCCGCCGGACACCCCGCGGCGGTGGTCACCGAGGAGATGGTGAAAAACGTCTTCGGCATGCCGTGCCGGGTCATCCCGGACCCGGTGGCAGGCACCCCGCTGGTGCTGCCGATCGGCCGGCACCGGGTGCTGCGCGCCGAGTCGGTGCTGGCGGCCAAGGGCATCCACCGCACCACGAATCCCGACGCCCGGCTCGAAGCCGGTCCCGTGCCGTCAGAGGTGCCCGCGGCCGGTGCCGCCGCGGCCGCACCGGGAACCGCAGGCCCCGAGGCCGGCGGCGTTGCGGATGCCGCCACGGATTCCTTGGCCGAGGCAACCACCGGCACCGTGCCCGCAACCGCCGAAGCGGACACCCCGGCGCCCGCGGCACCGGATGTGCCCGAACGCGCCGAGGAGATCAGCGAGATGCTGGCCTTCGCCACGCACGTGGTCGCGGTGCAGGGCATCGGCGAGAACTTCAAGCGCATCACCCTGGCCGGGGCCGACCTGGCGCACTTCGGCGCCGGGGATTCCCCGCTGGATTTGCGCATCAAGCTGATGATCCAGCCGGCCGCCGAACCCGGTCTCCCGGCTGCCGGGCTGCCGGCCGAATTCGCATCGCTGCGCCCGGGCGCCTGGCTTTCCCGGGCGGAGGCCACGGGCTGGTACCGGCGCTGGCTCGCGCTGCCGGCCGAATCCCGCGGCGCCATGCGCACCTACACCGTCCGTGCCCTGCGCCCGGCGGGCCACCGGGACAACCGCGGCACGGAGGCGGAGATCGACATCGACTTCGTGCTGCACCTGCGCACAGAGAACGGCAAGCTGGCCGGCGGCCCGGCCACGGTGTGGGCGGCCCGGGCCAAGGCCGGGGACGAATTGCTGTTGCTGGGTCCCAACGCGGGCCTGTGCGGGCCCGACTACGGCGGCATCGAGTTCCGCCCCGGCTCGGCCAAGCGGATCCTGCTGGCCGGGGACGAGACCGCTGCCCCGGCGATCTGCTCGATCCTCGAATCGCTGCCGGCCGGGATCACCGGGCATGCGCTCATCGAGGTTCCCGACACCGGGGACATCCAGGGTTCCTCGACCCGCTCGGGCGTGTCCGTGCAGTGGCTGCCGCGCGGTTCCCACCCGCACGGCGAGCTGCTGGCGGCCGCGGTGTGCGACGTCGTGGCGATTCCCGCCGCCGGCGCGGTAATGCCCGGGGCCGACCCGGAGGACGTCGACGTCGACTCGCAGATCCTTTGGGAGACGGCCACCGCCTCCACCCAGCCGTTCTACGCCTGGCTGGCCGGCGAGGCGGAAATGATCAAGGGCATGCGCCGCTACCTGGTCCGCGAGGCCGGCATGGACCGCAAGCAGGTGGCGTTCATGGGGTACTGGCGCCGGGGCAAGTCCGAGAACTAGGATCCGGTCGCCGGGGAGTTCCCGCGCAACGCGTTCAGCGCTCCGGGTGGCCGCCGAGCTTTCCCAGGATGCGGGCCAGCTCGGCCCGTTCCTGCGCATCGATCCGGCCGAAGTAGCTCTCCGTGTGTTCGCGGCGTGCCGCACGGACTTCCTCGGTCAGCCTGAGCCCCTCGGCAGTCAGCGTGACCAGCGTGGCGCGGCGATCGACGGGGTCGGCGCTGCGGGCCACCAGCCCCTTGGCCTCGAGGTGGTCGATGACCTCGGTGGCCGAGCGCGGGGCAATGCGCAGGCGTTCGGCAACGTCCTTGAGCCGCATCCCCTCGGCGGACGCCGGATCCGCGGCATTGCGCGCGAGCGAGTGCAGGGCGCGGAACTGGTGCGGGGTCAGCTCGAAGGGGGCAAGGCGCTGCGACCAGGAATGGCGCAGCGAACGAAAAGCGCGGTGGAAAAGCTCCGAAAGGTCACCGGGAAGTGCCGGATTGTTGCTGGCTGGCATGCCCTCAAGACTACCGTCCGGCGGGTGGGGGATTTGACGGGCAGCCACATAGTGAGGTAACCTCATCAATGACGTGGTGCGAGTCCCGCACCCACGACCACCACGAAAGGTGGTGCATATGTTGGAATCGATTTCATCTTCCAGCACGGCCCGTTCGGGCCAGGGCCAATCGGCCGGGATTCCCGCCGGTGCCGATCGGGCACCCGGCGGCGGGGGAGGCCGCGGCGGTCCCGTCGCCCGCCTGAACCCCGCGGACCTCAAGCAGGTCAAGCTCCACCCGGTGCAACCGGCCCGGATCGCTGCGCTCTTCAAGCCGCACAAGTTCACCATCGCCGTCGTCGTGCTGCTCATCTCCGCAGCCTCGGTCATCGGACTGGCCCAGCCGTTCCTGATCCGCGCCATCATCGACGACGCGCTGCCGCACCAGGACACCGCGCTGCTCGCCTGGCTTGCCGGCGGGCTGGTGGCGGTCGCCGCCGCGACCGCGGCCATCGGCGTGGTCCAGACCTGGATGGCCACCAAGATGGGCCAGAAGGTCATGCACACGCTGCGGACCCGCCTCTTTGCCCACCTGCAGGCCCAGTCGCTGGGCTTCTTCACCCGCACCCGCTCCGGGGAGGTGCAATCGCGGCTGACCAACGACATCGCCGGGATGCAGTCGGTGGTGACCTCCACCGCCACCTCGGTGGCCTCCAACCTGACCACGGCGGTGGCCACCGCCATCGCGATGGCCGCACTCTCTTGGCGGATGAGCCTGCTCTCGCTGGTGGTGCTGCCGCCGGCGATCTGGCTTTCGCGCAAGGTGGCGTTGATGCGCCGCGACGTGACCAGTGCCCGGCAGGCCGAGCTTGCCGGGATGTACACGCAGATCGAGGAGGGGCTCTCGGTCTCCGGCATCCGCCTGGCCAAGACCCTGGGCACCACCGGGCGGGACGTGGAACGCTTCGCCGGGTCCTCGCACCGGCTCGTGGACCTGGAAATGCGCAGCCAGCTGGCCGGGCGCTGGCGCATGGCCACCATGGGCATCGTGTTCGCCGCGATTCCCGCGGTCATCTACCTGGCCGCCGGCTTCCCCGCCACCTCCGGGGGGATGACCATCGGCACGCTGGTGGCGTTCACTGCGCTGCAGGGCGCGATCTTCCGCCCCATCATGGGCCTGCTGAACGTCGGGGTCCAATGGGTCACCGCGATGGCCCTGTTCAGCCGCATCTTCGAGTACCTGGACATGGACCCGGAAATCAAGGCGCCGGCGAACCCGACGACGCTTGACCCGGAGACCGTTGCGGGGCGGGTGCGCTTCGAAGGCGTCTCCTTCGCCTACCGCGACGGGCCGAAGGTGCTGCAGGGGATCGACCTGGAGCTGGCCCCGGGCACCGCGACTGCCATCGTCGGGCCCACCGGATCGGGCAAGTCCACGCTGGGTTCGCTGCTGCCGCGCCTGCATGACCCAAGCCGCGGCCGCATCACCATCGACGGCATCGACATCCGCGAACTCGCCCCGGAAACCCTGAACAAGATCGTGGGCGTGGTGTCCCAGGAGACCTACCTGATCCACGCCTCGATCCGAGACAACCTGCTGCTGGCCGATCCCGAGGCCGACGATGCAACGCTGTGGAAGGCACTGGCCAGCGCACAGATCGCCGACCTGGTCGCCGGTCTGCCCGAGGGGCTTGACACGCTGGTCGGTGCACGCGGGCACCGTTTCTCCGGGGGAGAGCAGCAGCGCCTGGCCATCGCCCGCACCATCCTGCGCAACCCGAAGGTGCTGGTGCTCGACGAGGCCACCAGCGCACTGGACAACACCACCGAGGCGCTGGTGCAGGACGCGTTGGACCGCCTGGCCGTCGGGCGCACCACCTTGATGATCGCCCACCGCCTGTCCACCGTGGAAAACGCCGACCGGTTGGCGGTGCTCGAATCCGGAGCGATCGTCGAGCGCGGCAGGCCGGCCGAACTGCGCGAGGCCGATGGCCCCTTCGCCAGACTTGTGGCGGCCGGCGAGGAACGGGCCGCCGAACTGGTCCCCTGAACGGCGATTCCCGAGAGCCGACGGCACGCAAATCCAGGCCAAGGGGCCCCGCCTGCGGTGGGGGTCCCGTGGCAAACCCGGGCTCAAATCGGCCGATCCCCAGGCAGGCGATCTGGTCCTGAGGCGCCGAAGCCCGGGAGCGCCACGGTCACTTCGCGCGGAGCACGAAGAAGATGAAGCTCAGGAACGACTCCCGGTCCTTGAATTGCGGCGGGACGATGTCCGGGGGCGCATCGGTCGAGTACGGTGGTTCGCTGAGCACCTCGATCTGGAATCCGGCCCTGGCAAACGCGTCAGTCATGGCATGCAATGGCCGGTGCCAATACGTCAGGGTGGCCGGTTGGCCGTTGAAGGTGTGCTCATCCGAGTACTTCACGGGTTTGAAGTAGTCTGTGCCGGGGTTTGTCCAGGGATACAGGATCGGATGGTTGACGGACATGATGAGCCTGCCTTCCGGCCGCAGCACGCGCCGCATCTCGGTCAGCGGGCCCACCCAGTCTTCCAAGTAGTGGAAGACCAACGAGGCAACCACGTCGTCGAACGTGTCGTCGGCGAACGGAAGGGGCCGGCCAAGGTCGGCCACGAGCAGTTCCGCCCCTGCTCCCAGTCTTTTTCGGGCCAGCTTGACCATCGCTTCGCTGGAATCAAATCCCGTCACGGTGGCGCCGCGTTCACCGAGCGCCGCAGCCAGCGGCCCGGAACCGCAGCCGGCGTCAAGAATCCGGTGATTGCGGACATCTCCGGCGAGGTTGAGCATTGCCGGTCGTTCGTAGAATCCATTGAGCAGACTGGATTCGTTTTCGGCAGCGTACGCCTCGGCAAAGGTGTCGTAATTGGTGTCCTGCGGCATCTGGCAATTCCTCCGGATTTCAGAATGGGAACACGCATTTACCCGAGGCTAGCAGCCCTCGTTCCCTCCCACGGGGAGGAACCGCTGCCCTCACCGGCACGTTGCCCGCCGGGACGACTCGACGTATAACGGCCCGGAACGTCGTCTCCAGCGGGGACTCCCCATGCGTCCGTGGGGGGCGGCCCTGGGATCCGGATCCGAAGAGTGCCGATGGATCACCGAGCAGTGGCGTCGGCTGTCAGGAGTATCATCCGACAGGTTCCACGCCCTGAGGGGCCCAAGGCTCCGTTCACGGCAGAGGACACCGCACGACTCACCCTCGCTGCAACAGCTCCAGCACTTGTTCGACGACCAGATCGGGTCGGGAAATGAACGGATGGTGCCCGGTCGGCAGTTCGACGGAGTGCGTCGCCCGGCTCGCGTGGAAGCGTTGCAACTCGACCGACGTGCTGCGGTCCTGCCCGCAGACGATGTACGTTGAATCGATTCCCTCCCAGCCGGCAGCACTCGTCGGGGTCATGAATGCCCCGGCAGCCTGTGACGTCACCCGCTCCCACGCCTGGTGCTGGGTCTCGTCGTCTGCGTCCTGAAGGAATCGGGCTCCAAACGACGTTGCGTCGTAGCCGGACACGCTCAGCGTGCCGTCACTGTTGTCGCCGATGGATACCGGGTCGCCTTCGCCGCTCATGATCGCACCCTGGGACTGCCCGACCTCGGGCAGGTACGACGACACATAGAGCAGGTGCGCAATGGCCGGATGCTGGCCGGCTTCGGCGATGACGGTGCCGCCGTAGGAGTGGCCGACAACGATTGCGGAGTCCACCTCGGCCAATGCGCCGCGCAGCACCGCCGCGTCGGCAATGAGGCCGCCAGCAACCTCTTCAGGTGCTCCCTCGCCACAGGAGGGCAACGCAATGGCCCTGCTCCGGATCCCGGTGTGTTCGTGGAGCAGCTCTGCGGTCCGCTGCCACCACCACTGCCCGTCACGCACCAAAGCGCCATGCACAAAGATCAGTTCCATGTAGAGCTCCTCACCTGGACTATTCGTTGGGTCGGTCCGCATTGGACGCCCGGACCGGGACGCTGTCGTCCTGTCGGGTCTGCTGGCCGCAGCCGTGCAGGATATGCGCAACCGTACCTTGTGAGAGCTGGTGGTTGATAGGTAACCGCGGTCCGTTTCATGAACGGCATCCCCCGGTCTGCCGAAATGTTTTCAACGGAACTGCGATATCTTCGACTTGCCTTCGTGACCGTCCGCGCAGTTGCACCGGCGGCCCGTAAACGCAAAACGCCGATGGCGTGGGCCCCAGGCCATTCGGCTCGGGATCCACGCCATCGGCGGTGGTCGACGCGGTTGGCTAGACGGCGTCCAGGTCCGTTTCGAGCAGGGCCACCAGGGAATCCAGTGCGGCCTCGGCGCCATCCCCGGATGCGCGCAGCACCACTTCATCGCCCTTGGCCGCACCCAGCGTCATCAGCGAGAGGATGCTCGAGGCGTCGAGGGCATCGTCCTCCGGGGCTCCCTTGGGCGCGATGGTGACCTCGATGTCCAGGGCGCCGGCTGCTTCGGCGAAGAGCGCGGCGGGACGGGCATGCAGGCCGGAGGCGCTGGCGATGGTGGCAAGACGTTCGGACATGTGTTTTCTCCTGTGTACGAAGGTATTTGGGAAACAATGGGGGGCAGGCAGGATCAATCCTACGGTGCCGGGGTGTTGGCTACAGGCCCAGTTCGGCCAGTGCCGGCAGCGCCTCGCGCACCGCGGTGCGTGCTGTCTCGGCGCTCGGTGCGGCCAGGGCCAGCTGCGCCAATTCGCCGGCGCGTTCCAGCGTGACGGTCTTGAGCACCGCGGCCACGGAGGCCAGCGAGCGGGCGGACATCGACAGGGTCGAGACGCCCAAACCCACCAGCACCACGGCCAGCGCCGGATCCGCCGCGGCCTCGCCGCAGACGCCCACGGGCTTGTGGTTGCCCTCGGCCCGGGAGCCGGCAACCGTCAATTCGATCAGGCGCAGCACCGCAGGCTGCCACGGGTTGTTCAACGCGGCCAGCGGGCCGAGCTGCCGGTCCGCGGCCATGGTGTACTGCGTCAGGTCGTTGGTGCCCAGGGACGCGAAGGACACCTGGCCCAGGATGGCCTCGGAGCCCAGTGCCGCGGAGGGGACCTCGACCATCACCCCGGGGGTGGCCAGTCCGGCGTCGGCGCACATCGCGGCGAAGTCGGCGGCCTCGGACGGAGTGGAAATCATCGGGGCCATGACCCAGACCTCGGCCTCGGAGCCGGCCGATGCGGTGGCGATGGCGGAGAGCTGGCGGGCCAGCACCCCGGGGGAGGTGGTGTCGGTGCGGTAGCCGCGCACGCCCAGGGCCGGGTTGGGCTCCGAGGCGTCGGTGAGGAAGGGCAACGGCTTGTCGGCGCCGGCATCCAGCGTGCGCACCACGACCTTCTTGGACCCGAAGGCGTCGAAGACGGCCTTGTACTCGGCGACCTGCTCCTCGATGGACGGCTCGGTGTCGCGACCCAGGAAACAGAATTCGGTGCGCAGCAGCCCCACGCCCTGGGCTCCGGCCGCAGCGGCCTTCACCGCGTCCTTGCCGCCGCCGACATTGGCAAGCAGCGGGACCAGGTGCCCATCGGCCATCACGCCGTTGCCGTCGAAGACCGAGAGCAGCGCGGCGTTCTTCAGCCAGGCGTCCACGGCCGTGCGCTCGGTGTCGCCGGGGGAAGTGGAAATGGTTCCGGCGGCTCCGTCGACGAAGATCTCGGTGCCGGATTCCAGTGCCTCCAGGCCCTTGGCGGCGACGATGGCGGTCAGGCCCATGGCGCGGGCGATGATGGCGGTGTGCGACTGGGGCCCGCCGCCGGTGGTCAGCAGCGCGATGACCTTGGCCGGGTCCAGCGTGGCGGTGTCCGCCGGTGCCAGGTCCTCGGCCACCAGGATGAACGGGTCCGTCGAATCGGGGATGCCGGGGGCCGGGACCCCGCGCAGCGCGGCCACGATGCGGGCGCGCACGTCCAGCACGTCGGTGGCGCGTTCGGCCATGTAGCCGCCGAGGGTGATGAGCATCTGGGCGACGGTTTCGCCGGACTCCCAGATCCCGCGTTCGGCCGAAAGGCCGGTGTTGATCAGCTTGTTGGCACCCTTGAGCAGCATCGAGTCGGTGGCCATCTGCGCGGTGGCCTCCAGCACGGCCTTGGCCTCGGGGCTGGCGGTGGCGGCGCGGGTGCGCAGGTCCGCCTGCACGGACGCCGCGGCCTCCTTGAGTCTGGCGATGGCCTGCTCCGCGGTGACCGATGCATCGAGCTTCTCGCCGGCCGGCGGTTCGGAAAGCGCCGGGGGCATGTGCCGGATGGTTCCGATGACGCGTCCGGGCATGACGCCCACTCCGGAGAAGTTTTGCACTTGAGTTCCTCGTTCCCGTGGGTTGCTCTTGGGTTGTCCGTTGCGCGATGCAGACGATGATCACGCAGGACTCGAGCATAAACTCAAGCTGTGATCCCCTTCATATAGCAATGCTATAGGTGCTAGGGTAGCAGTCATGAGTCTAGACATCCAGCTTCCGCCGAGGGAGCGACTGCTGCAGGCAGCCGTCGAGCTCTTGGCCAATTCGGACGGGGCTCCGGTCTCCACCCGGAAGATCACCGAGCTGGCGGGGGTCACGGCGCCGACGCTGTACCACCACTTCGGGGACAAGGAAGGCCTGTTCGACGCGGTCGTTGCCGTGGGTTTCGAGCAGTACGTGGCCAGTGAAATGGACCTTGAGCCCACCGGGAAGCCGCTGGACGACGTGCGGCGCATGTGGGACCAACACGTGCGCTTCGGCATCGAGAAACCGCACCTCTACCTGGTGATGTTCGGCAAGGTCAGGCCCGGAAACCGATCCAACAGGGTCTCGGAGGCGGAAGCGCTGCTGCGCGGGAAGCTCGACCGGGCCGCAGAAGCCGGGCACCTGAACGTGCCCCCGGCCGACGCGGTGCGCAGCATCATGGCGGCGAACATCGGGGTCACCCTGATGCTCATCTCCGAGCCGGAGAAGGAGCGGAACTTCGAGCTGTCCGACATGACGCGCGATGCCGTGATCACCGCGGTGTCCTCGGAGGCCGGCATTGCCGACTCCGCCACCCCGGTGGGTGCCTCCTCGGTCGTCGTGGCCGCCATCGCGCTGAACGCCGCGTTGGAGTCCTCGAACCCGCAGCAACTTTCCAACACCGAAATGAAGATGTTCCTCGAATGGCTGCATCGCATCTCCAAGACGACATAACCGTCTTCACACGTCGGTTCCTTCCCTGCGACGGCGCAGGACTAACGATTAGGAAGAATCATGGCAACACAAACTGAGGCTGCCACCCGCGGCGGCCTGCGGGTCGGGGTGCAGAAGTTCGGCACCTTCCTCTCGGGGATGATCATGCCCAACATCGGGGCGTTCATCGCCTGGGGGTTGATCACCGCATTGTTCATTCCCGACGGGTTCCTGCCCAACGAACAGCTTGCCTTGCTGGTGGGCCCGATGATCACCTACCTGCTGCCGCTGCTGATCGGCTATACCGGCGGCAAGATGATCCACGGGGTCCGCGGCGGCGTGATCGGTGCGATCGCAACGATGGGCGTGGTGGTGGGCGCCGACATCCCGATGTTCATCGGCGCGATGATCATGGGCCCGCTCTCGGCATGGGTCATGAAGAAGCTCGATGCCGCTTGGGAAGGCCGGGTCAAGCCGGGCTTCGAGATGCTTATCGACAATTTCTCCTCCGGCATCGTCGGGGCGATCATGGCGATCTTCGGCATGCTGCTGGTCAACCCGCTGGTGGTCGCGTTCTCCAACGGTGCCGGCGCGGTGGTGCAGTTCCTGGTAAACCACGGACTGCTGCCGCTGACCAGCATCTTCATCGAACCGGCCAAGGTCCTGTTCCTGAACAACGCCATCAACCACGGCATCCTCACTCCGCTGGGCACCGAACAGGCCCTCGAGCAGGGCAAGTCCATCCTCTTCCTGCTTGAGGCCAACCCCGGCCCGGGTTTCGGCATCCTGCTGGCCTACGCGATCTTCGGCAAGGGCCTGGCCAAGGCCTCGGCACCGGGCGCGGCGCTGATCCAGTTCGTCGGCGGCATCCACGAGATCTACTTCCCGTTCATCCTGATGAAGCCGGTCATGATCCTGGCCGCCATCGGCGGCGGCATGAGCGGGATCTTCATGCTGGTGCTCACCGGCGCCGGCCTGCGCGCCCCGGCCGCACCGGGCAGCATCTTCGCCGTGTTCGCGATGACCTCCTCGGACAGCTACCTGGGCGTCGCGCTCTCGGTGGTTTCCGCAACGGTGGTCTCCTTCCTGATCGGTTCGTTCCTGCTGAAGATCTCCAAGGCCCCCGAGGGCGACGAGCTCGGCGAAGCCGCGGCCAAGATGGAAGCGATGAAGGGCAAGAAGAGCTCGGTGGGCTTCGCCTTCGCCGCAGATGCCGCCTCCGGCCCGGTGAACAACGTGGTCTTCGCGTGCGACGCGGGCATGGGATCGAGCGCCATGGGCGCCTCGGTGCTGCGCAATATGTTCAAGAAGGCCGGATTGGTCGACGTGAAGGTCACCAACTCGGCCATTGCGAACTTGACCGACACCTACGACATCGTCGTCACACACCAGGACCTCGCGGCCCGTGCCACGCCCGTGACGGCCAGCGCGGTGCACGTATCGGTGGACAACTTCATGAACAGCCCGCGCTACGAGGAAATCGTCGAGCTGGTGCGCACCCGCAACGCCGCACCGGCGGAATCCGTTTCCGTGGGCGCCGCGGCAGCAGGTGCCGGAGCCTCGGCAACCGACGAACACGCCGGTGCCGCGGCCCACGCGGCCAAGCATGCGGCCGCCCCTGCCGAAACCGGGGCCGCCGTTTCCGGTTCCCCGGAGCAGGAACCCGCGGCCCCGGCACGCGAGGTGCTGGTCGCCGACAGCGTGGTGCTCACCGGCACCGCCGCCTCGCGCGATGCCGCCATCGAGGAGGCCGGCGCCCTGCTGCTGGCACGCGGTGCGGTCAACGCGGAATACGTGGCCTCGATGCACACCCGCGAGGCCTCGGTGTCCACCTACATGGGCAACTTCCTGGCCATCCCGCACGGCACCAACGAGGCCAAGGGCGATATCGCCAGCTCCGCGGTGTCGATCATCCGCTACCCCGAGGGCATCGACTGGAACGGCAAGGAGGTCAAGTTTGTGGTCGGCATCGCCGGGTTGAACAACGAGCACCTGGCCATCCTGTCCTCGATCGCCCGGGTCTTCACTGACAAGGCACAGGTGGCACGGCTGGAAACCGCCACCACCCGCGAGGAAATCCTGGACATCTTCGGAAAGGTCAACGCATCGTGAAGGTAGTACATTTTGGGGCCGGGAACATCGGCCGGGGATTCGTCGGGCTGCTGCTGCACGACGCGGGCTACGAGATCGTGTTTGCCGACGTGGCCGACGCGCTGATCAGCGCGCTGGATGCGGCCGACAGCTACCAGGTGCACGAGGTCGGGCAGGATCCGAAGGTGCGCACCGTGGAGAACTTCCGCGCGCTGAATTCCTCGACCCAGGCCGATGCGGTCATCGACGAGATCGCCACCGCCCAGATGGTCACCACCGCCGTGGGACCGCACATCCTGAAATTCGTCGCCCCGCTAATTGCCGCCGGCATCGCCAAGCGCGATGCCGCGCTGGCGCCGCTGCAGGTCATGGCGTGCGAGAACGCCATCAATGCCACGGACATCCTTGAAGCGGCGGTGCGCGCCGACGGCGCCGCCGCTGCGGAGGCCATCGACGCCAACGCGATCTTCGCCAACACCGCGGTGGATCGCATCGTGCCGAACCAGGCGCCGGGCCAGGGCCTGGACGTCACGGTGGAAACCTTCTTCGAGTGGGTCATCGACAAGACCCCGTTCGGGGATGCCGTGCCTCAGATCGGCGGCGCGACGTTCGTGGAGGACCTGGGTCCGTACATCGAGCGCAAGCTCTTCACCGTGAACACCGGGCACGCCGCAACGGCATACCTGGGCTTTGCCGCCGGCCTGGAGAAGATCTCCGAGGCGATGGCCGACCCGCGGGTCTTTACGAAGGTTGCCGCGGTGCTGGCGGAAACCAAGTCACTGTTGGTGTCCAAGCACGGCTTTGCCGAGGGCGACCAGGAGGCCTATGTGCAAAAGATCCTGGCCCGGTTCTCCAACGAGTACCTGCCCGACACCGTGGTGCGCGTGGGCCGGGCGCCGCTGCGCAAGCTCAGCCGGCACGAGCGGTTCATCGGCCCGGCCGCCGAGCTGGCTGAGAACGGCATCAAGCCGGTGGCGCTGCTCGAGGCCATGGCCGCCGCATTGCGGTTCAACGACCCGGAAGACGCCGAGGCCGCCGAAATGGCTGTGATCCTGGCGGGAAACACGAGTGAAGCAGCCACCGAGAAGATCACCGGGCTGGCTGATGGGCACCCGCTCTTCGGATCGGTGAACGAACTGGTCAAGGCCGCGCAAGCAGGCTGATTCCACATCCGGGTCCGGGCCATGGCAAGGACCCTTGAACGGCCACGCATAGGGTGCCGGTTCCCTTCTCCAGCGGAGAAGGGAACCGGCACCCTATGCCGTTGGTGGACCATCGGGGAGCGGGCCGGATGCGAGGGACGGCATGGGCCGACCCGGCCGCGGGCAGCTGCCGGGGAAGCAGATATGCCCGAACCCCGGGTCACCGAGGCGTAAAGCAATGCAGCGCATGTCGACGTCGGTTGGAGACCCGCACCGAAGCGGTTACACGTTGGAGTGGTGGGGGCGGCAACTGCCGCGAGGGCCCCGATTCCGAGGATGCCGCCCGCGACCGCAAGAACACGTCCCAGGTAGGCGATGGGGGCTTGCATTGCGTCATCGAGTGCGGGCAGCAGCCTACTGCGGCATCACGGACTTCCCGCCGCGGGTGGGACCGCGTTTTCCTAGAAGAGGCTGGTTTGGTTTTAGAAGAGGGTGGTTTGGTTTTGCGGCCAGTAGGCGTTGCGGCGGGGGATCTGCTCGGGATCCAGGTGCCGGGGCAACAGGACGTGGGGGAGCCC